>NZ_VXDC01000010.1 GCF_008711285.1 Roseibium aquae
CGCAAATCAGGCCGACAACGAAGGGAGGAAGCCAAAATCTTGACCACGGCGTAACCGCCGTTCCATACACAAAAGGCGGGTCAATTCTCGGTGGAAATACCGGGTCAGTTCTCAGTGAAAATCAACAACCTGCTTGACCTGAGACCCTCAAGCTCCTCCAGATTGTTATAGCGTCTGATATGTTTTGGAGGGCGGACAGTGTCGAGTGTGCCGGGTCAAAGAAAGAACGGATCATCGAAGTATGAGAGGCGCAAGGTGATTAAGTTTGGTTAATCAGCAGGCACAATCATGAACGATTGGCGGGGCAAAGTACGCGCCATTGTCAAGCGGAAGGGGTTTTCTTTGCGTGAAGTCAGCCTGCGCATGGGGCGAAGTGAGGGTTATTTAAAAGTGCTTTTGGCTCGCGAAAATGACCCGGGTGTAGATACCCTCTCCAAGCTTTGTAAGGTTCTGGCCGTTCCAGTTTCTTCAGTCATTGATGACGTGCCCGAGAACCCAGAGGCGCTCGAATTTGCGCGCTGTTTCGAAAAACTTACGGATGATCAGAGGACGGCCATCAAGACAATCATGGAAGCCATGGCGGCGGGCAATCAGACCTAAGCAGAGCACTCATCCTGGGATGTTGGGCTCGGGCCGAAAGCCGCCGATAGACCCGTACCCGGATTCGTATAAATTGGGGTATGGAACACGGTCCCTCGGTTCCCACCACGGAACGGGTGGAACCCCAGCTTCCATTCGGTCTACATTGAAAAGCCGCAAGAAACACGGCCCAGGGAACCGGGGACCAACTCCCCTGCCCTGTTCCCGGCTTTAAGCCGCATAAGGGCTGTCTTGAAAGCGCTTTTTCATCCGGCCAGGCGACAATCAGGCACGCCGTGCCATCCGAACCTGCGCCAGGAGTATTTCAACGGCGCGTTAAACACCCCTCAAATCCGCACAAAACCGCCAAATACCATCCATTCCCGGATAATCCCGCTTAAGCCCTTAAGGCCACTCGTTCCTGCGCGTTACAGAACCATCCTCTCCTCATTCTTCAAAAGCAGCCTTGAGAGTTCGGAACGCATACGCCGCCGCCAGAGGGACCACTCCGTTACCGGCTGCCGTGTATCGCTCCATCCGATCGGCCACCCCATGATCCAGTCCGAAAAGTTCGGGTTGAAGGTCCATTCGCCGGGCGAGAACCGCGTCCCAGGCCGCAAGGTCGCATGGAGCGGGCGCGAACAGGGGTAAACCAGCGTCCCGGCCGGCTTCAGGCCAAACGCCTTCACCAGGCTGAAGAACAGCGTCCAGATCCGTGCGGTCTGACCCAGGGCATGCTGGCTCCCGGTCTGGTCCACTGCTGGCAGGAAAGCGAGCCGGTTGTCCTTCAGGCGGATGGTCGACACCGAAGCCGACCACCAGAATGGCGATGAAGAAACACATGCCAGCCCAATAGACGCGCAACACAAGGCTAGCCGGCGGCACTCGCAGCCTGCTGATCCAGGCCGGCCGGACCGGTGAACCTCCACGGGACGGCCGCTTTCCGGCCAAACCGGATGGCGGCTCCCCCGGCCGGCTATTTTGTTCACGTGTCATCTGAGCGATCCAAACGCAGGCACCGGCCCATCGGCGCATATCCCCCCGGTGTTTTCAACCCGGACAATTTCGGCCCGGGAGGCCGGCAACAGAAAGCGCTCAAAGTCCGGCAAGACACCTGCCCCGCTCGCGATGGATGGACCGGCGAAGGGAGCCTGCGTCTTTTTTCGGCGCCTTTTCGGGCATGGATAGGGTGTCTGCACGCGGACCAGCACCAAGGTGCTGCCGGATCCCTTACCGGCGGGCGGCGGTCCGCGGCCGATCCGCGACCGCCTCGATCCGGCCGAGAAAATCGGACAGCCAGGCGACCTCACGGATGTAGAGCTCAAGGCTGATCGAGGCGAGTTCCATCAACAGCGCCTGCGGGTTGTCGTTGTCGAACCCGGTCCTGTTCAGAAACGCGCGGTATTCAGGCCTCAATGCATGGGGGATGTGCATGCCCGTTCTCCGGTCTCGGTGATCACACTCCTGCGGCGACAAGATACCGGCTGCCAGGGCGTGATCTTGGACCGGCGCGGCGGTTCGACCGACTGTCAGTTCTGACATTTCCGCGTTATCCCCGCAGTTCATCCCAATCCTGCAAAAGCTGATTTCGCGCTTGCATCCGCAGCCCGAAGCCGGAACGGCTGGTCTCGGGCGGGTGTTTGCGCTACAGCGCTGACAATTGCAACAACGGACCTGCGTCATGCCCAAAGCCCAGCGCGACCTCCCATTTGCCCCGTTATCCGAGGCGTTCGCCCAGAACCCCTATCCGTTTTACGCGGCCCTTCGGGACACACCGGGCCTGACCTATTTCGAGGATTTCGATGTCTGGCTCGCGGCCCGGTTCGACGATGTAACGCGGATCGTCACGGACAACCGCATGGTGCGATCGATGGAGCATATCGCGGCTCCGGAGGAGGTGGCGGCCCAGAAGCGGGCCGGCAACTGGCACGATATGCCCCATCACGCGCGCTTCGTACAATTCTCCCTGCTCGACAGCGACGGCGAGGTGCACGACCGGTTGCGGAAACAGGTTTTCAAGCTGTTCACACCGGTCATGGTCGGCCGGTTACGGGACGAGATCCAGGCCTATGTCGACGGGCTGATTGGCGCTTTGTGCGACCGGACCGAGATCGACTTCGTCGAAGATCTGGCGGCCCATGTTCCCGGCCATATCATCGGACGGATCCTGGGTGTGCCCGATGAGGATTGCCCGCGCTTGCGCGTCTGGTCGGAAAACATCGTCCAATATTTCGACATCGACCGGTCCAACGAGCGCAAGGCGCTGGCCGAGCGCAACACGACCGAGTTCTATCTCTACCTGGACGAGCTGAAACGCGAACGGGAGCGGGCCCCCAGGGAAGACCTGTTGTCCCAGATGATCGCATCCCAGCGCGCCGGCCATATGAGTGACGACGAGTTCATCTCGACGGCCATGCTCATCCTCATGGCGGGTCACGGCTCGACCATCGATGTGCTGGGCAGCGGCCTGCACGCCCTTTTGACCTTTCCGGAGGAAATGCGCCGGCTGAGAACCGATGGCGGGTTGATGAAAACCGCGGTCCAGGAGATGTTCCGCTACGAATCCCCGCTGCCCTTCTTTCACCGCTACGCCACGGAAGAGGTGGACATCGCGGGCCAGGTTTTCCCGCGCGGCACGAAATTCGGCGTGCTCTACGGCTCGGCTAACCGGGACCCCGCGCAGTTTCCCGACGCGGACCGGTTCGATGCGGGACGTACGCCGAACTGGCACATTGCGTTCGGGCGCGGCGCCCATTTCTGCCTCGGCAATCATCTGGCCCGGCTCGACATGGACATCATCTTCTCGACGCTTCTCAAACGCTTCAAGACAATCGAGCTCACCGAACCCGAGGTCGTCTACAAGCGGGGACTGTCGGTGCGCGGACCTGAGGCCTTGAAGATCCACTGGCAACCTGCGTAATTGTCAAAATATGCAATTGCCGCAACTGCATGCCGAACGCATCGCAGCTCCCCGAAGGACAAGATGTCATGCCCCGTTTCCCAAAAGCCGTTATGGTGCTTCCTGTTCTGGCACTTCCCGGTCTGCTGATCGGCCTTGCAAACGCCGGGCATGCGGACAGCTTCGAATTGGGTCCGCGCCCGGCATGGCTTGTGAGCCAGATGGACGATAGCCCGTTGAAGGAAAAACTGGCTGCGTGTCTGGGACAGAACGTCAAGCGGACCAGCTTTTCCATCGGGCATCGCGGCGCGCCATTGCAGTTTCCAGAACACACCGAGGAAAGCTACCGCGCGGCAGCCTTGATGGGCGCTGGGATCCTTGAATGCGATGTGACCTTCACAAAGGACAAGGAACTGGTCTGCCGGCACGCCCAGAACGATCTCCACACCACCACCAACATTCTGGCCACCGGCCTTGCCAGCCAATGCACGCGCGGATTCTCACCGGCGATCGGGGACACCAATGCCAGTGCGGAGTGCAGGACCACCGATCTGACCTTGAGCGAATTCCGTACGCTTGACGGGAAAATGGATGCCGCGAACCGGCGTGCCTCAACCGTGGACCAATACATGGACGGCACGGCCGGATGGCGGACCGATCTCTATGCCGGATCGGGAACGTTGATGACCCATGCGGAATCGATCGCCCTGTTCAAGTCGCTTGGCACGAAGTTTACGCCCGAACTCAAATCCCCGGTGGTCGAGATGCCCTTCAATGGGTTTTCACAGCAAGACTACGCGCAAAAGCTGATCGACGAATACAAAGCCGCCGGCATCCCGCCGGAAGATGTCTTTCCGCAATCGTTCAACTTGAACGATGTCCTCTACTGGATCGAAAACGAACCCGAATTCGGCAAGCAGGCGGTTTACCTCGACGGCCGCTTCTCGCGGGACGGATTCGATCCGCAAAACCCGGACACGCTGTCCCCGACCATGCAGGAACTGAAGGCGATGGGCGTCAATTACCTGGCGCCCCCGCTCTGGGTTCTCCTGACGAATGAAGACGGACGGATCGCGCCTTCCAACTATGCCAAGGCGGCAAGGGACGCAGGCTTGACGCTGATCACTTGGACGCTCGAACGGTCCGGCCCGCTGGACAATGGGGGTGGCTGGTTCTTCCAGAGCGTTGCCGACTTGATCGACAGTGACGGAAAAGTGTTTGAGGTGGTCGATGTCCTCGCCCGCGAGGTTGGCGTCACTGGACTGTTTTCGGACTGGCCCGCCACCACGAGCTTCTATGCGTCTTGCATGGGCCTGGACTGACTGGCGAGCGGCGTGCGCCGGTCGCTGACAAGCCCGGCGCACTCCAGCCTACAGGTTGGCAGTGCTATCGGTCAGCGGGCAAAGGCTGGGCCCGGCCCAACCCGGCATCATAATGATTTCAGTCTATTAGAGAATTGCCAAGCTATCTGTCTCGGCACCGTTGCGGATCAACGGACCTGATCGAGAATGCGTTTGCACTCCAGAAGTTCGAACAGCGTCGATTGAAGCCGGCGGACCTCGTCCTTGCTGAGCTTCTGGGGCCCCTTGAAATCGGCTTCGGGCTCCTTTTCACCACGGAGCCGGTCGATGAACCGGAACCCGCTGTATTTTTGCGGAGCGGCGTTGTCCGGTTCCCGGTCCGGCAGGACGCCACGCGGAAGCGGTTCCATGTCGTTTTCCGCGTCGGCAGTTGGGTCTGCGTCGGACACCGGTTCGGCCTCGCGCGCAATCACCGGAACCGGAAGCCCGTCTTCCTTCCAGACCTGCATGACGAACCGGACGCCTTGCTCCTTCAGGATCCGCTGGGCACCCTTGATCGTGTAACCTTCGCCATAGAGCAAGTGACGAATACCGCGCAGCAATTCGACGTCATCGGGGCGGTAGTAACGGCGGCCACCGCCGCGCTTGAGGGGCTTGATTTGGGAAAAGCGGGTTTCCCAGAAACGCAGGACATGTTGGGGAAGATCGAGGTCTTCGGCAACTTCACTGATGGTGCGAAAGGCGTCCGGACTTTTATCCGTCGTCGTCATGGGCCAAGGCCGTTATAAATAAAAAATCAGGAAGAAGGAGTGCCCGCAAGCGCGTCGTTAATGCGCTGTTTCAGGACATTGCTTGGCTTGAATACCATCACACGCCGCGGAGAGATGGGAACCTCTTCTCCAGTTTTGGGGTTACGGCCAATCCGCTCACCTTTCGAGCGCACGACGAAGGAACCGAACGATGACAGCTTCACGGATTCACCGGTGACCAGACAGTCTGAAATCTCCGACAAAACCCGCTCCACTAACTCGGACGACTCGGTTCGTGAAAGGCCGACCTTTTGATATACAGCCTCGCACAAATCCGCGCGAGTGATTGTCCTGCCGCCCATATCCCCTCCTCGGCCAATACGCCTTCGATCTGGCTGATTTTGCTAGAGAACTCCTCGAGAGACCTTACGGTATTGCCTCCCGGCGGACCGGTCAACTCCATCTGAGCGATTCGTGAAAATTGCGCTGAGTTGCGGCAAGCCCGCCTACCAGCGCAGCAGAACCGATCCCCAGGTAAATCCGCCCCCCATGGCCTCCAGCATGACGAGATCACCTGGCTTCACCCGTCCGTCGCGCACCGCAGTATCCACCGCAAGCGGTATTGAGGCCGCCGATGTATTTCCATGCCATTGAACAGTGGTGACCACTTTCGCCGGATCTATCGACAGCTTTTTGGCGCTTGCATCAATAATACGCTTGTTCGCCTGATGAGGGATGAACCAATCGAGATCTTCGGCCGTTGTCCCGGTCGCGGTGAATGCGTCTTCGATCACATCGGTGATCATGCCAACCGCGTGTTTGAATACTTCGCGCCCCTCCATCCGCAAATGGCCGACCGTTTGCGTCGACGAAGGGCCACCATCCACAAAAAGCTTGTCCTTGTGACGCCCGTCGGACCGCAAATGCGTCGTCAATATGCCGGTATCGGCAACCGTTCCTTCACCTTCCCCGGCCTCCAGCACCAGCGCGCCGGCACCATCACCGAACAAAACGCATGTCGTACGGTCATTCCAGTCGAGGATTCGGGAAAAAGTCTCGGCCCCGATGACGAGACACTTCCTGGACAAGCCGGACCTTATATAGGCGTCGGCCGTGGCCATCGCATAAACGAAGCCCGAACAAACGGCATGCACGTCGAAGGCCGCACCGTGATAGATGCCCAACCTGGACTGAACGGTGACCGCGGTCGCGGGAAACGTGTTGTCGGGTGTCGCGGTGGCAAGGATGATCGTGTCGATTTCCTGCGCATCCATTCCCGCGTTGAGAAGTGCAGCTTTCGCCGCTTCCACCGCGAGATCGGAGGTCACCTCCCCATCCGCCGCAATGTGGCGCTGCTTGATGCCCGTCCGCTGGACGATCCATTCATCGGAGGTATCGACCATCGCCGACAACTCCTCGTTGGTCAGACACCTGCCCGGCAAATAACTGCCGCAGCCGCGAACGATCGACCGGATTACCGTCACAAATCACCTTCTAGAACTGGGGCGGCCGCGGCGTAGCGCCCGCGATGATAATGCACGAGATCCTGCGCGATCTTGTGCGTGAGTTCGTTTCGGACCATGTCATAGGCAAGATCGATGGCGGCTGCAAAGCCTTCCGCGTCGGTTCCGCCATGGCTTTTAATGACAATGCCGTTCAGCCCCAGAAAAACACCGCCATTGACCTTTCGCGGATCCATTTTCTCGCGCAAACGATCGAAGGCGCTCTTAGCGAACAGATAACCGATCCTCGACATGAGGGTTCGACTCATCGCCGAGCGCAGGTATCCACCGATTTGCTTGGCGGTCCCCTCGGCGGTCTTCAGGGCGATATTTCCGGCAAACCCTTCCGTAACGACCACATCCACAGTGCCTTTCCCGAGGTCATCGCCTTCGACGAAGCCGGAATAGGACAAGGAGCGAAGCGGCGTTTCACGCAAAAGGCGGCCAGCGGTGCGGACTTCCTCCAGCCCCTTGACCTCCTCCACCCCGATGTTGAGCAGGCCGACGGTGGGTTTTTCGATTCCGAACAGAGCCCGCGCCATTGCGCCGCCCAATATCGCGAAATCTATCAGTTGCTGCGCGTCCGCGCCGATGGTCGCCCCGACATCGAGTACGATGGATTCGCCCCGCGAGGTCGGCCAGATCGCGGCGATCGCCGGCCGCTCGATATTGGCCATGGTGCGCAAACAGAATTTCGACATGGCCATCAAGGCACCGGTGTTGCCCGCCGACACGGCAACAGAAGCCTCGCCGGTCTTCACCGCCTCGATCGACCGCCACATGCTGGACCGCCAGCGTCCCTGCCGCAGGGCCTGACTGGGCTTGGTGTCCATCGCGATGGCGACATCGCAGTGGATCAGGCTGGAGGCTGCCTTCAACCTTGGATAGCGATCCAGAATCGGCCGGACAACCTTTTCATTACCAAAGATCTGAAACCGGATGTCGGGATGCCGCACCAAGGCAATTTCCGCACCGGGGATGACCACTTCCGCACCGTGGTCCCCGCCCATAGCATCGAGGGATATTGGTATGGTTTTCGCCATCAAACAGATCTTTTTGAAATCTCGGCCGGGAGAGGTAACACCGGCTCAGTCGCCCGTACTTCATTCAGGCCAACCGGCACCGACGCGCTGTGAACCGGCGCGAACATACCCTTTTCGCACGCTGAGACAACCGTTTTCCAAAGATGACCGGGATGTTTTCCAGCCTGAGGTGACCTCAATGGGCAGGCCCATCCTTCAACTTGGCGAGAACAGCGAAGGGAGACGGTCGGCCCTCCCCTCTCCCGTCTACCGTCTCATCGGCTGTTTCATCGGCGGGGAGCGCGGTTTCGAAGGCAACGCCCGGCTTGCGCGGGAAAGGATCGATGTTCAAGGCCAGTTGCTCGCACAACACGGCGCCCAGGTCGATCCGGCCATTCTCGATGACATCGGGAGGATCGATGCTGTCCAGTTGCAACTCTATCTCCCCGTCGTCGTTCAGGTCGCCATCTTTTCGCGGGCGCTTGGGCAGAGGTTCGAACGTGCGGTCGATCCCGTCGGCCAGCTTCTGCTCGAAGGTTTCCAAAGTGACGCCGCACTTTTGAATCAGACGCGCATGCAAGGTGCCCGTGACCCGGATGCCTGCTTTCCGCCAGGGGGTGAGCTTGAGATCGGCATGGATTTCCGGGAGTTCTTCCAGTTCATAGCGGCGCGCGATCAAGGTCCGCGCCTCAGCGGAAGGCTCAACCCGCACATGACCGGTCGTGCTGGCAACGCGCTCGGCTTCGACGCAATAGGAATAGGGAAATAGGCTGTCGCTCATCGTGGCGCTTTCGTTCTCAACCGGTTGCGAAGGCCTTGGCATCCGGCCAGGTCATTTTGGCTGCCATCAGGTCTCCGGCCGGCACTTCCGAGAGCATCCGGCCTGCTTCAATCATATAATCAGCCAGCTGGTCCTGTGCCACCGGGTTCGGCGTTTCGGGAAAGACATTGCGCCCGATCGCCTCGGCCAAGCTCGTGCGGTCCTGGTCGTCCAATGCCGTGCTGTAGGCTTCCGCACGACCATAAAACGCCTCTCCCATGGCACGGACCTTCTTCGGCACCCGGGTGTCGCTGATGCCCATCTCCCGCAAAGACCCCTCCATGTCGGCGACAAAATAGTCGAACACCTCCTGGGAGAATTTGGCAACCTCCTTGCCCTCCCCCCGCAAGCGACGGAAAAATAGGACCGAATGGATCAGGAGAATGTCGAAACGTCCGTCAATCGTATCGGGGACACCGAGATCGGCATAAAAGGCCGGTTGCCGCGCTTGAGCCACGATTTCATTGTAAGCGCTCACCGCAGCCTTGCCGGGAGGGCGTTTAAACAAGCCGAAGAGCATCCTCGTCTCCTTGAATACTGTGTTGCCATGGCCCCTATCCCACGCTAGGGACTTTGCCAAGACAGGATGAATCGACTGCCACCGGCGACAGGCATCGGCACCAAGGAAGACACGCATGAAATTCAAAGCCCACGCCATCATCCTCCCACTGGTTCTCGCGCTGCCCCTGGGCGGCTGTTTCACCACGACCTACACCCGGGGCCATGTGATCACCGAGAGCATGCTGTCTCAGGTTCAGGTTGGCTCCAGCAAGGAACAGGTGCAACTTGTTCTAGGGTCGCCGTCCACCGTCTCCAGTCTGGATGGCGAGGCGTATTATTATATCTCACAAAAAACATCCACGACCGCGTTTTTCGAGCCGGATGTGGTCGATCAACGCGTCGTCGCCGTTTACTTCGACGAGGATGGCTATGTGCGCGACCTTGCGAATTACGGTCTTGAAGACGGTCAGGTGGTTGACTTCCTGAACCGCGAGACCCGGACCGGCGGGCGCGACTACGGCTTCTTGACCCAGATCATGCGCGGCGTTCAGAACCCGAGCCTGGGTCTTTGATGACGGTAGAGCGCATCTGAAAGAGAGTGCGTCTGAAAGTCAAAACCCGGAGACCTGCTCCGGGTTTTGTGTTTTTCAGGACCCCAGCGGTCAGTGGGCCATCACCGCGAGCAGCAACAGGGCCACGATGTTGGTGATCTTGATCATCGGATTGACGGCGGGACCCGCCGTATCCTTGTAGGGATCGCCAACCGTGTCCCCGGTGACGGAAGCCTTGTGGGCATCCGACCCCTTGTGATGGGTCACACCGTCCTTGTCGATGAATCCGTCCTCGAAGGACTTCTTGGCGTTGTCCCAAGCCCCGCCGCCAGCCGTCATGGAAATCGCGACGAACAGGCCCGTGACGATGACACCGAGCAGCATGGCCCCGAGCGCGGCGAAGGCATCGGACGGTGTCGCCACCAGCCAGACCACCCCAAAGACCACGATCGGCGACAGCACCGGCAAGAGGGACGGCACAATCATTTCCCGGATCGCCGCTTTGGTCAGCATGTCCACGGCCCGGCCGTAATCCGGCCGTTCAGTGCCCGCCATGATGCCAGGCTTCTCCTTGAACTGACGTCGGACCTCCTCGACAACGGCTCCGGCCGCACGGCCGACCGCGGTCATCGAGATGCCGCCGAACAGATACGGCAACAGCCCTCCGAACAGCAGCCCCGACACCACATAGGGATTGGAGAGTGTGAAGAGCGTGTCGACATCGATGCCCTTGAAAATCGATCCCTCCGCCGCATTTAAACTGAAGTAGCGAAGGTCCTCCATATAGGCGGCGAACAGAACCAGCGCGCCCAGTCCTGCAGAGCCGATGGCATAGCCCTTTGTCACCGCTTTGGTGGTGTTGCCGACCGCATCCAGCGCATCGGTTGTCGAGCGGACCTCCTCCGGCAGGTTGGCCATTTCGGCAATTCCGCCCGCGTTGTCCGTCACCGGCCCAAAGGCGTCCAGCGCGACGACCATGCCCGCCAAAGCCAGCATCGTGGTGACCGCAATGGCGATGCCGAACAGGCCAGCCAGGGCATGTGTCACGAGGATGCCCGCGATGATGATCAAGGCGGGCAGTGCGGTTGCCTCCAGCGATACGGCCAGACCCTGGATCACATTCGTGCCGTGACCGGTCACCGAGGCCTGTGCGATGGAACGCACCGGCCGGAAACTGGTTCCCGTATAGTATTCGGTTACCCAGATGATCAGCCCGGTCACGATGAGACCAACCAGGCCGCAATAGAACAGATGGCGGGCGGTAAACGTTGTTCCATCGGTTGTGGTGTACGTGCTGTCAAATCCCAGCCAGAAGAACGCGATGAGAAACAGCGCCACGGCCGAAAGGAGCGCCGTTGCGACAAACCCGCGATAAAGCGCACCCATGATGGAATTGTTCGTTCCCAGCTTGACGAAGAAGGTTCCAATGATCGAGGTGACGACACAAGCCGCCCCGATCACCATCGGCAGCAGCATGAGTTCGATCGCTACCTCGCCTGTGAAAAAGATCGAGGCAAGGACCATGGTGGCCACGACCGTGACCGCGTAGGTCTCGAACAAATCGGCCGCCATCCCCGCACAGTCGCCGACATTGTCGCCGACATTGTCGGCAATCGTGGCCGGATTGCGGGGATCGTCTTCGGGAATACCTGCTTCGACCTTGCCGACCAGATCGCCGCCGACATCGGCCCCCTTGGTGAAAATGCCCCCACCCAAACGGGCGAAGATGGAGATCAGGGAAGCGCCGAACCCGAGGGCCACCAGCGAATCGATGACCACGCGATCGCTGGGCGCGTGCCCCAGTCCGCTGGTCAGGATCGTGTAGTAGACCGCAACGCCCAGAAGCGCCAACCCCGCCACAAGCATTCCGGTGACAGCCCCGGAGCGGAAAGCAATCTCGAGGCCCGCCGCAAGGCTCTGACTGGCCGCTTGGGCGGTGCGTACATTGGCTCTCACCGACACCATCATGCCGATATAGCCGGCCGCTCCCGACAAGACGGCGCCGATGAGAAACCCGAAAGCGGCCGGCCCAGACAACAAGACCCAGGCCAGAACGAAAACCGCCGCCCCAACGGCGGCGATTGTGGTGTATTGACGGTTGAGATAGGCCCGGGCGCCTTCCTGGATCGCCCCGGCGATTTCCTGCATCCGGGCATTTCCAGCGTCGGCCGCCATGACGCTCTGGATGGCCCAGGCCCCGTAGGCAATCGACAAGAGCCCGCAGATGATGATCACAAGTTCGGTCATGCTTCCTCCCAAACAGCGGGGAGATCGGTCTTATGATGTTTTCGATCACCCCGATTGCGCCGCCCGGCCCTGAAGGCCTGCGACACTAAATCGCACGATAGCAGCAAAGGTGAGACAGGCGTCAAGGGATCTTGACACATGGACAGGAACTTGCCGTTACGGAATACCGGACCGGACGACCCGGCAAGGCGATGCCACCGCTTTGTTCAAAGCTCCCGGCTCAGACCACGGCCGGCTTTCTCTCGATCATCCAGAGCCAGCCGAGAAGGGCGAAACACAACACAACAAATGGGAAAACCAGCATGTTGATCGTTTCCCACCCGAAAAAGCTCAGCAGCGCGCCGGAGGAGAAGGACGCGGCCGCGACAAATCCGAAGACCAGAAAATCGTTGGTGGCCTGCACCATGTTGCGCTCTTCCGGGCGGTAGGTATCCGTCAACATCGCGGTTGCGCCGATAAAGCCGAAATTCCAGCCGAGCCCCAGCAGAACAAGCGCCGTCCAGAAATGCGCCAGTTCGATCCCCATCAATGCGACGGCCGAACACCCGGCCAGCAGCAGGAGGCCGACCGAAACAATCGTTTCCTTTCCGAACCGGGCAATCAGGTTTCCGGTGAAAAAGCTCGGACCGAACATGGCGATGACGTGCCACTGGATGCCGAGCGCAGCCTGGTTTTCACTAAACCCGCAACCGATCATGGCCAAAGGCGTGGCCGTCATCACCAGGCTCATCAAGGCGTAAGAGCATATGCCGCATGCCACGGCCACGAGGAAGCGCGGTTGCTTCATGATCTCGCCCATGGGCCGGCCGCCGGACTTGGCCGTTTGTTTGGGCGGTCTTGGGATTCGCAGAAAAGACACCACGAAAAAGGCCAGCAGTGAAAGACCGGCTTGGGCAAGATAGGTCCCGGCGAACATGATTGGATCAAACAGATCCTTCGTGAAAATCACGGTTTGCGGACCGACGACCCCAGCCAGCACACCACCTGCCAGGACCCAGGAGATCGCCTTGGGCTTGAAGGCATCGGTGGCCGTATCGGCCGCCGCGAAGCGGTACTGCTGGACGAAGGCCCCGGCAAAACCACCTGCCCAGCAAGCCAGAACGAACAGCACAAAGGAATCCTGGAAGACAGCAAAGGAGGCGACGAGACCGGAGACCGCCGAAAGCAGCGAAGCCCCCATGAAGCCTGCTCTCCGGCCGAAACGGCGCATGATCATGCCGGCCGGCAGGGTGCCAAAAGCAGTCCCTAGAACCATTGCGGAGACCGGCAGGGTGGCAAGGCTCTTGTCCTGTGACAGCATCATGTAACCCACAAGCGGCCCTGTCGCGATCACGATGGACGCAAGCGCACCGCCCATCGCCTGGGCAAATGCCAGCAACAGTGCGTTGCGTTTGGCCAGGCTGTCGTTGAGCGGGAAGTCGGTGTCGGTGCGAACAGTCATGGCTCTGGGCTCTGTGGTCCGGGTTCTTTTCAGGCGCAGATTGGTCCACGCAACGGTTGCGGGCAAGGCTAGTATGAGCCGGGTCAAGCGCGGCCCCGCGATCTGCCGTCTGTTCGGCTGTGTCCGGCTACAGCCAGGTGTCAGAAATGCCGGAAGCCGGGACCCTGCAGATGGCCCGACAATTCATCCGCGTTCTCAAAGCGCACGGCTCCACTCCCCTGTTCAGCCCGTCCGATGGGTGTCACCGGACAGCCGGCCCGTGCGGCTTCCGCAACAAATCCGTCGGCCTGATCTGCCGGCACAAACGACAGGATCTCATAATCGTCTCCACCGTTCAGGCAGGCCGCAAATGCCTTCGGGCTGTTCGCGCGAAGCTGGCGAAGGGCGGGCGAAACGGGAACGCGGGCAAGATCGATGACAAGGTCGACGCCAGAGGCGACCGCCATATGTCCGGCATCCGCGATCAGTCCGTCCGACACATCGAGGGCAGCGGTGGCGCGGGCGCGCAAGGCGCCCGTCAGCGCCATGCGCGGGCGTGGTAGCAAGTACCTGTCGATAACATGCCGCTCATCGTGTAGCGACAGCCCGGATTCTGCCGAAAACGATTTATCCAGCAGGACTTTAAGACCGGCAGCCGCATCGCCGACCGTGCCTGTTATAAACAGGATATCCCCAGGTTTTGCACCGCTTCTGCGGACAGCTTTGCCATTGGGCACTTCACCAATCGCGGTGATCGAAATCTGCAACCCATCGCCGGAACAGATAGTGTCGCCACCCAGAAGCGTGATGTCATAGGCAGCCTGATCCGCCGCGAGACCGCGCGTGAAGCGCACCAGCCAGTCCTCTGTCCAGTCCTGCGGAAGGGCAAGACCGAGAAGGTATCCCCGCGGGCTGGCCCCCTTGGCCGCAAGATCGGACAGGTTGACCCGCAACGCCTTGGCCGCAATGGCTTCCGGAGGATCGTCCGCGAAGAAATGCCGGTCCGCAGCCAGGACATCCTTGGTCAAAACGAGATCGCTGCCGGGCACAGGGGTCAGCACGGCGGCATCGTCGGTGAGTCCCAAACTGCCCGGGTCGCCCGCCAGCGGTGCGAAGTAGGTCTTGATAAGATCGAATTCGCCCGGCCGGCCGCCATTCCCGTCCCGTGCGGGGTCCTCGGACACGGGGTCAATCCTCGTCGCTTGCGGTTTTCTGATCGAATTCCGGGTCGCGAAGGTCATGCGCGAGCCGGTCCAGAACACCGTTCACCAATCCGGGCTCATCGTCCTGGAAAAAAGCCTTGGCGACGTCGATATACTCGGAAATGATCACCTTGGCCGGCACATCCTTGCGGCGAAGCAATTCATAAGCGCCGGAGCGCAGGATGGCGCGCAGCAGACTGTCGATCCGCTTCAGGGGCCAGTCTTGGACAAGCGCCTTGTGAATGAACGGATCGATCAGCTTCTGGTCTTCGAAAACCCCCTGAAGGATCGACTTGAACCACTGCTCGTCCGCCTCACGGTACTGAGCACCATCGATTTCCTTGCCAAGACGGAAGGCTGTGAATTCGCTGATGACGCTGGACAAGGGTGCCTCGCCAATGTCCATTTGATAAAGGGCCTGCACGGCGGCAAGCCGCGCGACGCCCCGCTTGTTGGCTTGGCGGACGGGTTTTCCGTCAGCCTCTATATGCTCGACCTTTCCGGTCATTGTTCTTCAAACTCCAAATCGGTCTCGGAGGCGGATCATGGCGAGCGCGGCTTCAGCTGCAGCACCACCCTTGTTCTTTTCGTCGACCTTCGCCCGGGCCCACGCTTGGGCGTCGTTTTCCACGGTCAAAATGCCGTTGCCGACGGCCAGATCCGCATCGATGATCAGATCCATGATCGCCCGGTTCGATTCATTGGCGACGATATCGTAGTGGGTTGTCTCACCCCGGATCACACATCCAAGCAGGACGAAGCCGTCATACATCGCGCCGCCATCATCCATTGCCGTCAAGGCCATGGAGAGCGCGGCCGGGATCTCAAGAACGCCTGGAACGGCAACGCGTTCGTACTGACCGCCAGCCGCCTCGATCGCCTGGACAGCGCCCTCGGCCAAGGCATCGGCGAGGTCTTCATAGAACCGGGCTTCAATGATCAACAGTCTGGGTGCGGTGCTCATGGCGTCCATCTATTCCTTTTCGAGGTCGCGACAGGAACCATGCCTGACGCCGTTTGTCCACCCTCTGCAGCATCTTCGCACGGGCGGTCGGCCAACGACATGTGTTTCTGGTAAAAAGGACGAAACCAAACCGCCCGGGCCGGCCTTGGGCGGTTCGTCACACCCGCTTCAGTGCCCTCCGGCCGAGGCCGGGCCAGAGAACTCCGCCAGTCGGGCCGCGTAGCGGGCCATCATGTCAACTTCAAGGTTGACAGGATCCCCCACCTGGCGATCGGACCATGTCGTGACACCGAGGGTATGCGGGATGAGAAACACGGAGAACAGATCTCCCTCGGCCTCATTGACGGTGAGCGACGTGCCATCCAGCGCGACCGAGCCCTTCTTGGCGATGAAACGGGCGAGGTCCGCTGGCGCCTGGAACTGAAAGTACACCGATCCCGGGTGGTCTTCCCGCTTTGTGATCACGGCCAGACCGTCAACATGCCCGAGAACCAGGTGGCCGCCAAGTTCCGCGCCCATGGTCAGCGACCGTTCCAGATTGAGCTTCATGCCGGGCTTCCAGTCTTTGGCGGTGGTGAGCGCCAATGTTTCCGCAGCCGATTCCACCTCAAACCAGCCAAACGCGCCGGTGTGTCCCTTGGCCGTTACGGTGTGGCACGGCCCGCCACAGGCAATCGAAGCGCCTATATCGATTGTGTCCGGGTCATAGATCGTCCTGATCCGGGTCCGGATTCCCGCCGGAATGCTTTCGACGTACAAGATCTCGCCAAGATCGGTGACAATGCCCGTGAACATGTCAGGCTCCGTTTCGTTTGAGATGAATGAAGCGGTCCGGCCCGATATGGCCGGCGGCAACTCGCTGGAACCTAGGATCTGCGAGCACCGTATCAAGATTGCCGTTCAGGAAGGCTGGAATGCCGCCAGCGCCGACCTCGACCGCGCCGGTAACAATGCAAAAATCGTCCACGAGGCCGCTTCGCAGAAAGGCGTCGGCCAGCCGTGCCCCGCCTTCCACCATCACGCTGGTGATGCCTCGGGCCGCCAGAGCGGTGATCGCCACACCAGGCTCGATCCGGCCGTCGGGCGCCGGCACGCGGATGATCCGGATCCCGGCCTTCGCCAGTTGTTCGACATTGCCCGGATCGGCATCATGGCCACAAATGACCCAGACCGGGACATCCGCCGCCGTGCGAACGAGTTTCGAGGTCAAGGGAAGCCGGGCCCGCGTATCGATGACGACCCGCACAGGCGAGCGTTCGTATAGCCCCGGCAAGCGGCAGGTGAGCTGCGGGTCGTCGGCGACAGCCGTCCCAATTCCAACGAGGATCGCGTCATATGCAGCGCGGTATCCATGGACGTGGCGCATGGCGAGCGGACCGGAAATGGCGATCTGCCCCTCGCCCTCGCGGCCGATAAAACCGTCGCGCGACATGGCCACCTTCAAAAACACCAGCGGGCGATTGCGTGTGATCCGGAGCGAAAAACCCTTGTAAAGCTGCTGACAGGCCGCTTCGTTCACGCCAACCACCACTTCGATCCCCGCCTCGCGCAGCAGACGGACGCCGCGTCCGGCCACACGCGGGTTGGGATCCAGCATGCTGACAACGACCCGGCCCACACCGGCCTCGATCAACGCGCCGGAGCATGGCGGCGTCCGCCCGTAATGGGAACAGGGCTCCAGTGTCACATAGCAGGTCGCGCCTTGCGCCCGCTCGCCCGCCGCCGCGAGCGCATTGACTTCCGCATGCGGGCCGCCGGGGCGCGCGGTCAAGCCCCGGCCAACCAGCAGGGGTGCGCCGTCTGCATCCTGGCGCACGATCAACGCCGCGACTGGCGGGTTGGGCCATACCCGGCCGAGCCCACGGCGCGCAAGCCGCTCAGCGGCCGCCATGAACCGGAGGTCGATATCTTGCAGGGATGTCATGAAAGCGGTCACACAGAGCAAAATGGCGGGATAGGGTGATCTATATCTGCCCGGCGGTCCGGTCATCCGGCCCGTTCAATTCGTCGAGCAGAGCCTCGAAGTCCTTTGCCTCCCGGAAGTTCTTGTAGACAGACGCAAACCGCACATATGCAACATCATCGATGGTCTTCAACCCTTCCATGACGTGGTTGCCGATTGTCTCTGCCGTGATGTCGGTCTCGCCGAAGCTTTCCAGTTGCCGCACGATGCCGCTCACCATGCGCTCAATCCGTTCGGGATCAACCGGGCGCTTGCGGACCGCGATCAACACCGAGCGCATCAGTTTATCGCGATCGAAGGGAACACGGCGGCCGCTGCGTTTGAGAACCATCAGTTCGCGCAGCTGGACCCGTTCGAATGTGGTGAAACGTCCGGCGCAGGTGTTGCAGATCCTGCGCCGGCGGATCGTGGTGTTGTCCTCGCTCGGGCGGGAATCCTTGACCTGGGTTTCCTCACCGCCGCAATAGGGACATCGCATGTCTTGAAGCTCCTGACCGTCGCCCGCTGCCCGGATCAGTAGATCGGGAAGCGCGCCGTCAGTGCTTCTACCTTGTCTTTTACCGCGGCTTCAACTGCAACGTTGCCCTCGCCCCCCCCATTGGACTTCAACCCGTCCAGCACTTCGGTGATGAGCAGGCCGACTTCGCGGAATTCGGCAACACCGAAGCCGCGCGTGGTGGCCGCCGGCGTGCCGAGACGGATGCCCGAGGTGATCATAGGTTTTTGCGGATCGTTCGGAACACCGTTCTTGTTGCAGGTGATGCCTGCCCGGCCGAGCGACTTTTCCGCGTCGCGGCCGGTCAGGTCCTTCGGACGCAGGTCAACAAGCATCAAATGCGTATCGGTGCCCCCCGACACGATGTCCACGCCGCCCGATCTCAAGGTCTCCGCGAGAACCTGAGCGTTGGCGCGCACGCCTTTCATGTAGCTCTTGAAGTCCGGCGTCAGCGCTTCGCCGAAGGCAACCGCCTTGGCTGCGATGACGTGCATGAGTGGTCCACCCTGCAGGCCCGGAAACACAGCCGAATTGATCTTCTTGGCGATCTCTTCGTTGTTGGTCAGCACCATCCCGCCGCGCGGACCGCGCAAAGTCTTGTGGGTTGTCGTTGTGGCCACGTCCGCGTGCGGGAAAGGGCTTGGGTGTTCGCCTGCCGCCACAAGTCCGGAAAAATGGGCCATGTCCACCATGAGATAGGCACCGACTTCGTCGGCGACCGCACGGAATTTGGCAAAGTCGATCTGGCGGGAATAGGCCGAGCCGCCCGCAATGATCAGCTGCGGCTTGTGCTCACGTGCAAGCGCGGCAAGCGCGTCATAGTCGATCAGGCCGGTTTCAAGATCGAGGCCATACTGGATGGGGTTGAACCATTTTCCCGACAGGTTCGGCTTCGCGCCATGGGTCAGGTGCCCGCCCGCATCCAGGCTCATGCCCAGAATGGTGTCACCCGGCTTGATCAGTCCAAGGAACACCGCCTGGTTGGCCTGGCTGCCGGAGTTCGGCTGTACATTGGCGAATTCGCAGCCAAACAGCTTCTTGGCCCGGTCGATCGCCAAGTCCTCGGCGATATCGACGAACTCACAGCCACCATAGTAGCGCTTGCCCGAGTAGCCTTCGGCATACTTGTTCGTCAGGACCGACCCTTGCGCCTCAAGAACGGCGCGGGACACGATGTTTTCGGAGGCGATCAGCTCGATTTCGTGCTGCTGACGGCCCAATTCCTTCTGAATCGCATCGAAAAGAGCCGGGTCGCTGTCTGCGAGCGATCGGGTGAAGAAATCGGTAGTCGCCGTTTCGGTACCGGCCGGTTCTGTCAAAGACATCGCGCCATCCTTGTTCTGCGTGTGAGATCAGCGCGGCATCCGGGTTCGCGTTGACGATCCGGACAGCGGCGCTCGGCTATAATGTGCCTTGACCTAACACACCGACCGAAAGCAACCAAGATCCTTAGCGACGCAGCTCCGGCTCAAAACCGACAAGGGCCAAAGCCGACACAGTTCGTCCGTCGGCCGAAAGACAGGGCTGCCGGGGCGCAAACGCGCTTTGCCGGGATGCGCCGCGGCGCTAGTAGGTCCCAAAGCCGCGCCCATCCCGCTTGCGGAACTCCTCGCCCCGTTCGGGCTCCTCGCGCTCCAGCCGCCGGAGAAGTTTCCGCATGGCCAGGTTTTTCAAATCATGTTGCGGAACGTTGAGGGGCCCAAAGATCACAACCTCAATGCCGGAACCGCCGTCGATGGCCGTCACCCGGATCTGTTGTCCCACTTGCCGAAACTCGAAATAGACCTCGTTTGCGCTCGGTGTATTGTGATTCATGGTCGCGACCTGAATGAAGCGGCACGTTCTTCGCGCCGCAATCATCATAAGACGAAAACAGGCGGAAAACTTGTCCCCGCCTGTGCATAAACATATCGACCCTGGGAGGCGAGACTTAAAGTCTGGCTTGGGTATCGATCGGCGTCGCGCTGTAAAGATCGTCGCGGTTATAGATGTCTTCGCGGAAGTGAATCACGCCATCGGCATTGGCCCATGCGGTGATGTAGGTCATGTACAGCGGAATTTTTGATTTCAGTTGCACATCTTCCCGCGCACCGCTGCGGATCACGGCGTCGACCTGCGCCCGGTCCCAGCCCGGCGTGGTGGACTGCAACAACCAGGTGATCAATTCCCTCACATTCTGCACCCGGACACAACCGGAGGAATGGAACCGGTAGTCGGACCCGAACAGCGTCTTCGAGGGCGTGTCGTGCAGATAGACCTGATGCTGGTTGTGGAAGTTGATGCGCACGGTACCGAGGGAATTGATTTCTCCCGGTTCCTGACGGAACTTGTATTGGGTCGCCTCGTCCGTATTCCAGTCGATCTGCTGCCAGGACAGCTCGTTGCCGCTCCAATCGAAGATCCGGATCTTGTTCTTCTCGAGGTATTGCGGGTCCTGATTCATCTTCGGAATCAGATCCTTGCGGATGATCGACCTCGGCACGGTCCAGTAGGGATTAAAGTTCAACTCGTAGATCTTGCTGTTCAAAATGGGGGTTTGCCGGTCGATCTTGCCAACCACGGCCGTGTGACGGGACCGAACATGACCGTTCTCGACGGCCTCGATCTCCGCGGCCGGGATGTTCACCATCACATAGCGGTCCCCCAGGAAGCCGGACATGGAACGAAGACGCACCAGGTTCGTTTCAAGCTGGCGAAGGCGCAGATCCGCCGGAACGTTCAACGCGACGATCGTGCTTTCACCAACCACACCATCGGGGATCAGACCATGGCGCATCTGGAAGCGGCGCACTCCGGCATCGACATAGGAATCGAAGGTCGTGGACAGCCCGGCGGTCTGTTCCAGATCGCCTGAGGCGATGAGCCGCTGCCGGAGTTCAACCACACGCGGATCCGTGGCACCGATCCGCAGCGGGCGCCCTTGGCCGGAAATTCGCCCCCAGCCGCCTATCTGGACGATGCGGGAATACCGGTCGATGGCCGCCGCAACGTAGTCCGCCGTCTCCGGCGACAGGGTCGGCGCGCTCGATTCCATCGCGCGCAGCGAGTCCATCGTGTTTTGGAACCGATCCTCCCATTCGACGCGCTGCTGGTATTGCTGCAGGGCCTCCAACGGCGACTGCTGGGCGGCAACAGGCTGCCCGGACCACATCAGCGCGATCATGCTCAACGCCACGACGCCGCTCGAGGCCAATTTCAGACCGCCATACCGGGCCGTGTTACGCGCTGCACCCATGCTCAACCCCATTCATCGTTCCATCGCCAGAGGCTTCTGTTCAACCTCTGTACACGGAACTTAACCATATGACCGGAGTGTTAACAATTTCCGGCCGGATCGGGTGTTCCGCCGACTTCAAGAAATTGTGTATTCGGTCGCCAAGCCCGCACGAAAGCAATCATTTGTGTTCAGAACATGTCCCAGCGGACGCTGTGGTGCGAAAACCCATCCTCAAATGCGAAACGCCGCCCAGAGGGACGGCGTTTCGAGTCATCCGGATCATGTTTCGCCCTAAAGACGATAAAGGATCTGGTCGGTCCAGAACCGCTCGAGCCGCCGCAGTGATTTGTTCAACTGCTGGAAGTCGTCGGGACCGATCTCGCCGACCTGTTCGACCGACAGAATGTGCCGCTCGTAAAGATCATTGATGATCTTCGCCACGTCCTTGCCTTTGTCCGTCAGGCTGACCCGCACGGAACGGCGGTCGACCCGCGAACGCTGGTGATGGATGTAGCCTGTCTCGACCAGCTTCTTCAGATTGTAGGACACGTTGGACCCGAGGTAATAGCCCCGCGTACGCAGCTCGCCCGCCGTCAATTCGGCATCGCCGATATTGAACAACAGCAGAGCCTGTACGCTGTTCACGTCGGATCGGCCCATACGGTCGAATTCATCTTTGATAACGTCAAGAAGTCGTCTGTGAAGCCGCTCAACAAGCGTAAGAGCCTCAAGATAAAGTGGCTTGATTTCCACTTCCTCTTCGCCCTGTACCACAGCGTCAACTGCCCTGGGTGCGGTGATCATGTGTTTGCGCCTCTGTTTACCTGTAAGCAGGTGGATATTTTTCCCACCTTGCTCACGACATTACAGAGGCGCTTCTAAAATCCGCTTAAGAGACACGCTAAATTAGCGGTTAATTTCCACGGCCGCCTTTTCCTGAAACCGAAAATACTTCGTTTACTCTGTTCCGCGCAGGAATTTCACGATGGCGGAAAAGTCCCGCCCCTGTCCGCCACTGTTGCAAAACAGGTTGTAAAGCGCGGCCGCCTCAGCGCCCAGCGGAGTGGAGGCCCCGCTCGAACTTGCCGCCTCCTGCGCAAGTTTCAGATCCTTCAGCATCATCTCCGCGGCAAACCCGGGCTGGTAGTCCCTGTTGGCTGGCGACGTGGGCACAGGCCCCGGAACGGGACAGTAGCTGGTCAGCGACCAGCATTGCCCCGAGGCCGTGGACGAAATGTCGAAAAGCTTCTGGGCATCCAGCCCGAGGCGCTCGGCCAGCACGAATGCTTCCGAAACGCCGATCATGGAAATGCCGAGGATCATGTTGTTGCAGATCTTGGCCGCCTGACCAGTCCCCGATCCGCCGGCATGCACGATGGTCTTGCCCATCACTTCAAGGTACGGACGCGCGCCTTCGAACGCCTGATCGGCTCCGCCCACCATGAAGGTCAGCGTTCCGGCCGCCGCGCCGCCGACGCCGCCGCTCACCGGCGCGTCGACCATCAACAGGCCTTTTTCATTCGCGACCGCCGCCACCACCCGGGCGCTGTCCACGTCGATGGTCGAGGAATCGATCAGGATCGTTCCGGGTTTGGCGTGGTCGAGGATCCCACCGTCCTCGAGGTAGATCTTGCGGACATGGGCGCCGGCCGGCAGCATCGTCACGATCACCTCGGCGGACGCCGCCAGATCGGCCACCGACGCCGCGCGGGTTCCACCGGCTGCTTCCAGGGCGCCGAGCGCTTCTTCCGACAAATCAAAACCGGCCACGGAATGACCCGCCTTCACCAGATTGGCGGCCATCGGACCGCCCATGTTCCCAAGCCCGATAAATCCGATCCGAGCGCTCATGCCAAAAACCTCCCCGGCAATGGTGTTATTTTGAAGTGGACAGCAAGGTCCATGAGTGGAAATTCGTCACCTGATGGCGCGGTTCTCCCGCTCCATCAGGTACAAAAGGAGAAGAAAGATCGCGATGGTGATGAGATAGAATGCGATTTCATAGGGACGCTGGCCAAAGGTTTCCCAAAACAGGGTATGCATCAGGATCTGACTGAAGGCGCGCACCAGCCACATCACAGTGCCCCAGGACACGGTCAGCCAGAGACCAATGGCCGCCACGAGATCCAGCACACCGAAAAACACCGTGGCGGTTTGCCAGGACAAGGGCATGTCCCAGAACCACACGTCCCGCCATGGGACCACGCCGACAATGCGGGCCCAGTGGATGACACCCGCCCCCAGCAACAGCAGCGCCATGAGGCGCAAGTACCAGACCAGCACGGTGCTCCAGGGCGGACGGGCACTGAGAAGATCCTGAAAACTGGTGATCATGTGGACTCCGGTGCCTGTTGAACCTCGTTCACAGGGTCAGATCGCCCCCGTTCGGCATTCCGAAATACGCTTGTAGCGCAAGGCTGTCCACCTGATCCAGATGGTCCGGCCGCCATTTGGGGCTATGATCCTTGTCGATCAGCACGGCACGCACGCCCTCAAAAAAGTCATGCCCTTTCAGGATCTCGCTCACGATCCGGAATTCCAGCCGCATGCAGCCATTGAAATCCAGCGTGCGGCCACGGCGCATCTGCTCAAGGGCGATATGGACGCTCGTTGGTGATTTTCCGCGGATGGTCTTCGCCGTCTCGGCCGCGAAAGCATCGTCTTGCGCGTCGAGCGCCGCCATGATCCCGGAAACCGTTTCCTTGGAAAAGACCCGATCGATCAAATCCGCTTGCGCCATGACCGCTCCGCGTTCCGGCACCATGGACACACTGGCGAGCAATGCATCCACGTCTTCGGCCCGTTCGAGCGAAACCATCAGATCGCCGATACGGTCCCGGGCGGTTGCGTGGGTCAGGATGCCCGCCTCATAGGCATCCGCCTGCCCCATACGGCCGGCGCTCATCGCCAGGTAGGTCCCGACGGCGTTCGGCAACCGCGGCAAAAAGTAGGTTCCCCCCACATCCGGGAAAAAGCCGATGCCCGTCTCGGGCATGGAAAACAGCATGTGTTCGGTGCCTATCCGGTGCGAGCCATGAACGGACACCCCGACGCCGCCGCCCATGACGATGCCGTCGATCACCGCGATATACGGCTTTGGAAAAGCCTTGATCTGGGCGTTCAGCCGGTACTCGTCGCGAAAAAAGTCCGAAAGCCCTTCCGTCTGTCCGGCCCGCCGGGCCTCATAGATGGCCCTGATATCGCCCCCGGCGCAAAACGCCTTTTCTCCAGCCCCGGAAACCACAACATGCCGGATCGAGTCATCTGATGCCCAGAGCGAAAGCTGGGCGGCCATCGCCTTCACCATCCCATGGCTCAACGCGTTCAACGCCTTGGGACGGTTCAGCAAGATGAACCCGGCATGACCGCGCTTTTCGAACAGGATTTCGTCTGTCACTTTCTTCTCCAGCAAACACAGGACGTTAAGGGCGTATCCGGACTCAGTCTTTCAACAGGCTGCGCGCGATGATCAATCGCATGATCTCATTGGTTCCTTCGAGAATCTGGTGCACGCGCACATCGCGCAGAAAACGCTCCACCGGATAATCCCGCAGATAGCCATACCCGCCGTGCAGTTGCAGCGCTTCGTTGACGACCTTGAACCCTGTGTCGGTGGCCAACCGCTTTGCCATCGCCGCAAGTTGTGTCGCCTCATGGGTCTTTGCGTCCACCGCCCCCGCAGCCTTGTGCAGCAACAGCCGCGCGGCCTCCAGCTCTGTCGCCATATCCGCCAACCGGAACTGGAGCGCCTGAAATTCCGCGAGCGCCTTGCCAAACTGCTTGCGTTCCTTGAGATAAACGATTGATCTGTCGAGACAGGTCTGCGCCGCTCCGAGCGAGCAAGCGCCAATATTGAGACGCCCGCCATCAAGCCCGGCCATGGCGATCTTGAAACCGTCCCCCTCCTGTCCGATCAGATTGGACCTCGGCACCCGGCAATCCTCGAAATTCACCTGGGCGGTCGGCTGGCTTTTCCAGCCCAGCTTCTGCTCCTGGGCGCCGAAGCTGAGACCCGGCGTGCCTTTGTCCACAACCATGCAGGAAATCCCGGACGGCCCGTCCCCGCCCGTGCGCACCATCGTCACATAGACATCCGACGTACCGCCGCCCGAAATGAAGGCTTTAGAGCCGTTCAGAACATAATGGTCACCGTCGAGGACGGCTTTTGTCCGCAGACTTGCGGCATCCGATCCCGATCCCGGCTCCGTTAGGCAATAGCTTGCAAACGCGTCCATGCTGCAAAGAGCCGGAAGGTATTTCTGGCGAAGATCGTCGCCCGCGAACGTGTCGATCATCCACGCCGCCATGTTGTGGATGGAGATGTAGGCGGCCGTCGAGGTACAGCCCTTGGACAGTTCCTCGAAGATGATCGCGGCATCGGTGCGGGTCAGGGCCGATCCACCGACGTCGTCGCGCACATAAATTCCGCCGAATCCCAGACCGGCCGCCTTGCGCAGCGTGTCGACCGGAAAAACAGAGTCCTCGTCCCATCCCTTGGCATGGGGTTCCATTTCATCGCGGGCAAAGGCGGCAGCCATGTCCCGAAAAGCGCGCTGATCTTCGTTGAACGCAAAATCCACGGGTCGGACCTCCCAATCGGCCTGCGGCGCAGGCATCCGCCGCTTGTCAGTGTTTTCCTGTTTTGCTTATCTTTTTTTGACGTTTACGTCAATCTATCCCGTTTTATTGAGTAATTTTGGTTACATTGACAAGAGTTGGACGGCTTTTCCTCCCGTGCTAGGTTTGGACAAAAGCGAAGCAAGACAACGCATCAGCCTCGCAAGCCAGGACGAAACACCCGGAAAGACACGCGCCATGACCACCTCCTTTCGCAGCCCCTCCATCACCGGCGACCACATGGACGAGATCCTCGGCGGCCGGCGGCTCAGACGCAACCGGAGAACGGACTGGTCGCGCCGCCTTGTCCGGGAAAACACCCTGACGGTCGACGACCTCATCTGGCCGGTCTTCGTCATGGAAGGCACCAATGTCCGGGAGCCGGTTCCCTCCATGCCCGGTGTCGAACGCCTGTCGGTGGATCTCGTTGTCCGCGAAGCCGAACGCGCCATGCGTTTGGCCATTCCGATGCTTGCCATCTTCCCGAACACCGATCCCGAACTTCGGGATGCCACGGGCACCGAAGCACTCAATGATCAGAACCTTGTGTGCCGGGCCTGCCGGGCGATCCGGGCGGAAGGATTGAACATCGGGCTCATGACGGATGTCGCGCTCGATCCCTATACCAGTCATGGCCATGACGGAATCATGTCCGGCGAAAGCATTTTGAACGACGAAACGGTCGAGCAGTTGTGCCGTCAGGCGCTGATTCAGGCGGGTGCCGGATCCGATGTGATCGGCCCGTCCGACATGATGGATGGCCGCGTCGGTGCGCTGCGCCAAGCGCTCGACCAAAACGGCTTCCGCGACACCCAGATCCTGGCCTATTCCGCCAAATACGCGTCCGGCTTCTACGGGCCGTTCCGAGACGCGGTCGGGACAAACGCGACCTTGATCGGAGACAAGCGGACCTACCAGATGGATCCCGCCAACACGGACGAAGCGATCCGGGAAGCAGAAATGGACATCGCCGAAGGCGCCGACATGATCATGGTCAAGCCGGGCCTGCCCTATCTCGACATCATCCGGCGGCTGAAAGACACGTTCCAGGTGCCCACCTTCGCCTACCAGGTGTCGGGCGAATACGCGATGGTCGAGGCAGCTGCCGCGAATGGCTGGATCGATGGGGAACGGGTGATGATGGAGAGCCTGATGGCCTTCAAGCGGGCCGGCGCCGATGGCATCCTCACCTACTACGCGCCACGCGTTGCCGAAGTGCTGGCGCGCGGCAGATGAGCGATCCCTCCGGACCGGTCGTGACGCTGGCGGATATTCGCGCGGCAGCCGACCTGCTTGAGGGTGCTGTTCTCAAGACCCCATGCCTGGCCGCACCGCGCCTGTCCCGGCTCACCGGAGCTGAAGTCTACGTCAAATACGAGAACATGCAGGTGACCGGCTCGTTCAAGGAACGCGGCGCGCTGGTCAAGCTCTCGAGCCTCACCGAGGCCGAACGCAAGCGCGGCGTGATCGCCATGTCCGCCGGCAACCACGCCCAAGGCGTGGCTTTCCACGCCACACGCCTCGGCATCCCGGCAACCATTGTCATGCCGGAGACGACACCTTTCGTGAAGATTTCCGCGACCCGCGAGTTCGGCGCCACGGTCGTGCTGGCCGGCGATACGGTCGACGCGGCCAAGGCCGAGGCCAGCCGGTTGGCGGAGGAGAAGGATCTGGTGTGGGTTCACCCGTTCGACGATCCGAAGGTGATCGCTGGCCAGGGAACCATCGGGCTGGAGATGTTGGCCGCGGTGCCCGAGCTTGACACCATCATCGTCCCGGTGGGCGGCGGCGGCCTGATTTCCGGGATCGCCACCGCGGCCAAGGCCGTGCGGCCCGAAATCGAAATCATCGGCGTGGAGACCGACCTTTATCCGGCCATGTGGGGCGCTGTGACCGGAAAACCCGTCATATGCGAAGGTCCCACGATCGCCGAGGGCATCGCGGTCAAGGAAGTGGGAACCTTGAACCGGCAGATTGTCAAGGACACGGTGAAACGGATTGTTCTGGCCCGCGAGAGCACGATCGAGCGCGCCATCAACGTCTATCTCACGTTTCAGCACACGATCGCCGAAGGCGCCGGCGCGGCCGGATTGGCCGCGTTGCTCACGGAGCCGGAAGCTTTCCGGGGCCGCAAGGTCGGCCTCGTGCTGTGCGGCGGCAATATCGATCCGCGCCTGATTTCATCGATCGTCGTGCGCGAATTGGCCCGGGACGGACGGTTGGTCTCGATCCGTATCGACACGCCGGACAGACCCGGCGTGCTCGGTGAAATCTCGACGATCATCGGGCGGGCCAAGGGCAACGTGGTCGAGGTCGCCCATCACCGGCTGTTTCTGGATGTGCCCGCGAAGGGCGCCACCCTGGATGTGACCTTCGAGGCCTTCGATGCCGATCACGGACGGGAGATCGTCACCGCTCTGCGCGCCGGAGGCTATACCGTGCGCTACATCGACCGGGCAGAGACAGTCGAAGATCCGCACCGCACCCCAAGATAGATTTGCGCCGACCCGTTTGCGAATCCGCTGCCCGATCCCCACATCAGCCAAACGAAAGGAGATCGCACCATGCCCCTGGATGTCGCAACCACCGAGACACGTCAGGATCAATTCGATCCTCAAACCCGGCCGGAGCTATTTTCCGGCATCCGGTCGCGGAGAGTTTTCGCCTTTTTCATCGACGTCATCGCGATTGCCGTCCTGTTCACTCTAGCCGCGGTTCTGGTGTTCTTTCTTGGGATCTTCACGCTTGGCCTAGCCTGGATGATCTATTTCGTGCTCTGGCAGACGGTCGCACTGGTCTATGTTGCCATCACCCTCGGAGGGTCGAAGGCCGCAACACCCGGCATGGCCGCCATGGGTCTGGAGATGCGGCTCTGGTACGGGGCAAAGCCGTATCCCCTGCTGGCAGCCATGCACGCACTCTTGTTCTGGTTCTCGGTGGCCCTGCTCACCCCGTTCGTGCTGCTGGTGTCGCTGGTTTCGGATCGCAAGCGCCTGCTCCATGACATCGTTCTGGGCACCGTGGTCGTGAATACCGAACCGAACCGGCCTTGATCGGACCAAAGGTCGGGCATTCCATCGGACGGCACCAGCCGGTTAGCCCGCGCCAGACCGGCGTGGCAGCCGGTCGGAGCCGCTTTCGGGGAAGCTGTTTCCAAAGGTCCGAAGCGGATAGGAAGATTCTGCCTTTTTCTTTCCAGCGACGCTGATCTATGGTGCCCGCAGGAGCAGACGAGGCGATTTGGCGGGTGTTCGGCTGCGGAATGCTACGGGCAGGTGCATGACATCCATCGACATAGCCATGGCGCTTACCTTTCTGGTGATCGCGTCAACGGTATTTCTCTACGCCATTGAGAAATTTGAAATCGAGGCCGTCGCGCTCGGGTCGGTCGTCGGCTTGATCCTGGTGTTCAGCGTTTTTCCGGTGCCGGCGGCCGAGGGTTTCGTGACCACGGGCGATTTTCTCGTTGGTTTCGCGAACCCGGCATTGATCACGGTCATCTGCCTTCTGATCATCGGCCAGGGACTTTTCCAAACCGATGCCCTGGAGGCTCCAGCCAAGGCCATCGTGCGCTGGACCCGCGGACGGTCGCACGTGGCCACTGTGCCGATTCTTCTGACCGTGGCTGTGCTCAGTGCCTTTTTGAACAACACCCCGGTCGTTGTCATGTTTCTGCCGATCCTGACCGCGGTTGCCGCGACCTTGGGACGGTCGCCCTCACGGCTTTTGATGCCGCTCTCCTTCATCGCGATCCTGGGCGGCATGACCACCTTGATCGGGTCTTCGACGAACCTGCTGGTGGCCAGCTTCGCCTCCCAGTCCAGCGACCTGAATTTCACGTTTTTCAGCTTCACGCCAATCGGTTTGATCATGGCTTCGGTGGGGAGCCTCTATGTTCTTTTCATCATGCCGCGATTGCTGCAGCCGCGCAAAACGATGGCCGATGAAATCCAAGGCTCCTCAGGAAAACAGTTCATCGCCCAGATCTCGGTCGGCTACGATCATCCCCTGGTTGGAATGGAATCGGTGTCGGGCATGTTTCCGGCGCTCAAGGACATGACGGTGCGCCTGGTCCAGCGGGGCGAAAAACCGCTCCTGCCCCCCTTCGAAAATGTGGTGCTCCAGCCCGGCGACACGATCATTGTCGCCGCGACGCGGACAGCGCTGGCCAATGCGCTGAGCCGCAGGCAGCCCCTTCTGGAAGCCGATGCGGCCGGCGAAACTTCGCCGAACGACACCACCGTTCCAACGCCCGGTTCAATGACCCTGTCGGAGGTCGTGGTCGCGCCCGCCTCCCGCCTGTTGGGACGCACGTTGCCGCAATCGGGATTTTATGCCGAGACCGGCTGTGTGGTGATGGGCATCCAGCGCCGAAGCCGCATGCCGCGCATGGCGATGAACGACATCAGGCTTGAAGCGGGCGACGTTCTTCTGGTGGCCGGCTCCGAAGAAACGATTTCCCGGCTGCGCGGCAGCCGGGATGTTCTGCTTCTGGACTGGTCGACCGCCGAGGTGCCCCGCCGCCGGTACGCGCCGCGGGCCTTGACCATTTTCGGCGCGGTCGTTGCGGTTTCCGCCACCGGAATGGTGCCGATCGTCACCGCGGCCATCGCCGGAACATTCGCCATGATCCTGTTCGGATGCTTGAATGTCCGCCAGGCCATGCGGGCGATTGACAGCCGGATCTTCATGCTTGTGGGCGCGTCTCTGGCGGGGGCCGTGGCCCTCGAAGCGACCGGCGGGGCATCCGCCGTCGCATCCGCGCTTGCCTCCGCGCTTCAGGGTCAGCCGCCTGTCGTGATCCTGTCCGCCCTTTACTTCGTCGTCATGGTGTTGACGAATGTGCTGTCCAACAATGCGGCGGCCGTGTTGTTCACCCCGGTCGCCCTCAATCTGGCTGCCCAGGTCGGCCAGCCACCGGAGGCGTTCATCGTCTGTTTGATCTTCGCGGCGAACAGTTCCTTCGCGACCCCCATCGGCTATCAGACAAACCTCATCGTCATGGGTCCGGGTCACTACAGGTTCGGCGATTTCGTGAAAGCTGGTGTCCCACTTGCGCTGATTTTGTGGTTGACGTTCACCCTTGTCGCGCCATGGTATTATGGCTTGTAAGACAGTCGCTTTCGAACGATGAGGAAAACGGGACCCGGCATTGACGCGCCATCCGACTGATCATCCGCAGTTTTATCTGACGGCCCCCGCACCCTGCCCCTATCTGGACGGCCGGCAGGAACGCAAAGTGTTCACCCACTTGATCGGGCATCATGCGCCGGCGCTCAATGATGTTCTGACCCAGGGGGGCTTCCGCCGCAGCCAGAACATCGCCTACCGGCCCGCCTGCGAAAACTGCCGGGCCTGCGTTTCGGTCCGGGTCCGCGTTGCCGATTTCGAATGGACCAAGTCGTTCAAGAGGCAATGGAAGCGGTGCGAAGACATTGTCGGTGCACGCCTGCCGCCAAGCCCTTCCGCAGAGCAATACGACCTGTTCAAGGACTATCTCTATTCGCGCCACGAAAATGGCGGCATGACGGAGATGAGTATCCTGGACTATGCGATGATGGTGGAGGACACCCACGTCGAAACAATGGTCATCGAATACCGCCGCCGCGGACCGGATACGTTTTTGACCGGCGCGGGAGAAGGTCCCCTGTTGGGTGTCGCCCTGACCGACCAGCTGGCGGACGGTCTGTCCATGGTCTACTCCTACTACACGCCGGACAGCGCGGGAGCGGGTTTGGGCACCTACATGATTCTCGACCACATCGAGCGGGCACGGCGCATGAACCTGCCCTATGTCTACCTCGGGTATTGGGTCGATGGGTCTCCCAAGATGGCCTACAAGGCCCGCTTCCGTCCGCAGGAGCATCTGGGTCCGGATGGATGGTCCGAGATCGATGCCCGGACCAGCGCAATGTAGCCGCGCGCCTGTCCTCAAAACCGGGCAGTCAGCGGTCTGCTGGCCGTCAGTTCACGGTTGAAAGATAGTCTCGGATATCGGCAAAAACCGCTTTGAACATCCGCGGGGTCAATCGTCCGGTGTTCGTGTTGTAGCGCGAGCAATGGTAGCTATCGAACAGGACTAGCCCAGTGCCCGGGATCTCGTGGCGGGCGCCGTGCGAGAACGGATGAGCCGCGCGGCGTTCACCGATCGCGCTCAAAAAGGTTTCATGGGCGATCCGGCCGAGCAGCAGAACCGCCCGCAGCGTGGGATGGGCATCGAGTGTTGCAAGAAGAAACGGCCGGCACGCCTTGATCTCGGAGCCGATTGGTTTGTTTTCCGGCGGCAGGCAGCGCACGGCATTTGTGATGAGCGCGGCCGAGAGCACAAGGCCGTCATCAGGACGCGCCAGATAGCGCCCCGTTGCGAAGCCGTACTCGATCATGGTTTCGAACAGAAGATCGCCGGCATAGTCGCCGGTGAACGGGCGGCCCGTCCGGTTTGCCCCCTTCATGCCCGGCGCCAGGCCGACCACAAGAAGCTTCGGCGCCGGGTCTCCGAATGAGGCGACCGGCGCGTTGTGCCAATCGGGATGCGCCGTGCTCAGTGTGCGGCGAAGATCGACCAGTCGCGGACAAAGCGGACAGTCCAAAGGAGGATCGGCCGGACCCTGTGGGGCGGCGTCATTCGTCCTCGCGATCGGGCTCATGGCTCAAAAAACATCACGAAATCAGTAATCGTCGTCTTCATCATCATAGTCGTCGTCCTGCACAGGCGCGGGACGAGCGGGACGTTCGGCCGGATCACGGCCGATCTTCGACGCCAGGGTGGCCAGATCGATGAAATGATCGGCTTGACGGCGCAGGTCGTCGGCAATCATCGGAGGCTGGGTCTTCAGCGTCGACACCACGCTGACCTTTCTCCCCCTGCGTTGCAACGCCTCGACCAGCACGCGGAAGTCTCCATCACCGGAGAACAAAACGACGTGATCGACATGCTCGACGATTTGCATGGCATCGACGGCAAGTTCGATGTCCATGTTGCCTTTGACTTTTCTGCGCCCGGTGCTGTCGACGAATTCCTTAACCGGCTTTGTGATGACCTTGTAACCGTTATAGTCCAGCCAGTCGATCAAGGGCCTTATGGATGAGTATTCCTGGTCCTCGATCAGAGCCGTGTAATAATAGGCCCTGAGCAGATAAGCCTTGCCCTGAAACTCCCGAAGAAGCCTCTTGTAGTCGATATCGAAACCGATGGCTTTTGCCGTGGAATAAAGGTTTGCCCCATCAATGAACAAAGCAACCTTTTCGCGTGCATCAAACATTCCTAGTGAGACCTTTCCAGTCCTACACAAACTCTCCTTTTGATACGTCGGATGAATTTCCAGTTTTGCGTCATCAAACGACGTAGGAAGAGATATAGAACACGAATCGACAAAAACGACCTTTGATTCAACGGTGCAAAACGGAAATAGTAAACCAAGGTCGACAATGTATCTTGTGATCCGCTACACCATTGACAAGGGTATTCGCAATGCAAAAACCCATCATGAGTGGGGGATCTACCGTTTTATTCAGTGATTAGCGCTTTGTTCCAGGATAATCCGGTGTTCGAGGGTAATCCGCTGTTCCAGGATAACCCGGTTCCTCAACGGACTGCTGTGACGCGTTCCATCGCGCCGCGGCCCGGTCGGGTGGACAAGGGGTTGCGCAACCAGCCGCACGGCAGTATACCCTGAAATTTCGGAATCCCCACTTCAAATATACATGGAGACGTCGAATGGCGCGCGTGACCGTCGAGGATTGCATCGACAAGGTCGAAAACCGGTTCGAACTGGTATTGTTGGCCGCACATCGCGCTCGCATGATCTCGAGCGGATCGCCGCTGACGATTGACCGCGACAATGACAAGAACCCGGTTGTCGCGCTTCGAGAAATTGCCGAGCAAACCGTTAGCCCGGAAGATATGAAAGAAGATCTGATCCACTCCTTGCAAAAATATGTGGAGGTGGATGAGCCGGAGAGCGAAGCCGTGCCCCTCGTGCCGGTCGGCGCACAACAGCAGGCCACACAGGTCAATGCCGTGGACGACGGCGCGGTCGAGTTCGACCGCATGTCCGAGGAAGATCTGCTTCGCGGACTGGAGGGTTTGGTCCCGCCGGAGCGCAGCGACGATTACTGACAGCCAGCGTTGGTTTTGGCTCGGCCCGGCGTTCGCGAGCGCCGGGCTTCTTGTTCGTCCTTGGGACATGAGTGAAACCGCCTCCGCGGTTGGTGGTACCGGCCATGATGCGCCAATACGAACTCGTTGAACGGGTCACCCGATACAATCCGGACGCCGACGAGCCCCTGCTCAACAAGGCCTATGTCTACGCCATGCAAAAACATGGGACACAGACTCGGGCCTCGGGCGATCCGTACTTCTCCCACCCGCTCGAAGTCGCCGCGATCCTGACGAATTTGCGGCTTGATGACGCCACCATCGCTGTCGCCCTGCTTCACGACACCATCGAGGACACCGATGCGACCCGGTCCGAGATCGATGACTTGTTCGGCCCCGAAATCGGCAAGCTCGTCGAAGGTCTGACCAAGATCAAGCGCCTGGACCTGGCCTCCCGGCGGGCCAAGCAGGCCGAAAACTTCCGCAAGCTGCTGCTCGCCATCGCCGACGACGTGCGGGTTCTCCTTGTGAAGCTGGCAGACCGTCTGCACAACATGCGCACACTCCATCATGTGCCGGAACACAAGCGCGGGCGCATTGCCGAAGAAACGATGGAGATCTATGCGCCGCTGGCAGGCCGGATGGGCATGCAGGATATGCGTGAGGAACTGGAAGACCTGGCATTCCGCACGCTGAATCCCGAGGCCTATGATACCATTTTCGAGCGGCTGAACGGCCTGCACGAGAAGAACGCGGATCTGACGCGGGATATCGAGAAAACGCTGACCGAACGGCTGGCCGAACGCGGAATGGCGGCGGAAGTCCGCGGACGGCAGAAGCGGCCCTATTCGATCTTCCGCAAGATGCAGCAAAAGTCGCTCGGCTTCGAGCAACTGTCCGACATCTACGGTTTCCGCGTCATCGTCGGCACCGTCGAAGCCTGTTACCGGGTCCTGGGCGTGATCCACACCACCTGGCCGACGGTTCCCGGTCGCTTCAAGGACTACATTTCGACACCCAAGCAGAACGACTACCGCTCGATCCACACCACCATTGTCGGCCCTTCCCGCCAGCGGGTCGAATTGCAGATCCGCACCACCACCATGGACCGCGTGGCCGAATTCGGCATCGCCGCGCATGCGCTCTACAAGGACGGCCAGTTCGGCGGCCGCAACATCGCCGGTCTGACGGAGGAAAGCCGCGCCTATGAGTGGCTGCGCCGTACCATCGATCTGTTGTCCGAGGGAGACACGCCGGAAGAATTCCTCGAAAACACCAAACTCGAGCTGTTTCACGATCAGGTGTTCTGTTTCACGCCTAAAGGCCGGCTGATCGCCCTCCCGCGCGGCGCAACGCCCATCGATTTCGCCTACGCGGTTCACACCGGCATCGGCAACACTTGTGTGGGCTGCAAGATCAACGGCCAGATCATGCCCCTTGTGACGGAACTCCGGAATGGGGACGAGGTCGAGATCATCAGATCGGCCGCGCAGACGCCGCCTCCCGCCTGGGAGACGATCGCAATCACCGGCAAGGCGCGCGCGGCCATCCGGCGCGCGACACGGGATTCGATCCGCAAGCAGTACGGCGCCCTTGGCGAGCACATCCTCAAGCGCACATTTGAACGCGCGTCGAAACCGTTCTCGGAAGGCTTGCTGGAGGCCGCACTCAACGACCACAATCAGCCCAACGTCGCCGAACTCATGGCCGCGGTCGGTCGCGGAGATATCAGTGCCCAGGCGGTCTTGAAGTCATCCCATCCCGACTACAAGGACGATCGGGTCGTGCATTCCACACCGGTGACGGAAGAAGGCTGGTTCGAGCTGAAAAAGGGCATCGGCCTCAAGTTCCGGATCCCTGCCCTAGACATTCAAAATGCCGCTTTCGAGGCAGATCCCGGGGATGCGCGACAGGGTCCGTCCCTCCCCATCCGCGGATTGTCCGGCGATATCGTTGTCCGATTCGCACCCGAGGGCGGCGCAGTGCCCGGCGACCGCATCGTGGGCATTCTGGCGCCCGACGGCGGGTTGACGATCTACCCGATACAATCACCCGCCCTCAAGGAATTCGACGAGCAGACCGAACGTTGGATCGATGTCCGCTGGGACATCGACATTGACAATCCGGAGCGCTTTCCCGCGCGGATCTCGGTCACCGCCGCCAACGAACCCGGATCACTGGCCATCATCGCCCAGGTCATCGGCGAAAACGGCGGCAATATCGATAACGTAAAAATGCTGAGAAAAGCGATCGACTTCCATGAGATGGTCATCGATCTTGAGGTATGGGATCTGAAACATCTCAACCGGATCATAAACCTTTTGCGCTCAAAACCGAACGTATCGACCGTGACCCGCGTCAATGGCTGAGGCATCGAACAATGGATCAGTTGCCAGGCAAGCGCCGGCTCCCGCCTACCGGCGGCTGATCCAACCACAAGAAGTAGGACAGGAAGCGATCCAATGACCCGCGACGAAGTGCTTCAGGAGTTTAGGGATGCCGGCGCTATTCTCGAAGGCCACTTTATCCTGACCTCGGGTTTGCGCAGCTCCGTGTTTCTGCAGAAAGCTCGGGTGTTCATGTATCCGGACAAGACCGAGCGCCTGTGCAAGGCATTGGCGGCCAAGATCGAAGCCTCGGGCCTTGGCCCGTTCGACTTCATCGTTTCGCCCGCGCTCGGCGGTCTCATCCCCGGATACGAAACGGCCCGCCATCTGGGAATTCCGGCCATGTGGGTCGAGCGCGAGAATGCCGAATTCCGGCTTCGGCGCTTCGAATTGCCGGCGGGCTCCCGGGTCCTCGTGGTCGAGGATATCGTGACAACCGGCCTTTCCGGCCGCGAGACGGTCACCGCCCTGCAGAGCCTTGGAGCCGACGTCCGGGCGCTGGCTTGCCTGATCGACAGATCAGGCGGGACGGCTGATGCCGGGGTTCCCATGATTGCCTTGGCCGAGTACAAGGTGCCAACTTACGATCCGAACGACCTTCCACCCGAACTGGCCGGCTTGCCGGCGGTAAAGCCAGGCAGTCGCGGATTGTCCTGACAAACATGGACAAGGTCCCGCCAGAAGGGCGATAGCACGATGCTTTTCCGCCGCAGAAAACGTCCCAATCGCATTGAACGGCTGCGCGTTGCCGTTTGGCCGCGCCATAGCTGGTCCAGGTCGACGCGCTATTACGGAAAACGGGTGATGCGGTTGACCGCTACTCCCCATGCCATTGCGATCGGCTTTGCCGCTGGCGCCTTTGCAAGCTTCACGCCCCTGATCGGATTTCATTTTTTGCTGTCCTTTTCGCTGGCATGGGTCCTGCGCGGAAACCTGATCGCGGCCGCCTTCGGCACAGCGGTCGGCAATCCGCTGACTTTTCCGCTGATCTGGGCATCCACCTACCAGCTGGGGCACATGATCCTCAATCTGGATGCCGATGTGCCCGGCGCCGCACATGCGGAGCTTCATTCGGGACTATTTTCCCGCTCCTTCGATAGCATTTGGCCGGTTCTGAAGCCGATGTTCATAGGAGCGATTCCAATGGGGACAGTCACCGGTATCGTTTGCTACTATCTCGTTTACAAAAGCGTTGAAGTCTATCAGCGTCGTCGCCAGCTCAAGCTCGACCAGCGCCGGGCGCAGAATTTGACAGATGTGCAGGATCCCGCACAGAACAGTCCAACCCGCTAAATCCTATGGCAGACTTGGAAGCGCCATCAAAAACGCTGGTCCAGGCCGAATGGCACTGGTTCAATCCGGAGAATGATGGCCAGGAACGCACGCGGCGGGACCAAACATGATTCTAGGGATTGGGAGTGACCTGATCGATATCCGACGGATCGAGAAGACGCTTGAGCGCTTCGGCGAGCGGTTCACTCACCGTGTATTCACAGAAATCGAGCGGACCAGGTCCGACCGCCGGGCCGAGAGGGCAGCGTCCTATGCAAAACGGTTTGCCGCCAAGGAAGCCTGCTCCAAGGCATTGGGCACCGGCCTTCGCATGGGCATTGCCTGGCGCGAGATGGGTGTAGTTAACCTGAAGAGTGGCCAGCCGACTGTGGCTTTGACCGGCGGCGCCGCCGCACGCCTGCAAAGCATGGTGCCCGGCGGGTTCCGGCCCAGGATCGATTTGACGATTACCGATGACTTTCCGCTCGCCCAAGCCTTTGTGGTGATCTCCGCTTGGCCAGCGGACTGGCCGGAACCGGTCTCGCCCGATGAGAGCGATGAGACAGTGAGCGCGAACTGGACCAGTCCGGAATAGGGTAGAAATCCGCGCTGCCGCGCAGCGCGGCCAGCAAAAACACCCCGGGTCGGGAAAGGCGGCCAGCAACGGTGTTCAAGCGGTTCGGCGTTAACACCGGTAGACAGAAGCCGGTCCGCCGTCAAGCCTCAGTGCCTCGTGCCAAAACGGTGTGGACACACAAAAGTCATCGGGTGCGGCGATCGTTGTCTTGCGACCTGTTCTCCAACGCATTGCCACCCGCAGCCGGAGCGGATAAGAGTTCGCGGGAGCCATGGCACGGAATGCCAACCCATTTTCAAGGCTCTTTTCAGGGAAAGACAAAACGCGTGTCGGATACGAAAAAGGAAAAGGAAGGCGGTCTGTACGAGACCATCAAGGTCATCGTGCAAGCGCTTCTGCTGGCGCTTGTCGTGCGGACGCTGCTGTTCCAGCCATTCAATATCCCGTCCGGGTCCATGAAGGACACCCTGCTGATCGGCGACTACCTTTTCGTCTCGAAATACAGCTACGGCTATTCGCGCTATTCCGCGCCCTTCGGTCTGTTGCCATTCTCTGGGCGCATCTTCTCCAGCGAACCGGAACGCGGCGATGTCGCGGTTTTCAAGCTGCCCAGGGACAATGCCACCGACTACATCAAGCGGGTGATCGGTCTGCCCGGCGACACTATCCAGATGATCGATGGGATCGTTCACATCAACGGCACGCCGGTCAAGCGCGAACGGATCGATGACTATATCGAACAGGGTGCTTTCGGGAATGTGCGCCGCGTGCCGCGTTACCGGGAAACCTTGCCGAACGGCGTGACCTACGACACGCTGGATCTGACCATGAATGGTCAATGGGACAACACCCGGGTCTACGAAGTGCCCGAAGGGCATTACTTCATGTTAGGGGACAATCGCGACAATTCCGTCGACAGCCGCGTATCCTCCGCGGTGGGGCCGGTCCCGCTTGAGAACTTCATCGGCCGTGCGGAAATCCTGTTCTTCTCCATAGAGGACGGCGAACCCGCCTGGCAGATCTGGAAGTGGCCCTGGACTGTCCGGTGGGACCGGATAGGCAAATCCCTGTGATGATTGTAGACTTGCGCATCATTTTGTCTCCCAAATCCGCAGTCCGACCCCATGACGATTGACACACCGGCCTTGAAGGACTTGTGCCTAAACCTTGGGTACACGTTCCAAAACCCCAGTCTTCTGGCACGGGCCCTCACACATGCCAGCGCCCTGGGGCCAGGAGAAGGCGCGGTTAGCAGTTATCAAAGGCTGGAATTTCTCGGCGACCGCGTGCTGGGTCTGTGTGTCGCGACCATGCTGCATCATCGGTTCCCGAATGCCGATGAAGGTGAACTCGCCCGCCGGTTCAATCATATGGTCAAGCGGGAAACATGCGCCGAGATTGCCCAGGAACTCGATATCGGCCGGCACATGCGGATCGGCCAGAGCGAAGCCCAAACCGGCGGCCGGAAAAAGACCGCCCTGCTGGCCGATATCTGCGAAGCGGTGATCGCCGCCATTTATCTCGATGGCGGTTTCCCGGCTGCAGAAGCGTTCGTGCAACGGATCTGGAATGAGCGTATGGTGTCCTGGAGCGGCCCGCTCCGCGACGCGAAAACCACTTTGCAGGAATGGGCCCAATCCAAGGGGCTTCCGACACCCGCCTACGAGGTTCTGTCGCGCCACGGCCCGGACCATGCGCCCAGCTTTCTGGTCGGAGTCCTTGTAAAGGGTCTGGAGCGCGGCGAAGGATCGGGCGGCTCCAAGCGGACCGCCGAACAAAATGCAGCCGAGGCTGTGCTGCGCCGCGAGGGCGTATGGAACGGATAACCGGATTGCGATGAACGAACATGAAGATGACCGCCCGGCAGTCCCGGATCCGGGCGATGAAAGCCCCGCACCGGCCGAAACCGGAGACCCGACCCGCGCTGGCTTCATTGCCCTGATCGGCGCGCCGAACGCGGGCAAGTCCACCCTTTTGAACCAGCTGGTCGGGACGAAAGTGTCAATCGTGACGCATAAGGTCCAGACCACGCGCGCGATTGTCCGCGGCATCGCGATGCATGGTTCGTCCCAGCTGATCTTTGTCGACACGCCCGGCATCTTCAAACCCAAACGGCGTCTGGACCGGGCCATGGTGGACACCGCATGGTCCGGAGCCCGCGACGCGGATCTGACTGCCTTCCTGATCGACGCGCGAAAAGGCATCGATGACGAGGCCGAACGCATCATTGACCGGCTCGCGGATATGCCCGGGCCAAAGACCCTTGTCTTGAACAAGATCGACGTCACAAAGCGCGATGAGCTTCTGGCCTTGGCCCAGGCCGCCAACGACCGGCTGCCCTTTGCAGAAACCTTCATGGTCTCCGCACTGAACGGGGATGGGGTCGCGGCAATTTTGGACCATTTCGCAAAAGCGGTCCCAGAAGGACCTTGGCTGTTTCCGGAAGACCAGCCTTCGGACCTGCCGATGCGCCTTTTGGCTGCCGAGATCACGCGGGAAAAACTGTTTGAGCGTCTCCACCAGGAACTGCCCTATGTCTCGACAGTCGAAACCGAGCAGTGGCAGGACCGGAAAGACGGCGCCGTTCGGATCGAACAGACCATTTATGTCGAGCGGGACAGCCAGAAGAGCATCGTCCTCGGCAAGCAGGGCCGGACCATCAAGGCGATCTCGCAGGCCGCGCGAACCGAAATCGCCGGGATCATTGAAGCGCCCGTCCATTTGTTCCTGTTTGTGAAGGTGCGTGAGAACTGGGCGGACGACCCGGAACGGTATCGGGAGATGGGGCTGGAATTCCCGCGATAACCGCCAGCTCCAACGCACAGCATGAAGGACAACGAACGCCTTGGAATGGACCGGTTCCGGAATTGTCCTCAGCGCCCGCGCTCACGGGGAACGCGACGCGGTTCTTGAGGTTCTGAGCGAAAATCACGGCCGGCACCTGGGTCTCGTGCGCGGCGGCCGCTCCCCACGCAAGCGCGCGGAGCTTCAGCCGGGCAACGAACTGGCCCTGACTTGGCGGGCGCGGCTATCCGGCCATCTGGGGATCTTCACGACGGATGCCATCGCCTTGCGCGCCGGTGATCTCATGTCCTCGGCGCTCGGCCTTCACGGGGTGCAACATCTCGCCGCGCTGATGCGGAAGTTTCCAGAACGCGATCCCCTGCCCGCCCTGTACACCGGACTTGGGATCGTGCTGGATCACCTCACCTGTCCCGAGAACGCAGGCCCCCTGCTCATCCGGTTCGAACTGGAGGTTCTGCGGGAACTCGGGATCGGCCTTGATCTCAGCCGGTGTGCGGCCACCGGCACGATCGATGACCTGGCCTATGTCTCCCCGAAATCGGCCCGCGCAGTCTGCCGCGAGGCCGGGCGTCCCTATCATGATAAGTTGCTTGCCCTGCCCTCCTTCCTCGTCGAAGGCCAGCGCCAGCCGGGAACGGAAATACCGTTTCAAGATCTCGTCGATGGCTTTGCGCTCACCGGCTTCTTCCTGCAGCGCCATATGGATGGGGCGCAGGATCCCCCAGCGGCCCTCGATCTGCGGACTTCCATTCTCGCCAGTCTGGAGAAAGAATACCGCCAGTCCTTTCCCTGGAATTTCCCGCCCGGTTAGAGGCCAGCAGAAAAGCGTCGGGGAAAACCGGTTGAAACCGCATGCGTCTGCGGATTTCGACCCCATTCGTGATTGAGCGGACCGCGGGAACCGGCTACCTGTCACATTATGGGAAACGAGACGAAACCGCCTGCTGGGCCGGACGGCGTGGAAGGGATCGACCTCCGCGAAGCACTTGAAGAACGGTATCTGGCCTACGCGCTCTCCACGATCATGCACCGGGCGCTTCCGGATGTGCGCGACGGCCTGAAGCCCGTGCATCGCCGGCTGCTTTATGCCATGCGGCTGTTGAAACTGGATCCGGGAGCCGGGTTCAAGAAATGCGCCCGTGTGGTTGGCGACGTCATCGGTAAGTACCACCCGCATGGCGACCAGGCGGTCTACGATGCCTTGGTGCGCCTGGCGCAGGATTTCGCGCAGCGCTATCCGCTGGTCGATGGCCAGGGCAATTTCGGCAATGTCGACGGCGACAACGCGGCCGCCATGCGCTACACGGAAGCCCGCCTGACGGACACTGCCAAGCGCCTGCTGGACGGTCTGGACGAAAACGCGGTCGACTTCCGGGAAACCTATGACGGGGAAGACAGCGAGCCGATTGTTCTGCCGGGCGGGTTTCCCAATCTCCTGGCCAACGGGTCTTCCGGCATCGCGGTGGGAATGGCGACCTCGATCCCGCCGCACAACGCGGCCGAGCTGTGCGCCGCCTCTCAACACCTGATCCAGAACCCGGACGCAACCTCCGCAGACCTTCTGGAATACATCCAGGGCCCCGACTTCCCGACAGGAGGGCTGCTGGTATCCGATCAGGCAGCCATCCGCGAGGCCTATGAAACCGGGCGGGGCAGTTTCCGCGTGCGGGCCCGCTGGGAGGTCGAGGACCTGGGGCGCGGCCAGTGGTGTGTCGTTGTGACCGAGATCCCCTATCAGGTCCAAAAGTCCCGCCTGATCGAAAAAATCGCCGAACTCCTGACAGCCCGGAAACTTCCGCTTCTCGACGATATCCGCGATGAATCGGCGGAAGACATCCGCATTGTCCTGGTGCCCCGCTCCCGCAATGTCGATGCCAGCCTGTTGATGGAATCCCTGTTCAAGCTGACCGATCTGGAAAACCGGTTCTCGTTGAACATGAACGTGCTGTCGGGTGGCCGGGTGCCGATGGTGATGGGGCTGAAGCAGGTTCTGCGCGAATGGCTCGACCACCGCAAAGAGGTCCTGATCCGCCGCTCCGAGCACCGTCTCGGCCAGATCAATCACCGGCTCGAGGTTCTGGAAGGCTATCTGGTCGCCTATCTGAATCTCGACGAGGTGATCCGGATCATCCGGGAGGAGGACGATGCCAAGGCGGAATTGATCCGGACCTTCGAGCTGACGGATGTCCAGGCCGAGGCGATCCTCAACATGCGCCTGCGCTCCCTGCGCAAGCTTGAAGAATTGGAGATCCGCAAGGAACACGGCAAACTCACCGCCGAGAAAGACAGCCTGATCCAGCTTCTGGGCTCCGACCAGCGGCAGTGGACGAGGATATCGAAGGAAATCGGCGAAATCGGCAAGGCCTATGGCCCCGAAACGGACCTCGGACGACGCCGCACCGACAAGACCAGCGCGCCCGAGGCCGATATCGTCGATATCCAGCAGGCGATGATCGAAAAGGAGCCGATCACCGTCATCCTGTCCGAGAAGGGCTGGATCCGCGCGCTCAAGGGTCACCAGGCCGAATTGGGCGCTCTATCCTTCAAGCAGGGCGACAACTTGAAGCTCTCCTTCCAGGCCGAGACGACGGACAAGATCCTCCTTCTGACCACGGGCGGAAAAATCTACACCCTCGGCGCCGATAAACTGCCCGGCGGGCGCGGTCACGGCGAACCTGTGCGTCTCATGGTCGAGATGGATGAGGCGCAGGATGTGATTGCCGCCTTTGTCCACAAACCGGGCCGGCTGCTGCTCCTGGCCAGTACGGAAGCGCGCGGGTTCGTGGTCAGTGAGGACGACGTGATCGCCAACACCCGCAAGGGCAAGCAGGTACTCAACCTGACGGCTCCGGCGGAAGCGAAACTATGCGTGCCCGCGAGCGGCGACCATGTCGCCATCATTGGCCAGAACCGCAAGCTGCTTGTTTTCCCGCTGGCCCAGATCCCGCAAATGGGACGCGGGCGCGGCGTGCGGCTGCAACGCTACCGGGATGGCGAAGTTGCGGACATCAAGGTCTTTAGCGGCGCGGACGGGCTGACCTGGGTGGATCCCTCCGGCCGCAGCTTCACCCGTTCCCTCGACGAGTTGGCGGAATGGCGCGGAGAGCGCGGACAGGCAGGACGCCTGCCCCCGGCCGGTTTCCCCCGGTCCAACAGGTTCGGAACGAACAAGCTCTGATAGGTTACACCCGCTGGACATCAACCAAGGAGAGTGCGATGCTTCGCCACTCGCCGGGATGTTTTGCAGGACCATGACCATTCTTGACGCGCGCAGCCAGCACTTCGAACGCGCCTATGTTGCCTTTTCCGGCGGCGGTGCCCGGGGACTCCTTCACTTGGGAGTGCTCGATGTTATTGAACAGCAAAACATCAAAGTCTGCGGTTTCGCTGGAACCTCTGCCGGCTCAATCATCGCCGCTTTGGCTGCCGCCGGTTTTACCCGGAAACGCTTGTTCAACCCGGATCTCAACACGACTATTTTCGACGAACTGAAACAGATTGATCCCAGGATAGACCGCCCCAGCCGAATATTTGGACGGTTCGGCTGGTGGCGCATGTGCCTGATCCGAAGTTTCCCAAGACTGTTCGTTCTCCTGGCAGCAGCATTCGCCGCTGGACCTGTTTTCGGAGCGGGCATGGTCTTTTCTGCCGAAGATATTTCACTTCCGCTCAAATTTCTGATCTGGATCGGCCTGTTCTTGCTTTTAGTTGTTTATGTTTATCTAAGTTTCTTTTTATTGGTTGGAGGAATTGCGCGCCTTGAGCGTTTCAATAGGGCGCTAGGGCTGTTGCTTTCTAAGGAGGTCCACGGAACCACAGATAAGCCGGTAAAGTTTGAGGATTTCGGCAATGGCACAGGTCGTCCAGAACTCAAGATCGTTGCCACCAACCTGACTACCCGGGAGCTCGAACTCTTCAGTCCACAGACGACACCAGATGTTTGCGTAGCGGACGCTGTCTCGGCATCGTGTTGCATCCCCTTTGTTTTCAAGGCGTGGCGGATCAAAAAACGTGGCATGGAGCGGCATGAACTGTATGCCGATGGTGGTCTCGTCTCGAACCTGCCAGCCTGGTGTTTTGATGAGGAACGGCTTCTTGACCCCGATGCACTGACATTCGCGGCGGACATCGGCGACGACCCACACAAACCGATCACATCTCCTCGCCGATTCTTGGTAGCCGTTATCAGATCGGCCATATTCGGTGCGTCCAAATTGAGCACGCGGGCCGCAGACCACTTTCTTCACGTGGTTCATGACCAAGCCACGGAAAACGGCCATACCGTCAAATTGCTCGATTTTGATATTTCCTTCAATACGGCCCGCGAGGCGTTTGAAGACAGCCGTGCCGTGGCGCAAACCCAAATCGTCTCGGATTTCATCGAGCACAGGAATACCTATCGCAAAACCGCCGAAGTGATCGCAGATATTGTTGAAGAGTACCTCGCGATTCTCGAGCTCAACAGGGTTGCGAACGGAAAGGACGAGGGACGTGTCCGGGCAGCCATCGCTCTTCCCGAAAACGGCATGAAAAAGTCTCTGCGGCTTAGGCATGGCCGGAATTATGATGGCATTTCCGACCAGGGTCTGGTTCTACCTATCAACGGTTCGATCACTGGGCGGTGCTGGCGCGAGGGGAAAACGCAGGTTTGCTTCCGTCCATTTGACGGCGTGGACGATTTCCCTGGCGAAGGTCATTACCGTTGGAAATCGCTCGTCTGGCCGGAAATGAGGTGGTTGCTTACCGTCCCAATCTGGACCGCCCAAACACCGCACCGACAAGAGCCAGACTTCATTGTCGTCGTCGATGGCAATACCTACTTCGGGGAAAACAAGGTGCTTGCCGAGGAAATTTTAAAAGAATTGGAAACGGAAATACAAGACACTGTCGCCAGCCTTGTGCAAGGCTGAAAGTCGAGGATACAGACCATGACCAGCAGCAAGATCGACAAAAACAGGATCAAGGCGTTGGCGGAGGCAGGCACCTTGCCCCGGACCGGAGACGACATAGCCGTTGTCAAAGCGCAATTGGCGGCAGCAGTCCGGCAGGCCATCGCCAAACACGAGGACAGGCTCGCCAGCATCCGCCAGGAATTCGAAGCGTCGCGGGACAACCGGGCCAAGCAAGTCGCCTCGATCAAGGACGCCTATTTGAAACAAAGCGTCGAGCACTAGGGCAGCGCCGGTCGACACAGACCGGAGTGGACACCCGCGAGACCACCCTTATTAAGGGTCTTGGCTTTAGGGCTCCTTGTCTTCGCAACTCACTCGCAGTCCGGACGATTTGACGGCGAGCCGACCTCGACGCGCGGAAAAACACCCTTCATTGTGATCCTGGAATTGACCGCACGGGGAGACCAATGATCGGGGCATTTACCTTTAACACGAGCGGACGGATCGTTTTCGAACCGGGCGCGGCAGGCGAATTGTCCCGCCATGCGGCGCCCTTCCTGGGCGCGCGGGTTCTGATCGTCACCGATCCGGGCATTGTAAAGGCGGGGCTTCTGGAAGCCCCGATGACAAGTCTCACGGACGCCCGGCACGCGGTCGCCGTCTTTGACGGGGTCACGGCGGATCCTTTGCGCAGCGTCCTGACAGCCGCCGTCGATCAGGGCCGTGCGTTCCAGCCCACATCCGTAGTCGGCTTGGGCGGCGGATCGTCGCTGGACGTCGCCAAGCTGGTCGCCCTGCTCCTAGGCAGCGGCGAGGACCTTGACGAAGCCTGGGGCGTGGGGAATGCAAAAGGCCCGCGCCTTCCCCTCGTCCTGGTCCCCACGACCGCCGGCACCGGGTCCGAGGTCACCCCGATCTCCATCATCACCGTGGAGGACGACGAGAAGCGCGGCGTCGTCTCCCCGGTCATTCTGCCGGACCTTGCGGTGCTGGACGCGGATCTCACGCTCGGATTGCCTGCCCATGTCACAGCGGCGACCGGCATCGACGCGATGGTTCACGCGATCGAAGGCTATGCCTCGAAATCGGCGAACAACAATCCTGTGTCCCGGACCCTTGCGGTGGAAGCGCTCAAGCTGCTGGGCGCCAACATCCGCACGGCCGTTGACGAGCCGGGAAACCGGGATGCGCGCGGCGCGATGCTGTTGGGCTCGATGCTGGCCGGCATGGCCTTCGCCAATTCGCCCGTGGCCGCGGTCCACGCCCTCGCCTATCCGATCGGCGGCACGTTCCATGTCCCCCATGGCCTGTCGAACGCACTGGTTCTGCCTCATGTCTTGAAATTCAATGCTGCCGTAGCGGCCGGGCCCTACAGCAGCCTGGCCCCCCAAGTGTTTCCGGCCTTGGCCGAGATTGAAGATCCGATTGAGCGCACTGAAGCCTTTGCCCGGCAACTCCAGGGTCTTGCGGCGGATCTCGGTCTGGAAACAAGGCTGCGGGAGGTGGGAATCGCGGCTGGAGACATTCCGCAAATGGCAAAGGACGCCATGAAACAGACACGGCTTTTGATCAACAATCCCAGGGATGTGACCGAGGCCGACGCCCGCATGATCTATGAGGCCGCCCTTTGATGACCAGGTCCGCCATGACACCCGAACGGCTCCGGCCCGTGCCCCGCTCCGACTTTCCCACTTACCGCACCATCCCGACCAGATGGATGGATGTGGATATCTATGGCCATGTGAACAATGTCGAATACTTGAGCTACTTCGACACGGCGGTGAACGGGTGGTATGGCGAGCAGGGACTTCTCGATCCCCGCACATCGCCGACCGTGTTTCTGGTTGTCGAGACAGGCTGCCATTATTTCAGCGAGCTTGTTTTCCCCTCAACGGTTCATGCGGGCATTCGTGTCGACAAACTGGGCACAAGTTCAGTGACTTATGGCATCGGCCTTTTTGCCGGCGAGGCGCCGGACTGCGCAGCAATGGGCAAGTTCGTTCATGTTCACGTGGACCGGCGGACGCGCCGACCCACACCCATCCCCGACAACGTGCGGGTCCGGTTGGCCGACCTGAAGGCGCACGATACCTAACGGCCGCGCAAACCGTTATCCACACAGGATGAACAGGCAATCCACAGCCGCTTCACAAGCTGTTCACAGGTGGTAGGGCCGCTTGGGAGCGCGGTGCCTGCGGATTGATACGCGCGCCCGGCATCAGCCGAACGTCTTCATCACCCGCGCCTTTTCGCGCTGCCAGTCGCGCTTCTTTTCCGTCTCGCGCTTGTCGTGCAACTTCTTGCCGCGCGCCAGCGCGAGTTCCAGCTTTGCCCTGCCCTTCTCGTTGAAATAGAGCTTGAGCGGGACAATGGTCTTGCCCTCTTTTTGCACGGCGCCGGCCAGTTTGCCGATCTCGCGCTTGTGCAACAGCAGTTTGCGTGGCCGGCGCGGCTCGTGGTTGAAGCGGTTCGCCTGGAGGTACTCGGGAATATAGACGTTGTAGATCCAGATCTCGCCATTGTACTCGGCGGCGTAAGACTCGCCGATATTCGCCTTTCCGGTCCGGAGCGATTTGACCTCCGTGCCCTTCAGCTCGATACCGGCCTCCAGAGTGTCCTCAATCTCGTAGTTGAACCGGGCTTTCCTGTTGTCGGAAACGATGGTCCGGCCAGGCGGCCCGCCTGTCTTGTTCTTCTGGGCCATGGGATATCCTCGGAGCCGCGCGTGAACGGCCCTCCTGAAGGGTTTAGTTGATCAACCCGGCATGGGTCATCGCCTCGCGCAACTCTATTTGTGTCGCGTCCGAAACCGGCACAAGAGGCAGGCGCAGCTCTTCTTCGATCTTGCCCAGCAACGACAGCGCGTATTTTGCGCCAGTCGGGCTGGGTTCCAGGAAAAGAGCCCGGTGCAGCGGGGCAAGCTTGTCCTGATAGTCCAACGCGGTCTTGAAATCGCCCGCCAAGGTGGCTGCCTGAAACGCTGCGCACATGCGCGGCGCGACATTGGCCGTAACGGAGATGCAACCGACACCGCCATGCGCGTTGAAAGCCAGCGCGGAAATGTCTTCACCGGACAACTGAATAAAGTCCGGACCACACAAATGCCGCTGGCGAGATACCTTGGCCATATCCGCCGTCGCATCCTTGACGCCGGCGATGTTCGCGCAGCTTTCGTAGAGCTCGGCCATGGTCTCCGGTGTCATGTCGATGACCGAACGGCCGGGAATATTGTAAATGATGATCGGGATTCCCACCGCACCGTCGATCGCCTTGTAGTGCGCCTTGAGCCCGGCCTGATTCGGCTTGTTGTAATAGGGCGTGACAACCAGCAGCGCATCCGCGCCGGCTTTTTCCGCGTGTCTTGCAAAGTCGATGGCTTCCACCGTGTTGTTGGAGCCCGCACCCGCGATGACCGGAACCCGGCCCGCCGCCGCTTCGATGCACAACTCGATGACACGCTTGTGTTCATCATGGCTCAAGGTCGGGCTTTCGCCCGTTGTGCCCACCGGAACGAGACCCGCGGACCCCTCTGCGATCTGCCACTCGACGAAATCCTGAAACCGTTTTTCGTCCACCGCGCCATCCTTGAAGGGTGTGATCAGCGCTGGAATTGATCCCTTGAACATCTGCCGGTTTCCTTAACGAGTTTCTTTGTGACCTTGGCTCAAAGAGCAGGCGGCACCATAATTGGACGGCTGCGGCAGAGCAATGCCCGACACCGCCAAAGCCCGGAAAACCCGGAGAATTCTGAGGCTTTAAATCGTAAAAATCGATCTAAGCAGAGCTACCACTGGCGGCCTTCTTCATTCGCCCTTAACTTTCAGGTCAACAAAATAAAAACGGTGTCGAGGAGGACGACCCATGACGACGGCTCCAGCCATCCCGGCGGACCTGGTCCGCGATGAGACCGCGCATCAGTCGAAACAGTTCCGCTGGATCAGCCGCGACGGCTTGCGGCTGTCAGGCGAGATCTGGACCCCGCGAACGCCTTCAAAACCACTACCGGTTCTCTGCCTTCCGGGCCTGTCCCGAAATACGAAAGACTTTCACGCGATCGCAGGTATCTTGCAGGACAGGGGCTACCGCGTCATGGCCCTTGATTACCGCGGCCGGGGAAAAAGCGATTGGGATCCCAACTGGCAGAATTACACGATGCCCATCGAATCTCAGGACATCGACGACGCCATTGCTCACCTCAACCTCGACCGGTTTGCCGTGCTCGGCACATCCCGCGGCGGTCTGCATGCCATGGCCATGGGACAAAGATACGACAAACGGCGTCTGGCAGGCGTCATTCTCAACGATGTCGGACCGCGGATCGAGATGCGGGCCATTCGCCGATTGGCGGCCAACATTGGCCGGAACATGACCCATGCCAGCTTTGACGCTCTTGCCAAGCATCTGGAACATGGGATGGGGCCGCAGTTTCCGACCTTCACCGGCGCGGATTGGCTGCGATATGCCCATCAACTCGGCTCAAAGCAGCATGACGAAGTCGTGCTCGACTACGACGCCGCATTGGCCCATCAACTCGCCAGTCTCGACGAGGGAGCCCCTTGGCCCGATCTCTGGCCGCTCTTCGACTCGCTCGAAGGTGTTCCGTTGCAGGTGATTCACGGCGAAACCTCGGATCTCCTGAGCCGTGAAACGTGCCAGGCCATGCAGGCCCGGCATCAGGGCATGGAATTGATCACCGTGAAAGATCAAGGCCATACGCCGATGCTCTGGGACGAAGAGACCCAGCTGAAGATCGCAGGTTTTCTCGATCGGCTATCCTGACGGCCCCGGCGGTCCGGATCGGAACCCGCCGCTCCTGCCCTGCATCTCCCCGCTCCGCCGCCGCCAATGACATCAGATCACAGCTGTGCGGGTGGTGAGCGGACAGGATGATGGCCGTCGCCGCGCAAAGGGATGGCCATCGCGTTGGGCGTTCTGTCAGTACCGTTCAAAGATGCCCGGCAAAGCAAGAAGCGATCGGCTTTGGCTGGTCGATCGATTCCGGTTTAACGCCAAAACTAATCTGGACAGCCCCCTGAAAGCGTCGAAGATCCCCGGCCATTCGGCAATCCGGAATTTGGGCAAAACCCGCCGCCCGATCGGCGGAGTGCAAAGATTTTGAAATTGGGGAATTGAACCGGCGCACAAACAAAAAGAACCCGGCGTTGCCGCCGGGTTCCCGTAAATTTCTCAGGTGAGAAACTTAGAACGTGCGCTGGATCCGGAACACGCCGACGAGCTGACCATCGTCACGGAACGTGGTGCCACCAGCAACCGGGTTGTTCCAGTCGACAGTGCTGTACTCAAGCTCAGCACCGATGTCGAGACCGCGAACCGGCGACCAGACAACGTTACCCTGAACGTTCCACTCTGTAGAATCCTGGACGGTGAAACCGTGATCCCGATCAATGTAGCTGGCGGTCAAGCCAGACTTCACGGTTGAGGTCCATGCGTGGCTGATGCCACCACCGATTGCCCAAGATTTTGTTGTCGCAATGCTTGTACCAGCAGCATTCACAACTGCGTCTGCAGTTCTGGCGTTGGATGCAGCGGCATAGTTCGCAGCACCATCAGAGTACGAAGCCTGGAACCCAAGCGACGTGCCGGAGGAGATCATCGGCAGCTTGAACTGCACGCCACCGCCGATGGCCCAGCCAAGTTCACTGTCAGCCGTCAAAGCGCTGCCGGCAGCGGAGTTCACGTAGACGTGGTGCAGAGCACCCATGATCTGAGCAGAACCCCAGCCCTGATCAACGCGCAGGTTTGCGACGAGATCCGGATACTTGTGGCCACCATCAAGGTCAGTTACGCCGAAGCCCCCTTGAGCACCAGCCGAAGTCAGGATCCCTGCGCGGCGGTTAAGGCCGTCTTCCAAAGACACGGTTGCGGAGAAGCCGTTACCGAAGGCAGCGGTGTAGGAGAACTGGTTCGTGGTGCCGTCATCGGCAAAGCCCATGTTCAGGACCGAACCCCAGTTCATGCCAGTGAAGAAGTCATAGCGCGAACCGGCGCGACCAGCGGTCAGACCGCCCCACTGGATGAATGCCTTGTCCAGGGAGAACGCATCGCCACGGCCGGAATCAGCGGTTGCGAAGATGTCGACATACGTGCGCAGCAGGCCGAATTCGGTCTGGGTGCGGCTGTCGAAATTGAAGTAACCACGTGCGCGGAAGCCAGTGGAGACGTCTGCGTCAGCGTCCCAAGCAGAACCGCCTTCGTTGTCAAAATCGAAGAAACGCAGTTCGGTACGAACACGGCCACCAATCTTGAGGCAGGTTTCGGTGCCCGGCAGATAGAAGAAGCCAGTGCCGTAAACGTCACAGACGCGAACGTAGTCAACCGGCTCCGGAGCAACCGGAAGATCGGCAGCAGATGCGCCGGTTGCTGCGGTGGCAGCTGCGGCAGCGAGCATCAAGCCCTTGAATTTCATAGTGACCTCCAATCAGTCAATTCAGTTATGATTTTCATTTGGCAGCGCCGTTGTGAAAACCATGTCCCCGCGAAAATCTCTGTCTTTGATCCCGACCGGAGGCTAACTGTCCGAGGCGGGCAAAGCAGTGCGGCCCGAAAGCCGCTCGCAGGAGTGACCATACGCATCCCGATCTCTCGTTCAACACGGAAGTGCAGCCAAGCCCGCTTCAGGGGCAGCTTTGAAATACGGTGTGGTAGGAATGTCACAAAAACACAGCCGGAATTCAGGATTGGGTAAGGATTCGCCCAAATTTACCCGTCATTTCAGCGGGCTTTCCCGCCATGCTGGAGCCCGGCTTGCAGCCAGGCGGGGCTGAATCGGATCAGAAAACGCGATCAAACAACCCTGCCGAGTCGGACCGGCCCGCCCCGACCAACCTATTTCGCGAACAGTTGAACGCTTGCCGAATCGCCACGGGAATCGATCACGGTGACTTCCACGAAGCCGCCAGCCGGCAGTGGGCGGGACAGGGTTCTCGAGTAGAGGCCACCGCCCTGCGGCACAGGACGGCCGTCGAACAGAACGAAAAACGGTAACCGCCCACCCGTCATCTTGATCACCAGATCGCTTTTCGAACCGCTCGAAAGACCAAGGTCAACCACAGCGCCATCCGGGGGATAGGTGATTCCCAGGACGTTTCCGGTCTTGCTCTCCAAACCGATACGCGCCTCACGCAAGGCCTCCGGCGGGGTCGAACGGGCCTCGGCGGTCAAGGTGGCGGGCGGCGGCGCAAGCGGAACCCGCTCGGCTCCAAGGTTCTGAAAGACTTCGAACAGGATCGGAGCCGCCGCATCGGCGCCCGTCTGCCTGGGCACGGGCGTCCCGTCCGCCCGTCCAAGCCACACGCCAGCCACATGGCGGCCGTCGTAGCCAACCGCCCATGCGTCCCGATAGCCATAGCTGGTCCCTGTCTTGTAGGCGACCGCCGATGTGTCCGCCGCCTGCGGCTGCGGCAGGCCGCTCAGGATATCGCCCACAAACCAGGCCGCTTCCGCACTCAGGACAGGCCGCCCGCGCGAACCGGTGACTGCAAGGGCGGTGCTTTGCTCGGCATCGATCGACAGAAAAAGGGGCCGGCCCAGGCGCGCCAACGCTCCAAAGGCCGCGACAAGATCCTGCAAGCTCACGCCCACACCGCCCAGCGCGACGGCAAGTCCCGGCGTCTTGCCCTCCGGCAGCCGCGGCCGGAGCCCAGCCCGTTTCAACCGCGCGAACAGCTTGGACGGACCGATGGCCTCAAGCATCCGAACCGACGGGGTGTTCAGGGACAGTTGCAGCGCTTCACGGATGGTGACGGTGCCCTGATAGGACAGGTCGAAGTTTGTCGGCTTGTATCCGGACACATCAACCGGACGGTCGGAGACCAGACTGTTCGGATGCGCGATCCGGTCCTCGAAGGCCAGACCGTAGATGAAGGGTTTCAGGGTCGAGCCGGGCGAACGGGTCGCGAGCGTCATGTCAACGTGGCCGTCCCGGGCCTCGTTCAGAAGGTCCGGCGACCCAAGTGCCGCGCGCACCTCCCCGGTTTGATGATCGGCAACCAGAATCGCCGCCGACACATGAGGGGCGAAGGCCGCTGCCCGCCGGGCCAGCATGCTCTCCAGCCGGCTCTGGAGAGCCTTGTCGATCGTGAGCCGGTGCACAGCTTTCTGCGGCGCCGCCAGGATCGCGGCCTGTGCCCGGTGCGGAGCCAGCCGGGGCATGGCACGCCAGCGCTTGGGCATCCGCTCCGACTTTGCGGCTATGGCATCGGCCGCCGAAAGGACGCCGGCCCCGACCGCCCGGTCCAGAATCCTGTTGCGGGCAAGGCGCGCCGCGTCGCCGAACCGGTCCGGCCGCCGTCCCTCCGGCGATTGGGGCAAGGCTACGAGCAAGGCGGCCTGGGCGGGCGTAAGGCGGTCCGGTTCCTTGCCGAACCATGTCAGGCTGGCCGCACGCACGCCTTCCAGATTGCCGCCAAACGGCGCGCGCAGGGCATAAAGCGCCAGGATTTCTTCCTTGGTATAAAGCCGCTCCAGCGCCAGCGCCGAGACGATCTGGTCATACTTGGCGGTGAGCGAACGCGTCCCGCTCTCGTCCAGAAGACGCGCAACCTGCATGGTCAGGGTCGATCCGCCAGACACGATCCGGCCGTTGAGGGCAGCCTGCACGGCGGCGCGAACGAAGGCTCTGGGATCGACCCCGCTGTGGGAATAAAAACGCCGGTCCTCGAATGCGATCAGCATCCGCCAGTAGAGCGGATCCACATCGGCGGGACCAACCGGAAGCCGCCATTTGTCATCGGGGCTCAGGAACGCCCTCAAAAGCAGATCGTTCCGGTCGAGAACGACGGGAGAGACCTGCACTTGCAGACCGGCCAGATGCCGCTCGGCGGTTCGCACGTCCGAGCGGATCTTCAGTCCGGCCCCCGCGCCCGCCACCGCGCACAGAAGAAGCGCCCCGATGGCAAGGCGCTGCCTGAGGCGCCATCGAGACGTTGAAGAGGTCCCGCGCGCGCCCATGAGCCTATTGCGCGCCGCCATCGATGATCGTCATGCGCCCGCCCGCCGTTACGGCGCGTCGGTCGGGATGGTACATGTCTTCAACGCTGGCCGGGGGATGCGCATAATCGCCAGGAATGACGGCCCGGGCGAGATAGGCGAAGGTCATTTCGTCACCGCCTTGCCGGGTCTGATCCACGGCCACCTCGAACCGGTCCGCATGGAAGGCGACCGTTTCCGCCTGATCGATCACCTGCAGGAAATCGAGCGCCGCCAGATCGCCGGAGCGCACGAGCCGGGGGTTGTCGATTGCCAGGCCGGCAGGAATCCGGTCGACCACCATCAATCGGCCTGGCATGTCACTGAGCGCCCGCACGCTCACCACCACCGCGAGCCGGGTGTTCACCGGAATGGCGCCTGGATCCAGCGGGTTGCCATCGAGATCGTAAAACGACCGTTCGATCTGGTAGTCCCGGCCCGAGGCGGGTTCGGTCTGCTCTGGCTGCCCCGTGACCGAAACCAGAAGGTCTACGGCTTCCGCGCCCTCGTTCACAAACCTGGCCGGAGCCGTGGTCAGATCCTCGCCGTCGAACGACCAGGCGATCCGGCCGGTGTCGGCGTCACCCTCCAGCCGAAGCTGAACCGAGGATGTGTCGTTCAAAAGCTCCCGGGCCGCCAGCAGCATCCAAGCCATATCCTGTGTGGAATAGCTTTGCCTTTGGGCCTGCGCATCCGCGAACTCGGCCAAGGCCCGGTTGCGAAGCGGCCGGTCCATTCCCGAGGCGGCCGCATAGGTCACCACGCCCGCGCCATCGCGCAGGCGGCTGCCGTAATCGGCCCGGTACCAGGGGGTCTGCGGCATGGAAAGAGCGGCCACCGCCGCATCGAATCCGGTCGTAGCGCGCTCCGTTTCACCGTAAAGCGACAAGGCCGCGGCCAATTGGGCTTTGGCCATGGGCGTTGCAAAGGCATTCAGCTTGGCATCGAGATAATACCGCAGATCGCCGATCGAGGCCCGGCCATTGCGCGCCAGAACATAAAGCGCATAGGCAATGTCCTCGCCACCCCGCTCGAAGTCCTGAACATAGGCCAGCCTGTTTTCGAGATTGTCGAGCGCGGAGGTCAAGGCCCGGGCCGGGACCACGAACCCCTGTTCATCTGCGCGGGACAGAAAATCGGTCACATAGGCATCGAGCCAGGTGTCACCCGACCCATAGCTGTTCCACAGACCAAAGGCACCATTGGCCGACTGATTGGCCAAAACGCGGGAAATCCCGGTCTCCACCTTTTGCCGCAGATCGCCGACATCGCCCAAACCGCTGTCTTGGGCAACAGTGCTCAAGTAAAGAAGCGGCATGGACTGGCTGGTGACCTGCTCGGTACAGCCATAGGGATACCGGTCCAAGGCGCCGAGCAAGGACGCCACGTTGATCCGGGCAGCCTGTGCGGAACTGACCTTCACCGACACCGTTCCGGGGCGGAAGTCGCCGATCAAACCCTCATCCAGCACCAGGGCTCCACCGGCGGACACGGCGAAGGAAGACTGGCGCACCGTTTGTGGCCGCGTGTCGCGAATATCGATCGGCACCGTTTTGACGAAGCTCGCGCCATCGGGACCGGTCAAAGCGGCCACGATCGCCGATCTCAGCAGCTCGGCCCCGGCCGTCACCTCCACGGAGACTTGCCTGCGGTCTCCCGCTCCAAGGTCCAGAACGGCAGGAACATCGCCTGTCAGCGCCAGACCCTGTCCCGCAGACAGCGTCAGATCATAAGACCCCGCGCCGCCTTCCACATTATCGATGTCGACCAGAACACGGGTCGTGTCCCCGGGCGCCAGGAACCGCGGAGCGCTGGCGCTGACAACCAACGGCGCCCGCACCTCGATATCCTGCACCCCGTGCCCGACCCCGTCCCGGCTCCAGGCCACGGCCATGATCCGCAAGGTGCCGTTGAAATCCGGCACGTCGAATGTCACGGTGGCCGCGCCATCCGCTCCCACCTTGACACTGCCCGAAAACAGCGCGACGGGCTCTTCATCTGGTGGCGGAGCATCGAGGCGCATGGCTGCCGCATCGCCGCCCGAACGTACCCGCCCGGGAGTGCCGAGCGTCCGGTCGATCAACTGTCCGTACAGATCCCGGATTTCGGCACCGAGGCGATGCTGGCCGAAATACCAAGTTTCGGGCGCGGGCGCCTCGTATCCCGTGAGGTTCAAGATCCCGAGATCGACGGCTGCGACCGTGACATATGCTTCCGTCCCCGCCGCAAGGTTTGCGAGGCGAACCGGAACGTCGAGCCGGGTCCCAGGACGGATTTTGTCCGGCGCCGAAACGGAGACGTCCAGCACGCGATCCTCGGGGTTGACGGACAGCCAGCTCAAGCCGACCGCACGGGATGGCATCCGATTGTCGGCCAGATCCATGGGCCGGTAGAGACTGGCGGTCACATACACACCCGCTCCCCAGTCCTCGCCGACCGGAATGTTCACTTCAACCGGGTCCTGCCCGACCGCGACCGTCTGACTGTGCGCCACGCCGCCCGCAAGCACCTTGATCACAGCTTCACCCGGCATTTGCGGCACTAGGCGCAGGACGGCCGTCTCGCCGGGGCGGTAGGTGTCCCGGTCGAGCGCGACGTCCAGATAGTCCGGCGTCTCCGATGTTGCGCTGGCGCCGTACCAACCGGCCGAAAACTCAACTTGGGTGATGGCGCCGAACGCTTCCGACATCACCTCAAGCCGATACTCGCCCCAGTCGACCGGGACACTGAGGGTCGCGGGGCCCTCCGCCGAGACGGTCAAGGTTCCGCTGTCGACGCGGCGCGCGCTGGTGACCGGTTCATACCGCCATTCTCCGCCCGTGCGGTACCATTGATAGCGGCGGTCGAGCCGTGACAAGGACCAGGACAACCCCTCGGCCGCGCGCCGCGCGCCATCCGGTGTGACTGCGATGATCTGGAACGACGCGGGGCCGCCCTCGTCGACACCGCCCTCAAAGGCCGGCTTCACGCCAATACGGGGGCCATCCGCCTTGACCGGGATGTCAAGGCTCCGCTCGACATAGCGGCCTCCGGCCTCCACCAGACGGGTCACAATGACGGCGTCATAAAGCGCGGTCGTCTCCAGAAGACCGGGAACGGGAACGGAAAACGCCAGGTTTCCGGCGGCATCGGTCCGCAGGTCTCCAGGTAGGGCCGCCCGGATCGGGTAGGTGTCATCGCCAAGCAATCCGACCTGATAACCGGGATGGCCGGGAAGCTGCCGGGTTGGGTTTACGAGCACCTCGCCCTCCAGCCGCTGATCGCCAGCCGGCGACCCGTACAAAAACCGGGCTGACAACGACACCTCGACCGGTGGCGAGGCGGTCAGGCGGTCAGAATCGGCTTCGAGCGCATAGTCGACCCGCTCGGGCTGATAGTCCTCGACGAGGAAGGTCTCTTGCGCCAGCGGCGGTGTATCGGGGTCGGTGTGGACGGCAAAGGACCAGATCCCTTGCTGAGCGCCGGGCTCCAGGTCCAGATCGTGGAAGTGACTGCCGAGCCCGCCATCCTGGACCGTGACCCGGGCATGCTCCACGCCATCCGGACGGGTGATGAGCAAGGTCAGCGGCAGGTTCTCTTGGGCAACCGCCTTGTCGGTGCGCAAAAGCGCCTGGATGTGCACGGTGTCTCCGGCCTTGTAGATCCCCCTGTCCGTCCATGCGAAGACATCGAGCGGACCTGGAGCGGGACGCCCGTCGACGCCGCGGTCGGAGAGATCGAAGGCCGGTTTGCCAAGATCGAGAAAACTGTAATCGCCCTCCCCGGTTTCGGCCACGAGCAGCGAAGGCGCCATGCCTCCGCCCCCCCGGGTCAGCCCGCGAGCAAAGACCGCGGTTCCCTGATCATCCGTCCGCTGCTCGCCCAGGATTTCATTGTTCAACGCCACAAGGCGGACCGTCACACCCGGAACGGCGGCCGCCGTGGTCAGCGACCGGACATTGGCCGTCAAACCGTCTTGGGCCGAGATCGCCGATAGCCCAAGATCGGACACCAGGAACCATTGGGTGGCCTGCGGCCCCCAGCGGTTTTCGGTGTCGAGCTTCGACCGGGCAGTCATGGCATAAATACCGGGTCTAAGATCAAACCCCATGCCGGAAACAGGAATCGCGGTCGTGATGTCCTCATTCAGCCGGTTCCCGGTCTCGATTACGCCCGACCAGACCTTTTCACCGAGGCTCTCATCGATCTGATCCGCCTCGTAGCTCCTCAATTGGCTCAAAAACCGGTTGTCCCGGACCGCGTCCGCCAGCGACCGGTCGCCGATGCGATAGACGCCGAGATCGACCTCATTGGTGTTGACCGTCCGGATCGGGATCGTCGGCTCGCCGCCGGCCGGCAGGACATAGGCCCGGCCAATGAACTGGGCAGCGGGCGCGCGATCGCGCACGTAGATCGACAACCGGGCCGAGTTTTCCAGGCGCTCGCCATCGGCTGCAGGCAGACCGCTGCGGGCCGTCACACTGTACCGCGCCCCGTGAACCACTCCATCAATGCAGATTTGCGCGTCCTCGGATTCGATCGACAGACTGCCCTGCCCGACAGCGGTCACATAGGCGCTCAGATCCGTCCCGCGCGGCAATTCCTGCGAAAACACCAGACAGATCCGCGGTGCGGCGGCATCCGAATCCACCTGATGATCGACGATCCGGAAGCCATGTTCGGCGATCATCCGGCCGTAACGCCGCCGACGCTCCGGATCCTCCTGCAGCGCAAGAGAGGCCCGTAGCGCTTTGATCGCCGGCTTCCAGTTTTCCTGAACCGCAAGGCTTTCGGAAATCCGGTCAAGGCCAATCGCCCGCTCATTTTCAGAAATCGCACGCAGATAGGCCGAAATCGACGCCAGTACCGTCTCATCGCGTTTGGTTTGACGGTCCATCCAATCGTTCGGATTCTGGGCCTGCAGGCTACTGGTCAGTTGGAGCCATGCGGCAAAATCATTCGGAACGAGCACGATCAGACGGCGGAAATCGGTCTCCGCCAAGGCCGCATTCCCCGCGCGCAGCGCCTGCATTCCTGCTTCGCGCAATTGGCCGGCCGTTTCCGCACCGATTTGCGTGGTCTGCTGGATCCGGGCCGCGAAGGTCTTTGCCTGATCGATCAGACCGGGTTCTAGAAACGCCAGTTCGGCTTGACGGTCGGCTTCAGCGGTCACACGCGGCGCCTGAACCTCGACAACCCGACCGGCAATCGCCCCCTGAAAGCTTTGAAGCTGCCCGAAGTCGGACTTCAGAAAACACCATCCGGCGGAGGTGTTGTAGGTGAAGGCCCGGCATTGGCTGTCTTCCAGGCAAACCGCCTTGCATGAGTCGAGATCAACATCCTGAACGGTCCGGTAGTCGGAGCCGAAATAATCGGCATTCTCGATGGTCACGATCCGCCGGTCTTGCGCACCCGCGCCAGCTGTTGCGCCAAGAGCGAACGCGGCGGCAAGGCCTGCGCGCAAAAGAGCGCGTGGTGCCCTCAGCCAAAGGGTTTCGGCGCAGCTTTTCAGGGTAAAACCGCCGGGCATGACCTTGTCCTCCACTTCGTACCATGCAGCACCCGCTCAGCGGAACATGCAACCATGACACAGACAAGGCAATATTCGGCAATCGTCAGACCGGCGTGTTTCTACGTAGGGCTGATCTATCCGATCCGGCGTGTCAGTTCCTCGATCAGGGTGGCCATTTCGGCGGCCGCCTTGCTGGAAGGCGCCGCCTCCATCACTGTTTGGCCATTGCCCATGGAGGCCGCGTAGCCGGTGCGATTGCCCAGGCGGGCGGTGAGCGCATCATACCCGGACTGTGCGATGGCTGCGGCCATTTCCTGGGTCAGGGACGCGCGGGGCGGCACCCTGTTCAAAACCAAAAGGGCCGGTGTGCTTTCGCGGGCGGCCAGATCGATGGTTTGTTTGGTTGCCCACAGATCGACCGGGGTCGGCTGGATCGGCACGATGACATAGTCGGCCGCGTCAATCGCGGGTTTGGCATCGGTGTCCGTCTTTGGCGGGGTGTCCACCACCACGAAACCGTGGTCGCGCGCCAGTGACCGGGCCTCCCGGCGCGACCCCCAGCCCGAGGCGGTTCTGAAGGCAAGACCGGTCGCGTCTTCCCCCAGGCTGTCTTCGCGCGCTTCGAACCAGGTCCCGAGCGATCCTTGGGGGTCGACGTCGAGGATCGCGACCGGCAGGCCGCTCATCCGGCCGAGGGCGACCGCGATATGCGCGGCGAGCGTGGTCTTTCCCGAACCGCCCTTTTGTTGCGCCACTGTCAGTATACGCCCGGCCATCCCGTCCCCCTCGCATTTTGGTCTTTCAATCGCGACATCGATATTGCGACGCAGCAAGATGAATGACAACCGAAGTTTTTCGAACCGGTGTCTAACCGGAGGATGACGCGTGTGACCCGATGTCCGCCAGCGTGTCCGCGTCCGCCAGGCGCAGAAAGCTGCGTTCCACAAGGTCGGACAGATCCCGCCCGAAACACGAGTCCTCCAGAATTTCCGGCGCGGTCAAGACGGAAACGCGGATCGCCCCGGACAGTCCGGCGCTGACGATGTGAAGCTGGGAATCCGTCAGCTTTCGATACCGGTCCGGTTCCCTTGCCGCCAACATGTCCTGAAGCAGGCGCAAGAGCCGCACCTGACCGCGTTGGGCTCGAACGATCAGTTTCGTCGCATCCCGGTCATTGATCATATTGAGGATCATCCGCCGCCGGGTCCGGCTGCGGCCGCCAAAGGCGTTCAAGTGGAAGTCAATGAGCTGGCGGACGAGTTCCCGGCCGGTCGTGCCCTCCGACGCCTCGAGCATGGCAAGGGCAGCTGCCTCCTGACGCTCCATTTCCCGCATCGCCAATCCATGCAGGATTGCCCGCTTGTTCGGGAAATACCTGTAGAGCGTGCCAATCGAAAATCCGGCCCGGTCGGCGATGTGGTTGGTCGTGACCGTGTTGGATTCGCCCGACTGCAAAAGCTGAGCTGTCGCCTCGTAGAAGTGGTCGAGGGTTTGCCGGGCACGCTGTTGCTTCGGCTGTTTTCTCATGATCTTCAATACTTTGGCGGCGAGAGCCTTGAACAGGAAGCAAATCTGGAAAGCGAGTTGATCGCTCAGCCTCTGATCGTCAGTCTCAGAGTCTACTGTTTTTTTGGTCCGGAGACAATTTCGATGAGACTACCCGTGATTTCCCTAGCCGTTCTGCTGCCCGCCGCCGCTTTCGCCGGACCGCCCGAGGCCGAGACCTGTGCAGCCAAACTCACGCCGGACGGCCAGAAGATCTATGCCGTCACGGCGCCGCGGGTGGCGCCGGGCGTGGACCTCAGAGAAGTCATGACCGCCGAGGTCAGAAAACTTGTCATGTCGGGTGAAATGAGCCGGGACACGGCAAAAAAGAACGCTCCGGCAGCCGGCAGCTGTTTGCAACACCTCAACCAGTGAGGAGGCATTGATGGGACATCCCTTTCGTTTAGGCCTTGTCCGCATTCTGGCCGGTTTCGGCATTCTTGGGGCATCCCTTGGCATCGTGCCCGCTCCGGCGGAGGCGACGGTGATCTACTGCACCGGGGGACCCGGTGTGCCAAAAGGGTGTGTGGTGCGCCCGACGGCAACCGTGATCTACTGCACCCGGCCCGGCTTTCCGGCCGGTTGCGTGGTCAGACCGGCCGCGGGCCCGGTCGTGGTCGCACCGGGCGCCCCCGCGGCAACCAGCACGCCGACCAACCGCAATGGCGGCGTCAACCGGCTCGGCGTGCGCCGCTGACGTGAACACAACGCACTCGGGCGTCCAGACCCAAGGCCGGCTTGGCGCCCGGATTCTGAAGTGCTGGCCGGCGGCTTCACCATCGCGGCGCTCCCGCCCCTCACGGTCGAACGTTACCGCCCGCCGAGCGCATAATAAACGTTCCAGGACGGGCGGCCTGTCACCGGCATGCCGAACTTTTCTTCCGCAGCCCGGATCCCCGCGCGCGTCATCGGACCGACCTTGCCGTCCGGCTCCCCGACATTGAAGCCGTTCTGGTTCAGAAGCTTCTGCAGTTCGAAGCGCTGCGCGCGGGACAGTCCCGGATTGTCGGTCGGCCAGGGCGTTACGAAGGGCCCGCGGCCGGCGACAAGTTCCGACAGAAGTACGATGGCAAGCGCATAGGACGTGGAGGCATTGTAGGTCCGGATGGCGTGAAAGTTCCGCGTAACCAGAAAAGCCGGTCCATTAGCGCCGGCCGGCCGGATCAATCCGGCCTCCAGAGCGCCGGAAAGACGGGAGCCGTCGATCTTCGCAAGGCCCCGCCGGTTCCAGGTATCCAGGGACGCATAGTCACGGCGGCCTTCCGGGCCGGAATACCCGTCTGGCACCTTGACCTCCATGCCCCAAGGGCGCGTGTTCCGCCATCCGGCATCCTTCAGGAAATTAGCCGTGGACCCAAGCGCATCGGGGATCGAGTTGACCAGGTCCTTGCGGCCATCCCCGTCGAAGTCGACCGCGAGTGCTGCATAGGTCGTTGGCATGAACTGGGTCTGGCCAAAGGCCCCGGCCCAGGACCCTTGGAATGCCTCAACAGGGACATCCCCGCGCGATGCGATTTGGAGGGTCTTGATCAGTTCGCCGCGGAAATAGTTGGAACGCCGTCCCCCGGCGCACACAAGATTTGCCAGCGCATGGGGAGTGTAGAAATCGCCGCGGACCTGTCCGAAGTCGCTTTCGATTCCCCAGACAGCGAGCACCACATGTTTGTCGACGCCATATCTCTGTTCGACCGCGCTCAAGGTGCGTGCGTGTTGCCGCATCAATTGCCGTCCATCCTCGATGCGCTTGGGATCAACAAGAAAAGCCATGTAGTCCCAGATCGGTATCTGGTACTCGGGCTGGCTGGTCGAGAACCGGATCACCTTTTCGTCATACCTAGCCCCGTCGAGCATCCGGCTGGCGACGGATGGGTTCACGCCGGCCGAAACTGCCTCCTGCTTGAGCCGGGACACGCAGCTTTCGATGGCGAGGGCCGGGAGCGGCAGAAGGGCAATGCAAACGCTGACCCATGCCATCAGAACGGTCCGGTTCATCCCAAGTCCAACCATGCGCATCATCAGCCCCCCAAAGACGAATCTCAAGTTCGAGACTTTGCCATCGTAGACCGGCTGAATTGCGGCAAAAAGGCCGCGCCCCCCGATATCAAACGGAAACGGAGCGTCCGCCTTGCCCGTTGACCAGATAGACAGATGGACCACGAAAACAGCCGACATTTTCCCTGAGAAAAAACCCCGGAGGCGCCGCCCCCGGGGTTTTTGCAAGGCTTTTCAAAATGAACCGGTTACTTGCCTTCAATCAACTTGCGGCGCAGCCAGCTCGACAGTTGGTCCATCGCGATCACGACCACGATGGTCATGATGATGATGTAGGTCGTGTTTTCCCAGTCCCTGGAGGTCTTCATCGTTTCGACCAGAACAAGGCCGATCCCCCCCGCGCCCAGTGCGCCGATCACGGTGGCCGAGCGGGTGTTCGATTCCAGGAAGTAGAGCACCTGGGAGACAAAGACCGGCAGGATCTGGGGAATGACGCCAAACCGGTAGCGCTGCAACTGGCTGGCCCCGGTTGCCCGGACCCCTTCCACCTGCTTGTTGTCGATGTTTTCCAGGGCCTCGGAAAACAGCTTGCCGAGGGAGCCTGTGTCGGTGAAGGCGATCGCCAATGCGCCGGTCAGCGGTCCAAGACCAAAGGCGCGGATGAAGATCAGCGACCAGATCAGCATGTCGATGCCGCGCAGGAAGTCGAACAGACGCCGGGTGGTGAACCGCAGGATCAGGGAGGGCGTGAAATTCTTGGCCGCCAGAAACGCCAGCGGCAAGCCGAAAGCAGCCGCTGTGATCGTGCCGAGCACCGCCATCATGATGGTTTCGAACAGCGCGACGAAGACATGGCCATGCTGCCAATCCGGGTTCTCGAGAAACTCGTTCACGATGAACCAGAGATTGGAGGTCTGCGGATCCAGCCGATCCCCGCTCAACGCCAGGGCGTAAAGCTGGCCGATCGACATGCCATGGAGCTGCGAATTAAACGGAAACCAGAAATTCTCCCAGCCGCCGAAGTAGTTATGCACCTCGATCTTGGTTCGGGTCACCTGAACCCGCCGGTCGAGAGAGGGCCGCGCATCCAGCTTCCGCGGATCATCGCGCAGCCATTCCGGCACCGGACCGGGTGGCAACTGCGTTTCAACGCCGTCGGCCACCGCCGTGGACACGATGGTGCCATAGCCGGGAACGGTGAAGCGCGCGGTTTGCCCGGCGATTTCGACCAGATAGCCCTGACCCAGATCGACTTCGATCCGCTCGCCATCAACCACCACCCAGTCGGGATAGTCATCGGGGGCGTAGGTCGCCGTGCGTTCCCCCTCGATCGCGACATCAACTTCGTCGCGGCGGAAATCCTTGACCACGTGAACCTTATAGGCGACCGAGTCCGTGGCCAGAATAACAGCCCGGTCGGGTTGGGCCCGCTCAAGAAGCTCCGGCACCCCAAAGGCGAACCACGTGTAAGTGAGATAAGCAATCACGGCCAGCGGTGCGGCAATGGTGATCCATGCCCGGCGCTGAACACGCTCAAAGACGCGCTCGTGGTCGATGACGGGGGCATCAAGTGTGTCGATCGCCATGTCGGAAGCTCCTCAATGCGCCCGGTCGGATCCGACCAGCTTGCCCCGCAGATAGGACGAGACTTGATCGATGATCATGATGGTTATGAACAAGAGGACGAAAATAGCGGCGGTTTCATCGCCCGCGCCCTGCCCCCAGCCGATGGTCCTGCGCAATTCCTGACCGATGCCGCCGGCCCCAACGAACCCCAGAATGGCCGAGGCACGCACGTTGATCTCAAGCCGGAGCAGGAAATAACTCAGATAATTGGGAGCGACCTGCGGCATCACCCCGTAGCGGATCCGCTGCAACCAGTTGGCACCGCACGCGCTCAAACCCTCGATGGGCTTGCGATCAATGTTCTCGTTGACTTCCGAGAACAGCTTGCCGAGCGCCCCGGCGGTGTGAAGCGCCACCGCGATCATGGCCGGCACCGGGCTCGACCCGAGAATGAAGATGAGAAACAGCGCGATGATCAGTTCGGGAAAGGCCCTCGTGATATCCATCAGGCGCCGGGTGACCGGGATCAGAGGCCCCCAGCTGTCGACATTGCGCGACGAGGCCATGGCCAGGACAACGGCCAGCGCGCCGCCGATCAGTGTCGCCACCGCGGCGATGTTCAAGGTTTCCAGCATGGCGGGAAGGAACCCGGCCATGATGCCGAAAAACGCCGGCCCGGACTGCCACGCCTCGACGACGATTTCACTGGGATAATCGAAAAACTGGGAAAGTCCCTGGAAGAAGCCGCCGGAATTCATTGAGTTGGATTTCGAATATCCCGAAACCACGACACCAATGACGAGCAGCACGCCGATCAGCGAATAGAGCTGACGGCGCTTGCGCAAGGACATGATCTCTTGCTCGAGGGCAGCAACGGCCATGAAAACAACCTTTAAGGATTTGCCGAGGCATCAAAAACGCGGGCCGGTCGCCCGGCCCGCGCCTATTTCAACACTTAAGCTCAGTTCTTGGCTTTACGTGCCGCGATGATGCTCTCGTATTCGCTGTGGTTGATCGGCGCCAGACCGAGCACTTCGCCAGCCATGAAGCTGTAGGCGCATTCCTTGTCCATGAAGCCGAGCGAAGCCAGCATGGCGGTCATGTCGAGCTTCACGCGCTCCGGCAGGGTCTTGGACAGAACAATCGGGCCTTCCGGGATCACCGGGGACTTCCAGATTTCGACCAGCTCGGTCATGTCGACCAGACCGGCATCGGAGGCCTTGCGCAGGGCACCGGAATTGTAGCCGTCTTCCCAGGCGCCCAGACCATCGGCCCAGGTCACGCCGGCGTCGATGTCGCCATTGGCGACAGCGATGATCGTTTGCTCGTGACCGCCGGTGAACACCACGTCGCCGAAATACTCACCCGGTGTCATGGAATAGCCGAGTTTCGGGATTTCGATGGACGGGATCAGGTAGCCGGACGTGGAATTGGGGTCGCCGAAGCCGAAAACCTTGCCTTTCATGTCTTCCAGCGAGTTGATTTCGCGGTCAACGCGGGCAAAACCGATCGAGTGGTAGCCGTAGCTGCCATCGACATTGATCTTGACCAGAACCGGCTCAACAGCGTCCGGGTTGGTCATGTAGACCTTGGCATAGGCCGAAGCGCCGAGCCAGGCCATGTCCAGGTTGCCGCCGAGCAGACCTTCGATCACGCCGTTATAGTCGGCCGGGGCGAAAAGCTTGGTCGGAACGCCGAGGAGCTTTTCCGTCTTTTCGCGCAGGCACTCGTTGGAGCGCAGACGGTCGGAGGCATTTTCGCCGCCCAGAATGCCGATCCGGAATTCGGTGATGTCTTGCGCCTGGACGCCGGATGCGGCACCGAGAGCGATCATGCTAACGGCTGTCAGCGCAGCCAGCTTGGATACAACGTTCATTGGGACACTCCCCATGTGTTCACTAGGATGGACAGAGCTAAAGAGCGGCACCGGCGATCAGCCGGATACCGCGGCCGCTGGTGCCATCACACCGGCGGGATTCGTTTGGCCATTGCCTTCGATGGACGTCGAGGTCGCGGCTTCGTTGAAACTTTCGTCAGCGCCATAGATCTCGCGCGCGACGTCCGTCGAAAGCTCGGAGGGCGGACCATCGAACACGATCAGTCCGTCGCGCATGCCGATGACGCGGTCGCAATAGGTGCGCGCGGTGTCGAGCGTATGAAGGTTGCAAAGCACGATCTTGTTGTCGCGCTCGTGAATTTCCCGAAGCGAATCCATCACGATTTTGGCGTTCATCGGATCGAGCGAGGCGATCGGCTCATCGGCCAGGATCATGTGCGGGTCTTGCATCAGCGCCCGGGCGATGGCGACGCGCTGCTGCTGACCGCCTGACAATTCCTCCGCCCGCTTGGTCGCTTCTTGCGCAATTCCGAGACGGTCGAGCGCTGAAAGCGCGGCCGCGACATCGTCCTTGCTGAAAATGTTGAAGAGGCTCTTCAACGTGCCGTGCCCGTTCAGGCGGCCGAGCATCACATTGGTGACGACATCCAGCCTGGGGACAAGATTGAACTGCTGGAAGACCATCGCGCAGTCGCGCTGCCACCGGCGCTTGGTCGCCCCCTTCAGCGCCAGGATATCCTCACCCTTGAAGATGATCCGGCCGGAGGTTGCGGGCGTGAGACGGTTGATCATCCGCAAAAGCGTGGATTTGCCAGCCCCCGAGCGTCCGATCACGCCAACCATCTGCGGCTGCTCGACCGTGAAACTCACTTTGTTAACGGCTGTACGCGCGCCAAAAGTTTTTGTGACCTTGTCAAATTGAATCACAAGCCGACCCTGTCAGTTGTTGTGCTTAGTTGGCCGACAGGAGCCACGGATTTGTTACAGGTGCATGACAAGCGGCCGGAAAGCTTTTGACAGTTTGATGACTAATTGATATCAAAACAAATAAATATATGAATTTATTAGATTTATTGTTTTGCCAGCTAATCTATAAATCAACTCATCCAATTTCAATTGTGTGGCGCGCAAAAACGGATGGCCCAACGCGCAGGAACGGATGGCACCGGTTCAAACCGTATTTGAAGGATGGTTAAAACCGATCCGGCCTCTCAACTTCTTCAAAGCCGCGGGATATAGAACCAATTAAATGCGACGTGCTCTAAAACTGCGGACAAAGTTTGAGGACGGATCGAAATCAAAAACAGAACTGGCTCAAAGCCTTATATTCAAAGGCCCGAAACGCGGGATCCCAGTTCCCACCACAGGACGGATAAAACCCTGACCTCCGGTGATTTCGCCACGAAAACCCGCCAGGAACTGGCCCCAGGGAACGAGTGACCTGCCCCCCCAGCCCTGTTCCCCGGCTTGAAGCCGCATAAGGGCTGTCTTGAAAGCGCTTTTCGTCTGGCCAGGCGGATCAGGTCGGGGCTTCGCTTTTCCGGCCGCGCGCGAGAACGATGAGCAACAGCGCCGCCACTGCCAGCACAATTTCAGCGGGAAGATACAAAAGCAGCAATGGCCCGGGCCAACCGTCAAGTATGAGGCTCAGCACCCGGCCTAAGGCAATGCCAGTCACAAAAACGAACACGGTCCATAGGGCCGCGGTCCGCAGGCTGGGCCACAGGACGCCCGCCAGCCAGAAGCATATCATGCCAAGATAGAGGCCCATGACAGCCCTGAAAACATGCCGCGTGGCAAGGTCAGGATCGCTGATACCGTAGAGCCAGGGCAGACTTTTCCCGGGAACCGCGCCATAGGTCAAGGCAATCGGCACAAGGCCGATGCCCATGGCCATAAGGAATATTCTCTGCGCCTGATCAATCGACATCAGCCTAGTCCTTTTCCCTGGTTTCACACGCGGGTATTTGCCGAACGGTGAAGTCAGCCCGGTTCATCGGTGCCCTCTTTGCTGCGCACAATGCGAAACCCGATATGCGCGGTGCTGAAATCCACCTCGAGGCTTTCGCGGGCCGCCGCACGGTATCTGCGGCAGTAATCTTCACTGCAAAGATACGACCCGCCCTTGATGGTGAACCGCGGCACGGCCTGCGCGAACGGCGTGTCTGTCCACTCCCAGACATTCCCGATCATGTCGTAGGCGCCGGTCAGCCCCGGCTCGAAGCAGCCGACGGGCGCGGTTCCGTCGAAACCGTCGCGGCGCGAGTTGAAGACCGGGAAGAAGCCGGTCCAGATGTTGGCGCGCATCCCGCCGTCGGGGGCGCGGACACCCGATTCCGGGTCCATGGGATCGAAGAGGCCGAGGCTGGCGGCGTATTCCCACTCGACCTCCGTCGGGATGCGTCCCCCCGCCCATTCGGCATAGGCCTTCGCATCGTTCAGGGTCACATGCACCACCGGATGCAGCGCGCGTCCTTCGAGGTCGGAGCCCGCGCCGTCGGGCGTGCGCCAGGTCGCCCCGGCGTCGAGGGACCACCAGGACAGGAAGACCTCGGGCGTATCGCTTTCGCTGAACCGGGCCGAGCCGCCATTTCGCTCCGCTTCGGTGACATAGCCCGTGTCCGCGACGAAGGCCGCGAACTGGCTGTTGGTCACCTCATGGGCCTGAAGCTGGAAGGGCGAGACAAGGACCTTCCTGGGAGGTCCTTCTTCGGGAAAGACCGGATCGACCCCCATCATGAACCCGCCGCCGGGAATGTCGACGAAGCCGCCAAGCCGGCTTTCGTCCAAAGCGCAAGCCCGGTCTGTTGTCGACGCCGGCACGACATAGGGCCAAAGGAAAGCAGAGGTGGCAGCAAAAAAAGCTGCCGCCACGCCGCCGCCCAGCAGGAGTTTGATCCTAGTTCGCACTTTGCCTGTCCGCGAGGAGTTCAAGTATCCGATGGGCGGTCTCATAACCGCTGTTCTGGTTCTGGCCGGTCACGAGGTTGCCGTCGACCACCGTATGTGTCGCAAAGAAGTCCCGCCATCCAGTCTCGGCTTCAAACACGGCGTTCGCCGCCCGCATCTCGGTTTCGGGATGCTTTGGCGTGATCTCTATGCCGAGCTCCGCGACCTGCTTGTCTGTCACCCCCGTGACCCGGCGCCCTTCAATCAGCGGTGAGCCGTCAACGTCCTCAGCGTTCACCAAGCCAAGCGCGCCATGGCAGACCGAGCCAAGAATGGCGCCATTGGCATTGGCGCGGGTGACCACCTCGGCCAGTGCCGCGCTCTGCGCCAGGTCATAGGCAGCCCCCCAGCCACCGGCCATGAAGATGACGTCATAGGCGTCCGGGTCGACTTCAGTGATGGCAAGAGAGTCCCGCAACATCTGCATGGCCGCGGGATCGTCCTTGAAACGCAAGTCCTCGGGCGTTGCCAGCGGCCAACTCATCGACCACGGCTCGACCGGGATCTCGCCCCCCTTTATCGAGGCGATATCGACGTCAAGTCCCGCTTCGCGGAAGACGTAGTAGGGAACACTCATTTCCGAACCGAACACACCGGTGGCCCGGCCCGTCTCCCCCAGCGTGCCGTGACTTGTCGTAACAATCAGGGCCCGATGGCCGGCAAGACCGAACTCCGGCACGTCATAATGCGGGTGGAACCCCATTGCGTTCAGCGCAGGCGGCAAGCCGAAATAGACGGCGGCGGCCAATACCGCGAGCGTGCCCACCGTGTATTTAATCCAGGACATCTTGGCGTTCCTTCAAATGGATGATCCGACTGAAGTCGGCCATAAAAAAGCTCCGGCCGCCTTGATCACTGTCACGAAACCTGATTGTTTCGCGGCCTTTCAATGAAGGGCGTATTTCATCGCTGCCAGTCCGATACCGACACCCCCCGCGAAAAGAGCCCCGCCGATCGGCAGCCACCAACTGTGCCGGATCACCCATCCGACCCGGGCGCCGACCAAAATCAGGATCGCAATGCAGAACGCCTGGGACAGCAGGGTCGCAGTGTTCATGGTCAGCCACCCGAGCCCTCCGGCGATGAAGAGTGCCGTTGGCACATTCGCGACGATCAGCGTGGGGTGGCTGTGCTGCCAGGCGCCCTGAAAGGCCGTCAGGGTCAACATGCGCTCGCCTGTCTCTATGGCATGAGACAGAAGCGCCGCGAAGGCCCTGGCGAGCGTTACCGCCAGAACCGATCCGAACAACACCAAGGCCGGCTCGAAAGGAGCCTCGGGCGGGTCGCCCAAGGCCATCAACAGGCTCAGCACCAGAATCGATCCGTAGATCAGGCCGAAAGCCGCTCTTTCCACCGTCGGCCAGGCAATACAGGTCGGGTATGGGATGTTCATCCTCAGGCTCCTCCGGTGGTCCGAAGCGTCACCACTGGATCAGAGGTTTCGTTGCGTTGCCATTTTCTCCAGGATGCGGTGCGCGGTTTCATAGCCGCTGTTCTGGTTCTGGCCGGTGATCAGATTGCCGTCGATCGTGGTGTGCGTTGCGAACGGATCCCGGAAGGCATGCTGGCATTCGAACAGGGCGCCGAGCTTGCGCAATTCCTCTTCCGGGTGCTTGGGCGTGATCGCAATGCCGAACGTGTTGATCTGGTTGTTGGTCACGCCGGTCACGCGGCGTCCCTTGACCAACGGATCGCCATCAAGGCCCTTTGCGCCGCACAGGCCCAAAGCACCGTGACAGACCGAGCCCAGGATCTTGCCGGCCGCATTCGCCCGGGTGACGAAATCGGCCAGCTCGTCGCTCTGCATCAGGTCGTAGGCCGCGCCCCAGCCGCCGGCCATGAAAATCACGTCATAATCGTTCGGATCGAGGTCGGCGATAGCTTTGGAGTGCTTGAGGTCGTGCATCGCTTTCTCGTCGGCCATGAAGCGCTTGTCGTCATCGGACGCCAGCGGCCAGGACCAGGACCCGGGCTGGATCGGGATTTCACCGCCTTTGGGGGAGGCCATATCCACTTGGAGCCCCGCGTTGACGAAGGCGTAATAGGGCACCGTGAACTCCGACCCGAAGGCACCTGTCGCCTTGTTGGACGGGTCGAGGCGGTTGTGGTTTGTGCACACCACCAGGGCGCGGCGCCCCTTCAGGTCAAAATCGGGGATGGTGTAATGCCGGTGAATGCCCAACAGGCGCAAGAAGGCCGGCAAGTAGAGGTAAGTGAGAAGGGCCAGGCCGGCCAGAATGAGAAGGGTGATGATGATCCAGGTCATGACATGTCTCCGGGTCTAGGTTTTCAGGCAATGCCCTCTGCCGGGTGTGTGAAATCTCAAGGTCAGTGGGCCGGGCGGCGCAAGAGCATGCGGATGATGCGGACCAGCGCGTAAAGACCGATCACCAGCAACAGGACCAGACCGGCCGCATAGGGCCAATAGGCGCCGATGGATCGCTCCAGAAGGTTCGCAAAGAGCTGCTTTTCGGCGTAGTCTTCACGGCCGAGTTCGAACACGCCGGTCTCTTCGGTGTAAGCCGCGTATTCGGCCCGCATGTCTGCGAAAAGGTCCGGGTTTTCACTGGAAAGATCCTTGGTCTCACCCGGATCGACCGACAGATCGTAAAGCCGCCAGGTGAAGTCGCCACGGGGCAGCGCGGTGCGCACCAGCTTCCAGTTTCCACGGTAGAGCGCCGCATTGCCGCTCACCTCGAAACCGAAGCTTTCGTCCGGGCTGCGGATCTCGTCCGCTTCACCTGCGAGTACAGGCAGGATGCTTTGCCCGTAAAACGCGCCCGGGTCGTAGGTCACGCCGGCCGCGTCCAGCAAAGTCGGCATCAGATCGGCGACGTGAACCGGGGCGTGCTGGACGCCGGTGGCATTGACACCCGGGCCGGCGATGACCAGCGGCACGCGTAAGCCGCCTTCACTGGAATAGAATTTGTAGAGGTTGAACGGCGACGCGGAAACCGAAGCCCATTCCGGACCGATGGCGGTGAGGCTGCCGGGCAAGCCCAAGTTTTCGGGCGAGGTGTCATAGCCCTCCAGACCGCGAACCGTGTCTAGCAAGAGGTTCACAAGCGGATTGTCGAGCGACGTTACACCGGATTCCGGACCGTTGTCGGACGTCACGACGACAATCGTGTTCTCAAGCCGGCCGGTTGCCTGAAGATGATCAAGAAGGCGTCCGATATGGAAATCGGCCGCTTCGGTCATGCCGGCGTTCACCTGCATCTTCCGCGCTTCCACCGCCTTTTCTTCCGGCGATAGATCGTCCCAGGCGCGGTGGTCCGGGTGCACAGGAGCCAAGGTCGTGGACGGGGGCACAAGACCGAGCTCGATGGTGCGTTGCAAGCGCTCTTGGCGCATCACGTCCCACCCGGCATCGAAGACACCATTGTACTTGTCGATGAATTCGGCGGGCACCTGAACCGGAATGTGGATGGCCTGAAGCGACAGGAACCCGAAGAACGGCTGATCCGCATCGCCCTCGTCGATGTACCGGATCATCTGGTCGACCAGATTGCGCGAGGAGTAAAAATCCTCGGGCAAACGGACCGGTTCTCCGTTCTCATACCAAGAGACTTCCGGGTAACCCGGCAGATAATGCGAGTGATCGTAGTTGCTGCCGCCGGTGGAATCCATCACATAGGAGCGGTCGAACCCAAACCGGTCGGGCAAATTCGCGCCTTTTGCACCAATGCCCCATTTGCCCGTGACATAGGTATGGTATCCCGCGTCCGACAACAGCGTTGCGAGCGTCGCTTGATCGTCATCCCACACCATGGAGTAGCCGGGCAGCGCGCGCTGGTCGGGCGTCACCGTTTCCACCAGCGTGCCCATTCCCACTTGATGGTTGTCCATACCGGTCATCAGCATGGCGCGGCTTGGCCCGCAGAAGGGAGACGAATAGTACCGGGAGAAAAGCGTGCCCGATTGCGCAAGAGCGTCGATGCGAGGTGTGCGGGCATCGGCACCGTAGGCCCCGAAGCCGGTGAAGCCGACATCGTCGAACAGCACCACCAAGATGTTTGGGCGGGCATCCTGCGCCTGCGCCGGAAGCACCATCAACGCTGTCATCGCAAACGCGCCAAGCGCGGTCCGGACCGATCCGATCATGTCTGATACCTTCTGTTCTTCATGGTTTCAAAACGCGCCTGCGCATTCGAGAAACACTATTTTTTCGGAAAGACCGCGATCCTCGTCGCAGGATTAAGGTCGCCGTTCGGGTCGATGAAGATCCCATCTGGAAACGAGACGGAAATGGGCGTGTCGGCGGTGTCGAGACACAAGAGATGGTTGTTGTCACCATCCCCCAGATCGGCGAGCGCGGTGGGCGTGATCTCGCGTTGCGCTCCCTCCGTGCCGCCTACGGTCACGCTGTAGAGATTGCGCTCTGCTTCGCCGGGCTCTTCGCCGTTTTCCAGCGTGACGCCGCCTGCCCAGACCACCCGCACGGCCTGCTGGATGCCCTCCGACGGACAGTCAGTGCCGTCGGTGCGGCGCAGGCCTAACCCTTGATCCTGAGCAGCCGGATTTACGATTTCTGCCATTACCAAGCTGGGACCTGCTGCAAGGGGGGTCACGTCAACCGCAGCGCCTTTGAAGTCCAATGCTCCATCGATGGAATGAATGTGTCCGACAATCTCGACCCGGACCGGTGGATCCTTGTCCGCGTCGCCAAATTCTCCAATCAGAAGCACCGTGCGCAACTCACCAGCGTCGGTTGCAGGCAGGAGTGTCACGCAGTGCATTGTCCCCGTTGCACCGGAAGCGGTCGTGACCCGGAAGTCGCCACCCTGCAAGGTCGAGTGGTCAATTTCCGTTGAGAAAATCACAGGCATCCCGTCTTTACCGGGAGCGCCGCGGCAAATGAGCCTGGATAGAAACGGCAAGGCGTTGTCGAGCCCGAAGAAAGCCGACAGAAGCTCAGCCGATTGGCCATCAGTCTGCCGAGGCAGTGCCATGTCCGCCGTGGTATCGGTCAGATCCGTGCTGGTCACGTCAGCCAAGACCTGAGGTACGCCGAGAAAAGGGGCGCAGACGACGAGCGCGGTCAGCTTCCAAAAGGCCTGGCCGCGGCTGGGCCCGCTCAAGGCGCCTTTGCTTGCGCCGTCCTCCAATGGAATGCCCGAAATGCCTGACATGAGTGTTCCACACGCTTTACCCGGCGGTTCAATCCGCAAGTTTTTCATGCGCTTTGTAGCGCGCTTATGTGGAACTACGGACGCTGTTCGGGATCACCTGCGGCCAGAGGGCATTCATTTTCGGTCAGAGCTGGTCTTGGCCTGTACCGCGTCCCGGAAGCCTTTCGGCGTGTTCCCGGTCCAGCGTTTAAAACTGCGGGCAAAGTTCGAAGAGGACTCGAATCCGAGTGCCCCCGCTATCGCCTTAATGGGTTGCATGGTGCCTGAAAGGAGGTGCCGCGCGCGTTGCTCGCGGACCTGATCCAGGAGTTTTCGATAGGAGGTGCCGGACCGCTCCAGCTGCCGGCGTAAACCGCGCTCGGAATACCCCAACTCTGCCGCAACATCCGAGAGCGGTACCGTCAAGGACGGCGTGCCCTCCAGGATCGCCATGACCTGAGTGACGGGTGTCGCCTGGAAGGCCATTTCCTGCGCGAATGCTTCGCAAAGGCCAAGAAACCGCGCATGATTGATTGGGTCGGAACCTGGGAGAGACAGATCCAACAGGGCCTCTGGAAAGATGATCCTGTTTTCGGCGGTCTCGAAGCGGATAGGGAAGCCGATCTTCGCTTCCATGCCTGTCCAGCCATCGGGCGCGTTCACCGCCATCTCGGCACGGATCGCAGCGTGGTCGGCCCGCAGCATTGCCTTGAGCAATCCGTTGATCGCGACGATGGCACTGCCGATCCCGAAATACTCGATGTCTTCGAACGAAAACTTTGATCGCAGGCGAATGGTTGCTTCGCCCGTTTGGAGACCTGTTTCACCTGTCAACAAGCACACTTCGAATGCCGGGAAGTTTAGGAAAAAAAACCTGACCAGAATATCGAGTCCGTCTTTGAAACGTGCCGCATTCATGGCTGTGTAGGCGGGAATTCCGATGTAGGTGGGCTGGAACTGCAGAGCCAGTTTGATCCCTAGATGGGGGTCACCGGTCTGTTCGATCGCATTCAGAAAAAGCCGGCGCAAAGGCTGAAAGCCGCATCGGAAGTGCGGATCGCTCAGACGCGTCTCTTCAAGGCCCGTTTCCGCGAGCAATGCATGCGCCGGGTACCCTTCTTCGCGAAGCGTTCGGAAGACGAAGCCCGGGTAGTTCATCGGCAGGGCCGGCTCTTCCGGGGTAAAGGATTTAGGCGGCATTCAAGATCGCTCCGTCCTATGAAAGCTGAGTTTGACGGTATTCGTGGTCTCGGACAGAGGCCCAGCATATGAATTGTATCGGCCAGCTGGCTTCTAAAAATCGCGGCTCCACCCGAACTTTATACCAACGCTTCATTCCTCGCTCGACAGAAAACCTGCTCCACCGGATCTTTGAGACCGCTGGTTTTGAGATCAAGATCATGGACAGATTTGGGTGTCCCCCGCGAATGTGTCTTGGTGCCCTTGCTCGCCATGACGGAAGCCGGCGAACGGATCAAGGACGGGTCCAACTCGAATAACATCTAAGACCCCGGGGCAGCAGCACGGAAGGAACTGGCCTGACAACACTGGACCGGTTGAGAGCCCGGATTCGTGTAAATTGAGGTATGGAACACGGTCCCTCGGTTCCCACCACGGAACGTGGTGGAACCCCAGCTTCCATTGGGTTTACATTGAAAAGCCGCAAGAAACGCGGCCCAGGGAACCGGGGCCCAACTCCCCTGCCCTGTTTCCGGCTTTAAGCCGCATAAGGGCTGTCTTGAAAGCGCTTTTTCATCCGGCCAGGCGACAATCAGGCACGCGGTGCCAACCGAACCTGCGCAAGGAGTATTTCAACGGCGCGTTAAATACCCCTCAAATCCGCACAAAACCGCCAACTCCCGAAAATTCCCGGATAATCCCGCTTAAGCCTTAAGGCCAGTCGTTCCTGCGCGTTACAACGCCGCCGAAAAGCGCTCCGGACCGGTGTCATGGAACTGTCATCCCGCCGCCATGATTCCAGAGCCGGAAAAGGTTAAGACGGCGCTTTCAATCCACATGACACGAGCAAGGCGCATGAAATCTCCGTCCGAAAAACCCGCCCTTTCCGAAACGCCTTCGATCCACCCCGACGCGCTCGTCCTGGACTGCGAGCTTGGCCGATGGACCGAGGTCGGGGCCTTCACCGAAATGCGCCAGTCCTCGATGGACGACTACTCCTACATCGTGCAGGGGGGAGACGTGGTCTGGACGACCATCGGGAAGTTTTGCTCGATCGCCCGGAATGTGCGGCTCAATCCCGGCAATCATCCGACCTGGCGCGCCTCGCAGCATCATTTCACCTACCGGGCTGCAGCCTATGATCTGGGCGAGGACGACGATGCGTTCTTCAACTGGCGGAAGAAGGACTGGGTCACGCTCGGCCACGATGTGTGGGTTGGCCATGGGGTGACGGTTCTGGCCGGGGTCACGGTCGGCACCGGCGCGATCCTTGCCGCAGGCGCTGTCGTCGCGAAGGATGTCGCGCCCTATACGATCGTGGGCGGCGTGGCGGCGCGGGAAATCAAACGCAGGTTCACCCGGCAGCAGGCCGACGCCCTCCTGAAAATGGCCTGGTGGAACTGGAGCCATGGCGAGTTGAAGGAACGTTTGCCGGATTTCCGCACCCTCGGCATTGACGCCTTCATTGAAAAATACGCGTGATCCCGCGGCGCAGGGGGCACTGTCGGCCTATAAGACCCGGCCAATGCGAGGCGGGGTGTTGCCCGCCGTGCAGGCCAAGGCGGGGCTTTCCCGGTCAGGCCGGACAGAGCCCGAGGTCGAGCCCGAGCATGTCCACCCCTGTCGCCGTGACCCGGATGGCCGTTCCGGGCGGCACTTCGCACCAGGCATCGCGAACCTCGTCAAAGGGCTCGGAAACGATACAGATGCCGTCGTCGAAGGTTCGGTAGAACAGCGTTGGCGCGAGGTGGTCCGAGGCGTAGCGGGCCGCAAAGATCTCGTGGCCGTTGGACCAGCAGGCCGCAAAACGCATCGCGGGCAAACCGCCGGCCTGTTCGGCCAGCCTCTGGGCTTTGGCAACGGCCCGCACCATTCCTCCGACCGGGTCGTCCTGCAAACCCTGGCTGAGCGCGATCAGGAACAGAGCCTCGCTGTCCGTGTTGCCCACCCGGTGGCGATACAGCGCATCCGGGATTTCCGCATCCAGCTTCTTGCGGATCCGCTCATATCCGCCGATCTGGCCATTGTGCATGAACGACCAGGGACCAACCGCGAAGGGATGGCAGTTGTCCTGGGTCGTGGCGGTGCCCGTCGAGGCCCGCACATGGGCCAGGAACAACCGCGCGCGCACATGATGCGCGATCTGGCGGAGATTCGCATCCGACCAGGCCGGCCGTATATCCTTGTAGATGCAGGGCGCCTCCCGTTCGCCATACCAGGCGACGCCAAAGCCGTCCGCGTTGATCGCCGTCTTGCAGGCAAGTGCGTTCCGGCTCTGATCGATCAGGGAATGCACCGGATCGAGGATCAGTTCCTCGAGATATCTCGGCCTGCCGAGCCAGGCTGCCCAGCGGCATATCAGGCAGCCTGCCCGAGTGGCTTGAAGCGGGCCGTCGCATGGTCGCAGGCGTACCACTCACACATCGGATAGGGATTTGCGGCGAGTTCATCAACGGCTTGAATGATGTGCCCGGCCTTCTCATCCGTCAAAAGCACACTCAGGTTCAGCCGGGTCCAGCCCGGCTTTTGTGTTTCTTCTCCCGACAGGATCGCCGTCCGCAACTGGCTGGACATTCCGCGGTCGAGACCCAGCAACCGGTGAGCATAGGGACCGGCGCAGGCGCATCCGCCGCGCGCCTGGATCCCGTAGAGGTCGGATAACATGCGGGTCACAAGCTGCTGGTGAATGTATCCGCCGGTCCGCGGATCGCGAAGGCGCAAGGAAAAGACCGGAACGGTGACCGGGGCCGCCGGGTTGCCGAGAATCTCGATACTCGGATTGCCCCGCCACCGGTCCAGCGCGCGGGTGCGCAACTCGGTGTGGCGCCGATCCATTTCCGGCTGACCGATGACATCCTTGACCAGAAAACAAAGCGCCGCCCGAATATCGCCAATGACATTCGGCGTTCCCGCTTCCTCACGCGCGCAAAGACTGTCCGTGTAGTCATGCCCCCAGGGCGACACGAAACGCACGGTTCCACCCCCAGGCTGGACCGGAGTTTCCCGCTCGACCGCAGCCTTGCGGACGATCAGGATGCCCGATGCGCCCGGCCCGCCAATAAACTTGTGCGGGGATACGATCACCGCGTCTTTCTGCGCATCGGTGCCGGCTTTCATCTCGATCGGCTGATAGGGCCCGCTGCCCGCACAGTCCCAGACGCTTTTGGCGCCGTACCGGTTCAAAAGCCGGGTCACCGCGTCGGCATCCGTTATAATGCCGGTAACGTTCGACATCAGCGAGAACGCGCCAACGACCAGCCGGCCGCGCGCGGCACCCGCAAGGTGGGCTTCCAGTTCGGCAAGATCCGGGCCACCACTTGCGGCCTCACCGATCTCGATCACTTCGGCGCCGCTTTCCCGCCAGGGCAGAATGTTGGAGTGGTGCTCGTAGGGACCGATCAGTACCAGCGGTTTGCCACCGCGTGCGGCTTCCCCGCTCACCCCCAGCAAGTGCACCAGACGGTTGATGCCCGCCGTTGCTCCCGATCCGCCAAAGATCGTAGCATAGCCGGCATCCGCACCCGTCAATCGGGCAATCACCGCGCGGGCCGCAGCCCGCATCCGCGTCATTTTTCCCCCGACATACGAGGCTTCGGTGTGGCTGTTGGCATAAAAGGGCAGGACCTGGCTCATGACGAAGTCCTCGACCTGCCGCAAAGCCCTGCCGGATGCCACATAATCGGCATAAACAAGCGGTTTGGGACCGAAGGCCCCATCGACCATGACCCCCTCCCCGATCAGACCCTGGCGCAGATCGTTCAAGAGATCCCCACGGTCGAGATTTCGTTGAAACTGCTCAAAAACCGCAAGTGTATTGTCGTCGACAGCGTGGTCTATCATTAACCGCCCTTTCCCATTGATATGGCAATGATATGACCCACGACTGTCAACAATCTTCACTTAATTCCTTCACATACACCTATGTTTTGTGTCATTTGATCGTAAATGAAACAGAAACTAGATCAAATAGACCGCGCCCTTGTCAGGGCGCTCCAGCGGGATTCGCGGCTCTCCCAACGGGAGCTGGCGGATAAGGTCGGGTTATCGCAAAATGCGTGCTGGCGCCGGTTGAAGGCCCTCGACGCGCTTGGCGTGATCAAATCCCACACGATCCGGCTCGATCCGGCCGAGTTCGGCCTTGATCTCACCGTGTTCATGATGGTCCGCACGAGGCATCATTCCAAGGAGTGGCTGGACCGATTCCGCGGCGAAATCCTTGCGATCCCGAACATCATCGATTTCTACCGGATCACCGGCGACTATGACTACATGCTCAAGGTCGTCGCCGAGGACATGAATGCCTTCGACCGGATTTATCAGCGCATCATTGCCAAAGTCGATCTGGAAACGGTGACATCCTACATGACGATGGAAGCCATCGCCGACGCGAGGGACATTCCTGTATGACGGACAGAAGCCCAAGACAAAGAAAAACCTCGATCAACGACAAACTGAAACATTCAGAGAGTCGAAAATACAAAAAAGCAATAAAACATAAATCAAGTCGATATTTTTGAAAACGTATGCAGGTTTTTACTTCCGAAACTCTTAAATGCAGATCATCGATGTAATCGAAAATTTACGGGTTAAACCCTAATTTCTTTCGGATGATAGATTTGCGCGGCGGTCACTCTCCACCGCGCATATGGGCACAAAAATGATCCACAAAGCCATTCGGGCCCTCGTTGCAGATGACTGCAAGACGGCCCGCGATGTCCTCAAGGAGGGCATCAACACTCACCGTTCAAAACGCTACATCCAGATTGACAGCGCCGAAAACGGATCGTTGGCGCTCGAGCTTTTGCGCAGCAAACAGGTCGACATCGCCTTTATCGACATCAATATGCCCGGATTGAGCGGTCCCGAAGTCGTTGCCGCTTTGCATGGCACCCCGTCAAGTAATTGTCTGGTGGTGGCCGTTTCAGGAAATCTCGATCAGAAGTCGGAGGCAGTCCTCAAGCGGTTTAATGCTTATCACTTCATGCAAAAACCCTTTTCGAAGGACGATGTCGCCGAGATTGTTGCGACCTACGTTACAATGACAACGACATTTCCAATCCTGATCGTCGACGATTCCGCCACTATGCGGAAACTTGCCCGCAAGGTCCTGGAAAAGAGCCGGTTCGATTTCGAGATTGCGGAGGCCGATAGCGCGGGAGCTGCGTTGCGCGCACTCGGTTCCGGCAAATACAAGTTGGCATTGACGGACTTTCACATGCCCGGGGTCGACGGGCTAGAACTTGCAGGCTCCATTCGTGATCTATCGAGCAAGATCGGCATCTTCATGATGTCGACAAACGATACGACCTATCTGGAACGATCGGCGGCTTTTGTGGGCATTTCCGGTTTCCTGAAAAAACCGTTCAACGCAGGCGACATTGACGTCCTGATGCATTCCTATCTGGAACTCGACACACCGAAATTCGGTAAAGTCCGCGACATGTTCAGCTTCCTCGAACGCGAACGCACTTCCGAACGCAGGGGAGCGGCCGCGTAGTCCGGCCCCGCCCACCCCAGACGTTCTTCGGAAGGGCCAGCGCGCCGCAGGCCCTGCCCAATCTCAGGCAACCGACGACAGGGTGAGCGGGTTGAGCGCGACGGCCTGCCCGGTTTGCATCGACGTCTGGGCCGCAAGCCCCATGGCGACCGCGCGCCGGCCATCCTCCAGGCTGACTTCGGGCCGGGTCCGCGCCCCGCGCACCAGCTCCAGAAAACGCTGGTGCTGGTAAAAGGTGGACCCGTTGTGGTCGCCCGCATCCAGAAGGTGGGGATCGACCGGAACGGCGATCTGTTTCGGACCTTTCGGATGGCGCGGTGAGACGATCACCTGGGGAACCGGCGGCTCTCCCAGATCGCGTGGCCAGAACCGTCCCGGGCCGGGTACCAGGGCCTCGATCTTGCCCTTTGGACCGACAGCGCTGACCTCTTCCTGGTAGCGGGAGCCTTCAGCGAACATGCAGAGCTCGAGCATGGCCCGGGCTCCACTTTCAAAGTCCACCAGCACATATCCGTGGTCCATGATATCGGGCACTTCACCGTCATAGATCTCGTTCTTGTGGTTGGTTGCCTGCCCGCCGGACGCCATCACCCGCACCGGTTCCGATTTCAGGATGAGCCGCATGAGATCGAAGAAATGGCAGCACTTCTCGACGAATGTTCCGCCCGAGGTGCGGTTGAACCGGTTCCATGCGCCGACCTTGTCGAGAAACGGAAAGCGGTGCTCCCGGATGGTGAGCATGGCCACCCCGCCGGTCACCTCCTCGCATTGCGCGATGAGGGCGGCGATCGGCGGCATATACCGGTATTCCATCGCGACCCAGACCGGGGCGGGATAAGCGGCGGCGAACCCGGACAGCCGGTGTTCCTCTTCCGCCAAAATGTAAAGCGGCTTTTCCACCATGAGCGGCAGCGGGCGCTTGGCCCGGATCGCTTCCATCTGGGCGACATGGCAATGGTTTGGACTGGCGATCAACAGACAGTCCAGATCGGGAACGTCCAGCAGATCATCCAGGGAGCTGGCGAGCTGGGCAGCGGGGGCAATGGCCTGAGCCTGGGCCGCCATGCCGGGATCCGGCTCGAAAATCGCCGAAACATGGGCATTGTCGAGCAGTGCGATGTTCCGCAAATGCTCGTGGCCCATCATGCCACAGCCGATCACGCCGTAATTTACCCTTGCGGACATCCATGTCTCCCTAATTCAGGCGCTGGATATAGAGCGCCCGGTCCGTATCGAACCATGTCTTCGAAAACTCCACGGCCTCGGCGCCGTCCGACCAGCTCAGCCGCTCGATGTAACCGGCATGGGCCCCGTGCGCCTTGCCGAACCGGTCGGGCGCCCAGTCCGGAACCTGACCGATCCCGACGCGGTCCTCGGCCCGCGAAATCAGAAAGCCGAGCTGTTTGCGATAAAAGTGATAGAGCGATTCCGAGAGTTGCTCGCGGCGGATTTCCCCGGCCTGGCCATCGAGCCAGATCTCTTCCACCGCAACGGGCTGATCATTCAGGAACCGCAAACGCCGGATACGTGTTCCCCATGCGCTCACACCGAACGCCCCGATCCCGAACCCGACCAATCGCGCCGGCTTGTCGAGCCGGGTCACGTCCAGGATCTCTGCGGTCGGCAATCCGCCCCCGGAGTGCAATTCCAATCTGAACATGCCGTAGACGCTGTCGGTCGGGCCGCCTTGCCGGATATAGTTGCCCGACCCTTGAACGCGCTCCAGTAGGCCTTTGCGCGTCAGTTCCGCAAGCGCCTTGCGCAAGGTTCCAACCGAAATATCGAGGTCGGCCGCCATATCGCGTTCCGGCGGCAAACGCTCCCCGTCAATCAACCGGCCGGCCGCGATATCTCGGATCAGCAGCTCGCTGATCTGAATGTAGAGGGGCAATGCGTTGGGATTGTTCCCCGCCTGTTTCCCAGCCGGTTTCATTGGGTGAGGCAACCTGTCACGACTCAAATTGATACACTATTGATTTACATCATGGCGGGTGTTACGCAAGAGAAAATCGAGAAGCAAGTCGCGGAGGAACGCCATGACCGTCGTACCGGTCACATCACCGGATCTGGAGGGAGCCGAAGTCTCCTGGTTCGCAGCGCTTTGCTCGGACGATTATCAGTTTCTCGGTGTGCCGGAAGGCCACCTCCGGTCGTCCTGGGAGCATTGCTCCAACATCGTGAAGACCGCGGAACGTCAAGGCTTCCGCAACATTCTATGCCCCTCCTCCTATCAGGTCGGCCAGGACACCTTGAGTTTTGTGGCCGGCTGCGCCCCGATCACCGAAACCATCAACCTGCTGGCCGCCGTTCGCTGCGGCGAAATGCAGCCGATCATGCTCGCGCGTACCATCGCCACGCTCGATCACATGCTCAAGGGGCGGCTGACGGTCAACATCATCTCCTCCGACTTCCCAGGAGAGCAGGCCGAAAGCGGCTACCGCTATCAGCGGTCGCGCGAAGTCGTCGAAATCCTCAAACAGGCCTGGACCCGGGACGAGATCTCCTACCAGGGCGAGGTGTATCGTTTCGATGGCCTGACCACCGATCCGGCGAAGCCCTATCAGACCGGTGGCCCGCTGCTGTATTTCGGCGGCTATTCGCCTCCCGCATTGGAGTTGTGCGGGCAGCATTGCGACGTCTATCTGATGTGGCCGGAGCGCATGGAGGAACTGGCCGGCCGGATGCAGGCCGTCCATGCCGTCGCCGAGCGCTATGACCGCACGCTGGACTATGGCCTGCGCGTCCACATGATCGTGCGCGACACCGAACAGGAGGCGCGCGAATACGCCGACTATATCGTCTCGAAACTGGATGACGATCAGGGAAAGGCCATCCGCGAGCGCGCCCTCGACGCCAAATCGCTCGGCGTTAGCCACCAGGCCAAGAACCGCGAAATCGCCGATGATGACGGCTATATCGAATCGGGCCTATGGACCGGTGTCGGGCGAGCCCGCTCCGGCTGCGGCGCGGCGCTCGTCGGATCGACGGACCAGATCCTTTCGAAGATCGAGCAATACCAGAAAATGGGTATCCGGGCCTTCATCTTCTCCGGCTACCCGCATCTTGAGGAAGCCGAGCATTTCGGAACCCGCGTGATGCCCGAGCTGAAAACCGTCTCTCTCCCGCATGCTTATGGCCGGGTTCCAGCCGCGACCCCGGCAACCCCGCTTGGAAATGGAGTCCGCCGCTGATGGAGCGCGTAAAGCTTTCGCCAGACCTGGAACTGAGCCGACTGATCTATGGCATGTGGCGGCTTGGAGATGACAGCGATACATCGGCCGGCCATGTGGCCGCCAAGATCAAGGCCTGCCTCGACCAGGGCATCACCACGTTCGATCAGGCCGATATCTACGGCGGTTACACCGCAGAGGGGCTAATGGGAGCCGCCTTGAAGGCCGACCCGGGCCTGCGGTCTAAAATGGAAATCGTGACCAAATGCGGCATCGTCGCGCCGATGGGGGTCTATGCGACCGCCAGCGTGAAACACTACGACACGTCCCGGGCCCATATCGAAGCCTGCGTGGACAGGTCCCTGTCCGAAATGGGGATCGAGCGGATCGATCTGCTTTTGATCCACCGTCCGGATCCATTCATGGACCATCATGAGACCGCGGCCGCCCTCGATGGCCTGGTCTCCAGCGGCAAGGTCAAGACCGTAGGTGTCTCGAACTTCCGGCCCTGGGATTTCGAGCTTCTTCAATCGGTGATGTCCACCCAGCTCGTAACGAACCAGATCGAGATCAGCCTGGCCCATCTGTCGCCATTCACCAATGGCGATGTCGCCTTCCACCAGCGCCTCGGGCGGCATGTGATGGCCTGGTCGCCGCTGGGCGGCGGTTCCCTGATGACCGGCGAGGGCCCTGTCCAGCACATTCTCGATGAGATCACCAACGACCAGGGCGCCGATCGCGCGGCCGTCGCCGTTGCGTTTCTGCTTGCTCACCCGGCGGGGATCCTGCCGGTTCTGGGCACGAACAATCTCGACCGGATCAAGATGATCGCCGACGCCGCGAAAGTGACGCTCGATCGGCAAACCTGGTTCCGCCTCTATGAGGCCGGCCTTGGACACGAGGTGCCTTGATGACCATGCAGACCACCAACCATCCCGTCACCTTCCACCCCGATCCGGACAACACCAGGCTTCTGCGCGATGCCTTCGGCCGGTTTCCGACCGGTGTGACCATCGTTACCGCCGCCTCGCAAAATGGTCCGGTCGGCATCACCGCCAACAGCTTTTCGTCCGTATCGCTGGACCCGCCTCTCGTGATGTGGGCGCCCGATAAGGGATCCCGCAGGTTCCCCTATTTCGAAAGCGCGGAACACTATGCCATCCATGTTCTCAGTCACGAACAGGATGCGCTTTGTCACGGCTTTGCACGTAACGCGCACGCCTTCGACGACTTGCAGCTGACCGAAAACCGGCATGGTGTTCCACTGATCGAGCATTGCCTTGCGCGCTTCGAGTGCCAGCGGGTCGCGGCCTATGAAGGGGGCGACCATCTGATCGTGCTGGGACGCGTGATCCGGGCGGAAATGCGTGACGGCGACGCGTTGACCTTCTTTGCCGGGAAGCTCGGTCAAACCGCGCCGAAGTGAGGAGACCCGGGCGCCAGGCTCTGATAGGGCAGGCCATTTCAACGGGCTGGCCGGTGATATAGCATGAACGAGCCGCGCCGGCTTTTTCCAATCCCTGTAGGATCCAATGGCCGCCACTGCACTGGAAAAATTCCGGCTTCTCTTCCCCGGTCTGGTGATTGCCGGCCTTGTCGCAGTTGCCGCGCAGTTTCTGAACGAGCATTACGGTGCCCCGGCCATGCTGATGGCCATCTTGCTGGGCATGCCGCTGAACTTCCTGTCGGAGGAAACCCGGACGGCAGCCGGCGTGGACTTTGCCGCCAAGAGCCTGTTGCGGATCGGCGTGGCGCTTCTAGGCGTGCGCATCAGCATCGATATGGTTCAGACCCTCGGGCTGCCGATGCTGGCATTGATTGCCAGCGGGGTCGTTGCGACAATCGGGTTTTCGCTCCTGGTCGGCGGCCTTTTCGGCAAGGACCGCTTGTTTTCGTTTCTTTCGGGGGGGGCGGTGGCGATCTGCGGTGCCTCGGCGGCCATGGCCATCGGCTCGATCCTGCCCAAGCGCCCGAATGCCGATCGCGACCTCGCCTTCACCGTGATTACCGTCACGGTGCTGTCGACAGTGGCGATGATTTTCTATCCCGTCATCGCCGGCGCGCTGCGCCTGGATCCGGAAGCCACCGGCGTTTTTCTGGGCGGCACGATCCACGATGTCGCCCAGGTGGTCGGCGCCGGCTTTTCGATCTCCGAAGACACCGGGGACCTGTCCACCCTGGTCAAGCTGATCCGGGTCACCCTTCTGGCTCCGGTCGTTTTTGTTGCTGCGTTGATCCTTCGGAGATCGGTCGAGCCGGGCGCCAAGCGCCCGCCTTTGTTGCCCGGCTTCGTGATCGCGTTCCTGTTGCTGGCCGCGCTGAATTCCCTCGCCCTGATCCCGGCCTCCGTGCAGGAGGTTGCAAGCCAGATCTCCCGCTGGGCGCTTCTCGCCGCCATCGCCGCGGTCGGGATGAAGACGTCGATCCCGAAGATCCTGGAGGTCGGCGGGCCCTCGATCTGGCTGGTGGTCGTCCAGACCGCGTTCCTCGCGGCTTTCGTTCTGACCGGGATTTGGCTGCTGGGTTGAAGCGGCTTGCGAAACCGCCCCTGGATGCCGCGCGGGCGCATCGCGGGAGGGCTTTTCTTACCGGCGGGACTGTGAAATACACCGGGGGCGGCGGGACACCCCTGTCCATTGCCAATGCGCCCGCGCAGGCCCATCTTGTGTGAGCGTTTCCTCGGCGTTTTCCGAACCGAAAGTCAGAAATGAAGAGCTACATCACGACCCCGATCTATTACGTGAACGGCGCCCCGCATATCGGACACGCCTACACGTCGATTGTCGCCGACATCATGAAGCGGAACCGCACGGCACTGGGGATGGAGATGATGCTATCGACCGGCGTCGACGAGCATGGTCAAAAAAACCAGGAAGCCGCAAGGGATCTTGGGATGCAGATCGAGCCCTACCTCGACATGCGTTGCGACGAATTCCGCAAGGTGTTCGATCTTCTGGACGTGGACTACGATTATTTCGTGAGGACCAGCCGGGAAGGCCACAAGAAAGCCGTCGCTCACATGGAGCAAACGATTTTCGACAAGGGCCTGATCGTCAAGCACGCCTATACCGGGATCTATTGCAAGGGATGCGAAGAGTTCAAGAAGGAAAGCGATCTCACGGAGGACGGGCAATGTCCGCTGCACCCGACCATGAAGGTCGAGCAGACTGACGAGACCAACTACTTCCTGAAGATGGAACCGTTCCGGCAGAAGCTGCTCGATCATATCGAGGCCAACCCGGATTTCGTTCACCCGGCCGCGTTCCGCAACGAATTGAAGCAAATGCTCTCCGAACCCCTGGAAGACCTGTGCATCTCGCGTCCGAAAGAGCGGGTGACACTCGGGGTCGACCTGCCCTTTGATCCGGATTTCGTGACCTATGTGTGGTTCGACGCCCTGGCGAACTACCTGACCAATATCGGTTGGCCGGAGGACGGCTATCAGGACTGGTGGGCAGCCTGTGAGCATCTGATCGGCAAGGACATTTTGAAACCGCACGGGGTCTACTGGCCGATCATGCTGATGGCCGCCGGCCTGCCCCTGCCCAAGCGGCTCAACGTTCACAGCCATTGGACCGGTGCGGGCGGTGTCAAGATGTCCAAGTCGATCGGCAATGTCGTGGACCCGCACGAAGTGGTCGAAATGATGGGCGTCGATGCCTTGCGCTGGTACCTCGCCCGCCACATGCGCGCCGACAGCGACAGCCAGATCTCGGTTGAATTGATCCGCCAGACCTATAACAGCGAGCTTGGAAACAAGATCGGCAATCTCCTGTCCCGTGTCGCGAAGTTCTCGAACAAGAACTTCGATGGCAAGGTGCCCGTGCCCGGCCCGCTGACGGAAGAGGACGAAACGCTGCGCCGGACGGTGATGCAAGCCGTGTCCGGCCTGGCCGGCGAAGTTGCCATGCCGGACATTCCGGCGCGCGTGCACGTGCTGGTGACGGCCGCCGAGGCGATGAACGAGTACATCGATCATCAGGCGCCATGGTCCTTGTTCAAGACCGAGGAGACCCGGGAGCGGTGTGCCACCGTTCTTTATGTGACGCTGGATTGCCAGCGGGTCCTGTTCGAGGCGCTTGCCCAGATCATTCCGACCTCGGCCGCCAAGGCACTTGCCATGCTCAATGCCCCGGAGGTTGCCGTTCCCTGGACACCTCAACTGGACAAACTCGCTGGCGGGACACAGCTCGGTGACATCCTTGCCCTGTTCCCAAGGGTCAATGCCCCCGAAGCGGCCTGATCGGCCAGCCCGGCCCGCGCATTAGATAAACAAAGACCGCGGATGTCGCCATCCGCGGTCTGTTTGTTTGAACGCACCTGTGTGCAGCCGCCCGGATTGAACGGCTGCAATAGAAATTCGTTAGCCGACCTTGGCGTTGTCGTCGCGCTTGACGGCAACGATTGCAGAGCGCGGCAGGCTGCCTTCTCCGTCCGGGAAAGGCTTGCCCGGATGTTGGATGCCAACAAACATGGTGCGCTTGTCGGAAGACCAGGTCAGGCCGGTCACTTCAGAGCCATTCCCGGTCCGATTGACTCGGCACGCTTCAGTTTCACCGGGAAACGGCCCGCACCATTCCAGTTGCAAGGCATCTTTTCGTGGCTGGATAGATCGCCAAGAGGTCCAATTTTACCGGGCGACATTCTCGCGCATCGAGCGTTTTGCTTGAAACGCCCGCTGGTCTAGGATCTTGAAAGCCGCGCCAGATACGCCGTGATCGCGGCGATTTCTTCACTTGTGAGCGCGAAGGTCGGCATCATGCCGGGGCCGGCCCGCACGGCGCTGGTGACGGTGCCGAGGCTCAGCCCGCCAATATCTCCGACTTCGCTTTCCCGCGCCGTCGGTCCATGGCACTCCCGGCAATGCTTCGCATAGAGTTTGGCCCCGAGGCCGGCCTGATCAGACGCGTGCGCCACCGGGGCAAAAGCCAAGGCAAACAGGCAAAAAACGATCAACCGGCTCATGGCATGGATCCGTTTTCAGGGCGGCAGGTCCTGACCTTGCCCTTCCTCAGGACGGCAGACAACGCTGCCCGCTCATGCAAGAAGGCGTGCCCGGAGGCACGCCTTCCACGAATTCGGGCATCCGGCGTCAGGTGCCTATGAAGCCGCCGTCGTCCTTGGTGATGACCACCGTGGCACACCGCGGGACCGTGCCGTCGTAGTCGGGGAAGCCCGAGCCGAAATCGCCCGCCGCGAACTGCTCTGCCGAGGCATGGGCGCCGGGGTGCTGGAAGTTGATGAACATCGTCTTGCCGTCCGGCGTGGCGACGACGCCCGTGGTTTCCTGCCCCCAGGGTCCGGTCAGGAAGCGCTTGATCTCGCCCGTGGCCGGGTTTGCGGCGAGCATGCCGTTCATGCCGAAGTCCTTCAGCGGGCCTTCATAGTCCGGCCCGAGATCGCCCATGTCCGTCTGGATCCAGAGACGCGAATCGCCGTCGCACCACAGCCCGTCCGGGCAGGCGAAGATGCTGTCGTCGTTCAGCGCGCCGCCGGTGGCGAGCGCCGAGTTCCGCGCGTTTCCGGCGAGCACGAACAGGTCCCACTCGAACGACGCCTTGGTGTGGTCGTTGTTCTCGTAGTTCCAGCGCACGATCTGGCCGAAGTTGTTCTCGGCGCGCGGGTTGACCGCGTCCGTCTGCGCCTGCGTCCGGCGCGAGTTGTTGGTCAGCGCGAAGAAGAGCGTGCCGGTGTTGGGATCGACGGTGCCCCATTCCGGGCGGTCCATCTTGGTCGCGCCGACATGGTCGCCCGCAAGACGGGTGTTGACCAGGATGTCGGCCAGATCGGCGAAACCGTTGGCCGGCGTAAGCCCGTTGCGGCCCGGCGCCAGCGCTAGCCACTCGCCGGTGCCGTCGTCGTTGAACTTCGCTACATAGAGCGTGCCGCTGTCGAGGATCGAGCCATCCGTATCGCCCGGCACGAACACGTCGTCGGAGACGAACTTGTAGATGTATTCGAAGCGTGCGTCGTCGCCGGAGTAGCAGACGACCGGCGCGCCCTCGACGACCGGAGCGAAGACCACGCCCTCATGGGCGAAGCGGCCCAGATGGGTGCGCTTGACCGGGGTGCTCTCGGGGTCGAACGGGTCGATCTCGACCATCCAGCCATAGGTGTTGGGCTCGTTGCGGTAGTCCTCGGCGGCCGAGGCGCCGCGCGTGGTCGCGTCCCAGCGGACGTACTCGTCGGCGCCCGACTTGGCCTTGTGCCAGCCGTAGCGGCCGCCGTTCGGGTTGGTCGAGACGCCGTAGCGGGCATGCTCGCGCGGCAGGTCGGGCTTCTGGTCGAGCTCGGTGGTGTTCGAGAAATAGCCGGCCCAGTTCTCCTCGGCGGCGAGGTAGGTGTTCCACGGCGTCACGCCATGGGCGCAGTTGTTGACCGTGCCGCGGGTCGCCGTGCCATCGGGGCTGTACTTGGTGCGCACGAGCGACGAGCCGCGGACCGGGCCGCCGATCTCCATCGGGGTGTTCGCGGTGATCCGGCGGTTGTGCGGGTCGGCGACGATGGCCCACTGGCCGTCGGACTGCTTTGCGGTGCGGTAGACCGAGATGCCGTGGGAGGCGATCTCCATGCGCACCTCGTCGTCGTCGCGCATGCCATCGGCGTCGTAGACGACGCTGCGCTTGTCATGCGCCACGCCCTTGTAGCCTTCCTTCTCGGCGTGCAGGAAGCGCGGCTCGATATATTCGTGGTTCAGGACGAGCAGGCCATCCTCGGAGGAGCCTTCGATCGGGAAATAGTGGATCCCGTCGTGGCACTGGCCGATCTGGTGCTCCCTTTCGGCGCCGGTGTTGGCGCCGGGGCGATAGGCAGGCATGTCGCCAGAGATCGGCTCGCCGAGCGCACCAAGGATCTGGAAGCTGTAGCCCTCGGGCACGACCACGGTGTCCTCGAAGCTCACCGGCACCGCGGTGAACCCGATCAGCGACGAGGTGGACTGGGCAAGCGCCGCCTTGCCGGTCAGCGTGCCGCCTATCAGGCCGGTGGCGACGGTGGCGAGCCCTCCCATCAGGAAGCCGCGGCGCGCGACGCGGGCCTCCATCACGTCGTAGAAGTTGCGGTTGTCGGAGTTGTTGCACTGCGGCTCGTCGCCATGCTCATAGCCCATTGCCTCGGTATAATCGGGGTAATCTTGCTCGAGATCTTTCATCTCTGGCTCCCTGTAATGTGTCGGAAACGCGACTTCTTCAATCGCTGTGTTTTCGTTAGCAACATGTTGTGACACCGCCATGACCAGAACCGGCGACATCTTGCCACCGTTCGTGAATATTTGATTAGCCCGCGAATTTTTCTGTGTTTGCGCGCGCCCGGCGCATCTTGCACCGCGCCGCAGCGGCATCCGGCTTGCCCGCCCGCCTTTGGAAAACACGCCGAACCGGAGCCCTGGTCAGTTGCCCAAGATGTCGTTACCCGTTGGATTTAATGCCTGCCCCCCGAAGCCGAACAGGGATCAAGCCCCTTGACAAGGCGATCTGGATTACCCATCTCGTACCCGGCTGCAGACGCCTGCCTTCCGCATAATCCGGTGAAGTTCTGCCAGCGACACGCTTGTATGCACCCGCGCGGAGCGCGGATGGCAACGCGGAACCCATCCACCTTGTTTGCCCGCGCCAAAGTGGAGCGACAAGACATGTCGATCTCAAGAATATCCATGCCCACCGTCACGGCAGCGAAATCGCAAGCCAAACGGCTGAGGGCAAGCCTTCAAGCCGACGGGACGGCCATCAGCCATGCCAAGGCGTTGGAATTGGTCGCCGCCCAACATGGCTACCGGGACTGGAACACGCTGCACGCGGCGATCTCCCGTGCAGGAACCGTTCTGCCCGGGCTTGGAGACGAAGTGGAAGGCCGGTATCTGGGCCATGCTTTCAAGGCAACTGTCGTGGGCGCCGAAGCAAGCCGCCCAGGCTGGACCCGATTGTCGTTCGACCTCGAGCGGCCGGTGAACGTATCGAAGTTCGCCAGCTTCTCGGTGTTGCGCAAGCGGATCGCCGGCACGCTCGGGCCGGACGGCAGGACCCGCGAACACACCTCCGATGGCGTTCCGCACATTTCTCTGTCCATCTAAAAGCCTGCCTCTACCGAACCAGGTATCCCCCGCAAGCCAGAAGCCTGCGGGGGTCATTCGGGGGAAAATTGCGGTAGCGCCAAGCGGGTGGCCCTGCGGAGCAAGCCGGCCGTTGGCTTTGAGCAAGGCCTGCAACATGGAGATGGCAAGCGCTCCCGCTCCCAAATTGGCCGGCTGGAAAGCTATCGCTCAGTCAACAGCAAACGGGCGGCAAGCCCGGCGAACACCAAGGATGCCGCCCGGTTGAGCGCCCGGTGGGCCCAGTCGGCCTTGCGCAGAAACCCGCCAATTGTGCCGCCAAACAGTGCGACCGCCCCAAAAACCATCACGGTGGCCGCAATGAAAACAACCCCGAGCAGGCCGATCTGAAGCGCGACCGATCCATGTGCCGGGTCGGCGAATTGCGGCAGAAACGCCAGGAAGAAGATTGCCACCTTCGGGTTGGTCACATTCATGACAATGCCGCGCCTGTACAGCGCCGCAAGCGGCAATTTGGGTGCCGCCCCATTGCCGATCCCCGTGGCCCCGGCCCGCCAGGCACCAATGGCCAGGTAGAGCAGATAGCCCGCACCAAGGACTTTGAGCGCGGTGAAGGCGGCGGCGGAGGTTTCAAAAATCGCGGCAACACCGAGCGCAACGGCTGCCGTGTGGACCAGCAGGCCGCTGCACAGGCCAAGCGTCACGACAAAGCCCGCCATCCTGCCATGAAGCGCGGACTGGGTCAGAACGAATAGATTGTCAGGTCCCGGTGCAGCGCCCAGTGCCAGCGCCGCCACGAAAAACACGCTCAAAACGTCGATTGGAATCACGCAACCTCCAGCAAGACAAAGTCGTTTTTGGTCCCCAAAGTAAAAGGCTCGATCCTCAGAAAAGCCACGCGGGAGCAAGAAGCGGGGCGTTGGCCTGAATGACCGGGATCCGCAGCGGCGAAACCGGCGGCCTATCGCCGGTTTGCCTGATCCCAGGCCCAATCGGTGATGGCATCCTCGGCCGCGACCAGTTCGACCGCCACAAGGCCGCTTGCCAGATCCATGCACGCATCTGAAGAATAGCCCAGATCGCCGCCCGAATGCCCCGCGATGCCGTCCTCGATCTCGATGCCCATACCATACCTCTCTCCGGCAGGATCGGCCATCATCGCAGTGAGCAGATCGTCTGGCAGAAGACTGCGTTCGGCAAACAGCGCCCGGTAGAAGCGGGCGACATCCCGGGCGGAGGCGATAACCCCTCCATCTCCCAAACCGGCGCCGGAATAATAGCGGCGCACCAGACTGGCGGCCGAATGGCCCTGGCCGAAGGGAGGCGGAAGCGGACGGCTGCCAAAGACGAAGCTATCGGTCAGCCCCGCCGGCTCGAATACCTCTGCCTCCAGCACCGCCGCGTAGGACAAGCCGGTCGCACGCTCCAGTATCGCGCCCAGAAGCACGTAGTTCGTGTTCGAATAGTCGAACCGCTCGCCGGGAGCAAACAACGCCGGACGTCCACCGGCGGCGCGCAGCGCACCGTCAGTTGTCTGAACGACCGCCGGATCTTCCAGCACCGCGTCCAGCCACGCATCGTCCATGTAGTCGGGCAAGCCGCTCGTCATGGTCAGAAGGTGGCGCAGGCGCACGCCCGGCAAGCCGCCGAACAGGTCTGTGGTCGACGGCGGAACAAGACGCGCGACCTCGTCGTCCAGTCCGAACGCCCCGCGCTGCACCAGCCGGAGCACGGCCACGGCGGTAAAGGTCTTGCCGAGGGAGGCGATGGCAAACGGTGTGTCGGCCGCCGCGCCCGATCCTGCCTCGACGACGGCGAAGGTATCGCCCTGCCCGATCAGCCTGACAAACGGATCCGCTTTCAACGGTCCGGCAGAGCCGAACGCCAAAAGCCAAACCATCAAGAGCGTTGCAAAACGCATCACCGCCACCCTGTTTTTCTGACTTGCCATCTACGAACCGGACTTCCGCAGCCGTCAATGGCCTTGTGACGCCCCCCGGGAACCTTTTTCACGCAATCCCGGCAGGAGCGAATTTGCCGTGCTGAAGTTGCATGACCAGATCCGCATGCCGTCTCAAAAAGCCGTAGTTGTGGCTGATCACCAAGATCCCCATTCCGCGCCGGGCGAGCGCTCTCAAGGCGGTCATCATGTCTTCGGCGGAAAGCGCGTCCAAGGGCGCGGTGATCTCGTCGCAGATCAGATAGCGGGTCGTTGGCAGGACGAGGCGGGCAAGCGACACCCGCGCCAGTTCACCGCCCGAGAGTTCACGCGGAAATCGGTCCCGCCATTCGGGACGGATCCCGAGTGCTTCCAGCATTCCCTGATCGGGAGCGCCGCCGTTTTCCAGAATTCGCCCCACCCGCCAGCGCGGGTCGATGGACAGTTCCGAAGCCTGCGGGGCGTATTGCACAGGACACGGCCGGCCCGGACCAAAGCCGACTGGCGCGCCATCAGCCTCGATATGCCCTGACAACGGCGCAAGATGACCCGCAAGAATGCGCCCGAGCGTCGACTTGCCGGTGCCGGATGGTCCCACCAGTCCTGCAATCTGCCCAGGTGCCAGGAAGAGATCGGCATGGTCCAGCACTTTGACAGCACCGAAGCGATGGGTGATCGCGGTGGCTTTCAGCACGATGCCCCCACCTCCTGCGCCTGCCAGAGCCTGCGGGAGAACGGGTGGGCGAGCGCTGCGCCATCCCCGGAAAAGGCCTTGCCCGGCGCGGTCTCGACCGGGCGGCCAGCCTCCAGCACAGTGACGGTCCGGGAAACCGACGAAAGGCGCGGCAGGTCATGGCTGATGACGATGATCCCGTAGCCCTCGGCCGCCAGGTCCGCCATCAGCGCCATGATGCGGTCCGCGCTGGCCGCATCCAGACCCGATGTCGGCTCATCCGCAATGAGCCATCGCGCGCTGGTGGCAAGTGCCGTGGCAAGGCAGGCCCGCCGGGCCATCCCCCCCGACAGTTCATGCGGCCATGCGTCAAGGACGCGAGGCGCCAAACCGAGGCGGGAGAGAAGGTCGGGCGCATCCACCGATGTGCCCCCAAGCCGGGCAAAACGGGCCAGCTGGGTTCCGATGCGCGCAAGCGGGTCAAGGGCATCCAGGCCCTGCGGCGCCAGCGCGACCGTTTGAGGCGCGGGGATTTTACCGCCGACGGTTATCCTTCCCGTTGCCTCGGCATTTCGCGGCAAGGTGCCGGCGATCGCGGCGGCGATCAGGCTTTTCCCGGCCCCCGATGCGCCGCAAAGCCCGGTGACGGCACCGGATGGCGCGGCCAGGTCGAGGTGCTCAAGGACGGTGAGCATCGGTGCCCTGTGGCGCCGGAACCGGACACATAGATCTTCGATTTCCAGCATTAGGCTCCCCCGTCCACCGGATCGGCGGCGCGGCGAAGCGACTCGCCAAAGACTTCGAAAGAGAGCGCCAGAAAAACGAGGCCTAGACCGGGAAACACGGCTACCCACCAGTGGCCAGCCATCAGGCCGCGCAGCGAATCGGCGAGCATCACCCCAATCGAGGGCAGATGCGGCTCGATGCCCAGACCGATGAAGGACAGACCCGCCTCATGCAGGATCGCATGCGGGAAGATCAAGACGAAACCCACGACCACTTGGGGCAGCAAATGGGGCGCAAGGTGATACCGGGCCACCCAGAACCGGGAGCGGCCCAGGGCGCGCGAGATCCGCACGTAGTCGGCGGCCGCGACGGTCTGGGCCTCATGCCGCAGAACACGGCAGAGCCGGGGCCAATGTGTCAGCGCAACACCCAGAATGACCCCGGACATCCCGCCGCCCGCCGCATAGGCCACCATCAGAACCAGCACGAAATGCGGCAGCCCCAAAGCCAGTTCGGTCAACACTCCGACCGCGCGTTCGGCCAGCCGGCTGAAGGTCGCGGCGAGTGCCAGCGTCACGGCAATCAGGGTAGAAATCGCGGCTGCGGCAAGGCCCACCTGAGCGCTCACGGCGAGCGCGGTCAGCGTGCGGGCAAGAACGTCGCGGCCCAGCAGGTCGGTGCCGAAGGGGGCCGCCAACGAGGGACCGAGCCCACGCGCCGCGGGGTTCAGATGAAGCGGGTCGAGAGGCAGAAACGGGGCAGCGGTCACCAGGGCCAGAATTCCCGCGACAACCGCCCCGCGCCGAACAAGCTGGCGTCTGGCCGCACCGCGCCGCACAGGCATGTCCTGCGGCGCACCGGCGCACTGTTGCATGATGGTTTCAGTCATGGCGCGCCTCCGGCCGCAGACGCGGGTCGAGCACGCGCGCGGCGACATCGGCCAGAAGATTGCCAATGAAAACGAACAGCAGGGTCGCCAGCGCGATACCCATCAGCAACGGCGCATCCGCGCCCAATGCGGCCTGAACCGTCGCCTGCCCCAGCCCCGGCCATGCGAACACGGTTTCGGCCAGCACCGATCCGCCAAACAGTTCGCCGGCGCCTGCAAGATGAACCGTCAAAGCGGGCCCAAGGGCATGGCGCAGCCCGGGCCCGAAGGCCAGCCAGACCCGTCCGGCCCCATGCGCTGCCAGATGGCTGCCGGCCGGGCTGTCGAGGAAGGCCACAAGGCGCTGGCGGGTATGAAGGATCAGCGGCGAAATGCCGACGACCGACACGGCCACGACCGGCAGGACCAGATGTTGCAAACGGTCGGCAAGACCCACCTCTGCCGCGGTCAGGCCCGGCGGTGCCGCGCAGCAGGCCGGAAGCAGACCGAGGCCAACGGCGAAGATCGCGATCAGCAGCAGCGCGATCCAGAAACCCGGACTGGCCGCCAGAACGACCGCGACACCCCGGATGATCCGGTCGGGCCAGCGCCCGCGTGTCGCCGCGGCGATCAGGCCCAGCGCGGTCCCGGCCGCGAAGGAGAACAAGAACGCCGCACCGACAAGCGTCAGCGAAGCTGGAAACCGGTCCGCTATGACCTGTGTGACCGGGGCATTGAAGGTGATCGAATCGCCCAGATCGCCGGACAGCGCGTTGCCTGCCCACACCAGGAAACGTTCATGCGCCGGCGCATCGAGCCCCCATACCGCCGCTATGGCCTCGCGCTGTTCCGGCCCGACCAAGGCAACGCGCGCGCCGACATAGGCCTGCACTGGATCGATGGGCGCGAGCGACACCAGCGTGAAGAGGCCCACCGACGCAAGCGGCACGAGCCACAAGAGCCGCACCGCCCGGTCATAGAGCAAAGGAACCAGCCAGCCTTTCACTGGCAGGTCCAGCGCCAGTCTTGCAGGTTCCAGGTGATCGGAAACCCGTGTCCATGCGGGTGAATCTGGCTCGCTCCGGTGTCGAGGCACTCGGAGACCCAATAGCTATGCTCAAGATTCACAAGCCAGGCCCAGGCGGCATCCCCCCGGGCGCCAAACCCGGTGGATCCGTCCCATTGGGCCGCCTGCCACATCGGGAGCGATGCCTCGAAACTGTTCGCCGCCTCGGCGGCCTCCAGATACGCATCGACCGTCGGGTTCGAATAAAAGCCGGTATTCACCCACCCCAGCCCCGCGTTCGAGGAATGGTAGAGGCTGTATATCTCGAGCGGATCGTGGGCGCCCCATCCGAAGACCACGGCGTTGGCGTGCATCATGACCTCGATCTCGTCCCAGCTCCGTCCGGAGGGCTTGGCATCGATGCCGATCGCCTGCAGTTGTTGCGCGGCCCCAAGGGCAAGCGCCTGCCGGGTGCTGTCGGAGGCCGGATACACAATGGTGAACTCCGCCCTGAGATCGCCGCGCTCCACAATGCCGTCACCGTTTGCGTCCTGCCAGCCGGCGGCCTCCAGAACGGCCGCCGCCGCGATCGGGTCGGCACCTGGCAGATATCCGGCTGGATTGTCCCAGGGCAGCCCGTCGGCCGGACCATAGGCCGGCCGGCCATGTCCGGCGAGCGCCAACTGCACGAGGGCCTCCCGATCCAGCGCCAGGTTCACGGCCCGGCGGATCGCCGGATCGGCGGTCACATCGTTGCCGATGGGATGTCCGGCATCCGTGGTCTGCCCCTCGTCCGGCACCATCGGGAACATCACCCCCCTGTTGTCAACAGTCTCCACATGCAGCACCCGCATGCCGGCGGGAGCCCAATCCGCCTGGATCGGCGGCACCGCGACCAGATGCGCCTCGCCCGTTCGGGCCAGGGAGAGATTCGTTTCTTCCCCGCCAAAGACGAAACTGACGCGCTCGAAAGGGCTGGCTCCGCCATGCCAGTGGGGATTCGGCTCCACTACCAGCTGCTCTCCCTCGCGCCATTCGACCATACGGAACGGACCAGCCCCCAGCGGTTCGCGGGAATAGGTCTCGCCATAGGCGGAAGCGGGCACGATGCCCAGAGAAGCGAGGTGGCTGATAAATGTGATCCGTGGCTGGCGAAGGTGCAGTTCGACCGTGTTGGGGCCGGTGGCCCGGGCTTGCGCCAAAACGCTCAGATCAGCCAGTCCGCCTGCGTCACGCGCGGTGTTGAAGGTGAAGGCGACATCCTCGGCGGTCAGCGCCGTGCCATCAGAAAAGCGCGCATCTTCGCGCAGCACGATCCGCCAGGTCAGCCGGTCCTCCGACAATTCCCAGAACGTGGCGAGATCGCCTTCCAGTTCCAGACCGGCACCGCGCCGCAGGAGCGTTGCCTGAAAAAGCGGATTGCCATAGCGGCCCCAGCCCATGATCGGATCAAAGCCGGCGTCCGGTTCGCCGCCGACCGCGAGCACTAGGGAGCGCGCCTCGGCAGGGACCGGTTGAACGGCCGCGAGGGACAGGGCGATGGCGGCGAGGGGAATGTATTTCATGACGACTGCTAGTATGAATTTCTTATTATTTTTTCATACCTAAGATGCAGTTTTTGTCAATCGGTGATTGCCTGGGGCGCGAGTTCACCCGATGCTGAGAGAAAATCCGCAAGAGATTCATCATGAAACGCATAACAATCACTCTGGATGACAGCCTGCTGGCCGAGATCGATTCCCACATGGAGGTCTGCGGTGCGACCAACAGGTCGGAAGCGATCCGCGATCTGGTCGCGCGCAGTCTCAGCCCGAAGGCACCCCGGGATGCCCAGTGCATTGGCGTGGCAAGCTACGCGCTTGATCCGGGCATGCGCGATCTGGGGCTAAAGGTTCCGAAGGTGCGCCAGGACCACCACAACCGGGTCGCGGCCGCCCTGTCGGTTCCGGTTGATCATTCCAGTTCCCTTGAGGTCACGGTCCTGAAGGGGCCTGTCGGCGACGTCGAGGCAATCGCCAACACCCTGTTTCTGGAGCGGGGGGTCAAGCATGGCCGGCTGACGCTCGTCCCGCTTGCGGAAGATGGCACGGCGCACAGCCACGGCGACGGCCACATGCACCGTCACCTGCAAATCGCCGACCGTTTCTGAGCGCCCCCTGCCGGCACCGGGTCACACCGGGTGCAGGGCGGAATTCAGATGCAAAGCGGGGGCCTTGCCGAAACGGCCCAAGCCCTAGCCGTTGAGGGGCTGAAGATAGGAGACCGGCGCGGGCTGAAAGTTCCTGGAAACGGCGGCGATCCGGTGGATGGCCCGGTCGAGGGACGACTTCAGATGATCTTCCAGAGCCCGCGCGGCCCCTTCCTCGTTGCCGCCCACCACATGCTCGAGAATGGTGATATGCTCCGGAAGGAAGGGTTCCACAGGATAAAGCTGCGGTGCGCACTCATAAAGAAAGCTATGGGCGATCAACAGCGACTGATAGTGCCGCAACGTCTCCATCAGGATGCCATTTCCGCAAAACCCTAGAAGCGTCACGTGAATCTCGGTCTCCAGGCGGTCCAGTGCGGCGCCGTCAAGCTCGGAGGAGCTGCCCAGCGCCTCCAAGTGAACGTCCAGAAGCCCCTGCGCCAGGTCTTTGGGAATGCGCGGAAAGGCGTTGACGAGCGCAGCCGGCTCCAGAACCCAGCGGAGTTCGTAGAGTTCACCGACATGGTCCGGGGTCAAACCCGGCGCGATCCAGTGACCGCGCCCGTCCTTGCGAAGGATGCCACGCTGGTTGAGCCGCGCGATCACGTCACGGGCCACCGTCCGGCTGACGCCATAGGCCCGTGCCAGTTCAGCCTCGATCACCCGCCAGGAGGCGAAGGCGGTCCGGGCAACGATCGTGCTTTCGATTTCGTCGTAAATCCCTTCCCAACTGGCCGCTGCCTCGAGCGGGCCACCGTCGAAGGCGCCGACGGGACCTCCCCCTTTTCGCCCCCCCTGACCGGCGACCAGGATCGCGGCTTCGCGGGCGCCCGGCGCGACGACAAATCCGCGCCGGCCCGCCGGGTCCAGCAGCCCCTCCCCGACAAGCACGGACAAGGCCTGGCGCGCCGGCGGGCGGCTGATCCCGAACCGGCTGGCCACCCGTGTCTCCATCAGCCGCGCCCCGGGAGGCAGCACGCCGGATGCAATTTCCTCGGTCAGGATCCGATGCACCCTTTCGTGCAGGCGCAATCGCGCGCCGGATTTGGTCAGCGCGTCCATCTCCCGCATGTCCCCTGCCCGGTCCGCTTCCCCGCCGCGATCCCGCGTCCCGTCAATCGCCCTCATGGTCAAATCTGTCCCTGCCTTCAGCCCGCGGATCCCTGTTTCATTTTCGCCGAGCCGGGTCCGATTTGAAAGACGGGCCATCGATTTTCCCAAAAGGAGAAAACTGAACCGCTTGCAACCCCTCGTAAAAACGTCTAGTGTGTACAAAGTACGATTTAGTGTTACCCAAAACTCAAGGAACGAAAAGCATGGCGCCTCGGATTGCCGGCAGGACGGCGGTGGTGACCGGCGCGGGCCAGGGGATCGGCCGGGCAGCCGCGCTGGCACTGGCCGCCGCCGGCGCGAATGTTCTGGCCACCAGCCGGACGAGGGCAAAGCTCGACGATCTGCCCGGCCTGGACGCGCGGATCGAAGTCGCCGCCCTTGACGTCACCGACCAAGCCGCTATCGACCGGCTTCTGGAGCCGGACCAGGTCGTGGATATCCTCGTCAACGCGGCGGGTTGGGTGCACACCGGAAGCCTGCTCGAATGCTCGGCCGACGATTGGGCAAAAAGCTTCGACCAGAACGCCACATCAATATACCGGACCGCGCGGGCAGTGCTTCCCGGCATGCTGGAGCGCGGCCGCGGGGTCATCATCAATGTCGCCTCCGTGGCCTCCAGCGTGACCGGCGTCCCCAATCGGGCGGCCTACGGAGCCTCCAAGGCGGCGGTGATCGGCCTGACAAAGTCGATTGCCCGCGACTATATCGACCGCGGCATCCGCTGCATTGCTGTCTGCCCGGGCACCACCTTGTCGCCCTCCTTGGAGGAGCGGATCGCGGATGCGCCCGACCCGGCGGCGATGCGGGCCGCCTTTGTCGCACGGCAACCCATGGGCCGGCTGGGCCGCCCCGAGGAAATGGCCGCGCTGATCGTCCATCTTGCCTCGGACGAGGCGGCCTTTACCACCGGCGCCGTCTATGTCGCGGATGGGGGGCAAACGCTGTGAACCTGCCGCCACCCGGGCTCAGTCTGCCGCATGTGCCCGCCGCCGGTCTGGCGGATTTCTCCGTATCCGTTCTGGCTGCGGTCGGTGTTTGCGCCGCGAGCCGGAAAGCTGCGACCGCCGCGATGCTGCACGGGTCGCGGCTGGGTATCGACAGCCACGGGATCCGGCTGCTGCCGCACTATGTCGAGGCGTTTTCGGGGGGGCGTCTGAACAAGGCTCCGACCCTGCACCTGACAAACGGTTTCGGCGCGGTCGCGACGCTGGACGCGGGCGACGCCCATGGCGCGCACGCCACCTATGAGGGGATGGAACACGCGGTCCGGCTCGCGGAGCGGTACGGCATCGGGGCGGTCGCGATCCGCCGCAGCTCCCATTTCGGTCCAGCCGGCGCTTTCGCGGTGAAGGCGAGCGAGCGGGGATGCATCGGCATCGTCATGGGCAATTCGGACAGTTTTGTCCGGCTCCACGAGGGCGCCGAACGGTTTCACGGGACCAATCCGATCGCGATGGCCGCCCCATCTGGCGGTCGCCATCCCTGGCTGCTCGACATGGCCACCAGCGCCGTTCCCTTCAACCGGGTTCAGCTGTATCGCAGTCTTGGGCGCGATTTGCCCGCCGGGGTGGCATCCGATGAGGCGGGCCGGGACACGAAGGATCCGGATCTGGCGGAGATGCTGGCGCCTCTGGGCGGTGCTTTCGGTTTCAAGGGAGCGGCCCTTGCCGGGATGGCGGAAATTCTCAGCGCCGGCCTGTCGGGTGCCCGGTTCAGCCCGGAAATTCCGCCCATGGGCGGCCCGGACTACACCACGCCGCGCAATCTTGGGGCCTTCGTCCTGGCAATTCGCCCCGATGCCTTTCTGCCCCAAGGCGACTTCGAAGCGGGCATGGCGCGCTATCTGGCGGCCCTGCGCGCGTCCCGCCCCGCGATCGGCGCAAGCGTGCTTGCACCCGGGGACCGGGAATGGGCGGAGGCCGACAGCCGTGCCGCACGGGGGATCCCGATCGACCGGGACACCCAGATCGCCTTTCACGCGCTGTCGCAAACCTACGGAATAGCGCTTCCGGCGGGATTGACCGCCGGCTGAGCAAACGCAGACCGCGGGAGGAGGACCCGCGGACCAACGGAGGAGGAAGAAACATGAGCAAACATAAGAGCGTGATCGCGGCCGTCGCGGCGGTTGTCACCGGCCTGGGGGTGGCCGCCCCCGCTACCGCGCAGGACTACACATTGCGCTTCAACCATGTTCTGGGGCCGAGCGAACCCTATCATCAAGGCTTCACCCAATGGGCGGAGCGGGTCGCCGAGCGCTCCGATGGCCGGCTGAAAATCGACGTGTTCCACAGCGCCCAACTTGGTGTCGAGGAAGACATCATCGAGCAAATGCGCCAAGGCGCCAATGTCGGCCAGAACACCGACGCGGCCCGACTGGGCAACTATGTGCCCAGCATCGCTGTCGTGAACGGACCTTATTTCGCCGAAAGCCTTGAGGACGTCGCCAAGCTCGCGGACACGCCCAGCATGCAGGCCTGGCAGGAGGAACTCGCGAAGGACCACGGCCTGAAGGTGGTCTGTTTCGACTGGGTCCAGGGGTACCGGCACTTCTTCACCAATACCCCGATCACCGCGCCGGACGACCTGGACGGCCTGCGTATTCGCACCCCGCCGGCGCCCATCTGGCAGGAATCGATCAGCGCGCTCGGGGCGGCCCCCACGGCCATGGCCTTCGGCGACATGTATCCAGGTCTTCAGCAGCGCGCCATTGACGGGGTGGAACTGGTCTACAACAACATTCCCGCCGGGCGCTTCTATGAGGTCCTGTCGCATGTTTCGGAAACCGGACACATCATGCTGGTGAACTTCCAGGTGGTGTCAAACGCCTGGTTCGAGGGCCTCCCCGAGGACCTGCAGGCAATCCTTGTCGAGGAATGCAAGACCGCCGGCCAGGAAACCTCGGCCGCGATCCTGGAGTCCGAACAAAAGGTGAAGGCGGATCTCGTGGCCAAGGGAATGACCGTGGTCGAGGGGGTCGACATGGCCGCCTTCCGGGCCGCGGGTGAAAATGCCTACGAGGCCTTGAACCTCGGCGATGCCCGCCGTCAGGTTCTTTCGGAGATGGGCAAGGAATAGGGACGGGAATACCATCCGATGCGACAACTGCACCAATGGCTCGGCCGTCTTGAGGCGGTTGTCGCCGGAAGCTTTCTCCTGACCATGGTTGTCCTGATCTTCATCGGCGGTATCGCGCGGCTATTGCGCGTGCCGCAGAACTGGACGATCGACATCGCAACCTGCCTGTTCGCATGGGCCTGTTTTCTCGCCGCCGACATCGCCTGGCGGCGGGATGCCCTGATGTCCATCGATCTTCTCACAGCGCGCCTTTCCCCGGCCTTGCGGCGCGGATTGGCGACCGTCAACCTGTGTCTGATCGCCGGGTTTCTGGCCTACGTGATCTGGGCCGGCATCCGCCTGTCCTGGGTGAGCCGGGCGAGATCGTTTCAGGGCATCCCGGAAATCAGCTATGCGTTGGTGACCATGAGCCTGCCGGCAGGCGCCGCGCTCCTGCTGATGACCACCGGTTTCAAGCTTTACGATCTGTGGAGCCGGGACAACCGGCCAGGTCCCGGCGGAAAGGTGGCGTGAGCGCATGCTGATCGTGGCCTTGACCTTTGTCTTCCTTCTCGTGATCGGCATGCCGGTTGCTTTCGCCATCGCCATTTCCGGCGCCACCTATTTCCTGCAGCATCCGGAACTGCCGCTCACCATCCCGGTGCAGGTCACCGTGTCCCAGACCCAGAATTTCGCGCTGCTGGCCGTGCCCCTGTTCATCATCGCCGGCAATTTCCTCAATCATTCCGGGATCACCGAGCGGCTCCTGACCTTGGCATCGGTGCTGACCGGCCGGTTGCGCGGAGGGCTTGCCCAAGTGTCCCTCACCCTGTCGGCGCTGATGGGGGGTGTTTCGGGCTCGGCGATCGCCGATGCGGCCATGCAGTCCCGAATGATCGGCGAGGCCATGGTCAACCGCGGCATGTCGCGCGGGTTCGTCGCCGGTGTCCTGTCCTTCGGCTCCATCTTGACGCCATTGATCCCGCCAGGCATCGGCATGATCCTTTATGGCACCATCGGCCAGGTCTCGATCGGCCGCCTGTTCGCGGCAGGGATCGTTCCGGCGCTGCTGTTGTGGCTCGCTCTTGCCGTCACGGTTTCCCTGACCGCCCGGCGCAGGGGCTACCCGGCCGAAAGGGACACCCGTCCAACCGCGCGCGAGTTCACCCAGGCCCTGCGCGGCGGGATCTTCGCCCTGCTCTTCCCGGTGATTTTGCTGCTGGGCCTGCGCATGGGCGTGTTCACCCCCTCGGAGATCGGCGCCTTTGCCGTGATCTATGCCATCTTCGTCGGCATCGCGATCCACCGCAAACTGAACCGCGCCTCATTCATCGAGGCGGTGGAAGGCAGTCTTGCCGATGTCGGAGCAATTATGTTCCTGATCGCCCTGTCCGCCATCTTCACCTATGGCATCGTGCTGGACCGGGTGCCCGAGGTGGTGTCACGGTGGATCCTCTCGCTGACCGACAATCTCCATCTGGTCATGGTTCTGGTGGTTCTGATCGTGATCGCGGCCGGCCTTCTCGTCGATGCCACCGTTCTGATCATCATGCTGACCCCGATCTTTCTGCCGCTCGCCCGGCAACTCGGCGCGGACCCGGTGCATTTCGGCATCGTCTTCATCGTTGCCGCGACGATCGGCAACTTCACCCCGCCTGTGGGCGCGGCCATGTATGCGGTGTGCTCAATCATCAAGGTCGGGGTCGGCAGCTACAGCCGGGAATCGCTTCCCTTCATTCTCGCCGTGACCCTGGTGGCCCTGGTCCTGGTTTTCGTGCCGGGGGTGGTGCTGTTCTTGCCGGAAGCGCTCTTCGCGCGCTGACAACGCGCCTCCTGGCCCCTAGCCGGGGAATCCGTTGGATTGTCACGGATTAAGGCGTCCGTGCGTGAGCCAGTGCAATCTGTGTCCACCGTGACCGGCGGCGAGCCGCCGCAGAGCGACGCCGAACGGGGCGGGCGCGAGGATGGCGCGAAGGGTCGCCACGATTTCGCCGCCCCGGCCGAGACAATCTTGTGCGCGCTTTTTCTGGCGGCGAAATGGACGATCTGGAAGGCATGGTTGTGATGCCATAAAGCCGCTTCACAAGCAGGCTGTGCAGCTCGGCGAGCGCCAGGGTGGCAAGGGTCAGTGCGGCGCGCGTGCGGATCAAAAGCGGCTGCGTGAGGCGGCCCTCATTCGCAGTTGTTGTGGCGGCGCCACATCGCCGGATTGTGGCCTTCGGGCACAGTCGTGCACGGATCGGCCGCACCGTAGCCCCGCAGGTCGTTGTAGCGCGCGATCTGGTCCGCCGTCAGCAGTGGAGGCGTTTCAAGGTGACGCGAGAGATGGATGAAGCGCAGTTCCGCCCGAGCGTCAGCGGCGGTGTCGATCAGGGTCCGCAACCGCTCGGGCGTCAGATCGCCTGTGCGGAAGGCTGCTTCGATGGCCGCCTCTGCCGCGATGAGGCGTTCGCCCGCCGCCTGCGCCTCGGTCTGCATGGCGGCAAAGATCGCTTCGATGGCGGTGCCCTGCCCGGGCGACAGGCCGATCCGGTCTTTCAGTTCCAGAAGATGCGCCGGCCCCGGCACACCGTTGAGTTCCGCCGCAAGCGCAAGGCCCCAGCCACGCCCTGCCCGTAAATCCTCGATATCCCCTGGCGACAGGCTCTTGATCTCACGGCCTTCCATCCCGGCATAGGGGGAATGGCGCTGATGCTGGGCAACCGCACCGAGGGGCATGGCCACTACGAGACACACGAGCGCGAGACGGATCATCCAGAAACTCCAGTAGTTTTCTTTCCTCTCTCGCATCTGGTGGCGGCGATGCATATGATGGGGATCATGTCCGACCTGTTCGAGCCTTTTTTTGTCGATGCGGCCGCGCGCGAATTCGCCGCTGGAGATCTGCTGTTCCGCGCCGGTGATCCGGTGGTGTCAATGATCCTGCTCCGAGCCGGAAGTGCCAATCTGGTCCGCCATACGAGGCATGGGCTGAGGATGATCCTGCAGCGCGCCGGGCCTGGGCGGATCCTGGCAGAGGCGTCCGCTTGGTCGGACGCCTATCATTGCGATGCGGTGGCGGCGGAGCCGTGCGTGGCGGCGCTCCTGCCGCGCCACGTATTCGTGGCGCGTCTGAGGTCCGACCCCGACCTTGCAGAGCTCTGGGCGAGGAACTTGGCGCGCAGCGTGCAGGCGGCGCGCCTGCGCGCCGAAATCCGGTCGTTGCCGAAGGTTGCGGAGCGTCTCGACGCCTGGCTTGCCGAAGGCCACAGCCTGCCGGACAAGGGCCGCTGGCAGGAGGTGGCCGCCGAACTGGGCGTCACCCGGGAGGCGCTCTATCGCGAATTGTCGCGTCGGCGCTCGGAGAAACCTGCATGACCTTCATCTGGTTCTGGATCGCGGCGCTCGCGGAAATCGCGGGATGCTTCGCCTTCTGGGCCTGGGCCCGGCTGGACAAGTCGGCGCTCTGGTTGATTCCGGGCATTGCAAGTCTCGCGCTCTTCGCGTTCGTCTTGACGCGCGCGGACAGCGCGCTGGCGGGGCGTGCCTATGCCGCCTATGGCGGCGTCTACATCGCGAGCTCGATGCTGTGGATGTGGCTGATCGAGGGGCACCGGCCCGACCGCTGGGACACCATTGGCCTCGCCCTCTGCCTCATCGGCAGCGCGGTGATCCTCCTGCCGCAGCGCGGCTGAAGGGTGCACCCGCCGCGCGGGAAGCGTCCGGAGCTGAAGCCCCTCGGCATGGCCCACGCGTTGTTCAGGCCGGCCTGCATGCCGCCGGAGGCGTATCGCAGACCGGCGGTGTCCACTGTTCGGACCCTGGCTCAGGAGAAAAGACCGGAGGTCTTCAGGCCAGCACTTTTGTGTCCCGATCCAGAAAGCTTCTCCAGCCGCCAAAGACACTGATATCTTCGCCATGTCGTTTGCCGCTTGCCTCGCAAAGGAAGCCCTTCACCTGTGATCCGTCCTCGATCTCGACGGTACCGATCACGAGCGGCGCGGGGATACCGGCGATAAAATCGCCCACAGCGTCCTTCGGGATCGCCCAGACTTCCAGTGCGATGGAAGTGCCGTGTTCATCGTCGCACCGGCACAGGCCAGGACGGGCGGGAGGTCCCCCTGGCAAGGCAAAAAGAGCGTAGCAGGGAGCCGTCCGTGTGGCCCTCAAGAACCGCGCGCCGCGTGATGTCAGTTCATGGTTGAGCGGCAATCCGGACATGTGGGCTCCACAGACAGCAAGCGCCATCTCGCTTGCGGACACGGGCCAGGGCGCTGGGTCGGGCAGATCAGGGGTTATCATCCCCGTCGCCCCAAGCATCGGGCAGCGGGCCTGGGTTAGGCGCTGGCCCTGCGCGGCAATCACGCCATCCGCGCCCGCTGGCGCGATAAAGGTGACGCTGCCAGGGCGTCCGTCCCGGCGGCGGCCGGTTGGCACCGCCAAGGCGCAAAGGTCCAGCAGGTTGACGAAATTTGTGTAGGTCCCGAGGTTGGAATTGGGGGTGATCGGATCTTCATCAAGCTCGGCGCGTGTTGCGAAGGTCGGGATCGTCGGGACACACAGCATATCCGTAGCGTGGAGGATTGGCGCGCAGGCGCGGCGCAAATCGGCCAGCCGGTACAGGCCTTTGAAGGCATCCACCGCGCTCTGAGTCTCGGCTTTTGCGATGATGGCACGGGTCACGGGATGAATGGAGTCCGGCTCGGTCATCATCAGATCTTCGATGGCTGCATAGCGCTCGGCGATCCATGCGCCGTCATAGAGCATCCGTGCAACGTCATAAAAGGGCGAGAAGTCGACCCGGTCGATCCGGGCACCGCCCTCGGCCAGCGTCGTCAGGGTCGCCTCGAAATCCGCCGCCTGCGCATCGTCGCCAAAGAAAATCAGGCTGGCGGCATCCGGCGCGGTGATGCGCGGCGCGGGTGCCGGGACCGGCATCGCGGCGGCCGGCATGGGGCGGGAATAGGCATCGGCCGGATCAAAGGCAGTGGCGGTACGCAACACGTCAAAAGCGTCCGCGACGGTGAGCGCGAAGATCGAGATCGTGTCAAGTGTCCGGCAGGCGGGCACCACACCGCTGGCCGACAGCGCGCCGAGGCTCGGCTTCAGCCCGACGATCCCGTTCAGCGCAGCGGGCACCCGACCGGACCCCGCGGTATCGGTGCCGAGCGCAAAGGGCACAATGCCGTGCGCCACCACAACGGCCGACCCCGAGGACGATCCGCCCGGCACGATCTCCGCGTCCAGTGCATTGCGCGGGACGCCGTAGGGGGACCGCACGCCAACAAGACCCGTGGCGAACTGGTCGAGATTCGTCTTGCCGATGGGAATGGCACCGGCGGCGCGCAAACGGGCCACGACAAAGGCATCCTCGGCCGCGGTATAGGCATAGTTCGGGCACGCGGCGGTCGTGGGCATGCCGGCCACGTCGATATTGTCCTTGACCGCAAAAGGCATCCCCCAAAGCGGACGGGCCGGATCATACGGCCCGAGGGCAGCAGCCTGCGCTGACAGCTGTTCGGAGCTGGCAAGGTGGATGAAAATCGCCGGATCATCCACGGCTGCCAATCGGGCGAGAGCTTCGATCATGACCTCCGCGGGCGCCACGCCCGCCGCGTAGGCATCGCGCAGTGCGTCGAGGGTGAAGGGTAGATCGCTGAGTGGTGGTATCATGGGTCGTCTCTTATTGGGCGGCTGGTTGGTCCGTCATGGGAGCAGCGAGCACGGGCGGCCTTGGTGCGGCGGCCAGAAGATTACGCGTATAGGGGTGGCTTGGTGTGTCCATGACCTGCGCGGTGGGGCCCTGCTCGACGATCTCACCGCCTTGCATGACAATTACGTGGTCACACAGCAGGCGCACCACGTTCAGATCATGGCTGACGAAGAGGTACGTCATACCCAGCCGTGCCCGCAAGTCGGCCAAAAGGTTCAGCACCACAGCTTGTATGGACACATCAAGCGCGGCTGTCGGTTCATCCAGAATGAGGAATTTCGGATCGAGCGCAATGGCCCGCGCAATCCCCACCCGCGCCTTCTGCCCGCCCGAAAGCTGATGAGGAAAGCGATCGAGCAAGGGCAGCGGCAGGCCGCACAGGGTCGCCAGTTCCTCTATCCGCGCTGTCAAACGGGCGCCGCGCAGATCGCTCATCCGAAGGATCGGATCGGCGATGGTCTGCCGGGCGGAATGGCGGGGATTCAGGCTGTCAGTGGCGTCCTGGAACACCATCTGGATCTGACTGCGCCGCTTGTCGCGCACGAACCTTTCCGCTGGGATATCCGCGATATCCACGCCTTCGAACAGGATATCGCCCGAGGTACGGTCCAGCAGACGGACCAGGATCGAAGACGTGGTTGACTTGCCACACCCACTCTCGCCAACCAGGCCGACGCTTTGCCCCTCCCGGATGGTGAAGGAGATGCCCTTGACCGCGTGGACCGGGCCGGACTTGCCCGGGTAGGTCTTGACCAGATCGCGCACCTGCACCAGCGTGCGCTCGCCCGGCGCGTGCCCCGGCAGTGGGGTGCGCGCCTTGGCTGGCAAAAGGTCCCGCAGCCCCAAACCGGGGCGCGGCGTCGCGTCCACCAGCCGTGCGGTATAGGGATGCTGCGGCGCCGCGAACACGGCCGCCGCAATCCCCGTCTCCACGATCTCGCCGTCCTTCATAACTGCCAGCCGGTCGCAGTATTCCGCCGCCAGCCCCAGATCGTGGGTAATGAGGATCGAGGACATGCCGCGCGCGCGGATCAGATCCCGCGACAGATCCATCACCGTTTTCTGCGTGGTGATGTCGAGCCCGGTGGTCGGCTCGTCCGCGATCAGCAGCTTTGGGTCGCATGCGAGGGCTATGGCGATCACGATGCGCTGGCACATGCCGCCCGACAGCTCGAAGGGGTAAGCATCGTAGCGTGCCGCGGGGTCGTTGATGCGAACGTCCGCCAGCGCCTTGATGGCCTTGGCGCGGGCGTCCTGTCTTGTGGCGCGGCCATGCTGGCGCAGGACGTCCTCAATCTGGTGGCCGACTTTCCGGATCGGGTTGAGAGCCGCGCGCGGGTTCTGGAATATCATCGAGATCTCGCGCCCGCGGATGTCGCGCATGTCCCGTTCACTGGCCGCGCGCAGGTCTACTCCGCCATAGGTGACGTCACCCGCGCGGATCGTCCCGCCCGCATCGAGGATCCGCAAGAGGGCGTAGGACGTCACCGATTTTCCCGACCCGCTCTCGCCCACGATCCCAAGCGTTTCGCCGCGTCCCAGATCGAAGCTGATCCCGCGCACCGCGTTCACCTCGCCCCGCCGCGTGCGGAAGCTGACCGACAGATTTGTCACACTCAACATGTCAGGTTCTCCGCCTGGGATCGACAAGGTCGCGCAGACCGTCGCCCATCAGGTTGAAGGTGAAGACCGCAAGCATCAGCCACAGCCCCGGAAACAACGCGACCCACCAATGGCCTGAAATGATGTAATTGGCGCCTTCCGCGACCATGATCCCCCATTCAGGCGTGGGCGGGCGCACGCCAAGCCCGATGAACGAGAGGCCCGCCGCGTTCAGGATCGCCCATCCCATGTTCAACGAGACCTGCACCATCATCGGCGGAAGGGCGTTGGGGAAAATGTGAAAGGCCAGCGTGCGGAAATGGGAGTTGCCGGAAAGGCGCGCGGCCAGGGCAAAACCGGCCTCGCGCCGGATATTGACCTCGGCGCGCACAAGGCGGGCGTAAAAGGGGATGTTGATCAGCGCCGTGGCATAGATGATGTTCTCGATCGAGTTTCCAAGGGCTGCGACGATCCCCATGGCCAGCACGAACAGCGGGAAGGCCATGATCGTGTCCAAGACCCGGTTCAGCGCCGCATCGATCCAGCCGCCCCAGTAGCCGGCGACGGCCCCCAGCACCGAACCGACCGCGAAGGAGATCGCCACGGCCAGCACCGAAATCATCAGGTCGAGCCGTGTTGCCACCACGACGCGGGAAAAGACGTCCCGTCCCAGACTGTCAGTGCCGAACCAATGCGTCCAATCCGGAGGTTGCAAGGCGTTCGCCGCATTTGTGGCCAGCGGATCATGCGGCACGATCAGCGCGCCGAAGAAGGCCTGGAGCAGGAAGAAGGCGAACAAGCCAAAGGACAGCATGGTCACCGGGTTCTCGCGCAGCACGTGAAGCAGATGCGCCCAAGCCCCATCGGGCTTGCGGCCCGGAATGTCGGTAGCGTCGGTCATTTGGTGTCGAACCCGATGCGCGGATCGATCAGCGCGTAGCTGAGGTCGATGATGAGGTTGAGGGTGACAAAGAGAAATGCCATCGCGAGCACGAAGCCCTGCACTGCGGCGTAGTCCGAAGCGACCAGCGCCTCGACCGCGTAGGACCCGATGCCGGGCCAGGCAAAGACTTTTTCCACAAGCACGTTGGCGCCGAGCACGAAGGAAAACACCATGCCCAGTGTGGTCACCACAGGCAGCAACGCGTTCCGCAAACCATAGCCGAACAGGACCTTGCTGCGCGACAGGCCGGCAGCCCGGGCAGTGCGGATATAGTCGGATGACAAGGCTTGCAGCATCGCCGCGCGGGTCATCCGCGCGATGGGGGCCAGCGTGAACAGGGCCAGCGTGATCGCGGGAAGCGCCAGTTGACGCAGGGCTGCGGCGAAGGTCTCGGGATCGCCCGCCAACAAGCTGTCGATCAGGAAGAAGCCGGTAACGCGCGGCGGCTCGAGATAGATGAAGTCGAGACGCCCCAAAGGCGACGGCGCCCAGCCCAGAAGATAGTAGAAGATGTAGACCAGCATGATGCCGGTGAAGAAAGTGGGCAGCGACACACCGGCGGTGACCAACAATCGGCACAGGTGATCGACCCACGACCCCTGCCGCACCGCCGCCAGGACGCCCAACGGTATGGCGATAAGGCAGGACAGCACCAGTGCCGAGAGGGTCAGTTCCAGCGAGGCGGGCAACCGCATGGCGAGGTCCGTCAGCACCGGTTGCCCCGTGCTGATGGACCGGCCGAGATCACCCTGCGCCAGATCGCCGACATACAGAAAAAACTGCGTCACCAGAGGCTTGTCGAGGCCCAGCGCCTCGCGCACCTGCTGGATGGATTGTTCATCCGCCATCGCTCCGGCGAAATAGACCGCCGGATCGCCGGGCAGCGCGCGGGTCAGGATGAAGCTGATCACGATGACCCCGATAATCACCGGCACTGTCTGCGCCAGCCGCATCCCGATCGCGCGCGTCCGCCCGGTCATGATTCACACCCCCTTCATGCGGCGCGGGTCGAGCTGGCGGTGAAACCAGAACTCGTAACCGGAGGCCCCGTTGACCGCCACGTTCAGCGCCGGCTGATAGAGCGGGATCCGCGGGAGGTCCTCGATCACGATCTCGAACATCCGCTTGACCAGCGGCGCCCACTCGGGATCGTCCATCGACATGTGCAAGCTGCGCTCGGTGAGCTCGTGCACCTCTTCATTGTCATAGTTGGAGGAGTTGAACAGGCGGTCTTTCTGATAGGCCCAGAAGAAGTAGTAGTCGGGCGTGTTCAGCCACCCGCCGAAATTCTCGAGGTGGAAATCGAGCGACTTTTCAACCAGCGCCACGGTACGCCAATTTGCGCCCGGGATGCGTTCGATGGTGGTGGTGATGCCGATCCGCCCGAGGCTTTCCTGGATCAGCAGGGCCGTTGGCTCCATCCAGCTGGCCAGGTCGAGACTGATCGACATCTGCACCGGGAAACCGGCGGAAAAGCTGGACGCCGCCAAATGGGCCCGGGCTTTCTCCATATCCGTGACATAGGGAAAAGGGCGCGGCCAGGCGGTATCGGTGATCTCTGTCCCGCCCCCCCACATCGGAGCGCCACGGCCATAGGCGGCAGACTGGAAGATCGCCTCGTAGGGCATCGCGTAGGCGATGGCCTTGCGCACCTCGGGATCCTGGAAGGGCTCGAACCGCGTGTTGAGACAGGCGCAATGAATGCAGTTCTCGATCGGCGTCGAGAACACGTCAACGGTGCCCACCAATTCGGAGGCGTCGCGGTCCGGGATGTCGAAAGACACCTGCACGTCGCCCCGTTCGATCAGGGCACGGCGGGTCGAATTGTTTGGCACCTCGCGCATGATGACGCGCCGGATCTCCGGCAGCGGCCCTCCGACCCAGGCGTCGTTGCGGTCATAGACAATCTGCTGGCCCTGATCCCAGCGCGTAACGGTATAGGCGCCTGATCCAGCCGTGTTGGTGTGCAGGTATTCGGTCGCCCACGGGTCTGCCTCGGTCGCGTTGGCCTTCGCGACAGCGGAATTGATGATGAAAGGCACCGGAACGGCAAGGTTGGGCAGCGACAGCTTCGACGGATAGTCAAGCCGCAGAACGAAGGTGCGATCGTCCACCGCTTCGAACTGGTCCGGCCGGAAGAACCCGCCCGCGCGCATCTGGGTCGAGGGGAAGCCTCCGACCGATACCGCGCGGTCGAACGACCATTTCACATCAGCCGCGGTCACGGGGCTGCCATCGGTGAAGGTGGCGCCGGGCTTCAGTGTGAAGGTGAAGACAAGACCATCGTCGGAAATGACCCAGCTCTCTGCCAGTTCCGGGACGATGGTGTCGTAGTCATAGGACATTTCGCCGGTCGGCAACTGGCGCGACCCGAAGCCGACAAGCCGGTCATAGCAGTTGATCGCAACCTGATAGCTGGCCCGGTTGGTGCCCGTCCGATGCAGATCGAGGCTGTTGATCGTCTGGCCCGAGGCCACGACCATGGTGTCCAGCCCTTGCGCGGCCGCTTGCGTGGCCCAGGCGAAGGGTGTCATCGCCGCACCGCCGGCGGCTGCGGTCAGTTTCAGGAAATCTCTTCGGTTGGTGGTCATCGGTGGCAGCCCTCTCGGCGTCGGTCATTGATCCCGACCGGCAGGATGGCAGCTTGCGGGCAGTTCGAAAAATGCTATGTTTTCACCGATCTGGTGCATTCAACGCACCAGTCAGGAAAAGCCGCGATGCAGCACCTGGAGACATTCCGCCTGATTGAGGCGATCGCGCGCGCCGGCTCCATCCGCAAGGCGGCGGAGGATTCGAACATCACGGCTTCGGCCCTGAACCGGCGGCTGGCCCGGTTCGAGCGGGAATTCGGGTCGCAGATCTTCGAACGGCTGCCGCGCGGTGTGCGGCTGAACGCGGCAGGAGAACTTGTGCTGCAGCATTTCAGGGCGCAGCTCTCGGACCTGGCGCGGGTGCAAAGCCAGGTCGCCGACCTGCGGGGGGTGCGCCGGGGCCATGTCACCATCGCCTGTTCCCAAGCCCTCCTGCCGTTTTTCCTGCCGCAGCAGATCGCCGCCTACCGCACGGCCCATCCCGGTGTCACCTTCGCCGTCAACGTGCGCGATCGCGAGCAGGCGGAGGCGGAACTGGTCAGTTTCCGCAGCGATCTCGCCCTTGTCTTCGAGCCGCGCGTGCTGGTCGATTTCACTGTGCTTCACGCCGTCCCGCAGCCGGTCTGCGCATTGTTCGCCCCGGACCATCCCCTGGCCGGCCGGCCGGAATTGCGGCTGCGCGATTGTCTCGATCATCCGCATATCGCGCCGGCGCAGAAATATGGCGTGCGGGGGTTGCTGGATACGGCCGCCAAAGCCATCGGGCGGCGCGTGACCCCGGTGGTCGAAACCGAATCCTTCGAGCTGATCCGCTACTACGTGGTGCATGAAAGGGCCATCGGCTTCCAGATCCCGATTGGCCTGTCCTCGCAAGACAAGAGCCTGATTTTCCGGCCGATCTCCGGCCGTGACATGCCGCCGGGAAACCTGCTTCTAGGGCAGATGCGGGGGCGCGTGCTTTCAGTGGCGACATCGCGCTTCGCCGATCAGGTCGCCCTCGCTCTCGCCAACATGCCGAACGTGTGAGGGCGGTCGGTGCGTGGAACGGTTGAGAGCGCTCCGACCGCAACGGCAGGCCGCACACCGGCCGCTAGAACAAAGGCCAAGTCGGGCACCATGTTCGAGTGATGGTTGAGCCCTGTTTCAGGAGAGATCGAAAGCGTGTGGGGAAAACGTGTGTGGACGTTCAGGATCGGCGCTGACTAAATAATTGATTTTTTAAATATCAAGAGCTCGCGCAGAAGTGGCGGATGGGATGGGTCCGGGATCGGACGTTCTCCATCTCAGACTGAAGAATGAAAGGAACTTTCTCGTCGTCCTGCCCGCCTTTGCTGATGGCGTGGCGCGTGTCACCTCCGTCATCCGTAAGGGCCCCTCATCCCGAGTCCATCATCCCCGCTCGAAGACCGACAGCGCCAGTGTCAGCATCTCGCGGATGCGGGCTTTGTCTTCGCCCGAGGCGCGTTGGGTAATAGCCAGCGCGATCTGCTCGCCGAGGTACTTGGCCCCGGCCTCGACCGATAGCCCGTCGGGCCACTCCCCAGCATCGCGGGCAGCTTGCAGGAATCCCGCATAAGCCGCCTGCGCGGCGGCGTCGATCTCCTCCACCCGCGCCCGCGTTTCGGGCCCCAGCCGGTGCTTGCCCGCGCGCATCTTGTAGAACAGGCAGCCAGTTTCCATCCGGGGATCGTCGCTGGCGAAGTCGATCAGCGCGGCAAGCGTCTGGTGCAGCCCATGCCCGCCGTGCAGCACCACAAACACTTCCGACAGCACCAGTTCGGCATAGCGGTCGAGCACTGCGCGCGACAGCCCGTCCTCGCTCCCGAACTCGCGGTAGAGCGAGGGCTTGGAGATGCCCGCCATCTGGCAGATCGCGTTGACCGACACGTCGGCCGGATCGCTGTGCCAGTAGGCGCGCATCGCACCGTCGAGCACCCTCTCGGCGTTCATCGTTCGTGGCCTGCCACGGGTGGGTTTGGGATCATCACAATTCATTTTCGGACCATGCGGTATTTTATTCTTGACGAAGCGTACATAATATTCGTACCAGTCGGTAACACAACGCGCAATCAGGAGGGTCACCCATGCAGGAAACAAGACGGTCGATCGTCGTTACAGGCGCGAACAGCGGCTTTGGCGCGGCGGCCGTGCGGGCCTTTGCAGACCGTGGCGACCGCGTCTGGGGCACGATGCGCGACACGGGCGGCCGTAACGCCGCCAAGAAGGCCGAGCTTGAGGGCTATTCGCCGCGCATCACCATCGCCGAAATGGACGTCACGAGCGACGCCTCGGTGGCCGAGGGGTTTGCCACCATTCTGGCCGAAGGCACCGTCGACATCCTGATCAACAACGCGGGCATCATGTATATCGGCATGACCGAGGCCTATTCCGTCGCGCAGGCTGCGGAACAGATGGACACCAATTATTTTGGGGCTATCCGCGCGATGCAGGCGGTGCTGCCGTCGATGCGTGCCGCAGGTTCGGGCCTCATCATCAACACCAGTTCGATTGCCGGGCGGGTCTCGGTTCCCTTCTTCGGCACCTATTGCGCCACGAAACACGCGCTTGAGGCCTACAGCCAAAGCCTGCGTTACGAGGTGGCCCCCTTCGGCATCGACGTGTCGCTGGTCGAGCCGGGCCCGTTCCCCTCGAACCTGCTCGCCGCCGGCAAGCCGCCCGCCCGCGCGGATGTGCTGGCATCCTATGGCGACCTTGGGCAGGTGCCTGATGCCATGGTCGCAGGTTTTGCCCAGATGCTGGCCAGCGATCAGGCGCCCGACCCGCAACTGGTGGTCGATGCCTATCTGTCACTGGCCGATGCCGCGCCGGGCAAGCGCCCGACCCGCACGGTCGTCGGCATCACATGGGGCGTCGATGAGGTAAACGCCTTCACCCAGCCGCGCCAAGACGCGCTTTTGAAAGAGATGCAGCTCGACACCGTGCTCGGCGGCGTTGACGCCTGACCAACCCCCATTCCCACCCCCTGAAAAAGGAACCAATCCAATGAAAAAGACCCTTACTGCTGCCGCAGCCACCGCTTTGCTTGCCACCGGTGCCCTTGCCGATGACACCGCGTCCATCAAGCCGATTGTCGGCGCGTTTCTGGGCGCTGTCCTGCAAGGGGACGTCGACACGATGCGGGAATTGGCCAACCCGGATTACATCCAGCACAACCCCTTCATCCCGACAGGGCTTGAGCCCTTCATCGGCCTTCTGCCCGTGCTGGCCGAGGCGGGCACGACCGCCGAGAACATTCGCATGTTCGAAGACGGCAACTATGTCTTCATGCACAATATCTGGCGCAATGCCGCGCCGTTTGGTGCGGATACGATGGTGTCCTTTGACATCATCCGCGTGGACGAGAACGGCAAAGTCGCCGAACACTGGGATGCATTGCAGCCCCTCGTCACGGAAACCGCCGGCGGCAGAACCCAGACCGACGGCCCGACCGAAGTGACCGATCTGGACCAGACCGAGGCGAACAAGGCTCTGGCCGTCGCTTTGGTCCAAGATGTGCTGATGGGCAAGAACCCGGCCAGGATCACCGAGTACATCAGCGCGGAGAGCTATGCCCAGCATAACCCGAATATCGCGGACGGGCTCGAGGGGATCATCGCGGCGGTTGAAACGCTGACCGCGCAGAACAACATGTTCCAATACACCGAGATCCACGCGGTGTTGGGCGAGGGCAACTTCGTCCTGACCGTCAGCGAAGGCCAGTGGAACGGCACGACGAACGCCTTCTACGACCTGTTCCGGATGGAAGACGGCATGATCGTCGAGCATTGGGATGTAATTCAGCCCGTCCCGACCGAGGGCTTGGCCAACACAAATGGTATGTTCACCGGGTTTGAGGGCGTCGGCCCGGAGTCGATCGGGAAATAACTGCGGCGAAACCAGAATGCCCCGGCGCGCCCGCGCCGGGTCTTAACGTGCGCCAATCCCGCTGGAAAGCTCTGCACCTTATTCGATCCCGGTCGCGTTTGATGGCGGAGGCGACGGGACCGGGATCGGACGTTCTCCACTCTTCAATGCCTTCACTATCGGGAGCGGGCCACCCGCCAGGCCGAGGGAGATGCGCCGAACCTGCTTTGGAATGCGCGGCTGAAGGCCTCCTGAGAGGCGTAGCCGACCGTTGCGGCGATTCCGTCGATCGTGGCGGTCGAATGCTGGAGCGCCTCTGCAGCCCGATCCAGACGCCAGTGCCGAAGATAGCTCCCAGGCTGTTGGCCCATGACCTGACGGAATCGCTCCACGAAGCTCGATTTCGACATGCCCGCCAGGGTCGCCAGCCGCTCGTTTGTCCAGTCCTGTGCCGGGTCCTGGTGAATGGCCGCAACGGCGCGCGCGATCCGGTCGTCTTTCGCGGCCGCGAGCCAGCCGGGAAGGCTGTTGGCGGACTGCGCCCACCTTCGCAGGATCTGGATGAGAAGGAGGTCGAGGAGCCGCGAGACCATCACCGCCGCGCCCGGCCGGCCGGCCGCGTTTTCCTGCAGGATCAAGTCGCAGACCAGGTCGAGCCATTCGATGGGGTGGTCCTTCAGATCGCTGAGGACGATGACGGGCGGCAGCGGCTGGAGAACCCTGGTGGCAAGATCGCTATCGAAACTGAAACTCCCCCAGAACGCCTTCGTGGACGTCTCGGAAGGGCCCGCCTCCGTCACGCTCATGTCCGCATCGAGAAACTCGTCGATGCTCCGCGCGACGCCCCCTCCGTTCAGATCGACCCGGTGCGCATCGCCACGCAAGAGCAAAGCCAGTTCATTCGCGCGAAGTGTGACCGGATCTGCTGACCCGGCCCGGATGACGATTTCGCCGCTCTGAACATGGTGTAGGCAGGGCATGCGCGCGGGAAACATCAGGCTCTGCGGCCGCCTAGGTGCAAGCACAGCGGCGCGGTCCCCCCGCGCCCGCACGATGCTCAGCACCGCGGACAGCGGGTCCGCACCGCCATTTGGTGTTCTTGCTAGATCTTCCGCTCTTTCGATCATGGTGAGTCTCCTGCGGACAAAGCATCTATCGGATCATCGAAACAAGGAAGTGTCTCACTTCCAAGACATCAGAAGGAGAAACCCAATGACCGACGCAAACACCCTGTCCCGCCGCGAACAGACCGAAATCGACGCGGCCAATGCCAGCGGACGCCAACCCGTCCTTTTCGTCCATGGGCTGTGGCTACTCGCGGGCTCCTGGCAGCGTTGGGCCGAAATGTTCGACGCCGCCGGCTACGCCCCCATCGCCGCGGATTGGCCGGGCGACCCGGCCACGCCAGAGGCCGCACGGGCCAACCCCGAGGCTCTGGCGGGCAACTCCATCGGCACGATCCTGTCGCATCTGGAAACCATCGTCGGCGCCCTGGACCGCAAGCCGATCTTGATTGGCCATTCGATGGGCGGGCTCCTGGTGCAGATGCTCGCCGCCAAGGTCGGCGCGCCCGCCACGGTAGCTATCTCGCCCGCGCCGTTCCGCGGGGTGCTGCCGCTGCCGCTGGCCGCGCTGCGCTCGGGCTTCCCGGTCCTGTCGAACCCGCTGAACGCCCGCCGGGCCAAGCAACTGACCCCAGCGCAATTCCGCTATGGCTTTGCCAACACGCTGGACGACGCCGAGGCGACCCGTCTCTACGCGGAGCATCACGTGCCGGCGCCGGGTCGGCCGCTGTTCCAGTCCGGGCTGGCCAACGTCAATCCCTGGACCGAGGCGCGCGTGCCGCGCCGCGCCGAAAACCGCGGTCCGCTGCTGATCGTCGCCGCGGAGAAGGACCACACGGTTCCCGCAGCCATGAGCCGTGCGGCCTATCGCATCCAGAAGCGCAATCCCTCGACGACAGAGCTCGTGTCCCTGCCGCAGGCCGGACATTCGCTCATCATCGACAGCGGATGGGAGTCCGTCGCACGGAAGGCGCTCGACTTCATCGCAGCCCAAACTGGCGCCAGGGGCGTCTTTCCCCTGCGCGCCGTCGCATCGTAGGCGCTGATGCACAGACCAGCCGGGGCGGGACATATACCCGCCCCCGCCCACCCTGTCGCTTCCCGTGACATGGATTTGCGCTTTCGCATTCAGACGGCTGCGGACCAAAACTCCGCACCCAGCGACCCAAGTCCTCCCTCGACAAACTGGCATCCTTGCTCCCCGCGCAGGACCGCAAACCAAGCGAACTACGAGTGCAAAGGAGCCATGAACCAAGATGTTTCAATGGACGGTTAAGTTGAGTTTCGGGTCTTCGTTGCCAATATCGGCAAAGGTTCGATCCGGGTCGCGTTGGCGGAGGGGACGGGACCGAAATTCAACCTTCTCCGCTTTTCTTCCCCGGAGGATTTAGGCCCCATTCGGCCCTGAGACCCCATCATTAACCCGTGATGCGATAGAGCATAAGCGCCTGATCTCGTGTGAGCGCGCCGAGCTTGGTCCGGGCGTTCTTCATGTGCAGTTCCACCGTCACCTCGGCAATGCCAAGCTCACCCGCGATGGCCTTGGTGCGAAGCCCCTCGGCAAGCAGGTCCATGACTTGGCGTTCGCGTTTGGTCAGCCGCGCCGTCGCGGCGTTTTGCAACCTTCCACGAAGTGCCATCAGGGCCAGCCGCAGCTCAACCGACTTGTCCTGTCTGATCCTGTCGACCTCAACGCGGTTCAGCGAAGAGCCCAGATTCCAGCCTTCGCATCCCAAACTGTCTCTGCGCACCACCAAGGAAAAACCGGCCCGAAATTCGACATCTGCCGCCGCCCAGATGACCTTCCGCTCGTCTGGGACCAGGTAATGATGGTCACGCATGTAGTCAATGCCCGTGGAAACCGAGCCGGTCGCTGCCAGACAATATTTCGGGAAAGGATCATGGCGGGCCAGTCCCTCGTCGCGGTAGTGCCGCTCGAAAGCCGCCCCGAGGGTTGTGCGCGTCGTCACGTGCCCATTGGCGATGGACAGATGCAACACCTTGTCGAAGCCCCGGGCCGACAGCCAATCCGTCGCGACCGACCATAAAAGGTCTGGGTCTGTCTGCGTCGCAATCCTGTCAAGAAAATCCTCTGTCCTCATCAGCCGATGAAACACTAGAAACCTATGGCTTTCCACATATTGTTTCAGATTACCCCGCAGCTATGCTCGCCGGGCGCGGCATTGAGGTTTTTGCACATGTTTTCAAGATTTACGGCGGCTTTCCTCTGTCTGGTGGCGATCACGAATGCGGCAATAGCCCAGGATCGCAGCACCGTTCTGGTCCTCGATGGTTCGGGGTCGATGTGGGCGCAACTGCCCGAGGGTCGGTCCCGGATCGAAGTTGCGCGGGATGTTCTGGATGATTTCCTATCGGCGCGCGATCCGGCCGCGCCGCTCGGCATGATTGCCTATGGTCACAACCGGAAAGGCGATTGCAGCGACATCGAAACCATCGCGCCCACGGGGCCGCAGGACGGTCGCGCCCTCGGTCAGCGCCTACGCACGCTGATGCCGCGCGGCAAAACCCCGCTTGCCGATGCCCTGCGCCGCGCCGCGGCCGAAATCCCGGCTACCGCTGAAGAGGCCGATATCGTTCTGGTGACGGACGGGCTGGAAACCTGCGGCGGCGACCCCTGCGCCGTGGCGGCCGAGCTGGCGGCCCAGGGCATTCCGGTCCGCGCCCATGTCGTGGGCTTTGGCCTGACAGAGGGCGAAGTGCGCCAGATCGCCTGCATCGCCGACCAGACGGGCGGCCTCGTGCTGGCGCCCCAGTCCGGCGCCGCGCTGTCCGACGCCCTGCTGCGCACCACATCGGCGCCGGTCGACGCGCCCGCTTTGCCTGGCAGCGCCACAATCAACCTGACGATCCGCGCCGATATCGCTGGACGTCCCGACGCCGTGACCTTCCGCGCGGTCAGCGAGGCCATGGGCGAGACGCGCGAGCTGGGCAGGCTCGACTTCGCCACGGCGGGTTATCTGCCCGTCGAACTGGCCGGGGGCAACTGGCTGATCACGGCCGATGCCGGGAACGACGGCAATGGCGAGATCGTGGCGCGCATCGTCGCGGGCGAGAACACGACAATCTATGTGCCCTTCCGCGGGCTTCTGCCCAGCCTCGACATGCCGGCGCCGACGGGGGCGTTCCGGGCCGGGGTCAATGGTCTGATGCCCTATCGCATCACCGAGGAAGGTCTGGCGACGGGCGGCGGCGACTTTGTCTTCTCGCTGCTGCCGGTCGATGCGGCGGATACCGCTGACCGGCGGATCGACTATGCCACGCAAGACAGCCGCAAAGGCAGCCATGTCGGCACGTTCCGCACGCCCGCAGAGCCCGGCGACTACTTGCTGATATTCCACCGCAACGCGCAGATGCCCATCGACGAGGTGATGGAGCGCTTTGTAATCACAGTCGAAACCCGCCCTGAGGTCAGCCTGATCGCGCCGCCCGCCGTCGCGCCGGGCGCAAGGGTGCCTGTAACTGTCACGGGCGGCATGGGCAATTCCGACCGAATCGAGATCTGGAAGGGCGGCGCGCTCTATTCCTGGGACCAGAGCATCTACATTCAGGAATTCTTCGACAACAACTATGGTCTGGCGAAACCGCTGCTCGCCCCGTCCGAGCCCGGTGAATACGAGATTGTCTATGTCTTCTCGGAGCTAGACGGCGAAGCCGCGATGGCCGCCCGGTTGCCGCTGAGCGTGGGCGAGGTGCCCGAACTGGACGAGGCTTCCGTGGCACCCGAGGGCAGCGGTGGTCTTCAGCAGGCAGGCACCGATCCGGCCGAGGCGGGGCTGGGCGAGGACGTGGCCTTTGCCTGCCCTGCGGATAACGGCGTGCCCTGCTTTTTCGATGACCCCGCAACCGGGCTTGTCTTTGCCCTGCCGCCCGGCTGGATCACCGATCAGCCGACGCGCGAGGCCATGACGGCGGGCGGCAAGCCAGGCCTGGTGCGGGTGAATTTTTTCAGCACGAGCGATCCGGTCGAGACGATCACGCTGAACCCGCATCAATGGACGACGATGAACGGCCCGTGCATCGACATCCAGCCCGGCGCGCTCTGCCGCTTTAAAAGCGACAGCCCCGAGATGGCCCGCGCGATTGAGGTCCTCAGCCGCGGCATCCGCGACATGGGCCCGCCTGCGACCACCATCGCGCCCCCGCAAGCTGACGCGCAAGCTGGATCGGGTGACGGACATGGCGAAGACCCCGGCGCCGCCCGCGCCTGGAGCGACCACCCCTTCCGTTGCCTTCCCGGCGACAAGACGCAGGACATCTGCGACATGAAGGACGAGATCACGGGCCTGAGCTTCCTATTGCCCGAGAACTGGGTAGCCGAGGTCTTGGCCACGCCGGACGGTCCGCGCGCCGATTTCTTCGAGGTCGCCGGGGATGCCCGCTCGATCCATCTGAACCCGATCGACTGGCCCACGCCAGACAGCGGCTGCTTTTTCAGCCGCGCCGGCGAGCTTTGCACCGATATGGCGCTGATGGACGACACCCTGAACAATGCGATCAAGGTCCTGCGGCGCTATCTGCGCACCGGCGACGTGCTGCGCAATTGCGGCGAAGAGACCTGCCCCTATGCACTTCCCTGGCGGGGCTTTTCGGGCATGCTTCCGAACAAATGGGGGGTCGAGATGCCGCGCCTCCGACCCGATGGCCTGCTGTCGAGCTGGTATTACAGCTTTACGCCCGACCTCGACCTGCGGCTCATCGGGCTGAACCAGCCAGGCGGGGACAATTGCGTCATGGCCTTCGAGGGGGCCGAGCTTTGTGAATTCACGCCCTATGTCTCGACCCAGGAATTCGACGCGATCCGAAGCACGCTGCGCATCGTGCCGCCGCGCGCGCCTGGCGATTTCGGAACTCCAGCGCGCAAGGTCGATTTCAAGGATATCGACCGCGTCATCTCGATCATCAGGGAGAATTGAGCAATGAGACAGCTTCTCCTGGCCGCTGCGGCCTGTCTGGCTGCCACCACCGACGCCTTCGCCTGCAACACGCCGAACATCCTGATAGGCAAGGACGGCACCGCGGAATATGTCTCGCCCGAGACCGACCGGCGCGACGAGCTTGAGGTACTGGTCGGCGATGCCCCGTCGCCGGACTCGATGCTTGTCTTTGACGCCCGCGATGGAAACGCAATGTGGGTCGACAAAGCCGACCTCTCCCGGGTCGGCGTCGGCTTCAACACGCTGGACGGAACCCTGACCTATTCCGGGCCAGACGAGTGCCGCCCGCCCGAGCTTCCGATCAAGCTTCCCGAGGGCAATCCGATCCCCGACGCCCCCGAGCTTTTCCCTGACGGCGACCCGGACAAGCAGCCCATCGAGCTGTTCCCCGACGACGCGAACGAAGCCGGGCCCCGCAGCGGCCTCTGGCGGGCCGAGAGCGGCCCGTCCGAAATGGAGGGCTGCCCGGCGATGATGCGGAACGCCTTCCCCGGATCGCCGGGCGCGCTGCCGGGAATGACCAGCGAGGCCCGGCGCCTCGAGTTCAGCCGCCCGTTCCACCCCGACGCGCTCGAATTGTCGCGGACCGCGGGCGTCCGCTGGGCAGCGGATGGGGCCAACAGATGGGTGACAACCGATCTGGGGGCCGATGCTCTGCGGCAAATCCCACAAGGACAGGGCGACGGGTCGAAAATCGTCTGGACCCTGACAATGATCTCGCCCGAAGAGATCTCGTTCCGGCGGGTCATCGAAATTGTCCTGCCCGTCGAGGCCGCAGCCCTGATGGGCGTTTCGCCTGACGGATGCCGGGTCATGGGAACAGACCGCTGGCTCAGGGTCGGAGACTGACCGCAAACGGAAAGGGAAACCATCCATGATCACCAGATCGATTCTCTTGATGGCGTTGCTCGCGGGCGCCGCCCGGGCCGAGCCGGTGCTGCCCTGCCCTGGCACCTATGACGCCCGCTGGGGAAATGTCACCCTTGCTGCCGATGGCACAATGGTGCTGGCCGGCACGCCCGGCAGTTCGCGGATCACGCTCAGCCTGAACAGCTGCGACAGCGCAGACATCAGCGGCGACGGGCAATCCCTGACGCTAACCCGGCAAGGCCCGGATCACTTTCGCGGCGAGCTTGCCGGCGGCGGCGCGAACCGGCAGTTCGACTTTCAGTTCCTCGGCCCCGGTCAGGCCAGCAGTATCATGAATGCAGAGGGCGGCGGGCTGACGGGCCGGCGCGGCATGTCGCTGCTTCTTGTCGAACCGGGAGATCTTGACGATAAGGGCTGCTTCGATGCCCCCCCGGTGCCGACTTCCCTTCCTCGCGAGGCCGTCGCCGCCGAACTCTGGGCCAAGGAGCAAGGGCTTGTCCCCGCGCCCGGCCACGGGGCGCAGGATTACATCGACGCGCGGACCAGCTTTGATGCGCGGCGGGATGGCGTAGCGCATCGCGTCAGCTTTGATCTTGGCATCAATGGGGAAATCCTGCCCTCGAGCGGAGCAAAGGACCGCTGGCTCGCCCATTGCGACCCCGAGCTGTTCCTGAATCCGCCGCGCCAGATGCTGAATTTCAAGATCTTCGAACTGGCGCCGGGGGTCAGCGTGTTCGCCCAGATCATCGACATCCAGACCGGGCAGATCACGGCGCAGGCCGAAGGCCAGGCCGATGACACCGACGCCGCCGCGGTTGCCGCCGCAATGGCGCGGGCCAGTGCCGGTCTGGACAAGGCCAGCATCGGCCCGATGAGCGATAGGTTCTCGCGCCGTTAGATCCTGCGTATGCGCACGAAGCCCTCGGATCGGGGGGTGTCATCGGATCCTCCTTCCGCCGCTCAGCCGACCTTGCAGCCCCAGAAGGAGGTGTGACCGGCGGTGAAGTAGCCGTCCGCGACCCGGAAATACCCCTGCAGCTCGACGGTATCGCCTCCCGTCAGCGGCACCATCGTCTGCAGCCAGATCGCGGTGGCGAGCGAGACATGGGTGGCGGAGATTTCGCCGAGGTATCCGCGGATTTCGGTGGTGCCGTTCAGCACGAGCCAGCCACCTATCCGAGCCGACGTGCTTGCGTTAACCTTGTAGAGGAGCGTGGCGCCGAAGAGGTAGGTCCCGTCCACCGGCGCCACGAAATGGTTGTTCGCGTTGTCGAATGCGCTCTGATCGTTGTAGTCGGTGTTGTCGAGGCCGATCGACCCGCAGTCCTCCAACTCGATCTCTGATCGCGCTGTCGCCGCAATCAAAGCCGGGAGACGTGCCTGGGCAAAGGGCAAGCGCGCCTCCCGCAGGGACATCCGCAACAACCATTTCATCAAGCAGTCACCTTGAGCGGGTATTTCAAGCCTGAGGCATGGAATTGTGATGATGCGTGGTTTTTCCTTTCTGCTCGCGATGTTCATTTCTGGGCTTTGCTTTGGTCCTGCGGCAGCGCAGGCCCCTCCATCGGGCCAGCCGCTTGCCGACGTGCCTGGCGCTATAGAGCCTCAAGGTCTGCCGCGCATTGCCGGTGCCATCGTGATTGGCTTCGATCAGACCGGCTTTGATGCGCATGACCTCCTCCTGGCACCGCCCGGCGACGGGCGGGTGGAGACGGTAGAGGGACCGCGCACACGTCTGATCTATCTCATCCCCGGTGATCGCTCACCGCTGGAGGTGATGCGCAACTATCAGGCAGAGTTGAGCAACCAAGGTTTCGAGGTGGTCTTTTCATGCTCGCGCGCCGCCTGCGGATCTGCCGATCGGATGAACGAGGCGCTCTATCCGTCTGGGTCACGGCTCAAGAATTACGGCCAGATCACCGAATATGCCCTGCAATTTCCCCGTGACGACCACCAGTATCTTGCTGCCCGCAACCCCGTGACGGGCCGCAGCATCACAATCTGGGTCGCCTATGATACCTTCAACATTGACGAACGCTCTGCCAATTCCACCATGGCCCTCGTCGATGTGGTGGACGGCGAAGGCCTTGAGCAGCGCATGGAGGTGGTCGAGTCGGTAACGCGGGACGATCTCTCCGCCGCCTATGACGACCAAGGACGGATCACGCTCAATGGGGTCTTCTTCGCAACTGACAGCGACACGATGACGGCCGAAAGCGGTGCAGCGCTCACCGAGATCGCCGCCTTTCTCACCGCGCGCCCGGAAGCCAAGGCCTATGTGGTCGGCCATACTGACGCGACAGGCGATTTCGACTACAATCTTGACCTGTCGCGGCGGCGTGCGACCTCTGTGGTGGCCGCGCTCACCGGGCAGTTTGGCATCGCACCTGACCGACTTGCCCCCGCCGGCGTGGGCCCGCTCGTGCCCGTCGCGACCAACCAGACCGAAGAGGGTCGCGCCCTCAATCGCCGCGTGGAGCTTGTTCGCCGATGAAATACCTGCTGATCCTGCCGCTGCTCGTTGCCTGCAGCCCCGTCGAGGCCGAGATGCCCACCGCCTGCGAGCTGCTGCGCGGCGTCGACCCAGAGGCGCTTCTTGGTCAACCGGCCGAGATCGTCGAGATGTCCAACATCGACAACGATGCCGTGCACATGACCATGTGCAACGCCAATCCGGCCGAGGGCTATGAGGGGCTCGGGGTGCTCCTGCGTCACGTGAAAACCGATGACGGCATGACCCCGCAGGCCCGGATCGAGGCCTATGTCGAAGATCTCAAAACAACGATGACTGCCGACGTGGCCGTCGAACAGGTGGATGGCGTCGGTGATGCCGGCGGTATCTGGATGGATATGGGCGCTCAGCTCGCCTTCTTCCACGGCCCCTCACTGATCATCGCGACCGCTTCTGGCAGCACGCCAAAGGACACCGCCCGGATGATGGCCGAACGGATCGATGCGCAACTCGACTAGGCCCGGCACCGGCAAGCCGCAGGCGAATATTCAATCTGGCAAGCACAGTTCGACCTGAATTTATCGGCCCTGCTGGTCCAAACGGGTCCGGCGAGGCGGAAAAAGGGGGCAGGAAGCCCCTGGCGCGCCATTGAGCCGCCGTAGCCGCAATCCACCGGCCCCGCATTTCGCCAACCTGAAACCCCGCAGGCCCGCCGCCGCTGCGCTATGTGTGGGCTACGCAGCGCCAGGCCTGCTCAGCACAAGGGGGGCAATTTTAGATGCCGAGAGGGGGTCAAACTTCAATGCCGATTGACACTGATGTCGCAGCAAAGCCGAGGCCGGCAGGAAGCGGAATTGATCAAGATTGCCCTGCAATTCGTCTGGAATAGCGCATTTTTTCAGAGGCTCTGCCTTTCGACAGGCTCAGTCGTCAGACATTGATGGTGACGTCAAGGCTGTGCCTGCCCTCGGGTAAACGCAGCCTGAGCCGACCATTGTCGAGCGCCAAGGGCACGCCATCGAGCATGGCAGTGCGAATGCCAAGGCCGATCAGGCCTTCATTCTGGATGGTGATGGCAAGATGCGTGCCCCCAAGCCTGACTGATGCACGAACCGCTGGCCAAACCTTTGGGAAACAGGGGTCAAGCACAATCTCTGATCCTTCGCGGGTCAACCCCAGAATGCCCTCGATCCCTGCGCGGTACATCCAGCCAGCCGATCCGGTGTACCAGGTCCAGCCGCCCCGGCCTTTATGCGGCGCGGTGGAATACACGTCCGCCGCCACGACATAGGGTTCGACCCTGTAGCGCGCCGCGGCATCGGGCGTCAGGGCGTGGTTGATGGGGTTGACCAGCGCGAACAGCCCCGCTGCCGCGTCGCCGTCTCCCATCCGGCAATGTGCAAGGATCGCCCACATTGCGGCATGGCTGTATTGCCCGCCGTTCTCGCGCAGACCCGGCGGATAGCTCTTGATGTAGCCGGGATCGGGCGAAGAGCTGTCGAAGGGCGGCGCGAACAGCAGCGCAAGCCCCGGATCGGGGCGGATCAGATGCTTCGACATGCTGGCCATGGCTGTGGTGGCGCGGACAGGATCCGCCGCGCCGGAAAGAACCGCCCAGGATTGCGCGATGCTGTCGATGCGGCATTCCTCCGATCCGGCGGATCCCAGCGGCGTGCCGTCGTCGAATGTGCCACGGCGATACCAGTCGCCGTCCCAGCCTTCGCTTTCGATAGCCCGCAGCACTGCGGCCCGATGGTCGCGCCAGCGGGCGGCACGAGCCGGGTCGCGGATACCTGCATGGGGAGCCATCGCGTCGATGGTGGCGATCAGCAGCCAGCCCAGCCAGACGGAGGTGCCACGCCCGCCCTCGCCGACGCGGTTCATGCCGTCGTTCCAGTCGCCCGTTCCGATCAGGGGCATGCCGTTCGTGCCCGTCAGGTCGATCGCCTGATCCAGCCCGCGCGCGCAATGCTCGAACAGGCTGGCCTGCGTATCGGAGATCATGGGCAGGAAGAAATCGTCGTGCACGCCTTCGGGCAGCACCGGACCATCAAGGAACGGGATCTGTTCATCAAGGATCGCCGCATCGCCGGAAACCGCGATGTATTGCGCGACGCCGAAGCCCAGCCAGACGCGATCGTCCGACATCCGCGTCCGCACGCCCTGGCCGGAATGTGGCAGCCACCAATGCTGCACATCCCCTTCGGGAAACTGCCGCGACGCCGCACGCAACAGATGCGCGCGTGTCATCTCTGGCCGCAGCGCGGTCAGCGCCATGCCGTCCTGCAACTGGTCGCGAAAGCCGAAGGCGCCGCTGGCCTGGTAGAACCCGGCGCGTGCCCAGATCCGGCAGGCGAGCGTCTGATAGAGCAGCCAGCCGTTCAGCAGGATATCCATCGCGCGGTCGGGCGTCGTGACCTGCACGGCGGTCAGAAGGTCCGACCAGTGCTGCCGGACGGTCTGCAGGGTCACCTCCGGATCCGCAGCGCGGTGCCGCTCGATCACGGCGCGCGCGGCTCCGGCCGAGTCGGCCTGCCCAAGCAGGAACACGACATCCACGCTTTCGTGCGGTGCAAGGGTCACATGCCGTTGCAGCGCGGCACAGGGATCGAGGGCCGGCCCGGTGCGCCCCGACAGCGGCCCGGCGCCGATACCGGCGGGGCGTGCCATGCGGCCCTCGGGGCCCAAAACCTCGGATCGGTCGGCGCTCACGCTGCTTGTCTCCGCGCCCAGGTCGGCAAAGGCGACGCGTCCCGGAAACGCAAGTCCAAAGGGGTTTCGGGCGAAGATGGCCCCGGTCTCCGCGTCCCGGGTCGTGGTGATATGGCCCGCCGTGGCGCTGCGGGACGTGCCGAGAACCCATTCCGCGTAGGCAGTGACCGACAGACGGCGCACCCTCTCGCCGGTGTTGCGCAGCGTCAGCCGGGTAATCTTGACGGGTGCGTCCAGCGGCACGAACTGCACCATCTCTGCCGCGATGCCGTGGGCGGCATGCTCGAACCGACTGTAGCCGAAACCATGCCGCGCGACATAGGTGCCGCGCCCCCGGATCGGCAGCGCGGTCGGCGTCCACAGCGCACCGCTGTCGAGATCGCGCAGGTAGAGCGCCTCCCCGGCGGGATCGCAGACCGGGTCGTTCGACCAAGGCGTCAGCTGGTTCTCGCGGCTGTTTTCGGCCCAGACAGGACCGCTGCCCTCGGCCGAGACCGCAAAGCCGAAGTCCGGGTTCGCGATGACGTTGATCCAGGGTGCAGGCGTGGTGTGGCCACCCTTCAGGATGGTCACATATTCACGGCCGTCCTCGGCAAAGCCCCCGGTTCCGTTGAAGAACTCCAGCTCGATGTCCGGCGTTGCGCTGGCCGGTGAAGGGGCTGGCGTCGCAGGGTGCGGCGCTGCTGGCGACGTTGCCACCGGCAGCAAGGCGTCGATCTGGTCGCCGATGCCGCCCCGGCTGGCCAGCAATATCACGCGCGCGACAGCGTTCAGCAGTGCCCGCTGTTCGCCTGTGACCAGATCGGCGCGCAGGGTGTGGATGGCGCCCCGTGTCGCGCCTTGATGCGCGGCGCTGCGCGGGCGGGTCTGGGCCGACCGGACGGCTGTGTCGATGGCACCCTGCATGTCCTGCACGTAGGACGACGCGCGGTCGTTCAGGATCACCAGATCGACGTCCAGTTGCCGCATCCGCAGATATTCGTGCGCGGCCAGAACCTCGTGCAACGCGGCGACGTCCTCGGTATCGCTGATCCGGAACAGGACGATCGGCAGATCTCCCGAGATTCCCATTGCCCAAAGCATCGATTGCGGCCCCATCCCGGCGTCGATCTGGCCGGGCGTCGCCTGCAATCGCGGATCGTCGCGCAGAATCATGCCTCCGAGGCGCTGAAAATCTACCGCTGCAGCGTGGGTGACGCCCAGATGGCGCAATTGCACCTGGTTTTGTGTCCAAGACAGGGTCACGGCCCGCTCGAAGGCGGAAGCGTCGCGATGGCGGTCCACCTGATCCAGCAGCGCTTCCGGCGTTTCCGCGACCACGGTCCAGAAGGTCACGCGCGCCGTGCCGCCCGGGGGCACGACAATCCGGCGGCGCAGGGCAAGAACCGGGTCGAGGACCGTGCCCGTGGTGCCTGACAGCGGCCTGTCCGCCATCGTCGCGGTGCCGATATCGCGTCCCCGGCCAATGAAGCGCGCGCGGTCGGTCTCGTACTGGACGGCGGCGCTTTCGATGCCTTCGACCACGCCGATATGGGCGACCCAGACGTCCGGGTCGCTGGCGGAACGACGACGGCGCGTGGCGATGATCGCGCCGAGGTCCGCCATGAAATCCGTCACGACGAACAGCTTGGAAAACGCCGGGTGCGCCAGATCGGAAGCGTGAGGCGCCAGCACGAGTTCGGCGTAGGAGGTCAGGTCGATTTCCCGCGCGCGGCGCCCGGTATTCGTCAGCGTGACGCGCCGTGCCTCTGCATCGTCCTCGGCCGAAACCACGACTTCAGTGGTCATGCTGAGGGTTCCGTCGTGATGCGTAAACGTGGCCTGGTGTTCACAGAACACGGCATGGTGCCGGTCCTGTCCGGCCCCGGTCGGCTGCAGCGCGCCGGACCAGAGCGCGCCGGACTTCACATCCCGCGCGAAGATGAACGACCCCAGGGTCGCCTGCGACGGATCGGGCCGCCAGCGGGTGATGGCCTGATCGCGCCATCGGCTGTAGCCCCCGCCCGTGGGGGTCAGCATCACGGCATAGCGTCCGTTCGACAGCATGTGCCCGGTGGGGGACGTCTCGCCCGGCGCGTCGAACCGGCGCACGACCGGAGCGTCATCGCTCTCGACCCGCGTGACTGGGACATCCTCGGCGCGCGGTGGCATCGCGGTCGCATCGCGCGGCACGCGCTCCTGCAGCAGAAGCTCCACGGCCCGGATCATTGGTTCGGCGTGGAACCGTGTCCGCAGTTGACCGCCCTGAAGGGTGTTGGCGATGGCGGTGATCGTCATGCCCTGATGGTGCGCCATGAAGCTTTGCACCAGGGCGTGATCCGCCCCGGCGGGCAGGCGCTGCGCCGTGAAATCGACCGCCTCGTAGAACCCGAACCGGCCTTCAGCCCCAAGAGCGGCGAGACGCTCGAAGTTTTGCAAGGCGGCGTGCGGCGCGACCATCGTGGCCAGCCCGGTGGCATAGGGGGCGATGACACGGTTTTCGTTCAGCCCCCGTTTCAGACCCAGCCCTGGCACGCCGAAGTTGGAATACTGGTAGGTCATTTCCAGATCGCGGGCGTTGTAGGAGGATTCCGACACACCCCACGGCATCCCGTGCGCCGCGCCATAGGCCATCTGACGGTCCACGATCAGCCGGTTGGTCTGTTCGAGAATAGATCCGGCAGGCGCGCGCATGACAAGTGACGGCATGAGGTATTCGAACATGCTGCCCGACCACGAGATCAAGGCCGATCCCGCTCCCACCGGCGTCGCTGCACGGCCCAGACGGAACCAGTGCCGGGTGGCCACGTCGCCCTTGGCGATGGCGAACAGGCTGGCCAGCCGCGCCTCGGAGGCCAGCAGGTCATAGCAGTTGGGGTCGCGCGAATTCGTTGCCACGGAGAAGCCGATGGACAGCAGCTTCTTTTCCGGGTCGAGCAGGAAGGCGAAGTCCATCTGCATGGCCAGATCGCCGGCCAGGCGCTCGATTTCGGCAAGGCGCGGGCCGGCATCGCCCGCCGCATCCTCGACATGCCCCGCAATACAGTCCCGCGCCGCCCCGCACCAGAAAGCCAGATCAGATGCGGGTTCGCCCAAGTCGGCGGCGAGGTCGGCAGCTTCGGTCGCGAGGGGCAGCAGGATTGCGAAGGCCTCCTGCCGCGCATTGGCGTCGATCAGCCGGTCAAGCAAAGCGGATACTGCAACAGCCTCGGATGTCAGCTCCATTTGAGCCAGCGCCAGCGCATCGCCAAGCCCCGCGCGCCGTTCGGACTCTGCCAGCCGCGTTTCCTGCCACGCCCGACACGCCTGCGCCACGGCGATCAGGTGACCGGCCAGATTGCCGCTGTCCACCGACGAGACATAGGCCGGGTCCAGCACGCGCAGATCGCGGGTGTCGTGCCAGTTGTAGAGATGACCGCGGAACCGGGGCATCCGCTCTAAGGTCAGCAGCGTCTGTTCCAGGCGGGTGACGGCCGCGGCCTGTCCGATCCACCCCATGTCCCGGGCAACGGTGGCTGACAGCAGGTAGAGGCCGATATTGGTCGGCGACGTGCGGTGAAAGACCGTGGGCGTGGGAGTTTCCTGAAAGTTGTCGGGAGGCAGGAAATTGTCGGCCTCGGTCACGAAGGTTTCGAAATAGCGCCAGGTGCGGCGGGCGATCAGGCGCAGGGTGCGGGCTTGGTTCGCGTCGAGCGGTTCGGACACCTTGGCGGCCCATGGTTGGCTGACGCGCCAGGCCAGCGCGGGTGCTGCCAGCCACAGCAAAGCGAAGGGTGCGACAACCGGCCAGCCCGCCGGATTGAGCGCCACCGCCACACCGCAGGTGGCAAGGCCAAGCGCCATTCCACCCTTCATCTGCCGGTACTGCGCGCCAGGTCCCGGCATCACGTCCGCCCCTGCCGCAGCCGCCGTCACCCATTGCAGCAGGTGGCGCCGCGTCACCGCCATCCGGATCAGAGCGCGCACAATGGCATCCGCCATCTGCCACGCCGTATCGGCCAGGAAAGCCGTGTTGAGCGCGATCTGCGCCAGGGCGCGCCGCGCATCGGCCAGCAGCGCCGCAAGATGGCTGCGCGAGGTGATCCCTGCCCGGCCCGGCAGAACGGCAATCGGCAGGCCTACAAGATGCGGCAAGGCCAGCATCAAAAGCACCGCGACGGTCCAGGCGGCGGCCACCGGGACCGGCAACAACCAGCCCGCGAACAGGGCGGCAAGCGTCAGCGGTGCGACCAGCGCGCGGCGCAGATTGTCGGCCATCTTCCAGCGACCCAGCGGCGACAGGCCGCTGTCCGGCTGGATCAGCCACGGCAAAAGCTGCCAGTCGCCCCGCACCCACCGGTGCTGGCGGCGCATGGCGGTATCGTAGCGTGCGGGAAAGTCATCGACCACGTCGATGTCCGAGGCCAGGCCGGCGCGCGCAAAATCCCCCTCGAACAGATCATGGCTCAGCAGGGTGTTGTCCGGCACGCGGCCTGCAAGGCTGGCGGCAAAGGCGTCCACGTCATAGATGCCCTTGCCGGTGAATGATCCCTCGCCGAACAGATCCTGATACACGTTGCTGTCGGCGCTGGCGTAGGGCTCGATCCCGCCAGGGCTGGAATAGACGCGCTGGAACACCGAGCCTTCGGTGCCCGTCGGCAGCGCCGGCGTCACGCGTGGCTGAACGATGCCGTAACCCGCCGTGACGCGGCGGGCCACGGGGTCGAACACGGCCCGGTTCAGCGGATGGGCCATCTTGCCGATTAGACGCGCAACGGTATCGCGGAGAAGACGCGTATCGCCATCGAGGGTGATGACGAACTTAATATCCTGCGGGACGTGCGAATGGGGCAGGAAATTCGTGTCGGTGGCGCCGCGCAGCAGGTGGTTCAGTTCGGTCAGCTTGCCGCGCTTGCGCTCCCACCCCATCCACACGCCTTCCGAGGGATTCCAGAGCCTATGGCGGTGCAGGAACAGGAACCGTTCGCCGTGATCGGACGGATACCGCGCGTTCAGGCGCTTCATCGCCGACTCGGCCGTGGCGACGAGAGATGCATCCTGAGGTGTCGTCTGGCTGGCCGCATCCGGCCCGTCGGACAGCAGCGAATAGTGCAGCGCGCCGCCGGTGCTGGACAGGTGATGCACCTCGAGCTGGTCGATCTGCGCCTGAAGATCCTCGGCGTCACGCAGCAACACGGGCACCGCCACCAGTGTCCGCAAGGACGAGGGAATTCCGGTCGCCAGATCGAGCGTCGGCAACAGGCGTGGCCCCACGGTTCGGGTTATGGCCAGATTGACCAGCGCGGTTCCGACCTCGGACGCGGTGACAAGACCTGTAACCGCAAGGAGCAGCAAAGCCGGCCCACGCGCACCCGAAGCCCAGAGCGCCGCCGCAAGAACCGCTACGGAAACAAGCGCGACCGCACCAATGTAGCCAACCAGACCGAGCCGACCGGTTGCACGACCGACCTGCATCCGCAGGGTTGGCACAAACCCGATCTCGCGTTCCAGCGTCCTTCGACCGGGCCCGATCAGGCCGAACCCCGGATCGCCCTCGGCCCCGTCCGATCCCGGCGCGGCTGCAAGGGCAAGGGCCGCATCGGTGACGGAGATCTCGCTCAGCGCCGATCCGCGCGCCAGCACCTCGATTTCCGTCCGGTAGGTGTTGCGGGTTGCGAAATCCATCGCCGCGAAACCGGACCGCGCGCGCAGGCGGATGTCGATCAGGCTGACATCCTCGAAGAATTCGGCCCAGTCGATTTCCGAGGCAAGCCTCATGCTGGTCACGATATTGCGCATCGTGACGTTCGATGCCCCTTGCCGCATCTGGGCGTTCTGCACGACGGTCTCGATCGAGGATCCCTGATGGTACAGCCGGTCTTCCAGCCAAGCGTGGAGTGGCGTCTCGGCCGGGTCGAACCCTCGAAGCCGCTTGGCGATCTGGGCCGCGGCGATCTCGTCAAGCGGGCCGGTGGTGACGGACGCGGTCGCGGCACGAAGCGCGTCCTGTGGCGACACGACCGGGTCTTTGGGCGCCGCCAGCACCTGATCGACGATGTCGTCTGCCAACACCCGAAGGTCGTTGCCCCGGGTGATCTGCTCGGCCAGACGGCGCATGTTCTCAACCAGAACGATCCTCAGCGTGATCGCCACGGCCCAAAGTTCGCCGATGGTGAGCGGGCTGACCTGCTGGTAGGACTTCACGAACCGGGCAAGACCGGGACCGTACAGCAGGCTGTCGGTATGGGCGACATAGGCCCATGCCAGGCCGAATACGCGCGGATATCCGGCGAACGGACCGTCGGCGAGCTTGGGCAGTTGTCGGTAATACCCCGCGGGGAGATCAGCGTCGATCTGGCGCAACTGCTGGTCGACCAGGTGGAAATTGTCCAGCAGCCATTCGGCGGCGGGCGTGACGGGGCACCCGGACTGCAACGTCCGCGCGCAGGATCTGTAGGCCATGAGCAAACAGCGCGCGTTGTCCTTGACGCGCATCGTCAGCGGACGGACACGCGGGCCGCGCTTCGGCGCGACTGCCTGTGCCGCCGCCAGGGACAGGGCGTGATGCTCCAGCCTTTCGCTGCCGAAGATTTCCGATCGGATCGGAGTTGTGTCGCGCCACAGGTCGGGCGCGGGCCGGCGCCATCCGACGCTCTGGAACACGCGCTGCCGAAGGCTGGACATCGAAGGCCTGGCCCTCACACCACCTCACGTCCGGATGGCTTGAGGCTCTCTGTAACTGTCTGCGTCGGCTCACGGGCCAGAATTCCTGCCCTGTCGTCCAGAGCAGCGGGTGCGGCATCATCGGACTTCGTCGAAGGCCGCATGCGCCGGGTCATGGCCACCCAGTTGTCTTCAATCTGATCCCAGTTCATCGCATCTCCCTTCGAGGGTCGGTGACTGCGCTTTCGCGGATACGCTTCTGCCTGTCGCGCGGCACAGTCTCAGGGTGTGGGACAACGTCAGGTCATCTTGGGGGGCCGGTGCCCAAGGCGCGCTATCGCAGATCAGTGTCTGAGCATTTTCCAGAGCGAAGGCGGCGGTATCCCGCCGCCCCTACCGACGACGAACGGAATTCCCTCCCGCAAGAATGCCGTTGATCAGGGTGGCGACGGCGACGTGAAGCTCGGCCTTGCCGTCTTCGCCGGGGTCGTTCGCGTGCGCCGCGGCGGCATCGCGCAGGATGTCGACAATTTCATGTTCCGGCAGTATGTTGCGTCATTCAGCGCTAGCAGAAGCGACTCGCAGATCGCAAGGGCCGCGACGCCGGACACATCGGGAGTACTGGACATTGACTTGGCCTTCCGTGGGCAGATGTCGAATGTGAGGCGCCCGTTGACGGGCAACATTGCACCAGTGTCGCAGTTCCGTGGTACAATGGGTTGAGGTAGATCAGCGTCGCCGTCGGTAGTTTCGCCTATCACTCGTTTGCATCGCCATCGCCACGTTTGCCCGTGTCCGACCTTGGGCACTTACCTTCAGAGGAGCGCATAATGGATGCCCTTCACAGCCCATTCGCGCGCAAGCTCGGCGCGTTCGTTGCTCTGTCCGAAAAGGAAGTGTCGGCGCTCGACCGGATGCACGGCCGGCGGAAGGTCTTTCCCGCCGGAAAAGACATGGTGCATCAGGGACAGACCGATCAGGCGGCCTACATTCTGGCATCGGGCTGGGTCTGTTCCTACAAGATCCTCGCGGATGGCGCGCGACAGATCGTCGATTTCCAGATCCCCGGCGATTTTCTTGGCCTGCGGTCGGTGCTGTTCCGCACTTCGGATCACAACATCGAACCTGTAACGAAAGTAGAGGCATCCGAGGTGCTTGTCAGCGATCTGCTGGAAACCTTCAGCGAGACGCCACGACTTGCCACTGCGGTTCTGTGGGCCGCGTCGCGTGACGAGGCCATGGTGGTCGAGCATCTGGTGAGCATCGGTCGTCGGGATGCGAAAGAGCGTACCGCGCATTTCCTTCTGGAACTGGGCGCGCGGCTCAAACTTGTAGGCCTTGGCGCGACTTCCGGATATGCCTGCCCGCTGTCGCAGTACCTGCTGGCAGATGCCTTGGGCCTGAGCGCGGTTCACATCAATCGCGTCTTGCGTGAACTGCGCGAGCACGGTCTCGTGACGTTCCAGCACGGCCAGGTCGAGATTCACGATCTGGACGGACTGGTGGAGCTTGCGGATTTCGACAAGACCTATCTCGACCACGACGGCCCGCTGCTCAAGTGATCAGGCTGCGGTCATCCCGCCGTCCACCGTGTAGGCCGCTCCGTTGACATAGGCAGCGTCCTCGGATGCGAGGAAAGCCACGACACCGGCCACCTCGTCCGGTGTGCCATAGCGCTTCATAGGGATCGTGGCGGCAAAACCCTCATGCACGGCGGCCGCGGCACCGGGGCTGGCGCCTTGCTCGATCGACGTCATCATCCGGCTGTCGATGGGACCGGGGTTGGTGCAGTTCGCGCGGATGCCTTTTGCCCCCCATTCGACCGCCGCCGCCTGCGTCAGCCCAAGCACGGCGTGCTTGCTGGCGACATAGGCGCAAAGCCCCGCCGCTCCAGTCATCCCGGCCACGCTGGACGAATTGATGATGCTGCCGCGCCCGGCCTTTGCCATGACCGGGATGACCAGTTTCAGCCCGAGGAAGATGCCGGTCACGTTGACATCCACCACCTTGCGAAAACTGTCGGTCTGAAAATCCGGGATTGGCGCAACCGGGCCTTCGATGCCTGCATTGTTGAAGAATATGTCGATGGTGCCGAATGTCTCCACCGTTGCCGCAACGACAGCGCTGAATGCCGCCTCATCGGTCACGTCCGCCTCAAGCACCAGCAGTCGCCCCTCATCCGGGATTGCCGCGCGCAGCGGCCCGACATCCGCGCCCGCAATGTCGGTGGCGGCGATCAATGCGCCCCGGGCGGCCAGCAGTTTGGCGCTGGCCAGGCCGATGGCGCCTGCCGCGCCAGTGATCAGAGCGATCTTTCCGGTCAGGGAGTGGGGCATCTTCATTCCTTTTCAACAATATCTGCAACCCCATCGCGGCGGAGGCGATCGGTCCGTCCACCCGATGCAGGGGACCTGGGGGACAGGCGCATCGGGTGGAGCGGTTCGTTTCCCGCGGCAGAAACTGGGAATTGGTCCACCGCGAGGTCGTAGATCATGATCGATCATCAAGCATGGTCCCGCACTGCTTCAGGTTTGCCTTTCGACAATCGGGCGGATTTGTTTTCACCCGCCGGACGCGTTTCCCGCGCCAAAGAATCCAAGCGCACCTGCGTGCCGGCGCGTCCCTCGACGATTGCGCGCGCGTCCTGCAGGCGGCCGATTCCGGCCAAGGTGCCACCGGCGCGGACAAAATTGCAGGCGGCGGTGATCTTTGGCCCCATGGAACCAGCCGCAAAGTTCATGGTGTCCAGTGCATCCGGTGTGACACATCCGATGGCGGCCTGATCCGGCCCGCCCCAATCGCGAAACACCGCCTCCACGTCGGTCAGCATCAGCAGCACGTCTGCCTGCAAGGCCTCCGCCAGCAAGGCCGAGGTGCGATCCTTGTCGATCACCGCCTCGACACCCTCCATGTTGCCGTCTGCCCCGCGCACCACCGGAATGCCGCCGCCGCCTGCGCAGATCACGCAAACGCCTGCTTCGACCAGCAGACGGATCGGCTTGATACCCAGAATGGCTATCGGCAGCGGGGATGGAACGACACGTCTCAAACCGCCCTTGTATTCCTCGACCATCGACCAGCTGTTTCTGGTGCGAGCGAGCTCTGCCTCTGCGGCCGAATACACCGGACCGATGGGTTTTGTCGGACGATCAAAGGCAGGATCTTCGGGATCAACTTCCACCCGTGTCAGCAAGGTGGCGCAATCGGTCCCTTTGGGCAGGGCGTTCATCAATTCCTGCTCGATCAGATAGCCGATCATTCCTTCGGTTTCCGCGCCGAGGATGTCCAGCGGCCAAAGGGTTTCCGGCGCGTGGGCGGCCGCTTGCAACGCCATCAACCCCACCTGCGGGCCATTGCCATGCGCCACGATGATTTCATGATCTTGCGCGAGGTCGGCCAAGGCGGCGGCCGCGATGCGCACATTGGTGTGCTGCGCTTCCGGTGTGATCGGCTCGCCGCGTTTTAGCAGTGCGTTTCCGCCCAGAGCCACCACGATGCGCATGTCAGGCTCCTATCGTGGCGACGAGGACCGCCTTGATCGAATGCAACCGGTTCTCGGCCTGGTCGAACACCACGGATGCCGGAGATTCAAAGACCTCGTCCGTCACCTCCATGCAGTCGATGCCGTAGGTTTGAAAGATTTTCTCGCCGGTCGCGGTGTTGCGGTTGTGGAAGGCGGGCAGGCAATGCAGGAACTTGGTGTGCGGGTTGCCGGTCAGGTCCATCACGTCTTGCGTGACCGAGAAAGGCGACAGCAGCGCGATGCGCTCGGCCCAGACCTCTTCGGGCTCGCCCATCGACACCCAGACATCGGTGTAGATGTAGTCGCAGCCCTCGACGCCTTCGGCCAGCTTTTCGGTCCGGGTGATCCGCGCACCGCTGGTTTCCGCAAGCTTGTGACACTGATCGACCAGAGCCTGATCCGGCCACAGGCTTTGTGGGCCATAGAGGCGGACATCCATGCCGATGAGCGCCGCACCGACCATCAGCGACGTTCCCATGTTGCCGCCGGTATCGCCGACGAAGCAGAACGAAATGTCGGACAGATGCTTGTGGGTGTATTCGCGCATCGTCATCAGATCGGCGAGGATCTGTGTCGGGTGAAATTCGTCCGTCAGCCCGTTGTAGACGGGCACCCCGGCAAACTGCGCCAGAACTTCCGCATCCGCCTGCCCGAAGCCGCGATATTCAATGGCGTCATAGAACCTGCCCAGAACCCGCGCCGTGTCCTTCATCGTCTCCTTGGTGCCGATATGACTGCCCGAGGGCCCTAGATAGGTGACATGCGCCCCCTGATCGAAGGCCGCGACCTCGAAGGCGCTGCGGGTGCGGGTGCTGTCCTTTTCAAAGATCAGGGCGATGTTCTTGCCTTTCAGAAGCTGTTTTTCGGTGCCTGTCGCCTTGGCCTCCTTCAGGCTGGCTCCGAGGCGGAGCAGAAAGCGCAACTCGTCGGGCGAGAAATCCAGCAGTTTCAGGAAACTGCGACCATGCAGGTTCTGGGGCATCGAGTGGTCCTTTCGGGGCAATGGCGCAGATTAAAGGGCGTCTCGGATCAGCGGACAGGTCATGCAATGCGACCCGCCGCGCCCTCGGCCCAGTTCAGCTCCGGAAATGGTGATGACCTCGACGCCCGCCTTTCGCAGCAGCGTGTTGGAATGTTCGTTGCGCGCATAGCCGACCACGACACCGGGGCTGATGCACAGCAGGTTGTTGGCGTCGTCCCATTGTTCGCGCTGAGCTTCATAGGCGTCGCCCCCGGTTGGAACCGTGCGCAACGCCTTTATGTTCAGAGCGTCGGCGACCACCTCGATGAAGGCGCGCGTCTCTGCAACGACCACGACCTTGCCGTCGTCGCCGGGGCGCAGGGAGTAGGCCTGAATCAAGTCCGTTACCTCGGCGAAGACGGTCACCATATCGCGGTCGCAGAAGGTGAAAACGGTATCGAGATGCATCGACGACCGCTCGCGGGGAAACCGGCAGGCGATGACCCGTTCCGCTGCGCCGGCTGCGAACAGCGCCCGCGCCACCTGCCCAACGGCTTGCGGCGTGGTGCGCTCGCCCATGCCGATGAGCACGATCCCGTTGCCGACAGGCATCACATCGCCGCCTTCCAGCGTCGCAAGGCCGTGATTTACCAAGGGATCCCCGAACCATATGGGAAAACCGGCATCCTTGAAGTCGGGATGGAACCGGTAGATAGTGGCCAGATTCAGCGTTTCCAGTCGCCGGGCAGGCCAGAACATCGGATTCAGCGTCACGCCGCCATAGATCCAGCAGGAACTGTCGCGCGTGAAGATAGTGTTGGGCATCGGGGCAAGCTGGAAATCGCTGTCCCGCAGCATCGCCACGACCACCCCGGCCTCTGGGATTGGCAATTCGGCGCGGCTCATGCCGCCGATCAGGATATGCGACAGGGCCCCGGCGGGCATCTCCATCAGGCAGACCAGAAGGTCCTGAGACAACCCGACGCCCACCGAGTTGTCATTGATCCGCGCATCCAGCAGCCAGCGGCGCGCCTCGGGGATCGCCAGCACCTCTTCCAGCATCTCGCGCAATAGCACCACTTCGACGCCATGCGCTTCGAGTGCATCGACGAATTCCATGTGATCGACCCGTGCCTGTTTGACCCAGAGCACGTCGTCGAACAGCAGACTTTCCGCATTTGCGGGTGTCAGCCGGGCCATCTCCGTTCCGGGACGGTGGACAAGAACGCGGCGCAGTTGCCCCGCCTCGGAATGAACGCCATAGGTCAGTGTCATGTGGGGGTGCCTTCCAGCATTGTAGCAAGGCCAAGCGCGGCCATGACGATCAGGGTAAGGATGACCAGAAGCGGCCAGACAAAGCGCAGCCAGCGCTCATAGGGGACACGACCGATGGCCAGCCCTCCCATCACGACGGCGGATGTGGGGGTGATCAGGTTGACCATGCCGCTGGCGGTTGCAAAGGCGGTGACGACCAGTTCCCGCTTGACCCCCGCGAAGTCGGCGACAGGGGCGAGGATGGGCATCGACAGGACGGCCAGGCCTGAAGTGGAGGGCACGAAAAACGACAGCCCAACCTGCGTCCAGTAGATCACCAGGATGAACGCTGTCTGCGACAGGCCCGCCACGCTGGTTTCCGCTGCGTGCAGAATCGTGTCGGTGATGTGGCCTGCGTCCATGATTACGACGATCCCGCGCGCCAGCGCGATAATCAGCGCCACGCCAAGAAGGTCGCGCGCGCCGTTGACGAAACTCTCCACCAGCTTGGCCTCGCCCAAACGGGCGACGATACCGATGAGGACGGCTGCCGCCAGAAACAGCCCGCTCATCTCGGCCATCCACCAGCCGCCGATGGACACGCCCCAGATCATCAGGCCGAAGGTCAGCGCGAACAGGATCAGCACGATCTTGTGCAATCCGGTGAAAGTCGCAGCCTCCATCGGCGTCGAGGCAAGGAAATGCGCCTCGTTCGCAGCTTTCCTGTCGTAGACCAGCGATTTTGTCGGGTCGGCCCGCACACGCGCCGCATAGCGCATCACGAAGGCAACCGTGACCAGCCAGCATACCGCCAGAATGATCAGCCGCAGCACCAGCCCATCCGCAAAGGTCACGCCCGCCGCGTCTGACGCGATGACGGTCGAAAAGGCGTTGATGGTTGAGCCCAGAACGCCGACACCGGCCCCCAGCAGGATCACCGCCACGGCCGTCAGCGCATCGTATCTGGCGGCGATCATCACCGGGATCAGCAGGACGTAGAAGGCCAGCGTCTCCTCGGCCATGCCGTAAGTCGTGCCACCCAGCGCAAAGAGCGCCATCAGGATCGGGATCATCCAGTTCTCGCGGCCCCTGAGGCGGACCATCGCGCGGGCGATCCCGGCATCAATGGCCCCTGACGCCGTCACCACCCCGATGAACCCGCCGATGATCAGCACGAACAGCGACACGTCGATTGCCCGGGCCACATACTCGACGGGGTCGTAGAAGCCGGCGATCGGGGCGAGGATGACATCGAAAAAGCCCTGCGGGTCGACTATGCGCAGTTTCTGGAGATGGAGGTGTTTACCCGCTTCGGCGGCACCATCGAGCCGCGCGTGCAGGCGCAACTGACGCGCGGGACGCGGTTGCGCGCCGTGCTGCGCCAGAACCAGTACGCACCGATGCGGCTGGCCGAGGAGGTGGCGCTGGTGCTGGCGGTGCAGGAGGGGCTGCTGGATGAGCTGAAGCCCGGGGAGGTCGCCAGTTTCCGCGCCAGTCTTGCCAGGGCGCGGGAAAGAGGGGCGGGCGAGGTGCTGCGAAAGGTCGAGACAACGGGCAAGCTGGACGAGGCGGACAAGGCGGCGCTTCTGGCCGTGCTGCGCGAACTGGCCGCGTCTCAGATCGCCGACAATGTCTGACGCCGACCTCTCCGCCCGGATCGACGGCATCCGCCAACTAGGCAGCGTCGTACGGGCAATGACCGGAATCGCCGGGGCGCGCGCCCGCACGGCCCGCGCCCAGATCGCGGCGGTCGAGGGTTATGCCGCCACGCTAGAGGCGGCATTGTCGCAGGGTTTGGCCGGAGTGGAGCTGGAAGACCCCGAACTGACAGCCCGCCCGGCGCTTGTGGTGTTCTGCGCCGAACAGGGGTTCGTGGGCGGGTTTTCAGAACGGGTACTGGACGAGGTTGGCGCGATCCCGAAAGGCACCGATCTGTTCCTGGTCGGCAATCGCGGGACGGCGATTGGTGCGTCACGCGGGATGATGCCCGGATGGTCGGCCGCGATGCCGTCCCGCTCTGCCAGCCTGCCGAAATTCGCGGACCGCGTGCTCGCGGCGGTGTTCGCAGACGGCGATCTGCGCCCGGTGGCAGTGGTTCACATGATTTGGAACCGCGGGCAAGCGGCGGTGGAACGCAGCGACCTGTTTCCGTTTCCGCCTGCGGAAGGCACGCGCGCGCAGTCCGCCCCCCTCATCAATCTGGCTGCCGATGAACTCGCCGCAGCGCTCCGGCTTGATCAACTCCACGCGGTCCTGACCCGGGCCGCCCTCCATGCCTTCATTGCCGAGAACGAAGCGCGGATGGCCGCCATGTCCGCCGCATCCCGCCAGATCGAGGACGAGCTGGACGTGCTGGAAGCACTGGCCCGCAGGCAGCGGCAAGAGGCGATCACCGCCGAGATCATCGAGATTGCGGCGGGGGCCATGGCGGGCCGTTGACGCTCGGGCCATACCGTCGGCATCCCGGACCTAACCTGCATCAGCACGCCGCTTTGCCATCCCGGCTAGCCTGATCCCGTTACGTCAACCAAGGGAAGCCGCCTCATGCCACCTGTCGAAGAAACCGAGGCGAAAGCAGGGTTCCGATTCCCGTCCGCCTTCACCATTCTGTTCGCGCTGATCATTCTGGTTGCGGCCCTGACCTGGATCATCCCGGCAGGCGAGTATGCGCGGGTGGCCTCCGATGCGCTTGGCAAGGATGTGCCCGTGGCGGGCAGCTATGCGCGCACGGACGCCGAGCCGCAGGGACTTCGCTGCATCGCGCAGGGCGGGCGCCTGCGTCTTGCCGCCCACCCGGCTGACCGACACGCCCACATCGACGGCCGGTTTCTGCCCCTCCTGGAACAGGCGCGCATTCAGCACGATCTGCCCGTCGGTTATGGAGATCAGGTTCGTGGGGATATAGGCCGACAGGTTCCCGGCCTCGGTCTGTGCAATCGGCAGGGCGGTCAGCGACCCGCCGCCCCGGGCCTGCGACAGCTTCGCCGCGCGTTCCAGAAGGCGGGCGTGCACGTAGAAGACATCGCCCGGATAGGCCTCGCGCCCCGGCGACTGGCGGGTCAGCAGCGCAATCTCGCGGTGGGTGGCGGCGTGTTTGCTCAGATCGTCGATCACGATCAGGGTATGGCCGCCCTTGTCACGGAAATGCTCGGCCATGGTCATGCCGGCAAAAGGCGCGATCCATTGCAGGCCCGGCGGGGTCGCAGGCCCGGCCACCACAACGATGCAGCGGCCAAAGGCGGCATGGGTCTGCAGCGCATCGACGGCGCGGCGCACCGCCGACGTCTTCTGCCCCACCGCGACATAGATGCAGATCATGTCGGTGTCGCGCTGCGCGATGATCGTGTCGGCGGCCAGCGTCGTCTTGCCCGTCGCCGGATCACCGATGATCAATTCGCGCTGGCCCCGACCCAGTGCGAACAGCGTGTCGACCACCAGCACCCCGGTCTGCACCGGATTGACGACCAGATCGCGCTCGATGATGCCGGGGGCGTCGCGCTCGATCGGCAAGGTCGCCTCGGCGGTAATCGGCCCCTTTCCATCCAGCGGGCGGCCCAGCGGGTCGACGATGCGCCCGAGCAGGCCCGCCCCCACCGGCACGCGCACCACATCGCCCGTACCGTGCACGGCGTCACCCGCTTGCAGGGCGTGGGCGGCATCCAGCAGCACGCAGCCGATCCGGTCGGGTTCCAGGACTTGTGCAAAGCCGAAGGCCCCCGCGTCGAAGCGCAGCAGTTCGTCAAGCCGCACATCGGGCAGACCCGAGATCATCGCCACGCCATCGGCAATGTCCTCGACCCGTCCCCGGTGTTCGGCCACCGGGCCGAGGGCGGTGGACTGAACGCGCGTGGTTGCGTCCTTCAGCCAGAGGGTATCATGCGGCATCGGACAGATCGCCCTTTTCGCCAAGGGCTGCGGCAATCCGGTCAAGATCGGCGCGCCATGAATTGCGCAAGCTGAAATGCGCAGAGTGAATCTCATAACCCGCGATCAGCGCTCGATCGGTACGGAAGGTAAGGGCAGCATGCGCGCCAAGGACGTTTGCTATGGCATCGGCGATCCGGCCCTGCGCTGCGCTGTCCTGATCGGCTGCGCTAACGACCTCAAGGTTGACACCCGCCAACGCGGTTCGCTCGGCATCGGTCAGTGCTCTAAGGCCCTGCACCAGCCAGCCCAGAAACGCCGCATCCGTGGCCGGGCCATCCAGCCGCGCTGCAAGCTGTGCTGCGATGGTCAGTGCGAGGCCCTGTGCCTCTGTCATTGCGTTGGCTTTCAAAGTCTCGGCGGCGCGGACGCGGGCGGTTTTGGCGGTATCGCGCAAGGTTTCCACTTCGGCCCGCGCCTCGGCCAGCAGGCTTTCGCGGGCAGCCGCCGTATCCTTGCAGGCGATGGCCAGCATCGCGTCACGCTCGGCGGCCAGCCCCGCCCGTGCTTCGGCAACCTCGGCCAGTGCGGCCTCGGCCTCGGTCCGTTTGGCCTCTGCCTCGTCCAGCAGCGTCGCTGCGCTCGCCTGACGGTCGGCGATCAGTGCCGCGACGGGCTTCCAGAAGAACCGGTGCAGCAGCCAGATAAGGACAAGGACATTAGCCGTCTGAAAGCCAAGGGTCCACAGATCAAACGTCATGGCATCATCGGGTTGGCGAACAGCAGCAAGAGTGCGATGACAAGGCAATAGATCGCTGTCGTCTCGATCATCGCCAAGCCCACGAACAGAGTGCGCGAAATGGTGTTTGCGGCTTCTGGCTGCCGCGCGATGGCGTCCATCGCGGCGGCCACGGCCCGGCCTTCGGCCAGGGCCGGGCCGAGTGCGCCGAACGACACTGCGAAAGCTGCGCAAAAGATGCTGATCAGGGGGACATATTCCATTCAGGACTCCTCAATTTCGGGGGCGGTTTGGGGTTTGCCCTTTTCGACGGCGGACGTGATGAACACCATCGACAGAACGGCAAAGATGTAGGCCTGCACGGCGCCCGTCAGCAGATCGAGCACCATCAGCGGGATCGGCACCAGCAGGGCAGCCAGCGAGCCGACGATGGCGATCACGAAGACCCCGCTCATCACATTGCCGAACAGCCGCACGAACATCGAAAAGCTGCGGGTGACACTTTCCAGCATGTTGAGCGGGATCATCACTGGATTGGGCAGCGCAAAACCGCGCAGGAAACCGCCCACGCCGCCGCCCCGGACGCCGAAGACGATGATCGACAGGAACACGATGGCAGCCAGCGCGGCGGGCGTTTCCATCGTGGCGGTCGGCGGTGTGACGCCGGGGACCAACGAGGACCAGTTGGCGATCAGGATGAACAGGAACAGCGTGCCGACAAAGGCGCGGTACGGGGCCGGCGCGGCCCCGGTCACATCGTGGATCTGTTGATCGACCGTGGCGACCAGCAGTTCCGCCATGGCCTGCGCCTTTGACGGCACCAGGGTCAGGCGGCGGCTCAGCAGGGCCGCGCCCAGCACAAGAACCGCCATGATCGCCCAGGTCACCACAACCGACGCCATGATCGGCACCGAAAACGAAACTGGACCCACCATGAACAGCGGCACGGATTGCAGTGGGTTGTCCATCACACGGCTCTCCGCATCACGGCAAGGCGTCCGATCAGCAGGCCGAGTGCGGCTGCCAGCAACGGCCCGGCTCCCTGGATCGCCGCGACGATCAGCACCCCGCCAAGGCCTGCCATCCGCAACAACACCAGGGCCACACCGAACAGCGGTCCGCCCCGCCGCCCCGACAGCATCAGATCGGCGCTCTGCCGCACCATGCGGAAATAGATCAGGCCGATCAGCACTCCGCCCACCAGCCACGGCGCAAGGATCACCAGACCGCTCATGCGCTGCCGATCCAGCGCCAGGCGAACCAGCCACCAAGCCCAAGGCCGACCATCAGCAGCGGTGCCGTCCAGAACAGCCCCGTGTCGAACCGGCCGTCCAGCCAGCGGCCCAGAGCGATCCCGCCCAGCATCGGCGCCACGATGATCCAGCCTAGGACGCCGATCTGCGCCAGCCGCCGACCGACCGAGGCTTCGCCGTCGCGCTCCCAGGCCGCGCGGCGGGCCTGATGGGTGCGCACTTCGCGGATCAGGGGATCGTCGTCGTCGGTCCTGCCTTTTTCCGGTTCGCTCAAACCCCCGCCCCCCGGGATTTCGGCTGCAACCTGGCCAGCATCTGCCGCATCGCACTCAGGTGCAGGCGGGTTGTTTCCACATGCTCGACCCGTTCCTCATCCATCTCGGCGTGGAACCGCTCCAGCACTTCGCGGTCGAGCGTTGCCAGATCGTCGCCCGTCACCGCCTCGCGGGTGGCGATGGCAACATGGCCCGCGCGCATCGTCAGGGATCCGCCGCGCACGGCGCAGAAGCGGGACGCGCCCTCTGGCGTTGTCCACGAGACGACCGACACCGCGAGCCGCGTCAGGAAATCGGCATGCCCCGGCAGGATGCCGAAGCTGCCGCTGGCATCCATCGCGCGCAGGCTGCCGGCCGGTTGATCCACGACGATCGCGAGCGGGGTCATGATGCGCAGCGTCATGGAGCGGGTCACGCGGCGGCCTCCTTTGCCCGCGCCTCGGCAAGCGCGCCGACCATGTAGAGCGACGTCTCGGCCCAACCGTCCGCCTCGCCGTCCAGGATCGCGCGGCACCCGGCGAGCGTGTCGGCGCGGGCAACGGACTGGCCCGGCGTGCCGGTAAAGGCCTCGGTCACCGCAAAAGGCTGGCTCAGATAGCGTTGCAGACGCCGCGCGCGGGTGACGATGGTCTTGTCGGCACTGCCCAGTTCATCGACGCCCAGAAGCGAGATGATGTCCTGCAACTCGGCAAACCGCGCCAGCATCTCGCGCACCTCGCTGGCAATCGTGTAGTGGTCATCGCCCACGACAGCGGGGTCAAGCAGGGTGGACGAGGAGGCCAGCGGATCAATCGCCGGATAGAAGCCTTGCCCTGCCAAGGCACGGCTCAGCACGATCACGCAATCCATGTGGCCCGAAATCGTGGTCACTGCCGGATCGGTGAAATCGTCGGCGGGCACATAGACGGCCTGGATCGAGGTCACCGCCGCCCCCGCCACGGATGCGATGCGTTCCTGCAACCGGGCCACTTCGGTGGCCAGTGTCGGCTGATACCCCACGCGCGAGGGCAACCGGCCCAGCAGGCTGGATACCTCTGCCCCCGCCTGAACAAAGCGGAACACGTTGTCCATCAGCAGCAGGACGTTCTGGTGTTTCGTGTCGCGAAAGTATTCCGAGATGGTCAGCGCGGTCAGCGGCGCCCGCCACCGCGCCCCCGGTGGTTCGTTCATCTGGCCGTAGACCAGCACGGTGCGGGGCAGAACGCCTGACGCGGACATTTCCGTCAGCATCTCATGGCCCTCGCGCGACCGCTCGCCAATGCCGGCGAACACCGAGATGCCTTGGTATTTCTCGACCATGGCGTGGATCAACTCCATCACCAGAACCGTCTTGCCGACACCCGCACCGCCGAACATGGCCGCCTTGCCGCCCTGCGCCATCGGGGTCAGGAGGTCGATCACCTTGATGCCGGTCTCGAACACCTCGGTTGTGGTGCTTTGTGCGGACAGGGGCGGTGGGGCGGCATGGATCGACCGGCGCGGCGTGTCCTCGGGCAACGCCTCGCCAAGATCGCGCAGCCCCCCCGTCACGTCCAGAAGCCGGCCGAGCACCGCAGCCCCCACCGGCACCGTGATCGGTGCACCGGTCGCGCGCACGGACACGCCGCGCGCCAAACCCGCCGTTGCCTGCAGGGCCACCGCGCGCAGGGTCGTCAGATCAAGATGGCTCTGCACCTCGAGCATCAGCGGGCCGGGTCGGTCCCAGTCCACCAGCAATGCCTCGTTCAGGGCAGGCAGTGCGCCGGGGCCATAGCGCACATCGACCACCGCGCCGCGCACGGCATGGACCCGGCCATCGGGTGTCTCTTCGGGCATCGGGGCTCCTTCCGGCGTCACGTCACACGCGGTCCTTTGCACATTCCCCGGTTGTGACCCGAAGGACCGGGCCATGCACTGATGTGCGTTAGGGACAGCACGGCCAATAGCGCCTTAGCTGTAGGTGACTTGGCGTCCGACCGAACCCAGCCAGAGTCAGGTATGAAGAGGAGACTGCGATGAAGGGCTATGTTGCCGACATCGAGAAGCTGACCGAGAAGAACGACGATTTCCGGCAGGTTCTTTACACCGGGGCGCATCTGCAACTGGTGCTGATGACGCTGAAACCCGGTCAGGACATCGGGACCGAGACGCACGACACCCATGACCAGTTCTTTCGCATCGAGAAGGGCAAGGGTTCTGCGGTGATCGATGGCGTGACTCACAAGGTCAAGGACGGCGGTTGCGTCATCGTGCCCGCCGGGGCGGTCCACAACGTGACCAACACGGGCGACAAGCCCCTGCATCTCTACACGCTCTACGGCCCGCCTGAACACATGGACCATCTGGTTCAGCAGACCAAGGCGGAGGCAGATGGCTCGTCCGAAAGCTTCGACGGGATACCGACCGACGTTCCGTCAAGGCACATTCTTCTCTGATGTTTACGAGACCGGCGCCGCCACCGAAGCGGTCGAGCCAACCTTGACGCAATTCATCCAACAGGAACGAAAATGACCCCTCAGCGACACGCCTATATCATCGGCAGCGGCATCGGCTCGCTCGCTGCGGCTACATTCATGATCCGCGATGGAGGCATGGCGGGTGACGCCATCACCATTTTCGAGACGCAGCCCGTGCCCGGCGGCAGCCTTGATGGCTCGGGCACAGCGGAAGGTGGATACTCCATGCGCGGCGGACGCATGCTGACCACGGACAATTATGAATGCACCTGGGAACTGTACAAAACGATCCCTTCACTGACAGATCCTGCCGTAACGGTGTACGAAGAAACGGTCGCCTTCAACACGCCCGTCACCGCTCATTCTCAGGCCCGCCTGATCGACAGGAACCGGGCCATCGTGGATGTCACGACAATGGGTTTTGACATGAGCGACCGGGTTGAACTGCTTAAACTCACCGAGACAAGCGAAGAAAAGCTTGGCGACAGCCCCATCACCGACTGGCTGTCTCCGCAATTCTTCGAGACGAATTTCTGGTTCATGTGGCAGACGACGTTTGCATTCCAGCCTTGGCACAGCGCAATAGAATTTCGCAGGTACCTGCACCGCTTCATGAAGGAATTCAGCCGGATTGAGACGCTGGAAGGCGTCAAACGCACTGTCTACAACCAGAATGACTCACTTGTGAAACCGCTCGTGGCCTGGCTTACCAGCAAGGGCGTTCAGTTCAGATGCAACACCACCGTCACCGACATGACCGTGGAAACGCGCGACGGCCAGCTCACTGTGTCCGGTCTGACGGTCCGCACGGACAACAAGGACAGCGTCGTCGCCGTCGACAAGGACGATCTGGTAATCCTTCAGAACGCCTCGATGACGGATGCCTCCAGCATCGGCTCCATGACAGTGGCACCGGAAAAGCGTACCAAGGCCGACAGCATGGGCTGGGTGCTCTGGGAGCGTCTTTGCGAGGGCCGACCGGAGTTTGGCAACCCCGCCGCCTTCAACAGCAGCATCGCGGAGAGCAACTGGCCGTCCTTCACCGTCACCCTGCATGACGCGGTTTTCTTCAACCGGATGGAGTCGCTGTCGGGCAACAAGGCCGGAACCGGCGGCCTGGTGACCTTCAGGGATTCAAACTGGCGGCTGTCCATTGTGCTCGCCCACCAGCCTCACTTCGCCAATCAGCCCACCGACGTTCAGGTCTTCTGGGGCTATGCCCTGCATGGCGACCGGATCGGAGACTTTGTCGCGAAACCGATGGCGGACTGTTCGGGCGAAGACATCCTGCAGGAACTCTGCGGGCACCTCAACTTTGACAAAGCCGACGTGTTCGCCTCGGCCAACTGTATTCCATGCCGGATGCCCTATATCACCAGTATGTTCATGCCGCGCGCGCCGGGCGACCGCCCCCAGCCGATTCCGGTCAACAGCCGCAATCTCGGGCTCGTCAGTCAGTTCGTCGAGATCCCGGAAGATGTGGTGTTTACGGTCGAATTCTCGATCCGTGTTGCTCAGATTGTTGTCTACCAGATGCTTGGAATTGAGAAGAAAATTCCGCCCGTTTCGCGCCATGACACATCGCTGAAGGTCAAATTCGATGCGCTCGTGAAGGCGTTTCAGTAGACCCCTGCCGAAAGGGAATGCGCGCGGTGCTGTCCGCCGCCGCCAGGGTGATCGCGGCAGTCGGGTGTGGGTTTCTACTTTTAGCGGCCTTCGCGCCTTCGTCTGCTGGTCGGACCCGAACTTGCGGCGGCTTGGGATCGGCATCGGGCTTCTGGCGCTTACTACACTGTTACTGCGCCTTGCACGGGGACATTCTGCCGAACCTCAACCAGTCGCCGTCGTGGCGCCGAATGAGCCTGCGCCGCCTGCCGATCCGATCACACTCGCCGTCTTCACCGTGGCGTTCGTCCTTGGCCCCCGTCTGGCGGATCGCTGGCGCGGCCGATCGCCCATCTTCAACTCCGGAAAAGGGCAGCAGCGCAAGATAGCCAGGCGCCGCGCCGGACAGCCCGCCCATCAACCCGACCAGCGCGCCTTGGGTTACAAACACGAAGATGATGAACCCGCGGCCCACCCCCCATTGCGCGCATGTTCTCCCACAGTTCCCGACGCCGCCGACCTGACTCGAGTGCGGAACCGTGCCGCATGCCTTACGTGCGCGCCTTTCAGAGGAGCAGCCTAACTTGGATCAGCGTATAAAGGATAGGACGGTGCGATAGTATGAACGTTCACCGGACACCGGTGAACGTGTACCCAGTCCGAGTGAGCCAGAGACACGCGCGGCAAGCTGTCTCTCGTCCCCATGTCCCGCGTATTTCTCGTTCCCGGATCATCCGAGAAAGGACAAATCCATGACACCCGAACAGAACAAGACCGCCGACAAGATGAAGACCGTGAAGGCCGCATGGGACAAGGCGACCTTCGGACCGAAGAAGGATGCGGCGTTGAAGCATTACCAGGCGGCTGAGAAGGCACACACGGCCAAGAACGACGCCGACACGAACAAGGAACTGGACGCTGCGACCCACGCTCTCGCGTGACGTGATGGTTCGGCTGCCCGGCTATGCGAGCCGGGCAACCGCGCAGGAAAGGCTGGACCCGAGGGACTTGTTCCATCCCGCGCAGGTCTCGAAACACCCACCAAGGAAAGCGATCATGTCACTGACCTTTGCCGCAGCCACACGGCTACGCGCGATTTCCACGCTCGCAACACTGACGCTCGCAACGACTGCGAATGCGCAGGCGGTCGAACAAACTCAGGGATCGGCCCCTCGTGATGGTGGCGGGATGATGGGCGACAGCTGGGGATGGGGTATGGGGCACGGCAGCTACGGAATGGGTGGCTATGGCTTTATTGGCGTACTTGTTCTGGCCCTGGTGGTAATTGCGGTTGCCGTCCTGGCGTTTCGTCGCCGCCAGCCGTGATGAACTTCGCGCGGCGAAACATAGTGACGCGAGGCCCGGGGCGGCGACCTCATTTTTGGGTCCGATGCAAACCTGTATCAGCACGAAGCGATTGGAAAACCGGTTAGCTGGAACATGCCTGCGGACTTAAGGCAGGCAGGTTTACATCGAAGGGAGAACACCATGGATAAGGATCAAGTGATCGGTTCCGCAAAGGTCATCAAGGGGAAGGCCAAGGTTGCGGTCGGCAAGAAGATTGGCGACGCGAAGCTCGAGGCAGAAGGCCAGGCCGACAAGATCGAAGGCAAGGTGCAGAACGCTGTCGGCAGCATCAAGGATGCAATCCGTGACGCCTAGAGGCCTGGTAGTGCGCGCGCGCCTCCATTTGGAAGTGAAGGTTCCGGCATCTCGACTCCTGTCCTCCCGCAGTTCCGCCTTGCGCGGGCGTTCCACTAGCCCGCGGGGAAGATGTCAATGAACCGGACCTCTCTGCTCATCCTGATCGCGGTTCTCGCGGTTTGCGCCGTCGGGGCTGGCTATCTGTACTATCAGGAACGCCAAAGCGGCATCGATATCGAGATCAACGAACATGGCGTGACCATCGACGGAAACTGAACTGGCCAGCCTCGAAGCGAACACGTCACAACGGAGGCTCTTCGCAGGGCAAGGGGCGCCCCACCAACGGAGAAAGAGCCATGTCACTCGGTACGATCCTGATCATCATACTTGCCATTTTTCTGCTCGGCGGGTTCAGCGGACGCTTCGGCGGCTATGGCTATGGCTTCGGTCATGCCGGTACCGGTGTTCTTGGCACTGTCCTGATCATCGTTGTCATCCTGATGCTGCTTGGCCGGATCTGACCGAATTCCAACGCGGCCCGACATCAAGGCAGAAGTGGCCCTCTCTAATCCATGTAGGATGGATCGAATTGTGCGAAATCGGCCAGTTGGTGATAGTTGTCGAACGCGACGAACCCGTCCCGGAAGGTGACCATTCCACCTTCGCGCAGTTGGCGCAGCACCCGGTTGACATAGACGGCACTGAGCCCCACCGCGTCGGCCAGAAGGTATTGCGACAGCGGACAGGCATAGCCTGCCTAGCTTCCCATGCCGACCAGGGCAAGCCTGGCGCCAAGTTCCAGAAGGAAATGCGCCATACGTTACATCGCATTTCGGCGTCCAATATCCACAAGATGCTCGACCACCATCGCCTCGTCCCGGGACGCTGCCCACAGAATGGCCGTCGCCAGCCGGGACCTTTGCGCAAAGGCGTCCAGAAGGTCGGCGACCAGAATTTCCGTCACCTCGATGTCCGTCACTGGCTCGATATTGTGATCCGACACGTGCAAAAGCACACTGCACAGCCCCAGGAAATCGCCGGGGATCTGGAAATCCACGATTTGCCTCTGCCCGTCTTCAAGCAGCTTGTAGGAACAGGCCCAGCCAGAGGCAAGAATGTAGGCGGCCTGGTCCGATTGCCCCTGATGGACGAGATCCCGGCCCGAGACGAAGGTGCGGCGGCGTTTGTGCAACGATGCAAGCACGGCAAGTTCGGCGTCCAAAAGGGCGAAAAATGGGCCAAGCTTGCGGACAAGTGGATTGGTTTCGGGCATTTGTCCCCCTCCGGCACGTGCCAAAGTTCTACCCAACGAACTCTTACCGATGACTGATATCGATCAGCACAGCATAACGGATTTCTTGCCAATCTACTCCACAAGCAGCAGGCGCATCCCGGCGTCGCACGTGTCGGAAAGGTCAAGTACCAATGACGGACGATCAGAAGCATTCAGGGATGGCGGCCCTTTCGATTTGCCAAGCCCTGCTGCTTGCGCTGAATGATGCGCAAATCCTACCTGAGAAAGAGATCATGGGTGTTCCCTCTGATGCTGCCGCCACCCACGACAACGCCCGCGGTTCTGCGGCCGATACCGAGAGCCACCGGGCCGTCGCGGCGCTGATCCGTCGGATCATCGCCGGAGGAAACTCGATCTGTTGATTTTCACTGAGAACTGACCCGGTAAGGCCCGATTTTTTCACTGAGAACTGACCCATGTTTAAACCCACCCCTGCGTGATTTCGGCGGGGGACGACGGAGTGATAGACATGGCGTTGTTGA
>NZ_VXDC01000011.1 GCF_008711285.1 Roseibium aquae
CGCAAATCAGGCCGACAACGAAGGGAGGAAGCCAAAATCTTGACCACGGCGTAACCGCCGTTCCATACACAAAAGGCGGGTCAATTCTCGGTGGAAATACCGGGTCAGTTCTCAGTGAAAATCAACACCGTGTCTCCGGTACACACCTACCGATGTCTCCGCATCGGACAAAAATATTTATGGCGGACAGAGAGGGATTCGAACCCTCGATACGGTTGCCCGTATACACGCGTTCCAGGCGTGCGCCTTCAACCACTCGGCCACCTGTCCACTTCGCAGCGTTCCCGCGTGCGAGAGGCGCAATATACCCATGGGGCTTCGGAGTTCAAGCGGGTCTTGAACTTTTTTTGTTCGGGTGTTTGGTGGGATAACGGAGCTGGCGGATCCGCCTTCCATTGATCAATCCGGGCAAGGCATCATGGGGGACTGCGGCGGCAGGACGGGCGCGGTCTCGTTTGTGTGTCCCATCACGGATTTGTGCGGTTTTGGGGGATTTCTGAGGTTGCAGATGCCGCTCGGGCATCCTACGTCTCCGTATGGATCGGGGCGATTCGTTTAACTGGCACACAGGCCGGGGCGGTGAAGGCGCTGCCCGACAGCGCCAACCTGCGGCATCATTTTGCCGGGAGATGGAAGGCAAACCATGGTGCAGATCTTGAGGTTCATCCTGCGCATTGCGGGACTGGCTATTCTGGCCTGTGCCGTAATAGCCATCGTGGCGGATGCCGGCAGGTCGATCGGAGCGTCCGACCTGGTGTTCATGCCGATCGGGCAGCTCTGGTTCGACTTGTCCCGGGAAACGTTGAACCTCGCGCAGGCCGCCGTTCAGCGGCATGTCAGCCCGGTCTTATGGGACCCAGTCATCATGACCGTCTTGACCTGGCCGGTTTGGGCGGTTGCGACCCCGCTCGGACTGGTGTGCCTCGCCTTGGGCACGGGCGGAAAATCCAGATCCCGCTCCGGTATCCGTTTAGGAGCCTGAGCCGGCCCCTGAGCTTGAGCTTGGGTCCGGGTCTGAATCATCGGCGTGAGGCGGCCCTTTCCCGGCGCGGCCGTCTTGTAGAAACCGAAAGACGCGATACCTTCATGCCAGCCACTCAACGCGTTCAGGGGGTCCAGATGTCATTCATGACCATGCTTGCCAAGAAGTTCACGCTTCCGTCCGCTGAAGAAGCACTGCCGGGACGGGATGCGGCGATCGTTCCTTCCGCTCCCCATCATGTCAACGGCCGGCCGATGACTGGGCCTTATCCGGAAGGGGCCAGAACGGTCCTGTTCGGCATGGGGTGCTTCTGGGGTGCCGAACGCCTGTTCTGGAAGATCCCCGGCGTCTACGTGACGGCTGTCGGCTATGCGGGGGGGCACACGCCGAATCCGACCTACAACGAGACATGCACCGGCCGCACCGGACATACCGAGGCTGTCCTGGTGGTTTACGACCCTGCGGCCGTGAGTCTTGAAGACCTGCTTCGCGTTTTTTGGGAAAATCACGATCCCACGCAGGGCATGCGTCAGGGAAACGACACGGGCACGCAGTACCGGTCCGCGATCTATGTCAGTGATTCGGAGGACCTTGCCCTTGCCGAAGCGACACGGGCCGCGTTCCAGCAGGCCTTGTTGCAGTCGGGTATCCGTTCGACCATTACCACCGAGATCAGACAGCTTAGCCAGTTCTATTTTGCGGAAGACTATCACCAGCAGTACCTGTCGAAAAACCCGGGAGGCTATTGCGGCATCGCGGGAACAGGCGTCCGCTGTCCGGCTGGGATCACCGCGTAGAAGCGGTTTGTGGCGTCAGGCCGGAACCGTCATGAATTGTGAAGGAAGCGGCGGCGCGGCGGTGTTCGTGCCTCGGCTTCTTGCGTTAGGGAAGCCCCGCCCCGCATTCTGCTGTATTCCATGATTATGAGCCGTTTTATGAAGTCTTAAGGGCCAGCCACTAGCATTGGCGCCAGTGGGGAACGGGCAGGGCTGTCCGGTGCGGTCAGGGCAGGTTGGCGACTTTACCAAGGTCCGTCGAAGGGAATTCCGGACCGGTTTGTCTGACGCGATGAGCGTGGCTTGATCATGCCGGCTTCCAAGCGTGACAGCCGAATTGGCGTCTGCCCGTCCCATTGGCGATAAGGACCAAGGAAAGATCATGAGCAATCACGAACGCACGGCGGACACCAGCCTTGAGGGCCTTCGCACCAGCTTTGCGACCTATATGGTCTACTTCGTGTGGATGAATGTCCTGCTTGTCATGGTGACGACGTGGCTGGTGGGCACCATGCCCCTCGTGACGATGAGCGGGGCGGCGCTGCTCCTGGGTGTGGCGGCGAACGCGGCCTGGCTGAAATTCGGAGCCGCCGTTGAAACGAGGATCGCAACCGCGGTCTCCCTTGCGGCCCTTGTTGCCCTGTTTGTGGCGGCTCTGGCCGCTCCGGATCCGGCCCAATCCTTCCAACTTGACGGACATATGTATTTCTTCGCGGTTCTGGCGATCCTGGCCGGTTATGTCGACCGCAGGGCGCTTCTGGCCTATGCCGCTGTCGTTGCCGTCCATCATCTGGTGCTGAACTTCTCTTTCCCGGCGGCGGTTTTTCCCGGTGGGGCGAACCTTACACGCGTTGTGTTTCATGCGGTCATCGTTGTTGCGGAGGTTGCGGCCCTGATCTGGGTGGTGGACCGGTTGGCAAGGGCCTTTTCCGTCGCGGACAGCGCGCTTTCGGAGGCGACAAAGGCAGCGGAACAGGCAGCGGCCCTTCAGGATGCGGACAAGGCCCGGCTGGCTGAGGATCGGCAGGAACAGGAGCGCGTCGGGCGCCGTATCGAGGAGTTCCGGAGCGAAATTGCGCAACGGTTTGAAAGCGTCCTGCAGCAGGTCCAGCAAATTCGCTTGGCCTCGGGCGAGTTGGGGGATGTCGCGGAAAGCACGGCCAAGCAGGCCGGGCAGGCGTCCGATGCGTCCGAGACGGCGTCTTCGAATGTTCAGATGGTCGCATCAGCCGCAGAGGAACTGTCGTCGTCTATCAGCGAAATCTCCCGGCAGGTCGAGCAGACAACACGAATCATCGTGGAGGCCACGCATGGGGCGCAGAAGAGCAACCAGAAAGTCGCAGGCCTGGCGGAAGCGGCAAATCGCATTGGCGAGGTGGTCACCTTGATCCAGGCGATTGCAGAACAGACCAACCTGCTCGCCTTGAACGCCACCATTGAAGCGGCACGGGCGGGCGAGGCCGGTAAGGGATTTGCTGTTGTCGCAGCCGAAGTGAAAGAGCTTGCAACCCAAACATCGAAGGCCACCGAAGAAATCGGAGCCCAGATTTCGGCGATCCAGAACGAGACCCGTGATGCCGTGGGCGCCATCGGGGAAATCGCTGCGATTATGGACGAGGTCAACAAATACACTTCCGGCATAGCCGCATCCGTTGAACAACAAGGGGCGGCGACGGCCGAGATCTCCCAAAATGTCGCGGAAGCAGCTACCGGAACCGGACGGGTTGCCGAGAACATTGGGGGGGTATCGCAGGCGGTTGAACGAACGAGCGGGTCGGCGGCCGTGGTCAGCACGTCCGTGGAGGAACTCGAACGTGAGGCTTCGGAAATGCGAGCCGCGGTCTCAGCGTTCCTTGAGGATGTCCGCGCGGCCTGAGACGGCTGCTGCACAAACGGGCAGGCCGGCTGATCGGCCCGGTTTGGGTGTTTCGGCGTGTTTCGATGCGGTGCATTTGGACCGGACGGCTTGACGGGAGGTCGGTGCGATGCCATTTGCCGGCCTAATCTGAATGGCGCGAATCCCAAGCGTATGGTTTAAGCCCGGGATCAAATCGCGCCCGGCCGGCCAAAAAAGATGGATCAAAACACCCTTCCTCCCGCCTCCGTTTTGCTGATCGACGTTTTGCATGGCGGCAAAGCGGTGCTCTATCGCGATCCGCAGCGTATCATAACCTGCACCGATTTGGCCGAAGTCGAACCGTGTCTTTCCGACATCGAAGCCGCGCGCCGGTCCGGCTGCCATGTCGCCGGCTTTCTCGCCTATGAAGCCGGATACGCTTTTGAGGAAAAGCTGCGGGCGCGCTGGACGGGGACGGGTGATCCCCTGGTGTGGTTTGGTGTGTTCGATCATGCACAGGCGCTGGACCTATCCCATGTCCGGACTTTACTGAGGCAAACCGCCAGGGCGCAAACCGGAGCGGAAACACCGTCCAAAGTGTCGGTGACCGGTTTCGACATGAATGTGCAAGACTATGGCGCGGCCTTTGCCGAGGTCCGCAACCATCTGGCCCAAGGCGACATATACCAAGTCAATCTGACCATCCGCGCGGCTTTGAAGGTCGAAGGCGCTCCGGAAGCCCTTCTGCTTGATCTTCTTCGGCGTCAGCCAGTGGCCCATGCAGCCTACGTGAATACCGGTGAACGCACCCTTCTGTCCCTGTCGCCCGAGTTGTTCTTGCAGCGCACCGGCCAAACGATCCGGACGCGGCCGATGAAGGGCACCGCGCCGCGCGGCCGGTTCAATGCCGAAGACGAGACACTGTCGCTGGAGTTGGCCGCCGACCCCAAACAGCGTGCTGAAAACACGATGATCGTGGACCTGATGCGCAACGACCTGTCTCGCATCAGCCGCCCGGGAACGGTGAAGGTACGGAATCTGTGCCAGGTCGAGCGCTACAGAACCGTCCATCAGATGACGTCGACCGTCGAGGCAGAGCTGGAGCCGGGCATCGAGTTCCCGTCAATCATCCGCAAACTCTTTCCCTGTGGTTCGATCACCGGGGCGCCAAAGCTCAGCGCGATGATGATCGCCGACCGTTTGGAAACGTCGCCACGCGGTATCTACACCGGTTCAATCGGGGCCGTGGCGCCCAACGGGGATTTCCGCTTCAACGTGGCTATCCGGACATTGGATCTCAAATCGGATGGGTCCGGTGTGGCCGGCACAGGGTCCGGCGTCGTTTTCGATTCCGGGGCCGGACCGGAATATGAGGAATGCGCCTTGAAACTGAGCTTCCTAACGCGCTGCCTGCCCGAGATAAGTCTGATCGAAACCTTGGCCTTTTATCCTGGCGAGGGGTACACCCTTCTTGATCGCCACTTGCAGCGATTGGCGGACTCGGCGCGCTACTTTTCCTTCCATTTCGACGAAAAGGCCGTCAGATCCGTATTGGAAGACGATTGCGCAACCAGCGGGACACCCCAGCGTGTCCGTCTGGAGCTCGATCCGGACGGCGCTATCTCGCTATCCAAGGTCCCGCTCGATCCATCGCGGGCAAGGCCCGCCTGGAACGTGTGTATCGCCGATGAAACCGTGTCGTCCAACGATCCGTTTCTTTTTCACAAGACGACACATCGGGCCTTTTACGATGAGGCCCGGGCCAGATACGCGGCGCAGACCGGCTGCGAGGAGGTGCTCTTCATGAACGAGAACGGGTTCCTGACCGAGGGCAGCTACACCAACCTTTTCGTGCGCAAGCAGTCCCGTTTGCTGACGCCCGCGCTTGGCCATGGCCTTCTTCCAGGTGTTTTGCGCGCCGGGCTTTTGGAGATGCGGGCCGCGTTCGAGGCCGATTTGACCCCTGACGATCTGATGACCGCGGAGGCCGTTTATGTCGGCAATTCTGTCCGTGGCCTCATTCCCGTGAAGCTGATTTCAAATCGCCCCATGCGCGCGGTTTCCTAAAGCATCTCCTGAGAAGATTGAACCGTTTCACGCGCGAGCGAGCCGGGAAAGGTACGCTCCATCAACAAACCCATGCCTCGCCGAAAGCCGTGAGACCGACTGTCCGAAACCCGGCCCTACAGCTTCTCCTGGTCCTTTTTCGCCCCCATTTCCTTGGTTGGGATGTTCAGCGTGAAGACCGGGGTCTTGTGAACGAGCCAGTAGGCCCCGCTGGCGGCAAACACCAGCAAGGCCAAACCGAACAGTTCAAGCGGCTCGACCTTTTCCATGTCCAGGATGATGACTTTTCGTGCCACAGCCATGAGTGCTGTTGCGATCACGATCTTCACGTGGATGACGTCTTCGCGCAGATAGATCGTAATATTGATGAAAATCTCGATGGCAATCAGAACGGCCATGAAGGCCCCGAACACGCCCAGAATGTCAGGAATCGTCAGGATGTAGCGCGGTGGGGCCAGTACCCTTTGATAAAGTGTCCAACCGACGTCAACAACACCCATAATGATCACCACGACCATAAGAATAGCAAGTATTCGTACAGATAAATAGATTACCTCCTGTAGATATACTATAAGTTTTTCCTTGTTTGGTCCGTGATCGTGCATGGGCTACGCCTTTTGGATGCTGGCCGTTTTCAAACTCGAGGGGCGCCTTGGGTTCTGTTCGTCTGTTACATGGACATCGGGACCTGCTCTGGTTTGCCATTCTGATTGAAACAATCACGCCACCGGTATTGCAAACCTGTTGCAGTTCTCTGACAGGGGGCGAAAATCTCCGAAACGATGCCGCATTCCGCTTGTTAGCAGGTTAATGCCGCCACTGTAGGCCGGACGATTGCGTAGACGGTCGTCTGGCGGGTATTCATCTTCGTTCCGATTGGGCGGAGAAGTGTTCGGGAAACCGAAAGAGGCCGGGCCTATCGGTCGGAACCTAAGATGAAATCCGGCTCGGCCATGGGACAACGGTCAGCTCCGGCCAGAACGTTTTCATCCGCGCACCTTTCTCCTCGTGGGTGGCGCGATTGTTCGTCGCGGTGTTTGGAACCAGCCGCATCGCAAAGATATTCGCCAGGCCAAAGGGAGCGTGGACCTCCAGCGCATTGCCTTGTGTCAGCCGAACGGCTACCGCGTGGGTCTTGGATGCATAGAACACAAGGCTCTCAAGGCTGCAGGAAAGGGGCTCGTACGGCCGCCCGAACCGGTTTTCGTACCAAAGATGCACCCGTGCCTGGTTCCGGACTTCGATACGTTCGGCCAATTCGGGAATGGCGTCTGCGACACGCCGGATCACCTTGTCTTCCGCGTCATAGGACAGATCCGACCCGTCGAAATAGATAAGATCGTAGTCCTTGATCCCATAACCTTCCGGACGGCCCGTCAGAGCATTCCAGATGGTTTGATAGATGGCGCCCGAGACGAGCCAGGCATCGGGCAGATCGAGGCGGCGGCTTGTTTGAAGGATGGCCATCAGCGTTGGGTCCGTTTGAACAATCCGCGAAACCGCGCGGAACCGGTCATCTTCGCGGGTCTTGGTGGGGTCAGCCAGTTCGCCGACGGGGAATGGGTCGGGTGGTGTTGTGGGCATGCGCGCGCTACCTGCCATTCTTTGGCGATCGTGTTTGTCTTGACCTCGGCGTGCCGGGCTTCATATTCGATCACAAGACAGTCATGTCGAAGGATACATGATGCACCGGATTCGTCAGGCTTTCGCAATGCCATTTTCCAGGATGGGCGCTGCCGCGCTCATCGGATCAACGGTCATTTTGCTGCAGCCCTCGCCTTTGTCCGCTCAGGCGCGGCCCGATACCAGGACGATGACCTGCGAGCAGGCAAAGGCGCGTGTCAAGGCGCAGGGCGGACTTGTCATGACAACCGGGCAGAACACCTACCAAAGGTTTGTGGCGACCCACCAGTTCTGCTTCAGTCCGACCGATGTCACGCAGCCGGCCTTTGCCCCGACCCGCGACAACGCCCGTTGCGATATTGGCTTCACATGCCGGGATCGGTCGGCGAATGCTCAAAACTGAACGGGCCGCCGTCCACCGGCTTTGGCTTGCGGCGATCCCCTACGCGGGGTAACGGTCTGCGGGTATCCTTTCGGACCGGGCCAGGTCCGGTTTTGAGCGGCGCCCGACTTCGTCTCAGCAGGTCATGCATTCATGAAAGTGATTGTTGTTGGAGCCGGGTTTTGCGGCTCGGTCCTTGCCTACCGCCTCGCCCGCGTGGGGCTGGACGTCCAGGTGCTTGAGGCGGGAGTGCCGGAACTGGACAATGTCACGGCCCATTCGATGGGGTGGATCAACGTTTTCAATGCCAATGCGCTTGACGATGTGGCCGGGTACAGGTTTCGGCAGGACGCGGTGCGGGACCATGCGCGGTTGGCGGCGGAGTTGGGCGCTGCGTGGCCAATCCGAAAAACCGGCGCGGTGGTTTGGCAGGACGATCCAGCGCAAACACAGACGTTTGTCGAGCAACACCAAGCAGCGGGAACCCGTATAGAGCGGATCGCAGAAGCAGACTTCACCCGGCTGCTGCCGTCGGTTCCTGCGGTCCCCTCAGAAGCGGCTTTCCTGCCGGACGACATGGCGCTTGAACCGGGCGAAGCGGCCCGGTTGCTGTGCTCGCGCGCCGAAGGTCTGGGGGCGCAGATCACCTACGGCGCTGGGGTCCAGAAACTGGTTGTCTCCGGGGACCGGGTAAGCGGTGTTGAGACCGCAAATGGTCATTACTCTGCAGATGCCGTTGTTCTGGCCTGTGGGACGGCTTGCGGGTCTTTGCTGCGGCCTCTGGGCCTTGAAGATCCTGTCGACGGCTCTCCGGCGGCACTTGTCCGGCTGCGGTCAAACCACCCTTTAAACATCGGCCCGATTGTCTGTGCGCCAAGGGTCGAAGTCCGCCAAAGGCCCGATGGCACCTTGATGTCCGCGGCTTCGCTCAAAGGCCGGAGTGACGCCCGGATCGGACGGGATACCGTTCGTGCGCTTGAGGACCTGTTTCCAGCCTCAGGCGGTTTGGAGGTTTTGGAGACACGGATCGCAAACCGGCCGGTGTCACGGTCGGGCGAGCCGCTCAAAGGTCCGGTTGCCAGTTTTCGGGGGCTGTGGCTCTTTGCCATGCATCCTGGCTTGATCCTCGCCCCTTATGCGCGCGCATGATGGTGGACGAGATGCTGGGACAATCTGCTCCTCAATAGAAAAACCAGACGGCGCCGGAAGGAAAGCCCCGGAGCGTATCCGGGTCTTTCCAGTTGTTCAGCTCACAGGTCTATCCGCGCAGCGTTCCACCTGTGGCCTTTTCGACAGAGGCGACGACCTTTTTGGATACGGCGTCGATCTCCTCATCGGTCAGGGTTTTCTTGACCGGCTGGAGAAGAACGTCGATCGCCACCGATTTTTGGTCCGGGTCGATGCCCTTGCCCTGATAGACGTCGAAAAGCGTCACCTCGCTGATGAGAGCCTTGTCCGCCCCGCGGGCGGCCTTCAGCAAGGTTTCGGCTTCGACACTGGTGTTGACCACAAATGCGAAGTCCCTGCGCACCGGCATGAGATCGGACGCAAGCAGTTTGCCCTTGGAGCGGGTGGCCTTGGCTTTCGGTTCGGGGAGAGCGTCCAGATAGATCTCGAACCCGATCACCGGTCCCGAAATATCAAGCTCCATCAGCGTGCGGGGATGGAGCTCACCGAAAACGGCCAAAGTGTTCTTCGGGCCAAGCTTGAACGCCCCGGAACGGCCGGGGTGGAAGTGGCCGGGCGCATCGCGGAACACCATGAGCTTGTCCGCGGGTGCGCCGATGGCCGATAGCGCGGCCAAGGCGTCCGCCTTGGCATCGAACACGGTGACCGCGTTGGCCGCACCTGCCCAGTGCCGCCCGCTTCCTTCAAGGCGTGCGGTTCCCCGGCGGATACCGGAAGCCACCATCTTCTGGTCTTCCGGCGCGTCGCCGCCAAAAATCTGACCGACCTCGAACAGCGCCACATCCGGGTAGCCGCGATCCGCGTTGCGCTGTGCCGCGCTCAAGAGACCGGGCAAAAGGCTCGGCCGCATGTGCGACATGTCGGCGGAAATGGGGTTGGCGAGCATCAGTTCGGCTTGCCCGCCGCCGAAATGATCGGCGTGGCTCTTTGAAATGAAGGACCAGGTGACCGCTTCGTTCATTCCGCGCGCGGCAAGCGCCCGCCGCGCTTTCGAGCGGCGGATCTGCCCGGTCGTCAAGATGCGCGAGGCGACGGTTCTACCGCGCGGCAGAGGGGTCACCGGAACACGGTCAAGACCGAGAATGCGGACCACTTCCTCCACAAGGTCCGCTTTTCCCTCAATGTCCGGACGCCAGCTCGGCGCGGCCACTTTCACCGTGTCGCCGGCACCTGAGATCCAGAAACCGAGCGCCTTCAAGGTCAGATTGATTTCCGCCGTTGTCGCTTCAATGCCAGACAGGCGCTTGACTTCCGCATAGGGGAAGTCGATCACTTTGGCGCTTTCCGGCACCGTTCCGGCCTGAACGATTTCAGAAGGCTCGCCGCCACACAGGTCGAGCACCATCTGGGTGGCCATCTCAAGTCCTGGAAGCATGAAGTCCGGGTCCACACCGCGCTCGAAACGGTAGCGGGCGTCCGTGTTGACGCCCAGTTTGCGCCCGGTCGCAGCGATGCCGTCTTCATCCCAAAGCGCGGACTCGATCAGGACATCGGTGGTCTCTTCGGTGCACCCGGAAAGTTCGCCGCCCAGAATGCCACCGAGGCTCTCCACCGCATTGTCATCGGCGATGACGCAGATGGTGTCATCCACCTCGTAGGATTTGCCGTTCAGGCCTTCGATGCTTTCGCCGGAGCGGCCGCGCCGCACGACAAGATCACCATTGACCTTCGCCGCGTCGAAGACGTGGAGGGGCCGGCCGCGGTCGAATGTCATGTAGTTTGTGATATCGACCAGAGTGTTGATCGGACGCAGGCCGATGGCGACGAGACGGTCCTGCATCCATTTCGGCGAAGGCCCGTTGCTGACACCCTTGACCAAGCGCAAAGCGAATGCCTTGCAGAGCGGCTTGGTATCGCCAAATTCCAAGGTGACACCGGTCGGGCAGGGGAAGGTGCCGCGCACCTGCTTCGCACCGCTGTCTTTCAACTTGCCAAGACCGGCGGCGGCCAGGTCGCGCGCGATGCCATGCACGCCCGTGCAATCCGGCCGGTTGGGTGTCAGGCCGATTTCGATGACCGGATCGTCCAAACCGGCCCAGGATGCATAGGACTGGCCGACCGGAGCGTCCTCAGGAAGATCGATGATGCCTTCATGCGCGTCGGACAGTTCCAGTTCGCGCTCCGAGCACATCATGCCGAAACTCTCTACGGCCCGGATCTTCCCGACGGAGAGTGTGATATCAATGCCCGGCACATAGTCGCCAGGCCGGCCCAGGACGCCGACCAGTCCCTTCCGCGCATTCGGGGCGCCGCAAACGATCTGGAGCGGTTTGCCTTCCCCGGCATCCACGGTCAGCACTTTCAGCCGGTCGGCGTTGGGATGCGGACCGGCGTCAATGACCTTCGCGATCGTGAACGGCGCCAGGCGTTCGGCGCGGTTCGACACGCCCTCGACCTCCAGGCCGATCATGGTCAGGCGGTTGACGATCTCTTCCAAACTGGCGTCGGTCTCCAGATGGTCTTTCAGCCAGGAAACTGTGAACTTCATGGGGCTTGCTCTTCATGTCGTGGGCCCGGGGCGCGTCTGCCGTGCGGCGCGCGCCTGCCGGACAAGGAGTTTGTGGTCTATTGCGCCGCGATCCGGTCGATGTCCGGCAGCGGCGATGCATTGCCATAGCTCTCGGCAAATCGTTTTCCGATATCAGACAGTTCAACTGTCCAGCCGCGAACGATTTCGGGTGTGATTTGTTGACCGGTCGTGATCGCTTGCGCGGCTTCCGCCTCGATCCGGTCGCGCAGGATGCCCAGCTCGAATTGAGCCGCATATTCCGCCCTGTACTTGCCGAGCCAGCCGACCGCCATAACACCAACGACAATCAAGAGGGCTGCGGAGCTGGCCAAACTCGCCCATCGCGCCGTGCCGCCGATCCGCCGCTCGCTGGCAACGAGGACGATCGAACAGATCGTCAAAAACGCCACGATGTAGATTGCCGACAAGAAGCTGTCATACTTCTCGACGGCGGCCTCGGCATGGGAAGCCCGCAAGCTCGTGATACGGTCCCGGAGGTACAAAAGCGCGTCTGCCTCCGCCCCCAACTTGTCTTGAAAGTACTCGCCGCAGAAGCGCAGCCGCCCCCGTGCCTCGCTCTTTTCGGCGCAGGCTTCCATGAAGGATGTGGGCGTTGGAACACGGGAGTCCCGGTCCTCCGTCTGTGCCGCAGCGATCCCGGCAGACAGAACGAGCACAATGATTGCGGTAAAAACACGGGAAAGAAGCGGCATTTCAGTCGGGCCTTTATCTTGCGAGGGGCCTGGTCAGGATGACAGGCCGCCGAACAGCGTCGGCAGATCAAGCGGGCGGAAGCCGTAATGCTGGATCCAGCGAATATCGGCATCGAAAAAATCTCGAAGGTCCGGCATTCCGTATTTCAGCATCGCCAAGCGGTCGATCCCGACCCCCCACGCAAAGCCTTGATACTCGTCGGGGTCGAGACCGCAATTGCGCAGGACGTTCGGGTGAACCATGCCGCAGCCGAGGATCTCCATCCAGTCGGAGCCTTCGCCGATTTTCACCTCGCCGCCAGAGCGATCGCATTGAACGTCGACCTCCATGGACGGTTCGGTGAACGGGAAGAAGCTGGGCCGAAACCGCATGTTGACGTTTTTCACTTCGAAGAATGCCTTGCAGAATTCCTCAAGGGTCCATTTCAAATGCCCGAAGTGGGAGGTCTTGTCGATCACAAGGCCCTCCAGTTGGTGAAACATCGGCGTGTGGGTCTGATCGCTGTCGCAGCGATAGGTTCGGCCCGGAATGATCACACGGATAGGCGGTTCTTCGTTGCGCATGGTGCGGATTTGCACCGGCGATGTGTGGGTGCGCAGCAGCAGGCGTTCGCCATCCTCCTTCTCGTTGAAGAAGAAGGTGTCGTGCATGTCCCGCGCCGGGTGGCCTTCGGGAAAATTCAGGGCGGTGAAATTGAGGTCATCGGTTTCGATGTCCGGGCCTTCTGCGACCGAAAAGCCCATATCCGCGAAGATCGCAGCAAGTTCGTCGATCACCTGGCTGATGGGATGAACGCGTCCGGTTTCCGCTGGAGACGGCCGGAGAGGCAGGGTGATATCGATGGTCTCGCTGGCGAGCCGTGCATTCAGCGCCGCTTCGGCCAGCATTGCCTTGCGTGCGGCAACCGCATCCGTGATCTTGGCCTTCAGTGCATTGAGAGCGGGGCCCATGGTCTGGCGTTCATCCGGGGACATTTTTCCGAGCGTTTTCATTTGCTCTGAAATGCTGCCCTTCTTTCCAAGTGCGGAAACACGGATTTCTTCGAGGGCGGTCTCTGTGTCTGCAGCTTCAATGGCTGCGATGAGATCGGTTTCGAGTTCGTTGAGATGGGACATGCGAATACGTTGCGTCCTGTCGCGTTGAAGCGCGTTTGAAGTCTGGGTAGGTTGTTCGGTGTTTTATCAGAAAAAAACAGGCTCGCTACCGCCCGCGCACCATTTATTGCCCACCCCACGTGGGCGCGTCATGGAGCGGCCGGTCCATCAGATAAATCGGCCGCAGGCGGGCCCCTCGACACAACTCAGCCGACCCGGGACCGCGGCAAATGCCAGGCTGGAGGCGATTGTCTGGGCTGTTCGTTGAAATGGTTCATTCGTCATGGAGCCGAGTTTACCGTCCGTCTTCGGAAAGACAAGCAGGCGGTTCTGCTCAACTGGAGAGAATCGGCTCCTGATTTGCAGGTGCGCGGTCCGCCCCCTTCGGGCGTCCGATGGAGGTCTGCAATTCGTGCCGGATCCAATTCGCAAAGGCGGTCTTGGCTTTCGTATCCGGTATGGTCGCGCTGCTGAGCAGCCAGTAGGACAGACCCGTGGCCGGACGTTCGGCGAATGGCGCCGCAACTTGACCGGACTGGACAGCGTAGTAGGCGAGTGTTTCCCAAGCAAGGAAAACGCCTTGGCCTGTGATGGCTGCATCAAGACAGAGCGCGGCATCCGAATAGACCGGACCGTCACCAAGGATGCTCTCATCGAGTCCGAAGACATCTAGCCAGGTTTTCCATGTGAACATTTGGCCCGGATCCCGGATGATCGGCAGCTTGGCGATATCGGCAGGCTCCTGGATCTGCGCGGCGAGTGCGGGGCTGCAAACGGGAAAAACCCTCTGGTTCAAGAGTTTTTCTGCCTTGAGCCGCGGATAGGGGCCGGCCCCGACCCGGATACACAGATCGACATCGCTCGAGTCCGGGTCGACCAGGTCGACCGTCGCCTCCACACGAACGCGGATGCCAGGATGTGTCTTGTTGAATTTCTTCAGATGCCAGACAAGCCACTTGCCGGCAAACACGGGGGCGACGGAGATCGTGAGGGCATCCTGACGCTGCCGTTTCGTTGTTGCAACCGCGCTGGAGAGGGCGGACATTCCCGCTGTCAGGTGCGGCTGCATGGCCAGTCCATGGGTGGTCGGGATCAGGCCCCGTCCCTGGCGTTCGAACAGGCGCACGCCAAGCTGGCTTTCGGTTTTCTGGAGTTGTTGACTGACCGCGCCCATGGTGACGCCCAACTCGTCCGCGGCGCCTTTGAGGTTTCCCAGGCGCAGGACGGCCTCGACGGCCCTTAAGCCCGACAGGTGAATGCGGTTGAGGTCTCTCATTATAGTTTTTCTATATTATAAATCAGAATAAGTCGATTTTTTATTGAGCTAATTGCCCTATCTATACAGCAAGGCTAAATCCAGACGGATGGGGCCACGACCAGACTATCAAGGAGAAAGAATGCTCAAACGAATGTTTCAGCGCCAATGGCGGCACAGCGCTCGCACTGGCGCAAGCCATGTCGATCCGCTCGACCATCCAGCAATTCAGCGCATGAGCCAGCGCGAACTGGCCGATCTGCCTTTACAACGCAGGTGAGACGCGGACATGACAGAAAAACAAAAAAGGCGCAGGAGACCCTCCATGCGCCTTTTGTTTTCAGACGTTTCGGCCGGACTCAGTCGTCCATCTTGAGGGCTTGAATGAAAGCCTCCTGCGGGATTTCTACCTTCCCGAACTGGCGCATCTTCTTCTTGCCCGCCTTTTGCTTTTCCAGAAGCTTTCGTTTCCGCGTGGCGTCGCCGCCATAGCATTTGGCGGTCACATCCTTGCGCAAGGCCGACAGCGTTTCGCGCGCAATGACCTTGCCGCCAATGGCCGCCTGGATCGGGATCTTGAACATGTGCCGCGGGATCAGTTCTTTCAGCTTCTCAACCATGGCGCGGCCGCGCCGTTCTGCCTGACTGCGGTGCACGAGAACGGACAAGGCGTCCACCGGCTCCTCATTGACGAGGATCGACATCTTCACAAGGTCGCCGGCACGGTAATCGGAGATCTGATAGTCGAACGAGGCATAGCCCTTTGAGATCGATTTCAACCGGTCGTAAAAATCGAAGACGACCTCGTTCAGCGGCAGATCATAGGCGACCATTGCCCGGCTACCGACATACGACAAGTCGATCTGCAGCCCGCGGCGTTCCTGGCACAGCTTCAAGATCCCGCCGAGAAACTCGTCGGGGGTCATGATGTTTGCCCGGATCCAGGGCTCGCGGATTTCCTTGATCTTGACGACGTCCGGCATGTCGGCGGGGTTGTGCAGTTCGACGTCCGTGTTGTCGGTAAGCGTCATCTGATAGACAACCGATGGGGCGGTGGCGATCAGGTCGAGATCGAATTCGCGGGAGAGGCGCTCCTGAATGATTTCCAGATGCAGCAATCCCAGAAATCCGCAGCGGAAGCCGAAGCCGAGCGCCGCCGACGTTTCCATTTCATAAGAGAAACTGGCATCGTTCAGGCGAAGCTTGCCCATGGCCGAGCGAAGGTCTTCAAAATCGTTCGCATCCACGGGAAACAGGCCGCAGAACACAACCGGCTGGGCCGGCTTGAAACCGGGCAGCGCCTCGGCGCAGGGCTTCTTTTCAAGCGTGATGGTGTCTCCGACCCGGGTGTCCGCCACCTCCTTTATGGAACCGGTGATAACCCCAATCTCGCCCGCCTTCAGTTCATCCACCTGCAGGAACTTTGGCGTCATCACCCCGACACGATCAACATCATAGACCGCACCGGTGCCCATCATCTTGACCCTTTGGCCCTTTTTCAAGGAGCCGTTGATCACACGGACCAGAACCATCACACCGAGATAGGTATCGTACCAGCTGTCGACCAGCATCGCCTTGAGCGTGTCGTCCGGATCCCCTTGAGGGGCGGGAAGTTTCGAGACGATCGCTTCCAGGACGGTGTCGACGCCAAGGCCGGTTTTGGCGGAGATCAGACACGCCTCGGAGGCGTCGATACCGATCACATCCTCGATCTGCTCCCGGATCCGGTCCGGTTCGGCGGCCGGCAGATCAACCTTGTTCAGGACCGTCACGATCTCATGATCGTTGTCGATGGCCTGATACACGTTGGCAAGGGTTTGCGCTTCCACGCCCTGGGAGGCATCGACCACCAGAAGCGAGCCTTCGCAAGCCGCGAGCGATCTTGACACCTCATAGGCAAAGTCAACATGGCCCGGCGTGTCGATCAGATTCAGAATGTATTGTTGGCCATCCTTGGCGTCGTAAACCAGACGGACCGTCTGAGCCTTGATCGTGATGCCGCGCTCACGCTCGATGTCCATGGAATCGAGCAATTGCTCGGTCATTTCCCGATCGGTCACCGTGCCCGTCATCTGGATCAGCCGGTCGGCCAGGGTCGACTTGCCATGATCGATATGGGCCACGATGGAGAAGTTGCGGATGTTGGAAAGCGTCTTGCTCGTCATGCCGCCCCTTTACCACCGCATTTCAGTTTCTTCCAGTCAGAAAGCGGAGAATACTGCGGCCGATTAGCGCCGTTTCTCAACAGCTAAGTCATTTGCCGCATTGCTGTCTCCCGGTGCAAAAGGATGGACCCGGTGGACCGCTATTCAAGAGGGGATCGATCCATGATTATCCGCGATGCCAACATGCAAGATGTTGCTGCGTTGCTCGAGCTGAAGAACCACGCTGTCCGCCATCTTGAGGCAACATGGACCACCGAACTGGAAACCCAAAATGGCACGCAACGATGGCTTGAAACGCAGCAGGCGGCGGGCCTGCCGGTCCTTGTAGCCTGCGCGCCGTCTGGTGAAGTGCTCGGTTATGCCAGCTACGGCCCCTACCGGCCAAAAAACGGATACCGGCATACGATCAGCCATTCGGTTTACGTCCAACCGGGTCGTCAGGGCGGCGGCGTTGGGTCGGCCCTGTTGGAGGAACTGATCATGCGGGCGGCAAACGGTGGATATCATGTGATGGTGGCCGGTATCGACGGCGGCAATGCCGGATCGATTTCCTTTCACCAAAAGCGTGGCTTTGAGATTTCCGGACGCCTGCCACAGGTGGGCACCAAGTTTGGCCGGTGGCTCGATCTCGTGCTCATGACACGCGTGCTTAATCAGAATCCGCCGCCTGAAGCGTAAACCCGCGTTGACGAATCAGTCGGTGGTGAGGACCGTGCGGCAATCCTGCGGCAAGGCGGACAGGGCCAGGGGTCTTTTCTTGACGACCGGCTTGTTCGGATCCCTGGGTTCCTTCGGCACCCAGGGTTCATCGGACAGCCAATAGGCGAGGTCCTCACCGCATCCGTCGCCGGGCGGGGGCCGAGCCTGGTCCTTGCAGCCCGGACTGTCCTTCGGGCAGGAAAGGCGGATGTGGAAGTGGTAGTGGTGTCCCCACCAGGGGCGCACGGTTCTCAGCCATCCGCGGTCATTGCTTGTTTCGAAGTCGCACAAGGCCTTCTTGATCACCGGATTGACGAAGATGCGGGCAACGCGCTTGTCTTGCGCGGCGCGTTTGATCAATCGGGCATGCGTGTCCGTCCATTTGTTTGGATCGACCCTCCTGTCGGCTCCCTTCACATCCAAAGGTCCCTTGAGCATCGACAGGAAATCCAGCGTTTCGCGTTCTTGTTCCGACAAGCGCCGATCCGGCATTTCCCGCAACCAGATATCGGCGTCCAACCCTACTTGATGACTGGAATGGCCAAAGGTCATGGGGCCGCCGCGCGGCTGCGAGAGATCCCCAACCAGAAGGCCGCGCCATCCGAGCGACGGGGCCTCTTTGGCCAGGTCTTCCAGAAAGCGGATCAGTTCCGGGTGGCCCCAATTGCGATTGCGCGACAACCGCATGACCTGCCAGGTCGCGCCGTCCACCGGCAGTGCCGCGCCGCCGGCCAGACAGCCGCGGGCATAGGACCCGATAGCGCGGGCCTGCAGGTTTGCGGGCCGGTCCACCGCTCCGAAGTAGTCTTTTGCGGCCTGGTCTCCGCTCAAGCGGAGGTTGGCCGGTTTCGCGGACCCTCGACCTTCGGGGGGCGATACCTTGGGCGCGGGGACCGGAACGCTTTTCTGGACGTTGTCCGGTCCCGATTGGGCGGGCTTTGTTGCCGGGACCGCTCCGGCGCTCGCACCGGAAAGGGTCGATGGCGTTGTCAAAAGGAGCGCGAGTCCGAGTGCCCTGAATATCCCGGCGTGCCGCATGGTGTCAGGCCGCATCCTCAAGATTGGCGGTGGCAGATCCGTCGGCACCCCGCTCCAACCTGTCGCAGAGCATCGCGGCGATTTCATCGAGCAGGACCGTGTTGTCCTTGATGATCCGGTCGGCCGCCCCGTTCAGCGCCATGATGTTTCCGGGTCGCGCATTGTCCATGGCTTCGGCATCCGCGGGGATATCGCCATTGATACGGATATATTGTGCCGTACCCATTTCGCCGAACAGGTGTTCGGCTTGGTAGCTGGCCGTTTGCGATTGGCCATCTGAAAAAATCGCGAGGATCGGCACGCCCTTCGACGGCTGCATCCAGCCGACGGCGCCCCAGCCTATGGCTTCTTGATAGGGAAAGGGTTGCTGCGGGGCCCGTCCCGTACCAAGCGACAAGATCATGATGTCTTCGGAGGCCCAGCCAAGTTTGCGGGCTTCCAAATAGGCTGCGATCGCGGGATCGTTCATGAAGACGCCGCCATCCACCAATGCCTCTTCGCGCCGGCGGGTCAGGTTCTCGATACGCGCAGGTTCAAAGAACGACGGTGCGGCGGTGGTGGCCCGAACGGCCTGCCAGAAATAATAATCGTCCGGCCTGCTGCCGTTCTGTTCGAGCCCGTTGGTCATGAAAACGGCTTTGCGTTGTTCGATATCATAGGCGGTGAGGACCAGGCGGGTCAGCGCGCTGGCCATGGACGTCCAGCCGAAGCGTTCCTTCAACAGTCGTTCCAGCGGCCGCGCGTCATAGGATTCGTCGAAAAGGCCGAACGGATTCAGCACCATCCGGCTGAGCCTCTTGCCAAGGGAATGCATGAAGATGTCGCGGGCCTCGGTCTCGTAAAAGTGCCGCAAGTCCGAGATTGTCGCCGCCGCTTCGCCTTTGTGTCCGCCGGGTTTTGGGGCCGCCAGAGCGGCCGCGATCAAGCCGCCGGTCGAGGTGCCGCACATCAGATCGAAACAGGCATGCATCGGTGCGGCGGTGCCGCGATGGGCCATGCGGCTTTCCAGAGATTCAAGAATGCGTAAGGGAATGAGACCACGCACGCCGCCGCCATCAATGGAAAGGATGATTCTCTTTTTGTGCGCCATGGTTTCCCCTCACTCTTAGCCTTTGACCGCAAAACGCGCGGACAAAAATTATCCTGCAACACAATGGAGATGTTTGCGCTGAAATACGACACAGCGATGGCAGCTCCCGGGATTTCAATAAAAGCTGGATCGTGGCATGGAAGGATCAAGGTCCGATCATCGTTTGGCCGGATCGCATGCTTGAAACGGGGCGGTGGCTGCCACCGCCCGGTCGCACCAAACGGGAAATCTACACATGAACATCGACCTGCTTCGCCGCCTTTGTGAGACACCGGGCGTTCCTGGCCATGAACACCGGGTTCGGGACCTGATCAACAGCGAGATCAAGGGGCTCTTCGATACGGTGGAAACGGACGCGATGGGCTCGCTTTTGTGCAAGCGGGAGGCCCGCAAGGCGCCCAAAAAAGGTGTGCCGCCGAAAAAGATCATGCTGCTGTGCCACATGGATGAGATCGGTTTTCTCGTGTCCCACGTGACGGACAAGGGATTTGTTCATGTCCAGCCGGTCGGCGGTTTCGATCCGCGCAACCTGTTTTCAAGGCGCGTCCTGATCTCGACCGACGACGGCGATATCAAGGGGGTGATGAATCCGGGCGGCAAGCCGATCCATATCTCGACGCCGGAAGAGCGCAAGAAGGTTCCTGAACCGAAAGACTTCGTCATCGATACCGGCCTTGGCGAGAAAACGAAGGATATCGTCAAGATTGGCGATATGGTGACGATGGATGAGCCCTTGATCGAGATCGGCGACAAAATCGTGTCCAAGGCGCTCGACAACCGCGTGGCTTGCTGGCTGGGGATCGAGGCGATCCGTGCGCTGGGCAAGAGCAAGCACCAGAGCGAGATCCACGTCGCCTTTACCTGTCAGGAAGAGGTGGGCTTGCGCGGCGCCCGTACCGCCGCCTTCGCCATCAAGCCGGATATCGGGATTGGCATCGACGTCACCTTGTCCTGCGATACGCCGGGGGTATCCGAACCCGATCAAACCACGGTTCAGGGAAAGGGGTTCGGCCTTCACGTCAAGGATTCCAGCTTTATCGCGGACCGCGATCTCGTGCGCGAGTTCGAGGCCCTGGCCATCAAGGAAAACATTCCCTTCCAGCGGACGATGCTGGCTGCCGGCGGTCAGGACGGCGCGGCTGCCCAGCAAGCGGCGGCTGGCGCCAAGGCCGTGGGGATCGTGGTGGGGACCCGGTACATACACACCGTAACCGAAATGATCCACAAGTCGGACCTTGAGGCCGCGCGGGGCATTTTGGCGGCATACCTGAAACAGGCCTGATGTGTTTGACGGGTGGCGGGCCTATGCGCTGTCCGGCAAAAATGTCCAAAAGAAAGCCGGGCGGATTGTGCACCGCATTGCCGGTCCCGCTTTTGTCACTCTATGCCGCGTTGGAACCTGAGTCTGTAAACGGGAACGTCAGAAGAGGCAGCAGGGTAAATCGTCTAGCCAACTCGGGTTGGCTAGACGGTTCGTCCGAACAGGTTCGATACTTGCGTGCCGGTGCCGGCGTAAAGAGAGGCAACGGAGGCGCTTTGGGCGTTGGCCGTGATGCCGCCAAAGCTCGAGGTGATGTTGGACGCGCTGGCGGACCGGGCGGACAGTCCGGTGCTGCTGTCATACGAAACACGTTCGAATGAGACGAATTGACCAGAAATCTTCTGCCCGCCAATCTCGGCTTCGATTGTCGTGGTCGAAATGCTGGCGCTCTCGTAAGCCACGTCGGCTTGCGTCATGGGTCTGGTTTCCTCCAGACCGAGCGCGGCCCGCAATTTGTTCGCAGTCTTCTGGTAGTCGTTGACATCGGCGAGCGCGCGGTCGCGATCCGCTGTGAAGTCGTTGCGGCCGTTTTTGCCGTTCTCAACCGCCTCGCGCAGTGCAGCGATGACCGTGGCGTCTTCATCCGCCTTTTTCGAGGCGGCTTCCAAAGCCGATGAAATGCCGTTTTCGGCAGCTTTGGCCTTGCCGCCCTTTGGAGCGGGGTCTGGTTCCCGTCCACTTGAGGTCAAACTGAGAAGACTCGCGTTCTGCGTCGTCGTTTGAACCGAAATTTTCATGGCGGCGCGCTCCTGCGGTTAGGCCATCGTGCCTCTTGCATAGCGCGAAATCTTTAACGGATCCTTAACCTTTGTCGTTCGCCAGCCACTCCGCGCTATGTGAGATGAGCCGTCAAGAAACGGCCACCGAGCACCATGCCCCGTTCGTCAATCGTGTGACCGAGGCGGTCCAGCATGTGGCTTTCCACGGCGACGCCTTTCATCGCCAGAACCTCCGCGCTGCGGGATAAGTGGGAGCAGTCCACGACCTCATCGTCTTCACCGTGCACGATCAGGACCGGGCTCGTGGTGTTGATCCCGTCAAGCTGGTCCGGGCACGGCAGCAAGCCGGAGTATCCCAAAAGCGCGGCCGGCGGGATCGCTCGCCGTAAACCTGCATGAAAGGCCATCATTGCGCCTTGGGAGAACCCGACCAAAGCCAGATCGCTGTCAGTCAGGCCATGACGCTGAAGTTCCGCGTCCAGGAAAGCGTCAAGCGCCGGCCGGGCGCTTTCAGCCCCGAGGCAACACTCGCGCATGTCGCGCTCGGTGAGGGCAAACCACTGGCGCCCTCCCACTGCGTCAAAAGGCAGGGAAGCCGGTGCGTCTGGTGCGGCAAAGGCAGCCTCCGGCAAAGCGTTGGCCCAAGCGCGGCCGAGGTCGATCAGGTCTGCGCCGTCCGCGCCATAGCCATGCAGGATGACGACGAGCTTGCGGGCCCTTTGCCCGGACAGGGGTTGGAGGCGGGGTCCATCAAGTGTCGGGAGAACCATTCTTGCCGAACCTTTCGGAGTGTTATTATCCTTGGGGATTGAACGGGGCGGGCCGTTTCTGGCCCTGAAGCGCCATGAGGCAGACGATTATTGAAAGCGCGATCAGGCTTGCGGCAATCAGAAACGGCGCTCCGGGAAAATAAACCGGCGTGTCCCCCGCCGTGAAGACCGCGAAGGTTTGGGTCATCAAGACCGGACTGATCATCATGGAAACGCCGATGACGCTATAGATGAGCCCTTGGAGTTCGCCTTGGGCGTTGTCGGGGATTTGATTGGCCATCAAACCGGTGAGTGCGGCTTTTGTCATGGACCCGAAGGCGGCAAATGGGATGAGGGCGTAGACCATCCATCCCGCTCCAATAACAGCCAACCCAACAAAGCTGAGAAGGTTTGCCAATTGTGAGATAAAAAACGTCCAAGCCGGTCCGAATTTCGGTTCCACAACCCGGATGAGATAGCCTTGGACAAAGGCAAATCCGAGACCGACAGCGGCAAGGGAAGCTCCGTTTTCAATGGGGCCCCAGCCAAACGATATTTGGGTGTAGTAAGCCCAGATGGCGGGGTACACGGCCTCTGCGACTTCGAATAGAAAAAGCGACAGCAGCAAGAGCCGGACGCCCGGAAACTTGCCGATTTGCAGCAGTGCACCGAGCGGGTTCGCACGTCGCCAGTCAAAGGCCCTGCGGTTTTCCCGCGCAAGGCTTTCCGGCAGCACAAGATATCCGAGAAGGAAATTCGCAAAGGACAGGCACGCCGCTGCATAAAAGGGTGCGCGCGGACCGAACTCTCCGAGCAAGCCCCCAATCGCCGGACCAAAGATAAATCCGATGCCGAACCCGGCTCCAATCAAGCCGAAATTCTTTGTCCGGTCTTCTTTGGTGGAGACGTCTGCGATGAACGCTGAGGCTGTGGAAATCGTGGCCCCGGCGATGCCTGACAAAATGCGGCCGACAAAAAGCATGGCCAAGCTGCTTGCCAAGGCCATGATGATGTAATCGACGGCCAAGGTGATCTGTGAAACGAGCAAAACCGGCCGACGTCCAAACCGGTCCGACAGATTTCCAAGAGTTGGCCCGACAAGAAACTGCATGCTGGCGTAGGCAAGGCTAATGAGACCGCCCCATTTGGCGGCCTCGCTCAGCGGAGCGTCGGTCAATTCTGTCAGTAAATCGGGTAGGACAGGCAAAATGAGACCGATGCCCATGGTGTTCAGGGCAACGGTCGCGAAAATGAAGATAAGAGCCCGTTTCGGGGGCACCTGAGCGCCTAATGCAGAAATTTAAAATCCAGTGCTCGTTACTCGGCAGCCACCAAAGCTGGTGCCGTCCATTCCCCACGTTCGACTTCGTCAATCTGTTTGTCAATCTGCCCGATGACGAACCGTGAGAAGGGGCCAAGGTGCACATATAAGGCCATGAGCATGAGAACCGGCTTCACAGCTCTTGGATTGGTGACGGCGGTCTGGATCAAGGTTCGCCAGAAAGGCCCTCTGAACTCCGGCCGTGTTATGGTCATCGCCCAGATCAGCCGCCCGAACAGCTTGAGATCATGCCACAGCCCGGCGCTAATGATCGAGCCGTTTGCGCCTTTCATGTTCAGCATACTCGCTGTCTTGCGAACCCTGCCGAAATACGCCTCCGGAGAATAAACCTTGTCGACGATCTTGCGGAAATCGCGCAAGATCTGGGCGCGCGGGCGCTTCGTGGTGAAGTTCAACCCGGCGGTACACTGATCGCCGTCCAATGTGTCCGGATCGTCGATGCCATGGTCGGCGTGCAACCGGCCCTCCTTCTCCAGGCGGCGGGTCAGCTGGGTGTTCGGCAGCGCATAGAGAAGACCGGTCATCGCGACGGGGATCGCCGCTTCTTCGATCAGGTTTGTGATTTCGTCAGCGACTCGATCGCTTTCCTCGTCAAAGCCGACAATGAACCCGGCCACGACGAAGATCCCGGCTTCGTAGATCTTGTGCACGCTTTTCGCGATATCCCGGCGTGTGTTTTGTTTCTTCCTTGTGGCGACCAGCACCAACGGGTCCGGGCTTTCGATCCCGATGAAAACCGAGAAGAAACCGGCCTCTTGCAGCATCTTGAGTAGTTCGGGATCGTCGGCAAGGTTGAGAGATGCCTCGGTCGACATCTCGAACGGATAATTGCGCGCCTTTTGCCAGGCGATCAGCTCTGGCAGGAAGCCTTTCACCGCCTTCTTGTTGCCGATCAGGTTGTCGTCCACGAAGTCGACATGCCCGCGGTAGCCGAGTTCATAAAGCCGGTCGAGTTCGGCGAGCATCTGTGCGTTGGTCTTCGTCCGCGGAACCCGGCCATAAAGCTCGATGATGTCGCAGAATTCGCATGTGAACGGGCAGCCCCGCGAGAACTGGACACCGACTTGAACGTAGTTCTTGAATGTCAGGAGATCGAAGCGCGGGATTGGCGAGGACTGGACATCGGCCTTGAATTTTTCCGCCTCGAACGTTCCGCTGCGCACACCGCTTTCCCAGGCCTCTATGAACTTCGGCAGGATGCCTTCCGCCTCTCCAAGAACGCGGAAATCGGCGCGCTGGTAGATTTCGGGGCTGGAGGTTGCATCCGGACCGCCAACAGCGACCGGCACATTGTGTTGCTTGCACCGGTCGATGATCGACAGGCTGTCCGATTGTTGCGGAAGCATTCCACCTGTCAAAACAAGATCGGCCGCGATCAAGTCGGCATCCTTGAGGTCTTCCGTGTTGCAATCGATCAACCGCAGGTTCCAGCTGTCGGGCAACATGGCAGCCAGTGTGATCAAGCCCAAGGGCGGAGCCGGATATTTCGCTCCCACCATCTCGCAGGTGGCACCATAGTTCCAGAATGAGCCTGAGTTAAACCTCGGATAAATCAGCAGCACATTCGGTGACATCGTCATGCGGTCGCTCCAATCGCGCGGTGACCTGGAGTTCTGGCAAACCGGATTGCCGAGCTTCAGGAAGGTGCGCGGAGCCTAACAAGAAAGCAGCTCAACGCAAAGGTCTCAGGTGGCCTAGATGGGGCCAATAAAATGGCTTTCAAATAAAAAGGGCGGTTGAACCGCCCTCCCTTGGTTCGACATGGTTCCGCGAGCCATTAAAGAACCTTCAGATCCCCGGCGGTTGCACGTCCCAGGCGCCATTCAAGATCGAAGGCAACAATTTGACCTTCCTCAAGAGTTTCAATGCCCGAACGCTGAAGCGCGGTGGCGTCGACGAAGATGTCATCACCTTCGGCTGGTTCGATGGAGCCAATGCCCCGTCCAATGTCGAACCATTTTACATTTCCATGCAACATGGTTTCTCTTTCCAATGCTTTTGCCGGATTCCGACCGCCGCACACATATCGGGTCTTTAAAACGCGAACATGACAATGGGTGCTTGGAGGCCGATCATGGTGACACGCGGCTCTGTGTGATCGCAATCCGTGGGTAACGGATAAAGCGCCCGGACCGCCTCGTTGCCGACATCCCTTTTCCGGATATCCCTGGAACGAAGCTTGTTTTTGATAATGTGCCTTGTGTGCACAAAGACTGGGCGCTGCGCCTGATATGGTGATGTGCGCTTGGAATGCAAGTCGGGATCGAGGGACGATCGTTCCCAAGTCGGCTTTCTCCCGGAAGCTGGCCGCCACCGGGACACCTGAGGCCTGGTTGGGCATTTTGAACGCGCTGGACGTTTCGACCTTAACGCGACAGTTCGCCGCGAATGACATAGCGCAATATGTCGACCACCTGCTCGGCGGTTTCAGCCACCGCGAGGGCCGCCGCGTCCACTTCCTTCAACGGGTGTGTCAGGGTCTCATCGTGCAGGACAATCAACGGCTTGCCAAGCGCGGACGCGTATCCGGCATCGAATGCGGCGTTCCACTGCTTGTACTTGTCACCAAAGCGGACAACGACAATGTCGGACTGCTCGATCAGCGTGCGAGTGCGGATCGCATTCAGTTTGGCGCCCTTGTTGTCATGCCAGAATTTCTTTTCTTCCTGCCCCAGAATGTGAGCGCCGCAATCGTCGCTCGCGCCGTGGTCTGTCACTGGGCCGGAAAACACCACTGGAAGCTCCATGTCTTGCGCATCGCCGACAATTCGCTCCCGCCAGTCGGTATGGATTTCTCCAGACAGATACACGCTCCATTCCATAACAAGAATGTCCCTTCGGTTACCGGTTTTGCCCATTTGGGCGCAGAGGATTTGAGCGGAGCCTCGGCCGGGCGGGGCCGATTGTCAACAAGTCTGGGAGGCGGGGGTACACCAGAGCTGATGGAGGGAACCGGCACGGTAGAGTGCATGGGACGGTCACGGGCCGCTGTGTGGCGCGGATCTTCCGTTTCGCCGCCAGAATGCGGCTTGGTCGCGTTTTTTAACCACGCCGATTGGGGCGGCAGACTGTCCCCTTTCGGTGGTGAGGAGGCTCAATGCCCCTCCTGTTTCAGCAGATGATCGAGCGCGATGCGGTAATTCGGATACTGAAAGCTGTAGCCGAGTTCTTCTTTGACCCTCGCGTTCGAGACGCGCTTGTTCTCGCCATAGAACGATCGGGCCATCGGCGAGAGATCGGCTTCCTCAAACGGGATTTCCGGCGGAGCGTCTACGCCGAGCAAACCGGCCGCATAGGTCACGACGTCCTGGGGCGGGGCCGGTTCGTCATCCGTCACGTTGAAAATCCGCGTTTCCCGGCGGTCCATCGCGCGGCAAAGAACGCCGGCGATGTCGTCCACATAGATGCGATTGAACACTTGTCCCGGCTTGATCAACCGCCGGGCGCGCCCTGTCCTGAAGTTTTCGAACGTGCTCCGGCCCGGGCCGTAGATGCCGGATAGCCGGAAGATCTGCACCGGACAGCCGGTCTCGGATGCGAAGTCGAGCCAGTCCTGTTCGGCGGCCAGCCGCTGTTTCGATCGTCTGGACACGGGGCGGCAAGGGGTTTGTTCGTTGACCCAGGCGCCATCATGATTGCCATAGACCCCGACCGTTGAAAGATAGCCGATCCAGTCCGGCTTGGCGTCCGTCAGATCCTGGCGGTGCGTGTTGAGCACCGGGTCCCCGGTTTCATCGGGGGCAATGGATACAAGGACGTGGCTCGCCAGCGTCAAGGCGTTTGAAATTGCAGGTTCGGCGGTCTGGCCGTCGAAGACGAAGGGCTCCACACCCATGGCCCGGAGCGCTTCACCTTTTTGCTCGGAGCGTGTGGTTCCTCCAATCCAGTCGAAGCGGTCGCGAACGGCTTTGGCAAAGGCCTTTGATGAGAAACCGGCACCGAATATGAAAAGACGTTCGGACATGAAATCATAGCTCCAGATGCGGACGGCGGATTTCGTAAAGGGCAATTCCCGTTGCCACGGCCAGATTCAAGCTGTCGGCCTGACCGGCTTGCGGGATCCGGATCAGCGTGCGGCAGGCCGCCGCGATGTCCGGGCCAAGGCCATGCTGCTCGTTGCCCATCGTGAGCAGGACCGGTTCGGGATAGGTTGCGGCACGGTAGTCGACGGAGCCCTCGAGATGGGTGCCGACCACGGTGCCGGGCCAGTTCCTGGCAAACGCGAGGAAGGCCTCCTGCGAGCATTTCACAAGCGGGACATGGAACAATGATCCCATCGTGGCGCGCACCGTCTCGACGGCAAAGGGATCGGTGCAATCGCCGACCAGGATCACGCCGCTGGCTCCGGCCGCGTCAGCCGTCCGGATTATGGTTCCCAGATTGCCCGGATCCCGGACGCGGTCGAGGGCGATCCAGACGGTGGCCCCGGCAGCGGTGACGCTGGAAAGGGGGACGGTCTGTTGCTCGTAGACACCGACCACCATCTGCGGATTGTCCTTGCGGGTCATGGCCGACAGAATAGCGGTATTGACTTCCAGGATCATCGCGCCCCGGGCTTTGGCGGTGGCTGCGGCTTTCTGGGCAACGGGATTGTCTTTGGCCTCCGGCCCCAAAACCAGATAGCGCACGGTCCAACCGGCGCCCATCGCGTCAGTGGCAAGTTTCAAGCCTTCGGCGACGAAAAGACCGGACTGCGTGCGGTGCTTGCGTTGGGCGATCAGGCCCTTGATCTCCTTCACCAGCGGATTGGAATGGCTGGTGATCTGTTTGACGCTGCCGGCCCTGGGGGCGGACGTGCCCGATTGGCTCATGATATGCTCCGCAAGATAGGGCGGGAGGGACGGACCGTGGCGAATAAACCGCCCCGTCTGGTGGCTGCTTAGGCGCGTGATCGAGGGTGGTCAAGTCCGCTTGACGCCGTCCCTAGAAAACGTCCGCGTCAGCAACAGCGGGTCCATCCGGTTGTGGCATCGGTCTTGTCCGGATTTACGCTACCGGCTGCTCCATCTGGAAAACAGCGACGTCGACAGGGCCCGGTGTCCGCCGTCTTCTCGGATCAGCAGTTCGCCGGATTCAAGCCGACCTCCCTGATTTTGCAGCGTTTCGGCCATGAGCTCGTGGATCGACACAAAACTGGACCGGATCGCATAAGCAGTGAGGATCATGAAAACCGCGTCTTTCGACAAGAGTTTTTGCAAGTCCGCCAGCATCCCCGGCAGACTTGAATAGAGATCCCAGATCTCGCCCTTTGGGCCACGGCCGTATTTCGGAGGATCTAGAATGATCCCGTCGTAGGTGTTGCCCCGGCGAACTTCGCGCGCGACGAATTTCGAGGCATCTTCGCAGATCCATCTGATTGGCAGATCCTCGAGGCCTGAAAGCTCCTGGTTCTCCCGGGCATAGGTGATGGCTTTTTTCGAGGCGTCGATATGCGTCACGTGCGCGCCTTCCACCGCCGGAAGCAGTGACGCCAGACCGGTATAACCGAACAGATTGAGGACCTTGAGCGGGCGGTCCGGTTGGTGCTCGTGTTCCTGGCGGATTTTGGTGTTCACCCAGTCCCAATGGGCGGCTTGTTCCGGGAACACGCCGACATGCCGGAAGGACATGAAGCGCCCGTGGAATTTCACCGGACCGTAGGCCATTTGCCAGATTTCGGGGACATTGCCCGAAAACTTCCAACGCCCCGGACCTTCTTCTTCCGTGTCGCCGGAGAAAGCGGCGTCTGCCCGGTCCCAAACGGCAGGTTTCAAGCGCCGCCGCCCCATCGCCTGCGGTTCGGGACGGACAATCGTGAAACGCCCGTACCGTTCGAGTTTTTCGCCGTCTCCCATATCGAGGAGTGCATAGTCCGTCCATCCGGCCGTTTCCAGCATGAGCGGATAGGTCGAGACCGGGGCGGTTCCGGCGGGCGCGAAGGGCGGAGTGTCGGCAGTATCGGGCACGATGGTCCTGCATCTAGACGTTCATGTGATGTGGTGGCCTTACGCGGACGCTCGGCGCAGGTCAATTGTGCGGTGCGTCCGATTTGCCCATCCGGTCGGGCGGCGTTAACAAAAAAGCACCGTCCCGGCGGCTTGGGGACGGTGCTTGGCTTGCGGTTTTGCCCGGCGAGAGGTCAGGCGGGAGGTTCAGGCGGCGGCGACATCGGTCAGGAACCGGTCGACCTCGCCTTTCAAGCTTTCCATCTTGGCTGTAAGCTCTTCGGATGCGCCGACCACCAACTCCGCCGACTGAGTTGTGCGGTCGACGGCCAGGTTCAGCTCACTCATGTTGCCTGTCACGATCTGCGTCCCGTGCGCGGCTTCCTGGACGTTTTTCGAGATTTCGTTGGTCGCGGAGCCTTGTTGCTGGACCGCGGCCGCAATCGCGTTCGTGTAGTCGTTCACTTCATCCATCGTGCCCGTGATCGAGACGATCGCCTGGGCCGATTCCTCGGTGGCGGCCTGAATGGCCGAGATCTGGGCGGAGATCTCTTCGGTGGCCTTGGACGTTTGGGTTGCGAGTTCCTTCACTTCGGCCGCGACCACGGCGAACCCCTTGCCGGCTTCCCCGGCGCGGGCCGCTTCGATGGTCGCGTTCAGCGCGAGCAGGTTTGTCTGTTCGGCGATCGCCTGAATGAGGTTGATCACTTCGCCGATCTTGGCGGCGGATTCGGCAAGGCCCTCGACCTTCTGATTGGTCAGGCGCGTGCCTTCCGTTGCCTTGGAGACAATTTCCGAGGTCCGGCCAACCTGCGCGCTGATTTCACCGATGGAGGCGGCCAACTCTTCGGCGGCGGACGCCACCGTCTGGACATTGCTGGCTGCGGTGTTGGAGGCTGACAATGTGTCTGTGGCCCGTGCGGCGCTGTCCCGGGCAATTCCGGTGAGGTTTTGCGCGGTGTTGTCGAGACTTGAGACAGTGATCTCGACGGTACCCAGCATGTCCTGCACGGATGCGCGGAAGTCGCTGACCAGCTCCTCAATCCGGCGTTGACGGGCAAGGCGGGCCTCTTCCTCTGCTCTTTGCTGTTGCTCCAGATTGGAGCGCTCGACCGCATTCCGCTGGAACACCTCCACTGTCCGGTACATCGCGCCGATTTCGTCCCGGCGTTCTGTGTGAGGGACATCGATGTCGCGTTCGCCGCCGGCGAGCCGCGACATGATGTCGGTCACGCTGCGGATGGGCCGGGTAATGGCGGTGTTCAAGACGGCTGCAAGCAAAACGCCGAAGAGGATGGCGACAGCGAGGGTGCCGCCAATTGTCAGGAGCGCCGTCTGGCCCGCTTTGCGCGTCAAATCGGATTGACCGACCGTGATCGCGGTGATTTGCCCGCCAACATCCGCCGCCAGTTGGTCCAACTCCCGTGTCAGGCGTCCAAGCTCGTCTTGCGAAGTCACGATTTGGTCGAAGGCGGCGGCAAATTCCTTGATTGCCTCTGGCATGCCCGCGATTTTGTCCGCGGCCTCGGGAAGAACTGTCCGGGCATCCGAGAGATTGGCGGCGATGGTCTCAAGTGTCTTGAAGTCGGCGCGCACCTGATCTGCCGACGTGCCGTCCGTGCCGGCAATGAACTGGATCGATCCCGCGCGTGTTCCGGCGGTCCCGCTGGCCAGAGCAATCGTGTACTGGCTGACGTCAGCCAGTTCCGCGAGCCGGGTTTGTGTCTCGGTGGCTTTCGCCAGTTCCAGATCCACCGTCTCGTAAGTTCCGATGCGGGCTGCCAGCGCATTCTCGCCAATTACTGTGATCAGGTCGGCGACAGTCTTTTTCTTACCGGCCCTGTTGAACAGGTTCGTTTCGGCCAAAAGATCCGGGAGCGCCGTCTGCAACTGCGTTGCCTGCTCGAACAGCAGATTGGTATCTTCTTCCTGCAGCGTTGGCAGATCCGCGTTCTTGAGCGTTTCGGCGGCCGCGACCATGCGCTCGAGACCGCCATTGATTTCTGCCATCACCTCTTCGGTCAGGTCCTTTGCCTTGTATTCACCGTCAATACCGAACCTTGGCTCCAGGGCCTTGGCCTCGGCCTGAATGCTAGCAGCCGCCCGTCCCAGAGCCCGGGCTTTTTCCTGGGTTTTCTTGGCGGCTTCCGCCGCTCCCGCCGCAGCTCGCTGGACCTGAGACACGCTGTCATTGATGCTGGAAGTCAAACCGTCCAACTCATTGCTGGCCGAGACAACTCTTCCTAGGGCGGTCTCTTGGGCAGCAATCCCGCCGGTGACCTTCTCAAAGGATGCGCGTAGCGCGTCCACCGATGCCTTGGTTAATGCGAGGCGGGACGCCTCGGCCGATTGGTCCGGAACAGACCGGGCGATTTTCGCCAAATCGTCTTGAAGATCGTCGATCGCCGCCAATGTCTTCCCGGCATTCTCCGCCGAGCGTGTCTTCATGTATGTTTCGCGTGCGTGAGACACGCTCTGCAAACGCGTTTGGGCGGCTGTCGCCTGATCGGAAACTTGTGTCCTTTGGGAAACGCCGTTCAGCGCCAGGATGCCGGCTCCGCCCACGAAGGCGGTAAGCAGCAGAATGGTGACGAACCCACCCCAAACTTTATAGGTGAATGTCAGATTGCTGAAAAATCGGGTCATGTCGTGTCTCGCTTCACATGGCCTTCGCGTTTGCTGCCCTTATTGCTCCGCACAATGACGAAGGTCTGTGAATCGAAAGTAAATAGTGATCTGTCTAATATTTATTGGCGCGTCGTATATTTCTGTTGTTTTGTTCGAGGTTGTTTGAAAAGGAAAAGTAAAATAACGAAAGACTTTGGAGAAGAACGGATTTTAGTTTAGCCGGATAATGAAATTTCTGGACGCCAAGAGCTGGACCTGTGGCAAAAAATTCCGACGTGCCGGGGGCATTCCAGCAATACGCGTTAAGAAAAATGCGAGCCGGCTTCGGGAGCCGGCTCGCAGGGAGGAATGCGATCCATTTTGGACGCCTGCCGCGCCAAAGCCCTCAGGGCTCTTGCGCAGGTAGGGGGAACCGGCTTCAAGCTGCCGCGACCTCCTGCAGGAACCGTTCGACTTCGACTTTCAACTCGTCCGTGCGTTGGGTCAGCTCGTTCGAGGCGGTCAGAACCATGTCCGCCGACGAGGATGTGTGATCCACCGCCTGGGTAAGCTGGGACATCGCGGAGGATACCGCCGTCGTGCCCTCGGCAGCCCGTTGGACGTTTTGAGATATTTCCGCGGTCGCCGCACCTTGCTGTTCGACAGCGGCCGCGATTGTGGACGTGTAGGAGTTCACCTCATCCATTGTTTGCGTGATCTCTCCGATGGCTTGAACGGATTCCCGGGTGGCCGCTTGGATATCCGAAATCTGCGCCGAGATTTCGTCCGTCGCCTTGGATGTTTGCGTCGCCAGTTCCTTGACTTCCGCCGCCACCACGGCAAAGCCTTTTCCAGCTTCCCCGGCCCGCGCCGCCTCGATAGTGGCGTTCAGCGCCAGAAGATTGGTCTGCTCCGCGATGGCCTGAATGAGCGTGATGACCTCACCGATCTTGGCTGCGGATTGCGCAAGGCCCTCGATTTTTTCATTCGTCATGCGCGTGCCCTCGGTGGCGCGGCCCACGACTTCGGTGGTTTGCGCCACCTGGCGGGAGATTTCACCGATGGAGGCCGCCAGCTCTTCGGAAGCGCTCGCGACGGTCTGCACGTTGTTCGTTGCTTCGCTGGAGGACGACATGGTTGTGTCGGCCAATCCGCTGCTTTCCCGGGCAATGCCGGTCAACGCGTTTGCGGTCTTGTCCAGGCTTCCCGCGGTTTGCTGGACGGACCCCAGCACGGTTTCGGCTTTTGTCCGGAACCCGGAGATCATTGCGTCGATGCGCTGTTGGCGGGCCCTCCGGCCTTCCTCTTCTTGGGCTTGTTCGGCCTGCAGACGCATGCGTTCGCGTGCATTGTCCTTGAACACCTGAACGGTGCGGTTCATGGCTCCAACCTCGTCTCCGCGGTCGAGCCCCGGGATGTCGACATCGTTGTCCCCATTCGCCAGCTTGTCCATGACGCCCGTCAGGGTTTGCAAGGGGCGGGTGATGGCCCGGCTCAAGATGAAGGCCAAAGCGATGCCGCCCAAGATAGCGGCCAGCAAGGTAAATCCGATCTGGTTTTGAGCGGTCTGACCTGCCGAATGGGCGCTGGACGCTTGCGCCGCGGTCAGCGCCGAAGTGGCGGCATTGACGGCTTGTGTGAATTCCTCCAGCTGCGCCTGCTTGGCGGAGAGCGCCGCTTCCACGCTTAACATGTCCTTGAACGCCCGATCGAAAGTGGCGATCGCAACCGGAATCTCGGCGATTGTCGCTTCGGCATCCGGGAGGGCAGCCGATTGGCGGGCGAGTTTCTCTTCAAGTTCGACGAGCTGCGCCACCTGCTCTTGCACTTTTGCCGGATCGCCATCGCCAAGATTGCCGAAAATCGCCAAGACCTCGGTTCGGCTCTGCAACGCAAGGCGGCTGAGCAGGACCGCGTTGGTCGCGACGGCGCGGATGCTGGCAAGCTGGGTTGAGGCATCCAGAGCGACTTTTTTGGCCGCCGCTACGGCTGGGGTCGATTGATTACGTATGTCTCCAGACGTTGCGATGAGCTCGTCGATTGCCTTGGCGACCGCTTGCCTTGCCTCGAATGCGGCATTGAAATCGAGATCACCGCCAAGGCCTTCGATCGCTTTGTTCAGGTTTCTCGCGTGCCGGGCAAGCAGGGAAATACTGGCGCGATCAATCCCGGCGATTGACTGGTAGGTCAGGGCTTTTGTCGCCGTAACGAGCTCGCGCGACATGTTCAGCGCCGTTTCGAGGTCCGCGCCACCAAGATTGCCACGGGCTGCGAGGTTCAGGAGTTTTATGACATAGCCCTGTTCCTGGACGGCGTAGATAGCCCCTGCAAGCTGGTTTGCCCCCTCAAGATCGTTGTTGGCCTTGAATGCCACCGCGCTGACCCGGATTTCGGCTGTCGCAACGGTCTCGGAGATGCTTGCGGCATGGTCTTCCAGGGCCCGCGTTGCCTCCAGAAGTGCGGCAAGCTGCTCCTTCTGGTTGAAACTGTCGGTGACAACCCCGTCAAACGTGGCCCCGAACTCCGATACGCCGGTGATCGCGGCCTCAACATCGGAAACCGCCTCCGGTTCCGTTGCGACCGATTTGCGGAGCGTTTCCAGCGCATCTTGAAGGTCGGCGATGGCTGTCCTGGTTTTGGACGCATTCGCTTCGTCACGCTGTTTGAGAAACGTCTCGCGCGCAACCGATGTCTCTTGAAGGTGCTGAGCCACCGTGGTGGATTGCCCGGCAACCTCAAATTTTTCCGTCAAGGTTACGATGGCCGAGAACCCGACAGCGCCCACAATGGCTGTCACGGCCAGAATGGCCACAAAGCCGCCGCCGACTTTTACCCCAAAACGCAGATCATTCAGTTTTTTGATGACGCGCTTCATGCTCCCCCCGCAAGGACAGGTTATTGTTCGAAAGACTGATAACCGAACCATGCGGGAGGAAAATGAAGAATGCGTAAAATTAGCGGTGATCTTCCAGGCTGCCCCGATCCCTTAGTATTTGTTTTTGACGCGGCATTGATTTGATCAAATCTTATAAAATGCTGTAATTCTTCATGATAGTCTTTCTCACCCCATCAACTGCGGCGAAGGGTTAGCGCTACACGTGTTGACCGCCGTTAATGTGTATCTCGGCGCCAGTTACGTAAGACGACTGCGCCGTGCAGAGGAAATGAATCGTCTCAGCCACCTCATCGGGCCGCCCCAAACGCCGCAAAGGAATGTCGCCTATGAGTTTTTCCGTTCCCGGAGATAAAATGGCGGTGTCGATTTCACCCGGCGCGATGGCATTCACCCGGATCCCGTGCGGTCCGAAATCGGCGGCCATTTCCCGGGTCAGGGAGGCCAGGGCTGCCTTGGAGGTTGCATAAGCTGTGCCCGCGAACGGATGAACCCGCATACCGGCAATCGATGTCACATTCACGATCGATCCTCCCGCCGTTTTCAATTCCTCGAACAGTCCGCGGCCGAGCATGATGGGGGCAAAAAAATTGACATGAAAGACACTTCGCCATGTCTCCATTGCCGTTGTGAGGGAATCAAGGCGGGCCCCACCCTCGCCCTTCGGACTGATGCCGGCATTGTTGACCAGCGCATCGAGGCGCGAACCATTTGCGCGAAGGCGCTTGCGGATCTCGTTGACTGCATTGGTGACACTGCCTTCATCCGCCAGATCCACTTGAATGTGATCTTCGGGTCCCATGGGCCAGGGGCACTTGTCCGAGAAGGCATGCCGGGAACATGTAATCACACGCCAGCCCGATGCGGAAAAGCGCTTGACGGTTGCATGGCCTATGCCGCGGCTTGCCCCGGTGAGAACCAGCGTTCTGCGGTCATCTGTATTTGAAGGGTCGCTCATGGTATGGCCTGTCCGGTGCTGCGAAGGGGTGGAAAAAGTTGACTCATATACACTAGTTTAGCAAAGCGGGATGTACGCGAGACGCCTCCAGCGGCCTTTGGGAAAGCGACCTGGGATCTGTGAATGATCATCTGCTCCTGCAATGTGTTGTCTGATAAGCAGTTGCGCAAGGCTGCGGAGGAAATGCGCCAGGATCCAAATGGCCGGGTTCCAACACCCGGTGCGGTTTTCCGCCATCTTGGGTGCCGTCCGAGATGTGGGAGCTGTTTTCCGTCAGTCATCAGTATTATTCACGAGAATGCGTCCGATGCCAGCCATTCGGATGCGAGCACTGGCAGTGGCGAGCCGCGGCAACTGGCTTTGACGAAGGCCGCGGGATAAAGGCAGGGAGTGGACACATGAAAGGCGATGCGCTCGTCATAGAGTATCTCAACAAGGCTCTCCGCCATGAGTTGACGGCCGTCAATCAGTACTGGGTTCATTCTCGGCTTCTGGAAGACTGGGGGTATGGCAAGCTGGCCAGCAAAGAGCTGGAAGAAAGCAAGGAAGAGCAGGCCCATGCCCAGGATTTGATGGACCGGATCATTTTTCTCGAAGGCTTGCCAAATCTTCAGGTGCTCGATCCCTTGCGCATCGGGCAGTCTGTGAAGGAGGTTCTGGAGTGCGATCTCGCCGCCGAGTACGTCGCCCGGGCCCTGTATCACGAGGCGCGCGAAGTCTGCCGGGAGGCCGGTGACTTTGTATCCATGAGTATTTTCGAAACTCTTCTGGCCGACGAGGAGAGCCATATCGATTTCCTCGAGACCGAGTTGCACCTGGTCGAGCGCATCGGCATCGAGCGGTATTCGCTCCTTCAGGCCAAATCCGCGGACAAGGCGGGCTGAAAAAACCGCTTTAAAGATGCGTGATCAGTCCGCCGGCCGCATGGGCGTCCTCCTCGTCATGGGTGACCAGAATGACGGGCAGGGCGCGTTTGCGGGCCGTCTCAAAGACAAGAGACCGGATGTCCGCCCGCCGGGCCCGGTCAAGGCTTGAGAACGGTTCATCGAGCAGGAGCGCCTGAGGCTCGGACAGAAGGACACGCATCAGGGCGACCCTCGTCTGCTGTCCGCCGGACAGGGTGGCCGGGTCCCGCGCGGCGTATCCGGCAAGACCTGCTTCCGCGAGCGCCTGTTCCGCAGCGACGATACGGTCACGTTTTTTACGGATCGTTTCGGGCAATGCGAACAAGAGGTTTCCCATAACCGAGAGGTGCGGGAAAAGCAGCGGGGTTTGGAACATCAAACCGACCCGGCGTTCCTGCGGGGTCAAATGGGTGATGTCCCGGCCGTTCAGCAGGATTTCGCCGGTGGCCGCGAACGGTGGCTTTAGAAAGCCGGCGATGAAATCGAGAAAGGTCGATTTTCCGCGCCCGCTTTCCCCCATCACGGTCAGAACCGCGCCGGGCGGAACGGTGAGATCCATGCGCAGAAGCCGCTTCCCCTTCAAGGTGATCGTTACGTCTCTCAGCGTCAGGCCTTCGGCTTTGGCGGTCGTCACAATTGTTTCCTAGTGGGTCGACGTGGGGCGCATGCCCAGCCGGTTGCGAAACACGAGGGCGGGAATGAGCGAGGCGAGCGAGAACACGATGAACGGCAGGATGAGCTGCAGCATGGCATAGACGCCCAGCAGCGAACGGTTTCCGCCAGCCGCCAGGGCGAGGCTTTCCGTAGTCACCGTCGAAACCCGGCCCGAGCCGATCAGAACCGTCGGGAGATATTGTCCCACGGAGACCGCGAAACCAATGGCGATGGCCACCAGCAGAGGCGTCAGGAGCATCGGCAGGCGCACTTTTCGGAAAATCCGGCTGTTCGTTGCGCCAAGGGTCGCTGCGATACGGGCGTAGCGGGGGTCCTGATGCGCCCAGGGATCGGCAAGGGCGAGAAAGACATAGGGAAGAACGAACACGCTGTGCGCAAGCATCACCGCCAACAGGGTTCCGTCAATCTGCGCGTGAATGAAGAGAACCTGCAGGCCGAACAGAAAGCTGACCTGCGGGACCAGCAGGGGCAGGAACAGGAATTGCCGGAGCCGGTTCCCCGGAACATTTCCGGCACGGGTGTGGCTCTCCAGAAGCCAGATCACCAGAGCCGCGCAGCAGATCGCCGATCCGGCCCCGAGCACGAATGTTGTCCAGATGGTCGTGCCTCCCGTTGTGAGGGCTTCCCGCCAGGTCGCCAGTGTCAACTGCGCGGGAAAAGTGTCTGGAAACCACCATCCGCGCGCAACGGACCACAAGCCGAGGAGACCGAAGCCGCTGGCGGTCACCGCGACAAGGATGATGACAAAGGTCAGAACAAGGAACCGGGGGACCCGGTCGCTTGCTTGGCGGCGTCCGGTCCGAGACGTGCGAAAGAACCAGTTCCGTGCCAAACGTTCAAAGCCGAGCCAGATCAAGATGGCCAAGGCCGAGACCGCGATTTGAAGCACGGCCCCGGCCGACGCCTTCAGGCGCATCGCCGGATCTGGGTCGGACAGCCAGACAAGAATGCGGGGGGCAAGCGGCGCGGGTGTCGTCGGCCCGAGGATCAGCGCAACATCCACCACCGACGTCGAATAGGCCAGAACGGCGAGAACCGGAAGCCGGATTTGCGGATAGACCTGCGGAGCGGCCGTGATCAAAAAGCCGCGCATCCGTCCATATCCCAAGGATGCCACGGCCCGGCTGATGCTTTTCACATTCACCTGGGTCAACGCCGCGACCGTCATCAGGAATAGGAAGGGCACCTCTTTCAGGATCAGTCCGGCGGTCATGGTGAGGCCATAGGGATCGTTGAGGATCAGCAGATCGGGTGGCCGCTCCCATCCGCTGAGCGCGGGCGAAACGAGCCGGACCAGAAAACCGGAAGGGGCGATCAGGAATGCAAGGCCGAATGCGGCGGCGGCATGGGGAACCGAAAGCAGGGGCGACAGAAACCGGCGCAAATTGTCGAAAGCCCGCGTCGACGACCAGCCCGCTGTGAACAGAATGACAATCCCCAGGGACAGCGCCGTTGCCACGAGGCCGGTCCCGAGGCTGAGCGCAATCGAGGTCCAGATGCCCGGCGCGCTGAAGAGCGCGCGAAAGGCATCGGGAGACGGATCGGATGCGCCAAGGGCCGGCAGATAGCCGAACGCGGGAAGAAGCGTGCCCAAAAGGCCGGCGCTGATCGGTCCGGCGAGAAGCACAAACAACAAAAGCGTGGGTAGCTTCGGACTACCCGCGCCAAGCCCTGTTTTCATCTGGAACCGTTGGGCCACTCAGGATCCGCCGTAACGTGCCGCCCAGGCTTTCTCCAGCTCGCTCACCCACGTTGGGTGGGGTTCGGGCAGTGTGGCCCCCAGATCCTCCGGGGACAGGGTCGCAATGCCGAGGTCGAGTTCGTCGAACCGGGCACGGTCCTCGGCGGGCAGCGCCGCGATATCCAGGACCGTCGGGTCTCCCCAGATTTTCGGGTCCTGTTTGCGCGCCTGCGCCAGCGGAGACAACAGGAAATTGGCCAGTAGCATCGCGCCCTCCTTGGCCGAACTGTTGTAGGGGATGGCGACAAAATGCGTGTTTCCGATTGTGCCGCCCCGCAAGACGAAGCTGCGAACGGTGTCCGGAAGCTCGCCGTTTTCGATGGCACTCGACGCATCCGCCGGGTTGAACGAAAAGGCGATGTCGATCTCGCCGTCGCCTAGCAACTGGCGCATATGGGCGGCGTTCCGGGGGAAGGCCTGGCCGCCGCGCCACAGGGTCGGATGCAACTCGTCCAGAAAGTCGAACAGCGGCTTCACATCCTGCTCAAAGGTCGCTGAATTGACTGGCCGGTCGAGCTTCGACGGATCGTCGATCAACGTGATCAATGCCTGCTTCAGGAAGGTGGTTCCGAAAAACTCGGGCGGTTGCGGATAGGAAAACCGCCCCGGGTTTTCCGCCAGGTATTCCGCCAGTTCGGAAAGTGAAGCCGGCGGTTGGGGCAGGCGCCGTGTGTCATGCATGAACACGAGTTGCGCCATGCCCCAAGGGCTTTCCTGGCCATCGGTCGGGATCGTGAAATCCTTGATGACCGTCGGCTTGCCCTCGACATCGACATATTGCCAGTTCGGCAGAGTTTGGGCCCAGCCCGGTTCGGCCAGTAGGCGCAGGCTCTTCAGGGTGTTGAAATTCTCACCGTTGATCCAGACCAGGTCAACGCTGCCATTGGTATCCCGTCCGGCAGATTTTTCGGCGATGATCTGCGTCACTACATTAGCTGTCTCGGCGACCTTCACATGCTCGACCGTGACACCATAGATTTTATCAAGTTCCCCGGCAGCCCATTGAATGTAGCTGTTGATGCGCGGTTCCCCGCCCCATGCGTGGAAATAGACCGTCTGGCCTTTCGCTTGTTCCGTGATGTCGTCCCAGGAGCGGGGGACGGTGCTGTCGGCAAGGGCACCGGCCGCGCCGAACATGAATGCCGCCAGAAGGCCAGCCAGATTTTGTTTCCACATAGAGAAACCTCCCGTTGAATCACCGTGTTGCGCTGTTTGGACCGGTACTTCGCGATGGTCAAAACAAGGCTTCGTGACCATCCGGGACCGCCGAGCAGCCGCATTAGACTGGAAGAATATGGGTTTCCTTGATCTCTTCCATCACCGCATAGGTGTGCGTTTCACGCACCCCTGGCAGGGCCAGAACGACATCGGACAGGAACTGGCGGTAGGCGTCCATGTCCGAAACACGGCTTTTGAGAAGATAGTCGAAACCGCCGGCCACCATGTGGCACTCCAGAATGTCCTGTGACCGCTCAACCGCACGCTTGAAAGCATCGAAGATTTCCGGGGACGTTCTGTCCAGTTTGATCTCCACAAAAACCAGAAGCCCGCGACCAACCTTGTCCGGGTCCAGTTCTGCGCTGAAGCGGGTGATGAACCCCTCGCGCATCAGCCGCCGGAATCGCTCACCCGTCGCGTTGACCGACAAGCCGATCCGCTCCGCCAATTCGGTCGTTGTGATCCGGCCATCGGCTTGCAGAAACTTGAGGATCTTACGGTCTGTCTGATCAAGGCTTGGTGCAGGCATGCGGGTTTTTCATTTCTCTGGTAATTTCAACCAAACACTACCCGAACTTTGGTGAAACTTCATGATGTTTTGGGGGCATTATTCGGCATTCGCGCCGGGTGCGCTTGGATTTTGGGAGAGATCGGTATGTCAGCCAGTGCTGCCGTGGAAGACATCAAGCTTGAAAATGCTGGTTTTGAGCCGTTTCGGGCGGACTATGCCCCCGATGATCGGAAACTGGTTGAGCGCTTTCTTGGCGAAACCAGGCTCGAGGACGCGGCGGAGCGGCGCATCGATACCCTGGCCAGCGGCTATATTCACGACATGCGCACAGCCCCTGCGGGCTTGGGCGGTGTCGAGGACTTCATGCGCGAGTTCGGACTGACCACCCGGGAGGGCTTGGCGCTGATGGTCTTGGCAGAGGCGCTGCTGAGGGTTCCGGATGCCGCCACGGCGGACAAGCTGATTGAGGACAAATTGGCCGCGGCCAGATTCGATGAGTCCGAGGGGCCGAAATCCGACACGCTGCTGGTATCCGCCTCGTCCTGGGCACTCGGAATCACGTCCCGTTTGCTCCATCCGGGCGATACGCCAAAGAGCATATTGTCCGCCTTGGTCAAGCGGATGGGAATGCCCGCTGTCCGCACCGCGACCCGCAAGGCGATGCGCCTTCTGGGTCACCAGTTCGTGCTGGGCGAAACGATTTCAAAAGCGATTGACCGTGCAAAGGCACAAGAGAAGAAGGGCTACCGCTACTCTTATGACATGCTGGGCGAGGGCGCGCGGACTGAAGCCGATGCCAAGCGCTACTATCAATCCTACGCCGATGCCATCCGTACAATTGGTGCAGCGGCCGGCAATCGCGCTCTGCCGGATCGTCCGGGCATTTCGGTCAAGCTGTCGGCGTTGCATCCGCGCTACGAGGCCGTCAATGGCGATAGGGCACGCACCGAACTGGTGCCGCGGCTGATCGAATTGGCGGAAATGGCACGCGGCTACGACCTGAATTTCACGGTCGACGCGGAAGAAGCGGATCGGCTGGAGATTTCGCTGGATATCATCGCCTCGCTTTTGACCCACCCGATCACAGAGGGTTGGGACGGCTTCGGCCTTGCGGTCCAGGCCTATCAGAAACGGGGTGTTGAGGTGATCGATTGGCTCGTTGCGGCTGCCCGTCACAACAAGCGGCGGCTGATGGTGCGGCTGGTCAAGGGGGCTTACTGGGACACGGAAATCAAGCATGCCCAGGAAATGGGCGTAGACGGATACCCCGTATTCACCCGCAAGGCGGCCACCGACCTCTCCTATCTTGCTTGCGCGAAGCGCATGCTCGCGGCGCGGGATGTTCTCTACCCGCAATTTGCGACGCACAATGCCCTGACCGTCGCGCAAATCATGGAATTGGCCGGCAATCGTGAGGGCTACGAGTTCCAGCGCCTTCACGGCATGGGCGAAAGCCTCTTCCGGTCTATCACCGAGCGCGATGGCTATCCTTGCCGGATCTATGCTCCGGTCGGCGGACACAAGGATCTGCTGGCCTATCTTGTGCGCAGGCTCCTGGAGAACGGTGCGAACTCTTCCTTCGTCACGATTGTCGGCGACAGCTCAGTGCCGATTGCCCAACTTTTGAAGCGTCCGGCTGAAATTCTGCAAAATGGCGCGCGCTCGATCAACGGATCCATCCCGCAACCCCGGGATCTTTACGGCGAGGAGCGGCGGAATTCGGCGGGCCTCGAGCTGGGCTGCGCAAAACAGCGCGCTGCTTTAACCGCCGGGATTGCTAATTCGGCGATGCCTGCTGTCCAGGCACGTCCGCTTATACCAGGTGTGACGGTCACCGGGTCCGAAGCGGCGGTCATATCGCCGGTCGATGGCAAGACGAAGGCGGGCAGTGTGGTCATGGCCGATACCGGCCATGTCGAAGCCGCATTCACAGCGGCGGGCGAGGGCTTCAAGGCGTGGTCGCGGCGTCCGGTCGAGGAGCGGGCGGCGGCGCTGGACAAGATGGCCGATCTGATGGAGGCCGATTTCAACCGGCTGATGGCCATTCTGTGCTGCGAGGGCGGCAAGACGCTGCCGGACGGGATCGCGGAAATCCGGGAAGCGGTCGATTTCTGCCGTTACTACGCAGCCGAGGCGCGCGGATTGTTCGGCGCCGGACGTCTGATGCCCGGGCCTACCGGAGAGGAGGACCGGTACCGGTATCGCGGGCGGGGTGTGTTTGTTTGCATCTCACCCTGGAACTTTCCGTTGGCGATTTTTCTGGGTCAGGTCTGCGCGGGGCTTGTGGCTGGCAACACGGTCATCGCAAAACCGGCGGAACAAACGCCACTGATCGCCTATGAGGCGGTCAGGATGCTGCACCGGGCTGGCGTTCCGGAAGCGGCCTTGATCTATCTGCCGGGAGACGGGCGCATAGGTGCCGCTTTGACAGCCCATCAGAAGGTCGCCGGTGTTGCATTCACCGGGTCGACCGAGACCGCATGGGCAATCAACCGCGCATTGGCCGAAAAACGGGGGCCTATCGTACCGCTGATCGCCGAAACCGGTGGTATCAACGCGATGATCGTGGATGCGACGGCTCTGCCGGAACAAGTCTGCGACGATGTCATGATGTCGGCTTTCCGCTCGGCGGGTCAGCGCTGTTCCGCTCTTCGCCTTCTGTTCGTCCAATCCGATGTTGCCGACAGCTTGCTCACCATGCTGGAAGGCGCGGCCAGGGAACTGGCGCTCGGCGACCCGCGCCTGCCGTCGACGGATATCGGTCCGGTGATCGACGCCGAGGCGCGTGACGGTATCCTCGCCCATGTCGAGGCCATGAGGCAGGATCAGACCTTGCGCTATGCGGGCAAGGCACCCGGCGGGGATCTTGCTGGCGGGAGCTGGGTGGCCCCGCACATCATCGAGCTCGACAAGCCGGAAGCTCTGAGGAAGGAGGTCTTCGGCCCCGTCCTGCATGTCGTGCGCTATGAGTCCAAGGATCTGGACAAGGTGCTCGATGCGATCGAGGCAACCGGATATGGCCTGACGCTCGGGGTGCACAGCCGTATCGATGCGACGGTCAAGATGGTCGTCGACCGGCTGTCTGTCGGCAACGTCTATGTCAACCGCAATACCATCGGCGCGGTCGTCGGCACTCAGCCCTTCGGTGGCTCGGGTCTGTCCGGAACAGGTCCGAAAGCGGGCGGTCCCAACTATCTGAACCGGTTTGCGCTTGAGCAGGTTGTTTCGATCAACACCGCAGCGGCGGGGGGCAATGCCAGCCTTGTGGCGGCATCCGACGAGTGATCAATCCGGTCGCCGGCGCGGGGTGTTCTCGTTGCCGGCTTCCGATGGCCGCAAGAAGCCCGTTACCGCCTCTTCAGCGGCCTGGGAAATCAGGTTGCGGGAGACATCCTCAGTGGTTCCCGGCGCTACAAGGGCGGCGCGGTAAAAGTCATATTTGAGCGCGCTTGCCTGTCCGAATGGCACAAACCCGTTCCGGGCCCGCCATTCGGGCTTGTGGCGGACGTGCTGGGTGTTGGCTTGGGCGCGTGCACGCACGTCCTGATAGTCCCGGTCGGAAATGGCAAGGGTTCCGATTTCCGCCCGCCCGGAGCGCAAGGCGGTGTCGATTTCGGGCAGGAGGCCAGTCATTCCGAGATCGGCAATGACGTTCATCCAGCTCATCCAGAGCGGGCTGTCCGCTGGCGCGGACATCCACTTGGGCAGGCGCTGAAGGCGTGATTGCGCCGTCCGGCGGGAGATCCGCCGGGACAGAACTTCATAAGTCCAGGCCTTGAAGAATGCATCCCGGATCAACCAGTCGGCGGCCGATCCGGTTGCGATGTCCCAATAAAGCGCGCCCTTGCCGGAGCCCAAAGCCATAAGGAGACGCGGCAGTGTTTCACCGATCGCTTCGTCGCCGAGAATCCGATCGGTTTCTTCGCGCCTGTTCTGGAGAATTTCGATCAGCGGGGTCAGGGCCGTTTCGGTTTGTTGCGCGGCAAGAATGTGGATCCCGTAAAAAAGCGCCCGCTCCTCGTCCGTATCCAGTTCCGGCCCTGTTTGCACCCTGTGGAGGAGATTGACGAAGATTGTTTCTGACCGGTTATGATCCGCCAGGCATGCATTCAGGGTTGCCCAAGGCAAGAGGGCTCTTTCCGATAAGTCGGCAATGATCTTCGCCCGGTCCATCGTCATGATTGATCCATTATAGCGGACAACGCCCGGCGCGCGAGTGCAGATGCGCACCCTGCCTCGCTCAGTCTTTTCGGGCCTTCGCTCTCCGGGTCGGATCTGCTTCCGCCGGGTTGTCCGGCCAATCGTGCTTGGGGTATCGCCCCTTCATATCCGCTTTCACATCTTTCCAGGAGCCTGTCCAGAAGCCGGGCAAATCCCTGGTGATCTGGATCGGGCGCTGCGCAGGCGACAGAAGTTCGAGTGTCAAGGGGATGGTGCCGTTGCAAACGGTGGGATGGGATTTCAGCCCGAACAGTTCCTGAACCCGCACCGCCACCGTCGGGCCGGTTTCGGCGCCGTAGTCGATCGGGAGCCTGGACCCGGTCGGTGCCTGGAAGTGGGAAGGTGCTCCGCTGTCGATCCGCGCCTTGGTATCATACGGGATCAAACCGGACAAAGCTTGGCCGAGCAGATCGGCATCCACATCCTCTAGCCTTGTCTTTCCAGCCAGATAGGGCCTCAACCAGTCATCCAGGGTCTCTGCAAGCGCGCCATCTGACAAATCCGGCAACGCCGGGTCCCCGGCAGCCAAAAGGTAAGCTACCCGCGCCCGCAAGTGGCGTTGGTCCCGGCTCCACGGCAAGCGTTCCACCCCGCGGCGCCGGATCTCGGCGATCAAGGCGCCGGCAACGGCATTCGGGTCGGGCGTTGCGATCGTCCAACTCCCGATAACGACTTTATGATACTGGCGCTGCCGCCGGGCCTTGATCTTTCCCTCCGGCGTGAGCGTCACTTCGTCCACTTCCACAATGGTCGGGCCGAATAGGTCCTCGATGTCGGTCTTGTCCATTGGGGCGCAAAGCGCAATCCGGCCGCTCGCGGCCTTCCCCTGTATGTCGGCCACGCACAGGAAGGGGGCACTCGCGAGCGGATGGCTGTCGTCGAGTTGGGCCCCACGCCCATTGGCGAGCCGGAAACTGCCCGTTTTCCCGCGGGCGCCGGCAACGCGGTCGGGATACGCCAGCGCGAGCAGCCGGCCCGCCTGCTCGATCTCAAGCGGGTCCTTGCGTCCGCCGGCCAGCTTGAGCCAACGCTCCGCCATGAGACAGGTGTCTTTTGCCCGTTGAGTGGTGTCCCGGGCGAGCCAGGACAGGCGTTGACGGAGATCCGGATCGCGGCCGCCAAGGCCCGGTTCGGACACAAGGGCGGCAATCAGCGCGGCTGTCCATCCCTGGTCCTGCCCGATCGCGGATCGGATCATGTGTCCGAGGCGTGGATGCAGGGGCAATTCCGCAAGGGCTTCACCTTCCGGCGTCAAGCGGCCTGATTTATCCAGAGCGTTCAAGGAGGCGAGCAGGGTAACCGCTTCCTGCCAGCTGGCCGCGGGGGGCTGATCGGGGAAGCGCAACTGGCTGGGATCGGAGGTTCCCCAGCGTGCCAGGTCCAGCACGAGACCGGAAAGATCGGCTTCCAGAATCTCCGGCGTTTCCGCCACGGGCAAAGCAGATGTTTGGGCTTCATCCCAGAGACGGAAGCACACGCCGGGCTCCGTCCGTCCGGCCCGGCCGCGCCGTTGATCGGCGGAGGCGCGCGAGACACGCACGGTTTCAAGCCGGGTGAGGCCTGTTTGCGGTTCGTAGCGCGGCACACGTGCCAGCCCGCTGTCGATCACCACCCGGATGCCCTCGATGGTCAGCGAGGTCTGGGCAATCGCGCTGGCCAGAACGACCTTGCGCATCCTGTCTGGCGCCGGCCGAATCGCCTCGTCTTGCGCGCGCCCGTCCAACGCACCGTACAGCGGCGCAATCTGCGTGCCGGCGGGAAGTTTGCCGTCCAAACGCTCGGCTGTGCGCAGGATCTCGCCCTGGCCCGGAAGAAAGACCAGGATGGATCCGGGTTCCTGGTTTAATGCGTGCCGCACCGCGCGCACGGCCGCGTCTTCGATCCGCTCACTGGCCGGCCGGCCCAAATAGCGGGTTTCCACGGGAAAGCTCCGGCCGCTGCTTTCGATGACCGGCGCGCCGCCCAGAAGACCCGATACCCTGGCCCCGTCCAGAGTCGCCGACATGGGCAGAAGCCGGAGGTCGTCCCGAAGCGCGCCCTGGACGTCCAGTGCCAGCGCCAATCCAAGGTCACCATCGAGAGACCGCTCGTGAAACTCGTCAAACAGCACTGCTGCAACGCCGTTGAGTTCGGGGTCCTCCATGATCATCCGGGTAAAGATCCCCTCGGTGACCACTTCGATTTTCGTCTCCGGGCCGACCTTCGTGTCCATGCGCACCCGGTATCCGACGGTCTGTCCGACGGCTTCTCGAAGTTCCCCGGCCATGCGCCTTGCGGCGGCCCGCGCAGCGAGGCGCCGGGGTTCCAGAACGATGATGCGCCGCCCCTGCCGCCATCGGGCCCTCAAAAGCGCAAGGGGCACTCTGGTCGTCTTGCCCGCGCCCGGTTCAGCCACGAGGACGGCATTGAGCGAGTGATCGAGCGCCAGCAGCAAGGGGTCGAGGACCCCATCGATCGGGAGTTCGGTCGAAAACGTCAATTCGGATGTCATGATCCTCAACCGGACGGCAGGGACATCATGTCAAACTTCGCTTGCCAGGCGCGGCCGCTCAAGTCGACGGCGAAGAGGTCGGGGTCGCGGGCATAAGCGGCAAGACCTTCAAGCGCCGGATTCGGGTGGCGCACGAGAAATGTCGGGATGGACTTGAGCAGCGCCTCGTGCGGGGCCTTGGCTTCAAAGGACGCGCGGAATCCGCCATTGATCAGAAACCGGTCGATCCGGGGCGTGACACCACCTGTCAGATAGACGCCCCCGCGCGCCAGAACCGTCATGGCAAAGTCGCCTGCGACCCGGCCGAGACCGCGGGCAAACACCTCAAGTGTTTTCGTTGCTACCGGGTCTTTCGTGCTGGCGGCCCACGTCACATCGGCAGCAGTGGCATGATGCGGTTGAAGGCCCATACTCGCGGCCACCGCGCGGGCCAGCCTCGGCAACCCGGTGCCGGAGAGGATCTGCTCTGCGCCGATCCGGCCGCCAACCCGCTCGATATGCGGCCAGATTGTCTGATCCTCGTCGCTTACTGCGCCGATCTCCACATGCCCACCCTCGCCGGGCAGCGGGATCCATTTGCCGGCCGCATAGACCAGGGCGGCAGCTCCCAGGCCTGTTCCGGGTCCAAGGACAAATTTCGTGGCATTTTTGCGCATCACACCGCCGCCAATCTGTTCTACAGCGCCACCTTTCAGGCTGGGAAGTGCAAGGGCCTGTGCTTCGAAATCGTTCAGCACGACGACATGATCGAGGCCAAGTTGTTTGATGAGCACATTCGGCTCGATCACCCATGCGGCATTGGTCAAGGGAATGCGGTCGCCGGTCACGGGACCGGCGACCGCCAGAATGGCCGACCTTGGCTGCGGGGCGCCAGATGCCAGAACGGTAGCGCGTATGGCAGCGCAGATGTCGGCGTGATCCCCAGTCGCCGTGATGACCGGTGCAAGCGCAGTGTCGTTGCTGTCCTGGACGATGGCGAAGCGGGCATTCGTGCCGCCAACATCGGCGACCAGAACGGGAAAGGTGAAGTCACCGGTCTGGTGGTTTGTGATGTTCATTTTTGAATCAGACTGACTTCAGGAGTTTTTGATGTTGATTGCAAACCGGCGAGGCGGGCCGAACGCAACAGGATCTCCGCCGTCGAGACGTTCAGCGCCGTGGGCAAGTCATAAAGCACGGCAAGGCGCAGGAGGGCCTTCACGTCCACATCGTGCGGCATTGGCGTCAACGGATCTATGAAAAAAATAAGTCCATTCAACCGACCCTCGGCAATCATCGCGCCAATCTGCTGATCGCCCCCCAGCGGGCCGCTCCGGACCCGGGTCACGTCCAGAGCTGGACATGCATCCATGATACGGCCACCAGTCGTTCCCGTTGCGACAATCGAGAAGTCCGACAGTTTTTGCGCGTTGCGTTCGGCAAAGGCGGCTATGGCGTCCTTTTTCGCATCGTGCGCCACGAGGGCGAGCGTCGGTTTCATATCTATCGGTATCCCAATCGAAGCGTTGCGGTTGCTTCAGGAATACCGTCACGCGCGGGCCAGCGCAAAGGGGAATGGCCCGCCAATGGGCTCAGACCCGGAAAGGTGCGCGGAACGATGCCTTTCCGGGGCAACGCTTCAATCGAACATGCCGCATCGTGTCGGCTGCCGGTCCGAGACGGTTTGCACGAGTGGCGGCGGGAGTGTCAAACCAGCCACTTCCATTACCAGTTTCATGCGGATGGCATCGGCGAATTCGCTTTTGGAGCGAACGGGAATGGCAAAGGAACCGGGGCCGCCAATCACGCAGTCCTCATAGTAGTGATCCAGGTTCAGCATGGCTTGCCATGTGGTGCCGTTTGACTTCATCATCAGCGGCAGTCCATTGATGACGACACCGCTGGACAGGAGCCTGTCCCGCATTTCGGTCACCGGCCCGCCCTGGTTGTTCGGCCCGTCGCCCGAAATGTCGATCACTTTGCGCAGGCCGGAAAAGGTGTTTGTTTCGACCATCTCGACGGATTTCTTCAAGGCTGAGCTGATCGAGGTCCGCTGCACCTGCCGAAGCGGTGCTTCCGCGATCTGGGCGGCGAAAGCTTCCGCGCTTTTCCGATCCTTGACTTCCGCCCAATCGGCGACGACGAAATGCTCGCCAACGCCGCCCCACTCCATATAAACGACCGCGATCTTGCCGATCGGACCGAGTTGAACGGCTTCAACGAACTCATCAGAGGTAAGCGCGGAAACATATCCGGCCCGTTGCACTTCTTGCTCGTCAGCATCCATCGATTGGGAGATATCAACGGCAAGAACCAGCTCCACATCCACTTCATTGCCGTAGTTGTGGGTCCAGTCACCGACAGACTGGCTATAGGGCCGGAAGGTCTGGGCGTTCGCATTTTGCAAGACGCTGCCAAGACCGAGAAACAGGGCGACTGTACACAGGCCCATATGACGGGCGATTTTTTCGTTCATTCCGAGACGCATGTTGGTTCTCCTTTCAGGCCTTAAGGCCGGTTCACCACGTCTCCCCAGAAGTTATTTTATGGACGAAATTCTTATCGGTTCGTTCCTCGTCAAAACAGCGAAGAGTACTGAACAGCTTAGCTGTCGCATTCCGAAACATTCGCAAATGCTGGAACAAAGGATATCTCAGCGGCCTTTTATGGCAAACAAAAAAGGTGCACGCAGTGCATTTCTTTTCCACAAGGACAAAAAGGTCAATGAGAACAGCGCCTCAGGATAAAGTGGTCCGAAGCGGGGCTGCGCACGTTCTGCCCGCCAGCGCGGCCAAGCTGCTGCCGTCTTGACGCGATGGGCCCAGAATCGCGCCAATCGCCTTCCCTTTGTGCACCGGTTTTGCTTGACGAGGCTGACGCCCTGAGTCATCTTTTTGAAGAAATAATCATGTGCTGAATATTTTTTCAGACGGTTTTGGCGGATGGGGTCGGCCTTGTCGCTGAGTGCGGCCGGATGACCGCCGCAAAAGCGCCTTGTGTTAGGGGAGACTGGTCTGGCATGCGGGTCCGGGATGATGATTGGACCACCTATCTGGCCATAAGGGCCGCGTGGTTGTCGTTCGTCGGCGGCCGGACACAAGGTGAAATCGCGGAACAGCTTGGCGTGTCTCCCGCGAAGGTTCATCGTCTAATTGCCTTGGCGCAAAAATCCGGTTTCGTGAAGTTTCATATTGAGGGGCGCCCGGTCGAATGCCTCGAGCTCGAAGACAGTCTGACCCGGCGTTTTGGGCTTCAGAGCTGCATTGTGGCGCCGGAACTTGGTGGCGGGGACGGTGAAGCGGCCCTTAGATCGGTCGGCGCGTGCGCCGGACAGTTCCTGTCGGACTTGTTGTCCTCACGAAGCGTGAGGCGCGTCGGCGTGGGAATGGGGCGGACCTTGAAAGCCGCCGTCGAGGAAATGGGCCGTCTGGCGCGGCCCGATCTCGAGATCGTTTCCATTAGCGGATCGCTTACCCGCAAGCTTGCAGCCAACCCGTATGACGTCGTTCAGCGCATGCAGGAGCGCAGCGGCGGCGAGGGATTTTATCTCCCGGTTCCCTATTTCACCGAAACAGCGGCGGAAAAGCAGGTGTTCCTCGCCCAACGGTCTGTTCAGGATCTATTGGGCCGGGCGCGTCAATCGGATGTGTTCGTCATTGGCATCGGGACAGTTGAGGACGATGGACATCTCGTGCAACGCGGGATGATCTCCAAGCCCGAACAGGAAAATCTTCGGGCAAATGCCGCTGTATCCGATCTGATGGGGCGTTTTTTGACGGCTGAGGGCACCTTGGCGGACGTCCTTTTGGCGGAATGCGCGGTCGGATTGCATTTTGAGGAAATCCGGGGCTCGCGTATCGTTGCTCTGGCGGGCGGGGCGGGCAAGGCCCAGGCCACAATAGCTGCTTTGAAAACCGGCGTAATCACGGACCTTGTCACCGACGAACCTTTGGCGCGGGCGATCGGCGAGCAGTTGGGTCCACAGCTCTTGCGACCTGCGGACCGGCCGGGGCGGCAAGAGGAAAAGTCTCATCGGGGTCGCCACTAGCGGCGGCCTCTTGTTCTGGAGGGTAGAAGACGTGAAAAAACTGTTTGCGATGAGTGCTGCTGCAAGCGTGATGCTTGCATGTGCAAGCGCCTTGGCTGCCGATATCCAGCCGGCGGTCCTGTACGACCTTGGCGGCAAATTCGACAAGTCATTCAATGAGGCAGCGCATAGTGGCGCACAGCGCTTTCTCGAAGATACCGGAATTGAGTATCGGGACTTCGAGCTTCAGAACGACAGCCAGCGCGAGCAGGCCCTGAGAAACTTTGCCCGCCGGGGTATGAACCCGATCGTCGCCATCGGGTTCTCGCAGGCAAATGCGGTTGAGAAGGTCGCCGCAGAATATCCCGATACCCAGTTTGCGATCGTCGATATGGTTGTCGATCTTCCGAATGTGCGTTCCATCGTGTTCAAGGAACATGAAGGCTCTTACATCGTCGGAATGCTCGCGGCGATGGCCTCCGAAACCGGCAAAGTCGGTTTCGTCGGTGGCATGGACATTCCGCTGATCCGGAAATTCGCCTGCGGATACAAACAAGGTGTTCTGGCGGTCAACGCCGATGCGGAGGTGTTCCAGAACATGACCGGCACGACGGGTGCGGCGTGGAATGACCCGGTGAAGGGCGGCGAATTGGCCAAGTCCCAGTTCGACCGTGGCGCGGACGTTGTCTACCACGCGGCAGGCGCGACGGGTATTGGCGTGCTGCAAGCCGCCGCCGACGCTGGCAAGCTGGGCATCGGTGTGGACAGCAACCAGAACGGCCTGCATCCAGGGTCGGTTCTCAGCTCGATGATCAAGCGCGTCGACGTTGCGGTGTATCAGGCGTTCGACGATGCGAAGAACGACAACTGGACCTCCGGCTTCGAGGTGCTTGGCCTTGCTGAAGGCGGGGTGGACTGGGCGCTGGATGAGAACAACGCGGCGCTCGTGACCGAAGAAATGAAGGCCGCTGTCGCGCAAGCCAAGAACCAGATCATCTCCGGCGAAATTGTCGTGCATGACTACATGTCGGACCAGAACTGCCCGTTCTGATGAAATCGGACCCCCGCGGCTTCAACGCGGGGGTCTGCTCTTCCTGATCCCGGCCAGCCAGCGGTCAAGTCGATTGGAGACAGCATGTTCTCAGGAGCCTTGCGCACCCTGCTTTCGGTTGCCGCCGCGATGCTGGCATCCGCACCCGCACTTGCGGATCCTGCCATCGTCTATTCGGTCGGAGGCAAGTTCGATGGATCTTTCAATGAGAGCGCCTATGCGGGCGTGACGCGGTTTCGCGACGAAACGGGTAGTGCGGTGCGCGAGTTCGAGTTGCAGCGCGATGCCCAAAGCCTTCAGGCTTTGCGGAATTTCGCCGGACGCGGCCATGCTCCGGTCGTGGCCATCGGCTTCAATCAGGCGTCGTCCATGGCCGAGGTGGCCACTCAGTTCCCCAACGTCCAGTTCGCGATCGTCGACATGGTGGTCGAAACGCCCAACGTCGCGTCATATGTCTTCAAGGAGCATGAAGGTGCCTATATCGCCGGGCTTCTCGGCGCCATGGCCAGCGAAACAGGCACCATCGGTTTTGTGGGCGGCATGGATATTCCGATTATCCGGCGGTTCTTGTGCGGTTACCGGCAGGGAGCCATGGCGGCCGATCCGGACGTCTCCGTCCTCTTCAGAATGACCGGTGACACACCGGCTGCCTTTGCCGATCCGGTGCGCGGTGCAGAACTCGCCAGAACACAGATCCGCTCGGGGGCGGATGTCATCATTCAGGCGGCTGGCGGGACCGGGATAGGCGTATTGCAGGCCGTTGCCGATGCCAATGTCTTGGGCATCGGGACCGATTCCAATCAGAACGGCCTTCATCCGGGCAACGTTCTGACCTCCATTCGAAAGCGTGTCGACACGGCGGTTTATCAAAGCTTCATGGACGTCCGGAACGGTACCTTCGAACCCGGTGTGAAGGTTCTGGGTCTTGCGGACGGTGGCATGGATTGGGTGATCGATGACAATAACCGGGCGCTGATCACGCCTGAAATGAAAGCTGCGGCCGACCAGGCGAGCGAAGCGATTTCTGCGGGTACCTTGAAGGTGCACGACATCATAACCGACGGACCCTGTCCGTTTTCCTGACTGGCGCAGGGTCTCAGGCGCGGTGGTGAACCCATGAACAAAGCACTTCACACAAATGAACTGGGCACCTCTGCCGTTCCGGCGATCGAGCTGCGCAAGATCAACAAGCGTTTCGGTCCGGTTCATGCGAACAAGGACATCGATCTCGTCGTCGCGAAGGGATCCATCCACGGGATCATCGGCGAGAACGGTGCCGGAAAGTCCACGTTGATGTCGATCCTTTACGGCTTCTACGAAGCTGACGAAGGCGACATCCTCGTGAATGGCAGCCCGGTAAGAATTTCCGATTCCAAGACCGCCATCGCGCTCGGCATCGGCATGGTCCATCAGCATTTCATGCTGGTCGATAATTTCTCGGTTCTAGAGAACGTCATTTTGGGCGCGGAAGACAGCGGGTTCCTGGCAAGCGGAATTTCCCGGGCGCGGACCGAGCTCAAGCGACTGGAAGACGAATACGAGCTGCGGGTCGATCCGGACGCCCTTATTCAAGACCTGCCCGTTGGCCTTCAGCAGCGGGTCGAGATCCTCAAGGCGCTGTATCGCGGCGCCGATGTTCTGATCCTCGACGAGCCGACCGGCGTTTTGACCCCGGCCGAGGCCGATCATCTGTTCAAGATCCTGAATGTGCTGAAGGACCAAGGCAAAACGGTTCTTCTGATCACCCACAAACTCAGGGAGATCATGGCCATCACCGACAAGGTATCCGTGATGCGCCGGGGGGAGATGGTAGCCACCCGTCAAACAGCTGAAACAAACATGAGCGAGCTGGCGGAACTCATGGTTGGGCGCAGCGTTTTGCTGAATGTCGAAAAACAGCCTGCCAAACCGCGAGATACGGTGCTCGCGGTCGAGGGATTGACGGTGACGGATACCCGGGGTGTCGAAACCGTCAAGAATGTCTCGCTGGAGGTCAAGGCCGGGGAGATCGTCGGCATTGCCGGAGTGTCCGGAAACGGACAGACCGAACTTCTGGAAACCATTGCCGGAATCCGGTCCGCGACCAGCGGTACTCTGCACATTGCCGGTGAGACGATCGATCTGGGCACGCGCACCCCAAACCCGGCCGAAATGCGCCAGAAGAGCCTCGGGCATGTGCCGGAGGACCGGCACCGGATGGGCCTGGTTACCAGGTTCGCCGAATATGAGAACGCCATCCTCGGCTACCACAACGATCCGCAATACTCGAACGGGCTTTTTCTCGACATCGCAGGGATCAAGGCGGCGGCCATGGCGGAAATTGAAAAATACGACATCCGTCCGCCAAATCCGATCTTGAAAACGGCGAATTTTTCCGGTGGCAACCAGCAGAAGATCGTTCTCGCCCGCGAGATCGAGCGCGATCCGACGGTTCTTCTGGTCGGGCAGCCGACGCGCGGCGTCGATATTGGCGCCATCGAGTTCATTCACAAGCGTCTGATCGAAATGCGGGACGCCGGGAAGGGGATATTGCTGGTGTCTGTGGAGCTGGACGAAATCCGCGCGCTTGCCGATCGCGTTCTGGTGATGTTCGACGGCCGTATTGTCGGCGAACGGGCACCCGATGCTGATGAACGCGAACTGGGCCTTCTGATGGCCGGTGTCGAGGGAGCCGGGGCATGAGCACAGGGCAGTTGCCACGTTGGGTGGACCTTGGTCTGATCCCTCTGATAAATCTCGTCGCCGCGTTTTTCGTCTCTGGATTGGTGGTGATCCTGATCGGTGAAAGCCCGGTCGAGGCGGTTCAGGTCCTCATCTGGGGCTCGCTCGGCTTTGGCGAGGGCATCGGGTTCACTCTCTTTTATGCGACCAACTTCATTTTCACCGGTTTGGCCGTCGCGGTGGCCTTCCATGCCGGGCTGTTCAACATCGGCGGTGAGGGGCAGGCCTATATCGGCGGGCTTGGCGTTGCCGCAGCGTGTCTGTTGCTGGATCATATTGTGCCCTGGTGGGTCACCATGCCGTTCGCGGTGGCCGGCGCGGCCCTCATGGGCGCCGCCTGGGCATTCATTCCGGGTTATCTGCAAGCAACGCGCGGCAGCCACGTCGTGATTACGACGATCATGTTCAATTTCATTGCAGCATCGCTGATGGTCTACTTGCTGGTGAATGTGATCGGGGAGGCCGGTTCCATGCAGCCGGAGACACGGACCTTCGTCGAGGGCGGCCGGTTGCCTTTCCTGACGGACATCATCCCTGGGGTGGATTTCGGCACGGCGCCGGTGAATTTTTCCCTGATCCTCGCGCTTCTGGCCTGTATCGGTGTGTGGTTGCTGATCTGGCGCACCCGCCTTGGATATGAGATCCGCTCCTATGGTGCCAATCCGGACGCGGCCGTCTATGCGGGCATCAACCCTGTTCGGACCATCGTGATCACCATGATGATCTCCGGCGGTTTGGCCGGAATGATGGCGATCAACGAGGTGATGGGCTCGCAGCACCGGCTCCTGATTGAATTCGTTACGGGATATGGCTTCGTCGGGATCGCCGTTGCTTTGATGGGCCGGGCCCATCCGGTCGGTATTGTTCTGGCCGCGATCCTGTTCGGCATGCTGTATCAGGGCGGGGCTGAACTCTCGTTTGAGATACCGGCCATTACCCGGGACATGATCGTGGTGATCCAGGGCCTGGTCATCCTGTTTGCGGGTGCACTTGAATACATGTTCCGCCCAACCCTGGTCCGCCTCTTTGCAAGCCGCCGGGCTCCGGCCGCGGCAGCCGGTTAAGGAGCTTCAGATGTTCGAAACATTCATCCTCCTTCTGGACTCCACGGTGCGCCTGTCCACGCCGTTGCTGCTTGCGTGTCTTGCCGGGCTTTATTCCGAGCGCGCGGGCATCGTTGATATCGGTCTGGAGGGCAAGATGCTGGGCGCCGCCTTCGGCGCCGGGGCGGTGGGTTATCTTTCCGGCAATGCCTGGGTTGGTCTCATGGCCGGGATCGGGGTGTCCGTCGGCCTGGCGCTGATCCATGGCTTTGCGTCGATCACCAACCGCGGCAACCAGATCGTGTCGGGTGTCGCCATCAATTTTCTGGCCGCGGGCCTGACGGCGCTCTTGGGGCAGAGCTGGTTTAACCAGGGGGGGCGGACACCAACACTCTCCCAGGGTGGGCGGTTTCAGAACATTGAGCTTCCCTTCGCCGAAGCCTTGCGGGATGTACCGGTCATCGGACCGATCTACTCCGAGCTTCTATCAGGCCACAATATTCTGGTATACGCCGCCTTCGCAGCCGTGCCGCTGACCTGGTGGGTCTTGTTCCGTACCCGGTTCGGTCTCAGGCTGCGGGCCGTCGGTGAAAACCCGGCGGCTGTCGATACGGCTGGAATTTCCGTCGTATGGCTGCGCTACCGCGCTGTTATCGTCTGCGGTATGTTGTGCGGACTGGCCGGCAGTTATCTGTCGATTGCCCAATCCGCTGGCTTCATCGTGAACATGACGGCGGGCAAAGGCTTCATCGCGCTGGCCGCCCTCATATTTGCCAAATGGCGGCCGGGATACGCGATGTTTGCCTGCTTGCTGTTCGGTTTTCTCGACGCGTTGGCCATTCGCCTGCAAGGCCAGGAGTTGCCGGGTATCGGTGAGATCCCGGTCCAGTTCTTCCAGGCTCTGCCTTACATCCTGACCGTTATCCTGCTGGCCGGTTTCATTGGAAAAGCAGTCCCGCCAAAAGCTGCTGGCGTGCCCTACTTGAAGGAGCGTACATGACCACGCTGGATCAGCTGTTCGAAACAGCCAAGTCTGCGCGCGAGCGCGCCTATGCGCCCTATTCGGATTTTAAGGTGGGAGCTGCCATCCTGACCAAAGGGGGGAAGGTGATCGCGGGCTGCAACGTCGAGAATGCGGCCTATCCGGAGGGCGTGTGCGCTGAAGGCGGCGCCATCAGCGCGATGATCCTGGCCGGTGAAACGGAAATCGCCGAAGTGGTTGTTGTCGGCGACGCCGCGTTGTGCACGCCATGCGGTGGGTGCCGGCAGAAACTGAAAGAGTTTGCCGACGGCACGGTAAAGGTTCATGTGGCCGACCTCTTCGGGATTAGACGCACATTTTCGGTGGCCGAGCTTCTGCCGGCCGGATTCGAGTTGAAGTAAGAAGGATAGACCCCATGAGCGGTTATGGTCGCGATTGCGCGGATATCGTCCGCGCGGCCCGCGCGGGCACGTACAAGATCGGCATGATACTGGGGTCGGGGCTGGGGTCGCTGGCCGATGAAGTCGTGGACGGCGTCCGCATCCCCTACAGCAGGCTGACCGGTTTTCCGGTGTCCTCCGTGACGTCGCATTCCAGTGAACTGGTTGCCGGAAATCTGGGCGGTGTACCGGTTGTGATCCTGTCCGGCCGGGCCCATTACTACGAGTCCGGTGATGCCGGCATTATGCGGACACCCGTAGAGACCCTGAAGGAACTTGGATGCGAAATCCTTCTGGCGACCAATGCGGCGGGATCGCTGCGCTCCGAGAATGCGCCGGGTTCCCCGCTCATCCTATCGGATCACATCAATTGGTCCGGGCTCAATCCCTTGATTGGGGAAGAGGATGAAGCACGTTTTCTCGACATGAGCGCGGCCTATGATCCGGACTTGCGGGCGGCTCTGGCCAAGGTCGCCCGGGAAACCGGCGATCCGGTGCCCGAGGGGGTCTACATGTGGTTTTCCGGCCCCTCATTCGAGACGCCGGCCGAGATAAGGATGGCCCGGACACTCGGCGCGGACGCTGTCGGCATGTCCACTGTACCGGAGGTCATCCTGGCCCGGTTTTTGGGAATGCGGGTGGTGGCGATGTCGATCCTGACCAACTACGGGGCCGGCCTGCAGTCACATGCGCTGTCCCATGATGAAACCAAGAGTGTTGCGATGACAGGAATGGACCGTGTGAAGCAGATTGTTCGTGCCTTTGTGATGGAGGTCGGCCATGGATGAGGCCACCACGACGGCGGTCGCAACGCGAGCGTTGCACCTTGTTGATCTCACCAATCTCAACGAGGATTGCACAGCAGCCGACATCACCGCCTTGACCAAGCGGGCCGTGACTCCGCATGGGTCGGTTGCCGCCGTGTGCATTTGGCCGAGTTTCGTTGCCCAGGCCGTGCGCGAACTCGACGGAACCGGGGTCAGGGTTGCAACCGTGGTAAACTTTCCCGGTGGCGGCGTTGAAACCTCGCAAGTCGTTGCCGAAACGCAGGCGGCCATCAGCGCCGGGGCGGACGAGATCGATCTGGTCATGCCCTATCGTGCCTTCCTGGAAGGGAGGAAGGGGTTCGCCGAGGAGCAGATCATACGGGTGAGGGAGGCTGTCCCGGACTCGGCGAAGCTCAAGGTTATTCTGGAAACGGGCGAAATCAAGGACCCGCTCTTGATCCACTTGGCGTCCGAAATCGCGATCGGTGCAGGGGCCGATTTCCTGAAGACGTCCACCGGCAAGGTGGAGGTCAATGCAACGCTTGAAGCCGCCGAAGTCATGCTGACTGCAATCGAGGAGGCCCGGCGCGATCACCGGCGGGACGTCGGTTTCAAACCTGCGGGCGGGATCAAGACGATTGCGGATGCACAAGCCTATCTGGATCTCGCGGACCGGATCATGGGATCGAATTGGGTGTCGGCGGCCACATTCCGCTTCGGGGCCAGCGGCCTGCTCGATGCTCTTGTGGGCACGATTGAAGGGACGCAAACGGCGGCGAAAGAAGGATACTAAACCATGTTGCCACAAGAAATCGTCCGTAGAAAACGAGATGGCGAAACGCTCGGGCCTGAGGAAATCGCCTTTTTTGTGAAAGGACTTGCCGATGGCACCATCACTGAAGGGCAGGTTGCCGCCTTTGCGATGGCGGTGTTCTTCAAGGGCCTGACGATCGAAGAACGGGTCGCGCTCACGCTCGGGATGCGGGACAGCGGCGACGTGCTGGATTGGTCTGATATCGACGCCCCTGTTCTCGACAAACATTCAACCGGCGGCGTTGGTGACAATGTCTCGCTGATGCTGGCACCGGCCCTGGCTGCGTGCGGCGCGGCAGTACCGATGATTTCCGGGCGCGGATTGGGGCACACTGGCGGCACGCTCGACAAGTTCGACAGCATTCCGGGCTATCAGACGCAACCGGACAATGCCCTGTTCCGGAAAGTGGTCAAGGAAGTCGGGTGTGCTGTGATCGGCCAGACCGGCAATCTCGCGCCCGCCGACAAACGCTTCTACGCCATCCGCGACGTGACCGCGACGGTGGAAAGCATTGACCTGATCACGGCGTCCATCCTTTCCAAGAAGCTGGCTGCGGGCCTGCAAGGTCTGGTGCTGGACGTTAAATGGGGCACGGGCGCCTTCATGGCGGACCTTGACGATGCGCGGGCGCTGGCTCAGAGCCTCGTCAAGGTGGCAAACGGCGCTGGTCTCAAGACGACGGCCCTGCTGACAGACATGAACGAGCCGCTCGCCTCCGCGGCCGGAAATGCGGTCGAGGTCCAAAATGCGGTCGATTTCCTGAAAGGCACCGCCGTCGACAACCGCTTGTTCGACATCACGATCGCGCAGGGCGGGGAATTGCTGGCGACCGGCGGATTGGCCGCCGACGCGGCAGAGGGAACGGACAAGATGCGCAAGGCCTTCGAGAGCGGAGAGGCCGCCGAGGTCTTCGCCCGAATGGTGTCCGCGCTGGGCGGTCCGGTGGATTTCATGGACAAGTCCGAGCTTTACCTGGCCAAGGCCCCGGTGCAGGCTCCGGTTTACGCGGAAGAGGCCGGGTCTGTAACAGGTATTGATACCCGCGCCGTGGGGCTGGCGGTTGTTGCGCTGGGCGGTGGCCGCACAGCGGCCCATCAGGTCGTTGATCCCGCGGTCGGTCTGACAAACCTGGCCGGGCTTGGAAACAGCGTGGACGCCGATTGCCCGCTTGCCATCGTTCACGCGCACAGTCAGGCCGATGCGGAGCGCGCCGCGAACATGGTGCGGGCCGCCTACCGGGTTGGCGACGCAGCCCATGTTCCCGACCATGCGGCTATCGTGGAGCGTATCACCGCCTGATGGTGGCGATTTTTCGATTTGTTGCAGTCGCTTGACGTGGCTGAACCTTGAAAGGACCGTGTCATGGCACGCGCGATATTGTGCGTCTTGGACAGTTTTGGCATTGGCGGAGCGCCCGATGCGGACGCGTTTGGAGACGCAGGCTCCGACACGCTCGGCCATATCGCGCAGCGGTGCGCGGCCGGCGAGGCGGACCGGGATGGACTGCGCTCCGGACCGCTTCAGGTTCCGAACATGGATCGTCTGGGCCTCGGTGCTGCCGCGCGGGCCTCGACGGGCAAGGCCGCTCCCGGCCTCGATTTCGCGGGCGACCCGGAAGGCATTTGGGGGTATGCGGCGGAGGTTTCGCACGGCAAGGATACGCCCTCGGGCCACTGGGAAATCGCGGGTGTGCCGGTCCTGTTTGATTGGGGGTACTTTCCCGACACTTTGCCCACTTTTCCAGATGCACTGATTGAGGCGGTCAAGACCAAGACCGGGTTGGCCGGCGTTCTTGGCAACAAGCATGCCTCGGGCACCGTGATTATCGAGGACCTGGGAGAGGAGCATATCCGCACCGGTTTGCCGATCTTCTATACCTCGGCGGATAGTGTGATCCAGATCGCCGCCCACGAAACGCATTTCGGGCTCGAGCGCCTTTATGAGCTGTGCCAAACCGTGCGGGAGATTGCCGATCCCTACAATATCGGCCGGGTCATCGCGCGGCCTTTTGCCGGCGAAGGCGCGAAGAATTTCCAGCGAACCGCGAACCGTCGGGACTACTCGGTGCTGCCGCCCGAACCGACGGTATTGGATCGCCTGACCGACGCAGGCCGCACGGTCTACGGCATCGGCAAGATCTCCGATATCTTCGCGCATCAAGGTGTCTCGAAGGTTCTGAAAGGCGCGGGAAATGACGAATTGTTCGATCGAACGCTGGAGGCGATGGCTCTTGCGGGAGACGGGGATCTGGTGTTCGCGAACTTTATCGATTTCGACTCTCTGTACGGGCACCGGCGTGATGTTGCCGGGTACGCGGCGGCTCTGGAGCATTTCGACCGGCGGCTGCCGGACATGATGGCGCGTTTGAAGCCCGGTGACCTTCTGATTTTGACCGCGGATCACGGATGTGATCCGACATGGACGGGCACCGATCACACGCGCGAGCATGTGCCGGTGGTGGGAACGGGTCCGGGTATCCCGGCCAAGGCGATAGGCGGCCGCTCGACCTTCGCCGATATCGGAGAAAGCATCGCCCGCCACCTTGGTATTGCACCCGGGCGCCACGGCGAGAGCTTCCTCTGAGGATTTGATCCATGCCCGACCACGTAGCGATCCCGAAGGCCGAATTGCATTGCCACATCGAGGGGGCTGCGCCGCCTTCGCTGGTGCAGCGTTTGGCCGAAAAGTATGGCGTCGACGTATCGGGCATCATCAGCCCGCAGGGCAAATACATCTGGTCGGATTTCACGCAGTTTCTCAAAGCCTACGATCTATCAAGCACCGTGTTCCGGACACCGCAGGACTATGGGCTTCTGGCTGAAACCTATTTCCGGATGCTGGCGGCCGAAGGGGCTGTCTATGGCGAGATTTTCATTTCGCCTGATCATGCGCGCACGGCTGGATTGTCCTATCGCTCCTATGTTGAAGGTCTTGCCAGCGGAATAGAGCGGGCGAAGATCGATACGGGGATTGAAGGCCGGATGATCGCCGTAGGGGTCCGTCACTTCGGTGGCCCGGCGGTTGAGCGGGTAGTGAAGGATGTGATTGCTTGCCCGCACCCGATGGTCACCGGCTTCGGTCTCGCCGGCGACGAACGGGAAGGCCACCCCGCCAATTTTGCGAAGGCGTTCCGCATGGCAGGCGAGGCGGGCCTCGGGCTTACCGCGCATGCGGGCGAATTCAGTGGAGCGGAGAGCGTTCTTGCCGCGCTGGAGTTCTTGCGGGTCAAACGGATTGGGCACGGCGTTCGGGCCATCGAGGACCCCAAACTTGTGCGGCGCCTGGTTGACGAGGACATCGTGCTTGAAGTGTGCCCGGGGTCGAATATCGCCTTGGGACTCTACCCGGTGCTGCGGTTCCACCCGGTCAACATGCTGCGCCGTCAGGGAGTGAAACTCACTTTGAATTCCGACGACCCGCCATTCTTCGGAACAACTCTCGGAAAGGAGTATACATCGGTGGCGGAAACGTTCGGATGGGGCATCGATGACCAGTTGACCATAACGCGTACTGCCATCGAGGCTGCGTTTTGCGACGAGGCCACGAAGACGCGGTTGCGTGTCCGATTGGAAAGCGCGGCCGTTTCAGGGCTTTGAGATTGAATCGCCGAGCACCTGCGCAGTTTCGCCTGGCTGCTGTTCGGCGGCAATCTCCTCTTCAGCCCTGGGATCGAGTACCGCGGTTTCCGGTGTCGACATGCGCGCTGTCGAGACCACCGGAACGAAGTCCGTCTTGTCCTCTCCCGCAACCGGTGCCCGTTGCGTGATCCGCCAGATCGCAAAGGCCACAAGCGACAGATGGGCCACTGCCGTGACCTGAAACAAGGCGCCAGGCTGGGTCGCGCTCATCAAGACCGAGGCGATCAGCGGGCCGATCATCGTACCGACGCCGAAAATCAGCAGGAGCCCGCCGCTGGTTTTCAGGAAGTCGCCCGGATCGGCGTGGTCGCTGGCATGGGCCACGATCACCGGATACATCGAATAGATCATCCCGCCGAAGATGCCGATCATCAAGATGATCCACAGCGGGTCCGTCTCGACCAGAAACGACAACGCTATGCCGAGACCCATGGCAAAGACAGCCTGTGCGATCAGCACGTAGCGCCGGTCCATCCGATCCGACGCGAAGCCGATCGGGATCTGCACCATCGCGCCAAAGAGAAGCGCAAGGCTCATCATGATGGCGATTTGCGTGACATCAAGGCCAATGCGCTGGCCGTACACTGCGCCCAGTGTGCCGAAGGACCCGTTCGACAGGCCCACCATGAATATCGCGAAAACCGCCACCGGTGAATTCCGCCAAAGCTGCTTGGGGTCCAGCTTGGCCTGGGTCAGGGGAGCCGGCGTGGCGGCCGTTGAGAGCGCGGTGGGCAGAAGCGAGAGCGAGTAGATGATGGACCCAACGACGAAAAACAGATAGCCGCGCGCATCGCCCAGGGTCAGAAGCATCTGTCCGGCGGTGGTCGCCCCGAGATTTACCATCGTGTAGATGCCGAAGATCTTGCCGCGGGTCTGGTTGGTCGCACGCTCGTTCAGCCAGCTTTCGACGATCATCGCTGCTCCGGCGAAACAAAACCCGGTGATCGCGCGCAAGATAATCCACGCGAGCGGTGTCATGAACAAGAGGTTTAAAAGGACGGTGATCCCTGCAAGCGACGCCAGCACGCTGAAGGAGCGGATATGTCCGACACGTTTCACGATGGTCGGCACCAGAAGGCATCCGCCCATGTAGCCAAAAGCCCAGCCTGCCCCAAGCAGGCCCAACGATGTGTCTGAAAAGCCCTCCGCCAGACCGCGGACCGGGAGAAGCAGGCCATGCAGACCGCCTGCCAGCAGTAGCAGGGCTGATCCGGTTAAAAGCGCGCTGATGGAAAAAAGCGGTGTCATGGTGATTGTCAGTCCGAAACGCGGGATGAGGGTGTGTCAGGCGATTGGGGTGAACCTACTTGGCTTGAATGAACTTGGCTTGATTGAACAAAAAGCGCTAGACGGGACGACAAACCGGACCTGTTGGTGGCACGGTATCAAAACACCACGCGTGTCTGGAGCAATCGCCGGTCAGATTGAAGAAGTGCGCTCCAATCTGACCGGAAGAGATTGCTCACCACATGAAAGTGTTAGAGCATTTTTTCACGTTCGATCAATCGCGCAGCGATTCAATCTGGTCCGGAGATGCTCGGGACCGGAAGCCTGGGAAAGCGAAGTCAAATTGTCAACCGAAGGTGATGCCCCGTCAGCTCTCGAGATTTGGACAGCTGGTGCTGCTCAAGCCGCCGTGGGCCAGGTTCTGCAAGACGCGAACCTTGCGCAATTGCGCACTATCCAGGTCGACATGCAGGCTTTGGACAGCGTGGCGGAGGCCGTTGTTGCGCAGGTCCGCAGGTACTATCCGGACCTTCAGGTCCCTCCAGCGTCGGTCTGGCGCTGGCTTGAAACTGGCGGCATCGACCGTTGGGCAGTCCTGGCCGACTATCGCGGGTTTTCGTCACCTCAGGATTTGTTACGGGTGGCGGGCGATCTGGCGTTGCTGGTCTCTGCGGCGGCCAGTCAGGTCCCGGCCGGTTGGGTCTTCGAAGACGGGTACACGGAGCACTTGTTTGGTGGAAGGGCCGGTGTGGCACTGGCGGTCCTCAACATGATGCGGTCCGGCTCCTTTTCTGCCGACCCGGCCGACCCGCTCCGTGTGGATGCCCATGCCCTGATCCGGCTCGATGTGGAGGAAGTCGCATCCGGGCTGCGTCTGGATCATGACGTTTTTCCCGGCTGGGCCGAAGCCCTGACAGCGCATCTGCACCGCTTCGGAGAAGCGGTCGGCATGCGGCCCGACGTGTTTGAAGCCGATGAAGCTGCGCGCCCGGGCAATCTGTTGGTGCAAATCGGCAACCGCAATGCCAGGGGAGAGATTGCAATTGATGAGGTTTTTGCAAGGGTCGCGGAATCCTTCGCCCCGCTTTGGCCCGGCGGCGCCGGTGTGGGCGACATCATCCTGGGGGATGTCTGGCGGGCTGACCAACCGCTTGGCCCGGCAATGATCCCGTTTCATTTGCCGGCTCTGGAGATGACCAACAGCCTTATCGAGCCGTTCGCCTGGTCCGGCTTGAATGTGTCCGGCTTCAGCGAACTGCCCGCGCCATCAGATGCCGCGCATGCTCTCCTGCTGCAAGACCACGGGGTTATCCGTGTGATCTCCGACCAAGTGCCGCCGGATCCGGTTACCGGCATGATCGAGGTCCGGATGGTGACCTCCAGCCTGTGGAGCCGCCTTGCGGATCGCGTCCGGGAGAAACTGGCCGCCCCAGAAGAGGTCCTTCCAAACGCGTGTGTCTTGGAGGGGTCCCGCATGGCTGCGGTTCCTGTTGCCCAGGAAAACCCTGAGGGATTTCAAAAACTGGCGAAAATCATGAATCCAGGGTCTGTTTTTTGGCTCCCGTTCGGGGCATAGCTCAAACCAAGCACCTTCAGACCATCCACACACCAGATCGCCCGAGAGGGCGCGTAATCGAAAGAGGCAGCCATGTCAGGAGCAAACGTAATCGACCATCCTCTGGTTCAGCACAAACTGACGATCATGCGCGACAAGGGCACGTCGACCCAAGGATTCCGGCGGCTCCTGCGGGAAATCTCGACCCTGTTGTGCTACGAAGTCACGCGGGATTTGCCGCTTGTCCATCAGACCATCGAGACACCCCTGGCGGAAATGCAGGCCCCAACACTTGCGGGAAAGAAGCTGGTGTTCGCCTCCGTGCTGCGCGCCGGCAACGGTCTTCTGGAGGGCATGCTCGATCTGGTGCCTTCAGCCCGTGTCGCGCATATCGGTCTTTACCGGGATCCCGAAACGCTTCATCCGGTCGAATACTACTTCAAGGCCCCGGAAGATCTCGATGAGCGCTTGATCATCGTCGTGGACCCGATGCTGGCAACGGCCAATTCGGCCATCGCGGCAGTTCAAAAGCTGAAGGATCGCGGTGCCAACAACATCCGGTTCTTGTGTTTGCTCGCTGCCCCGGAGGGGGTGCGGAAGTTCATCGATCACCATCCCGATGTCCCGGTCTACACCGCCGCGGTCGACGAGAAGCTCAACGAGAAGGGGTATATCGTGCCAGGTCTCGGCGATGCGGGCGACCGCATGTACGGCACCAAGTAAGGTCCGCTGCCGCCGGTGCCAAGGGGGATGCGGTGATAGTTGTCTTTGGGTCAATCAATCTGGATCTCGTGATCTGTGTGCCGCGTCTCCCGCGGTCTGGCGAGACCGTGAGCGGGCCGGATCATCAGGCGTTTCCCGGCGGCAAGGGTGCCAATCAGGCGCTTGCCGCGCGCAGGGCGGGAGCCGACGTCGCGATTGTGGGCGCGGTTGGACGGGATGCGTTTGCGGATCTTGCGCTTGAAAACCTGAGGGGCGCTGGCGTGCGTCTCGATCAGGTCCGGCGGATCGACCGAGCGACCGGTCTGGCCATGATCGGTGTCGACCCAGCCGGAGAGAACCAGATCATGGTCGCTGCCGGTGCCAATGCGCAGGTGCGTTCAAGCTGGCTTGAGGGGATGCTTGCAACTGGCGATACCCTGCTGGTTCAGGGGGAAATTTCGACAGCGGAAATCCGGGGCGCCATGGCGCGTGCGAGGCAAGTGGGCGCACGCACGGTTTTCAATCCGGCGCCTGTCCCGGCAGAGGATCTGGGCGACTTGCTCGGCCATACCGATGTCCTTGTTGTTAACGAGGCCGAGGCCGAAGAGATCGCACGCCGGTTAGAAGCGCCTGCGGACCGGGAAGGGTTCGCGGCGCATTTCGGATCTGGAACCCGCGTCGCCGTGGTCACTCTCGGATCCGCCGGAATTGTGGCATATCGGGCGGGGGAGCGTTTCCGCATGCATGCGCCGGAAGCGGATATTCTCGACACAACCGGTGCGGGGGACGCCTTTTGCGGCGCACTGGCTGCCGGTCTTGACCGCGGCGCTCGCCTGGAAGATGCGCTGCGCTGTGCGGTGGCCGCCGGTACGCTCGCCTGTACCGCAACGGGCGCTCAGTCCAGCGTCCCGGGTGACGGCGAGATCGCCCAATTTGCCCTCAGGGTCGTCCGGGAATGATTTCATTCTATGATAAGGGCGGCGTGGTAGGACAGTGGCACGGTTCACCGCGGCGGAGATGCCATGAAACGGTTCCTGTTTTTCGCCCTCGTTTTGGTGGCGCTCGCGCCCTTGGCCCCGAAATATCTCGTGCCTTACCTGGAAACACGACAGGAGCCGCCATCTGAGGCCAAAAGCCCTGACCAAACCGGTGCATTCGGGCGGCGCCATGAGATCCCCATGGCCCGAAACGGACAGTACATGACCGAGGCTCGCCTGAACGGCCGGGCCGTGACGATGCTGGTCGACACGGGCGCTTCTGCCCTGGCCCTGCCGGAAGACATCGCGAATGATATTGGCATATTTCTGAAACCTTCGGACTTTAAAAAACCTGTCCAGACTGCCAATGGTGTTGCCTTGGGGGCGACCGTCGAAGTCCGCGATCTGCGTTTGGGGCCGATCCGCCTGAAAAATGTCGAGGCCATCGTTTTGGAAGAGGATCTCCTTGCCGTGCCGCTTCTGGGCATGTCCGCTCTGCGCCAGCTGGATCGGTTCGACATTTCCAATGACACATTGGTTCTCATTCAATAACGTTCCCGCCAACCCGATGAGCTGACGAGTCGTTATCTCAAATCATCGGGTCCAAACGAGAGGTCTCCATGTTTCCGAAGCCAGTTCCATTTCTTGAGCCAAATACCTTTGCTTATGAGTCCAGCCCGATGGTGAAGCCGACCGGCTTCCGGGAATACGATGCCCGCTGGCTGTTCGAAAAAGAAATCAACCTGATGGGCATGCAGGCCCTGGGCATGGGGATCGGCACCTTGATGCACGAACGGGGCGTGCGCCCCGACATTGTCGTTGCGCATGATTTCCGGGGGTATTCGGCCCAGATCAAGATGGCGGTCGTGAACGGTCTCCTCGCGGCCGGGATCAATGTGCACGATATCGGGCTTGCTCTGTCGCCAATGGCTTATTTTGCGCAGTTCGCGCTCGATATTCCGGCGGTTGCCATGATTACGGCCTCGCACAATGACAATGGCTGGACGGGCGTGAAGATGGGAATCGATCGCCCGTTGACCTTCGGGCCTGACGAAATGGGCCGGTTGAAGGAGATCGTTCTGGCAGCCGCCTTTGACCTGAAGGGGAGCGGCTCCTATCGCTTTGTGGACGGGTTTCCAGAGATCTACTTCAAGGATCTCACCGACCGGGCCGAGCTGAAGCGGCCCATCAAGGTGGTTGCCGCATGTGGCAATGGCACGGCAGGCGCCTTCGCCCCGCGGATCCTGGAAGCGCTCGGCGCAGAGGTCATCCCGCTGGATGCGGAGTTGGATCACACGTTTCCGCGCTACAACCCGAACCCCGAAGACATGAAGATGCTGCACGCCCTGCGCGACAAGGTCCTCGAGACCGGCGCGGAAGTCGGTCTAGGCTTCGATGGGGATGGAGACCGTTGCGGTGTGGTCGACAACGAAGGCGAGGAGATCTTCGCGGACAAGGTCGGTGTGATGCTGGCGCGCGATATTTCGGCGCTTCATCCGAACTGCCAATTCGTTGTCGATGTGAAATCGACCGGGCTCTTCCATACGGATCCGGTGCTGCAGGCCAATGGGGCCAAGACCGATTATTTCAAGACCGGACACTCCTACATCAAGCGGCGTGTCGTGGAATTGGACGCCATCGTCGGCTTTGAAAAATCGGGTCACTACTTCTTCAATGCCCCAATCGGGCGTGGATATGATGATGGCCTTGTTTCGGCAATCGCCATCCTCGACATGCTCGACCGCAATCCGGACAAGACCATGGCGGATCTGCGCCGCGATCTGCCCAAGACCTGGGGGTCGCCGACCATGGCGCCGAAATGCGCCGATGAGGTGAAATACGAAGTTGTCGACAGGGTTGTGGCGCGGTTCCAGGACATGAAGGCCAAGGGGGAGACGATTGCCGGACACCCCGTCAAAGAACTGATCACGGTGAACGGCGTGCGGGTCGTGGCCGACGACGGCACCTGGGGTTTGGTGCGGGCGTCCTCCAACAAACCCGAGCTGGTTGTGGTGGTTGAGAGCCCGGTGTCCGAAGACCGGCTGAGGGCTATGTTCAAGGCCGTCGACGACATCTTGCGGGAAAACCCGGAAGTCGGCGAGTATAACCAGACGCTCTGAGTGGCGAGAAGGCATTGGATCGGCGGCACGGTCCAATGCCGGATTTCTGGCACTCGGTGTGTTTCTAGATCTCAAGCTGTGGACTTAAATGATCACGGATTTCGGTTCTTTGCCGGATGGACGCGCCGTCCAGGAAATAACCCTGAAAAAGGGCGGGCTGGAGGCCGGGATTCTGACCTATGGCGCGGCTGTCCGGGACCTGAGGTTCAATGGGCACCGGACCGTGCTTGGTTTCGACCAGCTCGATGGCTATCTCGTGACCCCGACGTTTTTCGGAGCAATCGTTGGCCGGTGTGCCAACCGGATAGCCCATGGCCGTTTTGAACTGGATGGCCGGGTCGTCGAACTCGGCGTGAACGAACCAACAGGCCACCATTTGCATGGGGGAACCGGCGGGTTCTCCCAAAGGCTCTGGACCTTGGAACAGCATGACAAGAGCAGTGTCCTGTTGAAGCTCGTCTCAAAGGACGGCGAAGAGGGCTATCCGGGCCAGGTGGACGTTCTGGTCAGGTATTCCCTGACCGGTGCAGGGGCTTTGCGCGTCAAGATGACGGCAACGACCGACCGTCCGACAGCGGTGAACCTGTCCACCCACTGCTATTTCAATCTTTCCGGTGAAGAGACAATCTCGAACCACCGTCTTGAAATCGCCGCCGATAGCTATTTGCCGGTCGACGGCGACAAGATTCCAACCGGAGAGATTCGCAAGGTCGCCTGGACGCCGTTCGACTTTCAGGATGGTCGGCCGATTGCAGCCGGCGGTGGCCCGGACTACGACCATAACTATTGTCTTGCCGGAGAACCGCGCGATACGCCGGAGTTCGCTGCCGCTCTCGAAGATCCGGCGGGCGACTGCCGGATGGAGGTCTGGACAACCGAACCGGGCCTCCAGTTCTATGATGGGGCCGGAATTCACTGCCCGGTACCGGGTCTGGATGGCAGAAGCTACGGGCCGAAAGCGGGCTTGTGTTTGGAACCTCAGCGCTGGCCGGACGCGCCGAACCGGCCGTCCTTTCCGTCCGCGATCCTGCGGCCGGGCGAAACCTACACGCATTTGACCGAATACCGTTTTTCGTAAGGTCGGGTCATGCACCAGTCGGGAGCCAAACGTGAAAACGGTCTTTTCAGGCGTTCAACTATCCCATGCCCCCAAGCACGAAATCAGCGACGGCGAACTGAAACCGGCCGTCGAAATCCCAAGCCGGGCTGAAATGGTCCTTGCGGCGGTCAAACAGCGAAGGCTGGGAGACATTTTCGAACCTGATGATTTTGGGATGCGTCCCGTCCGCCGGGTGCATTCGGACGGCTATGTCGATTTCTTGGAGGGTTTCTGGGAGAAATGGACCGCAGCCGGGCGGCAAAGCGAAGCGTTTCCGTTCGTCTGGCCGGTTCGGTCCCTGCGCGCCGATCCGGTTCCTGACCATATAGATGGCCTTCTGGGCCGCTATTCCATGGATGCTGGAACGCCTTTGGGCGGACACACCTTTGCCGCCGCAAAGGCATCAGCCAACACCGCCATCACAGCGGCCAAACTTGTCATGGATGGAGAGAAATCCGCTTTCGGTCTTTGCCGTCCGCCCGGTCACCATGCGGGAGCCGATTTTTTTGGGGGATACTGTTTTTTCAACAATGCGGCAATCGCTGCCCAGTGGCTGCGGGACAATGGGCTCGCACGCGTTGCCATTCTGGATGTCGACTATCACCACGGCAATGGGACGCAATCCATTTTCTATGGCCGTTCGGATGTGCTCTTTCTGTCGATCCATGCGGATCCGCGTCAGGAGTATCCCTATTTTCTGGGGCATGCGGACGAGACGGGGGAACAGGCGGGAACCGGGTTCACCCGCAATTGGCCGCTTCCCCTCGGCACGGATTGGCAAGCCTATCTGCCCGCTCTGGAGGACGCCTGCCGGTGGCTTCTCGTATATCGCCCGGAGGTTCTGATTGTATCCCTCGGCCTGGACTGTTTCGAGAAGGACCCGATATCCGGTTTCAAATTCACGAGCGAAGATTTCTTCGACCTTGGCCGGAAGCTCTCGTTCGCGGATATTCCAACGGTGTTCCTGATGGAAGGCGGCTATGCGATCGAGGCGCTCGGCACCAATTGTGTGAATGTGCTGGAAGGTTTCGAAACGGGATAGGTGGAAGCCCGCCGGCGTCGGCGGGCATTTGGCCGCCAACGGCTTTCGCCCGGAAGCTGATCAATATAGGGAAATCTAGACGGGCAGCCCCAGGTAACGAAGGTCCTCACAAAGGGCACGGGGTTCAGTGAAGTGAATGGCACTCATGCCGCATGCGCGGGCGCCTTCCACATTGGCCGGAGAGTCGTCGATGAACACGCAGCATTCCGGCGTCAAGCCGTTCCGCTCGATCAAGAGTTGGTAGATCCTCGCATCGGGTTTCAGAAGGCCGACCTGCGCTGAAACGATTGTGTCGCGGAAGCTTTCCGCCAGAAAGGGAAAACGGATTTGTGTCTCGGCAAATTTCTCGGCTGAGAAGTTGGTGATGGCGAAAAGGGCAGTGCCTGCCTGTTGAAGGGCGCGCAGGATCTCCACGCTGCCGGAAATTTCGCCGGGAACCATTTCATGCCACCGCGTGTCATAGGCCCGGATCAGATCCCGTTTCTCGGGAAACTCGTCGCTCAACAGGGTGACGGCGTCCTCCCATGAGCGTCCGAGATCCTGCTGGATATTCCAGTCCATCGAACACACGTGGGTCAGGAAATCCGCCCGTTCCCGATCGTCAGGAATGAGCTTGCGGTAGAGATGCTCCGGGCTCCAGTGGATCAAGACGTTTCCAATATCGAAGATGACTGTATCAATGGATTTCAGCATGAATGCCCTCAAAAGATGTCGGATGAACGCTGGTGTGAGATAGGATGCAGGTCAGGAATCATGGAAGCGTGGCAAGCGGATGACGAAGGCTCGATTGTACTTGGGAGGAGTGGCGCTCGCGCTTTTTTTGGTTTGGTTGCCCCTGCCGGCGGTCGGGCAAACGGAAATGGAGCGGTTTCGCTTCGGTGTTGCCGTGGCCACCGACGAGGAAACCCGCGCGCGCATTGAGCCGTTTCGCCTTGTCCTTGAAGATATCCTGGACCGTCCGGTCGATCTGTATCTGATCGATACCTTGGGGGGGCTGGTGGATGCCTTGACCCGGGGAGACATTGACTATGCACGGCTTTCCGCCTCCGCCTATGCGGCGACCTTCACGGAGTGCAGCTGTGTGGAACCGCTTGTGGCTGGCAGCCCCGACGGTGTCTCTGACCGGTTTCACGCAATTCTGGTGACACGCGCGGCTGATCCGGCGATCACGCTGGCGGATCTGAAAGGCACGGCTCTGGGTGTCGAAGATGCCGTTTCCATTGCCGGATATCGGGTGCCGCTGGCCGGTCTTGCGGCGGAAGGGATCAATGCGCGTACCCATTTTTCGACGATGGTTCAAATGCGCGATGCGGTCGAGGGAATGCGTGCGGTGCTTGAAGGGCGCGTTGCGGCGGCCTTTGGCTGGTCCACGCTGGCCGGCGACCCGCAGACCGGTTACACGGCCGGAACGCTCAACGATCTCTATCTGGCTGGCGATGGCGATTTGGATCGACTGGCAATTCTGTGGCGGTCGGCCGGCATTCCGTATTCGGCCCACACGGTCCGGACGGATTTGCCGGATGCGGTCAAGCGCCAGTTGAGGGCAGGATTGATCGATCTGAAGGAAGATGTGCCTGGGGCATATTTTTCGATCGAACCCGATCTGACCGGCGGTTTCGTGCCTGTCCTGCACAGCGATTATCGTGCGGTCTTGCGGATATACGATCCTGCGATCCGCACTGTGTTGTCTATGCCATAACAAGCAGGTCTGCCGTGTGGCGGCGGATCATTTCCTCCTCGTTGGTCGGGATGACCAGGGTCTGAACGCGCGCACCCTCCGCCGATATGTCTTCGTCCGTTGCCGCATTTCTCTCCGGATCGATGGCAAGGCCGATCCAGTCCTGATCGGCGCAGACTTGTGCGCGCACCTGAGCCGAGTTTTCCCCAATACCGCCTGTGAAAACCAGTGTATCCAGACCGCCCAGCACGGCGGCCATTGCGCCCAGCTCGCGGCGGATGCGGAACACGAAATACTCGATTGCCTGCTTTGCCTCGGGCAAGCTGCTCTCGCTCAGTGTTCTCATGTCCTGACTGATACCGGACAAGCCCTTGAGACCGGACTCCTTGTACAAGAGGTCCGAAACTTCTGTGGCCGTCATGCCTTTTGTCGTCAGCAGATAAAGCACGACCCCCGGGTCGACTTGCCCGCACCTGGTGCCCATGGGAAGTCCATCAAGTGCTGTGAACCCCATTGTCGACCCGATGCTCTGGCCATCCCGGATGGCGCACATGGACGCCCCGTTCCCCAGATGCGCCACGACAAGCCGGCCCGCATGGGCGCGGGGACGGGCGTTGCGAAGATGCTCGCAGATGAACTCGTAGGACAGGCCATGAAAGCCGTAGCGCCGGACACCTTCGTCATAAAGGGCGCGCGGCAGCGCGAATGTATCGTTCACCCAGGGATGGTTGCGGTGAAAGGCTGTATCGAAACAGGCGACCTGAACTGTACCTGGAAAGGCCTGGCGTGCGGCGAGGATGCCGGCAAGATTGTGCGGTTGATGCAAGGGGGCAAGTGGCACCAATTTCTGGAGTTGCTCCAAAATCGGGTCATCGATCCGGATTGGCGCCGAGAATTCCGTTCCCCCGTGAACCACCCGATGACCGACGGCATCGATCCACATTCCGTCAGCGGCGCTCTCCAGCATTGGCAGCAGTGCTTGCAAGGCTGCGCCGTGGGTAGCGCCTTCATCAGCCGACAGCGCGCGCTCCGTCCGGGAGTCCTGTCCCGTTGTTTTCAATGTAATCCGGGGTTCGGCACCCAGACCCTGGATCTGTCCGCTTACCTTGACCGCGGCATTCTGGAACAGGGTGAACTTGATCGAAGAGGATCCGGAGTTGATTACCAGTATACCGAGATCGCCTGTCATGGATCAGCCCTCCAGGTCTGCCATCAGACCGACCGGCTTTCCGTTCGATTGCCAATAATTGTAAAGAAGAGCGAGCGCGCAGGACGCGAGCCTGGCGCGGGCATCATCGGCCCGGCTGGTCAGCATGACAGGGACCTTTGCGCCGATCACGAGCCCGGCCGCCTCGGCATGGGCAATGAAGGTCAGCTCTTTGGCCAGCATGTTCCCTGATTCCAGATTGGGCACGATCAGCACTTCCGCGCGGCCCGCCACCAGGGACGTGATGCCTTTGGTTCGGGCGGCCTGGACGTCTATCGCATTGTCCATGGCCAGCGGACCGTCGACGATACCGCCTTTGATCTGGTTGCGTTCCGCCATTTTGGACAGAATGGCCGCATCCAGACTTGAGGGGATTGCGGGGTTGACCGTCTCGATCGCCGAAAGAATGCCGACCTTTGGGGTGTCGAGCCCGAGAGACAGCGCCGCATCTATGGCGTTCTGTGTGATGTCGACCTTGGTGGCCAGGTCAGGTGCGATGTTGATTGCCGCATCGGAAATCAGGACGGGTGTGTTCCGGCCCGGGATATCCATGACAAAGACGTGACTGATCCGGCGTTTGGTGCGCAATCCGCCATCTTTCTTCACCACGTGCCGAAGCAGATCGTCCGTATGAAGATGGCCCTTCATCACAGCCCGCACCCGCCCGTCATGGACCATCGACACGCCGCGCCCGGCCGCTTCGGCTTCGTCCTGAATGTCGATCAGCTCATAGCCGCTGATATCCTCCCCGATCTCTTTGGCGGCCGCCAGGATCCGGTCGGCTGCGCCGATCAGCACCGGCTGGATCAGTCCTTCGCGGGCCGCTAAGATCGCGCCTTCCAGTGAGCTTGGGTCGTCTGGCGCGATCACGGCGGTGGGCAGGGCCGGTTGTGTCTTGGCCATTTCGATCAATCGGTTGAAATGCCGGTGCCGCTCCACGAGCAAGCCGGGGAGTTTGGAGGTGTCGTACTCGATCGTTCGCGTGGGGGCCGTTACCTCGGCAACACCGTCCGTCACCAGCTCGCCATCCGCCCGGCGGACGGAAACCGCAAGGACGACGTTCCCGTTCGAATGCTTGTCTGTTACCTCGACCCGGACGGTGAGTTCATCGCCGACCGTGACGCGGTCAAGAAAGTTGAAGCTCTGCGTCCGGTAAATCGTGCCAGGACCCGGCAGGACATTGCCCAGGACGGCAGATACCAATGCGCCGACCCACATTGAAGGAGCCACCGGCTTGTCGATCTTGCCGTCGCCGGTCCAATCGATGTCCGGCAGATGAAGCGGATTCAGGTTGCCCGATGCGTGCGCGAAGACCAGCAGGTCGTTTGACGAACAGGTGCGTTTGATTTCCGCGCTGTCTCCGACGCAGATCTGATCGAAAGTGCGGTTGGTTGCCATGAAGCCCCCTTGTGCCGTCGCCGGGTCATCCCATGCGACGGATGTGTTGCATTGCAGCATTGTCGGGGCACAGTAGCGGGGGAATGCGAAAGAACAAATACGGTGGAATGGGTATTCATCGGTTTGTCGTAAACCGATTGCCAATCATTGGCAGTCTGTGCAGGCCAGTTGTCCGACGAGGCGCGGACGGAGGTAATATCTGTCCTCCAGGGTGAGAGAAGTCGCGCGGGGAAAGATGTTTTGAATCAGTGTGGCGAACATTGGCGTGTAGGTATATTCCGCTTCGGCGACGATCAGGCTGAGGTTCGGCGCGCCGAGGGTCGCGGGCATGGTGAAGGGCGGGGGCGCGCCTTTGGCCCAGGGTTGCCGGGCCTTGTTGCCATAACTCCAGTCAACGGTCGGATTCAGTCCGTTGATGTCGTAGGTCACGCTGGCGATGGCCACTGTCAGGTTCGTGTCGTCATAGGGCAGCATCAGCGCTTCCGCGCCCAGGAAGAAGCTGTCCATGATATCTTCGGAAATGCTGCTTTTCGACTGGGCGACCAGATCGGCCATCGTACTTGCAACCTTGCTGACCTTCTGGTCGTGGTTGAGGGCTTCGGTGGTCTCCGCCATTCCGATCGCAAGGATCAGGAGAAGTGGCAGGATCAACGCGAACTCAACGGCCGCGACGCCGTCCCGGTTCCGGGCCGCGCGCGAGCAAACCGATCGAAGGGTGAGCAGCACGGTTCTAAGGATCATCCGCTGCCTTGCCAAGGTTCGTTTCGGAATATGAAGGTCGAGTAGAGCTGCCGTTCGGTGCCGCTGTCGCCGGGGCTCGTTTGGAGAAGAGCCGAGAACATCGGCCAGCGATACATCACGCGCACCGCAACGATGTCTTCCGCAGCGGTCACCTCATAGTAATCGTCGAGCGGGTCTCCGTTTTCATCAACAAGAGGTTCTTTCAGGTCATTTGCCGAATTGCTGAAACTATCGATTTTTTCAACGGACAGGACAATCCGTTCCGGCTGGCAAAAGCCGGTAGGCAGGCCGTCGCAGATCGAGGTTTTGAAGCTGGCCGCATCGAAAGACTGAGCCTGTCCCGTCCGGATCAGCCTTGAGCTTTCGAGCACCGCATTGTCGACCATGCGATTGACAAAAAACGCCAATCCCAACTCGATGATGCCGATGACAAGCAGGAAAAAGGGCGGTCCAACAATTGCAAATTCAATTGCTGTGACGCCTTGGCGGTCCCTGCAGTATCTGCGGCTGATTTTTCGGAGCCAGCCCAAATAAAAGATTTGCGATATCTGTTTCATGGGACCTGGTGCCAGAGTGTCTTGCCATTACTGGGGTGGCGCGCTTCTGGGCGCTCCCGCCGCTGCGGCCTGGGTGGCAAGATCGTTGCGCTCCGCGGCTTGCTCGGCTGTCGCCGTAAATGCATCGGGGCCGTCGCCGAGGCGAATGACGGGCTGGCAATTCGGCGTGCAAGAGAATGTCTGCCGAACCGTCTTGCGCACGACGGTGACGTCGTTTTCATCTGCGGCCTGAACCGTGATGAGTTCGTCGATAATGGGTGTGCTGTCTTCATCAAGGATGATCAGGTTAGTGGTTCCGTAGGATTTTCCGGTGATGACCACGGTCGTGTCGTCATGCATTGCGACGTCCGCGATGAAAGGGTTTCCGATGATCACCGTGCTTGCAGGCTCCTGAATACGAAACACTTTGGCTCGATCGATCGTCACCGTTACCGGTTGTTCTTCTGCTCTCGCAGGTTTTGCGACTGCGAGCAGGCTTGCAACAAGCACTCCCGCTACAAGCACATTTGCTCCCGGCCACATGCGCGCATATTCCATATCTTACCTCGCAAAATCACGATCCGTGAGAGGATATCCAGTACACGGTAAACAAGGCCCTAAAGACCCTTCAAACAAACATGCGTGACCCGATACGGGTCTGGATGCGTTTGGATTTATACATTCCAGGAAAATCAAAAATTTTTGGCGCAGACATGCGGATATCATGGGCGGATGTATAGACGCTCATTTTTTCTTTTCCGGGTTGATACGGGAACGAAAATCATTTCTTGAGACGCAAAGGTTTAATCAAAGAAAATCTTACGAAAATATAAACCAATCATAAGCAGCTTGTATAAATTCAATAAAATTAAAAATATATACTATTTAGTAATTTGTTAACTGTAGTTACATTACGTAAAGGGGATGATGGTTGTGGCTGAAAATTTAACTCTGTAGAAAGAAGCATCGCCTATAACAACAGTATGTTTGACCGCCCGAAACAAGGGGGGCGAACGTCTAGCTGTCAAAGAAAGTGGGATCAGGAGTAAACCTATGAATAAAATTTTCGCGCGTTTCGCAAAGGACGAATCGGGTGCAACTGCGATCGAATATGGCCTCATTGCCGGTTTGGTTGCCGTTGTAATCATCGCAGGTGCTACCACGCTCGGTACGGATCTGAACACGCTTTTCAACGATATTGCTGGTGCTATCCCGGACGTTCCAGCAGGAAACTAACTTGCTGCAGACTTCCAGTTATTGGAAGGATTTGCATTCGGGGCGGTGGGCAATGAATATGTTCGCCGTCCCTAAAATTTTTTCTTTGATTTAAATATTGTCGGGGAAATGTTAGGCTTAATTCCTATAATATTTTGCTCCCTCGTATTCGCGGCCGCAATTTCCGATCTTGTCACCATGAGGATTCCGAACTGGCTGTCGATTGCCATTGCCGCCTTGTTCTTTTTTTACTTCGCCTTGAGCAGTGCGCCTCTGTCTGACCTGCTTGGCCACGCACTCGGTGGGACAGTTGTGTTTCTTGTCTGTTTCACCCTTTTTGCGCTCGGCTGGATCGGGGGCGGCGACGCGAAACTCATGAGCAGCATGTCTCTCTGGTTCGGCTGGTCGCCGGATCTCTTGTCTTTTTTGACATGGACCGCCCTTTCCGGCTTGGCTCTGACTGTCGCGCTTCTTCTTTTCCGGGCCCTTCCGGTTCTGCCCCTCGGTCTTGGCAAGGCATCATGGATAGCGCGCCTGCATGATCGCAAGACCGGCGTTCCCTACGGGGTCGCCATTGCAGCCGGTGGATTGGTTGTGGTCTATCAGAATTTTCCGAACCTTATCGCTATCTAAATAGCTCTAGAATGCTTACGTCTTATATGGAGCTATTCCGCATGCAATTTGCCAATATTAATAATTTTTTCATTATGGTTAACAAATCTTAAGCATGTTTTCATATATTACGTTAACCATGTTTTGATACTTCCCGACGCAGACTAATAGATACAGGGCCATATAACGGTCCGTAACTCTTGGAAAAGCGTCATGAAGTTTGCACGGTTATTGGTCTTGATTGTCGCGCTTGGAGCCGGCCTGATCGCCGCCCGGATGGTGATGACAAGCGGCCCGTCGGACCAAGCTTCGGTTGTCCAGCCTGCGCCGGCCGTCGAGGAAACCGAGGTGCTCGTTGCCGCGGCGGACATTCCGTTGGGTGGCAAATTGTCCGGGTCGAGCCTCGCATGGAAGGCTTGGCCAAATGATTTTCTGCCATCCGGCGTCATCACCCGGGAGGCAGATCCTGATGCCGCCGACGTGTATGTTGGCCAGATCGCCAAGGCTCCGATTTACAAAGGCGAACCTGTCCGGTCCGAGCGGCTGATAGACACAGACAAAGGGTTCATGGCCGCCATTCTGCCCAAGGGAAAGCGGGCGATCGCAGTCAGTGTGGAGGCTGAGACAACGGCCGGCGGTTTCATTCTGCCTGGCGACAAGGTCGACTTGATCCTGACTCAGGAGTTGGACGCTGGCCAGGTGACCAGCAAGACCATTATCGGGAATGTTCGTGTTCTCGCAATAGATGGAACGACCGCTGGCGAAAAGGATGACAAAAATCTCTCCCCGCAGCGCACCGCAACCCTGGAACTGACGCTGGAGCAGTCCGAGGTCGTTGCCCGGGCTCAACAGCTTGGAACGATTTCACTCGCTCTGCGCAGCGCGCAGGACTCTGCAGATGAGGCAGCAGAAACAGTTGAACGGCGCCGGGGTGTGAACTTTGTCCGGTACGGCGTGTCAACTCAGGCGAACCCGCAATGAACATCGAACGCAGACCTTTTTCAGTTACCTTTGGAGGGTGTGTCATGGGTACATGCCGCGCAGCCCTCGTGGCGATTGTGATTGCCTTGATCGGGTTGGCCCTTCCAGGGTCTCCGGCAATTGCCCAGGGCGCTTTTGACAAGCAACTCCACATCGCGGCGGGAGAGCGCGTCTCTAATCGCCTGCTGGGGGTCGGAATTGGCCGGTCGGTGGTCATCAACACCGCCGAACCTGTCGCCGACATTCTTGTTTCCGATCCGGAAATCGCGGATGCCGTGGTTCGCACGCCTCATCGAATTTTCATTCTTGGCAATGAGGCTGGTCAGGCAAATCTCGTTCTGTTCAGCCGCTCCGGCCGGGAACTTGCGAGTTTCAATCTGCGCGTCGAGCCGGACACATCGGATCTGACGAGCCTGATCCGCAAGTTTATTCCCCGAGCGAATATCGAGGCACAATCCATCAACGGCAACATCGTGCTTTCGGGTACGGCGACCAGCACCGCGGATGCGCAAAGAGCTGCTGATCTGGCAGCACGGTTCGCAGGTGATGGAGTGGAGGCCACGGATATCCTGAACATGATCGCGGTCGACGGCAAGGACCAGGTTCATCTGAAGGTCACGGTTGCCGAGGTCGAGCGCTCGATCATCAAACAGCTGGGTGTCAACCTGAGCGGAACCGTGGAGGTGGGCAATTATACCGGAAGCTTCAACAACGCCGCGTCTTTCCCGGTCAATTCATCAATCACAAACCAAGCGGTTGCTGGAGGTCTGTTCGCGGCCGGAGGGGCGCGATTGTCCGCGAACGTGCAGGCCCTGCAGCGCGAAGGGGTCATTCGTACGCTCGCAGAACCGACGCTCACGGCGATATCCGGCGAGAACGCGAGCTTTCTTGCCGGTGGTGAATTCCCGATCCCGATCGCCCAAAACAACGGCGAAGTCACGCTGGAGTTCAAGAAGTTTGGTGTCGGGCTCGATTTCACGCCGGTCGTTCTGTCGGGCGGGCGGATCAGTCTGCGCGTCCTGACGGAAGTCAGCGAGCTGAGCTCGGACGGGGCCATCACCTTGGGGTCCCTGACGGTTCCTGCGCTGAAGGTTCGCCGGGCGGAATCGACAATCGAGCTGCCCTCTGGCGGCACACTCGTGATGGCAGGGTTGTTGCAAGAATCCTACCGGCAGTCGATCACGGGGGTGCCCGGATTGAAACAGCTTCCTGTGCTGGGGGCCTTGTTCAAAAGCCGGGATTTTCTGCGCGAGCAGACGGAACTCGTTGTCTTTGTGACACCCTACGTTGTCTCGCCTGTCGCCGCGAACAAGCTGGTGCGGCCGGACAAAAACCTGGCCCCGGCGACCGATGCAGAGACGATATTTCTCAATCGCCTCAACAAGCTGTACCGGGTCGGTGCCGGTGATACCGGGCAATACCATGGCCAAGTCGGCTTTATCTACAAGTGAGGGATAGATGATGTCTTTTTCACAAAACGTCGGATCCCCGAGGCGGCTGGCCGGTGCATTGGTTCTGGGCCTGGCATTGGCAGGGTGTCAGAATCAGTCGCTCGACACCCCAGAGGGGTATCTCGCCGCCAACGATTACCGGCTCCGGCACCCGATCGTGATCACGGAGCAGCCGGAAACGCTTGATCTGCCGATTGGCGCGGGAACCAGAAGTCTTGGCGGGCCAATGTCGGACACGGTTTCCGCCTTCGCCGCCGATGCCCGCCAAAGAGGCAACGGGCGGGTCGAGATCCTTGTCCCGTCAGGGGCGCGGAATGAAGCCGCAATTCATGCGGTGACGCCGAAGATCCGCGCAGCCCTCCAAAGGGGCGGTGCCGCATCGGTCTCTACGCGTACTTATCCGGTCCATGACGCGACCGCGGATGCGCCCATCAGGCTGTCCTATGCCCGCGTCATGGCAACGGCTGGACCGTGCGGAGACTGGGATGGCAGTATGCAGGGCGGCGTCAACTACAACATCGACTACGCCAATTTGGGTTGCGCGACCCAGGCCAATCTCGCGGCCATGGTCGACAATCCGTCAGACCTTCTCACCCCGCGCGCGTCGACACCGGCTGACCAGGTCCGGCGTGCCAACGTTTTTGAAAACTTCCGCAAGGGCGAGAGCACCGCGAGCGCCTATGAGCAGGGCGTTGGCGCTTCTGTCGCCGAGAACTGAGGGTTGCCATGAGTGCCAATTACCATATGGGCGCGGCAAATATGGATGATGTCTACCCCGGTCCGCAGGGCCAGGAAACAGCGCCTGTTGCCGCAAACATACCGCCGGTGCCAAGGGTTTCGGTTCATGCGTTTTGCCTCAGTGAGACGTCCTTGAGGGTAATCGAAGCGGCCGCAGAGGACCGCCGGATGCTCAAGGCACATGTCAGTACGCATCTGGGCGGAATCTCGGCGGCGGTCGATCACTTCGAGCAGGCGCCGACCCCCAATCTTATCATTGTGGAAGCCAACGTTTCGGGTGGTACGCTGTTTGATGACCTGGACAGGCTTGCGGAATTCTGTGACGCCGGGACGAAAGTGATCGTCATTGGAGAAGTGAATGATGTCCGGTTGTACCGTGACCTGATCCAAAGGGGGGTCAGTGACTACCTAATCCTGCCGTTGGATGTGTATCAGGTCATCGGATCGATCGGCGCTCTTTATACCGATCCGGCGGCGGAACCGCTTGGCCGGACTATTGCCGTTTATGGCGTCAAAGGCGGATGCGGCGCATCGACTGTGGCACACAACATTGCCTGGGCGATTGCGCGCGGCTTTGAGCACGAAGTTGTTGTCGCCGATCTGGACCTTCCGTTCGGCACCGCGGGCTTGGACTTCAATCAGGATCCGCTCCAGGGTGTATTTGAAGCAGTGTCTTCGCCGGACCGTCTGGACGAGACATTTCTCGATCGCATTTTGTCGAAATGCAGTGAGCACCTTAACCTCCTGGCGGCACCTGCATCGCTCGAGCGGACATACGACTACAGCGAGAACTCCTTCGAGCAGTTGATCGACACGATGCGGGCAGGAACGCCTGCCGTCGTGCTCGATGTCCCGCATGCCTGGAATGCCTGGATCAAGAAGGTTCTGGTTTCCGCAGATGAGGTCATCATGGTCGCCGAACCGGACCTCGCCAATCTCCGGAACGCAAAGAATCTCGTCGACGCACTGAAACAGCTGCGGCCAAACGACCGCTCCCCGCACCTTGTGATCAACCGCCTGAACGTGCCCAAGCGTCCGGAAATCAAGCCTGACGAGTTTGCCAGCGCGTTGGGCCTGGACACGTCGATCATGATTCCGTTCGAGCCGCATCTATTCGGAACGGCTGCCAACAACGGACAGATGATCGCGGAAGTTGATCCGAAACACGCCATTGCCGGACTGTTTTCCCAGATGGCCGATAAAGTTTCCGGCAAGGCCAATCCAAGCAAGGCGAAACGGTCTCCGTTAGGAGCGTTGCTTTCGAAACTCGGGCGGAAGGCCGGCTGATAGGCCTTTGACCGTCAAACACAGGATAGTTGACAACCATGTTCGGAAGACGGGGTAACACGCCAAGTGGTCCATCAACGGGACGCGCCATGCAGCCCGTGGCGCGGCCACCCGCGGCTCCCGTGGAAGAACTGGAAAGGGTTCCGGAAGCAGGGTCCGAGGCACCGGTTCCGGCTGCTGCCAAGCCAGCGCCAAAGCCGGATGCACCTGCTCCAACGGCGCCTCAGACGACACCGTTGAGGCGGAAATCGACCGAGTACTACGAAACAAAGGCTCAGATCTTCAATGCGCTCGTAGAAGCGATCGATCTCTCGCAACTGAGCCGGCTCGAAGTCGAAGACGCCCGGGACGAAATTCGGGATGTCGTTAATGACATCATTGCCCTGAAAAATGTCGTGATGTCGATCTCCGAACAGGAGGATTTGCTCGAAGACATCTGCAATGATGTTTTGGGATATGGCCCGCTGGAGCCATTGCTGGCCAGAGACGATATCGCCGATATCATGGTGAATGGTGCCGATATCGTTTACATCGAAACGCAGGGGAAGGTTGAGCAAACGTCGGTCAGTTTCCGGGACAACGCGCAGTTGATGAATATCTGTCAGCGCATTGTGAGCCAGGTTGGCCGCCGGGTGGATGATTCAAGCCCGATTTGCGACGCGCGCCTGCCGGACGGATCCCGCGTGAACGTGATCGCGCCGCCACTTGCGATTGATGGTCCGGCTCTCACGATCCGGAAGTTCAAGCGCGACAAACTGACTCTAGATCAATTGGTCAAGTATGGATCGATTACCCCTGAAGGTGCCCAAATCCTTCAGATTATCGGCCGTTCGCGCTGCAATATCTTGATCTCTGGCGGAACCGGTTCGGGCAAAACGACGCTCTTGAACTGCCTGACGGCCTATATCGAAAACACCGAGCGGATCATCACCTGTGAAGACTCTGCCGAACTTCAGCTTCAACAGCCGCATGTCGTTCGTTTGGAAACCCGGCCGCCGAATCTGGAAGGCGAGGGTGAGGTTACGATGCGCGACCTCGTGAAGAACTGTCTGCGCATGAGGCCCGAACGCATTATCGTGGGCGAGGTCCGTGGTCCGGAGGCGTTCGATCTTCTGCAAGCCATGAACACGGGTCACGATGGTTCGATGGGCACACTTCACGCCAACTCCCCACGTGAAGCGCTTTCGCGTCTGGAATCGATGATCACCATGGGCGGTTTTTCGCTTCCATCCAGAACTTTGCGGGAAATGATCGTGACGTCGATCGACATCGTTGTTCAAGCCGCGCGTTTGCGGGATGGCTCAAGGCGGATCACCCATGTGACGGAAGTGCTGGGCATGGAGGGGGACGTCATCATCACCCAGGACATCTTTGTCTATGACCTGATTGGCGAGGATGCCAACGGCCGTCTCATGGGCCGGCATCGTTCCACCGGGATTGGTCGCCCGAAATTCTGGGACAAGGCGCGGTACTTCGGCGAGGAAGCGCGTCTTGCCCAGGCTTTGGATGCCTCGGAAGCCCCTGAATATATCAGCGATTGAGGAAAGTGATGGACGCGTTCGAGTACTTTCTCAGTCCCGAGATTACAGGTCTGGCGGTCGCTGTCCTGGCGGCCGTCAGCGTCGGGGGCCTGATGTATGCTCTCTTCCAGCCGGCGTTGTCGGGGACGAAGCGGCGCGACGAACGGCTCCAGTCCATAGCAACGCAAGGGCGAACGCTCGAGCAGCGGAAAAAAATCAAAGACAATGATCGTCGGCGAAAGACAGTCCAGGACCAGCTCTCCCAGTTCGAGGAACGTCAAAAAGCCAAGGCGGACAAGCAAAAAAAACTCACTTTGCGGCAAAGGTTGGAGCAGGCCGGGTTTGAATGGGGGGCAAAGCAATTCGTCTTGTTCAGTATCGGATCTGCTTTGGTCTTTTTGGTGCTGGGTTACTTTGTCAGTGGTAACCTTCTCATCACACTCGGGTTCGGGTTCGTTGGAGGTTTTGGCTTCCCCCGCTGGTACATCGGTTACAAACGCAAACGCCGATTTTCTGCCTTTCTCGATGAGTTGCCCAATGCTGTCGATATCATTGTCCGCGGGGTGAAGGCAGGTTTGCCATTGGCCGATTGCATCAAGGTCGTAGCCAAGGAGTCGCGTGATCCAGTTGCCACCGAGTTCCGGAAGATCGTCGAGATGCAGGTGATGGGCGTGTCACTTTCGGAAGCGGTGAGCCGGCTGCCTGAACGGATGCCTTTGGCTGAGGCGAATTTTTTCGCAATTGTGGTCTCGATCCAGCAGAAAGCCGGGGGTGGTCTTTCGGAAGCTCTTGGCAACCTTTCCCGTGTGCTTCGCGGCCGAAAAAGCATGCAAAGGAAAATCGTGGCGCTGAGCTCTGAGGCCAAATCTTCTGCGGCTATTATTGGCTCTCTTCCATTCATTATAACATTGATACTGTATTTTATTGCTCCGGATTACATTATGCTTTTGTTCACAACAACATCCGGAAACATCATACTGATTGGAAGTGGTCTATGGATGACGATCGGAATATTGGTGATGCGCCAAATGATCAATTTTGATTTTTAAACAACGCGGAGAAAGTGGACGTGTCGAACATCGCCAATAGCCAGTTTCTACTCGCCATGCTGACGATGATTGCCGTCGCCGGAACGGTGTTCGTGATTGTTATGCCGATATTCGAGCGGAACGCACTCAAACACAGAATGAAATCCGTCGCTCTGGAACGGGACAGATTGCGGGCCAAGGAACGTGCCCGGCTTGCCACGGAAAAGGGAGATGCCCGCGCATCCTTACGGATGCAATCAGGTGGTCAAAACATCAGGTCCATTGTTGACCGGTTCAATCTGAGATCAATGCTCGCCGACGAAAACACTCAGAACAGGCTTCGCATGGCAGGTTACAGGGGCACTGCTCCTGTCTATACATTTGTGTTCGCGCGGGTTGTGATGCCGATCATCCTCTTCTTGGTGGCGTTGTTTTATTGCTATGTGATACTTGCTGATGCCTTGAACCCTGCGCTTCAACTTTTGATACCGGCTACGGTGGCCGCTCTCGGTTTTTTTGTTCCCAACATCTACGTCCAAAACGCAATCGACAAGCGACAGCTTGTCATCCGCCGGGCATGGCCGGATGCGCTGGACTTGATGCTGATCTGTGTTGAATCCGGGATGTCGATTGAAGCGGCGTTTCAGCGGGTGGCGGAGGAAATCGGCATCCAATCCATTCCGCTTGCCGAAGAAATGAGTCTGACGACCGCCGAATTGTCCTATCTTGGGGAACGCCGCAAAGCCTACGAGAACCTGGCAAATCGCACGGGGCTTGAAGGGGTCAAGAACGTCATGATGGCACTGATCCAGGCCGAGCGCTACGGAACGCCTGTCGCCAGCGCTTTGCGGGTTATGGCCGACGAAAACCGGCAACAACGGATGCAAGAGGCCGAGAAAAAAGCGGCGTCTTTGCCGCCTAAATTGACAGTTCCCATGATCGTGTTTTTCTTGCCGGTTTTGTTCTTTGTCATCATGGGGCCCGCCGTTATGCAGGTTTCGGCATCATTTTAGACAAAATGGTGTTGGGAATTCTCGAAAAGCGCCGGGTAACATGGCGGGACTGAAGTGCAATGCATTCATGCCCCGGCAAGGCAAACGAGGGGCGTCAGGCTTGGTGGGGGCCACGGATCAACAGAGTACAGCGGCTAGGGCTAGAGCCGGATGACGTGACCGTTGGTCTCGAATGTCACCCGCGATTTTGCAGCATGCTCCGGAGGTAGGCGATGTTCGCTTGCGCCTGGCGAGGATCCAGTTCAGCCGTTGCGATCTGCTCGGCTTCGCTGAATTTGCCCCGGAGACCAAGAACCAATGCCAGGTTTTGGCGGACCCGGCTGTCCGCTCCCGGTAGAGCGGCGGCCCGGCGCAAAGTGTATTCCGCTTCGGGCAACTCGTCGGCCAGCAGATGGGACAAGCCAAGATTGTTCAACAGGCTTGGCTCATCTGGCTGGATCTTGAGCGCCTGTTGGTAAAGCGCGCGGGCCTTGTCGTGTTGTCCCATCTGGTCGTAGACCGCCCCTTCCGCGGACAAAAGCCGCCAGTCCGGCGTCTGCGGGGTCTGGGCCCGTTGAATGACATTCAGCGCTTCATCGAAATTTCCGTTCATCGCCAGAACCTTCCCATAGGCCGAGGCGATCGCCCTGTCTTTCGGATGAGCGATGACGCCACTGCGCAAAACGGCGTGTGCCTGCACAATCTGCCCGTTTTTGCTCAAGGCATCCGCGTATCCCATGATGGCGCGCGGGTCCTGCCGGTTCTGTTCATAAGCGCCAGCCCATTGGTCCACATTTTGCCGCGCCGCTGTTGAGCCGGGCACGAGGTCCACGCTTCCGGTGGCCGGGGAATGCGTTCCCACGTCCTGCCGTTTTGACGAAGCGCATCCGCTGACCAGAACCGCAAGGGAAATCACGGCAACTGAAGCCAGAAGGCCGGGGCGCTTCGAAATGGTGTTGGAAACAGACCGTGCCATGTTGCCGTCCTTGAGGCCGTTTTGGAATACCAATGAAATGCAATACCTTGTTAACCCTAATGTTTGGTTAAACGAATGGCGGCGGCTGAATTGCGATGTGGCGGAAGTCGTCGTATGGGAGATCTTGAAAGTTGATCCGACACCAGCCTGGAGTGTGCCGTGCAGACCCTTTTCATCGGTTCCGCCAATGCAGAAAACCCGATCCCTGTTCTCCCAGTTCTGACGAGTGACGTAACTGGCGAGGAGAGAACCCTGCATCAAGCGGTGTGGGATTTCTGCCGGTTGCAGGGGTTTGAGGGAAAAGCCGGGACCGCTGTTCTGGCAAACGATCCGGCGACCGGTTCTTCCGTGGCATTGCTCGGTCTGAGTGAAGAGCCGAACACCGACCCGTTTGCAATCGGGGCTGCGTTGGCAAGGCTTCCGGCCGCGGACTATGCCTTGCCCGACGCAGTGCCCGACTTGCCTGCGCTTCTTCTCGGCTTCGGGCTGTCGTCCTACAGGTTCACCAGATACCGGCCGGCGCAGAACCGGCTGCCCCGCCTTGTGCTGCCGTCGGGCACCGATACCGGCCGGGTTGCGCACATCTTAGCTGGCGTGAATCTCGCGCGCGATCTGATCAATACACCGGCCAATGATCTCGGGCCGGCGGAACTGGCCTTCGCGATCCGCGATCTGTTCGAAGCCCATGGCGGAACGGGTGAGATCATTGAGGCGGGCGAACTGGTCGAGCGCGGTTTTCCAATGGTCCACACTGTCGGCCGGGCGAGCAGCCGGCCGCCGCGTTTGGCGGATTATTCCTGGGGGGATGAGGCTGCGCCGAAGGTGACACTGGTTGGAAAGGGTGTGGTGTTCGATACCGGCGGGCTCGATATCAAACCCTCGAATGCGATGCTGCTGATGAAAAAGGACATGGGCGGCGCGGCCAATGTTCTTGGTCTTGCGGCAATGATCATGGCAGCCAAGCTTCCTGTCCGTCTGCGGGTGGTCGTTCCCTGCGTCGAAAATGCCGTTTCGGGTGAGGCGTTCCGCCCCGGCGACGTGCTGCGGAGCCGGAAGGGATTCACCGTCGAAATCGGAAACACCGACGCCGAGGGCCGCCTTGTCCTCGCCGACGCCCTCGCGCTGGCTGACGAGGAGGAGCCGGACCTGCTGATCGACATGGCGACTCTGACGGGTGCGGCCCGTGTGGCTTTGGGCCCCGATCTTCCGCCCTTTTTTACCCCTGACGACGACCTGGCGGAAGACATCGCCATGATGGCGGATGCGGCGAATGATCCGCTGTGGCGGCTCCCGTTATGGCAGCCTTACATGAAGTATCTCGAAAGCCGGATCGCCGATATCAATCATGTCAACACGGCCGGAGCCGGGTTTGCCGGTTCCATCACCGCGGCCCTGTTCTTGTCCCGGTTTGTGGAAAAAGCAGGCAGCTGGGTGCATTTCGATATCTACGGCTGGGTTCCGATTGACAAGCCGGGCCGTCCCGTCGGCGGTGAGGCGCAGGGCATTCGCGCGCTTTTCGACCTGATTTGTGATCGCTATGGAGACCCGGCTTAAGACGCTCAGGCATTCGCAATGACATGCCGGAGATGCCCGGCCGATCAAAAACGTGCGGCCTTGGGCCTGCAATCAAGTCCGCGTCAACTTGAACGCTTGCGATAAATAGTAACGGAGCCGAAACGAAGAATCTGCTACTGCGGCGTATGAGCGTCACAATGCGAGCGAGCCATGCCGATTGACTTGCGCCCTGGTCAGGCGCTGCGTCTCTTGCACGAGGTCAATTTGTGCCTCGTGAGGGACGGGGACTTTGATCTATCTGCACGGCAGATGACAATCCTGCTGACCGTCTATCTGGAGCCGCCGCCGCACACGGTGCGCGGTCTCGCAACCCGTCTCAATGTGACGAAACCGGCCATCACCCGCGCGCTCGATACGCTTGGAAACATGAAGCTGCTCACCCGGAAGCGCGATGAAGCCGACCGGCGTAATGTGATCATTGGACGCACGGTTGAAGGTGCGCTCTATCTGGATCAACTGGGAAACCTGATCACGGTGAAAGCAAGGGGCTTGCCCCGGTGACTTGAAGGGAGGCGTCATGACGCCATTCGACCGCAGACGGCACCCGGTTCGAACGGATCTGGCCGCCGCTGACTATGAGGGCCTGGTGGAAGCAGGCCGTTTTGTTGAAGGCGAAGTACACCAGGTTCTGTGTGACCGCTTGCAGATGCGCGCCGAGCCCGATCCAGCGAGCCCGACTGATACCGAGCTTCTGCGGGGAGAGTGGCTGACGGTGTACGACAGAACGCCCGGTGGGTTCGCCTGGGGGCAACTGGACACTGACGGCTATGTCGGCTGGGTCCCCGAGGATGGATTGGGGCCGGTGACCCCAGCCACTCACCGTTTGCGCGCCTTGCGTTCCTTCCGCTATCCGGAGCCGGACCTCAAGAGGCCGCCCGTGGGTTTGCTTTCGATTGGATCCAAAGTCTGCATTGTCGACGAGGTGGAGGTTCGCGGGCTGGTTTACGCGCGCTTGGAGGACAGCTCGTTTGTGGTGGCAAGGCATCTTGTCGATCTCAATCACATTGAGCCGGATTGGGTGTCTGTGGCCGAGGAGTTTTTGGGCACGCCGTATCTATGGGGCGGGCGGAGCAGCTTGGGGCTGGATTGCTCGGCTCTGGTTCAGCTTGCGGCCCAGACGGGCGGATACGACCTGCCGCGCGACAGCGACATGCAGCAAGCCGAGGCCGGCGACGAAATCCCCCATGACGACCGTGCGGGATTTCAGCGCGGCGATCTTTTGTTCTGGAAGGGGCACGTTGCAATCATTGCTGCCCCGAACCGCCTTCTGCACGCCAACGGGCATACGATGACCGTTGCCTTCGAAGAGCTGGATCAGGCCATTGAGCGGATAGCGGCCACCGAATGGGGCGCCATCACAAAGGCCCGGCGGCTGGCTTAGGGGGTCAACGACGCGGCCCGGGGTGGGCTTTGTGCCGGTTGCTCGGCGGACGCGTCCCCAAGCTCCAGATCCTCGATCTTACGGCTGCGTTTCGAGATCTTGTCGGTTGAGATAAGGATCTGATCGATATCCTTGTTTGCCTGCGCGAAGTGGGACTGCAGCTTCCCGACACGATCGTTCAGCCGGCCGATATCGTCCATCAGATGTCCGACTTCCGCCTGGATCAAGTGTGCCTGTTCCCGCATTTTGGCATCCCGCAGGACGGCCTGAATGACCTGGATCGACAACATAAGCAGCGAGGGTGACACGATGACGACCCGCGCCCGATGGCCTTTTTGAACGAGATCTTCGAACCGCTCGTTGAGCTCGGCGAAAACACTCTCCGAGGGGACGAACAAAAAGGCCGTATCCTGTGTCTCTCCGGGCAGAAGATACTTTTCCCGGATGTCCTGGATGTGTTTGGTCATGTCGCGCCGGAATTGGGCCTGGGCCGCCTTCAGCGCCTCCTCCGTGTCCGCCTTGCGCAAAAGATTGAACGCTTCCAGAGGAAACTTCGCATCGACCGCCAAAGGCGGCGCGCCATTGGGCATGTGGATCAGGCAGTCCGGGCGGCTGGAATTGGAAAGCGCCGTCTGGAAGCTGTATTGGGATGGGGAAAGCTGATCCTGGATGATCGCCTCCATCCGGCCCTGACCAAATGCGCCCCGTGTTTGCTTGTTCGCAAGGATCGCTTGCAACTCGCTCACCTGGCCGGACAGGTCCGAGATTGTCCGCTGGGCCCTGTCGATCACCGCCAATCGCTCGTGAACCTGCCGCAAACCATCATGGGTCTGCCGGCCCGTGTCCGCCATGGAAAGACCCAGCTTGTGTCCCATCCCGTCCAAACGGTCATTGACTGCCCGCATCATGTCCGACTGGCGCGAACCAAACACCTCGGCCATGGTTTGCATGCGGCCGGTCATCTCGCCCTGGGACCTGAGGATTTCGGAAAGGTGGGTTTCCAGTTCGTGGATCCGCTCGCGGGCGGCCTCATCGGTTTGAGCCCGCGCCCGCACCTGGCGCAATATGTTTAAACCGAGCCATAGAATAATGACCAGCAGCGCCAGTCCACCGGCCACGGCAGCTTCGAAAAGCGAGATCGGGCGGCCCGCGATTACAAATACACTATCCATCATGAAACAAAGATAGAACGATTCGCGGATCCTTGCAGAAATCATGGTGCTGGCGGGCGGGAAACTGCGGGATTTCACGTTGACCGGCTGGCGCAGGTTGCTTATGTCAAACCCATGACGACGCACACCATTCTAACGATTCCAGACACGCTTCTGCGGCAGACATGCGCCCCGATCGCCAATGTCGACGATGAAATCCGGGGCTTGGCCGACGACATGCTGGAAACCATGTACCATGCGCCGGGGATCGGCCTCGCGGCGAGCCAGATCGGCGTGCTGAAACGGATATTCGTTCTCGACGTCGCAAAGGAAGGCGACCCCAAGGCACCGATGGTCTTCATCAACCCGGAAATCACATGGGCGAGCGATGAACTGTCGGTCTACCAGGAAGGCTGCCTGTCCATCCCCGAGTTTTACGAGGACGTGGAACGCCCGGCGGCCGTGAAAGTTTCGTTCATCGACCGAAATGGCGACCCTAGGGAACTGGAAGCGGATGGGTTGCTGGCGACCTGCATTCAACACGAGTTGGACCATCTCAACGGGAAACTGTTCATCGACTATTTGTCAAAGTTGAAGAGGGACCGCGTGATGAAGAGATTCAACAAGCAGGCACGCCTCACCGGTAAAGCCGCCAGTTAGCAGGCACACAGGCCGGAAGCCGGTCTGGCTACCCGTCTTTGGTCATGCCGCCGGCCCGAGCCTGGACCCCGAATACGGGCAGGGGCCCGTCGAACCCGCCCGTTCGGCCCTCGACTGTCGGGCGCTGGAACAGTCTTGCGGTTGCCCGAGGCGCTCTGATTGGTCCATAACGGCGCTCAACTCACTCACGCGTCAGGAGCATCATGACCCTTCGCATTGTTTTCATGGGAACTCCGGATTTCGCCGTGCCGGCCCTGATGGAAATCATCGGGCAAGGCCATGAGGTTGTGGCCTGTTACACGCAGCCGCCGCGTCCCGCCGGGCGTGGAATGGATTTGAAAAAATCTCCCGTTCATGAGGCGGCCGAGGCGGTCGGTATACCCGTGTTCACGCCCACGAGCCTCAAGGGTGCTGGGGAACAAGAGGCGTTTGCCGGGTTGCAGGCGGATGTCGCGGTCGTGGTCGCCTATGGGCTGTTGCTCCCGAAGGCGATCCTGGACGCGCCGCGCGAGGGCTGCTTGAACCTTCATGCCTCCCTGCTTCCCCGCTGGCGGGGGGCGGCGCCGATCAATCGGGCCATCATGGCCGGGGATCTTGAAACCGGAATTCAGGTCATGCGGATGGAGGAAGGACTGGATACCGGCCCCGTTTGCATGTCGGAGACGGTTCCCATCGGCCCGGACCTGACAGCGGGTGAATTGCACGACCGGTTGTCGGGCCTCGGCGGAGACCTGATGGTCCGGGCACTGGCCGCCTTGTCACGCGGTGCGTTGACTCAGGTAACACAGCCCGAAGATGGCGTGACCTACGCGCAAAAACTCGACAAGGGGGAAACCCGCATAGACTGGTCCCAGCCGGCCGGGACGGTGCACAATCATATTCGCGGCCTGTCGCCCTTTCCCGGCGCGTGGTGCGAGTTTATCGTGAATGGCAAGCCGGAGCGCTTGAAAGTGCTGCGCAGCACGCTCGAGCCCACGGCCGGCCCGGGCGCGCCGGGCGAGCTGGTGCGGATCGACAGCGATCCGGTCGTCGCATGTGGGACCGGTGCGGTTCGCCTGACGCAGGTTCAGCGCGCTGGGAAAAAGCCTATGAGCGGCGAGGCGTTTCTGCGCGGTGCGCAGATCCATCCCGGCACCGTGCTGATTTGAGGGAAACAGAATGCCCCATAGTCCCCTCCTCGATGGTCTGTCCGTCCGTCCCTTTGAAAGCGCCGACAAGGATCATGTGCGCGACATCATCGTTGCGGCCTTCGGTCAGGAAGCCGAGGCGAATCTGGTCCGGAAGCTACGCCATTGCGGTGCCCTCGTGCTGGAGCAGGTCGCGGTCGGCGAGGACGGCGCGATCCTGGGGCACATCGCCTTTTCGCGGGCGACCCCTGCCGCCATTGGCGCGGGGCAAGGGCTGCATGTCACCTGTCTTGCCCCCATGTCCGTCCGGCCCGCTTATCAAAAGCAAGGCATAGGCGGCGCCTTGATCCATTCGTCATTGGCGCGTTTGAGGGAGACGGGCGAGGATCTGGTCCTCGTTCTGGGACCGCCGACCTATTATCCCCGCTTCGGTTTCGATGCCGAACTTGCCACGAAGATCTCCGGCCCCTATGCCGGCGCGGCCTTCATGGCGATGGCATTGACAGAGGCGGGCAAGCGCGACCTGCCGATCGAGGTTGCATTCCCAACGCCTTTTGAAGAGTTCGAATAGGCCGGCCATGCCGCGGTACAAGCTGACAGTGGAATATGACGGCCGGCCGTTTTGCGGCTGGCAACGGCAGGCCAACGGCCCGTCCGTCCAGGCTGTGATCGAACGGGCGCTGAAGTCTTTTTGCGGCGAAGACATCACTATCGGCGGAGCCGGGCGGACAGACACGGGTGTGCACGCCCTCGGTCAGGTGGCGCACGCGGATCTGAACAAGGACTGGCCCGCGGATACGGTGATGAACGCATTGAACTTTCACTGCCAGCCCGATCCGGTGGTCATTCTCGCCTGCGAGAAGATGCATGACGGGTTCGATGCCAGGTTTTCGGCGATCCGGCGCGCCTATCGCTATCGGATTCACAACCGGGTTCCTCCGCTCACCCATCAGCGGGGGCTCGCCTGGCATGTGAAGGCACCTTTGGACGCTGAAGCCATGCACGCGGCGGCGCAGGAGTTTGTTGGACACCACGATTTCACAACCTTCCGGCATTCAAGATGTCAGGCGAAGTCTCCCGAAAAGACCTTGGAAGAGTTCTCGGTGCGCCGTGAGGGAGAGTTCGTCATTGTCGAGTGCTCCTCACGCTCCTTCCTGCACAATCAGGTGCGCTCCATGGTCGGGAGCTTGCGGCTTGTCGGGGAGGGAAGATGGGGCCCTGGCGATATCACCAAGGCCCTTGAGGCGCGGGACAGAACAGCCTGTGGCCCGGTCGCGCCCGCCGACGGTCTTTACCTGACACGGGTCGACTACCGGTCTGCCGAATTGGACATAGCGTCACTAACGGACTGGCTGGCCCGCAAAGCTGAAATGGATGCACCAGAACCAGATCGGCCCTAGGCAAATGGTCGCAAGATTGCATCGGCGCGCCATCAGTCTTGTCAGGAAAAGACATTCCAAGGCCCGAAACGTGCCAGCAATCATCCCCGGTCAGATCAGGGCGCGCCGCTTCAAACTGACCGGAAGCCATTCCAGTCCTAGGTTTCGGGTGCGACGCACTTCTTGTAGAGATGCCAGGTCGCATGCCCAAGGATCGGCAGTGTCACGACCAGGCCGATAAAGCCCGGAATAATCGACACGACCAATGTGATCGTGACCACCAAGGCCCAGCCGATCATGGGAATCGGCGAGGTCGCCACCGCCTTCACGCTCGTGATCATCGCCGTGATGAAATCCCGATCCCGCTCCATGAGCAAGGGAAAGGACACAACGGTGATGGAGAACAGGATCAGCGACAATATGGCACCAACCACATGGCCGACGGCCAGGAACATGAGGCCTTCCGGCGTGCCCACGATTGTGTTGATGAATTCGGAGAAGGACGCGAAAGACTGAAAACCGAGGAACAGAGCCAAAAGCAGCCGCACCTGGTACATCCACATGATCTGGATGAAAAGAACCACGAACGCCATCCAGGACAGTTCCTTGCCCTTTTGCGCCCACATGGTCCCGAAAATACCGCTCCAGGTGACAGGGTCTCCAGTTTCCAGGCGGCGGCTGATTTCATAAAGGCCAACGGCTGCGAACGGGCCGATCAGAACAAAGCCGGCGGCCAGCGGGTAGCTCAGATAGCTCATGCCGAGTGCTGCCGCGCTGGAAATCACCAGCAGGCCCCCGACTGCAAAAAACGCTCCGATCGATAACCCGTAGACCGGCGCGGCCTTGAAGTCGCGCAGGCCCGCAGCCAGTGCATCGACGACATCGTCCTTGGTGATCTTGTTGACCACCGGATCGGGCCGATAGCTTGGTTTGTCGGCGATGGTCGCCGAAGCCTCATGATTGTCCATGGTGAAAGCTTCCTCCCAAAAGCTTCAGTCATGAATCGCAGAGTGACCCCAAACGGGGAAATTTCCAATCCCCCATTCGGACGAAAACGGCCGCGCCCGAGCAGGCAAGGCTGTTGCTTCTGTTCTCAAGCCGCCGGCGTTGGCGTTTTGGGCGGGTCGGCGGCACCGGCTGCGGCCGTCGCAATTTGCTGCTTCTGGTCTTCGGGCAGGTCTTGAAGCGCAGGCGGAAGCTGGACGCGGACTTCCCGGCGCGCGAACTGGATCCCATTCTCCTCGAATGCATGCTGAACGCGTCTGTAGACTTCCTTGCGCACGCCGAATTGCTTGCCGGGCTTGGTTGTAAACTTGCCCCGCACGACGATGCCCACTTCGTCAACATCGGCCACGCCTTGACCCTTGAAAGGGGCTATGATGTCGTCCTTGAACTCGTCCATTGCCATCATGTCCTGGCCAATTTTCTTGAAGAGTTTGCGGACCTTCTCGACATCCGTATCAAACGGGACGGTAAATCTGAGCTTCATGATCACCCAGTCGCGGCTCATGTTGGTGAGTTTGGGAATCTCGCCATAGGGCACGATGTGGATTGGGCCATTTGCTCCCCGAAGCTGGATGGAGCGGATCGAGATTTTTTCGATCGTGCCCTGGATTCCGCCCGCATCAATATATTCGCCCAAGCGGAACGCATCATCCATCAAGAAGAAAACCCCCGACACAACATCGCGGACAAGCGTTTGTGCACCGAAGCCGACGGCCAGACCCAAAACACCGGCACCGGCGAGAAGGGGTGTGATGTTGACGCCGATCTGAGCGAGCGCGAGAAGGGTTGTCAGGACAATGATCGTGACCTGCAACGTGACTTTCAAAAGGGGCAGGATGGTCGCGATACGGGATTTTCCCGCTCCCCCCATTTCTGCGTCCTCACTGTTACTGGCAGCCGGCGGAGAATCTTTTGCCAACTGATGGTTGACCCAAAGGCTGACCAATTCCCACGCCAGATACCCTGCTGCCAGAATGAGAAGGAAGCCGACCGCATTTTGTCCAACGGTTGAACTGCTTTCGGCGCCGAAGGACAAAAGGTCTACGCCGTAAATCCGCGCGATGGACAGTATGAGCGCGGTCAACAATGCGACACGGGCAATCCGGATGTAGCTATGCCGGGTTTGAAGGTAAGCGGCTTCGGCCACCGGACCGACGCCCTGCATCGGTGGGATAACGTGGGAAACAATGCCCCGCACCATGGTGTCGAGGAAAGGGGCAAATAGGACAAGCGTGATCACACCCAGGGACTGTTCCCCGGTCAACACCCCTTGGCCGGAAACGACACTTGCCCGTACCAGAAGCCAGTTGAAGGCAACAAAGGCCATGGAAAAGTAGGGCCAGAAGTAGGCCATTCGCTCCAGGCCGGTTGAAGGTTGTTCCTCATCGCCCAGGATGATCTCCGTCAGACCTTTCCGTGCTTTCCAGATGATCAGAAGAATCCAGGTGTTCACTGCGAGCCCGACAAAAAACCGGAACGTCTCATCAAGATCATAGCCAGAGAGTACAATTAGCTTGTTGAAAAAGAGGGCCGCCCCCACCACAGCAAAAAGAACAATCAGGTTCTTGTAAATGAAGGTCGCCGTCCAGTTGTTCGCGCGCACAAGCCGGAGTTCGGGGCGATGGGGTGCGAGGGCAAAACGTAGAATGGCTCCGATCAAACGTGGCATGACCACCATCAGGAAGATGGCCTGCATGGCAAGGCTCGCTGCTGGTGTCGCGGTGCCAGCGACCCGGCCGCCGATCAAGACGACCACGGCAAACGCGAACAGCCCCCCAGCGTCCAAGGCAAAGCGGGTCGATACCATTTTAACGGTCTGAAACAGGCTCTCGGGTTTGTTGGTGCGAACAGCATCGCGCCGTTTGCGGGTGAACCGGTTGAAGACCAGTTCGGCGGCGAAACCGAGCGCGGTCAAGGCCAGGGCAAGTCCAAGAAACGGGATGAACGGACCGGCGAGCTGACCTTGCACAAGAGCGCCGATCGACCCGATCGCAGCCTGGACAAGATCGGGTATGGAGGAAAAATATCCGGCAAGCATCGCGATGAACTGGTCAAAAAACGCGTCCAGCTTGTCGAGAAAAGGCAGGGACTCAACAGGGGGCGGAGTCATTGCGGTGGACTGCGTGCCCTCGGTGATGAGCTGCATGAGCTGGCTCAAGGCGTCGAGCTGGTCCGGGTCGAGGCGGTCGACCAATTCCTGGATCGCTGCAGGTTGCAGGTTTTCCGGGACGTCTTTCGGACGCTCCTGCGCGGTGGCCGGGGAGAGCCCGCCAATTAGCAAGCCCAGAAAGGCGGCGCAAATAGGCATTTTCCAACTGTTCTCGGGCCCTCGGTTCCTATCGTCTTGTCCGGGCAAACCGCGAAAGACCGGAACACGGGTTCCAAACGACACGACGAGATTGAGGATGTGGGCTGCGGCCACTGAAAACAGGGAAACGCTCAAGTCTGTAAGCTCCCGAAAATGTAAGGATCGACTGCTGCTTCCGACGAATGATCCTTGAGTATTAGACTTGATGTTACGAAACAATGATTGGTTTGTCCGCCAGAGTTTTACATGCGACTGCGGATGGCGCTGCGGACCCGAGGCGGGCTCGTGTTATCGCAAGGTCGTTAAAATAAGCCTTCCGGCTTGATCGCCGGCGGAGTTGCGACTAACTCCTCATCAAGTTTCATGAACGTGTTCAAGATCGGAAGCTGATGGCCTCTCCCGCGCCCGCCGCAAATCTGACCCCCGGCCTCGTTTGGCTGTTTCTGAGTCCCATCGGCCGGGTAGGCCGCCACGCCTATTGGCTGGCTTTTGCCCTTGTCTGGGTGGTGATCGGTATCGCATTCAACATGTGGTGGTCGTCCCTGGGGCCGGACATTGACATCAACCAGGTGACGCTGGTCAGCTTCATGGAGTCCAACGCTCTGTTTCCTCTCCTGTTTCTTCTCCTGCAGTGGATTGAACTCGCGCTGGTCATCAAACGCTGCCAGGATATTGGGGTAACAGGTTTCCTCGGTCTGTTGATCTTCGTGCCCATCATAAATGTTCTGGCTGTCGTGATCATCGGTGTCGCTCCCGGCATCCGGGGCCCCAACAAACATGGCCCGATGTCCGACAGCTATTTCCGGCGCTCCAGCTAGTCCCGTAAGGTTTGGAAAGTCAGTCCTCATGCCCGCTGATCCGCACCACCTTCCTCTTGCCGTGCAGTTGGCGCGGGATCTCATCCGCTGCCCCTCGGTGACCCCGCAGGAGGGGGGGGCGCTGTCCTATCTGGGCACAGTCCTTTCCGGTGCCGGTTTTCGCGCTGACCGGGTCGTCTTTTCGGATGATGGCACGCCCGATGTCGAAAACCTGTTCGCGAGCATTGGCAGCGGGGCGCCGCATTTCGTTTTCGCGGGCCACACAGATGTTGTTCCGCCCGGCGATGAGGCCGCGTGGAGCCACGGACCTTTCGAAGGAGCGATTGAGGACGGCCGCCTGTTCGGGCGCGGGGCCGTCGACATGAAGGGGGGCATTGCCGCATTCGCCGCCGCCGCGCTCGGCTTTGTGCGGACCCGCGGCCCCGATTTCGGGGGCACCATCTCGCTGTTGATCACCGGTGACGAGGAGGGGCCGGCGATCAACGGCACGGTGAAACTGCTTGAATGGGCAAAAGCGAACGGCCACGTGTTCGATGGCTGTATCGTGGGGGAACCGACAAATCCCGAAAAGCTGGGAGAGACCATAAAGGTGGGACGGCGGGGTTCGTTGTCCGGCACGATCCGGGTGAACGGCATACAAGGACACGTCGCCTATCCCCATCTGGCGCGTAACCCGGTGCCGGGTCTGCTGCGGCTTGTGTCGGCTCTTGACAGCGAAGCGTTCGACAATGGCAACGAGCGGTTCGAGCCGTCGAACCTTGAGTTCGTCAGCATCGACGTCGGAAATCCGGCCTTCAATGTCATTCCAGCCAGGGCGGAAGCCCGTTTCAATATCCGTTACAATGATTTGTGGACCCTCCAGTCGCTCCAGACAAGAATTGAAGCCACCCTGGCGGAGGCGGCCGGGGGAGACCTTTCCTATGAGATCATCTACAAGCCCGACGCAAGCGAAGCCTTCCTGACGAAGGATCAGGGCTTGATCGACGCGCTGGCCGCCGCCATTCGCGCGGAGACCGGAAGGGTCCCGGACCTGTCCACCGGCGGCGGGACGTCCGACGCGCGTTTTATCAAGAACCACTGTCCCGTCGTTGAATTCGGGCTTGTCGGGCAAACCATGCACAAAGTCGACGAGCATGTCGTTGTCGACGACCTGGAGCGCCTGGCGGCCATCTACGCAAGATTTCTGGAAAGCTATTTCCAATCGTCCAAGGTGAACGCGGCATGATCTCTTTGCGCGAGGCGGTCTGGAGCCTAAAAGGGTCATGGCTTTTGTTGCAAAACCGGCCAGAGGGGCTTTCGTGGTTTGATTTATCCCTTGGCGGCTTTTGGCGCTCTTTCGGCGCGATCCTGTTCATTTTGCCGCTTTTCTGGGTGAGTTCTTTGGCCGAGCAGAAACTGATCCTGATGGAATCGGACATGACGGCCGAGGGGCTGGCCGCGACGAATTTCTGGGTTTCGCGTTTTCTTGCCCTTGGTCTTGACTGGATTGCGCTGCCCTTGCTTCTGGCGGCTCTTGCAGGGCCGATCGGCATTTCCCAGGGCTACGCGCCCTTTATTGCCGTTCGCAACTGGACGAGCCTTCTGATTGCCGCTCCCTACGCGCTCATCGGGCTTTTCTATCTTTCGGGCATGATCAGCAGCGGCTTCACCGTTCTGTTCTGGATGACAATCCTGATCGCCGCGCTTTGGTACCGCTTTGTCGTCGCGCGCATCACGCTGCGATGCGGTGTCGGGCTGGCCATCGGGATCGTCGTTCTCGATTTTCTGCTCTCGCTTTTTATTCAGGAGATGTCTGGCCGGCTGCTGGGGTGAGCAGCGCGCAAATCCGACCGGAACGCGCGCGCCCGGTGGCCATCGCCGGACGCGTATTCGCGGCCGCCCGGATGGCGTCTGTTTGGCGCTGCGGTTCTTCTGCCACCACGCTCAACCGCCGGTTCCCCGGCGGCCGAGCTTGGGCCTCTGAAAGGGATCAGTCGCGCAACAGCTCGTTGATGGACGTTTTCGAGCGGGTCTGTTCATCGACCGTCTTCACGATCACCGCGCAGTAAAGGCTGGGACCATAGTTCTCTCCCGGCAGATTCTTTCCGGGAAGGGATCCCGGAACGACAACGGAGTAGGGCGGGACCCGGCCCACATGAATTTGCCCGGTCTGGCGGTCCACGATCTTGGTCGACTGCCCGATGAAAACACCCATGGAGAGCACAGACCCTTCGCCGACGATCACGCCTTCGACGACTTCCGACCGGGCTCCGATGAAACAATTGTCCTCGATGACGACCGGATTGGCCTGCAGCGGCTCCAAAACGCCGCCAATGCCCACCCCCCCGGACAGATGCACGTTTTTGCCGATTTGCGCGCAGGATCCAACGGTGGCCCAGGTGTCGACCATGGTTCCCTCATCGACATAGGCACCCAGGTTCACGAATGACGGCATCAGCACGACGCCCTTGCCAATGAAGGCGGACCGGCGGACGGTGCAATTTGGCACAGCCCGGAAGCCGGCTTCTTCAAAGTCGATCCCGCGCCAGCCATCGAACTTCGATGGCACCTTGTCCCACCAGGCCGCATCGCCCGGCCCGCCCTTGATGACTTCCATCGCATTGAGGCGGAAGGAGAGCAAGACCGCCTTCTTGGCCCATTGGTTGACATGCCAATCCCCGTCTTTCTTCTCGGCGACCCGCACCTGGCCCCGGTCCAGCAGGTTCAGTGTCGTTTCAACGGCATCCCGCACCTCGCCGGTGGTATGGGCATCGATGGACGCCCGGTCTTCAAACGCGGCATTGATTACGGTTTCAAGCTGGCCAAGGTCATGGTGCATCATTGGGGGGCATTCTCCGGAAAGGGACTGTTGTGGCGCGGACCTAAGCGGCCCTCCATCGTTCTGTCAAGCGATAGGACAATCCGTCACCTCCGGGCTCCATGCGCTGGCATGTGCGGGTGAGGGGGGCTCACCCAGCGATGCGAAAACGTCAATTGTTGCAGACCAAAAGGCGGCATACCCTCCCCAAGACATATGGTATTGGCAATTTGGGAGCCTGCGATGGATCTATGGATCCCGATCACTGTATTCGCGGCCTTCTGCCAGAATCTTCGCTCCGCCCTGCAAAAACATCTGAAAGGCCGGCTTGGCACCAGCGGCGCCACCTTTGTCCGGTTCGCGTATGGCGTCCCTTTTGCCTGGCTGTATGTATGGGGGTTGAATGCCGGCCTCGGTCTCCCCTTTCCGGAACTGCCGCTCGTTTTTTATCCCTTGGCATTCCTCGGCGGGTTGGCTCAGATCGCGGCAACCTTTCTGCTCATCCATCTTTTCTCTTATCGGAATTTCACCGCCGGTACAGCCTATTCGAAGACCGAGCCGATCCAAGCGGCCTTGTTCGGCTGGCTGCTCATCGGGGAAACGGTCACCCTTTCAGCAGGGATCGGAATTCTGCTTGGGGTCATAGGCGTCGTTACCGTTTCGCTTGCGCGGGAACCGAAGGATCTTGCATCCATGGCGTCCGCGCTGAGCAGCCGGCCGGCGTTCATCGGTCTTGCCTCGGCCGGATTGTTCGGGGCATCGGCTGCGCTCTACAGGTCCGCCGCCTTGAGCCTGGAGGGAACCGGTTACCTGATGCAGGCAGGCTTCGCGCTTGCCTTGGTCACGTTGTTCCAGACCTTCGTGATGGGAGCCTGGATGGCGGTTCGCAGGCCCGCTGAATTGTCCGCCACGATCAGGACATGGCGTTCGAGTGTCTTTGTCGGCATCACGGGGATCGCGGGATCGATTGGCTGGTTCACGGCCATGACCTTGCAACAGGTGGCCTATGTCCGGGCTCTTGCCCAGATTGAGCTTGTCTTCACACTTTTGTTTTCTGTCTTTGTTTTCAGGGAAAAGCTGAGACAGGCCGAGATCATCGGCTGTCTGCTGATCGGCGCCGCTGTGGTGGTTGTCGTGCTGGCGAGTTGAGGGAAAGTCCCTCAAGGTTTGAGAACGATCACTTCGGTCTGGCCACCGTCGCATATGTAGCAGCAACTCCGGCAGCGCATCCTGTTCTGGTAGCCGACACCCCAATAGGTCTCCGTCCTGTTGCGCACCCAGGCTCCGTAGCACACCCTTTCACCTTTCTGGCACGAAATGCCAATGCGCTGAAGCGTGTAGTTGTTCAAGACATAAACCCGCTCACGGCCGGGCCAGACATGGCCTTGGCGGGTGTCGGAGTAAAGCTCCACATCGACGATGTTTGGGTGCTCGCTGCGGATCTGGAAGGTCAGGGTCTCCGCGGAAGCCGATCCGCCCGGGAAAAAATGGACCGAGGTCAGCATGACAAGAAAAATCAGAGGTTTGGTCAGGGAACCCATGGCGCACCCATGCTCCTTCAGGACGGGGCCGCGAGCATAAGCGTTCGCCGGCCGGTTGGAAAGCAGGCCGGGTTTGTGGCGCGCCGGAACCTGCGTCAGTGCCCTATGTCGTGCTTTGGAGCCAGTCCCGGAATGCCCCGACCGGCCTCGACAGCGGGCGCGCGGGCGACCGCACAAACCAATACCCTGTTTCCAGTTCGACAACCGGCCAATCGGGCAGGAGCAGATGGCCGGCATTCACCTCCTTTGTCAGAAAGCGTTTGTCGACGGCAATGGCCCCCATTCCGGCAATCGCCGCTTGAATGGCCAGATCGCGGCTTTCCAAAACCATTCCGGACGCGGCGTCTTCATGGTCAAGCCCGGCGGAGGACAGCCACAACGGCCAGTCGCCGCGCCGTCCGGCACTGTGGATGAGCGGTAAGCGCGACAGAACGCTGGGCCCGCCGGCAGCGTGTTCGGCAAGGAGGGCGGGGGCGACGGCGACGGCCAAATGCTCTTGCCACAAAAGCACGCTGTCGAGACCCTGCCAGTTGCCGGTTCCAAGACGAATGGCGCAATCATAGTGTTCGCGCTCCAGATCGACCATGCGGGTGGATGCCGATAGCAGGATTTCGACATCCGGCTGGATTTTCTGAAATTCAGGCAAGCGGGGGATCAGCCAGCGCGTGGCAAATGTCGAAACGGTGCTGATTCTCAGCTCTGTGCGTCCGCGGCGGCGAAAGGTATCGACAGCCTCCTCGACCCGATCGAACGCATCCCCCAAACCGAGAGCCAGCCGCTGCCCCTCCTCCGTCAGGATCAGCCCGCGCCCGTCCCGCAAGATGAGTTGCGCGCCCAGTTCATCTTCCAGCTTGCGCATGAGATGAGACAGGGCGGAGGGGGATACGCCGAGCCGGTCCGCGGCCAGTGACGCACGCCCAAGTCGGGCCAAAAGGGAAAATGCGTGAAGAGCACGAAGAGAGACCATGGCAAATGGGATCCGCGTCGAACAGAGCATCGGGCGCAGGGATGAAGCCCAGGCAATGCTCTGCCATCTGAAAACCGCTCGGCTTCCTGGCGCAAGGCATTTCCGCCATGTCGCCGGGTGAACTGGGTTGTTTGGGCAAGGTCAAACCGGGCAAGCGCAGTCAGGCGGCCTTTATCGCCCCAAGCACCGCCTTCAGGAAGCCCGGCAAATGATCCGTGACGAAATCGACATGCGGAACGGCATCGCCCTCCATTTCCCATGCGCCCGAAAACAGATCCCGGGTGTTTTGCGGGACGATCAGAACAGTGCGCATCCCCAGGCCATGGGGCACGACAAGGTTTCGCGACAAATCCTCGAACATGGCGGCACGAACCGGTGAGACACCCGTCTGTTTGACGAACATGTCATAGGTTTCCCGGTTGGGCTTCGGCATCAAGTCGGCTGCCACAATGTCGAAGATGTCCTCGAAATGATCGGTGATGCCAAGCGCGGCGGCCGTCCGCTCAGCATGCGGGCGGTCGCCATTCGTGAAGATGAACTTGCGTCCGGGCAAGGCCGCGATGGCCGCGCCAAGCTCCGGATCCGGGGTGAGGGACGAATAATCGATATCATGCGCATGGGCGAGGAAATCGTCGGGATCGACGTTATGTTCGATCATCAAGCCGCGCAGCGTGGTGCCGTAGGTCTTGTAGTACTGCTTCTGCTGCACCATCGCCTCGTCCGGCGGCAGTTGGAGAAGGCGGGCGACATAGCTGGCGATTTGCTCGTTGATCTGGCTGAAAAGGTTGGCTTCGGCGGGATAGAGCGTGTTGTCGAGATCGAAGATCCACGCTTCGACGCCCTCGAAGGTCCGAAGGTCGTGCAAATGGGCGTGCCGGCCTTCGCGGGGAACGGTTTTGCGTCCTGTCACGGCTGGATCAGCGTCCCGACGCCGCGGTCGGTAAACAGCTCCAGCAGGACCGCATGCGCGACCTTCCCGTCCAGGATGACAACGCCTTCAACCCCTTTTTCAACAGCCTCGATACAGGTCTCGACCTTCGGGATCATTCCGCCGGAAATCGTGCCGTCCGCCATCAGCGCGCGGGCCTCTCCAATGGTCAGACTCTTGATCAGATTGCCGTCGCGGTCCAGTACGCCTGGAACATCGGTGAGGAACAGAAGCCGGGTGGCATTCAAGGCGCCGGCAATTGCTCCTGCGAAGGTGTCGGCGTTGATATTGTAGGTGTTGCCGTCCTTGCCATGGGCAACGGGGGCGATGACGGGAATGAGGTCCTCTTTCAAGACCATTTTCAAAACCGTCGGATTGACTTCAGCCGGTTGACCGACGAAGCCCAGATCGACCACCTGTTCGATTGCCGAATCCGGGTCAACCATCGTCCGGCGGAGCTGTTCCGCGATCATCAGGTTCCCGTCTTTGCCGCACAGGCCAACGGCCCGTCCGCCTTCACCGGTGATCGTCTGGACAATCTGCTTGTTGATTGATCCGGCCAGCACCATTTCGACGATCTCGATCGTCGCGCGGTCTGTGACGCGCAACCCGGCCCGGAACTCGCTGGTGATATTGAGGCGCTTGAGCATGTTGCCGATTTGCGGCCCGCCGCCATGGACCACCACCGGATGGACGCCGGATTGGCGCATCAGCGTGACGTCTCTGGCAAAAGCGCGGCCAAGTTCGGCATCGCCCATGGCATGCCCGCCATACTTCACCACGACCGTCTTCTTGTCGTAACGCTGCATGTAGGGAAGCGCCTGGGCAATGATATGTGCGCGATTGCGGTCATCCAGCAAAGTCATGAAGGAAAGCGCTCTTGCTTATGGTTGGTTGTGCCTGAACGGTCTATACCCGGTTTGCCCGGGCACTACAATGTGGGCAAAGCATGCGGCAGACAGGTGTCACACTGTGCCGGATGCTTTACATGGCCGTTTGCTTTTCAATGGAAAACAGCCGCTCGGTGAAGGCATCCGCGTCAAGTGCATGGTGGATCGGGCGGCTGATATAGGTATCCCCGCCGCAGTTCAGCAGTTGCTCGTGATCGGCATGCCGGTCGTACCCGCTGGTACAAACTGAAAAGCCCATGTCCCGCGCAAAGCGGGTCAAGGCCTTTGCTGTTGCCCAGGCATCTGCGCTGTCATCCACCCGTCGCAACGCGTCCAGGTCCAGATTGACCCTGCTTATGCCAAGGGGCAGCAGTTTGAACGGACTGACCAACTGGTGCCCGTATTCCGTGATCCCGATCGTCACGCCTTTGGCGAGAAGGGCCGCGAGATTTGATTTCAGTTCGCCGGAATGGCGCAACACGCTTTCCGCGAACAGATTGAGTTGCAGATTGTCAAGTCCGAGGCCTGTCTCCGCCTCGATCCGGATCACGTTGGCGACCAGATTTGGGTCTTCACACTGCGCCGGGTTCAGGGTGAGGCTCAAGGTCCGGCTAACGCCGGCGCGGCGGTTCCAGTCCGCCAGTTGCCCTGCTGCGCGCCTGAGAAAATGGGTTCCGATCTCGAGCGCTTCGTCGGCCTGGGCGAGCGGGGAGCCGAGCGCCCTCATTCTGATCGGTGTCGCGTGCGCCGGGGTCCAGACCAGGACAGCCTCGGCCCCGGTAATCCGGTCGTCGGAAAGGGACCGGATGGAGCGGAATGCCACGGAGATCTCGTTTCGCGGCAGAGCGAAGCGCATGGCCCGTCTTTGCTCGTCGGCGTCCTCGAGCTCGTACCGCATGGTATGCTCGAAGAAGCGGAAACGGTTGCGCCCGGCGCGTTTGGCCGCATAAAGGGCAAGATCGGCATTTCCCAAGAGCTGGTTTCCGTCGGCTCCGTGCTGCGGCAGCAGGGCAACCCCGATGCTGCATCCGAACCGGACTTGCTTGCCGTCGATCGTTGCCGGCGTGTTGAGGGCCGAGATCATTGCGCCGGCACATTCGGTGACGGCGGAGCGGCGGATCAGGGCGGGATCCAGTATGGCGAACTCGTCGCCTCCAAGCCGGGCAATCGTCGCCTCATGTGAAACGATTGAGCCCAGACGGTGCGCGACCTCCTTCAAGATCGCATCGCCGAAAGAATGCCCGTAGGTGTCGTTCAGGGTTTTGAAATTGTCGAGATCGAGGAGAAGAAGCGCGGCCGGGTCGCCATGCTCGGTCCAGTCGCAAAAGGTGCGTTCCAATTGTGCCGTGAAGGCTGCCCGATTGACCAGCCCGGTTAAAGGATCGTGGCTCGCGTAATATGCGATTTGTTTTTTGGCCCGTTCTTCCTCGGTGACGTCTCTTCCAATCCCGCGATACCCGAGGAAGCGGCCGTCTGGCGCATAAATCGGCCAGCCGTGAATGCTTACGCAAACCGTTTCGTCGCCGGTATCGATCGAGTACCGGAAATCGCGAAAGGGGCGGGGGTCCTTGAGGGTTTCCTTGTGCGCCGCCAATCGTCCGGGATCCGTAACCCGGCCAGTGATCGTATCCCAGCGGGGCCCGTCCGGCGCGTTGTCTGCCGACAGTTGCGTCCGCCCGAGGTCCCCGATGGAGGAATAGGTCAAGCGCAGATCCTGATCCTGCTCCCAGACCCAGTCCGTCGCGATTTCGAGATAGTCTGACAGCCGGTCCGCATTCAAACGCGCTTCAATGAGCCGCTCGGTGATGAATTGCAGCTCTTGAGCCCGGCCTTTTTGCGCCTCGCTCAGTGCGGACCAGGACTGGGCCGCGCTGAAAATGGTCAGTACACCGGCGAGCGCCTTGCGGCGGTCGCTGATCGGGAAACTTGCGATCGATGCGACTTCCGGAACGGAAAACAGGGAGAGGGACGCGTGCTCGGGACTGCCGGAATCAATGAACACTGGTTCGCGGCGCTTTGCGACACGCTCGAAGAGCGGCGCCGCATTCAGGTCGCAGCGTTCATTGCCCCCCGCCAGAACCACCATATACGGCGTTTCGTTTTGCAAGAGGGTCAGATGAACACGCTCGGCACCCGTCTCGCTGCACAGTATCGAGACAAGGGCCTGCAAGGCCTGCTCATAAAGGGCGATGGACGTCCGCTCGCCGAGGACGTTGCCGACATGACCGGAAATCCCGGCATGCGCATGCGTGAACTCCGTCATTCCGGAGCGTTCGTCATACCCCATGAGCCCTAGAACCACCCCCCGGCCGTCATCCCAACTCTCGTCAGATCACACAACACTCAACTGTTTGGTGTTAAAATGACGTAAAACGCGCAATCTCCGCGCGAAGGTCATCGATCCCTTTTTGTTTCTCGGAGGACGTGCTGATCACCTCCGGATGTGCCGCAATACGCTTCTTCAGGGCTACAAGAGTGTCCGCCTCAAGCCGTGCGAGCTGGGTGGGCTTGATTTTGTCGGCCTTGGTCAGCACGATCTGGTACACCACGGCCGCCTTGTCCAGGAGGGCCATCGTTTCGAGATCGTTCTTTTTCAAACCGTGGCGGCTGTCGATCAGGAGAAAAACCCTGCGCAGGTTGGGCCGGCCGCGAAGATAGGAAAAAACGAGAGCGGTCCAGGCCTCCACCAGATCCTTGGGGGCCTGTGCGTAGCCGTAGCCGGGCATGTCGACGAAGGTCAAAGGCGTTTCCGGCGCGGAGAAGAAATTCAGCATCTGCGTTCGGCCCGGTGTGCTGGACGTCCGGGCAAGCCCCTTGCGTCCCGTCAAGGCGTTGATCAACGTGGATTTGCCAACATTCGAGCGGCCCGCGAACGCAATCTCCGTGCCCGCCGCTTCCGGCAGGTTGGCCATGTCCGTGACACTGGTCTGAAAGGCCCAGGGCCGGGCGAACAGCAAGCGGCCCGCTTCGATTTCGTCTGTCGTGTAGGTCTCAATTTCGCTCATGGACAGCCTTCTATCCTGCCTGCGGTCCAGCGTCGAGCGCAGCTTTCTCAAGTGCGGCGAGATCCGCCCCCCGGATGGCATGGAGATGACGTGTGATCGTCTCGACCGGCCAATCCCACCACGCAATTTTCAGCAAGCGCCCGATGGTCTCAGGGTCGAAGCGCTGGCGCATCACGCGTCCGGGATTGCCGACAACGATCGCGTAAGGCGGGATATCGGAAGCGGCCACCGCGTGCGCTCCGAAAATGGCGCCCGAGCCAATGGAAACCCCTGGCATGACGGTTGCGTTGGTGCCGAACCAGACATCATGTCCAACCAGGGTGTCGCCGCGCGCTTCCCTATGGAAGATGGAAAAGTCGAAGTCCTTTTCCCATCCTTTGCCGAAGATGCTGAACGGGTAGGTCGAAAACCCGCCCATCGCGTGGTTGGCTCCGTTCATGATGAAGGTCGTGCCTTGAGCCAGAGCACAGAACCTTCCGATCTTCAGGCGATCACCGTTGAAATCGAAGTGATAGCGAACATTCCGGTTTTCAAAGTCCTCGGGCCGGTCGTCATCGTTGTAATAAGTGTAGTCGCCAACTTCGATCGTTGGGTGGGTGATGACGTTTTTCAGGAAAACCGTATGCTGCGCCCCTTTGAAAGGGTGGACTGTGTGCGGGGATGGGCCGTGCATGGAGACTCCGTAAAGCAAGAAACAAGGAATGATGGACAACCGCGTGGTCTGCGGTCGGCCTGCCGGCCGGCGGCTTCGCCTTGTTGGACAGGCCTTGCTTTATCGGTTCATGGACAGATGTCTCCACAGGATCAAAAAAAGGGCCTCGCAGTCGCGGCGAGGCCCTTGGCTCCTAACAGGTTGAAACCGGCATGTCAGCTCTTGTCGTCGGTTGCCTGCTTTTTCTTTTTGAACATCCCGCCCAGATTGTCCCAGAGCTCGACCTTGACGCCCTGGCGGCTCATGATCACCCACTGCTGCGCAATCGACAGGAAGTTGTTCCAGGCCCAGTAGATCACCAGACCCGCCGGGAAGGACGCCAGCATGAAAGTGAACAGCACGGGCATCCAGGTGAAGATCATCTGCTGGGTAGGATCCGGCGGAGCCGGGTTCATCTTCATCTGAACGAACATGGTAATGCCCATGATGATCGGCCAAATGCCAAGCATCAGAAGCTGCGGCGGATCCCAGGGAATGAGGCCAAACAGGTTGAAGATGGTGGTCGGGTCGGGCGCGGACAGATCCTGAATCCAGCCGAAGAAGGGCGCATGTCGCATCTCGATGGTGACGAACAGAACCTTATAGAGCGCGAAGAAAACCGGGATCTGGATCAAGATCGGCAAGCAGCCGGCCAGCGGGTTGATCTTCTCTTTCTTGTAGAGCTCCATCAGGGCTTGCTGCTGCTTGGTCCTGTCGTCCCCATAGCGTTCCCTGATCTCCTGCATCTGTGGCTGAACAAGCTTCATTTTGCTCATGGAGACATAGGATTTGTTGGCCAGCGGGAAGAAGATCAGTTTGATGATCACCGTGACCAGAAGAATGGCAACGCCGAAGTTTCCGACCAGGTGAAACAGCCAGTCGATGACGTAAAACATCGGCTTCGTCAGGAAGTAGAACCAACCCCAGTCAACCAGCAGCTCGAACCGCTCGATGTCCAGATCGGCTTCATAGGCATCGATCAGGTTGGTTTCCTTTGCCCCGGCAAACAGGTGGGAACTGGTTTCCACCACGCCGCCTGCCGGGATGGTGCGGCCGCCCCCGAGGTAATCCGCCTGGAAATTGTTGTTGCCGGGGAAATAGCGGAAGCTGGGCTGGAAGGTTTCACCGGGTGTGGGAACAAGGGTTGCGGCCCAATACTTGTCGGTAATGCCCAACCAGCCGCGGTCGACCGCATTCGGTTTGACGCTGCCGTCTTCTTGAAGGTCGGAGTAGTCGACCTCCTGCAGCCCGTCTTCGCCAAAGACGCCGATCATCCCTTCATGAAGAATGTAGAAGCCGACTGTTTCCGGCTCGCCGGTGCGAACGATCATGCCGTAGGGATAAAGGGTAAGGTCCTCGCCGGTCGCGTTTTCCACAGTGCGCGCCACCGAAAACATGTAGTTTTCATCGATCGAAAACGTGCGCTTGAACGTCAGTCCCTCGCCATTGTCGTAGGTGAGCGTGACGGGCGTGCTCGGCGTGAGCCGGGACGAGCCCTCGACTCGCCATACGGTCTCCGGGCCGGGCAAGGTCACGTTCGCGCCAGCATCGGCAACCCAGCCGTAATCGGCGAAATAGGGGTTCGGGGCGCCCCGGGGGGAAAACAGCACAATGGTCGGACTGCTGCGGTCCACCGTCTCGTGGTAATCCTTGAGGCGCAGATCATCCAGCCTTGCGCCGGTTAGATTGATCGAGCCATTCACACGCGGGGTGTCGATAATGATCCGTTCGCTTGCCGCAAGGGCCTGATCCCGGGATTGAAAGGTCGTCTGTCCGCCCGCGGCCGGTATGGCCGTTCCCGGTTGACCGGGCGCGTTCTCCGCGGTCGGTGCTTGGGGATCGGAGCCACTTGCCTGCGCTTGCTGAGCCTCCAGGGCGGCCTGTTGCCGTTCGATCTGTGGCTGCGCCACAAAGTACTGCCATGCAAGCAGAACCATGAGGGACAGGATAATCGCAAGGAAGGTGTTGCGGTTTTCGGAAAACAACGAACTTACCCCTGTGTTTTGCTCGGCGTGGCTGGTTTGCCCGGCGTAGCCTTGGCGCGCGTCTTGCGTGGTCTCCGGGGCGCGTTGGCCGTCCGGGGATCAAGAGCATGCGGCAGCCCCGATTTAAGGTCTGCAACCAGTTTTGGGAAGGGAAGAGTGAGGGCATTGTGACGCGCGATCAGAACAAAATCCGCCGCGGCCGGAATATCCTCGGGCTGAAGCGCGGCCACAGCGGCGCGCAATCGGCGCTTGATTCGGCTGCGGACGGCGGAGTTGCCGGTTTTCTTTGTGACCGTGTATCCGATCCGCGATGCGCATCCCGGGTCCCGCTGAAGACCCTGAACGACAAAAGCGCGCCGACCCAGCCGTCCGCCTTTTGCAACGGCAAGAAATTCGGAGCGCTTTTTCAATGTGTCCATATGCGGCAGCTGTTTTGAGTCTGCGGAAGCAGGGTCAGCCGTGCGTGCCGCAAGCCCTGGCCGGATTAGGCGCTCAGACGCTTGCGGCCCTTTGCGCGGCGGCGTGCCAGCACCTGACGGCCATTCTTGGTGGCCATACGTGCGCGGAAGCCGTGGCGGCGCTTGCGGACCAGACGGCTCGGTTGATACGTACGCTTCATTGTATACTCCGCGCGGCTGACCACGCGGCCCTTGGTTCGATGAATATCTTTTGGAGAAAGCATTCGGACCGCTTCGGTACCAGCGCGCGCAGAACAAGCCTGCGTCCGGATGCATATCCAGTCGTGCGCGCTTATACGGGGCGCGCTGCGGCAAGTCAACGCGCGGCAGGCGAAAAATCGTGCGTTGGAAGTCTCACGCCGCGGTGAACGCCATCCGGCGACCGGTCACTTGTCGGTGATGCCGGGTTTTTGCAAACCGGATTAGTGTACACCTCAATGAAACCAAGCTGATGGCGACACTCTCCGGACTACGGTTCAACCGCCTGGCATCGGCCAAAGAATACAGAACGGAGCATTGCACCCATGCACGGAGATCACGCGGATTGCGACACTGGCGATGCCGGCAAGGGTGAAATTGCCGGCCCGCGGAAACCCCGTTTGACGCGGGTTCGAAGGTGGTTGCCGTTGGGCTTTGTTGCCGGGGCCATGATCGCCGGCTTTTCCCAGGGCTGGCATGAGAACCTGACCCTTTCGGCGCTGATCCAAGAGCGCCAGGCATTGCTCGGCTTTGTCGGCGAGCACTTTTTTTTGAGCCTGGCAAGCTTTTCGGCCATCTATGCGGCAGCAGTCGCTCTCAGCTTTCCCGGCGCATCGTTGCTGACCATTGCCGGCGGGTTTCTCTTCGGCTGGATCGTTGGGGGATTTGTGACCGTTTTTGCCGCCACCGCCGGAGCCACGGTCATCTATCTTGTCGCCCGCTCATCCATCGGAGACTTTTTAAAGAAGAAGGCGGGACCATCGCTGAGCAGACTTGCGGCGGGGTTTCAGCAAAATGCTCTGAGCTACCTGTTGTTTCTCCGTTTGACACCGGTATTCCCGTTTTGGCTGGTGAATATCGCGCCGGCTGTCTTTGACGTTCCCCTTCGCACCTATGTCCTGGGCACCATGGTGGGGATCGTACCCGGGACCTTCGCGTTTGCATTCATTGGATCGGGCCTTGATAGTGTGGTGGCCGCGCAAGAAGCGGCGAACCCCGGCTGCGCGGCCGCCGGCACATGCACCTTCGAGGTCAGCGCGCTGGTCACCCCGCAACTCCTGGCCGCCTTCTTCGCGCTGGGTTTGGCAAGCCTCATCCCTGTGGTGATAAAGCGCCTGCGCCGGTCTTGACCGTTCCTCCCGCTGTTTGAATAGGTGGTTCATGCTGTCTCGTTTACGCCCCGATATCTGCGTTATTGGCGGGGGATCCGCCGGGCTGTCCGTTGCCGCGGCAGCCGCCGCTTTCGGGGTCGATGTCGTGCTTGTCGAGCGTGATCTGATGGGCGGCGACTGTCTGAACACCGGGTGTGTTCCCTCCAAGGCGCTGCTGGCCGCGGCGAAAAGAGCCCACACGCCCATCGGAGCGGAAGCGTTCGGAATCAGCCTTCCGCCGTCCGGTGTCGACTTCGCCAAGGTGAATGACCGGGTCAAATCCGTGATCGCGGCCATCGCTCCCCATGATTCGGTGGACCGTTTCGAGGGCCTCGGCGTCAAGGTCCTGCAGGCGGCCGCACGCTTCACCGCGCCCGACTGCGTGACCGCTGGAGACTATGAGATCCGGGCGCGGCGTTTTGTTGTGGCGACCGGTTCGTCGCCGGCGATCCCGGGCATTCTGGGTCTCGGCTCGGTTCCTGTCCTGACCAACGAAACGCTGTTCGAGCTCCGCGAGCTTCCCTGGCACCTTATAGTGATTGGAGGCGGGCCGATCGGGCTGGAGATGGCGCAGGCGCATTGCAGGCTCGGAGCAAAAGTGACGGTCGTCGAGGCGCAAAGGGCGCTTGGGCGGGACGATCCGGAACTGGCCGCCCTGGTCGTCGACGCGTTGCGCGCAGAGGGCATCGACATCCTCGAGAATACCGCTGTGCATTCGGTCGAGCGGGAAGATGGCAATGTTGCGGTGACGCTCAAATACGGCACTGGCGAATCTGAGCGGCTTGTCGGTTCGCACATTCTCCTTGCCACCGGACGCAAACCGGCCGTGGAAGGCATCGGACTGGAGGTCGCGGGGATCGACCATGATGCCAAGGGCATCAAGGTCGGGGCGGACCTGCGCACCTCGAACAAGCGGGTCTACGCGATCGGAGATGTGACTGGCGGACTGCAATTCACCCATGCGGCCGGCTATCAGGCCGGTCTCTTGATCCGGGCGCTGTTGTTCCGTCTGCCGGTGCGCTATCAGCCGGAAACCATGCCTTGGGTGACGTACACCTCCCCTGAACTCGGGCATGTCGGCCTGTCGGAGGACGCTGCGCGGTCACGCTACGGCCGAAAGGTGCGGGTGCTGACCGCCGATTACGCCGGCAACGATCGGGCGCAGGCCGAGGGCCTGACCTGCGGGCGGCTCAAGCTGGTCGCCGGCCCAGGGGGGCGCCTTTTGGGCGCTGATGTTGTGGGAGCCCAGGCCGGCGAGCTGATCAATCTCCTGTCCCTTGCGGTCTCGAAAAAATTGACCATGAAGGATCTGTCGGGGTTTGTCGCGCCGTATCCAACGCTGGGCGAACTCGTGCGCAGGGCGGCTATTTCCTACTACGCTGACTTGCCGGGCAAGCCCTGGCTCCGCCGGGTGCTCGGCCTGTTGCGCAAGTTTGGATGATCGATATGCTTCGGGAACCTGAGTGCACGCGATATTGAAAGTCGATCGGTATGAAACACGAGGGGCCACCCCCGTCCGCTCCGCGACACACCCGGAAGACCACCGCGCCCGCGCCTGATCAGGCGGTCGGATCGGTTTTCGGCAAGGCCCGCGCGGAGCGGCCCCGTGGCCCCTTTGGAGGTCTGTCCAGCAAGCTTCTGCTCCTGACGATCGGCTTCGTGATGATTGCCGAAGTGCTTATTTATGTCCCATCGGTCGCCAACTACCGGAACACCTGGCTCAAGGACCGTGTCACGACGGCGGGCGTGGCTGCTTCGGTGCTGGCCGAAACCAACACCATTGCGCCGCGTTTGCAGGCAGAACTTCTTCAAACGACCGGCGCGGTCGCCATCGCGCTTGACCAGGGCAGCCGGCGCAGTCTTATCGCCATGGGAGACGTGCCGCCGGCCATCGAATTCACGGTGGATTTGTCGGCGGTCAATCCGTTTGACTCGATCATCGACAGCCTGTGGCTACTGACGTACCGGGGCGACGGCCTGATGCGGGTGGTCGGCCCGGCGCAGATGGGCCATACCCAAAGCGTCGACATTGTCCTGCCGGTCGCGTTGCTCCAGGCTGACATGCTTGCCTTTTCCGGCAGGATTCTTGCCCTTTCCCTGATCATTTCGATCATCACCGCGACATTGGTCTATGTCAGTCTTCGCGCGCTGTTCGTTCGCCCGCTCCAGAGGCTGACCCGGTCCATGGACCATTTCGCCGAAGCCCCCGAAGATCTGAGCCGGGTGATCGAACCAAGCAGCCGTCAGGACGAATTGGGCGACGCGGAGATCCGGCTTGCGGCCATGCAGGAGGTGCTCTCGCGCAACTTGAACCAGAAACAACGGTTGGCCGATCTCGGGCTCGCGGTGTCGAAAATCAATCATGATCTGCGAAACCTGCTCGCCTCCGCGCAATTGTTTCTGGAGCGTCTGGAGCATGTGCAGGATCCCACGGTCAACCGTCTGGCCCCCAAGATCCTGGCTACGCTCGACCGGGCGGTAGGTTACACCCAGGCCGTCATGGCCTATGGCAAGGCCCAGGAAAAGCCTCCAGAACGCAGGCTGATCGCGTTGAAGCGGGTGGTGGATGATGTGGCCGATGTGTTGGGCCTGTCCGAACATGCAAGCATCACGTTCGAGAACCAGGTTGCTGGTGGCCTCGAGGTGGACGCGGATCCCGAACAGCTTTTTCGTGTGCTCGTCAACCTGTGCCGCAACGCGGTTCACGCACTCGAGGCGGAAAGGAACGAGGCGCTGGTCAAACGCCTGACCATCAGCGCGGAACGGCATGAGCGGCGTGTGTCGATCCGAGTCGAGGATACCGGTCCGGGCATACCGGCAGCGCTGCGCCCGGCCCTTTTCAAGGCATTTCAAAGCGGCTCGAAATCGGGCGGCATCGGGCTGGGACTGGCAATCGCGGCAGAACTGTTGCGGGCCCATGGGGGCAGTGTCGAGCTGGATGAAACCCGCCCCGGCGCCTGCTTCTGCATCACGCTGCCGGATCGTGGCGTTTGAGCTGTTTTCTGTCAAAGTAATATGGATATCAATATCTTGGATCATGATGCACAGGTCCGCCGCAAAAAATGCAAAAATGCCCTTGCATTCCCGGCAGGCCCGCTATAGAGATTGCGCCCTGTTCGGAGGCGCCTTTCGGCGATCCGAAATCGGGCCGGTGGTGACTAAGCGTCACGCGCGCGCCGCCCACATGCACCGGTAGCTCAGCTGGATAGAGCACCAGACTACGAATCTGGGGGTCGGGAGTTCGAATCTTCCCCGGTGCGCCATTTCTTCAGGAATGGACGCCCCTCCTTTTAAAATCGAGTTCGAACTTTGTTCGAACGGGTGCGTCAATAAAATTCATGACTGAGCCTCCCTCTACACTAGCTCCTAAGCGGTTGCAGCTAGCGTATAGGAAGCGGGCGGGATGAAATTCCGGCTATTGGGCGCAATTCGAGGGGATGGAGTGTCCTTCCTTGTCCTCTTTGATGGATGAAATCAGTTCGCCATCGGTGCCGCCGAGAGTGCTGTACGTCTCTTGAGCTGTTTGCAGCACGAGGTTTCGCAGCTGATCGTCTAAAATCACACCTCGGCGGAATGAATCACCGCCTTCACTTTTTGTTCGAACGGCACGGCCAGCCCTTGCCGTGCCGTTCGAACAAAGACGCACCCCAGCAATGTCAGCACAGACACCGAGATGTGGGGAACCGGCCGCATCGAGCAATGCGTGACTTTGACGCCTTACGCTGGGTCTGTCCGCGCTGGTTCCGCTTGTCGTCGTGAGGCGTTGATCGCCGTTATTTGCCCGCCGGGGCGTCCCGGGCCTCGAACAACTCCACCGGATCATAGGTGAGATGATCCTGGATCCAGGTTTCCAAGGCCGTCAAATCCAGAACAGCGATCTTGCGGTAGGACACCTTGATCAGCCCCAGTTCGCTCAATCCACCGAGAACCTTGTTCAGATACGCGCGCGATACGCCGAGAAACATGGCGACATCGTCCTGCGTGAGGCCCAGTTCGACGCAATTGGTGCTGCTCGTGCCGCGCTGATGCCGGGCGTTCTTCAGCAACACCCGGGCAAGCACCACCGCCTTTGGCAACGCCCTCAAATCATTCAATGCTTCGACAAGCTGATGAACACGGTGGACATTACTCACCAGAAGTGCGTGTACAATCTCCGGATGCTGCTCTGAGAACCTTTGATATTCGGTTTGTGTCAACGTCAGCAACTCTGTTTCACCTACCGCCACCACATCATGTGTGCGTGCCGCTTTCGCAAAAAGTGTGACCTCATTGATCTGCTGACCCGGACCAAAAACAGCCGTCAGCAAAGCGGATCCGTCCGCGCCAAGCGTCATCATCCGCAGGCCGCCCTTAAGGACTATCGCCAAGTCCAGCGCGACGTGACCCCGGCTTTGGACAAGTTGCCCATCAGAAAAGCTGAACCTTCTTCCGATTGCCAGCAACGCCTCGCGTGCATCTGCACTTAAAATGTTGAGGACACCGGGAGAATAATTGTTGAAACCGAAGATCATGCGAAAAAGATGACCTGATTGCCAATGCTTGTACAGCCGAAAACAGACCCGGCTGCTGACGTTTCGCAAGATAAAAAAGAGAAGGCTCACCCAGTGCGTCGCAATGGCGGTCCCCCTCCTTGCGGCCCTCGTGCCTATTTTCACGATGGACCATCCGTCTTTTTGCTTTCAGACGGCCCGGGTTTAATGGATTGCGGCGCTTGCGCGAGCAATAAGGCACCACGAAACATGGATGCCTCGAGCCGGTCCCCGGTGCACTTCTACCTGCTCATGGGCAACCGACCGAACAAGGCCTTTCCCATAACGGTCAGCGGAACGCCTGCCGTTTGCCGGCAGCACTTTGACAGCTTTGACCGGCCGCTGAGGGAACTTCACCCGAACAGCCCATAATCACTTCTATGGAAAAGGCAGCGGTCAACGACCGGCACCCATTGCTTACCTCATTGAGACGGTTGCGTATGTTATCGGCGCACTCACGCGCGCTGCCGGCAAGGCTCCGCTGCGGGCCGCAGTCATTTATGCGGAAATGTCACCTTGTTTACAGTATTCCCAGCAGTCTTGTGCTCACCTACTCCCGCAGACTATCCGCGGAAAGGCCAAGAGTAATTTTCGGGATATCGGCCTCAACCAGTCAGGTCAGTCAAGAAAACGGACAGACCGCTGACTGGCGCCCCCGGAATCCGCTGCTTACGGCCTGCTCTGCGCGCGAAAAGTCCATGAAGGCGTGTTGGTCATGAAATATACGACAGAACAAGCTGGAGCTTCCAGCAGCACGCCATCCGCCGCGAAACGCTGGGCCATTTCCTGGCTCTTGACCAGAGCGGCGAGTGAACGGAGAACAAAAACGCTCCGGGAGAAGCGCGAAGCCAAGCGCCTCAAAGACGACCGGCGGCACAGGCTGGAGTATTTCCATCAGGTCGACGATGGATACTCGCATTTGACGATCCAGGTTCTGGACCGCATCAAGGCGCAGTACGATGTTGACATCGAGGTGCACCTCGTTCCGCCACTCCGGGACGACAACTTTCCCGAGCCTGAGCTGCTGCAAGACATGTCCCGATGGGATGCGGCTTTGATTGCGCCAGGCTACGGCGTGACGTTTCCAGATACGCCCGCCCACCCGCCAGAAAGCCTGCGTGAACTGGCAACACGCGTATTTTGCAATCTCTCACCTGATCGCCTCTTGGGTGAAGGCGCCGACGTCAGCGATTGTTTCTGGCGCGGTGATGCCGCCGCCCTGATTGCGATCGCGGACAAGCGTGGTGTTGCCTCGGAGGACGCGGTTGAAGCCAAACTGAAGGCAGGTGCGGAGCGCCGCAAGAAGCTGAAACACTATGGCGGTGCCAATTTCTGGTACGAGGGCGAATGGTACTGGGGGATCAGCCGCCTTCATCACCTTGAGGAACGGCTCCGGTCGCTTGGCGCGGCTCGAAGCCAGAACCAGCCTCTGATTGCCCCCCGCCCCGCCATCTGCACGCAATTCGGCCCGGGCGCGAAAAACCTGACACTCGAGTATTTCGCCTCCCTGCGGAGCCCCTACACGGCGGTTTCGTGGGAACCCACCCTGAAACTGGCGAAAGACTCGGGCGTCAATCTTGTCTTGCGGCCGGTCTTGCCCATGGTCATGCGCGGTGTGCCGGCAACCGTTATGAAAGGGCTTTATTTCTGGTTCGATTGCGCGCGGGAGGCCCGGGCGCAAGGAACGCGGCAGGACAAGTTCTATGACCCCATCGGCAAGCCAGTCATGCATGGCTACTCCATCTACAAATGGGCCTGCGATCACGACAAGGGATACGATTTTTTCGGCGCCTTCCTGAAGGCAGCGTTTTGTGACGGGATAAACACCAATTCAATGCTGGGGCTGAAAAAGGTGGTCGAAAGGGCCGGGCTCGATTGGGACCAGGCAAAAGAGCACCTGGATGACGACACCTGGCAGGAAGAAGCCGAGGAAAATCGCCTGAGCATGTACGGCTTCGGCAGCTGGGGCGTTCCAAGTTACCGGCTCCTCGACCCGAGCGGCCGCGAAATCTTGGGCGTGTGGGGACAGGATCGGCTTTGGCTGGTCGCCAAGAAGATCGCGGAAAACAGCTAAATGACACAGTTCAAGCGCAGTTTTCTCATCTTTGCCGTGCTCGCCCTCGGCGGTCTTGGCTATCTGGCCTCGCAAAATGCCGTGCTCCGAAATCTCGTTTGGATCATTGGGTATGAGCGCGTTCTGGACAGATACGAGCAGACCGATACAACCAACACAGATATCACCGAGACGACCGACGCGACCGGCAAGACAGCAGACGTCTTGTCAGCGTTCTTCGGCCTTGATAACGCGTTGCCCTATCTGTCGGACTTGGTTCTTTGCAAAGGGGCAGGCGGCAAGGATGGCATGCCGGCCGTCTTCAGTCATGAATTGAATCCGGCGACTGTGGACCCCGGCGACTTCAAGATCACAACGGCTTCCGGCGAGGCTGGCACGGTAACTTGCCTGACGATGGCACCTGCCGATGATCCGGGCGAGCTGCGAACGGTCTTGCTCGTTGGCGAGTTCGGCAGCGCAAAAGACCAGCCCATCAAACTTGAGATCGTTGGCAACATTCTTTCGCGCGACGAGACGCTGAACTTCAAAGGGGCAAGCGTTGCCGTGACAGCCTTGGAAGACGGCCCGACAATGGTCTTTTCAGAACGCATTCCGCAAGAGCAGTGGAACCTCGAAGCATCCGGGACGCGCCTACCATGGGGTGGAGGTACGGGTTGCCCGATTGGGACCAGCCAGATTGTGCGCGTCGCTTGGGATGGCGGAATCACGAAGCCCGGCGGTGCGTCTGCGGATGATCAGATCCGAGACCTCTATCAGGTGACAATCGGGAAGCCCGATCTGAGCATGATACAGATAACGCCCTTCGCGCTGGCAGATTTGTCGGACGGAGACAACTTCCACAGCCTTTGCCTCGACACGGCGGATCCCGCGGTCTCGGTTTCTTTTCCAGAAGGGTATCTGACCGACCCGCGGGACGATCTGAACCCGGCCACCGATATTGCGGTTCCACGGGAACCCGCCCCAGTCGCGCCTCAGTGACCCGTTCCGCGCCTCCGGTTTGCGCGCCGCGCGGAAACCGCAGGACGTACCCTTGAATGAACGCATTCAAGGGCCTGGCACAGAGTTATTTTCAGCAACGGCCGGTCATTGGCATGATCGGAAAGAGGAGCACGTCATGTTGCAATCGGCCTCAAGGTTTCAGTTACTTGGACTTGAGGCATCCCCATACACCATGAAGGTGCAATCATATTTCAAATTCAAAGGCATCCCGTTCGAATGGATCACCCGGAGCCTTTCCAATGAGAAGCTGTTCCAGAAACACGCCAGGGTTCAGCTGATCCCCTTGGTGTTTTTCCCGTCCGGGGAAACGATGCAGGATTCGACCCTGATCATTGAACGGATCGAGAAGGACCAGCCGAAAAACACGATCCATCCGGAGGATGAGGCGCTCTGGTTCTTGTCGTGCCTCTTCGAGGAATTCGGCGATGAGTGGTGCAACAAGCTGATGTTTGTCCAGCGCTGGTTTTGTCAGCCAGACGCAAAGGCCACCGGCCTGCGCCTCGCAAGAGACCGCCTGGAAGGGAAATGGTGGGGACCGATGGCCCGGCCGATCGCAGCTCACCTCTTGGTGCGGCGAATGGTGCGGCGGCTCACCTCTTCCGGCGGACATCCGACGAACCTGCCGCAACTGAAGCAGTCCTTTGAGAATCTGGCTGCGATGCTGGAAGCCCACTTTCAATTACGCCCCTACCTGCTAGGAGGGCGGCCCTGCTTTGGAGACTTCGGTCTTTGGTGTAATCTCTATGAGGCCTGGACGGACCCCACCGCCAAGACCCATCTAGAGACGCATGCGCCCGCTCTGGTGGGTTACATCAAGCGCATGCTTGATCCCCAAGTCGAAGGCATTTTTGAGAGCCTTGACACGCTCGAACCGACATTATTGCCGATTCTCTCCAGCGAAGTGGGTGCCCGATTCTTGCCGTGGATGGAGGCCAATCACAAAGCCTGGCATGCCGGTGAAAGGGAAACGCGCCTCACCATGAACGGCGCTCTGTTTCAGCAGAAAACGCTTAAATATCAGGCAGGTACGCTCGACGAACTACGCCGGAAATTCTCCACCGTAGCGCAGAACAAAGCGCTGACCGTCGTGCTCGCACAGTCCGGCTGCCTGGGCTTTCTCAAAGCCGCCTGACGCCTTCAGATCCAATGAGGTGAGTTTGCATGCAAAAGGCCGTTTTGATCACCGGAGCTGGCACCGGAATTGGCAAGGACACAGCCAAGCGCTTGGTGGCGCGGGGCCACAAGGTCTACGCCTCAACCCATCACGAAAGTGAGGTCGACAGTTTGCAAGCCGAGCTCGGCACCGGCGCAACCGTCTTCAAGCTGGATGTTACCAATGCGGAGGACCGGCTGCAGATCGCTAATCTCAATCTGGATGTGCTCGTGAACAACGCAGCGCAAAGCGAGTCAGGCTCCCTAGCGGAGATCGACATCAACAGGGTACGCCGATTATTCGAAGTCAATGTGTTCTCGTCTTTGGAGCTGTCCCAGATTGCGATCAAGAGCATGATCGGCCGCGGCGGTGGGACTGTCATCTTCATCAGTTCCATTGTTGGACGGGTCCCCGCACCATTCCTGATGCCCTATTCCATGACCAAGTTCGCCCTTTCGGCGGCCGCTGCGGGGCTGCGTGAGGAAATGAAGAAGCTGGGCAAGGGCATTCATGTTTCCGTGGTTGAGCCAGGCCCGTTCAAGACCGGCTTCAACCAGAAAATGTCCGACAGCCGATTTGAGTGGATGGAGAAAGGCTCGCTTTTTTCCAAGGACCAAATCGAGCAGATGAAAAACGAAACCAACAAGACGCTCAACTGGCTGGAAGCGAACTCAACAGATTCGATCGTCAGCAAGATCGTTGCCGCTACGGAAGCCCGGGAACCGAAGCTGCGCTACGTCGCGCCTTTGCAATTCGCCTTGCTGGTCCGCTTGTTGCGAATTTTGGGTAAATAAGGTGTCGCAACAGCTCAAGCCGGCCTTGATGGCGCGATGGGCGGTATCGAAGTTGTCGCCGCCGCTGTGATTGGCTCGTAATGCCGAACGCCCTCCATGCGGAGCTCAGGCGCATATGTCTGAGTGAGCGTTCTTTGATCCAAGATGGGTATCTGGTGCGACTTTTCAGCTCCAATTAATCCGGGATGCTTCAGACCTCGTCTTTCCGGCCCTCAATGGTAACGCGGCAAAATAGTTTGAATTGTTCACTAGTGCTCAGACACAAGCGCCCGCACCCCTTAATTTTTGAAGATTAAGTCTTATGAGGGCGTTGAAGCGCTCCGGGTTTTGTTCTGGGAGGAGCAATAAATGGATACGGCGTATCCGTTGCCCTGCGAGTTGTTGAAGAAGGGGGCGGCTGAAACACCCGGCAAAGTGGATCTGCGTCCGCCGGCAAACCATGCCGTTCAAAAGACGACATGGCTGCAGGTTCATGACGAAGTCGTCCGGCTTACGTTCGCCTTTCTTTCAATGTGGCTCAAAAAGGGGGATGTTGCCGCCATTCTTGGCAAGGAGACCGCCGAGCGATTCATCGCGGATTTTGCCCTTGGGGCCGTCGGGATGATCTCATCGCGGATCAGCAAGATCGCCCCGCTGCTATCACATGAAATGCCTAGCCACTTGGTCGTGGCTGATGAGCCATGGACAATCGAAAACGAGTTTCTCACGCCAACGATGAAACTCAAGCGAAGCCTTCTCGAACAGCAATACGCAAGTCTGACCTCAAAGCCGGCCAGCGCCAGCATCATGATGGAACGAGAGGCCGCGTTTTCGTGAGACGGACCGGAAACTCCGGTCCGAAGACCGGTTCATATGCGCTGTTTTCAAGCAAAAAATCCGCGCCAAACAGGCGTGTCAAGGGTCGCGAGACCGCGTCTAAAGCAACTGAGGCAACGATCAGCCACAACTCAAATAGCAACTGATTTTAACCGGCAATGGCGCTGGAGGGCCATGCACTTGCGGGTGCAACAGCTGGGTGAAATGGGGGGAGAAATGATGAATAGAATGAAGATCGCGATCGCGATTTCGATCGCATTAAGCGGGACGGCACACGCTGGCGGTTTCGAGCGCATAGAACAGTCTATGGCCGTCCTTTTCGAACAGGGTCGGCATTTCCAGATCGGCGGGTACTTCGCTTTTCCTAGAGTTTCAGGTGTCGGGAGCAGCATCTCTCCCACGCCGGGCCAAAACTCCGGCAATCTTGCTGAGAATTTTTGGAACATAAATGCTGCCTTCAAAGACGACATCAACGACCGGTTCTCATACGCGATTATTTTCGATAACCCCTACGGCGCAAACATCGCTTACCCTTCGTCAGGATTCTTTGCCTCCAATTCCAACGCGAGCATCACGACACACGCACTCTCAGGTGTTCTTCAATACAATATGCCAGAAACGTTGAGTGTCTTTGGCGGCAGCTTCAGTATCTATGGCGGCCCGAAAGTTCAATATTCGGATGCCCATGCAAGTATTCCGTTCACGTTCGGCGGATATAGTGCCACCGTGGACCCTGCATTTGGCTTTGGGTTTCTGGCTGGCGTTGCCTTTGAAAAGCCGGATATCGGCATGCGGATAGCCCTCACCTATGGGTCCGCTATCAACACAAACTGGTCGACCACGGAGAGTTTTGGGAATTTAGCTGGTGGCGCACCGGTCGCCACAACCACGGCCTTTGACACCCCTGAATCCCTTAATTTGGAGTTCCAGACAGGTTTAAACCCGAAGACACTGTTGTTCGGGTCTGTGCGTTGGGTGCCCTGGTCGGATTTCGACATCTCCCCGCCCCTTTACACATCCATTACCGGCGGGCCCTTGGCCTTTTTTGCTGACGACCGGATTACCTACCGGCTCGGGTTGGGACGAAAGATCACTGAGGATTTTTCAATTTTCGGCGAAGTCGGTTATGAACACCATACCGGCAGCCCAACGACCAACCTTACACCGGTCGATGGCTTTCTAAGCTATAGTTTGGGCGCAACGAAAGAATTCGGGCGGACAAAAGTTACCCTTGCAGGACGATACGTGGATGTCGGGGATGCCGACAGCCAGCTCGGGCCGTTTGTTCCCGCCGGCGAGTTTAAGGACAACTCGCTGTTCGCGATTGGCATGAGAATCGGGTTCGACCTGAACTAGCTCTGCCCTTTGATTGGAGAAAGGGGCTGCATCTCTGGCTCACTTTGGAGTGACCAGGACGGAATCGTCAGCCCCTTTCGAAATCATGGAAAGCCTTCTTCTGTCCCGTCCGCACCACCGGCCAATTGTCCGGATTGACCGGCAGGTCTTTTTTTGCTCGTAAAACCTCATATGCCGGGGCACTTGTCGCGTTGTGACCAAGCCTGACAACCGCGGTCAAACCGAATGCGCCGAAGCCTCGCCCTCAGACACTTGAGACCGCATTGTGCTTGGCGTTGCGCCGATATTCGGATGGGGGAACACCGATCAATCGTTTGAATGAATGCCGAAAATTCGCAGCATCACTGAAACCGAGCCGATAGGCGATATCTTCGCTCGTCATGTCGGTTTCACGCAAATAGCGAATGGCCAACTCGGCCCGGATCGACGAAAAGACTTCGCTGTAGCTTGTGCCCTCCGCAGCCAGAGCGCGGCGCAAGGATCTGGGGTGAATATTCAAGGTCTTGGCCACATCGCCCAACCGCCGCATGTGTCCCAGGTTTTCAATCAGTATTCTGCGAACGGCACCTGCCATATCGGAAACCTGCTCGATTTCGAGAAGCATGGTCTCGCAAATCTCACTGACCATCGCGTTCGATCGTGGATCTGCAAACGGAAGCGGGGCGTGCAAATGTGCGGCATCGAATTCGTAGCCATTCTCGGCCTGCCCATAATCGACCTGGGCACCGAAAAGGCCCGTATAGAGGGTGCTGTGCTTTGGCCTTCCATACCGCAACATGATTCTCTTGAAGACAAATTGCGGTCCGAGCAAGTCGCGGATGACTTTCTGATGCGCCGCCAAGGCAAACTCGACGGCAAACCGGTAGATCTCGGTGGTTTCGTCGTACCAATGCATCGGGGAGAGGCAGCACAGAACACTGGTTTCGGATTTGGTCATCACCGCCATGCAACAGGGCGTTCCAATCCGAATGTATTTGTTCGTCAAATCGACGACTTCGGCCAGCGTTCGGCTGCTCAGCATCGCGTAGCCATACATGCCATAGGACGTGACACAAACCCGCGACCCGGCGTTGAGAGCGATGGCCAGATCTGTCGAAAGACGGAGCGCGTTACCAATGACGGCTTCCAACTGGCGATAAGACACCCTGCAATCGTGGCTCGCAAGTTGCGTTGGCGTTAGATCTGTGTCTGCCAAGGCATGATGCGCATCGACGCCCTCGGATCGCAACTGTTCGACGATTGCAAACAGGGTGTCGGCTTTGTGAACACGCGCGTAGTAAGACGGCGCCGGATTCCGCGCCACCCATGTTATACCGCCTTCTTTTCCTGCGGCCTTTTGACGTCTCCTCATTCTTTGGAGTTTATCACCCCCTGCATTCTCAAAACAATATTTCCTTTCAATTCGCGTAATTCTGTCGTCTCAAGTAAAATTTCAGTCATCTCATCTCAATTCAAGCCCTCGTGACCCGGGCTACGATTATCAAAATTGCCGCGGGTCGCGTCTCTGCCCCGGACGTGAAACCTACAAGAACCAAGGTTGTTGCCAGGACAATATCGGAAACCCGGATAGAATGAGTTCGATTGGTCTGCCACGCCGCGTCCACGCCCAGGACGAACAACGTTTGTTGTGCCACTTCTTGCAACTCGACAGCAATGACAGGCGGTATCGGTTTGGATCGCCGGTTTCCGACGGCAAATTGCAGGACTACGTCCAGATGATCGTTCTTCAGGACGACACCCTTTTTGCCGTCGAAGACACCAATTTGCATTTTATCGGGGTCGCGCATCTCTCGATGGAGGCGGAGCACGCCCATATCGGGGTGTCGGTCTTGCAGGGCTGGCGCGGAAAAGGTGTTGCCAAATCTCTGGTGCGACGCTGCCTTCAACGGGCCCGGAACGCGGATGTGAAGGTCGTGCACATGACGAGGTTGATGGACAACCGGCCAATGGCCGTTCTCGAGAAGAAGCTCGGATTCGTGACGTATTCGACAGGTGCCGAGACCGAGGCTGAGAAAACCATTTCCGGACTAACCCTGTGCAGCCTGATCGCCGAAGGCCTCGACAATTGGCTGGCGGTGATTGATCACAACCATAAAGTCCAGAATCTGGTCATCCGTCAGTGCTGTGAAGGCTCTGCTTCCGCAACTGAGGCCACCGGTCAACTTCGATGACCAGTGGCATAATTGCCTGCCACAGGCATTTCTGAGCGGTAGCGCTTCGGGGGCGCGCCATACCAGCGACGGAAGGCCTGTGTGAACACACTTTGCTCCGAATAGCCAAGCGCGTCCGAAACCTGCGACAGCGGCAGCCGCGTATTTGTCACCAATGACAAGGCCCGGTGGCGGCGCCATTCCTCGACCAATCCACGGATCGTTGTGCCTTCGGCCCGTAGGCGGCGCTGCAGTGTATGCGGGGGCAATTGCAATGTTTCGGCGACAGTCTCCAGCGTGCAACTGCCCTGTTCCATGCGCTGCGCCACGGCTCTGCGTGCCATCTCGACAATATTGCCTGCCGCTTCCGTCCGTAACTTGGTCAGGTATCGACGGATCGGTATTTGCTGGAACTGATCGGCATAGGCAAGCGGCCGGTCCAGCAGTCCGGTGTCGAAACTGAGCGCATTTCGCTCCGCCTCGTAGCGGACCGGACATTGGAAATAGCTCGAGACCGCGGCGGCCGATGGCCCCTTTTCGTGCCGGAAGGAGGCCTCGACCAAATCAATGTCGCGTTCCACAAGTGTGTTGAGGACACATTTTGCCTGGGCCACCACAAGCTCGGTGTTGCAGCGGTCCTGGGGGGCATCGTCGCGCTGGACCAGAATGACCGAGGCCGTACCGCCGGTTTCTTCCAGAGCCACAAACGTTGCATTGGAGTAGATGACCAGATTGGCTATGATTGCGTCGATGGCGCCACGCACCGTTTTCTCGGACCGTGTGACCAGAGCCACCGGCCCGAGAAAATCAATCTCCTGCTGCTTGGCAAGCCGCAAACCGATATCCGGCATGTCCCATTGCCGCGCGCAGAGCTGCAGCAAGCTGCAGAACCCGCTATATTCGACCCGCATTTCCGGGTTGAACAGCGCTTGTGGATCGAGCCCCGCATCCAGCATCAGCGACACGAGATTGGGAGTTCTGCCGCGTGCAATGGCACTGAGGCCAATCAGTTTTGTGGCCCGCGCGTAGTAGGGTCCGGTCATCTTGCGCCCCCACTCCGTCCGCTCCTGGCTCCGGTCGATGCTGTGTCAGACAAAGGCACTGTGCCCCGACACATGCCGGCCGACGATCAGGCTTTGGATCTCCGCCGTGCCTTCGTAGGTGACCAGCGATTCCATGTCGCACAGATGGCGCATGATGTGGAAGTCGAGCGTAATGCCGTTGCCGCCAAGCACATCGCGGGCCTTGCGGCACACGTCGCGAGCCTTCACCGTACAATAATACTTGGCCAGGGCAGCCATCGTGTCGGTCATCTTGCCCTCATCGATCAGCCGGCCCAGCCGGAGGACGTAAAGCTGCATCGACGTCAGATCGCCAAGCATCTCCACAAGGATGCGCTGGATCATCTGGTTGCTGGCGATGGGTTTGCCAAACTGGACCCGCCGTTCGGAATAGGTCAATGCGATGTCATAAGCTGCCGTGGCATTGCCGACCGCCGCCCAGGCGACACCGTTGCGTGTCCCCGCGAGCACTTTTGCAACGTCCATGAAGGAGCGGCATTTTTGTAGCCGCGCATCCTCGGACACACGGCAGTTGTCAAGCACGATATCAGCGTTCTGCACGCACCGCAGGGACAGCTTCCGTTCGATCTTGGTGGCGCTGTAGCCCGGATTGTCTTTTTCGACCACGAACGCCTTGACCTGCTTGTCGGCCACGTCACGGGCGAAGACGATGATGTAATCGCACCATACGGCATTGCCCGGCCAGCGTTTCAGGCCGTTCAGGATCCAGTCATTGCCCTGGCGCTCGGCAGTGGTTTCGAGCGATACCGAATCCGACCCGTGATCAGGTTCCGTCAGAGCAAAGGCGCCGATCTTGTCAAGGCGGGCCATCTGCGGCAAGTAATAGGCCTTCTGCTCTTCCGAACCCAGCATGTTGATCGATTGCATCGCCAGCCCCATATGCACGCCAATAAAGGTCTGGATGCTGGTGTCATTGCGCGCAAGTTCGGCCACGACCAGCCCGGACCCGACGGCGCTCATCGGGCGGCAGCCGTAATCCTGCATGTTCCAGTCGCCAATGATGTTGAGGTTGGCGAGTTTTGGCACCAGCTCGAACGGAAATGTGCCTTTCTCCCAATACTCGTTGATCACCGGCTGGATCTCTGCCTCGCCGAATGCCCGAACGGTATAAAGCAGGTTTTGCTCGTCTTCCGTGAGCTGATCCTTCATCAGGAAATAGTCGGTTCCGCGCGCTTTGCCGATGTCGCGGGCGAGTTCTGATGTAAGCCGGTCCGTCATATGGTTCCTCCCATGATCATTGCGCGGGCCTGTTCGGTGCGTTTTCCAATCTCATTGCATATGTGTGCCGGGCTTCGGCGTTCTTGCCTCCCGGCGCTTTGTGCCGGCCACCACGTTCTCCCGGCCATTCCGGCCGGAATGGCCTTAAACGGGCACGGTACACAAACCGGCAACGCCGCCTGAGACTTGCATCGCGGCGGGTCATCCTCTGAAGGAAAAGGCCTTCGCCCGCTTTTACCGGCCGGTCTCCTGCCGCCCGGCGTTCGGCGCTCCCGAATGTGCCGCGCGCGTTTCGCCCAAGGCAGCTGATGCCTTTTTGGACCCTCATCCACTTCCTCCCGTCCGGCCGCCGGTTATGTGTCGTGCGTGCCAGCAATATGAAACAATCCATCGAAGGACGTGCGGACGACAAGGTGGGCCGCGACCGGCAAAGGGGTGATGGAAGGACATGATCCCGCGCTTGGCACGCAGCTGCGGCTTTGACGGACTAAACTCCCGACGCAACTGACCGCCAGAAGCAATCGTCATGGGAAGCCCGCCACCCCGGGCGGCCGTGGCAAACCGAAGTGCTAGGCCCCGATTTGCCAATCCAGGCAAGTAAGAACTTGGCCTCAGATCACCTTTTTCCCGGTCTGGGCAAACCTTTTCGAGCGCGAACCGGTCAATATTTTATTAGCCGACCCAAAATAAACGCGGTCCCACGGGAGGATAAAAGACCGCGCTTCGTCATCTGAACTCAAATCTCTGTCACGTCATCACAAGAATTCTGCCCGCTCGGCACCGATGATGTTGTTGTTTCTGAACTGTGTGGCAGTTCAGGCCAGCCAAACCCGGCCATTTTTGGCCCGCTTATGGAGACAAACATGACCAGCGCAAGTGATAAGACCACAAAAGCAATCGTCGAAAACACCGAAGCCGCCGCAACCAGCGGTGTTGAGCTGCGCAAGGCCGCGAAGGACGTTGCCTCTGCCGTGTCAGCAGGTGGCAAAGCCTATGTGGCAGGGGTCAGCGAGATCGGCCGTACAGTTTTTCGCTTCGGCAAAGAAGCGCTTGATGAGGCTATGCAGCACGGCAAGGCGAGCCTGAATGCCAAATCGATGCGCGAGATGGCCGAACTTCAGGTGAGCTACGCGCAGAACCGTATCGAAACAAGCGCAGCCCATGCGCAGGAAGTCGTCGAGCTCGCCCGCGCCAAGAGCGAAGAAGCGATCGAGCCGATCGTCGACCTCGTCAGGCATAGGAAAGTAGCCTGAAACAACAGCGCCCGAAGCACAAAACAGCTTCGGGCGCGCCGGATTTACAATTTCTTTGGGAGGAGAAACATGAAGCATTGGACCAAATCTTATGGAGCTGACGTCCCGCAGGAAATCAATCCTGACGTCTACGCATCCATCCCCGGCCTTTTTGAACATTCGGTCGCAACCTACGGCGACCATCCAGCCTTCACCTGTTTCGGAAAAACGCTAAGCTATTCCGAAATTGACAGTATGTCGCGCAATATTGCGGCCTATTTGCAAAACAAACTCGGTGTCAGTCACGGTGACCGCGTGGCGCTGATGATGCCCAATGTTCCTGCATTTCTGATCGCAATGCTGGGCATTTTGAGAGCCGGTGCGGTTCAGGTCAACGTCAACCCGCTCTATACGCCGCGCGAACTGGCGCATCAGCTGATCGACGCCGAAGCGGAAACAATGATTATCTTTGGCGGCTCCACACCGGTTCTGGCCGAGATTGCGGCCGAAACGCCAATTCGAAACATCATTGTCGCAGATCTCGGCGATGGATCGGGCCTGCCCATCCCCTCACCGCAGGCGGATACGCGCCTGAATGGCGTCCTCCGCTTTGCCGATGCTTTGGCCGAAGGCGCCGGGATCCAGTTCAATCCGGTCGAATTGACCGGCAATGATCTTGCGTTCCTGCAGTATACGGGCGGCACGACCGGCCTCAGCAAAGGCGCGGCACTCAGCCACCGCAACCTATTGGCCAATATCGAGCAGTACAAGGCGTTCATGCCTGAAGCCCTTGAACCGGGTAAGGAAGTCGTGATCGGAGCCTTGCCGCTCTATCACATTTTCGGGCTGATGCTGACCCTGTCCTACATCTCGGTAGGCGGTCGCAACATCCTGATCCCGAATCCGCGTGACATGGATGCGTTCATCAACGCGATCAAGGACGCGAAGTTCTCGATCATGGCTGGGGTCAACACGCTTTTTTCCGGGATGATGATGCATCCCGCCTTCAAGGAGATCGACCTGTCCGGCTATAAGGTCGCCATCGGCGGTGGCGCGGCGGTGCTGCCGGCCACATCGGAAAAATGGAAATCACTGACCGGACATCATATCAAAGAAGGCTATGGCCTGTCGGAAACGTCGCCGGTCCTGTGCATCAATCCGATGTCGGTGACGGCGTTTACCGGGTCCTGCGGGCTTCCGGTGCCCTCGACAGAAATAAAGTTGCTGAAGGCAGACGATACAGAGGCCGAACCTGGAGAAGCCGGTGAAATCTGCGCCCGCGGTCCGCAAGTGATGCGCGGCTACTGGAACCGCGCGGATGCCAACGCCGACGCCTTTACCGATGACGGGTTCTTCCGAACGGGCGACATTGGCGTTTTCGATGAAAGCGGTTTTCTGCGCATTGTCGACCGCAAGAAAGACATGATCATCGTGTCCGGTTTCAACGTCTATCCAAACGAAATCGAGGCTGTTGCCGCTTCAATGGACGGTGTCGCGGAATGCGCCTGCTTTGGCGTGCCCGATGAGAAAACCGGCGAGGCTGTCGCCCTCTTCGTCGTGGCGATACCGGGTGTTGAGATCACCGCGGACACTGTGGTGGCGTTTTGCCGCGACAAGCTTGCCGCCTATAAAATGCCGCGTCACATCCGGTTGGTTTCGGAATTGCCAAAGTCGAATGTCGGCAAGATCCTGCGCCGCGAATTGCGCGACCAGTTTTGAAGGGGACCGGCAAGATGACTGCTCCCCAGGGGTATTCCGTCGGCACACTGAAGGATTTCGTCGGCCATGACTTCGGCGCGTCCGATCCGATCATTGTCGATCAGATCCGCATCAACACCTTTGCCGATGTGACCGGTGATCACCAATGGATCCATGTCGACGTAGCCAAGGCCCGAAAGCACAGCCCTTTTGGCGGGCCGGTCGCACATGGCTTTCTGACCCTCTCACTCATGGCCGCCGCGGTTGCGTCGGCCGGAGTGGTGCCGCCGGACGCCAGGGGCGTCCTGAATTACGGGCTCGAGAAAGTGCGCTTTCTCGCCCCCGTGCCTGCGGGCGCAACTGTTCGTGCGCATTTCAAGCTCGCCGATGTGGAAACCAAGGGCGATGACCGCCAGCTTCTGCGGGTCGAAGCGTCGGTCGCGATCGATGGCAGTGACAAACCGGCACTTGTTGGCGAGTTGCTCGCCATGGTCATTGGCTAGGAGGATGCGATCATGACTGATAAACGTCTTGGATCCGCGACCGAGCTCGCCCGGGCGGCCACACGATTCTACACCGCTGCGCTGCGCGATCCCAAGAGCTTCCTTAAGCATTCGCAGGACATCTGGTCGGCAACGATCAAGGGCGCTCTGGGCCAGGCCGAGTTGACCATTCCCAAGGGCGACAAGCGATTCAATGATCCGGTCTGGACCACGAACCCGGCGTACCGGGCCATGGCGAGCAGTTATCTGGCCTTAACGCAAGGGATCGATAAATGGGTCGATTCCCTTGAGCTCGACGATCGCAACAAGCTTCGGGCCAAGCTTTTGACCAGTGTCGTCGCCGATACGATCTCGCCGACGAACACCGTTTTGGGCAATCCGACCGCCGTCAAGACCACCTTCGATAACGGCGGCAAGAACCTTGTTGCCGGTCTGAAGAATTTCATCGGTGACATGACCGGAAATGGCGGCCTGCCTGCGATGGTCGACAAGTCGAAATTCACGGTCGGCAAGAACCTCGCCCTGAGCCTGGGCCAGGTCGTCTACCGTGAAGATCATCTCGAACTCATCCAATACACGCCGCAGACGGAGAAAGTGTATTCGAAGCCCGTCTTCATCGTGCCGCCCCAGATCAACAAGTACTATGTCTGGGACCTCGCACCGGGCCGGTCGATCGTTGAATACCTTGTCAACCAGGGCCATCAGGTCTTTGTCGTCGTTTGGCGCAATCCCGATCCGGCGCAATCCGGTTGGGATTTCAACAGTTATGTAGGAGCACTTGACCGGGCATGTGAAGTGGCATGCGAAGTGTCCGGCTCCCAATCTCTTCAGGTTGTCGGCGCCTGTTCCGGCGGCATCACCGCAGCCATGCTTCTGTCGCTCTGGGGTGCCAAAAAGATCAAGCGTGCCGCCAGCTTTTCGCTCTTTGTCGCGATACTGGAGGTCGACGGTGCCAAGAACACAACGATGGGACTGTTCGCCAATTTCGAGACGCTCGAGCTGGCGCGCCTGTTCTCGCGGTCAAAAGGCGTGCTTGCAGGCAAGGACCTCGAGCGCGCCTTCGCGTGGTTGCGCCCGAACGATCTGATCTGGGCCTATTGGGTGAACAATTATCTCCTCGGAAACGAGCCACCGGCCTATGACATTCTCTACTGGAACGCTGACACGACCAACCTTCCCGCCGGCTTGCACAACGACATGCTGCAACTGCTCAACCAGGGCGGGCTCGATGGCGGTGATGGCTGGACCATGGATGGCCACAGGATCTCGCTGAAGAACATCACATGCGATGCGTTTGTTGTCGGCGGTGAAACCGACCACATCACGCCCTGGGACGGTTGCTATGCGTCGGTTCATGCCTTCGGCGGCAAGTCCGAGTTCGTGCTCAGCCAAGCTGGGCACATCCAGTCGCTGATCAATCCTCCGGGCAATCCGCGCGCACGCTTCAAGACCAATCAGGCAGATCATGGGACGCCCGAAGAGTTTGCACAAACCGCCGCGACCCATTCCGGCAGCTGGTGGCCACACTGGAACCACTGGCTGATTGCGCGGGGCGGCAGACAGGTTAACGCGAAGCAGGAACTTGGCTCTGCCAAGTATCCGCCGCTCGTCGAGGCGCCCGGTTTATATGTGCAGTAGGGCCCCGGGAAAAGATGACATGAAAGAGATAGTCAATACTGTGACGATTGGCGGACAGGATCTTCGTTATGCGATCCTGGGGCCGGACGATGCCGAGCGGAGCTTGCTCGTCTTTAACGGCATCGGGGCCAGTCTGGACAGTGTGTTCCCTCTGGCAAGACATTTCGCCCGCACGCGGATCGTTACCTTTGACGTGCCGGGTGTGGGCGGATCGCCCACGCCCGTGCTCCCCTACAGATTCACCGGTCTCTCGCGGATGATCGTGCGGGCGCTGGACAAACTCGGCTTCGGCAAGGTCGATGTCTTCGGCGTGTCCTGGGGCGGTGCGGCGGCGCAGCAATTCGCGCATGACCATCCCGAGCGGACGCAATCCCTTATCCTCGCGGCAACCTCGGCCGGCTTTGTCATGGTTCCGGGCAACCTCAAAGTTCTGTCGAAGATGGCCACGCCCAAGCGCTATCTCAATCCCGACTATATGGTCGAGGTCGGGCCCGACATTTATGGCGGCCAGCTGCGGTTTTCAGATGCCGTATTGCGTGAGCACGCCTCGGCGCTTAAACCGGGGAACAACCGCGGGTACCTGTATCAACTTCTGGCCGGCGTTGGCTGGACCAGTTGGGTCTGGCTGCCTCAGCTCAAGATGCCGGCCATGATTGTCATGGGGGACGACGATCCGATTGTCCCGGTTGTCAATGGCCGGATCCTGGCGGCACGCCTGCCGGACGCCAAGCTGGTGACCATGCCCTGCGGCCATCTCTTCATTCTGACCAGTCCGGCCGAGACAGCCGCTTTGATCGAGGATTTCATTTTCGCGCCCGAAGCCGCGAAATGCGCCTAGCTGACGCCACAGCGAAAACAGACATCGAAAAACGGAGGGCCATACGGCACATACGCCGGGTCGCGACCGGCCTGTCGGTGTGCCTGGTGGTGGTGTTTGCGGCAACCTTCGCCGTGGACGAACCTGGTTTCGGGCTCCTTCTGGTCCGCGCCATGGCCGAGGCCGGATTGATCGGCGCATTGGCCGACTGGTTTGCGGTCGAGGCGCTGTTTCGCCGGCCCTTGGGCCTGCCGATCCCGCACACGGCCCTTTTGCCATCGAACCAGAAACGGGCCGCGCGCGGCGTGGCCGAGTTCATTCAACGTTACTTTCTGAACAGAACACTGATCCGGACCCGTATTTTAGACCAGCACCCGACACGGCGGGCCGCAATCTGGCTCAGCCGCAAGGACAACAGCAAGAAAGTCGCAGACCTTCTGGTCCGCGCCCTTGGACTGGCCCTGCGCAACGTCGCCGGGCTGCGCCTGAGTGAAGATCTGCGCAATGGCATCCAGGCGACCCTGCGCCGTGCCATGTCCGGTGAAAAACTGGCAGGCGGCATTGCCGGGCTTGCGGGCGAGGCGATGACCGGCGCAGTGACCGACAGCCTTCTTCTGGTAGTTCGCGACGCCATCGAGCAGAACCGGCAGAAGGTGGTGGCCGTTGTCCGTGACCGCAGCCGATGGTGGATCGCCAGCCGGGTCGATGAAGAAATAGCGGGCCTGCTGGTCAAGGGCGTTCTCTCGGTCATCGACGAACTCACAGCCGAGAACACACCCCTTCGGACCGAGTTCGATCAGGCAATCGCGGGCCTGTTCAACCGGCTTCACCTGGACGGCACCATGGAACGCCTGATCAACCAGGCACGTGACCATGCATTTGACCGGGGCCTGATCGAAACGCTCCTGGACCGGTTGGAAGACGAAGCGTTCCAGGAATTTGGACAGCGTCTTGCGACAGAACCAGATGGTGTCGCCCAAATGATTGCGACGGGCCTAGAGGATGCGGCGCGGCGCCTTGCCAAAGACCATGCCGCTTGCGCCGAGATGGATCTGGTCATCGCTGATGCTGCGGCCGATACGGTTGTCTCCGCACGCCCGGCCATTGCCGGCTATGTGACTGAAGTGATCTCGGGATGGGACAGCGCCGAATTGGTCGACAAGTTCGAAACCGAATTCGGCCGCGACCTGCAATTCATCCGCATCAACGGCGCCCTCCTGGGTGCGATCCTGGGCGGACTGATCTTCCTGCTGACACATATCCCGCATTTTGGATAGAAGCTGGCTATCATCCACTGTTCTTCTTGCGGTGGTGCCAGACCAGTTCAAAGCAGTCTGCGGACAGCCCCGATGGCCGTTGCAGGGTGAAAAGGGGTCTTGGGATGACACCACCCGCCTGTGGGAGTTTGATAGCGGTCGCGAGCTCGCGCAGTTTGTATCGTTTACGGACGGTTCTTGGATTGTGATGACGTCCGAGGGGTTCTTCAACGCTTCAGTGGGCTGGGCCAAACACATAAATCTCGTCCGCGGGCTTGAGGTGTTCTCGGTCGATCAGGTCTATGACGCCTTGTTCCATCCTGATCTGGTGCGTGAGGCGCTGGCCGCATCACGGGACCCCGTCCTCTTAGCCGTAGATGATTGACCCATAGCGTGTTCCTCCTTCCTAAAAATAGCATGGAAAGAAGGTTAAGTAGACAGATACTTTTACAACAGACTTGCCCTTCCTTCCTCAAAGAAGAGCGGGCTGCGTTATCCAAGCGATTTGGGTGGCATGATGGCGATCAAGGGAAAGTCCGTCACGGCGTGCTTTAAAGGCGCTGCAACCGGAGATCCGCGATCGGGAGAATGGCATGGAAAAGCGTGTTCCGACCACCACCGTTTCTGACAAGGCGCACCACTCGCTTGACCGCGGTGCACGCGCGGTAATCGCCAGATTGTCGGCGGGCGTCTCCCCGCACGCTCCGATGCAGGCTTGGGCCGATTGGTTTTCCTATGTGGGCCAGTCGCCGGGACGGCAACTGGGGCTTTGGGAACACGCGCAATCCAACCTGGCAAAGCTGGTCGCTTACGCGGCCGACACGAGCCAGGATCCGGAACCGCCCTTCGAGGCGCAACGCTATGACCACCGTTTCGACGACGCCGGCTGGCAAATGCCGCCTTACAGCTTTCTGAAGCAGGGCTTTTTCGCCTGGCAGGATTTTTGGGAGTTCGCGACCGAACGGACTCGAGGCTTGTCGCCGCGCGCTGCGGACCAGACCCGGTTCATGGCCAGGCAAGCCCTCGATTTCATGTCTCCGTCGAATTTTCCTTGGCTCAATCCGGAGATCATCCACGCGACGGTCCAAAGTGGCGGGGCCAACCTGGTGACAGGCGCACAGCATTTTGTCCACGATTACTGGAAGGCTGTCGCCCAGACCCATGACGCACCGCCGGAAGGTTACCGGATCGGAGAGGATCTGGCCTGCACGAGCGGTCACATCGTGTTCCGCAACGAACTGTTCGAGCTCATCCGATATGCGCCCGCAACCGGGACGGTTCAGGCGGAACCCGTGCTGTTCGTGCCCGCATGGATCATGAAGTACTACGTTCTCGATCTGTCACCCGACAATTCTCTCGTCAAGTACTTGGTGGACCAAGGGTTCACTGTGTTCATGATCTCCTGGTGCAACCCACAGCCCGAACAGGCCGATCTGTCGCTTGAGGATTACCGCGAGCTTGGCGTCATGACCGCAATCAACCAGATCAACGGCATGATTCCGGAGCGGAAGATCCATACGGTTGGCTATTGCCTTGGCGGCACGATCCTGGCGATCTCCGCCGCGACAATGGCGCGGGAGCGTGACGACCGGCTGGCCTCGATCACGCTGATCGCGGCCCAGGTTGATTTTGCCGACGCCGGCGAATTGCTGCTCTTCCTCGACGAAAGCCAGGTGACGCTCCTGGAAGACATGATGTGGGATCAGGGATGCCTGGACAAACCGCAAATGGCGCGGGCTTTTTCCAGCATCCGGGCGGGCGACCTGATCTATTCCCGGTCAGTCCGGCGCTACTTTCTCGGGGAGCCGGACGAGCCGACCGATCTCGGCGTGTGGGTGGCGGACACCACGCGAATGCCCGCACGGATGCATTCGGAGTACCTGCGCGGCCTTTTTCTTGAAAACCGGCTTTCCGCTGGGCGCTTTGCGGTCGCCAACCGTGTGATTGCGCTGAAGGATATTTCCGCCCCGATGTTCGTGATCGCAACGGAGGCCGACCATATTGCGCCGTGGCGGTCGGTCTACAAGACCCAGCTGTTTACAGACTGCGATCTGACCTTCGTCCTGACCAGCGGCGGCCACAACACCGGGATCGTCAATCCTCCGAGCGGGACGGGGCGATATTTCAGGATTTCCCATCGTCCCGCTGGTGCGTTTTACAACGGTCCTGACGTTTGGCTCGCGCAGCAGGCAGCCCGTCAGGGATCGTGGTGGCCGGCGTGGAAAACCTGGCTTGAAACCAAAAGCAGCGGGCAGGTTCCCGCATTGCCATTCGACCCGCCGGTCCTGGATCCGGCCGGCCCCCTTGCGGCCCCTGGAACATATGTCCACCAGACATGACCGGCCATCGCATTCCCGTCGGCCGGTCGAACAAGGCTTGCGGAGCAACCGGCCGCCAGCGGCATGGAACGAAGGCCTGATGGTGTCCGGTCCACCAGGCCTTCCTTCGGGTTACGAGCCGAAGATGTCGGCGGTTATGCCGTTGTACCAGCCAATGGACTCCTCGTAGGTGGCCTGGCGCAAGGCGGCATCCTCGCCCGTCTGACTGACAAAGCTTGAAGTGGACGCGATCTTTTCGTCCGTTGGCGCGTACTGAGCGCCGACTTTCACCCCATCGTTCGTGTCGATCAGGCTCCAGCAGGTATTTGAGTATTTTGCCGGGAACACACGCGCATCCAGAAGGTCTCCCCGAATGGCCATGGCGGCGACTTTCGCCTGGCTGTTGGCGGAAAAGCCGGATTTCGGCATGTCACCTGCAATACACGCATCGCCGATCACAAAGATCTTGTCATCCATCTTGGAGCGCATCGAATAGGGATCGATCGGACAGAAGCCACTGTCGTTGGAAAGTCCGGCCTTGGTGGCGATCATGCCCGCCTTCTGGGCCGGAATGACATTCACAAGACTGCCGGTAAATGTATCGAGGTCGGTCTCAACCGCGCCAGTGGCCGGGTCGACACTCACAATCCCGCCATGCACATCCGGGCCGTACCATTCAATCATCCCGGGATAGTGCTTTTCCCAGCCTTCCTGAAAGAGGGCCTGTTTGGAGAAGCTTGGCTTCGGGTCGAGCACGATGATCTTGCTGTTCGTGTATCCTTTATTTTTCAGGACATGCGCGAACATCGACACGCGTTCGTACGGCCCTGGTGGGCACCGGTAGGGGTTCGGCGGCGCCACCATGACGATCTGCTGCCCGTCTTCAATGGCATCCAGTTTCGACTTCAATATCTGGGTCTGCGGTCCCGCCTTCCAGGAATGAGGCATGATTTGCGCCGCTTCCTCGGAATAGCCGGGCACGCTGTCGTAAATGATGTCGATACCGGGTGCGACCACCAGCCTGTCGTAGGGAACGCGCGAGCCGTCAGCAAGAACGACTTCCTGGGCTTCGCGGTCGATCATATCCGCGAAGGCGTTGACGACAGTGATGCCATAGTTGGACGCCAGACGTTCATACCCGTGATTGATGGACTCGAAATCCCGGAACCCGCCCAGATAGAGATTGGAGAAATAGCAGGTCGTGTATCGCGCGTTGGCTTCGATCAAAGTGACATCGAGATCTTCGCCGGCATCTTTGGCCAAGTAACGGGCCGCTGTGCCGCCCCCAGACCCGCCGCCAATCACAACGGCCCGCGGTTTGCCCTGGGCGCGGGCGTAGTGAGGCATGGCCAGCGACGCGGCGCTGGCTCCCGCCAGAAGGCCGAAACTCCGGCGTGTTAGGTTTGGCATTTGGTCTCCTCCCAATTTGCGCCCCGATGCTCGCGGGGCCTATTGCGGTTCAAGCGTGGCGAAATAGGCCGCTAGCGCCGCGATCTCCTCGTTTCCGAGATTGACGGTCATGTTTTGCATGACCTGATGGCTTCTGACGTTTGTCTTGTATTCGAACAGGGCTCGAATAAAGGCGTTGTTCGGCCAGCCGACAATAGAGGGAATGCCGTCGGCGCGGCCCGACATTTGATGGCATGTTACACATTCGGTGGAGAGATACTCACCATATTCGACATCGCCCTCAAGTTGCATTGCCGCGGCGCCTATTTCCGCTCCGATGTCGGTGTTCGCCGCCGCGTCAGCGGCTGGCGGGGCCGCCGAAAGAGCTTTCAGATAGGCAATGACGTGCAGGCGATCCTGCGGGTCACGCATGCCGCGGTAGGACATGCGGGTTCCCGGTATGTAGGCGTTCGGTTTTTCGAGATAGGCATCGATGGTGAATTCGTTCCAAACCAGACCATCCTGCCCTTTTTGTTGCATGGCACCGGAATAACGGAACTCCTCAAGACTGCCGGCCTGACGCCCGAACAGGCCGTCCAGATGCGGTCCGACGCCGTTTCTTGCGTTGTCGCCGATCTGGTGACAGCTCTTGCAGGCGCGATAAAGGTCCTCGCCCTTGGCTGGGTCTCCCGGCTCTGTGGCATGGATTTGGCCCGAAGCCATAAGTGCGGCGCCAAACAACAATCTCCGGCCTGCGGCTGACAGCCGGTGCGCCCAGGTTTGAAGCGTGAAAATGCTCGAATTGACCGGCTTACCCGCCAAAGACGGGGCAGGCATGCTCCTCAACATATGCGGTCCTCAAAGGTTGCCTCCTCAACCGATGGGCGCCCGGTTTTCGCAAGCGCCCATCTGAAACACACTTTCCCTGCACCAGCCGGGATCAATCGACACCGCCGACCCCAGCGGCCGCGTCATCGTCAACAGTGCCGGGTGTGACATCAAGAATACGCGCGCGCATCGTGATTTGAACCGGACCGTCTTTGCAGTCGGTCATGCATGGCTCTGTTTTCGCGGCGTAAAACGGTTCCTGATCCCGGTCATCCGGAGTGAAATTCCGTTCGTTGGGAAGTCGAATCTCAAGGAAATTCTCATTTGACAGCACGAAATCTTCGTCCAGAACGATATCGTTTAGATACAGCAAATAGGCCGTGATCGCATACACATCGTCATCGGACAAAGACCGCGCATCGCCATAGGGCATCGCGCGGCGGACGTAGTCATAAACGGTCGACAGATACGGCCAGTATGAGCCGATTGTCTTTTCCGGCCGCTCATGGGTCAGCGTGTCGTGACCGCCGGCAAGAACCGGCCACCGGCCCACCCCTTCACCGAAATCCCCGTGGCAAACGGCGCAGGCGTTGGTGTAGAGCTCTTCGCCGTCCAGGACATTGCCGGACCCGACCGGCAGACCCTGCCCGTCGGGCCGGATATCGATGTCCCAAGCCGCGACTTCCGCCGGCGTCGCCTCGCGGCCAAGGCCGAATTTGCCACTGTCATCGGCCGACACCAGTGTGGCGCCAAACCCGGCTCCGCTCAGCAGGGCCGAGCTGATGAGAATGGATTTAACCAACTTCGACATTTTCGACCGTCCCGTCCGCCTGCACATACCAGGTCTGGATGCTGTTGTTGTGATAGATGGAGTTCTCGCCGCGGGCAGCCCGCAACTCGTTCTTGGTCGGTTGGAAGTATCCGTTCTCGTCCATCGCGCGCGATTGCAGCAGGAGATCGGAGCCGTCCCAGTCGATGTCGAGATAGAAACGGTGCATCGCCTTTGGCAGGCTCGGCCCGTCGATGCGTGCGGTTTGCCAGTTTCGGCCGCCATCGATCGAGACATCCACGCGGGTGATGCGTCCGTTGCCGGACCAGGCCACACCGGAAATCACCATCGGGCCTTTTCCGTGCCGCACGGGCGCTTGCGGACTGGGCGAGGTAATCACCGATTTCGGATCCATTACCCACGTGAAACGGCGCGCCTTGCCGGTCTCCAGAAGATCGGTGTACTTGGAAGTTTCCTCCCGATGGTGCCAAGGCTCGTCCCCCACCTCGATGCGGCGCAACCATTTGACCCACATGTTGCCTTCCCAGCCCGGCACCACCAGCCGGAGAGGGTATCCCTGTTCCGGACGCAAGGCTTCCCCGTTCATCTTGAAGGCCACGAGGCAGTCATCGAGGGCTTTTTCCATGGGTACCGAGCGGGTCATGGCCGACGCGTCGGCCCCTTCGGGCATCAGCCATTTGGCGTTCGTTTTCAGCCCGGCTTCCTCGAGGATCAGCTTGAGCGGCACGCCGGTATAGACCACGCAGTGGATCATGCCATGCGTGTACTGGCAGCCATTAAGCTGCGCGCCGCGCCACTCCATGCCCGAGTTGGCCGCGCATTCGAGGAAGTAGACCCGGTTTTCCCGTGGAAAGCGCATCAGGTCTTCCATCGTGAAAACCATCTGCCGGTCGACAAGCCCGTTGATCATCAGCCGGTGGTCGGCAGGATTGATCTCCGCGATTCCGCCATGATGGCGTTCGAAACAAAGGCCGTTCGGAGTGATGATCCCGTCGAGCTCGTGCAGCGGCGTGAAGTTCACCGAGCTTTCCGTGGAGGCGGTGAGCCATTCGACATCGCGCCGGACCACATGGGATTCAAATTGGGAAGGCGTGCCATAAGGGCGTGCCTGCACACCTTCGCCCAGATAGCGGTTCCAGTCCTGTATTTCGGTAATCAGGGGATCGCCTTCTGCGCGGGCCGCCGCGGGAAGCGCGCCGGTTGCCAATGCGGCGCCACTGCCGGCGAGCCCGGCCTTCAGCAGGGAGCGGCGGGAGAGATTGGTCGATCCCGAACCCTTGGTTTCGGTCATGATCTTGTCCTCAGGTTTCATCTTCGGTCACGGCTTCAACCGGCAAGCTTGACGGACTGATTGTCTGGCAACTTGACGATCGGATTCTTGGAAAGGTGGTTTTCGACAACGTCCCATATCGGCGGGCCTTCAGTGCCCTCGTTCACCGATGCCCAGCCGGCCACCGTGTATTCGGCTGACGGTTCGATGGCCTGGCCCGTCGACAACAGGGTCATATTGGAGATGCGATCCCCAATTTCTTTATTTGGGTCAATGGTGTAGCCCATGCCGCCGACCCGCACCATGTCCCCTCCCTGCTGGTAGTAGGGATCCTTGTTGAACAGGTTGTCGCCAACATCCTCGAGAATGTCCTTGAGCATCTGGCCGGTCATGGTCGACCGGTAGGCAGCCGGGTAGGTCATGGCGCAGGCATTGTGCAGATCTTCAATGGTGATGTCCTGGCCCGGCAACAGGCTGGTCCCCCAACGGAATCCTGGCGACAGGGCGATCTGCGCGTCGCGCTCTTGCAAAAGCGCCTGGCAGATCAGGTCGTCGAATGTGCCGTTGAAATTTCCGCGCCGGTACAAAAGGCTGTCGGTGGTTCCGATCTTGCGGGCCAGTTCTTCGGCGTAGGGACGCCGGACGTCTTCGATCAACATCGCCATGTCCGCATCGGGCGTGATGACATCCGAGAAAATCGGTATCAGCCGGTAGCCGTATCCGGCAACCTTGCCATCCTTCACGTCGAGGTCGACGCGCGACACGAATTTGCCGTTCGAACCGGAGGCGATCACCAGGGTGTTGTTCACGATCACGGGTTCGGGCAACGCATCATGTGTGTGGCCGGTAAGGATCACGTCGATGCCATCCACGCGGGACGCGAGCTTGCGGTCCACGTCGAAGCCGTTGTGGGAGAGGAGAACCACAACGTGCGCGCCTTCCGCCCGCGCGTCTTCGACGTGGCCCGCAATATCGTCCTCGCGAATGCCGAACGACCAGCCCGGTATCATCCAGCGGGGATTGGCGATCGGGGTGTAGGGAAAGGCCTGTCCGATCACGGCGATCTTGGATCCGCCGCGCTCGAACATCTTCCAGGGTTCGAACGCCGGTTCGTCCCATTCCGCGTCGTAAATGTTTGAACCGAGGAAGGCGAAAGGCAGGGTGTCAATGATCTCCTGAACCCGGTCGGTTCCATAGGTGAATTCCCAGTGTCCGGTCATGGCGTCCGGTTCGAGGGCGTTCATGATCGTGACCATGTCCTGCCCTTGTGTTTGCTGCGCCGTGTAACTGCCTTGCCAGGTGTCGCCGCCATCCAGAAGAAGGGTGTTCTCCCGTCCGCGCTCGTCCCGGATGCGCTTGATCACGGTGGCGACCCTGTCCATGCCGCCCATCTTTCCGTAGGTCTTTGCCAGTGAGACAAAGTCTTCCGAGGTCAGCGCGTAGGCATCGGGCGAGCCCGGCTCGATCTTGTAGAGTTTGAGAAAGTCCGCCCCGGTGACATGGGGCGGCTTGCCTTCGACCTCGCCGATCCCGAGATTGATTGACGGCTCGCGGAAATAGATCGGCTTCAACTGGGCATGAATATCCGTGACGTGGATGAGGGTCACATTGCCGACCGGCGCCATCGACAACAGGCTGTCCTCGGAAAGCGCCTGCTGGGCCATCAGCCGTGACCAGTTTCCGGCCATTCCGGACCCGAGCAGGGCGCTGGTGGCCGTTGCGGCCATCAGAAATTCCCGTCTTGAAAACATTCCCGCCTCCAACGCATCGGTCGGGCCGGTCCCGGGTGTGTGATCAGACACAGCATCCCCGTTGGCGTACGAGAGCCTCGTGCGCGGGACTTCGGCGAAACCGGCGAATTTCTTCTCGAAGCGGCGCTGCTCACGCCGTCTGGGTTAAGCGGGGCGGCGGTGGACCGCCACACCGGTGGGCGCCGCCCGGCACCGTTCGGCAGATCTCACTGCCGGACCGCCGGGGTCTCGACCGACAGGCCGGAACTCCGCCAGGTCACATAGACTTCCAGTGCCATAAGGCTGTCCGAAAAAGCCGGTGGAAACTCGGCCCGCGTGTCACGGATACAGCCGCGGAACCGGTTGTGCAGAGACACCATGTCGGCCTGCTTCAAGCGGTAGGTGGGAAATCCGTTTACATTGCCCTGGCTGAGGTGATCCGCCCGGATGAACATGCCATTATAGCCTTCGTGGCAGGTTGCGCAGGCAAGGTTCAACTGGCCGGTCCGGGTGTAGTAGACCTCCTTGCCCTTGTCCCACCACTCCTGCATCGCGCCCGTTGACAGGTCGATGCCGACTGGCATGCCAAGCGACTGATGCTTGATGTAGGTGGTCAACGCCTTCTGGTCGGCGGCGTCGAATTTATAGGGCTTGGCGCCCATGTTCGCCTCGCGGCATTCATTGATCTGAAGCTCGATGTTGAAAGGCTTTCCGGCCGCCTCGTTCCATTTGGGATAGGAAGCGCCGACTCCTTTCATGGTCTCGGACGCATCCTCGTGACAGGAGGCGCAGGACTTCCCGGCATCCCCTTCGACCGTGTTCCAGATTTCCGCGCCGCGTTCGACATAGAGCATGCCGGGGTTCTGAAAACTGTCCGCTTCCAGCGCCCGGGTTTCCTCGGTGCGATAGTGCCAGCCGGAAATCAATTCCCCCAGAGGGTGCCCGTCCGGGGCAGCCGTGCGCGTGATGATTTCAATCTCGCCATCGATGACCAGCTTGTCGTCCGCCGGTCCCCCGGCCATGACCGTGCCCCCCAGCGCGAGCGATAGAAAACCTGAGATGGCACAGATGGCCATTCGTTTCGTGTCCAAATCGTCTCCTCCCGATTTGACGTGAAGGCGCGGATCGTTGTGTCCGCGCTCGCTGTTATTCGATCACGATCTTGTTTTCCGTCTCAAAGACGCTGCCATCGTCATCGACCCAGGTGAATTTGAACGTGCCCGGCTCGTTGATCTTGGCGGTGAATTCCATGTACGGATTGGCGGAAACCGCCGGGTCCATGTCGCAGGAAAACACCACCTGACCGTTGAACTCGCAGGTGAACTTATTGATGATCTGGCGCGGGATGGCATTCCCGTCCTTGTCCTTTCGCTGGCCCGATTCCATTGGATGGCTGATCAGCGTCTTGATCGTGATGACTTCACCCTGGGAAGCCGTCTTGGGAACCTTAACGCGGGGTTTTGGAGTTGCCATGATGCGTTTCCTTTCGTCCGGTCGAACCGCTTAGCCGCCGCAGCCGCCGATGGTGACCTTGACTTCTTTGGTGTCAATGAAAGTCGATCCGTCGCTCATCTTGGCGACCGCGATGACGTTTTGCGTCTTTGCCAGGCGGATCCGCGTCTTGGCTTCCGCCACGCCGCTCATGGCCGTGAAATGAAAGGTGGCGACGGCCGGATTTGGATTTCCGTCCGCCAGAATGACGACGGATTCCACATAGTTGTCGGCCGTCATGGGGCTCTCGACATAAACACCCACCGGAACGGTGTTTCCGTTCTCGGCGATTTCCGGCGTATCGAGCGAGATTTTGCCCTTGGCGGGTTCCGCCCCGCCGGTAAACGCCTTGATGGCGGCGTCGGTCTGTTCGGTAGCCGCGTAGGTCATCTTCGGGCCTAGGACCATGAAAGCGGCTGCACCTGCGGTCAGGCCCAGTGCTTGGCGTCGTGTGAAGGTCATCCCGTTCTCCTCGGGTGGTTTCAGCGTTACTGGGAAAGGGTCATCAGATAGGCGACGACGTCTTCCACCTCTTGGGCGGTCAGGATCGTCTTGCCTTGATACTCTTCGGCGACATTGATGCCGACATTCAAGGTGTAGAAGCCCGGCATGATGGTTTGCCCGCCGAACACGTCCTTGCTGTTGACGACGATTGCCCGCAATTGACTTGCGGTCCAGCGATCGGCCGCCCCGTCGACTGGCGGACCCACCTCGCCATGAAAGAGCTGCTCCTTCAGGTCTTCATTCAAATGGCAAGCAAGGCAGTTGCCTTTTCCCCGGTCGGCAAATGTTTTGCGACCGGCAATCGGATCTCCTGGCTGCCCGGTCAAAGACGCGGCGACTTCCATGTCCACGATTTCCACCGCGTCCGGGGCGATCGTTTCCGCGACCGCGGATCCGGCCAATGCTGCGGAAGCAATGGCCATCGAAATGACAAAGCCCTTGGTCATCGGTCTGGCGTTCCTCCTCCAAATGGAAACGGTTTATCCGTTTCTCCACCGGCCTCTGACGAGATCCGGCGCTCCTCTCATATTAAAACATATGATTTTTTGCATGTGTAGTCGATAAGTCTTTTCCCTTATTTCGCGGACCGGGTGTGATCACATCTACTCCGCGTCTAATCGTCCCTGATCGCGCAACTCGTTGATGATGCGGGCATGGTACTTTTGAAAGTGCTCATCGCTTTCGTACCCCTTTTCCTTCACCCAGCGGAACATGTTGAGGAATGTCCACTTGCCGAAGGCGCCCGGCATCGTGGCCACCGCCGCTTGGGGAAGGCTTTGGCCGTCGGCCACATCCTCCGGCAGGAAGACGATCGTCGGGGTAAAGACATAGCCCCATTTGCGGGCTGCCGACTTTTCGGTCAATTCGGAGCCATCCAGATCGATCACCTCCTCGTCGCCGAACATGTTGTATTGGACGACCATGAAATTGGCCTTGATGTAGTCCGCGACTTCCGGGTCCGACAAAACTTTCTCGTGCATTTGGGCGCAGTAAATGCAGCCGCGCTGCTCAAACACGATGGCCAGGCGTTTTCCCTCTCCGGCAGCCGTCTGGATGTCTTCGGCCATATCCTTGAATGTGATGGTGAACCAGGGCTGCTTATGCAGTCCGTCGTCGCCGATCGTTGCCGCGTTGGCGGCGGCCAATGGGAGTGCGCACAGCAGCGCCGCGCCCGCGAGCCGTTTCGTGATGGACCTCATTTCAATCTCCTCCCTTGTTTGTGTCAGCCGATTTGCGTGAAGACCGGAAAGGTCTCCAGAAGCCAGAACGCGATGGCCGACATCTGACCGGTGATGAATAGGACCCCGGTCAGGACGAGAAAGCCACCCATGACCTTCTCAACCGTTCCCATGTGTTTGCGAAAGCGGCTTGCCCAATCCAGAAACCGGCTGGCGAATGCCGCGGCCAGAATGAACGGCAACCCAATACCAAGGGCGTAAACCGCAAGAAGGCCGGCTCCGGTCCAGATGGTATCTGAGGATCCCGCCACGAACAGAATGGCGGCAAGGACCGGTCCGACACAGGGCGTCCAGCCGAAGGCAAAGGCTAGACCCATGATGAAAGCGCCAGCCAGGCCGGCCGGCTTGCTGGCGACATGAAACCGGGCCTCCCGGAACAGGAGGCTGATCCGGAACACGCCCAGGAAATGGAGGCCCATGATGATGATGATCGTGCCAGCGACATAGGACAGGATATCGTAATACTGGGTGATCGTCTGGCCGATGACGCTTGCGGTCGCGCCGAGGGCCACAAAAACTGCGGTGAAACCGAGCACGAAGGCAATGGCGGCCAGAACCACCCGCCGCCCGGTCGCTGCGGTGGCCGCGTCACCCTTCAGTTCATCGACGCTGACCCCGGCCAGATAGCACAAGTAGGGCGGAACGATCGGCAAAACGCAGGGGGACACGAAAGACAACAGCCCGGCGAGAAAAGCCGCGCCGAGGGAAACATCGAGCATGAAGGTTCTCCCAAAGAAACTCGATTGCGGCTGGTTTAAAATATTCAAAAATTGCTATATGTTGCAATCAAAGAAATTGCGGATGTCCAAATATGCGGATTTTAAGTCTCTTCTCGGCGTTGATGGTCGCGGTCTGGGTCAGTGGCTCGGCTCTGGCCGCAGAACTGGTCATGCTCGTCCAGCCCGGATGCGTGTGGTGCGAGCGATGGGACGCGGAGGTTGGCGTGGCCTATGCCAACACCCCGGAAGGCAAGCGGGCACCTTTGCGAAAAGTGGATATAACCCACGCCTGGCCAGACGATCTGGTTGCAGTGCGAAAAGAACGTTTGACACCGACCTTCATTCTGGTCCGCAATGGAGTCGAAATCGACCGTTTGAGGGGGTATCCCGGCGAACACTTTTTCTGGCCGCTTTTCGCCGGGATGCTTGAAAAGCTGCCGGAAGAAATCAACTAAACCACTTGAGCCGGCCCACTGCCTCAGGCATTAGGAGCGCACGCTTTCCCACAACCGCCATATGAAAGACTAACCGTCGGATGAACTTGCCGGTCTTCACAAAGGATATGGATCCTCAGAACCTTGACCAGCTCATGGATCAGGCCAGGAAGGCGAGCGATCTTCTGAAGGCGCTGTCGCATGAGGTGCGGCTTGTCATCTTGTGTCTTTTGTCTGAGGGCGAGAAATCGGTCTCCGAACTGGAAGAAACCTTGACGATGCCGCAGGCCGCCGTGTCCCAGCAACTGGCCCGCCTCCGGCTGGAAGGGTTGGTGCGCGCGCGGCGTGACGGGCGGATGATCTACTACTCGCTTGTCGATGACCAGGTCAGCTCGATCATCGCAACTCTTTACGAATTGTTCTGCAAGGACGTCCGGGCGGCAGACCGGTAACGCTTATGAGCCCTGTTCCTTGCGGCAATGCAGCATCGGCTTTGTTTGCCGTGTCTGTTTCCCTCTGTTACCGTTTTCCGAATTCGCCTGAGAGCGACTAGAGGAAACGCGAGAGGACGTCCGCTCATGGGCGTGAAAGCGCCATGTTTGGACCCGATTCCCCGCTGTTGTTGCCAGTCCTTGGCGTTCTGGCTGGGTGCGTTCTCGGATTTGTTGGCCGGGCGAGCCATTTCTGCACGTTGTCGGCACTCGAACGCCATTGGTATGGCGGGGACAGCAGCGGATTGCGGACGTGGGGCCTGGCGGCGGTTTGCGCCTTGATCGGAACACAGACGCTGGTGCTTCTCGGCCTCGCGGACACCGGCCAGTCGTTTTACCTGTCCCCGGAGTTTCCCTGGACCGGGGCCATTCTCGGCGGTTTGATGTTCGGCCTGGGCATGGCGCTTGTGGGAACCTGCGGGTTCGGCGCCGTGCTGCGCTTCGGTGGTGGAAGTCTGCGGGCCTTGGTTGTTTTGACGGTGATCGGGCTTGCGGCCCTGGCGACACAGCGGGGGGTCGTCGGGTTGGTGCGCATCCCGCTGGTCGACGAGATGGCGATTTCTTTCGATGCCGCCGGAAGCCAGTCCATGGGGGCGTTGGTTTCCGTTGCCGCAGGCGTCTCTCTGGACGGCGTCTTGGCGGTTCTGGTCGCCGCCGCCGGCCTGATCTGGATTTTCCGGTCTGCGGACTATCGCAGACGAGGTTCGAAGATCGTGTCCGCGGTGGCGATTGGGGCGGTCATCACGTTTGGCTGGTGGGCGACGACCATGGTGGCCAGAACCTCCCTCGATCCGGTTCAGATTGAGGCTGGGTCGTTTGTGGTGCCGGTCGGCGACACGATTCTCCAGCTCATCACCTACACGGGCATCTGGCCCGATTACGGTGTCGGACTGATTTTCGGCACATTCGTCGGGGCGGTGATTGCGGCCGTCTGGAAACGGGATATCAGATGGGAAGCCTGCGACGATGCCCGCGAACTTGGTCGGCACATTTTTGGCGGCACCTTGATGGGCATTGGCGGTGTTTTCGCCATGGGCTGCACTGTGGGGCAGGGCATAACTGGGTTCTCGACCCTTGCCGTGTCCGCGCCCATTGTCATCCTGTCGATGATGCTCGGCGCGCGGATCGGTCTGGCCTGGCTGATCGAAGGCTCGATTTGGGCCGTGTTCAGGGGGATCGGCGGCGCTTCCAATCGATCGCCCGCTGAATAAGCCCCGGCAGCAATGCCGCCGGGGCCAAAGCGGTTACTCTAGGACGCCGCGAACCGATAGGCCGAACCGGCCCTCTCAACCCGGCCGCGTCCGGGTTCGGGCAAATGAAATCCGATGACAAGCGACTGGTCGGCCGCCAGACGATCAAGCAGGCGGGTCCGCGTTTCAATACCTTTTTCCGGGTCCTGATCCGAACCTGAGGCCCAGTCCGGCCGCTCGAAGGAAACCACCGCATTCGTGATGGCGTCGCCCAGGATCAGCACGCTGTCGGATCCGCCGTGAACCATGTAGGACATGTGCCCGGGCGTATGACCGGATGTGTCCAGGGCTTCGATGCCGGGCAAGACCTCCTGGCCAGGGGTGACCATCGAAACCCGATCCTCGATCGCATCGAAACGGGATTGGGCTCCGACAACGAAGCTTTTCCGGGCTTCCGGCGTCTTGTCCAATGTGTCGTCCGCCCGCCAATAGTCCCATTCCGCCTGCGGCACCCAAACTTGGGCTTCGGGGTAAAGCGGGTCCTCGAAGTCGTCCAGGATGCCCCAGAGATGATCGGGATGGGCATGGGTGAGGACAACATCCGTGATGTCGGCAGGGTCGATCCCCAGATCATCGAGAGCAGAGGGAAGCGCGCCGGCGGTCGGTTGGAAATTCGGTCCCGCGCCCACATCGAAAAGCACCAGCCGCTCGCCGCTTCGCAACAAGGTGATGTTGCAGTCAGGCGTCAAGGCATCCAGGGCCATGCCGTGCGGTGCGAACAGGCTTTCGATTTCCTCCGCGGACCGGTCCGGCAGAAAGAAACTCATCGGCAGGGTCAGGTTGCCGTCGGACAGAACGGTGAGTTCATGAGGTCCGAGTTGCCATGTTGCTTGGGCCCGGACCGGTGAAGCCGGCCATCCGAGCCCCGCGCTCGCGCCCAGGGCAAGACCGGAGGCCAGCATTTGCCGCCGTGTCAGTTGAAACCGGTTGGTGTTCCCCATTTTCGCCTCCCACATATGCAAATTTTTGAATTTATCTATGTTTCCTTGAGCAAGGTCAATGAGGCTGGGCTATGGCGGCCTCATTTAAAACGGAGGTCATATCGGAGGCTGGGCAGGAACGATGGATCTCACCTTTTTTCTAGACCGGTTTTCCGAACCCGTTCTGCTGGTTGCCGGAGGGGTCACCGTTGGCGTGCTGTTCGGCGCCTTTGCGCAGCAAAGCAGTTTCTGTTTACGTGCGGCAACACTTGAGTTTTTCCGTGGTGCGCCCGGGCATCGGTTGCCGGTCTGGCTTTTCGCTTTTTCCGCGGCCCTGATCGGTACACAGGCGCTGATCGCCCTTGGCGAGGTTCAGGCCATGGAGGCCAGGCAACTTGCTTCTCCTCAGAGCCTGTCCGGGGCGCTGATTGGCGGCCTGATGTTCGGCACCGGCATGGTGCTGGCAAAAGGCTGCGCCAGCCGGTTGCTTGTTCTGTCCGCGACAGGGAATCTGAGGGCGCTTTTGTCCGGCCTTGTCTTCGCGGTGGTTGCTCAGGCCAGTCTGCGGGGGCTTCTCACGCCAGTGCGCGAGTGGCTTGCAGGGCTTTGGACGACGGCGGATATCGGCGGCAATGATGTGATGGCCCATCTTGGCCTGACCCATGGATTTGGTCTCGCCTTCGGTCTCTTGTGGCTGATTGCGGGGTGTGTTTTTGCCTATCGGGCCCGCAGTTCTGTCTGGCACCTCGCCACTGGTATCGGCGCCGGGCTGGCAATACCGCTGGCCTGGTGGTTCACTTCAGCCATGGCCCGCCAGTCCTTCAATCCGGTTCAGGTCGAAGGTGTGACGTTCACGGGGCCGTCCGCCGACACACTGATGCTGGCGCTTCTGCCGCTCGATGGTCTCGATTTTGATATCGGTTTGGTTCCCGGCGTGTTTTTGGGGTCTTTTCTGGCCGCTTTGCTCACAGGCCAACTGGCTCTGCAGGGCTTTGAAGGCGGCAAATCGATGGCCCGGTATCTGAGCGGAGCGACCCTGATGGGCTTCGGCGGCATGCTGGCCGGTGGATGTGCTGTCGGAGCGGGGGTAACGGGCGCGTCCGTCTTTGCTGTCACGGCGTGGATCACGTTGAGCAGCATCTGGATGTCGGCAGCCCTGACGGACCGGATTGTCAACCCGGCTCCCTCCGAGAAATCCCCAAGGCCCGCCTGACTTATCGATCGTTCAGGAGGCCGGCCCCTAATCCATCCGGGCTTCGGCCTCGCGCGGCACGAAGGCCACCTTCCGCCCGTCGGCGGTGAGCTGGTAAATGGCTTTCGGCGCGCCGGTCTTTTCCAGTTCGACCAGCCCGATCCCGGATGCGTTCAGGATCCGCCGGCCGTGTGGGGTGCCAACGGGCTTTCGCGGGATCACGCGCATGCCGCGGCGCTTGGTCAGCCAATTCAGCGGCGAACCCGGCGAGAAGGCCCACCGGTTGGCGTGATCCAGATAGGCGATCAGCTTCTCGGGCCAGGTGTTCTTGATCCCGCTGCTGCAGATCTGCCAGATTTCCGGTTCCGCATCAGGGGCGCCGTGCCGGTCCAGCCGCTGGCCGCGCAATTCGACATCATAGACAAAGGAGTAGTGGACATCGCCGGACAGGATCACGAAGTGCCGGGGCGTGTTGCGATGGCGGAAGACGTTGAGAATAGCGCCCGCCGTTCCGGGATGTGCCATCCAGTATTCCGCGTCAACCATCAGGGGTTTGCCGATCAGCGTGAAGAATTTCTGGACGGCTTCGATCAGTTTGACACCGAAGATCGGGGCGGCCGAGACGAGGAGAACAGCGTCCTTGCCGCGCAAATGCGCCTGCAAATCGGTAGCGGCCTCCCAGTCGAGCAGGCCGGAGGGATAATGGGAATTCCGCTCGGACCGCCAGCGCCTGGTGCGGGTGTCAAGGACGATGAGTGGCGGGTCCGTCGGCCACTGAAAATCCCACCCTTCAAATTCCAGAAATGTCCCGATCGCCTGGTCGTGCTCCCTGGACCCGGGCGCGCGGAGCGCGTCCCGCACCGGTTTTCCGACGGCGTCCGAGAGAATCTCCGGCTTGTTGCCCCATCCTTGATTGATGCCATAGGCGATGAGGGCGTTGCCGATCACCCGGCGGGACAGCGGATGACCGTAGGCTGCCTGCTCCCAGGCGAGGGAAAGGTTCCAGTCGTCGGTGACATCATGATCATCGAAGATCATGGCGGTCGGTAAATGGGCCAGAACACGCTGGCAGGCGGGAAGATCCTGCCTGAACCCGGCCATCGCCGTTTGCTCGCGGGCATACATCTGCGCGTCTTTCTCGGACAGACCGGAAGGCGCGGTGAAATCCGGCAAGAGGCTCCAGGGCGTGGGAGACCATACCAGCAAATACATGGCGAGCATTTCGCCAAGGGTGATCAGATGATTGCGCGCATGCGCCGAGGTGAAGATCGGTTTGCGTGTCCCGCCAAACAGGACATCGAATACGGACGCGTTCTGGTCGATCCGCGGCAGAAGGCCATCGCGGTGATAGATATGGTCTCCCGCCGCCCTCAAAGCCGAACCCGACGCCGGCAAATTGCTTTCAAGACCCGTCAGATCCTCATCGTGCAATCCAAGCCGCTCGACAAGGGCCGAGACGGCCTGAAGCATCGGCCCTGCCACATCGTCGACATAGACCTGATCCCCGCTCATAACGAGCAATTCGGGCCAGCGGGCTTGATGCCCCTCGGCTGGCCGCGATTGAAGGCCTTCCTGCAGAAAGCGATCGGCCGCTGCCAGTCCGTCGCGGGCCTTGGAATGCGGCTTCCGGCAGGAGCCATGGAGGAGCGAGTCGACCCGCCCGGGCACGCGAAAACAGGGAAGGGCGCGTCCTTCGTAGCACAGTCCCGGTGCCCAGACCGTATGCGACTTATGCCGACTTCGGCATAAAGCTCATTATGCCGATGCCCGGATTATGCCGATGTAACTGTGTAATCATCTGAATACCTTCAGTTTTGCTGCATCGGGTTCGGCATAATCCTCGGGGCTGCAGGCTGGTAACGTCTCCTCTTTCACGTCGA
>NZ_VXDC01000012.1 GCF_008711285.1 Roseibium aquae
TTCATCGATCCGGATCACGTTGCTCATCTCTTTGCCGTCGTCGTCATCAGTCATGCCATGCTCCCTTCAATCAGAATAAAGGGAACCGTACCAACCTGAAAATGTGCGAAAAATTTTGTACGTTATCTGAGCGCCCCGGGTGCGCGAGGCAAATCTTCCAAGACGCGAATTCCGGGAGGCAATCCAACGGAAAAAGCCCCGGCGACACCCCGGGGCTTTGTTATGGTCTCGATCTCCCGTCCGGGACGGGCGACTGCCCGCAGATCTAGAGCATTTCTCGTGAAAGCTGAATCACTTGAAATGCTCTATGTTCCTGTTTTTACGCAATTTCGCAAGCGTAAAAGTCTCCACCTTTTACTGAAATTGCTCTAGGCTGCCTCCATTTCCACGGCGAAGCAGGCGGCCCGGCCGGTCGCAGTCGCATAATCGTCGGGTGTTTCGATCTTGCACCGGTCCATGGCCCGCGGGCAACGCGGATGGAAAGCGCAGCCCGGTGGCGGACTGATAGGATTGGGGATCTCACCCTCGACCGGATTGCGCCGGCGGCCGGACATGGCCAGATCCGGCACCGCATCCAGGAGCATCTTCGTGTAGGGATGCTGGGGCGCGCGGAACAGGGTCTTGCCTTCCGCGACCTCGACCAGACGCCCAAGATACAGAACACCGATGCGCGTGGCCATATGGCGCACAACGGACAGGTCGTGGCTGATGAACAGATAGGTCAGCCCCAACTCGTCCTGCAGATCGCGCATGAGGTTGAGGATCTGGGCCTGCACGGAAACGTCGAGCGCCGAGGTCGGCTCGTCACAGACGATGAACTCAGGCTTCGACGACAGGGCCCGGGCGATCGCGATCCGCTGACGCTGGCCGCCGGAAAACTCATGCGGATATTTTTCCGCGTCCTTGGCCGAAAGGCCCACCGTGTCGAGCAGTTTCCCCACCTGGTTCGCCGCTTCAGCGCCCTTGGCCAGCCCGAAGGTGTGGATCGGCTCGGCGATGATATCCCCCACCCGCCAGCGCGGATTGAGGCTCGCGAACGGGTCTTGAAAAATCATCTGGAAGCGGCGGCGGATGGTCCGCATCGCCACGCCGGTCGTTCCCGTGATCGGCTGGCCGTCGAACAGGATTGTCCCCGAAGAGACAGGCAGCAACCCGACGACCATTTTCGCAATGGTCGACTTGCCGGATCCAGATTCGCCCACCAGTGCGAAGGTCTCGCCGCGCTTGATCTCGAAGTTCACTTCAGCAACGGCGGTGAGAAGCTGTTTTTCCTCGCGTTCGATCACGCGGTTCAGCCAGGGTTTGGAAACATCGAAGCGGCGCCAAAGCCCTTCGACGCGGACCAACGCATCAGACATGTGCGCTCTCCTTTTCATAGAGCCAGCAGGCCACTTGCCGGTTGTCCGGACGCTCGATCGGATCCGGACGGTCGACATGGCACTTGGCAAATGCTTCGCCGCAGCGCGGATTGAACGCACAGCCTGTGGGAATAGCGGTCAGCCGCGGCATCGATCCGGGGATTTGCACCAGCCGGTCCTCATCGTGGCTGAGCGTGGGGATCGACCCCATCAGGCCCTTGGTATAGGGGTGCTCGGCCTTCGTGATCACATCGTGGACCGGGCCGATCTCCGCCAAACGGCCAGCGTAGAGAACGGCGACGCGGTCCGCAGTCTCGGCAATCACGCCCATGTCATGCGTGATCAGCATGACGGACGCGCCCCGCTCCATGCAAATCTCCTTGATCAGGTCGATGATCTGCGCCTGCACGGACACATCGAGCGCCGTGGTCGGCTCATCGGCGATCACCAGTTCCGGCTCCGCCGCCAGAGCAAGCGCGATCACCACGCGCTGGCGCATCCCGCCGGAGAAATGGTGCGGATAATCGTCGATCCGCCGGCGGGCGGCGGGAATACCGACCCGGTCGAGCAGAGCAATGGCGCGCTCCCGGGCTTCCTTCCGGGACACTGGAAGGTGCGTCAGGATCGTTTCGGTCAATTGTTGGGATACCGTGTAGAGCGGATTGAGGCTCGTCAACGGGTCCTGGAAGACCATCCCGATCCGCTTGCCCCGGATCCGCCGCATGGCTTCGCGGGTCAGATGATCGATCCGTTCGCCGCGCAGGCGGATCTCGCCGCCGGCAATGCGGCCCGGCGGCTCAAGCAATCCGATGATGGCCGCGCCGGTCAAGGATTTGCCGGCGCCGGACTCACCCACCACGCCGAGCACTTCGCCCGGATGGATGTCGAAGGAGACCTTGTTGATGGCGGTCAGGGTGCCGCGCCGGGTCGGAAACTCGACGACCAGGTCGCGGACGGACAAAAGAGGCTCTGCCATGGCCTACCTCAAACGCGGGTTGAGCGCATCGCGCAGCCAGTCACCCAGAAGGTTGACCGAAAGCGCCAGCGCCAGAAGGGCGACGGACGGGAAGAGCAGGATCCACCACTCTCCGGAGAACAGGAAGCCCTGGCCAATGCGGATCAAGGTTCCGAGCGAGGGTTGTGTGGGCGGTACTCCGACACCCAGGAACGAAAGCGTCGCCTCGGCGATGATGGCCAGCGCCAGGTGAATCGTGGCGATCACAAGCACGGGACCGAGAACATTCGGCAGGATATGGGACACGACAATCCGTGTCGGATGCACGCCGATCACGCGGGCGGCCTGCACATATTCCTTGTTCTTCTCCACCATGGCGGAGCCGCGCACAACACGGGCGAAAGGCACCCAGTCCGACAGGCCAATCGACACGATCAACACCCAGATGGCAAGATCCTCGCGCATGTCCTGCGGGATGAATCCCCGCGCCACACCGAAGATGAGCAGGGCGATCAGGATCGAGGGAAAGGACATCTGCACATCGGCAATCCGCATCAGCAGGCTGTCCACCCAGCCGCCGCGCCAGCCGGCGATCAGGCCGAGCGTGATACCCATGACCATGGCGAAGACGACGGCGGCAAAGCCCACGAACAACGAAATGCGCGCCCCGTACAAAATGGCGGACAGGATATCGCGCCCCTGATCATCGGTCCCGAGAATGAACGTGTTGCCTGTGAACGCGTTCGGCGTCCCAGGGGGTGTGAAACCGTCCATCAGGTTCAAGGTGGCCGGATTAAAGGGCTCATGCGGCGCGATCCAGGGCGCCAACACGGCGGATAGAATAATCGTCAGCGCCACGATGGCGGCCACCATGGCGACCGGTGAATGGCGGAACGAATAGGCGACATCGCTGTCCCAGGCACGGGCGAAGCGGTTCATTTCAATTCTCCCTGAAGCGCGGCCGTGGCCGCCGCGCGGGCGGCTGTCCGGCACGAACGGGACACAAAGCGGAAAAAGGCGAATGGGACACGGCTGATCAACATGGCGTCATCCCATCAATGGCCGGGCGCCGCGCGGTCGACGCGCAACCGCGGATCGACGACATAGTAAAGGAGGTCAACGATCAGATTGATCACCACGAATATGAAGGAGATGAGCAGCAGGTATGCGGCCATGACCGGCACGTCCACAAACTGAACCGAATTGATGAACAAGGCACCAACCCCCGGCCACTGGAAGACCGTCTCCGTGATGATCGCGAAAGCGATGATCGAGCCCATCTGGAGACCGGCGATCGTGATCACGGGAACCAGGGTGTTTTTCAAGGCATGGCCGAAATTGATGGCGCGGTTGCTCAGGCCCCTTGCACGCGCGAACTTGATGTAATCGGTGCGCAGGACTTCGAGCATCTCGGAGCGGACCAGGCGCATGATCAGCGTCATCTGATAAAGGCCAAGGGTAATGACCGGAAGCACCAGGGACGCGCGGCCGGATTCGGTCAAAAATCCGGTTGTCCACGATCCGAGATCCACCGTCTCGCCCCGGCCAAAACTTGGCAGCCACTGGAGTTCAACGGCAAAGACCCAGATCAACAAGACACCGATCAGGAATGTGGGAAGCGAGACGCCGATGAGCGACACCGCCATGATGGAGTTCGATCCCACGCCGCGCCGGTTCAACGCGGTATAGACCCCGAGGCCCACCCCCACGATGAAGGCGACAATCCCGGAAATCAGTGCCAGTTCCAGCGTCGCGGGCAAGCGTGACAAGATCAGTTCCATGACGGGCTGTTGCAAGCGGTAGGACAAGCCGAAATCGCCGGTCACGGCCCGGGATAAGAAATCCCAAAACTGAACGACAATCGGATCGTTCAGGCCCAGGCGCTCGCGCAATTCGGCGCGGTCCTGAAGAGTGGCCTCCTGCCCCAGCATCGTCGCGACCGGATCGCCGACATAGCGGAACAGGGAAAAAGAAACCAATGCGACGACCAGCATCACCAGGATGGACTGGACGATGCGGCGCAAGATGAAGGCGATCATTTAAAGACCCCGGAAATGCGCCGGAGGCCCTTGCAAGCAAGGGCCTCCGGATTTGTTCTGTTTTTGATTATTCGAAGACAACGTCCGTCATTTTCGGAGTGTTTTCCGGGTGCACGTCAAGTTTCACGCCTTCGCGGGTCGCGTAGGCCAGAAGCTGGTTATGCACCGGCAGAAGCACGCGGTCCGCCTGGAGCTGAGCCCAGATCTGACCGATCATTTCGTTGCGCTTCTCAAGATCGACTTCCGTTGCGATGGCTTGCATCATTTCGTCAAGTTCAGGGTTGGAATAGCGCGAACCGTTCCAGCCGCCGAGCGTGCCGTTGTCCGTGTGGACCAGGAAGTTGAAGATGTAGGAGCTGTCGAAGGTCGGAACGCCCCACCCGAGAAGGTAGAAGTCGGTCGTCCGGTTCGAGATCAGCGGGAAGTGCAAGCTGCGCGACTGCGACACCAGATTGGCGTTGATGCCGATGCGGCCCAGCATCCCGACATATGCCTGACAGATCGCTTCGTCGTTCAAGTAGCGGTCGTTCGGGCAGTTCAGATCGACCGAGAACCCGTCCGGATATCCGGCTTCCGCGAGCAAGGCCTTGGCCTTGTCCACATCAGGCAACTCATACTTGTCGAGTTCTTCGGTCCAACCGTTCACGAAGGGCGGCATGGCCACACCCGTCGGAAGGGATTGGCCGCGCATCACGACTTTCATGATGGCATCGCGGTCCAGGGCAAGGGCCATGGCTTCGCGAACTTCCGGCTTCTTGAACGGGTTGTCGTCGACATTGGCCGAAATCAGCTTGTCCGAACCCATGTCGTAGGCAAAGAAGATCACCCGGTTTTCCGGGCCGGTCGTGACATTGATGCCCGCTGTGTTCTGGAGACGGGCGATGTCCTGCACGGGCACATCCTGGACCAGGTCCACCTCGCCGGACAGAAGCGCTGCGACACGGGTCGCCTCTTCCTTGATCGGCGTGTAGATGATTTCCGTCACTTGCGGCTTCTCGTCCCAGTGACCGTCGAAGTGTTGCATGACGGTCCGGACCTCAGGGTCGCGGGAAATCAGCTTGTAAGGCCCGGTGCCGTTGGTGTTCCGGGTCGAGAACTTTTCTTCGCCGGCGTCATAGTTTTGCGGCGCCACGACATCGTTGGCCTCGGACCAGCCCTTGTCCATGATGAAGAAGTTGGTCAGGTTGTTCGGGTAAAGCGGCGACGGGCCGTCCATCTTGATGTGAACGGTATAGTCGTCGATTGCCTCGGCACCCACGACATTGGCGTGCAGGCCCTTGAAGTCGGACGCTTCATGACGCACGCGTTCAACGGAGAACACGACGTCTTCGGCGGTCAGGTCTTCACCGCCGTGAAACTTCACACCTTCACGCAGCTTGAACACCCAGACGGTCGGATCGTCCGGATGAATGGACCATTCGGTTGCGAGGCGCGGCTCAAGCGTTCCGTCAACTTCACGATCTACCAGCGTCTCGTAAATGTGATGCATAACGGCCGTTGTCGGGCCCTCGTTTTGCGAATGCGGGTCAAGCGTCAGGGCGTCGCCAACGCGGGCCCAACGGATCGTTTCGGCGCTGGCGGGCGCAAGCGCGAAAGCCAGTGCCGCGCTGGCAACGAGCGCGCTGGTCGTGCGCCGCGTCGTCGCGGACCGCAGAAAATCAAACCCCATGAATCACTCCTTCCATTATTATGCCTGGTTCCGGCCCAATGGCGCGCAACCGAACACCTCTGTTCCCCTCGTGGGCTTTTGGAGGAATTTTTTTCCTCTCTTGCGGAGCCATCCTCACGCGATGCCCCGCGTCCCAGTTTAGGTGGACCCACTTATGAAAAACAACGGAGCATCCTGCAACGTTTAATGATGATTTTTGGCGGGAGAATTCCGCTCCAAGGCCATCGCGCCGGAAAATGCCGTAGCGTCGCAATGAATTTCCGTCGTTTTCAGGCCTTCCGCGGAACACGAAAAAACCATCGGCCGATCTGTTCCCGTCGAGGCAAACCAAATGGCAAAACAACCCGGAATATATTTATTCCCGGAATGCACGCGTTTTCACAAGAGATAGGTCAGGAGCACAGACATTGTCGGACACGGCACTCTGGCGAAAAAAAACCGCGCGGACCGGCACGGCTTTGATCCGCTCTAAACCGATCGGGGCCAACTCCTGCGTGAAAACGGGTTGGCCAGCCGTCTCCGGGCGAAGGCTCCATACCGGCGGCCAAGTTGGCCGGAAAAGCGGCCAACGGGCAGATTGCCATCGTTCTGCCGGGGGAGCTTCAGTCCGCATGCTCCCATCCGGCCCTGTCGATCCCTCCGGACCACAATCAGAAGCGGGGTCTCACGCTGTGGTGAACAAGCCCGCATAGGTCGCCCGGAGAATGTTTTTCTGGACCTTGCCCATCGTGTTGCGCGGCAGCGCATCGACCACGATCAACTTTTTCGGGAGCTTGAACTTGGCGAGGGAAGCGGCCGTTTTTGCCAAGACCGAATCCAGATCCGGCGCTTCGCCCGGTTTGGCGACCAGAAGCCCGACGACGGTTTCACCAAAATCGGGATGCGGCACGCCGATCACGGCGCTTTCCACGACCCCGGGCTGTTCATCGAGGATCAGTTCGATCTCCTTGGGATAGATATTGTAGCCGCCGGAAATAATCAGATCCTTGTTCCGCCCGACAATATGGACGTAACCGTCGGCATCGATCCTCCCAAGGTCCCCGGTGATGAAAAAGCCGTCCCCGCGCAGCTCTTCCGCGGTTTTTTCGGGCATGCGCCAGTAGCCTTTGAAGACATTCGGACCGCGCACCTCAATCTGCCCCACCTCCCCTTCCGGGACCATATCGCCCGTCTCGGCATTGGTGACTTTGAGGTCAACACCCGGCAGCGGGAACCCCACCGTCCCCGCCCGCCGCTCACCCTCATAGGGGTTTGAGGTGTTCATGTTGGTCTCCGTCATCCCGTAGCGTTCAAGGATGCGGTGGCCGGTGCGCCGCTCGAATTGCCGGTGGCTTTCGGCCAGAAGCGGCGCGCTGCCGGAGACGAATAGGCGCATGTGCCGGGTGAGCTCCCCCGTGAAACGATCATCGTCCAGCAAGCGGGTGTAGAATGTCGGCACGCCCATCATGCTGGTCGCGTCCGCAAGCGCGCCGATCACCGCGTCGGTGTCGAACTTCGGCAGGAAAATCATCGCACCGCCGGCCAGAAGCATCACGTTGGTCGCGACGAACAGGCCATGGGTGTGAAAGATCGGCAGCGCGTGCACCAGCACGTCGTTCGCCGTGAACCGCCAGTGATCGACCAGCGTTTGGGCATTGGACAAGAGATTGTTCTGGGTCAACATCGCCCCCTTCGAGCGCCCAGTTGTCCCGGATGTGTAAAGCAGCGCGGCCAGATCCTCACCGGACCGGGCCACCGTCCCGAACGTAAAGGGTTTGGAGGCCGCCTTGTTCATCAAGGTTCCGGTCCCCTCGCCCGACAGCGTTTCGACATTGGCTCCCAAACCCGCCGCGAGCGGTTCGAGAGTGGCTGACCGCGCCGGGTCGCAGACCACGCAGGCCGCCCCGCTGTTCTCGATGAAGTAGCTCATCTCGCCGGCGGTGTAGGCTGTGTTGAGCGGCAGGAAAATAACGCCGGCCTGAACACAGGCTGCGTAAAGGGCAAGGGCCTCCGGCGACTTCTCGATTTGCGCCGCCAACCGGTCGCCCGGCTGGAGGCCGGCATCGACCAGGACATGGGCAAACCGCGCGGCCTGTCTCAAAAACGCATCGTAGGTCAGGATGGCACCATCCGCCTGTCTCAGAAACGGTGTTTCCTTGCCCGTGTGACGCCCGAACAAGCGATCATACATGGGGTTCGTCATTGGAAGGACCCTTCAAGGATTGGTCACGGCATCAGCCGCGAATTTGGCAAAGGCGCATGGGCGCGTTACGGATGACGCGGAAAGGTGCCAGATCCGCCGTGATTCTGGAAATGGCTTCGGCCCTTGCCTCAAATGGCCATCAGGGAGTCGCCCTTGAAGTGCGTGAGGCGCGTGAAAGACACGGCAGACGGGGCTGCGGCCGAGGTTGCCGCCCCGGAGCCCGCTTTGCGCCGGGGCACGCGGTCGCGACGGGAAAGTCCTGCTCTTTGTTCTGAATTTCCCGTTCCCGACCTGGGCTTCAAGGCGTTATGGTTTCATCATGGGCGGTAAAGGCGGCGCCAGACAACAGATCGCACACGCCCCAACTTCGGGAGGAACCATGAAGCGTACAACCTATTTAGTCGGCCTTGCCGGCGGCATCGCCCTCGCCCTCGGGGCCGGACTGGCCCAGGCGCAGGAACATACGTTCAAACTCCACCATTTCCTGAGCGCCAAAGCGCCGGCGCACACACAGATGCTCGAACCCTGGGCCCGCGCCGTCGAGGAAAACTCCGGCGGCAAGGTCAAGATCGAAATCTTTCCGTCGATGACGCTTGGCGGGCGCCCGCCGGAGCTGATCCAGCAAGCCCGCGATGGCGTTGTGGATCTGGTCTGGACGGTGAACGGTTACACACCGGGCCTGTTTCCGCGCACGGAAGTATTCGAACTTCCGACCGTCTTCAAGAACGATCCGGCGGCAGCGAATCTGGCCGCCTATGACCTGTTCGAGAGCGACTTGAAAGAGGACTACAAGGGCGTGGAAGTCATGTTTCTCCATGTCCACGCGGGCAACGGAATGCAAATGCGCGAGACCGAAGTGCGCAGTGCCGCCGATCTTGCCGGCAAGAAGATGCGCATTCCGACGCGGACCGGGGCCTGGGTAATCGAGGCCCTCGGCGCGATCCCGGTCGCCATGCCCGTGCCCGAACTGCCGACCGCCTTGCAGAAAGGGGTTGTCGACGGTGCCTTCATTCCATGGGAAATCATTCCTCCGCTGCGCATCCAGGAACAGACGCAATTCCAGATCGAAGGCGCGAATGAGGAGCGTTTCGGCACCGCCACATTCCAGGTCTCAATGAATCAGGCGCGCTGGGATGCACTTCCCGAGGACATCAAACAGGCGTTCCGCGATGCCTCCGACCGCGAATGGCTGGCCAAGGTGGGCGCGATCTGGCGCGGCACGGACGACTTCGGCATCAAGATGGCGGTCGACAGCGGCAACACCCATGTTGTTCTGTCCGGGGACGAGACCGCCGCCTTTCGCGCGGCGCTTGCCCCGGTGGTCGACCGGTGGGTCGAGGACGTGTCGTCCAAGGGCATCGACGGCGCGGCGCTGGTCGACAAGGCCCGGCAACTGATCGCCACCAATGCCGGAGCCAATTGAGTGCCGTCCATCGTTCGCGATTGGAACCTGACCACGGGCCGCGCCGGATTTCCCGGCGCGGTTGCCTTAGCGGCAACGCTTTGGGCGCTTCTGGGCGGGCTTGTCCTGCTTGCCGTGGTGGCCATGAACGTGGCCTCCGTCATCGGCGGCATCGTCTGGGTTCCGTTTCCCGGCGATTTCGAGATGACCCAGATCGGCGTCGCCGTCGCCGCCTTCAGCTTCCTGCCCTACACACAGATCACAGGCGGCAACGTGACGGCCGACATTTTCACCTCCGGCGCCGGTGTGCGCACTCGGGCAGCCCTGACCTGCCTTGCTTCCTTGGTGGCGTTCGGCTTCGCACTCGTCCTGCTGTGGCGTATGTATGCCGGCATGCTGGACCAAAAAGCCTACTCGTATACGACCACCATCCTTCAGTTTCCGATCTGGCTAGCCTTCCTGCCCATCCTGATCTCGCTCGCCCTGCTCGCCCTGGCCGCATTCGTGTCGTTCACGGAAGACATGCGCCGCGCCGTCACACCGCCGAAGGTTCGGGAGAACTGAATTCATGGCCGATCCTGTCTTCATGGGACTGGCCTCGCTTGCCGTCCTTGTCCTCCTGATCGCGATCCGCATGCCCATCGCCTATGCCATGATCCTGGTTGGCGGTATCGGGATCGCCATCGTCAATGGGCCCGCGCTCGTACTTAGCCAGCTCAAGACCTTGGCCTATGGACAGTTCTCGATCTACGATCTGTCCGTCGTCCCGATGTTTATCCTGATGGGCGCGCTCGCCTCGCGGGCCGGGCTGAGCCAGGCGTTGTTCCGCGCGGCCAACGCATGGCTCGGCTGGATGCGCGGCGGCACCGCCATGGCGGCCATTGCCGGATGCGCAGGATTTGGCGCCGTCTGCGGATCATCGCTTGCCACCGCCTCGACCATGGGGCGTGTCGCCCTTCCCGAATTGAAACGCTACCGCTATTCAGGTGCTCTTGCGACCGGATCCCTGGCCGCCGGCGGCGTGCTCGGCATTCTCATTCCGCCCTCCGTGGTTCTGGTGGTCTACGCCATCATTGTCGAAGCCAACATAGTCACCATGTTCGCAGCGGCGCTCCTGCCCGGCTTGCTCGCCGTGGTGTTTTTCATGCTGACGATCGCGATCTATGTGGCGCTCAACCCGGATGCGGGACCCAAGCACGACGGGGTGGCAAGAGCGGAGTTCCGGGCGGCGACAATCGGCATCCTTCCGGTTGTTGCCATTTTCGGAACGGTTCTCGGAGGAATCTATGCCGGCTTTTACAATCCCACGCCCGCGGCGGCGGTCGGCGTCGCCCTGGTCGGCCTTTACGGGGCCATTACCCGTCAGATCCGGATCGGCGATCTTGTCGATTCCCTGAAAGAGACCGCCGGCACAACGGGCATGATCTACCTGATCCTGCTAGGCGCGGAACTGATGAAGATCTACATGAGCCGCATCGGTTTGCCCCAGGAAACCGCGGCATGGATCATCGGCACGGGCATGGAGCCGATGATGGTTCTGATGCTCTTGCTGCTGGGCCTGATCCTGCTCGGGTGCCTGATGGACAGTTTGAGCATGATCCTTCTTGTCATCCCGTTCTTCTGGCCTGTTCTGGTCGACCTGAACGGCGGGCTCTACGCGGGCGCCGAGGGCTCCGGGTTCGGCATGTCGACCGAGGATCTCAAAATCTGGTTCGGCATCCTGGCCCTGATCGTTGTGGAACTGGGGCTGATCACGCCTCCGGTGGGAATGAATGTCTTCGTTATCTCAGCCCTCGCCAAAGACACACCGATGATCGAGACCTTCAAGGGTGTGGCCCCGTTCTTCCTGGCCGAACTGATCCGGGTCGCAACCCTGTTCTCCTTCCCCGTCCTTGTCCTTTGGCTGCCCAAGCTGCTGTCCGGCTAGCGGATTAGAGATCGATTTCGATGACGCCACCGGGATCCGCCGCGCGGCTCTGACACAAGATCAGAGCGGTCTCGCGCTGTTTGTTGGACAGCACGAAGTCGCGATGTTCAACCGCGCCGGCAAGAACCCCGCATTTGCATACGCCGCAGATCCCATCCGCGCATTTCACGTCGACCCGAACACCGGCCTCGTTCAGGACATCCGCCGCGGTCCGGTCCGCCGGGACGGCGATTTCCCGTCCATCCCGGAGTTTCAGGACAAACTCATGGTTCTGGTACTCCGGCTGCTCGGGCACCGAGAAATACTCAAGGTGCCGGGCCTCATCGGGGAAACCGGCCGCCTCCGCCGCGTCCATCACCGCCGCCATGTAGCGGTCGGGTCCGCATGTATAGACATGCCAGCCGGACTGATAGCGCCGCATGAGGCGCTGAAGATCCACGCGGCTTCCCTCTTGCGACAGATGGAGCCGCACGCGCGCCGCCCAGGGCGCGGACTCCAGTTCCTGCTGAAATGCGGCATCGGCACGCGACTTCGCCGAATAATGCAGCTCGAATTCGCGCCCCAGAGCATGCAGCCGGTTGGCAAAGGCAATCATCGGCGTGATGCCGATCCCCCCGCCCATCAGAAGGCTCATCCCGGCGCCTTCCGTAAGCTCGAAATGATTGATGGGTTTGGAGATAAAGATCTTGCGCACTTCGCTGAAGATCCGGTGCATGAGCTGCGAGCCGCCCCGGCCCTCATCCTCGCGCAAGACACCGATCACATACCGGCTGCGGTCGGCCGGGTCGCCGCACAGCGAGTATTGCCGCAGATATTCCGGGGCCACGACGATGTCGATATGGGCTCCCGCCGTCCAGGCCGGCAGGTCGGTACCATCCAGGCTGCTCAGCTCATACCGGATGATGCAAGACCCGATCTTGTCAGCTTTCGAGACGACCACCTGCATCACCGGCGCATCCCCCGGCAGGGCATAGCTGTGCAGATGGTCCGTCTCCCCGCGGGCGAGTTTGAGCTTGTACTCCCTGGCCGTCACCATCGCCTGATAGGCTTCGATCCCCGCTTCCCGGTCCATCGGGAAAGGATAGGGCCATGGGTGGGGGGCAAGCGGCGCCGGATAGACGGCCAGCGTCTGATCTTCGTATTTGAGCTTCAGATCCTTTTGAAGATCGCGCCGGTTCACCGGATGGCGGGTCGGCCGATAGGCTCCGTCCTCCTGAAGCTCGATGTCCCACCACCATTTCTTGACCGGATTGAGCCCGCCCTTGCCGGCAAGGTCGTCCAGTTTCGCCAGCACCGGAGCGGCGGAGGGAATGTTGGACGCGGCCCAGCGGAAGGGCGCTTCGGCGAACAGGCCTTCGAGGTTCCAAGGGCAGGTCTTCATGCAACGCCCGCACATCGCTCCGCCCGGCGTTGTGATCCGGTAGGTGGCGCATTTCTGGCTGTCCGATTTCCAGATCTCATAGCCGTTGAACATCAGCTTCGGCCCGGCGGTGATTGCCCCTGAGGGGCATTCGCGCGCGCATTTGTTGCAGGTTTCGCAGAACCTTTGCAGGCCGAAATCGATCGGTTTGTCGTGGGCCAGCGGCATGTCCGTCGTCACCACCCCCGACTTCAGCCGCGGTCCCAGAAACGGGTTGAGGATCACCTCCCCGATGCGGCTGACCTCGCCAAGTCCAGACAGCAGCAACAGCGGCGGCTGTAGCACCTCCCCGTCCAGAACCGTGTGCGCCTTGGCCCTGTAGCCAAGATTGCGGATCTGTTTGGCGATCACGCCGCCGAGCAGCGAGAACCTCAAGTAAGCGCGCATGGATTGGGCCACGGAGATCCAGTCGTCGCCCGACGCGCCCTCCATGGTCTCGAAGCCCTGGTCGATGATCATGGAGATCGCCTGATCGTGCGGCGGGTCGATCGGCGCGCCCGCCGCATCGTGCGAATACCAGGTCCACTCGGGGCAGCGCGAAATCCCAACCGCGTCGACACCCAGGAAATAACAGGCCGCCTTGATGTTCTGCGCGTTTTGCAAAGGATCGGAGGGCCGCTCCGCAAACTTGTCCGGTTCTCCATCCTGCAACAGAACGAACGCGCCAAGCGCGCGGCGCTGCGCGAAACTGGGCGCGGACTTGCGCGCATAATGCCCGCCCTTGGCCCCGTCCTGCACCGCCTTGCCCATGTCGCCGAATTGCGCGCGGGCGAACATGTCCGCCCGTTTCGGAACACGGGCCACCCGCGCTTCATCGATATAGGTGGTTGGCGCGTCGACCCGCTTCAGCGTCTCGAAGGGATGCGGGCCATCAGCGAAGCGGCGTTTTCTGAAAGGGTCGCGATTGAACGCCGATTTCTGAAAGCCATTGCCCAGCCACCAGGCCGGACCGAATGCCTTGAAATAAGGCTGTTCGGCCATCGGTGCCAACGGCAGATCGGGCGCAACCTCCAATGTGCAGGTGATGGCCGCCAATCCAAAGGACGGCCCGATATAGGGCGCGGTCAGGCGCCCCTCCTCCACGGTTGCCAGACCGCTGGCCACCGCCAGCTTGCCGAGATCGACATCGGAGGCTGACACCGAGTGCGACTTCGCGTCAAACCCCAGCAGGCGTATGTAGTTGGCCAGAACGGCGGCCGTTTCGTTGGCCCGCAAGCCTGCCCGCTGCGCCAGTGCATCGACCAGCCACTCGGTGCCCGGCTCGTCCCTTTCCGGCGCGCGCGGGTTCTCGTAGAGGAACACGATCGCATGGGTATGCCCATCGATGGTGGTCGGTGGTGCCTCCATGCTCTCCTTGAGGTCCGCCATGATCACGTCGATACCTGAGGCCAGCGTCTTGGTCTGCCGCGTCCTGAGCGCGTGGGCCAGCCGTGGGATATCCGGATTGGCGATCGGGGTTTCCAGGATCGCCCCTCCTGGCAACCGGCACATGCCCACCATCGAGGCATCGGAAAAATAGCCGAACGCTTTCAGATGATTGGCCCGCTCGGCAGGATCCGCCGGGATCTCCGCAACGGCCTTGTTGACCAGACCATCCCGGATGGCGTCCATCATGGCCTGATACTCGGCCATGGCATTGACCAGGCTTTCCGGCATGTCCGGACGCCGGAATGACACCGGCATCATTTTCGGCACCCCTGCAAGGTCGGCCCGGCCGGACATCCGCTTGAGGCGCTCGGTCGGATACGGCCCCATATGAACCGGCCGGTTCCTGTCCGAAAACAACTTTCCCCCCAAGGCCATCCCTCCCTCCGATTTGGTTTCAATTGAAACTATCTGGGAAGATTGCGCAAATCAATTCCCCGCATCCATCAGACACACCGGTCGCCAGCCTCTTGCCAAACCGCATGCCGCGCCGCCACACTGCCGCGATCCAAAGGGAGGCGGTCATGAGGTATCTGCTAAGCGTTCTGGCACTCATTACCGGATTTGCCTGGTCCAACGAGGTCAGGGCTGACGACTTGCCGGTGGATGTCGAGCTGATGCTCGCCGTGGATGTGTCCTATTCCATGTCCGCCGGCGAACAGGAAATTCAACGCCAAGGCTATGCTGCGGCTTTGCGGGATCCGGACGTCTTCGCCGCCATTCAGACCGGCTATCACCAACGGGTCGCCCTCACCTATATCGAATGGTCCGGCGTCTCGGCCCAAAGAACCGTTGTGCCGTGGACCCTCATCGATACGCCTGATGATCTGGCGGCGTTCGCCGCCGCACTCACCACCAGTCCACCGGTGATCTTGCGGCGCACATCCATATCCGCCTTGCTCGACTACGCGCCGGGTTCCTTCGCAGTGAACGGCTTTGTCGGAGAACGGCGGGTGATCGACGTGTCCGGGGACGGGCCGAACAACATCGGCGGCCCGATCGAGGCCGCCCGCGATGCCCTTGTGGCAAGCGGGTTCGTGATCAACGGCTTGCCGCTCATGACACGGGAAGGCGCCGGCCAGCGGTTCCATCTGGACGACCTCGATCTCTACTATGCCGAATGCGTCATCGGCGGTCCGCTTTCCTTTTCCATACCCGTGCGGACCTGGCAGGAGTTCCCATCGGCGGTGCGGCGCAAACTGGTGCTTGAACTTGCCGGCCACGTCCCGCCGGATCTGGCCGTTACCCCGACCGCATGGTCAGGCGTGCGGGAGAAAGGATATGACTGCCTGATCGGGGAAAAGATCTGGGAGCAGTTTTACCGGCCGGATCAGGTTCTCCCTTAAACCACGCGATCCACCGATAATCGCTCGCGATATAATCGCGCGACTTCCGATCGCCTTTACGCCTTATCCGTGACAGAAGCTTTTCGCGTTTTTGGTCCATGCGCCAAAACCGGAGGCCACCATGTTCTCGATGACCTTGCAGACATAGCGCTTTTGCGCCGGGTCGTTGTCCGGTCCGGCGTGATATCGGGCCACCGCCATGGTCCAGGAGCCCTGCCGGGCTTTCAAGTCCTTGAGAAACCTGGCCGCGTATTCGACATTGGCCCCCGGCTCGAGCATGTGATCGACCGACCGGAATTCCTGTCCGTGCCAATAGTGGTTGATCTGCATACACCCGATGTCGATCAGCTTCTTGCCCTGTTGCTTGGCCGCGAGGACGTCGGCCCTGGCGGCCGCGCGGGTGGGCGGAAAGACGGATTTGCCTTCAATGTTCAGCGCATGCGGATAGAGCTGTTTCCCGCGGCCGGTCTCGGTCAGCCCCACCGCGTAAAGAACCCCCAGCGGCACGTTGTATTTGCGGGCAGCCGCCGCCATCTCGCGCTCACAGACATTCTCAAACCCCGCCCAAGCCGGCTGCGCGACTGTCAGCGAAACGCTAGAGATAAATCCCGTCAACATGGCTGCCAGAAGCGGCTTGTTTCGTCTCGGACGGATTCCGGTCATCGGGCACCAACCCCTCGTCAACACCAAATCTGTCATCGTGCTGCCGGTCATGCCGGTCCTGACCGCCGCCAGATCCGGCTTGATCAAAACCCGGATGCCCCGGCTGGGTTCCGGCGCCCTGGTTCGGCGCAGATTGTGATTGACCTGCATTGCCCGAGGCTTGCGGCGCGAAAAGCGGCCGGTCGTCCGCAGCCGTCTGAATGGTGATTGTTTCCGCCTTGTGTCCGGTGACCCGCAGCATCTGGTCAAGGAGACCCCGATCCTGTTTTAACAATTCAGCCGTTTGCGGGTTGCTCGCCTTCAATGTCACCGCAACGGCGTTGTCGACCATCTTCAAGGTGACCTTGACCGTGCCCAGTTCGATCGGCGTCAACTGAATTTCGAGGGTCTTCAAGACCGGCCCTTCCGGTCTTGCGAAGGCACTCGTGCCTGTCCGCAGACCGGCGGCGACCTCATTCAACGCCCCGACGAGGCTCTGGCCAACCTGCTGCACCGGGGACAGCCGCATGGAAGGGGCGAAATGGGTCTCCTGCTTTAGAACCTTCAACGAACCAGGTTCGATCCTCGCAAAGGTGTCCAGCTTGCGCGCGTCGTTCAAAAGCGGATCGCCAATGCGTTGCGGCTCCGTACCGAATTGGGCAAACAGACTGCTGGTTCCCTGCTGGCCATTGCCCAATCCGCCCTGCGGCGCGGCAACAGACCCATTCGCGGTCTTTGGTCCGGACGTCACCTGTGTCAGGGCAAGACCACTGGACAGATATGACTGAAGCTTTTGCTGACCTGCACGATGCTGAAGCACCGGCATCTCGGGCGATCCGGCCGTTCTTGAGCCTTCGACGACCTTCGACACGATGTTCAAGGCACCGGACAGGGTTTCAATGCCGAAGCGCGCCGGATTGGCTGCAGCTGCGTCCTGCCCTTCGGCGCGGGCCGCGTCTTCCTTGCTGTCTCGCACGGCCGGCCCCTCGCGCGGGTCAGGCCTTGCCGCGCTGCCCGGCTCCCGCGCGGCCCTGCCGTCCGCGCCGCCGCCGTCCCGTGCCTGACCGTCGACCGCCCCCTTGCCGCGGCCGGAAAGATTGCCCAACAGATCCGTGAATTGTTTGGCGGCGTCCTTCGCCCCCTCGCCGCTGGCAGCTTCGGAGCTCCCTCTACCCAGTTTGGTTTCCGCGAGCTTCGCCGTTTGCATGGATCCCTGAATTCCAGTGCTCATCGTTCAACCCTCCACCCGCTTCAGCAATTCCGCCGTTCTGTCCAAGAGATCCTGCGCCCGGCGCATGGAGGTGAGTTCCCAGGACGGATCCTCCGGTGCCGGGAGGGTTTCGGGAACGGAGAACTCTCCGATCACATTCGCGGGTGGGTCGGGGAAATGTCTGATTCTGTTCGTGAGTTCCATGACCGCATCGGCCAATTCCCGATCCTCGCGGTTCAGGCGCCGGGGGTCGATCGACCACAAGATGTCGCGGCGCTCGGTCATGCGTTCGGGGTCAATGATGCTGGCCGCCTGGTAGAGCCGGAGCGTCATTTCGGCGAGCGATCCTTCGACCGTGATCGGGTCCGCGCGCTCGGTGGCTTCCCGGGAGATGTCGAGATGACCGCCCAGAACGGCCGTCCTTGCAAGGCGCAGATAAAGCGCCCGGCGGGTGTCCTGGTCGAATTCCGCGAGCAGCCCCTCCAGCAGGGAAAACCGCTCCAGGTTTTCGGCAAATCCGAGCGCATCGATGGCAATCGCGAACCGGCGGCGGAAATCGCTTGCGAACATCGAATTCCGGTAGCGCCGAAGGTATCTCAGCGACAAGGATTGAAACCGCTCGACTTCACCAACGGTCCCCGCAACGAAAATCTCGCGGCGAAGCGCCGCCTCTTCGATCAGGCTTCCGGGCATCAGCAATCGCGCCTGCCCCAAATAGGTCAAAGCCTCGCGCGGCTCAGATTGAATGAGGCCTGTCGCCTTGACCAGGGCGATGTGGCCGCCGAGGCTGGGCGGCAGTTCCATCGGATCGACATCGACCAGAAGGTCGTTCAGATCGCTTCCCCGCCCTTCCACATATGCCAGGGCGGCAAGCATCAAACGCGGATCCACGGCAGGGGCCGGATCATAGCGCAAAAGCTGGCGCATGACGTCCGGATGGCCGCCGCTGAGGAGGTGGATCACGGCCGCGCGGGCATTGCGCGGTTCCTGCCAGACCTCGGGCCGCGCGTCCATGAAGGCGCCATCCATTTGGATCAGCAGCGCCCGCTGCGCGGAATGAGCTTGGCTGTTTCCTTCGGCGACCTGCGATTGCAGCGTTTGCAATGTGCGGATCATCTCGAAAGGTTGGTGCTCGGGCATCTGCTGGGCCGCCACTTGCCCGATCACAGCACCTGCCAGCCAGATCAGCATCACGAGCAAAAGGGACAAGCGTTCCAGCGGGCGGCCAAGCCAAACCAGCGACGGGATCATCCGCGGGTCTCCTTCATGAGTATTTCAATGCGCCGGTTAACCGCCGCATAGGGATCATCCGGGTTCTTCAGATCCCGGTCGGCGTATCCTTCAACCCGGACAAATCGATCCGTGGGAACACCGCCGCGCGAGAGCATGTAAAGAGCCATATGGGCGCGGGCCGAAGACAGACGCCAATTGTCGTAGTCCCGCGACCGGAACGGACGGGCATCCGTGTGACCCTTGACGATGATGTCTCCCGGCCGTTGGGCGATCACCTGCCCCAGTCTTTCCAGCAACGCGACCAGTTCCGGGCGCGGCTCGGCCGACCCCACGGCGAACATCCCGAAATTCTGATCGTCGGTCAGGCTGATTAGCGCCGTGCCATCGGCCCCTTGCGTGACTTGGATCCGCCCCGCCGTTTCCGCCAGGGTGGTGCCGCCGGCCGCGGTGAGCTGCGCCCGAAGTTCGGCGACAAGATCCGACCCCGGCCGCGTGCCTGGATCCACACTCGCGGGTTTGTCCCGAGGTGGCATCCGTGCCGCCGGGACACCGGACACCGGCTGGTCCGGGGCGTTGGCGCGCGGCGCCAACGGGGCCGCATTCGAAGACTGTGCTCCGTTCTGCGCAGGTTGCGGGGGTTGATCGCCGGCCACCTGCATCGGCGCCATTTGGCTTTGCGAATCCGCTTCGCCCTCCAGCGCCGCCAGAAATTCACGCGCTGTTTCGGAAATCGGTTCGCCGGCCGCATCGGTCAGTGCCCGGCGGTCGCCCACAACGCCCTCCGGTACCAGGAGACCGGGCAGCGCGTAGGGACCCTCGGATTGGGTGATCCCGCGCGGATCCGCAGGTCCTGTCCCGGCCTCGCCCATTCCGGTTTCCGTTCCATCCGAAAGTTGCATGGCATCGGCAGCCGGTTTGCCGTCGATGTCGCGGCTGGGAACCAATTGCCAATACAAGGGATCGAAGGGATCGCGATAGGCTTGGCCGCCGCGGGCACCGGCCTGCTTTTCAAGACCGGACCCGATCCCCTCGGGGCTGCTTTCACCCTCCTCGGCGATCTGGACCATCTTCGCCAGGGTGTCGAGCACGGCGTAAGGGTCGGTGAACAGTCGGCTTTCGGAATAGCGCGGACTGAACTCGCCGGACGTTTGACCAGTCCTCTTCTGCGCGCCATCCTCGGCCGCCTCGTTCGTGGACCCTTCCTCCCCCGGAGGAGAGCCAGTCATGCCTTTTTCGTTTTCCGCGCCGTCTTGCGTGCTGGTACCGCCCTCGTTGGTCACGCCGCTGACGAAGGGATCATGCAAGCCCTTCTGGCTCGAGGCGGTTGAGGCGAGCTTAACGGGGTTGAAGTACTGCGCGACGCCCTGGCGGACGCTGTCATCGGTGACATTGATCAGCCACATCACAAGAAAGAACGCCATGAGCGCGGTCATGAAATCCGCATGCGCGATCTTCCAAACTCCGGCCGATTTGCGGTCATCCTCCCAGGCGGGCTTGCGGCGGACAATGATGATTTCTTGGGGCATTGGATGGAGCATCACCGGGTCTCCCGGGCGGATTGGAGGTGCATCTGCCAATCGGACAGACGGGTCGAAATCACGGTATCGTCGAGGCAAGCCGTCAGTTCCGTGCGCGCCGCCACTTCGAGTTGGACGCGCCCTGCGTCCGCGCCGAGACTGGCTTCCAAACGCTCGAGCAGGGATTGCGGACCGGAAATCTTCAAGGCCCGTCCTTCCTCCCCGCTCCACACCTGCCGCAACGCTTCCTCGAATCCGGCAACGACATGAGCGACGAGCGCATCGTCGAGCAAGGGATCGAGGCATCGGGCCACGGACGCCGACAGTTTCATCTCCAGAGCCGCAAAGGCGGCCTCCAGATCGGCGCTCACCTTGGCGGCCAGGTCGTCCTCAAACGAAATCCGGAAGGTTTCCATCTCCGCATCCGCGGCCCGTTTCAACCGCATGCGTTCGGTTTCAAACGCGTCTTTGAGCTCCTCGCCCGCATCCAGACGCCCGCGCTGATAGGCTTCGGCAAGCTGGTCTTCCAGGGACAGTTCCGGCTCGGGCGCCGGCGCCAGGGGTTCGAATTCGGCCACGTCGGATTGACCATACGTCGGATCGACGACGTCCACTTGAGACAGCACCGGGATGACGGCGGCAATTCCAGAAGGCATCACACACGCTCCGCATCATAAAGCCATTGGCGCAAGATCGCGGCCGACTGCTCCTCGTTGTATTCGAGGATCGCCTCCAGCTTCTTGAGCGGTGACTGGTTGATCCGGGTCGTCAGTTCTTGAAGCAGATCGGCATGGTTGGGGGGGGCCAGGAGATCCTGGGCCGAGAACACGGCCTCGGGCACCTCGCTGCCATCGCCCAGCAATGGCGTTTCCGACATCTCGGCGGAGGCCGCCGCCGTCTTGACCTGCGGGACGAGCGCCGCAACGGCCGGACGCAGGCCGAACCACACCACCAGCATGGCCACAGCAAGAATGGCGGCCGCGTTGATGAGATTGCCGGACTGGCGCAGAAGATACTCGCTGACGGAGAGCGGTGGAACCGGTTCCATGTTGCGCCCGCCATCCACAAAATCGACGACGGCAACCTTCACGTTGTCGCCGCGTTCGGCGTCGAGACCGGCCGCGGATGCCGCGAGCTCGCGGATCACCGTCAGTTGTTCCTCCACTGCGGTTTCATCGGGATTGCCACCAAGCGAGTCATGCAACCGCGCCCGGTCGATCAGAACCGCCACGGACAGCCGCTCGACGCGGTATCCCTCCTGGTTGGTCTCGATCAGTTTGGACGAGATTTCATAGTTGACGGTTTCTTCGCGGCGCTGGTTTTCCTCGCTCGACCGTTCGCCGTTTTCCGCCGGAACGTCTTCCTCCGGAAGGTTCTGTTCCACGGTGACCGGCGCTTCCGTGCTGGTGTTCTGGGCGTTCTCGCTCTCGCGGATGGTGCGCACGGACCGTTCGATCCGGGAATCGGGATCGAAGATGGTTTCGGCGATACGTGTCCGGTCCGTGTTGAGTTCGGCGGCCACGCTGACCTGGAAATGGTCAAGACCCAGATAGGGCGTCAACGTCTTGCGGATATTCTCCTGAACCCGTTGCGAGACGGCGCTTTCCAGCGATGCCAACTGACCGGCCGTTGCATTGGCCGGATCCTTGCCGCTGGCAAGCAAGCCCCCGGAGGTGTCCAACACGGTCACCTGGTCGGAGTCCATGCCCGGGACGGCCGCCGCCACCAGGTGCCGGATCGCATCCGCCGTGCGAATGTCGTCCGGCATTTCCGACCGGATGACAACCGAGGCCGAAGGCGGTTGCTGGTCCCTCCGGAACGATCCCTTTTCCGGCAGCACGATGTGAACGCGGGCCGCGCGCACGCCCTGCATCAACTGGATCGTGCGCGCCAGTTCACCCTCGAGCGCCCGCACGCGCGTGACTTCCTGCATGAAGGATGTCAGCCCCAGGGATCCCAGTTCATCGAAAAGCTCGTAGCCGCTGCCGGCTCCGCGGGGCAGGCCTTTTTCCGCCAGCAGCATGCGGGCCCGGGAGCCCATGGCGTGGCTGACCATGATGGCCGTGCCATCGGCATTGACATCGTAGGGAACGCCCGCATCCTGGAGCGCGGCGCCCATGCGGGTGACGTCGTTGCCTTCCAGCCCGGTGTAAAGAACCGTTTGCTCGGGCCGGCTGAGATAATACGCACCCACCCCAACGGTTGCGATGGTTGCAATCCCGATCAAGGCCAGAGCGATCAGGCGCTTGACCCCCAGCTCCAGCAGATTTGCCCATAGTTTTTCGGCTTGTTCGCGGCCCGGCATTCCTTACCCCTTAAAACAGCGTTTTGAAGGTCACTCGGCCCACTATTGGCCAGCGAGCTTGTGCGGGGATTGCCGGCGGGCCGCCCGGCTTGATCACAAAGTCTGCTGATCGCCTCATCCTGAGGAGGTCCGAAGGGCCGTCTCGAAGGATCTCCGGCAGCCTATCGATTTAACCGCCCATCTTTCGAAGCTTCGCTTCGCTCCGCACCTCAAGATGAGGGTCGGGAAAGTCTGTTGATCGCCTCATCCTGAGGCGGTCCGGAGGACCGTCTCGAAGGATCTCCGGCAGCCTATCGATTTAACCGCCAATCTTTCGAGGCTTCGCTCCGCGCCGCACCTCAAGATGAGGGTCTGAAAAAGCCTGCTGATCACCTCATCCTGAGGAGGTCCGAAGGGCCGTCTCGAAGGATCTCCGGCAGCCTATCGATTTAACCGCCAATCTTTCGAGGCTTCGCTTCGCTCCGCACCGCACCTCAAGATGAGGGTCGGGAAAGTCTGTTGATCGCCTCATCCTGAGGAGGTCCGGAGGACCGTCTCGAAGGATCTCCGGCAGCCTATCGATTTAACCGCCCATCTTTCGAGGCTTCGCTCCGCGCCGCACCTCAAGATGAGGGTCGGGAAAGTCGCACCCTTACAAAAAGTCCAGGGGCCGCGCCATGAGCGCGGCCCCCAAGCTTCCAAAAACCGGAAGGATTACCGGAACAGCGACAGGATGTTCTGGCTGCCAGCGTTGGCAATGGACAGGGCCTGAATGCCGAGCTGCTGCTGGGTCTGGAGGGCCTGCAAGCGGGTGGATTCGGCGTTCATGTCCGCATCGACGAGCTGGCCAACACCACGGTCGATCGCATCGGTGAGCTGGCTCACGAAGTCCTTCTGAAGGTCAACGCGGGCCTTGATGGCACCGAGGTCAGCCGTGGAGTCGATCACCTGCGCCAGCGCCGCGTCAACCTCGGCAATCAGGGTGTCGAACGTCGCCGTGTCGTCCTGATTGCTTAGGGCCGAGACATCCCAGTCGAGAATGGTCGTGCCAGTCAACGTGCCGGTCACCGGAGCCGTGATCGCAGCCGAGCGGTCCGTGTCGAGGATGCCGGCACCGCCGCCAGCGCGGTCAACGAGCTGGATGGAGGTCAGATCGACGGTCGTTTTCAAGACCGTCACCGTGCCGGCCGCGTTCCGCGTGAACGAGCTCACGATTTCAGCGGTGTTGGTCGTGGTCAGGTCCGTGGCCAGCCAGTTGACACCGTTGAAGACCGAGGAATCAGCGGTCTGCTGAAGGGTCGCCTGGATCGCTTCGATGTTCTTTTGAACCTTGCCAGGGTCTGTGCCCGGGGTTGCCGCGGTCACCAGCAAGCTCTTCATTTCAGTGAGCTTGTCGACGGTGCTGTTCATCGCCGTGTACATGGTGTCGACGGTTGCCGCACCCAGACCGAGGGAGTCCTGAACAGCCGAAAGCGCCTGGTTGTCGGACTTCATGGTCGTTGCGATCGACCAATAAGCGGAATTGTCTTCCGCGCTGGCAACGCGCATGCCGGTGGAGATCCGGTTCTGCGTTTCGGCCAGGCTCTTGTTGGTCATGCTCAGCGTTTGCAGAGCAGTCATCGCAGCGGTGTTGGTAAGCAAGCTAGACATGGTATGTCCCTTTCATTCAAAGAGGTTGAACTGGGACATTCCGGAGTTGCACCGGGACGACGGGTCAGCATCATGCCTTTGAGCCAGTTGGTTTGCTCAATCCGTCGTGTGAGCCCACACTAGCGCCGATACCTTTCGCGAAGCTTACCGCGAAACAGACAATGCCTTCTCATCCGCTTTTTCGCCGCAAGCCGGTCTTTGGACGGCCAACTCATCCAAGGCCGATCAACGAACTGGGAAAATCGCTTGGGTCCGGGCCCGCAAGGTCCGCGCCAAAGCAAGAAGCGCGGCCCCGAAGGTCCGCGCCACCGATGTTCCGGCCTATTTGTATGCCGCTAGACAAACGAGCGTATCAGACTGCCCACAAGCAGGTTCCAACCGTCAATCAGGACGAAGAACAGGGCCTTGAACGGAAGAGATATGACTGTCGGAGGAAGCATCATCATGCCCATCGACATGACGATCGTGGCGACGATCATGTCGATCACCAGGAACGGCAGCGCGATCAGGAAGCCGATCTCGAAGCCCCGCCGGAGTTCCGAAATCATGAAGGCGGGGATCAGGACCCGGAGTTCAACCTCTTCCGGCGAGGCCGCCGGTCCGTCGGTCACCCGTCCGATGGCCAGATCATCGAACAGAACCAGATCCTTTTCACGGACCTGGCTTAGCATGAATTCACGAAAAGGTTCGGTGATCCGCTCATAGGCCTGCTCTTCGGTGATCTCGTTGTTCATCAAGGGAACAACCCCTTCCTGCCAGGCGCGGTCGAATGTCGGTGCCATGACGTAGAAGGTCATGAACAAGGCGAGCGAGATGAGAATGAGATTGCCCGGCGTGGTCTGCAGGCCGATGCCCGCCCGAAGGAAGGAGAATGCGACCACGAAGCGGATGAAGCTCGTGGTCATGATCAAGATCCCGGGCGCCACCGACAGAACCGTGAGCAGCGCGATGACCTGGATGATCCGGCCGCTTGCACTTGCCTCGCCTTCCGGGAGCAGGGCGGACAGGTCCGGGATCTGAGCCGCCGCCGGAGCGGCCAGCAGCCCGAGCGCGATCAACGCCAGAAAAAGACGCATCACTGGATCACCATTGATTCTAAAATAAGTTCCTCGACATGCCCTTCAGACCGGATTCTCGCCCGTTCGTTGAGATCTTCTCGCAGATGCTGCAGGGCGACGCCGCCTTCCAGATGCGTGATCGTGAGAGTGCGCAGAAACGCGATAATGTCCTCTTCGATCCGGCTGGACAGCACGTCCATCTGGGTCGGTTCAACCGCTTCGCTGAACACCACCGAAGCCTGGATCCGGACGAATGCATCCGCAGGCGCGGACAAGTTCGTCACGATCGGATCGAGTTTCTTGAACCGGGCGTTTTCCGGATAGCTTGCGCCTTCGGGAAACTGTTCACGCTGCGCCTCGACTTCCGCCAGAACCCTCGTGCGCGTGTGATCCGCGACCTGGGTGGCCAGCAACACGCCGGCGCCGATGGAAATCAGGGTCATGAGCGTGAAGCTGAGCCAGAATGCAGAGGTGATTTCGGAATTGTCGCCCTCCGTGCGCATGCGGCGGCGGCCCGTCAAGCCTGTCCCCGAGGCCGGAGATTGGATGATATTCGCCATAACCCTACCTCCTTTGCGGCCTAGAACGGGGTCACGATGTCGTAGATCTGCTGCCCCCAGCCGGGCTGCTGCACTTCGGTGATGCGGCCCCGGCCGCCATAGGAAATCCGCGCTTCGGCGATCTTGTTGTAGTCGATGGTGTTCCGGCTCCCGATGTCGCGCGGCCGCACGATCCCTCCGATCTGGAGAATGCGCATCTCGTAGTTGACGCGCACCTCCTGGGATCCTGAGATGACAAGGTTTCCATTGGGCAGCTTGTCCGTCACAACGGCGGCAACGGACAGGCGGATATCCTCGGACCGGTCAATCGTGCCCTCACCGCGTGTGGTGGAGGACGAATCGGCGCTCAACGCGCCGTCGCCGCTGGTCGAACTGTTGTCGATGCCGCCCGAGAATGATCCGCCCAGCCCGATGCCCGACGTCCGGCTCCGATTGGAGGAATTGTCCAGTTCCGCGCGGTCGTTGATGGCGATGAGAACGGTCAGCACGTCGCCAACCTTGCGGGCGCGCGGATCGGCGAAGAAATTCTCCCGGTCCGACACCCACAGGGAATTGAAGTCCTTCCGCTCATCCGGCCCGAACGTGTTGAGCGGATAGATGGCCGGTGGCTGCGAGGCGAGCCCATAACCAACCGGCGTCATGGTCGGCGCGCGGCCGACATCCTCCAGCTGGCCCGCACAAGCGCTCACACCAAGCGCCGCGAAGAGGCCAAGAACAATACGCATCAAAAGCTCCGTTCCGAATTGGGATCGCTTATGCCGACCATGGTCTGGGTCAGTTGGGCCGCGCGGCCCGGGTCCATCTCATCCAGGATACCGCTCGCCTGGCGGGCCTTGAGTTTCAGAAGAACGCCCACGGCCGTGTCGTCATCGGTCGTTGCCAGCTGGGCGGCCGCCGCTTCGGGCCGCATCCGGGCGATGATCGTCACCACCTGGTCTTCGACCGCCGCGAGCATCTCCTCACGGCGTTCCACCCAGGCCTCGAATTCCACTTCGCGCCGCGCAAGCTCCTCGATCCGCTGGGCGAGGCGCGCTTCCAGCGAAATCAGTTTCCAGGCCTGCCAGGAGGCACGCGCATCGGCGGCCGACACTGCGTTGTTCTGGCAATACAAAACGGCATTGCGCGCGCTCTGTCCCGCGCCGGGTTCCTCGCCCGCGGACTGCGCGCTGACTGCCGCACCACCAGTCAGCACAAACAGTCCGCTCAAAAGGAGGGCGGCCCAGGACGGGCGGACAAACACGGGAGAGTGAACCATGGACATTGTGTCCCCTCTTGCTTCGGTCTCGAAAGGACCATCGCTGGCCCGGCTTGCGCGGGGCTGGTGACGGGCACCTGTTCGCCAAACCAAAAAAGGCCCCGGCTGGTGGCGAGCCGGGGCCTTTGCTCATTGTCGCCAGGGGCGCCGCGCCTGCTACTGGACCACCAGATCGGCCTGAAGCGCGCCAGCTGTCTTGATCGCCTGCAAGATGGCGATAATACCGGTTGGCCTGAGACCTATCCGGTTGAGGCCGCGCACCAGGGTCGGAAGATCCGTGCCGCCCACGACGGCCAGTTGACCGCCCGCTTCCTGGGCATCGACATAGGTCCGGGGAACGACCACGGTCTGACCGTTTTCCGAGAACGGACCGGGCTGGGAGACTTCGGGGGCTTCCGTGATCCGCACCGTCAGGTTGCCATGCGTGATGGCAACGGTGGAAATCTGAACGTCCGCGCCGATCACCACGGTCCCCGTGCGCTCATCGATCACCACCCGGGCGATCTGATCCGGCCGTATCCGTATCGCTTCTATTTCGGCGATGTAGCGCGTCTTGCTCACATCGAGCGGCGGCGTCAGGTCGACGGTCCGCAAATCCCGCTCGCGGGCGGTGTGCACGCCATAGCGCTCCAGCGAATACCGGTTTATGGCATCGGCGATCCGCACGGCGGTGCGGAAATCGGGATTGTTCAGTTCAAGAACGAGATTGGGGATCTGCCGCAACTCGGCTCCGACATCGCGCTCGACCAGAGCCCCGTTCGGCACCCGGCCGGACGTGGGGATGCCCTGGGTCAGGCTTTCGGCGAGACCCTGCTCGGAAAACCCGGAAACCGCCACAGGTCCCTGCCCGACCGCATAAACCTGGCCGTCCGCGCCCAGAAGCGGCGTTGCGACCAGCATGCCCCCGGCAAGCGATGTGGCATCGCCGAGCGAGGACACGCTGATGTCGATCCGCGAGCCTTTTCCGGCAAACGGGGGAAGCTCCGCGGTGACAACGACCGCCGCGACATTCCGGGTCCGCAGCCTGGCCCCCCGGACATTCACCCCCAGGCTGTCCAGCATGGATTGCAGCGACTGCTCGGTGAAGGGGGAGTTGCGCAGACTGTCGCCGGATCCCTTCAAGCCAATGACAAGGCCGTACCCGACAAGCTGGTTGTCCCGGACCCCCTGCAGCGAAGCCACATCCTTGATCCGAACCATCGCCATGGCCGGGTGGAGCAAACAAACGGACAGAAGGGCCGCCAAGAAAACGCGCATACTAGTTCTCCGCACGGATGGTTCCGTCGTTCTGAACGACGCCAGTCACGACCAAACCGCTGTCGACGTTTCGCACGCGCACGGTCTTCCCGGCCGATCCGGACTGCAGCGCTTCGACCTGCATGATGATCATCAGCCCCTGCTCCTGAAAGACCAGCCGCGCCGGCTCCCCGCGCTTGACGAGGACTTCATCGTGCACCGCATTGACCGGAATTGGACGGCCGGGCGGCAAGGTTCGGCGGGCGGTTTTCCCGACAACATCGTTCCTGTGCGGCACCACGGTGAACTCCTGCGCGGTTCTGCTTGGAAACCTGCGCTCGATTAGATGCTGGTGGGTGATTTCATCGCCCGGATGAATGGTGGTTCGGGGAACGGGCAGTTGAACGCTGGAGGCTTGCGCCACAGCACCGGTCAGGAGGATGCCCAGGCCGAAAAGGGAACCGGAAAGTCGTTGTCTGATGCTCATGGCCAGCCTGTTCCTCCCGCCTTCTAGCGGATGCCGTTGGTCACGGTGTTCGCCATTTCGTCGGCGGCCTTGATCACCTTGGAATTCATTTCATAGCCGCGCTGCGCAGAGATCAGGGCCGTGATTTCCTTTACGGGATCAACATTCGACGCTTCGAGATATCCCTGCCGGACGATCCCAAAGCCCGGATCCCCGGGCACGCCGGCGACCGGTTCGCCGGATGCGTCCGTTTCACGGAACAGGTTCCCGCCGACCGGTTCAAGCCCGACGTCATTCGCGAAGTTGGCAAGCGTCAACTGGCCCAGTTCCCGGGGCTGCTGCTCACCATCGATCTGGGCAAAGACCTGACCCGATTCATTGACCACGATATCGATGGTGTTCTCGGGGAACACGATGGCCGGTTCCACCTGATAACCGTCGATGGTCACCAGCTGACCGTCGGCATTCTTGTTGAACGAGCCGGCCCGCGTGTAAAGGATTTCGTTGTCCGGCCCGGTCACCTCGAACCAGCCGCGCCCATCAAGGGCGACATCCAGCTGGTTGCCCGTATTGGTCATGGTCCCCTGAACATGAAGCTTCCGGATCCCGGCCGTCTTCACCCCGAGACCGAGTTGAGCGCCCTCGGGCACCGGATCCTCGCCGCCGCGGTTCGGCACACCCTGCAGACGTTCGGCCTGGTAAAGCAGGTCCGAAAACTCCGCTTGGGCCCGCTTGAAGGCGGTGGTGTTCATGTTGGCGATGTTGTTTGCGACAACTTCAACATTGAGCTGCTGCGCGCTCATGCCGGTCGCGGCGATGGCCAGGGCCTTCATGCTAGTCTCCCGAAATGGTCTGGGATCGGAGGGAGGGCCCTCAGATCGTCATGCGGCTGATTTCTTGATAGGCAGTCACCACCTTGTCGCGGATGGCGATCGCCGTCCGCAAGGAGGTCTCGGCGGCCATCACGGCTTCAACGACCTGCTGGACGGATGCTTGCCCGTCCACACCGGCCAGCGCGGCCGCCTCGCCCTGCTTGACCCGGTCGATGGCGTCTTGCGACACAGCCGCCATGGTCTGCGAAAAGCTGGCGCCGGGCACGTCCGCCGTGCCGCCCATGTTGCCAAGTTCACCCGGCTGGACCGCGAAGCGGGTCTGGTTCGTGGACTTCAAAATGCCGTCCGTCGCGGACGACAAAGCGCTGATTTGATCGATCATCCTGTATCCCTCAACAGCCCGATATGGCGCATCACCATCTCGCGCGCCTGTGTCATGACTTTCAGATTGGCCTCATAGGAGCGGTTGGTCTCGCGCATGTCGGCGAGCTCCATGAGCATGTTGACATTCGGCATCTTGACATAGCCGTTCTCGTCAGCCGCCGGATGGCCCGGCTCGTACTCGACCGTGAACGGTGACTTGTCGACGCCGATGTCCTTCACCTTGACCATGTCGGCGCGGGAGGCACGGTCGAATTCGCTTTCGAAGGTTACGGTCTTGCGCTGATACGGATCGTCCCCCGCGGCCTCGCCGGTGGACCGGGCATTCGCCAGGTTTTCGGAAACCACCCGCAAGCGCTCGGATTGCGCTTTGAGGGCCGAGGAGGAAATCTGCATGGTCGCGCTGAGCGGATCGATCATGGGGCTACCTCAAGCTGGACAGATACATGCGGTGAAACGACTTGGCGATCCCGGCATTGAGCGAGTGGTCGCGCGCCACCTGACCGGCCTTCATCAGCTCCTGTTCGATGCTGACAGAGTTGCCGGAATGGGTGACGAGCCAGCTTTCCGACTTCTTGACCTCAGACTGCCGCGCGACCTCGACGATCCCGCCCATGTGGCTGGTGTGGGTCGCCTTCATGGCCAATTGCGTCTTGCTGATCACCGAGGTGAAAGGCTCGATGTCCTTCGCACGGTAGCCGGGGGTATTCGCATTCGCCATGTTCTCGGCGATCGTCGCCTGGCGGACAGACAGCCAGTTGTTGTTTTCCGAGACGAGTTTGTTCAGGAACACCGGTTCCATGAATGCCTCCAAGCCGTTTGGTTCGCCTCTACAGCTAGCCGGGGAAGCTTGTCCGAGGCTTTTGGACCATGGATGAGGGTTTCCCGGTCCACGATGGCCTCTGTCCCGTGCTGGCGTTGCCGGTGTTGGCCTGGCCGGTGCTGGCCTGGCCGGAACCGGCCGCCGCAAGCTCCGGACAATTTGAACGCGGCACGATCTGGCCTTTGAGACCGGCCCTGTCGAGAGGTGTCCCCGCATGACCGCCTTCCCCTGCCATTTGCCCCCGGCCAAACTCCGGCTCCGTCTGGCGGCCTGGCCGCCGCTGTTGCTTCTGGCCCTCCTTCCGCTCGCCGGCGGAACGAGCGTGGCCGCCCAATCGATTGACTGCGATGCGCAGGCGCGGGCTTATGCGGACTCTTATCTTGGACGCGGAAACCGGGATCTTGATATTCTGGACGGAGCCATGGGCGGCGCTGTTGCGGGCGGGGAATGGCGCGGGGACAGCGGGGCCCGGCGCGGTGCGCGGGCGGGCGCGGCTCTTGAGGTTCTCGACAATCTGGCAACCTACCCCGGCGGCTGGCAAGGGCTCTACGACATGGCCTATCAGGAGTGCATGCGGCGCAATTCTCCCGTCGAGCACCGTCCGCGCAGTCTTGGCGATCCGGCTTACCGCCCGCCCCTGGCCCGGCCGGCCTATCCTCCGGTTCCCGCGCGCCCACCGGCACCGCTGGAGCCTGCCATGCCTCGGGCGGGCGATTAAGGCCCGCCGTGGACTTTTAACGCAGCGTAAGACTGGCGCAAGGAAACAGTGCCAGCGTGAACGGCATGAAGGACCAGAGACTCCATCCGCGCCGGCGGACACGCCTCCGCCCCGGCAAGATCGCCACCACGGGAAACACCTTCCTGTGCGAGTGCACCATCTACGATGTGTCGGATGCCGGAGCCCGCTTGCGCGTCGCTCCGAATGTGGTGATCCCCGACGAGATCATCGTTCTGGACGAGGTGCAGAACACGGTGGCCGAGGCAGAGGTCCGGTGGCGCGACGGCCTGTATATCGGCGTCGCCTACGTCTTGCCCCCGGCCGATCTCAAGCTGTTCAGTTCCGAGCAGTTGCGCGGTTTGACCCGCCGGTATTACGGGGTCACCGACTAAAGCTATTCCCGGTCAGGTTGAGGCGGCACGCTCCAATCTGACCAACTACTCGCTCGCCATTCTGAGGTGTCAGATCCCCGGACGAGGGTGGGCCGAGGCTGCCGCCCAGGGGCGGGCCGCTGCCGGGGCATCGGAACATCCTCTCAAGGTTTGCTTGAGCCGCCGCGCACTGGCGTGCCCCAGTTCGATCAGGACAGAAGCCACGCAGCCCCCCAAATTCCTCCGGTCAGCATGGCCGAAGCGATCCCCGCCATCCCGATCGCGGAGGAAATCGTGACAAGGCTTTTCAGCAGGGGCTCGCCGCCAGCTTTCAACAGAATGATCCGCGCGCCGAAAAACAAGCCGAGGATCGGAAAAAACAGCACGAACGTCCGGGCCGCAAAGCTGGCATCGGCACGGTCCGCCGCGATCAGCTGCCATGCCGCAAGGACCGCCACATAGCAAAAAACAAGTCCGTAAATCAGTCTGCGGCGCATCGAAAAACCTGTCCCGTCCGAGTGGGGCCTCTTCCAAGCCAGGGTTGCCGGCCAATCCGGCAGGACCCATGACCGTATAACTACGGGCGAAAGGCACTGAGCGGTTTTCCCGATGGCTTTTGTGCGACACTATGGCGGGGGTGCGCAGAAGATTGGACCGGCAAGCATGCTGAAGTCGACGGGGACGGGTGAACGCGGGACCCAAAAGGGGTCCAGGGCGAGGGTCATGGTGACGGTGGCCGTCGCCGGTCCGCTGATTGTCCTTGTCCTTATGTGCTTGCTGCAGCTTCGCCAGCAATTCGACGGGGTGCAGACACAAACGACCTGGATCGGGGACACGCCCGTTACAGTGTACCGGCCGATCGGTGCCAGCCAGATGCCGCACGAAAAACTGCCGGTTCTGGTCGCACACGGGTTTGGCGGCTCCCGGCAAATGATGGAGGCCCTGTCGAGCGCGCTCGCCCGCGCGGGCCACCCGGTTCTCGCCTTCGATTTCATCGGCCATGGCCGTCATCCAAAGCCCTTGTCGCCGCAAGTGACGCAGATCGAGGGAACGACCCGCCAGCTTGTGACCCAGACGATCGACATGCTCGCCGCTGCCCGCACGATGTTTGGCGCCCAGGACGCCGTTGCCTTGCTCGGCCATTCCATGGCGACCGATATCGTGGTCCGCGCGGCCCGTGAGACCGGCGAGACAGGACCCGTCGTCGCCATCTCCATGTATTCCGATGCGGTCACGCAGGCATTTCCGGCCAGATTGCTGGTCATTTCTGGCCAATGGGAACCGCATTTGCGGGCAATTGCCCTTGAAAAACTGCGTCTTGTGCAGCCCGGCGCCGCCGAAAACACAACCGTGACATCGCCAACGGCCGAACGCCGGGCCGTTTATGCCCCGCTGACGGAACATGTCGGGGTCCTCTACAGTCCCCAAACACTGGCCGAAGCGGTGAGCTGGATCGGCGGCGCACCGGCCCCGTCCACCGGATTGGCTGCAACCATGCCCCGGCCGGGGCTTTGGATCCTGGGAACGCTTGCCGGTCTGTGGGCCTTGTTCTGGCCTGTGTCCCGCCTGCTTGCGAACGACAGCCCCGCCCCCGCGGCGGTACCCGCCCGGCGGTTCATCGGCTGCGCGCTGCTGCCCGCCCTCCCGGCCGGGCTCGTCCTGGTGTTGCCAGTTCCCGCCCCCCATGATCTTGCCATCTTCGGCCCGCTGACCGCCTTTTTTGCTGTTTGGGGCGGGTTGCAGCTCGCGCTGCTGCGTCCGAGTTCGTTTACCCTCCGGCGGATCGACATCGGCGCGGCCTGTCTGCTGCTTGTCTGGAGTATCGGTGTCTTTGCACTTGCGATGGATGCGATCTGGGCCGCTTTCGTTCCGAGCGGCCCCCGGCTGGCCCTGTTCGGACTGCTGACTTTGGGCACGGTGCCGTTTCTGATCGCCGATCAGCTTCTGACCGACCGGGCCGCGCTGTGGCGGGTCTGGCTGCTCCGGGTCGCCCCGCTCGTGACGCTTGGCGCTGTCATGTCCATCTTGCCCACGAGCCTGGGCGTCGGTTTCACGGTCCTGCCCGTGCTGGCGCTGTTTTATCTGGTTTACGGAACCATGGGCCGCTGGGTGGCGCGCCGCGCCGGCCCAACTGGCCCTGCCCTTGCCCTGGGGATCATTCTGGCCTGGTCGATCGCGGCCTCCACGCCGCTTTTCGCGACAGATTGATTTTCCGCGCTGCTCGAGGTGACCGACGCGCGGTCCGGCCCGAAAATGGGCCGCACAGGCGCGCAAGCAGGCCGGCCGGCCGCAGGTGCCGCGACACCGGATCCGGCAAAAGCCTCCCCGGTCCGCGAAAGGGCGGGATCAATACTGGCGGAAAAGCGCCACCAGGCGGCCTTGCACCCGAACCCGGCCTGGCCCGAAAATCCGCGTTTCGTAAGCCGGATTCGCAGCTTCCAGCGCGATTGAGGGCCCTTTTTTGCGCAAGCGCTTCAAGGTCGCCTCCTCCTCGTCGACAAGGGCAACGACGATATCGCCGCTGTCCGCAGTGTCAGTCTTGCGAATCAAGACCGTGTCCCCATCAAGGATCCCGGCATCGATCATTGAATCTCCGCGCACCTCCAGCGCATAGTGCTCCCCCTTCCCCAAAAGCTGCGGTGGCACGCTAATGGAATGGCTATGGGTCTGGATGGCCTCAATCGGGACCCCGGCCGCAATCCGGCCCATCACGGGAATTTCCGACAGCCCGAAGGTGTCGGGCGCAGCCGCTTCTGCCGGCGCTGGTTTGGAGGCCGACTTTCCAAGCGAGCCCTCGATCACTTCGGGGGCGAATGTGCCGCGGGCCGGCGGCTTGCCTAGGCCCGGCGCGATCGAGTCAGGCAGCCGGATCACTTCCATCGCCCGGGCCCGGTTGGGCAAACGGCGCAAAAAGCCCCGCTCTTCAAGGGCGGTGATCAACCGGTGAATGCCAGATTTGGAGCGCAGGTCCAGCGCATCCTTCATTTCGTCAAAGGACGGCGGAACGCCGCTTTCCTTCAGTCTCTCATGAATGAACATCAGAAGCTCATATTGCTTACGCGTCAGCATCGACGTCTCCACCCGCCTTCGATCAGGTACAAATCATGAACGTACTCTACCTGTTCTCACTGTGTTCTACAATGGTTAAGGATCGCTTTCCCGCTTGGGGCGTTACCGATCCCATGAGCGCAATGCTGCCCATCGACGATGGCGGTTCCGTTCCGGTGCGCCGCAGGGCCGCCGGTTCTGGCTTGGAAAAGGCGGGCTTTTGGATCACTGGGTCCGAATCAAGGTTTCCCGGACAAAGAACACATTCCCCAACACCGTTTCACCGGGCTTGAGAGCCGAGCCATCGGGCCGGTACGCGGCAAAGCCAAGGCCTTGCATCAGCGCCATCGTTTCCTCGGCATCACGCGATATCTCGATCATGGCCGCTTTCAGCTTGCCGAGCATTTTTGAGCCACCCTGCAGGGCCAGCAGCTCGGCGCCTTCGATGTCAATTTTCAAAAAATCCGGTTGGAAGTCTTGCCCCTCGCACAAGGCGTCAAGGGTGATTGCCTCAACACGCACGCCCTCGATGTCATGTCTGTTGGCGGACTGGGACTCATTGAGGGTCGTCACGCTTTCTTCAATGAATTCCCGAACGATCGAATTGGTGAACCCACCAAACCGCTCGGTATAGAGGGTCACTGTGCCGCTGGCGTTGGAAACCGCATAGGGCAGCACGCGGGTCTTCTTTCCAACATTGCGCTCCAGGAAAAGCCGGCTTTGCAAGGTGGGTTCGACGACGCAAACCTGCCCGTTCTCGCCAACGAGATCCTCGAAAACCTGGGTCACGTAGCCGATATGACCACCGATCTCGAGGACCCGGTCACCCTCGGCGATGTGGCGGCGAAACCCGTCAATTTCGTCTTTCTCACGGTCGGCGCCATAGAACCAATAGCCCTTGTGGCTCCAGGTCAGAAGCGAAAACGGGCGGCCGGTGATGTCGTGTTTCCAGGTAAACCTGAAATCCAGCTGACGCGCGATCGGAAACAAAACCCGGCGAAAAAAGCCAAGACTTGCAAAACTCTTTTTTAGCCCCAAGAAGGTGTCGTCCCAGAACTTAAGCCGCATCACGCTATTCGCGCCTCCCATAGAAACGTGAAAAGCGCGTAGAGCACAATCCAGGGCAAAACAACCCTCCAGCGGGCTGTTGTCTACCAAAGACCGGTGAAACATCCTGGTCCGCCATGTAAGTAATCCGCTATTGTGGTTCATCCAAGGAGGCCGGTAACCCGGCGCCGAACGGTCCGTGCCCTGGCCGCGGCGGGCTATGCAAAGTCCATGGCCGGGTTCCCCCACCGGTACCTGCCCTGCCATATGCCGGCGTAGACCGCAATCTTCCGCGACATGGCAGTGACACGAGGGTCCGATTGGGGGCGGCATGGACCCCGGATGAGGCGTTTCTAGCGGAAGCGGATCGGCAACGAAAAAGTCCAGCTGGACCGCCCCGCCGCCGCCGGTATCTCGGGAAAGGGAGCTGCCCGCTTCACAGACGAAAGGGCCGCCTCGTCATGAGCCGGGGACCCGGACGAGCGCGCGATGCGGACCGCGCTGACCGCTCCGGACGATGCCACCGTGAAGGTCACGACAACGTCCCCGGCTGCCCGGCGCCCCGAGCGCGGCGCCCGGACCGCGCGGCTCAGCCGGCGCTGGACTTGCGCGGGATAGTTGGTCACATCCGCATTCCCGGCCTGCTGGCCCGCGCCGCGGCGCTGGGACCCGCCTTTCTGGGCCGTCTGGCCGGCCTGTCCGTTCGCCCCGTCAGCCACGCCCCGGGAATCCCGGTTCGGCTTGGGCTGCTGTTGTTTTGGTTCTGCAGCCTGGTGAGCCGGTGCCTTTTTCAGCGGAATGTCTGCCGGACGCCTCCTGGGGGCGGGTATGTTCGAATGGGGTTCATCCCTCGCTTCGATCGGCGAGGCAGGGGCAAGCGGCGCAACGCGCGCCATTTCAACGGCTGGACTTGCCTGAGCGTGAGCCAGAACGTCCTGCGCGGTGTCCGCCTGGACGGGTTCCGGCCCGACCCGCGCCGGTTCTGCCGGCCGGGCCCGACGTGTTGGCGCCTCGGTTCCGGCGGCCATGGGCGCTGGAACTTGCGCTGCCTGGGCCTGGTCGACTGCTGACAACGCTGGTGCGGGGTCCGTCCTTTCGACCGGCGGCGCCGGAGCCTGGTCGGCGGAATACGCAGGTCTTCCGGCCACCAGAGCGAGGGTGGGCCGAACGCTCTCCGCCCCGGCAAGCCGCGCGTTGATGGCGGTGGAGACCTTCGCCGGTTGGGCCTGACCGATCTGAGTGGCCCTCACCGGTTCCGCCCGCTGCGCCGCGGTGGCGGCTGCCTGCACCTGTCCGGAAACACTTCCCGCCTGGATCGTGTTGAAGGGCGCATGGCCGAGAACCGGGGCCCGCACCTCGCCCCCGCCAGCCACTTGAACGGCGGGAACCGGCTCCAGTGTGAGCGCAACCGCCACGAGGTGAACGGCCAGGGACGCGCACAGCCCGGCCGCCCACCAGCGTGCCGGCGCCCTCATTGCGTGCCCCGCTGGGTGACAAGCACCACCTTGCCGGCGCCGGCGGCATAAAGCGCGTCGACATGGTCCAACAGCTTGACCGCCGGGAGCGCCTCATCGGCAGCGAGCTTGACCAGCGGCTTTTCCCGCCCATCCTCCCGGTCCTCCTGACCCGCCAGCGCGGTCAGATAGGTTTCAGCCGTAACAGCTTTTTCCCGGTGCATCAGCACGCCATCCGCGCGCGCATAGAGCGCTTCGGGCGGGGCAAGCGGCGGTGCATCGCGGGTTTCGGACAACGTGACCTCGGGATCCGCCGGGGGCGAAAGCTGCCCCGCGACGAGAAAGAAAATCAGCATCAGGAACACGACATTGATCAGCGAGATCGTGCTTTCCATTTGCCGTTTTGCCGGCTTGCGGGGAACACGCATCATGGGACTATCTCGCAACCGTAACCGTGAGACCGGAAACCGCCCGCAAAACGTCCAGAACCGCCACCAGTTGCTGGGTCGAGGTGCTGCCGCGCACCAGAACCAGCAAGCTCTCCGCTCCGGTTTCCTCGACCAAACGGCCGCCATGGGCTGTCAGGTCCTCAATGTTGAGGGTTTGTCCGTTGAGACGCAGGCTTTCTCCGGCAAGGCTCAGGATCGCCTCCGGCGGTGCGCCGGTTCCTCCCACACCCGGGGGCGCTCCGATCTCCAGGTGTGCGAACCGGGTAAATGTCGAAGTGAGCATGAAGAACAGGAGCAGCAAAAAGATGACGTCGACAAGCGGCGTGAGGGAAATGGGGCGCACCCGGCGGAGCGGACGCTCAAGGTGCATGGACGACCTGCCAGCCCGCGGCGCGTGCATCCGAATGACCGGATGTGTCGGGATTGGTGCGGAACAAGACGGCGGCCACAAGCGTCTCGACAGCCACCCGCTCGCTTTCCAGACGACCCTCCAGATAGGTCACAACGGCGGAGACCGGCATGGCCACGGCAAGCCCGGCCGCCGTGGTCATCAACGCCACCCAGATGCCACCGGCCAGCAGCGACGGATCGACATTGGCCCCGGCGGATTGAAGCGCCTGGAAGGCTTCGATCATGCCAAGGACGGTCCCGAACAAACCGATCAGGGGCGCAATCTGGGCAATGGCTTCAAGAGCGCGCACGCCCCTCGAGAAGCGGTGCAGGTCCTCGGTTGCCTGCGCGGCGATGCGCTCCTCGATCTCGGCCTTGGCCACGCTTGACCCGCCGAACGCCATCGCCATCGCGACCGCGGCTTCGGCCGCACTGCGCGGAGTGGCGACAAGCTGCCGGGCTTCCGGCCACCGGTTTTGCGCCCAGGCGGCAGCGGCCCTTCGCGCATGACCCGGCTGACCAACACGTGCCCGGCCGAACTCGAAGAGTTTGATCAGGACCAGCGCGAGCGCGACCACCGACAGCGCCGCCAACAGCCCGACAACCGGTCCGCCGAGCGTGAGCAAATCCGCAATTTTCTGAAGAACGGGCATGGGGAACTCCTATTTATCGAAGGAAAGCGCGGTGCGGCTGGCTAGTTCCAGCGCCGCCCCGCAATGTGCCGCGTCTTCTGCCTCGCAGCCCACGGGGCCGTTCAACAGGATCCGGCCCGCGCCGCAGCCCAAGCCCGGCACATCGAATTGGCGAACCACCGTCTTGCCTTCCGGCATCGCGCCAAAGTCAAAGACCGTCAGTTGCTCGATGATGCCGTCCGGGCTGAAGAACACGAGTTCATAGGCGGGCGCCTGCAGTGCCTTCCCCGTGCTGTTCACGGCCAGAAAAGACAGCCGGCATCCGGCCGGCGTTGTTTCGGCACGATTGAGTTCCAGTTTCAAGGCGCCGGCTGAGGCTGCCGGAACAGGCGGATCCGCCAGTGCCGTCATTGCGGTCAGTGGAACCGCAACAAGCGCTGCCGCCGTCCAGCGGCCAATTTCAATGAACACCGACCAGGACTTCATCCCAACCTCCTTCAAACAGGGAACGGCCGGTCCGCGCCGGACCGGCCAGAGAATTAGAATCGCTGCGAAAAGCTCAGTTTGAACGTCCGGCCCGTCCCTTCGTTCGTGGCCAGATGGTTGCGGTAGGATTTGTCGAAGATGTTGTCGACGTTGAACCGCAATTCACTGTTCGCGAACCGGCCTTCTTCCGGCGTCCAGGCCGCATAGAGATTGTGAAGCGCATAGCCTGCGGTTTGGGATTCGTTCGCGCCGGCCCGGTCCTGGGTGGCGAAAAAGTCGCCGCGCCAGCCGAAATCAAGATCCCAGGGCTGGTAAACGTAGCCCAGCTTCATGAACACGCTATCGGCGGGAACAGCGTTCAGATTGCCACCGCTCGTCTCATTCCGGCCGCGCACGAGCGACGCGCCGAGGCTGCCGTACCAGGCCTCGGATGCATAGGCCGCTTCCAGTTCAACCCCTTCATACAGCGCCTCTGGAATGACATCGGTCTGCACCTGGGACCCATCCCAAAAGCTGGCATAGTAGTCGTCGATGCTGTTGCGGAAGGCCGTCGTTTTCAGCTGAAAGCCGTCGCCATCGTGGATCACATCGTTGAAGCTGACGGTAAAGCCCAGCTCGAAGTTGGTCGAAACCTCCTTCTCCACGTCGTTGACCATGTAATTGTTGAAGACTTCATCCAGGGTCGGCATGCGTTCGGTGCGGGCGACGGACCCGAAGACACCAAACCAGTCGCTCATCTTCACCAGCGCGGCCAGCTTGGGGGAGAAGGCCACCTTCGTTTCCGTGCGGTCGAGGTTGATCGTATTGAACCGGCCGGTTCCCGAATTGTAGACCTGAGCCGATCCGACATGGAGCCGCGAATAATCGACACGCGCGCCGGGAATGATGGAGACACGGTCGTTCCAGGCCAATTCCGCCTGCGCATAACCTCCCACGAGTGTGGTTTCCCCTTCCGGGTGGGCCCCCGATCCGTTCGCGGTTCCGTTCGACCAGGTCCGAGGGTTGAGCCGCTCTTGGTATTGGCCGTCGATCCCGGTGGTCAAATAGGCCATCCAGCTGTCCGACAGTTGGAAGGTCGCGGTGTTGTCAGCCTTGGCCTGCCAGGTCTTGTACTGATACTCCGCGCTCAAGCCGAAGGGATAGACACACCTTGTCGGAGAAAAGCAGACCGGGTCCTGGTTGTCCTGTTTGACCAGGGTGTCGGACCAGCTCACCTGGGCCTTGAAGTCCAGCAGGTCATTGCCAAAGAAGAAGTTCTCATAGCCGACAATCGCGGTTTGGTCGGTTACCGTCCGGTCCACGGTGCCGAACCCCGTTCCCCATGCCGTCTGGTCGTAGTTTTGGTTGTCCTCATCGCTGGACCAGCGCTGATAGGAGGCGAAAACAGACTGATCGGCGTTTTCGCCAAATGTATAGCGGACCTTCGCAAGACCGTTGAGCGATGAGAAATCGGTGTCGTTCAGCTTGTCGCCATGTCCATCGGTCTTGTCCTGGGACTGGCGGTAGTTGAACGCTCCAAGGATTTCCAGGTTCTCCAGAGGCTGCACCGCCAGAATGGTGCTGCCGAGCCAACCATTTCCGTTCGAATCCCATGTGCCTTTCACCCGTCCCCCGAACTTGTCGCCGGGATCGAGGAAGTCGCTTGCGTCTTTGGTCTGGAAGGTGACGACACCGCCCATCGCCCCTGCCCCGTAAAGCGTCGAGGACGCGGGGCCACGTAAGACCTCGACCTGCTTGTAAAGCTCGGGATCGGAGAAGAACGAGCCCATCCGGTACTGCTCGAAGAACTTGTTCACGCCATCGACCTGAATGATAATGCGTTTTTCATCGCCGGCCAGCGCTTCCCCGATGCCGCGGATGTTGATGCTCTCACCGAGCACCGAGTCACTGCCGACAATCGAAACGCCCGGAATTTCGCGAAAGAGATCGCCGATTGTTTCCGGCTGCTGCTCGTCGATCGCGGCCTGATCAAGCACCGTGACAGCCTGAGGCGTGTCGATGGCCACCTTTTCCACGCCGGTGCCAACCACAATGCGCTGCAGTAGCGTCGATGCGGCCGGCGTTCCAGCGTCTTGCGCATGAAGGGGGGGAGCCAGAAGCAAGGCGCTTGCGGCCACAGTCGTAAACAAAGCGGTTCGCCTGCCGGTTACAGGGCGCATGGGACATCTCCAAGTTGGTTTGAGGCTGGCAGGCGGAGAGAGGGAAAGGCCCGCTGGCGTGTTGAATTATTTCCTGAGTCTTTAACTCATGTATTGCTTCGAATATGAAACATGAGTATAGAAGTCAAGTATTAGTTCGCGGCTGAACGCCGGAAGCTGAACGTTCAATTCTGGAATTTTTCTAAAATGAAATCAGGCTCTTGCCTGTTTCATGGGAAACAACTCCACCGGCGCTTCCAGCTTCACCATGCATTGTCCAAGGCCTGACAGGGAGGCGAAAGTGACCCTAGCCGAAACAGATATTCCTGCCGCGCGCAGCGGCCAAACAATCGACCCTGAGGACATCAGAAAGATCCGCGCCAGCAATCCGAAAATGCGCGAGCGGGACCTGGCACGGGTCATCGGCATCACCGAGGCGGACTATGTCGCCAGCTTCTGTGGAAGCGAAGCGACCCGGATCGAGCCCCGGTTTCCCGATCTCTTCCCCGGGTTGTCGCAGGTCGGAGAGGTCATGGCGCTGACACGCAACGAAAGCGCGGTGCACGAGAAAATCGGCCACTTTGAAAAGTTCATCAATGGCACCCATGCCGCATTGATGCTCGGAGCGGACATCGACACGCGCATGTTCCCCAAAAACTGGGTTCATGGCTTTGCCGTCGAAAAAACGGGCGAAGGCGAAACCCGTCATTCTTTGCAATTCTTCGACGCGCATGGCGAGGCGGTCCAGAAGATCCATGCCCGGCCGGAGAGCGACATGGCCGCCTGGGCAAGGCTCGTTTCCAAACTGAAACACCCTGACCAGTTCCCCGGATTGCGCGACAGGCCCGAGCCAGCCGCGCCCTTGCCCCGCGCCCTGCCGGACCGCGCGCTCACGCAAACCCTGAACAGCCGCTGGCGCGCGTTGACCGACCCGCATCAATTCCATGGGCTCTTGAAGGATTTGAAGCTCCACCGGCTCTCGGCATTCGAACTCGCCGGTGCGGATCTTGCCTGGCAACTTGATGGCGGCGCGGTCTCCGCCCTGATCCGGTATGCGGCGGAAGACGGCTTGCCGATCATGTGCTTTGTCGGAAACCGCGGATGCATTCAGATCCACTCCGGTCCCATCGCACGGGTTCTGGACAAGGGGCCCTGGATCAACGTGCTGGATCCCGGTTTTCACCTTCACCTGCGCACGGATCACATTTCCGACGTCTGGGCGGTCCGCAAGCCGGCCGATATCGAGCATGTCACCTCGGTCGAGGCCTACGATGCCGCCGGCAACCTCATCATCCAGTTTTTTGGAACGCGGAGCGAGGGACAGGCCGAACGCGCGGATTGGCGGGAACTGGTGAACCGTCTTCCCAGACTTGATCAACCTGTCAGCCTGGGAGGCTCCCAATGACTTCAATGTTTCTGACCCCGGCCCTGAGACGCGCCGTCCTTCCGGTGCTGGCCGCAAGCACGCTGACCGCGGCCGCCATTCTTGCTCCGTTTCAAGGTGCGCATCAGGCCAACGCGGGGGATGCGGCAAAACCGGACCGTGTGGTTGCCGTCGGCGGTGCCATCACCGAGATCGTCTACGCCTTGGGTGAGGCCGGCCGCCTTGTCGGACGCGATACGACGAGCAGTTATCCACCGGCGGCATCCGAACTGCCGGATGTCGGCTACATCCGCGCCTTGTCGCCAGAAGGCGTCTTGTCGCTCAATCCGGACCTTATCTTGATGCTTGAGGGTGCCGGACCACCGGAGGCACTGAGTGTCCTGAAGGGCGCGGATGTTCCGCTGGTCACGGTCCCGGACCGGTATACCGCTGAAGGGGTAGTCGACAGGATCCAGAGTGTCGGCCGGGCCATGGGCGTCGAGGACAAGGCGGCAGCCCTGATCGCGTCCGTCGAGGCCGATTTCGAGACGCTGGAAGACATGGTGGAAGGAAGCGGTCCCTCAAAGACCGTCCTGTTCATCCTGTCCCTCAACGGCGGCCGCATTCTGGCTTCCGGAGACGGGACTGCCGCGGCCGGTGTGATTGAATTGGCCGGTCTTCAAAATGCGGTTTCCGGGTTTGAAGGATACAAGCCGCTGTCCAATGAAGCTCTGATCCAGGCCGATCCGGATGTGATCCTGATCATGGACCGCAGCGGCGACCATGCGGTCACCTTGGAAAAGCTGCAGGCCATCCCGGCTCTCAGCGTGACCGCCGCCGTCCGGAACGGCCATGTGGTCAGCATGGACGGTCTGTATCTGCTCGGGTTCGGACCCCGGACCGCCCAGGCCGTTTCGGAACTGGCCACACGGGTAAAGGCCTTTTCATCGGACAAGCCCGGCAAGGACACATGAGCACGGATGACACCTTGAGCCTCGACTCCGACGGACCGGCCACCCGGACCGGATGGACCCGGGACCAGGCCGCTGGCGCGGCCATCGGCGGGCTGGCGATCGCACTTGTCGGCGTGGCCTTGTTCAGTCTGGCCACAGGGCCGATCCAGTTGCCCGTCTTCGACATGCTGCTGGGCCTGCTGACCGGGACCTATTCACTGGACGATCCGGCCGCCATCCGGGACCGGATCGTTCTTCTGGACATCCGCCTGCCCCGGGTCTTGCTCGGCGGGCTGATCGGAGCCGCCCTCGCGGTGACCGGGGCTGTGCTGCAGGGCCTCTTCCGCAATCCGCTCGCCGATCCCGGGCTGGTCGGGGTTTCGGCGGGTGCCGGACTGGGAGCGGCCAGCTTCATTGTTCTCGGCAGCAGCACCCTGGCGCCCATCGCCAATCTGCTCGGGATCTACGCGGTCCCGCTGGCCGCCTTTTTCGGCGGACTGGCCACCACGTGGCTCCTTTACAAAAACGGAACGCGCGGGGGCATCACGTCAATCGCCACCTTGCTTCTGGCGGGCATCGCTCTGGGCGCGCTGGCAGGGGCCGCCACCGGACTGCTCGTCTATATCGCGGACGATCAGCAGTTGCGCGACCTGAATTTCTGGGGCCTGGGATCGCTCGCTGGAGCGAGTTGGGACAAGCTGATGGCAGCGGGTCCCATCATCGCCTGCGCTTTCGTGACGGTGTTCTTCCTGACGCGCGGCCTCAATGGCCTGATGCTTGGCGAAGCGGCGGCACAGCACATCGGCATTCGGGTCCAGCGGCTGAAAAATCTTGCCATTCTCAGCGTTGCGGCCGCCACGGGCGCATCGGTCGCTGTGAGCGGCGGCATCGGCTTTGTCGGGATTGTTGTCCCCCATCTTCTCAGGCTGACCATCGGACCCGATCACCGCTATCTTTTACCCGCCTGCGCGCTCCTGGGCGCAAGTCTCCTCATTCTGGCGGACACGGTCAGCCGGACCCTGGTGGCTCCGGCGGAACTCCCGATCGGCATCCTGACCGCGTTCGCGGGGGCGCCCTTCTTCCTCTGGATCCTGTTGCGCAAGAAGGGACCCGTCGGATTTTGACGGACTTTGACAATGACCAAGCAACTCACCTTTGAGAATCTGACCGTACGGCTTGGGGGACGGGAAATCGTCCACCAGATCTCCGCTGCCTTTGCTGCCGGACAGGTGACCGCGGTCGTAGGGGCCAACGGGGCCGGCAAGAGCACCTTCTTGAAGGCGGTGACCGGTGAGCTTGCCTTCTCCGGCGCGGCGCACCTGGGGACCATCGATCTCGCACAGGCCGATCCGGCAACGCTCGCGTTCCTTCGCGGCGTCCTGCCGCAGCAGACCAGCCTGGCTTTTCCACTCACCGTGGACGAGGTCGTCCGCCTTGGGCAGGTGGTGCCGGAAGGCAGCCGATGGGCACAGGAAGCGCGCAGACGAACGGCCCTTGGCCGTGTCGGCCTCGCCGGGTTCGAAACCCGCGGATATCATGACCTGTCCGGCGGCGAGCAGCAGCGCGTGCAACTGGCTCGCGTGCTGGTTCAGGTCTGGAACCCGGTCGATACGGCGGCCGGGCAGCCACGCTGGCTGTTTCTGGACGAGCCCGTCTCAAGCCTTGATGTGCGTCACCAGATCCAGATCATGGAGATCGCAAGGGCCTATGCCAATGCCGGCGGGGGCGTTGTGGCGATCATGCACGACCTGAACCTGACCGCCCACTATGCCGACAAGATCATGGTGTTGAAACATGGTCGGATGACCGCCTTCGGGGACATGGCGGACGTTTTCCAAACAACGGTCCTGAGCGAGGCCTATGACCATCCGGTGCGGGTGAACGCGGTCCCGCAGGACGGAATCCCGTTCGTCCTGCCGATCGCGCAGACCTTGTCCGCCCACTCCGCACCCAACGGTCGATAAAAGGGCGCCCCCACCCTTTACCGGTGCCATGGCCTTGGAGGATCGCTCTTGGCGCGCCGGAGGGAGCGGACCGATGGCATCTCGGTGCCATCCGCGTTCTCAGCGATTTGCAGCCAGATGGAGACGGACCCGGACCGTGCGCGTCCGGCCGCGTCCAGGACGATGCTGGCGGAGCACCAATCGCCCACGGTTAGATCGGTCACGATCATATCGGCACGCCGGCAATCGTGCGCGAGCGCCGCGGCCGTCCTGGGGAAGGCAATCAGAAATGGCCGAGCCTGCAAATCCGGGCGGCCGCCCGCCGCCGGGCGCGGATAGGCCCGGACCACGCAACCGGAGGGGTCACACCGGCGCTGATCCTGCGTCATCTTTCTGCTCGAAAACGCGGATGGCGCCAGTCCCTCGGCCTGGAGCCACATGTCGGAGGCAAAGCCGGACCGCCTTTGGGAAAGACGCAAAACCCCGGCCGCGTCGCGCGCAGCGACAGCCATGCCCCGGTCGGAGACCTGAATGTCCGGTGGCCGGGCTGTGCCCAGCGCTCCGGCGGCAACCAGCAACGGCAGCATCGCGGCCAGCTTGAACCGTCCCGGCAGGAGCAGCAAAACTCCAAGGCCGGCAAACAGGCCAAGTGTGGCCCAAGTGCCGGGGGGCACAAGATATCCTTCGCCCGCGTCAAGCCCCGCCGTGAACCGGGAGATTTCCAGAACCAGCCACAGTCCCGCCTCCATCAAGGCCAGCGGATAGGCAGCCAGGCCAAACGGCACCGCCAGCAGGGTCAGCACCCCCATCGGCATGACCAGCAGGGAAAACACCGGCATGCCGAGCATGTTTCCGACCAAACCGTACGGCGCGATCCGGCCGAAATGGTGCGCACCGACAATTCCTGTCGCCAGCCCGGCGACCACTGCCGTGATAAACAGCCCGCCTGTCCAGACACAGGTGGTTCGGGTGGCCCGCCCCAGAAAACCCGATGTGTGGAAGCGCCGCAGATACCCCGGCTGCCATTGACGAAGCTGATCGTAGGCGGCCACCAGGCAAAAGACGGCGGCGAAGGACATCTGGAAGCCTGGATGAAACAGCCGTTCCGGACCCAGGATCAGAAGTGCAAGCGCCGCCAGCGCGACACTGCGCAAGGTCAGGCCGCGGCGGCCCACCAAAATACCGAGGAACACGAGGGCGATCATCAAGTAGGAGCGCTGCGTGGCAACGGACGCTCCGGACAGGGCCAGATATCCGGTCGCCGCGATTAGCGCCGCGACAGCCGCGATGCGGTGGATGGGCCAGGTCAGCGCCGCCGTCTGGCTCAGGGCCAGCGCAAAAAGAAACACCGAATAGGCGCCGCCGGCAAACAGTGCCATGTGCAGACCCGAGATCGCCAGAATATGCGCCAGCCCCGCCTCTCTCAGACTGTCTTCCGCCTCTTGGGTGATCCGGTCCCGGTTGCCAACCAGCAGCGCGATGGCAACGCCCGCGGTGTCGGGATCCTCCGACAAGCCGAGGATCCGCTGCGCGATCCCGCCGCGCACCGCCTGCAATCCGGTCCAGACCTCTCCGGTCCAGCCAGACGAGGACAGTTCGACCGGCTCAGGAGCGCCATAGGCAAAACCCGTGGCACCGAGCCCCTGAAAATAAGCTGAAAAAGCAAAATCATATCCGCCGGGGCGAACAGGACCTGACGGGGGAAACAAACGCGCACGGACACGGAGCCCCTCCCCGACCGCGCTTCGCGTGTCCTTCGGAAGAGACAGCCGCACCCGGTTTGGAATGCCGTTTCGAACCGCATAGGCCGGGGCCTGCATGGCGGTCACCTCCAGCACGATCCGCTGGCCGCGATCCGTCCAGCCAACCGCGCTGACACGGCCGGTGACGGTAACGGTCGCCTCCTCTGTCAAGCGCGGTGCATCAACCAAGGCAGTGCGCAACGTGCCGCTGGCCGCCCCGCCCAGCGCCGCCACCACCAGAAGGGTGCCCAGGCCCAGTCGGCCGCCGTGCCAGCGGTTCAGCGCGGCAACAAGGGAGATAGAGAACAAAGAAAGAACAATAATGAGGTTCGGCTCTTCCGGCAGGGAGAAGTAGCCCCATATGCCGGCTGAAAACCCAAGAGCGACCAGGAGCAGGCGGTGAAGCTCCAGCAGTCTGTCCAGCCGGCGCCGGGTCTGCGAGCTTCCGGTGCTGGGATGGACCGGTTCTGGCAGGGCCGCCGCGATCCACCGCCGCCAAGGAGGATGACCACCGGAAGACTGGCCGGGAACTATTACCGCCAGCGCATCAACATCCACTGCCCCGGAGGCGATGCGGCTTCTGCCCGGCGATGGTTCCTTCCTTCCGGCCGACGTCACCTCCCATCAGTCCGGTACCCGCGCACCGGGGATGATCTCGCGGAACGGCCGCTCCGCCTTTTGCGCCGGTTCAACGCCCGTGTTAAGACCCGGCCACAGCGGACGGCCTGTCCGTCTCCCACCATTCTGGCAGAGACCCACGAAAAGAACCATGGCTCAGAACATCGTCACGCGCTTCGCGCCTTCTCCCACCGGCTACCTTCATATTGGTGGGGCCCGGACCGCACTCTTCAATTGGCTTTTGGCCAAACATGGCGGCGGCAAGATGCTGCTGCGGATCGAGGACACGGATCGCGCCCGTTCAACACAGGAAGCTGTCGATGCTCTGATCGATGGCCTGACATGGCTGGAACTCGATTGGGACGGAGACCCCGTTTCCCAGTTCTCACGCCTCGACCGGCACAAGGAAGTGGTCGGCAAGCTTCTGGAGACCGGCGCGGCCTATCCTTGCTATGCAACGGCCGCAGAATTGACCCAGATGCGCGAGGCGCAGACGGCCCAAGGCCTCCCGCCCCGCTATGACGGACGATGGCGGGACCGCGATCCGGCCGAAGCACCCCAGGGCATTGATCCCGCTATTCGCCTGAAAGTGCCTCTCGACGGCAACACGGTCGTGACGGATCAGGTGCAGGGCACGGTCACGTTTCCGAACAAGGATCTCGACGATTTTGTCATCATGCGCTCGGACGGCACGCCGACCTACATGCTGGCCGTGGTCGTCGACGACCATGACATGGGGGTCACCCATGTGGTGCGTGGGGACGATCACCTGACCAATTCCGCCAAGCAAACACTTCTCTACCAGGCACTGGGCTGGGATATCCCGGTCATGGCCCATATCCCCCTGATCCACGGCCCCGATGGCGCGAAACTGTCCAAGCGGCACGGTGCGCTGGGCGCGGATGCCTACCGGGCCATGGGCTATTTGCCGGCGGCAATGCGCAACTATCTCGCCCGGCTCGGATGGAGCCATGGCGATGAGGAGGTCATGTCGACCGAGGACATGATCCGCTGGTTCGGACTGGAGGCGGTTGGCAAGTCCCCGTCGCGTTTCGACGTCAAGAAGCTGGAAAACCTCAACGGACTGTACATGCGCTCCACCGCTGACACGGAGCTGCTCAAGCACTGGAAAGTGTATCTGGCTCATGCAGAGGGCGGCCAGCCGGTCCTCGACTGGCTGAGCGCTAATAAAGCGATTGCGCTTGCCGCTCTCCCCGGCCTCAAGGAGCGCGCCAAGACCCTGGTGGAGTTGACCGAAAGCGCGTCCTATCTATGGCGCCAGCGCCCCCTGGATCTGGACGACAAGGCCTCCAAGCTCCTCGACGACGAGGGCCGCGCGATCCTCGGCGCTGTCCACGGCGTGCTTGAGAGCGTTCCGGCCTGGGAAGCGGACGCGCTCGAAGAGGCCGTCAAGGCTCATGCCGCCGAACGGGACCTCAAACTTGGCAAGGTCGCCCAACCTCTTCGCGCCGCTCTGACCGGACGCGGCACCTCCCCTGGCATCTACGACGTTCTGATAGCGCTCGGGCGGGAAGAATCCTTGGCCCGGATCAAGGATCAGGCCGCCGCTTAACCCGTCCGGCTCCAACGGACACCGGGGATTGGCGGCCCTCCTTCCGGGCGCCATTTCCCGTTGCTTCCCAATGGCGTGACGCCATTCCGGCGATCCTTTGACCAAAGCGCTAGCCCCTGCAGCTTGCGGCACTGCGGTAAATGGGATAGGCAAAGGCCAACCATTCCTCCTGCACCGTCCGATCCTGCAGGGCGCCGTTGTGTTTTAACAGCGGTTTCAGGCATTTGGGCGGCTATGGGAGCGCTACCAAAGGGGGTAACCTGTATGGCCGACAAAACAGCTGAACTTCATGCTGGTGAAAGCAATCACGCTTTCAAAGTGATGGATGGCACCATTGGCCCGTCCGTGATCGACATCTCCGCGCTCTACAAAGAAAGCGGCATGTTCACCTACGATCCGGGATTCACGTCCACGGCGTCCTGTGAGTCGAAGATCACCTATATCGACGGCGACGAAGGCACGCTTCTGTACCGCGGCTACCCCATCGATCAGCTGGCCAACCACGGCGACTTCCTGGAAACCTGCTACCTGCTGCTCTACGGCGAGTTGCCCACCAAGGCCGAGAAGGACGATTTCGTCCACCGTGTGACATACCACACGATGATCCACGAGCAGATGAGCCGTTTCTTTGCCGGATTCCGCCGCGATGCCCACCCGATGGCCATCATGGTCGGCACCGTGGGCGCCCTGTCCGCGTTCTACCATGACAGCACGGACATCACAGATCCACATCAGCGCATGATCGCCTCTTTGCGCATGATCGCCAAAATGCCGACCATTGCGGCCATGGCCTACAAGTATCATATCGGCCAGCCTTTCGTTTATCCGCGCAATGACCTGGACTATTCGACCAACTTCCTCCGGATGTGCTTCTCGGTCCCGTGTGAGGAGTACAATGTCAATCCGGTGCTGTCGCGGGCGATGGACCGGATCTTCATCCTCCATGCGGATCACGAGCAGAACGCGTCGACCTCCACCGTGCGGCTGGCCGGTTCTTCAGGTGCAAATCCGTTTGCCTGCATTGCCGCAGGCATTGCCTGCCTGTGGGGTCCGGCCCATGGTGGCGCCAACGAGGCGGCATTGAACATGCTCTCGGAAATCGGGTCGGTCGACCGCATTCCGGAATATGTCGCCCGCGCCAAGGACAAGAACGATCCGTTCCGTCTGATGGGCTTTGGCCACCGGGTCTACAAGAATTACGACCCGCGCGCTAAAATCATGCAGACCACCTGCCATGAAGTGCTCGGCGAGCTCGGCATCAAGGACGACCCGCTCCTCGACATCGCGATGGAACTGGAAAAGATCGCTCTCAACGACGAGTATTTCGTCGAGAAGAAGCTCTATCCGAACATCGATTTCTATTCGGGCATCACGCTGCGGGCCCTCGGCTTCCCGACCAACATGTTCACGGTTCTGTTCGCCCTGGCCCGGACCGTGGGCTGGATCGCCCAGTGGAAGGAAATGGTGGAGGATCCGTCCCAGCGTATCGGCCGCCCGCGCCAGCTCTACACGGGCGCCCCGCAACGCGATTACACACCGATAGACCAGCGCCGCTGATCGGTCCCCACGAACTTGAGCATAAGAAACCCCGGATCATTGGTCCGGGGTTTTGGCTTTTCGGCGATGAGGCCCACGCAACCGCCGCCACTTCAGCCGGACCGGCTGTTCAATGAACACCGTGACGGGCTTTGCGGGCATCGATAGCGATACCCCAGCAACCCGTCCAGAACGAGCCGCAAGCGTCCGGCCTCCTCACCGGCATTGAAGCTGTGGTTTTCAATCAGCTAATGATCGGCAGGAATCATCCGTCGTTTGATCTACCGGTCACACGCGCACATCAAGATCGAGCACCAGCAATCCGTCGATACCACCGACCGTGTTGTCAACGAGAATTGCGCCCAGAGCCAAATGGTCCGGATGCACGGCATAGGTTTCCAGCGCTGCCCAGCATTCGAAATCGATCACGAAAGCATGCGTGTAGCCTCGCTCCATCTGTTCCGGGCTTTCCGAAGGACCGGCGACAAACCCGCTCGCGCCCGGGAGCGTGGCTACCAGCGCACACAAGCCGTCAAAGATGTGGCGAATGGTTGTCTCATCGGTTTCCGGTTTGAACTTGGTGAGCACCATGTGGCGTATCATAAAAGCCTCTTTCGTTCGCCGGACGGCCTGATCGATCTCCTTGATACGGAAACGGCAGGATCAATGAAATCGTGACAGACCTGAAACAGTGTTCCATCCAGAAATGAAATCCATGTGGACACGCCGTGTCCAGACCCAAAGCCTGTAGTTCCGGCCTGCTTGACCATTCAAGCTCGCCAGCCGACACATTTGTGGCCCTTGAAGGCGGTCAGTTCCGGCCCGATGCCATCCGCTTGATCACCACATCAGCCGCCGCCCCGCGCTGGCTGGCGCCATCGGCCAAGCACATCGCCTCGCCCAGGCGGGTGAACGCATCGATCTGCCGCTGCCGATCCGGGGTATCGGCCAACAAGGGCGCGAGGGCGGCGCTCAAGGCATCCGGATTGGCTTCATCGTCCAGAAATTCCGGGATCGCCTTCTCACCGAGGATGATGTTGGGGAGCACAAAACTGTCGACGCTTGCGAATTTGAAGATCCGGTTCAGATCCTTGAGACGCCGGAAAAACCAATCGACCTTGTAGGCGACCACCATCGGCACACCGGCCAATGCAAGCTCAAGCGACACTGTGCCGGACGCCGCCAGGGCCGCGTGAGCCCGGCGGAAGGCGGCTTGCTTCTCCTCCGGCCCGGCAATGATGGAAGGCTGGACGGTCCAGCTTGCCACGCCTGTCCGGATCTTATCCTCCAGATGCGGGACCGCCGGCAGAACGAGTTCCAGATCAGGTACAGCCTCCGAAACCTTTGCAACGGTTTCACCGAACGGATCCAAAAGCCGGGAAATCTCGCTGGTGCGGCTTCCCGGGAGCACCAGCAAGGTCTTGCGCTGCCCGTCAACTGGCGGGCGTTCTCCGGCAGCCGGGCGCAAATCTCCGATATTCTCGCTCAATGGGTGCCCGACGTAATGGGTCGGCGGGCCGCCAAGCTTTTTGTGGATCGCAGGTTCGAACGGCAGCAGCGCCAGAAGGTCGTCGACATACCGGCTCATCTTGCGGGCCCGTCCCGGCCGCCAGGCCCACACGGACGGCGAGACATAGCCGACAATGGGAATATGCGGGGCGCGTTTGCGCACCCGGTTGGCAACATTGTGCGTGAAATCGGGACTGTCGATGATGATGAGAATGTCTGGATTGGCAGCAACGATCCCGTCGACCGTCTGATACACCCGCTTCACAATCAGCGGCAGGCGCTGGAGAACAGCGGTCAACCCCATCACCGAGACATCGCTCATGTCGAAGAAGCTCTTGAGACCCAGCGCCGTGAGCCGTGCGCCGCCGACGCCGATATAAGACGGGGCCACCGGCAGACGGGCATTCAGCGCCTCGGCCAGATCGGCGCCCAGATTGTCTCCGGATTCCTCGCCGGCCACGATGGCGATGACCGGCGGGCGCCGTTCCTTATCCATGCCGCTCCCCGGGCCAAAGCGCCTGCCGGTCGATGCCATAGATGAAAAGACCCGCCGCATCCGCCATTCTCAAGGTTTCCTCCCGCTGGGAAATCAGCGCGCGACCGGCCTCGACCGCGATGCCCGCCAGCTGAGCGGCAGCGGCAAGTTCCACCGTTCTCGGCCCGATGGTCGGCAGATCCACCCGCAGGTCCTGATGCGGCTTGGCCGCCTTCACGAGCACACCGGTTTTGCCCTTGGCCTTCACACGGCCGCTGTTTCGCAAGTCCGCGCAGCGCTGGAGCATGGCATCCGTGCCCTCCGCCCCTTCGAGAGCAATGACACGGCCATGGGTCGCGACAGACGCCTGCCCAATATCGAGTTCTCCAAGCTTTTCCGTCGCTTGCAGAGCGATCTTGAGATCCCGAATCGAGTCCTCCGCCGGCTTTATCCGGCCCAAAACTCCTGGTGCCGCCAAAAGCTCGGGCGCTACGTCCTGAATACCCACCACCCGGTATCCCTCCACTTCAAACAGGCCGATGACCTTGGTCAAAAGACTGTCGTCGCCGCCGATCAACGCCTTGAGGATAGCCGGCAACCGGCGCAAGGTGCCGAGGTCACCGAGGATCGAGGTAAAATCCGGACGCCTCGAAACGCCCCCGATCAGCAATACATCCTTGCAACCGGCCTCGCGCAAAAACCGGTAGAGCCGCCCGATCTCGCCCCACCCAAGCTCGATCTGCGCCCGCGCTCGGGTGCTCTCGGCCGCCTCGCCCCGGATCGCGATGATGCAGGCGACACGGCCGCTGGCGCGCAGCGCCGCCTCCACTTCCCCTGGAAGGGACCCATTTCCCGCGATCACCGCGACCGGCGACGGCATGGGGGCTTACTCGCCGCTGCGCGGTGTACAGAACCGCCGGTCATCCTTGTTCAGAATGAAGTCCGTCACGATCTTCACCAGCGGCTGGTTCTCACTTCGCGCAGCCAGCGCCTCGGCCCGGCTGCGCAATGTGCCTTCCTCCTGATCGAAAAGCTCCTTGTAGGCGGCCCGCAGGGCATGAATCTGCTCGCGCGGGACCTCCTTGCGCTTCAAGCCGACCAGATTCAACCCGGCCAGTTTGGCGCGATCGCCGATGACCGAGCCAAACGGAATGACATCGAATTCAACCCCGGTCATCCCGCCAACGATGGCGCCGGTTCCAATCCGCGTCCACTGGCGAACAGCGCTCAAACCGCCGAGGATAACGTGATCGGCCAGTTCCACGTGACCACCAAGCGTGGCATTGTTGGCTAGAATGACATTGTCGCCGACCAGGCAGTCATGGCCGACATGCGAGCTCATCATGAACAGCCCATTGTCACCGACCCGGGTCACACCGCCGCCACCGGCGGTGCCCGGGTTCATCGTGACGTGCTCGCGGATCCGATTGTTTTTTCCGATTTCCAGTGTCGTGTGCTCGCCGGCGTATTTCAGATCCTGCGGCTGATGACCGATGCTTGCGAACGGAAAGATATGCGTGCCTTCACCGACGCTCGTATGCCCGGTGACGACCACATGCGATTCCAGAACGACGTTTTCGCCGAGGTCCACATTCGCGCCGACAACACAATATGGACCGATCTTGGCGGTCTCCGCGATTCTAGCGCCATCCTCGATGACCGCGGACGGATGGATTTCAGCCATATGACCTCACGCGTCCACAAGCATTGCACTGATCTCGGCTTCGGCGACCTTCGCCCCGTCCACCTTGGCAATCGCCTCGAACTTCCAGATGTTGGACCTTTGCTTGATTTTCTTGACGTGGAAATGAACCTGGTCCCCCGGCTCCACCGGCTTGCGGAACTTGGCCTTGTCAATGGTCATGAAATAGACGAGCTGCGGAGGGCTATCGGCACCCAGCGAGTGGACGCAGAGCGCCCCGGCCGTCTGAGCCATGGCCTCAATCAAAAGCACGCCGGGAAAGATCGGCCTTTCCGGGAAATGCCCTTGAAACTGGGGTTCATTGACCGTGACATTCTTGATCCCGATGCAGCTTTCATCGCCATCCATTTCAATGATCTTGTCAATCAGCAGAAAGGGATAGCGATGCGGCAGCAGCTGCATGATTTTCATGATGTCGGCGCTAGTGAGCGTCTTGTCTTGTTGTGCGTCCATTCCCGTTTTCCCTTAGTGTCGGCTCCGGCGCGATCCTGTTAAGACTTCGTTTACGTCGATGGGGTCCGCTCGGCAAGCTTCCGCAGGGCGGTGACCTCACGAAACCACTGTTTGACCGGTTTTGCCGGCGTTCCACCGTAACGTCCACCGACGGGAACATCGTCATTCACCACACTGACCGCAGCGATCTGGGCACCCATTCCAATGGTCACGTGTCCGCGCACACCCGACTGGCCACCGATCGCAACGAAATCCTCGAGCTTGCAGCTACCGGACAGGCCAACCTGGGACACAATCACACAATGCCGGCCGATTTCGACGTTGTGTCCGATCTGGACCTGATTGTCGATCTTGGTGCCCTCACCGATGACCGTGTCCCGGTTGGCACCCCGATCGACGGTCGTGTTCGCGCCGATCTCGACATCGTCCTGAATGACGACCCGGCCGATCTGCGGAACCTTCAAATGCCCTTGCGGCCCCATGGCATACCCGAATCCATCCTGGCCAATGCACACGCCGGGATGAAGATACACACGGTCACCGATAAGCGCATGCTGCACCGTGACATTCGGCCCGACCACACAATGGCGGCCGATGCGGCAACCGGGGCCAATGACCGCGTTTGCGCGCACAACCGTGCCAGACCCGATTTCCACACCCGCGCCGATGACGGCCCCCGCCTCGACCCGGACATCGCGCTCAAGCCGCGCGGCGGGATCGACCAAAGCCCGTTCTGAAATGGTGTTCGGACCCGGATCGGCGGGAACGACCGCGGCGGGATAAAGCTTGGACAGGACCTGTGCCCAGGACTTGTAGGCGTCCTTGCACACAAGGACAGCGACATGATCGGGCACCTTTGCCTGATGCTTTTTGGTAACGAGGCAGGCGGCGGCTTCGGTTGCTGCAAGGCGGTCGGCATAGATCATGTTGTCGAAAAACACCAACATGCCGGGCCGTGCGGCCTCGACCGGAGCGACGCCAGTGATTTCAGCGGCCCCGTCGCCGCGCACCAATTCGGCTCCGGCCCACTCCGCGATCGTTGCGAGATCCACCGGTTGCGGCGTTTCAAAGAATGTCGGCTCGGTCATGATCGGGTTCCTACGGTTGGCCCTCGGCAAAACAGTCCGTCAAACGGCAAACGGCCACCGCAACCACGGTGGCCGTTTCAACATACGGTCATTGCGGCTTAGAAGCGGGTTCCGCCGCTCAAACGGAACAGCTGAGTCTTGTCTTCGTCCTGCTTTGACACCGGCCAGGCAAAGTCGGCCCGAAGAGGACCGAACGGAGATTGCCACTGAATACCAACGCCAACCGATGAACGAATGTCGAACCCGTTGGACAGAACCGTGCCTGGGCCACCGTTCACGATATTCACCAGGTCGTCGTCCGCATCCCAGACGGAACCTGCATCGGCAAACACGGACCCGCTCAAGCCGATTTCAGGCGGAAGGATCGGGAACGGGAACGTGGCCTCAAGAGAGCCAGCCACGTAGAAACGTCCACCGATCGCATCGTCGGTCGAGCTGTCTCGGGGTCCAATACCCCGATTTTCGAACCCTCGAACCAGATTTCCGCCCAGCATGAATTGCTCAGGAACGCGGAGACGGTCATCGGTCAAGGCGTGAATATGACCCCCTTCCAGCTTGACCGCCCCTACTATCCCGTAGTCCGGAAGTACCTCATGGAAAGCGCGGCCTTTGGCTGTCGTCTTGATCCAGGTACTGTCGCCGCCAAGTCCGGCAAATTCCTGCCCGAAGGACGCATAGAAGCCATCGGTCGGGTTAATGTTCCGGTTCAGCGTATTGTAGATCAACTGGTAGCCGACAAGCGAGGTCATGTACTCACCGAGCGAGTCGCAGACCGCAAGGGATAGGCGTGATGTGTCGCAGTTACCGACACCGGTCGACTTGCTATCCGGATCTTCGTTCTTCTCCTGGAAGATGTTGTAGTAGAGACGAAGGCGGAGTTCTTCCTCGCGGAGCGGAAGCGTGAATCCGAAGCCGCCACCGGTTTGCTCCTCGTTAAAGGACCGGTAGTCGTTGGAATCTTGCACCCTTCGATATGCATCGAGGCTGAGTGCGATCCGCCGGCCAAGAAAAAACGGCTCGACGAACTGGAACTCGTAGGTCTGCGTATCCGTGCCTCCGCCTACGCCGACCTTCACGAACTGACCGCGCCCGAGGAAATTGCGCTCGGACACCGAGATGTCACCGATCACGCCATCGGATGTCGAATAGCCCACGCCGAACGAAACCGCGCCGGTCGCCTTTTCCATGACTTCCACGTTGATCACGACCCGATCCGGCGCACTGCCGCGCGCGGTCGAAATCCGGACACTATCGAAGAAATCAAGGTTGTTCAGGCGGCGTTCCGCCTTGTCCAGCAGCACCCGATTGAAGGCATCGCCCTCAGCAAGATCGAACTCCCTGCGGATCACATATTCGCGGGTCCGGTCGTTGCCAATGATATTGATCCGCTCGACATAGGCCCGCGGACCTTCCTCAATGTAATAGATCAGGGAAATGGTGTTGTCTTCGTAGTTCCGCAAGGCACGCGGGCGGACCTGGGCGAACGCGTAGCCCAGTTCAGAAGCCTTCAGCGTCAGATCTTCGACCGACTGCTCAACCCGCAGGGAATCGAAGCGGTTGCCAGGACGCGTGCGAACCTCGGAATAAAGGTCATTAACGTCGATATCGGGAATGGACGAGACGACCTCCACATCCCCGAACTCATACCGCTCCCCCTCATCGACCGTGAAGGTGACAAAAAAGACGTTCTGCTCACGGTCAAGATCCGCAGTTGCGGAGACGACACGGAAATCCGCGTAACCCTTGCGATTGTAGTATTCACGCAAAGCTTCCTGGTCAGCGGCCAAACGATCCGGGTCATAGGTATCGGTGCTGCGCAACCAGCTCAGCAGCCCGCTTTGACGGGTCCTGATCACATCCCGCAGGCGGCCGTCGCTGAACGAATTGTTGCCAATAAAACTGATCCGCTCGACGCCGGTCTTGTCGCCTTCGTTGATTTCGAAAACCAGATCCACGCGGTTGCTCCCGCGATCGATGATCTTCGGCTCGACGGATGCGTCGAATCGGCCCGACCTCCGATAGGCCTCGAGAATGTTCTGAACGTCGGATTCGACGCGCGCGCGGGTCAGCATCGAGCGCTCCTGCGAGCGGATCGCCGTCCTCAGCGCATTGTCGTTGACTTTCCGGTTCCCCTCGAACGCTACCTGATTGATGATCGGGTTTTCCGTCACCGTGACCACGACCGTACCGCCGCGCGGCTGGATATCGACGGTTGCGAACAGCCCCGTCGCGAAAAGTGCTTTCAGGGATTCATCAATGTCGGACGAGGTGTAATTGCGTCCCGGCTGGATGGTCAGATAGCTGAGAACAGTCTCTCTTTCGATACGGGTATTGCCGCGCACCTCGATGGTGCGGGCAACGGCAGCCTCCGCGGTCGTGACCGAGAACGGTCCGGGCCCCACCGGCACCAGCGCGGTCACGGAAAGGAATGTTGCCGACAAAAGCGCGGCTCTACCAAGTTTCTGCAATCGCTGCATGTTTGCGCTATGCCTTTGTTGTTCTAAATACCCGCCCGAGATGCCGCGCCGCCGCGCAAGATTCTCAACAGCCGCAATCGTTTTACAAACTTTTGCCAAATACGCAACCGGTGCCCAGCCCCGAAACCGATTTGCCTTGAAGGCGTTGCGGCTTTGTCACGCCTGCGCCTATAGCCGGCTCAAATGCAGGACGTCGTTCCATGTCGCGAACACCATAAGGAACAGCACAATCCCCAAACCGACGCGGAAACCGATTTCCTGCACCCGTTCGCTGAGCGGTTTACCCCGCACGGCTTCTGCCGCGTAGTAGACCAGATGTCCGCCGTCCAGCATCGGTATCGGCATCAGGTTGATCAAACCAATGCTGATCGACAAAACGGCCGCGAGAGACAGCAGGGGGAGAAGCCCCTGATCGGCAACCTGCCCAGAGACATGGGCCACCCGGATTGGTCCCCCAAGCTGATCAGCGGATTCGCGGCCCGAAATCACGCCCCAAATGTAGTCGAGGGTGCGGCCTGCGACATAAACCGTGTCCCGCGTCCCTTCGGCGACAGCCTCTAATGGGCCAAAATCTTTCTGGATCAGAGAGTTCTGGTCAACACTTCGCGTGATTCCCAAGAGACCGATCCGCTGGGAATTTCCAAAATTATCCGTGACTTCACGGTATTGCGGCACCGCCGTGATGGACAGCACCGTCGTTCCCCGGGCGACCTCCAACTCCAGAGGGACCTCGGCGCTTGCAGACACAATCCGCTGAAGATCATTGAACGTCTCGATGCCACGGCCGTTTACCGCAAGGATTTCATCGCCTGGCAGGAGCCCGGCCGCTTCCGCTGCGCTGTTCTCCCGAACCTCATCGACGATCGGTGCCGTCACCGTTTTGCCGAACACCATGAAGATGAACGTGAAAATGGCGATGGCCAACAGAAAGTTGGCGAACGGTCCGGCCGCCACCACAGCCGCCCTTTGCCAGACCGGCTTTGCGACAAATGCGGTGCGCCGTTCCTCTGCGCTCATCTGGGCAAGAAGGTCCCGGTCCGGGACACTTGCGGCATTCTCGTCCCCGGCAAACTTCACATATCCGCCAAGCGGAATGAGCGAGAGCTTCCAGCGGGTCCCGTGCCTGTCGTTGAAACCGAAAATTTCCCGCCCGAAACCCACAGAGAAGTCGGAGACTTTGACGTTGCACCAGCGGGCCACCAGAAAGTGGCCCAGCTCATGGAAGAAGACAACGATCGTGAGCACGAACAGAAACGGCAGGATGTAGCCGATCACGAGATCGTATGCCGTAGTGAGTATGTCCATCAATTCGGTTCCATTTTGGCTTGGGGCTGGTCTTCCATCAGGCGGACTAACAGATACAAATGCGGCGGCGTGATGTTCAGGTCCGATCTGGCGGACCGGTCATGTCCACTAGATAGGCACCCCTGCCCGCTCGATCCATTGTTCTGCCGAGATCCGAGCCAGTTTGTCGATCTCCAGCACATGACCAAGTGCGGCCTGCGGCACCAGAAGCCCCGCCTTGTCCGCCGTTTCGATCGCGTGGGAAATGGCATCCGCGATCTGCAGATATCCGATGCGCCCGGCCAGAAAGGCGCCCACAGCAACCTCATCGGCTGCATTCAGGGCTGCGGTCGCGCCGTTGCCGCGATCCAAAGCTGACAGCGCGAGCGCCAAGGCCGGGAATCGCATGAGATCCGGCGCCTCGAACGTCAAGGAACCTGCCTTGGCCAGATCCAAGCGCTCCACGGTTGTCTCCATCCGCCCGGGGTAGGCAAGACAATGGGCGATTGGCGTGCGCATGTCCGGAGCGCCCATCTGGGCGAGCAGCGAGCCGTCGGTGTATTGCACGAGCCCATGCACAATTTGCTGGGGATGAACCAGAATATCGAGCTGATGGCGCTCCACGGGGAACAGATGAAAGGCCTCGATGACCTCGAACCCCTTGTTCATCATGGTGGCGCTATCGATGGTGATCCTGTTTCCCATGGAAAAATTCGGGTGTTTCAACGCCGCTTGAGGCGTTACGCGGGCCATTTCCTCCAGGGACAGTGTCCGGAATGGGCCCCCGGACGCCGTAAGAATGATCTTGTCTATCCGATCGGCGTTGTGGCGTTCGAACACCTGGAAAATCGCGTTGTGCTCACTGTCGACTGGCAGCACCCGGGCTCCGGTCGCCCGGACCTTTTCCATGAACAGATCGCCAGCCGACACAAGACATTCCTTGTTGGCCAGGGCAAGGGTGCGGCCGGGCTTCAAGGCGGCAAGTGTCGGCTCCAAACCGGCCGAACCAACAATCGCCCCGATTACAATACCGGCGGGCCGGTCGACAGCTTCAAGAACCGCCCCACGCCCGGTTCCAGTCTCAATGCCGCTGCCCGCAAGCATTTGCTCCAAAACCGGTTGTTGCGCGGGGTCGGCAAGAACGGCGCAGTCCGCGCGCACGGCCTTGGCCTGTTCGGCCAGGAGTGTGGCATTGGAATTGGCGACCAGCGCCACAACCTTGTAGCGGCCGGGGGCTTGCAGGATCACGTCTATCGCGCTCTTGCCGACGGATCCGGTGGAGCCCAGCAGGATCACCCTGACCGGTTCTCCGCCGGCCAATTCCTGGTCAGAGCCCTTTGGGCCGGCCTGTTCATGTGTACGGATATCCAAGTCTACCCCTTTGTCAGCCTAGCCCCAAACCTGAGATCGGATCCGCGATGGACCCTCCGGCCACCAATCCTATCACGACCGCAGCGATCGCCGCTGCCACGAGGCCGTCCACGCGGTCCATGATGCCGCCATGGCCCGGAATGAGCCCGCCTGAATCCTTGACGGCGAATCTCCGTTTGATAGCGGATTCCAGAAGATCCCCTGCTTGGGAGACAGCCGACAGAAAGACCGCAAGCGCCACCCATTTCCAGATTTGCCCCTGGCCATACACCAGCGCCAGGGCGGCGGACAGCACGACGGCCGCGATCAGACCGCCAATCGCACCGGACCATGTCTTGTTCGGAGAAACACGCCGCCACAGTTTCGGGCCACCGAGCGAGCGGCCTGTGAAATAGGCGAAAATATCGGTCGCCCACACCACGATCAGGAGGAAGAAGAGGAAAAACGCTCCCTCGGCTGTCGCGCGCGATGCAAGCAGGGCATACACCGCCAAGGCGCTGTAGACTGTCCCTTCGGCCGCCCAGCGTCCGGCCCGGTCAAATCCAGATAAAACCAAAACCAGTCCGGCGCCAGCGCATACGGAAAGCAACGCCGCGGCCGGAAACCCCTGCGTGTAAAGAACACCGACCGCCAAGACCGTTGAGAAACCGACCGTGCTGACAACCGACATTTTCGCCGTGCCGGTCATCGTCAGCCATTCGAGCAAAAAAAGCAGTCCAGCCGCGAGAACGACCAGCACAAAGATCAGCCCGCCCTGGTATGCCGCTGCCAACACCAACGGCCCCAGCACTACGGCCGAAGCGAGCCGCAACTTCAGATCAGAGGCAGATTTCGGTTTGGCACCACCGGAGTGTCCATTGTGAGCGGGTCCGGACGCGTTCATCGGACCTGTGCGGTCAGCCCGCCATATCGACGGTCCCGCCCGTAATAGTCCTCAAGGGCCGCGTCGAAGCAGCTGGCATCGAAATCGGGCCAATATACCGGGGTGAAATGGAACTCGGTGTAGGCGGATTGCCACAAGAGGAAATTGGACAGGCGCAGTTCCCCGCTCGTTCGGATCAACAGATCCGGATCGGGAATACCGGCTGTATCGAGTGCCGCGGCCATCGCATTTTCGTCGATGTCGTCCGCTTCGATGGCTCCCGACGCGACTTGGGCCGCAAGCCTTTGTGCCGCGCGCACCAGTTCGTTGCGCCCACCGTAATTGAAGGCCACCACAAGCGTCATGCCGCTGTTGTGGCGGGTGATCGCTTCGGCTTCCTCCAAGAGCCGGCGGATGCCTGGCTCGAGGTCGTTGCGCTCACCCACGACGCGAATATGGATGTTCGCCTTGTGCAGTTCGCTCAGGTCCCGTTGCAAGAACCGGCGCAGCAAACCCATCAGGAAATTGACTTCGGTCTCGGGACGGTTCCAGTTCTCGGAGGAAAAACTGTAGATCGTCATGAACTCGATCCCCAGTTCGCCGGCATGGCGCACCGTTTCCCGCAAGGCTTCCAGCCCGCGCCTGTGACCTTCTGTCCGGGGGAGGCCGCGCGCCTTGGCCCAACGGCCATTTCCATCCATGATGAACGCCACATGCCTGGGCAAGGTGCGGCGCCCGGGGACCGGGTCGACGCTCTCCTGGAGCCTTTCAGGGATGGCGGTCATGAATTCCCCCGCAAACAGACAAGGCTGAGGTCCTTCAATCAGACCTGTGCAATTTCCTGCTCTTTCTTTGCCAACATGGTATCGACTTCAGCGATCATGCTGTCAGTGAGTTTCTGCACCTCATCTGAGGCCACACGCAGGTCATCTTGACTGATATCACCGTCTTTTTCGGATTTCTTGGCCGAATCCATGCCGTCCCGCCGCACATGACGGATGGCCACCTTGGCCTGTTCGGCATATTTGTGGGCAACCTTGATCAGTTCCTGACGGCGTTCCTGGTTCAACTCGGGAATTGGCAGGCGCAGCAATTGCCCGTCGACAACCGGATTCAAGCCGAGGCTAGACTCGCGGATGGCCCTCTCGACCGCTGAAACCATGCTCTTGTCCCAAACCTGCACGGCGACCATGCGCGGTTCCGGAACGCTGACGGTCGCAACCTGAGTGATCGGCATCGATTGCCCGTAAGCATCGACCGAAATTGGCTCCAGCATGGATGCCGACGCACGCCCCGTACGCAGGCCGGCAAATTCCGTTTTCAGAACAGAGAGAGTGCTCTGCATCCGCCGAGACAAATCATCCAGGTCCACACCTACAACCGACATACTGTCCTCGCTTCATTCTTGTTAGATGGCTATCGGACGCCGCAGCCGGCGCCAAAAATGGCACAGCCGTGGCGAAACACAAGAGCCGTTCAAAGGCTTATTGGCAAAAGAATCAACCGCCGACAACCGTATAGGTTCCGGTCTCCTGAAGAACGCTGACGAGCGAGCCAGGAGTGTGGATAGAGAAAACAATCACGGGGATGTCGTTGTCGCGGGCAAGCGCAATGGCGGTGGTGTCCATCACCTTCAGGTCCCGCTGGATCACCTCATCGTACCCGAGCTTGTCATAGCGGTCCGCATTCGGGTTGATCTTGGGGTCTTCGGAATAGACGCCGTCGACCTGCGTGCCCTTCAGGAATGCATCGCACTTCATTTCCGCGGCCCGCAGCGCTGCGCCGCTGTCCGTCGTAAAGAACGGATTGCCCGTCCCGCCGGCAAACACGATAACATCGCCGTCTTCCATATAGCGGTCCGCGACGCGCTGTGAAAAGGTCTCGCAGATGGACGGCACCGCGACGGCGGACAGAACGCGCGCATTGACCTTGAGGCGCCGCAAGGCATCCGCCAGCGTCAGGCTGTTCATGATCGTAGCGAGCATGCCCATGTGATCGCCGGTTACCCGGTTGCCGCCCTTGGCCGCAACGGCGACACCGCGGAAGATGTTTCCGCCGCCAACGACCACACCGACCTGCGCTCCCAACGCCACCGCATCGGCGATTTCCTTGGCGATGCGCTGCACGATCATCGGATCGATCCCGAAAGACTGGGAACCCATCAAGGCCTCTCCGGAGAGCTTCAGGAGAACGCGTTTCCAGCGCAAAGGTTTGGTCATGGCAGCACCTGCGATTCTTGTTGGTCTCAAAAAAAAGCGCCGGTCGATGCCGGCGCTTTTCAGTGTGCTTACTGCCCCGAGGCAGCGGCCACTTCGGCCGCAAAGTCCTGCTCTTCCTTCTCGATTCCCTCGCCAAGGGCGAAGCGGACGAAGCCGGTCAGCTTCACGTCCGTCCCCAGTTCCTTGGCCAGGGCGTCGACGGCCTGTTCGACCGTCTTGTCCGGGTCGATCACGAAAGCCTGCTTCACGAGGGTCACTTCCTCGTAGAACTTGCGCAGGCGGCCTTCCACCATTTTCTCGATAATATTGTCCGGCTTGCCGGATTCACGGGCCTGCTCGACGAACACGGACTTTTCACGCTCGATCACAGCCTGATCGAGTTCTTCCGTGTTCAGCGACAACGGGCTCGACGCAGCCACGTGCATCGCAATCTGGCGGCCGAGCGCTTCGAGCTTGGCGGCATCGCCAGACGATTGCAGTGCGACCAGGACCCCAATCTTGCCTTTGCCCTCGGAAACAGCGCCGTGGATGTAGCTTGCGACCACGCCCTCGGAAACCTCGAGCTTGGCCGTGCGGCGCAAGGTCATGTTCTCACCGATGGTCGCGATCGCATCGGTGATCGCGTCGGTCGCGGGCTTGCCATCGATATCGGAAGCGGAGACGGCTTCAAGTGTGCCACCGGTTCCCAGTGCGGCCAGAGCGATCTTGCCGACCAGATCCTGGAACCCTTCGTTGCGGGCAACGAAGTCAGTTTCCGAGTTCAACTCGATCACGGCAGCCTTGTTGCCTTCGGAGGCCACACCGACCAGCCCCTCAGCGGCAACACGGCCCGCTTTCTTGGCAGCCTTGGCCAAGCCCTTGGTCCGCAGCCAGTCAACGGCGGCTTCCATGTCGCCATTGTTTTCGGCCAGGGCCTTTTTGCAGTCCATCATGCCCGCGCCGGATTTTTCGCGGAGCTCTTTTACCATCGCAGCGGTAATGCTCATCGATCGCCTCGTGGATGGGGGGTTGAAAGATATCACACGGTGTAGCCGACGGCTTTCCGCGCCATTATGACGGGACTGCAACAAAATGCAGCCCCACCCAAATCACTCACAGGGAAATGCCGCCCGGCGGGCGGCACACCATTATCAGGCTTCCGCGGCAGCCGGCGCTTCGGCAGCAGCTTCCTCGCCAGCCTCGGCAAGCGCCTCTTCGACCGGAGCCTCTTCTGACGCGCCGATATCCATACCGGAAGCGCCTTGTGCGCGAGAAATGCCGTCAATCGCGGCACGGGCGATCAGGTCGCAGTAAAGCGTGATCGCACGGCCTGCATCGTCGTTGCCCGGCACCGGGTAGGTGATCCCTTCCGGGCTGCAGTTGGTGTCGAGGATCGCGGCAACCGGAATGCCCAGACGGCGGGCTTCCTGAATGGCGATCGCTTCGCGGTTGGTGTCGATCACGAACAGAAGGTCGGGAATACCGCCCATGTCCTTGATCCCGCCCAGGTTCCGCTCAAGCTTCTCGCGCTCGCGGTCCATGAACAGACGCTCTTTCTTGGTCAAGGCGTTCGCCTGGTCGGAAGACAAGGTCTCCTCCAGCTTGCGCAGACGCTGGATCGACTGGGAAATGGTCTTCCAGTTGGTCAGCATGCCGCCGAGCCAGCGCGCATTCACGAAATACTGCGCGGAATTGCGGGCAGAGGCTGCAACGGCTTCCTGAGCCTGACGCTTGGTGCCAACGATCAGAACGCGACCACCGCCGGCCACGGTGTCACTGACAGCCTTGAGAGCCTGATGAAGCAGCGGAACGGTTTGCGCCAGGTCGATGATGTGCACATCGTTGCGCACGCCAAAGATGTAAGGACCCATGCGCGGGTTCCAGCGGTGCTTCTGGTGACCAAAGTGAACGCCAGCTTCCAGCAGCTGACGCATGGAAAAATCGGGCAATGCCATGGCCCTGAACTCCTGCGTTTTCCGGTTTGACCTCCGCAAGGGCTTGTGAAGCGTCGTTTGCACTTAGCGCGCAGGCGATCGTCACCGGAAGGACACACCGATCAACTCGGGATCCGACCCTTGCGTGTGGGATGGGCGCCTTATAGGGGGGCTTGAGGGACAGTTCAAGACCAAATTCCCGGTTTCCCGGGGCGGGCCTGCCCCGTTAGGCCATTTGCACGTCGGTCACGCCCGGCACAGCCTTGAGCGCCCCGGCGATTTCGGGCGACAAACGGTAGCGGCCGGGCAGCTTGACCTCCACCTCGCGGCCGACCTCTTCGAGCAGGACCACGACCGTTACCTCCCCTTCCCCGCGTGTGGACAAGTGGCGAGCCAGACTTTGGACCGGCCGGTCGTCACGGACGAACACCCGCAGGCTTCTTTGGATGTTCGCCGCCATCTTGTCGACCGGATCAACCTGCTCGATCCGGATCGAGGGTTCGTCGTCGCGCATGTCCGCGCCGACAAGCAGCACGACCGAACGCCCCGGCTCCAACGCATCGCGGTATTGCTCGAGCTTTTCCTTGAACAGCAGGCCTTCAAACTGGCCTGTCGAATCGGACAGGCGAACAATGCCCATGCGGTTGCCCGTTTTCGTCTTGCGTTCCTGCCGGGAGATCACCGTTCCGGCAAGCCGTCCAGCGGATGCGCCCTTTTTTACCGCCTCGGCAAATTTCGCCCAGGGCTGGACACGCATCTTCTCCAGCAGCACGCCATATTCATCCAGCGGATGGGCCGACAGGTAGAACCCGATCGCCGCGTGCTCGCGCTGCAGCTTTTCCTCCGCGCTCCAGGCCTGTGCCTCCGGCAGTTGAAGGTCTTCTTCGGCACTGCCCCCGCCAAACAGCTCGTTCTGTCCGAGGGCCGCGTTTTCCTCGGTGCGCTGCGCCAGCCCCATGATCCGGTCGAGGCCCTCCAGGACGCGGGCCCGGTTCGGCTCCAGCTCGTCGAAGGCTCCTGCGGCGGCGAGATTTTCCAGCGTCCTCTTGTTGATCGCACGCGGCGAGATCCGGCGGGCAAAATCGCCAAGGCTGCGGAAGGGTTTGTCGCCGCGAACTGAAACGATGTGGTCGACGGCCTGTTCCCCCACGCCCTTGATGGCGCCCATGGCATACAAGATCTTGCCTTTCGACACGTCGAAATAGACCTGGCTGCGGTTGATCGAGGGCGGAACGATGTCGATTCCCATCCGGCGTGCCTCCTGACGGAAGTCGCCCAGCTTGTCGGTGTTGCCCATATCGAGCGTCATCGAGGCCGCCAGAAATTCGACCGGGTGGTTCGCCTTCAGCCAGGCCGTATGATAGGACACCAGCGCATAGGCTGCGGCATGGGACTTGTTGAAGCCGTAATTGGCGAATTTCGCCACCAGATCGAAAATCGTCCCGGCCTGCGCCCTGTCGATGCCCCGTTCCACGGCGCCATCCACGAAACGGGCCCGTTGGATCTCCATTTCGGCCGCGATCTTCTTGCCCATTGCCCGGCGCAGCAAATCCGCCTCGCCCAGGGAATAGCCGGACAGGACCTGGGCGATCTGCATCACCTGCTCCTGGTAGACAATGATGCCATTGGTCTCCATCAGGATCGGCTCCAGCAGCGGGTGCAGACAGTCCGGCTCCTGCTCCCCGTGCTTCACCGCATTGTAGACCGGTATGTTTTCCATCGGGCCGGGCCGGTACAGCGCGACAAGGGCGATGATGTCCTCGAACCGGTCCGGCTTCATGCCGGCGATGGCCCGGCGCATGCCCTGGCTTTCCAGCTGGAAGACACCGAATGTCTCGCCAGCGGCCAGCAGCTTGTAGGTTTTGGGATCGTCCAATGGCAGCGCCGCGACATCGATCTTGTCCGACTTGCGGGCGATCAGGCGGACGGCCGTATCAATGACGGTTAGCGTCTTGAGGCCGAGAAAGTCGAATTTCACCAGTCCGGCGTCTTCAACCATTTTCATGTTGAATTGCGCGACCGGCATATCCGAACGCGGATCGCGGTAGAGCGGAACGAGCTGCTCCAGCGGCCGGTCGCCGATCACAACGCCGGCGGCGTGGGTGGAGGCATGCCGGTAAAGCCCTTCGAGCTTTTGCGCCATGGTCAGGAGCCGGTCGACGATCTCCTCTTCGCGGGCAGCCTCCCGCAGGCGCGGCTCGTCCTCGATCGCCTGTCCCAAGGTGACCGGGTTGGCCGGATTGGCCGGCACCAGCTTGCACAGCCGGTCCACCTGGCCATAAGGCATCTGGAGCACACGGCCGACATCGCGCAGAACCGCGCGGGCCTGCAGGGATCCGAACGTGATGATCTGCGCAACCTGGCCCCGGCCGTATTTCTCTTGGACGTATCGGATCACCTCTTCCCGCCGGGATTGGCAGAAATCGATGTCGAAATCGGGCATGGAAACCCGTTCCGGGTTCAAAAAGCGCTCGAACAGCAGGGAGAACCGCATCGGATCAAGGTCGGTGATGGTCAGGGCCCAGGCAACCAGCGACCCCGCCCCCGACCCGCGCCCGGGACCGACCGGGATGTCCTGGGCCTTGGCCCATTTGATGAAGTCGGCCACGATGAGAAAGTAGCCTGGAAACTTCATGCGCTCGATGACGCCGGTCTCATACTCGAGCCGGTCCCAGTAGTCCTTTTCTTCCAGACCCGGGGCCAGCCCGTTAGCCTCAAGGCGCCGCCGCAGACCCTCGCTCGCCTGGCGTTTGAGTTCGGCCGCCTCTGCGCGTTCGGCGTTTTCAGGATCCGCATCGGCGCCAGCGAAGCGGGGCAGGATTGGGTCGCGCCGCAAGGGCCGGAAGCGGCAACGGCGCGCGATCTCCACCGATGAGGCCAGCGCTTCGGGCAGATCGGCGAACAAAGCGCACATTTCCGCGCGCGTCTTGAAATAATGCTCCGGAGTCAGGCGCCGGCGGTTGTCTTCAACCAGCACACGGCCTTCGGCGATGCAGATCAGCGCATCATGGGCCTCATAGTCTTCTTGGACTGGAAAAAACGCCTCGTTGGTCGCGACGATTGGCAGGCCGAGCGTGTAAGCAAGATCCAGAAAGGCCGGCTCCGTCCGCCGTTCGGCCTCCATGCCATGGCGCTGGATCTCCACATAGCAGCGCCCGGCGAACGCGGCCGCCAATTCTTCGAGGCGGGACCGGGCCAGAGGCTTGCGCCCGGCCAAAAGCGCCTTACCGACAGGACCGGTCACGCCGCCTGTGAGACAGATAATGCCCTCTGCCTTTTCAGCCAGATACCGGCTGGTGACGTGGGGCCGCAGTCCGGGTTCGGTGTCAAGAAACGCCCGCGACGACAACTCCATCAGGTTCTCGTAACCGGTCTCGGACACCGCCAGCAGCACAAGATCCGACAGAGGCAGTTCGCCCCTCCGGTCGCTTTCAAGCTCATCGGCGAACAGAACGGCCAGCTGACAGCCGATGATCGGCTGAATGCCCGCCCCCCAGGCTTTTGTGGAAAATTCCTGCGCGCCGAACAGGTTCCCGGTATCGGTGATGGCGAGCGCAGGTTGACCGTCGGCCTTGGCCAGATCCAGCAGCTTCTTGATCGGCAGCGCGCCTTCCAGCAGCGACAGGGCGGAATGAACCCTCAGGTGTACAAAGCCCGGGCCTTTTGGATCTACGCCGTCTTGAACCGCACCCGTGCCGATGGACATGCCCTCTTCCCGCCGCCGTGATGAACACCTAGCGCATACAAACGGTCATTGGCGACCAATGTCGAGAACCGGCGGCACACTGTCCCCGATGTTTTAAGACAGACGTTTGTTGAACAGATGCTTTGGGGCCCGATATCTCGGCGCCCCTGCCCTTCAACACCGATAGGCCTTCAGAGACAGATGATCCATCAGCACCGAGGATGCATCACGGACAGATGACCCTGGAGCGCAAATGGTTTTTGGGCAGGCCCTGCCCCCACCATGGTCTTCGATCCTCAGCCTTCCCGGGTCACTCTTCTCGGGCAGTAGGGCCTTGGAGCTCATGTCCCGATGGCCAAATGGACCAACGGCCAGACGGCCAGGGTACCGCCAGGACCGCCGCGGCTGGCGAGACCGGCCGTTAGCCGACCGCGAGGAGAACGTCCCCCCAAACGGCCAGTGTGGCGCAAAAGCAAACGAGCGAACCGAAAGCGACAACATCGCGCGCTAGGTATCCCATCACATCCTCCAACCCGGGACAATCCGACAAAGCGATATTGTTCTATTTTTGTACTTCTTTCAAGTCCTTTTTGTTCATCTTTCCGGATCCGCACAATCCGCCACCGATTTTCGCCGGTCCTGTTTTGTTCATGCGGGATTCCACGCGATCGGCCGGCCGTGCCGTGGCGGGCGCCTGGGCGATGTGCGGTTCAGGTGAAGGGACGGATTTGCCCGGCTTCCAGGGTGATCGCGCGGTCCATCCGGGCGGCGAGTTCCATATTGTGGGTCGCGAACAAGGTGGTCACGCCCGAGGCCCGCACCAGGGCCTGCAAGGCGTCAAAGACATAATGCGCCGTCTTCGGGTCAAGATTGCCGGTCGGCTCGTCCAGCAGCAGGATTTTCGGGGCATTGGCGACAGCGCGGGCAACGGCCACGCGCTGCTGCTCGCCGCCCGACAGTTCCGACGGCCGGTGGCTTGCCCTTGCCCCCATCCGCAGGTAATCGAGCAGCTCCTGCGCCCGCTCGGCCGCCACTTTTCTCGGCAGTCCGCGGATCATCTGCGGCATCATGATGTTTTCAAGCGCCGTGAATTCGGGCAGGAGGTGATGGAACTGGTAGACGAAACCCACGTCATTCCTCCGGATGGAGGTGCGTTCGTCGTCACTCAGCTCCGAGCAATTGGTTGTGCCCACATAGACATCGCCGCCATCGGGATGTTCCAGCAGGCCGGCAATGTGCAGCAGGGTCGACTTGCCCGTGCCCGACGGGGCAACCAGCGCCACCATTTCGCCCGCATCCATCTGCAGGTTCGCGCCGCTGAGGATCTGAAGCGGCCTGCCGCCCTCCTGGAACGTACGGGTCACATTCACAAGGCGGAGCACGGCGGTGCGCCGGCCCGCGTCGTCCGGCCCGGTCTGTCCCGCCGGGTGCAAGGGCTGGGTGGGCGCGTTCATCACTCGTACCTCAAGGCTTCGACAGGATCGAGCCGCGCTGCCCGCCAGGCCGGATAGAGCGTCGCCAAAAGCGACAGGGCCAGCGCCATGATCAGCACCGTGACCGTTTCGCCATTGTCGATATCCGCCGGAAGCCGCGACAGGAAGTAAAGCGTGGGATCAAAAAGCTCCGTCGCGGTCATCCAGGAAATGAACTGGCGGATGCTTTCGATGTTCCAGCACACAACCAGGCCCAGCAGGAAACCCGCGATCGTGCCGACACAGCCGATGCTCGCGCCCGTGATCAGGAAGATGCGCATGACCGCGCCGCGCGTCGCGCCCATGGTCCGCAAAATGGCGATATCCCGCCCCTTGTCCTTCACCAGCATGATCAGGCCGGAAATGATGTTCAGAGCGGCGACGATCACAATCAGGGTGAGAATGATGAACATCACATTGCGCTCCACTTCGAGCGCGGAAAAGAACGTCACGTTCCGCTGACGCCAATCGGTCACGAAAGTCGGCCGTCCGGCGCCCTCTTCCACCGCGGCGCGCAACAGACCCACCCGGTCGGGATCCGCCACATAAAGTTCGATGCCCGTCGCCCGGCCTTCCATGTTGAAATAGGCCTGCGCCTCGGTTATCGGCATGAAGACAAAGGTGCCGTCATACTCGCTCATCCCAATCTCGAAGATCGCCGAGACCGGATAGGACTTGCGCCGCGGGGTGATGCCCATGGGCGTGACGCTGCCATTGGGCGAAAGGATGGTGATATGGTCGCCGACGGTCACCCCGAGGTTCTGGGCAAGGCGCGACCCGATCGCGACCCCCGTTCCGTCATCAAAATTGTCGAGCGTGCCGCGCTGGATCGTTTCGGCAATCAGCGGGATGCGGCGCAGATCGCGTTCCTGAACGCCGCGCACCAGCCCCCCAAGACTGGCGGCCGGGCCGCTCACCAGCGCCTGCCCTTCCACGAAGGGGATCGCCGCCATGACCTCCGGAACGCCCTCCAGGCGCTTTGCGACAGGATCGTAGTCGGTCAGGGCAAGGTCCACGGGCTGCACCAGCATGTGCCCATTGATCCCGAGAATCTTGCCCAGCAGCTCGTTGCGAAACCCGTTCATCACCGCCATGACAATGATCAACGTGGCCACGCCCAGCATGATTCCGGCGAAGGAAAACCCGGCGATGACCGAGATGAATGCCTCTTTCCGCCGAGAGCGCAGATACCGCCCGGCAATCATCCATTCATATGGAGCAAAGGGCCGGGTGGCGCCCTTTCCGGACCGTGCTTCGTCTTCTGCCGTCTCGACCGCGTTCATGTCCCGTCCCATTCCTGCCGCGCCTGGCCCGCCCTGCCGCGAATCCCTTGAGCAGAGGATCCCGAAGACGGTTCAGCGCGTCAATGCCGCGAGCAGCTTGTTCACGGCCGCATCGGGGCTGAGTTCTTCCTTTTCGCCCGTTGCCCGGGTCTTGACCTCGACAACGCCGTTTTTGAGGCCACGCGGACCGGCGACCAGCTGGTAGGGCAAGCCGATCAGGTCCATCGTGGCGAACTTGGCGCCAGCCCGGTTGTCGGTGTCGTCGTAAAGCACCTCCACACCGGCCGCGGTGAGCCTGTCGTAAAGGTCCTCGCACGCCTTGTCCGTTTCCTCATCGCCCGATTTCAGGTTCACAAGGCCGACATGGAAGGGGGCCACCGCCGCCGGCCAGATGATTCCCTCAGCGTCATGGTTCGCCTCGATCAAGGCGCCAAGAAGGCGGGAAACACCAATGCCGTAGGATCCCATGTGGACTGGTACGTCACCGGCGTCGGCGGTGGCGACCTTGGCGCCCATCGCTTCGGAGTATTTGGTGCCGAAATAGAAGATGTGGCCGACTTCGATCCCCCGGGCCGACACGCGCTGGTCCGGGCCGAGCGCTTCGAACGCGGCCGCGTCGTGCATCTCGTCGGTGGCCGCATAGGGCGCGGTCCAGGCATCCACGATCGGGGTCAGATCGGAGAAGAAGTCGGTGTCCTGCGAGGGGATCTCAAGACCGAGGATGGCCTTGTCGAGGAACACTTCACTCTCGCCCGTTTCCGCGAGGATGATGAACTCGTGACTCATGTCGCCGCCAATCGGGCCGGTATCGGCCTTCATCGGCACGGCCTTCAGGCCCATGCGCGCGAAGGTCCGAAGGTAGGAGACGAACATCCTGTTATAGGCATGGCGCGCCGCTTCCTTGTCGACGTCGAAGGAATAGCCGTCCTTCATCAGGAACTCGCGCCCGCGCATCACGCCGAAACGGGGCCGGACCTCGTCCCGGAACTTCCACTGGATGTGATAAAGGTTCAGCGGGAGATCCTTGTAGGAGCGCACATAGCCACGGAAGATATCCGTGATCATTTCCTCGTTGGTCGGGCCGTAGAGCATATCACGGTCGTGCCTGTCGGTGATCCGCAGCATCTCCTTGCCATAGGCGTCATAGCGCCCGCTCTCGCGCCACAAATCGGCCGACTGGATGGTCGGCATCAGCAGTTGCACCGCGCCGGCGCGGGCCTGCTCTTCCTCGACAATCCGTTCGATCTTGCGCAACACCCGCAGACCGAGCGGCAACCAGGAATAGATTCCGGCAGATTGCTGGCGAACCATCCCGGCCCTCAACATCATCCGGTGGGAGACGATCTCGGCTTCCTTGGGGGTTTCCTTCAAGATCGGCAGAAAAAATCGGGTCAGGCGCATGCAAACTCTCTCAACAAATCTGGGCATCGGCCAAGTGGTGCGCAGTCAAACCGCATGCGCGGCACAAAAACAAGCCCTGCCGCGTCGGCGTGACCGGGTTTTGGGCAAAAATCGCGCCTCTGCCGAACCGGCCCTACCCCGCAATCCTGGCTATCCGCGCGCGGCCTTGAGACCAATCTAGCCTTGGGATTTTTTGCCATTGTTCTAAGCAAGCTTAAAATTTAAGCTACACCGCACAAATACGTGACAACGTGTTTTTGGTCATATAATGTTCACAGCAATAAAAATGAGTGTCGCAAACAAAAAAGGCACTCAGACAGACATCGCGGTCTGAGTCTTGGGAGGAAGATCTCTCGGGCGCCCCGAAAGGGCTGCAGCCTCCAGCAAAATGGCAAATAAGCTAGGGCTGGACAGAGAGATATTAGACGCGTGAACTCGATAAAGGCAGAGCAGCGCTCTGCCTTTTTTCTTTGAGCCCGTCAATTCGCATCTGATTCAACTGCCCACAGTTCGCACGCAGCCGCGGCCTCCTGCTCCACAGGGCATCCCTGTTCATCCGCACTCGACGGGCGGAAGCGGGCAAGGCTCAGGCGCTGAAACGGATCAGAAGCGGACTATCTGTCACTGGGCGGGGTGAAAAACGGAATATCGTCTAGCGAGAAACCGGATTCGCGCACCCACAGGTAGGACAGAAAGATGACGGTCGTCACAATGGTCGTTCCGATGATCACGCGCAGCATGCGCGGCATGTCCGGCGCGCCCGGTTCCGATCCGGGAACCACATCTCCCGCCTCATGCTGAGACTGGCGGACACCGAAAGGCAGGACCGCAAACAGCACGATCCACCAGATCATGAAAAACACGGCCATGCCGTAGACGATCGACATTTTTGAGTTACGCCTCTTCCAGTTCGGTCAAGGTTCCACAGAAATCCTTGGGGTGAAGGAACAGAACCGGTTTTCCGTGCGCGCCGATCTTCGGTTCACCGTCTCCAAGGACACGGGCCCCTTCCGCGACAAGCTTGTCCCGGGCCGCACGAATATCCTCGACTTCATAGCACAAATGGTGAATGCCGCCGGACGGGTTCTTTTCCAGGAACTTGGCGATCGGCGAATCCGGTCCCAGCGGCTCCAGAAGCTCGATCTTGGTATTGGGAAGGTTGATGAAGACGGTGCTGACCCCGTGATCGGGCTGCGCCACCTTGTCTGACACTTCCGCGCCCAACGTATTCCGGTAAACGGCAGCCGCCGCTTCGATATCGGACACCGCAATGGCGACGTGGTTCAACCGTCCAATCATTTCACTCCTCCCCCGCTTTGGCCAGGACGCGTGTTAAAGCTGGCTTACCATCACTTTGCAAAGCGTCTTTTTGCCCCACACATCCAAAACCGCGCTGCGCGCGGCACGCCGGGCCGCCTCGCCGACCAGCGCCTTGTCCTTACGCCGGGCTTTCGGGATGCTGGAAACCGCTCCCACGACAGCCTTGGACACGATATCCTCCATCGGCTCGCCCTCGTCATCGGTATCAGGCAGCCCCATCAGCGCAACTTGAGGATCGTCCAACAGGTCCCCGGCCCGGTTGACGACCAAAGCAATCACCGCCGCGCCGGCAAAGGAGAGTTTGCGCCGTTCATTCACGCCGGTCACCTCCGGATCGTCGAGGATGGAGCCATCCTTCACCATGATCCCGAAGGGCGCCTCGTCGATCACCCCAGCAGCGCCCTCGTTCAACCGCACGATATCCCCATCCTTGGCCCGCACCACTTCCCGAACGCCCTGGGCTTTGGCAAAGGCCGCGTGCGCGGAAAGATGCATCGGTTCGCCATGAACCGGAACCACGACTTTGGGCTGGACGAGCTTGTAGAGCTGCTCCAGCTCACCACGCCGCGGATGGCCAGAGACATGCACCATCGCATCGCGGTCGGTGACAATCTCGATGTCCTGCTGGGCGAGATTGTTCATGACGTCGATCACGGCCTTTTCGTTGCCGGGAATCGTTCTGGACGAAAAGATCACCATGTCGTCCTTGGAAAGGGCGATATGCCTGTGATCGTTGGCGGCAATCCGCGCAAGCGCGGCCCGGGCTTCACCCTGGGACCCTGTGCACAGCAGCACCACCTTGTCCCGCGGCAAATACCCGTAAGCCTCTTCGTCGCGGAAGGGTTTGAGCCCGTCCATGTAGCCGAGTTCACTGGACACTTCGATCACCCGGTGCATGGACCGGCCGACGACGACCACTTCACGGTCGGCGGCCGCTGCCGCTTCCGCGATGGCCCGGATCCGCGCGACGTTCGACGCGAACGTGGTGACCGCAACGCGGTTCTTTGCCGTTTTCATGATTTTCGTCAGTTCAACACCGACATCGGCCTCGGACGGGCTCATTCCGTCGCGGATCGCATTCGTGCTGTCGCAGACGAGGGCCATCACGCCTTCCCGCCCGAGTTCGGCCAATCTTGCAAGATCAATAGGCTTCCCCACGCCCGGGGTCATATCGATCTTCCAGTCACCAGTGTGCAGGACCATCCCCGAGCGCGTGCGGATCGCAAGCGCACATGGTTCGGGGATGGAATGGGCCATCGCGACGAACTCGACATCAAACGGGCCGATATCGATCCGGTCGCCTTGATTGACAACGGTGACCGGCACTTCCTCCGCCCCTGGCTCCGACTCCACCTTCGCGGCCAGAAGACCGGCTGTAAACGGCGTCGCGTAGACCGGTACCTTTAGGAAAGGCCACAGGTGAAGAACGGCGCCGTAGTGATCCTCGTGGGCATGGGTAATCACCATACCGACAATGTTGTCGACTTCGTCTTCCAGAAATTTGATATCCGGGACGACAAGATCGATGCCCGGCAGATCCGGACCGGCGAATGTTACGCCGCAATCCACAATCAGCCACGACCGGGCGTCTTCGGGACCGACCCCATAAAGGGCAAGGTTCATTCCAATCTCGCCAACACCTCCGAGAGGAAGAAAGATCAGATCGTCCGATTTGGTTCTGGCTTTCGCCATTTGGTTTGCTCCAAGTCTGAGAGAAATGCCTGGCGAGCGTTTAACGCTGCGAGCCAGGCAGGAAAACGTCTCCGGCATAGATGGTCATAAGACCGCCATCGGCGGGCTGAAGGACAAGATGCCCTTGATCGTCCAGGTCGCGAAACACGCCGGTCACTTCGCGGGATCCGTTCTGCACGGTAATCTGCTGGCCAAGATGCGCGGCGCGCGAAAGCCATGCTGTCCGCACATGGGCGAAACCGTCAGGCTTGGCCCAAATTCCAAGCCACAGGGACAGCGCCCCGGCCAGATGCTGAAAAACGCTGTCTGGATCCGACCTGTATCCAAGTGCTGACAAGCCGGTGCAGGGATAGAGACCGTCTGCCGGATGGACCGCCACATTCACGCCGAAACCGAGCACCACCGCTTGCCGTTCGTCGCCCAGGTTCTCGGCTTCAAGAAGGATACCCGACACTTTCGCGCCGTCGACCAGAAGGTCGTTTGGCCACTTGAGCCTTGCCAGCTTGTGCGTGCCGCAGGCCGCGTCGATTGCTTCGCTCAGGGCCACCGCAGCAAGCAGCGGCAACTCCGCAATGCGCTGTGCCGGCTCGGGATCAATCAGCAACAGACTGGCATATAGGTTGCCGCGTCCGGAAAACCAATGACGGCCGCGCCGGCCCCTGCCCTGGGTCTGCTCCTGACCGACAATCCAGAGCCCGCCGGGATCACCGCCGCGCGCACGTTCGAACGCCAGGGTGTTCGTGGACGTCACCGTGTCATGGCGCTCAACGCGCAAGCCCGGCGCATCGAACGCCGGGCCAAGTCCCTGTTCTTTTGTCACACGTTCAATCAGAACAGCGACCCCGCTGCCGTTTCAGCCGCCGAAACAATCGGACCCGGCATGATGGCGAAGAGGACGATGAAGGCACCGGACAATCCAAGCACGACACGCAACTCCATTGGCATGGCATCGAATTTCTCGGCCGGCTCGTCGAAGAACATGACCTTGATGATCCGCAGGTAATAATAGCAGCCCACCACCGACGTCAGAACACCGATCACCGCGAGCGGATACAACCCGGCCTCAACTGCGGCGGAAAACACAAACCACTTGCCAAAGAAGCCGACAAACGGCGGGATACCGGCCAGCGACCAGAGCAGCATGGCCAGAATCACCGCCATCGGCAGATTGGTGCGCGACAGGCCCGACAATTCGTAGATGTCCTCGACCATGCCGTCCTTGCGGCGCATCGACAAGATGCAGGCAAAGACACCGAGTGTCATGGCCAGATAGGCGGTCATGTAGAAGATTACGCCTTCCACGCCGGCAGGTGTGCCGGCCGCCAGGCCAACGAGCGCGTAGCCCATGTGGCCAATCGAGGAATAGGCCATCAGGCGCTTGATGTTGGTCTGGCCGATCGCGGCGAAGGCCCCAAGCGCCATGGACGCGATCGACACGAAGACGATAACCTGCTGCCACTCGTGGGTCACGGGGCTGAACCCGTCAATCACGATCCGCAAGGTCATGCCCATCGCGGCAACCTTCGGCGCCGCCGCCAGGAAAGCGGTGACCGGTGTCGGCGCGCCTTCGTACACATCCGGCGTCCACATGTGGAAGGGAACCGCGGAAATCTTGAAGGCAAGGCCGGCAAGGATGAAAACCATGCCGACAACAAGGCCTAGGGATGCCCCCTCCTGGGCCAGCACTCCGGCGATCTGCTCGAAGCCAACCTGGCCGGTGAAGCCGTAGACCAGCGACATGCCATAAAGCAGCATGCCCGATGACAAGGCTCCCAGCACAAAGTATTTCAGGCCGGCTTCGGTCGAGCGGACACTGTCACGGTTGATCGCCGCGACGACATAAAGCGCCAAGCTTTGCAGCTCAAGGCCCAGATACAGCGCGATCATGTCGTTGGCCGACAGCATCAGCATCATGCCGAGCGTCGCGAGCAAGATCAGAACCGGATATTCGAACTTGTCGAAGCTCTGCGACTTGGCATAGGCCCACGACATGGCAATCGCGAAGAACGACCCGGTCAGCACGAGCAACTTCATGAAGTAGCTGAACTCGTCGGCCACGAAAGACCCGCCAAACGTCACGCCAAGGGTCGGCAGAAACAGCATGACAAGCCCGGTGCCGGCGAGAAGCCCCATGGCCAGGCCGAACACCAGGTGGGTGATCGACTTGCCGCCAAACACGCCGATCATCAACAGGGCCATGGCGCCGAGTGCCAGAATGATTTCCGGCATAACGGGCATGAGATCAGGAACTTGGGTCACTTCCGACATCAAACTAGCCTCAAACCGTTATTGCGCGCCAGCCGCAGCCTGTTGGACGGTGCCAGCGGCTTCCAGGGCAGCGGTGTATTGGGTGATCAGGTTGTCAACAGCGCCCTGCGTTACATCAAGGATCGCCATCGGATACACGCCGAAGAAAATGGTGAGCACGATCATGGGGATCAGAATGAACCGCTCGCGCAGATTCAAATCCAGGATCGATTTCAGGCTTTCCTTGGTCAGTTCCCCGAAGACGACACGCCGGTAAAGGTACAGCGCGTAGGCCGCCGACAGGATGACGCCGGTCGTGGCAAAGAACGCCACCCATGTGTTGACCTGGAAAGCGCCCATCAGGGTCAGGATCTCGCCCACGAACCCGGACGTGCCCGGCAACCCGACATTCGCCATGGTCAGGACCAGGAAGACCACAGCATATTTCGGCATCCGGTTCACCAGACCGCCATAAGCGGAGATATCCCGCGTGTGCATCCGGTCGTAGATCACGCCGACGCACAGGAAGAGACCGCCCGAGATGATGCCGTGGGACAGCATCTGGAAAATCCCGCCCTGGAGCCCCTGCGGGGTCATGGTGAAGATCCCCATCGTCACGTAGCCCATATGCGCCACGGAGGAATAGGCGATCAGTTTCTTGATGTCTTCTTGCGCGAGCGCCACCAAAGACGTGTAGATGATGGCGACCACCGACAGGGTGAAGACGAACGGGGCGAACATGTCCGAAGCCAGTGGGAACATCGGCAAGGAGAAGCGCAGGAAGCCGTAGCCGCCGAGCTTCAACAGGATGCCGGCCAGGATCACAGAACCGGCCGTCGGCGCCTCGACGTGCGCATCGGGCAACCAGGTGTGAACCGGCCACATCGGCATTTTCACCGCAAAGCTCGCGAAGAACGCCAACCAGAGCCAGGTCTGCATTTCTGCCGGGAAGGAATGCTGCATCAGCGCGGGAATGTCCGTTGTCCCCGCCTCCCAATACATCGCCATCACGGCGACCAACATCAGCACAGAGCCGAGCAACGTGTAGAGGAAGAACTTGTAGGAGGCGTAGACGCGCCGGGCACCGCCCCACACCCCGATGATCAGGAACATCGGAATGAGTCCGGCTTCGAAGAAGATGTAAAACAGGACCAGATCGAGCGCGCAGAACACACCGATCATCAGCGTTTCCAGAATGAGAAACGCGATCATGTATTCCTTGACCCGGGTTTGGATGCTCTCCCAGGAGGCCAGAATACAGAACGGCATCAGGAAGGTGGTCAGGATCACAAACAAGATGGAAATCCCGTCGACACCCATCTTGTAGCCGATGGTGCCGGTGCCGTCCTCGTCCCCCACAACCAGCCAGTCATAGCTTTCGACCATCTGGAACCCGGGATTCGAATAATCGAAGCCGAACCAGATGAAAAGCGACAGCACGAAGGTGAAACCCGTTGTGACCAGGGCCACCATGCGAATGGAGCGCTTTGCCGCGTCGTCATTGCCGGGCACAAGCAAGATGAACAGCACGCCGAGAAGCGGCAGGAACGTCGTTACCGTTAGGATGGGCCAATCGACGAACATTACTGGGCTCCTCCGGTGAACATGGACCAGGTAATGAGCGCGGCCACACCGATCAGCATCGCAAAGGCATAGTGGTAGAGATAGCCGGTCTGCAGCCGCACGACCCACGTCGTGACATTCTGCACCCTCGCGGCGATCCCGTTAGGTCCGAAACCATCAATCACAGTGCCATCGCCTTTCTTCCAGAGTTGCCGGCCGATCCACATGGACGGACGGACAAAGAGGAAGTCGTACAATTCATCGAAGTACCACTTGTTGAGAAGGAACTGGTAGAGGCCCGAGTGCTGTTCGGCGAGCCGCTTGGGCGTTTCCGGCGAGCGGATATAGAAGTGGTAAGCGACAAGCAAACCGCCCAGCATCGCGACGAACGGCGAAACCTTCACCCACTTCGGCACCTCGTGGAACGTGTCCATGACAGTGTTGTCGGCACCGAGGAACAAAGCCCCCTTCCAGAAGGCGTCGTAGCCGTAGCCAATGAATGGCGAGCGGAAAACAATCCCTGCCAAAACCGCCCCGACGGTGAGAAGAAGCAGCGGAACGACCATGATCCACGGCGATTCATGCACGTGTTTCATGACATCGGCCGGCGCGCGGGGCTTGCCGTGGAATGTCATGAAGGTGAGCCGCCAGGAGTAGAAAGACGTCAGGGCGGCCGCGACCACGGTCAGCCAGAAGCCGTAGAGTGCCATCGGGTTGACCCGCTCTCCACTGGCCGCAGCGTACGCGGCCTCGATCACCGCATCCTTGGAGATGAAACCGGCAAAACCGATATAGGTGAGCGGAATGCCGACTCCCGTCAAAGCCAGGGTACCGATCATCATCGTCCAGTAGGTGTAGGGCAGATGTTTGCGAAGACCGCCCATCTTGCGCATGTCCTGCTCATCGGACACCGCATGGATCACGGATCCGGCGCACAGGAACAAGAGCGCCTTGAAAAAGGCATGCGTGAACAGGTGGAAGACACCGATCGAATAGGCGCCGACCCCGAGCGCCACGAACATGTAGCCGAGCTGCGAACAGGTCGAATAGGCGATCACCCGCTTGATGTCGTTCTGAACGAGGCCGACGGTGGCCGCAAAGAAAGCGGTCGTTGCCCCGAAGAATGTCACAACGACAAGCGCCGTTTGGGAATATTCAAAGATCGGCGACAAGCGCGCGACCATGAAGACACCGGCGGTCACCATCGTGGCGGCGTGGATGAGCGCGGAAACCGGCGTCGGGCCTTCCATTGCATCGGGCAGCCAGGTGTGCAGCAGGAACTGCGCCGACTTGCCCATGGCGCCCATGAAGAGCAGCAGGCAGACCACGGTCAGGGCCGTATCCGCGTGCAGATGGTAGCCAAGGAAGGTCATGACCGGTTCGGTTCCGGCATTCTCCATGAACGGGCCGACATTGGCGAAAATGGTCGACAGGTCGATGCTGTTGAACAGGAAGAAGACACCGAAGATCCCGAGGGCGAAGCCGAAATCGCCAACCCGGTTGACCACGAAGGCCTTCATGGCCGCCGCATTGGCGGACGGCTTCTTGTACCAGAAGCCGATCAACAGATAGGACGCAAGCCCCACAGCCTCCCAGCCGAAAAACATCTGCATCAGATTGTCGGCGGTCACCAGCGACAGCATGGCGAAGGTGAACAGGGACAGATAGGCGAAGAAGCGCGGACGGTGCGGGTCATGGTGCATGTAGCCGATGGAATAGACATGCACGAGGGCGGAGACCGAGTTGACCACCACAAGCATGACCACGGTGAGCGTGTCCACCCTGATCGACCAAGAGACGTCGAGCGCTCCGGCGGTCATCCAGCGCAGCAACTGGATCTGGTAAAGGCCGGTCTCGCCGTAGCCGACCGAGAAAAACGCCACCCAGGACAAAAGGGCCGCGAGGATCACCAGGCCGCTGGTGATGTATTCGCTTGCCTGCGCTCCGATGGAACGCCCGAAAAGGCCAGCAATAAGGAACCCGACAAGGGGTAAAAACAGGATCGCGGTATACATGGCGCCTTAACCCTTCATCATGTTCACGTCTTCAACCGCGATGGAGCCGCGGTTGCGGTTGAACACCACCAGAATGGCAAGGCCGATCGCCGCCTCTGCTGCGGCCACGGTCAGCACCAGCAAGGTGAAAATCTGCCCCATCAAATCGCCGAGGAACGACGAAAAGGCGACGAAGTTGATGTTCACCGCCAGGAGCAAAAGCTCCACGGACATGAGAATAACAATCACGTTTTTCCGGTTCAGAAAGATCCCGAAGATCCCGATCGTGAACAGGATCGCCGCGACCGACAGGTAGTGCGACAGACCGATTTCCATGGGCGCCTCGCGTGCTCCCCTTGATTTACCCCAACCGGACCAAGGCGCGGAGGAAACCGCCAGGATCCAGATTATGTGACGTGTGCGGGCGAGCGCCGCACTTTTTTAAAGACCTTTGCCCGACTCGACCTTGCGCAGCTCGACGGCCGCTTCACGGGTCCGGCCGACCTGTTGGCCGACATCCTGACGCTTGGCATATGGCTTGTGGCGCAAGGTCAGAACGATCGCGCCGATCATGGCAACCAGAAGCACCAGGCCAGCCACCTGGAAGAAGTAGACGTATTTCGTGTAAAGCACGTGGCCGATGGCCTCGATGTTCGACACCTCGTTGAGCGGCGGCGTCGGTTCAGCCCCCTGAGCCACAACCTCGGGTGCGATGACCCATGCCCCAAGCACGAGCAGGAGTTCCACCAGGAGGATCAACCCGACAAGACCGCCAATCGGCAGGTATTGCAAGAAACCCTGCCGGAGCTCCGTGAAATCCACATCCAGCATCATCACGACGAACAGGAAAAGGACTGCGACGGCGCCGACATAGACGACGATCAGGAGCATCGCCAGATACTCTGCGCCCAGAAGCACGAAGAGCCCGGCCGAGTTCACGAAGGCAAGAATCAGGAACAACACCGAGTGAACCGGATTGCGCGACGCGATGACCATGAATGCCGAAGCGACGGTGATCCCGGCAAATAGATAGAAGAAGAAGGCTTGCAGGAACATGTGAAGGCCTGTGTGTCGTGTGACCGGAACCGGCCGGAATGAGCACCGTGCACGACCTTGCGCCCGGGGATCACCAATGATGCGTCATGCTCCTAGCGGTAAGGAGCGTCGATTTCAATATTGCGGGCGATTTCACGTTCCCAACGGTCGCCGTTTTCAAGCAGCTTTTGCTTGTTGTAGTAAAGCTCTTCTCGGGTCTCGGTCGCGAATTCGAAATTCGGCCCCTCCACGATCGCGTCCACCGGGCAAGCCTCTTGGCAAAAGCCGCAGTAGATGCATTTGACCATGTCGATGTCGTAGCGGGTTGTCCGCCGGGTTCCGTCATTCCGCCTCGGCCCGGCTTCTATGGTGATCGCCTGGGCGGGGCATATGGCCTCGCACAATTTACAGGCGATACAGCGCTCTTCACCGTTCGGGTACCGCCGCAACGCGTGTTCGCCGCGGAAACGCGCGCTCACCGGCCCTTTTTCGAACGGGTAGTTCACCGTTGGCTTGGGCTTGAAGAAATAGCGCATGGCGAGGATGAACGCCGAGACGAACTCCTTCAAGAACAGCGATTTGGCGGCCTGATCCAGTGCCATCGATCGTTGCCTTCCTTTTCCCTCAGCCGACAAGTGAACTGCCGGCCCAATACCCGACGAGCGGAAACCCGATCATCGGAACTCCATAAATGAGCACCAGGAGCGGTGCCCGGTACCGGGCGGCAACGCCCCCGTCGCCGCCTGCCTGCCTGTTCTTCATCTCCGCTGCCTGAAGCATCCCTTTCAGGATCTTCTGATCGAGCCAGCCCAGGTACAACCCAAGCCCAGCTCCGATCAGACCGGCAACGGAAACACTCATGATTGGGGCGCCCAGCCCGTCACCATCAGCACCCCGGCCACGATCACGACCATGGCCAGCGACAGCGGAAGGAACACTTTCCAACCCAGACGCATCAGCTGATCATAGCGGTAGCGCGGAACCATCGCCTTGACCATCGCGAACATGAAGAACACCAAAAACGCCTTCAACAGGAACCAAACGACACCTGGGACCCACGTGAACGGCGCGAAATCAAACGGTGGCAACCATCCACCCATGAACATGACGGTCATGAGCGCGCACATCAACGCAATCGCAACATACTCGCCAAGCATGAACATCATGTAGGGGGTTGAGCCGTATTCCACCATGAAACCGGCGACCAGTTCGGATTCGGCCTCCGGCAGATCAAAGGGCGGCCGGTTCGTTTCCGCCAGCGCGGAGATGAAAAAGACCACGAACATCGGGAAAAGCGGCAGCCAATACCAGTTCAGGAACGTCGCCCACGGGATACCAAGCAGGTCGGCAAGTCCGGTTTGCTGCGAGTTCACGATCCCCGTCAGGTTCAGGGTCCCGGCGCACAGCAGAACGGTCACGATCACGAAGCCGATCGAGACCTCGTAGGACACCATCTGTGCGGCCGAGCGGAGCGCCGACAAGAACGGATACTTCGAGTTCGATGCCCATCCACCAATGATGATGCCGTAAACCGACAAGGATGAAATGGCGAAGATGTAAAGGATCCCGACATTGATGTCCGCGATCACCCATCCCTCTGCCACCGGCATCACCGCCCAGGCGGACAGGGCCAGCAGCACGGTGATAAGCGGGGCCAGCAGGAACAACGGCTTGTTGGCGCCCGACGGAATCACCGGTTCTTTCAAGACGAACTTCAAAAGGTCGGCAAAACTCTGGAGAAGCCCCCAGGGGCCGACCACATTCGGCCCGCGCCGGATCTGAACCGCCGCCCAGATCTTGCGATCCGCATAAAGGACATATGCGACGATCAACAACAGAAAGACCAGCAGCAGCACGCTTTGAAAAGCGATCCAAAGGAACGGCCAGCCGTAGGTGGTCATGAAATCCATAACGGTCCCCTGCCCCTATTCCGCCGCTTCCGCCGCCCGGGCCTGGGCGAGCGCAGAGCATTCGGCCATCACGTTGGACGCCCGCGCGATCGGGTTGGTCAGATAGAAATCGGCGATCGCATTGGAAAAAGGTGTGGCCGCCGGTTTCGCCGACGCCGCCTCGTCCGCCAATGCCTCGATATCGGCAACCGCACCCGGCTCGATCATGTCTATCGACGACAAATGCGGATGCGCTTCAAACAGTTTCGACCGCAATTCGGTCAGGGAATCAAACGGCAGGGCCTCGCCGGTCACCGCGGAAAGCGCCCGCAGGATCGCCCAGTCCTCCCGGGCCTCTCCGGGCGGGAAACCTGCCCGTTCCGCCAGTTGCACCCGGCCTTCCGTATTGACGTAGAGTGCGGACTTTTCCGTGTAAGCTGCGGATGGCAATATCACATCTGCCCGGTGCGCGCCACGGTCCCCATGGGTGCCCTGATAGACAACGAACGCACCAGCCGGGACCTCGACCTCATCGACGCCAAGCAGGAAAAGAACATCCATGCCACCCGGCTCCAGCATGGCGCCCGTGTCTTTGCCGCCCTCGCCCGGAACGAAGCCGATATCGAGCGCGCCGACAAGCGAAGCTTCCGTGTGTAGGATGTTGAAGCCGTTCCAGTCCGTGCGGAGAGCGCCGGCCTTTCGGGCGTATTCGGCGGCCAGCGCCAGGATTTGCGCTCCGTCCGGCCGGTTCAAAGCCCCCTGCCCGACAACAACCATCGGGTTCTTGTGGGTCTGCTTGGCCGACTTGATCAGTTCCTTCAGGCTATCGGGGCCCGCGCCAGCATAGGCTGCGCCGTAAGTCAGGTCCGCCTGCTCCCCAACGACCGTCACGTCGAGATCGCCATTGACCCAGCGTTTGCGGATCCGTGCGTTCAGCACCGACGCTTCATGGCGCGGGTTGGACCCGATCAGAAGCAGTGAATCGGCCTCATCGATGCCTTCAATCGTCGTGTTGAAGATATAGCTTGCCCGGCCATTTTTCGGATGGAGCGGAGAACCGGGGAAACGGGCCTCTGTGTTCGCCGAGCCAAGGCCATGCATCAGCGCCTTCAACGCGAACATTTCCTCGACGCCCGCAAGCTGGCCGGCCAGCGCGCCGATCCTGTCCGGCGTCGTTGCCTTCACCTTTTCGGCGATGATCTGGAACGCTTCCATCCAGGAAACCGGCTGGAGCCGCCCGTCCTTCTTGGCATAGGGCCGATCCAGACGCTGGGTCTTGAGCCCGTCCCAGATATAGCGGCTCTTGTCCGAGATCCACTCCTCGTTCACGGCCTCATTGAGGCGCGGCATGACGCGCATCACTTCCCGGCCGCGCGTATCGACCCGGATGGCGGAGCCGACGGCGTCCATGACGTCGATGCTCTCGGTCTTGGTCAACTCCCAGGGACGGGCGTGGAAGGCATACGGCTTGTGGGTCAGCGCCCCGACCGGGCACAAGTCAACCGCGTTGCCCTGAAGCTCGGACGAAACCGCTGCTTCCAGATAAGTGGTAATCTCGGCGTCTTCGCCCCGGCCGATCAGGCCCATGTCCGTTACACCGGCGACTTCGGTCGTGAAGCGCACGCAGCGGGTACAGTGAATGCACCGGGTCATGATCGTCTTGATCAGGGGCCCGATATTCTTGTTTTCAACCGCGCGCTTGTTCTCGTGAAAACGGGAGCCATCCACGCCATAGGCCATGGCCTGGTCCTGAAGATCGCATTCGCCGCCCTGGTCGCAGATCGGGCAATCCAGCGGATGATTGATCAGGAGGAATTCCATCACGCCCTCGCGGGCCTTCTTGACCATCGGGCTCTTGGTCAGCACCACCGGCGGCTCGCCATTCGGGCCCGGGCGCAGATCCTTGACGCCCATGGCGCAGGACGCGGTTGGCTTGGGCGGGCCGCCCTTTACCTCCACCAGGCACATGCGGCAATTGCCGGCGATCGATAGGCGTTCGTGATAGCAAAAGCGCGGCACCTCGGCGCCCGCTTCTTCACAGGCCTGAAGCAGCGTGTAGTCGGAGGGGACATCAACCTCGATGCCATCGATGATGAGCTTTGTCATCTTTTGGATCTCCAAATCCCGTTCCGCTTATTCCGCTGCCACCATCGCCGACGCCGGACGCGACTTGGCGACATAGTCATCGATGCGTTGTTCGATCACCGGGCGGAAATTCTTGATCAGGCCCTGGATCGGCCATGCGGCCGCATCGCCGAGGGCGCAAATCGTATGGCCTTCAACCTGCTTCGTCACGTTGAACAGCATATCGATCTCTTCGTAGGATGACTGGCCCTTGGTCATGCGTTCCAAGACGCGCCACATCCAACCGGTTCCTTCACGGCACGGTGTACACTGGCCGCAGCTTTCGTGCTTGTAGAAATAGCTGATCCGGGCAATCGCGGCGATAATATCCGTGGACTTGTCCATGACAATGACCGCAGCGGTCCCCAAACCAGAGCCGAGCGCGCGCAGACTGTCGAAGTCCATCGGAACTTCCTTGGCCTCCTCAGCCGTCAGACATGGCACGGACGACCCGCCCGGGATGACCGCGAGAAGATTGTCCCAGCCGCCCCGGATCCCGCCGCAGTGGCGGTCAATCAGCTCGCGGAAGGGAACGCCAAGCGCATCTTCGAAGGTCGCCGGCTGATTGACGTGACCAGACACGCAAAACAGCTTGGTCCCGGCATTGTTCGGCTTCCCGATCGCGGAGAACCAGGAGGCGCCGCGGCGCAGGATCGTCGGCGCGACTGCGATGGACTCAACATTGTTGACCGTCGTCGGGCAGCCATAAAGGCCCACATTCGCCGGAAACGGCGGCTTGAGACGCGGCTGCCCCTTCTTGCCTTCGAGGCTCTCCAGAAGCGCCGTCTCCTCACCGCAGATGTAAGCGCCGGCGCCATGGTGAACGTAGATGTCGAAATCGTAGCCGTTCTTGTTGTTCTTTCCGATCAGGCCCGCATCGTAGGCCTGATCGATGGCGGCCTGCAGCCGCTCGCGCTCGCGGATGAATTCGCCGCGCACATAGATATAGGCGGCAATCGCGTTCATCGCGAACCCGGCAATCAAACAGCCTTCCACCAGTGTATGGGGGTCATGGCGCATGATTTCCCGGTCCTTGCAGGTGCCGGGCTCGGACTCGTCCGCGTTGACCACAAGGTAGGCCGGACGTCCATCGGATTCCTTTGGCATGAACGACCATTTCAGACCGGTCGGAAACCCGGCGCCGCCGCGCCCGCGCAGTCCGCTGTCCTTCATTTCCTGGATGATCCAGTCGCGTCCTTTTTCGATCAGCGCCTTGGTGCCATCCCAATGGCCGCGCTTGCGGGCGCCGTCCAGCCCCCAATCGTGCATGCCGTAAATGTTGGTGAAGATGCGATCCTGATCTTTCAGCATGTCTTCCCCCTTATCCGTTACCCTTGGCCAGTTCCTTGGCCTGGTCGATCCATCCGTCGCGCTCGATCCGGCCCTTGAACTTCAACCTGTTGTCCACCCAAGCGATCTCTTCCGGTCCCCAGGCTGCAACCTGATCGAAATGGAAGATGCCCAACTCATTCAGCAGCGCTTCCAGTTTCGGGCCGACGCCCTTCAACCGCTGCAGGTCGTCCGGCGTGCCGCCGCGGGCTTCGGTCAGCAGAGCGGGCGCCGTTTCGCCGGCTTCTGCACCACCGGAGCGGGCGACTTCGACTTCCGCGCGATCCAGCTTGTCCGGCTTGGCGGCGTTTTCAGACTTGGCTTCCGGCGTCGCGGCTTTCGCTTCGGCGGACTTGGGGGCATCCATCGTCGTCGGCTTCGGCGGAGGGGATGTCTTGGCGGCCGGTTCGGCAACCGCGCCGCCATGAGCCGCGGCATGCGCCGCGCGCACTTTCGCAACGGCCTCTTCCGCCGGAACGGGTACGCCGCGATAATCCTGTCCACCGGCATTGATCGCCGCACCGGCAAAGGCATGCGAGGCCTTTTCCGCGCCATCGACCACATGAGGCACCGGAAGGGCACCGACGGTATCGTCCTCAATCTCGGTCAGGGTCGTCGCGCCCCCTTCCGGCATGGCGAACCGGCGGCCGTTCTGCGGCCCGGGCGTCACCTCACGCCCCGCTTCGATGTCGTCCAAAAGCCGGTTGAAGCTCTCTTCGGTCAGATCCTCATAGGTGTCCTTGAAGATCTGCACCATGGGCGCGTTCACGCACGCCCCCAGACACTCCACCTCTTCCCAGGAAAACAAGCCGTCGTCGGAGAGTTCGTGCATGTGCTTGGCGATGCGGGACTTGCAGACCTTTATCAGGTCGCCCGCCCCGCGCAGCATGCAGGGTGTCGTGCCACAAACCTGAATATGGGCTTTTTTCCCAACGGGTTGAAGCTGAAACATGGTGTAGAAGGTTGCCACTTCCATGACCCGGATATACGGCATCTCCAGAAGGTCCGCGACATAGCGGATCGCCGGTTCGCAAACCCAACCGTCATGCTGCTCCTGCGCCCGCCACAGCAACGGAATCACCGCCGAGGCCTGGCGTCCTTCCGGATACCGATCGATCAGCTTTTTCGCCCAGACGAGGTTTTCCTCGGTGAACGCGAAGCTTTCCGGTTGTTCCGCGGCAAGTCTGCGAACTGCCATGCTCTTCTTCCCGTTTCCTTAACTCTCACGCAACGGCGGCAAGGTCGTCTTGCCGTCTGTCTTGTGCTGCGAACAGGGATGTCAGCCGCTCCAGCCAGGTGCTGTCGCGGGTGGCGAAAAAATCATATCCCCATCGCCGGTTCGTTTTGATCCGGCTCAACTCATCGAGCGAGCGGAGTTCGAAGAGGCCCGTTTGGACGGAGTGACCGAACACACGCATCCCCAGAGTGTCCATCACATGCCTGGTCACGGAATGGGTCGGGTCCGAGCCGTGATCTTCGTAGATGAACAGAAGTTCCCCATCCAGCAGGCTGCCGGCGCCGTCCATGGCCTCGATCTCGACGCCTTCAACGTCGAGTTTGATAATGAGCGGCATATCCGCAAGGTTCGCGCGCGAGCCAACCAGCGTATCCAGCCGAATGGTGACGGTCGAGGCCTGCGAAACGCCACCAAGCCCGCCCTGAACCAGCGTCCGCGCCTCGTGCTTGGTCCCGTAAATTGGCCGCCACTCGTCATCCGTGTCCGACACCGCGCGGTTCGCCACCTCGAACCGGGATTTATTCTCAGCAGCGTTGTGGACGAGCTGACCAAATGTCGCGGGATCGAGCTCGATCGCCACTGCCTCTTTCGATCCGAAGCTTTTGCTGGTGACCTGGCATGACCAGTAGCCATAGTTCGCCCCGCAATCGACGAAGGCGTAGCGCACATCCTTGAACCGGCGCAGCACACGCTCCACGCCCGGCTCATAGGTATGAGACCGGTCGGTCAGGATGCTCCAATAGGCATCGCCATAGGGAAACGAAAACCGGCAATCGTCGCCGAACAGCGCGCAGACCTGACGGTTGCTGCGGAACACGCCGGCAATTGCCCGAGCGACAATCGAAAACCCCAGCCCGCCCAACGGACGCAAACAGACATGGGCAAGCGCCATGGCCTTCAGGCCAAGCCGCTCCACCGCCGTGGCGTTGGAAATGCCACCGGTCTGCCGGTCAAGAAGGATGGGGAGGTCCATGTCAGGCATCGGTTAGCGGTCCACCTCGCCGAACACGATGTCCATCGACCCAAGGACCGCCGACACGTCAGCCAGCTGATGTCCCCTGCACAAGAAGTCCATGGCCTGCAGATGGGAATATCCCGGCGCCTTGATCTTGCAGCGATACGGCTTGTTGGTGCCATCGGCGACAAGATAGACCCCGAACTCGCCCTTCGGCGCTTCGACGGCAGCGTAAATCTCGCCGGCGGGCACGTGGTACCCTTCCGTGTAGAGCTTGAAGTGGTGGATCAGGGCTTCCATCGACCGCTTCATCTCGCCCCGCTTGGGCGGAACGATCTTGCCATCCGTGGATGAAATCGGACCGGTTTCCACGGTCAACTTCTCCAGGCACTGCTTCATGATCCGGATCGACTGCCGCATCTCGTCCATGCGGATGAGATACCGGTCATAGCAGTCGCCGTTCTTGCCGACCGGAATATCGAAATCGAGGTCGGCATAGCATTCGTAGGGCTGCGCCTTGCGCAGATCCCATGCCGCGCCGGACCCGCGAACCATCACCCCTGAAAAGCCCCAGGCCCAGGCGTCGTCGAGATCAACGACCGCGATGTCCACATTCCGTTGCTTGAAGATGCGGTTATCGGTGAGCAGCCCTTCGATATCGTCAAGGGTCTGGAGGAAGGGGTCGCAGAAATCCCAGATGTCGTCGAGAAGATCGCGCGGCAGATCCTGATGGACCCCGCCGGGCCGGAAATACGCGGCGTGAAGCCGGGCGCCGCAGGCGCGCTCATAGAAAACCATGAGCTCCTCGCGCGGCTCGAAGCCCCACAGCGGGGGTGTGAGCGCGCCCACGTCCATCGCCTGCGTCGTGACGTTCAAAAGGTGCGACAGGATCCGGCCGATTTCCGAATAGAGCACGCGGATCAACTGCCCGCGCATCGGCACCTTGATGTCGAGCATGCGTTCAACGGCCAGAGCAAAGGCATGCTCCTGATTCATCGGCGCCACATAGTCAAGCCGGTCGAAATAGGGCACGGCCTGCAGATAGGTCTTGTGCTCGATCAGCTTCTCGGTCCCGCGATGCAGGAGGCCAATGTGGGGATCGACCCGGGTCACCACCTCACCGTCCAGTTCAAGGACGAGACGCAAGACGCCATGGGCCGCCGGATGCTGCGGACCAAAGTTGATGTTGAAGTTACGAACCTGAGCTTCTGCCATGGATCACGGCCGCCTTAGTTGGTGTTGGCTTTTTCATCGCCGGGCAGCACATAATCCGTGCCTTCCCATGGCGAGAGGAAATCGAAGTTCCGGAATTCCTGGCTGAGCTGGACCGGCTCGTAGACAACCCGCTTCTTCTCGTCGTCGTAGCGCACTTCGACATAACCTGTGAGCGGGAAATCCTTGCGCAAGGGGTGACCGTCGAAACCGTAATCCGTCAGGATACGGCGCAGATCCGGGTGACCGGAAAACAAGATGCCGTACATGTCGTAGGCTTCGCGTTCAAACCACTCGGCACCGGGAAACAGCGGCGTTATGGAGGCAACCGGCGTCTCGTCATCGGTTGCCAGTTTGACCCGGATCCGCTGGTTCTGAACCGGCGACAAGAAGTGGTAGACCACGTCGAACCGCTTCTCACGGCCGGGCCAATCCACCCCGCAAATATCCGTCAGATTCACGAATTTGCAGGAGCTGTTGTCCCGGAGGAAACGAACGACATCGAGAATATCCGAGGCGGACACGGTGATTGTCAGCTGCCCGTAGTCGGTGGCCCAAGACAAAACAGACTCGCCCAGCCCCATCTGAATATGCTCTGCGAGTTCGTTCAGCGCTTCATCCATATTTCTCGGTCCTTACCCCATACCAAACCGGTCGCTGTCCGAGGCCGGCCTTTCGCGTCACACAAGCGCGGAGCTTACCGTTCGATCGTGCCGGTCCGCCGGATCTTCTTTTGCAGCATCAGTACGCCGTATAGCAGCGCCTCGGCCGTCGGCGGACATCCGGGAACATAGATATCCACGGGCACCACCCGGTCACAACCGCGCACCACCGAGTAGGAATAGTGATAGTAGCCGCCCCCATTGGCGCAGGATCCCATGGAGATCACATAGCGCGGCTCGGGCATCTGGTCGTAGACCTTGCGCAGCGCGGGCGCCATCTTGTTGGTCAGCGTCCCGGCGACGATCATGACGTCGGACTGGCGGGGTGATGCGCGCGGCGCGAACCCGAAGCGCTCCGCGTCGTAGCGCGGCATCGACATCTGCATCATTTCCACCGCGCAGCAGGCCAATCCGAACGTCATCCACATCAACGAGCCCGTGCGGGCCCACTGAATGAGATTGTCGGTCGACGTCACCAGAAAGCCCTTGTCCGCCAACTCGTCGTTGACATCCATGAAGAACGGGTCGTTTGCCCCGACGGGCTTGCCGGTGTTCGGGTCAATGACACCCTTCGGGCTTTGCGCGATCAACGGCTTGGAGGTTGTGGTCAGTCCCATTCCAACGCTCCCTTTTTCCATTCGTAGATAAATCCAATTGTCAGAACGCCGAGGAACACCATCATGGACCAGAAGCCGTACCAGCCCAGGTCACCGAACACGACGGCCCACGGGAACAGGAAAGCAACTTCCAAATCGAAGATGATGAACAGGATCGACACCAGGTAAAAGCGCACGTCGAACTTCATGCGCGCATCGTCGAACGCATTGAAGCCGCACTCATAGGCGGACAGCTTTTCCGGGTCGGGATTCTTGTAGGCCACAACGAAGGGCGAGATCAGCAGGGCAAGACCGATCACCAGCGATATGCCGATGAACACGACGATCGGGGCGTAGTCCCGCAACAATTCTTCCATGTCTTTCGCGTCCTTGCATCGGTCCGCGGCGAGAGCTCATCGCCCCCTTCATCGCGTCCCTCTTTGATCCTGTCGCCGCCAGGCCGTTTGACGCCCTTCGGCATTGGTTCAAACCATCATGCGAGGGCACGCTTATAGGAGGACCCGATGCAACGCAAGACCTCTTGCCGTTCAAACAATTGCCGATTTTCAAACCGGATTATCCGGCCTGCTTCCCAACAAAGGGTTTCCGCAAGATTATAGTGCGAATGAAAAGTTCTGCACAGGCCTATGCCGTCCGGCAGGGGCGATCCGGATCGGATAACGCAAGATTCGCCCAAGCGATGCGCGGCCGGGCCGGATTTAGGGCCAACTTCCGTGACGCATCATCCAGATGGGACCTGGACCCGCCATGATTCTCATTGTCAGAAAAGGGAATGAGACAACCGTGAGTGGCGCGAGTGACGGGGCTCGAACCCGCGACCTCCGGCGTGACAGGCCGGCACTCTAACCAACTGAGCTACACCCGCACATTCACGGTAGTATGCGCCACTGTTCCGCTCCCAAGAGCCTGAAAAGTGGCGCGAGTGACGGGGCTCGAACCCGCGACCTCCGGCGTGACAGGCCGGCACTCTAACCAACTGAGCTACACCCGCTTCCGTCGGCGATCTGTTGTCGCCGCGAAGTGGCGCTGATGTACGGCGCACAGACAGTGAAGTCAAGCACCGAGAACCAGCTTGTGTGTCGTTTTTTTGAAACCCGCCCGATCAAGCGGATTTGGCCCGTGGCGCGCGCGTCTATCCTGTGGATAGATTCTACGGGCCGGGCCGGGCCGGGCCGGGTCGGGTCGGCACGGGCGGGCGCGCACAGAGATCTGGCCTCTGCGCACTGATGCGCTTGCCGTTTTCCCGGGGGCTCACTCGCGCAATGACTGCCTTCAGGCGGGTGAAGGTATATGAAGGCGCATCTAGAATGGGAAGCAGGACCGCTCGGAATGGCACCGGCAGCGGCAGTGAGCGCACCAGGACATGCGGGCCATGCGGCCGGTGGCAGGTGCTCGAGCCGAAGGGCAATGGGTGCCAGGTATGCCGCATCCCGGCGAGCCATCATCGCAAGCTTGTATTTTTTGCAGGAAAACCGCTGGATTGTCTTGATGAAATGGTGGGCGGTGAGAGACTCGAACTCCCGACATCCTCGGTGTAAACGAGGCGCTCTACCAACTGAGCTAACCGCCCGTCGCGGTGACGCAGCTTTTAGGGAGTTTGTCGGGGCATTGCAAGCGCAAATCAAGCGTGCCACCGGACCTGTGGAGAGTTTTGAAAGCGGCGGTGTTTCGTGACCGGATTCCCACGCAGATCCTTGCCTGTCCCACCTTCACACCCGCAACCGAAAGCATGAAAAAGCCCCGAGCGCCGCTCTGGCGCCCGAGGCTTTGGGCCTGACGGCCTGAAGCTTGAACGATTGTTTAAGCGTTCACAGCATCCTTAAGGCCCTTGCCGGCCTTGAATTTCGGAGTCTTGGACGCCGGGATCTGAATCGTTTCGCCGGTGCGCGGATTGCGGCCTTCGGTGGCAGCGCGCTCGGAGACAGTGAAATTGCCGAAGCCAATGATGCGGACTTCGTCCCCAGACTTCAGGGTCTCCGTAACCGTGTCGAAAGTCGCGTCGACAGCTTCGCCCGCCTGAGCCTTGGTCAGGCCCGTCTTTTCGGCGACGGCTGTGATCAGATCGTTCTTGTTCATAGCAGATACCTTTCTCACAAACGGCAGAAGGCCGACGATTCCCGTCGGCGCCGTTGCCGGAAATTCACGCTAAAACCACGCGAACGCAAGCCATATTTGGCGGAAATCAGCCAATTTCGGGGATAAATCATAAGAAAAGCCCCGGCGAGGCCGGGGCTTCTCCATCAGCTGCAGTGAATATGGCGCTAGTGCGGCATCATCGCGGTTGCATCTTCCTCAGATGCACTCGTCTTTGTTGCAACTTCCGCCGCCGGGTCCCACTCGATGGCCTCCGGCTGGCGCGTCAGAGCCGTCCTGAGAACCTCGTCCATGCCCGACACGGGAATGATCTCCAGAGTGTTCTTCACACTGTCCGGAATATCAGCCAGATCCTTGGCATTGTCTTCCGGGATCATCACGGTCTTGATCCCGCCGCGAAGGGCCGCAAGCAGCTTTTCCTTCAGACCGCCGATCGGCAGAATCCGTCCGCGCAAGGTGATTTCCCCGGTCATGGCGACGTCACGGCGCACCGGGATGCCGGTCAGCGTGGAGATCACGGCGGTCGCCATGGCAATACCCGCTGACGGGCCATCCTTCGGCGTCGCGCCTTCCGGGACGTGAACGTGGATGTCCTTCCTGTCGAACAAGGGCGGCTCGATGCCAAAGTCCACAGCCCGGGAGCGGACATAGGACGCCGCCGCTGAGATGGACTCCTTCATCACGTCCTTCAGATTACCGGTCACGGTCATCTTGCCCTTGCCCGGCATCATCACGCCTTCGATGGTCAGCAGTTCGCCGCCAACCTCGGTCCACGCAAGACCTGTAACAACGCCGACCTGGTCTTCCAGTTCCGCCTCGCCATAGCGGTAGCGGGGAACGCCAAGGTACTTTTCGACAACCTCGGGCGTCACTGTGATGGACGTCGCAGCTGTCATCAGGATGTCCTTAACCGACTTGCGCGCAAGCGTTGCCATTTCCCGTTCAAGGTTCCGGACCCCGGCCTCACGGGTGTAGCGGCGAACCACAAACCGAAGGGCCTCTTCCTCGATAGCGAATTCCCCTTCGCGCAGACCGTGATCCTTCTCCGCCTTCGGAATCAGGTGCCGTTTGCAGATCTCGACCTTTTCATCCTCGGTGTAGCCCGCGATGCGGATGATCTCCATCCGGTCCATCAGCGGTGCCGGAATGTTGAGCGTGTTCGCCGTAGTCACGAACATCACATCCGACAGGTCGTATTCAACCTCCAGATAATGGTCCATGAAGGACGAGTTCTGTTCCGGATCCAGCACTTCCAACAATGCCGAGGACGGATCGCCGCGGAAATCCATGCCCATCTTGTCGATTTCATCGAGCAGGAAAAGCGGGTTCGATTTCTTGGCCTTCTTCATCGACTGGATGACCTTGCCCGGCATGGAGCCGATATAGGTCCGGCGGTGGCCGCGGATCTCCGCCTCGTCGCGCACGCCGCCCAGGGACATGCGCACGAATTCACGGCCCGTTGCCTTGGCGATGGATTTCCCGAGCGAGGTCTTGCCGACGCCCGGAGGCCCGACAAGGCAGAGAATCGGTCCGCGCAACTTGTTGGCCCGGCTTTGAACGGCCAGATATTCAACGATCCGTTCCTTGACCTTGTCGAGGCCGTAGTGGTCGGTATCGAGAACCTTTTCGGCGAGCGACAGGTCGTTCTTGACCTTGGATTTCTTGTTCCAGGGAATGCCGATCAGCCAGTCGAGATAGTTCCGCACCACGGTGGCTTCGGCCGACATCGGGCTCATCTGCTTGAGCTTCTTGATCTCGGCGGCGGCCCGCTCCTTGGCTTCCTTCGACAGCTTGGTCTTCCGGATCTTTTCCTCGAGTTCGGCGACCTCGTCCTTGCCATCCTCGCTATCACCAAGCTCCTTCTGAATGGCCTTCATCTGCTCATTCAGATAATATTCGCGCTGGGTCTTTTCCATCTGGCGCTTCACGCGCGAGCGGATGCGCTTCTCCACCTGAAGAACGGAAATTTCGCTCTCCATCATGCCGAGCACACGCTCCAGCCGCTCGGATACCGAGACGACCCCGAGTATTTCCTGCTTTTCCGGAATCTTGATCGCAAGATGGGACGCGATTGTATCGGCCAGCTTGGAGTAATCGTCGATCTGATTGACCGCGCCCAGGACCTCCGGGGACACCTTCTTGTTCAGTTTGACGTAGTTTTCAAATTCGGACAGGACCGAACGGGCCAGCGCCTCGACCTCGACATCCTCGCCGTCGCGCTCCGGCAGCACCGTCGCCATCGCCTCGTAAAAATCGGATCTTTCGCCATAGGCGCCGATCTGCGCGCGCGCACCACCCTCGACAAGCACCTTCACGGTGTTGTCAGGCAGTTTCAGCAGCTGCAGGACCGTCGCAAGGGTGCCCACATTGTAAATCTGGTCCGGATTGGGATCATCGTCCGCCGCATTCATCTGGGTCGCCAGAAGAATGTGCTTGTCGTTGGTCATGACCTCTTCGAGCGCGCGAATGGATTTTTCACGGCCCACGAAGAGCGGCACGATCATGTGCGGGAAAACCACGATATCGCGCAAGGGTAGCACAGGGTAGACGGCCGAGCCGTCCTCATTGAAGGAGCGGGTTTCTGGGTCGCTCATCTTTTATCCTTTCGCTGGGTGCCGGTACCCCCAAAATCGCAAGAGGCGGTGCCAGGCACTGGAGGGACGGCCGCAAGGATTAAACCTTGCGTGGCCGGAGCAGCAAACCCCATCGTGGGCATCCGCTACGCCGCCGGACCGTTTCGATATGCTTATAGGTGGACACCTCTCAGGTCAGTGTCAAGGCGCGCTCACAAGCACCCAAATCAATCCCTGTTGACGACTCACTTCGGCCCGCCCCTGTGTCACTCAGCCCGGAAGCAAAGTCCGGCCCGGCCGGCAGAACACGAAAATGCCGCCCATCGGCGGCATTTCCACGTATCCTCGTCAATAAGCCGACGCTTGGCCAAAACTCGACGAGAACCGGGCTCAATCTGTGCCGAAGCAGCCGTCAGGCGCTGTTGACCGACGTTTCCTCGCGGTCTTCATAGATGTACAGCGGCCGGGCCTCGCCCTTCACCACTTCCGGCGAGATCACCACTTCCTTGACCCCCTTCAGGCCCGGCAGTTCGTACATCGTGTCCAGAAGGATCGCTTCCAGAATGGACCGCAGGCCGCGGGCACCAGTCTTGCGTTCGATCGCCCGCGAGGCAACCGAGCGCAACGCTTCCTCGTGGAACGACAGCTCGACCTCCTCCATCTCGAATAGGCGCTGATACTGCTTGACAAGCGCGTTCTTCGGTTCGGTAAGGATGGTGATCAAGGCCTCTTCGTCGAGATCCTCAAGGGTCGCGATCACCGGCAAGCGTCCGACAAATTCCGGGATCAGACCGAATTTCAGGAGATCCTCCGGCTCAAGCTCGGAGAAGAGTTGCCCAATCCGGCGGTCTTCCGGAGCGTGGACCTTCGCCTTGAAACCGATGGACGTCTGTGTGCCACGGTCGGAGATGATCTTGTCGAGACCCGCGAACGCGCCGCCACAGATGAACAAAATGTTCGTCGTATCCACCTGCAGGAATTCCTGCTGGGGGTGTTTCCGGCCACCTTGCGGGGGAACGGACGCGACCGTGCCCTCCATGATCTTCAACAGCGCCTGCTGGACGCCTTCCCCAGACACGTCCCGCGTGATCGACGGGTTGTCCGCCTTCCGGCTGATCTTGTCGACCTCGTCGATATAAACAATGCCGCGTTGGGCCCGTTCCACATTGTAATCGGCGGACTGCAACAGCTTCAGGATGATATTTTCGACATCCTCACCCACATAACCCGCTTCCGTCAGCGTGGTCGCATCGGCCATTGTGAACGGAACGTCGAGGATCCGCGCCAAGGTCTGAGCCAGCAGGGTCTTGCCGCAGCCTGTCGGGCCGACCAGCAGGATGTTGGACTTGGCGAGTTCCACGTCCGGATTCTTGGAGGCGTGATTCAAGCGCTTGTAGTGGTTGTGAACGGCGACCGACAGGACCTTCTTCGCCTTGCCCTGGCCAATCACGTAATCATCCAGAACATTCCGGATTTCCTGAGGAGTCGGGATCCCATCCCGGGACTTCACCAGCGAGGACTTGTTTTCCTCACGGATGATATCCATGCACAGCTCGACACATTCATCACAAATGAAAACAGTCGGGCCGGCGATCAGCTTGCGCACCTCATGCTGGCTCTTGCCGCAGAAGGAGCAGTAAAGCGTATTCTTGGAATCGCTGCCGCTGGCCTTGGTCATCTATTCAACCCCGCGTTTCTCGAAAGCCATGATATCCACTGCGGACCTCAAGGTCTTTCCTTTTCTGGCCGGTTCAGGCCCGCGTGAGCCTTGACCGGCGGTCAATGGGACGCCCTGGAGCGCTTAGCTTCCATCGTCGCTGATGTCACCATGCTTCGCCACTAAAAATCAACATAGGTTTAAGGCGAAGACAGAGACCAGGGTCTATCCCGGACTTTCACGACGGGCCAACAGCCAATATCAGGGGCGTTTCCCGTCCTGGTGCCTAGCCTTGCCCGTCTTCCATGAGCGAGGCACGGTCGCTGATCACGCTATCCACAATTCCGAACTCTTTCGCCCTTTCAGCCGTCATGAAGTTGTCGCGCTCCAGCGCTTCTTCAACCTGATCGAGGGTTTGTCCGGTGTGCTTGACGTAGATCTCGTTGAGCCGGCGCTTCATCGCAAGGATTTCCTGGGCGTGAAGCATGATGTCGGCGGCCTGGCCGCGGAACCCGCCCGACGGCTGGTGCACCATCACACGCGCGTTCGGCAAAGAGAAGCGATGCCCCTTTTCACCGGCCGCCAGCAGCAGAGACCCCATGGAGGCCGCCTGGCCGATGCACAAGGTGGAGACCGACGGACGGATGAACTGCATGGTATCGTAAATCGCCAGCCCGGACGTCACAAGACCACCGGGAGAGTTGATGTAGAGCGAGATCTCCTTCGTCGGATTGTCCGACTCCAGATAAAGGAGCTGCGCACTGATCAGCGCCGCCATGTGATCTTCAATCGGGCCGGTGATGAAGATAATGCGCTCCTTTAGAAGCCGCGAATAGATGTCGAAAGCCCGCTCGCCCCTGTTGGTCTGCTCGACGACCATGGGAACGAGAGTGCTCATGTAAGTATCGACAGGATCCTTCATACCTTATCCATATGCTTTGAGGGGACACGTGGACATATCGTCCAAAACCTAGTGCGGGGAGACCAACGGCCCAAACTGCCAGACGCCGGAACGAAGGTCCTCATTCGAAAAAAGCGACACCCCATACATAGGGGATGTCGCCCTCAACGCAAAGCCATCTCAGACGCGGCATGAAGGCAAAGTTAAAACCCCGCCGCGTCCACACACCTATTACCAGAAAGAGGCTCAGGCCACTTCCTCGTCGTCGGAGATGAGCTTCTCCAGCTCTTCCCTGGTCACCGTCTTGTCGCTGACCTTCGCCAGTTCGAGAATGAAATCGACGACCTTCTCTTCGTAGATCGGTGCGCGCAACGAAGCCAGAGCCTGCGGATTGTTCTTGTAGAACTCGAACACCTGCTGTTCCTGCCCCGGGAATTGGCGCACGCGGTCGTAAAGCGCCCGCTGAAGCTCTTCATCGGTGACCTGAATGCTGTTCTTGTCGCCGATCTCCGACAGAACGAGACCAAGACGGACGCGGCGCTCGGAAATCTTGCGGTATTCCGCGCGCGCTTCTTCTTCCGTCGTTTCCTCGTCCTCGAAGGTCTTGCCGCTGCGCTGCATGTCTTCCTCGACCTGCCGCCAGACGACGTCGAACTCGGAATTCAGCAGCTTTTCCGGAAGGTCGAACGTGTAGACCTCATCCAGCTTGTCGAGAAGCTGGCGCTTTACCCGCTGACGGGTCATCTGGCCGAACTGGCCCTCGATCTGGTCACGGACGATCTCTTTCAGCTTGTCGATGGATTCGAGCCCCAGCGACTTGGCATAGTCGTCGTCCAGAACGATGTCGCCCGGCGCGTCGATCTGCTTGACGGTGATGTCGAATTGAGCTGTCTTGCCGGCCAGATGCGCTGCCGGATAGTCTTCCGGGAAGGTGACGTCGATCGTCTTTTCGTCCCCGGCCTTCACACCCACGAGCTGCTCTTCGAAGCCGGGAATGAACTGACCCGATCCAAGCACGAGCTGGCCATTTTCGTCGGCCCCGCCCTCGAAAGGCTCGCCTTCGAGCTTGCCCACATACGCCATCGTCACCCGGTCGCCATTTTCAGCGGCGCCATCCTTCTGCTCGAACGGCTTGCTGTTCTGGGCGATCTCATTGAGCCGCTCATCGACTTCCGTTTCCGCAACCTCGACCACCGGACGCTCGATCTCGATCGTCGAAAAGTCGATGATCTCAAAGCTCGGCAGGATGTCGTATTTCATGGAAAAGGAAAGATCGGCTTCGCCGGAGAGGATCTTCTCGGCCTCATCTTCGGGAAGGTCGATATCCGGATTGAGAGCCGGACGCTCGTCCCGCTCCTCGATCGCCTGACGCGAGGTTTCCTGGATCGTGTTGGACAGGATCTCAGCCATGGCCTGACGGCCATACATTTTCTTGAGGTGGGCCACTGGCACCTTGCCCGGCCGGAAGCCCTTGATCTGAGCCTTGGACTTCATGTCCTCCATATAGGCATCGAGCTTGGCGGCCAGGTCGCCGGCCGGGATTTCGATTTTGAGCTCTCGCTTGAGGCCCTCGGCGAGGGTTTCGGTGACCTGCATGATGTTTTTGCTTCATCCTCAGTCCCGGGCGGACAACCGCCCCGGAGGGTTTGTTTCCTGGTGAATCCGTTTTCCGCCATACCGCTTTTGCGAACCGGCAGGCGATCCGAAATGGCATGGCCGGTCCCGGCGAAAGCCGCGACGCACGATGGACAGCGCGATACCGGAGGGACCGTTAGGTGTCAAGAGCAACAGTCCGCGACCGAAGGGAAACCGGCACTTGATGCGGCGCGTCCGGGACGGACCTCCCTGCCCTAGGCAGGTGACCAGCGCCCGGCGGCGGCCCTAGCGGGCGGACGTGATGCGCCGCCTGCTCGGCTGCCGCCTCCCCGGAGGATGCCTCAGCGCAAGACATGCGGAAAATGACAAGCATGAACTTGATAAGATATTGGAATTTAAACGGATATTTCTCCATGATCTGTGCATGACTGCAGCAGAACGAGCACTGGTCCGTTGAAGGGGCGGTAGAATCGCCGCCTCCTGAATGGACGTGATGGCGTTGCGGAGGCCGCATGGCAGGAAAAGGACACGCGCCCCTTCCCCTTTTCGGGGAACTCACGCCCCATACGCCGCCCGTATACGCGAGTTACGAATGGACCGGCGAAGGACTGCGCGAAACGGCGGGCGGCGACGCCGTCTTGTATCGATACTGGGACCAGGGGTTTGGCTGCGCGCTCTTGCGCCATGGCTACCGGCCGATCGACATGGTCATCGACTGGCCCTTGTTCGATGCGCCCGCGTTCGGCGCCGTTTCGGAAACCGTGAGCCTTCTGGCACATTTGCCGCGCAGCCTGGGGCCGCTCACTCTCCCCGGCCCCCGCTCCGAACTCGCCTTTATGGACTACCTGGCCAGCCAGCCCACAGTTCTCACACGGCTTGCCACCCCGTTCGGGGCTTCCCAGTGGCTGCTGCTGGATCTGACACGGCGCACGCCAGGCCTGTGGCGCAGACTGGTCCGGCAAACCGCCCAAGGGCGGCTGGGCCTTCTATCGATCGCGCTCGACCGGTTCCGGGGCGCCGCCCAACGCGGGCCGGACGCCCGGCAGGATCTCGGGCAACAGCTTCGGGACTTTGAGCGCGAACAACTGGCACGGAGCCTGTTTCACGCAAGCGTGCCTGTCCAAACGCTCGCGCGGCTCGATCAGCTTCCGCCCGGCCAGTGCTTCATGACACCGGCCGAATTGCGCCAGCTTCAGGACTGCGAGCGGGTGGATGTCTTCGACCAGGTGATCGAAAGCGCCACAGTGCGCGCGCTGTCCAGGTTCTTCAAGACAGCCCCGTTGAAAGACTATCCGGGCCTGTCCGGCCTGATCGGCGGGCGGATCTCACCGGCACGGCTTTTCTACACCGTCGAAACCGGATTTGACGCACTGGAGAGGGCAGAGCACGCGGCGGCCCGGCGCGCGTTGTCTGAAGTCCGTTCTCTTCAGGCGCTGCAATGGTGGTTCAAATCCGTCTCCGATCTTGCAAGACGCAGCCGTCCCTTTCCATCGCCGCCGCTGGCAGCGGGCCAACCTCTGCGCGCGTTGATGACCCCCGAAGCCCTGCGAGGCGCCGGCGTCAGGGCAGGCACCGATCTGATGCAGTTTCTGCCCCATGTCCTGCTCGGCGAGCTCTACTTCTACGAATGGCAAGCGCCAGGCAATCCGGCGATTTTGGCCCTTGCGAGCACCCGGCGCGGCGATTGGGTCCTTCTGGAGATATACGGCCCAGAGGCTGTGCCCGTTTCGCCGGATCTGCAAAGCCATATCCTGCGCCACCTGATCCCGCCGTCAGCCGGGATCTGAAACGCCTTGTCGCGTGACAACCCCGCTTGGCAGCGCCAGATGCGGTTTGCGCCCGCAGAGCCGCACCACGATCCGAAGCCGCCGGAATCCTTGCAAGTCTTCGTGGGACCGGGCTGCTCCGCAAGTCGAGGAGGGTCGCCTGCTCAAGTCGGCTCCTCCGCAGCGCAAGTCCCGCAGGGGCGGACATGCTGAAAATGGATTGTTCAGGTTCAGGTGACCGGACGACCCTCTTCGCCCCAAAGACGCCACCACAGCCTGAAGCAGCCCGCGAGAGACCCGGCCCCGGTGTCCGGAACACATCAGGACCGGATCCGCTCGCAACCTGGAGAGCGGATCCGGTTCCCGCGCTTTTCAACGCTCCACCGTGTACGGGGTCGGTGGTCTGGGGTACGTGCACATTGCCCTCCGGTTTTCCGGATGGTCGAAAGGCTATTTAGCCGCCTTTATCAAATTCTTACCGAAAGTCCGGACGGAAACCTAGAAACTTACGGTAATCTCCTGGCATTCTTTCGAATTTACTTGATATTTCGGCGACGGCGATGCCTCGCCATGGTTTTGGAAAGTCCCTATCCGCATCTTATCCGCGAATAAATCCACCAAAATCCGACCGCCAATGGAAGGTCTTTCCCGCCCGTTCCGGGAGACAGCAACGCGTGATTGATCAACATTCTGGTATTTTTTACAGTATTGCGAAATAAATCGACAAGCCGATATTGACGCCAGTGGTCGATGGGGCCACGTGCACACACCTTCAAGCCTGCCCTGGGGCTCCGGCCTCTGTGGCAGGTTTTTTTCTAGCAAAACCGGCGGCTGCAAAATCAAAGTCGCATTCCCGATGATGCTGAAGCGGCAAGGACCGCGGCGCAAGCGATCCACTCACGTGCCCTTCGGTCTCGACGCGAACCGAGACCGCTGAAACGGTCAGTCCTTCTGCACGAACGCCAATCAACAGGAAATCGTCCGCCGGACCCGACCCGCGCCAAGCCAACCGGCCACGTCAAACCGAGATTTTACGAGAAAAATGGTGCGGATGGAGGGAGTCGAACCCCCACGCCTTGCGGCGCTGGAACCTAAATCCAGTGCGTCTACCAGTTCCGCCACATCCGCGTTGCATCGCTCGAAGCGGTCGGGCCTGAAACGGTGGACCGCCAGCGAAGCGCGGCCTCTATAGCACCGGCTTTGATGGGTGGAAAGCACCCGCGCCGTTTTTTGCGCGCTCAGCCCTCCGGGTTTTCCACAAGGCGAGCCAACACCGGACGCAAGGCAGGAGCAATGTCCTCGGCGATGAGGCCGGGCCCTGCCGCGCTTCCCGCCGCCCCATGCAACCACACGCCCATGGATGCCGCCTGAAAAGCCGGCATGCGCTGCGCCAGCAAACCGCAAATGATGCCCGCCAGAACGTCTCCGGATCCTGCTGTGGCCAGCCAGGCGGGCGCATTGCCGTTGATCGCCGCTGTGCCGTCCGGACTGGCGATAACGGTATCCGCGCCCTTGTAGACGACGACTGCTCCGCTGTCCGCGGCCGCCGCGCGCGCGGCCGACAGCTTGTCCCGGCCAGCCAGATGCGGAAACAACCGGCGAAATTCGCCGCCATGCGGGGTGAGCACTACCGGCCCCGCAGCCTGCCTGATCCGGGAAAACAGCGCCTGCGGCTCGGTTTCGAAGCTCGTCAAGGCATCCGCGTCGAGAACGACCGCACGGCCCGACCCAAGCAGGATCCCGACCGCCTGCCGGGTTTCCGGCGACACGCCGTAACCGGGACCAATCAGAGCCGCATTCAGCCGCGGATCCTCCAAAACGGCCTCAATACCGGCAAGACCCGCCACCGGGGTCAGCATGACCGCCGTCAAATGGGCGGCATTGACCATGACGGCGGAGGGCGGCGCGGCGAGCGTGACCAATCCGGCGCCGCACCGAAGAGCAGCCCCGGCCGCAAGACGCGCGGCACCCGATGTCGTCATCCCCCCGGAAAAGACAAGGGCATGGCCACGGGTGAATTTATGCCCATCAAGGGCGGGCTGGGGCCAGGCGGACCGCCACAAATACGGCGTATTGCGGAATGCCGAAGGGGCGATCTTGTCGAGCACGGCGGGGTCGATGCCGATCTGTCCGCACACAAGGCGGCCGCAGGCAAGCCGGCCTGGCAGCAGAAAATGGCCTAGCTTAAAGCGGAAAAACGTGACGGTCTCTTTCGCCTCGACGGCGCACCCCATCACCGCGCCTGTTTCCCCATTGATGCCGGATGGCAGATCGACCGAGATCACAAAGACATCCGCTTTGTTCACCGCGTCGATCAGCTGGGCCACCGCCCCGTCCAGCGGCCGATCCAGCCCCGCACCGAACAAAGCGTCGACCACGACCGCGGCACCCGGGAGGACCGAGGCGACCAGGTCCGGATCAAGCGGCGAGACGGCGACCGGCAGGGCGTCGAAGGCAAGGCGCGCATCGCCCGCCAGGCGATCCACCTCCCCGGCCAGAAAAACTTGGCACCGGTATCCCGCTTCATGAAGAACCCGCGCGGCCACGAAGCCGTCGCCGCCGTTGTTGCCCGGCCCGCTGAGGATCAGGATTTTCGAACCGGCCCGGCAGCGGCGCATGACCGCTTCGGCCACATGGCCCCCTGCCCGTTCCATGAGCACAGGTCCGGGCACGCCCGCATCGACGGTCAACCGGTCGGCCTCCCCCATTTCCTCCGGCGTGAGAAGTTCCGACCCGGTTTCCTGAGGGTTTTCGTCCATCGGCGTCCCCAACACTCCTGCCCACTGTCCGGCGACAGCCTGCTGATTGCCCGGCAATTGCCCGATGCGTTCCAGGGCATGCCCGTCATGGGATGTTGATTGACACAGAAACCGGCCTCTGGTCGAGTGAGAAAGTCCGAAGGTCACGTTGACTTGCCTATTTCATGTTCACTTTGAGCAATTTTTATGCAAATAAAACCCGCAAGCGTGCAGGCTGATCGGATTGACGCGCGCCAGCTGCTCTTTTTTTTGGCGGAAATCCGCATCCCTTACAAAAACACGGCGGACCGATCCGTTTGGCACGGATCATGCTAAATACACGACACCCGACCTTTCCGGTTCGGGACGATGCAGGCGCGGGATGTCCACTCAAGTTTTCGACCAGGCGATTTGGAGAGATTTAACGTGATGAAAAAGATCGAAGCGATCATCAAGCCCTTCAAGTTGGACGAAGTGAAGGAAGCTCTCCAGGAAGTTGGCCTCCAGGGCATTACGGTGACCGAGGCCAAGGGCTTCGGACGTCAGAAGGGGCACACGGAACTTTACCGTGGCGCTGAATACGTCGTCGATTTTCTCCCCAAGGTGAAAGTCGAGATCGTCCTTGGCGCGGACATGGTCGACAAGGCCGTTGAAGCCATCCGCTCCGCGGCCCAAACCGGCCGGATCGGCGATGGAAAGATTTTTGTTTCAAACATCGAGGAGGCCGTGCGCATCCGGACCGGCGAGTCCGGCATGGACGCCATCTGATGTTCTCCGCGGCCCTGCCGTGATCCCCCCTCTCCCGCACCGGCCCGACCCCGCAGGAAGGACCGGCCAGGGACGACCCAGACCCACAGTTCACAACGACAAGGGATGACTACAAATGACAACAGCCGCAGAAGTGCTGAAGGAAATCAAGGACAAGGACGTCAAGTTCGTCGACCTGCGCTTCACCGACCCAAAGGGCAAGATGCAACACGTCACGATGGACGTAGCCCTTGTCGATGAGGAGATGTTCGCCGAAGGCGTGGCATTCGACGGTTCGTCCATCGCCGGCTGGAAAGCGATCAACGAGTCCGACATGATGCTGATCCTGGATCCGGAATCCGCTCACATCGACCCGTTCTTCGCCCAGTCCACCATGGCGTTATTCTGTGACGTGGTCGACCCGGTCACCGGCGAAGGCTACAACCGCGACCCGCGCATGACCGCCAAGAAAGCGGAAGCCTATGTCAAGGCCTCGGGCATCGGCGACACCATCTATGTCGGTCCGGAAGCCGAGTTCTTCATGTTCGACGACGTCCGCTTCAACGCCGACCCCTACAATACAGGTTTCGTGCTGGATTCGGTTGAGCTGCCGTCCAACATGGGGTCCGAATACGAGACTGGAAACCTTGGCCACCGCCCGCGTACCAAAGGCGGCTATTTCCCGGTCCCGCCGATCGACAGTGCCCAGGACATTCGTTCCGAAATGCTCTCCGTGATGGCCGACATGGGCGTGGCAACGGAAAAGCACCACCACGAAGTGGCCGCTGCCCAGCACGAGCTCGGCATGAAGTTCAATACGCTGACGACCTGCGCCGACCACATGCAGATCTACAAGTACGTGGTTCACCAGGTTGCCCACGCCTACGGCAAGACCGCAACGTTCATGCCGAAGCCGGTCTTTGGCGACAACGGCACAGGGATGCACTGCCACCAGTCGATCTGGAAGGACGGCGAGCCGGTCTTCGCGGGCAATCTCTATGCGGACCTTTCGGAAACCTGCCTGTTCTACATCGGCGGTGTTCTGAAGCACGCCAAGGCCCTCAACGCCTTCACCAACCCGTCGACCAACTCCTACAAGCGTCTGGTTCCCGGGTATGAGGCGCCGGTTCTCTTGGCTTACTCGTCGCGCAACCGGTCCGCGTCCTGCCGGATCCCGTTCACCTCGTCGCCAAAAGCCAAGCGCATCGAGGTCCGGTTCCCGGATCCTTCCGCGAACCCCTATCTGTGCTTCTCCGCGCTGCTCATGGCCGGCCTCGACGGGATCAAGAACAAGATCCATCCGGGCGACGCGATGGACAAGAACCTTTACGACCTGCCGCCGGAAGAACTCGCCGAGATCCCGACCGTGTGCGGTTCGCTCCGCGAAGCGCTCGAGAGCCTCGATGCGGACCGGGAGTTCCTGAAGGCTGGCGGCGTGTTCGACGACGACCAGATCGACGCTTACATCGAGCTGAAAATGGAAGAAGTCGAGCGTTTCGAAATGACCCCGCACCCGGTCGAGTTCGACATGTACTACTCCGTCTGATCCCAATCAGGCTCAAGACTGGAAGACCCCGGCCAACAGGCCGGGGTTTTTTGTTGCGGGCAGATCTTTATTGAACCGCCGCAAAGCGCGGGTACGGCGGTTCTGGAGAACCGCGCCTTTTGCAGCGAGACGCCGACCTTTGCACCCTGCCGCAGTGCATTAGGTTGGCAATCCGTCCATTCACCTGACGATGGGATGGGATTAGGGCCCGGTTCGTCAACACGAGAACAAAAACGAACGTGCCTCCGCCCCGCCGCGTTGGTGGGTGTCCCAGCCCTTTACCCTATATTCATGGCGATGCCGGAACAATCGCGCTGAACCCTTGGGAAGCATGCCGTGAAAGTCTTGGCCATCCTTGCGATTTCGCTCCTGGGCCTCGCATCAGCGAAGGCGGCCACCATTACTGTTGAAATCCGAAACCGGCCACCCGACCTGATTGTTGAGGACGGCCGGATTTCCGGACCCGTCTTCCACCTTGTCGAAGCCATCATGGCGGAAACCGGCAACACGGCCAGATATGTGACCGTGCCGTGGAAACGAAGCATCGTTCTTGCACAACAGGGCAAAGCCGGCATGCTCATCCGGCACTCCATGGATGAAGACAGGGCCGCATTTCTGTCTCCGATGCCATATGGCTACGAGCGGCGTGAGGTCTCGTTCATCCGGAGAAAGGACGGCGATGCCGACCCGCGGTCTTTTGACGACCTCGCCCCCTACCTCATCGGCCACAGGGCGGGTGCCTATTATTATCCGCGGTTCAACGAAAGCGGACAGTTGCGGAAGATCGAAGCCACCGACGAAAAAATCCTCATCAAGATGCTCGCCGCCGGGCGCATCGATCTTGTTATCAGCGACAATTCATCCTTGTTCCGGGAGAATGCGGAAGCTGCAGGATTGCCGTTTGACGGACATTTCGAACCCGCGCCCTATAAAGAGGTTCTTTTGAATGGCCGGTATTTTTCTGTGCCAAGAACCGGCGATCACGCCCGGTATTTTGAGGATCTCAATTGCGCGATTTACCAGCTCCGCGTGAACGGAACCGTTGACCGGATTTTCATAGCCGCCGGCCTTGAGCCGCCGATCCAGGCATTCAATGAACCGCACAGCCAGGCTCAAATGGCTGCATGTTCCTGAAAACCATCCTGGCCTGATCGGACCCGGGGCACGCCATCCCCGCGGTTGTTCTGCCGGCACGGATCAATCCAAGGCCGGACCATCCTCTCTTGGATCACCGCCAGCGTTTGGTCGCATCCAGCCACTGCCGGGTACGGGCATCCGGATCCTCAGCGCCGACCACATCCGTGATCACCGCGGCGCTATCCGCCCCGTGCTCGAGCGCGGCGACGGCGCGTTCCGGCGTCAGGCCACCGATCGCGACCAGCGGCATTTCTCCAATCTTCTTCTTCCAGGTCCGCAATTTCTCCAGTCCCTGGGCCTCCCATTTCAGCTGTTTCGCCGTCGTCGGAAAAATTGGCCCCAGCGCGATATAGTCGGGGTCCGCCGCGAGCGCGGCTTCGAGTTCCGGACCGTCATGGGAACTCAGACCGAGTTTCAGGCCGGCGGCCCTGATCGCGGCACGGTCCGCCTCAAGCAGGTCTTCCTGTCCCAGATGCACCCATTGGCAGCCAGCCTCGATCGCTGCTTGCCAGTGATCGTTGATCACCAGCGTGACGCCAAACCGGTCCGCTGCCGCCTTCGCGGTGATGATCTCATGTAACAGGGCCTCGCCCTCCATGTCCTTGACGCGCAGTTGCACCAGCTTGAGGCCGAGCGGTGCAAGCCGGTCGATCCAGGTGGCCCGGCCGACGATGAGGTAAAAGGGATCGAGGGTCATGAGGGCTCCGTTCATGGGCGGCACGGGCGAAAGCGCCCGTTTTCGGGAAGGCCCGACTACGACAGGCAGCGGCAAAACACAATCTTTCGGTCTCGGCTTGGCTTGCCACCCGGGCTTGCCGCCTGGGCTTGCGGGCCGGGCTTGGCTTGCTGACCGCCCCCGTTTCGGGCTGTCGGCGGCGAAGGAAGCGGCCGCCACTCGATCTCTTTGCGCGCCCGGCCGGACAAGCTCGTCCCAGGCACGGAACCGTTGGAATTTACTTTGCCCGCCCATCGGTATAGAGCCACATCCATCGGGTCTGCCCCCGGATCGGATTGACAAACATGGACATGGCACATGAGCGAGTACACATCGGAGTTTTTGACGGTTTTGTCCGAGCGCGGATATATCCATCAGGTGTCCGATCCAAAGGGGCTGGACGCGCTGTGCGCCAAGGAAACGGTGACTGCCTATATCGGATTTGATTGCACGGCCCCGAGTCTTCATGTCGGGTCGCTTGTCCAGATCATGATGATGTACTGGCTCCAGCAGACCGGGCACCGTCCGATTGCCCTGATGGGCTCCGGCACGACGCGGGTCGGTGATCCGACCGGCAAGGATGAAAGCCGGAAAGTGCTGTCGGATGAAACCATCGAGGACAACAAAGCCGGCATCCGGAAGGTGTTCGACAAGCTTCTGACATTCGGTGACGGTCCGACCGACGCTTTGATGATGGACAACGCCGATTGGCTGCTTGGCCTCAACTACATGAATTTCCTGCGCGACATCGGCCGGCATTTCTCCGTTAATCAGATGATCCAGCGCGATTCGGTTCGCCTGCGCCTTGAGCGCGAGCAGCATCTTTCCTTTCTTGAATTCAACTACATGCTGCTGCAGGGCTACGACTTCCTGGAGATCTACAACCGCACCGGCTGCCGCCTGCAGATGGGCGGCTCCGATCAATGGTCGAACATTCTGTCCGGGGTTGATCTGATCCGCCGCAAGGTCGCGGTCGAGGCTTTTGCCCTCACCTCGCCCCTGCTGACGACCTCCTCCGGCGCCAAGATGGGCAAGACCGCCGACGGCGCCGTCTGGCTCAATGAAGAGCAGCTTTCGGCCTATGACTACTGGCAGTATTGGCGGAACACCGAGGACGCGGATGTCGAACGCTTCCTGAAGCTCTTCACCATCTTGCCAATGGACGAGATCAAACGCCTTGCCGCGCTGGAAGGGTCCGAAATCAACGAGGCGAAGAAGATTCTCGCAACCGAGGCTACCGCACTGATGCATGGCCGGAACAAGGCCGAGGAGGCTGCGGAAACAGCGCGCAAGGCTTTCGAGGAAGGCCAGTCAGCCGAAGGCTTGCCGACAGTCGAGATCGCCCGATCCGGGCTGGAAGCCGGGCTCGGCGTTCTGAGCGCCTTCGTTCTCGCCGGTCTTTGCGCCTCGAACGGCGATGTCCGCCGAAACATCAAGGGCGGCGGCGTGAGGATCAACGACGCTGTCGAGCAGGATGCGAACCGCCAGTTGACCCTGGACGACGTAACGGCAGATGGCGTCGTGAAATTGTCGCTGGGCAAGAAGAAGCACGTGTTGCTCAAGCCGGTTTGACGGCGTGACGAACCCGGCCGCCCAACGCGTTCCGCAGCGGCCCTTCGACCGGATCAGTGTCCTGTTCAAGCTTGTATGCACGCCAATTAAGCGAATATTTAATTCGCCGGAAGTACGGTAGGGATGCACAAGAGAAAAGAAATGTGTTTGGCCAAGGAAAAGGATTTGAACGTTTAATTCTATTTCTTGCTTCAATCTGGCCAAAAACACATGGGGGAAACACAGATGCGGCGCGGAAAGATCTTGCATTCCAGAGCCTTGGGCTTTTTGTGCTGCCTTGCCCTGTTTGGAGGGTTCACTCCGCTTGCGTCAGACCGGGCCGAGGCGGATCAGGCAAAACGGCAGATCTCCATGGCCGTCTTTTCCTTTCCGCCCTCGGTCGATATTGTGCAGGGCAAGATCAAGGGATTTCTGCCCGACCACATGTCTGCCGTCGCAACCGAGGCCGGATACGGCATCTCCTTTACCCCCCTTCCCATCCGGCGCTATGTCCACGTTGTCGCGGACGGAAAACACGACCTCCTTTGGGGCGCGAAAAGCTATCCGGAGTTTCAAGGCAAGGTGAACGTCAGTCCCCAGCCGATCGAAGTGCTCCCCTTGAACGTGTATGGTTTGCACAACGTGCCAGAAATCCGGCGCCAGGAGGATTTCGCAGGCAAGTCCCTGGTTCTCATCACGGGATATGACTATGGAGGGCTTGCGGGATATTTGAGGAGCGAGGAAAGCAATGCTCAGGTCTATGATATCCCCGATCACGGGGCGGCCATCAAATTCCTGCTTGCCGGCCGCGCCGACTATCTGCTGAACTACGGTCCCGCCTTTCAAATCAATTCGAAGGGCATCGAGGGCGTGTCGGCTATTCAGCATGCCACCTACCGGAACACACCAATGTTTTTGATCACCTCCAAGATCAAAGATCCCGGCGGACAGTTGCTTGCTGATCTTTGGGAGGCGCACAAGCGGGTCATCTCAAGACCGGATTACCGGGATAACGTACAAAATTTTTCGCACATTTTCAGGTTGGTACGGTTCCCTTTATTCTGATTGAAGGGAGCATGGCATGACTGATGACGACGACGGCAAAGAGATGAGCAACGTGATCCGGATCGATGA
>NZ_VXDC01000013.1 GCF_008711285.1 Roseibium aquae
CCACCCGATCCCATCCCGAACTCGGCCGTGAAACGCTCCAGCGCCAATGGTACTTCGTCTCAAGACGCGGGAGAGTAGGTCGCCGCCAGGCCCGCTAAAGACAGAAAAAAACTCTTCAACTTAAAACCTAATGATCAACAGACCAATTCACCCGCCCAAGATCCTTCTTGGGCGGTTTTTTGCATTCTAACGCCAGGAAGATCGCCTGACCGTTGCCTGACAGGCTGGCGCTACGAGATTAGGCGTCTGAATTCGCCATTTGATCAAATTATCGCCTTGACCATTTGCTCGGCAGTTTCCTACCTTTTCTTGACCAGATGGTCAGGGATCGTGACGGTGGGACCCCACAGTCAACGAAGATCTGCAGGACATCGGCTGGCCTGGCACGCGGATTTGATGAAGGATCCGCGTCCGGCCGGCTTCTTGCGCTCGGTCTCTTGCGCCCGGTTTCTGGCGCCTTCTGGTGAAGAACAGAACGCCTGTCCGTCAGGCCAATATGAGGAGAAGGGGAATGGCACTCGCGAAATGGAAAACATGGGCGGCGGCCTCGGCTGTCTCGGCCGGCTTGATCGCCGGACCGGCCCATGCCCTGGATGAGCTCACCTTGCAGCTGAAGTGGGTCACACAGGGACAGTTTGCCGGCTATTATGTGGCCGCGGACAAAGGGTTTTATGAGGAAGAAGGCCTGGATGTCACGATCAAGCCGGGCGGCCCGGACATCGCGCCGCCTCAGGTGATCGCCGGCGGCGGCGCCGATGTGATCGTCGACTGGATGCCGTCCGCTCTGGCCTCGCGTGAAAAAGGCGTGCCGCTGGTCAACATCGCGCAGCCGTTCCAAAAGTCGGGCATGATGCTGACCTGCCGAAAGGAAACCGGCATCACCTCGCCGGAAGATTTCCGCGGCCGCACGCTCGGGGTCTGGTTCTTCGGCAATGAATACCCGTTCCTGTCCTGGATGAGCCAGCTTGGCATACCGACCGATGGCAGCGACGGTGGGGTAACCGTTCTCAAGCAGGGGTTCAACGTCGATCCCTTGCTTCAAAAACAGGCCGATTGTATCTCGACCATGACTTACAATGAATATTGGCAGGTGATCGACGCCGGCATCCCGGCCGAAGAGCTGGTCGTTTTCAAGTATGAAGATCAGGGCGTGGCGACCTTGGAAGACGGCCTTTATGTTCTGGAGTCGAGCCTTGAAGACCCGGCAATGGTCGACAAGCTGGCGCGGTTCGTGCGTGCGTCCATGAAGGGTTGGGCCTATGCGGCCGAGAACCCGGAAGAGGCTGCGGACATCGTGCTGGAAAACGACGCGACGGGCGCGCAGACCGAAAAACACCAGGTGCGCATGGTTAGCGAGATCAACAAGCTCGTTGATGGTTCGACCGGCGTCCTCGACATGGATGCGTATCAGCGCACGGTTGACACGCTCCTGGCTGGCGGTTCCGATCCGGTGATCACCGCAGCGCCGGAAGGGGCAACGACAACGGTCGTCACGGATAAAATGTAAAGGCGGCGGCTCCGCGGCGAAAAGGTCTGGCCAGCGATCCTTTTGGGGCTGTCAGACCGTTTCCCGGTCAGCTTGAAGCGATACGCTCCAGTTTGACCGGGAAAACAAACACAATTCCAAAAAATTATAGAGAGTTGCCCTGCTCCGATAGATCGTGAAGCGATCCAATCGGGTCAGGGATTGTTCCGAACCGGGTCAAGGATATTGGGCTGCCGGCGGGCGTTTTGCGCCGGGCGCCGGATCGGAGCTGGGGGCGGTCCGGTTCGAATGCGGGTCGCTTCCCGTGAGGCGAAGCCCGTGTCCGTTGCCATAAAGATGACATACCCGACGGACCAAACAGCGGGAACCGAGGGTGGCAGCGGGTCAGAAATCAGGGCAGGCAGAGCATATGCCGCCCGGTCATGGACCGGGCGGCGCATAAAGCTTGTGGGATCCGTCCTACTCTGCGGCTTCGCGAACGGCCATCGGATTGTTCGGATGGGTGGTCCAGTTGGCGTAGTTCGGATCAACGCGCTTGCCGGTGCGTGGATCGATCTCGCCGGCAGCCATCGGCTCCATGGTGATGCAGTCTTCAACGGGGCAGACATTCACACACAGATTGCAGCCGACACACTCCGCGTCGATCACCTCGAACTTGCGCACCCCGTCGACCATGTTGGTGATTGCCTGATGAGAGGTGTCCTCGCAGGCGATGTGGCAGCGTCCGCAGCTGATGCACAGGTCCTGATTGATTTTCGCTTTCGCGATGTAGTTCAGGTTCAGGTGCTGCCAGTCCGAACAGTTGGGAACCGCTTTGCCGATGAATTGGTCGGTCGAGGTGTACCCGGCGCTGTCCATCCAGTCCTTCAGGCCCTCGATCATCTCTTGAACCACCTTGAAGCCGTAGGTCATCGCGGCGGTGCAGACCTGGACGTTGCCAGCGCCGAGCGCCATGAACTCGGCCGCGTCGCGCCAGGTTGTCACGCCGCCAATTCCGGAGATCGGCAAGCCGTGGGTGGCGGGATCGCGGGCAATCTCGGCAACCATGTTGAGAGCGATCGGTTTCACGGCCGGGCCGCAATACCCGCCATGTGCGCCCTTGCCATCGACGGTGGGGGTTGGCGCCATGGCGTCCAGATCGACACCGACGATCGAGTTGATCGTGTTGATCAGGGACACCGCATCGGCTCCGCCATTCTTCGCGGCCTGGGCCGGTTTGCGGATGTCGGTGATGTTCGGGGTCAGTTTCACGATCACGGGCATGCGCGTGTGCTTTTTGCACCAGCGGGTCACCATCTCGATGTATTCGGGCACTTGACCAACGGCCGAGCCCATGCCGCGCTCGCTCATGCCATGGGGACAGCCGAAGTTCAGCTCGATGCCATCCGCTTCCGTATCCTCGACTTTCTTCAGAATGTCGATCCAGTTCTGTTCCTCACAAGGAACCATCAGCGAGACGACCATGGCCCGGTCCGGCCAGTCGCGTTTGACGCGCTTGATCTCCTGGAGATTGATTTCCAGCGGCCGGTCCGTGATCAGTTCGATATTGTTGAACCCGATCAGTTGCCGGTCCTTGCTATGAATGGCGCCGTAGCGCGGACCGTTGACATTCACCACCGCCGGGTCTTCGCCGAGCGTCTTCCAGACAACGCCGCCCCAACCGGCCTTGAAGGCGCGGACAACGTTGTATTCCTTGTCCGTGGGCGGAGCGGAGGCCAGCCAGAACGGATTGGGGGATTTGATTCCGATAAAGTCCGAGCGCAGATCAGCCATGACGGGATCTCCTTCAAGCAATGAGAATCAGGCGCTGAGCGCGCGGTGAATGGAGGCCGCGGCGATCTTGCCATCCTCGACAGCGGCCACGGTCAGATCTTCCCCGCCAAGGATGCAGTCGCCGCCCGCCCAGACATCTTCAAGGCTGGTCTTCCGGTCGGCATCAACCACGATGCGGCCCTTTTCGATCTGAATGTTGGGTCCCGAGCCGTTCAAGTCGGTCTGGACAAGGGTTTGCCCGACCGCTTTGAACACCATGTCGGCCGGCAGACGGATGATGGTGCCTGTGCCCACCAGAGCACCGTTGTCATCCCGCGTCCGTTCGAGGTCGATGGCGGTGATGTGCCCGTTCTCCGCGACAAGCTCTTTCGGCTGGGCCCATGTCAGGATCTTGACCCCGTTGGTCTGGGCCAGATGCTGTTCGTACTCACTGGCATTCATCCGGTCCTGCCCACGCCGGTAGGCGATTGTGACATCCTCTGCTCCGAGGCGTTTGGTCTGGACCGCGATATCAACTGCGGTCATCCCGCCGCCGATCACCACGACGCGCCGGCCAACGGGCAGATCCGCGTAGTTTTTCGTTTGTCTCAGATCGGCGATGTAATCGACGGCATCGAGAACTCCATCCGTGTCCTCATCCGCCAGGCCGAGGGCATTCACCCCGGCAAGGCCCATGCCGAGAAACACGGCGTCATAGCTGGCCCGAAGCTCGGCAAGGTGAACATTCTCGCCCAGCTTCTTACCGGTTTTCAATGTGATGCCGCCAATCGACAGGATGAAGCCGACTTCTTTCGCCGCATAGTCATCGACCGTCTTGTAGGTCGCGATGCCGTACTCGTTCAGGCCGCCGGCTTTTTCCCGGGCTTCGTAGATATCGATGTCGTGCCCCTCGACCGCCAGAGCATGCGCACAGGCAAGACCGGCGGGACCGGCTCCGATCACCGCGATCTTCTTGCCGGTTTCGGCTTTGCGGGTGAAGGGCGTCATGTCATTTTCCGACATGTAGTGATCAGTGGCATAGCGCTGAAGCTGGCCGATCTTGACGGGCTTGCCTTCGGCGACCTCCCGCACGCAGACCTGTTCGCACAGCGTTTCTGTGGGACAGACACGGGCGCACATGCCACCCAGAATGTTCTGGTCGAAGATCGTTTTCGCCGACCCGGTGGGGTTGCCGGTCGAGATCTGGCGGATGAATTGCGGAATGTCGATGCTGGTCGGACAGGCCTGAACGCAGGGAGCATCGTAACAGAAGTAGCACCGGTCCGCTTCCACCGTGGCCTCATGCGGGCTGAGAAGTGGGTGCAGATCGGCGAAATTGCGGGCGTAGTCCTCATCGGACAGGCGGCCCGCGGCCACATCGGGTGCGCGGTTGGATTGGGTCATTCAAGACCTCCGGAAGGAATGGCGATTGGTGTTTCTTGACGCAACCTTCATTTTGCGAGGCAGCTGTCGATTTCATGAGAAAAAAATTTGATCAATTAGTCAAATATTTTTGGAGAGTGAATATTTATGAGTAAAACACTCATGAAATAATGTATCGCTATTCCAATGCCTTATGAAAAATATAGGCATGTGCTGAAAATACCGGCAGCATCCAAATCAAGCCGGGAAAGACCAAAGGATTGCCGAAGGGCCTGGCCCGAACGCCGGGTTTCATCGATCAGGAGAGCGTCACCCGGAGCACTTGCGCGCAATGCAGGCAGGCGGTTCGCCCTCCGCAAACGAGGGAGAACCAACGTCCGGAGCCTGCCGCGCGGTCCACGAAGCACGCGATCGGTTCAGGGGGCCATCCACAACCGGACCTCGGCTGCGTCGCGCTCGATGATCACATGGTGATTGGCGAACACACGGTAGGTGTGGCTCCAGTCGCCATCCGGCCAGCGCACCCGGACCTCGGCTCGCTCCGATACACCAAGGCCGAAGTGGAGAAAACCCATCTGACCCGAGGCGTGGCCGCCGCCAATCAGGACATCCCGTGTCACGGTCCGGTTGCCAATTTTCACGCTCACTTTTGCGCCAACGGCACGGGTGTTCGGCTGGCCGGGCTGGCGAAGGTCGATGGCCAGCCAGTTCCCAAGCGGACGGGTCTGGTTGGCATCGCCGCGGCCGACATTCCGGAACAGGCTGACCGGCGCGGACCGGTTCACCACGATCACGTCGAGAAGGCCGTCGAGATTGAAGTCGGCAAGCCCGGCCCCCCGCCCCCGGCTATCCTTGGCAAGACCTGAGCTATCTCCGACCTCGACAAACCGTCCGTCCCATTGTCCCAGCAAAAGATTGTCCGGATCAAAGGCCGCGAAATCCGGCATCGCTTCGACATTGCCCTTCGCGATGAACAGGTCCCAAAGGCTGTCATTGTTGAGATCCTGAAAATCGGCATGCCAGCCGGTGGATGGCCGCAAATCGTCCCCGGTATAGGGCCGATGGGCGGTCACGCCGGTATCGAAGGCGATATCCCGGTAGATCGGCAGGGTCTCGTCGGCTTCGTCGTCAAGCATCTGAAGCTTCGTGTCGCCCATGCTCGTCAAGGCATATTCCGGAAACCCGTCCACGTTCAGATCGATGGAGGCGATGCCCATGCCCCAGATCCTGACCGTCCGCCAGCCATCCGACGCGCGGTAGGGCCGTGGCGGACGGCCGGCTGGCACGGCCCAGAGCTGTTCTTGCCCATCGCGGTAGTAGTGCCGGTCGTTGGACATTCGCAGCGCCGGTTCGCCGGACCGGTTCCAGTCGGTGAACAGAATCGACAACGCGCAATAGCCGGGCGACAGCCGAAAGGCCTCCGGGTAACGGGGGGCCAGAGCGCCATTGGGACGGAACAGGAAATTGTCGTGGCAGGTGCCCCACGGTGCGCCCGGCGCCGAACGGTCCACATAGTTGCCGAAAGCGAGGGTCGGGAAAGTCTCTCCCGTTTCCCAAACGGCTGAAAAGGATGTGGTCCATTCCCGGCCGCCGTCAAAACCGAGTGCCCGGTTGGCGATCTCGAACCGGCAGTCCCCCTGGCCCGCGAGCAGAAGGTTTTCACCGAGCCGTAGAACCGCAAGGTCAAGAATGTCATCGTTGTTGAAATCCAGGGGATAGGCTCCCAGAACCCGCGTCATCTGGCGTTCGGGCACCCCGGTCGTCGTGAGTTCGAAGGTCAGCGGCCCGCCCGACTCGCTTCGGTTTCGATAGAGACTTGCCCGGTTCTCGCCGCCGGCAAGAAAGATGTCGGGCCGGCGGTCGCCATCGCAATCGAAAACGGCGGTGCCGCCGCCGACGAAATACTCCCATGGCCCGTCGTAGCGATGCGCGATGCCTGCGGTTCCGGTTTCGTCCAGGAAGGCGGGCACCGGCGCAAGTGAGGTTGGTCTCGTGTCGGCTTGGGCGAGGCCCGGGCCGGCGAGGAGCGCGGCGGCCAGCGCCGATCGCCGGAGCCATACGGCGGCAGGTGATACACGGCACGGTGTCATTGAGGGATCTCAAGGCTACGCAGAAACGCGATGATCGATTCCCGCTCTATTTCCGGAAGAGTTTCATAGGCTTTTCGGGCGGCCGTGGCGGCCCCGCCATGGGCCCGGATGACTTCATCGAGGGTCGTGAGATCGCCGCGATGACCGTAGGGGGCCGTGCTGCCAACGCCCCACAGTTCCGCGGTGAGGAACTCGTCGCGCGGCACGAAACGTTGGCTCAACAACTCGTTTCCAAGCCGGTCCTGGGCGGCATCGGCGATCTTGTGACGTTTCAGGTCTCCGAAGAGCGGCACAAGAACACGTCCTTGCTCATCCCGGTCCAAGGCCTTCACCCAATCGAGCGTGGCCAGGTCCATGTGAATCCCGTCAGTCACATCGCCGGGCCGCAGCGTGCCAGCGGTTTCATAGGGCCCGGGATCCTCGAAAATCAGGCTGTCCAAAGGCAGGGCAGGGACATGGCACTGCGCGCAGCCGATCGCGCCGAACTGCTGCTCGCCTTTCTCCGCGGCCCGTGCCCAGATCTCTGGCATGATCTGCTTTCGCGCAGGGGTGGCCAGTGTGGCTTGCCAGACGACCAGAGCAGACACATCGCCTTCGGTGATCTCGGCCGCTAGGCCGTCTTCGTCGAAATCGTCCGTCCCCGTCCAGACGGCCCCGAACCGTTCGCTGGCCTGGATGCCGTGATGATGGTTGAGCGCGTTGACGGTGAATTGGCGCAGCGACGTGAAAACACCTTTCTGGCTGAACGGCCTCAGTGTGAGATCCGGGTCGATGCCCTCGATCTCGTGGACATCGAGGGAGCCGTCCGGATGAGCGGTCAGGCGCCCGAACGAGATGCCTTTCGCCGAAAGGTCAATTGTTTGGGCCGTGCCGGTCGAACGGGCAAGGTGCGCCACGTCCCTGCGCTGGTCACGCAGCTCCTTGGTCATTTCACGGGCCAGAAGTTCGATCAGGCCGGCGCCTTGAAGCGCTGTGGTGCCCCGTTCGTTGGAAAACTGCGGATCGATCGTCTCGAAATCCGCACTTTCAAATCCTTCGGAGACGAAAACGTTGGTGGTGAAGTCCCCGGCGGCACCGGCGACCGGATCATGATGGCAGGAGGCGCAGGAGTTTGCGTCGAGACCGGCGAGGCGCTGAAACGTGAGCGGCGAGGGGCGGCGCCTTTTCGTCGGCACGATGGCCTGAGTGGCTGCCGGCCGTCCCGCGCCGTCCGCCGTCGTGAACTTGCCGATAAACAGCCGTTCGCCGTGGCTGATCAGCAATTCCATGGCGGCCGTATCCTGGCTGGCCAGCTTCTCGAAGTTGAGCGGGCGGTCGAGAATGTTTTCCGACCAGGGTGGCGCATCATCTGCCATGGCGGCGCTGGCGAACAGAACAATTCCCGTCAGAAAGAGGGCATGTTTCATGCCGGCGCTCCTTCCTTGGGGTAGGAGCCGCGCGCGGGTCTGCCATGCGCCGTTTCGCCGGTGTGGCCACGGTCGAGCCGCTCCATGGCCTGGGCGATCAGTCCCCGCCGGATGTAGTCTTCTTTCCAGGGCAGCACATCGATCTCGAAATTCTGCCGAAGATCGGCCACGAGCGCCTCCTCGAGCCCCGATTTCATGCCCTCTTCCATGAACGAGAACGCCCGGACAGCCGCTCCGGTCAGGACGATCCGTTTCGGATCGATCAAGGCCACGATGCGGGCGAGACCATAGCCCAGAACGGTTCCCGCTTGGTGGAAGGCTTGCAAGGCGCCGCTCTCGCCGGCCTTTGCGCGGTCAATCAGGGTGGCAAGCCCCGATTGACCGGCCGCGATGCCATCGGGTGACGTCGTTTCCGGAAGGCCATCCGCGGCCCGAACCAGCGCGTAGTCGGAAAGATACGCTTCGAGGCATCCACGCTTGCCGCAGCGGCACAAGGCGCCCCCGGGGATGTGATTCGCGTGTCCGAACTCCGCCGCGGTCCCATTTGCGCCGGAGAACAAATGGTCGTCGAGATAGAGACCCATGCCCACACCATAGTCGAGCATCACGACGGCGAATGTCCCGCTGTAGCGGTCCGGATCCGACCAGTGCAGGGCTTCGGTGATCATGTTCGTATCGTTGGAGAGCGCGCAATCGGCGTGAAAGGCCTCCGAAAGAGGCTGAACGATCGGGATCTTGCGTCCCGAAAAGGCCGGGCTCCAGGCGACCAGGCCCGTTTCGGTCTCCACCACCCCCTGGGCTGCGATGCCAATCTCCAGAACCTTGTCCGGTGAGAGTTTGGCGTCCTCCAGGAAGGATCGGATCGCGGCGATCAGGATGGGCGGAAAGCTTTTGGCATCGGCTGCCGCGCTGTTGAAGGCCGCGCGTTTGGTGAAAAACGTTTCTCCGGTGAAATTGGCGAGGGCCATCTCGATGCTGTTCACGGACAATCGGATGGCAATGACGCACGCGGCATCCGGGTTGAGCCGCAGCATCGAACGCGGGCGGCCGCGCCCTTGAGGGCCTTTGGGCTCGTCCGCCTCAATTCCTTCGATCAGGCCTTGATCGAGCAGATCGGAGGTAATCGCCGTCACTGTCGCCGGGCTCAACTGCGTGATCTGGCCAAGATCGATTCGGGCCATCGGGCCCTGGCGCCGCAGCGCCTGTAGGATAATCGCCCGGTTTTGCCGCCGGATCTGGTCGCGGTCCGCCTTGCGTGACATGCGCGCGTATCGCCCTCGCTGTTTCCTCACCCATGCCGGGTTGTCCCGGTCTTTGGTGGTTGGGGCCGTTTTTGGTCGGTGGCCCCAACGTTTTTCAAAACCATGTTGACAGTAGCCGCGCTTTAGAGCAACTTTTTTTCGGACGTCGAAAAAAATAAGAAGCCGGGCGTCTGCGCAGGATCCTTTCGCGGATCATCTGCGGGCGACGAAATCAAAAAGGCCCATTGATCGAACCGGGCCACTTGGAGGAAACACCGTTATGCGCAAGATCGCCGTACTTCTGGCAGGGGCGCTTCTGTCCACATCCGCCATCACAGCCGTTCAAGCACAAGACATCACCGTTGGGGTAAGCTGGTCCAATTTCCAGGAAGAGCGCTGGAAAACCGACGAGGCGGCCATCAAGGCGGCCCTGGAAGCCGCGGGCGCCACCTACATTTCCGCGGATGCGCAAAGCTCATCCGCAAAGCAATTGTCCGATATCGAAGCCTTGATTGCCCAGGGGGCCGATGCCCTGATCATCTTGGCTCAAGATGCCCAAGCGATCGGTCCCGCGGTCCAGGCCGCCGCCGATGAAGGCATCCCCGTTGTCGGCTACGACCGGTTGATCGAGGATCCGCGGGCGTTTTATCTGACCTTCGACAATGTTGAAGTCGGACGCATGCAGGCGCGCGAAGTGCTGAAAGCGGCGCCTGAAGGCAACTACGTTATGATCAAGGGCTCGCCCACCGACCCGAACGCGGATTTCCTGCGCGGCGGCCAGCAGGAAGTGCTTCAGGAGGCGATTGACAGTGGCAAGATCACGATCGTCGGGGAAGCCTATACCGATGGCTGGTTGCCGGCGAACGCCCAGCGGAACATGGAGCAGATCCTGACCGCCGCCAACAACGATGTCGATGCCGTTGTCGCTTCCAATGACGGAACGGCCGGTGGCGTCGTGGCCGCCCTGACGGCTCAGGGGATGGAAGGCATTCCGGTCTCCGGTCAGGATGGCGACCATGCCGCGCTGAACCGAGTGGCCAAAGGCACGCAAACCGTATCGGTCTGGAAGGATGCCCGCGACCTTGGAACGGCTGCCGGTGAAATCGCGGTGGCTTTGGCCGGTGGCGCGTCTATGTCCGATATTGATGGGGCCCAGAGCTGGACGTCTCCCGCCGGCACTGAGCTGACTGCGCGCTTCCTCGAGCCGGTGCCGGTCACGGCCGACAACCTGACCGTTGTGGTCGATGCCGGGTGGATCGAACAATCCGCGCTGTGCCAGGGCGTCGAAAACGGTCCGGCTCCCTGTAACTGATCAACCCTGACTATTGGCGGGCCTCACGCATGTGAAGGTCCGCCAGCGGCTTGAGTGCGGGCTCCGCCTCGACCCGGAAGGAGACAGCCGGCTGCCTGCGCGCCGGGTCTCATGCAAGGAGCATTGTCCATGTCCGATTCCGCCCTGTCCGGGTCCCCGGCCCCGACGGCACGAACCATGTTTGCCGCGCTGCAACTGGATACGCGCCTGCTCGGAATGATTGGCGCGTTTGTTGTGCTGTGCCTGGCATTCAACGTGGTGACCGACGGCGCTTTCCTGACACCGCGCAACATTTTCAATCTGACGATCCAGACCGTATCTGTCGCCATCATGGCCACCGGCATGGTGTTCATCATCGTGACCCGGCATATCGACCTGTCGGTCGGTTCGCTCTTGGCAACCTGTTCCGCGATAATGGCCATGACCCAGACGGTCGTGACGCCGGAATGGCTGGGGCTGGGCTTGAACCACCCGCTGACGCTTCCCATCACCATTTTGGTGGGTGTCGTGGCTGGCGTTCTGATCGGCGCGTTCCACGGCTGGCTTGTCGGCTACCTGGCTATCCCCGCGTTCATCGTCACGCTTGGCGGGTTGCTGGTCTGGCGAAACGTCGCCTGGTTCATCACCAACGGTCAAACCATTGGTCCGCTTGACGCCAACTTCACGAAAATCGGCGGCATTGGCGGGACCATGGGAGAAACCTGGTCCTGGGTCTTTGGCATCGTCGCGGTTCTGGCTGCCCTTTCCCTTCAATATGTGGCCCGCAGGCGCCGTGCGGCCCATGGCTTTCCGGTCAAGCCCTTCTGGGCGGAACTGACGATCAGCGGTTTGGTCAGCGCATCCATTCTCGGTTTCGTCGCCACCTTGAACGCCTATGAAATCCCTGAACGCCGGTTGGAGCGCATGTTCGAGGCCCGCGGCGAAACGCTGCCGGATGGGATGACCATGGGCTATGGCATTCCCTTCTCCGTGCTGTTGCTGATTGCCGTTGCCGTGATCATGACCCTCGTTGCCCAGCGGACGCGTCTTGGCCGCTATGTTTTCGCTGCGGGCGGCAACCCGGACGCGGCCGAACTGTCCGGCATCAATACCCGCTTTCTGACAGTCAAGGTGTTCGCCATCATGGGCGGGCTCTGCGCCCTCGCCGGTGCTGTCGCCTCCGCCCGATTGGGGTTCTCCACCAATGACATCGGGACGCTTGACGAGCTGCGTGTGATCGCGGCCGCCGTGATTGGCGGCACCGCCTTGTCGGGCGGCATTGGCACGATCTATGGCGCGATCCTGGGCGCGTTGATCATGCAGTCGCTTCAGTCGGGCATGGCCATGGTCGGCGTAGACGCGCCCCTTCAAAACATCGTGGTCGGCGTTGTCCTTGTGATCGCCGTCCTGATCGACATCATCTATCGCAAGCGCACGGGGGAGTGAAGCGATGACAGCCCCTCTCGTTGAAATGAAAGACATGTGCATCTCCTTCGGCGGGGTGCGTGCGGTCGACCACGTTTCGGTCGATCTGCATCCTGGCGAAGTCGTCGGCCTGCTCGGTCACAATGGCGCCGGCAAGTCCACGTTGATCAAGATCCTCTCCGGGGCCTACAAGGCCGACAGCGGCGAGATCCGGATCGACGGCAAGCCTGTGACCATCAACAGCCCGCGGGATGCGCGGACGCACAACATCGAAACCATCTATCAAACGCTCGCGCTGGCGGACAATCTCGATGCGGCCTCCAATCTCTTCCTGGGACGGGAACTGACCACACCTTTCGGTTTCGTCGACGATGATGCGATGGAGGCCGAAACCCGCAAAATCATGGGCAAGCTGAACCCGAACTTCAAAAAATTCAGCGCGCCGGTGAAAGCCTTGTCGGGCGGCCAGCGCCAGTCGGTCGCGATTGCCCGGGCGGTCTATTTCAACGCGCGCATCCTGATCATGGATGAGCCGACCGCCGCGCTCGGTGTTCACGAAACGCAGATGGTGGCCGAACTGATCCAGGAACTGAAGAAGCAAGGGCTCGGGATCTTCCTGATCAGCCACGACATCCACGATGTGTTCCAACTGTGTGACCGGATTGCTGTCATGAAAAACGGCCAACTGGTCGGAACGGCTTTGACTCATGAGGTCAGTGACGATGACGTGCTTGGCATGATCATTCTCGGCAAGTGCCCGCCGCACGCAACGCCGGGGCCGGGCGCCTTGGTCGATGACACGGCGCTCGGTTAGTCATCGGGCCTGAATAGGAACCGGACGGCGGATGAATTTCAAACAGCCGGCCCATGGGCCGGCTCTTTTTGGCAAGTGTTTGAGGGGCGCACCTCATGTTTATGGGCCTCGATATCGGGACCAGTTCGGTCAAGGCAATCCTGATTGATGATGATCAGGCCGTTTTGGCGTCTGCCACCGCTGGCCTCAGTGTGAATCGCCCGCATCCGGGATGGTCCGAACAGGATCCGCAGAGCTGGTGGCGTGCTGTTGAAACCGTCATGGACCAGATCGCGGCAAGCCATCCCGACAAGATGGCGGCCGTCCGGGGGATTGGCTTGTCCGGTCATATGCACGGAGCGACCCTTCTTGGCGCCGATGACATGCCGCTTCGCCCCTGCATCTTGTGGAATGACGGCCGGTCCGCGGCGCAATGCGCCGATCTTGAGGAAAGAGAACCGAAATTCCTCAGCCTTGGCGGAAACAGGGTCATGCCCGGTTTCACCGCGCCCAAACTTCAATGGGTGCGGGAGAACGAGCCCGGCATTTTCGAAAAGACCGTGAAGGTCCTCCTGCCCAAGGATTATGTGCGTCTAAAACTCACCGGCGAGCATGTGGGCGACATGTCCGACAGTGCCGGCACGCTCTGGATGGATGTTGCGGCCCGGGACTGGAGCGACGATTTATTGTCGGCGACCGGTCTGTCGCGGACACATATGCCGCGTCTTGTCGAAGGCTTGGCGCCGTCCGGTCAAGTGCGTCCAGAGCTTTGCACCCGGTGGGGCATGACGGGCCGTCCCGTCGTTGCCGGCGGTGGCGGGGACAATGCGGCATCGGCCTGCGGGATCGGGGCCGTCGAGCCCGGCTCGGCCTTCGTCTCGTTGGGTACGTCCGGCGTTCTGTTCGTCACCAATGACCGGTTCTCGCCGAACGTGGACAATGCGGTTCACGCCTTCTGCCATGCTGTTCCCGCAACCTGGCACCAGATGGGGGTGATCCTGTCCGCAACTGACAGCCTGAACTGGTTGGCCCGGACTTTGAACAAGAGCCCGTCTGAATTGACCGGCGCGCTGGGCGCGGTCGGCCGGCCTTCGGATGTTGTTTTTCTGCCGTATCTCGCAGGGGAGCGCACGCCGCACAATGATGTGGCCATTCGGGCGGGTTTTGCCGGGATTTCGCACGAAACCTTGCCCGAAGATCTCACCCATGCCGTGCTGGACGGCGTCGCATTCGCCCTAAAAGACTGCCTGGTAGCCCTAGAGGTGGCCGGCACCAAGGTCGAACGGCTGATGGCCGTCGGGGGCGGATCACGGTCTCAAACCTGGCTGGAAATCATTGCCGCGGTCCTTGGCGTTCCGGTGGATGTGCCCGCCGATGGCGATTTTGGTGCGGCGCTCGGCGCGGCCCGACTTGGACAGGCCGCAGCCCTGGGCACGGCGGACGGGCTTTTCGCCAAACCGCCCCTGTCCGGCACAATCGAGCCAAAGGCAGCGCTCACTCAATCCTACGCCGGCGCTTATCAGCGTTGGCGCCCTCTCTATTCGGCTTTCAAGACCGCCGGTTTTTAAGGAGACTTTCCCATGAGCACCGGATTTTTCGGCGACCTCGCTCCGATCCCCTATGCCGGGCCGGACAGCCGCGACCCGCTGACCTACCGCCACTACAACAAGGATGAAGTGATCCTTGGCAAGCGCATGGAGGATCATCTGCGCTTTGCCGTGTGCTACTGGCACAATTTCTGTTGGCCAGGAACGGATCCTTTCGGCGGCGACACCTTCCAGCGGACCTGGATGGCGGCGGGCGGCGACCCGATGGAACAGGCGAGACTGAAGGCCGATGTTGCCTTCGAGATGTTCCAGATCCTCGGAATGCCGTTCTTCACCTTTCACGACCGGGACATTGCGCCGGAAGGCAATACGCTGGCCGAAAGCAACGCCAACGTGAACGCGATCGCCGACATTTTCCAGAGGAAGATGGAAGAAACCGGCGTGAAGCTGCTTTGGGGCACGGCCAATATGTTCTCCAACCGGCGCTACATGTCGGGAGCTGCGACCAATCCCAATCCGGACGTCTTTGCCTATGCGGCCGCGCAGGTGAAGAACGCGATGGACGTCACCCACCGGCTCGGCGGTGCGAATTATGTGCTATGGGGCGGGCGCGAAGGCTATGAAACGCTGCTCAACACCAATATCAAACAGGAGCTGGATCAGCTTGGCCGATTCCTCAGCATGGTGGTGGAGTACAAGCACAATATCGGGTTCGGCGGCGCGATCCTGATTGAGCCCAAGCCGCAAGAGCCCTCAAAACACCAGTACGATTACGATGTCGCGACGGTCTACGGCTTTCTGAAGGCCTACGGTCTTGAGACCGAGGTCAAGATGAACATCGAGCAGGGCCATGCCATCCTGGCCGGGCATTCCTTCGAGCATGAACTCCACATGGCCCACTCGCTGGGGATTTTCGGGTCGGTCGACATGAACCGGAACGACTATCAATGCGGCTGGGACACCGACCATTTCGGCATGAATGTGCCCGAACTGGCGCTGGCCTATTACGAGATCCTGATGGCGGGCGGGTTCACGTCCGGCGGGACCAATTTCGACGCAAAGCTGCGCCGCCAGTCGATTGATCCGGTTGATCTTATTCAGGCCCATGTCGGGTCCGCCGACGCGATCGCCCGTGGTCTGAAAGCGGCGGCTGAGATGATCGAGGATGGGCGGTTGAAGAGTTTCGTTCATGAGCGCTACGCCGGATGGCAGAAGCCGGAAAACGCCGCGATCCTGAGAGGTGAAACATCGCTGGAGGCGCTGGCCGAAAGGGTTCATGGCCAACATCTCGAACCACAACCGGTATCGGGCCGCCAGGAGTATCTGGAAAGCCTGGTGAACCTCTTTGTGTGATTAAATTTTATGCGGTGGCTGCTATTGGGCAGCCGCCGCTTTTCTTTACTGCGCATTTTGTTAAAGAGGTCCCGAGATCATCAGGGCCCGCAGGTTGGCTTGATACCCGCAGTTGGCCTTTCCAGACACCGGACGGTTTCATGGAAACACCCCCGCACGTTCGGCCGGACATGGCTTTGTTCCTTGATTTCGATGGAACATTGGTCGACTTGGCGCCAAGACCAGAGCAAGTTGCCGTTTCGCCCGGTGTGGTCGACACGCTCTCCCGTCTTCAGGTGTGCCTCGATGGGGCGGTCGCCGTCATATCCGGCCGGCCAATTGCCGAGATCGACCATTTTCTAGATCCGTTGCAGCTGCCGGCCGCAGGCCTGCACGGTCTGGAACACCGCAAGGCCGTTGGTGCCGATATCATTCGCGACAAGCCGACCGGTGCAATTGCGCAGCTCAAGGCCGATCTGGAAGCCTCCGACTTGCTGACGAACGGTGTTTTCCTGGAGAACAAGGGCGTCGCGCTCGCCGTGCACTATCGCGCCAACCCGGACCGCGAGGAGGATGTGCGGGGCGTCATGCAGGAAGCCGTTGCCGGTCTCGACAACTTGCACCTTGTCGAAGGCAAGATGGTGATCGAGGCCAAGCCGGCCACCTCCGACAAGGGGCGCGCGGTTGAGGCATTCATGGCGCATGCGCCCTTCAAGGACCGGACACCCGTTTTCATCGGCGACGACGTAACGGACGAAGACGGCCTCGCTGCCGCCCAGCGTCTTGGTGGACTGGGGGTCAAGGTTGGCATGGGGCAGACCTGTGCGCACTATCGGCTGTCTTCTGTCCCGGCGGTTCACGCCTGGCTGACCAGCAATTTTCTTGCTTTGGAGCATTGAGTCATGTCCTGGACCTCTCCGGTCAAATCTGAAAGCTCGCTCGATCTTGCCATGATCGGCAACTGCTCGATTGCGGCGCTGATTGACAAGATGGGCACTCTTGTCTGGTGTTGCCTGCCGCGTTTTGACGGCGATCCGGTGTTTCATTCGCTGCTGGGAACCATTGGCGAGGAAGGCGACGCGGCCTTTGCGATAGAGCTGAACGGGGCCGTGCGGTCCGAGCAGGAATATGTTCCGAACACGGCCATCGTGAAGACCCGAATTTTCGACGGGCAGGGCAATGCCATCGAGATAACGGATTTCGCGCCCCGCTTCACCGCAAAGGGCCGCATGTTCCGGCCGAATGCTGTGGTGCGCCGTGTCCGCCCGCTTGCCGGTCATCCGCGCATCCGTGTTCGCTGTCGTCCCCGGTTCGCCTGGGGCAAGCGGGTGCCGGACATCACGTTCGGCTCCAACCATGTGCGCTGGGTGGGAAACGGCACGACCTTGCGGCTGACCACAAATGCCTCCGTGACCTATGTGCGCGAGGAAACCCCGTTTCTTCTCGACGGTCCTTTGTCCTTTTATCTCGGGCCGGATGAATCGCTCACCGACCATCCCGACAAGATCCTGCGAGATTTCGAGGAAAACACGGAAGTCTATTGGCGCCACTGGACCCGCCGGTTGAGCTTGCCGCTTGAGTATCAGGAAGCCGTCATCCGGGCGGCGATCACCCTAAAATTGTGCACCTATGAGGAAACGGGCGCGATCATCGCGGCGGCGACGACCTCCATTCCGGAAGCGGCCGGAAGCGAGCGCAATTGGGACTACCGCTATTGCTGGCTGCGTGATGCGTTCTTCGTGATTCGCGCCCTGAACTCCCTCTCCGAAATGGAGACGATGGAGAATTATCTGCGCTATCTCAACAATATCGCGGCCGTCACCAATGGCGGCCACGTCCAGCCGCTTTACGGGATCGGGCTGGAAGAAAAACTGATCGAGGAAATCACGGATCTGCCGGGGTATCGGGGCAACGGACCTGTGCGGGTCGGCAATCAGGCCTACGAGCACTTCCAGCATGATGTTTATGGCAACATCGTCCTCGGGGCCGCCCAGGCTTATTTCGACAAGCGGCTTTTGCACCAACCGGGATTGGAAGATTTCCGCCGGCTGGAACAGGTCGGCGAGCGCGCCTTTGCGATGCACGACCAACCGGACGCCGGAATTTGGGAATTGAGAACCCGTGCCCGTGTTCATACCTCTTCTTCCTTGATGTGCTGGGCGGCGTGTGACCGGATCGCGAAAATCGCCGACCAATTCGGATTGGTTGACCGCGCGACCTATTGGCGCGAACGGGCGCAAAAGATCCACGGGGTTATTTGCGAACGTGGCTGGAACCCGGATGTGGGCGCTTTCGTCGAGAGTTTCGAAGGCAGCGATCTCGATGCCAGCTTGCTTCTCATGGCGGAAGTCGGCTTTCTGCCGGCAAAAGATCCACGCTTCATCGCGACCGTCGACAAGATTGGTGAAACGCTCCGGCGCGGAAATCACCTCTTCCGCTATCATGCGGCGGATGATTTCGGCGCGCCGGAAAACGCCTTCAACATCTGCACCTTCTGGTACATCGATGCCCTGGCGCGGATCGGGCGGACGGATGAGGCGCGCGAGATTTACGAAACCATGTTGTCTTGCCGCAATCATGTCGGGCTATTGTCTGAAGACACGACGCCGTCGACCGGGGAGCTTTGGGGCAATTTCCCGCAGACCTATTCCATGGTCGGTATCATCAACGGTGCCGTCCGGCTGAGCAAAGGCTGGGAGAGCGTGATCTAGAGACGGCTGCCACGTCTCCTGTCTCTCCCACCAGCCTTGTTTGCGCAACGGCCAGCGGTCGCCGGTTTGCCGCGCGCCGTGTCCTCCTGATACGGTCTGTCCACAAAGCGGGAGGAAAAGGAATGGGACGTCTCATCGTCGTATCGAACCGGGTCGGGCCGCTTAAGGATACCGGCCGGGCCGGGGGGCTTGCGGTCGCCCTTGTCGATGCTCTTAGCCAGACAGGCGGGATCTGGTTCGGTTGGAGCGGTGATGTCAGCGACGAGGGAACATTCTCGACCCTGAAAAAAACCCGCGCGCGCTCCGTCCAGATGGTGCAGCTCGACATGACCCGGGAAGATTATGATGGGTTCTATGCCGGCTATGCGAACCGCACGCTCTGGCCCGTGCTGCACTACCGGCTGGATCTGGCCGACTTCAACCGGAAATTTGAAAGAACCTATCGCTATGTGAACGAGCGGTTTGCCGCCCGTCTCGGGCCCTTGATCGAACCGGAAGACGTGATCTGGGTCCACGACTATCACTTCTTGACCTTCGCTGCAGATCTGCGCGGGATGAATGTGCAGAACCCGATGGCTTTTTTTCTGCACATTCCGTTCCCCGCTCCGGAAATTCTCGCCGCGCTTCCCAATGCCAAGTCGATTTGCCGGGCGATGCTGGCCTACGACCTTCTCGGGTTCCAGACCCATCGGGATGCGCATAACTTCAAGCGGTTTGCGGTTGAGGAAGCCGGTGCGACCGATATCGGCGATAATCAACTGCGCATCGGTGGCCGGGTGGTGACCGCCCGGGCCTATCCAATCGGCATCGACGCGGATGCGTTTTCCAAGCTGGCCATGTCGCCGGATGCCCGCCGGCATATCGCCCGCCTGGAAAAGCTGATGGGCGGCCGTCAGCAGATCATCGGCGTCGACCGGATCGACTATTCGAAAGGCCTGCCGGAACGGTTCCGCGCCTATGAACGTCTTCTGGAGGATTATCCGGAAAACCGGGGACGTTTGTCGCTCATGCAGATCGCGCCGCCATCGCGATCGGAGCTGGATGCCTACATCGATATCCGCCGCGAGCTGGAATTGTTGGCAGGTCATGTCAATGGCCGGTTCGCCGACCTTGACTGGACACCCGTGCGGTTCCTCACGAAGTCCTTTCCCCGCCGGGCGCTCGCCGGGATCTACCGTGCCAGCCGTGTCGGTCTGGTGACGCCGTTGCGCGACGGCATGAATCTTGTCGCCAAGGAATACATTGCCGCACAACGCGCCGAGGATCCTGGCGTGCTTGTCCTGTCGCGCTTTGCCGGCGCGGCCGAGCAAATGCCGGAGGCGGTTATCGTGAACCCGCATTCGGCCGAAGAGGTCGCCGCCGGAATCCAGACCGCCATCACCATGCCGATGGAGGAGCGGCGGGACCGGTGGCAAGCCATGTTCAACCGGCTTTGCGAGCATGACGCCATCGCGTGGTCCCGGTCGATCATGGAGGATGTGAAGGCGATCAGCCGGTAGTGGAGCCGGGCCGTTTTTGGCGCTCGCGCCGGCAGCGGTCGGAGCAATAGCGCACGTTTTCCCAGTCCTTGGCCCATTTTTTCCGCCAGGCGAAGGGGAGGCCGCAGGTCTGGCAGGTTTTTTGCGGCAGGTCGGATTTCTTGCGCATTTTCATGAGGCGGGGCCGATCCGATCGAACAGGTCGGGCTGTGCATCTGGTGCGGGTTTTTTCCGGCGCGGCGTTTTCTCGCGGCCGCGCATGGGAATGCCACTCTTGCGGCTGCCGTGTTTTCCCTGGATCGATTGCGCGCTCGATCTGAATTCGGCGCCTTTGCGCACGCCCCATACCTTTTCCCTTGCGTCCTTGGCCGCGCTCAAGTGATCGACGAGCGGGAAAGGATAGCGCTTGCCGAGCACACGTCCGGCATTCGGAGCGGTCCAGGGTTCATGCAGATGCCGCGCGTCGATCTCGCCAAGCTCCGGCACCCATCGCCGGATGAAGGCGCCGTCCGGGTCCTGGTCCCTGCCCTGCTTGACCGGATTGTAAATACGCACTGTGTTGATGCCGGTGGTTCCGGATTGCATCTGGACCTGAGGCCAATGGATGCCTGGCTCATAGTCGGTGAAAAGGCGTGCCAGATGCAGGCCCGGTTGCCGCCAGTCGAGCCACAGGTGATAGCTGGAAACGGCGACCAGCATGGCCCGCATGCGGAAATTCATCCAGCCTGTCGCGGTCAGCGCCCGCATGCAGGCATCGACAAAGGGCAGCCCCGTTTCGCCCGCCTGCCAGGCCGCCAATCGCGCGGGATCGGGTTCGGAAGGGCGCAGGCCATCATAGGCCCGGTGGAGGTTTTCGAATTCCAGCCGGGGTTCGTCTTCCAGCTTCTGCACGAAGTGGCAATGCCAGTGAAGGCGGCCGGAAAAAGACCGCATGGCCGCCCGCCATTGGGTGACGCCGGGTTCTGAGGATTGTTTCAACTCCCGTTGGCGCGCATATGCAGCCTGTGCGACCTCCCGCATGGACAGGCATCCCCATGCCAGATAGGGCGAGACCCGTGAGCATGCGTCAAAGGCGGTCACGGGTGTCGACATGGCTTTTTGATAGGGTTTGCCGCGGTGGAACAGAAAACTCTCCAGCGTCCCCAGCCCGTCACAGCGTCCGCCGGGCTGCCGCTCCTCGCAGGGGTCGGGGGCGAGCCCAAGGTCGTTGGCGGAGGGTATTCGGCCCGCTTCAAGGTCGTGCAAAGGGCGAAGGACCGGAGCGCCGATCACGGGCTTTGCCATGAAATCGTCCCAGCGGCCGGCCCAGCCGTTGCGCGAGCCAAGACGCCGGATCACGCCCGTTTGCCGGTCCTCATGCCACGGAACACCGTTTTCCCGGCACCAGGCGGCGACCTTGAGATCGCGCTGATACGTCCATGCATTGCCGGTTTCCTCGTGCGACCAGAGTGCGCCGACAGGATCGCTCGCATGAATGTGGGAAAGCGTTTCGACGACGCTTCCTGTCCGGACCACAAGCGGTTGACCGATCGCGGCGAGATCCTCGCGCAGAGCACGCAGACATTCGGTCAGGAATGCATAGTGCCGGGCGGACATGTCCGGCTGCGCCCACAAATCCGGTTCGACGACAAAGAGCGGTAGGACGGGACCGCGCCGCGCCGCGCGGGCGAGCGGGGCATGATCCTCAATCCGCAGGTCCCGTTTGAACCAGACCACCTGGAGGGCTGTTCCGCTCATTGCAATTCCGCTGACCTTTTTGTCTTCGGAGGATTTACGCAGATCGAGGCCGCTGGATTTCGCTATCCGCCAGACAAGATACGGCGCGCCTCGGGATCCATCAGGTCGTGAAGACGCGCGGCCGCAGTCCGGGCAAAACGGTGGCTGACGGCCTTGCGGGTCGCTGCCGGCAGTTTGTGCTCGGGGGCTTCGCGCAGCACCAGTCCACCGAACCCATCTGACACGATCAGGCCGGCCTCGTCCGGGAAGATATCAGGCGGTACGTCCGGAGATGTCGCGAAAAAAAGGCGGTCACAATGGTGCCGGTAATCCGGCCATTTGTTGTCGGCCCGAAAATCCGCAATGGAGGATTTCACCTCGACGATCCAGATTTCATGGCGTGGCCCGAGCCCGATCAGATCCGCCCGCCGACCCGAGGCGAGTGTCAGTTCCGGCAGGCAAACAAAGTCCCATTGACGCAAGAGCCGTGAGGTTCCGCGCCAAATCAGCGAGGCTTGCCCGGACTGACGCCCGTCCGTTAAGGGGTCATCAAGCTGGATCGGTCCGCTGGCGGCGGCGGTGTCTCGGTTCATTCCACTAATGTTCTATTTTTGTTCGAAAAATTCAAGTCAATTCCGCGCAAAACTTGACGAAATTGCCGTAAATTCGGCGCGCGCGGTAAGGTTTCGGGAAAGCGTGCCGAGGCGGCCCGGGGCGCCGATCTTGGTCCGGTCCGGACATGCCTGGTCGCTTTTCGTTGCGTCAAAGCCCATTTCCGGCAAAACTCCGGCTCGTTTCGGTTTGGGGTTGGCTATCGTCCGGGCCAAAGAGGGCAGATGGAGGGGCGTCGTGACCTTGCGCAGGTTGGGGCCATGCTTTGGAGTTTTTCTGAGTCTTATCCTTGTGGGTCCGGTTCTCGCGGCAAAGGGCGACCGGCAGCTGTCCGTCCGGCCCTCGCCGCCCTTGTTGGAGGGCAAGGTCCTGGATTTGCGCTTTGCGGGCTTCGCGCAAGGGATCTGGATCGGGGCTGAGGCCGATTGCGCGGTCTTGACGCGGATCGATCGCGGCCCTCCCGGCCAGGTCGTCGCCATTCACCGGGGCTTGATGGAAACCCCGACACGCATTTGCCAGGTCTATGGCGCGGAACAAAGGCCCCAAGGTGCGCAGCGCGCCGCGATGAACTGCCGGCTTGACACTGGCGCGAGCGCGCTGGGGATGGTCACGGTTCGCAAACGCGGGGATGAATTGCTGGTCGTGCAGGACGGTGAGAAGCAGCCGAAAGTGTTTCGGTTCTGCCGCGAAATCCCGCCGGTGATCAACACGGCGGGTCAATAGGCCCCGGGACATCTCCCAGTGCCAGATCGAGCGCTTGGGAGAGCTTGCGCATGTTTTCATCCACTGGAAAACGTTTGCAGGTTTGAGCAAGGGCCTCTCGCGCCTCGGAACACCGGCCAAGGGCCACGAGCGCTTCGACCCGCCGCAGCGGGATCTGTTTTCTCCAGCGCTTCGGCAGCTTGCCCCAAATATCGTGGGTTTCGATCGCATGGTCGAGATTGCCGAGCGCGACAATCATGCCTGCCTGATCCCCCGCGCGCCCAAGGGCTTCGGCATGAAGCAGCCGGATACCGGGATTGCGCGCGAAACCGGGAGCGGCCGCGAGGCGGCCCGGCGGGACGTGGTCCCCGGCGCTGAACGCCTCCTGCGCCGCGCCGAACATGGCCGCATCCGTCATGCCGCCGGGATAGACCAGATGTTTGGCGGCAAGTTCAACCGCCGGATCCCTGTTGAAGGTCGTGATGAGGCGGCGGATCACATTGAGACTGTAGAGATGGTCGTGAGCAGCGTGACTTGAGGACAGCCCATGGAGGCTTGCTTGCGGCATATGCTGCGCGGCATAGGCGGCATTGGCCGCATCCGTTCCGTCAAACAAACCGTAGTAAAGATGGAAATTGCCATCGGCTGTTGGCGCGTCAAACCCCGAAAAGTCCGGGAAGCGGCTGTCATCGGGCGGAACGCCATACCGCGCGCTCTGCGAACCCGGGCGTCCTGGGCGCAATTCGGCGCCAAAGGCATGAACGGTGCCATCGCGGCGGCGGAGCCCGGTGGCCAAGGCCGCTGTTCCGCCCATCGATGATCCATAATAGATGATCCGCCCCGGCGCAGCCGTGGAAACCGCGCGATCGATCGCAGCGTCGATGTCCCGCTCCAGCCCGAGATACCAGCCGTTTTCCGTGTCGTTCAAGAACAGGCATCCGTGGCGCGTGGCGGCGAACAAGCGTTCCAGCCCGAACCTTCCGGCCGGGACCCGAACCTGCGAGAACACGACCGCAAGCTGTCCGCTGGAACCGGGGCGGAAACGGTCCTGCAGCCGGCCGGAATGGGGATGTTGAACGCTCATGGCCCGTGGATGACAGGGGCGTTCTTCAAAATCAAGTCAGATGACTGGGCCGCTCCAAACATCGGACTGGGCGTTTTTCTTCGGGGTATGGGATTCGGCGACATGGGCCGTTAGCGGATCGAGGGTGCGGAAGGCCTCATACTGGCTGAGGAAGACTTGACCGGTGAGGTGATCGAGAAAATCGGTCCGTTGCAGACGGTCCATCACCGGTCCTTTCACCTCCGACAGGTGAAAGGTGACCCCGCTGTCGGACAGGCGGTGATTGATTTCTTCCAGGCTTTCCAGGGCGCTGGCGTCAATCTCGTTGACCGCCGGGCACATGAGCACAACATGCTCGATTGCCGGACGGTCGGCGACCAGCGCATAAATCCGGTCCTCCAGATAGCGGCTGTTGGCGAAGAACAGGCTCTCATCGACCCGCAAGGTGAGGACCTTGCTGCCGGTGACAACGGTGTGCCGGTCGATATTTCGGAAATGCTCCGATCCGGGCACAACGCCGACGATGGCCATATGCGGACGGCTGGACCGGTAGAGATACAGCGCGATGGACAGGGCGACACCGGTCACAACACCTTGCTCGACCCCGAAGAACAGCGTGATGGCGATTGTTGCCGCCATGGCGGAAAAGTCGCTCTTCGAATAGGCATAGGTGCGTTTGATCGCGCCGAAATCAACCAGCGACAGGACCGCGACGATGATGGTCGCGGCGAGGGTTGCCTGCGGCAGGTTGGTGAGGAGCGGGGTCAGAAACAGCGTGGCGACGGCTATGCCAATGGCGGTAAATGCGCCGGCCGCCGGGGTCGCGGCTCCGGCGTCGAAGTTGACCACGGAGCGGGCGAAACCGCCGGTCACCGGATAGCCGCCGGAAATGGCCGATGCGACGTTGGACGCGCCCAGCCCGATCAATTCCTGATCCGGATCGATGCGCTGCCGCTTCTTGGCTGCGAGCGTCTGGGCGACGGACACGGATTCGACGAAGCCGATCACCGAGATCAACAGCGCTGGGGCCGCAAGGTCCAGCCAAAGCTGGCTGTCTAAGGGGGGCAATTGCGGCATGGGCAGACCCGAGGGAATATCTCCCACAAGGCGCACGCCTTCTTCGCCAAGTTCGAGCAGGGCCGCGAGCAGAGTGGTTGCGGCAACGGCGGCAACCGGGCCGGCCTTGGTCACGATATCCGCCCAGAAGGGCTTCAGCCCCAGACCGATCAAGAGTGGCTTCAGTCCCTTGCGCACCCAAAAGAGAAACGCGGTCGCGGTGGCGCCGATGGCAAGGGTGATCCAGTTGACGTCCGCGATATGGCTCCCGATCGACAGGAGGATGTCGTAGAGCGTATGACCCTGTGCCGGGACTCCCAGGATATGCTTGAGCTGACTGGAGGCAATTAGAAGGCCGGACGCGGTGATGAAGCCGGAAATCACGGGGTGGCTGAGCAGATTGGCGAGAAATCCGAGTTTCAGGAAGCCCATCACCATCAGCATCAGGCCGGACAGGAAGGCCAGCGCGATCGCAGCCCCGAGATACTCCGGGGTGCCCTGCTGGGCGAGCTCGCCGACCGCCGAGGCTGTCATGAGGGACACGACGGCGACCGGGCCGACGGCCAGCGCCCGGCTGGTTCCGAAAATGGCGTAGGCGACGAGCGGTAAAATCGAGGCGTAGAGCCCCACTTCCGGGGGCAGGCCGGCCAGCAGCGCATAGGCCAGGGACTGCGGGATCAGCATGATGGTGACGATGACCGCGGCAACAAGATCGCTGGTTGCGGTTTCACGGTCATAGGTCCGGCCCCAAGTCAGGATGGGAAAGTAGCGGACAAAAAGGGTCATGAAGGGTTTGTCTTTGCGTTCACGCCCGTTTGAATGCCTCCATCACTCCAGATTGTCATGGGCGGACGGTGGGCGTGCGGTCGGCAATGAACCGACCGTACGCACGGCGGGCTTGGTTATTGTCCAAAAAGAGATCTGAGATCGTATCCGGCAGCGGCGGTCTGCTCCAAAATCTCGTTAGCAGGCCGGGTCTTTGCCTGGGAAAAGGCCCAGGCTGTTGCGCAGCGGGTGCCGCTTCGGCAGTAGGCGAAGACCGGTTTTGGAAGATCTTCCATGGCCGCCGCGAACGCATCGACGTCGTGCTGCGTCATGCCGCCGGAGACGATCGGCAAGTTCCGGATTTCCAGACCGGCTGCGGCGGCTGCCGCTGCGATCTCCTCATAGGAGGGCTGGTCCGGGCTTTCGCCATCGGGGCGGTTGCAGATCACTGATTTGAAGCCAAGCGCCTTGATGTCCGCCAGGTCTTCAGGGTCGATTTGAGGGCTGACGGATATCTCGTCGGTGATCTGTTTCGGGGTCATGGATGTCCTCGCAAATTTCCTGTGGTCATTAAAGCCCGTTGACCGGGACCTTCAGGAAGGTTTTGCCGCTGTCATCGGCCGGTGGCAACTGCCCGGCGCGCATATTCACCTGCAAGGAGGGAATAATCAGTTTCGGCATGGCGAGTTGCGCATCGCGTTCGGTCCGGAACTTGATGAAGTCTTCCCGTGTCTTGCCGCCGCCAACATGGATGTTGTGGGCTTTTTCGTCCCCCACGGTCGTTTCCCACCGGATTTCCCGGCCGTTCGGCCCGTAATCGTGGCACATGAACAGCCGCATGTCGTCCGGCAGGGCGAGCACCTTCTGGATGGAGTCATACAGCGTGCCCGCGTCGCCGCCCGGGAAATCTGCCCGCGCCGATCCGCCGTCCGGCATGAACAGAGTATCTCCGACAAACGCCGCATTCCCGACCACATGGACCATACAGGCAGGCGTATGGCCAGGCGTGTAGATCGCGAAAGCAGTCATGGTGCCGATCTGGTAGGTATCGCCATCCACGAACAGACGGTCGAACTGGCTGCCGTCCCTCTGAAACTCGGTGCCTTCGTTGAAGACTTTGCCGAAGGTGTCCTGCACAACGGTGATCTTGTCGCCGATGCCGATTTTGCCGCCCAGTTTTCCTTGGATATAAGGCGCGCCGGAAAGGTGATCGGCATGGACGTGGGTTTCGATCAGCCACTCGACCTTCAGGTCATTCTTTTGAACGAAGGCGATGATCTCGTCGGCGCTGTCATAGGTGATGCGGCCGGCGGCGTAGTCGATGTCCATGACACTGTCGACAATCGCGCATGCGTTCGAATTCGGATCCTTCACCACATAGCTGATGGTGTTGGTGGCCTCGTCGAAGAAGCCGGTCACTTCAGGCTTGACCGACATATCGACCGGATAAGGGGTGTTGGTCATTTCGATCTCCCTTTTGTCCTGTCACGGGCTTGGGGCACGAAACAGGCTTGTTTCGGTAGCCCGGCTCCGCCTTACGTTGCGGAGGAATTTGCAATGGGCTGTTTCGGTTGGGTCAGCTGGGTTGCCAGCTTGTAGGCGGCCATTCCGGCGAGGATCGCGGCCGCGGCGATGAAAGGCTCGAAACGCCCCAGACCGAGGGCCGGAACAAGGCCGCCCGGGCAAAAACCCGAAAAGCCCCAGCCGATCCCGAAGACCGCCGAACCGCCGACCAGGCGAAGGTCGATATCCTTGCGGGTCGGCAGGGAAAATCCATTGGCGAGAACGGGGTGCGGCATACGGAACACAAGCCGGTAACCGATCGCGGTCACCAACAGCGCCCCGCCCATGACGAACGCCAGGCTGGGATCCCAAGTCCCCGCGATGTCGAAGAAATTGAGAACTTTTGCGGGATTGGCCATGCCCGAAATCATGATCCCCGTGCCAAAGACGAGGCCAATGCCAAATGCGGTCAAGATGCGGAACATTGATCAGCCTCCAATGACATGACGCATGACAAACACGGTCACGAGACCCGTTGCCATGAAGGTCACGGTCGCGACGATCGAACGGGCGGATAGGCGGGATATACCGCAAACGCCGTGGCCGCTGGTGCAGCCGGAACCGAGCGATGCGCCGATACCCACCAAAAACCCGCCAATGGCGAGCAGCAAGGGTTCGACTGGCACCTCGATCGCCGGCATCGAGCCGGTCACCCACATCATGGCGATCGGGCTGGCAATCATCCCGGCGATGAAGGCGGCCCGCCACCCCCAGTCCGGGGAGGTTGGCATGGCGAAAAGGCCGCTGACGATCCCGTTGATCCCTGCAATCCGCCCGTGGATTGCCATGAGAGCAACAGTTGCGACCCCGATCAGGGCACCGCCCAGCAGCGCTGAGAAAGGAGTGAACTCGGTCATGATCCTCGATCCAATAGTTTCATTAAATTGAATATAAAGAGCGGATGGGCCTTAATGCAAGGCCCTGCCGGAATATTTTCGCGAGCCGCTCCGGCGCGCAAGCTGGTGAAGTACCTTAGGCGCTTGTCGCGATGGCCTTCGCCGATGACCGATGCGTCGTTTGAAATCCGCTAGGATCCGGCAGCGCGCCACGCTCAGGCGCTTTACGTATCACGGGCCTTGCATCTATGAAAAAAAGGCCTTCCGGGCCACAATGGCGAAGAGTTGCAAGAAAGGGGTCCTGACATGCGCCGGTGCTTGAACGCAGTGTCTTGTCTGGTTTCGGGTTTTCTGGTGTCGGTGGCACCCATGGCCTCGGCGGAAGAAGCGCTTCCCCGTGTTGCCCTCGAACTGTTCGGTCAGGAAGACATCGAAGGCGGTCTTGGCGGATGCTACTTTGCGATCTGGCAGCACAATCGGGATCCCGAAAAGGACCGGTTTGCCTATGCTTTTCATACGGATTTCGGCGAGAATGTCGCGCCCAATCCGGCACGCATCGAAATCGCCGGGACTGTCCATCGGGTCGCGGAACTTGTCAGCGGCGGCCCCATCAAGGGCGGCCTTGCGACCCAGCATCTTTATGCCAATGGGGACCGCTCGATACGGGTTCATATCGAAGTTCTGGACGCCGGCTATGCGAATGCCTTGACCACCCTCCATGATGTTTCCATGACGGTGATCGAGCGGGGCAAGGTTCCGTTCGTTCTGTCAGGCAAAGGCGTGCACGGATGCCCAAAGGCTGCGGGCACGGCCGGAAAACGGCAGGCGCCTGAAGTAGCGGCCGCAGATCAAGCACCCTTGAAGCGGCGGATCGAGCCCCGTCCCGCACCCTCCGGTCTCGGCTCAATGCCCGCGGGTCTTGCGTTCGGCCCGCCGGTCGATCTTGTCGAGCGTGGTGACGTCCCGGCGGCGTTGCAACGCGCCGCGCGGGAATGGGCTGGATCCGAATGCGACTTCGACCTGCCGGCCGCATGGCCGGGGACGCGCTACAGCGTCAATGACTTTTATGTTCTCTGGCAGCTTCCCTGTTTCAGTGGCGCGTACCAGGCATCGAGTGTCTTCGGTGTGACCCAGAATCCGCCCGGCGATTGGGCTGACATTCTGCTTCTCCCGGATCCAGCGACCCCCACTGGCAGCCTTTACGGCGCAATGAACGCCAAAGTCGATCCGCGGACAGGCCGGCTCGAAACCACAGCCCTTGCCCGGGGGCTGGGTGATTGCGGCACCTATGCTGCCTACCGGCTTGTCGACGGGCCTGGTGAGGTGCTCGAATGGGATCTCCTGGAGTACCGGGCAAAACCGGAATGTGACGGGCAGGTCATTGCACCGGAACACTGGCCGCTGGTTCAGCGGACCTATTGATCCCCTGAGCTTGTGCCGGCGAGACGGCAAGGACAACGGTTCGCCCGTCGGGGCGTATCCGCGTGAGGGCCCCCGGCAGTGTCAATGCCGGGTTATTGATGGCATCGGGCATGTCACGGTCCGTGCGCGGCCCAGAAAATTCGCCCATGGGCCGGACTATCGACTCGTGAACGACGCTTCCCGCGTGGATCTCAAGGCGTCGGCCTCCGTCCATCAAATCAAATCGGGTTGGCCAAAGCCGCAGAACCCAGCGACCTTGGTTTGGCGTCGGCTCGCGGTCTTCTTTCATGAGAACCAGATCCGGAGGCAAGCCATTATGCGTTCTGGGAAGCACGGGGAGGGCTTCGGCCGGTGTTTCGCCGACCACGAACCCCGCCGCCGATGAGAGAGACCACTTGGGGGCTGGGGTCCAGCCGCTGGCGGCCAGCGCGTGGACGAGGCTGTCCGGTGGGCCGGCGTATTGAATGATCAAGGGTTCTTCGATTTCGCCATTCAGCTCGATCCGGTTCCGCGGCAGTTCCAGCCATGCTTGCCCTTCCCATGCTTTGCGTGTGATGACCTCGCGCTCGATGCGCGGCGCATAGGCGGCGGCGGCCGTGTTGAAGTCCGATGAGACGTGCCAGGCTCCGAAGGTTGCAAGCGTGCCGGTGACCAGGCCGGCCAAGGTCCACCGCCCCACCTTTTCGTTGTGGATCGGGCCAAAAACAAAACCGAAAGCGGCCACCATGGCGGTCCCGAACAAGAAACCCGCCAGAACATCAGACATCCAGTGGGCACCAAGATAGACCCGGGAAAATCCGATCGAAATGATGAAGATTGCGGCGATGGTGAAGATCCCGGCCTTCGACCAGCGGCTGCGGTCATGGGCAACAAGAACCGCGCAGATTCCAAATAGAACAGTGATCAGTGTGGTATGACCGCTGGGGAAGCTGAAGGCGTCGGCGCCGGTGTACAGGTCCATGGGACGGGACCGGTGCAACAGCAGTTTGATGACCGGCACGAACAGCGCGGTCGAGGCCATCGCGATCAAGAAGCCGGTGCCGCGGCGCCAGGCCTTCCGGGCAAACAGATAGCAAGCCACCACAAGGGTCAAAACGGTCACAACGATGCCATCGCCCAGCATGGTGATGGTTATCATGATATGGTCGCCGGTTGGTGTGCGCAGGCTTTCGAACATGTTCAAGATCGCCACATCCGCCCGCACCATCGGCTCGCCGGGCGAGATCTCGCCCATCAGCCACAAAAAGGCTGGAATTGTGACCAGCAGGAGAAGCGCGGAGGCGAGCATGCCCGTCGATCGGGGATGCGCGGGATCGAACGTCCGCCCGACCCATTGCGACAGCCGGCCGGGCCGTCGCGCGAACCAGTTTGCGAATGCCGCATGGGCGCCGGGAAACAGCGGAATGATGATCAGGATCAGCCAGCGCCCAAGCATGATGGCGAGGAAGAGGACCAGCAGCAGCGCCCCGGCGACCAGGGCGAGACGGCCGCTCACTTCGCCAAGCGCCGAAAGGGCCGTTCCGGCCAGAATTCCCGGCGCAATGTGAGACGCGGTCCAGGCAATGGCCGATGTGACATTCACGAAGGTGAAGCGCCAGGCATTCATGCCGACCATGCCGGCGATCCCCGGAACCACCGATTTCACGCCTGGGACAAAGCGGCCGATGAAGACGCTCTTGCCGCCATGACGCTCGAAGAAGGCTTCGCCGCGGTCCATGATGATCGTATAGCGCGACAGCGGCCAGATGTTTCTGAGACGGTCCTTGTAAACATACCCCACCCAGTAGGAAATCGCGTCGCCGGCAATTGCCCCAAGGGTGGTCCAGACAAAGATCGTCCAGCCATCCAGTTTCCCCAGACCGATGAGCGTCCCGGCGCCAACCAGAACAACGGTGCTTGGGACAAACAGGCCAACGATAAACAAGGCTTCGCCCATGGCGGCGGCAAAGCAGATAAACCCGGCAATACCCGGGTTGTCGCCAATGAATGTAACGATTTGATTCAGAAAGTCGGTCACAGCATCATCACACTGACAATGGAATGGGTTGCCGTCTCAACCGTCTTGCCTGGTAGAGTCCGTTATCCCCGCTTCATATAGGCGGCCGGCAGGCTGTCCAAGGACAAAAAGCGGCCAGCCGCTCGCACGCGTCCTGTTGCAGTGTACTGGCAAGCGGCCGGTTTTGCTTCTTGTCCCACAATGGAGCTAAGCTTTCCCGACGTTCGCGCGCGCCACGCGCGTCAATGGTTGATTTACGGTCCATGACCCATGATCGACCGGCTGGAAAGGGATCTCTCATGTTTGCATCGGCCGAATTGCCCCAGAAACTGGACAGGAAAACGTTCAAGGCCCTTGAGACGCAGATCCGCGAAGAGCTTCTGTCGGCGCAATTGGCAATGATCGAAAAGAAAAGCTTTGCCACGCTCATCCTGGTTGATGGACTGGACGGGGCGGGCAAGGGCGAATCCATCGCGCGGCTCTATGCCTGGATGGACGCCCGGCATCTTGTTTGCAATGCCTATGGCGAGATGATGGATGAGGCGAAACTCCGTCCTCCGTTATGGCGGTATTGGCGGGATCTTCCCGAGCGCGGGGAAACGGCGATTGTTTTCGGCAGTTGGTACCAGACCCTGCTCAAGCGCAGGATCTACGAAGAGATTGATGACGCCGAGTTCTCTCTGGAACTGAAACGGATCCGCCGGTTCGAGGAAATGCTGACAGATGAAAAGATCCTGGTCTTGAAGTTCTGGTACGTGTTGCCGAAAGAGGATCAGGAGCGCCGGCTGAAGAAGATCGAGCAAAAAAAGAGCAAGGCCCGCCATGTGCTGTCGGACTGGGCCACATTGAAAAACCATGAGATTGCATCCCAGGTGGGTGAGAAGATCATTCTCGAAACCAGCACCGGACAAGCCCCCTGGTTTGTCATTCCCTCCCAGGATGCCGACTATCGGGATGCGGCGCTGGGCCAAACGGTGTCCCGCGCGATCCAATTGAAGTTGGCGGATGGGGAGCCGAGGAATGTGGCCGCACCGCCGATCGTCGGCGGAGTGGAGCACAGGTCTGCCGTGGATGCGATCGATCTGTCCGCGCGGATTGAAAAGGCCGACTACAAGGCGCAACTGGACAGTCTGCAGGAAAAATTGTCGGATCTTTCCGACAGCAAGGCGTTTTCCAAACGCGGAATGATCCTCGTTTTCCAGGGAAACGACGCCGCCGGAAAGGGCGGCGCGATACGCCGGGTCATTCGCCCGCTCGATCCGCGCATCTACAAGGTGCACCCGATTTCCGCGCCATCCGACGAAGAAAAGGCCCGGCCCTATCTCTGGCGGTTTTGGCGCCGGATTCCCCGGCGCGGACATATCGCGATTTTTGACCGGTCCTGGTACGAACGCGTCCTTGTCGAACGCGTCGAAGGTTATGCCGGGCATGAAGACTGGTTGCGGGCCTACAATGAAATCAACGAATTCGAGGAAGAACTGGCCGGGTTTGGATACATCATTTGCAAATTCTGGCTGGCGATCAGCGAAGGCGAGCAACTGACCCGGTTCAAGGCGCGCGAAGAAACCGCCTACAAGCAGTACAAGATCACCGACGAAGACTGGCGCAACCGTCTGAAATGGGACCAATACGCCATCGCGGCCGGGGACATGGTCGACCGCACCTCCACCCACTACGCGCCATGGACGCTCATTTCATCCGAGGACAAGCGTCACGCGCGCATCGAGGTTCTCAAGACGATCTGCGCGCGGCTTGACCTGGAGCTCTAAAGAGCCGCCGCGAGATAGTCCTGAGCGGCAACAATGCCGCCACTTGTTCCGGTTTTTCCCAGCTTGGCCAAACCAAGTTCAATGGCGGACAGTGTGCCCAGCAGCATCACGGCATTCACATGCCCCATATGGCCGATCCGGAAACCCTGCCCGACCATTTCACCGATCGTGCCGCCGATGGTCACGCCGCACACATCATGGGTGAAATTGCGCAGACCTTCCACTTCCCAGCCGGTGGTGCGCACGACCGTGACGCTGTTCGCCCGGGCGCGTGGGTCGACGATGTTGAACTCGACCGCGCCGGCTTTCTCCCAGACGGCCACGGCCCGCCGGCTTGCTTCGGCCAGAAGGGCATGCCGGTGCCAGACCCGTTCGAGACCTTCGTCAAAGATGAGATCAAGGGCGGCCTTGAAACCAAAAAGCAGGTGTTCCGGCGGCGTCCCGCAGTATTTTTGATAGTGAATGGGCCCATCCCGGAAGGACCAGTCCATATAGTGCGTGCGCAGGTCTGCGGTCAGGTGCGCCTTTCGCGCCCGTTCGCCGCCGGCGACGAAGGACAGGCCCGGCGGGCACATCAGACCTTTTTGCGACCCGGTCAGTGCAACATCCACGCCCCAGTCGTCCATGTGGAAGGGCACGCAGCCCAGCGAGGCGATCGTGTCAACCATGAAAAGGGCCGGATGGCTGGCCGCGTCGATCGCCTTGCGCAGCGCCGCAATGTCATTCCACACGCCGGATGCCGTATCGACCTGGACGACCAGGATGGCCTTGATCTTGTGGCCCTTGTCGGCCCGTAACTTGTCTTCCAGAGCCGACGGATCGACCGGCTCCCGCCAGCTGCCGGGAAGCGTGTCGAGGTTCAAGCCCATCATGCCCGCCGCCCGACCCCAACCGGAGGCGAAGAGACCCGATTCCAGCACGAGAATCCGGTCGCCGCGGCTCAATGTGTTCGAGAGTGCGGCATCCCAGGCGCCATGGCCGTTCGCGGCGTAGATATACGGCGGGTACCCGGTCTTGAAGAGCCTCTTCAGACCGGCAAGACAGGCATCGGTCGTCTCGACCAAAGGGCCCTCGTAAATATCGATCGCTGGCCGGTGCATCGCCCGCAAGACCGCATCCGGAACGTTTGTCGGTCCCGGGATCATCAAGAATTCCTTGCCTTGGCGAAGAGTGGTTCCCATCGGTGTTGTCCTCCTTCAGGCAGCTTCTAGAGCATCTCCTGACAAGATTGAATCACTTTGCGATCCGTTATGTCAGGAATCGATGCTCTAACACTCTAAAATTGCGAGCAATTTTCCCCGATCAGATTGGAGCGTGCCGCTTCACCCCGTGGCGTCCTCTGGTGCCTGACTTGTGGTTAACCTGTAAGCGCCATTTGAGAAACAGGCGGATTGCCCTAAGAGCCGAAGGGAGCGCAAAAACCGGCTGGCCAGGGGAACGGAGCCATCGAAGCCGTCGATCCAGGGATTTCACGCGTCTGTTTCCGAATTGTCTTGTTTCCGTAGAGTAAAGAAATCAAACTGGAGACCCGACGGATTGTGTGTGAGGCTTTGAAATGATCCGCGTTGAAAAGGGCGATGGTCCGCTGATCCTGTGTTTGCCGCGAGCCGGGACCGAGATACATCCTTCGATCCTGCCACGTTTGAGCGCAACGGGCCGCCTTCAGACCGATGTGTCCTGGCGATTGGAAACAGTGCTGGACCTTGCCAGGGAACTGGATGCCACGGTCGTCCGCTCGACCGTGTCCCATTATGTCGTGGACCCGGACCAGGATCCTTCGCCCTTCCGGGCAACGCGCGCCACGGACACCGCCCTTTGCCCTGTAGTCACGCTCGACAATAAGCCGATCTACAAACCGGACGAACAGCCCGGCCCGACGGAAATCGAGCAGCGTTTGATCTTGTTTCACAGCCCCTTTCACGACGCGCTGTGCCGGGAAATCGAGCGGCTTTCCGCCCGCCACGGCAAGCTGATCCTGTTGGATTGCCAGTCGGCCCGGTCCCGGATCAAGGGATTTTGCGACCGCGGCCTGCCCATCATCAGCCTGGGAACCGGTGGTGGGAACTCCTGCGACCCGGAAATCAAGTCGCTTTTGGCCGGGGTTCTGGCCGAGACGGGGGGGTATTCCGTCGGTGTGGACGATGTTTTCAAAGGTGGTTTCATCACCCGCAGTTACGGGCGCCCGGAAGCCGGTTTGCACGCCCTGACAATGGTCGTGGCGCAACGCGCCTACCTGCGGCACGAAACGCCGCCGTTCGAACCGGACAAGCTTCGGCTGGGCCGGTTGAAAACGGCACTTCGCGATGCGCTCCTGAGACTGGGCGATTGGGCGGCTCCTGGATATACCGACAGCCGCCAAAACGCGCTGGCTGCGGTCACGGGTGGGCAGGACGTAACGGGGCTGTCAGCGGCCGCCCGCTTCCGGCCGCCGGTCCATAAATCGCTCTCCGAGTCCTTGCCGAACCCGGTAGCCCGGCCCGTTCGGGTCGAGGATCTGGTTACCCATCCGCGGCCGGGTTTGAGCAAGCCCGGCTCCATCACAGATACGGGCCTGTTACCGTCTCACGTTTTGGTTGCCGAGTAGTGTGCGGATATTTCTGCCGGAACCGGACAGGCGGTGTTAGACCACGTTCCGCTCGACGAGCGGCCTGTTTCTGGCAAGCCGTTCAATGCCGAGCGGGGACAGATCCAGCGTCTGGTACGCACCCGTTGCGATGAGTTCGGACAGCCCGCGCCCGATTGCGGGGGCTTGCTGCAGGCCGTGGCCCGAGAAACCGAGCGCGAGATAAAACCCCTCGATCCCGGGAACAGAGCCGACAAAAGCGTTGTGGTCGAACAGATTCATGTCGTAGCTGCCGGCCCATGCCGCGCCTGGTTTGATGGCTTCGAAGGCGGGAACCCGCGCGGCCAGCGTGGGCCAGATATGCTCTTCGAACAGCGTATGGTCGACATCGAAATCGTCGCAATCGGGATCTTGATCCGGCGGGGGTGCCGATCCGCAGATGAACCCTGTCCCCTCCGGCCGGACATAGGTTCCCGTCGGATCGATGAGGAGGGGAAACCCGTCCAGCTTTTCCCGGCATTCGAAGGTGAACACACACCGCTTTCGGCTGTGGACGGGAAGGTCCAAGCCGGCTTGCCGGCACAGGTTTGCGCCACCGGACGCTCCTGCGGTGTTCACCACGACCGGACTTGTGATCGCTGCGCCGTTGGAAAGGGCGACTTGCCAGCCATTGCCCGACCGTGTCAGGCGGTCCGCTCTGGCCGCAACATAGTCCACCCCGAGGGCACGGGCCTTTTTGCGGAACGCCTGTAGCAGGCCATAGCCATCGAACCACCCTTCGCCGGTCAACCCGTGGCAGCCGGCCGATAGATCCCGCGTTTCCAGCCAGGGAAATTTGTCCGCAAGGCCGGCTGGATCGTAAAAGCCGATATCCGCGCCGAGCTTGGTCTGGAGTGCGTGATTTTCGCGAAGGATCGGCTCCTTGTCCGGAGTTGCCAGGAACAGGTAGCCACCTTCATGCAGATCGATTGCCGGTTTTTCGCCCTCCACCGCGAGCGCTTCCCCGATCCGGCGCAGGAAATCTATGCCGAACAGGGAAATCTCGATGTTGATCGCGCTGGAGAATTGTTGGCGGATGGACGCGGCGGATCGGGCGGAGGCGCAAGTCTGGTAGGAAGGATCGGCCTCGACCACGACGATACGGCCGGAAAAATCCGGCCGCTGGGCCAGTTGACAGGCCACGGACGATCCCATGACGGCCCCGCCGACAATCACAACGTCTGCAGTGTGGTGCGCCATGGGTTGGTCCGTTCAGACTGTTGAAGTCTCAGAAGAACGCCTGCAATCCGGTCTGTGCCCGGCCGAGGATCAGCGCGTGAACATCGTGCGTGCCCTCGTAGGTGTTGACGGTTTCCAGGTTCTGAGCATGACGCATCACGTGATACTCCTCCTGGATTCCGTTGCCGCCGTGCATGTCGCGCGCCATCCGGGCAATGTCCAGAGCCTTGCCGCAATTGTTGCGCTTGACGATGGAAATCATCTCGGGTGCCGCTTTTCCGGCATCGAACAGACGGCCGACACGCAGCGAGCCCTGCAATCCGAGCGAGATCTCGGTCTGCATGTCGGCGAGTTTCTTTTGGAAAAGCTGGGTTTGGGCCAGCGGACGGCCGAATTGTTCGCGCTCCAGACCATATTGCCGGGCCCGATGCCAGCAGTCTTCGGCGGCCCCCATAGCGCCCCACGAGATTCCATAGCGGGCACGGTTCAGGCAGCCGAACGGTCCTTTCAGGCCAGAGACATTGGGAAGCAGGGCATCTTCGCCAACTTCGACATTGTCCATGACGATCTCGCCGGTGATCGAAGCCCGCAGGGACAATTTGCCGCCTACCTTCGGCGCGGATAGCCCTTTCATGCCCTTGTCGAGCACGAAACCGCGAATGGCACCGTCATGGGCATCCGACTTGGCCCAAACAACGAACACATCGGCAATCGGCGAGTTCGAGATCCACATCTTGGATCCGGTCAGGCGATAACCGCCGTCGGTCTTGACGGCCCGGGTCCGCATCCCGGCCGGATCCGAACCGGCATCGGGTTCTGTCAGGCCGAAACAGCCGACATATTCGCCAGAGGCGAGCTTCGGGAGATACTTCTTGCGCTGCTCTTCGGACCCATAGGCATAGATCGGGTACATCACCAGGGACGACTGGACACTCATCATGGACCGGTAGCCGGAATCCACGCGCTCGACCTCGCGGGCGACCAAGCCGTAGGCAACATAAGACGCGCCGGCACAGCCGTAGTCTTCCGGCATCGTGACACCGAGCAGGCCGAGCTCGCCCATTTCATTGAAGATCGACCGGTCGGTCTTCTCCTCGCGGTAAGCCTCGATCACGCGCGGCAGAAGCCGTTCCTGCGCATAGGCCCTCGCGCTCTCCATGATCAGAACTTCGTCTTCATGCAACTGATCGCGCAGCATGAAGGGGTCCTGCCAATCGAAGATGCCGCCGCCGGTCGGGGACGATTTCACGTTTGCTGGTGCGTTCATGTCAGATCTCCTTGGCTGCGCCGCCGCTGGGGCATGCCGCTTTTTCGCGGCGCTCATGTTGCGCAGTAGCTATTCCAATATTGCACAGTATCGCAAGTCTCCCGATTGCAATAAAGCGATCAATGCTCCATGGTTCATGCCAATATGGAATAAACCGATTTTTTCCAAGGTCCTTTTATCGATGAAACGCGCCTTTGTTCCGCCCGCCGACACACTCATCGCGTTCGAGTGCGCGGCGCGGCACGAAAGCTTCACCCGTGCCGCGAAAGAACTCCATCTGACCCAAGGCGCGGTTTCCAAGCAGGTGCGGCATCTGGAGGACCGTTTGGGCGTTGAACTCTTTCGCCGCGTTCGCCAGCGCATCATTCTGACGGACGCCGGACGGCTCTATTTGCACGATATCCGGGGCGCTCTGGAGGATTTGACCGCGGCGACCCGGCAAGTCATGTCCTATGCCGGCAGTCAGGACGTTTTGAATCTTGCCGTCCTGCCGACGTTCGGTACACGTTGGCTCGCGCCGCGTCTGTCCCGCTTTATGCGGATCTATCCGCATGCCGGCCTCAATATCAGCGTGCGCCTGCAGCCCTTCGATTTCGAGACCGAGCCCTTCGACGGCGCGATCCATCATGGCGATCCGGTCTGGGCGGGAGCGATTGCCGATCCGTTGTTTCCAGAGGATGTCATTCCGGTTTCCTCGCCTGTTTTCAGGGACCGGCATGGCATCGAAGCGCCTGCCGACCTTGCCCGGGTCCCGCGGCTTCAACTCGCCACGCGGCCAAATGCCTGGAAGCAGTGGTTCGATGCCCTGGAGATATCGGCCGCCACGGCGTTCCAGGGAGTTCGGTTCGAGCAATTCGTCATGATCTCGGAAGCGGCAATTCATCACTTGGGAGCCGCGCTCGTGCCGCGCTTTTTTGTCGAGGACGAGCTTGCCTCCGGCCGCTTGGTCCAGCTTTTCGACCTTCCGTTGACCCAAAGCTCGGCCTATCATTTCGTTTATCCCGAGACCCGCACGCTCCGGCCGGTTGTCTCGGCGTTCCGGACTTGGCTCATCGAAGAAGCCCGGGCTGAGCGCACCGGGGAAGATCCGCTCCTGCCAGGCTAGGCCATTGGCAGCCGTTGTTCTGCACCGGCGCAAACCCTTTCCGGAAGAACCCGAACCATCGTTTTCGAGACAAGCATGACATCACGACACCTCAGATTGATTCTGAACGGAAAATCCGCCGACCGACCGGATGTCAGGGAAGCCGTCGCGGCCTTGCGGGATCACGGTCATCACGTCTCGGTCCGGGTCACGTGGGAAGGCGGCGATGCCGGCCGGTTCGCTGCGGAAGCCGTAAACCATCAATCCGAAGATCCATTCGACGTCGTGGTTGCAGGCGGCGGTGACGGGACTGTCAATGAAGTCGTTGGCGGGATGCTCGATGCCGCCCAAACGGCTGGAGTAACGCCGCTGGCACTTGCGGTGCTCCCGCTGGGGACGGCCAACGACTTCGCCGCGGGGCTCGGTCTCGATCCTGCGGAGCCGGCAGCGTGTCTGCGCATCGCGGCCGAGGGCCGGTTCAGCCCGCTTGACATTGGCCGTGTGAACGGCCGCCCTTTCGTCAACATGGCGACCGGAGGCTTTGGCGCGACCGTGACCACCGAGACGGACCCTGTGTTGAAGCGGCGGATTGGCGGAGCAGCCTATCTTTTCACCGGCTTGCGGCGGTTTTCGGAACTCGCCGGGTGCGAAGGGCGGATGGAGGGAGAAGGCTTTTCCTGGTCGGGACGTTTCCTGGCGCTCGCCATTGGCAATGGTCGCCAGGCCGGCGGTGGGGCGGTTCTTTGCCCCGATGCGCGGATAGATGATGGTCTGCTGGATCTCACCATCATTCCCTTTCCCGCGCGCGAGGAGATTGGCCCCTTTTTTTCCCGCCTTTTTGAATCAGGGGTGCGGGCACTGGAAGACGAAGTTGTGACGGCTCAAGTTAAGCGTTTGCGGATCGAGACAACCGCCCGGATCCAGATGAATCTGGATGGAGAGCCGATTCGCGGCCGCAGCATGGACATCGAGATTGAACCCTCTTGTCTGATGATTGCCCACCCGAAGGGGAATTAGAACCTCGACAGAGGCATCCATATTGGCAAATCGGCCTAGCCTGTCGTTTGAATGACCATGCTTTTTGTGGAAAGGCGGAAGGAAAGCCCATCGCGGTGGCCTTCCATCGATTTGGCGGCGCCTTGCCGCGCCATTTTTGTATAATGTTCATGAACCTGAGCCGCATCACGTTTCTGGGGCCGAAATGCTATCGAATTCAACGATTTTGGTGACCGGCGGAACGGGATCTTTCGGCCATGCATTCGTGCCGATGACCCTGAAACGCTACAACCCGGCAAAGATCATCATTTTCTCCCGGGATGAGATGAAGCAGTGGGAGATGGCGAAGCTGTTTTCCGGCGACGAGCGTGTGCGGTTCTTCATTGGCGATGTCCGCGACCGCGACCGGCTTTACCGGGCTTTTGACGGCGTCGATTATGTCGTTCACGCCGCCGCCACCAAGATCGTCCCGACCGCTGAGTACAATCCTTTCGAATGCATCAAGACAAATGTGATCGGCGGTATGAACGTCATCGATGCCGCCATCGACCGGGGCGTCAAAGGTGTGGTTGCGCTTTCAACGGACAAGGCGTCCAGCCCGATCAATATCTACGGGGCGTCGAAACTGGCCTCCGACAAGTTGTTCGTGGCCGGAAATTCCTATTCCGGCGGCCGGGAAACGAGGTTTTCTGTCGTTCGCTATGGCAATGTCATGGGTTCCCGCGGCTCGGTCATCCCGTTTTTCTTGAGCATCCGCGACACTGGCATCCTGCCCATCACCGATCCGCGCATGACCCGGTTCATGATCAGCCTCGATCAGGGCGTGGAGCTTGTCTGGCATGCGTTTGAGGACATGGTGGGCGGCGAAATCTACGTCAAGAAAATCCCCTCCATGCGGGTGACGGACATCGCCCGGATCATCGCGCCGGATGCCAAGCAGGAAATTGTCGGCATCCGGCCCGGTGAAAAACTGCACGAACAGATGGTTGGCCTTGAAGACGCCCACTACACCTATGAATATGAAGGCTACTACAAGATCCTGCCGGCCATTCACAGTTGGGCAACGTCGGTTGAGCGGATCAAAAACGGCGCAAAGGTATCTGAGGATTTTGTGTATTCCAGCGATACCAATCCGGTGTGGATGTCGGAAAGCGAGTTGGCCGCTTGGATCGAGGCCAACTGGGACGAAATCGGAAAGATCTGATGATCCCGTATGGCCGCCAGGACATCAATGACGCCGACATCGCGGCAGTCGTTGCGGTTTTGAATTCGGATTTTCTGACACAGGGGCCGGCCGTGCCCCGGTTCGAACGGGCGCTCGCGGATCGTGTGCAGGCGCGCCATGCCGTGGCCGCCAACTCGGCGACGTCCGCCCTGCACATGGCTGTTGCCGCGCTGGGTCTCGGGCCGGGTGATACCCTATGGACATCGCCGATCACTTTTGTCGCTTCCGCGAATTGCGCAAGGTATTGCGGCGCGCATGTCGATTTTGTCGATATCGATCCGGACACCTTCAACATGTGTCCGCAGGCCTTGGCGGAAAAGCTCGAAGCGGCGAACCGATCCGGCACCTTGCCGAAGGTTGTCGTGCCGGTTCACATGACCGGCCAATCGCCGGCGATGGCGGAGATCGGCGCACTGTGCCGCCGCTTTGGGGTGCGGGTTGTTGAAGATGCCAGTCATGCCATTGGTGCGCAGTATCTGAAAGCGCCGGTCGGCAATTGCGCCCATTCCGATGTGACTGTGTTCAGCTTTCACCCGGTCAAGATCATCACCACGGGAGAAGGCGGCGTTGCGGTGACCAATCAGGCGGATCTGGCGGGTTGGATGGAGCGTTTTCGCAGCCACGGGATTACCCGCGAAGCGTCCCTCATGACCCATCCGTCCGATGGACCTTGGTATTATCAGCAGCTTGAGCTCGGATGGAACTACCGGATGACCGATCTCCAGGCGGCTCTGGGATACAGTCAACTGAACCGATTGGACGAATTTGTCGCCCGTCGCCGCGCGCTGGCGGCCCGCTATGACGAAAAGCTCGCCGATGTGCCCGTTCAGTGTCCGGTGCAGCATGCGGACGGACGCTCGTCATTTCACCTTTACGTCATTCGCCTGACCGGCGCATCGGCCGGCCGGCATCGCGATGTGTTTGAAAGCCTCAGAGACAGAGGGATCGGGGTGAACCTTCACTACATTCCGGTCCATCTCCAGCCTTACTACCGGCAGTTCGGGTTCGGTCCGGGCGATTTCCCCGAAGCCGAGGCCTACTATCGCGAAGCCATCAGCTTGCCTCTGTTTGCCGGATTGTCCGAGCAGGACCAGGACAGCGTGATTGAAGCGCTTCGGATGGTGCTTGAGCGCTGATCCTTGTTGACGAGGCCGCAAATATCGGCTGAGTGAGGCGGCACGTTTTCGGCCGAATCGATACGGATTGACCCCATGCGACAGAACTTGCGCGCCCGCTACCATACCGCGCGAAAGGCCCTTGCCGGACGTGTGGAGGGCCTTTGGCCGTCTGTCTTGTTCTCAGATGTGACGGAAACGGTCTTCGAACGCGATCCGGAAGCCCGCTCCTTCGAGCCCTTGCCGTCTGCCTTTCCAGAACAGGCCAGAAGCTTCGTGGCCCGCGCGGGGCTGGAGAAGAATGCGGAGAGGGTCTACCGCACCACGGTTCCGTGCACGATCGATCCGAAAATGGGCATCTTGTTTGCCGGATCCAAGGTCGTCTGGGGATCGAGCGATATCCCCGACCGGGAAAGGGGCCCTTCCTTTCACCGGCATTTGTCCAGACCCTCTTTGACGCTCCCGGCAGGCATTCTTCTGCACCACTTTCATTCCGACAATTACTTCCATTTCATCTTCTACGTCCTGACCAAGGTACATTTGGCGGAAAAGGCGGGGCTGCCGGCAGACGTCCCGTTCGTGCTTCCCGAGAAAACGGCGGGCACTGTCTTCTTCCGGCAGGCCCGGGACCTCGGTGTCTTCGGCAAGCGGGAAGTGGTGGTTCAGGGCCGCAAACAGGTTCTGGCGGTGGACCGGGCTTTTTTGATCCGCGAGCGGTTTTGCGATCCGCAAGCCATGGATTGGCTGTGTGACCGGTTTTCGGTCCCGATGGCTGCGCCGCAGAACCGGCGCCTCCTCGTGGTCCGGGCGAAGGATGCTGCCAACGGACGAAGCTGGCGCAATCAGGCCGAGGTCGAGGCGACGGCCGCCCGGTTTGGCTTTGAGGCGGTGGATCCGGGAACGCTGCCTTTGAAAGACCAGGCCAGGCTTTTCAGCGAGGCAAGCGTGGTGGTTGGCGCGCATGGCGCAGGACTTACAAATCTTGTCTTCCGGCGCCACGCGCCGGGACATCTGGTCGAGCTTTTTTCGCCTCAAATGGGCGGCGCGCATTACTTCATGATCGCGCGCGCAAAGGGGTTCGGCTATGACAGTCTCCTGACGCGCAATCCGGAAGGCCGCGACTTCCGCGCCACGACGGAAGTGGACTGCGCCGACCTTGAACGGGTTCTGGGCGCGCTTTGACCTGTTCTGGATCAGGGCGTGGCGTTCAAGCTTCCCGACAGCAGCGCATCGAAATAGGCGATGGTCTTGGTCAGGCCGTGTTTCAGCTCGGTCGTCGGTTGCCACCCAAAAAGTGTGTTTGCCCGTGTCAGGTCCGGCCGCCTTTGCTTCGGATCATCCACCGGCAGGTCCTTGAAGACCAGCTGGGACCTGGAGCCGGTAATCTCCAACACGGCCTCGGCGAGTTCCAGCATTTCGAACTCACCGGGATTTCCGATGTTGACCGGCCCCGGGTTCGATGGGTCGAGGTCCATGAAGCGGACCAGCCCGTCGATCAGATCGTCCACATAGCAGAAGGACCGGGTCTGTTTGCCGTCGCCATATATCGTGATGGGGTCGCCGCGCAGGGCCTGGCAGATGAAATTTGACACGACGCGGCCGTCATTGACGTCCATGCGCGGGCCGTATGTGTTGAAGATCCGGGCGACGCGGATATCCATCCTGTGCTGGCGGTGATAGTCGAAAAACAGGGTTTCCGCGCAGCGTTTGCCTTCATCATAGCATGACCGGGGTCCGATCGGATTGACCCGCCCCCAATAGTCCTCAGGTTGCGGATGGACTTCGGGATCGCCGTAGACCTCGCTGGTCGAGGCTTGAAAGATCTTGGCTCCGGTGCGCTTGGCAAGTCCAAGCATATTGATCGCGCCGTGGACGCTCGTCTTGGTCGTTTGAACCGGATCGCGCTGGTAATGGATCGGCGAGGCCGGGCAGGCCAGATTGTAGATTTCGTCGACTTCGATGTAGAGCGGGAAGGTCACATCGTGGCGTAGCAGTTCAAACCGCGGGTTCTGAATGAGGTGGTAGATGTTCCGCTTGTTGCCCGTGTAAAAATTATCGAGGCATATCACTTCATCGCCGCGGGCCAGAAGCACTTCGCACAGGTGAGAACCGAGGAAGCCGGCACCGCCGGTCACCAATATGCGTTTTTCATTCATCTTCATCTATCCGGGTTTGGCCGTTCGCGGGGCTATTTGGCGGGTCACAGGTAGTTCTTGAAACTCGGCGTGGGAAGCCCGTGCAGGATCTGGTTCCGGTATTCGTAGACAAGCGGATGGAAAACATCCGCGCAGATAAAGCTCCAGGGCAAGGGATACCCATCGGCTTGGTTCCGGCCGGCTTCTCTTTTCGCTCGGGGATCGTCTGCCGGGGATTCGCGCAAATCCGGTTCGGCGATGTCGAGCCGGGCGTTGATCGTCGATATCCAGGCTGACGTCAACGGTGTGTTCGGGCGCAGGATATACGCACAGCTTCCGATCAGGGACCGCCAGTTCAGACGCAAACGCCGATAGGTGATCCAGGCTTTGAGCCGGCTAACCGGCTGGTCACTGAGATACGGTTTTCCCTGGAGCCTATGGCGATGAACGTGGGCCACACCCTTGGCGCTCTTTTCGGTGTATCCAATGCCGAGCGCCCCGGGGTTTTCTGACAGGCGGTCAAGGCTCGGCAGCCATGATTCACGGGTCATCTTGATGTCGGCATAACCGCCGCCATGATGATGCATGAAATAGGCGCGCAGATAATCCGAGCGGTGCACGGCGCTCAGATGGGGATAGGCCCGATGCAACGGGTGCCCCGCGACGAGCCAGCCGTCCAAATTGGCCGGCGTGACGAGATTGACCTCAAAGCCTGTGTTCCGAAGCGAATCCAGGCATCGTTTCCGGTCGTCCGACATGGGATTGTCGCCGGTCCAGAAACAAAACAGGCGGGCGGGCAAGGCCCCGGTCTCCTCGTGGGTCACCGCGTTATGTTCCATCGACTGTGTCATAATAGGTTGATGGCCGGTGCATCAGGCCCGACAGGCTTCCGAGACCACGTGCCAGCCGCATCCGGCCTTTATAGTAGAGGTTGGTGCCCTGCTGCGTCAGGAAGGGCTTCAGGATGAGCCCGGCCCCGGCACTTGCGCTGCCGGAGACAAGGCGGCGAACCGCGGAGAAACCAAATCTCAGCAGCGTCCTGGCGGATCCATGCCGCAGATAGGAGGCTTGGGCGCGCGCCGCTGCGCCCGCATAGGCGGACTGGAGGATCCGGTCCGGTGTGGTTCGGCTCGCGGGAAATGTCGTGCGGACAACAGCTTGTGGCGCTGAAATGATCAGATGGCCGGCCTCGTGAGCCCGCTCGAAGAAGTCCAGATCCTCGTAGCCGCCCATAAACACCGGATTGAACGTCAAACCGCTGTTCGCGGGATCGATGAGGGCGCGAGAGAAGACAACATTACAGGTCGACGCGCGGGTCAGGGACTTGCCCTCCGGCTCCGGTGTCATCGGCGACAGCTTGGACCATGCGGGTGGCAGGACCTCGAAATGTTCGTCCACAAAGCCGTAGCTCACCTGTGCCGCATAGCGGTGAAGCGCCGCCATATGGGCTTGAAGCCAGCCGGGTTCGGCGATCTCGTCGTCGTCGATAAGAGCAATCCAGTCATAGCCCCGCTCGAGGGCCTCCCGCACCGTCCGGTTGCGGGCGAAGGGAATCCCGCGCCGGGGTTCCAGCCGGTAGTGAACCGGAAACGGGGCGCTCGCCGCGATCTGGTCGACAACCGCCTTTGATCTGGGTTCGGAATCGTTTTCAACAACGCAGATCTCGAGCGACCAGGTGTCGCTGGTCATCTGGCCAACCAGGCTGGTCAGGCATGCCTCCAGCATCACGGGCCGTTCGCACGTGCAGACCATGATCCCGATCGAGATGTTTGGCACAGTCATAAGGGGTCCGGTTCAAGCTGACGGTCCAGGCAAGCGTCATATGCGGCAGCAACCGCTGCGAGATCAAGTGTGGACAATACATGCCGCCGCGCGGCTTCCGAAAGCGCCATCCGTTTTTGTTCGTCGTTGATCAAGCCGCGCAGGGCTGCGGCGAGGTTTTCGCCGGTTGTTTCGGCTTCTGATCGGGGAAGGAGGATTGCACAGGTTCCAGCTGCCTCCGGCGTCCCGCCGCTGGCCGTGGCGATCGTTGCGCAGCCGCACGCCATGGCTTCGACCACCGCCCGGGGAAACCCCTCTTCCACGATCGAGGGCAAAGCGGCGATCGCAGCCTGCCCCAGCCTGCCTTTCACCTCGGATGAGGTCAGATTCCGAAAAATCGAGATAGGCTCGTCCGGTGCGACTTTCGCGCCAATCCGCTGGAAATAGGCGCGTTCCGCATCGGTCTGAACCCCGAGGACCAGGTCCAGATGCCAGCCTGGCTGCCGTATGTCCTTGAACGCATCCAGAAGAATGTCCACCCCTTTGTCTTCGCGCGCCCTGCCGACATAGATGACCGTCTGGTTCTTGCGCTCGAGCGGGCGCCATTCCCGGCAGTCGACACCGTTGAACACCACGGAGGTTTTTGGTTCTAGGTGCGGATAGGCACGGAGGAAGCCTTGCCGGATGAAGTCGCTGACGAAGATGAAGCCATGAATGGGCTTCAGGGACCGGCCTTTGCGCCATCGCGACAGCCAGCCCCGTTTGTGACGCATCAATCCGTGCCGGTGCAGGACAACAGGTACAGGCGCGCAGAACCGGGAGATTGCCGCCGCGCTTTCAGGATGCTGGTGGACAACGACAAGATCGGGCAAATCGGATTTGAGTATCCCGGCCGCCTTCCGGATGAACTCAGCCTGCGACTCCGCTTCAACCGGGCGGAAATCGACCCCGTCGAACGGTTCCCGAACGCCGGCTCCGATCACATAGGTGCTCTCTTTGTAGCGGCTTGCCTGATAGAGATCATGGGCCACCAGATCGATCGAGGTCGCGCCTTTGGGTGAGAAAACCATGCCGCGCGGCAGGATGACAGCGACTTTCACATCGGCTCCAAAGGCTGGGGGATGATGCGTGGATTAAATCCAGCGCCGGACACGGGATTTGTAAGCGTGGTACTGCGCACCGAACAGGATTTCCAGCGCCGCCTCTTCCGGTTTGATCTGGAATTCCGTCAGATACCAGAGGACGGCGGCAATCACCAGAGCGCCCGGCAAAACCGCCCCCAGGTGCAGGCTCCAGGCGGTTAAAAGCAGCGCAAGGCCAAGATACATCGGGTTACGCGTGAACCGGTACGGGCCTTCGATCACCAGACTGGAGGCCTTCTGGGGCCTGAGCGGATTGACCGTTGTTTTACGGCGGATGAAACGGCCGACGCCCCAGCCTTCCAGCAGGAGGCCTGCCACGGCAAACCCAAGGCCAAGTGCGGTCTTTCCCGGGAAATCGATGGCGAGTCCGGGAGCGAGTGTGACCATGCCCCAAATGCCGGCAGCCCCGGTGAGGCCGACCACGGGTGGGGGAACAACAAGTTTCACGAAAGGCTCCAAGGTTGCGGCATGTTCCCAAACTCAAACATGGCCTGCGGTGTCAACACAAGGCGCCCCGCGTTCGCCCCGGAAGGCTTTCCGAAGGTCACCAGTTTCCATTCGCCGTTTCCGGTCTATAGTGGCCCAAAACGCTGAAATAAAAAGCGATAAGAAACCGAGCAAGGGAGGAAACGCCGTGAACGGCTTGATGATGAACCGTCCGCTGAAGATCTCGGACATCCTGGATTTTGCAGCAAGCGTGCATCCGGAGGCGGAGATCGTTTCGGTCACGGCCGAGGGTGGCCTTCACCGCACGACCTACCGGAAAACGGCAAAACGCGTGGCCCAACTCGCCTTTGCCTTGAAGGGTCTGGGGGTTCGGATGGGGGACCGGATAGCGACCCTTGCGTGGAACGGGTATCGTCATTTCGAACTGTACTATGCCGTGTCCGGGATCGGATCTGTTTGCCACACGATCAATCCGCGTCTCTCCGCCGAGCAGATGCTCTATATCATTCGCCACGCTCAAGACCGGCTTTTGTTCACCGATCTCACGTTCGTCCCGATCCTGGAAGGGCTGGCTGCGGAGCTACCGTCCGACCTGAAGATTGTCGTGATGACGGACCGCGCCCACATGCCTGACAGCAGGTTGCCGGGTCTTTTATGCTACGAAGAGCTGCTGGACGGGCAACCTGCCGAGATCGACTGGCCGGACTTTCCCGAAGAGACCGCGGCGGGTCTGTGTTATACGTCCGGTACGACGGGAAATCCAAAGGGAACGTTGTACACGCATCGATCCACGGTGCTGCACGCCATGATGGTCTCGCTCTCGATACCCGCCGCCCTGCAGGAAGGTCGGCGGATTCTGCCGGTCGTGCCCCTGTTCCATGTCAATGCCTGGGGCCTGCCTTACGCCGCCCCGCTGACCGGCGCCTCCCTGATCTTCCCGGGGCCGAAGCTCGATGGCAAAAGCCTGTTCGATCTGATGGAGAACGAGAAGGTCTATTCGGCCTGGGGCGTGCCGACCGTCTGGCTTGGCCTGCAAAACCAGATCGCCGCCGAGGGCCGCCTGCCGGACAGCTTCGGCCATGTCGTGGTCGGGGGATCCGCGGCTCCGAGATCCATGATCGAGGCGTTTGAGACGCTTGGTGTGGAGGTCTGCCACGCCTGGGGCATGACGGAGATGAGCCCGGTGGGCACCCAAGGGTCGCTGCCGGCTCATCTGACCGGTTTGCCCGAGCAAGAGAAAATCGACCTGAAGGCAAAGCAGGGGCGCCGTGTTTTTGGCGTCGATCTGAAAATTACCGACGATCTCGGTAACCGTTTGCCGCATGACGGCAAGTCTCCGGGCAATCTTTTTGTGCGCGGGCATGCGGTCACATCCGGGTATTTCGAAGACGAGGCGGCAAACACCCACGCTTTCGACGCCGAAGGCTGGTTCCGGACCGGGGATATCGCCACCATCGATGAAAACGGTTTTCTGATGATCACCGACCGCGCCAAGGACCTGATCAAGTCCGGAGGGGAATGGATCAGCTCGCTCGATCTGGAAAATGTCGTCATGGCGCATCCAAATGTTGCCAGTTGTGCGGTGATCGCCGTGCCGCACCCCAAATGGGACGAACGGCCCTTGCTGGTCGTGCAGCCGCGGGATGGGGAGCAAGCGCCGAAGGAAGAACTCTTGGAGATGCTGGCGCAGCATTTCGCCAAGTGGCAGTTGCCCGACGACGTGGTCTATGTCGACGGATTGCCGCTGACCGCAACTGGCAAGGTGTCCAAGCTCACTTTGCGCAAGCAGTTTGCGGAACATGCGCTTCCGGAAACCGGGTGAGGAAGGAAACTGCAATGACTGTCGATCTCCGACCAGGACCGGTGACCCGAAGCGAGCTGGAGCAGCTTGTCGGCAAGGAGGTGGGGGTCTCGCGCTGGTTCGAGCTCGATCAAAGCCGGATCGATGCATTCGCCAGGGTGACGGAAGATCATCAATTCATCCATGTGGATCCGGAGCGGGCGGCGCAAACCGCGTTTGGCGGGACAATTGCCCACGGCTTCCTGACCCTGTCGATGCTGTCGGCGATGGGCGTGGACGCTCAGCCCCGGATCGCCGATCAGGTCATGGCGGTCAACTACGGTTTCGACCGGGTTCGCTTTCTTGCCCCGGTCATGGCAGGGGACCGCGTGCGCGGCCGGTTCACGCTTGAGACGCTTGCGGAAAAGGCATCCGGACAGGTCGATATCGGCTGGGGCGTGACCGTGGAAATCGACGGCCGGGACCGGCCGGCACTGGCGGCCGTTTGGCTGAACCGGTTCATTCTGGGCAGCGCTGAGAATTGATCTCCATGTCAGGGAAAGGCGAATGGTGGACACATCATTAGGCAATGAAGCGCTTGGCGGGCTGGATGTCCGGGCCGTCGAAGATTGGCTGAAACGGGAAGTCGAGGGGGTTAGCGGTCCTCTGCGGGCCGAGAAAATCGCCGGAGGCCAATCCAACCCGACTTTTCGCCTTTTCACGCCTGACAAGACCTTTGTTCTGCGGCGCAAGCCACCTGGAACGCTGCTGAAATCCGCGCATGCCGTCGAGCGGGAGTATAGGGTTCAAAAGGCCCTTTCTGGCTCGGATGTCCCGGTTCCCAAAATGCTGGCCCTGTGTGAGGACGACGGGGTCATCGGCTCGGCGTTTTATGTCATGGAGCATGTTACCGGCCGGACATTCGATGATCCGTGTCTGGAGGGCGTAGCGCCTTCGGAACGGCGTTCCATCTATCTGGAAATGATTCGTGTTCTGGCTGCAATCCACTCCATTGATCTGGAAGCGCGCGGGCTCACCGATTACGGGCCGGGCCACAACTACTACCGTCGTCAGATCGACCGGTGGACCAAGCAGTACCGGGCCAGCGAAACCGAGCCGATTGCCGATATGGAACGGCTGATCGAATGGCTGGATGCCCATGCGCCGGAAGATGATGGCCGCCGCAGCCTGGTTCACGGCGATTTCCGGATCGACAATCTGCTGTTCGCGCGTTCCGGGCCGGACTGTGTGGCGGTCCTGGACTGGGAACTGTCGACCATCGGGCATCCCTTTGCCGATCTGGCGGCCTTGATCATGCAGTGGGGCAGACCCACCGGACCGGAGCATCGCGGCTTGCAAGGGGTGGACCGGGCCGCGCTGGGCATTCCGGCCGATGACGCGGTGATCGCGGCCTATTGCGAGAAAACGGGCTTGAGCGGCATTGAGAATTTCGGGTTCTACGTCGCCTTTTGCGCGTTTCGTATGGGCGCGATACTTCAGGGAGTCAAAAAGCGGGCGCTCGACGGGAATGCGTCGGATCCCGAACGCGGCTTGCAGCTTGGCGCCTATGTTCCGGGATTTGCCGCCGATGGTCTGAAAGCAGCCGGGCATGGCTGAGGGCCTTTTTGCCGGACAGGTGGTGCTCATTACCGGTGCTGCTCGCGGGATCGGCGCGCGTGCGGCAGAACGATTTGCGCAAGAAGGCGCAACATTGGCGCTCTCTGACCTGAATGGCGACAGGCTCTCTCCGCTGGTCGCAAGTCTGTCCGCGACCGGCGCCGATGTTTTCGGCACTTGCCTTAACGTGTCCTCGGAGAAAGAGGTGTCCGCTCATATCGCGGGTATACTGGACCGGTACGGCCGGCTGGACGTGGCGATCAACAATGCGGGACTGGTCCATGCCGTGACGCAGTTGAGCGATCTGGACCTCGACGTTTTCGAGAGAATGATGAGTGTGAATGCCCGTGGCGTGTTTTTGGGCCTGAAGCATCAGTTGCCGCCGATGCTGGCGGCCGGGCGCGGCGCGATTGTCAATGTTGCGTCCGTGGCGGGGCTGGTCGGCGCCGGCGGTCTGTCGGCTTACGCAGCGTCCAAACACGCGATCATCGGTCTGACCCGTTCGGCGGCCGATGAGGTGGCGTCGAAAGGCGTCCGGGTCAACGCGGTCTGCCCGTCCTTTGCCGAAACGCCCATGTTCGATGGCATGGCGCAGGATTTGGCGCAGAGGCGCGGCCTGGACACCCAGGCCACCCGGGACCGGTTCACCCAGCGGGTGCCCATGCGCCGGATCGTGACGCCGGAAGAGGTGGTCGAGGCTATTCTTTGGCTGGCCTCGCCACGCAATACCGCCATGACCGGTCAGGCGCTTGCCGTGGACGGAGGCCTGACCGCGATCTGACCCGGCCTCAGCCGTTGCGGTCCGCGAACGTACCGCCGGTTTCCGCGAGCTCGCTCAAGAGCGCGGGTACCTTCCAGAAGTAAGCGTCTTCTTGTGAATAGGCCTCGATCCGGCGCACCAATTCGCCCGCGCCAATCGCATCCGCCGTGTGCATCGGGCCGCCGCGGAACCGGGGAAAGCCATATCCAAAGAGGTAAACCGCATCGATGTCGATCGGCCTGAGCGCAATCCCGTCTTCCAGGATCGTTGTTGCTTCCATGATGATCGCCGTCATGATCCGGTCGGTGATCTCCTTTTCCGAGAAGCTGCGCGGCGCAATCCCGGCTTTCTCCCGCTCCTCGTCAATGATCTTCAGAACGTCCGGGTTCGGCGTGACGCCATCTTCGCCATAGACGAAGAACCCGCGTCCGGTTTTCCGTCCGAACCAGCCCTGTTCGCAGATCCGGTCCGGAATGGGGACGTAACGCTCTTCCGCGGGGCGGGTCGGCGCGAGGCGCTTGCGGGCGGCCCAGCCAATATCGAGGCCCGCAAGGTCCGACACGGCGAACGGCCCCATCGCGAAGCCATAGTTCGTGAGGGCGTTGTCGATCTCTTCCGGGCTCGCGCCATCCATCATCAGATAGTCGGCGGCGGCCTTGTAGGTGTTGAGGATGCGGTTTCCGATAAAGCCATCGCAGACACCCGCACGGACGGCGATTTTCTTCAAGCGCTTGGCAAGGGCAAACCCGGTTGCCACGAGGTCCGGCGCCGTCTTGTCGGCCACGACGACTTCCAAAAGCCGCATGATGTGGGCGGGCGAGAAAAAATGCAGGCCGATCACGTCTTGAGGCCGCTTGGTGACGGCTGCAATTTCGTTGACATCGAGATAAGATGTGTTGGTGGCTAGGATCGCACCCGGCTTGCAGATGCCGTCGAGCTTGGAGAAGACGTCTTTTTTGACGTCCATATCCTCGAAAACGGCTTCAATCACCAGATCGGCGTCGGCGAAAGCTCTGTAGTCGGTGGTTGTGGAATAGGCATTGGACAGGATGGCGTCGCGCTTGTCCGCCGCAAGTTTTCCGCGCTTCACGGCGCCTTCCAGGTTCTTTTCGACAATCGACCGCCCGCGCGCCGCAGCCTCTTCGTCCCGCTCGGCCATGATGACCGTGACCCCGGCCAGCAGACAGCTGGTCGCTATGCCCGATCCCATGGTGCCGCCGCCAATCACGCCGATCGTTTCGACCTTGCGCGGCGTTTCTTTGGCTTCCGGAATTTTCGTAACCGCCCGCTCGGCGAAGAAGGCGTGGATCAGCCCCGCGCGCTGCGGGCTGTTCATGCAGTCTTCAAACAGCGCGCGCTCGGTTGCCAGGCCTTCAGCAAGCGGCTTTGTGCTCGCGGCGACCGCTTCCACGCATTTGTGCGGTGCGAAGAGGTTGGGCTGTGTTTTTTGAAGCTGGGCCTTTGCGGCTTCAATCGCGGCCGGATCTGGCTCTACTGCCCGTTCGCCAGTCCGGCGGGTGGCGAGCTGGCCATCAAGAACGTCTTGCGCCGCCACCATGGCGATGTCCCGCGGATCTCCGGTCTCAATCCGGTCCACAAGGTCGAGTGCGAGCGCCTCTTGCGCACCGATCCGTTTGCCCGTGGTAATTAGATCCAAGGCTGCGGAAATGCCGGCCAATCTGGGCGCCCGCTGCGTTCCGCCTGCGCCTGGCAAAATGCCGAGGGTCACTTCCGGGAAGCCGATTGTCAGCCCTGGCAGAGCGATCCGGGCATGGGCCGCCATCGCGACTTCGAGGCCTCCGCCAAGCGCATTGCCGTGAAGCACTGCGATGACCGGTTTTTCCATGGCCTCGATGCGATTGCACACCTCTGGCAGCCAGGGATCCTTGGGCGGCATCCCGAACTCCTTGATGTCAGCCCCTGCGATGAACGTGGTGCCGGCTCCGTAGATCGCGACCACTTTGACGTCCGACGTGCTGGCCAGGGTGTCCATGGCTTCAACCAGACCCGCACGCAGGGCATGGGAAGCGGCATTGACGGGCGGATTGTTCAATTTGATCAGGGCGATTGGTCCGGAAGTTTCAATTGAAACCAAGGAGGCGGAGGTATCGGTCATCGGTGTGCGGAATCCAGATCGGTAAATGAGGGATGCAGGACGCCCTGCGGCGAGGCATGTTGATTGGCGCCGGGTGCGGATGGGGCAACAGTGGCGCGACAGCGGTCGGATCGTCAAGCCGCAGATCGTCTGAAACAAGGATCTGGGAAGGCAAGGGGGTGTCTCCAAACGCGAGACAGGTCCGGCGCTTTCACGCCGATGCGTTCCGGTCCTCGATCCAGATCCTTGAGCCGGATAGCCGCCTTTTGCGGGCCGGGGGCCGGTGGACTGGAAGTGAAAGCCGGGTGTGAAGACATCAACGCCAAGAATGCCTTGCATTGCTGGTCTGAAAACGCGATGACCTACCCGAATTTTCAATCCGAATGGCAACACATTGGAGGGTTCTTTGAAAGGTATCGTCCTTGCCGGAGGAAGTGGGACCCGCCTCTACCCCATGACCATGGCGGTTTCCAAGCAGATCCTTCCCGTTTACGATAAACCCATGATCTACTATCCGCTCAGCGTTTTGATGCTGGCGGGGATTTCCGATATTCTGATTATCTCGACGCCGCGCGATCTGCCGTTGTTCCAGTCGCTTCTTGGCGATGGTTCACAGTTCGGGATTAGTTTGACCTACGCCGCGCAACCTGAACCCAACGGACTGGCGGAGGCCTTCATCATTGGCCGGTCCTTCGTGGGAACAGCGCCGTGTTCGCTCATTCTCGGGGACAATATCTTTTATGGCGCGGGCATATCGCAGCTGTGCAAGGCCGCCATCGCAGAACCCTCCGGGTCGACCGTGTTCGCCTACCATGTTTCTGATCCGCAACGTTACGGCGTCGTCAACTTCGACCCGGCGACACGCAAGGCGCTGGACATCGAGGAAAAGCCTGTGCAACCGAAGTCGAACTGGGCCGTGACCGGGTTGTATTTCTACGACAATGATGTTCTCGATATTGCCGCAAATGTCAGGCCTTCGGCGCGTGGCGAACTCGAAATCACCGACGTCAACAACGCTTATCTCCAGCGCGGCGATCTAAGAGTGGCAACCCTCGGGCGCGGCTATGCGTGGCTGGACACCGGCACCGTCGACAGCATGCATGAGGCGTCCGCCTTTGTGCGCACCATCGAACACCGGCAAGGAACGAAGGTTGCCTGCCTGGAGGAGATCGCGTTCCTGAATGGTTGGCTCACGGCCGATGAAGTGCTTGAGCGGGCGATCGTTCTCGGCAAGTCGGGTTACGGTGAATATATGAGAGCATGCGTCAAGGAGTACCGGCCATGACTGAGATCCGCCCTCTCGGTTTGGAGGGTGTCGTTGAGATCATTCCGAAAAAGTTCGGGGACGAGCGCGGTTTCTTTTCGGAGACCTTTAATGCCAAGGTCTTGAAAGAGGCCGGGATCGAAATTGATTTCGTTCAGGACAATCATTCCTTTTCGGCGCAAAAAGGCGTTTTGCGGGGGCTGCACTTCCAGACGCCGCCCTTTGCCCAGGACAAGCTCGTGCGGGTGACCCGCGGCGCGGTCTTCGACGTCGTTGTCGACATCCGTAAGGGATCGCCGACATTCGCCAAGTGGGTCGGGGTCGAGATCTCCGCCAAGAAATGGAACCAGGTTCTGGTGCCGAAAGGGTTCGCACACGGTTTCGTTACCCTCGAGCCGGACACCGAGTTCCTGTACAAGGTGTCGAACTACTATTCGAGGGACTGCGACCGGTCCATCCGCTTCGACGACCCGCAAATCGGCGTCGAGTGGCCGATTGACAGTGCCGTGATCCTCTCGGACAAGGACCGGGCGGCGGGTCTTCTGGCGGAGACGGAAACCGGATTTCACTGCGAGGTTTGAGCAATGCGATTTCTGATCACGGGCGGCGCGGGGTTCATCGGCTCGGCCGTTTGCCGGCTTCTAGCGGCTGATCCAAAAAACTTCGTGCTGAATGTCGACAAGCTGACTTATGCCGGCAACTTGGCTTCGTTGCGATCGGTCGACAATCAGCCGAATTACGTCTTCGCCCAGGCCGACATCTGTGACGGTCCGGTGATCGCGAGCCTGCTGCGCCAGCATGATATCGACATCATCATGCATCTGGCCGCTGAAAGTCATGTGGACCGGTCGATCGATGGTCCAGGCGCGTTTATCGAGACAAACATCATCGGCACCTTTCAGATGCTGAACGCGGCCCGCGGCTACTACGAAAGCCTGACCGGGGACAAGCGCGAGCGGTTCCGCTTCCATCACATCTCCACCGATGAAGTCTTTGGCGACCTGCCCTTTGACAGCGGCATCTTCACGGAGGAAACGCCCTACGCGCCGTCCTCACCCTATTCCGCCTCTAAAGCCTCATCCGACCATCTGGTGCGGGCCTGGCACGAGACCTATGGCCTTCCCGTGGTGCTGTCGAACTGTTCCAACAACTACGGCCCGTTCCACTTCCCGGAAAAGCTGATCCCGCTGGTGATCCTGAACGCGCTCGACGAGCGCGAGTTGCCGGTTTACGGCAAGGGCGAAAACGTGCGCGACTGGCTGTATGTGGTCGATCATGCAGCGGCGCTGCATCTCGTTGCGACCAAGGGCGTTCCCGGCCAAAGCTACAATATCGGCGGCAACGCGGAACGGCGCAACATCGATGTGGTCACCAGCATCTGCGCGATCCTCGACCGCAAGCGGCCTCGCGCCGGCTGCGGGTCCTATTCCGATCTCATCCAGATGGTCACCGACCGGCCCGGCCATGACCGGCGCTATGCAATCGATGCCTCGAAAATCCGCCGGGACCTGGGCTGGAGCCCGTCGCAGACCTTCGAGACCGGGCTGGAAGCGACGGTCGACTGGTATCTCGCCAATGACTGGTGGTGGGGTCCGATCCGCAAGAAGCAGGGGTATGAACGGCTCGGAACGCTAAAAACCGCGGGGGCAGACGGATGAGGGTCCTTGTCACCGGCAAGGAAGGTCAGGTGGCCCGGTGCCTCGCCGACCGGGCGCCATACCATCCAGCCCTCGAGCTTGTCTTCGCGGCCCGCCAGGGGACGGAGATCCTTTTGGACTTGGCGCGGGAGGAAACGATCCGCGCCGCCGTGGCCATGACCAAACCGGATGTCATCCTGAACGCCGCCGCCTACACTGCCGTCGACCAGGCCGAGGACGAGCCCGAGCTGGCGATGGCGATCAACGGCTGGGCGCCGGGCATCCTGGCGCAGGAAGCCGCGAAGATCGGGGCCCGGATCATCCAGATATCCACCGACTATGTGTTCGACGGGGAACTGGACCGCCCCTACTTGCCGTCGGATCCCGTCAACCCTATCGGGGTTTACGGCAAGACGAAGCTTGCCGGGGAGGAGGCCGTGCGCGCGGCCACTCCGGACCATGTGATTGTCCGCACCGCCTGGGTGTACAGCCCCTATGGCAAGAACTTCTACAAGACCATGCTCCAGCTTGCCGAAACGAGGGATGAAATCTCGGTCGTTGATGACCAGATCGGCAATCCGACCAAGGCGCATGACATTGCCGACGGTCTGTTAACGATTTGCAACGACTGGGCGGCGGGGAGAAGCATGCGGCTCGCCGAAACCATTCATCTTGTCGGACCTGATGAAATGACATGGTGCGGGTTTGCCCGCAGGATTTTCGCCGAAAGCGCCGCTTCCGGTGGCCCCTTCTGCCATGTTAATGCCATAACCACTTCGGATTATCCGACCCGGGCAAAGCGGCCGAGGAACTCACGGCTCGTGCAACCGGTCTGAATTGTCTATGAATTGGCACCCCTTGTTTGCAACAGTGCTGCCTTAAAATCTCACACAGCGTGTTGGTCGCGGGCGAAGGTGAAGCATGAGCCTTGAAATAGAACATTCGGGCAAAGCGTTGGACCTCGAAAGGCGCAACGACGGGGACCCGGTCGCGTTTATCGACGACGATGGTGCGTTACGAACCTGGTATGCGCGATACTTCAAGAAGCGGACCTCATTTTTTCTGGCTGTCGTTCTTCCGAGCCTGCTCTGCGCGATCTACTATGGCTTTATTGCAAGCAGCCAATATGTGGCCGAAACACGTATGATCGTTCGTACTATTGGGGTGAGCGAGCGCGTCAGCACTTCAGAAGCCCGCGAAGGCCGCGCCATGATCGGCGGCGACTCGCTGACGCAAGATTCCTACATTGTCGCAAATTTCCTGGAATCGCCTGATCTCGTGAGGACGCTGGATGCAACAATCGGGCTGAAGCAATTGTTTTCGAAGAAAGACATCGATTTCCTGTCGCGTCTTTCGTCGAATGCGTCTTTCGAAGAACTTCACAGATACTGGCAGCGGCAGGTGGACACCTATGTGGATGGGCCATCCGGGATCATTGTTTTCACCATCCGCGCATTTTCCCCCGAAGATTCGGTGGTGATGCTAAACGCCGCTTTGGCAGCAGCTGACGAGATGATCGACCGCATTTCCGAAAAGGCGAAAAACGATCTTGTGGCGCGTGCTGAACGGGATGTGAAAGCGACGCAAGCGGATTATCAGCAGGCGCTCAACGAACTTCAAGCCTACCAAAACGAGACCGGTATCCTGGACCCGGTATCGATGGCCAAGCTGGGTCTGACGGTCATTGCCAAGCTGACGCAGGAAAAGCTTGCAATGGATATCGAACTAGAATCGCTCAAAGCGGCGAATGCCGGAGATTCCGCTAGAGTGCGCCAGATGGAACGGACAATTGCCGCGCTCGATGGCGAAATTGCCCTTCGGCGCAATAGCTTGGCGGGCCAGGCGGCTTCCGGGATCCAGCTGTCCGATCAGCTGACCGAGTTTTCCCGTCTGGAAACACGCAGAGTTGTTTCTCAAGCGATCTACGAGGCTGCAATCCGCAATCTCGACACGGCCAAGGCGACTGCGCTGCGGCGTACCACCTATGTTTCGGTTTTCTCCAATGCGCAATTGCCCGAAGAATCCAGGTATCCAGAGCGCCTGTCAGCTTGGCTGATCTTCGCTGTCGGCCTTTTGACGCTTTGGGTCACGGCAACGCTGATCTGGCTATCTATCCAGGATCACCGGACGTGAGTGATGATCACATTGGACAGAGTAACGAAATTCTACAAAACCGCGGGTCATCGCAAATATGTCCTGCGCGACCAGACCATCCATTTTGAGCGCGGCACCTCCTACGGGATTCTCGGGGTCAACGGCGCCGGTAAGTCGACAACCATGCGCCTGATTTCCGGAGCGGAGCTCCCGAACAAGGGCCGGGTAAGGAGGGCCGTGCGCGTTTCCTGGCCGCTTGGGTTCGGCCAAGGCTTCAACCCCATGCTAAGTGGAAAGGAGAACCTGAAATTTGTCGCTCGGGCCTATGGCGAGGACCATCAACGCGTGTTGCGCTTCGTCAGTGAGTTTGCTGAGATTGGCAGCTATATGAACGAGCCCTTGCGAACCTACTCTTCAGGGATGTCTGCGCGTTTCGCCTTCGGCTTGTCAATGGCGGTCGAGTTCGATTGTTACCTGGTGGACGAGATCACTGCCGTTGGTGATTCCAATTTCCAACGTCGGTGCCGCGACGCCTTCAATGCGCGCAGAGAGCGTTCAGATGTCATCATGATTTCGCATGACATGGGTACGATCAAGGATTATTGCGATGAGGTTCTGGTTCTCATCGATGGTCATCTGGTGCATTTCACTGATATTGAAGAGGGCGTTGCAACCTACATGCGCCTGAACCGCTAGGCAGGAAGCTCAAGGATGACTGATGTCTGACCAGAACACTCCGCTGACCGAAAGCGCAGGGCGGTCGCTTGTGGTTCAGAGCCAGAAGATGGCGGCGGCCCTCAGTTCTTATGCCCGCGCCCTTACCTTCGAGAACCGCAGCCGCCGCAATCTCTACCGCCTCGCGGGGCTGACGCCCCGCTTCCGGGACAAGATCTTCGCCAGACTGCTGGTCGCGTCCTTTATATGTTGTTTCGTTTTACCGCTTGGCCTCAGCGTTGTGTATTTTGGCCTCCTGGCAAGCAAGGTCTATGTCTCCGAGGTGCGTTTTGTCTTGCGCTCCTCCGCGCCGATGCTGTCCCGCGACCGCTTTTCGAGCGAGACGGTCGAACCGAAGGCGAAGATTGTCCAGGACACGGCGATCGCTCTCAACTATCTCGACAGCCCGGCCATCGTCCAAGATCTCCGAGAACACATGGATTTCGAGGGGTTTTATGCCCGCCCGGAAATAGATTTCATCGCCCGGCTTGATTCTGAAGCCACCCAGGAAGAGGTGCTGGACTATTGGTCCGGCAAGTACTCCAGCTGGGTCAACCCAAAAAGCGGGATCGTCGAACTGGAGGTTCATGCCTACTCGCCTGAAGAAGCGCATGAGCTGATGGAAATCGTCCTTGAGCTTGCCGAACAGCGCGTGAACCAGCTGAGCGCCGGCATGTGGGATGGGCTGATGACATCCGCCCGCCTGGATGTTGACGCGGCCAGCGCGGAGCTTACCGCGCTGCGCGACCGCTACCGCGACCTGCAGAACCAAACCGGTATCTATGACGTCTCGCTCGCCGCGGACGGGCTGGTGACGGTGCTGACCGGTCTGGAATCCGAGCTGGCAAGTCTAAAGGCGCGCCGCGCCGCACTGGCTGAGAGTGTGGACCGAAGCGCTCCGCAGTTTCAAGAGCTCGACCGCCAGGTTGCGGCACAGGAGGTGCAGATTGCAGCGCTCAAATCGGAAGCCGCCGGACAAGACGGGGAAACCCTCGCGGGGCATTCCCGAAAATTTGAGGATCTTCAGCTTGAACTTGATTTGGCTGAGCAGCGCCTCGCCTCGGCGATCCGCGAACTTGAGAAAGTCCGGCTGGTCAGTTCGCTTCAACTTGTTTATCTTGACGCATTCACGGAACCGACGCAACCGGACACCCATAAGTATCCTAATGTGCCCTTGAGCCTGTTGCTGGCGTTTCTCGCCTCGGCCGTCCTATGGGGGAGCGTCTCGGGAATCATTATCTTAATTCGGAATAAGCTGGATTGATCATGCCCAACCCCCGGTTCTGCGCTCCCCGAACCTGGTCAGGAGCATCGGAACGATGACCGAAATTCTTGCAGAACCAGCACGGCCGGCAGGATCTCAGTCAACCATCACTATTGCCGATGCGCTGAAACAGAAGCGAAACGTGATGCATGCAGTGGTGCTGCGCGATATCCGCAGCCGCTTTTTCGATCATGGCCTGGGCTTTCTGATCGTTCCTCTGATGCCTCTCGGGCACATGATCATTCTTCTCACAGTGTATTCAGTCGTTGGCAAAAAGACGGCCTTTGGCGACGACCTCAATCTGTTCTTCGCGACCGGACTCATGCCGGCTATCTCCTTCATGTATGTCTCCCGGTTCATGTCAATCTCGCTGCTTGCCAACAAAAGCATGATGGCCTTCCCGGTGGTGCGCCTTCTGGACATCGTCATCGCCCGCGCTTTCCTGGAACTGATCGGGATTATCCTAGCGGGTACTTTGATGGTGATCGTCCTCGTTTCCCTCGGCAGCGATCCGACACCCCGCGACCCGGGCGAGGTCCTGCTGGCAATGGTCTTTGTTTTAATCTTTGCTCTTGGCATGGGGATAGTCGCCAGTGTGATTACTGCGATTGTGCCTGCTTTCGCCATGGTCTACGGGCTTTCGATGATCATTTACTATTTAAGCTCAGGTGCGCCAATTTATCTCCATACTTGGCCGGAGCAGATCGTTTATTGGTGCTCTTGGAATCCGGTGTTTCACGCAGTGGAGTGGATGCGTACCGGCTATTATCTCGGGTATCCGGATCAATCACTTGATAAGGGCTACTTGATCGCCTGCGCCTTCGGTAGTCTTGCGATTGGGCTGATCATGGAGCGCGGTTTGAGAAAACAGATGCTGGCTGCGTGAATAGTGGAGCGCATCCGCGTTATGTTGGTTCATATCCGGCGGCAGCGAAGTAGTTGGCACATTCCTGTGGCTTGAAGAGGGTGCAGAGGTCGCCAACGGAGTTCCACAGGGCGTCCAGTCCGCTCCGCCTTGGCGCGTAACAGACCTTGAATTTCGAAAACGCCATCTTGATCGCGTTGAGGTCGGGACTATAGGGCGGCAGATAGCGCAGTTCGGCACAAACGCTTTCAATGGCTTCCTGGACGCCGGCCGCCTTGTGGGCCGCCAGTTTGTCCATCACGACGATATCGCCCCGTGGCAGCGTCGGTACAAGGGTTTGCTCGACCTAGGCCAGGAAAGCGGCGCCGTTCATGGCACCGTCGAGCACCATCGGGGCCGTCATGCCGCTCAGGCGCAAGGCTCCGGTGAACGTTGTCGTTCGGGCTTGCCCCGGAACCGGTGGCGGGCCAGCGCCCTCACTCCAGTGGCCATGGGGAACGCCTGCCCGGCACCGCTCTCCCTTCAGGGACCGTCCGCGCAGCCGCGCCATCTTCGTATTCAAACCGGTCTCGTCAATGAAGACGAGTTTGGTCGGATCAAGATCAAGCTGCCTGTCGAACCAGGCCTGTCTCTGCATCATCAGCGCTGGGCGTTCCTGCTCCAATGCGTGTGCGGTCTTATTTTTATGTGAACCCGCGGGAGCGCAGCCATTTGCTCAACATCCTCCGCCCGATCTGACCTTGCCCCCGGTGCTAGATGTTTAGTCCCAGAGTGTGATGGTGCATCAATGTGCCACCACAGAAGGGAGAAACTATGGGCCAAGTACTTCACGGATGCGCCTCGACCACCCACGCTGTCCGAGCAGCAATACAGCGATCGCAAGCTTCGATCGCGGAGTTGAGCCGGATCTACGGGCTCAATCCAAAGACAGTGGCGAAGTGGAATAAGAGAGACAGTGTGAACGATGCACCGATGGGACCGAGCGAGGTACGTTCAACCGTTCTCAGCAAAGAGGAAGAGGCTTTGGCTGTTGCCTTCCGCCGCCATACTCTGTTCAACTTGATGACTGCCTCTACGCACTGCAAGCCAGCATCCCGCACCTGACACGGTCTTCTTTGCACCGCCTTTTTCAGCGTCACGACATCAGTCGCTTACCAGATGTCGAGGGAACGAAGCCAAAGAAGAAGTTCAAGACCTACCCGATTGGATATTTTCACATCGACATTGCCGAGGTCTGGACCGATGAGAGCAAGCTCTACATGCTCGTTGCTATTGACCGGACCAGCAAGTACGCGTTCGCCGAGTTGCACGAACGCATTACCCGGCGCGACGCAGCGAACTTTTTGCGCCGTCTGATCGACGCGGTTCCTTACAAAATCCATACGGTGTTGACCGACAATGGAACCCACTTCACCGACCCGAAAGGCAATATGTGGACCGCAGCCGAGTTGCGTGAACTGATCGCGCGGCAAGAGGCTTTCCGGTGCCACGCCTTCCCGTTGGCCTGCGCCCAGAACGACATTGACCATCGTTTGACAAAGCCGAACTGTCCATGGACCAACGGCCAGGTCGAACGCATGAACCGTACGATCAAAGATGCGACCTTACGGCGGTATCACTACAAAACCCACGACCGGCTTCGGGAGCACCTTGCGACGTTTCTCAACGCCTACAACTTCGCAAAACGAATGAAAGCGCTTAGAGGCCTCACCGTGTTTGAGTTCGTCATGCAAAAGTGGATTTCAGAGTCGGAACGATTCAGACTTCATCCAGACCATCTCATCCCGGAACCAAACATCTAAAGCATTGCTTGCTTACTCCGGCTCAATTACCGACGCAGTGAAGTAGTTTCTCGCCTCAGAGGGCGTGATCGCATATATGGCAGACGCGGTTGCCGCCCATAGGTCTTCGACGGTTCTGATAACGTACAAGGGCTTTCGTACATTTCGGGTTTGAGACAGTTCCTTTATTTTGATTGAAGGGAGCGAGGAATGACGAACGATATTGAGACTGACGAGATTTTAAATGTGATCCGGATCGACGAGGCCCGGATCAAGGACCATCTGGGCGAGATGGTGCGCCGAACGGTTGAGGAAGCGCTGAATGCAATGCTCGATGCTGAAGCAGGCCGGCTCTGTGGGGCTGGTCGTTGTGAACGTAGCGAAGGTCGTCAGGATACGCGGGCGGGCAGTTATGAGCGTGCGCCGCATACGAAGGCGGCGGAAGTCAAACTGAAGATGCCGAAGCTTCGCCGCCAGACCCCGGATCGTAGTCCGGGTCCGGGGCAGGCTCTTCGAGACAGCCATTACCGAACGGTATCAGCGCCGGGAAAGCATCGTCGAGGAAGCCTTGTTCAGGTTTGACACCGTGCCGGGACTGAACCGCGTCCCCCACAACGCCTCGGTGATGTCCTATATGCGACGGACGGAAACACCGGCCGTTTGACCTGTTCGCTTGAACCAACGGCGCTCAGGGTCTCAGCATCTCGATCAGGGCCTCCTCAACACTGCTTTCTTGTCATTGATAGCGCTCGATGATTGCCGTCTCGAAGAGCCTGCCCCGGACTACGATCCGGGGTCTGGCGGCGAAGCTTTGGCGTCTTCAGCTTCACCTCACCCACCTTGGTGTGAAGATCCCGCTCGTAGCTGCCCGCCCGTTGTGTGCCCTGACGGCCTTCGTTCCACTCATAACGAATCCGCATAACCTTCTTGACTGACGAATAACATGACGGTTTCGATTGGTCTGCGTCCCACGTTTCGATAGCCAAGATGCGGGCGTTCGGTGTTGTGGTGGACAAGCCATTCAACGAGGTCTGCCTCCGCGTCCAGCATCGCGTTCAACACCGCTACGTCAGTGCCGCGCACCATCTCTCCCGGATGGTCTTTAATCAGAGCGTCATCGATCCTGATCACTTTGCTCATCTGTTTGCCGTCGTCGTCATCCATCATGCCATGCTCCCTTCAATCAATTTAAAGGGACCGTCTCAAGTTAAAAATGTGCGAAAGAATTTGTATGTTGTACGTCCGGCAAATGGTCAGCCCGGAGATATATGAGCATGGCTCTGCTCTATCAGGAGCAAAACCAAACCCGAAGAGCCGTCGTCTGAAAACGAAAGTGCAAAAGATATTTGACACTACCATCGGCTCTGTAGGTTATTCACCGGGATCGATGTTCGCAGACCTCCCGGACCTATTTAACGGGTCAAGTAGGGCGCCATATTAAGGGCACCCGAATGAGTTATATGTCATCAAATCGTCGATAGGGGGCATTTATGATTCAGCCACTGCATCTCGAATTCGCTGGATCACATACCTTGCCGTATATCCATGCAGAGGTTGCTACATCCGGCGCCGGAAAACACAACTCGAAGCGGCAATTCGAACGGTTCGTGGGTTGACCATCGCTTACGGTGGCGGCACCATAGTATCATGGACAAGATATGGGGAATCTCGGGTGACGTTAAAGTCCTATTTTGACACATCAATTGACGTACTCAAGAATGCGCGCGACCACGCCGGGGTTCAGCGCTGCGATGAAGCGGCGGCGGCTATCGTTTCTGCGCTGAAAAACGGAGGACGGCTTCTCGTCTGCGGTAACGGCGGATCGGCTTCCGATGCCATGCATATAACGGGGGAACTCGTCGGACGTTTCCTTAAGGAACGCGCTGCGCTTGACTGCATCTGCCTGTCTTCCAATCCGTCTGTCATCACGGCTTGGTCCAACGACTATTCCTATGACACCGTATTTTCCCGGCAGGTCCAGGCCTATGGCTCCAAGGGGTCCGCCATTCTGGGTCTATCCACATCAGGCAATTCCGGTAACGTGATTAAGGCATTCCAGGCTGCTCACGACATGGGAATGGTCACCATCGGCCTCACGGGCGAAGGCGGTGGCAAGATGGCCGAGGTGACGGACATCCTGATCGACGTGCCGAGCCGTTCCACCCCGCTGATCCAGCAAGTGCATATTTGCCTTTATCATTACATCTGCGAGGCTGTCGAATGCGGCATGTTCGAGTGACCCCAGCGGATTCGCCCAGGACCTCACTCCCGCCTCTCCGAAAGACCCCCAATCATGACTAACCCGGATCTGCTTTTACTGTCCGGCGGCAGGGGCACCCGGATACGGGCCATGCATCCGGATGTGCCCAAACCGATGATCCCTGTCTTGGGGCGCCCGTTCCTGTACTGGGTGACCGCCTTCTTCGCCGGGCAAGGCCTTCGCAATGTCGTTTATTCCACCGGGCACATGGGGGACCAGGTCGCCGCTTGGTGCCAGAGCGATCCGATGCCGGGACTGACCCAGACCTGCTGCCACGAACGGGAACCGCTCGGGACCGGCGGTGGTGTGCTCAACGCTCGCGGTCTTCTTGGGAATTGGATACTGGTGTCGAATGGTGACAGCCTGTGCCTCGGTGGCGTAAAGAATCTAATCGCGCTCGTGGGCCGGGAGGAACTGAGCGGCGGGCTGATCGGCCTATACTGCTCAGACACATCTCGGTTCGGCAGCTTGTCTGTTGACGAGGCCGGCAGACTGGTAGCATTCCGGGAGAAAGTACCTGGCGCCGGCCTGATAAACGGGGGGACCTATCTGTTTCGCAAGACGGTCCTAGACCGCTTTCCGACCGGGACTCCGCTGAGCATCGAGCAGGACGTTATTCCGCGCCTTGCCGCGGACGGCCATATGCTTCAGGTCGTGGAAGCAAGAGACGCTCCATTCCTCGACATTGGCACACCCGAAACGGTCGTGAAGGCCGAACAGTTTATCTGCAGCAACCAGGCATTTTTCAACTATGAATAGCCGCATACTCATAGGCGCCTTCTTCCCTAATTTTGAGGCGAGGAGGCCATGATAAGCAAAGCCAATTTCAGCGATGATTTCAAGCGGGACGGGGTGGCACTGCTCACCCAGCGTGGGTATCCGGTGGCGGAGGTATCAAGCGGCTGAGCGTCAGCCCGCGCTCTCTGTATGCGTGGAAAAGGAAGTTTTCGCAGCCATCTGGCGGAGACGTCAAGGATGCCGAGATCCGGCGCCTGAAGGGTGAACTGGCGAGGGTCACCGAGGAGCGCGACATCCTAAAAAAGCTACCGCGTATTTCGCCAAGGCTGCAAAGTGAGATACGCGTTCTTCGCCGCGCATCGCCCGCTGTTCTCGGTGCGGACGATGTGCCAGTGCCTTCGCATCCACCCTAGCCGCTTCTACCCCTGGCTGAAGAACCCGCTGAGCAGGCGGGCGAAGGAAGACGCCCGCCAGACCGTACTCATCAGCAAGGACTGGAGGGAAAGCGGCAAGCTGTATGGCTATCGCAAATTGCGCGACGATCTGCTGGATCAGGGCGAGACCTGCTGTCCCAACCGCGTTGCCCGACTGCCCAAACTGTCAGGTATCAAGGCCCAGATCGGCTACAAGCGTGGGCCTAGCAGCTACGGCGGCAAGCCATTTGAGCTACTCCCCATCCGTTGGACAGTTTCCGGCGTAAATTACGCTGCTCTCTGCCTCTGTTGGTCGGTTTCGGTTTGGGTGAAGTAGACCACGGCGGGCGGCTGTCCGCCGTGGGCGGTGTGAGGTCGCTGACGATTGTAAAAGGAGATCCATTTTGCAACGCCGGCTTTGGACTGCGATCCGGTCTCCCAAGCGTGTAGATAGACACATTCATACTTCAAGGACCGCCACAGGCGCTCGATGAAGATGTTGTCGATACAGCGGCCCTTTCCGTCCATCGAGATCCGGGTCCCGACCCGCTTCAGCCGGTCGGTCCAGGCAAAGGACGTGAAATGGCTACCCTGATCCGTATTCATAATCTCGGGCGGGCCGAACCGATTGACCGCCTCGCTCAGCGCTTCGATGCAGAAGTCGACCTCCAGCGTGTTGGAGATGCGCCAGGACAAGAACTTTGCGGGTAACCCAGTCCATGATGGCCACCAGATAGAGGAACCCGCGCCGCATAGGCAGATAGGTGATGTCGGCGCACGAGACCTGATTGGGCTATCGAGCCTTAGAGCGCCAAGAAGATAGGGGTATGTCTTGTGGCCCTTGGCCGGTTTGCTGATGTTCGGAATCTGGTGGATCGGCATCAGTCCCATTAGCCGGATCAACCGCCGGATCCGCTTCTGGTTCACACCATGGCCCTCGTTCCGCAGGTGCCAGGTCATCTGCCGGACGCCATAGAACGGTGTTTCCAGGAACTGCCTGTCGATCAGGCGCATCACCGTCCGAACCATCGGCATAGCGCGCGCCAGAACCAAAATCGGCATGGCCAACATAGTCTACAACATGAGAAGGCTGGTTCAGATCAACCAAATGAAGCCCGCATCGGCAGGGAAACAGCCAAGGAGGGCAAAGCCTCCCGGCCGAAAGGACCCGACTCAAACAGCGATCAGGCCCAGAACCGGTCAACTCGCCTCAGCCAGACACAAAAACGGGTTGATAGAGGTCCTCATTATGGGGCTTGAAAAACAGTCATCATAAACTTAAACAAAACACCGCAAGAGCAATTACATCACGATAACACTCTCCCGCTGAAATTTTGCTGATCATTCCCCCGTCCGCCGCCACATATAGCAAACACGGACCCAAATAAAGCGGCCGTAAGTAGGGAGAACACAAGGATTTGTAGATGCGAAAAAAGCTTATTCTAATTGACTCCTCCCTAAAAGGACCAGGGGGGCATTATTTCGAATACGATAAAAGAGTTCTTGATGCGGCTAATCGGTTAGGCTACGACACCGTAACGCTTGCACATTCCGATTATTCGGGGGATCATAGTTACGAAGTTTTGCCAACTTTCTCGAAGGATTATTGGGATAACTTTCGCTTCTACAACAAGCGTTACTTCGGCGGTGCTCCCGTTGCGCCTAAGTTGTCAATACTCTTCACAAAGGCAAAGCGGGTTGGATCCTATTTGTATCGTAGAATTGTTTTTTCAAAAATAGGTCTTGCGATTGAACGAATTAAAGGTCGTGATTTTTTTCTACTTCTAACTGGGCCAAAGGCCTTTGTTGAGACCAAGTCATTGATCGATTCTAATAGATCACAATTATTAGTAGCTTGGTTCTTACGGGCTGGGTGGGATGTGTATGAGCACGTGTTCTTAAGGCCCCATGGGGCGCACTTAAAAAAATATTTCTTTGGTGTTTTGGCCATTATCTTTTTACCAATAATAATGTTGTCAATCATTCCTTACTCGCTACTCCGTATTGGTTTATTAATCCGAGAAAATAGAAAAAAAACGCCTCCGATTGCTTTCTGTAAAGAATTGGAAAAAGCGTTGTTGACTATTGACGTAGATGAGAACACGATATTTTTTGTGCCGAATGCAACGACTGCTGAGATTGAGGCGCTTATTTATCTGAGGCAAAAGAAATCGGAAGTTATGAAGTGTCGGTGGGCGCTACTTTTTAGGCGTCCTTTTTTTACCGGTTACCCATCAACCTATGCTGGTCAAGTTAACGATTTGATCGGTTTTCGCAACGATATGGGGCGTCTTGCAGTGTTGTGCCCGGACATTAAAGTAACGTTTTTCACAGATACGCATGAGTTGTCCGATCAGTACAACTATATCGGCATATATAAGTTTTATACGTTGCCCGTGCCTGTAGACGTTGTTGATGATGTGGCTGTAAAGGATTCTCATCAAAAATATATTGTGTCTTATCTTGGCGATGCTAGAGAGGAAAAGGGCTTTCACTACTTAAAAAGCATAGTCGAATGCATAAATGGAAATAATTCACTAAGTAAATCAGTTGAGTTTTTATTTCAATCTAATTTTAATTTTCCGGGGGGTGATGAACTATCTCGGCACGCCAAACATGACCTGGAAAATTTAGTTTTTGAAAATGTTTCCTTGATAGAAGGACCGGTGGACAGTGAAGTGTATTCAAAATACCTAGATATGTCCTCGATGTTGGTGATGCCGTATTCCCCTGCCGACTATTTCGCGCGATCGTCTGGTGTATTTATGGAGGCCTTATCTAGGGGCTTGCCTGTTGTTGTACCGGCCGGAAGTTGGATGTCTAATGTAGTAGAGCATCATAGGCGTTCGGTAATCGATGAACAATTGCGTAACAATTCACCGCTCCAAAGTATTGTACTTACCCAGGATATGACATCTAGTGGCGTGTTGGAGAATGTCTCAGGCAGCAATTATTTCTCTCTGGATTTTGGATTCCTGAGTGACATAAAGAATCCGGTTAGGATCCGGATAAAACTCTACAATAAATTCGATATAGAGATTTATCGAACTCAAATGTCATACTTGCCAATTGACTCGCAAGTACTATCCCTATTTGAGATACCTCCCTCTGAAAAATTGGCATGGGAAGTTGAAATACTTGGAGATGTAATTCATCCAAAGTTCAGTTTTATGAAAGCCTCCCTATATTATTCTGACGCGGGCCTTCATATAGACAGTGGGGTGATAATGTATGATGGGCCCGAACAATTGCCAAAAGCTGTGTGTAGCGGACTTCTGGAGTACGAACGACACAAAAAAGCGATGGAACTTTTGAGTGTTGAGCATCGGCATAGGTATGATCCCGATAATCTTATCGGGATCTTAGATTCAGCGATATCCGCAGCTTAGAGAACTGTTGCAAATTTAAAGGTTGTCCGGAATGTCTCATGTCACTCGCCCGATTTCCGTTGTTATGTTGACAGATGTCAGTGTTGGATATGGAACCCCGCAAAACTTGCGCTTAGCGGAATCGATATGTAAAAACTATAATGCACGGGTACACATATTTGAACCGGATCAAGCGGTTCGGCCGCAAATTGACATAAAGAAACGTCTTCCTGAGTATAACATTTCTTTGAACCGCGTTTTCACGACAGGAAACTTGTTTACACAGGAGGGTCGAATTGAGTTTGCTCAGTATGTTGCGCCGCATATAAGAAATATTAAGCCAGATATACTTATAATATCTGGATTATATCGGTTGCCTGTTTTGGATATGATCGACCACGATCATATGATTAAAATATTCTATTGTCTGGAAGAGGTAACCGAACGCCATAAATATATTTTCCCACTTGTTAATATCTGCGATATACTTATATTTCCCGAAGAAAACCGCCGCAGAATATACCTAGAGAGGACTGGCTTCCGTTATGAAAATAACTATACATTTGTGATAATGAATACAAACAACAACAATTATTATACTGATGAGAAGAATGGAAAATTATTATATGCTGGGTCTTTTCACAAGGAAATTACATTTGGATATTATTTCTTTCATGAAGAAGTTTACGCTCTTCCGATAGATATATTCGGGATTATCGATGGTTTTCCAAACGACGAAAGGCGGAGTTTGTTTGAATTGTTTACAAAACCAGGAGGTGCGCGATATAGAGGCTACTTTGAAACAGATGACAATTTCTTCCGTATGATATCACGATATCTATTTTCTATAATTACTTGGCTTCCAGATGTGGAGGATCGTTATTATGCTGCGCCTAATAAATTATTTGATGCGCTGTCATGCGGTTTGCCGGTTATTTCGGCGCCCCACCCGCAATGCGAGGAAATAATTAGAAAGTATAACTGCGGTATATTGATGGATGATTGGACTATGCCGAGTTATGTGAGCGCATTAAACAAAGCTCTTAATGTCTCAGGTACCGAATATTATAAAGAGCTTGTAGATAACTGCCGGACTGCGATGAGGGAAGACCTTTCATGGGACGCACAGTTCTCAAAATTACGACCTGTTATAGATAAACTCATAAATAAAAAATTAATTCAAACGCGCGATACATAAGGTTATAATTCAATGGTAGGGTAATCATCCCCGAAGACCATTGGGTTGAAAATTGGACTTCTCCGGCCTTTGATGCGCTTGGAGAACGACATGAAGAAATCGAGATTCACAGAAAGCCAGATCCTTGCGATTTTGAAGCAGGGTGAAAGCGGCGTGCCAGTTG
>NZ_VXDC01000014.1 GCF_008711285.1 Roseibium aquae
CCCGGTTGACCTAGAAGATCAGCGTACCTGCGTAACTCTTGCTCAAGTGCCAGACAGTCAAACCATCCAGCCGCAAGGCCAACGCCGTCCACGCTTCCCTTCCTTCAAATCCTAATTGTCAAAGAACTGACCCAAAGGTCACAGCTTCTCACATCCCAGACGCTGAACAACCTGCCTTTAAGCCAGGTGTCATAACTGTCTTTTCCGGTGAAGCCGACGATGAAGGACGCCGCGAAAAGGCGGCGCCGCCGTCGATGGGTGGGTTATACGCAGGCCGGTTTTGGGAGTCAACACGAATTGTCAAAAAAGATTCACATAAGAGCGCCAGGACGACGGCCGGTCGATCGTCCGGCCCGTCCCGCCCATCTGTTCCGGCCGGGTTCGCGAAGCGGGAGGGTGGGATCGCCACCAGGGCGTCTGATCGATCCGCCCGATTCCCGGAATTGACCTTTTCGCGCGTTCCGGGCACCTTTTCAGCACCAGTCGCCACATCGGCGTCTTAATATCGACGTTTTCGTGGCCGACCAGTCGACCATGGGCAAACGCGGGGCAGTTCCCTGACCATAAACGTTTCTCTCGAACAGCAGTTTTGACCAGACCCGATGCAATTTGGATCGCGACATCTCCACAAGCAGGCCGATATATGTCTCGGCGAAGAACCACCGCTCGTCATGCATGGCGATCAGCATGTGCTGAAAGACCGGCGTCAGGTCTCGATCCGGTGGCTAACCGGTACGGTCCTGACCGGCGTGACATCTGTGGCCCTGATGGGGGGGGCGTTAACGGCGGCTCTTGACGGACATTATTCACTGGCCGCCGCGCTCGCGCCGACCGGTCTCAATGGACTTGAGGAGGATACCGAGCTGGTCGCGAAGGGAGACCGGATCACCAAATCCGCGACGGCTTTCTCCAACAAACAGATCATAGACGTGAATGTTGTCGCGCGCGAAGGCGAACGCGACCACATCCGCGTGCGCCCCTATGCGCTGGTCAGTTCGACCCTTGCCACCCGGACCGATCCGGAACTGGCCGCCGCGATTCCCGCCTTCAATCCGCTCAACATGTTTTCCGACGTCCAGATCACACCGCTGGCCACGCCAAACACCCCGCTTCTCTCGGAGAGCATTTATGGCGCAAAGGTAGAAGGAGAGGTCAGCATCAGCCTGACATCCTTTCCGCTCGATGCGCTACCGGCGCGGGGCGGATCAGCGCTGTCCGAACCCGAGATTGAATATGAAGTGCGCCAATCCGCGCGCTTCCTGATGGGGACTGCCGTTGATGCGGCGGCCCGCGCGGTTGTCGATCCGGGCCGGTTTGATTTCAATTTGGCGCGCCAGCCCGATCTTGCGCGTTACGCGGTCCGCATCACGCCTGAAAATGTATCCTTTGTATCAAAGCGCGACGATGAAGCGCGATTTGTGGGCATGGATGAGAAAATCATCCCGATCACGGAAGAAGCCGATTTTCAGGACGTGCTTCAGGACCATGATGCGACCCCTGAGGAAGCGGAGCTGATCTACAACGCATTCGCAACGGCGTTCGGTTTCGAAAACCTGATTGCCGGTCAGCGCCTGCGGATCGGCTATGCCCCCAGCCCGGATGAGACCGGCCGCATGCGGCCGGAACGGATCAGCCTTTATTCCGATACCGACCATCAGGCCACGGTTGCCCGGTCGGACACCGGGGCCTTCGTGAAGGCGAAAGCGCCGGCAACATTCCTCGCTGATGCGTTTGCGGAAGCAGACCGCATTTCCTATGGCGGCCCCACTCCGGCGATTTACGACAGCCTCTACCAGACAGGGCTGGAGCAGGCGCTGTCGCAACCGGTCATTGACGAACTGATCCGGATTTATTCCTTCGATGTTGATTTCAACTCGCGGGTCCAGCCCGGAGATGCGCTCGAGCTGTTCTTTGCGGCCGACGAAACTGTCAACTCAGAAACCCCGGAAATCCTGTTCACAAGACTGACGACGGGCTCCAGCGAGCGTTTGTTCTACCGGTTCCGGACACCTGATGATGGGATCGTCGATTATTATGATGAGAACGGCCAGAGCGCCAAGAAATTCCTCATGCGCAAACCATTGTCCAGTGGCCGGTTCAGATCGGGGTTCGGCATGCGCGTCCACCCGATCCACAAATACCGGAAGATGCACACAGGTGTGGACTGGTCTGCCCCACGCGGCACGCCGATCATGGCCGCGGGGAACGGGACCATTGTCAAAGCGGGATGGTCTTCCGGCTATGGCCGGCGCATCGAGTTGCGGCACGCCAATGGGTATACCACGACATATAGCCATTTGACCGGTTTTGCCGAAGGCATTCGGGAAGGCGGACAGGTGTCACAAGGTCAGATCATTGGCTATGTCGGATCGACCGGGCTGTCCACGGGCCCGCACCTTCACTACGAAGTCAAGGTCAACGGTCGATTTGTCGACCCAATGCGGATTCGCCTGCCGCGCGGACGCGTTCTGGACGGCGACATGCTGGCGGCCTTCCAGCAGGAACGCCAGCGGATCGATACGCTTATCGACCGTGCACGCGTGCCCTCACGGGTTGCCTCGGCACAGTAAGACCTCATCCGTGGTATGAGAGCCGGCCCGGCAGCCGGCTCAACCTCCGGTTCGAGCTGATGACATGCAGGCCCTGGAATACACCTCGCTCCGGCTGAAGCGGTACACGTCCGTCTGACCGGAAGAATTGGGCGCAATCTCGAAGTATTGGAACATTTCTCCTGACCAGATTGATCACGAAGCGATCCAATCTGGTCAGGAAATGGTGTCAGCCGCAACGGCCCGCCCCATTCATTGTTTGTCCCTGCGATGCAAGAGCATCACAAAGACACCGGCCGAGCCGCCGATGCTCGCGATTGGCCGGCCATCACGCTGCGGCCGCCTCGCCCTGCCGGTTGGCGAACACCAGACGATCGCCGCCCGCGCTCACTTCCACGGTCTGTCCGTCCAGGATTTGCCCGGCCAGCAGCTTCTCGGCCAGTGGATCCTGAACCTCCTTTTGAATGACACGCTTCAGGGGCCGGGCGCCGTAGGCCGGATCGTACCCTTTTAGGGCCAGCCAGGCGAGCGCATCGTCATGAAGCTGAAGTGTGATCTTCCGCTCGGCAAGGAGGCTACGCAGACGATCCAGTTGGATCTTCACGATATCGGCCATCTGGTTGCGCTGCAGACGATGGAACAAGACAATTTCATCCAGCCGATTCAAGAACTCGGGACGGAAATGTCCCCGAACGGCCCCCATCACTTCGTCACGCACCGCAGAACTGTCCTGCCCCTCGGGCTGGTTCACGAGATACTCCGCGCCCAGGTTGGAGGTCATGATGATCAAGGTGTTGCGGAAGTCCACCGTGCGTCCCTGACCATCAGTCAGCCGTCCGTCGTCCAAGACCTGCAAGAGCACGTTGAAGACATCCGAATGGGCCTTTTCGATCTCGTCGAACAGGACAACCTGATAGGGCCGCCGACGGACCGCTTCCGTCAACGCGCCCCCTTCTTCGTAGCCGACATACCCGGGAGGCGCACCGATCAGGCGGGCGACCGAATGCTTTTCCATGTATTCCGACATATCGATGCGAACCATGGCGCTGTCGTCATCGAACAGGAAATTCGCCAGCGCCTTGGTCAGCTCGGTCTTGCCCACGCCGGTCGGCCCGAGGAACATGAACGAACCGATCGGGCGATTTGGATCCTGAAGCCCTGCCCGTGCCCGGCGGACGGCCGTTGATACCGCATGAATGGCCTCCGATTGCCCGATCACCCGGCCAGCCAGCATGTCCTCCATGCGCAAGAGTTTGTCCCGTTCACCTTCCAGCATCTTGTCAACCGGGATGCCCGTCCACTTGGACACGACCTGCGCGACGTGGGAGGAACTGACGGCCTCGTCGACCATAGCCCCCTCGTCGTCGGCCGCCTCGGCCTCCTGAAGCTTGCGCTCCAGATCAGGGATGACCCCGTATGCGAGTTCGCCGGCCTTTGCCAGGTCACCGCGCCGCTGCGCGATTTCCAGATCGATACGGGCCTGTTCCAACTGCTCCTTGATCTTCTGTTCAAGATTCAGTTTTTCCTTTTCGCCTTGCCATCGGGCGGTCAGGACGGCCGATTTTTCCTCCAGACCGGACAATTCCGCCTCCAGCTTTGCCAGCCGGTCCCTCGACGCTTCGTCATCCTCGGCGTTCAATGCCTCGCGCTCGATCTTTAACTGGATGATGCGCCGGTCAAGCTCATCAAGTTCCTCTGGCTTGGAATCGACTTGCATGCGCAACCGGCTGGCAGCCTCGTCGACCAGATCGATCGCCTTGTCGGGCAGGAAACGGTCGGTTATATACCGGTTGGACAAAGTTGCAGCCGACACGATTGCCGCATCGGTGATCCGTACGCCATGGTGAAGCTCGTATTTGTCCTTGATCCCCCGCAAGATCGAAATCGTGTCCTCAACGGTCGGTTCACTCACGAAAACGGGTTGAAAACGCCGTGCGAGCGCAGCGTCCTTTTCTACGTGCTTGCGGTATTCATCGAGGGTGGTCGCACCAATGCAGTGAAGCTCGCCGCGCGCGAGGGCAGGTTTCAGCAGGTTGGATGCATCCATAGCCCCTTCCGCCTTGCCCGCCCCAACCAGCGTGTGCATCTCATCGATGAAGAGGACGATTTTTCCCGCAGCGCTCTCCACTTCCGACAAGATCGCTTTCAGCCGCTCTTCGAATTCACCCCGATATTTCGCCCCGGCGATGAGCGAGCCCATATCGAGCGCCAGAAGCTGCTTGTCTTTCAAGGATTCTGGAACATCGCCATTGACAATCCGCAGAGCCAACCCTTCGGCGATGGCGGTCTTGCCCACACCAGGCTCGCCGATCAAGACCGGATTGTTCTTTGTTCTGCGGGACAGAACCTGGACTGTCCTGCGAATTTCCTCGTCGCGGCCAATCACGGGGTCGAGCCGGCCTTCCCGGGCCACCTGTGTCAGATCGCGAGCGTATTTTTTCAAGGCGTCATACTGGCTTTCAGCAGAAGCGCTGTCGGCCGTGCGGCCCTGGCGAAGACTGTTGATGGCTTCATTCAGCGCATTGGGTGTCACCCCGGCTCCTGCCAGAAGCTTCGCGGCTTCACTGTCACCATCCATGGCGATCGCAAGCAAAAGCCTTTCGACCGTCACATAGCTGTCTCCAGCCTTTTCAGCCACTTTTTCCGCCTGATCGAACAATCGGGCGGTCGCCTGCGCAAGATAGAGCTGCCCGGTCCCGCCGGAGACCTTGGGCTTCTTTGAAAGGGTTGCCTCCAGATTGGCCTGGATCGATTTGACGTCTCCGCCAGCCCGGGTCACCAGTCCGGCAGCCATGCCTTCGGGGTCATCCAGCAATACCTTAAGGATGTGTTCGGGCGTGAACTGCTGGTGCCCTTGCCCGAGAGCGTAGGTTTGAGCGGACTGGACAAATCCACGCGCGCGCTCCGTGTATTTCTCGAAATTCATAATCTGTCCTCCTTTTCGTCCAACCACCCGAAGCATGATGGACGTTTGGGATATGGGCCCCGCAGATCGGGCACCCATGCGGTCTCGTGACCGCCCTTTCATATAGGTGTTGCAAATTCAACACAAAAGGGGATAGCGCGTGTTTGCTCAGCCTGAAAACAAAAACGCGGCCCCTTTACAGGCACCGCGTTTTATTCGCACAAGCTTTTGTAGGGCTTTCTCGGGATCAGAGACGACCGGTAGGCAGCCGCGCCGTTATTCGCCCGCAGCAACCACTTCCGCGTCGACGGCCTCAGCTGGCTTCTTCGTTTGTCTCGTCCGGGCTGCGCGCCGGGCTCTGGGCTTCTCCGCCGCGTCTGCCTCCACGCCTCCGGCGCCGCCTTCCCCTTCGCCCGCTGCTGCCAGAGCATCGCTGTCCGGATCCGTGCCGGACAAATCGGAGGCAACGCGCTTGGGTGCACGGGCACGGGGTGTCCGCACCCGGCGCTTTGGCTTTTCGTCGTCAGCGTCGCCTGTGCCCGCTTCGCCCCGGCCGCCGTTTCCATTGACCTGGCCTGCCGCATCAATGGTCGGCATGCTTTCTATGAAAGGCTGCGGGCTATCCTCGTCAACGACGGAAACGTCCGGCTGGTCGAGCGGGGGCTGCTCACCCATTTGGGACGGTGCAGATCCACTTCCCTGGTGCAATTCGCTGCCGTCCTCGTGCTCTGAACGCGCGTTCTGCTGAACCGTCTGAGGCTGAGCGGCTGCGATAATGCGCAGATAGTGCTCCGCGTGCTGGAGATAGTTCTCCGACATCACACGGTCGCCGGAAGCTTGAGCGTCCCGCGCCAGCTGTTGGTATTTTTCCGCGACATGCTGGGCAGTTCCGCGGATCTTAACGTCTGGACCATTCGATTCGTAGGTCCGTGAAAGCGGATTCGGACCCTTGCGGCCCCGTCCTCGCATGCGCTTGTTGCTTTGATTTCCTGGTCTCATCCTGCCGTTTTCTCTTAAGGAACGGCGGTCGGCGAAACGCCGACCCAACATCGGGATTAAAAAATACCGATACGAAATTTTCGCCGAAACCCCGGCGCTTACGAGCGGCCCGTCTGCTGTAAACCGGACACGGCTCTCTCGGCCGCTTCCGACCGTCTGATCACCGCTTGTATATTCGACAATCCCTAATCCCGGAAACACCCGTTCGACACAGGTTTAAACCGTTATGCCTGCGCTTGTCCCCACGTTTCCGGAGAGACATGCTGCTGAACGCCGATCACATTTCCAGTCTCGGTGTCGCGAACCTAGCGCTTTCCGCCGGGATTTCCAAGCGCTTTTTCGCACTTGGATCAAAACGCTCAAGGCTCTGGCAATCGCGCCATGATCATGCGCGGGTGACCAGACAGGTCCCTCCGCATTTCGATGCCGGTGAACCCTTGGCCGGTCAACAAACCGCTTACAGAAACGTCCTGATCGTATCCGATTTCAAGCAGAAGCCGCCCACCCGGCCGCAATTTTTGACCGGCCTGCCGGCTGATCCGGCGATAGGCAGATAGGCCGTCCGGCCCGCCGTCCAGGGCCAGCAGAGGATCGTGAACACGAACTGATTCGTCCAACGAGCCTATCACCGGAGAGGGGATGTAGGGCGGGTTGGAAATTATCCAATCGAGGCCGGGGGCGAGCGGCGTGCCAAAGTCGGCGCGCACGGGCAGCAAGCGATCACCGACCCCATGGCGGTGGGCATTGGCGCAGGCGCACTGCAAGGCCGTTTCAGAAAGATCCACTCCAAGCCCAAACGCCGCCGGGCGGTTCACGAGGATCGAAACGGCAATCGCCCCGGTACCGGTTCCCAGGTCGGCAAATGTAAAGGCATCGCTCTCATGCGTGGCCTCCAGTACGGTCTCCACGAGCAATTCTGTATCGGGACGGGGCTCCAGGGTCGCAGCATTCAATTCGAAGGGCAGTCCGAAAAACTCACGTTCGCCCACAAGACGGCCAACCGGAACGCCGCACAGGCGCAAGTCTGCCAACCGGTCCGTGTCGGCTTTCACATCATGACCGGCGGTTTCGTCCCAGCGCATCGGCAGATCCATCGGCGCGATGCGGGCGGCATGAGATACCAGAACCCGTGCGTCCAAATCAGCCGTTGGGAGACCTGCCGACCTGAACCGGTCGCGGATCGCCCGGTAGACATCCCAGAGGGTCACGCTGTGCCTTCTTCCGCCGCAAGGAGCGTGGCTTGGTGATCAACGGTCAGCGCTTCGATCACTTCATTGAGCCCTTCTCCCGCCAGAATCTGCTCCAGCTTGTACAAGGTGAGCCCGATCCGATGGTCGGTGACCCGGCCCTGCGGAAAATTATAGGTGCGAATCCGCTCGGAACGATCGCCGGACCCCACCTGGACACGCCGCGCTTCGGTTCGTTCGTTCGCCGCGCGCGCGCGTTCCTCGTCATAGATCCGGGCGCGGAGCAGCTGCATGGCTTTCGCCTTGTTCTTGTGCTGGGATCGTTCATCTTGAACGGAAACAACGATCCCGGTCGGCGCATGGGTGATCCGAACCGCGGAATCAGTGGTGTTGACATGCTGTCCACCCGCGCCGGACGCACGAAAGGTATCTATGCGCAAATCGCTGTCCTGGATGTCTATGTCCACATCCTCGGCCTGTGGAAGAACGGCGACGGTTGCCGCAGACGTGTGGATACGGCCACCAGATTCGGTCGTAGGCACCCTTTGAACGCGATGCACGCCGGACTCAAATTTCAGCCGGGCAAAGACGTTTTCACCGGATACGGACGCAATGACTTCCTTGTAGCCGCCGACTTCGCCCTCGCTGGCCGACAGGATTTCAACCTTCCAGCCGTTCAGTTCCGCATATCTCTGGTACATCCGGAACAGGTCGCCGGCAAACAGCGCAGCCTCGTCCCCACCGGTACCGGCCCGAACTTCCAAAATCGCATCATTGGCATCGGCCGCGTCTTTGGGCAGAAGCCCGAGGCGCACGGCTTTCCCGAGCACTTCGACTTTTTCGCCCAGTTCATCTGCTTCCACTTCCGCCAGTTCGCGCATTTCCGGGTCTGTGGCACTGTCCTCCAGCAAGGTCAGTGTCCCTTTGAGATCGGCTTCCACCTGGATCAAAGCGCGGATCTTTTGCACCAACGGCTCAAGCCCGGAATATTCGCGCGACAGTTTGACATAGGTCGCCGGATCCGGATTGGCTGACATCTGGTGCTCGATTTCAGCGAAACGGTCCAACAGTGTATCGAGCTTTTGACGCGCCAACATGCGCTCACGTCTCCTGTAAGGATCTGATAGGATAAGATAGCAAAGCTAGAGCGAAACGTTCATTTCGCTTGCGAAGCGCTTTAACAAAGCCCGGATGTCCGTGTCCGAATGGCCAGGTTCCAGCCTCGGCAGAATACGCGCGGACAACCGGCTGGCGTCCAGCGTACGGACCATCGCCTTGACCGGACCTAGGCTGGCCGGAGACATTGACAGATCCCGATAGCCAAGGGCGATCAAAGCCATGGCTTCGAGCGGCCGGCCAGCAAGTTCACCGCACAAGGTGACAGGAACATGGTTTGCCTGCCCGGCGAGAACGATCTGCCTCAAGGCCCTCAAGAAGCTGATGTTCAAACTATCGAACCGGTTGGCGACGCGCGTGTTTCCACGATCGGCGGCGCAGAAAAACTGAAACAAATCGTTCGAGCCAACCGACACAAAGTCGACATGGGTCATCAATTCGTCCAGTTGAAACAAAAGTGAGGGCACCTCGATCATGACGCCCAGCCGGATGGATTCGGGAACGGCGTGGCCATGGCGCTTGAGGTGGGCAAGCTCCTTTTCCACCAGGTTGCGCGCCTTGAGAAACTCGTCCACTTCGACAACCATAGGAAACATGAGCTTCAATTCACGCCCCACTGCCGCCGTGAGCAGCGCGCGGATCTGCGTTCGCAGCAAACCTGGACGATCCAGACCAAGACGCAGGGCCCGCCATCCCATCGCCGGGTTTTCTTCCTGGATCGACCGGAGGTAAGGCAGGACCTTGTCCCCACCGATATCGAGGGACCGAAAAGTCACGGCCTTCCCACCGGCAGCTTCCAGCACCTGCTGATATTGCGCTTTCTGCTCCCCCATTCGCGGAAAGGACGATGCGACCATGAACTGCAGTTCGGTACGGAACAGACCCACCCCCGCAGCCCCCGCTTCCGACAGATGCGGCAAGTCCACCAAAAGCCCGGCATTCATCTGCAGCGTGATGTCAACACCATCCTTGGTGATCGATGGCTTTGTTCGCAACCTGCGGTATTGCGCTTGCCGCCTTGCACGAAAGCGAACCTTTTCCGCATAGGCCTGTTGAACATCGTGGGGCGGACGCAGGTGAACGTCGCCGGCATCGCCATCGACGATAATCGCGTCCCCCGCGTCGGCCAGACTGACGATATCGTCGACCTGTCCCACCAAGGGTATGCCCAGCGCCCGCGCGACAATCGTGATGTGGCTTGTGGCCCCGCCCTCTTCCAGCACCAGTCCACGGATCCGGTCCCGGCCATAATCCAAAAGCTCCGCAGCTCCCATGTTGCGGGCGACAAGGATGGCGTCTTCGGGCAATTCAGACGCGTGGGGGCCATGTTTGCGGCCCATCAACTCCCGGATGAGGCGGTGGGCCAGATCGTCAAGATCGTGCAAACGTTCCCGAAGATAGGGATCGGTCTGCCGGAGCATGCGGGCACGCGTATCACTCTGCACCTTCTCGACGGCGGCCTCCGCCGTCAGACCGTTGCGGATGGCTTCCTCGATCCGGCGGATCCACCCCCTGTCGTGAGCGAACATCCGGTACGCCTCAAGAACCTCCCGGTGCTCACCCGCCGCCGCGACATCGCCACTGGCGAGAAGATCGTCGATGGATACCCGCAAACGGGTGATTGCCGCATCAAGACGGGCGCTTTCCGCATCCGGGTCCTCGGCGATCAGATTGGTGACGACCACCCGCGGCTCATGTAGGACGACATGCCCCATACCAACGCCTTCCGCCAGGCCCATCGCAGAGACATGGATCGGACGGGACAAGTCCAGACCTGTACCCTTTTGAGCGATGGCCTCGAGCTCGCCTGCAGCCACCATTTCGGCGATCAGCATGGCGGTCGTCTGAAGCGCTTCCACCTCATCTTCCAGATAGGTGCGATGCGACTTGTTTTGAACAACAAGCACGCCAAGAGTCCGGCCCGCTCTCAGGATTGGCACACCGAGGAAAGAGTTGTAGGCCTCTTCCCCAGTTTCAGGCAGATAGGCGAATCCGGGATGCGCACGGGCATTCGGCAGGTTGAGAGGCCTTGCTTCGGCGGCAATCAACCCAACCAGGCCTTCCCCCACGCGCAAGGACGCCTGATGAACGGCATCACGATTGAGGCCTTCGGTTGCATAGAGTTCCAGAACACCGTCTGCCCGCAAGATGTAGACGGAACACACTTCGGCAACGACATTGGACGCGATCAACACCACGATCTTGTCGAGCCGTTCTTGAGCCTTTATCGGCTCCGCCATGACCTCGCGCAGCCGCCGGAGCAACAGGCGCGGACCAGCGAGGCTGCTTCGCATTGCTCACCTCTACCCGTGTCTGGGCCCGCACGTTACCCGAGCCGCCCCCCGCGATCGCCGAACGCTCGGCGGATCTTTATCCATCCAAACCGTATAGCGAATGGAGAGTCCGAACGGCAAGTTCCGTATAGGCAGAATCAATAAGAACGGAAATTTTTATCTCTGAAGTTGTTATGGCGCGAATATTTATGCCTTTTTCCGCCAAACCCCGGAAACACTGCGCAGCCACACCCGCATGAGACCGCATACCGATTCCGATCACCGAGACCTTCACGACATCGGTTGCCCACTCGACGTTCTGGAAACCGATTTCGCGGCGATTGGCCTCAAGAACTGACAGCGCGCGCTGATAATCCGTCTCGGGCACTGTGAAGGTGATATCGGTCGTTTTCCCATCCGGAGAGATATTTTGGACAATCATGTCGACGTTGATATTCGCATCGGCAAGCGGTCCGAACACCGATTGGGCCACCCCGGGTTTGTCCGCCACATCGCGGATTGAGATCTGGGCTTCATCTTTGGCAAACGCAATGCCGGTCACAACTTGCTGTTCCACGAGTTCATCCTCGTCGCAGATTAGGGTTCCAGGGGGAAGATTTCCGTCGCCGACCTGTGGCGCATCCGGATCATCGAAACTTGAACGCACGAACGTGGGCACTCCATGTACCATGGCCATTTCGACCGAACGCACCTGAAGCACCTTGGCGCCCAGCGAGGCCATTTCCAGCATCTCTTCAAACGACACGCGATCCAGCCGCCTGGCCTTCGGTACGATCCGCGGATCGGTTGTGTAGACACCGTCAACATCGGTGTAAATGTCGCAACGGTCGGCCTTGATCGCGGCGGCGATGGCGACGGCGCTTGTATCGGACCCGCCCCGGCCGAGGGTGGATATGCGATTGTCCGGAGACAATCCCTGAAAACCCGCCATTACGGCGACCTGCCCCTGCCCAAGACGGTCGATCAGGACGCTGCCATCGATCTCGCGGATGCGGGCGGCGCCATGGTTTTCGTCGGTTTTGATCGGCACCTGCCAACCCTGCCAGGAGCGGGCGTTGACGCCCAAATCCTGCAATACGATGGCCAATAGCCCGGACGTGACCTGCTCACCAGAGGCGACCACCGCATCGTACTCACGGGCATCGTGCAGGGGCGACGCCTGGCGGCAATACTCAACAAGCTTGTTGGTCTGGCCGGCCATGGCCGAGACAACAACCGCCACTTCATGCCCGGCATCGACCTCCCGTTTCACGTGGCGGGCCACGTTTCGGATACGGTCGAGGTCGGCCACAGAGGTACCGCCGAATTTCATAACCAGTCGCGCCATATCGATCGTCGTCGTCTTGAGTTGAAGCTGGAACGCAGAACGCGCCCGTTGGATCGGGCGCCATGCATACAGCCCCAGCGGAAAAGCCGCAACTGCACTGCTTGACAAATCACCCGGGACCTTAGAACGACAAAGGGAGAAAGCGCGCGCGGCGAACCCACATGGAAGGATATCGGCATGAGCACCCACACGGACTCCGGGACAGGAACCGTCGACAAGGATGAAGTGGCGCGCTTTTCGGCGCTGGCCCAGGAGTGGTGGAATCCAGCTGGTAAATTCAAGCCTCTCCACAAGTTCAATCCGGTCCGCCTCACCTATATCAAAGAGCAGGTTTGCGCGCATTTTGGACGCGATCCGAAAGCATCCAACGCTTTCGAAGGTCTACGGTTTCTCGATATCGGCTGCGGTGGAGGCTTGCTGAGTGAACCGATGGCCCGCCTTGGAGCCGATGTTGTCGGTGCAGATCCATCGACCACCAACATCGAGGTGGCGAAGATCCACATGGTCCAGTCCGGTCTCGAGATCGACTACCGCGCTACGACAGCCGAAGACCTTGCGCAGGCCGGAGAAACCTTCGACGTCATCCTGAACATGGAAGTCGTGGAGCACGTCGCCGATGTTCCAATGTTTCTGACAAAAACCGCGAACATGGTGCGCCCGGGCGGGCTGATGTTCATCGCGACCATCAACCGGACCTTCAAGGCCTATGCCTTGGCGATTGTCGGAGCGGAATATGTTCTACGCTGGCTGCCGAAGGGCACCCATAGCTATGACAAGCTTGTCAAGCCGGATGAGATCGAAGGTCCGTTCGGCGAAGCGGGGTTGTCAATCATCGACCGCACGGGGGTTTTCTACAACCCGGTCAGCGACAGCTGGAACAAGAGCCGCGACATGGACGTCAACTACATGATGCTAGCGGAACGCCCCAAAGCCTCATGAGGGAACCGATTGTCTTCATTCCCGGCCTCCTTTGCGATGAGCTTGTCTATGCTCCCCAAATCGCCGCGTTCGCCGATCATCCCATTCTGATCGCAAACCATCGCGACCACGGCAGCATACGGGAAATCGCCGCATCCATTCTCGAGGCCGGACCTGAAAGGTTTGCCCTGATCGGACTGTCCATGGGCGGCTACATCGCCATGGAGATCATGAGAGTAGCCCCCGGGCGGGTGACGCGTCTGTCCCTTCTGGATACAAATGCACGGCCGGACACACCCGACCAGACGGAGCGGCGCCTGTTTTTGATAGAACTCGCTCGGAAAAAAGACTTCAAAAAAATTCCCCATCTCCTGTTTCCCGGTTTTGTTCACCAGAGCCGCGAAGATGACGAGCAGCTCCGTGCGATCGTGGTCGAGATGGCCATGACCACGGGCCCGGACGCCTTCATCCGGCAACAGACCGCCTTGATCAACCGGATCGATTCCCGCCCGCATCTGGCCGCCATCGACTGCCCGGCTCTCGTGGTCGTCGGAGAAGGCGACCGTTTGACACCGCCGGAGCTTTCAGAAGAAATCCACGCCCTCATCCCGCGCAGCTGTCTCGCAGTCATTCGCGGAAGCGGACATCTTTCAACGCTGGAGGAGCCCGCACAGACCACTTCGGTGCTAAAGTCATGGATGGAATCCTCCTGAACCGTTTCCTTCCTGGAAAAAGTTACCTCTCATATATGATTTAGATCAAATCCGGTGCCCGGTTGCTGTCTTACGATTCTGCGCCGCTCAAACGGGCCTCGCCTGACTGTGGAAGCGCCCGGCGAAGCGACGAGAGGAGGATGACATGTCAACGAGGACCAACATTCCCTTCCCCTATCTGGCCTTTGGCAACGAGACGTTCCGCGGCACTTTTGAGTTCTGGCGGCCGGACAGACTGACGGCGAATGCCGAGGTGAAGGTGACCGACGACATTGAGACCGTCCAGAGCATGTTCTGGAATCATGCCGAACGGGCATTTGAAAACCACTTGGCATTTGTTGAAAAGCGCCTGAAAGCGGATTTGGACTGTGCAGAGGACCTTGGACACTGCGGCAGGCCCGAAGACGCAATCAACCGGCTTGGAACGTTTTTCACCGAGATGGTGACCGATTACACCGAGCATGCCAAACATCAGATCAAGGAGTTCCAGCCGGACGCACTGGAAGACCTCGGCAGTGGCGGCCGCATCAAGCGGGAGGCGAAAGAAGGCGACGGGTGAAGGCGCACCGCACCCGGGCATCAGGCCTTCGGAAAACGCGCGAGGCGCCGAGATCTTGGAAAAAGCCGGTTTCCGAGCGATAAGCGGCCCTTGCCGGTTGCGCGCTGGACCGGTTCAGTTGGCGTCCTCGGGCGGAGCGGGCAGCGGCAGGATGTCAATGCCCTCATCGAGAAGGGCCTCTGCGTCTTTGCGCGTGGTTTCGCCGTAGATGGTGCGTTCCTGAGTTTCCCCATGATGCATTTTGCGTGCCTCCCGGGCGAAATCGCTGCCGACGTTCTCGGCGTTGGCGATAATTTGCGCCCTGAGCAGGCGATAGGCGGCCGCAATCTCCTTCTGACGCAGGTCAGGGGGCAGGATCGCGGCTGTGTTGGAGGGAGGCGCCACTGCGGCCCCCGATACGGAGACCGGATCCGATTCCCTCATACTGCCGTCCTTGTTTCCCGCGGGTTCGGCCGATCGCGCTTCCCGGCTTCGGGACGTGGAAACGGCGGGCGCCATCAGCCCTTTGACAATCTGCAAACTCCCGCAGAGGGGACAAGACAGATGGCCGCCCGTTTGTTGGCGATCGAAGTCACTTGAATTGCGAAACCAACCTTCGGAGGCGTGGCCCGAGTCGCACACCAAACTGTATCGGATCACGAAGTCAGCTCCTCGGGCCTCGCCACCGCAACGTTCTTCATCGTGAAGGGTCTTGTGTTGGATAAATTCGGAATGCTTCTGCGGGCCTTGCCAACCATCTTCAAGTCGATGGCGGCCGTTATGAAGCCCGGTTCGCCATTGTCACATTCAGCGCAGATCTGACCCCATGGATCGACGATGACGCTGTGTCCGAAAGTCTGGCGCCCGTCCTCGTGTTGCCCGCCTTGCGCGGCGGAGATCATGAAAGCACCGTTTTCAATGGCGCGGGCGCGCTGCAGGACATGCCAATGCGCCTTCCCCGTTTGCCGTGTGAAGGCCGCCGGTGCCGTCAGAACTTGGGCACCATGAAGGGCCTGCGCGCGAAACAGATCCGGAAATCGAACATCATAGCAAATGCCAAGCCCAAGCTTCATCAAGGGAAGGTCGACAAGGATCGCGCACTCACCCGGATTGTAGGTCGCCGACTCCCGCCAGCTTTCGCCATCGGGCAGATCGACGTCGAACATATGGATCTTGTCGTAACGGGCGAGTGTCTCTCCACCCGGCCCGAACACGAATGCCCTGTTGACGGCCCGCGCCTCGCCAGCTCGGATCGCCAAGGACCCCGCATGGAGATAGATGCCCAGGCGTTTGGCAAGGCGAGCAAAGGCGCGGACAAACGGATCGTCTTCCTCCGGTGCGATGCGGTCGAAAAGTTCTTCCCGGGAACGAACCAGCACATTGGTCATTTCCGGGGTCTGAATGTACCGTGCACCTTTCTCTGCGGCCGAACAAATGAGCCGTTCGGCAACATCGAGATTTTCCTCGACGCTGCGGCCACTGCGCAGTTGGACGCAGGCGGCGACAAACTCTTGCATTCGGTCCCCCTTCCGCACTCAAAAACGGATCATACGGCCAGCAGGCTGTCCAGCTTGCCCGCACGCTCCAGTTCGTGCAACTCGTCGCAACCGCCGACATGTACGTCGCCGATAAAGATCTGCGGGAAGGTCGATCGCCCGTTTGCTTTCTTGATCATTTCCTGTCGAAGCGCCGGATCGAAGGTCGCGTCCTCTTCCCGGTACGAAACGCCTTTCTTGTCCAACAGGCGTTTCGCTGCCGTGCAGAACCCACAAAGCTGGCGAGTGTAAATCACAACATTTGCCGTCATCTATCTTCCTCAGTCCGCGAACCGCGCCATTTCATCTTGTCGCTTATATGCGGCCAGACTGGCCTGCCACAAGTCATCAACCTGTTACAGTTTATCTTTCAGTTCTGCGCCATGTTCCCTAGCCATGCCCGCCGGGTCGGCGATCGCAAAAACCAAAACGTCGATCTGCCGCGCCCCTGCCTGTTTCAAAACCTTTACGCACGCCGCCATCGTGGCTCCCGTGGTCATGACATCATCCACCAGCAGGACCGGGCGGCCGAAAACCCGAGATCCAGCATCTGGCGTCAATGCAATAGCGCCGCGCAGGTTCTTCTGCCGCTCGGTGGCATTCAGGCCAACCTGCGCGCGGGTGTGCCGCGTTCGCCTCAACAAGTCCGGGACGAACTCGCTATCGCAAAGACTTGCCACAACCTTTGCAAGATCGGCCGACTGGTTAAACCGTCTTTGCAGCAGCCGGCGCGGATGGAGCGGAACAGGTGCGATCAGCGGCCTGTCCCGCAAAAGCTCCGTCCCGGCGCGCGCCATCCAGCGCCCCATCGAAAGGGCAAGGTGCCGGCGCCGGGCGAATTTCAAGCCAAGAACCAGGTCGCGCGCTGGACCGGAATACCAGCACGCTCCCCGGGCACGATCAAAAGCGGGAGGAAACGCGATGGCACGCGGGCTGAGCGCATCGACACCCACCTCATGCTCGAACGGCGTCCCATATCGCAAACACCATGGCTGCTCGAGGAATCTCACGCGCGACCAGCAGGCACCGCACAGCCCATGCCCCTTGTGACCCGTTACGGTGTCGCATGTCAAACAGCGTGGCGGCAGCAGAAAGTCGAGGATACCCCGGCCGGTGATACCCGCACCGGCGGACATGAACCGCATCACGTCTGAGTAACCCCGACCCATTGCACCACCTCACAGAAACGATCCTAGCATGTTTTTGACCTGATCCCTTCCAATGCCATATGAGGGGGATCAGTTGGCGCCTACAATCGGAAAGCCCATGGATCAGGCAAACCTCTTCGAACGGAATCTGTTGAAGCAAAGAGCAAAGCGGGCCCTTGAACGGCAAACGGCGGGAATGGATTTCCTGTTCAAAGCCATCGCGGACGATCTCGGGGTCCGGCTGTCGGCGATCCAACGCGAATTTGGCTTTGCCTTGGATCTCGGCGGGCATGCGGGCCACATATCGGCGATGCTGCGCGCCAGCGGAAAGGCAGACACGATCATCCGGGCCGATCTGTTCCACTCCGACCCAGCGCTGCCGCCGCCCGATCTGGTTCTGGACGACGAATTCCTGCCGTTTGGCCCCGGCACGCTCGATTTGATTGTGGCCGGGCCAGCCCTTTGTTTCGTAAACGACCTACCCGGTGTCCTGATGCAGATCCGAAAAGCTCTGCGCCCGGATGGACTGTTCCTTGCCTCAATTCCGGGAAGCGGAACGCTACAGGAACTTCGAGATGTCTTGCTGCGAACCGAGATCGAGCGAACTGGCGGCGGGTCTCCTCGTGTCTCCCCTTTCGCTGACACACGCGATCTGGGAGCCTTGTTGCAACGGGCAGGGTTCGCGCTTCCCGTAGCGGATGTCGACCTGCTGACCGTGCGCTACGATACGATTTTCAATCTTATGGCCGATTTGCGGGCAATGGGCGCGACCTCTGTGCTTCGCGAGAGGCCGGCCAACCCGGTGAGCAAGGATTTCTTCATTCGCGCAGGCGAGCTTTACGCCCTCACCCATGCCGACCCGGACGGCCGGATCCGGGCGACAATCTCTGTTGTTTCTCTAAGCGGTTGGGCGCCTCATGAGAGCCAGCAGAAACCGCTACGGCCAGGCTCAGCCAAATCGAGACTGGCCGACGCCCTAGGCGCCAAGGAAGTCAAACTTGGAGAAACCAGATCGGAGAAAAGCAGCGGCAGGTGAATGCGGTACGGCCTTGAACCTAGGTTTGTGGGGGTGGGTTCAAGGTTGTGGAAATGGTTTCAAAGGCATCGCCAATCGATGTTCCGATGGCAGCCATGGTTCCCATAATGGCCACAATGATAAGACCAAGCATCAAGCCGTATTCAACAGCTGTGGCGCCGCTATCGTCCGTTCGAAAGGTTTTGCAGGCATACAGAAACTTCGATGCGATATCGGAGATTTCACAGACCGGGCGCATCGCGAAAACCTTCTGACCAGGGTTCAAACATTCAATTCGGCGCCAGGTCCAAGAGGTGCGGTATCAATGGCTCATCTGCTTCGGGCATCGGATAGTCCCGCAATCGAAGCGGACGAACCCATTTCAGGGCCTGCCCTTCTTGTCCACGCGCGGTGCCTTCCCACCGCCGGCACACGTAAAGTGGCATCAACAGGTGAAAATCTTCATAACGATGGCTGGCGAAGGTCAGCGGCGCCAAGCACGTTTCGTTAACGGTTATGCCCAGTTCTTCGTAAAGTTCTCGGATAAGTGTTTCTTCCGGACGCTCCCCGGCTTCCACCTTGCCGCCCGGAAACTCCCACAATCCGGCCATGGCCTTGCCTTCCGGACGCTGAGCCAACAGAATCCGTCCGTCAGGGTCGATCAAGGCACAAGCCGCCACGAGAACCAGTCTGCCCATTCCGGATGTTCCAATTCTGATCAGGGAAAAAAGAGTTCGTTAACTTGCAAAGGGCTCACAGCGCGGAACACCGACCCGCCTAGCTTCGATAGTCCCCGTTGATCGCAACATACTCTTTGGTCAGATCGCAGGTCCACACGCGGAAGGATCCGCTACCCAAACCCAGATCAACCCGCAAAACGATCTCGGCTTGCTTCATCACCTCCGACGCGGCTTCCTCGCTATAGCCCGGATCGCGCGCTCCATTGACAGCAACCCGCACATCGCCGAACCAAATCGCCAACCGGTCCCGGTCGGCGGGTTCACCGGCCTTTCCAACGGCCATCACGACACGGCCCCAATTGGCGTCCTCGCCGGCAAACGCCGTCTTGACCAGAGGCGAATTCGCGATCGAAAGGGCGATCTTCTTGGCAGATAGATCCGTTTCAGCGCCCTCGACCTGCACTTCCACGAACTTCCGGGCGCCTTCGCCATCGCGCGCGATCTGCTGCGCGAGGTCCTGCATGACATCACGCAAGGCAAGCAACAGGCCGTCCGCCCGAGGATCTTCGACCGTGTCGATCGGCTCGAGCCCGGATTGACGCGCCGCTCCGGTCGCAAACACCAGCACCGTATCGGAGGTTGACGTGTCGCTGTCGACAGTCACCGCGTTGAAGCTGTTCTCGACCTCGCGAGACAGCGCGGACTGGAGAACTGCGGAGGACACCGGGGCATCTGTAAATATGAAAGACAACATTGTCGCCATATCCGGCGCAATCATGCCTGCGCCTTTCGCGATCCCGTTGATGTGAACCATTACACCATCAATTTCCACAGACGCCGTGGCAATCTTCGGAAAGGTGTCCGTGGTCATGATCGCTCTGGCGGCGTCCAGCCAGGACGTGGTCATCCGCCCCGACATGCCGTGCAACGGATCCTCAAACTTTCGGGCATCGAGCGGTTCGCCGATCACGCCGGTCGAGGCGAGAAAGATCTCGGAAGGACTGCAATCCAGAGCACGAGCGGCGATCTCCGCCGAAAGGCGCACCGTCTCAACCCCGGTCTTGCCAGTAAATGCATTCGCATTTCCCGAGTTTACCAGAAGCCCCCGGGCGACGCCTCCGCCCAACTGCTGTCGGCACCAATCAACCGGTGCCGACGGGCATTTGGACTTTGTGAACACACCGGCGACAGTGGTGCCGGGCGACAACGATGCCAGCAGGACGTCGGTTCGGTTCTTGTACTTGATCCCCGCTTCTGCTGTGGCAAGCCGCACACCCTTGATATCGGGCATCTCGGGAAAGGAGGTGGGAGCAAGCGGCGACACGGTCTCGGTCATGATGAAATGTTCCTGGCAGTTGTCACCGCAGCCATGCCTGATGCCGCTTTGCTTCGCAAGCCGGAAACGCACCCGGAAAAAAGGGTTCGGGCCGCCATGGCGGCCCAAACCCTTTTCAATGCGGTTTTCGCTGATCTATTCGGAGCGGGGCGCGTCTTTAAGGTCTTCATCCAGAATTTCGACAGCCGCGTTTGCTTTCAGCGCCTCCATGGTTTCGGCGTATTTCTCGCGTGCCAATTGCTGACGCAGCTGTGGGGCGACCTCTGCCAGTTTCGGCTTGGGTTGCGTCCTGCGGTCTTCCAGTTTGATCACATGCCATCCAAATTGGGTCTCTACCGGCTCTTCTGTGATCTGGCCCGGTTCGAGCGCTAGTACCGCATCTTCGAAAGGCTTTACCATCTGACCTTTCGTGAAATACCCCAGATCGCCGCCATTGGGACCGGAGGGACCGGTAGAGCGTTCTTTGGCCAATTCGGCAAAGTCAGCGCCCGCCTCAAGCTCCTTTATGACCGCTTCAGCTTCGGCCTTTTCCTCGACCAGGATGTGACGGGCATTGAGCTCCTCTTCACCCTGATAGTCGGCGAAGGTCTCGGCGTAGGCTGTCTCGAGATCCGCATCGGTGATGGCCCCTTCCACTTCCTGCGCGATGTAGGCGTTTCGGAGTGCCCGGAGAGTCAGGAAATCGATCTGCCTTTGAAAGTCGGGATCCTGATCGATTTTCGCGTCGCGGGCCGCCTGGGCCAGGATCTCCATGTCGACAAGGACATCAAGCAGAATCGCTCGCCATTGAGCTGGCGGGAACCTCTGCAGCTCTTGGCCCAGGTCCTGGGCGGCAAAGGCCAGATCCGCTTCGGTGATTTCCGTCTCGCCAACCGTCGCGACCACATCATCCGGTTCGGAGGCGTTAACCGTAGCGGAACCGATAAAAACGGCCAATGCGGGTATGAGAAGAGACCCAAAGGGTCGGCGAATGGTGTTTTGGAACATCGAGTGTCCTTTTCCGTCCGATCGAGAATGATTTGGCGTTGAAGCGCGCCCGGCGCAACGTGTGAGCGTCGCACCTTTGCGCAAGGCGCCAGCGTTGACAACTATCGGGGGTCCTCTTATCTGTCGAGCGTCCATCCCACGCGGGGTGGCAACCGTATTCGCCGCGCGGCTTAGGCTCCAAGACCGGACCACCCAGCGAGCGTGGATACCAATTGAGACGATTTCATGGGCTGGCGCGAGATCGGCAAGACGCGCCGCCCGATAAGGAAGGACCGCCACATGGCTGGCCTTGGTGCCCTCGCCCGGAAAATATTTGGATCTTCGAACGACCGGAAAGTCAAATCCTTCAGGTCGAAGGTTTCTCAAATCAATGCGCTGGAAAGCGATCTGCAGGCCCTATCCGATGAACAGTTGCGGGCCCGAACCGACGACTTCCGGACGCAAATCGCGAATGGCGCCTCACTGGACGACCTGCTGGTCCCGGCATTTGCAACGGCCCGGGAGGCTGCCCGACGCGCCCTTGGCCAGCGGCATTACGATGTACAGCTGATAGGCGGCATGGTGCTCAATTCCGGGCAGATCTCGGAAATGCGGACCGGTGAGGGCAAGACATTGGTTGCCACGGCGCCGGTCTATCTCAATGCCTTGACCGGCCGGGGCGTACATGTGGTTACCGTGAACGACTATCTCGCCCAGCGCGACAGCGCCTGGATGGGGCAGGTATACAAGTTCCTCGGCCTGTCCGTCGGCTGCATCGTCCATGGTCTGTCGGATGATGAACGGCGCGCCGCCTATGCCGCGGACGTCACCTACGGCACAAACAACGAGTTTGGTTTCGACTATCTGCGCGACAACATGAAGCATGACCGGGCCTCGATGGTTCAGCGCGGACATGCGTTTGCGATTGTCGATGAGGTGGATTCGATTCTGATCGATGAGGCGCGAACGCCTCTGATAATTTCCGGCCCCTTGGAAGATCGCAGCGAGTTCTACAACACGGTCGACGCCTTCATTCCCCATCTGGGGGAGGAAGACTACGAGTTGGATGAAAAGCAGCGGTCGGCGACCTTTACCGAAGCCGGCAACGAGAAGCTGGAGACACTGCTTCGCGAAGCGGATCTGCTGAAGGGCGAGTCCCTCTACGACGTGGAAAACGTGTCGGTCGTGCATCACTTGCAGCAAGCATTGAAGGCGCACAAGCTGTTTCAGCGCGACAAGGACTACATTGTGCGCAACGGCGAAGTGGTGATCATCGACGAGTTCACCGGCCGCATGATGCCCGGACGCCGTTTCTCGGAAGGCTTGCACCAGGCGCTGGAAGCAAAGGAAAAAGCCAGGATTCAACCGGAAAACCAGACCCTGGCGTCGATTACCTTCCAGAACTATTTCCGCATGTATGACAAGCTGGCCGGCATGACCGGAACGGCATCCACGGAAGCGGACGAGTTTGCCGACATCTATGGCCTTGAAGTGGTCGAAATTCCGACAAACCTTCCGGTTTCCCGCATCGACGAACATGATGAAGTCTACCGGACATTCGAGGAAAAATTCGGCGCGATCGTCAATCTGATCGATGACTGCAAGGAGCGCGGTCAACCTGTTCTGGTCGGCACGACATCCATTGAGAAGTCCGAATATCTTGCGGAACGCCTGAAGAAGCATGGTTACAAGCAAGTCGACGTGACTGATGCGAAGGCCTTGAAAGCCGCCAGGGAAAAAGGTGCCAACTCCAAGGTCTTCTTCGTCCTGAATGCCCGCTACCACGAGCAGGAAGCGATGATCATCGCCGAGGCCGGCTTCCCCGGCGCGGTGACAATTGCAACCAACATGGCCGGCCGCGGGACAGACATTCAGCTCGGCGGCAACCCTGAGATGCGAATTTCGCAGGAGCTCGGTGATCTGCCGGAAGGCGAGGAGCGGGCGGCCAAGGAAGCCGCGATCCGCGCGGAAATCGAGACGCTCAAGAAACAGGCGCTCGACGCGGGCGGGCTGTACGTGATCGGAACGGAACGGCACGAAAGCCGACGGATAGACAACCAGTTGCGGGGCCGCTCGGGCCGCCAGGGCGATCCGGGCCGTTCGAAGTTCTTCCTGTCCCTTCAGGATGATCTGATGCGGATCTTCGGATCGGACCGGATGGATTCCATGCTGCAGAAGCTTGGTCTTGAGGAAGGCGAAGCGATTACCCATCCGTGGATCAACCGGGCTCTGGCGAAAGCGCAGCAAAAGGTCGAGGCGCGCAATTTCGATATTCGGAAAAACCTTCTGAAGTTCGACAACGTCATGAACGACCAGCGGCACGTGGTCTTCGACCAGCGCATCGATCTGATGGACGGTGAGAACCTTCAAGAGACGGTGGCCGACATGCGCCACGATGTCATCGAAGACCTGGTATCGCGCCATATTCCGGAACGGGCCTATCCCGAGCAGTGGGACACCGAAGGCCTTCAGGAAGAAGTGCGCACGCTGCTCAATCTCGACTTGCCCGTCAAGGACTGGGCGAACGAGGAAGGCATTGCGGACGAAGAGGTGCGCGACCGCCTGAAGCGGGCGGCCGATGAAGCGATGGCCCAAAAAGTTGCCCGCTACACGCCAGCCCTGTGGCGCCAGGTGGAAAAGTCGATCCTGCTCCAAACACTGGATAACCTCTGGCGTGAGCACCTGTCGAACCTCGATCATCTTCGTTCCGTTGTCGGGTTCCGCGGCTACGGCCAGCGTGACCCGCTGCAGGAGTACAAGACCGAAGCCTTCACACTGTTTGAATCCATGCTCGCCCAGCTCCGCCAGGTGACCACCAGCCAATTGCTGCGTCTGGAACTGGTTCAGGAACAGGCACCGGCGATCACCGCACCGGCCCCCTTGCCCGAAATGCACGCACATCACATTGATCCCCTCACCGGTGAAGACGAGCTTGCTGCGGCGGATGCACGTTTGGCCGCCATGACTCCGGGCCAGCGTGATCCCAACAACCCGGCGACCTGGGGCAAGGTCGGGCGCAACGAGACGTGTCCCTGCGGTTCGGGCAAGAAATTCAAGCACTGTCACGGCGCCCTGGTCTAGGGCCATCCACAGACGATCAAGCCCTAGATCAGGGGGCGTTTCATCGGAACCGATTTCACGCCCCAAGCTGATCGCTTCTCGAGTAGGCGCGCATTGGGCGTTTCAAGCGAAACACCCGGTGCGCTAGTGGCCAGACCCCGGTGGGTCTGGCCTTTTTCTTGGAAATCCGGCAGTTTGCGCGAAAGTTCAGACAAAAGAAGACCCGCCCCGATGCAAGCCCCCACCCCACATGCCAGTTCGTTCTATCTCTCCCGCAGGGCAGCGGCACGCACGGACCGGCCGCGCATCGATCTTCTCGTCCCCGTTTACAACGAAGCCGAAGTGATTTCGCCTTTTCTGGAGGAAACACGCGGGGTTCTGGACAAGCTGGGTCTTCCTTATCAGTATATTTTTGTCGACGACGGAAGCCGTGACGCCACCGCCGAGACGATTGCCGGTGAACTGCGCAATGGATTGCCCGGCCGACTGATCTCCCTGTCCCGGAATTTTGGCAAGGAAGCGGCCATGTCCGCCGGATTGGCTCACGCAGAGGGCGACATCCTGGTGATCCTGGATGCGGATTTGCAGGATCCGCCGGACCTCATTCCGCAGATGGTTGAGGGCTGGCGATCCGGATATGACGTCGTTTACGGTGTGCGCGTGGACAGGTCTTCCGACACCTTGGTGAAACGATCGACGGCCGGACTCTTCTACCGGGTCTTCAACCGCCTCGCCAATATCGACATGCCTGCAAATGCCGGAGATTTCCGGCTCCTCGACCGCGCCGTCGTCAATGCTCTCCTGCAACTGCCCGAGCGGAACCGTTTCATGAAGGGCTTGTTCGCCTGGGTCGGATTTCCGGCCATGGCCGTTCCCTATGAGCGGCCTGCGCGGCGGGCGGGCGAGGGCAAATGGAACTATTGGAAGCTCTGGAACTTCGCGATTGACGGCCTCACCGCCTTCACCACCCTGCCGCTGCGGATCTGGCTGTATGGCGGGGCTGTGGTTGCAGGACTGGGCTTCCTCTATGCTATTTTCCTCATTCTACGCGTCATGATTCACGGGATCGATGTACCGGGATATGCCTCGCTTATGGTCGCGGTGCTGGTGTTTTCCGGGGTTCAACTTTTGTCGATTGGCATGATCGGGGAGTATGTGGCGCGGCTGTTCAACGAAGCCAAACAACGGCCTCTTTATCTGGTGCAAGACGTCATCCATGGCGAGACCACGCTTGAGAAGAAAGAGGCTCAACATGACTAGGTCCGCGGATGCCGCGGGCTGGATGAAAGCCGAGGCCGGCAAGGCCGGGCGGTTTGCCGTTGTCGGCGCGCTCGCGACACTCGTCCACACGACCGTTTCCCTCGGCTTGCTTCAAAGCGGAATGCTCCAGGCCTTCCCCGCCAATGTGGCAGGCTTTCTGGTTGCCTTTTGTTTCTCCTTTGCCGGCCATCACTTCTGGAGCTTTGCGGAGCCCAACGGACACAGCCGAACCACGCACAGAATGCGCCGTTTCTTCATCATCGCCCTGGCTGGCTTTATGGTTAATTCCGGAGTGCTGACCGCTTGGCTCGCCCTGACACCCTGGCCCGAGAGTATCGGGCTTGTGGTGGCGATCGCGATCGTGCCCGGGCTGAGTTTTCTTGGGGCCCGCCTTTGGGCTTTTTCCGCCCCCAGTCGGACATCCTAACCCGTTTCGAGACAGACAATGACAGCAGGCCGCGCCGCGCTTTTCTATGCTGGGTCCTTGTGCCTCCTATGGGCGTTGGTCCCCAGCCTTCTCTTCCCCAATCCGCCACTGGACGTGGTGGAGGGGTATGCCTGGGGGCGGGAAATGGCGCTCGGCTACACCAAGCACCCGCCGATGCAGGCCTGGCTTTTGGAGATCAGTTTCCAATTAACCGGAGGCAGCAGCTTTGGCGGATATTGGCTCAGCGCCCTTTCAATCGCCGCTGGCTATGCATTCATATGGGCCTTGGCGCGGCGGATGGGCCTGTCGCAAAACCAGGCATTCTGGGCGGTTGTCCTGACCAGCGTCACTTTCTATTTCACGATACCCGTACCGGAATTCAATCCCAACATCCTGCAAATTCCTGTGTGGGCGGGAATGATTTTCTTCTTTCATAGGGGGCTGTCCGAGAACCGGATGGCAGACTGGATCGCCCTGGGCGTCCTGGCTGCTTTCGGCCTCTACACCAAATACTTCGTGGCCCTCCTGATCGGTGCAATCGGCCTCTACGCCCTTGTCTTTCCGGCCGGATGGCGGATCTTGGCGAAACCGGGACCCTATGTGGCGGCAGCAACAGCCATGATCCTGATCGCACCGCATGTCGTCTGGCTGATCCAAACCGACTTCATCACGTTCAGTTATGCGGCAAGCCGCAGTGTCGGAGCCCAGAACTGGTTCGACCACGTCTACAACCCGCTCAATTTTCTTGCGGCGCAGATCGCCAATCACGGCGGTCTGTTTTTGGTGTGTCTGGCCGGATTGGGGATCGCGGGCGTCGCGGCTCTGCGAAAGTCCGGCCAGTTCGATGCTTCGGAAGCGGCAGACACGCAAGACCGGCGGTTTCTCATTTGGTTCGCATCAGTCCCCCTGACCGTTGTGCTTTTGACCTCGCTTGCCACAGGAAACGACTTCAAACACATGTGGGGCACGCCAATGTTTGTGCTCTCCGGGGTCCTGACCGTCTGGTTCCTCAGGCTACCTGGGGCATTCACCGCCCCACGGCGCGCACTCGCGGTCGCCTGCATGCTTCAGATCGTTGTGTTCGGCGCAACGATCGGACAGGCCAGTTTCGAACCGCTTTGGAAAACCAAACAAACCCGCATTCACTATCCCGGAGCGGCCATTGCCGCCGAACTGACCGCGATCTGGCGGACAGAAACCGGAACGCACCTGGCCTATGTTGCGGGTGATATGTGGTCCACCGCGAACATCACCTTGTTCTCGCCGGACCGTCCGAGCATGTTTCTGGAGCATGATCTCTCGCAATCGCCTTGGATCGACTTTTCCGATGTCCAGAAAAAAGGTGTCATGATTGTTTGGCGCGGCGAGGAAAGCCTGCCCCCCGCTGGCATTCTCCAACGATATCCCGCCCTGACCGCACAAGGTGTATTTGATGCACCCTATGCCGGAGGCGGGAAAATGCCGCCTGCGGTCGTAAACTGGACAATCATTCCGGCAGGCTCGGTGGCCCACGATCCTGAAGCGCAGACGGAATAGCCAATTCTCATGGTAGTAGCCCCAACCAATGGATAATCTGCCAGCATGACACAGGCGCGCGACATTGATGCTGTCGAAGACTGGCTGATTGGCCAGGCTTTGGCGTCTTCTTCTTTGCCGTCGATGTTCGGACAGTTGTGTGACCGTCTAAGAGACGCCGGCCTCAAGATTGACCGCACGGCTCTCGGATGGTCGACCCTCCACCCGCTTATAGAAGCCGAGATGGCTTTCTGGGAAAGCGGTTTGTCTGTTCATCATGAAACTTACGCCCATAACGAAACCGGCTCGGATGCATGGCTCAACAGTCCCATGCGCGCCGCCCTTTTTACCGACGAGAAACTCTTGCGACGGCGGCTCACAGGGACCCCGGAGGATCTCGGCTTTCCAATCCTGACGCATCTCGCTGGCCTGGGTTACTCGGACTATTTCGTGCTCGCCACAGGGTTTGAAATCCCGGCCTTGCTTGATGAGGGTGAAGAGACTGGCATTTTAGTCAGTTGGGCAACAAAGGCGCCCGGCGGGTTTTCGAATGAAGACCTTGAGACCATTGCTCACGTTCAGAAACGCTTCGCTCTTGCCGCCAGAGCCAGCGTGCAAGCGCAGATTACTGAAACGCTTGCACAAACCTATTTGGGCGGAATTGCCGGAAAAAAGGTCCTGGCCGGGCAAATCCGGCGCGGTGACGGAGAGCGGATCGCCGCGGTCATTTTCTACAGCGATATGCGCCATTCGACAGAAATCGCAGAGGCACTGGGCGCGGATTGCTATATCACGTGGCTGAACAGCTATTTCGAGGCCACCGCCGGTCCGGTCATAGAATGCGGCGGCGAAATTCTCGATTTCATCGGCGATGCGGTGCTGGCGGTCTTCCCGATCGATGCGGAAGGTTTGGCAACGGCGGTCGAGCGAGCGCTCAGAGCGTCCGGGGAAGCCCGCCGGCGGATCGCCATGGTGAACGCATCCGGGCTTTCCACTCAGACCCTCAAGGCAGGCATAGCGCTTTCGGTCGGAGATGTGATGTTCGGCAATATTGGCATTCCCGAGCGGCTGAGCTTTTCCGTCATAGGACAGACCGTCCATGCCGCCGCCCGGATAGAGGCGCTGACAAAGCAGGTTGGGGTAGACCTCTTGATCACAAAGGAGATCGCGGACCTGCAACCCAAACTGGCCCGCCCCGTTGGCAGCTATCACCTGAGCGGTTTTTCTGCCGATCAACCGCTGTTCACACTCGACTTGAGTGACGGAAGCTAAAGGACCTTGACCTTGGTGCCCACCCGAATCTGCTCGTACAGGTGTTCCACATCCTCGTTGAACATACGGATGCAGCCGGAGGAGACGGCCCGTCCAATACTCCAGTCCTCGTTGGTTCCGTGGATACGATAGAGTGTATTCCCGAGATAGAGGGCGCGTGCGCCAAGCGGGTTTTCGGGGCCGCCCGGCATATAGGAAGGCAGGTTCCGGCCGTTCTTGCGCTCACGGACAATCATTTCCTGCGGCGGCGTCCAGCCCGGCCATTTCCGTTTGGCCGTGATCTTTTCAGTGCCCTTCCAGGTAAAGCCTTCCCGGCCGACACCAATGCCGTAACGCATCGCCTTGCCGTTCTCCTGAACGTGATACAGCCACCGCCGCCTGGTATCGATGACAATGGTTCCCGGCTCCACATTGCTGCGGTAAGTCACCATCTTGCGCTGATATTTCTTCCGGGCGATCTCGCTGGCTGCATCCGTCGTCAGCTTATAGGTCTGCCAGGTTCCGGTGCTCGGATCAAAGAACCGGTTTGAAGCTTCCGCCGGAGCAGCGCCAACCACGGCAACCGCACAGACCAAACCAAGTATCGCCCGCTTCATCTTCATCGCCTTCGTTCCCCCATGCAGCTCAAAGCATATGCCAACCCGGCTTCGGCACTGGTCAAATTGCGCAAGATTGGTTAACCCGTTCTTAAGACCTCGCCCGGCCACACTCAAGCCGTGGTTTCCCCACAAGGCATTTCACTCACCGTTTCCGGAGCCATCCATGACCGAACTTCGCCCCGCCCCTCCGGCCGTTTTGCCGTTCCACGAGCAGCCGGACGAAACCGGGAACAGGGGCGCGCCAATCGTTCTCCTGCACGGGTTCGGCGGAGACCGGCAAACCTTCATCAACATTCAGACCGCACTTGCCCGGTACCGCCGTTCCATTGCCTTCGATCTGCCTGGGCATGGCCAGGCGCTCGATTGGCCGCGGATTGGAAATGCGGCCATCGCGGCCAAAGCAGTGCAGCAATCTCTTGAAGCTCTCGGCCTCAGCCGGGTTCATCTGGTCGGCCATTCGATGGGGGGAGCCGTCGCGGCCCTTGTCGCGCTCCGCACTCCACAGACAGTCGCCAGTCTGACCCTCCTTGCCCCCGGCGGTTTCGGACCGGAAATCAATGCAAAGCTGCTCAAGCGCTATGCGAGCGCCAGCGATGCGGAGACGCTGGAAATGCTGCTTGAAAATTTCTTCGGCTATGAGTTCAAGCTTCCGAAATTCCTGGCGGAAGCCGCCGCCGAAAGCCGCAAAAGACCCGGCGCTGTAGCCACTCTGAAAGCGATTGTGGAAGAAATCACGGATGGCCCGGTCCAGAAAACACTGCCAGTGAAGGATCTTGCGGACCTGCCAATGCCGATCAAGGTGATCTGGGGAACACAAGACCGCGTTCTGCCGACCCGCCAGGCTCACAAGCTGCCGGGTCAGATCGCGACCCATGTGTTTGACCGGGTCGGACATATGCCGCATCTTGAGGTCCCGGCAGAGGTGGTCCGCCTGATCAAGCAAAACGCCGCTTCGGAATGATCTTGCGGACACACAGTTCCACGGGAATCAGGCGCCCGGCAACAGGTCCTCGCGCCAAGCCTCGCCGATCACACGGCGGGCCATCATGTGAGACCGCGGCGAATTGATGCTGTCGACAGCAATCAGCTGCCCGTTCTTCAGATAGGCAACATAGAACTTGTGGTCTTCTGGAGACCCGACAACCACGGTGTTGTCGTACTCATCCGAGAGCCCGGCAATCTGAAGCTTGATGTCATACTGGTCGGACCAGAACCATGGCAGGGGATCATAGTCGACCTCACCGCCGCACAAAGCGGTCGCAACCGCCTTGGCCTGATCGATCGCGTTTTGAACACTCTCCATACGGACGGATCGCCCGTAACGGGCCGAGAAGAAGCGGCTGCAATCGCCGGCAGCGAAGATGCACTCATCGCTTGTCTGGCCGGCGCCGTCGACGAGAATGCCGTTGTCCGTTTCAAGACCCGCTTCGGCCGCAAGCTCATCGTTGGGCTGCGCACCGACCGCAACGAGAATCAGGTCCGACGGGATGGTTTTGCCTGACGACAACAGGACGCCGTCGATACCCTCGGCTGTGCCCTCGATTGCATCAACACCGGTATCGAGAAGCAACGTGACGCCTCTGGCCCGGTGCAGACCGGCGAAATAGCTGGATACCTGCGGCGAAACCACCCGTTTCATCGGCCGGTCCAGCGCCTCCACAACGGTCACCGCCTTGCCCATGCCTTGCGCAACAGCCGCGACCTCGAGCCCAATATAACCGGCTCCAATGATAACGATGGTCTTGGCAGCCACCATGCGCATGCGGATGGCATCCACATCCACCATGCCACGGAGGGTCATCACACCGGGCAAATCACTTCCGGGCAAGTCCAAGGTGCGGGATCGTGTTCCGGTGGCAAGAACCAGACGGCCGTAATCAAGCGTATCGCCGTTCGCCAGCCGAATTCTTTTGGCTGCACGATCAATTCCGGTCACGCGCGTGTCCGGGATCAGATCGATATTGTGGGTCGTGTAGAACGCGGGAGGGCGCAGATACAACGCCTCCGCACCCAGATCTCCGGCTAGGTACTTTTTCGACAAAGGTGGCCGCTGATAGGGCGGATGGGGCTCCTCACCGATCAGACGGATCGGACCTTCATGACCTTCCGCACGCAAAGACTGGGCAACCTGGGCCCCGGCCTGGCCCGCGCCGACAATAACGATTGTTTCCTGCATTCCTGACATGCCTGCTTCGGTCATTGATGGAATGCGTTGCGTAGCATAGGGCCGCGGTTTTTTCCAAACGATCAAGCCGCAGGCGCGTCACCACACCACGGCGGCGGCCCGCGACATGCCCTTCAGCGCTTGGTCCAGTTTCCGCCGGTTCAAGCAGCCCGCACATCCGCGAGAAATTCGGAGATTTCCTGACGGATGACCCGGCCCTGTTCGGCGAGTGAATTGGCGAGTTGTTCCACCTGATCCCCGGTTGCCCGGGCATGGTGGGCGGCCGAGCCGACCGCGGACATGCGGGTTGCACCTTCCCGGGATTTCTCGGAGGCATGGCTGACATTTTCCGCAATCACCCGGACCGCGTTTTCCTGATTTTCGACGGCGCTGGCCACACTTGACGCCAGGCCCTCCATTTCGGAAATGATTTCGCTGACCTGCTCGATGGCAACAACGGCATCGCTGGTCGATCCTTGAATGGATTCGACCTGGGACGCGATTTCTTCGGTCGCTTTCGAGGTTTGTTCAGCCAATTGCTTCACCTCCGCCGCTACCACCGCGAACCCCTTTCCGGCTTCTCCGGCGCGGGCGGCCTCGATTGTCGCATTGAGCGCCAGAAGGTTGGTCTGGTTCGCGATATCCCGGATCAATCCCATGACCTCACCAATGCGATCGGCTGCCGCCGACAGCGTTTGCATGGTCTCAAACGTCCCGCTCGCGCTTTCGACCGCTTTTTGCGCAACCGATGTCGACTTTGTCGCCTGGCTCGAAATCTGATTGATCGAGGCGGCCAATTCATCCGTCGATTGGCTCGCCCGGGCCACATTCTCAGTGGCCACCTGTGCTGCGGCTCCCGCGCTCGCGGCCTCGTTCGACACGTCGTCGGACGCGGTTTCCATGGACCTGGACGTCTCCAGCAAATTTTCGGTCGCTGTATCGAGATTGCCCAGCGCAGCTGCCACGGTTGCCTCGAAACCGGCGATCAGATGCTCCAAACGATCCACGCGCTCATCCCGCTTGCGGTTCTCTTCTTGCTGCGAAGCAGCCAGATGTCGCCGTTCAATGGCATTGTCGCGAAAGACCTGCACGCTCCTTGCCATGGCCGCGATTTCCGTTCGTCCGCCAGACGCTGGCAGGTCGACTTCCGTTTCGCCGGATGCCAATTTCTCCATAGCCTGACGAAGCCGGGCAAGCGGGCCGGAAATCGATCCGCCGATCACAACAGCAAACCCGGTCAGGACAACGAGCAAACCCGCAATCAGACTGCCAACAATGGCCGTCGAGACCGATCGCGCGGCGGCCAACTCATCCCCGGCCACAATCTCGCTCTGCCGAACAGCTTCGTTTAACGCATTGATATGTGGAGGGATCAAGGCGAACAGGTCTTCAAGCAAAACCAGACTGTCGCCGAACTCGGCAAGCGCCTGCGTGTAGTCGTCGAAGGTCGCCCGGTAGCTGGTCATGTTCTGCGCGATTTCATCCTTGATCGCATTTTGTATATAGGCTTTTCCAAGAAGTTCCTCGAAGCTGGCAAATACCGTATCGAACGCCTCCTTGGCCTCTGGAGTGCGGTTGAGCGTGTATTCTTTTTCGGAAAGCTGAACAGCCAGAATGGCCCGGGCCAGCTTCTCGAAATCAGGTCCGCCACCGAACTTCAACTCCTCTTGCAACCGGTCCTGCACCGCCCCCGACAATTCGTCCAGCTGCTTGCGCAGGCCACTTTGGGAGGTGTAGCCGATCCGGTTCTGCAGCGTGTCGAGCATCTCGAACGCCCCCTGCGTACCCTCAAGCGTATCGCGAACATCGGCGATTTCAGCGGACAAGCCGGCGGCCGCCGGCTTTTGCCCGATTTCGGCCAGCACTTCTTTCGCGTTGGCAAGAGTGGAATTGAACTCGGCAAATAGATCCGCGCCAGGCCTCGATAAATAGGCCTTTTCGATAACCCGCATGTCATTTGCGCGCGCCGTCAAATCCGCGACATCATGAGCCATCATGGCGCTCGCTTCAAAGCTGCGGAACGCTGTGCCGACCGCGTTCTGGCTCCACCAGAACACCAACCCCATGACGATCAGCCCGAATGCGGTCAAGACGCTCAAGCACAAGATCCGGGCCCTGACGGTCAGGTTTCCCAGAAAACCGGCACCGGTGAAGGAAGGTGTGCGCATCGATCGCCTGCTCCGCTGTCGCTTTGAACGTTACTTTGGACAAGTTGGCGTTTAACCGTTAAAGAAGTGCTCCTGTTCAAGCTCCAGCCAGCAGATTTCACTGCGAAACCGCACCTGATTATAGGTGGTGCAAATCCAACCCTAATTGAATGCAGGCCATTTCTTGCGCCCCTTTCTAGTCAGCTCCGCACCCTTCCTATTCGTTCTCCTGTGGTCCACCGGCTTCATTGGCTCGAAACTCGGCGCCCCCTATGCCGACCCCATGGTGTTTCTCAGTGTCCGCTTCCTGGCGGTCCTGCCGTGTCTTGTCCTGATCGGTCTGTTTCTGGGCGCGCGCTGGCCGAAGGACGGGGTGGCCATCGGCCATTGTATTGTTACCGGAATGCTCGTGCACGGCATCTATCTGGGCGGCATTTTTTGGGCAATCGACCAGGGAATGCCGGCAGGCGCCAGTGCGATTGTGGTCGGCTTGCAGCCTGTGTTGAGCGCGGTCACAGCCGCAGCGCTGTTGAGCGAGCAGATCCGGCCGAAACACTGGGCCGGTTTGGTGCTTGGCGGGCTTGGACTGGTTCTCGTTCTTGGACCCAAACTTCAGACCGCGGGATCGGGCATAGGTCCGGCGACCATCGGGGCCGCCTTCATCGCCGTTCTGGCCATCAGCATCGGCACCGTCTACCAGAAGCGTTTCGTCCCCAATACGGATTTGCTTGCCGCGACCTTCTGGCAATATATCGGAGCACTCGCGGTCACGCTGCCCCTGTCGGCGGCCGAAAGCTGGACGATCGAATGGTCGGGACAGTTTCTCTTTGCCCTGGGATGGCTCGTTGCCGTTCTGTCAATCGGGGCAATCCTGCTGCTTATGTTGCTTATCCGGCAAGGGGCGGTTTCACAGGTTGCCTCGCTGTTCTACCTCGTGCCGGTCGCCACAGCGATCGAGAGCTACTTCCTGTTCGGCGAAGTGCTGATGCCCATCCAGATCGCAGGCATGGCGCTGGTGGTCGGCGCGGTCCTGATCATCCGGAGCCGCCTGTTCGAAACACCGAATTAGCGGCTGCGGTCCTTTTCACCGGCCCTGCAGCAAGGACAAGCCGCTCCCCGCCGGACGTTCGCCATGGATCCCGCCTCAGGCCCCTCTCATCGGGCAGGCTCGGGTTTGCGTTGCCGCACCAAAGCGGCATTCAATTCACCACCGAGAATGAAAGCCGCGGAACAGATATAGAGGAAGACCAATGCCGACATGATGCCGGCCAAGCCCCCATAGGTGGTCACATAATTAGCAAAACTGGCGAGGTATGCGCCAAAAGCCGATCCAGCCGCCATCCACATGACAAGGGTCGCCAGCACGCCGGGAACAAGTTCGAAAAAAGACCGCCGCCCAATCGGCAAGGCCCAATGGGCCACGAACAAGCCGATGGTTACCAGCGAACCGGCAACCACGTACCGGGCGACGCCGATCGACAGCAGGAAGTTTTCGACACTTGGCATCCACTGCGTCAGCGCCCTGATCGCGAGCGGCGCGAGGACGACCAGAAACGTGAAACCGATCATGACGATGGCGCCAAGAATGACAAGGCCGAGCGACTGCAAGCGCAGGAAAATGAAATTCCGCGTCTCATTCTGCCGATAAGCGCGGTTCAAAGCGGTGCGCAGCGCTTCGACGCCATTCGAAGCGAACCAGAGCGCGGCAAGAACACCAAACGTGAGAATGTCCCCGCGCGGTTCGGTCAGAACGCGCTGAACCTCGTTGACCACGGGCTGCGCGACGTTCTGGGGCCAGGTGTCAAAAAGAAGGCTCGAAGCCTGATCGGCCGCATTGTGGAGCCCCATGAAACCCGCCAGAGCCGCGATGAAAATCAGCAGCGGAAACAAGGCCAAAAGGCCTGACAGAGCGACATGGGAGGCCATGGCGAACCCGTCATCGCGGCTGAAATGGCCGACCGCATCCGATAGAACACGATACGCACCCGACTTGAAAAGCATCTGTAACATGATCTTGTTGTGGCGGTTCCAGCGTAACAACGTCAAGCCGGCAGGCCATGAGGCAACTCATCATCCCAAAGGCTTATAAATGCGGGCTCGACATCGGAGCTACCGCGGCGCAACATAGCTACCCAAACAGCGATAAGAAAGAAACATTCGAAAACGGAGAGCCTGAATGTCAAGTGCAGTGATGCCTGTCCCGGATCCCGGTCATTCCTTTCTCGACATGACGGAGCGTGCCGTCGGGAGCCTTGACGCCCTTGTCGATACCGCAGCGCGGAAAATTCGCGAAAACGTCTCTGCCGACGGTCGCATTTCGTCCAGCGCGCTGGAGCGGGAGCAGCGGGCCACGCATGGCCTGGCTTGGCTGGCCACTTATGCGGAAGCACTGCGTCAGATGCACGGGTATGCGGTCCGGTTGAGCGAGGCGGGTGCGTTCGGCGAGCTTGAAGAACTTCTGGTCCGGCTCAGTTTCTCCGAATACCTGTCCCAGACCTTCGGCGGCATACCGATGAACCAGGGGGAATTCGTCCGCCCCGCGGATCTCGGCCTATCTGCGGCCGATTGCGCAAAGGCCCGCACGAACGACGTTGAAGAACTGATCGCGACGGGCAACACGACCGAAATCCGGAACCGGATCACAGATCTCATTCGCCACAAAGCTGGTGAATCCGTGTTTGGCGCGACGGGGCTGGACGACACAATGGAGCAGATCCGCAATGAAATGCGGCGCTTTTCGGAGGACAAGGTTACCCCCTACGCCCACGAGTGGCATTTGAAAAACGACTACATCCCGCTCGATGTGATCGCTCAAATGGCCGAACTTGGCGTTTTCGGACTGACCATCCCGGAGGAATACGGCGGGCTTGGCCTCGGAAAGGAGGCAATGTGTGTCGTGTCGGAAGAATTGTCCCGGGCCTATATCGGCGTCGGATCGCTCGGGACCAGGTCGGAAATCGCGGCGGAACTGATCTTGTGCGGGGGCACGGAAGACCAAAAGCAGAAATGGCTTCCCAGAATTGCCTCCGGCGAGATCCTCCCGACCGCCGTCTTTACGGAACCGAACACCGGCTCCGACCTGGCATCTCTCAGAACCCGTGCCGTGAAGGACGGGGACGTTTGGAAGGTGAATGGCAACAAGACGTGGATCACCCATCCCGTTCGGGCTGACGTGATGACCCTCCTGGCCCGGACCAATCCCGACGAACCGGGTTACAAGGGCCTGTCCATGTTCCTCGCGGAAAAACCACGCGGATCGGATGAGGACCCGTTCCCCGCGCCGGGCATGACCGGCGGCGAGATCGAGGTTCTGGGCTATCGCGGCATGAAGGAATACGAGATTGCTTTCGACGATTTCGAAGTCAGCGCTGAGAATCTTCTCGGCCAAGTCGAAGGCCAAGGCTTCAAGCAGCTGATGCAGACTTTCGAGGGCGCCCGGATCCAGACCGCTGCCCGGGCGATCGGGGTGGCCCAGTCCGCGCTTGATATCGGGTTGAAATACGCCGAGGACCGCGTTCAGTTCGGCAAACCGCTCATCGCTTTCCCCCGCGTATCCGACAAGCTTGCCATCATGGCTGCGGAAACCATGGTCGCCCGGCAGCTGACCTATTTCTCCGCATGGGAAAAGGATTCTGGCCGCCGCTGCGATCTGGAGGCCGGCATGGCCAAGTTGCTGGGGGCCCGCGTTGCCTGGGCGGCGGCCGACAATGCGCTGCAGATCCACGGTGGCAATGGGTTTGCGCTCGAATATGCGATCTCCCGCATCCTGTGCGACGCCCGCATTTTGAACATTTTCGAAGGCGCTGCGGAAATCCAGGCGCAGGTGATCGCGCGCAGGCTGCTTGAGACACGCGGGCTTGACTGAAGAGTAGATCAACAATCACAGCACAAGCGGCGCAGCGCCGCTTGTGCTGATACACATGAGAAGCCGTTTTCGGGACGCATTGATTTTTGCCGTGGATCCCCCATCTAAATGCATGCCCCGATAGAGAAAGGTCATGACCGCATCTTCTTCCTTCAAAGACCTTGGTTTTGATCCTGAAATCCTCGGCCCCGAGGAGGAGCAGAAAGAGTCTGTGCGGCTGAAGCTCCTGCGCACGATGCGGAAGGCCGCGAAATACGTTCCATTCATGCAGGACGTGGTTGCCGGATATTATTGTGCCCTTGACCCGGCCACGCCGACAAAGGTCCGGGCCTCCATCTTTGCGGCACTGGCCTATTTCGTTCTGCCAATCGATGTTGTCCCGGATTTTGTAGTCGGACTCGGGTTTGGCGACGACGCGACAATCCTAATGGCGACGCTGACGATGATCCGCGCCCATCTGCGCCCTGAGCACTACGCTCTGGCAAAGGAAGCACTGGAGGAGGACACCTTGCCTGACCCGGATTTTTCCGCAAAACGCTGAATGTCAATCATTGTTTGTGACACCGGCGCCCGAACCAAGCAGGCGCCAGCATCCGGCAAAACGCCCCGCGCATATCCAATAAGCGGTGCCTGCGAAAAATCCGCTGGCAAGCGCGACCGGCAGCCCCGGTCTGACACCATCGGCGCCACCCGACGGATCGCCGACAATCCACAAGACCGCCCCCACCGCACCGCCCATGCCAACATGGTAGACCCAACTGCGCCACCGGAACACTTCCGCAAAACCTGCAAGAACAACAGCCGGAAGGAGAGAGGTAGCGCCGATAGCCCCCGTCACCATAAAACCGGTTCCGATAACCGCTGCAAACCCCGCCAGATTCGGTTGCGCGGATACCACTTCGAAAAAACCCCAGGCGATAAACAGGCCGGCAGCCAGAAACGCCAGGATCAGCCCTGCAGTGATGCGAACAGTCTGAAGAACAAAAAGGCGGCCCGAAATCATGAATACGCCTCCTTGGGATTGTGCAGCATGGCGCCTTCATAAGGGGATTTCGACCGCTGCGCCATAGCCGGCCAAACTCAGACGGTGCGGCGCGGTCGCCAGGGGGCATCCGGAAGGCCGGTGACCCTAAGATATGCAAATGATGAAAAAGACCCGCCATTTCCGGCGGAACCGATGGATTCCGGTTGACTTTTGGCCGGTTTGACCAGAGTTTCTTGGCTTGGCCAGATTGATGAGGTCAAGCTTCACCTCGGCGCTTGCGTACGAGGGTTTTTGTGCATCCGCATGCGGATGCATCGCATTTAAAGAGAAACGACAGAGGAGATCGCGACCATTCGCCGTCCGTTCCGCGCCCCGCCTCCGACCAAGGAAGGTCCGCGCACCAACAATGAAATTCGCGTCCGTGAAGTCCAGTTGATTGATCACGAGGGCAACAACCGCGGCATCATTCCGACGGAAGAGGCGATGGATATCGCCGCCGAAGCCGGAATGGATCTGGTTGAAATCCAACCAAACGCACAGCCCCCAGTCTGCAAGATCCTCGACTATGGGCGCTACAAATACCAGTCTCAGAAGAAAGCCGCCGAGGCGCGCAAAAAGCAGAAGACCGTCGAGATCAAAGAGATCAAGATGCGTCCTAACATCGACACCCACGATTACGAGGTGAAGATGCGGAACATGCTGCGCTTCTTCAACGACGGCGACAAGGTCAAGGTAACGCTGCGATTCAGGGGCCGCGAGATGGCCCACCAGGACCTCGGCATGAAGCTTTTGGAAAAGGTTCGCGAAGAAACGGCGGAAATCGCAAAAGTCGAATCCTCTCCACGGCTTGAAGGCCGCCAAATGGTCATGGTTCTGGCGCCGCTGAAATAAGCGCGCTGCAGATCCCGCCGGACAGACATCGGAAAACCCCGCCAAATGGTGGGGTTTTTGCTTTGACACGCTTGCCTGCGCGGACGTTACACTTCACTCGATCTCGGCCCAGGCTCCCGTCTTTTCCGAAGCGAAAAGGGCATCCAGCGTTTTCATATTCTGCAATGCATCGGCAGGACCGTAGGGCGGATCGATTTCCCCCAAAAACGAAAGGGCAAAGATATCCGTCAACTCCGCATACTGATCGCTCACCGGAAGCGTTTCGCAGATTGCGGCAGCGTCCGCAAACTTCGATCCGTCATCCAACCGCAGTACCATGCCTTCATTGCCCGGCGCATTGTACGGAATGAGAATCTCCAGACGCTTTTCTGTTCCGACGAGCTGGATCCGCTGATAGGGGGTCAGTTGTGTCGCCACAGTGAAGTCGAGACGGCGGCCATTCCCAAAATCAACGAGGGCGCTGGCGACGCGATCTGTTCCAAACTGCGGGTCCCGATCAATCAGGGAAATGGCCCGTTTCGGTTCAGCTTCAAAGAAATAGCGGCCAGCCACGATCGGGTAGCAGCCAATGTCCATCAGGCCGCCGCCACCAATATCGGCCATGTTCCGGATGTTGGCCGGATCTGAATTGAAGTAGCTGAAGAAGGACTGCACCACCTTCAGTTCACCCAAGGCACCGGAGCGGACGATCTCCCGTGCCCGGATCCATTGGGGATGCGCCCGGACCATGAACGCTTCAGCCACCAGCCGGCCTTCCGGCAGGTTCATGAGCCGTCGGGCCTCTTCCGCATTCAGGGCGATCGGCTTCTCGCACAGCACATGCTTGCCCGCCTCTACGGCCTGCAAGGTCAAGGGCACGTGCAGATGGTTGGGCAACGGATTGTAGATCGCATCAATATCCGGATCCGAGAGAAGCTCATCGTAGGACCCATAAGCCTTCGCGATGCCGAGGGCCGATGCGGTTTCCATTGCCCGACCGAGATCCCGGGAAGCGATGGCTGCCGCTACTCCGTATTTGGAGTTCTGAATACCCGGAATGACTTTCTCCCGGCCAATTTTCGCGGTCGACAGAATGCCCCAGCGGACCACCTTGCTCGCATCGCCCATGATGTACGCACCTCACAGTTTGGATCGGTCGGTATGTCCTAACTTGTTAACTGACCGATCCGCAACTGCAACGCCCCTGTAGGCCACACCGGTGGCGAGCTTCTCAGTACTTTTCAGGAACATAAAGGTGGTCGGGCAGGACCTTGCGCTCATAATCGGGATTGAACACCCGGTCCGGCAGCGTGATCGGCTCGTGTGCGATCTCGTGATAGGGAATCATGGACAGGAAGTGGCTGATGCAGTTCAGGCGCGCGCGTTTTTTGTCGTTGCCTTCGACAATGAACCAGGGTGCTTCTGGAATGTTCGTCCGCTCGAATATGTCTTCCTTGGCCTTGGTGTAGTCTTCCCAGCGGACCCGTGATTGCAGATCCATCGGCGACAATTTCCACTGTTTGAGCGGATCGTGAATACGCATGAGAAAGCGCAGTTGCTGCTCTTCGTCGGTGATCGAAAACCAGTATTTGATAAGGCGGATACCGGAACGCACGAGCATGCGCTCAAACTCGGGTACGTCATTGAAGAATTGCTCCACCTGATCGTCGGAGGCAAACCCCATGACGCGTTCGACGCCCGACCGGTTGTACCAGGAACGGTCGAACAACACGATTTCACCACCCGCGGGCAGGTGCGGCACATAGCGCTGAAAATACCACTGGCTCTTCTCCCGCTCGCTGGGCGCGGGAAGCGCGACGACCCGGCACACACGCGGATTGAGCCGCTGGGTGATCCGTTTGATCACCCCGCCCTTTCCCGCCGCATCCCGGCCTTCAAAGACCACGACGACTTTTTCGTTGGTATGCTGCACCCAGTCCTGAAGCTTGACCAGTTCCGACTGCAAGCGCAGCAGCTCGTGAAAATAGACGTTCCGGTCCAGCGTCGACTTGTGCTTCTTGTCCGAAATGAATGCCAGATCCTTGGCGATCAGATTGTCGTCAATCTCCATCTCCAGCTCTTCATCAAGGCCGTCCGCCCATTCGGCTTCCACCCAGGTTTTTGCGCTGTCGTCGCTCATCGTCGCTCCTCATGATGCACCAGGTGGCCTTCACCCGGACCACTACTGTGAACCCCGGCAGTGTGTCCGTTTTTTTACATCCAGGCCAGCCAAACCGCTTTTATGCGAAATGGTTGGACGAAGGACGGGAAATGCCGTCAAACCCACTTGAAAATGAATGATCGTTCATTTATTTCTTGAGGGAGGGAGGATCGGCACATGCCCTCAAAGGCGCAACGCCCGGTTCAGGGAAAGAGAAGACAAACAGCGTCGAAGGTCCGGGCGGCCGCCCTGACCCTGTTTGCCAGGTATGGCTATGCCGCCGTGTCGATGCGCCAGATCGCTTCCGAGGTGGGTGTTCAGCCCGGCGCGCTCTACAATCACTTTCCCACCAAACAGGATATACTCAAGGACCTGATGCTCTCCCATATGGGAGAGCTTCTGACAGCTTGGACAAGTGCCAAACCACATCCTCAAACCGACCCACTGGTGGCCTTCGCCCGGTTCCATATCCGCTATCACATGGAGCGGGCCGACGAGGTGTTCGTGTCCTACATGGAACTCAGAAACCTCGAAGCGGACAATTTCGCGGCCGTGGATGCCGAACGCCGGAGGTATGAGGCCATCCTCACCGGCATTCTCGAAGATGGGGCGGCCAACGGCCGCTACGCTCTTGACGATCCCAAGGTGACCACGCGCGCCCTGATCGCAATGCTCACAGGGATTGCAACGTGGTATCGGGCAAGCGGCACTTTGAGCCGGCAAACTGTCGAGGATTACTACATCAATCTTGTCTGCCGGGCCGTAAGCCTTGAGCCTGGCAAAACTCAACGGGAGAACGGATGACATGAGCATCCTGAAATCAGGCCTGACCCCGCGCAGCGAGGCCTTTGCCGCGAACCGGGCGGCGCATGAAAAGGCGATGGAGGCTGTGAAAGCCGCCGCGCAAGTCGCCCTTGATGGCGGTGGGCCAACCGCGCGTGAGCGCCACGTGTCCCGGGGCAAGATCCTGCCGCGCGAGCGTGTCTCGCGGCTGCTCGATCCCGGCTCTCCCTTTCTCGAAGTCGGCATGATGGCCGCGCACGGGCTCTATGATGGCGCGGCCCCGTCCGCCGGCATGATCGCCGGCATCGGCCGGATCGAGGGCCAGGAGGTCATGATCCTGGCGAACGATGCCACCGTGAAGGGCGGCACTTACTATCCCATGTCCGTCAAGAAGCACCTGCGGGCGCAGGAGATCGCCGAGCAGAACAACCTTCCTTGTGTCTATCTGGTCGACAGCGGCGGCGCGAACCTGCCGAACCAGGATGAGGTTTTTCCCGACAAGGACCATTTCGGCCGCATCTTCTTCAACCAGGCCAACATGTCGGCCAAGGGCATTGCCCAGATCGCGGTGGTCATGGGCTCCTGCACGGCCGGCGGCGCGTATGTCCCGGCCATGTCCGACGAGACCATCATCGTCAAGAACCAGGGCACGATCTTTCTGGCAGGCCCGCCACTGGTCAAGGCGGCAACCGGCGAGGAGGTCACAGCCGAAGATCTCGGCGGCGGCGATGTGCACACGCGCCTGTCCGGTGTCGCCGATCATCTGGCGCGCGACGATGCGCATGCGCTGGCCCTCGCGCGAAGGGCTGTTGCCAATCTCAACCGGGAGAAATTTGCAGATGTCAGTTTGCAAGCACCGGAAGATCCGCTTTATGATCCGGACGAAATCCTGGGCGTTGTTCCGGCCGACCTGAAAACGCCCTACGACATCCGCGAAGTGATCGCCCGTGTCGTCGACGGCTCGCGGTTCGACGAATTCAAGGCCCGCTACGGCACAACGCTGGTCTGCGGCTTTGCCCATATTCACGGCATCCCAGTCGGCATCATCGCGAATAACGGCGTTCTGTTTTCCGAAAGCGCGGTCAAGGGCGCACATTTCGTCGAGTTGTGCTCCCAGCGCAAGATCCCTCTGGTTTTCCTGCAAAACATCACCGGCTTCATGGTCGGGCGGACCTATGAAAGCGGCGGTATCGCCAAGGATGGCGCAAAGCTGGTGACGGCCGTTGCCACCACATCGGTTCCCAAGATCACCATGCTTGTGGGCGGGTCCTTCGGGGCAGGCAATTATGGCATGTGCGGACGGGCCTACAATCCCCGCTTTCTGTGGACCTGGCCGAATTCCCGGATCTCGGTCATGGGCGGCGAACAAGCCGCCGGCGTGCTGGCCACGGTCCGCCGGGAGGGGATTGAACGAAAAGGCGGTTCATGGTCGGCGGAAGAGGAAACCGCCTTCAAACAGCCGATCATCGATCAATTCGAAGAGCAGGGACACCCGCTCTACGCCACCGCCCGTCTTTGGGACGATGGCATCGTCGACCCGCGCAAGACCCGTGACATTCTGGGACTTTCGCTCTCGGCCGCCCTCAATGCACCGATCGAAGACACGAAATTTGGCCTGTTCCGGATGTGAGGAAACAACACATGTTCAAGAAAATCCTCATTGCCAACCGTGGCGAGATTGCCTGCCGGGTCATGGAAACCGCCAAAGGGCTCGGTATTCGTACCGTCGCTGTGTTCTCGGATGCAGATGCCAATGCCAAGCATGTGGCCATGGCCGACGAGGCCTACCACATTGGCCCCGCCCCGGTGTCTGAAAGCTACCTGAAGATCGACAAGCTGATAGACGTTTGCCGGCGAAGCGGCGCTGAAGCGGTGCATCCTGGCTACGGATTTTTGTCGGAAAACCCGGACTTTGTCGACGCGCTGGAGGCCGCGGGCATCACCTTCATCGGGCCGAGCGCGGCCGCGATCCGGGCCATGGGCCTCAAGGACGCGGCCAAGGCCTTGATGGAAAAAGCAGGTGTGCCGGTCGTGCCCGGCTATCACCGAGACACGCAGGATCCCGGCTTTTTGCAGATCCAGGCCGGCAAGATCGGCTATCCGGTCCTGATCAAGGCCCGCGCGGGCGGCGGCGGCAAGGGCATGCGCCGGGTCGACAGGCCAGAAGACTTCATGTCAGCGCTCAAATCGGCACAGCGCGAAGGCGAGGCCAGCTTCGGCGACGGCCGGGTCCTGATCGAGAAGTACCTTACCAAGCCGCGGCATATCGAGATCCAGGTCTTTGGCGACAACCACGGCAATGTCGTGCATCTGTTCGAACGGGACTGCTCGCTGCAACGCCGCCACCAGAAGGTGATCGAGGAAGCGCCCGCCCCGGACATGCCGGAGGAGATGCGGGCCGCCATGGGTGAAGCGGCCGTGAAGGCTGCTAAGGCCATCGGCTATTCGGGAGCAGGCACGATCGAGTTCATCGCTGACGTGTCCGAAGGGCTCCGGGCAGACCGGTTCTATTTCATGGAAATGAACACCCGCCTTCAGGTGGAGCATCCGGTCACGGAGATGATTACCGGAGAAGATCTCGTGGAATGGCAGCTTCGCGTTGCCGCCGGCGCCCCGTTGCCGAAGACCCAGGATGAGCTCTCCTTCTCGGGCTGGGCGTTCGAGGCGCGGCTTTACGCCGAAGATGCCGCCAAGGGCTTTCTGCCCGCCATCGGCACCCTCACGCACCTTAACCTTCCCGAGGCCCAGGCGCGGATCGACAGCGGCGTGCGCGCAGGCGACGAAATCTCGCCGTTTTACGATCCGATGATTGCCAAGATCATCGTACATGGCGCGACCCGCGAAGCGGCGCTCGGCAAATTACTGGCCAGCCTTGAGGCAACGGAGGTCGCCGGCTGCGTCACCAATGCGTCTTTTCTGGCGGCGCTATGCCGGAATGCCGGATTTGCGAAAGGCGATGTCGACACCGGTTTGATCGACCGGGATCTCGACACGCTGATTGCCGAGCCGCCAACGCCGGAAGACGCGATTGCCCTGGCTGCAATGGCGGCCCTCGGACTCACTCGCCCGCAGACCGGGTCCGATCCGTTTGACCGTCTTGCCGGGTGGCGCATATGGAGCGCGTCGCGCCAATTCGCGCTTCTGGAAATCGAGGGCGAGCGTCAGGACATCGAAGTCCATGCGCTCGGCGACATGCGGTTCTCGGTTCACCTTGCCAGCGCTCCGCAAGACTACAAGCTGGTGTCGATCGACGGTGCGCGGATCACCTTCGACCGCAACGGCCTGCGCAAATCCGGTGTGGTGACACCGGATGTCGGCGGTCTGGCCGTGTTCCTGGATGGACGGGCCTTCCGCATCGGTTGCCCGGATCCTCTGAGCGCAGACGAGGACAGCGCCGAGGCGGGCGATCAGATCATCGCGCCAATGCCGGGTCTTGTGAAGGAGATGAACGCCCAGCCGGGTGAGACTGTGACCAAGGACCAGCCGCTGGTCATCCTGGAAGCCATGAAAATGGAACACACACTCAAAGCCCCGCGTGATGGCGTGATTGGGGAAGTGTTCGCGCAGGCGGGCGAACAGGTTCTCGACGGGACAATCCTCTTGGCGCTGGAGGCGGAGAATGAGACTTCTGCCTGAGACGAACAGCTACGGGAACCTGACGGAAAATTTTGTGTGGCAGATCCCGGAGAAGTTCAACATCGGGGTCGCCATCTGCGACGCGTGGGCGGACAAGGACCCGGACCGGGAAGCCCTTGTGTTTGCGGAGGACGGTGGGGATGTTACCTCCTATTCCTATGCCGACCTCAAGCGGCTTTCGAACCAGCTCGCGAACCTTTTGAAAGACCGCGGCGTTCAGCCCGGTGACCGGGTCGGCGTTCTCATGCCGCAGCGCCCGGAAGCCGCTATTGCCCATATCGCCGCGCTGAAGCTGGGGGCGATCACCATCCCGCTGTTCACATTGTTCGGCGAAGAGGCCCTGTCCTACCGGCTCGGAAACTCGGGCGCGAAAGCCGTGATCACGGATGAGAACGGCGCGGTCAAACTCAGCGGGCTGAGGGATCAGTTGCCCCATCTTTCGACCCTGTTCTGTGCCGACGGGGCAGCTGAGGGTGCGGAGGATCTGTGGGGCCATATGCGGGGCCACGAAGATACCTTCACACCATTCGAGACCCGTTCTGACGATCCGGCCTTGATCATCTATACCTCCGGCACCACCGGCCAGCCCAAGGGCGCCCTGCACGCTCACCGCGTTCTGCTCGGCCATCTGCCAGGTGTCGAGATGAGCCACGATTTCCTGGGCCAGCCGGGCGACCGGATCTGGACACCGGCCGACTGGGCCTGGATCGGCGGGCTACTGGATGTTCTCATGCCGGCGCTTTATCTCGGCGTGCCGGTCGTCGCTTGCCGGTTCCGGAAGTTCACCGCGGAAGCCGCGTTTCAGCTGTTGCAGGATCACAAGATCCGCAACGCCTTCCTGCCGCCCACCGCACTGAAGATGATGCGCCAGATCGAAGCGCCGCAAGACCGCTGGACCTTGAATGTGCGATCGGTGGCTTCTGGCGGCGAAACGCTTGGCGCGGAACTGATCGACTGGGGCCGGCGCACCTTTGGCCTGACAATCAACGAATTCTACGGCCAGACCGAGTGCAACATGATTGTCTCCAGTTGCGCGGCCATCATGGAAGCCCGCCCGGGGGTGATGGGCCGGGCCGTTCCCGGACATCAGGTCGATGTTGTGGATGAGGCCGGCAAGCCGGCACCCGATGGGGTTCTGGGCACGATCGCGGTCAAGTCGCCCGATCCGGTCATGTTTTTGGGATACTGGAACAATGCCGATGCAACGCGCCGCAAGTTCACCGGCGAATGGCTTTTGACCGGCGATACAGGCCAGCGCGACGCGGACGGATGGATCCGGTTCGTCGGCCGCGATGACGATGTCATTACCTCGTCCGGCTACCGCATTGGACCCGGCGAGATTGAGGACTGTCTCCTCAAGCACCCCGCCGTCGCGATGGCGGGCGTGGTTGGCAAGCCGGATCAGCGCCGCACGGAGATCGTCAAGGCCTACATCGTCTTGAAATCCGATATCGAGCCCTCTGACGCATTGGCGGAGGAGATTGCGAGCTTCGTCAAAATCCGCCTGGCGGCCCATGAATATCCCCGCGAAGTCGCCTTTGTCGACGCCCTCCCCATGACAACCACAGGCAAGGTGATCCGCAAGGAATTGCGCGCCCGCGCAGAAGCAGAAGAATGAGTGATCCGCAATGACAGATTTTGTCACCCTGTTTGAAATGGGACCGCGCGACGGCCTGCAAAACGAAAAGAAGCTGATCGCGACAGCGGACAAGATCCGCCTCGTCGACTTGCTGTCCGCCTGCGGGTTCCGCAAGATCGAGGTCACCAGCTTCGTTAGCCCCAAATGGGTTCCGCAAATGGCGGATGCGGCCGAGGTGATGGAAGGGATTTACCGGCATCCGGCGGTGACATATGCGGTCTTGACGCCGAATGTAAAAGGATATGGCGCAGCCAAGCGCGCCTTGGCGGATGAAGTGGCGATCTTTGGCTCCGCCTCGGAAGGCTTTTCCAGGAAAAACATCAACTGTTCGATTGCCGAGAGCATCGAGCGATTCAAGCCGCTTCTGGAAAAAGCGCGGCACGACGAAATCCCGGTGCGGGGTTACGTTTCCTGCGTGACCGACTGCCCATACGATGGACCGACCCCGCCGGAAAAGGTCGCCGAAGTGGCAAAAACGCTCTTCGATTTGGGGTGCTATGAGGTCTCCCTCGGCGACACGATCGGGGCGGGAACACCAGAAACGATTGGCCGAATGCTCGATGCCGTGCTGGACCATGTCCCTGCCGAAAAACTCGCTGGCCACTATCACGACACCAAGGGCCGCGCATTGGATAACATTGAAATCAGCCTTGAAAAGGGCTTGAGAACATTCGACGCGGCTGTCGGCGGACTTGGCGGCTGCCCCTATGCGCCGGGAGCCAAGGGCAATGTGGCGACCGAGGCGGTCGTCGAGCTCTTGAACCGCGGCGGATATCAAACCGGCATTGACCTCGACCGCCTGCGCGAAGCCGCCGGTTTCGCGCATTCCTTGAGAGGGTGATAAGCATGACGTTTGAAACAATTTCAGTTGAGACGGATGCCCGCGGCGTTGCAACCCTGACGCTGAACACGCCGGACAAGCACAATGCGCTTTCCGCGCGCATGATCGAGGAACTGACCGCTGCCGCGGCGACCCTGGGGACCGACGCCACCATACGTGCTGTTGTCCTGACGGGGGCAGGCAAGAGCTTCTGTGCAGGCGGCGACCTGGGCTGGATGCGCGAGCAGTTCCATGCGGATCGTCAAACCCGCATGATCGAGGCGCGTAAACTGGCCATGATGCTGAAAGCGTTGAACGAACTTCCCAAGCCGCTGATCGGACGGGTCCAGGGTCAGGCCTTCGGAGGCGGCGTGGGGATGATGAGCGTCTGCGATACGGTCATCGCAGTTGAAACTGCCAAGTTCGGGCTGACCGAAGTGAGGCTTGGACTGATCCCGGCAACCATCAGCCCGTATGTTCTGGCCCGGATGGGCGAAGGCAAGGCCCGCCGGGTTTTCATGTCCGCCCGCATCTTCGGCGCGGCGGAAGCCCGTGATCTGGATCTCGTCGCAAGCGTTGTTCCGGAGGCCGAGCTTGACGCCGCCATCGACGCGGAAATCAAACCCTATCTGGCTGCGGCACCGGCGGCCGTTGCCGCAGCGAAAGCCCTTGCCCGATCCCTGGGTCCGGACATCAGCGAAAGCGTGATAGACGCGACCATAGAACGTTTGGCAGACACCTGGGAAACACCTGAAGCCCAGGATGGAATCGCCGCATTTTTCGAAAAGCGCAAACCCGAATGGGCCCAAAGCTGATCCGTCTCAAATCTTCCGCCGGGCATGATTGACGAGTGCGGCGATCCGGGCGATTTGTTTTTGTTCAGGCAGATGCAAGAGCCCGGGTTTCTGGGTCCGGCTGTCCATCCGTTCGCGCCTCTTTCGGATATTCTGCCGTTCGCGTTCGCTCAGGCCCTCCGGCAATTCCACACCGGCCCGGTCCATGCCAATGAGAACCTTTTTCATGTCGGGAATGAGCTCGGTTGAGATCGTGAACTCGGTTCCGTCATAGCGAACCAGGACGAGCGTTCGGCTTTCCTCTTCGGCCGTCAGCAGGGTGACCTTGTTGCGGGAAGAGGAACCGAGCGCGGTGATATATGCCGCAAGACCCGTCTTCGAGCGGCGGTCCCGCAGCCGCGCTTGCCGCACGTCTTCATAGCGCACCCGGGTGCGCAAGCCTGTTTCCGCAAACTCGAAACCGTTTCCAAAAAAACGGGCCCAGGATGTCCTTTGGCGGATCGAGAGCACAAAGAAGGGTATGGAAAGACTGGCGGGAATGAACAACAGAAGATATCCCGCCTGCCCCGCACCTGCAGCGGAATAAAGGCCAATCAGCATCAAGGACAGGCAGGCGGCGGCAATGACGAAACCGAAGAGATCGGTGACCCAGATCGGCATGGGCGGTTCTGGGCGCACAGCACCGGTTGGCAGCTTCGGCAAGGGCATGGCCGCGTAAATGCCCAGCGCCGCCAACCAGCAGATCAATCCGATGACCGGGGTCATGAACGTGAACGCTCCGACGGATCCCAGGATCATCAGGCACAACGGCAAGAGTCGCCGGAAGACTTCCAGTTTCGCCGCCTTTCCCATACCCTTGGCCCCGCGTGAGTCTGCAGTTTCGTGCAGCCGATCAATTCGGCCCGAAAATGAACGCGCAAGCTTGCGCGAAGGTCAAGGCCAAGTTTCGGCCGCCTCTCCAACTACCAACGACATTTTGGAGCATCAGCCCAACTCAGACCCCGAAAGCCAGAGCTGTCGAAACACAACCAACCCAATCCGCCATCGCTCAATTTGGAGCGTAACGTGTGGGAACAGGGAAAAGTTGCGCCGCCGTACCGTGATTGCCAGGGCCGCTCCTGGCCAAAACAACTTCAATTCTAAAGGACTACGCCTTGCGCCTCGACGATGCAAAACAAGACCTCAAACACCTCTTCATGATGGGAATTGCCGCTGTCCAGGGAGAAACCGCCGTCGCAGAGGCTTTGGAAGCCGAAAAAACAGCCCCGTTCGACGCGGTATTGGCAATCGGGAAAGCTGCATGCTCCATGTATCTGGGCGCGCTGCCCTTCCTCGCCCGACATCACCAGGCTCTAGTGATCACAAAATACGCCCATTCCGAAGACCCACGCCTTGCCGGAACACCAGCGGACATCCTGGAAAGCAGCCATCCCATCCCCAATGACAACAGTCTGAGCGCTGGCCAAAAGGCGCTCGACTTTGTTCAGGCCTGTGATTCGAACACAAATCTGTTGGTCTTGGTTTCCGGCGGTGCATCCGCGCTAGCCGAGGTGCTCGTGGATGGCACCAGTCTGGATGAATACCGCAATTTGAACGAAAGATTGATTTCGGGCGGAGCGGACATTGCCGAAATCAATGCACAGCGGAAAAGGCTGTCGCGCATCAAGGCCGGGCGGCTCCTGAGCCACTTTCATGGAGGCCGTGTCCTGACACTGGCCATTTCCGATGTTGCAGGGGACGATATCGGGGTCATAGGGTCCGGGATAGGCGCTTGTTCCAATCGCGACATCAATTATCGCGGGAAAATCATCGCATCGAACGCGATTGCACGGCACCGGATCGTCGCGACGGGTAGGGAGCGGGGCTATGCGATCGGGTCGGAAGCCGAAAACCTTTACGGCGATGTGGGAGCTGTGGCGACCCGGCTCGATGAAATCTGGACGGATGGTCAGCCCGGTCTTTATGTCTTTGGCGGCGAACCAACCATAGAATTGCCACCGAACCCCGGCGAGGGCGGTCGCAATCAGGCTCTGGCGCTGCTCTTGGCGCAGCGGATCCAAAACCGCCCGGACCTTGTCATCCTGGTTGGCGGAACAGATGGCACCGATGGCGTGACAGCGTCAGCCGGAGGGCTTGTTGACGGGCAGACCTGGTTCCGGGCACCCGATCCGGAACTGGCGCTCTCGACCGCCAATTCGGGCCGCTATCTGCGCGAGGCGGGGGATGTCCTGGTGACGGGACCAACAGGAACCAACGTGATGGACCTGGTCTTGGCGGTGAAGACGGCGGGGTGAAGTCTGCGCCCGTCACCCAAACTGTTTTACGTTCCCGGTGCGGGCCGTTTTCATTCGCTGATTTGCGGAGCGAGGCGAACCCCCTTTGCGGGCGCGCTCTCGCGGATCCGCAGTTCCGGCTCGATCAGGATCGGACTATTGGGCACCCGCTCTCCCGCGATTTGTCTCAGCAGTGTCAGTGCGGCGAGACGTCCGATCTTGCCTGCATGATTGCGAACGGTCGTCAGTGCCGGCGTTCGACTGTCCACCCCTTCGATATCGTCATACCCGGTGATCGCCATTTCCGGCCCCGGCTCTATGCCAACTCGGCGAAGACCCGTCATCAGCCCAAGGGCCACAAGGTCGTTGAAGGCAACGAGAGCCGTCGGTCTTTGTTCCAGCGCCAGGACCGCCCGCACAGCCCCGCGTCCGTCCGCTTGGGTCATCAACTCTGGAAGATCAAGCTGCTGTTCCGGATCAATGCCCGCTTCCTGAAGGGCCTTAAGCCAACCCGCGTGGCGGTCCCTGCCGGTGGAACTCGACCGGCGCCCTCCAATCATGCCGATCCGCTTATGTCCAAGCGCAAGCACATGCCGTGTCATCCGATAACTGCCTGTCATGTCGTCACCGCGGACGCAGGGAGCCCAAACGCCCTTGACCTCGCGGGCGACGAGTGTTGTTGGCAATCCTTGATCGATCAGCCGGTTGATCTCTTCGGTCGTCGTACCGACCGAAGGACAAAGGATCAGCCCGTCGGCACGATGCTGCAGCAGTGTCTTGAGAAAGGCACGCTGACGGTTCACATCGTCGCGATGATTGCAGATGAAGATCATCTGCCCCTGTTCTTCCATGACGTCTTCGAGTGCGGAAAACACCTCGGCGAAATACGGGTTCAAGATGTCATGAACCGCTACACCGATTATCTGGGAACGGGACGTCCGCAGCGATGCGGCGGAACGATTGTAGATGTAGCCGACCCGGTCAGCTGTTTCCTTGACCTTGAGCCGCGTGTCTTCAGCGACAAGCGGACTGTCCCTCAAGGCAAGGGAGACCGTGGCCGTTGAAATCCCCAATTCGTCAGCGATGTGACCTAGCGTCAGGCGTTTGCCCGGCCTGACCGGCACGCCTTCCTCATCCGCCAACACGGCCCGGGAGATCCCGGCACTGTGGTCGCCCTGCCCCTTTTCCGCAGACGGTTTCGAGGGAGATCCGGCGTCATCTGACATCGTCTGTTTCACAATCCGAATGTGGCCCGGAACATGGCTCCGGCAAGTCTTGGCGCCAGGTGGCAGATCGCGGTTTCCAAGGACTGCAGGCACCGGATCGCGTGCGGAGGTTAGCGCCACCCTCTTGAAATTGCGACTGTAAACTGATTTCGCATTGCTGCGAGAACCCGAATTCCGCGAGCCCCATCAACGTTCGGGAGGAAGTTCCGTGGCCACGGCAGTCCCTTTGACCCGTTCCCGGTACAAGATGAAGAGGCCCGAAGCAACGACGACAGAGGCGCCAGCAAGTGTGGCCCAGGACGGCACATCCGAGAAAATCAAATAACCCAGCGCGATCATCCAGACGATCTGGACATAAATGAACGGTGCAAGCACCGGCGCCGGCGAGATCCGGTGGGCGGCAATGAACAGCCAGTGGCCGAGTGCGCCCCAGACGCCGGTCGACAGCAGCAAGAGCCAGATCGTCAGCTCCGACGGGGTCTCCCAGACAGCCAAGCCGGCCGGCGCTGTCGCCAGCGCCGCGACAATCCCAGAAATAAACAGCATGCCCGCCGGAGACTCGGTTTCCGTCAACATACGGGTCAACAAGGCGTAGAGCGCATAGGTCATCATGGCGGCAACAGAGTAGAGGGCCGCCCAGTGCATCCCGCCCATGCCCGGTTGGGTGACGATGAGAACCCCGATAAAGCCGACGATGATGGCAATCCAGCGCTTGAGCCCCGCCCATTCCCCCAGAAGCGGGCCGGCCAGTGCGGTGACGACAAAGGGCGTGGCAAACATGATCGACATGGTTTCGGCAAGCTGGAGATATTGAACCGCCAGAAAATTGAAAACGGTGGTGAGAAGAAGACAGACCGCGCGCACGCCCTGCAGGACAGGCCGCCCCGTCTTCAAAATATCCGGGTTCGCCCAGACCCGGAACATCAAGAACGCGAGCACCACATGACTAAGAAAGCGGATCCAGACAATCTGCAGTGTTGGGACATGACTGCCGAGATATTTCGCCGTCGCATCGAGAATCGAAAAACACAGGCAGGCGAGGACGAGAAGCGCGATGCCAAGAATGGGATTGGCCGAGGCACGCGCAGGGGTATTGTCCCCGGTGTCAGGGGCCGGCTGGGTCATCCGCATAACTCGTTGTCGGCGTGGTTGGAGCAACCAGGCAGGGCTATGATCTCTTAGGACAGCGGAACCTCCGCAGCGCGACCTGATCGTCAACCCGGTGAACCTAGTGGCGCGGTTTGAAAAGGGGCGCAGGCAGAACGGCGGCGGCACTTGCCTGATAACAATAAAGACCACCGTCGACGTTCCCAAGGCCGGTTGCGTCACAAACGGTACGCCTCCGTACCCACCGGGACGAGCACGATCCCGGAAACCGTCAAGCCGCCGTCAACTCGTCGCTCTTGCTGCCAGCTTTGCCCTCATCATCTTCCATATCCGCATCGTGTTCTGGATCATTATCGACGGAAAGCGCCAGATTCTTCTCAACCTGGCGAAGCAGTTTGCGCAGCTTTTTCCTGTCTTTGTCATCCAGACCAGCCATTGCTTCGCGCTCAAGACGCTTCCAGGACTTGTCAACGGACTCGACGAGGGCGCGGCCTGCTTCGGTCAGATGAACACGGGCAAGCCGGCCATCGGTATCGGAGACTTGCCGGCGGACATATCCTTGCGCGGACAGCCGGGTCACCATCTTTGTCACGGTGGGAGGTTGGACGCCCAGCGCCAGGGCCAATTGACTCATTGTCCGTCCGTCGGCATCCGCCAGGACCTTCAGAACCAACTCCTGACCCGGGTGAAGACCGATGCGCATCAAATGGCTACCCGAGCGCGACCTGAGGGCCTTGGAGGCCTGAACAAGACGGAATGTCACGCTTTTCTTGTAGTTGAAAGCCATTTTGATAGTCCCCATCACCGTCAACGGTCCGCAACGCGGCCAAAACCAGACGCCGCATGTCACAACCAGTAATCGGGGTGTTTAACCGTCAAATGACAATGCTGTCCCGAACGCAGCTTTTTAAAAGCCGGCAAGCTTTTTCTGTATTTTTTGGAGGTAATCAGACCGGCTTTCAGGGGTCGAACTGTCCATTTTGTAGTGCGCGAGATAGAGCGACCGGCAATTTGGGGCGCACAACGCGCGAATCCCCCGCAAAATGGTTTTCCGGCCGGGTTCGCCCATCAGCTTGGAGACCAGCCAGCTCGCCCCGCAGGTTGTCACAACGCCAACCTTTTGGATATGAAGCATTTTTGGCTTCATGGGCGCCCTTTCCGTCGGCATCTCAAAGGTCACATGCGGCACCCAGACGCGATCGAGCCAGCCCTTGAGCATGGCTGGCAACCCAAACCACCAGGTTGGATAGACAAAAAGCAGTTTGTCGCACCAGGCGAGATGCTCCAGGTGTTCGGCAACCGGTGTCTGATTGCTGGCGGCATCATGGTACCCCCGGCGCTCATCGGCGGACATGGCCGGATTGAACCCCATGGCGTAAAGGTCAAGCACACGAACCTCGTTTCCGCCCTGTTCAAGCGTATCGACAACCTGGGCACAAACGGCTGCGCTGAAGCTCTCCTGGCATGGGTGGCAGTAGACAACCAGCACACGCATCAAAAGGTCTCCATGGCGCGGCCGACACGATCCAGAAAGCGATGACGCGATGGAGCGTCGGCGCGATTCATGTTATAGAGCGCATGATAACGGAACGCGGCGCCCGGACGGATAAGCGCCCGCAAAACCCGCCCTGCGAGCTTTCGAGGCGGATCCCCCACCAGCAGGACGCGGAACCGCGAACCGCCATAGGTGGTAACGACTGACAGTTTTCGAATATGTGTCAAGGCTGGAACCACCTCACCGCCGCGCATCTTGAAAGAAACACCGGGAAGAAAGACGCGATCGAAATATCCCTTTAAAATGGCGGGATGCCCGAAATTCCAAACCGGCGCAACGATCACCAATGCCTCCGCTGCGAGCAGCCGGTCCACATGGGACGCAACCGTCCGGCGGTTGTCCGGGATGTCGTGGTAGCCCAACCGCTCCTGGCGGGAAAGCAGCGGATCGAACCCTTCCGCGTAAAGATCGCAATCATCAATATCGTGCCCGGCATGGGTCAAGCCCTCTACAACCCGGTGATGCAGGGACGCTGCAAAACTGGTTTCAACCGGATGGGCATACAGCACAAGAACCCGCACCTAGCCTCCCACGAAGTGGTGATCTGGCCACACGAAACCAGAACCGGCTATCCACCGTATTTCCCGGCTCCGCATTGTGCGGTGTTGCGGCGCAATGTCACACAGCCTCACGACTCCCCCCTTTGCAAGCCAGGAAAAAGAAACAACTTGTCGGAAGAAAAATCGTAGCTCGGATCTTCCCAGGCGATCATCTTGCCCGGATTCAGAAGCCCTTTTGGATCCGCCTTGCGCTTGAAATCGAGTTGAACCTGATCGGTCTGCTTCATCCCGCCCTCCTCGAGGGTGTAGCGGTGCGGATTGAAGATCGGACAGCCATTGTCTTCGTGCAGCTTGATAATCTCGTTAAGCCGCTCTTCATTGGTGTAGCGCACGACCGGCAAACCAAAACAGGTCACCTTCCCATCGAAGCGCACGTATTCCAGGTGACCGGGGACTTCGTCCCCGAGCAACTCGGTGATCTTGCGCACGCGTTCGACCTGGTTGGGGAAGGGATAAAGAACCTGGAGGTAAGTGATCGAAGGATCGACCCGCAGCCCGCGCAAAGTGGTGTGGTTCCATGTCAGCTCGTATGCGGGCGGCAATCCCTTCTTTTCCGCGTCGGTCGCCGTGTCGGACCGGTAAAGCAGCTCTGCCCTGGGGTTGCGGGCAACGAAGGCGGTAAAGGCATCCATGGCAAACGGCGCCACCATGCACACCACGACAGAGGTTTCCCGGCGCAGAAATTTCTGATGCCTCAGAAAGTAATCGTGCGGCAGGGGGGCCGCGATCGGTGCGATTTCCTTGAGCAGCAATCCGTCACGGTTGCCCAGATCGTCTGCGAAGTGGACGCTGTCCATGAACGTTTTGAAGCCGACAATCACATCGACCCAGTCATAGGAAGCCGTCAGGGGCATCTCAACTTCGGTAATCACGCCGTTGGTACCATAGGCATGCAGCACCTTTTGCAAATCTTCCCCCTGAAGGTCGAGGACTTTCGGCTCAGCTTCCATAGTGACGACCCGAAGGCGGATGACGTTGCCGAGATCGCGCAAGCCCCCCCAATTGATCGATCCGATTCCGCCCGACCCACCGGCGACGAACCCGCCGATCGTTGCCGTGCGGTAGGTCGAGGGATGCATCCGCAACTCCTGACCAGACTGCGCCCCCGCCTTTTCGTCGATGTCCGAGAGGATGGCACCCGCTTCGGCAACAACGACACCCGGACGGATCTGCTTGACTGCCCGCATCTCGGCCAGGTTGAGCACAACACCGCCCGAGAGCGGCATGGCCTGCCCGTAATTCCCCGTTCCCGCACCCCGCGCGGTCACCGGCACATCATGAGCATAACAGGCCCGCAGGACCTGTATGACTTCGGCTTCGTTTCTGGGGGTGACGACAAGATCGCCCGTCACATGATCCAGTTGCTGTTTCAGGACTGGCGAGTACCAAAAAAAGTCCCGGCTCTTCTGCTTCACGATCTGGGGATTGTCCTCAATGGCAATCCCTGCGATATCCTGCACAAGCCGCTCCAGATCGCTCATGTCACCTTATCCTCGGTCTTCATCAAATGGTCGAGCTCCCGAAAATCGGGAAGCGTCCGGTCAATCGTTCGGCCCGCGCGCAAGACTGTACGCGGCCCATGTGGACGGCTCAGGAGTTCATTCCAGGACCGGACACGAAAAATCAGGACATCCGCGGGCCCGCCTACTTCGAAGCGCCCGGCTGCTAAACCGATCATGTCCGCCGGCCCGGAACTGACCGCCGTGATCCAGTCCCCCACCGGGTGATCAAGATGCGCTATGCGCGTTGCCTGCGCATAGACCTCGATCAAGTCGAGATCACCATAAGCGAAGAACGGATCCCGGGTATTGTCGGATGCAACGGCCACCGGAATCCCGCGATCTTTCAGCTCGTGCAGGAGAGTGACGCCCCGGCGGCGCGGTGTTCGCTCCTTCTGCCGGTCCTGAAGATAAAGATTGCACATCGGCAACGACACGACGCCGATCCCGGCTTGTGCAACCAAATCGAGCGTTTCCTGAATGTGCTTTTCCGGCTGCATGGCGAGGGAACAACAGTGCCCGGCCACGATCCGCCCTGGAAACTGCAAGCGCAGCGCCGTTTCCGCGATCTTCTTCAGGCTCACGGCCTCGGGGTCGAGGGTTTCATCGACATGAAAATCGAGATCCAGCCCCCGTTCCATGGCCGTTCGAAAGACCGCTTCGAGATCGCGTTCCAAATCCGGCACCATATAGGTCACGCCCCCCAAAACACCGCCGTTTTGAGCCATGCGGTCCGCAATCCGGGGCAGATAACCGGGATCCTCGGCTACACGCTCGATCCCGAAGAGGCAGACGCCCTGCATCGCGATCCGGCCCGCCCACCGATCCCGCATCATCTCGAACACGGGCCACGATATGCCGTCTTGCGGAGGCAAGCTGTCGATATGGGTGCGGATGACAGCTGTTCCGTGGGCATAGGCACAGCGAAGGGCAAACTCCATACGCGCAGTCAAATCTGCGGCAGACCAGTTGGCCGCCCGGTCTTCACCGACGGCTGTCAGTGCGCCCATGAAACTCCCGTCGGGGTTGGGTTTGCGCGGCCAGATATGCCCTTTGTCGAGATGGGTATGCATATCGACAAGGCAGGGCAGAACCAATCCGCCATCCAGATCGACCCGGGCATCCGACCCTGCTGACGGCCGGGAACCGGACAGCGGTTGGATTGCCGCGATGCGGCCGTTCCGGATCTCGATGTCCACGGCAAGCAAATCGCCGTCTTGGAGCGACTGCGATCCGGATGGAAGCGGATCCTTGAGCAAGGAGGCAGGGACCCGGCCATTGAGCAGAACCGCATCGCCGGTTAAGGGAACACATAAGGCGTCCATGGACATTAATGCTCCCGCTTGAGTGCACTTTCATGCCACGAGCGCAGCAGAAGATGCGAAATGAGATTCATGACAAGGAAAATCAGGATCCCGGTCACCGAAATGAGAAGGAGCGCGGCGAACATGCGCGGCATGTTCAAACGGTAGCTTGCTTCCAGGATTTGATTGGCCAGACCCGATCCGGAGCCTGCCGAACCGGCAACAAATTCCGCGACAATGGCCCCGATCAGCGATAACCCGCCCGCGATACGTAAACCGCCGAGAAAATATGGCATCGCGGCTGGCAGACGAAGATAGCGCAAGGTCTGCCAGCGGGTTGCCCCGTAAAGGGCGAACAGGCTCCGCAAGTTGTGATCGGCCGAGTTCAGCCCGAGGGTCGTGTTCGACAACACCGGAAAAAAGGCGACAATCCAAGCGCAGATCAGCAAACCGGCCTGCACTGAGTCCACATAGATGAAAATCAACGGGGCGATCGCGATGATCGGCGTCACCTGCAAGATGACGGCAAACGGAAAGAACGAGATCTCGATCCATTTCGACTGCGTGAAAAGGACAGCCAATGCCAGGCCACCGACGGTGGCGATAAACAGCGCCCCGAAGGTGATTTTCAGCGTGTTGAGAAGTGCGACCGACAAGATCGGCCAGTCTGCGATGAGCGCTTCCAGCACAAGTCCGGGCCTTGGAACGATGTAGTGCGGAATCTCGTTCCAGACGCAGACCCGGTCCCAAAGCACAACAGACAAAGCAAGGATCACGACCGGCAGCAGCCATCGTCCGACCCGTTCGCGCCGGGCCGCACGCAACTTCGCGACTTCCGCCGGATCGAGCCCGACCGTCGCGTTGGGCATGGGAGCTTCAAGTCCATGTTGTTCACTTGCAACGGTCATGATCCCCCCATCAGCCCTTTGGAAGACGTATGCTACAGGTGGTCATTTGCATCCATCGCACTGTGCAAAGCCTGCGAAACCGACCGGCAATGATCCGCATAGAGAGTGGAGGTGCGGAACGCCTCGGTCCGCGGATAAGGAGCATCGATTGCGATGTCGTTCACAATCCGCCCAGGCCGGGCGGCCATCACAACGATGCGGTTCGACAAATAGACGCTTTCAAACACCGAATGGGTGACGAAGATCACTGTCCAGCCAAACCGCTGCCAGAGGGCCAGAAGATCGTTGTTCAGCTTGAACCGGGTGATCTCATCGAGCGCCGCGAACGGTTCGTCCATCAGAAGAACCTTCGGCTTTGTCACCAAGGCCCGGGCGATGGAGACCCGCATTTTCATGCCGCCAGACAGTTCGCGCGGATAGCTTTGTGCAAAGCTGGCAAGACCGACCATTTCCAGGGCTTCCATGACCGTGTCCCGCGCCGCCGATTTCGAGATCCCCTTCAAGCGCAAGGGCAGCCAAACATTGCCGAAAACGGTCGCCCAGGGCATCAGCGTCGGCTCCTGGAAGACAAAACTGAGTTCGTGCTCGGGTTGGGATGCCGTTTCCTGTGGCCAGCGCAGACGGCCGGAGGTCGGACCTGTCAGCCCAGAAATGATCCGCAAGGCCGTCGACTTACCGCAGCCCGACGGCCCCAGAAGCGACAGGAACTCGCCAGCCCGGATACCGAGCGACAAATCCTTCAAGGCAACCGTTCCATTTGAGAATGTTTTGGACACCCCTTCCAGGGAGACAATATCTCCCTGCGGGCCCACGTCTTGGGACGCCTTGACCAGTGTTTTGGCTATCATTCACCGCACCACAGGAACATGTTCAAACCAGGTGTTTGAGCAAACGCCTGGGTCGGGCATTTTGGATATCTAGTTCGCAAGCAAGGCCGCCTTCTCTTCGAGCCCAACGCCCTTGTTCACAAATTCAAGGGTATAGGCCTGAGTGTAATCCACGTCGGCGCTCACAACACCGGCGGCGACCATCTTGTCGTAGAAAGACTTGTTCCGCTCGTCCGTCATCGCGCCGATGCCCATGGTCTCCGCATCTCCGCTGTCAACGATCCCGTATTCCTTGAGCTTTTCGATGGAGAAGGCAAGCTGGGCGTCCGACATTCCCGGATTGTCGGCCTTGATCAGGTCAAGCGCGGCGGAATTGTCGCCGTACAGGAAATTGACCCAGCCGATGGCGGACGCGTCTACAAAGCACGCCACAACCTCGGGCTTGGTTTCGATCAACTCGTTGCGCGTTTCAACGGTGGTGGAATAGGTATCGTACCCGAAATCCGCAATGAGGAAGATATTTGGCTCGAACCCGCCTTCCGTTTGCACCGCGAAGGGCTCCGAGGTCACGTACCCCTGCTGACCCACGCGCGGATCAGCGATGAAGGGCGCCGGATTGAATGTGTAAGGCCGGACCTGGTCGAGCGAAAAACCGAACTCCGACACCATCCACTGATAGTAGGAATTAAGCCCGGCCTTACCGAGCAACAGGTTGATCCCCTTGAGACTTTCCCATGTATCCAGACCCTGCCCCGGATGGGTCATGATGATCTGCGGCTCTTTCTGGAAATGAGCGGCCACCACCTTTGTCGGAATCCCCTGCTCCACGGCGGAGAAGGCTTGAAGCATGCTTCCGCCCATCAGAAAATCGATCTTTCCTGTGGGGAGCAGGATCCGGTTGTTCACTTGCGGTCCACCGGGCCGGATCTCGACCTGAATGCCGCACGCTTCATATGTTCCATCGGCAACGGCTTGATAGTAACCGCCATGTTCGGCCTGCGCGACCCAGTTGGTGCCGAAAACAACCTTTTCCAAGTCCTGGGCACCGGCTGGTACCGAGGCCATCACAACAGCAAGTCCAAGTCCATAGATCACTCGCATTTGGCACGTTCCCCTCTGGTTCCAGGTATGCGTCAGGTCATGCCCCACAGGTCCTGCCTTCGCATCCGCCGATCTCTGACTGCCATGCAACCCTCGCGCCAACCGGGTTTTCCATATTTATTCAAGACTTAGCGTGTCACTCTCAAGGACACGGCCTGTAAATCCGCCGGCAAACCAATCGATTGCTGCATTATTGTGCACAGCCTCACCTGACATGCAAAGCCTATCCGCTCCGTTGATTGTGGCGGGGAGCATTTCAACCGAGAGAACAAGGCACCCCCAGAAAAAAGATGCCCTACCGACATGGAAGTTGCAGACTTCTTCGCGAAAGCCGTTTCCGGCGCGCGGCGGACTGGTCTAGGCTGATCTGGAACCTGAAACATCCAAGGGAGCCAAACTCATGTTGCAAGCGCTTCTGCCGAAGAAAATCCGCGCGCCTTTCGCTCGCTACAGCCATGGTATGGTCGTCCCGGCCGGACATCGGGTGGCATTCGCTTCGGGCCAGCTCGGCATATCGGCCGAAGACCAAGTGCCTCCGGATATCATCGGCCAGACCCGGCTTTGTTTCGAGAACATTTCTGCCATTCTCGCGGACGCCGGCATGAGCATGCATGATCTTGTGCGGATCAATGCCTTCGTCACCGCACGCGAGCACTTGGAAGGCTACATGCAAATCCGCGACACGGTGATCGGCACACCTCCCCCAGCTTCCACCTTGATGATTGTCTCGGGTTTCGCAAGACCCGAATTCCTGGTTGAGGTCGAAGTGATCGCTGCGGCTCCCTGACCGTTGAACTTGACCCTTGAACCTGATCATCATCGCCGGATGGTGACCTCCCTGTAGCACCTCCCGGATCGCGGCCTTGCCTTACGGTCCGAAGCACAGGCACTAAAATCCGATATAAATCCTGCCCTCATCCAATTCGGGCGGAGTGTCCCATGCCGTCCTCAAAGCCTGTAGGTTTATTCAAGGAAACCGGTCATGCGCATCTGGATCAAAAACCCGCTCGCGATCCTTGCAGATAACGCGGGAGGCGGGCTGGTCGTCGAGAACGGCGAGATTAGCGAACTCTTGCCTTCCGGCACCCAGCCGAGCGTGCCGGCCGACGGCATATACGATGCGAGCAATCACGTTGTGTTGCCGGGATTGATCAATACCCATCATCACTTCTATCAAACGCTGACCCGTGCCCATCCGGATGCCATCAACAAAGAGCTGTTTCCCTGGTTGAAGGCCCTTTATCCGATCTGGGCCCAAAACCTCACACCGGACAACTTCCGGATCGCTACACGGCTGGCGCTCACAGAACTGTTGCTGTCAGGCTGTACCACGGCCGCCGATCATCACTATGTCTTTCCAGCCGGTCTGGAAAACGCAATGGATATTCAGGCGGAGGAGGCCGAAAGGGTCGGCCTGCGCATGACCTTGACCCGCGGATCCATGAATCTGTCGCAAAAAGACGGCGGCTTGCCGCCAGACAGCATCGTCCAGGACGAGGACACCATTTTGAGCGACTGCGAAAGGGTCCTGTCCCGCTATCACAATCGCTCCAAAGGAGCTCGGTTGCAGGTCGCGCTGTCGCCATGCTCGCCTTTTTCCGTGACGCCCAGATTGATGCGCGAAACCGCATCCCTAGCCGAGAAGCATGACTGCCGCCTTCATACTCATCTTGGCGAAACACATGACGAGAACAGCTTTTGCCTCGAACGATTTCGATGCCGCCCGGTTGACTATCTGGAGGAGACCGGATGGCTCGGCTCAAGAACATGGCTCGCCCACGGCATTCATTTCAACGATGACGAAATCCGCCGCCTTGGCCATGCATGCGTCGGTGTCTGTCACTGTCCGACCTCCAACATGGTGCTGGCATCGGGGCATTGCCGGACCAAAGACCTCGAAGCGGCGGGGTGCCCTGTGGGCTTGGGCGTTGACGGCTCGGCTTCAAATGACAACTCGAACCTGATCGAAGGCGTGCGCCATGCCTTGATGATCAACCGGCTGACCTACGATGCGGCGTCCGTCAGTCATCTGGACGCTCTGCGCTGGGCAACAAAGGGATCGGCCCGGTGCCTCGGGCGCGAGGATATCGGCGAAATCACACCGGGAAAGATGGCCGACCTGGCTTTTTACAAGCTGGATGAATTGCGTTTTTCCGGGGCGGGCGATCCGATTGCGGCGATTGTCCTGTGCGGGGCCCATCGGGCGGACCGGGTAATGGTCGGCGGCGAGTGGCTGGTCGAGGACGGCCAACCGGCGAGGCTCGATGCGCATCGGCTCCGGCGGGAGCACAGCGCCGCGGCGCTGGACTTTGTCCGCCGGCTTTGACGGCGCGCCGCTTGTCAGTTTGCCCGTTCTCGCACATTCAATGCGCTGGCGAAAAACGGGATCGCGAGGCTTAAAACCATCACGACGGCAAAGGACATCCGCAAGGAAAGAACTTGACCGACAAACCCCAGAAGCGGTGGCCCGAGCAGGAAAGCGCCATAACCGAGCGTTGCCACCGAAGCAATTGCAGCGCCCGGGGACATATCAGGATCCGCCGCAGCCCGCGACATCGCGAGGGGAAAAATGGCCGCGAAGCCCAAACCCATGATCGCGCAACCAATCCATACACCCCAGATGCCCGGCGCCCAAACCAGAAGCGCTGTACCGGCGACAGCGCCCACACCGGAGACACGGGCAACGGTGGCAGCCCCATGGCGGGCGACGATCCGGTCTCCGGCGAACCGCATGATCACCATCGCGATTGAAAAGACGGCGAAGCCGATCGCAGCCAGGGTATCGGAATATCCAAGCTCTTTGATTTGGTAGAGGGCGGCCCAGTCGGTGATGGCGCCTTCAGCCAACGCAGCGGCCAGCGCCATCAGTCCGACAGCAAACAGGGTGCCCTTGGGAATTGCCAGAAAGGGCGGCTTTTCGGCGGCGCGCGGTTTGCTTGCCGATGTCCAGGGCACCCGAAGGGCCGGTGCAAGAAGCAGGGCCATCGCAAGCCCCCAGAGGCCAAAATGAACAACAACCGGCAAGCCGAGCCAAAGCGCACCCGCCCCGGCCGCGGCACCGGTCGCCGCCCCGAGACTGTATAGACCGTGGTAAGAGGACATGACCGGACGCGCGAGTGCCTTTTCGACATCCGCTCCCCAGCCGTTCATGGCGACATCCAGCCCCCCGATGCAAAATCCGGTCAGAAAGGCGATCGGGATCATGAGCGGCACGGTGGCCCCGAAACTCAGAAGAACGAACATGACCAGCAGGGCCGGGGCCATCAGCTTGGTCACACGGCTTGCACCATGGTTGTCGACCCATCGCCCCGCAAACGGAAAGGAGACGAAGGCGCCACAGGCCATAACCAGGAGCACCAGCCCAAAACCGGCTTCGTTGACACCGAGCATTGTCTTGATGTCCGGGATCCGCGACGCCCAAGCGCCCAGGAACGCACCCAAGACAAAGAAAATCGCGCCGACCGCGCGGCGCGCCTGGATCGCAGGCATGACTGGACTCAATCCGATATGAAAACGCCGGCAAAAGGCTGCAGCGCGGAAGGCCTGACGCGAAAGCATCTCCTGACAAGATTGAAGCGCTTCGCGGCCGATCTCATCGGGAAAAGACGTTCTGACATTTCAAAAGTGCAAACACTTTTCCCCGGTCAGATTGGAGCGTACCGCGTCAACCTCAGCAGACTTGCTTTAGTGGGCGCAAGGCGCCAGCGCAAGACCAGGACCCGGATGTTCCAGCGCGATCGCCGCCCATCGTGCCCGGAACCCAAGATGCGCACGCGCCGGGCTGCCCAGAGTGGGCCGCCTCGGGCCGGTCACGCGTCTTGCCGCGTTCCGGAAGCCCCCCACGAAGCCCTAGAACAATTGATCCGCCAGGGCACCAGCACCAGAACCCTGCCGGGCCTGATCCACGGCCCGGGCATAAACGGCGGAGGCTTCTCGCGCTTCGGCGTTGAACGAGGAGCCTTGCGAATTGCCGCTCTCACGACCGGTCGGAGTGGGGTTTTCGGCTGAACTGTTCCTGTCCGCGCCGTTAATAGAAACGGCGCCGGTCGTGTCGTCCTCGTTGTCCAGCCTTTCGGCGGCCTGCAATTGACGCAGCTCGGATTGCGCATCGGAAAGAGACGCCCGGGCTTGCTGAGCCACCCGAAGATCCTGGGAGGACGGTTCAGCGGGCGCCAACGCCGCCCGGATAACAATCTGCATTTTCCGGATGGTCGCCTCCGGCGTGCGTTCGGTCGAGGTGTCGATCTGAACTTCGCCGCCAATTGCGTATCTCTTGCCATCCGGCCCCTGCTGAAACGTATAGCTCGGTGCACTTGCATATTGTCCGCCCACACGGGCATGAGCCTGTTCGTGCGCCCGGACCTCCCGGTCCCTTTGCTTGAGATCCTGAACCTGTTTTTCCTGCGCTTCGTTGAGGCCGTCTCCGTCCGGGTCGTCAGCGCGGTCGGCGGTTCCCTGGTTCTGCCCCGGTGTTTCGGACTGTGCTTGGCCTTGGGCCAACCCTTGTGGCTGTCCTTGCGTCTGACCGTCGCCCTGAACCGGCCTTTGGGCTTGATCCGCTTGGGTCTGGCCCGGTTGACCTGCTTGCTGCCTGGCGGAGGCCTGATCGCCCTGATCGCCGGACCGCCGGGCGCCGGTCGCTTGAGCCTGATCGCCCTCTTGCAGGGCGAGAACGGCATTCGGAGATAGAGGCGGGACACGTCCGGCTGCCCGGGAGACGGCAGCCGGCGAAGCAGCCGCTTCGCGCGCATTCGCTCCCCCCCGCCCGAGCGATGGCTCGTCGGTCGTCAGACCCGTATCGCCGGCCAGTCCGCTGCCCCGCAGGCCGCTCGCCGGTGTGTTGGACAGAAGGGCGGTGATCATGGACATCCCTTACCCCAACGTCACCTACAAAAGTCTTAACGCCGTTTAACACACAGGATCAGAAACCCGTGAAGAGCGCCTTCAAAGACGGCTGACCTTGGGCGAAGAAATCGATAGGCTTGAGCCAACGTTGAAAGCGGCTTTGGAAGGATCGGCGATGCTGCCCCGCCCCCACTGGCACGAAATGACCACCGTAGACTTTGAAACCCCGGCCACGCGCGACTGGATCGCCGTCTTGCCGGTGGCCGCCATCGAACAGCATGGGCCGCACCTGCCGGTCTTCACCGATACCGCCATTGCCGAAGGTCAGGTGCGCCGGGTGATCGACCTGCTGCCAGCGTCTCTGCCGGCAACGTTTCTGCCGGTTCAAGCCATCGGGAAATCCAACGAGCATATATCGTCTCCGGGCACACTCACCCTGTCATGGGACACCGTGACGAAGGCGTGGATCGAGATCGGCGAATCTGTTGCCCGGGCCGGGATCAGGAAACTGGTGCTCATCAATGCCCATGGCGGCAATGTGCCCATCATCGACATCGTCGCCCGTGAACTCCGGGTGTCCCATGACATGATGGTCACCGCGACCAACTGGGCGCGGTTCGGCCAGCCAGAGGGTGTGTTTCCCGAGGAAGAGTTCAGCTACGGGATCCATGGCGGCGACATCGAAACGTCACTGATGCTGCATCTGCATCCGGACCTCGTGCGGATGGATCTGGCGGAAGACTTTGCCTCGGCGCAACAGTCATTTGTGCAGGAATTCCGGCATCTCCGGGGCCACGGTCCCGCCCAGTTCGGCTGGAAAGCGCAGGATCTGAACCCCAGGGGCGCGCTCGGAAACGCGGCCCGTGCCACAGCGGAAAAAGGCCGGCTTTCACTCGATCATGCGGCCCGCGGTTTTATAGAACTTTTGAAGGACATTCACGCCTTCGACCTTAACCGTCTTTGGGAACCCCGCTAGCGAGCAATTACCTGTCTGGATGAGGCGCCGCCCGCCCATCTGACCCGGAAGTTTTCTGACAGCTCCAGAACGCCAAATCGATTTTTCCGGATCCGACGGATCGTGAAGCGATTCAAGCTTTTGCGGACGTCGCTCTGGTCCTGTGGACGCATGGAAGGGACGGCTTAAGTCTCCGGGGCAGCCCGTGCAGATCTTGGGGCTGTCTCCACCGCCGCATCGAAACGGCGGAAGATCACGCCTTCAGAACCCTCTCCCTACCAGGGGATCGGCTTGCCCAAGTGGTCGAAGAATCCGCCCGTGTCGGCGGGTGTCAGGGTCTTGATGACCTGGAGAAGACGGCGGGCAGACTGTTGGGGCGTTTGAACATTAAGGCCCTGCTTGGCGAAGGGGTCTGACAAGGGTGTCGCGACGGTGCCCGGGTGGAGGGCCACGCAGATCGCGTCTTTCCGGGTCCGGGCCAGTTCGATGGACGCGCAGCGCACCAATTGGTTAAGCGCAGCCTTCGAGGCACGGTAGGCGTACCAGCCTCCGATCCGGTTGTCGCCGATCGAGCCAACACGGGCGGACAGGGTTGCGAACACCGCACGGCCCGTGCGGGGCAAGAGCGGCAAAAAATGTTTCATGATCAAAGCCGGTCCGGCCGCGTTGATGCGAAAGGCCATGGCCATATCGTCCGGATCAAGGGAGCGCCAGCTCTTTTCGGGGGCATGACCCGGCCAACTCAAGACCCCCGTGGCATCGAATACCAGGTCCGGCCGATGTCCCATTGCCTTGACCTGTGCGGCGGCGGCCGCGATCGTTTCCTCTTTCAAGAGGTCAATCGCCGGACCGGTCGAGCGGCTCAACCCCAGGACACGGTCCGGCCCGTGGAGCGCCGTCAATTCGGCCATCACGGCTTCACCGATGCCGCCCGAAGCGCCGAGCACGATATTGATAGGGGGGTGATCTGTCGTCATCGCCTTGTCGAACCGCTATTGTGTCTCGTGGATCAACCTCTTGCCTTGAGGTCGATCTAACGCGCGCTGATGCTGTGGCAATGGGTCCTTGGCAATGGGATTGCGAAGTTTCCGCACAAGCTCGATGGCCAACCCAGACCAGAGCGCCGGTTTTATTTATCGGGGTATAGATAGCTGGCTGGTTTTGGGATTTGGATTTGGGCGACGGCTCGGTGGGTTTTTTTCTGGCGGTGTGGGGTTTTGGCTTTTTTGCGGGCAGGTTTCAGGTTCGAAGGTAGTGTCAAATATCTTTCGCACTTTCGTTTTCAGGCGACGGCTCCGTGTGCTTGGTTCTGCTCTTGGTAGAGCGGCGCCATGTTGATGTATTTTTGCGCTGACCATTTACCGGCCGCGATGTGCC
>NZ_VXDC01000015.1 GCF_008711285.1 Roseibium aquae
CTTCGGCTGAAATTGCGCTGGCGACTTCCGGCCGCAGCTTTGTGTGGATTTGTTCTGTCCTGGGTGACCTTGGACGACCGAGTTTTTCCATAGTTAAGCCTCTGTATTTGCTTCATTTTATGGCTCTAATTGTACCATAAAAGCACGCAAAAACCTAAGCTTTTGGGCGGTGCAAGGGTGGATAAACTAGACACGTACTCTCGCAAAGCTGACCAAACCTTCACCGGGCTGAGTTAACCCGGCTGGAGCGCGACGAACAGATTGCGCGGTGGGTGGAGTTGACTGAGGCTAAGGAGGTTTTGTTTCAAGTTGAAACGAAACCCCAAGGCGGCAGGCCAGAAAGTGGCGTTAACGCAGCATCACGTGAATTGGGCATCGACAAGGATGCCGCATACCGCGCAGTCAAGGTCGCCAGTATCAGCGACAGGGCCAAGGAAGCCGCACGGCAAGCGTTCAGGCGTTGGCCACTGCCAAAGAGGCCGGGATTGATCCACAGGCGGCGCTCAAGCTGCTGGACTGGGGCGAGGCGGCGGAAGGGCCGACCGAATAGGGGACGCCACCCCTGCCGGTTTTCCTCAGTTGTCCGGCAAATGGTAGCGGTAACTCGTGAGTGCGCTTTGAAAAAACCGCGAGAGGGGACGGCAGGTTGGTCACTGCTGCTTGCGCGGTCCCCGCTTTTTTCCGCACACCTAAAAAGGGGGAATTAGTGGGGGAAGGATTTTTTAAGAAGTCAATTTTGATATAAAAAACAATAACTTATGGAAAAGGTTGGCGGTGGGGGTGGGATTCGAACCCACGGTACGCTCTCACGCACGGCGGTTTTCAAGACCGCTGCCTTAAACCACTCGGCCACCCCACCTTGGATGCGCACACCAGCCGCGCCGAGAGCCCCCGTTTCGGGTCTTTGGCGCCCGATGTCAAGGGCGAAGTCATGCGATGGCGGTTTTCTTGGGCGCAACGGCCCACCCCTGTGAGCGGGTCCGATATGGAGAAGCGAAATCTCGGCTTTGACATGACCGGGCTGGATCAATCGCCCGTCAAGTCAAAGCGGCACGCTCCCGCTTAACCGGAAAAGTCCCTCTCCCTTTTTAAAGTGGGAGAGCATCTTTTCCTGATCCGATTGATCGCAAGGCGATTCAATCGTCTCAAGAAGGCTCCAGCTTGGAGCGGGCCGAGCCGGACCCGTCAAAAGAAAGGCACGGGCAGCGGCGCTTCCAAACGGGAGACCGCGGCGCGCAGGCACAGTCCCTGCGCCCCGCCGGAGGCCCGGATCATCCAGAACCTCTCAAGTCGGACGGCCACTGGCGGCATCTGCACCAGCGCGTTGGCCGTTTTGCTTGCAACGGCCAAAGATGCGCACCCACTCAAGAATCGCTCAGCTGAAGGCGTGAACCCGGTTCAGATTGAACGCCAAGTGATCTTGGTGCGCCGGCAGGTGCACCAGATTGCCGGGACGCCCCAGATCTCCCCAACAGGATATGCAGCCGGGGACGCACGGGCCGGACGGCCGGGCGGTTCCCCTTCTGTGACGATCCTGCATGCTCCCCCGGGACCGGAGCTGGCCCGTGCCCGCCGATCCGCATCATCAGCCGGTCACGCCGCCTGATGAGCGGCCATCACCCTTTCCAGATGAAAGTCCGTATCGCCCAATTGGTGGTCGATCATCACCAGCCGTTTGGCCAGATGGGAGGACGGATACTCCCAGGTCATGGCGATACCGCCCTGCATCTGGATGCTTTCCTCGGCGATCAGCCTGGCCGTGCGCCCGATCAGGTTCTTGGCCATGGACACCGTGCGAGACTGGTCCGGCGTCCCCATGCGGCTCGCCGCCAGGATCGTGATCGAGCGCGCCTGTTCGATCTCGGTCGCGAGATCCACTGTCCGGTGCTGCAGCGCCTGGAAGGAGCCGATCGTCTGCCCGAACTGCTTGCGGGTCTTCAAATATTCCAAGAGAAGCGCAAAGGCCCGGTCCATGACGCCGAGCGCCTCGGCGCACAGGGCCAGCGCCCCAGCATCCAGGGCATCCTGAAGCGCCGCCGCGCCATCGGCCACCACGAGCCGGGCCGGGGCGTCGTCTAAAAAGACTTCAGTCGCGCCGCCGCCGTCGATCAGGCCATAACCGGACACCGCGCAATCCCGCGCGGCGACCTCGAACACGGCGAGCGTGTCCCCCAGGCGCGCGGCCACGAGAAACAGGTCGGCGACATGTCCGCCATAGACGACGCTCTTTCGGCCGGAGACCCGATAGCCGCCGTCGACCGCCTCTGCCTGTGCCGCAATGTCTTCCAGGCCGTAGGGCGCCTCGATCTCCCCGATGGCGACCCCGTAGCGTACAGCCCCCGAAAGCAGCGGCCCAATTCCGGCCCCCGTCCCGGTCCCGGTCCCTGCCCCGTTCGCTGTCTCATCCCCAGCCGCGAGCACCCTGGCCGCCATCAACGCCGGAAGAACGGGTTCCGGACACAAGGCCCGCCCCAGCGGCTCGAACACGGCCATGATGTCAAATCCGGTCCCGCCATAGCCGCCCTGCCCTTCGCCGGCCAAGGCATAGAGAACCCCCAGATCGGCCAACTGCGTCCATTTTTCAGGATCGTGAAACGGGGCATCATACGCGACCTTGGTCCGGTGCTCGATCCCGTAGGTGTCGCCAAGAAAGCGGTTCAGGCTGTCCGCGATCATGCGGCGGTCTTCGCTCATTTCAAAATTCATCGCTTACAGCCCCAGCATCGCCTTGCTCAGAATGTTCTTCTGGATCTCGTTGGATCCGCCATAGATGGAGATCTTCCGGTTGTTGAAATAGGTGGCCGCATGGCACCGGTCTTCGGCCGGCACAGGCGCCGCGTTGCCGTCGAGATCCTCGGAAGGAAACGGGGCTGCGGCCGGGCCGAGCGCGCGGCGCGACAGATCGTTCAGGGCCTGGCGGATCACCGTGCCCTTGATCTTGAGAATGGAACTTTCCAGCCCCGGCGCGCCGTTTTTCTGGGCATTGCTCAACATGCGCAGGTTCGTGATCTTCATCGCTTCCAGATCGATCTCGATCTCGGACAGCCGCGCGGCGAACAACGGATTGTCGATCAGCCTCTTCCCGGACCGGCGCTGACGCTTCGCCAAGGTCTTGAGCTGGTCGAGGGCCTTCACCGAATAGCCCACACCGGCGATGCTCGTGCGCTCATGGCTAAGCAGGAACTTGGCGATCGTCCAGCCCTGGTTTTCCTCCCCGACAAGGTTTTCAGCCGGCACACGGACATCGGTGAAGAAGACCTCGTTCACTTCATGGCCCCCTTCAATCAGACGGATCGGCCGGACCTCTACCCCCGGCGTGTCCATGTCCACCAGAATGAAGGATATCCCCTGCTGCGGCTTGCCGTCCGTGGAGGTGCGCACGAGGCAGAAGATCTTGTTCGCGTGCTGGCCGAGCGTCGTCCAGGTCTTCTGGCCGTTGATGACATAATGCGCGCCGTCCCGGACCGCCCGGGTCTTCAGGCTGGCAAGATCCGAACCCGCGCCCGGCTCCGAGTAGCCCTGGCACCACCAGTCGGCGCCGCTCAGAATGCGCGGCAGGATTTCCGCCTTCTGGCGATCGTTGCCGAATGCCATGATGACCGGACCGAGCATGTAGATCCCGAACGGAACCACCTGCGGCGCATTGGCCATGCACGATTCTTCCTCATAGATATGCCGTTGCACCGGCGTCCATGCGGCCCCGCCATATTCTTTCGGCCAGGTGTTGGCCAGCCAGCCGCGCGCGTTCAGGATCGCGTGCCAATGCTCCATGTCGGCCTTGGTCAACTCCCGGCCCTGCCGCACCTTGTCCACGATCTCGGCCGGCAGCTTTTCTGTAAAAAACGCCCGCACATCATCGCGAAACGCCCGTTCCTCCGGCGAAAAACTTAACTCCATGCAATCCTCCAGCCACGGGGACATCGCGCCCCGCCTCAACGCTTTACCGCGCCGCCGTTCCTACCCCGGCACCATCAGGAGATGACGTATTGGTAAGCGTCGTCAAGCCCACTTTTGGCGGCAACAGGCCGGAGCAGCCACCGTCAAGCAAGCGCAGCCCGGATCACGGGCCTGCGGGCGCGCTGCCTGAAAAGCAATTCCGCGTCAGGTCAAAGCGGCACGCTCCAATCTGAACGGGAAAATTGTTCTCTATTCTATAGTGTTAGAGCGTCTTTTCCTGGCAGGATTAAACCAGGAGCGGCTCAAACGCGTCAGCAGATACTCTCGTGAACCGGACACCGGCGCAATCGCGTCAAGCAGCAGCCAGACGCGAAAGCTTGGTCAGAACCGTGGCCGCGCCTTTCAGGCGCGTATCGGTGTTTTCCCACTCGCGGGACAGCACGATCTTCTGGTCCGGCCGGATTTTCGCGAGCACGCCCTGTTCGGAGATATAACTGACCAGAGCGGCGGGATTGGCGAATTCGTTGTTGCGGAAGGTGATGACGATCCCCTTCGGCCCGGCGTCCACCTTCTCGATATTCGCCTTCCGGCACAGCCCCTTGATGAAGACGATTTTCAGAAGATGTTGCACCTCGTCCGGCAACGGCCCGAACCGGTCGATCATCTCGGCGCCGAATGCGTCGATTTCCTCGGCCTCCGTGAGATCGCCAAGCCGGCGGTACAAGTTAAGACGCAACTGCAAATCTGGGACATAACCTTCTGGGATCAGTACAGGTGTCCCGATATTGATTTGCGGCGACCATTGCTCTTCGCCGAAATCCGCGCCGCCATCCTTGAGCTGGGCGACGGCCTCTTCCAACATCTGCTGGTAAAGCTCGAACCCCACTTCCCGGACATGGCCCGACTGTTCCTCGCCAACCAGGTTGCCCGCGCCCCGGATATCGAGATCGTGGCTGGCAAGTTGAAACCCGGAGCCGAGCGTTTCGAGCGATTGCAGCACCTTCAGGCGCCGCTCCGCCGCCGGGGTCATGGTCTTGTTCGCCGGTACCGTGAAAAGCGCATAGGCCCGTGTCTTGGACCGTCCGACCCGTCCGCGCAGCTGATAGAGTTGGGCCAGGCCGAACATGTCCGACCGATGGACGATCAAGGTGTTGGCGGTCGGGATATCGAGGCCCGATTCCACGATCGTGGTGGACAGGAGAACGTTGTACTTGCCTTCGTAGAAGGCATTCATCACGTCCTCCAACTCGCCCGGCGGCATCTGACCGTGGGCCACCGCCACCTTCAGCTCCGGCACCTGCTCCTCCAGAAACGACTTCTGGTCGGCCAGGTCCGCTAGCCGGGGGCAGACGTAGAAACTCTGGCCTCCGCGGTAATGTTCGCGCAGCAGGGCTTCGCGGACCACCAGCGGGTCGAACGGCGAGACAAACGTGCGCACCGCGAGCCGGTCGACAGGGGGCGTGGCGATCAGCGACAGCTCCCGGACCCCGGTGAGCGCCAGCTGAAGCGTGCGCGGGATTGGCGTCGCCGACAGGGTCAGGACGTGAACGTCGGACTTCAGCTCCTTGAGCCGCTCCTTGTGCTTGACACCGAAATGCTGTTCCTCGTCGATGATCAGCAGCCCGAGATCGCGGAACCGGATGGCCTTTCCAAGCAGCGCATGCGTGCCGATGACGATATCGACCGAGCCATCCGCAAGCCCCTTCTTCGTCTGGGTCATTTGCTTCGCAGGCACCAATCGCGAGGCGTGGGCCACGTTGACCGGCAATCCATGGAACCGTTCGGCGAAGGTTTTGTAGTGCTGGCGCGCAAGCAAGGTGGTCGGCACGACAACCGCCACCTGCCGCCCCGTCATGGCCGCAACGAAGGCGGCGCGCAGCGCAACTTCCGTCTTGCCGAACCCGACGTCGCCGCAGACCAGCCGGTCCATCGGCCGCCCGGCCGCCAGATCCGCGAAAACCGCGTCGATAGCGTTGAGTTGGTCCTCGGTTTCCTCGTAGGGAAACCGGCTCGCGAATTCGTCATAGACCCCCTCTGGGGCCTCGACCACCGGCGCGCTTTTCAAGGCCCGCGCGGCGGCCGTCTTGATGAGACCCTCGGCGATTTCCAGAATGCGCTTCTTGAGCTTGGCCTTGCGGGCCTGCCAGGCTCCGCCCCCCAGCTTGTCAAGCTGGACCTCGGTGTCCTCGGAGCCATAGCGCGACAGAAGCTCGATGTTCTCGACCGGCAGATAGAGGCGGTCGCCGCCGGCATATTGCAGTTCCAGGCAATCGTGCGGCGCGCCGACCGCTTCGATCGTCTTGAGCCCGACAAACCGGCCGATCCCGTGATCGGCATGCACGACAAGGTCGCCCTCGGACAAGCCCGTCGCCTCGGTGATCACCTCCGAGCCCCGCGCCTTGCGCCGGCTCTTGCGCACAAGCCGGTCACCAAGGATGTCCTGTTCGCCGATAAAGGCGATCTCCTTGAGTTCAAAGCCGTGCTCAATGCCCAGAACCGCGAGGGCGGTGGTCTTGGCCGGCAATGCCAGGGCGGCCTCCAGGGTGTCGACCTCGGCCTTGTTCTCAAGCCCGTGGTCGGCCAGGATTTGCCCCAGACGATCCCGTGACCCTTCGGACCAGCAGGCGATCACCGCCCGCTTTCCGGCGCCCTGCAGCGCGCGGACATGCTGGGCCAGCGCGTCGAAAATGTTGACATCTCCGGCCGCGCGCTCGGCAGCAAAACTGCGGCCCTGGCGCCCATCGAGATCGATGACGATCTTGCCCTGCCCCGGGGGCGGCGTGAAGGGATCAAGGCTCGCGGTGCCCATGTCCGCCAACCGGCCGGTCCATTCCTCACTGGACATGTAAAGCAGCCGCGGTTCGACCGGCATGTAGGGCACGGCTCCCGCGCCCTTGCCATCGTGCCGGGCCTCCTCCCGGGCCGCGTAGTGCTCCTTGATCTGGTCCAGACGCTCGCGTACGGCATCCGCGGCCAGCGCATCGAGCACGACCGGCGTATCCCCGATATAGTCGAACATGGTTTCCAGCCGCTCGTGAAACAGGGGAAGCCAGTGCTCCATACCCGCATAGCGGCGCCCGTCACTGATCGACTGGTAGAGCACATCGTCGCGGCTGGCCGCGCCGAAGCTGGCCAGATAGGACCGCCGGAACCTGGAAACGGCCTCTTCCGACAGGACCACTTCGCTCATAGGCACAAGATCAAGCCGTTTCATCTGCTTGACGGTACGCTGCGTCGCGGGATCGAAAGACCGGATCGATTCCAGCGTGTCCCCGAAAAAATCGAGGCGCACCGGCTCGGACGAGCCGGGGGCAAAAAGATCCACAATCCCGCCACGCACCGCGTATTCGCCGGTCTCACGCACGGTTGGCGTTCTGGAAAAGCCGTTGCGTTCCAGCCAACTGGAAATGTTGGCCATATCGATCCGGTTGCCGGGCGCCATGGCCAGCGCCTGCCCGGCCATCCAGCCGCGTTCGGGAAGACGCTGCAAAGCCGCGTTCACCGTCGTCATTAGAACCGTGGGCGCGGCCGATTGAAGACCACGGGCGAGCTCGCCGAGGGCCAGAAGACGCCGGGCGCTGATCGAGGTATTCGGGGACACGCGGTCGTAGGGCAGACAATCCCAGGCGGGCAACTGAAGGACGTTCGCGTCCGGCCGGAAGAAGCCGAGGGCCTCGGTCACCATCTGCATGCGGGTCGCATCGCGGGCAATGAACACAAGCGCAAGACCCGCGCCAGCGCGCTCCTCCAGCAGGCGGGCCAGCGCATAGCATTCGGCACCATCGGGCACGCTGGCCAGCGTGACGTTGGCCTGATCCTTCAATAACGGGTCGAACACCTGCTTTATCCTGTCTTACTTGTTCTTGGCGTTCATGGCCGGAATATTGGCTTCATGGTAGGCAATGATCCGGCGGTAAAGCGGACCGTCCCATTCCGCCGGCAGCGGCCGGCGCCCGGTCATCCAGGCGTACAGATCCTGATCGTGGGCCGTGAGCAGATGCTCGAGCTCGGCCAGTTCGTCCTCGCTCAAGGCCGCGATATGCGCCTTGGCAAAACCGCCAAGCAGAAGATCCATTTCCTTCATGCCCCGGTGCCAGCAGCGGAACAGAATCTTCTTGCGGCGGACTTCGTCGGTCGTGGGCTCGGCGATTGAAGAACCACTTTCCATAGATGTCATTGTGTTTCCCAAGTCTCAGGTGTCTGATCCGGCGTGCGGGCGGTATATAGCGCGTCCCCCTCACTCTGTCAGTGCCCCGATTTGCAGAGGGGGCTGAACCATGCCAGAAGATGTCGGCCGAACCCTCCGATACCAAGTTGCTCTCATGCGGCCCAACGTTCTCGATCCCCTGTTTGCCCCCGTATCCAGTCTGCCGGGCGTTGGTCCGAAAATCGCCGCCCTGATCACCAGCCTGGTGAGCCGTCTGCCGGATCGCGAGGCAACGGTGGCGGACCTGTTGTTTCACATACCCCATTCGATGATCGACCGGCGCCACCGGCCCGGGATCGCCTATTCGGAAAATGGTGATATCGTCACGCTCGACGTCACGATCGCCCGCCATGCGGCCCCGCCCCGCGGGTCCCGCGCGCCTTACAAGATCCTCGCCTTCGACGACACCGGCCAGATCGAGTTCGTGTTCTTTCATCCGCGCCGGGACTGGCTGCAGAAAACCTTCCCCGAAGGGGAAAGACGGATCGTGTCGGGCAAGGTCGAATGGTTCAACGAACGCCCGCAAATGGTCCATCCCGACTATGCGGTGCCGCCGGATGAGGCGGACAGTTTGCCGGCTGTGGAACCGGTCTATCCGCTGACGGCCGGTCTGGCGGCGAAGACCCTGCACAAAGCGGTGGGCGGCGCCCTAATGCGCGTGCCCCACCTGCCGGAGTGGCTGGATCCCGCCCATCAGCGGCAGAACCACTGGCCCGATTTCAAGGATGCCATCACCATCCTCCACAAGCCGCAAGGCCGTGAAGACCTCGCCCCGGAGGCCCCCGCAACCCGGCGGCTGGCCTATGACGAGTTGCTGGCGAACCAGCTGGCGCTTGCCATGGTGCGGTCCCATATGCGCAAACTCAGCGGGATCTCCCGCAAGCCGGAGGGCCGCCTGCAACGGGCCGTGATCCGCGCCCTGCCCTTTCAGCTGACCTCCTCCCAGGCCAACGCGATCAAAGAGATCAATGAGGACCTGGCAGCTCCCGTGCGCATGCTAAGGCTGCTTCAGGGCGATGTCGGATCGGGCAAGACCGTTGTGGCCCTGGCCGCGCTTGCCCAGGTCATTGAAACCGGTGCACAAGGCGCGCTGATGGCGCCAACCGAGATCCTCGCGCGCCAGCACGCCGCCTCCATGGCGCCCTTGTGCGAGACAACGGGCATACGCCTTGCGCTTTTGACCGGCAAGGACAGCGCCAAAGCACGCCGGGAAACGCAAGACGCGATCCTTGCCGGGGAAATCGACCTTGTGGTGGGAACGCACGCCCTGTTTCAGGGCTCCGTCGCCTTCAAGAACCTGGGGCTCGTGGTGGTCGACGAGCAGCATCGCTTCGGCGTGCACCAGCGGCTGGCGCTGTCCTCCAAGGGCCAGGGCGTGGACGTGCTGGTGATGACCGCCACCCCGATCCCGCGCACTCTGGTGCTGACCTCCTTTGGCGACATGGACGTGTCCCGGTTGACCGACAAGCCCGCGGGACGCAAACCGATCACCACCGTCTCCGCCTCCCTTGACCGGCTGGAAGAGATCATCGGGCGGATCGGCAGGGCCATTGAAACCGGACAGAAGGTGTATTGGATCTGCCCATTGGTGGAAGAGTCTGAAAAGATCGATCTTGCGGCTGTCGAAGACAGGCACAGGATCCTGGAACAGGTCCTTGGCCAGCGGATCTCCCTGGTGCATGGCCGCATGGGCGCGGACGAAAAGGAAGCCGGGATGCAGGCTTTCAAGTCGGGTCAAACGAAGGTCCTTGTCGCGACAACGGTCATCGAGGTCGGCGTCGATGTCCCCGATGCGACCATCATCGTCATCGAGCATGCCGAACGGTTCGGCCTGGCCCAGCTTCACCAGCTGCGCGGCCGGGTCGGGCGGGGCGACAAGCCCTCCACATGCGTCTTGCTGTTCAAGGGACCGCTCGGAGAGACGGCCTCGGCCCGCCTCAATATCATGCGCGAGACGAATGACGGCTTCCTGATTGCAGAGGAAGATCTGAAATTGCGGGGTGGCGGCGAAATCCTGGGTACCCGGCAGTCCGGCATGCCGGGTTTCCGGATCGCGAACGCCGAGTTTCATGCCGACCTGATGGAAACCGCCCGCGACGATGCCCGGCTAGTTCTGGAAAGGGATCCTCAACTGAAATCCGCCCGCGGCGAAGCGCTGCGCTGCCTGTTGTATCTTTTCGGCCGTGATTCCGCGATCAGCTACCTGCGGGCGGGATAGGCTCCGCGGCCCGGTCATGCGTCTTCCGAGGCGGACACTTTGGGTTTGGGGCCGTCCGATTGCGGGTCGGCAGGTTGTTTCCGCTGCCGGATCGCTTCGGCGGCAGCGGGATCCATGTGGTCCTTGAGCATCTCGGGATACTCGGGGTTCACAAGACCGGCTGAAATAATGAGTTTGGCGGCATCCTCAACGCTCATCTTCAGTTCGATCATGTCTTCGGCCGGCACGAACAACAGGAAGCCGGATGTCGGGTTGGGGGTTGTCGGCAAAAAGACAGACTTAAGTTCACCCCCGACGGAAAGCCGTTGGGCGACCTCGCCTTTTGTCGTGGTCGACACGAAAGCGATCGCCCAGAGGCCCCGCCGCGGATATTCGATCAATGCCGCCTTGCTGAAACTGGAGCCACGTTCGTCGAGAATGGTCTCGAATATCTGTTTCAAGCCACTATAGAGATTGCGGACGAGCGGCATCCGGCCGACGATCGATTCCCCGAAAGAGATCAGGCTGCGACCGGCGAAATTGGCGGCAAGAAACCCGACCATCGTCAAAAGAAACCCGGCGACGATCAAGCCGAAACCCGGTATGCCGAACGGCAGATAGGTTTCGGGATGGTAGATTTTCGGGACAAGCGGCTTGACCCAGCCATCGACCCATTTGATGAACGTCCATGTCAGCCAGAGGGTGATCCCGATTGGCCCGGTGATCACGAGCCCGGTGAGAAAGTAGTTCCGGATACGGGTTGCCAGGTGGCCCTTGTGTCCGCCGGTTGAATCTTGTTCTTTGCCCTTGTCGCGCGTCATGCGTCTTGTCCACTTGCCATGATGGTCTGTCCACCGTCCCCCCGCTCCGGCGTTAAGCAGTAGTTTTATAACGCACTCGGCCCACGACGCGATGTGTTATTTTTGGCCCCAAAGCACAGGTCGCTGCACGAATCGGAGGCATTTTTTCCCTTGCGCCGAAAAACCTTCTTGGTCCTGGGTTGCCTCAGCCTTGCGGTTGGCGCGGCCGGCATTGTCTTGCCGGTGCTCCCCTCCACCATATTCTTCATTTTGGCGGCCGGCTGTTTCGCACGCTCGTCGCCCCGGCTCGAACGGAAGATCCTGGATCATCCCACCGTCGGTCCGCCCGTTCGCGCATGGCGCGAGCACGGGGCTATTCCGGTCAACGCGAAGATCTACGCCATCACGGGGATGACGGTGGGTTTCGGCCTGTTTTACTGGAGTTTGGCCCCCACCGCCGTGTTGACCGTGCTGGTTGGCGGCAGCATGGTTGTGTGTGCGATTTTCGTCTTGACACGGCCCAATGGGCCGCGACGAGCCAAGATCCCCGACGGCGCGCCAAAACCGGGCTCAGCCCCGAACGATCCTTAAGCCGAAGGGGCGCCCCCGGGACCAAACCCTTTTGGATGGCCCTACTCGACCGTCACCGATTTCGCCAGGTTCCGCGGCTGGTCAACGTCCGTTCCCATGAAAACCGCCGTGTGGTAGGCAAGCATCTGGACCGGCAGCGCGAAGATGATCGGCGCCACCAATTCATGCATGTCTGGCAGCACGATCTTTTCCATGCCTGCGGTGGCAGGGTTGTCCGCGCCCGCCTCGTCAGTGATCAAGACAATGCGCCCGCCACGGGCTGCGACCTCCTGCATGTTGGAGACGGTCTTTTCGAAAATCGCATCGTGTGGCGCGATAACGAAAACGGGCATCGTCTCGTCAATCAGTGCGATGGGTCCATGTTTGAGTTCACCGGCGGCATAACCTTCCGCATGGATGTAGGACAGCTCCTTCAGCTTGAGCGCTCCTTCAAGCGCCAGCGGAAAGTTCGTTCCGCGGCCCAGATACAGCGCATTCGGCGCTTTGGAGAGCGCCTGCGCCAGGCCTTCGATCGCCGGCTCGGCCTGCAAGGCTCGCAATGCCAGGTTAGGCGCGGCCGACAGGGCACCGACAAGATCGGCGTGCGCTTCGGCTGACAGATGCCTGCGCGCCAGGCCCGCATGCAGTGCAAGAGTGACCAGAACGGTCAGCTGGCAGGTGAAGGCTTTGGTCGACGCGACCCCGATCTCTGGGCCCGCAATGGTCGGGAACACAACATCGGCTTCCCGCGCGATCGTGCTTTCGGGAACGTTCACGACCGCTCCGATCAACGCACCTTGCGCCTTGGAATAGCGGAGCGACGCCAGCGTATCGGCCGTTTCCCCCGACTGGGAGATGAACAGGGCAAAGTCGCGGTCGCTCATCGGTGTTTCACGATAGCGGAACTCCGACGCTATATCGATTTCCACGGGCAGCCGGGCGTATTTCTCGAACCAGTATTTCGCCACCAGACCGGCGTAGTAGGCCGTGCCGCAGGCCGATATCACGATCCGGCCAAGAGATTGAAAATCAACACTTTCAATGCCCTGGATTTCGGTCGTCCTTTTGCCCAGGTCGATATACCGGGACAGGGTATGGCCGATGACCTCGGGCTGTTCATGAATTTCCTTGGCCATGAAATGGCGGTAATTGCCCTTCTCGACGAGCGCAGCGGTGACCGACGACTTGGAGACCGGACGAAGAACGGCGGCATTCGCCGCGTCGAACACCTGAAGACCCGACCGGGTCAGGACCACCCAGTCCCCTTCTTCCAGATAGGTGATCCGGTCTGTGAAGGGCGACAGGGCGATCGCATCCGATCCAAGGTACATTTCACCGTCGCCATGGCCCACGGCCAATGGCGATCCCTTGCGGGCACCGATCAGCAGATCTTCCTCACCCTCAAACAAGATCGCCAGCGCGAAGGCCCCGCGCAAACGCGGCAGAACCGCCGCGACCGCTTCTTTCGGCCGTGCCCCTCTGGCACGTTCCGCATCCAGCAGATGGGCGACCACTTCCGTATCGGTGTCCGATAGCAAGGTGCCACCGGCGGCCACGATCTCCTCGCGCAGTTCGAGGAAGTTTTCGATTATGCCATTATGAACAACGGCCACCCGGCCGGCGACATGCGGATGGGCGTTCAGGACGGTCGGTGCGCCATGGGTGGCCCATCTTGTGTGGCCGATGCCGATCGAGCCCCGGATCGGCGCCTCGCCGAGGGCTGCCTCCAGGTTTCGCAGTTTTCCCTCTGCGCGCTTGCGGGCAAAAACCCCCTGATCCAGGGTGGCGATACCGGCCGAGTCGTAGCCGCGGTATTCCAGCCGTTTCAAGGCATCGAGCAGTTGCAGCGCCACATCCTGACGGCCAAGAATACCAACAATTCCACACATGAATAAAATCCTTGCTCCACAAATCCGGCACGATCCGTTTATCCGCTCCTGGAAGACGAAGCGAAATCAAACCCTGTTGCAAAAGATGACAAGGCGGCCCGGGCATAGCCCCGCGAAAGGGCTGTCTTCTACTTGCGGCCGTCCTTGGCAGCTTGCAACCGGGCCCGCAAGGTCTTTGCCCGCCCTTGTTTAATCACCTGGCGGCCACGGCCGATGACGAGGGAATCCCCGGGGACGTTGTCGGTCACGGTACTACCGGCGCCGACATAGCTGCCCGGGCCGATCGAAACGGGCGCGACCAGGGTGCTGTTCGATCCGATAAAGCTCTTGGCCCCTATCTCCGTGCGGTGTTTGGAAAACCCGTCATAGTTGCACGTGATCGTCCCGGCCCCGATATTTGCCGCCGACCCTACCGACGCATCCCCCACATAGCTGAGATGATTGACCTTAGCGCCCTGGCCGATGGTTGCATTCTTGATTTCCACGAAGTTGCCGACATGGGCCTGCGGGGACAGGGATGCCCCCGGCCTAAGCCGAGCAAAGGGTCCGACCGTGCAGCCGGTTCCGACACTTGCGCCCTCAAGATGACTGAACGCGCGGATTCTCGCACCCGGCTGCACCTTCACCCCGGGACCGAACACAACGTTCGGTTCCACCACCACATCCTCGCCCAGCACCGTATCATGAGAGAAATGGACAGTTTCGGGCGCCTGCAATGTGACACCGTTCTCCATGGCCTCCGCGCGTTTGCGCGCCTGGAACACCGCCTCGCAGCGGGCGAGCTGAGCGCGTGTGTTGATCCCCTGAACTTCGTCTTCCGAGCCTTCGACAGCCTGAACTGTCAATCCCCGGGAGTTTGCGATTTCAACGGCATCGGTGAGGTAAAATTCGCCCTTCGCATTGGCATTGCCGATGGCATCCAAAAGCTCCAGAGCCGCTTTTCCGCAAAAACCCATAATGCCGGAATTACAGAAAGTTACAGCCTTTTCCTCAAGTGTCGCATCCTTGTCTTCACGAATAGCAACGAGACGGCCGCCCTCCACTAGAAGCCGGCCATACCCCGCCGGGTTTTGCGCCTCGAACCCCAGAACCGCGACATCTGCTCCTTGCGCCAGTTGCTCCCGCACCCGAAGGATCGTTTCTGGCGAGACCAGCGGCGTGTCTCCGAACAGGACCAGCACATCGTCCGCGCCGGCTTCGAGGGCCGGCCGCGCCGCAAGCGCCGCGTGCGCGGTTCCCAGGCGCTCGTTCTGCACATAACAGCCCGCCTCAGGCACCAGTTGGCGAACCTGGTTCTCAAGGTCCTCCATCTGCGGCCCGACAACCACCGCAATTCGCTCGACGCTGGCCGACCGCAGAGCGGTCAGAACATGGCCCACAAGGGACAGTCCACCGATCTCATGCAGAACCTTGGCCCGGCTCGATCGCATGCGGGTTCCAAGGCCAGCAGCCAGAACAATCGACAGACAAGAACGAAAAGACATGGGGACATCCCTGCAGCACTTTGGTCGGTTGGCGCTACCTATGCCCTGTCCATTTGAAAGATGAAAGTTCTTCGGGGGAACTCGCTGAACTTTCGTTGTTCATTAACCATAAATGGGGTGTCATGGGATGCTAGCACGCGAAGATTCGCATCCAAACAACATCGGACCCTATCATTTTGCGCAAGGGCAGCCCGAAAGTGCCGATCCGCGACCTGATCACGCAGACGCTGACACCCCAGCGCCTGTCCGTGAGCGGGTGGGCTTTAGCGGCGATCCTGTTCGGAACCGTCGGATTGGCGGCAATCAACATGGATGCCCGCACCCCCGGTTTCGATCACCGTTTCGCCGCCCCCGGCCTTCCGCTTCCTCCAGCCGGGCCGGTCACGACAACCGCTTCGATTGGCGGCCAGCCTTACCAGATCGAGGTCCTCTCCCCGCCGGATACCAGGTCCGGGTCGGATCTGGCCGGTCATGTTGAGACCCTCCGGCAGGAGATCGTCGCCCTTCGCCGGCGTCTTGAAGCCATAGCCAATCAGAACGAGGGGTATTCCGCCCGGCTTTCCGCCCTCGAAGCGGGCATGGAGGAGCCATTGTCTTCGATTACCGGCTCTCCGACTGTGCAGGCAGGCCAAGCTCCTGGTCCCGTGGCGCCGGTTCCGTTGGCAACAGGCAAGATGGAAGGTGAGATCCAAGGCTCGCCGTTGCCCCCCGACACAACCGGCCCCCACCCGCAAGCCGCCTCCCCGTTCCCTCTTCCCAAACCGAAACGCGGGACAGCCATAGCCATGACGGACACGGCGGTTGATGCCGCCACAAATGCACGTCCGGAACCGGCCGATGACATCCCGGCCACGAACCCGCAGCTCTCGGAAGCCCCGGCACCGGACGCAGCGAATGTCCCGGAAACGATTCCCCGCACCGGCCCCCCACCGCGTCTGATCGAGGGTCCGCTGCCGGGCTTTCCGATGCCGGAGCGGGATTTGCCCGCGCCGATCGGCCCCAGACTTGCCGACACCGCCGACAGCCCCGTCAAGATCATCGAGCTTCCGACGGATACGAGCGCCCCGGTCACCACCGGTTCAATCGATCCCGCCGAACAAACACGCGTCCCGGCCGCACCTGCCACTGTATCGGGACCCGGCATCGAGGAGGCCGCCGCACCGGAGGAACCGGTTTCCCTGCTTCCCCCGGTCGTTCGGGCTTCCGATGGTGTCGGCCGTTTGAAAAGCGCGGCCGCAAGCAGCCTGGCGCGGAGTGATTTTGGCGCTGTGATCGGGCGCTATGCCAGCCAGGAAGACGCAATCATGGCTTGGATCGACTTTGCCGATCAGAATTCCGAACGGATGAGTGGATTGCGCCCGATGCTCGCGCCGTCCACAATATCGGACACCGGGTTCGAATTGCTGGTCGGCCCTTTCGGAAATGCGGCCGATGCCGCGGTCGCGTGCCTTCAGCTGCTGGATGTCGCGCAAACGTGTTACCCGACGCTCTTTGCGGGAAAGCCTCTGCCCGCACGCGAAAATGCGCAGAATACGGTCCGCCGGCCATAGAACAAGTCCGGACCCCGGTTCACGCATCGCGCTTTTCGGTTTCCAACGCCCGCTGATCTAATCGCGGAGCGGGTCAATCTCGTCAGGTGATCGGCTCGGCGTGCCAGGGCCGGCAAAAGCGCGCCGACTTTGCTTGGCGATCCTGGCGTGAGATTTTATAGATGGATGGGAAGAGCTTTCCCCTTGATCTCCGGCTGGCTGGCTCACCCACGCAAGAGACCGGCGCGGGCGGGTAGCGCCGGCCTGCCGGTGCGGCTGTCACTCAACCGATCTGTTGGAAAACCGGAAAAGTCTCCAGAAGCCAGAATGAAAAGACCGCCATCTGTCCGGTGAGAAACATAATACCGGTCAGAACGAGTACACCGCCCATGGCCTTTTCGACCTTGCCCATATGGCGTTTGAAACGGGCCATGAAGCCCATGAATGGCCGGGCGAACAGGGCCGCCAACAGGAAGGGGATCCCCAAGCCAAGCGCATAAGCGCTCAACAGCAAGGCGCCTTGCGCGACCGTACTCTCGGACCCCGCCACGAACAGGATGGTTGCCAGAATGGGTCCGACGCAGGGTGTCCAACCGAAAGCGAACGCCAACCCAATCAGGTAGGCACCAACAAGACCGGCCGGTTTCCGCGCTACATGGACCCGCGCTTCCCGGTACAAGAACCCGATCCGGAAAAGCCCGAGGAAATGAAGCCCCATGATGATGATCGCGGCACCCGCAATGTAGCCGAGAAACTGGATATGCTGGGTGATGAACTGTCCCAGAAAACTGGCGCTCGCCCCCAGGATGACAAACACGGTCGAGAACCCGGCGACAAAGGCCAGCGCACTGAAAAACACCCTTTGGGAGGCTTCGTTCCGATCGTCCTCACCGGTCAGTTCCTCAAGCGAAACCCCGGCGAGAAACCCGAGATAAGGGGGAACAAGGGGCAGGACACACGGTGAGACGAAGGACAAGACACCGGCGAAGACGGCACCCAGTATTGTGACTTCCTGAAGCATGCATGTTCCGTTTCAGACGGGACCTGCGCACAGCCCCTGACGACGCGCGATCCTGTTTTAATCGATCCCGGCGCACGGCGCAAAGACACGGCCGCCTCACCTTTGCGTGTGGCTCATCTGTCGCAGCCTGTCTCGGGCACCCCTTAGTCGCGCACGATCATGACGGACTGATTGGCGTGGCGGACCACCCGTGCCGCATTCGGACCGAGTAGATAGTCCTTCAACTCCGGCCTGTGGGAGGACAACACGATCAGATCGCAGCCGAGCTTATCCGCAGCCTTATTGATTTCCTCGTAAATCGTCCCGTGCGCGATATGCCCCTTCGAGACGATATCTTCCGGCACATGCTCGGCCATGAAGGCCTTCAGAATGTCGGCCGCCTTCTGGAGCGCCTCGCCTTCGAAATTCTTCGGAAAATAGCTGCCGACAATCGAACGGCCGAAATCGGGCACGACCGTTACGACGTGGAGTTCCGCCCCGAAAGTCCGGCACAATGCAATGGCCGACGGCAAGGACTTCTCCCAAGACGAGGCCTCACCGAGATCCAGGGGCACCAGTATCGACTTGTACATGATCGTTGTCCTTAGAATGCGGGAACATCGGTCCGGCGGCGCTGGACCGCGATCACGATGAACAGCAGGCCAAGCGCCGGGATGTAGAAGATCTCCTTTGGCAAACGGTCACTCGCCTTCTGCACCTCGATCACCTCGACGGGCTGGTCGCCGTAAAAGTCGAAATCCTGGAAGGTGGAGAAATAGGGTGTGCCAGGGAACGGCTCTTCCAGAAGCGCCTTTCCGTCGTCGACCATGATCGTCAGGCCCGCGTCATTGATGCGGCTCTCGCCATCTGAGCCGGCGGCAAGTGGAACTTCGATGAAGGTCTCCACAATCCGATCCGGATTGTCGAAATCCGGACCGCGCACGACGAATTTCAGATAGCCGCCGTCACCCACCGTGGACGCCGTCTCGAACACAGCTGCCGGATCGGTCGACTGATAAGGCGGCTGAACCATGTCCAGCCAGAAGCCCGGGCGAAACAGCGTGAACGCGATCAGGAGAAGCGCAACGGCTTCCCACGCCTTGTTGCGGGCAAAGAAGTATCCTTGGGTGCCTGCCGCGAACAGCAACATCGCCACCGTTGCCACGATGAACACGAACACCGCTTCCACCGGTCCAACATCGATCAGCAGCAGGTCGGTATTGAAAATGAAGAGGAACGGGAGAGCAACGGTGCGCAGGCTGTAGTAAAAGGCTGTGAAGCCGGTCTTGATCGGATCTCCCTGGGAGATTGCGGCCGCTGCAAAACTTGCCAGCCCGACCGGCGGTGTCACGTCCGCCATCAATCCGAAATAGAAGACGAACAGATGGACCGCGATCAACGGCACGATCAGTCCGTTCATGGCACCGATTTCCACCACCACGCTCGCCATGAGCGACGAGACGACGATGTAGTTCGCGGTCGTCGGCAATCCCATGCCAAGGATCAGCGAGAAAACGCCGACCAGAATGAGCATGAGCATCAAATTACCGCCGGAAAGGAACTCGATGAACTCGCCCATGATCTGGTGGGCACCAGTCAGTGAGATCGTTCCGACGATGATGCCCGCGGCCCCGGTCGCCACGGCGATGCCGATCATGTTGCGGGCGCCGGCGATCAGTCCCGCGGCCAGATCCGAAAGACCGTTTGCGACCTCCCCGCCGAGGTTGCCCGTCCCGCGCATTATTGCTTTCAGCGGTTTTTGGGTCAGCAGGATGACGATCATTCCGACGCTGGCCCAATAGGCGGAGAGCCCGGGCGAGAAGCGCTCGATCATCAAACACCAGACAAGGACGACGATCGGGAGGAGATAATAGAGCCCGGTCAGAAGCGTCGGAATGAACGCAGGAAGTTCGGTCACAGGAGCATTCGGGTCGTCCAGTTCAAGATCCGGCCGCCGGGAAGCGACATAGAGCAAGCCCAGGTACGCGAGGGCGAAAATCACGATCACCGCCTGGAACGTCGCGTCCCCGAAGACATCCTTGGTCCAGCCAAGGCCATAATGCAGGCCGGCCGCCAGAAGCGCGATTGTCAGGAAGCCCGTCAGGATCCCCAAGATGCTCTGGATCACCGTCTTCGCGGGACCCGGTTTCGGCAGCCCCTGCATGCCGGCCTTCAGAGCTTCCAGATGCACGATGTAGAGCAGCGCGATGTAGGAAATGGTAGCCGGAACGACGGCATGACGAACGACGTCGAGATAGGAAATCCCGACATATTCGACCATCAGGAAGGCGGCCGCGCCCATCACCGGAGGCATGATCTGGCCATTGACCGAAGACGAAACCTCGACCGCGCCGGCGGTTTCAGGTTTGAAGCCGACCCGTTTCATCAGCGGGATCGTGAAGGTGCCGGTCGTCACCGTATTGGCGATGGACGAACCCGAAATCAATCCCGTCATCGCCGAGGATACGACGGCCGCTTTGGCCGGCCCACCGCGCAGATGGCCCAGAAGCGCGAACGCCACCTTGATGAAGTAGTTCCCGGCCCCGGCCTTGTCGAGCATCGACCCGAACAGGACAAAAAGGAAAATCATCGATGCCGAAACACCGAGGGCAATGCCAAACACACCTTCGGTCTGCATCCAGTAATGCCACATGGCTTTGCCATAGGAGGCTCCCTTCCATTGGATCACTTCCGGAATGAAGGGCTGATCGCCAAAGAAGACATAAATCAGGAAGACAGACGCAACGATCACGAGCGGCAGGCCAAGCGCCCGGTAGGTGGCGACCATCATGATGACCAGACCCACGGTTGAGACAACCAGGTCACTGGTGGTTGGAAGACCCGCCCGCGTGGCGATGTCGTCCTTGAAGACCACGAGATAAAGACAGGCGCCGACGCCAAGCAGCCCCAACAGCCAGTCGTACCAGGGGATGGCGTTCCGGGGGCTTGTCTTGAACAAGGGATAGGCCATCGATGCCAGCAGCAAGGCAAAGGCCAGATGCACGGACCGGGCGGTGTCCGAATTCAACGTGACATTGATTCCAAGGAGATCCGTGAGCAGGAACGGCAGTGTCGAGGCGTAGTAGAGCTGGAAAAGAGACCACGACAGCGCCAAAGCCGCCATGAGGTTCCCGATGGAGCCGGCGGGACTGCGGGCACCCGTGTCCGACTGCGCAACCAGCTCATCCAGGTCGATCTCTGAGGATTTGGAGACGCCGCCACCGGCGCTGGTTTGTTCGCTCATGGCTACCCCACCCTGCCGCTGTTCACCGCCCGGCGCTTGCGCGCTCTGGTCTCAAACGGGTCAGCGGTCGTGTCTTCGTCAAAAAGGCAAAAAAGAAACGGAGCGGGCGAATGCCCGCTCCACCAGGCCGGATTACATCCAGCCACGTTCCTTGTAGTACTTCTCGGCACCCGGATGCAGAGGGGCCGACAAGCTGTCCTTGATCATCTCCTCTTCCTTCAGGTTGGCAAATGCCGGGTGCAGCTTGGTGAAGTCTTCAAAATTGTCGAAAACAGCCTTCACGAGGGTGTAAACGACTTCGTCCGGCACATTGGCCGAGGTGACGAATGTCGCCCCCACGCCGAAGGTATTGACGTCTTGTTCATTGTTGTACATGCCGGCCGGGATCGTGGCGGTACGATAGTACGGGCGATCGGCCACAAGCGCTTCAATCTCCGGACCGGTCGCATTGACCAGCACGGCTTCGCAGGTCGAAATCGTCTCCTGGGTCAGGGCCGACGGATGGCCAACCAGCCAGAAATAGGCATCGATCTTGTTGTCGCACAGCGCCTGGCCGGTTTCGGCTGACTTGAGCTCCGCAGCCAGCTTAAGGTCGCTCCGCTCCCAGCCCAGGGCCGTCTCGATCACTTCCCAAGTGCCGCGCGTTCCCGAACCGGCGTTCCCAATGTTCAGGCGCTTGTCCTTCAGATCTGTGATGTTGGAAATCCCAGCGTCAGCACGGGCAAGAATGGTCACCGGCTCCGGATGGACCGAGAACACGGCGCGCAAGTCTTCAAACGGGCCAGCCTCTTGGAAGCTCGATGTGCCGTTGAATGCGTGATACTGCCAGTCGGACTGGGCAACGCCGAATTCCAGCTCGCCCGCACGGATCGTATTGATGTTGTAGATGGACCCGCCGGTGGATTCCACGGAGCAGCGAATGCCGTGTTCCTTGCGATCCTTGTTCACCAGACGGCAGATTGCGCCGCCGGTCGGATAGTAAACCCCGGTCACACCGCCCGTGCCGATCGAAATGAACTGCTGCTCGGCGGCCTGAACGGCACTCATGCTGCCAGCGACCATTGCGGCGCCAAGCGCAAGGCTTGCGATCTTCATGTGAGTACCTCCACGTAAATCGTTGCGGCCTTCCGGCCGGCCGGCATGTTTCACCGGCCTTCTGACCTAACCAAAAAGCGCCGTAATTGAAAACCCTTACAAGCCGAATTTAGGGAAAACATTCTGAATTGTAGGAATGTTTTCTGCCATAGTCAGTTTCTCGGCCGAAAAACGAAAAGGGCGCGCCGATTGGTGCGCGCCCTTTTTCGGGGGGACCGGCAGATCTGGAAATGGCAGACCTCCGGTAACTTTGACTAGTTGTGACGGCGCCCGCCACTGATGACTTCGAACAGTTGCCGGCGAAGCTCAACCTCGTCTTCGCCGTCCCGCAGACCCTGACGCCATTGTTCGATAACCAAGCGCAGCCCCATTGTGTCGCGGCTGTGCGGCAGCTTTTCTATGAAGCCTTCAAAAAAGGCATCCAGACGATCCCGATCGAGCGCACCCTGATCGATCATTGCATGAATGAGCGTCATGGTGGCGGCGATGTGGCCTTTCACAAATTCCAGTTCGAGGGTCCGGGGCTCGGGGCCCGCCGGATGGTAATGCATTGGCTTCACTCGCTCTTCGCAGCCACTCGTCCGCCAAAGTACGGAGTTCGCGGGGCTACGCATGTTTTTGTGGTCGGGGAAGAGGCCCAGGTTTGGGCGCCTCAAGCCCGTGCGTCGATCATCAAAAAAAGGTGCGGCTTCCTATCACTCCAGCCGCGGTTCATCAAACCAGACCCTACCGGAAACCGCGTAAAGAACATTATATCATTAACATGAGCTCGGACGTATGGGTTGTGCCGTCGCCCGGCGCTGACCTTACTTAGTTAAGCACACCAATGAGCGATTGGAAGATTGTCAAAATTTGCCTCCAGCTCAGTTTGGTGCCTGACGATTGACACACAGTGTTCCTGTTCAAACCCCACACGCATATAACCCCCTGATATACGGCGCGGTTTTGTCGGATATACTCAAACAATGTCAGGTCGGCCGGACGGATCCCACTACCCCGCACTCTTCGATCCTTGGTTTCAAAAAACCTAAGTAAATAACTCCAGAATGACCCTATCAGCTGACGCCAGTCTTTCAATGACAAAATTTCTGGTTGCCTTGTATGAAATACGATGGGGCGAAGTTGAATGCGCCAGCAGGCAAGATCGGTTTCCATTTCGAACCTGTCAGGATGCACAGCAGTGATAGAGAGCCAAGTCCAAGAAACGACCGCTAAGCCCTTCTTTGCCCTTATCATGTTGGACCCGACTACAACACCCGCGCCATAGCGCTGTCGTCGGGTGTGCCAGGAACCCTACAGGTTCAAAATCGGGTACCGGCCCCTCAAGGCGCGTATCCCAGTGACATGTCCCAGCCGGACAGAAAGTCTTGTTTCTTCAGATCGTCGAGAAATGTCAGCAGACCCGGGGTCAGGCGGATCGGCAGGAAGGTGCCACGCCGGTTCTCAATCTCCCGCTCGATCGCTGATTTCGGGTTCGCAACAGGCAGCAACGGCAGCAGCGGCGTTTGTTCGGAGATAATCCTTTGGCCTTCTTCGGAAAGAAGAAACCGGATGAACTGGGCGGCCACAACCGGGTTTGTGGACGTTTTGGGCACGAAAGCAGTGCGGGACATGACCAAATTATAGTCGTCGAAAAAATGCAGGCCGAGATAAGGGCTCTCCGCGGCATAATGGGACGCATAAGAGCCAATGGCATTGAATACAAAAGCAATTTCACCGTTAGACATCGCCGCGACCATATCGGCGGTGCAACAGAAGGTTCGCAAACCTGCCCGTCCCAAAACCTCGAAAAGGCGCAAGGCCTGCGGTCCTTGCAGACTGTCCTGGGTCGCGTAGAGATAACCGATCCCCGCCTGGCGGATGTTGTAGGTGCCTATCCTGCCTCGGAACCGGTCCTCGTTGCTGCGCACGAAGGATGCAAGGTCACGGTGGCTCAGCGGCAATTCCTCACTCGAGATTTCACGCCGGTCGTAAACGACCACAGCGGGCTCGAACGTGAAGCCGAACAGCTCCGAACGCCAGACCGCCCAATCCGGCGGCGCGTTTTCCGGGGTCACCTTGATGCGCCGCGCCAATCCCCGATTAACCAGATCGACTTGCAGATCCATGGCCGAGGAGATGACGACATCCGGCTGACGGGCCGTGTCCGGCTGCAGAACGGACTGGTAAAGGCTAAGGGTCTGGAACTCGACATAGTTCACCTTGACGCCCGGATTCCGGTTTTCGAAGGACTCCACCAGCGGCCGCATAGCGGGTGGGTCGGTGGCGCTGTGAATCAGCAGGGTTTGGGCCGCAGCCGGTTCCGGTTCAACCAGCACGCCGGCCAGCAGAAGAACGAGCACAGCGAGCCGTTGGAAGATCAACGTCACGTTCAACCCTCCGAGGCTGGAGCGGCCAAGCTTCAGGTCCGCGCCATGCCCCTCGGCGACCGCCTTTACGATCGAAAGGCCCAGACCCGATCCCTTGGTGTAATCGGACAGTGACGTGAAACGATCCGTCGCACGTGCCATATCGGTCTCCGCGATTCCCGGCCCGGCATCCTCCACGCTCAGCCGCACACGGCTTTCATCCGAAGCGAGCGTGATCATGACCGTATTGTCAACGGGACCATGGCGGACGGCATTTTCAATCAGGTTGCGCAGCGCCTCGCCGATCGACACCTCGTCACCTGCGATCACATCTGTCCCCACCGCCAGGTCATCGTCGTTGAAAGAGAGCGACACGGCACGCATCTGGCTGTCGCGCAAACTCTCACCCAGGATATCGCGAACCAGCGGTTTCAGGGCAAGCGGCTGCAGGCTCGCCTTGTCAGACCGATGGATCACCATGGCATTGGCCAGGAGTTGATTGGTCAAACGGACGGTGCGCTGGGCCTGGCGGTCCGCCTTGATCAAACGGGTCCGCATCTGGTTCGGGTCCTTCGCGTCGGCGGCCAGAGAAAGATGCCCCTGCATCGCCGAGAGCGAGGTACGGGTCTGATGGGCAACATCGGCAATGAACGTTTCGGTCAACGTGCGGCTACGCCGCAGACGGATGATGAAGCCGTTGATCGCGTCGAAAAGGCCCTTTATTTCCCGCGGCGGCACGCCCTCAACGAGCGCCAGGTCGCCAGGCTCGCGGCGCGCCAGATCCAAGGCAATCTGCCGCAGCGGTGCAAGCGAAGTGCGGATCGCAACCCAGACGAACCCGAGACCGATCAGGGACAGAACGGCCAGCCCGGCAAGCCCTGTGGTGAAGAAGGACCGCTGCTGCGCTGTGCGCTGCTCCACCGTCTGCCCGACCTGAACAGCGACCCATGTCCTGCCCTCGGGCGTGTTGATCTGGCGCCCCTGAAGGACAAATCGGAACACGGAACCCCGATAGACCGAATCGTAGAAAACGGGTTCGATTGATGGGGTCAAATCGCCGGCAGCCGGCAGGTCCCGCGTTCCGGTGATCTCCCGCTGCCCGGGAACGAAGACCCTGTATTTCACGCGATCAACCGGGTTGAGCGACAGAATGTCCATGGCGGAATTCGGCAAGTCGACGGTTGCGCCGTTCGTGCGGACGGAGACGCGGTCAAGGATCGCCAGAGCGGCCCCGGCCAGCAGAAGGTCCTGGGTCCGGTTCGCCGCCGCCTGCGCATATGTCCACAACAAGGCGGAAATGAGCACGAGCAGCAGCGCAAATCCAACGGCCATCGTTGCCAGCAAACGGCGTTGCAGCGAATGGCTCTGCCGCTCATTCATCATCGGCGAGATACGCCATGTATCCAAGACCGCGCGCGGTCTTGATGACCAAGGGGGTGCCATCCAGTTTGCGGCGCAGCCGGGTAACGATCTGCTCCACGGCATTCATGCTGGGCGCTTCCGAGAACGTGTAGAGATGATCGGCGACCTCTTCCTTCGTCAGCATCCGGCCAATATTGTCGAGCATGATTTCAAGAAGCTGGATTTCCCGGGCCCGCAACTGGGCGTCCTGCCCATTGATGGTGGCCCGTTTGGCCGCCCGGTCGAACGACAGGGTGCCTGCTGAAAAGATATTGCTCGCGCTCCCTGCCCGGCGCCGGGCCAGCACGCGGCACCGGGCGGACAGTTCCCGGAAATCGACCGGTTTCACCATGTAGTCATCCGCGCCGGCATCCAGCCCCAGCACCCGGTCATCGATCTGGCTGCGGGCGGTCAGAATGATCACGGGCGTATCGTCGGTGCGCGCCCTGAGCGAGCGCAGGAGATCATAGCCGCTCCGTCCCGGCAGATTGACGTCGAGCAGCACCAGATCGAATTTGAAATGGCGCAACAACTCATTCGCCTCGTTCCCGTCCCGTTCCCGGTCAACGGAATGGCCCTCTGCCCGCAGCCGATCGATGATCGTCTCCGCCAACTCGTCATTGTCTTCAACCAGGAGCATGCGCATGCCGCCAAATTAGCAGGCCGGTTTGAGGCCGCAAAGCGCGGACAGACCGAACCCGCAGCATGTCAGCGTCCTGTCAGTTTGACGTCAGGATTGTCTCAGCCTGCGCTGCAATGGTCGGTGCACGGGGCCAAAACCCGTCCACAAACAGTTCTGGGAGGAACACCATGTCTTTCGCACGCCTCGGCGCGGCCATGTGCCTTGCCGCCTCGCTCGCCGCGCCCGCTTTCGCCCAAAGCCAGATCGACGATCCCGAATGCGTTGCCCCGGCCAATCCCGGTGGCGGGTTCGATCTGACCTGCCGGGTCGCGCAGACCGGCCTCGACCCGCATGTCGACGCGCCCATCCAGGTCAATTTCATGCCCGGCGGGATCGGCGCCGTGGCCTACAATCTCTTCAACACGACCCGCACCGATGACGGCTCGGCCATCGTCGCGTTTTCGACCGGCTCGCTGCTGAATATCGTGACCGGCAAGTATGGTGCGTTCACGGAAAAAGACGTCCGCTGGGTCGCCACGGCCGGCGCGGATTTCGGGGCGGTCGTCGTGCGCGCCGACAGCGAGTACCAGACCTTGGCGGAACTCATGACCGATTTCTCCGCGGACCCGGCGTCCGTTGTCGTGGGAGCAGGCGGTTCGGTTGGCTCTCAGGACTGGATGAAAGGCGCGCTCCTGTTGCGCGAGGCAGGCGCCTCCCCCATGGACATGCGCTACGTCGCCTTTGACGGCGGCGGGGATGCGATCGCGGCCCTGCTCGGCGGGTCTATCGAGGTCTATACGGGCGACGTTGGCGAAATGGTTCCGCACATGGAATCGGGGCAGATGCGCTTGCTCGCCGTCATGTCTCCCGAGCGTCTGGAAGCGCCCTTCGCTGACATCCCGACGGCGATCGAAGAAGGGTTCGATGTCGAATGGACTATCATGCGCGGCTTCTACATGGGCGGCGATGTCTCCGATGCCGATTACCAGAAATGGGTCGATGCGTTTGAAGCCGCCTATGCGACGGAAGCCTTTGCCCAGGTCCAGAAAGAACGCGGCCTTCTGCCCTTGAACATGGCGGGCGAGGAACTTCAGACGTCCGTGGAACAACGCGTTCAGACCCTTCGGGAAATCGCCACCGAGGCGGGCCTGATCCAATAACCAAGGCCACTGGCCGGCCCGTGTCATTCGAGGTACGGGCCGGATTCCCATTTCAACACCCCCTTGCATCAGGAGACCGTCATGGTCGACCGAATTTTTGCCGGGGTGCTTCTGATCGTGACGCTGGCCTATACAGTAATCGCATTCACCGCCATCAGAGCGCCCTTCCAATATGATCCGCTCGGCCCCGAGAGCTGGCCGCAAATCCTGTCCGTCGTCGCGATCTTGTGTCTGCTCTTCATTTTATGGAAGCCCGATGCCTCTGAACTGGGTGTCTCGAAACAGACGTGGTTCCGCCTTGCCGCGACCGTGATATTGCTCGGCGCCTATGCAGAGCTGTACGAGCCGCTCGGCTTCATTCTGTCCACCCTGCTTTTTGGGACCGCCCTCTGCGCCATGTTGGGCGGCAGCATCCTGAAATCGCTGATCTTTGGGTTTGCCACAAGCGTGGCCGGCTTTCTGCTCTGCGTCACGCTGCTCGGACTCAATCTTCCGGAAGGAGAGCTGGTGGAATACCTCCACAAGCAGGCTTCAGGCCTTGAAGAAGGAGTGTCGTGATGGATGCGGTCTTGACTGGCCTTGCGACCGGTTTCAGCGTCGCTCTCGATCCTTTCAACCTGTTTCTCGTTCTTGCAGGCTGCTTCGCCGGCACACTCATCGGCGCCTTGCCGGGGCTCGGGCCGATCAACGGCGTCGCGATCCTGCTGCCGATCGCGTACGGTCTGGGCTTCGGCCCGGAATCCGCGCTGATCCTTCTCGCCGGCATCTATTATGGCGCAGAATATGGCGGCCGGATTTCCTCCATTCTTCTGAACGTTCCCGGCGATGCCAGCGCGGTCATGACGACGCTCGACGGCAATCCGATGGCCCGCAACGGAGAAGCGGGGCGCGCATTGTCTCTGTCCGCGATCGCGTCTTTTGTCGGCGGGACGTTTGCTGTTGTTCTCCTTTCCCTCTTTGCTCCAACGCTGGCGACATTCGCCGTGACCTTCTCGCCTGCCGATTATGTCGCGTTGATGGTCTTCGCGTTCGCGTCCCTGGCTTCGCTCGTCGGCAAGAACGTAGTCAAGACGCTGCTCGGCGCAACCATCGGACTGATGCTGGCAACCATCGGGATCGACGCGAACACAGGGGTTCCCCGCTACACGTTTGGCATTCCAGACATCCTGGCGGGCATCGACTTCCTGATTGTCGTTGTTGGCCTGTTCGGAATGGCGGAATTGTTGACGCTGGTCGAGCAGCAGGTGTCGGGAAAGCTGAAATCCCTCCCGCTCGACAACAGCTTCGTGCGCATGGCCGATCTGGCGAAATGCAAATGGACCATCGTCCGGTCTTCCATCATCGGCTTCTTCATCGGGGTCTTGCCGGGCACCGGAGCGTCTGTTGCCTCGGCGGTCGCCTATGGCACGGAAAAGCGCATCGCCGATGACGGCAGCACCTTCGGCACGGGCAATCCGCGCGGGCTGGCCGCCCCCGAATCCGCGAACAATGCGGCCGCTGGCGGCGCCATGGTGCCCATGCTGACGCTCGGCATTCCTGGCTCCGGAACAACCGCCATCCTGCTCGGCGCGCTGCTCATGTTCAACATCCAGCCAGGGCCAATGCTGTTTTCCCAGAACCCAGAAGTGGCCTGGGGCCTGATTGCCTCGATGTATATTGGCAATGTCGCGCTGTTGATCATCAACTTGCCGCTGGTTGGGATTTTCGCCCGCATGTTGACGATCCCGCAGCACTATCTGACGCCCCTGATCGCCATTTTGGCCTTCATCGGGATCTACACAATTGTCGGGAACCCGTTCGATCTTCTGTTGATTACCCTGCTTGGAATCTTCGGGTGGTTCTTGCGGAAAATGGACTTCTCGCTCGCACCGGTCATTCTGGGTTTCGTTCTGGGCAGCCTGTTCGAGAACAACCTCCGGCGTGCCTTGTCGATTTCGGGAGGTGACTGGACAATCCTGGTTGCAGACTACAAGAGCATCGTGCTTTACGCGCTCTCCGTGCTGGTTGTGCTTGCCCCCATCTGGCTCGCCCGCCGGGCCCGCCGGATGGCAGCCGGTCCTGTCTCCTCCAGCAAGGGCATCTGATGATCGGCGGATTGGCACCGGCCGCGGCAACGCTCGCTGCAGGCTTGACGGGGGCGGCTTTGGCCGCCCTCATTGGGGTTCCCGCCGGAGCGCTCATCGGCAGCACCCTTGCCGTCGGTGCGCTTGCCACGTCCCGCATCCAGGTCGGCTTGCCGGTCTGGCTGCGGAACCTGGCCTTTGGCACGATCGGCGTATCGCTCGGATCGGGCGTCGACGAACGGCTCTTGGATCAGCTCGGCGCCTGGGGCATCAGTCTGGCGATCCTGACCGTGTCCCTGATTGCGACGATCATCACCGGACGACAGATCCTCATGAGCGGATTCGGGCTGGACAAACAAACAGCGACGCTGGCCAGTTCCCCGGGAACCATGTCGAACGCGATTGCCATTGCCGCCGAAGGCCGGGGCGATGCGACGGCGGTGATGTTCCTTCAGCTGATGCGCCTGCTGGTATTGGTCTTTGCCGTCCCGCCGCTGGCCATGGCCCTCGATAGCGCTCCATTGGAGACGGGGGTTGCACCGCAAACCATGTCCGTTCCGGTGCTTGGCGGCCTTCTGGCCCTGACGCTTGCGGCCGGCACCCTCGGAAGCCGGCTCGGAGTGCCAGCCGCCAGCTTGCTCGCCGGTGTGATCTTGAGCGCCGCCGGCCACGCGACCGGCCTTGTTCACGGCGCCGCTCCGGCCTTGCTGATTTTTCTTGCCTTCGCGACTACAGGCGCGGTTCTGGGATCGCGGCTGAGCCGGGTCAGCACCGCTCAGATGAAGCGCTATGCGGCGGCGGGTGCTGCCTGTGTTGGGACCGCCCTTGTCGTCTCCCTGGCATTCGCGTTCCTGGCCGCCCAGGTGACCGGCCTGCCGTTCTCGCAAGTCTGGATCGCCTATGCCCCCGGCGGCGTTGAGGCAATGGCGGCAATCGGCCTGTCGCTCGGTCTCGATCCCGCCTACGTGGCGGTTCATCATTTCGCCCGCATCTTCGCGCTCATCCTGATCGTTCCGATCGCTCTCAAGTTGTGAGCGGAACGGCCATAAAGGCTCTTCCGGGCTTGAAAGGCGAAACGAAGAACCGCGTTTCAGGCTTTGCGGCGATCCCGCCGCCAGCTTGAAGTAAATGACAAAGCATGGAAATCACGCGTTTCCACAATCCAAGTTTTTTTGAAAAATCGCGCTTCAAGGGCTTGCGGCAAGGTCCCGGAACCATTAGACAACGCGTCATCCCAGCACATGGTGAGAGCCGATAGCTCAGCTGGTAGAGCAACTGACTTTTAATCAGTAGGTCCAGGGTTCGAACCCCTGTCGGCTCACCAAATAAAGATCCGATCCCGTCCGGCAACTTCGTGACACCACCGAATAGGGCTGGTGATTGCGAGACATTGGCCGCGCTGGCCAACTCCACTTCCATGCCCCCACGGACAGGACATTGCGCGAACTGCATCCGAGCGGATAATCGCCCAGCAATGGTGAACAACCGTGCGTGCGAAAGCGCACCTTCCGGCGGATGTGTCCAGCGGATCACGGCATTGGCATCTTCAATCCGCCCGGTCACGGATCAAGGCTGTTGACCGGCTTGAGAAACGGAAAGCAGATACTCCCATCAGCTTGATGCCGGAGGTGCGGTTTGTCCGAAACCTCATCTTGAGGTGCGGAGCGAAGCTTCGAAAGAAAGGCAGCAGAAACAATACGCCCGCGACGGCCTTGTGAAACGCTCCTTCGAGACCGTCCTGTGGACCTCATCAGAATGAGGTGATCAACGCGCCTTGTCAGCAGTCTGACGGGAGCAGGTGCTCCCGTCTTCCTTGTCGTGGCTGCAGCTCATTCGGCCGGTGCAGGCGCTGGGTCGGACGGCTTGCCGCCTGGCCCCTTGTCGCCCCCGCCCAGCATGGCCTTCACCCGCTCCCGGACGCCTTGCAAAGCCGTGTAGAGCACCGGGATAAGGATCACTCCAAACACGGTGGCAAAGGCCATGCCGCCGAAGACCGCAAAGCCGATCGCCTTCTGGCTGGCCGCGCCCGCACTCGAGGCCGTCATCAGCGGAACCACGCCCAGAAGGAAGGACAAGGCCGTCATCATGACGGCGCGGAACCTCAGATGGGCGGCCTCGACGGCGGCTTCCATGATCGACTTGCCTTGCTCACGCTGCTCCATCGCGAATTCCACGATCAGAATCGCGTTCTTGGCCCCCATTCCAACAAGCATGATCATCCCGATCTGGGTGTAGAGATTGATGTCGCCGCCAGTAACCATTACCGCAACAAAGGCACCCAACAGGGCAACACTTACGGACATGAGAATGGCGACCGGCATACTCCAGCTTTCATACTGCGCGACGAGGAACAGATAGGCGAACAGGATCGACAGCAGAAGAATGAACAAGACAACATTGCCCGTGCCTTGCTGTTGCTGCGCCGTTCCGGTCCATTCATAAGCATATCCAGCCGGAAGCGCCTCCTCGGCGGCCGCCTCCATCTCGCCCATGATGACGCCTGTGGAGGCCCCTGGGGCCGGCTCGCCGTTCACAGACGCGGCGCGGAACATGTTGTAGCGGTTCAGACTTTGCGGACCGAGCACATTTTCGGTTGTGATCAGGGTGCGCAGCGGCACCATTGTGCCATCATTCGCCCGCACATACAGCTGACCAATGTCGTCGACCTTGTTTCGGAACTCGCCTTCCGCCTGGATCATAACTTTGTAGACCCGGCCAAAGATGTTGAAGTCGTTGATGTAATACGAGCCCAGATAGGCCTGCAGGGTTGTGAAGACATCGGCGACATTCACACCGAGCGTCTTCGCTTTCTCCCGGTCCAAATCGACGAAGATCTGCGGAACGTTCGCCCGAAAGGTGGAATAGGCCTGTGCGATCTCCGGACTCTGGTTGACCGAGTACACCAGCGACCCAACCGCCGATGACAGATCCTGCGGCGTTCCCCCGCCCGTCTGCTGGACCTTCATCTCCACACCGCCCGTTGTCCCAAGGCCCGGGATTGGCGGCGGATTGAAGGCAATGATGTTCGCCCCCTGGATCGTGGCAAACTCCTGCCAGAACTTTGCCAGGATTGCATCCACCCGAAGACTGGGATCCTGCCGGTCCGACCAATTCGACAAGGTTGTGATGATCAGCGCGCTATTGGAGGACAGAGCGTTGTTCAGCATAGAGAACCCGTTGACCACCACGACGTCGGTGACGCCCGGCGTTGCCCGAACTTGATCGACAACTTGACCCGTCACAATTTCTGTTCTTTGAAGCGAGGCCCCATCTGGAAGCTGAACATCAACCATCAGGTAGCCCTGATCTTCCAGCGGAAGGAAGCCTCCGGGCAAACGTCCGCCCAGAATAGCAATCATCGCAATAACGCCGCCAACTGCGACAATCCCGAGGAACGAAACCCGTACGAGCCGCTTCACCAGGCCCGTATAGCCGTTGCGTACCGAGCCGATGCCCTTTTCAAAAACGGCCAGGAGGCCCTTTGGTGGGCCGCTGCGCGCCTTCAGGATAAGACCACACAAGGCCGGCGACAGCGTGAGCGCGTTGATCGAAGAGATGATCACCGCTGCGGAAATCGTGATCGCAAACTGGGAATAAAGCTGACCGGGAATACCCGGCATGAAGATGGTCGGGACAAACACCGCCAAAAGCACCAAGGTCGTGGCAATCACGGGTCCAGTGATCTGCTCCATCGCCTTGGCGGTGGCTTCCGGAGGAGATAGTCCCTCCTCGGTAATGATCCGCTCGACATTCTCGACTACGATAATGGCGTCATCGACCACGATCCCGATCGCGAGGACTAGCGCAAACAACGAGATCGTGTTCAGTGACATGCCAAGCGCCAGCAAAACGGCGAAGGTGCCGATCAGGGACACCGGAATGGCGACCGTTGGAATGATCGTCGCCCGCCAGTTTCCCAGAAAGACGAAGACAACGGTCACGACAAGCAGGAAGGTAATGAACAGCGTTTCAATGACGTCGTTCAACGAAGCTTCAACGAAATCCGTCGTGTTAAAGGGAACCGCATAGTCCATATCGTCCGGGAAAGACTGAGAAAGACTTTCCAGCCGCGCCAGAACGCCATCGGCCACCGCTAGGGCATTGGCGCCCGGCGCCTGATAAATGGCGAGAACGGTAGAAGGCTGTCCGTTGAACTGACCGCTCGCATTATAGAACTGCGCAGCGCGTTCCACCCGGGCGACGTCGCCTATTCTTACAACCGCGCCGTTCGCGCCAGTGCGCAAAACGATGTCTTCGAACTCCTTCTCAGTGGTCAGGCGGCCCTTGGCTGTGATCGTGTATTGAAACTGCTGGCCCTGCGGGACCGGCGGGGCGCCAATCTGGCCAGCGGCGACCTGGATGTTCTGGTCCCTGACCGCAGCAATAAAATCCGTCGGGGTCATGCCGAGGCTCGTCAACCGGTCCGGATCCAGCCAAATCCGCATCGCATAGGCAAAATCGGTCATGACATCCGCCCTGCCCACACCTTGAACCCGGGCAAGCGCGTCTTTCAGATTGATCGAGGCGTAGTTGGACAGAAACACCTCATCATAAGTCCCTTTGGGGGAATAGAGCGTGACGACCAGCAACATGTTTGTGCTGGCTTTTTGAACGGTGACGCCGCTTGTCGTCACCTCGCTCGGCAATTGGCTGGTGGCCTGGGAAACACGGTTCTGGACATTGACGGTGGCAATGTCCGGGTCCGTACCGACCGCGAACACAACGTTCAAGGAATAATTGCCGCTGTCCGCGCTGGTCGACGTCATGTAGATCATGTCGTCCACGCCATTGACCTGCCCCTCGATGGGGGCCGCGACTGTTTCCTCCAAGACCTGCGCGTTGGCCCCGGTATAGGTTGCCGACACGTTCACCACGGGCGGCGTGATATTGGGGAACTGCTCGACGGGAAGCGCCAGATACCCGAGGATACCTGCAATCGTGATAACGAGCGAAATGACCAGCGCAAATTTCGGCCGGTAAATGAAGAACTTGGAAAACATTTAGCTTTGCCCCGCCGGCTGACTTGCGAGCACGGCGTTGACCGGAACTCCCGGACGCACCTTCTGAAGACCTTCCACGATCAGCCGCTCGCCTTCCTGCAGGCCGTCGGTCACGATGAAGTCCCCGTCGATCTGATCGCCAAGCTGGACATAACGCTGTTCCACGGTCTCCTGTTGCCCGACCACCAGAACGAAACTGCCCTTCTGGTCCCGCTGGACAGCGGCCTGCGGGATCATGAGCGCCTTTGTTTCCTGCGGCGCTTCAATGATCACGGTCACGAATGTGCCGGCCAGCAGCAAACCGTTCGCATTGTCGAATTGTCCGCGGAAAGCCACGGTCCCGGTCGCCGGATCCACCTTGTTATCGATGAAGAAGATCTTGCCCTTCTCGTCAAATGTCCGCCCGTTGGGCAGGATCAAACTGAGATCCGGGGTCTTCGAGGGATCGATATCATCCGGGTTGATGTCATGGGTTTTGACCGCATCGAGATACTGGGATTCGCTGACGGCAAAATTCACATACACAGGGGCTTGCCGGATGAGTTGCGCCAGCGGCTGGGTGTTCGGGCCGACAACTTCTCCAACGCTGTAGGTCGTTTTCCCGATCTGTCCGGGAAACGGCGCCTTGATATCGGTGTAGCCCAGATCCAGAGCCGCATTTTGCATAGCGGCATCGGCGGACTGAACAGCGGCCTCAGCTTGCTCCTTCAGCGCCAGAGTGGCCTCATAAGCGGCTTCTGAAACGTGGCCCTTCTGGAACAGATCCAGATCCCGCTTTTCGTTGGCCGCTTTCAAGGCCGCGTCGGCCTTGGCACTGGCAAGACCCGCTTTGGCCCGGTCGAGTGCGGCCTTGTACTGCGCCTTCTCGATCGAAAACAGCAGGTCGCCCTCTTTGACGAATGCGCCGTCGTTCACGTGTTTGGTTTCGAGAAAACCGCTGACCCGGGCCACCAGGGAAACCTGGTCGACAGCCGCAACTTGGCCAACGAATTGCGCGCTCTGGCGCACCTCCTTGGTCTGCGCAGCCGCAACACTGACGGAAGGCGGCGGCGCTTGGGGTGCCGCCTGCTGGCTTTCATCGCTGCACCCCGCCAACAGGGCGAGACAGACGCCCGAAACGACCGCTGCGCGCGGGAAAGAAGGAAAAAACGACAACCGCATGGGGCGAGCTCCGCAAGGCACAGGAAGGCTGCCGGACAAGTACCCGGCGACATGTCTTAGACTATCCGCCAAAAACGTGCCGAAACAAGACCTTGGCGCGGATTAGGCAAGAAAGGTGGGGTTAATCCATATCCGGGAAACGGCGTGCACCGGTGCATCTGTTTGAAAAACCGGCGGACTTTTCGTTTCCAGGCGAACCGGCTGCGGCCGCTTGCACACCCTCTCAATCGCTCAACGGCTCGAGGACAACCGTCAAGCCATGATGATCCGTGCCCGGATAAACGCGCCGCTCGGCCATCCCCACACAGCCGATGGTAAGCGCACCGATGGCTGGAAGGCGGTCCGGCAGGCTCGCCGCCACGTCCGGCCCGTAAAGTTTCTCATAGGCAACCGGCGACAGAACCGTGACAAGACCGCGCGGCGTTTTCAGCTCCAGGCCCAGGCTGGTGGCCCGCATTTCGCGCTGGCCCGTGAACCCTCCGAGGAATTCGTGGAGATCGGACGGATCCGGCGCGACCAGCGTGATGCCGAGAATTTCCCGCGCGCCGTTGCCGTGAACCTGAAACTCGGGCTTCCAGAAATTCTCCGGATACCGGTTGAAACAGGTGAAAAAACCAAGGGTCGGCGCGGCCTCATCTGACAGAAAGGTCAGGTCGAAACCGACCTTGGCCGTGCTTCCGTCGGCAAGATTCGCAACGCGTTCGAAGGAAAACGGCTCGTGGACCCGCAAGCCCAGGGTTTCGAACGAGGCCCGGTCGGCGGCGGGGTCCTTGCTTTCCAGGACCAGCATCGACCCGCCCTCCCCGGATTGGAGAAAGTCACGGTTGAAGGCTCCAAAAGAGAAGCTGTTGGCGACCGGCTCCTGGATCAATGCCTCGTCCCGGATGCCCAGAAGCTCGACAAAAAAGCCGTCCACCTGGACCAGCCTGTTGGATGTGCCCCAGGCGTGGTCATTTTGCGGCGTCACAACGAACCCCAGATCCGACCAAGCTTCGGCCGCGGCCGCCAGATCGCGCACCGCAACGACAACATGATCCAGTCCGCGCACCATGCCTCAGCCTCCCGACGGTCAGAAAATCTTCACACGAACCGGCTTTGGTGAAGCGCCGCGGCGATGAACGAGGCGAACAGCGGATGCGGCTCAAATGGCCGTGATTTCAATTCCGGGTGATATTGAACCCCGATGAACCACGGATGATTCTCGATCTCGACCGTTTCCGGCAGCACTCCGTCCGGCGACGTGCCGGCAAAGATCAGGCCGCATGATTCAAGCTTTTCGCGGTATCCGATATTCACCTCGTACCTGTGCCGGTGGCGCTCGGACACTTCGGTGGACCCGTAGATTTCGGCGATCTTGGATCCGGGCTTCAGGGCCGCCTTGTAGGCGCCAAGCCGCATCGTGCCGCCGAGATCATCGTCCTCACCGCGCACTTCGCGCTCATTGCCGCGCACCCATTCGGTCATCAGACCGACAACCGGGTCTTTTGCCGGACCGAACTCGGTCGAACTGGCATCCGAGATGCCGGCAAGATTGCGCGCCGCTTCGAGCACCGCCATCTGCATGCCGAAGCAAATGCCGAAGTAGGGCACCTGACGCGTGCGGGCGAAGTGGGCCGCGGCAATCTTGCCCTCCGAACCACGCTCGCCGAAACCGCCTGGCACCAGAATCCCGTGAACATGCTCAAGGAACGGGCCCGGATCCTCCTTCTCGAACACTTCCGATTCGATCCATTCGATATGGACCTTCACCTGATTGGCGATCCCGCCATGCACGAGCGCTTCGATCAGCGACTTGTATGCGTCCTTGAGCACCGTGTACTTGCCGACCACGGCGATGGTCACTTCGCCTTCCGGGTTGGTGATCCGCTCGGAAATGCCCGTCCACCGGTCGAGCACCGGCGCCGGCGCGCCCTTGATGCCGAATGCGGACAGAACCTCGCCGTCCAGACCTTCCTTGTGGTAGGCGATCGGCACGTCATAGATCGATTTCACGTCGTAGGCCGGGATGACGGCGGATTCGCGCACGTTGCAGAACAAGGAGAGCTTGCGCCGCTCCGTCTCCGGGATCGGACGGTCGCAACGGACCATGAGGATATCCGGCTGAATGCCGATGGATCGCAATTCCTTGACCGAATGCTGGGTCGGTTTCGTCTTCATTTCACCGGCGGCCGGGATATACGGCATCAGGGTGAGATGAACGTAAACCGCGTCGCCGCGCGGCAGGTCGTTGCCAAGTTGCCGGATGGCCTCGAAGAAGGGCAGCCCTTCGATATCGCCAACAGTGCCGCCGATTTCGACCAGCACGAAATCATAGTCGTCGTTGCCGTCCAGCACGAAGTTCTTGATCGCGTCGGTCACATGGGGGATCACCTGGACGGTCCCGCCAAGATAGTCGCCGCGGCGCTCCTTGGCGATAATGTCCTGATAGATCCGGCCCGTGGTGATGTTGTCCTGCTTGTTGGCCGGACGCCCGGTAAACCGTTCATAGTGGCCCAGATCGAGATCCGTCTCGGCCCCGTCATCGGTGACGAAAACTTCGCCATGCTGATACGGGCTCATCGTGCCCGGATCGACGTTAAGATAAGGGTCGAGCTTGCGAAGCCGGACCTTGTATCCGCGGGCCTGGAGCAGTGCGCCCAGGGCCGCAGAAGCCAAACCTTTGCCAAGCGAGGAGACCACGCCGCCAGTGATGAAAATGTATCGCGCCATGGAGCAATACCATATCGTTGCCGCGTGTCTTTTGACCACCCGGACAGTTATTGTTCACAACATAAAAATGCCCTGCGAGAGACGCGCAGGGCTTTCGGGAAAAGCGGACGGCACATTGGTCCGCTGCATCCGCCGTTATTGAGCCGCTGGGACCTGGGGGCCGGAAGGCTGGCTCTGCTCCTGCAAAGCGTCCAGAATCCCGCCGCCGCCATTGCCATCGCCCGGAACAGGGACCGTTCCGTCCGCAGCAGGCGTTGCATCGAGAATCGATGACGGACGATCTTCATTCTTCGCGATCAGGCTCAGGCCAAGTGATGTGCAGAAAAACGCGACGGCGAGGAAAGCGGTCGCCCTGGTCAGCACGTTGGCCGTGCCACGGGTCGAAATGCCGCCGCCACCACCGCCGATTCCGAGTGCGCCCCCTTCGGAGCGTTGCAGCAGGACGACGAGCACAAGCGCCAGGACAATCATCAAGTGGATGACGATGACTACGGTTTCCATCGAATACCAGTTCTTTTCTGCGTAAGGATGGGGCCTTCTACACCAAGGTCCCGGCCATGGCCACCCTTCGGTTTTCGTTTTCCGTGGGAGGCCGTTATTCGGTCACACGGTAGGCGTCGAGGATACCGAGAAAATCGTCGGTTTTAAGGCTGGCGCCACCAACCAGAGCCCCGTTCACGTTGGCCACCGCCATCAGCTCTTTCGCATTGCCCGGTTTGACCGACCCCCCATACAGGATCCTCATGTCCTTGCCGTGGTCGCCGAAGCTTGCACACAAGCGTGAGCGGATCTCACGGTGCATTTCCTCGACATCGTCCGCCGTCGGTGTGAGACCGGTTCCGATGGCCCAGACCGGTTCATAGGCGATCACCGTGTTGTCCGATCTCGCACCTTCGGGAACCGAACCCGCAAGTTGACCCGACACGACCTCGACGGCCCTGCCCGCCTTGCGTTCTGCCTCCGTCTCCCCAACACAGATGATCGCGGTCAGACCGGCCCGCCAGGCCGCGAGCGCCTTGCCGTTGACGGACCGGTCGGTTTCCCCGTGATCGGCCCGGCGCTCGGAGTGACCGAGAATGACGGCCCTGGCGCCGCAATCGGCGAGCATCTCGGCCGAAAGATCCCCGGTGTGCGCCCCGCTGGCCGCCGCATGACAGTCCTGGGCGCCAACCGCGATCCGTTCGCCCACGGCGGCTGCGGCCAAGGAATAGATCAACGTCGCCGGCGGGCAGATCATGACATCGACGCTCTTCGCCAAGGCGGGCCCGACACCCCGGCACATCTGCGCGAACGTGGCGAGCTGCGCGCGGTGACCATTCATTTTCCAGTTGCCTGCGACCAGGGGCTTGATCTGCGAGTTCATCGGGCTTGTTTTCCTCATTCGACCGGGTTCGGCGCTTTGCCGCGACCGTATAGAGCAAAAGGCAGCCGCAGTTGCAATTCCTGCCCGGTGTTTTCCGATTGTCATGACATTGTGAACCGTGCGCCGCGTCCCTTGCCCCGTGCGCCCTGCCTCTTTATGATCCGCGCGCTTCGCCAAGGACGGCAAGCGGTCACGGCCGGACCGATGTCCCGAACGACCAAAGACAAGCAAGAACGACGGGAGACACGATGCTCGACACGCTGCGCAAGGGCACCGGCACATGGATTGCCAAGATTTTCATCGCCCTTTTGGTCTTTAGCTTCGCCATCTGGGGTGTCGCGGATGTCTTCTCCGGTTTCGGTCAGAACGTGGCGGCCAAGGTCGGCGACACCGAAGTGTCGACCTTCACCTTCGATCGCGCCTACCGGCAGGAACTCAACCGGTTCGGCCAGCAGTTCGGACGCCCGCTGACAAATGCGGAAGGGGCGCAACTCGGCCTGCCACAGCAGGTTCTCGGGACATTGATCGGCCAGGCAGCCCTCAATGAAACCGCTCGCCAGATGAACCTTGGCGTTTCCGATGAACGGCTTGCGGGCGACATTCAATCCGACCCGGCGTTCGTCGGGCCCACCGGCACCTATGACCGCACCAGGCTCGCCCAGATTCTTCGTTCGAATGGCATGACCGAGGACGAATATGTGATCGAGCGCCGCGATGGTCTGAACCGCGAGCAATTGGCGGCCGGTGTTGCCGGCGGGATGCAGGCGCCGCTTGCCTATCTGGAAGCCTTGCATGTTTTCCAGAACGAATCGCGTGACATTCGCTACATCCGTCTGGAACCGGACGTCCTCGGCGATATCGAACAGCCGGATGCGGCGGCGTTGGAGGCCTTCTATGAAGAGGCAAAAAGAGAGTTCCGCGCCCCCGAGTACCGCAAAATCGCACTGCTGACCGTTACCGCAGAGACACTCGCAAATCCGGATGCGATCACCGACGAAGACGCGCGCGCCGATTACGAACGCGATCTCGCACGCTTCTCCCAGCCCGAGCGCCGCCGCGTTCAGCAGATGGTGTTCCAGGATCCAGCCGAAGCGACGGCCGCAGCCGAGGCCCTAGAATCCGGCACGCCTTTCGAGGAGCTGATGGCCGAACGGAACTTGACCGACAGCGACGTCGATCTCGGCCTGATGAGCCGGGCCGACTTTTTGGATGATGCGGTCGGCGACGCGGCCTTCTCTGTCCAGACCGGCCAGACCAGCGAGCCCGTCGACGGACGTTTTTCGACCGTGATCCTGAATGTGACGGAAGTTATTCCTGCCCGGACGCAGCCATTCGATGAGATTAAGGACCAGATCAAGGCGGAACTGGCGGAGCGCGAGGCGCAGCGCGAGATTTTGGATCTGTTCGACGAGATCGAGGATGCCCGGGCCGGCGGCGCGCTGTTGAGCGAAATTGCCGAACGGTTCGGCCTGACCGTGACCGAGCCCGAGCCGTTCGACCGCAGCGGTCTGACGATGGACGGCGATCAGGCCCGTTTGCCGGATGCGAACGGTCTGATCCCCGGAACCTTCGATGCGGAAGTCGGGATGGAAACCGATCCGATCCAGCTCCAGTCGGGCGGCTTTGTCTGGTATGAGGTCAATGACGTCATTCCGGCCCGCGACCGCGATCTGGAGGAAGTGCGCCCCGATGTTGTTGCCGCCTGGCGCGCGGCCGAGATTGCCCGGCGTTTGCAGGAAAAAGCGGAGGCCCTTGTCACACGCGTCCAGAACGGCGAGACACTGGATGCGGTGTCCGGCACCGAAGGTCTTGAGATATCGGAAGCCTGGGGCGTGACCCGGACAGCCGGTTTCGGAGGCTTCGCCGCCGATGCGGTCGATGCGCTGTTCGCCGGACCGCAGGGCACGGCGGCCGCAGTGGCCGCTTCCCAGGCCCCGGCGCGGATCGTCGCGGTCGTTTCCAGTGTCATGATCCCGCCGTTCAACCCCGACGCGGACGAGATTCAGGCCTTGCTGCCGGAAATGTCCCGCCGTCTGCAGGATTCGATCCTGGGACAATACGTTGCGGACATCGAGACCCGGGAAGGCGTTGAGATCAACAATGCGTCCATCACCCGGGTCCTCGGCCTGAACAGCACACAGTAAGCCGGACTGGCGGGTGGGGCATGACCACATTCAAGGACTATATCGCGATCGTTGCCGAGGGGCGAAGCTTGAGCGAAGACGAGGCCCGGGCTGCGTTCGACATCATTTTGTCGGGCGCCGCGACGCCCTCTCAGCTTGGCGGGTTCCTCATGAGCTTGCGGGTGCGCGGCGAGAGCGTGGCGGAGGTCACCGGAGCGGTGGCCACCATGCGGGCGAAAATGCTTCCCGTCGTCGCCCCGTCAGGCGCGGTCGACATTGTCGGAACGGGAGGCGACAATTCCGGCAGCTACAACATTTCGACCTGCGCGGCCCTGGTGCTGGCCGGCTGCAGCGTTCCCGTCGCCAAACACGGCAATCGCTCGCTTTCGTCCAAATCCGGGTCGGCGGAAGCCCTTGCGGAGCTTGGCATCAATATCGACATCGGGCCGCAACGGATCGCCCAATGCATCGAAAGCGCCGGGATCGGGTTCATGTTCGCGCCGCTGCACCATTCCGCCATGAAGAATGTCGGCCCGACACGAATGGAACTCGGCACCCGAACGATCTTCAATCTTCTCGGGCCGCTTTCCAATCCGGCAAGTGTGCGCCGACAGCTTGTCGGGGTGTTCGCCCGCAAGTGGGTTGAACCGGTCGCCGAGGCGCTGCGCAATCTGGGTACGGAGCATGCCTGGGTCGTTCACGGTTCCGACGGCATGGACGAGATCACCACCACCGGACCGACCTTCGTCACCGAGGTCAAGGACGGTGCCTTGCAGTCCTTTGAAATCACGCCGGACGACGCCGGTCTGCCGATGGCGGCGCTCGCAGAGCTGAAGGGCGGGGAGCCGGCGGAAAATGCGGCCGCGCTTCGCGGCGTTCTGGACGGAGCCCGCAACGCCTATCGCGATGTGGTGCTCATGAACGCCGCCGGCGCGCTGATCGTTGCCGGCAAATGCGCCTCTTTGAAAGAAGGCGTTGCACTGGCTGCCCAAAGCATTGACAGCGGCGCGGCGGCGGACCGCCTGAAGCGGCTTGTCGCTGCCTCGAACGGATAGATTGATGGTCGATATTCTGAAAAAGATCGAGACCTACAAGCGCGCGGAGATCGCGGCGGCGAAGGACGCCGTGCCGCTGGCCGAACTGAAGGCCAGGTGCCAGGACGTGAGCCCGCCGCGCGGCTTCCACACCGCCTTGAAGGCGAAGATCAATGCCGGGCAATATGCGCTGATCGCCGAAATCAAGAAGGCCAGCCCCTCCAAGGGGCTGATCCGCGCGGACTTCGATCCGCCCGGGCTGGCCCGGGCCTATGAGGCCGGGGGGGCCGCCTGCTTGTCGGTCTTGACCGACACCCCCTCCTTTCATGGCCAGCCCGCGTTTTTAGGCGCAGCCCGCGATGCCGTCTCCCTTCCCGCTCTGCGCAAGGATTTTCTCTACGACACCTACCAGGTTCATGAAGCAAGGGCCTGGGGCGCCGATTGCATTTTGATCATACTGGCGGCGGTCGGCGATGCCACGGCAAAGGCGTTGGAAGAAACCGCGTTCGAACTGGGCATGGATGTGTTGCTGGAAGTGCATGACGCGGCCGAACTGGAGCGCGCCCTCGACCTGAACAGTCCGCTTGTCGGCATCAACAACCGGAACTTGCGAAATTTCGAGACGCGGTTGGAGACGAGCGAAACGCTGGCCCCGATGGTCCCCACCGACTGCCTGGTGATTGGCGAATCCGGCCTGTTCACGCCGGACGACCTAGCGCGCATGGCAAGGGTCGGGATCTCGGCCTTCCTGATCGGGGAAAGCCTGATGCGCCAGGACGATGTGGCCGGCGCCACACGCGCGCTCCTGGCGAATCCTTCCCTGTCAGCGACATCATGAGGCAGCCCATGACCAGCGGCCCGAAACTGACCCATATCGATGCATCCGGCGCGGCCAACATGGTGGACGTGACCGACAAGGATATCACCGACCGCTTTGCCGTGGCCGAGGGCCGGGTCAAGATGCATCCCGAAACGCTCGAACTGATCTGCTCGGGAAGCGCAAAGAAGGGCGATGTTCTGGCAACCGCCCGTCTTGCCGGTATCATGGCGGCCAAACGGACCCATGAGCTGATCCCACTCTGTCATCCCTTGATGCTGTCCAAGATCGGCGTCGAGATCGAGCCCGACGAGACCCTTCCCGGTTTGCGCGTGCGCGCGACCACCAAGGTGACCGGCAAGACCGGCGTGGAGATGGAAGCGCTCACCGCCTGCACCGTCGCATGCCTGACCATCTACGACATGGCCAAGGCCGTCGATCGTTTCATGGAAATCGGCGAGATCCGGATGGTCGAAAAATCCGGCGGAAAGTCCGGCCATTGGCACAATGACACACCGGTGCCGGACAGCGCACCGCGCGGAACCTGATCCCGATGAGCCTGATGCCGGTTTCCGAAGCCCTGAAGCGGTTGCTCGACGGCGTTGATCCGCTCGGCACCGAATGGACCGACCTGGCACAGGCGAACGGGCGCACGCTTGCAACGGATCTGGTCTCGACCCGCACGCAGCCGCCCTTCGCCGCCTCCGCCATGGATGGCTACGCGGTCCGGCATGAGGACACGACCCAACCGGCGGCCCGGTTGAAAGTGATCGGCGAAGCGCCCGCTGGACATGCCTTTTCCGGGGTCGTGGGACCGGGGGAAACCGTTCGCATCTTCACCGGCGCCCCGCTGCCGGAGGGCGCCGACACGATCCTGATCCAGGAAAATGCCGAGCGGTCCGGGGACAGCATCCTGGTGCGGGAGGCGCCCTTGAAAGGCGTCTTCGTCCGGCCTGCGGGGCTGGATTTCGCCGAAGGCGAAACGCTGATTTGCGCGCCGAAGCGGCTGAATTACAGGGATCTGGCTCTGGCCGCGGCGATGAACCATGCCCGCCTGCCGGTCAGACGGCGGCCAAAGGTCGCCATACTCGCCACCGGCGACGAACTGGTCCGGCCGGGCGGCGATCCAAGGCCGGATCAGATCATCGCCTCGAACCATGCGGGCATTACCGCGCTGGTGGAGGACTGCGGCGGATCTCCGCTTGATCTGGGCATTTCGAAGGACGATCCGGTGGAGCTGGCCGGCCATATCCGCCGTGCCATCGAGGCAAGGGCCGATGTTCTGGTTACCCTCGGCGGGGCGTCCGTGGGCGATCATGACCTCGTTCAGGAGGTTCTTGGAGCCGAAGGCATGGACCTCGCCTTCTGGCGCATCGCCATGCGCCCCGGCAAGCCGCTGATGGCGGGCCGTCTGGGCCAGACAAAGGTGCTGGGCCTTCCGGGCAATCCGGTCTCGAGCCTGGTGTGCAGCCTTCTGTTTCTAAAGCCCCTCATCGCCCGGATGAACGGCCTTCCAGACGAAAACGCCGGTGAGCGGGATGGGGTGCTGGGAGCAGATCTCGGTCCCAACGACCGCCGGCAGGATTATGTGCGGGCCGTCCTGGAGACCCGGGCCGGCGGTGCCCTGGTTGTCACCCCCTTTGCCAAGCAGGACAGTTCGATGCTGGCGCTTCTGGCGAGATCCGGCGCCCTGATCGTCCGCCCACCGCACGCGCCAGCGGCAAAAGCCGGCGAAACGGTGCGCTTCTTGCCGCTATAGACGGCCCCCACAACAGCCGCGGCCCCGGTCCGCCGATTGGGATCCACAAGTCCCGAACAATCAAAAAAGGCCGCCCGAAGACGGCCTTTCCAATCTCTTCTTGGGCGCCTCTCAGCCGGCGGCCGCAACGGCGCGCTTGGCCATGACCGTCACCAGGTTCGCCCGGTAGGCGTTTGAGCCATGGATGTCGGACAAGAGCCCGTCGGCATCGACAGAGATGCCGGCCACCGCTTCCGGCGTGAAATTGGCGGCGAGCGCCGCTTCCATTTCCGCGCTGCGGAACACGCCATTCTGTCCGGCGCCCGTGACTGCGACCCGGACGGTACCGTCCCCATGCCGGGCAACAAAGACACCGGCCATGGCGTAGCGGGAGGCCGGGTTGGGGTATTTGGCATAGGCCGACTTTTCCGCCACCGGAAAAGACACGGACAGAACGATCTCGTCCTCATCAAGCGCGGTCTCGAACATGCCCGTGAAGAACTCCTCGGCGGACAGCTTGCGCTTTGTCGTCGATATGGTCGCGTTCAACGCCACCAGCGCCGACGGGTAATCGGCCGCCGGATCGTTGTTGGCGATCGAACCTCCGAGCGTGCCCATGTGACGAACGGCCGGATCGCCAATCCCGCCGGCGAGCTTGGCAAGTCCGGGGATCCGGGCCTTGACCAGATCGGAGCCTGCGACTTCGGCATGGGTTGTGGCGGCCCCGATCGAGATGGCGTTGCCATCCTCGCAGATGCCGTGCATGTCGGCGATCCGGCTGACATCGATCAGGTCGCTGGGCGCGGCCAGACGCTGTTTCATGGTCGGCAAAAGAGTTTGACCGCCGGACAGGATCTTCGGGTCATCAGCGCCGCCCAAAAGCGCGACTGCATTTTCGACACTCTCGGCGCGGTGATAGGTCGTTTCATACATTTACTGGGTCTCCCCGTTCCGGTCCGCCGCACCGCGTTTGGGCGGTGGGCAGGACCTTGACTTTAAAGTTCTTATTCGGCGGCCATTTTCATCTGGGCCCGGCAGAGCTGCCACACTTTTTCAGGTGTCGCCGGCATGTCCAGGGCGTTGTTTTCGATGGCATCCGTGATGGCGTTGATCACCGCGGGCGGAGAACCGATGGCCCCCGCCTCACCGCAGCCCTTCATGCCCAGCGGGTTGCCCGGACACAGCGTCTCATGGGTCGACAACTGGAACTGCGCCGGAAGATCATCCGCGCGCGGCATGCAGTAATCCATGTAGGACGCGGTGATCAGCTGGCCGCTGTCATCATAGGTGGCGTTTTCCAGAAGCGCCTGGCCGATGCCCTGGGTCAGTCCGCCATGCACCTGGCCTTCGACGATCATCGGATTGATGATCTTTCCGAAATCGTCGGCGGCGACGAAATCGATGATCTCCGTCTTGCCGGTTTCCGGGTCGACTTCCACCTCGCAGATATAGGTGCCTGCCGGGAAGGTGAAGTTGGTCGGATCGTAAAACGCTCCCTCCTTCAAGCCCGGCTCCATGCCCTCGGGCAGATTGTGGGCGGTGTAGGCGGCCAGAGCCACCTCCGTGAAGGAAAGTTTCTTGTCGGTACCGGCCACTTTGAGCTCGCCGCCCTCGATCTGGATGTCGCCTTCGGCGGCCTCCATGAGATGAGCGGCGATTTTCTTGGCCTTGGCTTCGACCTTGTCGAGCGCCTTGACAATGGCGGACATGCCGACCGCGCCGGACCGGGAACCATAGGTTCCCATGCCGAACTGAACCTTGTCGGTGTCGCCGTGAACGATGGAAACCGCATCCATATCAAGGCCGAAACGCTCGGAAATCAGCTGGGCGAATGTCGTCTCGTGCCCTTGGCCATGGCTGTGCGACCCCGTCAGAACCTCGATCGTTCCAACCGGATTGACCCGCACCTCGGCCGATTCCCACAAGCCGACGCCGGCCCCCAGCGATCCGACGGCCGCTGACGGTGCGATCCCGCAGGCTTCGATATAGCAGGAGAACCCGATGCCACGCAGCTTGCCACGGCTGGCGGCCTCCGCCTTGCGGGCCGGGAAACCGGCGTAGTCGATTGCCTTCATCGCGGCGTCGAGCGTCGTGTCATAATCGCCGGCGTCGTAGCACATGATGACCGGCGTCTGATGGGGGAAGGACCTGATGAAGTTCTTGCGGCGGAACTCGGCCGGATCCATGCCGATTTCACGGGCCGCCGTCTCCATCATGCGCTCGAGGAGATAGGTCGCCTCCGGCCGGCCCGCGCCGCGATACGCATCGACAGGCACGGTGTTGGTGTAGACCGCCTTCACATTCGCGTGGATCGCCGGAATGTTGTATTGGCCCGACAGAAGCGTCGCGTAGAGATAAGTCGGCACGGACGACGAGAACAACGACATGTAGGCGCCGAGATTGGCGACCGTCTTGACCCGCAGGCCGGTGATGTTGTGGTCCGCGTCCAGCGCCATCTCGGCGACCGAACGGTGGTCGCGGCCATGAGCGTCGGTGAGGAACGCCTCGGTCCTGTCGCAGACCCATTTCACCGGCCGCCCGACCCGCTTGGACGCCCACAGGCACACCATCTCTTCGGGGTAGATATAGATCTTGGACCCGAAGCCACCGCCGACATCGGGGGCGATCACCCGGAGTTTGTGCTCGGGTGCCACATTGTAGAATGCGGACAGAACGAGGCGCGCGACATGCGGGTTCTGCGACGTCGTATAGAGCGTATAGTGCTCTTCCGCCGTGTCGTAGACCGCAAGGGCCGCACGCGGCTCCATGGGGTTCGGCGCCAGGCGGTTGTTGTGGATCTCCATCGTGGTGACATGAGCAGCGCTGTCGAAGGCGGCATTGGCCGCCGCTTCGTGACCGATCTCCCAGTCATAGATGAGGTTGTTCGGCGCTTCCGGGTGAAGCTGCGGCGCGCCCTCTTCCAAGGCTGCGACCGGATCGATCACCGCATCCAGTTCCTCATACTCGACCATCACCGCTTCGGCCGCGTCCTTGGCCTGGGCGGCGGTGTCGGCCACAACGACGGCCACGGCCTGCCCCACGTGACGCACGATTTCGGGCTCAAGGGCGCGCCAAGCGCCCATGTTCATCGGGGAGCCGTCCTTGGAATGAATCATCCAGCCGCAGATCAGATTGCCGATGCCGTCGCCCACAAGCTGCTCGCCCGTCAGCACGGCATCCACGCCGGGCATATCGAGCGCCGCGCTGGCATCGATCGACACGATCTTCGCATGAGCATGCGGGGAGCGGACGAAGGCCGCGTAGCCCATGCCCGGCACCGTCATGTCGTCAGTGTATTTTCCCTTGCCCGTGATGAAGCGCTTGTCTTCCTTGCGCCTGGCGCGCGCACCAATGCCTTCAACGCCCATAGTCTCTCTCCCATAATCTTCCCGCTGGGCCGGACCCCGTCCGGTCGGCCGGAACGGAACGCAGTGCGTTCCACCCACTCAAGCGCGGACTGTACCCGGCCCGGCTATCCGCCGGCCGGCCTTCGCAGTCCGAACGCCGCGCCCTGTGACGGCCCGCAACGGTGCCATTCGATTGCCCGGTCACCTCCTCATCGGACCGGATCGGCACCCGCAGCGGGTTCGCGCGGCCTTTTCCCTATTCGGCGGCTTGCTGCATCCCGGCCATCTCGTCGGAGGCCGCCTTGATCGCCTTCACGATGTTCTGATAGCCGGTGCACCGGCAGATATTGCCCTCAAGCTCGTGCCGGATGGTCTTTTCGTCGAGGTTTCCAGGTCCATACCGGTTGATCATGTCCACCGCGCTCATGATCATGCCTGGGGTGCAGAAGCCGCATTGCAAGCCGTGATGCTCCCGGAAAGCGGCTTGAACCGGATGAAGGTTGGCCCCATTCGCCAATCCCTCGATGGTCACAACATCCGCGCCATCGGCCTGGACGGCCAGAAGCGTGCAGGACTTCACCGCCTTGCCGTTCACATGCACAACACAGGCGCCGCATTGCGACGTGTCGCAACCGACATGCGTTCCCGTGAGATTTCGGGTTTCCCGGATGAAGTTCACAAGCAGGGTGCGGTCCTCCACCTGGCCGCTCACCTTCTTGCCGTTCACACTCATGGATACGTGTGCCATAGGTCTCCTCTCCCAGTGTTCGGGCGGTTCGCGTCCAGCCCGATTGTTTTCCGAACCGGCGGCGGGGCCGCCGGCAATCCGACTTACGACATCAAGGCCAACACAATGATCAAGGCGCCGAGTGCGACGAGGCCCCAAACCATCGGGCCGCCATAGGCGCCCTTCCCGGCAGCAACCTCGAGTTTCTCCTCAGCCTTGTGATAGCCTTCCTCGACATCGTGCAGAGCGTCTTCCGCCTTGTGGTAGACCTCCTCAACTGCGTGCTCTACAGCCGCCTCGGCATCGTGCAGAGCATTTACGGCATCCTCCGGCAGATGCTCTGTCGCAATCCGCTTGGCCTCCGAAGCGACCCCGGGGTCGAGAGTATCCTGCTGCGCGCCCGACGCACCCACTTTCTCCGAGAACGAACCGAAAAACTCGTCAGCCATTTTTCGCGCCGTGGAGTCAATCAGGCGGCTACCGAGCTGGGCCAGCTTGCCGCCGACCTGGGCTTTGGCCGTATAGGTGAGAACGGTCTCATCGCCTTCTTGCGTCAGATGCACACCGGCCGAGCCCTTCGCGAAACCCGCCACACCGCCCTTCCCTTCACCAACGATGGTATAGCTCTCCGGCGGATTGAGATCCTGCAGCGTGACTGTGCCTTTGAACTTGGCCTTGACCGGCCCGATCTTCGATGTCACGGCGGCCTGCATTTCCGTCGGGCTGGTCATTTCCAGTGACTCGCAACCCGGGATGCATTCCCGCAGGATATCGGGATCGTTCAGGGCTTTCCAGACCTCCTCCCGGGGCGCCGGAATCCGGTAGGTTCCCTCCATGTCCATGGCGGCGATGTCTCCCTCTTTCCCGTCGTTTCAAGCAAGGCCCGCTCCGGACGTAGACCCTTTGCAATGAACGACTTGTACCGTTGCTCACACTGTTGGACGGCCCGCGAATTTTTGCAAGGGGGTTTTCCGGGCGATCTGGGATGCCGCAAAGCCGATGGCGCCGCAAACGGCGGATCGACACCGCCGTGAAGACCCTTGTCATCTAGCGGTCTATCATTCCAAGCCAATGCGTCAGGGCAGCGCTGACCTCCTCAGGGCGCTCCAGCGTTGGCAAGTGGCCCGCGCCCTCAATGATGACCAGACGCGACCCGTCGATCAGCTTATGCATCAATTCATGCCGTTCAATGGGACAAAGCCGGTCATCCGCGCCCATCAGGATCAGCGTTGGCACCTTGACCGCTTGCAAGGAAGCCCGCTGATCGGGCCGGGTCTGCAGCGCGCGGGATTGGCGGACAAAAACCTCCGGCCCGAGATCTACAGCCATCGTCATGCAAAGGTCCAGTATCTCCCGCCGCCGGGGGCCGGAGGCCAGATAGTTGGGTTTCAGCTCGTTGCGCACGACCGACCGCAAATGCCCGGACAGCACCTTTTCGATTTGCGGCTCCCGCTTCGCCTTGACCGTCTCCAGTTCCGGGCAGGGGTTGGTATCCAGAAGCGCCAGGCCTGCCACACGGTCCGGCGCCTTGCGGATCACCTCCATGGCCACGATGCCGCCCATGGACAGACCCGCAAGGGCGAACCGCGGTGGAGCATGCTCAAGGACGCTGATCGCAAGCGCCTCAATGCTCGCCTGACCCGTGATCGGCGCACAATGGAGCGTACGGGTGCCGGAAAAGGCCGCGATCTGCGGCCCGAACAAGCGGGCATCGCACATCATGCCGGGCAGCAGGACCAGGGGTGTCACGCCCGTTGTCCCGCAATGGCCGCCCCCTCCGACAGCGCGGCAAGTTTGGCATAGGCGATTTCCGGATCCACAGCCCCGAACCCCGCAAATGTGCCGAACCCGCAATCGGATCCGGCAATCACACGGTCCGCGCCCACGATCCCGATGAACCGGTCGAGGCGCTGAGCGACCACTTCCGGGTGCTCGACAAAGTTGGTGGTGGTATCGACAACGCCCGGCACCAGGATCTTGTCGTCGGGAATCTCGGTCTTCCGGTCGCGGAACACGGTCCATTCATGAGCATGGCGGGGATTGGAGGTTTCGAACAAGACGTATCGCGCCCGGGCGGACATGAGGGTCGAAAACACCTTGTCCATGCCGATATCGCAGACATGCGGGCCTTCATAATTGCCCCAGCAGATGTGAATGCGCACCTTCGCCGGATCGACATTTTCAAGCGCGTGGTTGAGCGCCTCGACATGGGATGCCGCGATCTTCACAAACTCGTCATCGCTGAGATCGTTGAAAAGCATGTGCCGGGACAGGGCCAGATCCGGACAGTCAAGCTGCAGATCAAGGCCCGCCCCGACGATCGCCTCGTACTCGGCCCGCATGGCGTCCGCCAAAGCTGCCAGATAGGCAACCCGGCTCGGATAGAAATCGTTTTGCAGAAACAGCGAGATCACGCCAGGCGAGGCGGCATTCATGAAGCCACGGGGCGCGCCATGCGCAGTCATCGCGGCTTTCAAGTTGGCGATGTCCTTTTCGAGCTCGCCATTGTCTTTTGGCCTCACCTCTCCGGTGCACATCGGCCGGGCGTATTTTGGTGTGCCGCCGCTCTCCGCGAGGCGCTTCAAAAAGGTCGGGTAGAGCTTGAGATCCGCCGGCGCGTTGCGCGGGCTATCGCCGGAAAAGCCGGTGTAGCGATCCTTCACATAGGTCGCATAGGAAATCTTGGACGTCTCGCCATCGCTGACGATCGTCACGCCAGCGTCGACCTGCCGTTTGACCGTGCCGGACACTGCTTTGGTCATCGCCGCGTCGAATGCGGCTTGATCGCAGGGCTCTTGCCGCTCGCGCGCGAAGATGAAATCGACCACCTCCTGCGTCCGCGGCAGGGATCCCACGTGGGTCACCTCGATTTCCGGCATGGTCTTCCCCCTTCTTTGCTCTCATTGCATCGCAAACGGTATTGCGCTTTCAGTTCCCGGACACAGGCGCGGCGCCGGGGTGCCGGAACCGCGCGCCCGCCCTCATTCCAGGGCGCGATCCGGGCCGGGCCCTGTTCAGCGGGTCCAGGTCGGTCCGGCCGGATCATCGGTATTCATGACCCGGTAAAGGCTTGCCTCTCCGCTCATGGACGGGGCCAGACTGTGCTCAAGGCCGGGTGGAACCGCGCAGGTGTCGCCGGGGGCAAGGACAACGGCCTCCTTGCCCCAGCGGACGATCCAGTGTCCCCGCATGACCATGAGGACCTCGTGACGATCGGTCGTATACGGCGTTTCGGCGATGGACCCGCGCCTGAGCAGATCGACTTCAAAGCCGGGCCTGTCCTTGATGAGGCCATCTGCCCCGATCACCTTGCAGGGCTTGCCGTCCGCCAGCGCCATCATGTCCCAGTAGCGCGCGATATATTTGGACACGACTTCGTCGCTTCGCGGTTCGGGATAGGTTGCCAGTTCCCGATCCGTCAGGAGCGGCATGGGTCCAACACCGTCCGGCAGCGCCTCTCCCTTCTTGGTATCGTAAAGCACGCCATTTTCCCCCAGAACAAGGCCGTGCTCCCGGGCATCCTCGATCACCTGGGGGGCCCAGATCACCCCGCCGCCGGCATCTTCGCCGCCAAGGATCGCCATGATCATCCCGTAATCATCGCCGATGTTCTCAAATCCGCGGAAAATGCCGGTCGGGATGTTGAAGATGTCGCCTTCTTGCAGAACCACCTCCCCGGCCGTGCCCCAGCGGCCCCAGAAGAAGCGCCACCGGCCTTTGAGCACATAGAACACTTCGGCGGTGCGGTGCGAATGAAGAGAATTCCGGCACTTCGGCGGCTGCCCGGCCGCCCCGATATTGAAGCCGGGCGTTTCCTTGATGTGCACATGCTGGTCAGGACTTTCCGAGACCCCGCCGCCGATGATGGTGAAATTCTCTTTTTGATCCGATCCGGGCGTATGTGCATCGATAAAGGCCGTGCGGCAGGGTATCAGTTCGCCGTAACGCACGATTTGCGGAGCGGTCATTCTTTTTCCTCCTCCTGGAGCACCTCCTCACCAGATTGAAACGCTGCGCGATCAATCAAAGCCGGGAAAAGATGCCTGACACTCAAAATCGCGCGCAATTCCCGGTCCGGTCCCGCGCGATTGGCTCAACCGGTTTGCATGAGGATCTGCTTCCAGATCGCGGTTTCATCGAAAAGCACATACTCGCGGCGCAAGCCCCATGGACCGAACTCAGCGTGAGCGGCGCCCATGACATGAACATTTGCACCCGTGGGAGCGCCCAACAGTCCCCAACCGTCATGCTTGCCGTTCAGCGACCACCGCAGCGCAGCCCGCGGCGGCATCATGGGATCGTCCCGGCCGATCCGGTGTTCGATCGTGAACCGGGCAGACGGCAGGCTGGCGCGCAGCGCCATCCAGAACCGGTCGGCGTCACCGTGGGAAACACCGCTCTGTCCGCCCGGGTATTCCAGTTGGCAGGCCCTGTCATACTCCGCAGGGATCACCGCCATATCGGCTTTCATGATGCGGGACAGGACATCGGCGTATCGCAGGCCCCATTCATTGTCGTTGCCCTTCCCGGCATAGGGCCCGGGCTTGTCGATCCCGGGCGTGAACGGCTTCACGCAAGCCTCCGGCCCGCCTTCGCGCGCGATCAAATCGCGTGCGTAGTCCCTTGGCTCCCAGCCGAGTTGGCGCACAACCGCGCCCTGGTCGCGGATCAGCCACTCATCGTTGATCTGGTTGCCGATCGCATGGCAGTCGGCGATGATGCGATATGTCAGCCTCTTGCCGGTGGCCCGGCCATAGACCCCGTCGCCGGAATGGGTCGCCGTGGACAGGATCCGGTGCGAAGACAACATGCCGTCCTCTGGAGTGCCCGACCAGATCACATCCTCTCCAAACAGGGTTCTGTCCGGAAATTCGGCGAGCGTTGCCATGGTCGCTCCGATCACACCCCGGTTGCCCGTCACAACCGAGCCGGGCGAGCGGACAATAATGTCCTCGGTGTAATACTGGTGCAGGCTCGCGATCTTGCGCTGTTCCCAGATTTCCTGGGTGATCCCGATTATGTAACCGGGAAAATCCTGCCAGCGTGGCTCAAAGCCCTTCATAAGACCATCCTTCCGGTACCCGCGCCGAGCCGCGGATCATCAGCGGTCCATCAATCTCGATCTTGCGGACATCCCGGCTGCCCTCCTCAATCCAATCAAGCAAGGTCTTGACCGTCGCCTCGACCATTCGGCCAGAAGGTTGGCGGAGCGTTGTCAGGTCATAGGAAGGCCAGGCGGCCATGGGGACGTCGTCGTAGCCAACGACCGAAACCTCGCCGGGCACATCCAGCTTGAGTTCATGCTTCAAGGTGTCGAGGACGGCAAAGGCCATGTGATCGTTGCCGACGAAAATCGCGTCCGGCTTCACATCGCCCGCAAACATATCGCGCGCGGCCTGAGCCGCGATCTCGCGCCGGTACATGCCATCGATACAGGCAACAAGATCGAGCCCCTTCTCGCGCAGGCGGTCCTCGAACCCGTGGCGCCGGTCCCGGCCGGTGGACGACCCGCTCCACCCGGCGATATGCGCGATCCGGGTATGACCGCCGGCGATCAGGAAATCCGCGATCCGGCGGCCACCAATGTAGTTGTTGGATGTCACCTGGTTGAGGCGCTCGTCGTCCTGTCCGCGATTGAACAGCACGACCGGGACCCCGGCAGCAGCACACCGAGCCGCCAAGGCATTCGACATGGCAACCGACGCCGTGATGATCCCGTCGACCTGATAGTCGAGCAATTCCCCCATCACCTTCTCGGTTCCACTCTCGTCATTGGACACCATGAAGACGAGAATATGATAGCCGTGTGTTTGGAGGGCGTTGGACAGCCTTTCCAATGCATCGGGATAGAACTGATTGTCGAGATAGGCGACGACCAGGCCGATGATCCGCGACCGGCCAGTGATCAACGACCTTGCCAGGACATTGGGCCGGTAGCCCAGTTCCTCGGCCGCCTTCAGCACCTTTTCGGCCATTTTCGGGGAAACGGATGCCCCGGGCGTGAACACGCGGCTGACGGCGGACTGGCTGACACCGGCCCTTTTTGCCACATCGACTGAAGTGACCTTCTCGCTGGGCATCAATCCGCCGTCCAACCTCCGTCGACCAGAAGGGACGTTCCGGTCACGAGCGACGAGGCATCGCTCGCAAGATAGAGCACCGCGCCCATGATGTCCTCGACCGTGCCGGTCCGGCCAAGCTTGATCTTTTCCTCGATCCACTTGACACGGTCCGGGTTTTCGAATGTCGCCTCGGTGAAGGGCGTGCGGATAAAGGTCGGGCAGATGGTGTTGACCCGGATCTGCTTCGGTCCGAATTCCAGCGCCATGGCCTTGGTGAACCCTTCGACGGCAAACTTCGAGGCACAATAAACGGCCCGATCAAGGCCGCCGACATGCGCCATCTGGGACGACATGTTGATCAGCGAGCCGGGTCTGCCCGCGCTGATCAGCCCCTTGGCGACCGCTTGGGTCAGAAAGTAAGCGCCGCGCAGATTGAGGTTCATGACCGCATCGAAGTCTTCGGGCGTGGTTTCAAGTGCCGGGGAATGGCGCGCGACTCCGGCGCTGTTCACCAGGACATCGAAGGGACCGTGCTTCTCGACAGCCACTTGCACATCGAGAACATCGGCCACATTCATTTGAAGCACGGATGCATTCCAGCCCTTGGCGGTCATCGCGTCGACCGCTTCTTGCAGCTTGTCTGCCCGGCGGGCCGCAAGCACCACATCGCCTCCCGCTTCTGCCAAGGCAGAGGCACAGGCCAGCCCGATGCCAGAGGACGCACCGGTCACGAGAACCTTTTTGCCCTCCAGGGAAAACGTGGGCGACGTCGGCAAATCAATCATGTCAATGCAACTCCGGTCTCGGGATCAAAGCCTTGTCTCGCCTTGTTGAATTCCCGAAGGCGGTGGAACACGTCAACGCCTAATTGCCCAAAGACATCCAGAAGATCGACCAAGACCCAGTTTTCCCGGATCAAACCGTTTTCCACCCGCCAGAAATCAAGACTGCGCAGCGTGATGCGCTGGCCAGCCGCGGCGATCCCCAACCAGCCGTCATGCGAAACGGTCTGCAGCATGTTGGGCCAGCCCGTGACTGCGGCGTAATCGCGGTCGCCAAAGAAATGGTGGTTGGTGCCCTCGGTAGCCTGCCCCCGGTCAGGCATGGCGTTCAAAAACGGAATCTGGTGCCAGTTCCGGAAACCTCTAATCCCGCGTCCGGTACCGATGCCTGCCGGTCCGTACCAGCTCATGCGCGGATGCCAGAACCGGTCCAGTTCCATAATCTCCGCGCCCCCTTGCGAAGGGTGTTTCGTCATGAAGTTGAGCATTTCGATAATCAGCGCACAGGTTCGCGCGCCCGCCGCTTCATCGTGAGGACCCGGGACAATCCCATCTTGCGTGGCAGGGCCGGGCACTTGCCATTCACGGCCAAGGCTTGGCGCCATGGGCCAGGCGTCCGCCTGCATCATGACCTCGGGGAGGTCCCAGATCGCCTGGACCTCCACCACCTGGCTGTCGACGAACCTGTAGAACTCGTGAAAGCGCATGGCGGCCTGGTGGCCGGTCGGCGGGATGTCGAGCCACGGCTTTTCAAAACTTCCGGTGTACGTGCCACAACAGCCGACCCAGTGGTCCCCTTGGCCGGTGACCCCGGCCATCACCATGAAATCGCGCCGTTCCAGATCCGGGATGGCGTGCAGCAGCGGAGCGTAGGCCTTGTCATAAAAATTCCCGGGGCCGGTTATATCTCCGAAGGGATGGCACAACCGGAAGAGTGCATCGGGCGCGCAAAGAACCGCCAATGCCTCTCGGACGCCTTTTTCGGAAAAGTCGTACATCGCCGACCGCAACGGGGCGATCAGCGATTTGTGCCTGGTATGGGCATCGCCCGTCATGCACCCTCGACCTTCATGCCCCAGAAATCGATCATGACTTGCTCTTGATACGCTGGACGGGCGCACAACCGCTCGTAATAGGCCTTCAGGCCCGGGAACTCGGCGCGCTCGAACGGCAACTCGAAATAGCGGTACAGCAACCCGCCAATCTGGTAGTCCGCAAGGGTCAGATTCCCTCCGCCAAGAACCGCTCGCTCGATCAGGGCTTCCACGACCGTCATGACCTGCACCAGGGACGCTTCGGCCTGCCGGATCGCCGCGTGATCCCGTTCGCCGGCGGGCGTGCGGACAAATTGCAGGAATATGCAAGAGATCAATGCCGGATAGATGTGACCCCGTGCCATGTCCGCCCACCGCTCGATCTGGGCGGCCGCCATCGGGTCGGTGGGATGCCCACCGTATTTGCGCATCAAATACCGCAGGATCGTGGCGCACTCGGACAAGGACTGATCTCCGTCGGTCAGCGCCGGCACGAGACCTAACGGGCTCATGGCCCGGTACTCGTCCTTCCCCGTCCCGCCAAAGGGGCCGCCGACGTCAAGGCGCTCGAAGTCCAGACCGAGCTCTTGCAGGCACCAGGCGACCGGCTGGACATTGGCCGATGTAATCCGTCCGTGAAGTGTGATCATTCCGCAGCTTCTCCGTATGGTACGTTGCCGCCACCATAGCGGCGCACACGGATATTGGCCTGTTCGGCATGCCCGACAAAGCCCTCAAGCATGCAAAGCCGGGAACAATAAGCACCCATTTCAGCAGCGGCTTCATCGGTCAGGATCTTTTGGTAGGAATGGGTCTTCAAGAACTTGCCGACCCAGAGCCCGCCTGTGTACCGACCGGCTTTTTTCGTCGGCAGCGTGTGGTTGGTCCCGATCACCTTGTCACCATTCGCCACGTTTGTGCGCGGGCCCAGGAACAGCGCGCCATAGCACGTCATGTTGTCCAGGAACCAATCGTCCCGATCGGTCATCACCTGCACGTGTTCCGAAGCGATCTCATCCGCGACCGCCAGCATCTCGTCATAGCTGTCACACAGGATGACCTCGCCATAGTCTTCCCAAGATTTTCGCGCCGTTTCCGCGGTCGGCAGTATTTCGAGGAGCCGCTCTATTTCCGCCAGCGTTTCGGTGGCAAGCTTGCGGGAATTCGTGACCAGAACGGCCGGGGAGTTGTAACCATGTTCGGCTTGGCCCAGGAGATCCGTCGCGCACATTTCCGCATCGACCGTGTCGTCCGCGATGACCATGGTTTCCGTTGGTCCCGCGAATAGATCGATGCCCACACGTCCGAAAAGCTGGCGTTTGGCTTCGGCCACAAACGCATTGCCCGGCCCCACCAGCATGTGCACCGGATCGATGGTTTCCGTACCGATGGCCATGGCGCCCACGGCCTGAATGCCGCCGAGCACATAAATCTCGTGCGCGCCGCCCAAATGCATCGCCGCGATCACGGCCGGGTTCGGCGCACCTTTGAAGGGCGGTGTCGCGGCGATGATCCTCGGCACCCCGGCAACCGACGCGGTGGCGACAGACATGTGCGCCGAGGCGACCATCGGAAACTTGCCGCCCGGAACATAGCATCCGACCGACCGCACGGGGATGTTTTTGTGCCCCAGAATCACCCCCGGCAGCGTCTCGACTTCGATGTCCGTCATCGAATCGCGTTGCGCTTGCGCAAACTTGCGCACCTGCTCTTGCGCGAACTTGATGTCGTCCATATCGCGCCCGGACACCTGGTTCATCAGCGCTTCGATCTCGGACGCGTTGAGGCGGAAATTCTCAGGGGCATAGCCATCGAATTTCTCGGACAATTCGCGCACAGCCGCATCACCGCGCGCCTCGATCTCGGACAAGGTGGCCTCGACGACCGCCCGGACCTTGGCATCGTCTTCCGACCGTTCCGCTTCCGGCTTGCCGCGCTTCAGATAGTCAACCGCCATGTTCCGTCCCTTTGGCCTGTGCCTCCGGCAATGGGAGGCCATCTCTTATCGTCTCAATTTGCATACCTATGCAATGCGTTCAAGTCCTCTTTGTCGCCTCTGTTCCAACCTTCGATCTTCCAGACAGTCTCAGGACGCTGGAAACGGTGGGATGCGCTCCCTTCGGTGTTGTTCCCTCTCACGCAGGTCCCGTCCGCGCTAACCTTTCACGGCCCCAGCCGTCAGACCGGACACGATCTGACGCTGGAAAATCATGACCAGCAGAAACAACGGGGCCGTTGCCGACACGACGGCCGCCACGGCGAACATGACGTTGCCTTCGGTGTAGGTCGTGCCCAGAAACGCCGCGATCTGCGGGACCATGGTCCGATTCTGTTCGTTCAGCAGCATCGCCGTCACGGCGAAATCATTGTAGGCCAGAAGAAAACTGAAAAGGCCGGTGGTGATCACTCCTGGCCACATCACGGGAATGATCACGTAGCGAAAGGCCTGAAACTGGGTGCAGCCATCGACCTTTGCGCTCTCGTCAAGCTCTTTTGGGATCTTCTGGAAAAAGGAATGAAGCATCCACAGAGTGAATGGCTGGTTGATTGCAACCAGCACAATGATGGCGGTCGGGAGATATCCCCACAGGTTCCATTGAAAAAACGGAGGCAGATAACCGGATACGAGTGTGATCGGCGGCATCGCCCGGAAAATAAGCGCGGCGATCAGCAGCCAGAACACATAATTGTGGCCGGACCGGCTCAGGGCATACCCGCCCAGTGTCCCGATCGTCAGGGACGTCACGACCACGAAGAAACAAACAAGGAAGGAGTTGATCGCCGCGCGCCAAAACTCTTCCTGAACCCAGGCGCCATTGTAGCCGGCGCCGGTGAACGCACGTCCATGGGTCTCACGGGTGAGATCCCCGGTACGCGCATTGGTCCAGTCGGCGATCGAGAAGAAGTCCAGTTCGACCTTGAAGGACCCCCACAATGTCCAGAAGAACGGAAACGCGGCCACCACAAGCCAAAGAAGAAGGAAAAGGCTCGAGGCAACTCGCAAGGAAGCCGGGGCGCGGCGGGCAAGTGATGTCATAGGATCACGCCTTCCCTTTGAAATCGCGCCACGTGCGCACCAGGACCGGCGACAAGAGGATCGCGACGCAGATGATCGTCAGGACCGACGTGGTGGCCGCCGCCGACAGCTGGTTGGTTTCCCCACCCAGATCGTTGAAAATGATCCATGAGAGCGAGGTCGCATGGGCGGATGCATTGAACCCGACAATCGGCTCGAACACCCGGAAATTATCCATCAACTGAATCAGGGCCACGAACGTCACCAGCGGCATCAGATGCGGCAGGATCACGTAGCGGACCTGCTCCCAGCGGGAGGCGCCGTCGATCTGGGCGCTTTCCAGGGTATCCTGCGGGACGGTCTGGAGCCCCGCGTAAAAGACGACAAAGGCGAAGGGCGCACTGTGCCAGATGCCGTAGACGATCAGGGCGATCCACATCAGCGGCGTTGACGCTTTTAGGGACAGGTCCGGATCATTGGCCAGATACTGGATCAGGGATCCAATGATCCCACGGCTGTCGATCATCCAAAACAGGATCAGCGACCCGATCAAGGGCGTGACGATCATTGGCAGCAGCGAAAAGAAGATCACGAGCCCCTTGATCCGCCGGTTGAGGGAATTGACCGCCAAGGCAATCACGAACCCGAGCAGGATCAACAGCGGGGTTACAACAAACGTGTAGGTCAGCGTGAAGGCCATGGCCCGGTAGAAGGGCAGATTGCCGAGTTTGCCGAGGAATGCGCCTAAACTCGCACTGTCACGCCAAGCCGAAGCGACCTCAGCCGTCGCAAGGTGGCCGCGGTCGAAATAAATCTCCAGACCCGCGAACCTGCCCCAGGGACGCTCGGCCCGCAGATCCTCGGTCGCCTTCTGGTCGATCACGATACTGGTCGTGCAGCCGAACGGACCGCAACTCTCCGTCTCCACGAGGACAGCCTCGTGCGGGACAAAAAACGATTGGATGACGACCGACACGATCGGCGCGGCAATGAACAAGAGCATTGCAAGCGCTGTCGGCAGAAAGAACCAGAAAAAGGTTCTGTGCTTCATGCTGTGCCCCGATCAGAACGGCGTGGAGGTTCGATGCGCCCGGAACCGCCGGGCGCATTCATGACGTGAGACCGATCAAAGGAAGCCTTTTTCCCGTGCCGCCGCGGTGTAGGCGGCCTCGACATCGCGAAGCGCGTCCTCGGCACTTTCACGCCCTTGCATGAAGTCTGTCAGCTCCGCGCCGAGCGCCGTGTGAGCTTTATGCCGAAGTCGGCATAAGTCGCATTATGCCGATGCCCGGATTATGCCGATGTAGGTCTGTAAGTCTTTGTTTCCGGAGGGGACCGCTGTGTCGGGGTCGGCATAATCAGAGGGCTTCGAGGAAGGCGAGGAGTTTGTCTGTCGGCCGG
>NZ_VXDC01000016.1 GCF_008711285.1 Roseibium aquae
GCGCAGGGCGTCATAGCGTTCGACGTTGGCCTTCGGTTCCTGGTTGAGAGACAGGGCCTGTGGCGCCCGAATGGCTGGAGGGGTCACCGGCTTTCCGTCCGTCAGCCGGTGCAGCAGGTTGAGGACAGGGCATCGAGCTCACCGCCAATCACCTGCGGCTGGAGTTTGCGGTCGAATGCGCCGGGGCGGGCGCGGCCGGGGATGTGCCCGCCTATGGCGCCTTGCTGCGGGCCTGCGGGCTCTCGGAAACGGTGACCGCTGGCGTGTCGGTCGCCTATCAGCCGGTCTCGGAAGGCGAGGAAAGCCTGTCGCTCTATTTCAACCAGGACGGCGTGCGCCATGTGGCGCTTGGCTGCCGGGGCACCTTCCAGCTGGAATTCGCGCCCAAACAGATCCCGCGCTTCCGGTTTTCCTTTTGGGGTCTTCTGGGCACGGTCAGTGACGAAGCCTTGCCGGCCGCCATCCTGTCAGCGTTCCAAGCCCCCCGGCCGGTGTCCAGTGCGATGACCAGCCTGTCGCTGTTCGGCGCCAGCCGGATCGCCGAGAGCCTTGCCGTCGATCTCGGGGTGGAGATCGTGCCGCGCTTTCTGATCGGCGATGAACGGATCCAGCTGACCGGCCGGCAGGTGACCGGAACTGCGGTCCTCGAAGCCAAGGCCATGGCGGCGGCCGACTGGTTCGACGCCGCGCTTGCCAAGACCACCGGGGCCTTGAGCCTCATTCATGGCACGGCGGCGGGCCATACGGTGGAGCTGACCGCGCCAAAAGTGCAGATCGGCCGCCCCTCCCAGGGCGAAACCGACCGGATCGTCAATTACTCGGTGCCGCTGATGTTCCTCGCCGACACCGGCGACGACGAACTCGTGCTGACCATCCGCTGAGATCAAGGAGAGCCTCATGCAGTTCCGCCTGTGCGAACCCTTCGAATTCTGGTGGCCGGTGCGCGTGACCCTTCCCGATCCGGACCGGCCGGGCAGCGTCCTCAGCCAGACCTTCGAGGCCAAGTTCCTGATGGTGGGCAAGGACCGGCTGGCGGAGCTGGAAGCCCACGGGGAAGCCGCGCTTCTCTCTGAAATCCTGCGCGACTGGCGCGGGGTGACCGGGGCAGGGGGATCCGAGATCCCGTTCGGGCCTGATGCCTTGGAGCAATGCCTGCCCTTTGCCCATTTCCGCGTCGGCGTCTACCGGGCTTACCTCACCGCGCTCAACGGCCAGGCCGCGGCAAAAAACGGATAGAGGCCGCCCGGGCCTGGGCCTATGCCCGGCGCGGCCTGACCGATCCTGCGCGAAGCGCCCGGATGGATGCGGACACCGCTGCCGACTTCGCCGCGCTGGGGCTCCCTATCCCGGACAGTTTTCCGACAGATCCCGACCCCTTTGACGTGATGCAGGCCAACTGGCGCGCGGTGACGGCCTTTCTGGCACTGGAAACCCAGTGGCGGGTGGCCACAGGGCCAACGGGCTTGATCTGGTGCGGACTGGATTATGCCGCGGCGGCCGCCGCGGTCCGGGGCAGGACCCTGCGGGCGTGGCAGCGGCTGTTGGCGGACCTCAGGGTGATGGAAGCCGCGGCGCTGGAGGTGTTGAACGGGTGAGGGGGCTTTATTCAGCCGATGCTGGGTTGGTAGCGAACCAATACTATTGCTCCGACAAAGTGCCCAGTGGCCGGAGTAGACGATTAGCGTCCGCATGGCTCATTGCTCTGCTCGGCTGAGGATCCCATGGAAGACGGTGAACCGGTTGGTGCGGCTGCATTTAAAGCAGAACAGCAGCTCTCCCTCTATAAGCCGCGATACGTTCAATACCTTGAACGGTTTGGTCCCGATGTTGATGGTGGAGGCGGAGCTGACCAGCGTGCGAAGATAACTTGATAAATGCAACCATTTGTAAATATACTGTAGTGGGAACAATTCAGCCGCACAGGGAGGTCGAATATGGTAGTGGCTGAGGTTGTGAAAAGCGGTCCGGAGACAAGCATATCTATGCTTGATGGATACGTCGACACTCTACTCTATCGGATGCATCTTACAAAAGGTGCTAGATATCAGGCCGCGAGAAGACACCAAAGGCGCGCAATCGCGTCTATATGGTCTATAATTGCCCTGTCTATGTACGTTTTCACTGCAAGCACAGTGCTCGCGATTTACGACTTGAGCGCTTTTGGAAGTCTCGAACAACACCTCATAATTGCAAACATGGTAATGTCTGCATTCATCATTGCATTTTCGGTGCTTGAGCAGGGTAAGAAGCATGACCTCAAAGCGGAGCTGTTTTTGCGATGCGCTCAGGGAATACAAAGATTACGAGACGAATTAGAGTTTGATAGGCGCATTAATGGCCTCTCTCAGGACGATGTCGCAGCCGCAGTCAAAAGTTATAACGATTTGGTTCATGATTTCTCAGATAATCACTCAGAGACTGACTACCGAACGTTCCGAATAAATATCGGAAAGCATCAGGGCGAATTTTTCTATTCAATTTATCAGCCGTTGAAATACTGGTTTGATTGTTGGTCAATTATGTTGATATCGATATTTGTTCCGCCCATGGCGCTTTTGTTATTGTATTGGATTGCGAAATAAATTTGAGATGAGTTTCCAATTTAGGAGGGGTGACTCTCTGCCGATAACAGATTGGTCCAGATCGGGATCTTTGCGTAGTTGGTGGTAATTAGCTGAAATCAAATATGCTGTTTCTGTAAGTTGTAGAATTAGAAGAACGTATTTGGAGAGGCGCAATATTAACTCTTAGCTACAGTAACGTGAGACCCAATTTCCAGTGAGCGCATGCTCTAAATTCGCTCAGTCTCGTCTCGGTTCTCTGCTTCTTGCGCCCCGCGCTTGCCTCTAATGCTGGCGTTTGCGCGACTGACCGCATTGCCCATACGTCCGACCTTATAATTGAGTGCAGCATATTCACACTTCCCGCCCAATCCAGTTTTGCCATTGTAACCCACGCCCCCGCCCGGATGTTCTGACCCTCGCCCGCGCGCGAAGCTTGGGCCATGACCTTGAACCTGCAAATGCTGGCCCGGCTGGACGCCTCGGGCGTGGAAAGCGGCGCCCGCGACGCAAAGCAGGCGCTTGCCGGGATCGGCACGAGCGCCAGGGCCACCTCCACCGAGATGACCGGCTTGTCAGCCGCAGCCAAGGCCTCGCTCCAAGCGGCGCGGGGGCAGGGCACGGCGTTCCAGGCGTCGGGACAGCAGGCCGCCGGGGCCACACGGCTCGCGGCCACGGAAGTCAACATGCTGGCCGAGCAGATTTCCGATGGCGCGATCCAGGTGGCGGGCGGTCAGTCGCTGTTCACCGCAATCCGGCAGCAGGGCAGCCAGGTGCAGTTCCTGCTGGGCTCCAAGGGTGTCAACACGATCGGCGGGTCCTTGGGGCTTCTCAAACAGGGTTTGATCGGCTTTTTAAACCCGCTCAATCTGGCGCTGGTGGGCTTGGCCGGAGGGGCGGCGGCGGCCTCCGCGCTTTACCGGGCAATTGCCAGCGACACCAGCGCGACACAGGCGCTGGAACACCAGGACCAACTGATCGGCCAGCTCGCCGAGCGTTACGGGGAAGTCGAGGCGGCGCTGGACCGGCTGCAAAGCCGCCCAAGCGCGGCGATCCTGGCGCTCGACACGGACGCGCTGGAAAGCCAGCGGGAGACCCTCCGGTCGCTGATCGCCGACATCGAACAAGATGTGCAGCGCAGCCTGCGGATCGAGGCCAATGCCTTGAGCGCCCTGGCCGAGCCCTTGACCGAGGACGCGGCCCTGTTCCGGGCGTTTCAAGGCGAACTGCGGGCGACCGCCGAGACCTTCTCGCTGGCGGAGGCGGAAGCCGACCAGCTCATCGGCCGGTTGCTGGAACTCGCCCGGACGGCACCGGATACGACGTCCGAGCGGGCGATCCGCGCCTTGATTACGGAAGCCCGGGCGGCCGACACCGGGCTTCTGGCGCTGGTCGGCCGGTTGGGCGAGGTCGAGGCGGCGCTTTATGGGGTGGGCTCTGCCGCCGACAGTCTCGGCCGGATCGATGGAGCCGCCAATTCCCGGATCGCTCAAGCCTTCGGGATTTTCGAGGAGAGAACCGCGCGGGACCGTCTGCGGTCGCAATTTCCCAAATCCCGGACCGGGGGACCAGCGCGACAGGCCGAGCCCGACCGGATCGGGGACTATCTCACCACCCAGGACCAGAGTTTGGAGCGGCTGCGGCTGGAGATTTCCCTGGTCGGCCAGTCCGAGGCGGCGCGGCGGCGGGCCTTGGGGGCCCTGGAAGCGGAGATCGCGATCAGGGAGCTTGGGGCGCAGGCCTCGGAGACCGGCGCGGCTACCTTGCGCGACAACGCCCGCGCCATCGCCGAAGAGACGCTGGCGCTGGAAGAACTGGAAACCGCCTGGGGCGCGGTGCAGCGGACCGGGGAGGCGGCGATCCGCTCGCTGACCACAAAGCTGGCCGACGGAGATCTGACCGGTGCGCTGCGGTCGGTGATCCAGGAGGTCTCGCAACTGGGGCTCCAGCTTGCCGCGATCAATCCGCTGACCAATGCGCTGTTCGGAACGGCCAGGCCGACGCTTCGTGCCGCGGGCGGGATTTTGGGCGGTTTTCTTGGGTCGTTCGACCGCGGCGGGCCGACCGGGGCCGGGGCCGATAGCGAGGTCGCCGGTCTGGTGCACCGGAACGAATATGTCTTCGACGCCCGGTCGACCGCGCGGATCGGTGTTCCCGCCCTGGAGGCTTTGAGGCATTCCGCCCTGCGCGGGTACCAGACCGGCGGCCTGGTCACCACCTCGGCTTTTCCAGCTCCAAGACCGATGCCTGTGCGTGCAGCTGCGCCCGCGCCGGACCCGGTCGAGCTGAGCCGGGAGACGGTGGTCGTGAACATCACCACGCCGGACATCCAGAGCTTCCGGGCGTCCCGTGCGCAGATCGCGGGGGAGTTCGCCCGGCTGGCGGTAAGGGGGCAAAGAAATGCATGAGGGTCCTAAATGACCGATTTCGACGAGGTGCGGTTTCCCGATGTGGTGGCGCGCGGCGCGCTTGGCGGGCCGGAACGGCGCACAGAGATCGTGGAGCTGACGTCCGGTTTCGAGGAGCGCAACACGCCCTGGGCGGACAGCCGGCGCAAATACGATGTGGGCTCGGGCATCCGCCATCCCGATCACCTTTCCGAGGTGATCGCGTTCTTCGAGGCCCGGTCCGGCCGGTTGCGGGGGTTCCGGTTCAAGGACTGGGCGGACTTCACATCGTCCCGGCCGTCGGCGCCGGTCACGCCGTTCGATCAGGTGCTGGGCGCGGCGGACGGGAGCCAGACCTCCTTCCAGCTCATCAAGGCCTATTCCTCCGGCAGCCGCAGCTGGATCCGGCGGATTGCCAAGCCGGTGGCGGGCACGGTCCTGATCGCCGTGGACGGCGCGGTCCAGGCCTCCGGCTGGTCGGTGGATCCGGCAAACGGCATCGTGACCTTCGATGCGGCCCCGGCCATGCGGCGGCCCTGTCGGCGCAGATCGGCCGGTTCAAGGGCCATAGTCGAAAAGCCGGTGACCTATGGCACGCGCACGATTGTCATTCCGGCGCGGCCCTATCTCGGGTTTTCAGATGCGGACCGGGCGGAGATCCTGGCGCTGGCCGAGGCGCATTTCGAGGCCGCGGCCGGGGAGGGCAGGGCATGAGCCTGGTCGAGGTGATCATCGGCCGGCTGGACGATGCCGGAACGCCGTTCCGGGTGGTGGGCGGTGCGGCGGGGCTGGCGGTCCTGGAACAGCGCCGCACCCGGACCCCGGCCGCCTTTGTCATGGTGGCCGAGGAGGCGAGCGGGGCGAACGAGCGCATGACCGGCCCGGTGCTGCAGCGGCTCGAGACCGACATTGCCGTGGTGCTGGTTCTCGAAAATCTCGGCGATCCGCGGGGCGGGACGGCGGCGGACGACATCGAGGCGCTCAAGGCGTTCGTCCGGGCCAGGCTGATCGGCTTCCGGCCGGACAGTGCGGCGGAACCGATGGAGCATGTCTCCGGGGAACTCTTGAAGGTGCGCGGCGGGGCGGTCTGGGCCGAGGAACGGTTTTCCTGCGCCCGCTTTCTGGAGGAACAGCCATGAACGCGATCACACCAAGGCAGGGCGGGCGATACATTCGCGACCCGGAGACGGGGGACGAGGATCCTTCGAGACGGGCCGTTGGCCCTCCTCAGGATGAGGGGGGCCAACGCGGCAAAGCCGGTCCCCGGGCCAAGGGCGGCGGCACGCCCGTGAAGACAAAGGAGTGACCGATGCGCAAGGCCCGGAAACTGGCGATTCTGGCGAAGATCGAGACCGGCTATGGCACGGACAGCGGCCCGACCGGCACGGCGGACGCGATCCTGGCGACCGATGTCACCCTGACGCCGCTGGCAGGCGAAGACGTCTCCCGCGATCTGCTGCTGCCGACGCTCGGCCATCAGGGCATTGAACTGACCGCCAATCACCTGCGGCTGGACTTCGCGGTCGAATGCGCCGGGGCGGGCGCGGCCGGGGATGTGCCCGCCTATGGCGCCTTGCTGCGGGCCTGCGGGCTCTCGGAAACGGTGACCGCTGGCGTGTCGGCCGCCTATCAGCCGGTCTCGGAAGGCGAGGAAAGCCTGTCGCTCTATTTCAACCAGGACGGCGTGCGCCATGTGGCGCTTGGCTGCCGCGGCACCTTCCAGCTGGAGTTTGCACCGAAACAGATCCCGCGCTTCCGGTTTTCGTTCTGGGGTCTTCTGGGCACGGTCACCGACGAAGCCTTGCCGGCCGCCACCCTGTCAGGGTTTCAGGCCCCCCGGCCGGTGTCCAGTGCGATGACCAGCCTGTCGCTGTTCGGCGCCAGCCGGATCGCCGAGAGCCTTGCCGTCGATCTCGGGGTGGAGATCGTGCCGCGCTTTCTGATCGGCGATGAACGGATCCAGCTGACCGGCCGGCAGGTGACCGGAACTGCGGTCCTCGAAGCCAAGGCCATGGCGGCGGCCGACTGGTTCGACGCCGCGCTTGCCAAGACCACCGGGGCCTTGAGCCTCATTCATGGCACGGCGGCGGGCCATACGGTGGAGCTGACCGCGCCAAAAGTGCAGATCGGCCGCCCCTCCCAGGGCGAAACCGACCGGATCGTGAACTATGCCGTGCCGCTGATGTTCCTTGCCGACACGGGCGACGACGAACTCGTGCTGACCATCCGCTGAGATCAAGGAGAGCCCCATGCAGTTCCGCCTGTGCGAACCCTTCGAATTCTGGTGGCCGGTCCGCGTGACCCTTCCCGATCCGGACCGGCCGGGCGCGGTGCTGAGCCAGACCTTCGAGGCGAAGTTCCTGATGGTGGGCAAGGACCGGCTGGCGGAGCTGGAAGCCCACGGGGAAGCCGCGCTGCTTTCCGAAATCCTGCGCGACTGGCGCGGCGTGAGCGGGGCAGGGGGATCCGAGATCCCGTTTGGCCCGGAGGCCCTGGAGCAATGCCTGCCCTTTGCCCATTTCCGCGTCGGTGTCTACCGGGCTTACTTGACCGCGCTCAACGGCCAGGCGGCGGCAAAAAACGGATAGAGGCCGCCCGGGCCTGGGCCTTCGCCCGGTGCGGCCTGGCCGATCCGGAAAAAGCGGTTCGAATGGACCGTGACACCGCTGCGGACTTCGCCGCCCTTGGGCTTCCTGTGCCGGACGCTCAAATCCCGGATTCTGACACGTTCGACGTCCCGCGCGAGAACTGGCGCGCGGTCACGGTGTTCCTGGCGCTGGAAACCCAGTGGCGGGTGGTGGCGGGGCAAACGGGGTTGATCTGGTGCGGGCTGGATTATGCGGCCGCGGCCGTTGCGGTCCGGGGACGGAACCGGCGGGCCTGGCAGCGGCTGTTGGGAGAGCTGAAGGAGATGGAAGTAGCGGCGCTGGAGGTGTTGAATGGGTGAGGACGGACGGCGGAGATCGGTCCAGCTCGGTCATTCGTTCAAGGTGCAGCGAAGGTCACAAATGAGCCCACACCTACCGGCTTTCCGAAGCGCGGCAAATGTCGGCTTTTCTGGCATCCAACGAAACTACCGCTACATCGCGTTCTGCGGCTTTGCTAAACTTCTGAGATGAAGCCGAAAATCCTTACAACACTTCAAACCTACGACGGCCCAACATTCCGGGCAGATGTCTTGGCCGGGGTTACTGTGGCCATGGTCGCACTTCCGCTCAGCCTGGCCATTGCCATCGCGTCCGGAGCATCCCCTGCACAAGGTCTGGTCACGGCGATCGTCGCGGGGTTTTTGATCTCGCTTCTGGGAGGAAGTAGGGTCCAGATTGGTGGGCCAACCGGTGCATTCATCGTCGTCGTCTACGGCGTGATTGCCGACTACGGATATGATGGGCTGGTGTTGGCGACGCTCATGGCGGGTGTGATCCTGTTGATCGGCGCATTCATGCGGGCGGGTCGGCTGATGCGCCTTGTCCCGGAACCCGTCATCAACGGCTTCACCATCGGCATCGCCGTCATCATCGCGACCAGCCAGCTCAAGGACCTTTTCGGCCTGTCAATCGCGACCGTTCCCGCCGAGATTTTTGGTAAGGTGGAAGCCCTTTGGGGGGTACGGGACAGCACCAATATCGCCGCACTTTGCATCGGGGTCGCGACGATGATCCTGATAGTCACCTTCCGCAGGCTGGCACCCAAGCTACCCGGCCTGATTGTTGCTGTCGCGGTGACGTCTGCCCTTGTCGCGGTGATGGCGCTGTCAGTGGATACAATTCAGTCAAGGTTCGGCGATCTGCCAAACAGCCTTCCGCTCCCGACCTTGCCAGAGGTCAGTCTGGCGCGGGTGTCCGAACTGTTGCCAAGCGCCTTCGTCATTGCCTTCCTCGCCGGAATCGAGTCGCTCTTGTCGGCGATGGTGGCGGACAGGATGATAGGCGGTCACCACAGGCCGAACGCCGAGCTGCTCTCACAAGGAGCCGCGAATATCGGGTCATCCCTTTTTGGCGGTCTGCCCGCGACCGGCGCGATTGCCCGAACGGCGACGAACGTGCGCGCGGGCGGCAAGACCCCTGTTGCAGGTCTCGTTCACGCCTTGACGATCCTTATCGTCATGCTGATCGCCGCCCCCCTCGCAGGGTATCTGGCGATGCCGGCACTGGCGGGCTTGCTCATCCTGACGGCCTGGAACATGAGCGAACCGCACAGGTGGGCGGGCTACCTGAAAGAGCGGCGCTCCGATCAGTTTCTTCTCGTCCTCACGCTTGTGCTGACGGTCGTGGCTGATTTGACGGTTGCCATCGGCGTAGGCGTTGCAGTCGGTCTGGCAATGCGCTTGCAACGTGGTGACTTCCCTCCGTCGGATTGGGACGTGCCGAGCAGGTAGCAGGCCAGATTTGCCGAAACTCAACCGTTTCGGTCACAGGCGAAAGCGACCGTTTTTGGCAGCATGTTTTCAGGAAAGCAGACCTTGGCGCTCGCGCAGCAAAAGCTCATTTCGTCCGCGTAGCCGACCTTGGACCTGAGCGCAGCGAATTCACAAGTCCCGCCTGAACCGACAGTCTCCAATGTAACCCACGCCGCCACCCGGATGGGTTGACCCTCGCCCGCGCGCGAAGCTTGGGCCATGACCTTGAACCTGCAGATGCTGGCCCGGCTGGATGCCTCGGGCGTGGAAAGCGGCGCCCGCGAGGCCCGGCAAGCCATTGCGGGGATCGGCACGAGCGCCAAGGCCACGTCCACCGACATCAGCAATCTGTCAGCCGCAGCCAAGGCCTCGCTCCAAGCGGCGCGGGGGCAGGGCACGGCGTTCCAGGTCGCTGGACAGCAGGCCGCCGGGGCCACACGGCTCGCGGCCACGGAAGTCAACATGCTGGCCCAGCAGATTTCCGATGGCGCCATCCAGGTGGCGGGCGGTCAGTCGCTGTTCACCGCAATCCTGCAACAGGGCAGCCAGGTGCAGTTCCTGCTGGGCTCCAAGGGTGTCAACACGATCGGCGGGTCGCTGGGTCTTCTCAAACAGGGTTTGATCGGCTTTTTGAACCCGCTCAATCTGGCGCTGGTGGGCTTGGCCGGAGGGGCGGCAGCGGCCTCCGCGCTCTACCGGGCCATTGCCAGCGACACCAGCGCGACACAGGCGCTGGAACACCAGGACCAGCTGATCGGCCAGCTCGCCGAGCGTTACGGGGAAGTCGAGGCGGCCCTGGACCGGCTGCAAAGCCGCCCGAGCGCGGCTATCCTCGCGCTCGACACGGACGCTCTGGAAAGCCAGCGGGACACCCTCCGGTCGCTGATCGCGGACATCGAACAAGACGTGCAGCGCAGCCTGCGGATCGAGGCCAATGCCTTGAGCGCCCTGGCCGAGCCCTTGACCGAAGACGCGGCCCTGTTCCGGGCATTCCAGGGCGAGCTCCGGGCGACCGCCGACACCTTCGCGCTTGCGGAGGCGGAAGCGGACCAGCTGATCGGCCGGTTGCTGGAACTCGCCCGGACGGCGCCGGATACGACGTCCGAGCGGGCGATCCGCGCCCTGATTACGGAAGCCCGGACGGCCGACACCGGGCTTCTGGCGCTGGTCGAGCGGCTCGGCGAGGTGGAGGCCGCGCTCCAGGGGGTGGGCTCTGCCGCCGACAGTCTCGGCCGGATCGATGGAGCCGCCAATTCCCGGATCGGTCAAACCTTCGGGATTTTCGAGGACAGAACCGCGCGGGACCGGCTGCGGTCGCAATTGCCCAAATCCCGGACCGGGGGACCCGCCCGGCGGGCCGAGCCCGACCGGATCGGGGACTATCTCACCACCCAGGACCAGAGTTTGGAGCGGCTGCGGCTGGAGATTTCCCTGGTCGGCCAGTCCGAGGCGGCGCGGCGGCGGGCCTTGGCGGCCCTGGAGGCGGAGATCGCGATCCGGGGGCTTGGGGCGCAGGCCTCGGAGACCGGCGCGGCAAGCCTACGGGACAATGCAAGGGCCATCGCCGAGGAGACGCTGGCGCTGGAAGAACTGGAAACCGCCTGGGGCGTCGTGCAGCGATCAGGCGAGGCGGCGATCCGGTCGCTGACCACAAAGCTGGCCGACGGAGATCTGACCGGTGCGCTGCGGTCGGTGATCCAGGAGGTCTCGCAACTGGGGCTCCAGCTTGCGGCCATCAATCCGCTGACCAACGCGCTGTTCGGAACGGCCAGGCCGACGCTTCGTGCCGCGGGCGGGATTTTGGGTGGCTTTCTTGGGTCGTTCGACCGGGGCGGGCCGACCGGGGCCGGGGCCGACAGCGAGGTCGCCGGGCTGGTGCACCGGAACGAATATGTTTTTGACGCCCGGTCGACCGCGCGGATCGGTGTTCCCGCCCTGGAGGCGCTTCGAAAGTCCGCCCTGGGGCACTCCGCCTTGCGCGGGTACCAGACCGGCGGCCTGGTCACCACCTCGGCCTTGCCCCTGCCGGTAGCGGCCCGGTCAAACCGGTCAAGACCCCGCGGCCTGGATCATGGATCAGACCGCTTTGCTGATCATGCGGCGGATCGCGCATTGGGTGGTGATGTTCATGTCCACATCACGACGCCGGACATCCAGAGCTTCCGGGCTTCCCGCGCGCAGATCGCGGGGGAGTTCGCCCGGCTGGCCGTGCGGGGGAACCGCAATGCCTGAGGATCTTGACGGAAAGGCGGCTTGATGAGCGATTTCGACGAGGTGCGGTTTCCCGATGTGGTGGCGCGCGGCGCGCTTGGCGGGCCGGAACGGCGCACGGAGATCGTGGAGCTGACGTCCGGTTTCGAGGAGCGCAACACGCCCTGGGCGGACAGCCGGCGCAAATACGATGTGGGCTCGGGCATCCGGCACCCCGATCACCTTTCCGAGGTGATCGCGTTCTTCGAGGCCCGGTCCGGCCGGTTGCGGGGGTTCCGGTTCAAGGACTGGTCGGACTTCACATCGTCCCGGCCGTCGGCGCCGGTCACCCCGTTCGATCAGGTGCTGGGCGCGGCGGACGGGGCGAGGACCTCCTTCCAGCTCATCAAGGCCTATTCCTCCGGGAGCCGCAGCTGGATCCGGCGGATTGCCAAGCCGGTGGCGGGCACGGTCCTGATCGCCGTGGACGGCGCGGTCCAGGCCTCCGGCTGGTCGGTGGATCCGGCAAGCGGAACCGTGACCTTCGATGCGGCCCCGGCCAGCGGCACCGTGACGGCGGGGTTCGCCTTCGACGTGCCGTGCCGGTTCGACACGGACCTGATCCAGACATCCTTGCGGGAGCTGAAGCTTGGCGAGATCCGGGCCATTCCGATCGTGGAGGTGCGGGTATGAGCGGGCATCCTGCACACGGCTCTTTCCACGCCCTCATGCTGAGGAAGCCCGCAGGGCTGTCTCGAAGCATGGACGGATGGCTTCACGGGGGGCGGCCCATCCTTCGAGACGCCGCGTTGCGGCTCCTCAGGATGAGGGAGGTAGTAGCGGTACGGCTCCTCGGGATGCGGCGGGCGGAAAAGGGGATCGGGTCATGAAACCAGTCCCACCGGCCATGCAGGCCGATCTCGACGGGCGGGCGACGACCCATTGCCGGTGCTGGCAGGTCACCCGGAAGGATGGCGCGGTGTTCGGCTTCACCGATCACGACCGGGCGCTTGCCTTTGGGGGGGTGACCTTCGAGGCGGCCTCTGGCTTTACGGCAAGCGCGCTGGAGACGTCGCTGGGTCTTGCCGTCGACAATCTGGATGTGGAGGGGGCGCTCTCCTCGGCGGCGATCACGGAAGACGACCTGGCGCGCGGGCTCTGGGACGATGCGGCCGTGGCGCTGTGGCGGGTCGACTGGCAGGACGTCACGAAGCGCGTGCTTCTGCGCTCGGGGAACATCGGCGAGGTGGCGCGGGGGCGGACGGCGTTCACCGCGGAACTGCGCGGCCTGTCGCACCGGCTGGGCCAGCCGGCCGGGCGGCTGTTCAGCCGGACCTGCGCCTGGGAGCTGGGCGATGCGCGCTGCCGGGTGGATCTGGCGCCCTGGACCTTTGCCGGGGAAGTGGCCGGGGTGGTGGCCGGAGCGGGGGCCGGAGCGGGGGAGCGGCGAAGCTTCACGGCCACCGGGCTGGAGGCGGCCGCGCCCGGCCTGCTTGCGGCCGGGCTCCTGACCTGGACGTCCGGGGCGAATGCGGGCCAGGCGATCGAGGTGAAGCGGCACGCGGCCCCGGGCGGCACGGTCACGCTGGAACTGGTGCTGCCCATGGCCGACCCGATTGCGCCGGGGGACGGGTTTATGGTGCGGGCGGGCTGCGACAAGGCGGTGGCCACCTGCCGCGACCGGTTCGCGAACCTCACGAACTTCGGCGGCTTTCCGCACATGCCGGGCAATGACCGGATCATCGCCTATGCGGACAAGGACGACCTCAACGATGGCGGGAGCCTGTTCCGGTGAGCGCCCAAGGCACAGGGTCTGTGACCCGGCCCCCGCTCACCCGATCCGCCATCGTGACGGCCGCGCGGAGCTGGATCGGCACGCCCTATGTCCACCAGGCCGCGCGCAAACATGCGGGCTGCGATTGCCTGGGGCTTATCCGCGGGGTCTGGCGCGAGGTGATGGGCACAGAACCGGAAGTCCCGCCGCCCTATACGCCGGACTGGGCGGAGCGCAGCCGGACCGAGACCTTGCGGGATGCCGCCGCCCGGCATCTGATCGGGATCGATCCCGGGGACGCGGATGCCGGGGACGTGCTCCTGTTTGCGTTCCGCGACCGGCTGCCGGCCAAGCACTGCGCCCTGCTGACCACCGCCATCGATGCACCGGCGCCCCGGATCCTCCATGCCCATGAGCATCTTCCCGTCTGCGAGGTGCCCCTGATCCCGGCCTGGCGGAAACGGATCCGGTTTGCTTTCCATTTCCCGGGGGTTTTGTAGATGGCAACGCTGGTTCTGGGCGCAGCTGCCACAGCGCTCTCCGGCTCGATCGGGGCAAGCCCGCTGGTCTCGGCCCTGATCAGCGGTGCGGCCGGGGTGGCGGGGGCGTATGCGGACGGCTTGATCGCGGGCGCCCTGACCCCGGCCCGGCGGATGTCCACCGAAGGCCCGCGCATTGGCGACTTGCGCCTGCAGACCTCCACGGAAGGGGCGCCGGTCGCCGATGCGGTGGGCCGGGTGCGGCTGGCGGGCCAGGTGATCTGGGCGACGCGCCTGCGGATGGAGGTGAACACCTCGAGCGAGAAGGTGGGCGGCAAGGGCGGCGGCGGGCGCCAGACAGTGACCACCACGACCTATAGCTACTTCGCCAATTTCGCGGTCGGCCTGTGCGAGGGGCCGATCGCCGGGATCGGCCGGGTCTGGGCCGATGGCAGGATCCTGGATCTTTCCAGGATCACCCACCGGGTGCATGCGGGCACGGCGGACCAGCTGCCCGATCCGCTGATCAGCGCCAGGGAAGGGGAAGCGCCCGCCTATCGCGGCACGGCCCTTGTGGTGTTCGAGGACCTGGCGCTTGGCGGCTTCGGCAACCGGATCCCGCAGCTGGAATTCGAGGTGATCCGGAAGCTGCCGGGCATCGAGGAGCAGGTTCAGGGCATGGTGATGATCCCGGGCGCCGGGGAATGGGTCTATGCGGGCGGGGAGATCCGCCGCCTCGACCCGGACAGCGAGGGGACCAGCGCGGCGGAAAACGTCAACAACCAGGTGGGCGGGCCGGACTGGGCGGTGGCGGTGGACGGCCTGCAGCGCGATTTTCCCAATGCCGCCTCGGTGCTGCTGGTGGTCTCCTGGTTCGGCAGCGACCTCAGATGCGGGGCGTGCGAGGTGCGGCCCGGCGTGGAGTTCGGCCCGGAAAAGACGACGGCGCCGAGGAGCTGGCAGGTGCACGGGCTCGGCCGGGACGGCGCCCGGCTGCTGGCGCGCTCGGCGGAAGATCCGCAGCGCCCGGCCTATGGCGGCACACCCGCCGACAGCACGGTGGTGGACGCGCTCCGGGACCTGAAGCGGCGCGGGATCGCCACCACCTTCTGCCCGTTTTTGTTGATGGACATTGCGCCCGGCAACGGGCTTTCCGATCCTTACGGGCGGGCCGAGCAGCCCGCCTTTCCCTGGCGCGGGCGCATCACCTGCCACCCGGCGGCCGGACAACCGGGCAGCGTGGACAGAACCGCTGCGGCCACGGCACAAGTGGCGGGCTTCTTCGGGACTGCAAGTCTGTCCGACATCGCCGTGACGATCGACCCGGCCTCGCATGCCGTCACCACCAGCTATTCCGGCCCGGCGGACTGGGGCTGGCGGCGCATGGTGCTGCACTATGCAAGGCTCTGCGCGGCGGTGAACGCGATCGAGCCGGGCGCGGTCACCGGCTTCCTGATCGGCTCGGAGCTGCGCGGGCTGACCTTCGTGCGCGATGGGCCAGGCAGCTATCCGGCCGTGAGCCAGCTTGTTCAGCTTGCCGCCGATTGCCGGGCGATCCTGGGGCCGGACGTCAAGCTCACCTATGCCGCCGACTGGTCGGAATACCGGGGCCATGACCCGGCGGACGGGTCCGGGGATTTTTTCTTCCATCTCGATCCCTTGTGGAGTTCCAGCGCCATCGATGCGGTGGGGATCGACACTTACATGACGCTGTCCGACTGGCGGGACGGGGACGGGCATCTGGACGCGCTGGCGGGGGCCGGCGCGATCACCGATCTTGCCTATCTCCACGCCAATGTGGAGGGCGGGGAGGACTACGACTGGTCGTATCAAGGCGCGGCCGACCGGGAGGACCAGACAAGAACCCCGATCACCGACGGGGCCTATGGCAAGCCCTGGGTGTTCCGGGCCAAGGATATCCGCAATTGGTGGCTGAACAGCCATTTTGACCGGCCGGGCGGGGTGGAGAGCGGGTCCCCGACCGGCTGGGTGCCGCAATCCAAGCCCATCTGGTTCACCGAATACGGCTTTCCTTCCGTGGACAAGGCGACCAACCAGCCCAATGTCTTTGTCGACCCGAAGTCCTCGGAAAGCGCGTTTCCTTACTTTTCCAATGGCGGGCGGGACGATCTGATCCAGCGGCGCGGCATCGAGGCGCTTTTGACCTATTGGGATCCGGGCGAGGGCCGCAATCCGGTGTCCCCCGTCTATGGCGGGCCGATGCTGGACCTCTCCCGCTCGTTTCTCTGGACCTGGGACGCAAGGCCCTTTCCGGCCTTTCCGAACCGGTCCGATGTGTGGGGCGATGCGGCGAACTGGCAATATGGCCACTGGGTGCAGGGCAAGCTGGGCGCCGTGACCCTCGGCGCGCTGATTGTCCATATCTGCAAGTCGGTGGGGTTTGACGCGATCGAGGCCGGGGCGCTTTCCGATCCGGTGGCGGGCTGGCTGCGCGCGGGGATCGTGAGCCCGCGCGAGCAGCTGGAACAATTGGCGCAGGTCTACCGCTTCGACATGGTGGAGACGGGGGAGCGGATCGTCTGCCGCCCGCGCGGGCGTCCGCCTCTTGGCACCCTGGCCGAGGCGGAGCTGGCCGCCCCGGACCGCCAGAAGCCGGACTGGACGCTGACCCGGGCGCAGGAGACGGACTTGCCCGTGCGGGCGCATCTGGGGTTCTGGGACGCGGGCCATGATTACCGGCAGACGAGCGTTGCGGCCGGACGGCTGGTGACCTCCAGCGCGCGCACCGAAAGCCTGACGGCGCCGCTGGTGATGGATCCGGGCGAGGGGCAGGGGCGGATCGAGGCCTGGCTGATGGAGCGGTGGGCCGAACGCGAGCGGGCGAGCTTTGCCCTGCCGCCCTCGAAGCTTGCCTTCGATCCGGGTGACGGGATCGTGCTGGAGGCGGGCGGGCGCCAGCGCGCGGTCCGGCTGACAAGGATCGTGGAGGCGGGCGCCCGGCTGTGCGAGGCGGTGGCGGTGGAGCCCGGGGTCTACAGCCTGCGCCGGGCAGAGGCCTCGCCGCCGCCCGCACAGCCGGTGCAAAGCTTCGGGGCGGCGGTGCTGGAGGTGCTGGACCTTCCGGTGATCTCGGACACGCAAGGGGACCACCAGCCCTGGTGCGCGGCCTTTGCCGCGCCCTGGGGCGGGGTGCGGGTGCAGGAGGGATCGCGGATCATCGCCAGCGTGCCGGGCCAGGCGAGGATGGGCCGGACGCAAACCGATCTTTTTGCGGGCACCGCCTATCGCTTCGACCGGGCGAACCGGCTGACGGTCCGGCTGGCTTACGGAACCTTGTCCTCGGTGCCGGAAGAGGAGCTGCTCGAGCGGGCGGTGAATGTGCTGGCGGTCTGGAACGGGGAGAATGCCTGGGAGATCCTGCAGTTTGCCACCGCCGAGCTGGTTGGCCAAATGACATGGCAGCTCTCGGGCCTGTTGCGCGGGCGGCGGGGGACCGCCCATGCCATGCGGGGTGCCGTTGCGGCGGGCGCGCGGGTGGTGCTTCTGGACGGGGCGCTGGTCCAGGCGGATGTGCCGCTCACCGACCGGGGAATCCCAAGGACCTGGGCCTATGGCCCGGCGCCGCTGCCCTCGAGCGATCCGGCCTTCAAGACGCTTTCAATGCGCCTTGAAGCGGTGGCCCTGAAGCCCTTTGCGCCGGTGCATGTGCGGGGCCGAAGGACTCCGGCAGGGGATCTTGCCGTCTCGTGGATCCGCCAGGGGCGGGTGAACGCCACCTGGGCGGACGGCACGGACGTGCCGCTCGGCGAGGAGCGCGAGCTCTACGAGATCGATGTTCTGAATGGCGGCAGCGTGATCCGCACGGTCCGGGGGCTGACCAGCCCGGCCTGGACCTATGCGGCGGCCGACCAGACGGCGGATTTCGGCGCCCCGCAACCCGCCATCACCCTGCGCGTTGTCCAGATCTCGGGCCTGGTCGGCCGGGGTGTTCCAACGGAGGCGAACTTATGAGCACAACCCCGCGGCTAAACCTGCCGCTGATCGCGGCCAGCCAGGCCCAGAAGGAGGTCACCCACAACGAGGCGCTCGCCCGGCTGGACGCCCTGGCGCATCTGGTCTTTCTCGACCGGGATCTCACCACCCCGCCCGCGGCAACCGATGGCGACACCTATCTGGTCGCCCCAAGCGCGACCGGCGACTGGACCGGGCAGGACGGGGCGATCGCCAGCTTTGCCGACGGCTTCTGGACCTTCCATGCGCCGGTCACCGGCCTGTTGGCCTTCATCGCCGACGAGGGCACGCTGGCGGTCTTCACGGCCGCGGGGTGGCGCGACTATGGCGCGCTGCTGTCGCAGGTCGCGACCGTCTCGCAAAGCCCGTCGGGGGCTGAGAGCCGGATGTGTACCGTGGAAGAGGAGGTGACGCTGTCGGGGGCAACTGCGCTCACCTCGATCGTCATCCCCGACCGGGCGATCGTCTTCGGCGTTTCCACCCGCACGACCACCGCGATCACCGGGGCCGCTTCCTATGACTGCGGGATCGCCGGGGAGGTCTCGAAGTTCGGCGGCTCGCTCGGCATCGCGGCGGGCGCGACCAATGCCGGCGTGATCGGCCCGCAGGCCTTTTATGCCGACACGCCTGTCCAGCTGACGGCCAATGGCGGGGCCTTTACCGGCGGCGCCGTGAAGGTGGTGCTGCATTACTTCCTGCCCGTGGTGCCGGGCTCATGAGTATCTGAGGACACGGGCGGTCCGGACCCTGAAAGAAATCCGGACGGCGGGCCATCGATCGCCAAACCAAGTGCCCGCCCGGCAGCCAAGAAGAACAACCGCCGCACCCGCTGCCCGCGCGGGCAGGAGAAGTGTCGGCGATTCTCGTCTGGGTTGATATGCAGGAAATCCGATGCGGCCGGTGTCATGCGCTTTTGTTCAAGGCTGGACAGGGCGCCATTGCGGGAGCTATCCAGATCAAGTGCCGCAGATGCGGCACACTCAATTGGTTGAGGCCGGTGGAGCCCTTGATCCGCGCCGAAGAGCGCGACGGCAAGGAGCAAGACGATGCCGAGCGATCCGACCCCTGATCAATCCCGGGCTCTAGAAACGATCCGGCCTGTGGTGCCGGTTGCACCCTATATTGGCGGCAAACACCGGCTGGCGAAGCGCATTGCGGCCAAGCTGCAAGCCCTCCCGCACAGTGTCTATGCCGAACCCTTTGTCGGGATGGGCGGGGTGTTCTTCCGCCGCCCGTTCCGCGCGCCCTGCGAGATCGTCAATGACATCTCGGGCGACGTGGTCACATTGTTCCGGATCCTCCAGCGGCACTATCCGCAGTTCCTGGAGGTTTTGCGGTTCCAGCTGACCAGCAGATCCGAGTTTGAACGGCTTTTGAAGACCGACCCGAACACCTTGACGGATCTGGAGCGGGCGGCGCGCTTCCTCTACATCCAGCGCATCTCCTTCGCGGGCAAGGTCAAGGGCCGGACATTCGGCGTGTCGCTGACCCGCGGCGCGCGGTTCGATCTCAGCCGGGTGGTGCCCCTTCTGGAGGATGTCCATGAGCGATTGTCCGGCGTCATCATCGAACAACTGGCCTATGGGGACTGCATTGCCCGCTATGACCGGCCCGGCACGCTGTTCTATCTCGATCCGCCCTATTGGGACTGCGAGACCTACTATGGCGACGGGGTGTTCGGACCGCAGGACTTCGAACGCCTGGCAAACCAGCTGATCGAGATCAAAGGCCGGTTCCTGCTGTCGATCAACGATGCGCCGGAGATCCGGCAGGCATTCGGGGCATTCCATATCGAGGAGGTCGACGTGACCTATTCGGCCAGCAAGACGCGGTCAAAACGGGTGACGGAGCTTTTGATCAGCAATTGAACGGTTAACGCACACGGATGCGGGTGGCGTCGGAAAACCTGTAACGCGCAGGAACGAGTGGCCTTAAGGGCTTAAGCGGGATTATCCGGGAATGGATGGTTTTTCGCGGTTTTGTGCGGATTTGAGGGGTGTTTAACGCGCCGTTGATATACTCCTGGCGCAGGTTCGGTTGGCGCGGCGTGCCTGGTTTCCGCCTGGCCAGATTAAAAAGCGCTGTCAAGACAGCCCTTATGCGGCTTCAAGCAGGGTACCGGGCAGGGGAGCGATGCGACCTGTTCCCTGGGGCCAGTTTCCTGCGGCTTTTCAAGGTCACTTGAATGGAAACTGGTGGCGCACCCATGCCGTGGTGGGAACCGAGGGACCGTGTTCCATATGACACATTATGCGAATCCGGCCGTGTCGGTTGGCGGACTCATGCTTCTTTTGTCAGGGTCCATCTTTTTCCGCGCGGGTATCGGTTGTTTCAAATGCCGCCCGCAAACGCTCTCTAACATCTTCGGTGAGGTGCAGATCATCTTTTCCGGAAATCTCGCGGATATAGGCGAGGATTTCACGTTCAGCGTTTGTTGTCAGGCCACCGACAATATCTTCCAGAACGGATTTCCATTCTGGGTGATAGTCATAAATGACAGATCGTAACAAAAGAATGGGATCAATGCCTAACGCCCTCGAAATAGAGGGAATCTTGTCCAGAGGTACCTTTGTTGCTCCGGTTTTCAGCATCGATATATTGTTCGGCTTGTCGTAACCGGCTTCGGCAGCAATGTCCCGTTGCTTTGCGCCATACAATTTCCTGCGCTGGATATACTCGGCAATGAGATCCTTTGCCGCCGGTACGCATTCATCCGTTAAAAGGGGCCGTTTCGAACGATCGGCTACATACCGACACAGAATACTGGACATTGCCGCTAAGAAGTCGTGCGGGTGGCGTTCTTTGAAGAATTTGATCACCTCCTTGCGCGGGGCCAATGTCACGCGTTCTTGTTTCGTCGGATCGACGACCAACGCATTTTCAAAAAAACTCGCGTCGAGTTCGGGAATATCCGAGAAATCGATGTCGTCATCTGAGAGGCTTGCAAGTTCCTCGATTGAAAGTGGTCGTTCATATCGTTTTGTCATATCTGTTACTCTGTGGCTGGCATGCAATCGAGCCAAAACAAAAACTTCTCGTTAGCCGGAAACCAACCTTTAGGGGGAGCCGACTTTTCGATTTCCGAGCCGCTCCCCCGTTGATTACGATCCGGGCTCCGTTTAATCTTCGAGGAGGTACTCAATGGCGCGGGCGACGAACTTGGAGCGTGGCAATCCAAACTCATGGGCCAAGCGCGTCAGCGCGTCGATATCTAATGAGACTTTACGGCCTGCGAATAAATCAGTGAGCCATGACGCATCCACTGCAGTGCAGGATGCTAGTTCGGCTTGAGAAAGCTCCTGGTTTTCTATAATTCGCCTCAAAGCCAATGGAAATGGGCTATCGCCATTTAGTAGTCGCAACTGCCGCGCCAGAAGCGCCTCAGGCGATATAGGCCCCTGATCTGGAATGAAACCGCGCCGTTTCTGAAGCCAAACGATAGCATCCTTTCCGGCGAGTACTGACGTCTGGCTGTCACCGATCCGTTCGATGGTGAAACCCTCTTTGCTGAGGGATGCCCTAACGGAAGCTTCAGAAAGGCCCGACAAGATGCTGAGATCTGCGAGACTTGGATCATAACTACCATCCACCTCCATCCCGAACCGCGCGAAAAAGCCTTGAAAAACCCGGCGAAGCGGGGGGTTGTTCAAACGACAAAGTGGTGTGGGCTCACCCTCAGGATCGGTTGTTGGGTAACATCCGCTCAGCAGACCAGAACCAATCCTATTCCAATGATAGAAGTCGGCGATATGCCGATCCTCGAGCTGATAAAGGTATTGATATGCGGCGTAGGCATCGTTGAACACCGAGTGATGCGTCGGTTCGAGCCGTAGCCTCACTTCTTCTGGATACTCGGTCAAAACCGCATCGGTTTCAAAGCCGAGAAATCGAGAAACGATTGTTTTGTCGTCAGGACCGAATTCATTGAGTGTGGCTGCCTGAGCGATGATTAGGCGGCGAACCTGATCCTCAATTTCATCCCATGTATAAGGTATTGGTTTTTCGTTACTCATGCACGTGCCTCGCTCAAGCTGGTCACCTGATTGCGAAGTCTTGCAAATGATTCTTGCAAGGCCGCCGGATTTGTTTTGCGGGATGCCTTTTCAGCAGACTTGCGCCCCAGAAACACGGCGACCCGTTCTGCATTGGCTCCGCTGGGGTGAGGTAAGCCGACCAGAACACGGCGAGGATCAAGGCAACCCACAACAGATAGGTGTTCTAGGGCAGCACTAGCCTTTGGCCCAAGGGGCAGCCACAGTGCAGAGGGCAGGGTTCTAGCCTCTTCAGCCAAGCAGGTTTCTACAAATCGGCGCAGCAAAGGTGTCTTCAGCATTTCTGGGGTGCCGTTGTAGTTTTTTCGGTTAACGAATACTGGGTACCGCAATGCGGAGGTGAAATGGACCTCACGAGAGCCTGGTTCGAATAGCGATGCTGTTGTGTTGCAACCAAGTAGTTCGCCAACGCCGATCGCGTCTAGCATCGCGACGAGATTAGACCGCATGGCACCGCTGAAACTGCCAATGAGTTTGGCATCTGCCAAAGCTTGATCCTGTTTCAAACCCTTATTGAGTGATTTCAGGACTGCCTGCCAGGCATTTGTTGCTTGCGTTTCCCCCGGCGTGATGCCGACAACAACAAGCTTTGCTTCCTTTTCGATGTAGTCGAACGGTGCGTACTGGACCCGGATTGCCCCTTCGCTTGCAATGCTCATCTCCGGGCTTTGCACGAGCCGGTCGGCGGTGATGGTCTGAGCGATTGGCAGGAATTTGTCTGCAAAAATGGAATGATTTTCCAAGGTGTTTTTCTCCTAGCGTTTTTCGAAAATCAGGCGCGAAACCGGCGCGTCCCATGTGCAACGGTGATTAGCCTGTTGCCTGAGGTGATTGCGTAGGCACCGCGGTACCGTTCAAGACGAGCTCTTTGGTGCCGGTTATTCTCCACAGCCAGTTCGATAGCTGATTTGTCCAGCACGAGACTTACTGCGCCCTTTGCCGGCTTTTCGGATCCAAAGGCGAGGATTGTGGCAACCACATCCATCGGAAAACCCCTTTGGGCACATCGTATTTCTGCGTGTTTGGACAAAAGCATAACCGCCCCCTTTCGATGGGTGTATAGATATATAGTTTTATATTCTTCGTCAACCAGAAAAATATAAAAATATAAAATCAAACAGCTTTGGAGCGTTTTTCTAGGCGCGCGGTGCGCCTTGTAGTCAAAACATGGGCATGGGATTTTGACGGCGAACAGCGGCTTCTCAGCTGATCACGAGCGGTTTCGCGGCAAGCCATAGATTTGAACGGAATGAAGTGTTTGCCGGGTCGTTCGTAGCTCCGGCGGAGTTTGCGGCGAATGGCAAAAAAATGAAGGATGCCCCGAATTGATCCGAGGAATTGGCCCGTTAGTTCTGTTCCAAGCAAAATCCGCTTTATCGGAAGGTAAGGAGCTCTTGCCGTTGAATTTTGAATCTGGTTCAAAGTTGCAGAAAACACCTATCGCTTAGTATCCATATCCGGCACACCAGTTGGTGAATCGACTTAACAAGAAATTTGTGATGACACGTCTATTTACTTTTAAATCCGATGAACTCGAACCGTTGGGAAGGTCAAAAATCAAAAAATTAGAGTCTTGTATAATATATTATATCTACCAGGGACGAAATGCGTGGCACTCAACTTGGGTAACCCAGTATTGGTCGGGCTGTATGCACACCACGCTCGAGAGCGCAAAGGAAAATGCGGAACGTCTCAGGACACAAGGATCTGTATTCCATATCCAGGAATTACCTGCTCTTGCTTTTCGAAGCGCAAAAGGGGTTTTAGTCGTTACGCAAATTAACACACTACAACCATTGAGATATTATTCAGCTGATGCAGTGAGTTCATTGCCGGAGGGTTTTAAAAGAATAAAAGGTGGTCGCGAGAATTATTTGTCAAAGGGGGCTCCACTTATGGGCGTTGCTATGTCATTTTTACATTCCAGTCGATTTTGGAGAGAGGCTCCTCCGGCCGAAAACTCTGTCATTACTGTTTCATCATCAGATAGTAATCTTACACTTAAGAAATTGACCAAGGCAAAGTTATGTACCTTCAAATCATCATCCTTTGGTGGGGGATATCTTCTTTCTTGGTGTCAAGACTTGAGTCGACAAGTAAATATATCTTCCTTATATGTCCAACGTCTCTCAAATGGTTTTATCGATCAGGTGTTGGACAGGTGATAAACTATCAATACAATTATCAAGGTATTTTCCTGTGAAGAATATGGGGTTTTGTTTTTGCAGCCGTCGCAAGTATGTTTAGCTCGAAAGGTTAGGCAGGCTGCGGATACAGAGCCGTTGCGGTCACCTATTTTCTGAGCCGCAATACTACTGCTAGAGATCTAGCTCTTTCGCTTCTGTCCTATGGTACATGCTGGCCAGATCGTTATGGCGGATGCGGAACTGGCTTCGCCGCTTGATGCTCATTTTCGATGTGCCGTCATTTTCAAGCTTTATGGCAGGATCATAATAGATGGTACCGTTCGCTATTGCCCGGAGAAACAGGGTCAGATCTGTCTCTTCGCAGAGCAACACCTTGGGCCCGAACCTGTACTCAGGCGGCGGCGTGCGAAACAGGGATGGCATGTACGCGGCCTGGGCATGCTTTCGTTTCCAGTGTTCAAGAATGCCGGTGTATTTCCAGAGCGCAGCAATCTCGCCGTTCCGGTCCTGTAGCGTGATACCGCCTTCCAGATCGATTATCTTTCCCTTGTCGAAGTCGTATCCGGTGAGCCGCAACTGCAATCCGGTGTCTGCATGGTATGGACGTACGGAGGAGTAAATGCCTCCGAAATTCAGGCGGTTGTCCTTGCCGCCTTTATCCGCATAGCCAAAGCGCCGGATAAATGCTTCTACGCCTTTGTCTCGATAGTACCCCCCTGTGGGCTCCGGTGTCAGAAGGGTCACCGGGCTTTTAGGACGGTAGCTGTCGAAATCTGCAACAGAAAACTGCTTGATTTCCCAGCCGAGGTAGTCTGGTTCGGCGTATCCGTTAGGTGAAATGCCAAGTTCGGCTTCGAGCGTATATCCACCGCCGTTCCGGGCTGTATATGGCCGGATTATGCCGTCCGAACCCAGCTTCTGTGACGCAATCCACTGTTTTTGGTAGATTGCCGAAAGGGCTTCCAAAAGGCGCTCCTTTGTGCTTCCGAGTCCCTCTGTCGCTGATATCTCGAGGAAGACGCCGACTTCCTCAAGACCGTCTCTTTGATCCAGTTCGCGTGCCAGTGGGCTGTCCGGACCAGCAGCATGACCAAGTACCGAGCCATCTTCCGTGATCCCGAGAAACAGAACTCGCCCTGGATCCCGAACACGCATGATATCGGCCGGCGCTTGCCTGCAGCCCTTGAGAAACCCGGACATCCGGACTTCCGGATACTTCGGATACAGTATCAGCTGCGTATTCGGCGCGTGGTGGTGGCCAGTGTCGTCAATCCAGTAGAAGTCGACGGGAGCCTTGGCCCGGTCCCTGACACTCCCGGCCATTTCGGTATCGTCGTTCTGGATGTCGCCATAAGGAATAATGTTTAGAGCTGTAAAGTCTCCACCGAGGTAAACTTGGTTTTTTGAATTGTCATTGGGTGCAAGTCTTTTGGCGTAAATTCGTTTTGCACCGTCCTGGCGCATGAGGCCCACAAGGGCGTCGATTGTTTCAATCACCGGGGCGTCCTGTAACTTCCAGTTTTCCTGATTCGCTGCGCAACCAGTTTACCAGAACACTCTCGATTTCAGCAGGTTGGAGTCTTTTTTTGCCCTTTATCGCGCATTCCCAGACCGTTGCCACGCGCCACTGGCTATCCAGAAGCTTCTGGTTCGCAACAACGTCGCGGTCGGCGTTTGCCGATATCTTCTGACGCCAGAATTCTGTTCGTGTTGAAGGGAGCTTGAACAGGTGACACCGGTGACCATGCCAGAAACATCCGTGTACAAAAATCACGGCCCTGTATTTCGATAAAACGATATCAGGTTTGCCGGGAAGTTTCCTGTGGTGCAGCCGATAGCCAAAACCGGCCGCATGGAGCATTTTCCGAACGTAGACTTCGGGTTTTGTATCTTTCCCCTTTATGCCGGACATCATCCGGCTGCGGACCTCCGGCCTGACTACATCAGCCATTTACTGCTGCTTTGACCTCGTCACCGGTCACTGTGCTGACGACAGGGGTGGGGGAGGCAAACCCATCTGTTACCGATTTGGGAAGTAACGGGCTCATCGCCTCAGCAATGGCCTCTACGACAGGCACAACAACTGCGTTTCCGAACTGCTTGTAAGCCTGCGTATCTGAAACCGGGATTTCCCATTTCCGGTTTCCCCGTTCAAACCCCATCAAACGTGCACACTCTTTTGGCGTCAGCCGTCTCGGCCGGTTGCCCTTACCCTGATCGATAAGGATCTCTGACCCGTCCTTGTAGTACCGGGCGGAAAGTGTCCTTGCCACATCGTCAGGCCCGAAAAGTCCAAACCCGAAACCGTTGCCCTTTGCCTCGTGTTTTTTCTTGTAGTTCTGCAAGTACGCCCAGAGTTTCGGCGTCAGCGTGTATTTCTCCGGAACGGTATCTTCAAGAATGGTCCCGAGTGTCGGTTCAGGTCCGATCGGGGCTACGATTTCATCGAACGAGAAGTCTTTTGAATGGTCGAGGAAGCCGACGATAAAAATACGGTCACGCCCTTGTGGAACCCAGGGACGGGCGCTGAGAACCTTTGTTGTAACCCGGTATCCGAGTTCCTGCTCCAGCACGTTCATGATGGTCGCAAACGTGCGGCCCTTGTCATGCCGCTGCAGGTTTTTCACGTTCTCGAGCAAAAAAGCCTTGGGACGGTGGAAGCGAATTATCTGTGCGACGTCAAAAAACAGCGTGCCCTGAGTGTCATCAAGGAAACCATGCGGTCGACCGAGTGCATTCTTTTTTGATACGCCGGCAATCGAAAAAGGCTGGCACGGGAAACCGGCAAGCAGAACATCATGCGCCGGAATTCTGGCCAAAGCCTCGTCACCTGACGTGAATTCCCTTATATCTCCGGCAAATACGTGCTCAGGGTCATTCCGGAAATTCTTGCGATAGGTTTCGGTTGCGTATTTGTCCCATTCGCTTGTGAAAACACACTTCCCTCCAATGTTTTCAAACCCGACCCGAAGGCCGCCAATTCCAGCGAAAAGATCGACAAAGCGGAACCGGGCATCCTGTTGCGGCGGACTATTCTGGTCAGCCATCAATCTGAGTATGTCCATAGCGAGGGGCGAGGGGGTACTTTCGCCGCTTTCATGGCGATACGCTGACCGGACCGATACTTTTGTAATCCTTGCAGCCTCTTCAATGGTGAGTCCGGCCATTTCGCGGAGACGGGAAAACTCGTTTGGCGTGGTTGTAATTGCCATCAACCCGAATCCTTACTGTGTCGTTGAGTGCCACGTTGGCACAAAGATTCCCGGTTATCAATTAAAATGTTCTTGTTATGTTCTTTTTGCCTCGTCTTTACACAGCATATCGCCTCATCCGGATGTGGCCTTTGTGTACGGCTCCCAGTTGGCTCCGTTTGGTTGCTCTAAGAAAAAGTAGCAAAACTTGACAATACAACCTTTGCGTTTTTAAGCTGTCGCAGCAATTTCTGGTCCCTTTTCCGCAATCCGGACCACGCTCAAGCCTCGCGTTTCCCGGCGCCGGGGTCGTTCAGCGCTTCCCGCAAGGTTTTAGTGAGATGGGTTTCCAGCCAGGGCAGCAGGCTGTTGAGTTCCAGCGGGTCAGCCGGGTCGTCGGCCTTGGCCATCACGAGGTTGTAGGCGCGGGCGAGTTCTCCGGCGCGGGCGTCCTGGGGCAGGCGAATGTTTGCCGCCGCATGGGTGCGCTCCACGATCCGGGCGACCTTTTTCAGGAGATCGGGGTCTATCGGGACCGCGGTGCGCTCGCCGGGCCGTGGTTCGGCTGATCCTTGCGAGCGCGCCGGTGTGCCTTCGCCGGTCAGGAGCCAGTGCAGATCGACCCCGCAATCGACCGTCAATCTCGCCAAGAGAATTGCGTCCGGCGTCCGGTCACCCCTTTCGTAGGTCGCATAGGTTGAATCGGAAATGCCAAGTCTGGCGCAGAATTCGGCCCGTGTGAGGTCTCCGCGGATCGTGACAAGGCGTTGAGCCAGTTCTGTTTTTGGTTTTGACGGCCTCGCCATTGATAACAAAACACACTAAAGTGCATAAATAATCTTCAAATACGCACGATTGTGTGTATACTCCCCTTGGTTGCGAGTTTCCCGAACTCGAAAACGCCGGTCAAACCGGCGCATTCATTCCTGATCCGATGGCCGCCTCAAGGACTGCACTCCCGATGGGCGGCCGCGATGGAGGCTGGCATGGCAGGGGATACACACCAGAACACAAGACCGTCACAGCGGGACCGGCATGCGATCCGGGCCGATGTGATGCGTTCGGGCCGGCAGCGCTTTGGCGCCGGCTTCACGCTCCAGTTCCTGTCCTGGGCCTATGGCGAACAGCTCTCCACCGTGTCCGATGCCCTTCGGGCCGATCCCCAAAGCCGGCGCGGCAAGATCATTGTCGCGCATTTTCTCGGGGCCGATCCTGAAGATCTGTGGCCGGACGACCGGTGGGGCTCCATGCTGCGTACCTACCACCCGAGTCTCCGCCCGAACGCTACACCGTCCGCCTTCCAAAAGGCCAGACAAAACAAATCCTCCCGCCAGACACGGGTGGCGGCGTGATGGCCGCGCCCCGTCCGCACCCCGCCAAAGCCCGGACGGCTGGACTGCGGACCTTCGCGGACGTCCCCGTTCGCGCGATCCGGGTCCCGGACGACCGGCTGCGGTCCTTCGATCCCGACTGGGCGGCGGTGCTGGCGGAGATGTTTCTCGACAGCGGACAGCAGACGCCGATCGATCTCCTGGCTGAGGGGAAGGGGTTTGTCCTGATCTCCGGCCTGCACAGGCTGGAAGCTGCAAAGCTATTGAGATGGTCCGAGATCGCCGCGCAGATCGTGCCGGAAGACATTTTTCCTTCCAGCGATGTCCTCCGCCGCCGGGAGCTTCTGGAAAACCTCGCCCGCAAGGATCTGAATGCCCTTGAGCGCTGCGAAGGGCTGGCCGAACTGAAGGCGGTCCATGAGCTGCTTTATCCGGAAACCCGGAAGGGCGGCGATCGCAAGAGCCGGGCCTTTCAAGAGGCGCAAAAAAATCAAACGGCAATCTTTGCCTTTTGCCACCATGCGGCGGAGACCACCGGCCTGTCGGACCGGGCGGTGCGGCTGGCGATCACCATCTGGCAGGGCCTTGCGCCGGACAGCCGGGCGCGTCTCAAGGGCACGCCGCTCGCCAACAAGCAGAGCGACCTGAAAGCGCTCAGCGAACTGGCCGCCGAGACCCAATCCAGGGTCCTGGACCTGATCCTGGCCCCGGTGCCCAAGGCGATGTCCGTTGCGGACGCGCTGGTGGTGCTCGCCGGACGCCCGCCGCTGAGCGAGGCGGAAAAGCTCTTCAAATCGGTTTCAAACAGTCTTTCAAAACTCAATTCAAGCGGCCGGGCCGCGGTGTTCCGGCAGCACAAGACCGAGATCCTCGATCTCGCGCAGCGGGAGGGATGGTTCGATGCGTAGGCCCCGCGATCCTTACACAATCGACATGTTCAAGGGCTGGACGCCGCCCCGGGTCTCGGTCGGCTTCGAGCCCGGATCCATTCCGGGCAAGCGGCTGTCCTCGCGCATCAGCCGGGCGGTGGCCAAGGCGCTGCGGGAATCCGGCAAGGACCGGGCGACGATCGCAGGGCAGATGTCGCAGCGTCTCGGATCCCCGGTCTCTGTTGCCATGCTCGACAGCTATGCTGCCGAAAGCAAGACGGACCATAACATTTCCGTGGAACGGCTGATCGCGCTGATCCACGCCACGGGCAAGACCGAGCTGCTCGGGTTTCTGGCCGACGAGTTCGATCTGGCGGTGATCCCCAAGCGCTATGAGAACGTCATCGAGCTCGCCCTGATCGAGGATCACAAGCGGGAGATCGAGGGCCGGGCACGCTATCTGCAAGCCAAGATCCGGAGCGCGCAATGAAGCTCTGGCACACCGCGCAGGACCTCGCCGACCTCAAGCTCGACGGCTTTCCGGGAACCAAACGCGGTGTGCACAAGCTGATCGAGCGGGAGGGCTGGGCGGATACCCCGCTCTGCCGCCGCCGGTCCGGCTCGCTCGGGGGCGGGGGCTTTGAATATCACATCGACCTTTTGCCGCTGCCCCAGAAACTTGCCTATGCCGCCCGGTTCATCTGCGTCGAGCCGGACGATTTTGCCTGTGAGACCCACGAGGACCTGACCACACGGGAACGGACCACGCGCGATGCCCGGCTGATCGTCCTGAAAGTGGCTGAGCGGTTCCACAAACAGTCCGGGATGGGCCAGGCGGTGAGCGATCACCTGTTTTCACAGGCCTATAGGGCCGGGCAGGTGGCCGTGCCCGAGTGGGTTCACGCTGAAATCACATCGCTTTCACGGCGCACCTTGAGCCGCTGGCGCGCGCACATGAAACGCGATCTCAACCGGCTTGGCTCCGATCCCTCCTTTGCGCGCAAGGGCAAGGGGATCCTCGACCGGGCCGAACAGGGGCGTTTGCGCGCCTGGTGCCTGGCGCTTCATGCCAGCAACCCGTTTCTCGCCGCCAAACACATCCGCACCGCCGCGCTCGCCGAATTCGGGCCGTCCGTGCTGATCGATGGCAAACAAGGCCAGCGGCGGGTGGCGATGCCGCCGCTCCGCACCTTTCAGGATGCGCTCAAACGCTGGAAAGAGACGCACCGGAACGAACTCCTGAAGATCACCGATCCGGATGCCTACAAGTCCACGATCCGTTTTGCCGCCACCGGCGCCAACCGGAGGGAACGGCTCAACGAGGTCTGGGAAATCGACGCCTCGCCCTCGGATGTGATGACCACGGACGGGCGCAAGACGATCTATGCGGCGATCGATCTCTATTCCCGCCGGTGCCTGCTGCTGATTTGCGACACGCCGCGGGCGGCCGCGGTCGGGCTTCTCCTGCGCAAATGCCTGATGGCCTGGGGCGTGCCGGAGGAAATTGTCACCGACAACGGCTCCGATTTCGTGGCCAGGGCAACCAAGCGGCTGCTGGACGCGCTGGGGATCGAGCACGACCCTTGCGAGCCGCATGCGCCGGAGCAAAAGGGTACGGTGGAGCGGCTGATCGGCACGTTCCAGCGCGATTGCGCGGCAACGCTTCCCGGCTTCATTGGCCATAATGTCGCCGACCGGAAGGTGATCGAGGCCAGAAAAGCCTTTTCGGCCCGCCTGGGGACGGAGGATGCGAAGCTCTTCCATGTGGAAATGAGCGCGGCCGAGCTTCAAGCCGAAGCCGACCGCTGGGCGCTCCAGCAATATGCCCACACGCCCCATGCCGGGCTCAAGGGCAAGACGCCGTTTCAGGCGGCGCAGGCCTGGAACGGCGATCTTCGCGCGATCAAGGACCCGGCTGTGCTCGATGTCCTGCTGGCGCCGGTTCCGGGATCCGATGGCCTGCGGCGGGTCACCAAGCTCGGGATCCGGGTCGATGGCAGCCAGTATCTCACCGGCGATGTCATGCCGGGCCGGACTATCCTGTGTCGTCACAATCCGGACGACCTCGGCCGCCTGTGGCTGTTCGAGCCGGATGGCGAGACGTATCTCGGCGAAGCGCTGTGTCCGGATCTCGCCGGGCTGGATCCGGCGGCGACGATCGCCGAGGTCCGCGCCCGGCAAAAGGCGCTGGAAACGGACGCGCTGGCCGATATCCGCAAAGCCAAGCGCCGGATCACGCCGCGCACGGTCGCCGAGGCGCAGCGCGCGGCCTACCAGATGAATGCCGACATTCTGGCCTTTCCCAAGCCAGCCCGGCCTCATGAGACGCCGCAATCGCTGGCGGCCAGGGCTGCGAAACAAAAACCCAAGCCACAACCGCTGTCGGGCCGGGAAGCGGCCATGTTCGACCGTCTGACGCAGGCGGACAAACCCGCCGTCCCGGCCACTGTCCCGGCCACCGTCCATGCTTTGGCCGCAGCCGACACACCCGAGAGCCGGTTCCAGCGGGCCTTGCAACTGGAGGCGCGCCTGGCCGAGGGCACACCGCTCAGTGACCGGGACGCGCTCTGGCTCACCGGCTACAGGGAAGGCCCCGAATACCGCGCCCGCAAGCTCCTGAGCGACCACGCCGCCCACTCCATCAGAGGACCGAGGAGACCTGGATGACGCACAACCGCACCTCCGAGACCCGATCCGGTGGTCTCGCCGCCTTGAAGAATGTCGCAAGGTTCCTGACCCTCGTCGAACTCTTGCGCGCCAGCGGGCCGCATCTGCCGGGCATCGGCGTGTTTCACGGGTTTTCCGGGTATGGCAAGACCTATTCGGCGATCTACGCCCAGAACGTCACGGGCGCGCTGCGGGTCGAGGTCGGCGACAGCTGGACCCGCAAGAAGTTTCTGGAAAACATCCTGAAGGAGGCGGGCCGCGAACCCCGGCGCGGCTCGATCGCGGATCTCACCGAGCAGGCGATCCTGGCGCTTGGCGATGATTTCGACCGGCCGCTGATCATCGACGAGGCCGACAAGCTCGCGGACAAGAACATGCTCGAGCTGATCCGCGAGATCCAGGAGCATTCCCAGGTGCCGATGCTGCTGATCGGCGAGGAGCTGCTGCCGCAAAAGCTTCAAGCGGTCGAACGGGTGCACAACCGGGTGCTGGAATGGGTGCCGGCGGAAAAATGCGACCTGGACGACACGCGGGCGCTGGCGGACCTGTTTTGCCCCGGCCTTGTTCTTTGCGAGGATCTGATCGCCCAGGTGCTGGAGAAGTCCGGCGGCCGGGCGCGGCGGATCGTCGTCAATCTCAACCGGATCCGCGAGACGGCGCGCAACGAGCGGGCGGACACAGTCAGCACCGGCCGGTTTCCGGAAGACTGGTTCTATACCGGCGATCCGCGCGGCCGGGCAAAGCGGAGGGCCGTTTGATGCCGATCCAGCTCGAATTGCGCGTGACCACTGGCAAACCCGTCTACCGGGGCCATGATCACTATTGGAGTGTGATCCGGGATCTGGGCAAGGGCGGGCGCCTGTTCACCTTTGAAGAGATCGATCTGAGGTGCAACGACCGGGACGGCAAATGCATCAGCGATTATGTCATCCGTCTGCTGCGGGCCGGATTTCTCGAAATTGCCGAGACCCGCGACCATCTGGTGACCCGTTATGCCTCCACAAACAAGAGCACGCGACCCGAAAATGTCTACCGGCTGCTAAAACGCCCTTCCGCAACACCGATCCTCAACCGGGACGGTTCGCCCGGCAAGCTGGGGCAGGGCCAGATCCAGCTGTGGACCGCAATCCGGTCGCTGTCCGCTTTCGACGTCAATGAGCTGGCGATCGCAGCCAGCACGGTGGATGTGCCGGTTCGGGCAAAGTCGGCGCAAGCCTATATCTACCGGCTGGAGCTTGCCGGGTATCTGCAGGTGCTGCGCAAGGGAAAAGCGGCAACACCAGGCATCTGGCGTCTGAACCCCGCCATGAACACCGGGCCAAAACCACCGAAAATCCTGCGCTCCAAACTCGTTTATGACGCGAACCTGAAACAGGTCATGGGACCCGTTGTGGCCGAAGAGGTAGCGGCATGACTTTTGATCCCACCATGACTGACAAGGCGCAAGCCGCCTGGGGTCCGGACATGCCGGACTGGGTCCGCGAACTTGCCGCGCTGGCCAGCCGCACCAGCCTGAACGCGGCTGCCAAACGCCTCGGCTATTCGCCTGCGACCCTCAGCCAGACGCTCGCCAACAAGTATCCCGGCGATCTGGAAAAGATCGCGGCGACCGTGCGCGGCGCGCTGTTGGGCGAGACGGTTGTCTGCCCGGTGCTCGGAGAAATCGGCCGGGATGCCTGCCTTTCCTGGCAGGCAAAACCGCGGGCCGTCACCAACGCCGTGCGCACCCGCGTTTTCCGGGCCTGCCGGTCCGGCTGCCCGAATTCCCGCCTCAAACCCCGCACCCCGATCCACGAGCCCCCGGAGGAGAGCCATGCTGAGTGACGACATCACCAATCTGTGCCGGACCCTGTTCGTCAAGGCCCAGGACTTCGAGGCCAGCGATCCCATGCATGGCTATCTGCTGCGGATTGCCGGGCGGGTGGCCACGTACCGGGACCAGATCCGGCAACTGGAGCAGGCGGTGGTGCCCGGGCACGCGAGGGGCATGACCGTGATCGACCTCAGCGGCGACACGGTGGTCCCCTTTCCCAAGGCCCGGCTGCCCCGGCCGGATGGAGGGGTGTCATGATTTCGACAGGCCACTGGACGCGGCGGGAACTGGCCATGCTGGTCGGCCTCGACCGCATGGGCGACAGCATCGAGGACATTGCCCTGGTGCTGGAGCGGACCGAACTCGACGTGCGCACCGGTCTTGAGACCGCCAAGGCCATGCTGCCGCTGCCCGGGGACCTGCCGAGGATCCGCAAGCGCCGGCGCATGTGCGTGCTGCGCAATCGCAACCCCGTCCCGGCGCGGCCATGCCCCGGCCGCACGACCCCGGAGGCCACCGCCGCCCTGATGGGCGACCCGGCTCCGGGGCGCAGTGCCCTGGACCAAATCCAAGCAGCCAAAGGAGACTGACCATGGACACATTGACCGGCGGCCCCGAGACCCGTCAGGACCCGCAGGCCGGGGACGGCAACCCGCGGCAGGCCGCGGACGGGGTTCTCGATCTGGGCGGACAGCGCTACATGCGCGATGCCAAGGGCAACCTGGTGCCGCTCGCCAATGTCAAGCCGCAGCACAAGCTGGAGGACGAGACGGTGCGCAAGATCATCGCCCATGCGGACGCCCTGTCGGCACAGATCGGCCGGTTCAAGGGCCATACCACAACGGATCTGGGGGAGCTCGACGCGCTGCTTGCCCAGGAATACGGGGCGGTGAAGGGCGGCAAGAAGGGCAACCGGACCTATCAGAGCTTCGACGGGCTGATGAAGGTCACGGTGCAGGTGTCGGATTTCGTGGATTTCGGGCCGGAGCTCCAGACCGCCAAACAGCTGATCGACGCATGCCTGACCGAATGGTCGGCGGACAGCCGCCCGGAAATCAAGGCGATCGTGACGCGGGCCTTCAACACCGACAAGGAAGGCCAGATCAACAAGTCGGACATCTTCCTGCTGCTGCGGCTCGACATTGCCGATGCAAGGTGGGGCCGGGCCATGGACGCGCTGCGTGACGCCATGCGGATCACCGGCTCGAAATCCTATGTCCGCTTCTATCACCGCGCTGCCCCGGAAGCGGCCTGGCAGCCGATCACCATTGATCTCGCCAAAGTGGTGTAAAACAGGAATTGCACCAAAGGAGAGCGCCCGCACAGGAGGCAGGCATGGTTTACCGCAAGGACGAAAACGGCAACCCGGATCCGCGCCATCACCGGCATAACGATCAGGTGATCGCCCTGCGGCTCGACAAGCTGATGTCCGCACAAGAGCAGATCTATTGGCACATCACCCCGCATCCGGAGCTTGGCGGGCGAACGCCCATGGAGCTGAGCGCGGAGGGCCGCCACGAGGACCTGTTCGCCCTGATCGACCGGATGGAAGCGGCGAGGCGGTGATCCATGACCCGGCCCGGATCCCCCTCGTCCCACCCACCCGCTCCCGACTTCGCGGAGACGGAGGCCCTGCGCTCGGCCCGGGCGCGGCTTCTGCGGGAAGCCGAGCGCCGGCGCTACCGGCTCCACCGCCTGTCCGGGCTGACAGGAGACCTTAAAGCGGCCACGACCGAACTGCTCCGCCGGGAACTGGCGGCGGCCACGCGCGCGCCAAAGGGCGATGAACAGCGCCAGGCGGCACCGGAATCCCCGGTGCCGCCGGATATGCCTGAGCCCCCGGTGCGCTGCCGCTGGCTGCCCTACCGCGACGATTGAGGACCGCCCATGAGCGACCTTGCACGCATCCACATTCTCAAGAAACAGGCCGGTCTCGATGACGATGCCTATCGCGATCTTCTGGAACGGGAGACCGGCAAGCGCTCGGCCCGCGCGCTGAGTCCCCGCGAGCGGCAGGCAGTCATCCGGGCCTTGATGCGTCTTCAAGGACCGGTTCTGGAGCTGGCGGCGGACCGCAGCGCCTATGCGCGCAAACTCCGGGCGTTGTGGTGCACCGGCTACTGGCTGGGCGTGATCGACACCCGTGCGCCGGAGGCCATGCGGGCCTTTCTCAAACGCCAGACCGGGCTCGACAGCGACCGGTTCCTGCGCGACCCGAAGGACGCGGACAAGGCGATCGAGGCGCTGAAGGACTGGATCCGCCGCAAGACCGCCAATCCCGGCCTGTTCCGGATCGAGAAGGGCCTGCCCGCGATCTACAACAATCCGCAGTTCCAGGTGGTCCTGCATGTCTGGTCCAAGCTTGCCGCTGTGCAGGCGGCGCCCTCCAGCACGCTGACCGGCTATCTGATCGACACGTTCGGCCATGGCGATCCGGAGCGCTTGAACGGCGCCGACTGGATCGCGGTACACCGGGAGCTTGGCACGCTGTACCGGGCGACGCTGGTGCGCCGGGGCGCACGGGGGACCAGGCGCCCATGAGCCCGCCGTCCGCTCCTTTCGCGCCCCCGGCCCATATCGCGCCTTATGTGGAGGTGCTTGGCGAGGCGCTGGCGATCCGGTTCTTTCTGGCCTTTGGCGGCTCGGAACTCTATCTGCCCCGGCGCCCGGATCGCTCCATGGTGGTGGAATTGACCGGCCCGGACAAAGCGGCCATGCTGGCCGAACACCTTGGCCCCGGCATCGTGCGCGTGCCGATCCCCAAGCCCTGGCTGGCCGCGGTCCTGGAACGGGAGGGCAAGTCCAAGGCGGCGATCGCCCGGCTGCTCCATGTGGACCAGACCACGGTCCGCCGCTGGGCGGCCCGGGCGCGCGACCGTACTCAACTCTCCCTGTTCGACACCTGATCCCTGATCATCCGGGCTCCCGCGTGGGTGATGTTTTCGCGGTCCTTCCGGCACGGTTTTCCCATGAGTTTGACGAACCGGGACCGAGCCATGACATTGACCGCGCGCAGCCTCAAACGCCTTGACGGCGTCCATCCCGATCTTGTGCGGGTGGTGGAACGGGCCGCCGCGACCACCTCCCAGCCGTTCCAGGTGATCGAGGGCGTGCGCAGCCTTGCCCGCCAGCGCCAGCTTGTGAACCGGGGCGCGTCCAAGACCCTCAACTCAAGGCATTTGTCCGGCCACGCGGTCGACCTGATGGCGATGATCGGCACCCGGGTCTCCTGGGAAGTGCCGCTTTATTACCGGATCGCCGATGCCATGAAGGAGGCGGCCCGCGATCTGGGCGTGCCGCTGGAGTGGGGAGGCGACTGGGCCTCTTTCTTTGACGGCCCGCATTTCCAGCTGCCCTGGTCAACCTATCCCAAATCCGCCAATCCGGCACGGGCCGCCGCGCCGCCCGATGTGAGCGAACGGGCCGAGACGCGGGCCTCCAGGGTTCTGGCCATCGGGGACCGGGGCGCGGCGGTCCGCACCCTGCAGGACAGTCTTTCGCGCCTCGGCTTCGCGCTCGTCCAGGACGGGGTCTTCGGGCCGCAAACGCGCCGTGCCGTCAAGGCGTTCCAAGCCTTCGCGGGCCTTGCCGTGGACGGGATCTTCGGACCGGTCAGTGCCCGCGCCCTGCGCCTTGCCCTCAAACGCCGGGTGAGGCCCGATTGAAAGGAGCTTTCAATGACTGACACCAAACCGCTGTTCAGGTCCAAGACCTTCTGGGGCGCGGCTGTGGCCGTGCTTGGCGCGCTAGCCGGACTGTTCGGGATCGAGATCACGGCGGCCGACCAGGCGGAGCTGACAGGCCTGACGGACCGGATCTTTGCCGCCTGGGACAGCCTGGCGGTGATCGCGGGCGCGCTGCTGGCCATCTATGGCCGGGTGACGGCCCGGCAAAAAATCCGGTGAGGCATGGGATGGCTCGCCGTTCTCAAGGCGCTCAGCGCCTTCCTTGCCGAAATCGCCGCGACCGTGCGGACCCGGCGGCTGCTGGCGGCCGGCCGGGCGGAGGCGGTGGCGCAAAGCCTGACGGAGGCCGCCCATGCGCTTGAACGGGCAAGGGCCGCGGAAGGGGCTGTGCGCGCTGAGCTTGACGCTCATCCTGACCGGCTGCGTGACGATGACGGGTTCCGGAGGGATTAAACCGGCGGACCGTCAGGGCGGGGTGACCGTGCTTGAAAAATCCGGTCTCCGGCCGGTTCTCCTGTGCGGGACCGTTGATCCGATCCGCTGGTCGCTCAAGGACACGGACGGCACCATCGAACAGGTAAAGGTGCTGAACGCCAAATGGCGGGCGCTGTGCGGCCCGCCTGCCGGACATCCCGGCCATGCTCCCTGAGACCTTGAAAGACTGGGCGAGCCTGATCGCCGTGCTCCTGTCGCTCGGCGCCATCGTGCATTCCTGGCTGACCTCCCGGGTGAAGGTGAATTCGGAACATCTGAAAGCGGTCGACCAGAAGCTGATCGAGCTGGACCGGCGGATCCAGGCGGCCGAAAGCGAGCTGTCCCATCTGCCCGCCAAGGACGATGTGCTGGAGCTGAAACTGGCGCTGGCGGAACTGCGCGGCACGGTCGGGCGGCTCGATGAAAGCCTGTCGGGCGTCTCGCGCACCGTGCACCGGGTGGAGGACTATCTGATGAAGGAATCGAGCCGATGAGCTATGCCGACCATGCGGCGGCCGATTGCCGCCTGATCATCCTGAAAGCTCTGGCGGGCGAGACCGACCACCGGCTCAACGAGACCCTGATCCAGAAGATCCTGGAAAGCTTCGGGCACACGAAGCCCCGCGATTATGTGCGCACGCAGCTGAGCCGCCTGGAAAACCTGGGCGCGGTGCGCCTGTCTGCCGCTGGGTCGGTCCTGGTGGCCGAGTTGCTTGGCCCCGGCCTTGATCATGTGGAACGCCGGGCGCTGCTGGACGGTGTGCTCAAACCCTCGCCCGGGACCTGACCATGGGACGGGTCAAGAAGGGGCGGGGGCGCCTGTCCGCCATCGAGCAGCTGCCACCGGCCTGCGATCCGGTGATTGCCTGGGCCGCGAATGAGTTGCGATCCCGCGACCAGACCCAGAAGGAGATCTATGAGGAGTTCTTTCTGAAACTGGAGGTGCTTCAGCGCGAGCATCGCGGCGAACTGGACTTTGCCATTCCCTCCTTTTCCGCCTTCAACCGCTATGCGATCAAGCTCGCGACCTTGACCCGGCGGCTGGAGGACACGCGGGCGATCGCCGCCAGTATCGCGGAAAAATTCGATGCGCAGGCGTCCGACGATCTGACGCTGATCGCGGCCGAGGCGATCAAGACGCTGGTCTTCGAGGTGCTGACGGACGCGGGCGAAAGCGGGATCGACCCGAAAGGCGCGCTCAATCTCGCCGGGGCGCTTCGGGCCGCGGCGCAGGCGCAAGGCGTCTCGACCCAGCGGCGCCAGAAGGTGGAAAGCGATTTTGCCAGACGGACGGAAAAGGCCGTCGACCGGGTGGCGAAGGTGAAAGGCCTGAGCGCGGACACGGCCGAGGCGATCAAGGCGCAGATCCTGGGCGTTGCCAAACCGGGGGAGGGGGCGGCATGAGTTCCCCGCTCACAAAAGCCGACTGGACGGAGCTGCGCCGGGCGTCGATGACGGCCATCGACCGGATCGCGGACCAGGTCGGCCTGCCGAATGTGCTGCTTGGCTATCAGTCGAGGGCCGTCGGCCTGCTGGAATCGACAGCCATCCGGGTGCTCTTTATCGAAAAGTCCCGGCGGATCGGCATGACCTGGGGGCTGGCGTCCTACGCGGTGCTGCGCGCGGCCCGGGAAAAATCCGCCGGCGGCATGGACGCCATGTATATCTCCTATTCCCAGGAAATGACCCGCGAGTTCATCGATGCCTGCGCCATGTGGGCAAGGGCCTATGCGGTGGCGGCACTCTCCGAGGACGAGTTCCTGTTCGAGGACACCGACCCGGCCGACCCGGCAGAGACAAGGCACATCCAGGCCTTCCGGATCCGGTTTGCCTCCGGCTTTGAAATCCTGGCGCTGTCGTCGGCGCCCCGTTCGCTCCGCGGCAAGCAGGGCGTCGTGATCATCGACGAGGCGGCGTTCGTCGATCAACTTGCCGAACTATTGAAGGCCGCGCTCGCCTTTTTGATGTGGGGCGGGCAGGTGGTGGTCTGTTCCACCCATGACGGCAGCGACAATCCGTTCAACATCGCCGTTCAGGACATTCTGGCCGGCCGCTCGAAATACGCCCATCTGCGCGTGGATCTGGACGATGCGCTCAAGGACGGGCTTTATGAGCGGATCTGCCTGGTGCAGGGCCGGGCGTGGAGCCCGGAAGGCGAGGCCGCGTTCCGGCAGGACATCATCGATTTTTACGGCGAGGGCGCGGACGAGGAACTGTTCTGCATTCCGGCCATGGGCTCGGGCACCTGGCTCGCAGCTCCCCTCATCGAAGCGCGGATGACCGCCGATGCCCCGGTGCTGCGGCTCGATCTGCCCCGGGACTTTCTGCATCTTGACCGGCTGGCCCAAAGGATTTTGGTGGCGCCGTTCCGCGACGCGCTCGAGGCGGTGCTGGAGGATCTCGACCTATCCCCGCTTTATGCCTTCGGCTTCGATTTCGGGCGGGTGTCGGATCTGACCGTCGGCTGCCTGCTTTCGATCGACAAGCGGCTTACCCGCCGCGAGGTGCTCTCCTTTGAACTCAGGGGCGTGCCGGGCGAGGAACAAAAGGCCATTGTCAAAGCCGTTTTATCCGCCGTTCAAACCCGGCTTGTCGGCGCGGCGTTCGACGCCACCGGCATGGGCTGGACGGTCGCCGAGGACATGGGTCGGCGGTTTGGCCTGCGCGAAGATCCGGAGGGCGCCGGGCTGGTGATGGCCGTCCATTTTTCCGAAACCTGGTACCGGCTGGAAATGCCGCCGCTGAAAGCCGCCTTCGAGGACGAAACGCTGTTTCTGGGCCGGGACGCGGATCACCTGAGCGACCTGCGCGCCGTCAAACTGATCCGGGGCATTCCGCGCGTGCCGCCCGTCCGTGAAGGCGAAAAGGGCAAGAAGCGTCACGGCGATTATGCCATCGCGCTGGCGCTGGCGCATTTTGCCAGCCGGATGCAATGGCGGGAATTCGGCTATGAGCCCGTGCCGCACAGCCCGTCGCGGTTCGAGGAGCGCGGGGCGGAGGACCGGGACAGCCTCGACGGGGCCTTCAGACTGGCCGGATCCCGGCGGAAAGGGCTGTGGTGATGGCACCTAAACACACCGGATTGGTGGACATGCATGGCCGGTCCATCTCGGCACGGTCGCTCAAGACCGAGCAGGCGGGGGCCGAGCTCAGGGCCGTGCGCCGGAACGATACGTTCCATCCGGCGAGCGGTTTGACGCCGCAGCGCCTGGCGCGGATCCTGCGGGATTCGATCGATGGCGATCCGGAGCCCTATCTGGCGCTCGCCGAGGACATGGAAGAGCGCAACGAACATTATGCCGGGGTGCTGGGCACCCGCAAACGCCAGGTGGCGGGGCTGGAGATCACGGTCGAGGCGGCCAGCGATGCGGCAATGGATGTGGCCGCGGCCGATCTGATCCGCGAGGTCACGGAACGCGACCGGTTCCGCGATGAGCTGATCGATATTCTGGACGCGGTCGGCAAGGGGTTTTCCGCCACGGAAATCCTCTGGGACACGTCCGAGGGCGAATGGCGGCCAAAGGCGTTCAAGTGGCGCGATCCGCGCTGGTTCCGCTTTGACCGGGACGATCCGGAGCGTCTCTTGTTGCGCGGGGTCCAGACCGACGAGCCGCTCAAACCCTTCGGCTGGATCGTGCACACCGCCAAGGCCAAGTCCGGCCTGCCGATCCGCGGCGGGCTGGCGCGGGGCGCGGCCTGGTCGTTCCTGTTCAAGGCCTTCACCTTGAAGGACTGGGCGATCTTTTGTGAAAGCTATGGCCAGCCCTTGCGGCTCGGCAAGTTCGGACCGGGCGCGACGGAAGACGACAAACAGAAGCTGATGCAGGCGGTCGCCGGGATCGCGTCGGATTATGCCGCGATCGTGCCGGAAACCATGGCGATCGACTTCATCGAGGCGAAACTCACCGGCTCGCTCGATCTCTATGAACGGCGCGCCGACTGGCTCGACCGGCAGATCTCCAAGCTGGTGCTCGGCCAGACCGGAACGACGGATGCGATTGCCGGTGGCCATGCGGTCGGCAAGGTGCATGACGAGGTGCGCGCCGACATCGAGGAGGCGGACGCCCGCCAGCTCGCCGCCAGTCTCAACCGCGATCTGGTCCGCCCGCTGATCGATCTGAACCTCGGACCCCAGAAAGCCTATCCGGCGATCCGGATCGGCCGGCCGGACGAGGTGGATGTGACCGAGCTGGTGGAGAATGTCGCCAAGCTCGTGCCGCTCGGGCTGAAGGTCGGCATGTCGACCCTGCGCGATCATCTCGGCCTGCCCGATCCCGATCCGGACGAGGAGGTTTTGGGGGCGCCAGCCCAGCAAGACCCGCAAACGCCGGACCAACCAACACCTCCAGCCAAATCTGAGCCATTACGGGCGCAAGCGTTCCGGACAGGGCCTGTGGCCGCGCCTCCTGACGCCGTTGAGCGGGCAGTGGATGGGCTGCTCGACGAGGGCTGGGAAAGGCTGGTGGGGCCGGTGGTTGACGGGCTGGACGCCGAGATCGGCGGGGCCGAGACACTGGAGGAGGTGCGGGCGATCATCCGGCGCCGGGCCGAATTCATGGGACTTGCGGCCTTTACCGACACGCTGGCGCAAGCCGCGTTTGCCGCGCGGATTTCCGGGGAAGCGGATGAGGATCTCAGGTGAGCGTGGACCTGACCCCGCTGCCGCCCCGCGATGCCATCCGGGCGCTTCAGGCCCGCGGCGGGCGGCTCCATCCGTCCTTCGCCTGGCAAGATGTGTATGCCGAGGATCATGCGGCCATGTTCACGGTGGCGAAATCCGCGGGGCATTCGATCCTGGAAGACATTTTCAATGCCGTCTTGAACGCCCTCGAAAACGGCGAAACCCTGGACAGCTTTTCCCGCCGCCTGAAACCGGTCCTCGTTCAAAAAGGGTGGTGGGGGGAGGCGGTCGAGGTGGATCCGCTCACCGGCGAGCCGGTCAAGGTCCGGCTGGGGTCCTTGCGGCGGCTCCGGACCATCTTCGAGGTCAACATGCGGGTGTCCTATGCGGCCGGGCACTGGGCGGCGTTCGAGCGCACCAAGGCCCGGCGGCCTTATCTCCGCTATGTCGCCGTCCAGGACGGGCTGACCCGGCCGCAGCACTTGAAGCTGCACAATCTGGTGCTGCCCGTGGATCATGCCTTGTGGGACACGCACGCGCCGCCCAATGGCTGGAACTGCCGCTGCACACTGCAGAGCCTGTCAGACGCCGACATCGAACGGCTTCAGGCCGAGGGTGGGGCGCTGCGGTTCGCGCCGCCCGCAGTTTCCTTGCTTCCCTGGACGAACAAGCGGACCGGAGAGGTGCGGCTGGTGCCGGAGGGGATCGATCCGGGCTGGGATTACAATCCCGGGAAGGCCGGGCATACCGAGACGGTGCGGCGGCTGGAAAGCCGTGGCGGGCCGGATTTGGGACAAGCGCCATAAAGCGCCGCTGGGGCGCGTAGGGTGCGAAAGCGCAGGATGGGGCGGAAAAGAACCGCGCGGCGCTGTGGGGGTGTTTAAGGGGTGTTTAACGGGGGAATTGTGAGTAATGGGCAGTAACTAATACGAGGGATATTCGCATAGCGGCGAAATCCAAAGCGCGATCAGCCTTGTGTAGAGTTTTCCAATAACGGTCGGATATCTGCTAGCATTTTTGCCTGCGCGGATATCAGATCTCCTCTGACATCAATTCGATAGTGATAAAACTGTGCGCCAGTCGCGAGACGTCCGATCCGCTCCATCCGCTGGCTTTCGCCCTCGTTCGTTGGCGAGAAAAGAATGCCGAATGGCGCATTGGCCGCAGTAACGTGACTAATGATTTGGTATCGGTCAGATTCCTTTATCTTGGGCTTGTACTTAACTTCGCCGAGACCGATCACGTTTTTCCTACCGCGCCGAAATATCAGGTCAGGCTTCGTCGGATACGTCTTGTTGTCCTCGAACAGCCTGCCTTGGTGTTTGTTGCCATCGAGCACTGTGATCTTTTGTTCGCGAAGCGCATCGATAAAGGTCTTTCGAATGAATCGCTCGAAAATGTCTTCAAGGTCGAAGAGGAAGGATGGCAGCTCCTTCCCGCTTGGTTCGAAGGTGAAGGCGATGCCACCGCCTGTCAGCAAGAGCTGATAGACACGGAGCAAGCCTTCATAGTTGCCCCGTAGCCTGAGCGAGACGGTATCATCGAGGAAGAAGTCCTGCCCAGTCGGTTCGCGCTCATTGACGCGGCGCAGGGTATCGAGAGCGATCTGAATGAGACGGCGTTCTTCATCCCAGGATTTGGTCGGTGGAATAATCCGCGCAAAGCGCAGACAAGCGGCTTTGATAATCTGGTTCACGGGGCTGTCGAGCCCGAACTCAAAAACGCTGGAAACGGTGTCGATGGGATTACCTCTTGAGAGATAACGGCTAATCGTTTGGCCGAACTCGACACGCGGCTTGTAGAACCCGTCGACGGTGCGCGGATAGTAGCTTCGCTCGAGCCCTGCTGAGAGTGCGTCCCGCAGGTAGTGACAGAAGCTTCGCGCAAGAAGTTGGATCGGCGCAGGCTTGTCTGTGGTCTGATACCGCCTGATTGTCGGGAGAATACGATCGTATGTCTCCCCGCCTATTTCTAGCATCGTCCAGAGGTTCTCAATCGGAAACTTGGGGACGATGTTGAGTGTGATCGAGCTGGTCAGAGGCAAATAGCCTATGAGCCCGAGTGCCATGAGGTTCACACCATCGGCAACGTCCTTGAATTCGAGAGCCTTGAGCTCGCGGGTTTCGGGCAGAATTAGCGAATGCCCGCGATGGTCAACAAGCTCACTGCGTGCGAAGTAGCGTCTGCCGCGTTCTTCGACTTCGACGATGCGTGTCTCAGGAAGTGGCATCAATCCTGCCTGCCCTAGCCTTCAGCGGTTGCTTCGCCTTCGGCAGCCCCATCGTCACCGTCATTATCATCACCCGCCGCCTCGGCTGCTTCGTCGATTTCGAAAAGCTCATCGACGGTTTCCTTGATGGCGTTGAATCTCTGGCGATCATGGAACAAGGTCCGCTGCAAGCCGAGCTTGACACGCCCTTCCCATACATCTGCCAAATCTTCAATGGTGCGAACATGAAGGAAATTTGTATGGCCAAAGCCAGCGGGGAAGGACTCATTCAGGATATCGAACAGGCGCAAGACCCGTGACAGCACTCGTTCCTCAACACCCTTGTCTTTGAGGTACTTTTGAAGGAACGGCTTGTCGGGCTCCATCATGATCACGATGAAGCGACGCAAGAGCGCATCGTCGAGATCGGTGACAGAGCGGTCGAACGGATTAGCCGTGGCCAGAACGATTAAGTTGCGGGGCAGCTTTGTCTTCTTGCCTGAGATTGCGAGCGTGAACTCCTTCTCGCGGTAATCGAGTTCAAGATAGGTAAGAAGCTCGCCGAAGATGCGCGCGACATCGCCACGATTCAGCTCGTCAATGACTAGCACGTATTTGTTGTCGCCATCTGTTTTTGCCCGCTCCGCAAAATTCAGGAAGTGGCGCGGGTCGAGCTTGTAGGTAACACTCTTGGCTTCGCCGTCTTCGTCCTGGGCCTCGACGGGACGGAACCCTTCGACGAAATCATCGTAGCCGAAGGCAGGATGAAACTGGAGGAACAGCACGCGGTTTTCATCGCCGCCTGTAAGGAAATCGGCGATATCATGCGCGTATTTGGTCTTACCCGTGCCTGGCGGTCCTGCGAGAAGGAAGGAGTGGCTCGTATTTTTGTTGATGGCGTTGAGGATAACGGACAAGATCGCATCATCGCCGCTCATAATACCCTTCTTTGCGGGATCGTCCTCGGGCTCTGTGGGGGCTGGCGGTGCGGCGATATAGGCCGAAAGTTTGGGCGCGAGTTGTTTGATGAAGGAAGCATCAGTAGGCCGAGCATTCAGTGTGCTAGGCCAAGAGCGCTCCGGGTTCAGTTTGAACCTGCCCTTGTAGGGCGGTTGAAAATCCTGAAGTCTGAGTTCGGTCTGGAGTAAATGATCGTACAGGGCTTGCCAGTTCTCGATCTCGTCTGGAAAGCCGTTGAAGGCAAAGAGCCAGACCATGAAGTCTTCAAAATCAAACGTTTCGGGGATTTCACTTTCGAGCGCGGGCTGGAAGTCAGCCGTGAGGCGCACGGTTGTCTTCTCGCCTTCAATATATCCTTTCAGCCGCATCTCGCGGTAGCCGCGACTGGAGAAGAGGTTGCCCCACATCTTCGTGTCTTGGCGGATCATGTAGTCGCCAGCGAAGTTTCCGCTCTTCCACTTGATGCCCTTCAGGCGAGGGCGAAGAAGGTTGTGGCCCGAGGGGTAAGCATCAACTCCGACAAGTTTAGCGTTAAAATAGCGGTCGAGAAAGTGATCGGTGCCGAGATTTTTGGACATATCGACGAAGTGGGCGGGGCCGACATCGTTGGCAGCAAAAACAAAAGCGGGTATCAGCCAATTCGCACTGATCTCTTGAAGAGCCTCAATTGACGTTTTGATTGTTGGAATATCAAAGTACTGCACGATCTATACTTTTTTTGCTGTCCCTGGTTTGCGGAAGTTCTGTCTGTTGCCAGCCCACTCGTCCCAAAGCGGTGACGGTTTTTGCAGGCTTTCGACAAGGTCACCCCATGACGAGGAATGGTATCCTTCGCTCTCGATAGCACCCTGAACGTAGTCGATATAGTCATCACCCATATCGATCCCGACAACATTGCGGTGATGGGCCATCGAAGTCAGTACGGACGTGCCGCTACCTACAAAAGGATCGAGAACATGGCCGTTAGGGGGGCTTGCAACCTCGACGCAGCGCCGTACAAGCTCCGAAGGGAAAGCGGCATTGTGCTTAGCGCGCCGATTACGTTCGATAGGGATATTCCAGACATCCTCCTCAACTAGCTTGGAGCGATCAAAGCTGTAAAAGCGCGATTTGGAAAACATGAAGACGAATTCGTATTGCCGATATGGCCTATCCCGCGCGGTCGGCTCAACAAATGCATTGCAGCGGTTCCAAATGATCGAACTGCGAAGCGTCCAGCCACGTTGCTGCATTTCGAAAGCAACTTTCCAGGGAATGCCGATCATACTCTTCTTAGGGATATCCCATCCGCTCACGTCAACGGGACGGACCTTCTTGCGAAAGAAGTTGCGGGATGAGCATTTTGGATCGCTGCCGTGGGGCTGCCCGTTCCCAGAATAGTACGTGTCGCCAATATTCAGGAAGAATACGCCTTCGGGATGGAGGGTACGTTTGACTTCATCAAACACACCCATAAGTGCATCAACATAGTCGTCGACTGTTTCTTCGTGTCCGAGTTGGTCATCATATCCGTAATCGCGCACCCAAAAATAAGGCGGTGAAGTGACGGCAACATTGAAAACGTTATTGGGTAGCGATTTGAGCATAGTCGCGGAGTCCCCATGCATTAACCCCGCAAAGTGTCCAGCCTTCGACACATATGCAAAACGATCATAACTTTTCTGCGTATCAGTTGCTGGATCGTTGCCAATAGTAGAATGCTTGGAGTTTGAAGACTTTGTATCCATAATTGCAATATGCTCTCTCGTGACAGTTAAAGAAATGCCTCCGACTCATTTCCATCTGATGGATTAAATCACCTCAGTTAAATTCTTTTGATCAAAGCCCATCACAGCCGACCTTTCGGAATTGAACATCAATTGATATCTTTTTCAGATATAAGTGCATTAACGAACGGTGCCATCTAGAATCACTAGCCAATTTTCCCATACCCTATAATAGGCGAGCGGCGCGTCAATCTATGATTTCATTTGTGATCGACCCGCAATAATGAACGTCCTCCCCCACGCCTCCGCCCGGATGGTCTGATCCCCGCTCATCCCCCAAGGTTCGCTCATGTCCAAGCGAACCGACCCCTTTCTGATCACCGCCGCCGATCCAGTTGCCGCGCCTGACGCGGGCGCCGATCCCTGGATCAAGCTGCTGCCTTCGGGCACGTTTTCCACCCGCGACGGGCGTGGCCCGTTCACGGCCGGGGACGCAGATCAGCTTCAAGCAATCATTGCCCGCACCAAGGCCCATCTCGGGCAAACCCAGATGATGGTCGACTATGACCACCAGGCGGTGTTTTCGGCTGTTGAAGGCGTTGGCGGCACAGCCAAGGCCGCGGGCTGGATTTCGGACTTCGAGGCGCGGGCGGACGGGATCTATGGCCAGGTCGCCTGGACCGAGGCGGCGCGGACAGCGCTGGCAGCCCGGGAATACCGGTATCTCTCGCCGGTGTTTCTGACCGACCGCTCAGGCCTGGTTGTGCGGCTTGTGAATGTGGCGCTGGTCAATCTGCCCGCCATCGATCTTGCCGCCATCGCGGCGCGGGCGCATCTCACGCAAAAGGATAGTTCCATGGATGAACTGCTCGAAGCCCTCGGCCTTGCCGCGGGCACGGGGAAGGCTGAGGCCGTTGCGGCGCTCCGCGCCCTGCAGGACACACAAACCGCGATCCGTGCGGCGGCCGGTCTGCCCGAGGGCAGTGATGGCACAGCCCTGGTCGCCGCCGTTCAGGCAGCGTTCGACAGAGGCGCGCCGGATCCGACCCAATTCGTTCCCATCGACCAGGTGACCGCGCTTCAACAAGACCTTGCCGCCCTGCAGGCCTCGCTGGCCGCGGACAAGGCCGAGGCCCTGGTGACGGCCGCCATTTCCGGGGGCAAGCTCGCCCCCGCGCTGAAGGACTGGGGCCTGCAGCTTGCTACGGCCGATCCTCAAAAATTCACCGCCTTCACCGCAACGGCACCGGTTCTGACCGCCACGCAGCTGGGGTCCAAGCCGAGAGACGCCGGGGACCCGGATCTCTCCGAGGCCGACCGGCAGGTCATGCGCCAGATGGGGCTGTCCAAAGAGGCCTTTGTCGCGGCCCGGGCCGGGTCTGACCAGGAGGTGCAGCCATGACGGCTTTGACAACAGACCGGCGCACGCCGGAACGCTCCGGCGACCGCCGCCAGCATCCCGTGAAGGCCGGGGCGACGCTTTATGCGGGCGCGCTTGTGGCGCTCGGCGCGGACGGGTTCGCCGTGCCGATGACCACCGCGACCGGGCTGATCGCGCTCGGCCGCTGCGAGACCCGGGCGGACAACAGCGCCGGCGCGGACGGCGACATCGCGGTGACGGTGGGCGCCGGGATCTACCGGTTGTCCAATTCCGCCGGCGCCGACGAGATCACCACGGCCCATATCGGCCAGGCCTGTTATGGCGTGGACGACCAGACCGTGGCGCTGACGGATGGCACCGGCACGCGGTCGCCCGCGGGCACGGTGTTCGACGTCGATCCCCAGGGCGTCTGGGTCGATTTGCGGTGAGGCAGGTTTATTCGTCTTTCCCCGCTTGTTTGGCGCGGAGAGGGAACGGAATGGATCCCCGATCAAGTCGGGGATGACGATGGAGCAAGGATCAAGGCACGCGGGTCCCATCAGCCCCGGCGCGTCACCCCGGACGACGCGAAGCGGAGATCCGGGGTCCATACCCTTGTCCCCGACGAGCCTCGGAGCTGCCTGTGTGCCAGCGAGCGGCCGGGGATGACGACCGAATGAGTGGCGGGAAATCCGCACTGACAATGGAGTCCCTTTGAGATGGACATCAACACGCAAACGCTCCGCTCCGCCTATGTGGGCTTCAATGCCGCGTTCCAGTCGGGCTTGCGGGAAGCGACCTCGATGTATGGCCGGATCGCGACGACCGTGCCCTCGACCACGCGCGAGAACGAATATGGCTGGCTGGGCAAGTTCCCGCGCTTCCGGGAATGGATCGGCGACCGGGTGATCAACTCGCTCGCCAAACACGGCTATTCGATCCGCAACCGGCCGTTCGAACTGACTGTCGAGGTCGACCGGGACGATTTTTCCGACGACAATCTCGGTATCTATACCCCGCTGTTTTCGCAGCTTGGCATGGCCGCGGGCACCTTTCCGGACGAGCTGATCTGGCCGCTTCTGAAGGCCGGGTTCTCGACCCCCTGTTACGACGGCCAGTATTTCTTCGACACCGACCATCCGGTGCTGGACGCCAATGGTGAAGCCGTTTCGGTTGCCAACACCGATGGCGGCTCCGGCACACCCTGGTTTCTCCTGGATGTGCGCCAGGCGCTCAAACCGCTGATCTACCAGGAGCGCAAGGCGTTCGGCAATCTGGTCCGCATGGACCGGGAAGACGACCAGAACGTTTTCATGAAGAAGCAGTTCCTTTATGGCCTCGATGGCCGGGCGAATGTCGGCTTCGGTTTCTGGCAGATGGCCTGGGGCTCGAGGCAAACCCTCAATGCCGCCAATTATGCGGCCGCCCGGGCGGCGATGGCGGAGTTCAAGGCCGATTTCGGCAAGCCGCTGGCCATCGTTCCCAATCTTCTGGTCGTGCCGCCGTCGCTGGAAGAAGCCGGACGGCGCTTGCTGCAAAGCCAGCTGGTCAATGGCGGGGAGACCAACCCCTGGGCGGGCACCGCCGAGATGATGATGGTGCCGTGGCTGGCCTGACGCCGCCGATCTTGAAAGGACCAATCCATGACACAGGCCAAAGCGAAACAGGCCCCGCCAAAAGCTGCGGACACAGAACCCGATGCGGCGAAACCGGTGCTGCGGATTACGGCCAAGCCCAGGGACGGCTTCCGGCGCTGCGGCGTGCATCATCCGGCCGAACCGGTCGAACATGGGGCGGGCCGGTTCTCGGACGCCGAGATCGCGGTGCTGAAGGCCGAGCCGAACCTGGTGGTCGAGGATCTTTGACAAGCATAAAAGGGGAAGGCGCCGAGCCCCGACCGCAACTTGACCCGGGTACCCGGGTTCCGGCGTTCAGGCGGGTGGGAAGCCCGCACCTAAAGATACCCAGAGAGAGGTCTGGTACGGCTCGCAAGGCCCCCAGCATCGCCCGCGCAATCCGGCTTTCGGGCGATTGACGGCACTCCGGCCCATAAGGACTTAAGGTCGCCTCTCGCCATTCTTGAAAGGTACGCCGTGCCTTACGCAGTCCTTGAAGACCTGATCGACCGGTTCGGGGAAGACGAGCTGTTCCAGCTGACGGACCGGACCAATAGGCCGGCGAGCACGATCGACACGGGCATTGTTGCCGCGCATCTTTCCGACGCCGAGAACCTTGCCGATTCTTATCTTGCCAAGCGGTACCGGCTGCCGCTCGATCCGGTGCCGGAGGTGCTCACCCGGATCGTGTGCGACATCGCCCGGGCCACATTGCATGGCCGGACCATGGACAAGGACGATCCGGTGGCCAAGGCCAAAGAGGATGCGGTGGCCTGGCTGAAGGATGTCGTCAAGGGGCTGGTCCAGCTGGAGGCGGAAGGCCTCGCCCCGGAGCAGCCCTCTGGCGGAACGGTCCAGGTGCGCGGGCCGGACCGGGTGTTTTCCAAGGACAGTCTGACGGGGTTTTAAGGAAGCTGTGATGAGCGGAGTGCGCCAGGCCCTGACCATCGAGGACGCGGAGGTGAACGCCGCGCTGGACCGGGTCGCGCGGGCGGGCGGCGACACCTCCGCCCTGATGGCGGAGATCGGCGCGGCCATGCTCTATTCCGTCCAGCGCCGGTTCGAGCGTGAGACCGGGCCGGATGGAACGCCCTGGCCGCGGCATGCGCCGCGCACGGCCCGGCAAAGGGCGCGGCGCAGATCGCGCGGCAACGCGCCGCTGACGCCAAAACTCCTGCGCGACAGCGCAAGGCTCTTTTCCTCGATCACCTCGGAGACGACACCGGAAACGGCCGCGGTCGGCACGAATGTGGTCTATGCGGCAATCCATCAGACCGGCGGGACCATCACCCAATATCCGCAATCGCGGAAGGTCCGGTTCCGCAAGGTGGGCGGGCGCCTGCGCTTTGCCCGCAAGGCGCACAAGCGGGCCTTCGAAAAGCCGGTGACCTATGGCACGCGCACGATTGTCATTCCCGCGCGGCCCTATCTCGGGTTTTCGGACGCGGACCGGGCGGAGATCCTGGCGCTGGCAGAGGCGCATTTTGAGGCTGCGGCCGGGGAGGGCAGGGCATGAGCCTGGTCGAGGTGATCATCGGCCGCCTTGATGATGCCGGAACGCCGTTCCGGGTGGTGGGCGGTGCGGCGGGGCTGGCGGTCCTAGAACAGCGCCGCACCCGGACCCCGGCCGCCTTTGTGATGGTGGCCGAGGAGGCGAGCGGGGCGAACGAGCGCATGACCGGCCCGGTGCTGCAGCGGCTCGAGACCGATATCGCCGTGGTGCTGGTGCTGGAAAATCTCGGCGATCCGCGGGGCGGAACAGTGGCGGACGACATCGAGGCGCTCAAGGCGTTCGTCCGGGCCAGGCTGATCGGCTTCCGGCCGGACAGTGCGGCGGAACCGATGGAGCATGTCTCCGGGGAACTCTTGAAGGTGCGCGGCGG
>NZ_VXDC01000017.1 GCF_008711285.1 Roseibium aquae
TGCCATGAATGCGATCACACCCCGAAAGGGCGGCCGGTATGTCCGCGATGCGCAGACGGGGGACGAGGATCCTTCGAGACGGGCCGTTGGCCCTCCTCAGGATGAGGGGGGCCAACGCGGGTTGGCCGGTCCCCGGGCCAAGGGCGGCGGCACGCCCGTGAAGACAAAGGAGTGACGGATGCGCAAGGCCCGGAAACTGGCGATCCTGGCGAAGATCGAGACCGCCTATGGCACGGACAGCGGCCCGACCGGCACGGCGGACGCGATCCTGGCGACCGATGTCACCCTGACGCCGCTGGCCGGCGAAGACGTCTCCCGCGATCTGTTGCTGCCGACGCTCGGCCATCAGGGCATCGAGCTCACCGCCAATCACCTGCGGCTGGACTTCGCGGTGGAATGCGCAGGTGCGGGCGGGGCCGGGGATGTGCCCGCCTATGGCGCCTTGCTCCGGGCCTGCGGGCTTTCGGAAACGGTGACCGCTGGCGTGTCGGTCGCCTATCAGCCGGTCTCGGAAGGCGAGGAAAGCCTGTCGCTCTATTTCAACCAGGACGGCGTGCGCCATGTGGCGCTTGGCTGCCGCGGCACCTTCCAGCTGGAGTTCGCACCGAAACAAATTCCAAGATTCCGGTTTTCCTTTTGGGGTCTTCTGGGCACGGTCACCGACGAAGCCTTGCCGGCCGCCATCCTGTCAGCGTTCCAAGCCCCCCGGCCGGTGTCCAGTGCGATGACCAGTCTGTCGCTGTTCGGCTCAAGCCGGATCGCCGAAAGCCTTGCCGTCGATCTCGGGGTGGAGATCGTGCCGCGCTTTCTCATTGGCGATGAACGCATCCAGCTGACCGGCCGGCAGGTCACCGGAACGGCGGTCCTGGAAGCCAAGACGATGGCGGCGGCCGACTGGTTCGACGCCGCGCTTGCCAAGACCACGGGGGCCTTGAGCCTCATTCATGGCACGGCGGCGGGCCATACGGTGGAGCTGACCGCGCCGAGGGTGCAGATCGGCCGCCCCTCCCAGGGCGAAACCGACCGGATCGTGAACTATGCCGTGCCGCTGATGTTCCTTGCCGACACGGGCGACGACGAACTCGTGCTGACCATCCGCTGAGATCAAGGAGAGCCTCATGCAGTTCCGCCTGTGCGAACCCTTCGAGTTCTGGTGGCCGGTCCGCGTGACCCTTCCCGATCCGGACCGGCCGGGCGCGGTGCTGAGCCAGACGTTTGAGGCCAAGTTCCTTATGGTGGGCAAGGACCGGCTGGCGGAGCTGGAAGCCCACGGGGAAGCCGCGCTGCTTTCCGAAATCCTGCGCGACTGGCGCGGGGTGAGCGGGGCAGGGGGATCCGAGATCCCGTTTGGCCCGGAAGCGCTGGAACAATGCCTGCCCTTTGCCCATTTCCGCGTCGGCGTCTACCGGGCTTACCTCACCGCGCTCAACGGCCAGGCCGCGGCAAAAAACGGATAGAGGCCGCCCGGGCCTGGGCCTATGCCCGGCGCGGCCTGGCCGATCCGGACCGAGCGGTCCGGCTGGACGCGCAAAGCGCCGCGGACTTCGCCGCCCTTGGGCTTCCTGTGCCGGACGCTCAAATCCCAGATCCTGAAACGTTCGACGTCCCGCGCGAGAACTGGCGCGCGGTCACGGCGTTCCTGGCGCTCGAAACCCAGTGGCGCGTTGTGGCAGGACCGGTTGGGTTGATCTGGTGCGGGCTCGATTATGCCGCGGCGGCTGCTGCGGTCCGGGGGCGGAACCGGCGGGCCTGGCAGCGGCTGTTGGGGGAGCTCAAGGTGATGGAATCGGCGGCGCTAGAGGTGTTGAATGGGTGAATTTATTGGGTATTGGCACTTTTCACGCAGGCCAGCTGCATCGATGATCATTGGTTGGCATAAACGCGGTGCTAGTCGAATCTTGGTGGATCGTATTCATCCGTATCCGGCGAGCTGTCTTTTGAACGCTCAGACAAAACATCCTCGTAGTCCTTTTGATAGCGTGGTCCCACAGTTCCGTCACTCGAAACGACCATAAGGGCAGCGAGTTCATCGAATTTCGCACGGTCATAGATCATGTTAAGCGCGTTTTTAGGCGACAGCGCTCGTTCAGCGTAAGTCTGGTCACCAAGTGCGACCAAAAGGAATGTTGCGAGATCAAGGCTATCTGCGAGTACATTGGTAGAATTTGAATCCCCAACCGCGGCAGCCGCTTTCACAAGTACAGGCAATGGAGAGAGAATTTTTCCCGTCGCGTTCTCGTAAAAAATATAAGCCGACGTACAAGCATTTCTTTGCAGTAAAGTTCGTTGTTGGGTAGTGCCGGAACTGCGCTGCGAAATGTCAGCGTTGGGACGTCTATATCGTTTTGCTTGAAAGACTAGGGGTATTATTTCTCTCACCGAGACGCTGCCGTCATCGTGAGCTTTCTTTTCAAAATCGAGGATAATTCCAAAGTCGCCGCCGTTCACCTGTTCGCCGCCACCGACGGAAAGATCAAGCTCTTGAAGGATCAGTGTGCTCTCCTGCGCCCTGAGAGCAGTTGCCATACGTTCGCTCCAAAGGCAGCATTGGTTTCCCCACAGGGCTATAAGATTTCCTGTGAGACGATCTTCCCTGGATCGGGTTGGACAGTGCCGTATCTGAAAATCTGTTGCTGCTTCGAGCGTGGCCACAAACATCGTCCAAACCGCGACATCGCGAAAGTTGCAATGATCTGCCATAAAATCATATACGGTTGAATACCGATTCGCGTAGCGCCCCGGGGTATCTCTAATCGCCATAATTCTTTGTATGTGACCAATTTCTGACTGAAGAGCGTGCGTTCTTTCCAGAAGTGTGGAGCGGATCGCTAAGCTCGTATTCGCTGACACGGTATCGAGCGTATTCCACGCTTCGAGGCGATCATTTCCTTCCATAAAGCTCTTGCTTTTCTCCTTGATTTCTAAAAACTCCTCGAGGGAAAGACCAAAATACTCAGAGAAACTATTCGTCATTGATATGCCTTTAGTTGAAATAATTCTCCTTACACGCCCTTTTAATTGACCGGTTAGATATGAGCAATATCACGACACCATTATGGGTGCCTATTGCCGCTTCGCAGTTTATAAACTGCGATTTTTTTGGCCAATATTCGGAAACTGACTATTAGGTGGGGTCACTTTTGAGAAGCCAAAGCTGCGATCTTCAGCTCTCTCGTAGAGTATCCAATAGGCGTCAACGCAACCCGTAGACTGCTAAAGTACTTCAAAATGTGTTTATTGCGCTGTGTGATACACCACCTTGCACCCGCCCGGATGTTCTGACCCTCGCCCGCGCGCGAAGCTTGGGCCATGACCTTGAACCTGCAGATGCTGGCCCGGCTGGACGCCTCGGGCGTGGAAAGCGGCGCTCGCGACGCTAGGCAGGCGCTTGCCGGGATCGGCACGAGCGCCAAGGCAACGTCCACAGACATCAGCAATCTGTCAGCCGCAGCCAAGGCCTCGCTTCAGGCGGCACGAGCGCAAGGATCGGCGTTCAAGGTGGCGGGCCAACAGGCAGCGAACGCCAACAAATTGGCCGCCAATGAAGTCAACATTCTGGCGCAGCAGATTTCCGATGGCGCGATCCAGGTGGCCAGCGGTCAATCGCTGTTCACCGCGATCCTGCAGCAGGGCAGCCAGGTGCAGTTCCTGCTGGGCTCCAAGGGCTTCAACACGATCGGCGGGTCCTTGGGTCTTCTCAAACAGGGTTTGATCGGCTTTTTAAACCCGCTCAATCTGGCGCTGGTGGGCTTGGCCGGAGGGGCGGCGGCGGCCTCCGCGCTTTACCGGGCCATTGCCAGCGACACCAGCGCGACACAGGCGCTGGAACACCAGGACCAGCTGATCGGCCAGCTCGCCGAGCGTTACGGGGAAGTCGAGGCGGCGCTGGACCGGCTGCAAAGCCGTCCGAGCGCGGCGATCCTCGCGCTCGACACGGACGCGCTGGAAAGCCAGCGGGAGACCCTCCGGTCGCTGATCGCGGACATCGAACAGGATGTGCAGCGCAGCCTGCGGATCGAGGCCAATGCCTTGAGCGCCCTGGCCGAACCCTTGACCGAGGACGCGGCCCTGTTCCGGGCATTCCAGGGCGAGCTTCGGGCGACCGCCGACACCTTCGCGCTGGCGGATGCGGAAGCCGACCAGCTGATCGGCCGGTTGCTGGAACTCGCCCGGACGGCACCGGATACGACGTCCGAGCGGGCGATCCGCGCCTTGATTACGGAAGCCCGGGCGGCCGACACCGGGCTTCTGGCGCTGGTCGAGCGGCTGGGCGAGGTGGAGGCCGCGCTCCAGGGGGTCGGCTCTGCCGCCGACAGTCTCGGCCGGATCGATGGAGCCGCCAATTCCCGGATCGCTCAAGCCTTCGGGATTTTCGAGGAGAGAACCGCCCGGGACCGTCTGCGGTCGCAATTGCCCAAATCCCGGACCGGGGGACCCGCTGTGCGCGCCGAGCCCGACCGGATCGGGGATTATCTCACCACCCAGGACCAGAGTTTGGAGCGGCTGCGGCTGGAGATTTCCCTGGTCGGCCAGTCCGAGGCGGCGCGGCGGCGGGCCTTGGCGGCCCTGGAGGCGGAGATCGCGATCCGGGAGCTTGGGGCGCAGGCCTCGGAGACCGGCGCGGCTACCTTGCGCGACAACGCAAGGGCCATCGCCGAGGAGACGCTGGCGCTGGAAGAACTAGAAACCGCCTGGGGCGCGGTGCAGCGGACCGGCGAGGCGGCGATCCGCTCGCTGACCACAAAGCTGGCCGACGGAGATCTGACCGGCGCGCTGCGGTCGGTGATCCAGGAGGTCTCGCAACTGGGGCTCCAGCTTGCGGCGATCAATCCGCTGACCAACGCGCTGTTCGGAACGGCCAGGCCGACGCTCAGCGCGGCGGGCGGGTTTTTGAATGGCGGGTTTCTGGGAGGATTGTTTGGGTCGTTTGACCGCGGCGGGCCGACCGGAGCCGGGGCCGACAGCGAGGTCGCTGGGCTGGTGCACCGGAATGAATATGTCTTTGACGCCCGGTCGACCGCGCGGATCGGTGTTCCCGCCCTGGAGGCTTTGAGGCATTCCGCCCTGCGCGGGTACCAGACCGGCGGCCTGGTCACCACCTCGGCCTTGCCCCTGCCGGTGGCGGCCCGGTCAAGGCCCCGCGGCCTGGATCATGGATCAGACCGCGCGGCTGATCATGTTTCTGATCGCGCATTGGGGGGCGATGTCCATGTCCACATCACGACGCCGGATATCCAGAGCTTCCGGGCGTCCCGCGCGCAGATCGCGGGGGAGTTCGCCCGGCTGGCCATGCGGGGGAACAGAAATGCGTGACTCTGAATACCCGATGGAGGGCTCATGAGCGATTTCGACGAGGTGCGGTTTCCCGATGTGGTGGCGCGCGGCGCGCTTGGCGGGCCGGAGCGGCGCACGGAGATCGTCGAGCTGACGTCCGGTTTTGAGGAGCGCAACACGCCCTGGGCGGACAGCCGGCGCAAATACGATGTGGGCTCCGGCATCCGCCATCCCGATCACCTGGCCGAGGTGATCGCGTTCTTCGAGGCCCGCTCCGGCCGGTTGCGGGGGTTCCGGTTCAAGGACTGGGCGGACTTCACATCGTCCCGGCCGTCGGCGCCGGTCACCCCGTTCGATCAGGTGCTGGGCGCGGCGGACGGGAGCCAGACTTCCTTCCAGCTCATCAAGGCCTATTCCTCCGGCAGCCGCAGCTGGATCCGGCGGATTGCCAAGCCGGTGGCGGGCACGGTCCTGATCGCCGTGGACGGCGCGGTCCAGGCCTCCGGCTGGTCGGTGGATCCGGCAAACGGCACCGTGACCTTCGAGGCCGCCCCGGCCAGCGGCACCGTGACGGCGGGCTTCGCCTTCGACGTGCCGTGCCGGTTCGACACGGATCTGATCCAGACATCCTTGCGCGAGCTGAAGCTCGGCGAGATCCGGGCCATTCCGATCGTGGAGGTGCGGGTATGAAGACCATACCACCGGCCATGCAGGCCGATCTCGACAGGCGGGCGACGACCCATTGCCGGTGCTGGCAGGTCACCCGGAAGGATGGTGCGGTGTTCGGCTTCACCGATCACGACCGGGCGCTTGCCTTTGGCGGGGTGACCTTCGAGGCGGCCTCTGGCTTCACAGCCTCGTCGCTGGAGGCGTCGCTGGGTCTTGCCGTCGACAATCTGGACGTGGAGGGGGCGCTGTCCTCGGCCGCGATCACGGAAGACGACCTGGCGCGGGGGCTCTGGGACGATGCGGCCGTGTCGTTATGGTTGGTGGATTGGACGGACCCGGACAAACGGGTGCTCCTGCGCTCCGGCAACATCGGCGAGGTGGCGCGGGGGCGGACGGCGTTCACCGCGGAACTGCGCGGCCTGTCGCACCGGCTGGGCCAGCCGGCCGGGCGGCTGTTCAGCCGGACCTGCGCCTGGGAGCTGGGCGATGCGCGCTGCCGGGTGGATCTGGCGCCCTGGACCTTTGCCGGGGAAGTGGCCGGGGTGGTGGCCGGAGCGGGGGCCGGAGCGGGGGAGCGGCGAAGGTTCACGGCCACCGGGCTGGAGGCGGCCGCGCCCGGCGTGCTTGCGGCCGGGCTCCTGACCTGGACGTCCGGGGCGAATGCGGGCCAGGCGATCGAGGTGAAGCGGCACGCGGCCCCGGGCGGCACGGTCACGCTGGAACTGGTGCTGCCCATGGCCGACCCGATTGCGCCGGGGGACGGGTTTATGGTGCGGGCGGGCTGCGACAAGGCGATGGCCACCTGCCGCGACCGGTTCGCGAACCTCACGAACTTCGGCGGCTTTCCGCACATGCCCGGCAATGACCGGATCATCGCCTATGCGGACAAGGACGACCTCAACGATGGCGGGAGCCTGTTCCGGTGAGCGCCCAAGGCACAGGGTCTGTGACCCGGCCCCCGCTCACCCGATCCGCCATCGTGGCGGCTGCGCGGAGCTGGCTTGGAACGCCCTATGTCCACCAGGCCGCGCGCAAACATGCGGGCTGCGACTGCCTCGGTCTTGTGCGCGGGGTCTGGCGCGAGGTGATGGGCTGTGAGCCCGAGACCCCGCCGCCCTATACGCCGGACTGGGCGGAGCGCAGCCGGACCGAGACCTTGCGGGATGCGGCCGCCCGGCATCTGATCGGGATCGATCCCGGGGACGCGGATGCCGGGGACGTGCTCCTGTTTGCGTTCCGCGACCGGCTGCCGGCCAAGCACTGCGCGCTGCTGACCACTGCCATCGATGCACCGGAGCCCCGGATCCTCCATGCCCATGAGCATCTTCCCGTCTGCGAGGTGCCCCTGATCCCGGCCTGGCGGGCACGGATCCGCTTCGCCTTCAAGTTCCCGGGGGTGGTGTCGGCGCAATCTGCGCCGCAAGCGCGACTGCGCGCCGCGCCTGATGGCGCGCCCCCTCCGGAGGGCAGCCCGCAGGGCGGTGCGCCCGTGAGGAGAAACTGATGGCAACCCTCGTTCTGGGCGCAGCGGCGACGGCCTTTTCCGGCTCGATCGGGGCAAGCCCGCTGGTCTCGGCCCTGATCAGCGGCGCGGCCGGGGTGGCGGGGGCGTATGCCGACGGCTTGATCGCCGGCGCCCTGACCCCGGCGCGGCGGATGTCCACCGAAGGCCCGCGCATTGGCGACTTGCGCCTGCAGACCTCCACGGAAGGGGCGCCGGTCGCCGACGCGGTGGGCCGGGTGCGGCTGGCGGGCCAGGTGATCTGGGCGACGCGCCTGCGGATGGAGGTGAACACCTCGAGCGAGAAGGTGGGGGGCAAGGGCGGCGGCGGGCGCCAGACGGTGACCACCACGACCTACAGCTACTTCGCCAATTTCGCGGTCGGCCTGTGCGAGGGACCGATCGCCGGGATCGGCCGGGTCTGGGCCGATGGCAAGATCCTGGATCTTTCCAGGATCACACACCGGGTGCATGCGGGCACGGCGGACCAGCTGCCCGATCCGCTGATCAGCGCCAAGGAGGGCGCCGCGCCCGCCTATCGCGGCACGGCCCTTGTGGTGTTCGAGGACCTGTTTTTAGGGGACTTCGGCAACCGGATCCCGCAGCTGGAATTCGAGGTGATCCGGAAGCTGCCCGGCATCGAGGAGCAGGTTCAGGGCATGGTGATGATCCCGGGCGCCGGGGAATGGGTCTATGCGGGCGAGGAGATCCGCCGCCTCGACCCGGACCGCGAGGGGACCAGCGCGGCGGAAAACGTCAACAACCAGGTGGGCGGGCCGGACTGGGCGGTGGCGGTGGACAGCCTGCAGCGCGATTTTCCCAATGCCGCCTCGGTGCTGCTGGTCGTCTCCTGGTTCGGCAGTGACCTCAGATGCGGGGCGTGCGAGGTGCGGCCCGGCGTGGAGTTCGGCCCGGAAAAGACGACGGCGCCGAGGAGCTGGCAGGTGCACGGGCTCGGCCGGGACGGGGCGCGGCTGCTGGCGCGCTCCGTGGAGGATCCCGAGCGCCCGGCCTATGGCGGCACGCCCGCCGACAGCACCGTGGTGGACGCGCTCCGGGACCTGAAGCGGCGCGGGATCTCCACCACCTTCTGCCCGTTTTTGTTGATGGACATTGCGCCCGGCAACGGGCTTGCCGATCCTTACGGGCGGGCGGAGCAGCCGGCCTTTCCCTGGCGCGGGCGCATCACCTGCCATCCGGCGGCCGGACAACCGGGCAGCGTGGACAGAACCGCGGCGGCGGGGGCGCAGGTGAGCAGTTTTTTTGGCGGCGCGGCCCCCTCCGACATCGCCGTAACGATCGACCCAGCCTCGCATGCCGTCACGACCAGCTATTCCGGCCCTTCGGACTGGGGCTGGCGGCGCATGGTGCTGCACTATGCCAGGCTCTGCGCGGCGGTGAACGCGATCGAACCGGGCGCGGTCACCTGCTTCCTGATCGGCTCGGAGCTGCGCGGGCTGACCTTCGTGCGCGATGGGCCAGGCAGCTATCCGGCCGTGAGCCAGCTTGTTCAGCTTGCCGCGGACTGCCGGGCGATCCTGGGGGCTTCCGTCAAGCTCACCTATGCTGCCGACTGGTCGGAATACCGCGGCCATGACCCGGCGGACGGGTCCGGGGATTTTTTCTTCCATCTCGATCCCTTGTGGAGTTCCAGCGCCATCGATGCGGTGGGGATCGACACTTACATGACGCTGTCCGACTGGCGGGACGGGGACG
>NZ_VXDC01000018.1 GCF_008711285.1 Roseibium aquae
CAAATCAGGCCGACAACGAAGGGAGGAAGCCAAAATCTTGACCACGGCGTAACCGCCGTTCCATACACAAAAGGCGGGTCAATTCTCGGTGGAAATACCGGGTCAGTTCTCAGTGAAAATCAACAACTGCCTGTTTCAGAGCCGCTTGTGCCTGTTGCAACTGTGCCGAGGCGACGGCGAGTTCGCTGTCGGCCAGTTTCATCTGTGCCTCGATTTCCGCTACCCGCTGTCTTGCCGTGGCCAACGCCGCTTCCTGCGTACGGCTGTCGAGTTTCAGAAGCGGCTGACCGGCCTTCACTTCGCTTTCGAGTTCGTTGGCCACATAGACTTCCTCCACGCGCCCAATGGCCTCAGTCAGAATCGGCACTGTCCTGAAAGTTGACGCAGCGCTTACGGCCGTTGGGTGGAAATAGAAGATCAGCGTTATCAAGGAAACAGTCAGCATAAGGCAGGTGACGATGCCGTATCGCAGTTCGTACCAAACCGAATAGAGGGTTATCTCCCGGCCGATCCTTTTCCCCTGGACAAATCGCCTGAACAGAAAGTCCGGCAGGATCGTCAGCATTGAACAGAACAACAGCTCAAACATCGATCACTCCTTGTTCGTCGGCCGTTCAGGCTCGGCGATCTCGTTCAATGCCACCACGAGTTCTTCATCAGGCGTGGGATTGTGCCCGTCAGAGGAGCGAGGGTCAGCCGCGGGCTGCGCCTGGTCAGGAGTGTCGCCACCAGATGGCGAGCGGTCAGCAAGTGCCGGCCCGTCACGGCCAGCGGTCACAGGGCCGACCATGCGGCCAAGCGACTCGGCGATTGAGGCGAGCGGTGTCAAAAAATCCGGCAGTTTGACAAACGCCAGAAGCAGTGCCGCCACCCAGAACCAATTGTTGTGTGTGAAAAGCGCCAGCAACCCAAGAACCGCGACAACCTCGAACTGCATGCGGTCATGCTTGTGCGCCAAGCGCTCGGGAAGTGAATGCAGGTAGAGATAGAACACGCCGACCATGATCACACCGGCGACAAGCAATACCGTCATGACGGTCATAAGCGGATCGGTTCCGTCCGCCGACGGTATGAAAAAGGGAACGTGATGAGGGGCAAGCTCGTTCATGCCCGCAGGCGCCGCACCAGCCATGACTTCTCCCCGATCAAGGCAAGCGCCGCATCCCGGCAGGCGCGCCCCAACAGTCTAAATTCGATCAACTAATCCGCAATCGCCCAACCATATCCGAATATCTGGCGCTGGAACAATGGATCTTTTTCGCTGGCTCCCGCTACGGCCGTGCGCGTCTATCCGAACACGATTCGACAGACACGATGGGGGCTTTGCGGAAATGCAAAAGGGCCGCAGTGAATGGCCCTTGCGTACTCACGCAACGTCGCCCTGTTACTTCGGCGCCATGCGGATCGCGCCGTCAAGACGGATGGTCTCGCCGTTCAGCATGTCGATCTCGGAGATCGACTTGACCAGCGCCGCGTATTCGGCCGCCTTGCCGAGGCGCGAGGGAAATGGCACCTGCTGGCCGAGCGAGTCCGGCACTTCCTGCGAGAGGCCGAACAGCATCGGCGTCTCGAACGTCCCCGGCGCGATCGTCATGACGCGGATGCCCGATTTCGACAGGTCGCGCGCCACCGGCAGGGTCATGCCGACCACGCCGGCTTTCGAAGCCGCATAGCCCTGCGGCTTCACCGCAGGCAGCTGCGCGAAAACGTCGGCCGCGAGTTCGAGACGGTCCTGCACCTGCGCGGTGGTCCAGTCAGACATGGCTCACCTCCCGGACCGCAGGCGGCTTTCCGTAGAGCTTCTCCCCCAGCTGACGGACCAGCGCGCGCTCTGGCCAGGTCAGGCGGTGATCGTGGACGGAGACGGCGAGCAGACCCTCGTCATGCCAGCCATCGCGCTTCACCTGGTCCGGGTCCCGGCGCGTGCGGCCGGAGCCTTTCGGGTACCACCTCAAGCGTGTGCGATACTCTGGGTGTGAAGAGCTGCGACCAGTTTGCCTTTGGTCGTTCCCTCGATTTCAGGACAAACTGAAAAAGACCGTAAATGCGTGAGCTAACCGTCGTCGGCTTCAGCTAAACCTGACTCTTCCGATACCGCCACTCCGGCGGCGCCTCGCGCCCGCCCTCGTCGCGCCTTCGGTACCGCTCCCAGCCGTTCGCCTTGAGGTAGGGCCAGTGCTCAGCCCCTCCCGCATAACCCTCGAAAACAAAGGAAAAATCCGGCTGCAGCCGGATCGTGAGAACTCTTTCTCTGAGGCAAGTGGCGGAGCAAATGGGACTGAGACCGAACGTTCTCCATATGTTAAGCTATGAGAATTACATAATTTAAACTGGTCGCCGCAAACCGGCGCTACCGGGGCACATCAGACAAGCGCGATGTCCGCTCCGCCTCTTTACGCCAGGAGCGGATCGTTTTCAGCCGAAGCATTCTCCACTCTGACCAGTACCTCCATTGAAAGCAGATCGACGTTCGAACCAAGGAACGTGCCTGCCACCGGCGTGACCTGCGCAATGTTCCGGGCCACGGCGAGCGGTATCAAGTTTCCTGAGCCGACGCTCCGGTTCGTTGGATCGAAGGCAATCCAACCAGCACCGGGGATGAATATCTCGACCCAGGCATGTGTAGACCCTGAACCAGCCGAACCTGCGAGGCTTGTTTCGGGATTGGACAGATAGCCTGAAACGATGCGGGCTCCCAGGCGAAGATGGCGGGCGGCCTCTGCAAGCAGGACTGCGAAATCGCGGCAAGAGCCACATCCCCGGTCGAGCGTCTCGATTGGCGACTGGGTGCCTTCGTCGTCGCGGCTCTGGTAGGAAATCTGTGTGAAAACGCCATTGCTGATGTCCTTCAGCAGAGACAGAGTATCTGTCGGGCGCGCCATGACAAAGCGCTCGACCCATTGGGAAAAGCGGCCATCGACATCACTGTATTGCGGTACCGTCAATGCCCCTAGATCCAACCATTCGTCAATGTCATAGACAAAAGGGAAGCGGGCGGCCGAGGCAGCGATAGCAAAGACCGGCCAAGCTGGCGCGGTCAGTTCCACGCTGGCGCGGCTCTCGATCATCAAATGATCTGTCGGACCGTCAAACACGACGGTGGCGATCGCGTTGCCAGCCACATCATGAGCCCAGGTTACGGTCGCCGTCGGCGTGATGGAAAGTTCGTGCGAAAAAAGCCGTAATTCCCGCGTTTCGCGCGGGCGCAGCATCAACCTGTGCGCCCCCAGAGCGACCGCATGACGGTACCGGTAGCTTGTAGTGTGAAAGATGTCGAGACAGGCCAAATGCGATCCAGTATGGTTCGAGGTGGAGGGCACGCACGTCGATGCGGATCCTCGGCAGCGAGATGTGCTCGGGCGGACAGGAACGGCGTTTCACAATCGGCTGCGGCCTTGCAGCGCCCACACAAGCCTCAGACCTACCAGATCAGGGCGCCCGACCCTCGGCCGACCAACGGTCCTCGGCGACCAACCGACAGAAAAGGTTCTCGACAGTCTGTCCCATGGGATGGGCGTTTCTGCCATAGCCGGGAAACTCGGCATCACCCAACTGTGGATCTTGCGGGTCCGGGACGAAGTTTCAATGAAACCCCAGACTTACTTGCACTCGATCGAGTTCATGCGACCCAACTGAAGACTCAGGTCTTGGTTATGCCCCATGATTACACTTCCCTTGTTTTCCAGCTAAATGACCTGCGGAAAGCGTTGCGAGCCACAATAACGCAAACAGGCCGAACGTCGCAGAAATTGTGGAACCCGCAAGGATTCCGAGCTTTGCCGCACCCAGCGTGGTCGGATCAAAAGCCAGGCTGGCAACAAATAGTGACATGGTAAAGCCAATGCCGGCGAGAAAGGCGCCGGCCGTCAAGAACGGCCACGACAGATCTGGGGGCTTAACCGCCAGGCCTGATCGGACGGCCAACCAGCTGAAACCGAGAACGCCGAGAGGCTTACCGAGCACGAGCCCGGCAACAATGGCGATGGGGATTTTTTGGCCAAAATCGCCCAACTCGATCGCGACGCCTGCATTTGCAAGTGCGAACACCGGCATCACCACAAATCCCACCCAGGGATGCAGCGTCATTTCGAGCCGCTCGACCGGAGAAAGAGACTCTGAAACCGCCCGGCCGGCCTCACGGAGATCACGGCGGTCCGGGGTGTCACCGCTCCAGTGCTCGCCTCCCGGATAGGCAAGCACCCGCCCAAGGATTCCACGCAGACGTGTATCGCTCACCCAGACTTGGGTTGGTGTCATCAGTCCGAGAACAACCCCGGCAATAGTCGCATGAATGCCAGATGCGTCGATGCACAACCAGACGGCGCCGCCAATCAAAAAATACATTGGAATGCTCCGCACTCCAAGCCGTGCAAATCCAGCGACCAATCCAAGACCGAGAATTGCAAGCCCGATGACGACCCAGTTCAACGGCTCACCGTAAAAAACAGCCACCACCAGTATCGCCCCCACATCGTCGAAAATCGCCAGCGATAACAAGAACAACCGAAGCGCGGTCGGAATGCGCTTTCCGAAGAGCGCAAGGCACCCGATCGCCAATGCCGTGTCGGTCGCCATGACCGTTCCCCATCCCTGAGCGCCCGGCTGTCCTGCGATCAACGCCAAATAGATTGCGACTGGAACGATCATTCCCCCGAGAGCTGCAGCCAGCGGCAAGGCCGCTTGTTTCGGTTTTCTCAATTCTCCCAGGACAAGTTCCCGTTTGAGTTCGAGTGATATCACGAAGAAAAAGAACGTCATCAATCCGTCGTTGATCCAGTGCCGCAACGAGCGGGTGAAATCCAACGATCCGAAATTCAGACCGACCGGTGTCTCCCAGAATTCGAGGAAGGTGGACGCCCAATTTGAATTGGCCAAAAAAAGCGCTACCAAAACAGCCATGAGCAACAGTCCACCGGCCGCGGATTCGATCTTGAGAAATCTTGCGACGGGTTTCGTGAACCTGTCGGCGATTTCGCGTGGCAGTTTCGTGTTGTTCTTGACAGTCATGACAATTGCGATACCCATGTGCCGTGAAGCGCACTAGCGCCTTATTGAAGTGGCAGAACCAAATCGCTTTCGGCACGGTTCGATCTCAGGGCGCGCGTCTCACCGAGTTGCCACCGGAGATAATCCGGTTGATCAGATCCGAAACGGCCCGGTGCGTTTCCATATCCGTTTCAGAACCTGAGGCATTCTCATGGGTTGCGGCAGCGTCTCGCAACACACCTAAGATCTCGTGCTCGGGCAGAATTTTGCGGTCGTTCATTGCAAGCAAGAGGGCTTCACAGATCGAAAGTGCTGCCATTCCTGCATAGTCCCGTTGGTCAGGCATTTGAGCAGTCCTTTCAAGAATGAGGGCCCATGCTTCGGTGCGACCCCGAGAAACTTCTGCATGATGACAGAAACCCGGTATGCTGAACTGATCGAAAGCAGTGCCAACCCAGACGTCTCGCGAAGCGGATCACACACTGGGGAGAACCGCCATTGACCGCTGTCGAACAAAGTCCGCTGGTGCTCAAGCTGTCCAATTTCGTCGTCTTGACGGACACTGAGCTCAACGTACTTCATCATTTGCACCGGCGCGGGCGTTCCTTCGTTGCCGGGCGCGATCTTGTGCAGCAGGGGCAGTCGGAACAGGCAGCCTATATACTGGCCAAAGGTTGGGTTTGCTCCTACAAGATCCAGCCGGACGGATCACGGCAGATCATTGATTTTCAGATCCCGGGCGACTTTCTGGGCTTACGCAGCGTTCTGTTGCGCACATCGGACCACAGTTTTGAGCCAATCACCGATATTCAGGCAGCCGAGGTACCGGCGGGTGACCTGCTCGCCGCCTTTGCCCAAACTGCGCGGCTCGCAACTGCCGTCCTGTGGGCCGCGTCACGGGATGAGGCGATGGTCGTCGAACACCTCGTCAATCTGGGGCGCCGCGATGCAGACGTCCGTGTGGCCCATTTTCTGCTCGAACTTGGCGCGCGACTTGCACTGGTCGGCATGGGCAGCAAAACGGGCTATGATTGTCCACTGACCCAGTACCACCTCGCCGATGCACTGGGACTGAGCGCGGTGCATGTCAATCGCGTTTTGCGGCAACTGCGTGAGAATGGGCTGGTGACGTTTCGAAATGGCAAGGTGATGTTCGACGATCGAGACCGGCTGGTTCAATTCGCAGAATTCGATCCCGAATATCTCGATCAGACCGGCCCTTTGCTGACATAGGCCGCGCGCCTGCGCCGACCCAGCGAAGGCCAGGTCATGCTTCACCCGAATGTGCCGGAAACAAAATGCGTCGGAAACGGAGGACAATTCCGCTCTTGGGCGGATCGATTGTTCTGGACCCCCGACGGTCATTCCTCCGGCCTCACTCGACCAAAGCAGCTTGCATGCAGCGCTTTCGGCTGCAGGCCAATGCAAAAGACGCCAAGGACTAACCTCGATCAGGATACTGCCTGAAAGCGGCCTGTAGGATCCGTCGAACAATCAGGGTTCGAACATTTCTATTCGCTGTCTCAAGGTGCTTCGACACCCCCGATTGGCTCAAGCGCAGGTTTCAGTGTCAGGTTCTCCCCGTGCCGAGGCAGCGGGTTCGGCTTCGCCAGTGCTTGGTCCGTTTCGAATTCCACATCCGCCTGTCGAAGCGAGTGATCGTGGACTTTGAACGATCCACGTTCCAACAGGCAAAGGAGCAGCACGGCCATGGAAACAAGAGCGAAAGACATCGACTCCAAAACGGATTCAACCGACCTCGAAAGGCGGGTTCTGACGCAAGACCGAATTCTGCAACCGCTGATCTCTTATATGTCCTGTTCCGAGCCACGGTTTGTGGAGCATCTCAAGATGCGTTTTGCCGACACCATGTCCATGGCACGGCGGGAACAAGACTACCGAGACGATGACGAGTACGCCGAGGAATTCATCAGGCCGGGTTTCAACCTTGGGCAATTCGACGGTCCGGGAAAACCGGAGAGTTCAACATCCAAAACGACCATGGACCGTTCGCCGGAAAACGATGTCCACGAGAAAGCGCATCTCCCTTTTGCCAAAGGTGAAACGGATCGCGTACGGGTCCGGGAAAGAAACGGAATTTGGGAGATCCGGGTGGACCGCGCCTTTTTCGGAGACCACAACAAACCCGAACATGCTTGGGCGGCAGCCGCTTTGGCCACGCATTCGATCAGATGAGGAAAAACCCTCCATCGGATGTCAGTGTGAGACAGTCAAAGCGGGCAACACAAGGAGATATCCGGATCAGTCTGGGTTGCCGACTTGAGTTTGAGTTTCCCAAATCCACCCCGCTGGTTGCTATGCTGAATGTCGATGGTACACGGTATCAGGACATAGAACTGCTGGATTATTTGACGACGTCTCCCTGCGTACAGATCCAGAGTTACCAGGATATCTTCGGAAATTGGTGTTCCAGGTTGATGGCACCGCCCGGCACTTTCACATTGGCGACGCGCGGCGTATTTTTGGACAGTGGAAAGAAGGATCCGGTTTTTCCAGCCGCCTATCAGCACGCTGTTGAAGATCTCCCGTCCGACACGTTCGTGTTCTTATTGGGAAGCCGGTATTGCGATACGGATCTCCTGTCGGAAGAAGCCTGGCGGCTGTTTGGAAATTCAAAGACTGGCTGGGCCAGGGTACAGGCCATTTGTGACTATGTGCATCAGCATGTGGTCTTCGGATATGAGCACGCTCAGTCGACCCGTACGGCGTCCCAGACGCTGGCTGAAGGGCATGGTGTTTGCCGTGACTTCACCCACCTTGCGATCAGCTTCTGCCGCTGCATGAACATCCCGGCCCGGTATTGCACCGGATATCTGAGTGATATCGGCGAGCCGGAACCGCATCCCCCAGGTGATTTTGCAGCCTGGATGGAAGTCTTTCTGGCCAACCGATGGTGGGTCTTCGACCCGCGCAACAACCAGCGCCGTATCGCACGGTTTCTGATAGGCCGCGGACGCGATGCAGCCGATGTTCCATTGATTCAGACATTTGGTGACCACTCTTTAACAAAATTCACGGTCTGGACCAATATTTCCAAATGAGACTAACCTCGATCAGCACACAGGCCTCTATAATTTCCTATATTTCACCAAACACTCACTTCTCTAATTTGCTTTATATTCGAATAAGAGAATGACTAGTTTTTAGATGACTTCATAATAAAAGGGGGTGGACACGACAATGAGCGCCCGTTCTACAAGATCTACGGTAAAATTCTTCCACCCGTTTTCACTTAACGGGCAATCGGAAGTCCTGCCTGCCGGAGACTACGAAATTATTGTCGAAGAAGAACTTCTCGAGAGCATGAGTTTCCTCGCCTACCGGAAGACGGCAACCTACTTGATCGTCACCGGCCATGGCCGGACTGAAATGCGCGAGATTTCCGGAGACGATCTGGAGGCCGTGCTCTCCCGCGATCGCTCCTCACAGAACCCTTGACAAAAAGCGGGGCGGCACTCTGGCCGCGGGAAGAACGAATATGAACGCGCCTGGCTTGCTGAAAACTGCTGTGCCTGGCGCTGTGCCCGGCACAGATTGTGTTGGCATGGTGCGCTACCACTCGGGCAGCAGAGTATCGGGCATCAGGCTAGAGGCAACACCATGATTTCAGAAATCTCGGGCCCGGACACTTCAGGGCCATGGGGAACTGGCCCCCAAAACCGGTCAGCAGACATGGATGTCCTTTGGCAAAAGGGACGGCAGCAGTTTGGCGGATTGTTTCCAGGTGGGCCGCCTTCGGTCCGGGGACTACTTATCGCCGCCACCGTTGCGGTGGCTGGAATAGGGATCTGGTCGTCCTATTACACCGTGCCGAGCGATTCCGTTGCCGTGATCCAGCGATTTGGCAAGTATGTCGCAGACGTGCCGCCGGGCCTGCATTTCAAATTTCCCATGGGCATCGACACAGCGACAATCGTGCCCGTGAAGCGGCAACTGAAACAGGAATTCGGATTCACCACACCAGGTGGCAATGATCCCTATCAGAGTCCGACGGACGGACGGCGTGAAACCGAAATGGTGACGGGCGACCTGAACGCAGCCCTTGTCGAATGGGTGGTTCAGTATCGCATTTCCGATCCGGTAAAATTCCTGTTCGAAGTCCGCGAACCGGCCGCGACGCTGAGATATGTTTCTGAATCCGTCATGCGCGAAGTCGTCGGCGACCGTACTGTTGATGAAGTCATCACCATCGGCCGGCAGGAAATCGAGAGCGAAGCGCTTTTTAAAATGCAAGCTTTGGCTACGAAGTATGCCATGGGCATAAGCATCGATCAGGTGCAGCTAAAAAACATCAATCCGCCCGAGCCTGTTCAGTCCTCTTTCAATGAGGTCAATCAGGCCCAGCAGGAAAAGGAGCGCCTGATCAACGAGGCCCGCAGGGAATACAACAAGGTTATCCCCCTGGCAGAAGGTGAAAAGGACCAACGTATCCGTGAAGCAGACGGTTATCGCCTGAAACGGATCAACGAGGCGGAAGGCGATGCCGCGCGCTTTAGCGCTCTGCTGAGTGAATATCTGAAAGCACCGGATGTAACCCGGCGTCGGATCTACATCGAAACGCTGCAAGATGTGATGCCCGGTATCGAATCGAAAATCATCGTTGATGGAACCACAGGCAGCATCCTTCCGCTTCTCAATCTCGACCGGCAAAGGGAAAACCAGCCATGAAGATCGTACGGGTACTTCTTGCTGGGATTGCCGGAGCAACCGTTCTAGCGGCCTCAACCGCCGTGTACACAGTTAGCGAGACTGAACAGGCGATCATCACCCAGTTCGGCAAGCCGGTAGGCGAGCCCGTGACCACGTCCGGCCTCAAACTGAAACTGCCCTTCATCCAGGACGTCAACCGGATCGACCGCCGGGTTCTGGAGTGGGATGGCAATCCCTCCGACATGCCCACCAAGGACAAGCTCTATATTTCCGTCGATCTGTTTGCGCGGTGGAAGATCACGGATCCCTTACAGTACTTTCTCCGGCTTCGTGACGAACGCAGCGCCCAATCCCGGCTCGATGACATTTTGGGCAGCGAAACACGCAATGCCGTTGCAAAGCACGAACTGATCGAGATCATCCGGACGACCAAAGGGCGCACCCCCTTGCGGGATACACTTCTCACAGATGACGAACTGGCGCAGGATATCGGCGCCCTTGTCCCGATTCAGAAAGGCAGGGCGCTGGTTGAAAAAGAGATTTTCGACGCAGCAGCCGAGAAAGTCCGCGTCTTTGGAATTGCGCTGCTTGATATCCGGTTCAAGCGGATAAACTACAATGAGAGCGTCCGGCCGAAGATCTACGACCGGATGGTCTCCGAGCGGCGGCAAATTGCCGAACGGTTTCTTTCCGAGGGAAATGGTGAGGCCGCCCGCATTCGCGGCAACCGAGTGCGCGATCTGAACAAGATCCAATCAGAAGCCTATCGCGAAGTTGAAGAAATTCGCGGCGTGGCCGATGCCACTGCGGCCGATATCTATGCCCAAGCCTACAACAAGACCGTGCAGTCCGCAGATTTCTATGAGTTTACCCGAACCATGCAGGCTTACAAGGATATGATCTCCACCGGAACGACCCTCGTCTTGTCGACGGACAGTGATCTTTTTAAGTTCCTGAAGGGTATGCAGGTTGGCATGGGGAAACAGGACCGCAGCCGGCCGGACAGCGGCGGCGGAATGGTTCGTGACCTTACAACAACCAGTCAGCAATGAAAAAGCAGGTCCCAGCAGATCGCGCGGAGTTTCAAAAGCCGCAAAAATCCGGGGCTGTTCCCTTGGCGACGTCTTCCCCGGAAGCCGAAATTGTCATGAGAAGTGCCCTGGAAAAATGGGGTGACGAGGGCGGAGCGCCCGCGCAGGATTCCATGCATAGCGAATATGGAAAGCGGATCGAGACCGATGGGACCTGGACGATCTACCACGTCTTTTCAGGAGGACCAGCAACAATCGGCGGCGATCTGATGCAGGGAATGACTTTGAAAGACACACTGGACCAGATGCAAAGAGCAAAGTTCCGCAATTGCGAACGCAGAGCAGCGCATGCAGGTGTCTTGAAGGCTCGGTTCCTGCCTACTTGGTTGGTGCGGCTCAGGAGCTGCTTCTGACGCGCTGTTCTTCAGTCCGCGGGGCATGGGAGTTTGGCCTTGCCGACCCTCCAAGAAATATTGCCAGTTTTTTGGCGTTTTTCAGGAGCTTTGATCCCCGCCGGCGGCGGACCGACCCCTCTGGCCATCAGCGCGCGAATACAAGCAACAGTGTTTGTCCGGAAATGATACAATTCAAGCCTTCCATGGGATGGAGGCTTCGCAGCCTCGCAAAGATCCCACTGGCCCAAACTGATGCGTGTCGGTCCGGCGACAAAAGAAACGAAATTGCCTTGTCTTGCAAGTTGAACTAGCCCGCCACGGGCTCAACGCTTGTCGGGCCGCGTCCTGTCGGTGATGTCATGAACCGTGCCGCGAATCCGGCGGCCGTGCCCTTCAGTCGCTGTCACCGCTTCGACGCACGCATGGATGACCTTGACAGTGTCATTGGGCAAACGGATCGAAAACTCCGTGTCACAGGGTGCGCCTGTGTTCAACGCCGTCTCGGCGATCGCACGCAGTCGGTTGCGATCATCCGGCTCGATTACGGCCAGGATAGACGCCATGTCACCGGCGGTTTGATCCCATCGGAGACCGAAGATCCGGCGGAGTTCGGGCGAAAACAGCGCGGTATCCGTCTCCAGATCGTAACTCCAGCTTCCCAGCCGCGCGAGCCGCTGGGCTGCCTGCAGTCCGGCCTCACTTGCGACAAGGTTTTCCCGGGAGCGGATCGGGTCGGTAATCTTGGCGTATGTAATCACCGTCCCGGCGATCTTGTTGTCATGGGTTCGGTATGGCAGCACCCGGCGCCAATACCACTCAGCCTGACCAATCCCATTAGCCACGGCTCTGACTTCCCGTTCCATCGGTGCCAGCTTGTCCATAACCCGGCCGATATCGACAACCAACCCCGGATCGTCGACATTGACTGAAATATCGGTCAAAGGCCGACCGATATCCGATGAAATAACATTGAACAATTGCTGTGTCGCCGGAGTGAAGCGTTTGATACACAAGTCGAGATCCAGGAAGATTGTTGCCATGTCGGTACTGGCCAAAAGGTTGGCAAAGTCGTTGTTGGTGGCCTCAAGCTCATTCAATTTTTCTTGAAGCTGCACGTTGACCGTGCTGAGCTCTTCATTAACCGATTGCAATTCTTCCTTAGAGGTTTCCAGTTCCTCGTTTGTGGATTGAAGTTCTTCGTTCATGGACATGACCTCCTCATTGGAGGCCTTCAGTTCCTCGTTCGACGTTTCCAGCTCCTCAATCGTACTCTGGAGGTCCTCACGCGTGGCTTTCAGCTCATATTCGAGCTGCTGTACCACGCCATCCTCGTCCATCGGTTCGCCTTCGAACAGCGGCACCGCAGGGACCACGCCGGGGATATCCTCGAATGTAATCACTAGGCTGCCTTCAGCGTTGCTTCGCAAAGGAATGGCGGTGATCTTCAATCGTTTTCCGGGAGCAGCATCCGGCCTCAGGCGGACCCCGGCGGAGGCCGCAATCGCGCCGGACTTGACGGCCTTGTTGACCAGGGCCCGGATATTGCCCCGCAGCGCCGGACCTGCCAGATCCAAAATGTTACGCGTCGGTTCACCGGCTGGCTGGCTTAAATAAGCATGTGTCCGCCCGTGAAAATACTGAACCGTCATATTCTGGTCGATGAGAACCGCTGCTGGAGCAAAAACATCGAGCAGTGTCCTTTGCACCAGATCCTCATGTGAAACTGACGTACTTTGCAGATCTTCGCCGTGCGAAAGCGCAGAACCGAAAACCCCATCGGCGGAGGAAACGGGGAAGGCAAGAAGGCTCGGCCCCGCGGCTCGTGTCTTCTTGTAAATGCGGACCTTTTTGCCAAGCTGCCGGAACAGGTCACCGTGACGGCCGACCGTCTCCGATGTTCCAAGGCACAGATATCCATCCTTGCGAAGGGCAAAGTTGAACAGCGGAATGATCTTCTTCTGGATCTGCGGCTCCAGATAGATCAAAAGGTTGCGGCAGGAAATCAGATCTATCCGGGAAAACGGCGGATCAACGATGAGGTTCTGCGCTGCGAAAACGACGTTTTCCCGCAACTCCTTGTTGACACGGTAAGTATGTCCGTCCCGTGTAAAGAACCGGTTCAGCCGTTCGGGCGTGACATCTGCTACGATGCCGTCCGGGTATATGCCGTTACGCCCGACTTCGAGGGCGTCCATGTCGACATCGGTTGCAAAAACCTGCAAGTTGGGTTTCTGTCCAGCCGCCCGGAAGCCCTCCATGAACAAGATGGCGATGGAATAGGCCTCTTCGCCGGTCGCGCAGCCCGGAATCCAGACCCGCAATGGGTGGTTGCCCGCCGCCCGGGCAACAAGCTCCGGCACGACTTTTTCAGCCAGTTCCCGCATGGTCTCCGGATCGCGGAAAAAACTGGTCACGCTGATCAACAAGTCCTTGAACAGAGCTTTGAGTTCGTCACCGTTTTCGCGCAAAATTCTGAGATACGCCGCCATATCCGAGATATTCAAAATGCCCATCCGGCGCTCGGTTCGGCGGACCAAAGTGGTCTTCTTGTAGTATGAAAAATCAAAATTCAGCCGCACCTTAAGCAAGGCCAGCACAGGGTCTATCTGCTTCGCAATAGATCTTTCCACGGGAAGTGTTGCTCGCATCGCGTCCAAGCCAGGCGATTCGGACCCGCCAAGAAGATAGTGCGCCATGTCTTCCGGTGGGCACACTTCATCCACCAGCCCGGTCGCGATCGCGCTTTTCGGCATGCCGTCATAGCCGGCGGTCTCCGGATCCTGCACGATCGCCCGTCCCCCCTGTTGCTTGACCGCTTGAAGACCAAGAGTTCCATCGGTTCCGGTCCCCGACAAGACAATACAGATCGCGTCTTTGCCACGGTCCTCCGCCAGCGAGCGGAAGAATATGTCAATCGGCATCCGCTGACCTCTTGGTTCGGGTGGAGCAGCAAGATAAAGGGCCTGGCCGCGCAGCGTGACAAAGGCCTTGGGCGGTATCACGTAGACATGGTCGGGTTTCACCGGCATGCCATCGGTGATCTGCAGAACGGTCATGCCGGTCGTCCGCGACAAGAGCTCGACCATCATGCTCTCGTGATCCGGATCCAGGTGCTGGATCAGCACGAAGGCAAGCCCGCTGGTTGGCGGGACCGCGTGCAAAAGCCCCTTGAACGCTTCCAGGCCGCGCGCGGATGCGCCGACGCCGACGACCGGGCAAACAGGTGGGGCCGCGTTCAAAGAAGGGGCTGGTGTATCCGTATCCAAGGACATTTCCGCATGGGGAAGCTGGCGGTTTGCGTTCGGTTTGCGGGGCTTGCGCGCCACCTTGGACCGGGTCTTCTTTTGTCCAGCTCTGCCCTTGTTCGAGTTCTCATTCGTCATCGTGCCACACTAGAGCATCGGGCGTTTTGTTGGAAACGCCAAAAGATGCTCGGTCCCTTCAAAAGCGATCAGCTTTGCGCGTGAAGTCGCTTCCGATCGAACACTCGCCGATCTAGCCTTTGAACGCCACAAATCCACAAGGGATCGGAACGCACAACGGCTTTTTGCAGCCACTATTTTTGGTTTTTGTTTTGCGCGGTGATCAGCGAGATAAAGTCGGTCGGGTGCATCGGCCTATGGTAGTAGAAGCCTTGCCCATAGCTGCATCCATATTCTGCAAGACGCGTGGCCTGCTCCGGGGTTTCAACGCCTTCGCAGATAACCCGCAACCCTAGGCGATTCGATAAATCGATGATTGCCTGAAGGATGATTATGTCAGCGGCGTCCTTATCCATGTTTTGAAGGAAGGACCGGTCAATCTTGATCGTGGTGATCGGATACATCCGCATGTAGGCAAGCGAGGAGAAACCAGAGCCGAAGTCGTCAATGGCAATTCCAAACCCCAGTTTGCGGAGATCACTCAACGTCTCCAGAGCTGCGCTTTGGTTGTCCATCAGCACGCCCTCGGTCAGTTCCAGCGTCACGTTGTCCGGATTCACCCCATGTTGGCGGGCGAGCGCCGCAAGATGTACTGATGCGAAATCCCCCTGGATGTCGCGCCCGGACAAGTTGATGGTGATATCCGGCACCGAAATGCCTTGACGGCTCCAGTCCGAGAGGGTCCGGAACACCTTCTCGCACATCCATTTGCTGATTTCCGAGATCAAGCCCGTTTGCTCTGCAATGGGAATGAATTCATCGGGAGACACCGCCTCACCGTTATCGAGTTCCAGCCTCAACAGCGCTTCAGCACCCTGAACAAGGCCCGTCTTGAGATCGACGATCGGCTGGAACACAAGATCGAAGTCATTCTGCACAAGCGCGGCCCTGAGGCCGTTTTCCAACCGCATGCGCCGCCGCGCAGCCTGCATCAGATCCTCGGTATAGAATTGATACTGGTTTTTCCCGCGTACCTTCGCATGATACATGGCGATATCCGAATGCTTCAACAGGCTCTCACCGTCCGAGGCATCGCCGGGGTAAAGGCTGATCCCGACGGACATGGTTGTAAAAACCGTTTGACCGGCGAGTTCGAACGGCGGAGCCATGGCGAGCAGAATGCGCTTTGCCGCTTCGATCGCTGCCGCCTCGGCATCCGGGGGTTCAATCAGCAGCGTAAATTCGTCGCCGCCAAAGCGGGCAAGTGTGTGTTCTTCGCGCACGACACTGCGCAGACGGCCGGCAACGGCCTGGAGCAGACAATCTCCTGCATCGTGGCCCTGGGTGTCGTTGATGTTTTTGAAATTGTCCAGATCCATGAACAGAACTGCGATCGTGGCTGACGGGTTCGCCCCACTGTCTAATTCGCGGATCGTTTTGCCGATACGATCGGTAAAATGCGCCCGGTTTGCCAGATCGGTCAGTTCGTCATGGGTGGCGAAATACTCTATGCGGCGTTTTTCCGTCCGGACGCTCCTGATGTCGGACAGCATGTAGACCGTATTGGCAATCACCCCCCGGTCCGTTCTCACGGCAGTCACATTCAACCAGGTCAAATGATCCTCACCGTCCTTTTGCCGGCGCCAGATACGCCCCTGCCACCATCCGTCGGCTTCAAGACCGTGGCGGATGCGTCCGCGCAGATCGCTCGCCTGACGGTCGCTGTCGAGGATCGCGGTTGTCTTTCCGGTAATCTCGTCCAGTCCATAGCCGGTCATGTCTGTAAACGCCTCGTTGACGGTGAGGATTCGCCCTCTGGCATCGGTGATCGCAATGCCCTCGGCAGACCGGTTGAACAGCTTTTCGGCAAGGCGGGAACTTTCCTCCGCCTTCTTCCGGTCCGTAATGTCGATAAGGCTTGACAGGCACAAGCCAGTGCTCGTTGCGGGCTCCGTTACCGCGACACTGACGAGCTCAACATACCGTTCGCCTCTATCCATCGAAAAGACGCGGGTTTCCAGCGACGCGACCTCTCCGGTTTGAAAGGCCTGCCGAAGGTGTTCGCGAACAGCGGGATGGTCGTCCATATGGAACCGGGATAGAAAACTCCGCCCCTCCATGAGAGAGGGGCTGGAGTAGCCAAAAAGGCAAGCGGCAGCCTTGTTGGCACACCGCACCAGGTCGCCGGGATAGCCAATATGAACCATGGCGGTCGGCGACTGGTCGAACAGCGCACGCTGATAGGCGTAGAGCGCTTCCGCTTCCTGTTGTGAAGCTTGAAGTTCCGAGTTCTGAGCTGTGAGTTCCTCTTGATGGATTTGCAGATCCGCGAGGGTCTGATCAAAAATGTCCTTGAGCCGTGAGAAACGCGCATCCTCGTCAGCATATGCCCTGTAAATCCGCGTGATTTCTTCTATCTCTGCGCGGATTTCCTCAGCCCCTTTGGTGGTTGCCATAAGGTGTGGACCCCCTGACGATCAAACCATCAAATGCCCTCGTTCAAATGGGGCCCGGATTCTTCATGTTCTGATTTGACGTTATTGCAACTTTCGCGATTCACCTAACCCAAATATGGCGAAGAATGATGCTTTGGCGCACTGGCTGACGGCTTTCAGGCACTGCCCCCAAGCCCTGCCCCCAGCCCTTGCCCTTTGTGCTCACCGGAAAGGCGAAGGGACGGCCGGACGACCAAGAACCGCCAAGAGCCGTGATAGCGACCCGGAGCGCCATGAGCACAAATGCGGGGCCGGCGAGCGTGGCCAAGAGCCCGCCGATCACCGCTGCCCCCGTTTCCAGTCATCGAGCCGGGCATAGATCGTGACCGCGCCCCCCCCCCCGAGAGAGACGGCAATGACCCCCCAGCGGAGCGTGTCGAGATAAGGGACGAGCGGCAGGACCGCGGTCTGGGTCTCGGCCAGGACGCTCTGCGCGACCTCGACGCTAACCGCGCCTGGTGTCGCGATGCCAGCCAAGCCGATTTTACCGCCTCTTTCGGAGAGCGGCCGTATCGAGAACTAGTGACGCAGTGCGCAGCAAACCACTAGTTGGACCCGAGTCGCGTTGGCGGAGGGGATGGGGCCGGGATCCAACGTTCTCCAAAACAAAATGAATGTTTTCAATGCCTTATGGGAATTCCTGGCCCGCGATGCTGGCGAAGAAGAACAGCGTGGCGAGGGCCATGGCCCATATCACGCCGCCGACCACGATCATCGCTGCAACACCGACCGCGAAGCCCGCAAGGACCCAAACGCCGTCGCGTTCGATCATGCCGAGTGCGATGATCGAGATCGCCAGCGCCGGCAGGACGTTTCCCAAAGGGATGGGCAGGATCTGGATGACCGCCAGGGCGAGGCAGAAGGCACCGATCACCCGCTCTGCCGTATCTCCCTTCAGCCCGGGCATCCTCGGGCGCAACAGTCTCTCGACCCGTTACAGCCGGGGCAACGTCTGGTCGACCATGCGACCGAAGCCGTCGCTGGAAACGGATCGCTCGAGGACGACGTCAGGGAGCATCAAGGGACGACCGCCCATCAGTTGAAACGCGACGATGACCAGCGGTAGGCCAAGGATGCCCGAGCTCCCCGGCGGCGTCGGCAGGACGTTGGGCACGGCGAACAGAATCAGCAGGGCGCCCGAAGCGCGGTAGCGGAACGCCTCGACGAGCGCGCGCACAGAGGCACGGTCGCCGCGGGTCTGGTCCGAGACCTGGGCAAGCATCTCGGTCAGCCGCAGCGGGCTGCAGGCTTCAGCACTGTCGGCTGACCACCTCGTAGTCTGGTCGGTCATCGCGATCCCCGGGGAAAGAGTCCATGGCGGATGGGTCCGCACGGCGCTCTGTTCCCCCGGTTTACGGAGCCGCCAGGCGCCCCCATCCGCTGAAAGAAGAGCGCCGACAATTTTTCGAAGTGCGGGATGCGATCGGCCGACGCCTCCGTATAAAAGTCGAACCCAGATAAGAGAGCACGTATGGATTCACCGCTGCAGATCGACACGACGACCCTGCTGACGCCCGGCGACCCCGCGCCCGGCTTCATACAGAGGAGCGTCGCCAACCCGCGCTACGCCTTCGACAGCGCGGCGGGGCGGTACCTGGTGCTCTGCTTCTACGGCAGTGCGGGCGATCCCGACGCGCAGGCGGCGCTGAAGGCAGCCCACGGGCGGCCGGACATCTTCGACGACGACCGGGCCTGTTTCTTTGGCGTGAGCGTCGATCCGGAGGACGAGGCCTCAGGGCGCGTGGCGAACCGCATCCCCGGCTATCGCCACTTCTGGGATTTCGACCTGACCGCGTCTCGGCGCTACGGCGTCGCCGACAAGGAGGCGGATCCGGCGCGCGGGCCCGTGGCGCTGGCGCGGCAGTGGGTCATCATCGACCCCACGATGCGCGTGATCGCCGCGATCCCCTTCCGGAGAGATCGCAGCGACCTGGCGGAGGTGATGGACGTTCTGGACGATCTGCCCCCGCCCGCGCGCTTCGCCGGGGTCGAGATCATGGCCCCGATCCTGTTCCTGCCACGCGTGTTCGAGCCCGAGCTCTGCCGCCACCTGATCGGGCTCTACGAGGCGCAAGGGGGCCGCGAGAGCGGGTTCATGCGCGAGATCGGCGGCAAGACGGTGGGCGTGACCGATCCGGGCTTCAAGCGGCGCAAGGATTACAACATCGAGGATCGCGATCTGATTTCCGCCCTCCAGGGGCGGTTCCTGCGCCGGGTGGTGCCCGAGATCGCCAAGGTGCACCAGTTCAAGGTGACGCGGATGGAACGCTACATCGTCTCCTGCTACGCGGCCGAGGACGGCGGGCATTTCTCGGCCCACCGCGACAACACGACGAAGGGCACCGCGCATCGCCGCTTCGCCGTCTCGGTGAACCTCAACGACGAATTCGACGGCGGCGAGGTCAGCTTTCCCGAATACGGCCCGCGCAGCTTCAAGGCCCCGCCCGGCGGCGCCGTCGTGTTCTCCTGCTCGCTGTTGCACAAGGTGAGCAAGGTGACACGCGGCCGGCGCTACGCATTCCTGCCCTTCCTCTACGACGATGCGGCGGCGCGGCTGCGCGAGGAAAACGCGCGATATGTAGGCGACACCGGATCGTCGTATCGTTCGGGACCGCAGGCCCAGGTGGAGAAATCTGCATGACCCGCGCCCGAAAGGAGACGTGAGCCGCATGGCCCGTGACGACCTCGATATCGTCGGACAGCTGGAGGCCCTTCGGCGCTACGCGCGCGTGCTGACCCGCGACGCCGAGGCGGCCGACGACCTCGTGCAGGCGACCTTCGCGCGGGCGCAGGAGCGGCGCGCGACCTTCCGCGAGGGGGCGGATGTGCGGGTCTGGCTGATGGCGATCCTGCACAACCTCTTCATCGACACCCGGCGCAGCGCGCAGGCGGCGCAGGCGCGGGAACAGGCCTGGGCGGAGACGCGACCCTCCTTCGTGGAGGCGTCCGGCGAGATGGCGGCGCGGCTCGCGCAGCTGCGCGCGGCGTTCCTGTCGCTTGGGCCCGAGCAGCGCGAAGCCCTGCACCTGGTGGCGGTGGAGGGGCTGGGGCCGGCCGAAGCGGCGCAGGTTCTGGGCGTGCCCGTGGGCACGGTGATGTCGCGCGTCGGCCGGGCCCGCGCGGCGCTGCGGGCCTTCGAGGACGGCGCGGCCGACGCGGGCCCGGCGAAACCCTTCAGGATCGTGGGAGGCCGCGATGAGCGACAGGACTGAGTCCGACTCGGACGTCGAGGCCGATTTTCTGGCGCTTCTCGAAGGGCGTCTGGACCCCGATCGCACTCTCGCCATTGCCGATTACCTCAAGGGGAGGCCGGAGCGGACGGCGGACCTGCTGGCCGATGCAGGCAACACCGCCGCGCTGCGCATGGCGTTGTCGGCGGCGGACGACCCCGCGCCGGAGCGGCTCGTGACCGAGGCGCGCCGCCTGCAGGATAGGCTGCGCGGACAGCGCCTGTTGCGCCGCACAGCCCCCTTCGCGGCTGCCGTCGTCCTGTTCGCGGCCGGTTGGACCGGTCATGTCGCCTGGCAAGCGGCCGGCCCCGCGGGCGCGCCCCCGCTGGTCGAGGCGGCCCTCGACGCGCAGGCCGCGCTGGAGCTCCGACACTGGATGGTGTCGCAGCCCGAAAGCGCGGAACTGAATGCCCAGGAAATCGTCGCGGCGCTCGGCATCGAGCTTCCCGTCCTCCCAGAGGACTGGACCGTGCGCGACGTGCAGATCGTCGCCACCCCCGACCGCCCAGCCGTCGCCATCGCCGTCGATGCCCCGGATCTCGGGCGGCTCCTGCTCATGGCCGTCGCGCGGAGCCCCGAGGATGCCGAGGATCCGCCGACGGCCTTCGATTACCGGGGACGCACAGTCGCGCTGTTCGAGCGCGGGCGGTCCTCCTTCGTCCTCGTCGACGAGTCCGGCCATCCCGAGCAGCTGGCGCTCGGAGCCGACAGGCTGCTGTCTCGTGGTAACTGAGTGTGCCCGCTGTCTCCGAAACGAATGCAGGCTACGACCAAAACCACACGCGGCGGCATCCGCGTCGCCGCCGAAACCCGCGAAGAAGGATAGAATGTTTCCGTCACCACGACCGAGCAACACCGAAAAGGCCTGCGATCTGCGGACAGCCTCGAAGGCCGCGCGCACCGGAAAACCGATGCCGGGTTTGCCAATACGCGGCAGATTTCGCCACTCCAACGTCTCGATCTGGCTCCTCGCCATCTGTATCGCTGTGGCGCTGATCCTGCGGACGACCACGGCAGCCGAGGCGCAGGAACGCCTTCAGGATTGGCTGCCCGACGTTCTCGAACTGCCGGGTGATGTCGAGGTGCTCGCCGACCGCCAGGTCGGATCGACCATCCGCATGCTCACCCTGCGAACATCGGCGAATGTCGACGATCTGCTGATCGAATGGGAAGTGGCCCTGCGTGCGAACGGATACGCCATCGGGCGCGGACGCGACGAGTCGCTCGACGGCGTCATAGAATTCAGCGGGACCGGGATCGTGAATGCAAAGATCATCGTGGCTCAGGGTGGCGACGACGACGGCCGGGTGATCGAGATCGACGCCACCCTGCGCTGACGCCGGCGGCCACGCGCCAATAGCCAATGCGCCCAGTGTGCGGACGGGCTAAACCATGCCCATGACCATCCGCTCCATCACAAATACTTCGCATTGGGCTCACTCATGTTTTTGGAAATTCTTCTCGTTCTGCTTCTGATCGGTGTGAACGGCCTGCTCGCGATGTCCGAACTGGCGGTGGTCTCGTCGCGGCCGGTACGGCTGAGATCGCGCGCCGAGCACGGGGACCGCGGCGCCGGGATCGCTCTTCGGCTGGCCGAACACCCGGGAAAGTTCCTATCGACCGTCCAGATTGGCATCACCCTGGTGGGCGTTCTCGCCGGCGCCTTCTCTGGCGCCACGATCGGTCTGCGGCTGGCCGAAGTGCTCCCTGAATTCGGCATTCCCGAGGCCGCAGCGAGCAAGGTCGGGGTCGGGCTCGTGGTCGTCGTCATTACCTATCTGTCGCTGATCGTCGGCGAGCTTGTCCCGAAGCAGATCGCTTTGGCCGCTCCAGAACGCGTAGCGAGCGCCGTTGCCCCGGCGATGCTTATGCTGTCCCGCGTCGCGGCGCCCGTGGTCTGGCTGCTCGACAGATCGGGTACCCTCGTCCTGCGCCTCATAGGCCATTCGGGAAAACGCGAACCCTCCGTGAGCGACGAGGACATTCGTACACTGCTTTCCGAGGCGGCCGGCGCCGGCGTGATCCACCGGGCCGAGAAGGACCTGATCGGCGGCGTCATGCGGTTCTCCGATCGCCGCGCAAGGGGCCTGATGACGCGACGCCATCACGTCGAGACCGCCCACGTGGACGAAACGCGCGCTCAAATCCTGGCGCGTTTCCGGACGTCTGGCCACTCGCGCCTCCCGCTCCGGCGCGACGGGCCGGACGATATCATCGGTGTCCTTCACAGCCGCGATCTGCTCGCGACGACGGACGCGGCGTTCGATGCACAGGCGCTCATGCGTCCGGCCCCCGCGATCCAGGAGTCCCTGCCGGCCCTCGACGTCATCGATCGGCTGCGGGATTCTCCCTGCCACATGCTGCTCGTCTATGACGAATACGGACATTTCGAGGGGATTGTCACGCCAATGGACGTGTTGGGGACGATTGCAGGGGGATTCGACGAAACGGAGACCGACGAGCCCAAATTCGTCGAACGCGGTGACGGCTCACTGCTGGTCGCGGGCTGGATGCCTGTCGACGAGTTCATCGAGCAGCTCGAATTGACGATCCCAAGCCCCTCCTCCGCCGAAACCGTCGCCGGTCTTGTCATGGAGCACCTTGGCGAGATGCCGCGCGTCGGTCAGACGATCGACGTCGATGGCTGGCGGATGGAAATCATCGACATTGAAGGCTTGCGGATCGACAAGCTCATCGTAAAGCGTGAAGCGGCTACCTGATGGCGGGACGCGACCGTCCCGCGCGGGCCACGGTTAAACGGGCTGCGACGGAGGGACGGCAAGAACGTCGCGATCGGCTCTGCGCAGGACGGCTTCCGCGACGCTCCCGAGAAAGAACCGGGCGAGGCCGCTGCGACCGTGCGTTCCGACGACCACGAGATCGGCAGAGTCGTCCCGCGCCGTTGACAGGATTTCTTCGGCCGGGGCGTTTCGTACCTGACGTACCTTCTGCCGGATCGATCGCCAATCGACCGACTTCACGAAGGCAGCGAGCGCGCGCGAAGCCTCCTTCCGCTGATCTTCGAGATAGGCCTCTCGCGCATCCGAGGGAATGGTGTGGCTCATGGCCAGATGAATGGCGGGCGCATCGAAGACATGCAGTATACACGCGTTCGCGCCGTGGGCGATGTCGCGCACCACGGAGGCTTTCGCTGCCTGCGCGGCGCCCTCTGACAAATCCGTCGTCAGCATCACATGACGATAGGATCCCACGGGTGGCGCATTGACCATCAGAACGGGACAGGCCACCGAGCGGATCGTCCGCTCCGCCGTGGTGCCGATGAACACGTCCCTGAGCACTTGGCGTCGATGCGGACCGATGACGAGAAGGTCGGGCGTCGCATCTGCCACGGCTTGCGCGATGCCGACGAATGGGGACGCGAGGATGACCCGCGTATCGCAGTTAACGCCGTCCACGTCCCGCAGCGTGGCGGCCATCTGGCGAAGCAGCTTCGTGGCCTCGTCGCGCTCGGCGTCCACGATCCGGCGCGGTTGATCGTCGTCGACGACATGAACCAGCAGCATGGTGGCTTCGAACTGGCGGGCAAGAAGGGTCGCACGCCGCAGCGCCCGATCCGACCGCTCCGAAAAGTCCGTAGCCACTATGATTGTCTTCATCGTTTCCGGTCCCGGGCCGTGGCCTCACATCTGCGAGCGACGCGCTGCGACGCATCAAGCTCTGTCTGAATCATCTCATCTATCCTATAATCTGCTATATTATGCCAAATCCGGTGAAAAGGCGCCAGCATGTCACGCGAGCAATATCGGACCGTGAAGGAGGTCGCGGACCTTCTGCAGGTCAACGAGGTCACCGTACGACGCTGGATCAAGGACGGCGAGCTCCGGGCGATCGACATCGGCAAGGGATGGCGGATCGGCCCGGACGACCTCGACGCCTTTCTCGAAGGTCACGCGACGCGGCCCGCCGCCAGGCCAAACGGCGAGACGAACACCTCTCCGGAGGCGACAGCAGCACAGAGTACGAAGGAACAGAAGAATTGATGGAAGTGATTGTTCAGTCGCCGTTTGCGGAGATCGCCGCGCTTCTGGTGCTAGCGGCGGTTGTCGGGTTTCTCGGGATCATCCTGCGCCAGCCGCTGATCGTGAGCTTCATCGCGGTCGGCCTGATCGCAGGTCCCTCGGCGCTGGACCTGGTCCGGTCGGACGAGCAGATCAGCCTGCTTTCCGAACTCGGGATCGCGGTGCTTCTGTTCCTCGTCGGCATTAAACTCGACGTGAAGCTCATCCGCTCCCTCGGGGCCGTGTCACTCCTGACCGGGCTCGGCCAGGTCGCGTTCACGTCGATCTTCGGCTACCTGATCGGGCTTGCGCTCGGGCTCGGGCATATCACCAGCCTCTACGTCGCCGTGGCGCTGACCTTCTCCTCGACGATCATCATCGTGAAGCTGTTGTCGGACAAGCGCGAGATCGACAGCCTGCACGGCCAGATCGCGCTCGGCTTTCTGATCGTGCAGGACCTTGTCGTCGTGCTGGCGATGATCGTGCTCTCGGCCATTGGCATCGGCGCGGGCGGCGACGGCGGCCATGGCGGGGGATCAGTGTCGCTGGTGCTGGCCTCGGGCGTGGCGATGGTGGCCCTCGTCATCCTCTTCGTGCGCTATGTCGCAAATCCGCTGACCGAGCGGCTGGCGCATGCGCCCGAACTTCTCGTGATCTTCGCCATCGCCATGGCGGCGATGTTTGCGGCGGCGGGCGACATCGTCGGCCTCGGCAAGGAGGTGGGCGGCCTGCTTGCCGGCGTCGCGCTCGCCTCGACGCCCTATCGCGAAACCATCGCGGCGCGGCTCGCCCCGCTGCGCGACTTCCTTCTCCTCTTCTTCTTCATCGCGCTCGGCTCGGCGCTCGACCTGTCGCTACTCGGCGCGCATGTGACCGGTGCCATCGTCTTCTCGCTGTTCGTGCTGATCGGCAACCCGCTCATCGTTCTGGCGATCATGGGGGCCATGGGCTACCGCAAGCGCACCGGTTTCCTCGCCGGCCTGACAGTCGCGCAGATCAGCGAGTTTTCCCTGATCTTCGTCGCCATGGGGGTGTCGCTCGGCCATGTGCAGGAAGATGCGCTCGGCCTCGTGACCATGGTTGGGCTCGTGACCATCGCCGCCTCGACCTACATGATCACCTATTCGCATCAGCTCTACGCCGTGTTCGAGCGGTTCCTGGGTGTGTTCGAGCGCAAGGGCACGCCGCGCGAGCCGTCCGAGGCCGGGGCGCATCGCAACGACGGCCACAAGGTGATCATTTTCGGGTTGGGGCGCTTCGGCACCGCGATCGGGCTCCGGCTGCAGAAAAGGGGTATCAAGGTCCTGGGAGTCGACTTCAACCCTCTCGCCATTCGGCGCTGGCGTGAGCTTGGGCTTGAGACCGAATTCGGCGACGCGACCGACCCTGAGTTCGTGGCGGAGCTGCCGCTCGCGCGGGCGGAATGGATCGTCTCGACCGTGCCGCTTCACCCGACAGGCCTAAGCCACGAGGACACGCGCACGACGCTGATCCAGCTCACACGCACCTCCGGTTTCCGCGGGCGCGTGGCCGTCGCGTCTCATCACCCCAAGGACACCGAGGAACTCTTCGCTTCTGGCGCAGACATGGTGCTGGAGCCTTTCCAGGACGCGGCCGACCGTGCGGTGGACCTGCTCTGCGGCGCACCGGAGGAAGAGCGGACCGAAATCCCGTCCATCGGAACCGAAGAGAAGCAGGTGTCGTGATCGTGATGCCGCGCAGAGGACAGACGGGCCAACCGGGATGACGAACCACCGAGATCTTCCAGCATATCACGCAATGCCCTCGGCCACGGCACTGGACGCCCTCGCGTCCAGGTCAAGCGGGCTCGAAACCGGGGAATACACACGTCGCCTTGCGAAACATGGCCCGAACCGCTTGCCCGAACCGCCTAAGCGCAGCCCGATCCTGAGGTTCCTGTCACACTTCCACAACGTATTGATCTACGTCCTGATCGCTTCGGCCGCCGTGACGGCGGCGCTACAGCACTGGGTCGATACTGGTGTCATTCTCGCAGTAGTCATTGTAAACGCCGTGATCGGCTACATCCAGGAAGGCCGCGCCGAGCAGGCCATGGATGCGATCCGCGGGATGCTCGCACCACGGTCTGCCGTCCTGCGCGACAGGCGGCGGATCAGCGTGGATGCGTCCGATCTCGTCCCGGGCGACATCGTGCTGATCGAGGCCGGGGATCGCGTGCCTGCCGATCTGCGTCTGATCGAAGCGCGCGGCATCAAGGCGGAAGAGGCGATCCTGACCGGAGAGTCCGTGCCAGTAGATAAGGGCACGGCGCCCGTGACGGAGGACGCGGCGTTGGGCGACAGGTCCTCGATGCTGTTTTCCGGCACGCTGGTGGCCGCCGGTGCCGGGCGGGGCGTCGTCGCCGCCACAGGTGCGGACACCCAGATCGGGCGGATCAGCGGCATGCTCGGACGCGTCGAGACGCTGACCACGCCGCTTGTGGCCCAGATGGACCGCTTCGCGCGCTGGCTGACGGTCTTCATCCTGATCGTCGCAGCCTCCCTGCTGATCTACGGCTACTTCGTCGGGCATCTGCCTTTCGCGGACCTGTTCATGGCCGTTGTCGGCCTGTCGGTTGCGGCCATCCCCGAGGGTCTGCCTGCGGTGCTCACGATCACCCTTGCGGTAGGCGTTCAGGCCATGGCGCGACGCAATGCCATCGTGCGTCGCCTGCCCGCGATTGAGACCCTGGGTTCCGTCTCGGTGATCTGCTCCGACAAGACCGGCACGCTTACCCGCAACGAAATGATGGTGGCGTCTCTGGCTGCGGCGGGGCATAGCTACTCCGTCGGCGGGAATGGCTATGCGCCCGAGGGCGCGGTGCGCTGGCGCGAGGCCGACGCCCACCCCGACGAACACGCCGTGCTGATGGAATTCGCGCGGGCTGCGGGGCTCTGCAACGACGCAATGCTGCACGCCCATGAGGCGGGTTGGCGAGTCGAGGGCGATCCCATGGAGGGCGCGCTGATGGCGCTCGCCGGAAAGATCACCCGCGAGGGAGGCGAGCCTTTCCGGCAGTGGACCCGCACCGATGCGATCCCATTCGACACCGCCCATCGGTACATGGCCGTCCTCCACCACGACCACGAAGACCGCGCCTGCATCCACGTGAAGGGCGCGCCGGAGGCGGTGTTGGCGCTCTGTGCCGATCAGCGTGCCGCTGATGGCGGGTCCCAGCCACTCGACGCGGATCACTGGAACGGGATGGTGGAGGATCTGGCGGCCGAGGGGCAGAGGGTGATCGCCGTGGCGGCCCGGGCGGTGCCCCAGGACCACACGATCCTGAACACCGCAGATTTGGAGGGGCGACTTACGCTCATCGGACTGATCGGGCTGATCGACCCGCCGCGCCCCGAGGCCATCGAGGCGGTGGCGGAGTGCCACGCCGCCGGCATCCGCGTGAAGATGATCACCGGCGATCATGCCGCCACCGCGCGGGCGATTGCAGGCATGATCGGCCTGAAAAATCACGACCGCGTCCTGACCGGCGCCGATCTTGAAGCGATGGACGATGCCGCGCTCGCGGAGGCAGCGGTGCAGGCCGACATCTTCGCTCGCACCTCTCCCGCTCACAAGCTGCGTCTCGTCACCGCCCTTCAGTCGCGCGGGCTGACCGTCGCGATGACAGGCGACGGCGTGAACGACGCGCCCGCGCTAAAGCGCGCCGATGCTGGCATCGCCATGGGACTCAAGGGTAGCGAGGCGGCGAAGGAGGCTGCTGAGTTCGTGCTCGCGGACGACAACTTCGCTTCGATAGCCGCCGCCGTACGCGAAGGCCGCACCGTCTACGATAATATCAAGAAGGTCATCAGCTGGACTCTGCCCACAAACGCGGGCGAGGCCATGCCGATCATCATAGCTCTCTTTCTCGGGATGGCTTTGCCGATCACAGCGGTGCAGATCCTCTGGGTCAACCTCGTCGCCACCGTCACGCTGGGGCTGGCTCTGGCGTTCGAGCCTTCGGAACCCGGAACCATGCGCCGCCCGCCCCGGCCGCGCGGCGAAGCCCTGCTCAGCGGGGGGCTGCTCTGGCACGTAGCGCTGGTCTCGCTTCTGTTCTCGGCCGCCGTGTTCGGTATGTACACCTACGCGCTGGACAAGGGGCATTCGCAAGAGCTCGCGCAGACCATGGCGATGAACACCATCGTCGTGCTGGAAATCTTCCACCTCTTCTTCATTCGCAACATCCACGGGACGTCTCTCACTTGGGCGGCAGCAAGAGGAACGCGGGTAGTCTGGGCGTGCGTCATCGCCGTCACCACGGCCCAATTCGCCGTCACCTATATGCCGCCGCTTCAGGCCGTCTTCGGAACCGAAGCCGTGCCTTTGTTCGACGGGCTGCTTATCGTCGCAATAGGCGTCGTCTTTTTCGGGCTGATCGAGACCGAAAAGCAGATGCGGCTGACCTTCCGCTCCGCCAATGGCGCCGCGGCAGGATAGCGGCGGGAATGCGCCGACGAAATTGAACATGTACGCAGGTTAGATAGCTTTCTGGCCATGACATCCATGACATGCACCCCCGCGAACCCTTTCCTTCCGATCGGCCCCAGACGAGCCGTCGCCAGCCTGCGCACCACTCTCCTGCGCCTGCCCGTGAGAGACGCGCTTGTTGCAGCCTGGCTCGTGCTGGCCGCCTCGGCGGTCGTATACGCCGACGAGCACCTACAGGACTGGATTCCCGACGTGCGCGCGATCCCGGACGATGCGGAGGTCGTCACGGACCGCGCCATCGGCTCGACCGTGCGAATGTTCTCCATCGCGACGGGCGCTGATGTGGATGCACTCTTTGCGGATTGGGAAGAAAGCCTGAGCGGCAACGGATATCCCGTAACGCAGGGCGCCGACGATTTGCTGGACCGGTCGATTGAGTTTTCCGGCCCGGGCATCACCAACGCAAAAATTATCGTCGCGCCGACGACAGACGACGGGCGCAGCATCTTTGAATTCGACGCGACTCTGGACTGACGTCAAACCGACGCGCGATCGTCTGGCGGGCGCTCGACGTTCGTGTCGTCGAATAGATGGTCCGGGTCGACCCCGCGCTTATCGGCGCTCGCGCGGACGGCGTCCTGAAGAGCTTCGCTGCGCTCCAGCAGCCGGCGGAACCGCGCCTCGTCAAGAACGAGCAGCGTCGAGGGCGCGATGGCGCGCACCTCGGCGCGACGCGCCTTCTTCATCAGGATCGCCATCTGACCGAACATCTCGCCCCGCCCGAGCCGCCATGTCTGACCGGCGGTCTCGAGTTCCACCGCCCCGGAGGCGATGAAGAACACGCTTCTCGCGGCACTGTCCTTGCGGATGATGACCTCGCCGGCGTTGATGTAGCGCGTCTCGAGCGCGCGGCCGAGGCGCCTCAGAACGGCATCGTCGAGTTCGGCGAAGAGCGGAAACTGCCGGACCAGTTCGGCCCGCTGGAGCGCGATGTCGAGATGCGGGCGTTCCTCGGCGGCGGCCCTGCGCGCATCGAGGTCCTGCATCAACGTGGTGTAGACCTCGGCGCCGATCAGCCCATCCTCGCGCATCGCGGTGTATTCCCGTTCCTCCAGCCGAAGCGCCGTGCGCCGGATGAACCGGCGTTCCAGCTCCTCCGCATAGCCCGGGTATTGCAGGCGCAGCCCCTCCAAAGCGGTCTCGACCATCTCGATCCGGCGCGCGAGCAATTCGTGCAGGAGGTCCGCCACCCGCCGGCCGTGAATGCGCCGGATGCGCCCGTCGATGAAGGTGCCCAGATCCCGCAGGATCAGCCGTTGCGAGAGCAGAAGCTCGAACCGGTCGGCGGTCATGCGCGCCAGCGGCCCCGACAGGCGCAGACGGCCGTTCAGCACCACGGCGACGCGGAAACCGGGGCCGTAGGCGACGCTGCGCCGGGCGGCGCGGTTGTAGCCGCTGCGCCCCTGGCTGCGGGCGCCCTCGATCAGCCGGTCGGCATCCGACAGGATCTGTTCGGCCATCCGCGCCGAAATCGTCCGCTCCCGGACGCGGGCAAGGATCGTGTCGCGCTCATGGCCGGCCAGCGCGATCAGGCCGAGCGTGACCCGGTCGCGGTCGAGGATGTCCGCGCTGTCCTCGGCCGACTTCACCGCCGCATCCAGCCGCTCGCCGAAGCGCTTGGCCTCCGAGCGCACGGTGTCGTGGCTCAGTTCGTAGTTCTCGGTCGTGCGCGCCACGTCCTCGCGCACGGTCTGCAGCGCCACGGCGACGACCTGCCGCGACAGCGCCTCGTCGATGGGCGAGAGCCGGTCGAGCCCCAGCCTGCCGATCACCCACCTGAGCGTGGTGCCCTGCACGATCAGCGTGAAGAGCGTGAAGCCGGTGGCCAGGATGGCCACCACGCGCTGGATGCCGTCCGGCACGCGGAAGCTTTCCGTTACCGCGAGCGCAAGTGCGAGCGTCACCGCGCCCCGCAAGCCGCCCCATAGGATCGCGACGCGGTAGGGGCGCTCGACCGCGGGCGAGAGCCTGAGCGCGGTCAGGAGCGGCAGAAGCCCGAACAGGATCACCGCCCGCGCGGCGATGGCGGCGAGGATCACCACGCCGACCAGAACGAAATCCTCGACGCGCACCTCCTCCAGCAACCGCGGGATCAGCAGCGCAGCAAGAACGAAGATCAGCGCCCCGGCCCAATGCGCCAGCACGTCCCAGATCTCGCGCAGGTTTGCCCACGCCTGCGGCGGCAGGCGCCCGGGACCGGTCAGGTTCAGCGTCAGTCCAGCGGCGACCACGGCGATGACGCCCGAGGCGCCGATGCTCTGCTCGGCCCCGATGTAGGCGAGGTAGGGCAGAGCGACCGAGATCGAGATCTGCGCCAGCTCGTGGCGCGAGAACAACGCCATGACCCGGACCGCCACCCTTGCCGCCAGCCAGCCCGCAAAGGCGCCCCCCAGGATCAGGACGGGAAAGCGCGCAAGCGCCGCGCCAAGGTCCGGATCGGGCATCCCCAGCATGACGAAGCCCATGAACAGGCCGAAGAGCGCGATGGCCGCGGCGTCGTTCAGGAGGCTCTCGCCTTCGATGATCCGCGCAAGCCGGCGCGGCGCCGAGATCGAGCGGAAGATGGTGACGACCGCCGAGGGATCAGTCGTGGACACGATCGCGCCAATCAGCAGGCACGCCGCAAGCGGCAGTGTGCTCGCCCAGGACAGGGCATAGCCCACGCTTAGCGTCGCCACGACGACCGCTACGACGGCGAGCACTAGGATGGGCACCCAGTCGTCGAGCATCCGGCGCAGGTTCATGCCCAGCGTCGCCTGGAACAGCAGCGTCGGCAGGAAAACATAGAGGAAGACGTTGGACCGGATCGGCAACCCCAGGATCGCCTCGGCCACCGGGTTCAGCGCGTCCGTCAACTCCGTCCGCAGAAAGAAGATCGCGCCCGCACCGATCATCACGCCGAGCACGGCGAGGATCACGGAGAAGGGCAGTTTCAGGCGCGCGGCAAGCGGCTCCGCCGCGCCGATGACGAGGAACAGGGACGCGATGACAGTGGTGACGAGAACGATGTCCATAGGCCTGAAATAGCTGGAAATTCAGGCGCGGGGAATCGGCGGGGCTCGAATGTCGCCAGAGAGGGGCAAGATTTTCTCGTATTGGCGCAAGGGACAGCTACGGCGGTCGTGAACTGCGCCTGTGAGAAACCCGACTATGGTCGCCTTGTACGCGGCAGTCCGGTCACCGTCGCTCCGGCAGCGACCACCGGGACCCGATCAGGGCGACTGTGAGCGGCGCTCACCTACACAAGCCGGTCGTAGCCGTCTCTCCGCAGGCGCGGAGTTGATCTCTGACGACAGCATAATCGCTCAGCATCTCGGCGATCGCCGATCCATCCGGCAGCAGGACCAGTTCCTCGGCCGCCCGCGCCTGGAGCTCGCGGGTGTACTCCACCACGGGCGGACAGGCGGTCGCGATGCCGGGCTCAGAACCGTCCGTCGCGCAGCCGCTGAGCAAGCTCGTTGCGATCGCGAGGGCGGCGAGCTGCCGCCTCCAGCATCCGGCGTTGGACGTCATTGGCCTTCTCCGTGGTTTCAAGGCGTTCGGCGAGGCGGCCCGCTCGCTCGCCGGACCGCCGAAGCGACAGCAGGAACAGAAGCACGGCGAGGACGATGGCGCCGTAGCACAGCGCCGCTCGCACCCACGGGCTGGCCGCTATCCCGGTGAGGAGCCCGGCGATCACCGCCGGCCCCGCTTCCAGTCATCGAGGCGAGCATAGATGGTGACCGCGATGCCGCCGAGCGCCACAAGGATGAACACCCAGCGCAGTATCCGTGATGGTCAAGCCTGATTTGGGCTCCATTCTCGTCCAGCCGCGACAAGGATGTTGGAAAGCACGATCAGCTTTCGCATCACAGCAGTGATCACGACCTTGGCAGGCTTGCCCCTGGCGGCCAGGGTTTCTGACATCGTCTTCAGATCGGGATTGAAGCGCATGGCCGAGAGCGCCGGCATATAGAGCGCGCGTCGCAATTCGCGTCGGCCGCCTCGGATGTGCTCCTTGCCTTGCCATTTGCCAGACTGACGCGACACTGGCGCAAGCCTGGCCAGGGATGCGGCTTGCTTGTTCGACATCGTTCCAAGCTCGGGCATTTCGACCAGCATGGTGAAAGCGGTGATCTCGCTGATACCGGGAATGCTCAGGAGAATGTTGAAACGGGCGCACAGCTCGGGATCGTCATTTATCCGATCGAGGATTTCGCGCTCCAGCTCTGCGATCTGGCTTTCGGCGAGCCGCAGCCGCTTGGTGATCTGGCGACGAACGACGGGCTGCAAGGCTCTTTTCTCACGTGCCTTCCCGGTCGCCAGGTCCTTGACCAAAGCACGACGGGCAACCAATAACTCCCTCAGATCATGATGCGTTTCTGCCTTCGGCGTTTGCGGTGACAGACTCAGTGCCGCCGCCATGCGTGCGAGCATCGCGGCATCCACGCGATCGGTCTTGGCAAGGCGACCGGTTGCTTCGGCGAACCGCCGAGACTGCCTTGGGTTGATCTTGTGGAAATGCACGGCATGCTTGGCAAGGGAAGCTTCGAGCCGGCGATGGTAGGCGCCGGTTGCCTCGAAGACCACAAGCGGCTGGTCGAGTTTTCCGAGCTGACGGATCAGCGCCCGGATGCCATGCTGATCGTTGGCGAACTGGTGGTATGTTCGATCAGCGAGTGCAAAGACGTCCAGTCGATCTTTCGAGATGTCGACGCCAATGATATTCCTCATGTGTCTTTTCCTCTCCTGGTCTTGTCATGCGGGCCTCAAAGCCCCGGTATCCGTTCAGGCCGAAAGAAAAGACGGGGGCGATCCTACTGCGCTGCGGTCCTGCAAGACCAACGTGTCGACCGATCCCTCCCCCGCCACTGTCCGCCATAAGTGGCGTGGCGGACAGTGGCTCCCTTTTGCCTCAGGAGCCGACCGAAGTCATAAAACAAGGTGTCGAGATACGGCACGAGCGGCAGGATGGCGGATTGCGTCTCGGCCAGGACGTTCTGCGCGACCTCCACGCCAGCAGCTCCCAGCGTCGCGACGCCAGCGGCCCCGCCGCCTTTCATGGTGCGGCTGTCGGCCAGCACCTCGCGTGCGGGCGGTGTCTCGACTGCAAATGCCGTCGCCCGGACCGGGAACCGCTCGCCCCACTGACGCGCCGGGCCGAGGTCGACATGGATGAACCCTGAGCGCGGATAGAAGCCGAAGCCGAGGAACCCGACCGCCCGCGCCGCTGCCTCAAACGCCACCGGATCGTGGTTCGCCATGGCGATGTCGAAGGCGGCGCCATCGAGGTGCTTGGAGCGGGTCGCGCCGCCCACGGCACGGTTGTGCTCGGGGCTGCGATAGGCCGAGCGGACGATCAGCGGCTTGCCCAGCCGGTCGCGTAGCGCCTGCAGCTTGTCGAGCGCGGGTTCGTTGATGAGCAGCTTGCCGGTGCCCCGGCAGGCAATTTCGGCCGGGCTAAAATTTGGCCAGCGCCAGGTGCCCCCAGGCACGTCGCGCCAATGGCTGTGGAATGTCGTGGTCATGGGGATCCTCCGAAACGAAAAAACCCGCCACCAGGGCGGGTACGGTTAGGCTGAAGATGGGAGATGGGGAGAGGCTACGTGCTGCCGCTGAAGATCCTGAGCTTGATGGCGATGTCCGCGAGCGGCGCCAGCATGACGCCGGTGGTGATCATGCGGACGGCGGTCTGCATCGCGGTGCGGCGCACCAGCCGGATGCAATCCACCAGGGAGCGCAGATCGCGGATGTCGAGCGCGGCCTCGTCGCCGTCGAGCCCGACATCGGCAAGCGCGCGCTTCGCGCCTTCCTCGGCGGCCCGGGTCAGGATCGCCTCGAACTCGGCGTCGGGCATGCGCACGAAGCCCTCGGATCGGGGTGGGTTCATAGGATCCTCCTTCCGCCGCTCAGCCGACCTTGCAGCCCCAGAAGGACGTGTGATCGGCGGCGAAATAGCCGTCCGCGACCCGGAAATACCCCTGCAGTTCGACGGTATCGCCCGCGGTCAGCGGCACCATGGTCTGCAGCCAGACCGGAACGCCGAGCAGCGAAAGGCTTTCGCGGTGTTGCAGGAATGGATAGCCGCAGATCCAGGCGGCATCCACCGATCCATCGAGAATGGTCGCCGTGATTTCCTGATAGGTCCGTCGCTGGATGAGATCGACCGGTTCGCCCATCGCCTCGGAGAAAGCGGACCTCAAACGCTCGATGACGACGGCATCATTGTCAAGGAAGACCGGGGTTAGTCCGAGGCGAAAAGTCTCTGCGGCACGCACGAGGCTCGGCAATCCGATTGCCGCACATGTACCAGCTCCAGTGAGGCATCGCCTCCTGTCCGGTTGTGTCTCGAATCTGGTGGAAATTCTCTGGCGGCGATCTCCGAGCATTTGGATTGGGGCCTGATCAGGCCGCGAGGTCAAGGCTGATTGGGGCGATGGGCTGAGCCAAGGTTTCCCAGCCATCGACCTTTCGCATCTGGATTTGGCCCGATGCCATCAGCGCCCAGAGTAGCATCGGCACGGTTTCGGCGCAGGGCAGCACGGTCTGGGTCTTGATGCGACGGCGGAATTCCTCGTTCAGACGCTCTATGGCGTTTGTCGTCCTGGCCGATTTCCACTGCGATGGGTCCAAGCGCGTGAAGGTGAACAGCCGATCCCCAGCCTCGTCCAGGCTGTCGGCGACCGCGCGACATTTCAGGTGCCATTTGCGCAAGAATGCCTTCCGCCGCTTTTCGATATCTGCCGCGGTGTCGGCATAGATCATATCGCGGTAATCTTCGGACAGCTCGTCATGCATGTGCTTCGGGGCATGGCCCAGAAGGTTGCGGTGCTTGTGAACCGTGCAGCGCTGGATCGGCAGGTCATCGCCCCAGAGCGCGACAAGGGCGGCCTCGAGTCCGGGCGCGCCATCGACGATGACAAATTCCGGTTGTTTCAGACCGCGCGCATCGAGATCACCGAGAAACATGCCCCATGCAGCTTTGCTTTCCCCGCCCATATTCTTGATGGAAAGCAGCACCTTCTGCCCGTCCCGGCGCACGCCTATGGCGGCCAGAACCGAGATGTTCGTGGCCTTTCGATCCAACCGGGTCTTGATGACGGTGCCATCCAAAATCAGACGGACGATGTCTTCGCCGGACAGGTTCCGCGCAACCCATGCGTCCCAGTCGACCTTCACCTTGCGCCAGGCGCGGCTGACCACGTCCTTGCTGACCGCCCCTTCAAACAGCCCATACAGCGCCCGCTTCACCCGCCGCGTGTTGGTCCCGGCCAGATAAACCGAGGCAATGAGGGCCTCGGCCTTCTTGGTCAGTCGCTGGTAGCGCGGCAGCGCCTTCGAGCGCCATTCCGTAGTCTTGCCGACCTCGTCAACGCTGCGGGCGCGCGGCACGCTTATCGTCTCTGCCCCAAACGTGCCAATCAACTGACGCTCCCGGTGGCCGTGCCGGTAGCCCGTGGGTTTGCCGGTGCCACGGTCATAACGGCAGCGCCCCAAAAACGCGTCCAGTTCCTCTTCGAAAACCGCCTCGATCGTGGCACGGATATTTTCTCGTAGACGATCCTCGATAGGATCATAGCCGGCTTCATTGGCCAGTAGCGAAAGCGCGGCAGTGTCGGTATTGCTCTTCATGGCGTGATCTCCCTGGCGGTTGCTGCCGCCGGTTGGGTGGGTTCAGTTCACCCGGAGATTACGTCACCTTCAAATTTCCACCACCTTCGCGACACGACCCCTGTCCATCGAAAATGGTCTCCCTGCCTGTATGTTAGCGACCGGAGCCGATCTGAGGCAATCCAGCATTCCCGCGGACGGGACGGCTTGATGTGCAAGTCGCGCATCTTCAGACACGAATGCTGCGCTACAGGAGAGCCAGAATACCGGCATTCGCGAGTGCCAGCGCCGAGAGACCCCAGAGCCGTCGCCGCAGGCCCGGTACCGGCTATGATCCATGCTCCAAGCACGGGAGGCGGACGCCGGGCCGCGAGATATCCGCAAGCCCGTTCGCGTCAGCTGCAATCACTCCCAACACTCCGGCGGGAAGCCCTTGCCGGGCGGCCTCGCGGCTGGTGACGATTTCAATGTCATGCAGCCTCAGACCGAGCCGCTGGAATTTGGCGATCGCCCCGCGAGATCCTGGCTTGCGGCATTGGTCAGCACCCGGATCGCAATGCCGCGCGCGCGAAGATCATCCAGCCTGCGGTCTGCGCCCGGGATTGGCCGCGCGCAGACATTGAGCACGCCGAACGCATCGAAAACACAGGCGTCGATCTGATCGGTGATATCGAGAAGTCTGGAAATACCGGTCATCGCGCCGGGCGCGGCCATCGCAGGCAGGCGGTCGCGGATCGCTTCATAGGCATGGAAGATTTTTCCGCGTCCGTCATCGGGTGCCCCCTGCCTGTCCCAAGGAAAATGCGCAGCGGCCGTATCCTGTTCGTGCCAGAGACGCCAACCACCCGCACGACCCGGCCCACGGCGAAACGGGGGCCAATTTCCCGAGACGACAAAACTGTCATATCTCTGTTGCGTTTCGACGGTATGCGACCGTTAGCTTCGCAACATCTTGAGGGATACCATGAAAGCGTCCACAGCCATTGCGGCCATAGCCACATTTGCATTTGCTCTGCCTGTCTATGCCGAGTTCACGCTCGATCCGCGTTTTTCGGATGCCGACGGCGACCTGATCGCCGACATCCCGACCGACCCGGCGCAGCTGGTCGATCCCGAAACCCTGATCTTCGCCTATACGCCCGTCGAAGATCCGGCCGTCTATGCCGAGGTCTGGCAGGGTTTCCTTGACCACATGGCCGCCGTCACCGGCCGCGAGGTCCAGTTCTTTCCGGTCCAGTCCAACGCCGCCCAGATCGAGGCGATGCGCGCAGGCCGCCTGCATGTCGCGGGCTTCAACACCGGGTCGAACCCGCTGGCCGTGGCCTGCGCGGGCTTCCGCCCCTTCGCCATGATGGCGGCCGAGGACGGGTCCTTCGGCTACGAGATGGAAATCATCACCTACCCCGACAGCGGCATCACCGCGGTCGAGGATATCCGCGGCGGTCAACTGGCCTTCACGTCCGAGACGTCGAATTCGGGCTTCAAGGCCCCCTCCGCGATCCTCAGCGCCGAATTCGGCATGGTCGCAGGCACGGATTTCGAGCCGGTGTTCTCGGGCGCGCATGACGCCTCGATCCTCGGTGTGGCCAACCGCGACTACCCGGCCGCTTCCATCGCCAACTCGGTCATGGCCCGCATGATCGAACGCGAGGCGATCACCCCCGATCAGATCGTGTCGGTCTACACCTCGCAGACCTTCCCGACGACGGGCTACGGCACCGCGCACAACCTGACCCCGGAACTGCAGGACGCCATACGCGAGGCGTTCTTCAGCTTCGACTGGGAAGGCAGCGCGCTGCAGGCCGAATTCGCCAACTCCGGCGAAGCGCAGTTCATCCCGATCACCTTTCAGGAAGACTGGGCCGTGATCCGCACGATCGACGAGGCCACCGACGTCGTCTACGAGTGCAACTGAGCTGCAATCTGTCATGATCGCGCCACGGGCGGCCTTGCGCCGCCCGTGGGCTTTTGCACGAGAGGGTGCCCACCGATGCTGATCCTCGAAGGTCTGTCCAAGACCTACAAGACCGGCGATGCCGCGCTGCGCGACGTGTCTCTGACCGTGCCCAAGGGCCAGATCATGGGCCTGATCGGCCCGTCGGGCGCGGGCAAATCCACGCTTATCCGCTGCATCAACCGTCTGGTGGAACCCACAGGTGGCAAGGTGCTGCTGGGCGATATGGACCTTGTGCGTCTGGGCAAGGCCGACCTGCGCCGTCAACGCCGCCGGATCGGGATGATCTTCCAGGAATACGCGCTGGTCGAACGTTTGACGGTGATGGAAAACGTCCTGTCCGGGCGACTGGGCTATGTGCCGTTCTGGCGCAGCTTCCTGCGGAAATACCCGCCTGCCGATATCCAGCGCGCCTATCAACTGCTGGACCGCGTGGGCCTGATTGAACATGCCGACAAACGCGCCGATGCGCTGTCGGGCGGGCAACGCCAAAGGGTCGGTATCGCGCGGGCGCTGGCCCAAGACCCGGAATTGCTGCTGGTGGATGAACCCACCGCCAGCCTGGATCCGAAAACCAGCCGCCAGATCATGCGGTTGCTGACCGAGATCTGCGCCGAGCGGGACTTGCCCGCCATCGTGAACATCCATGACGTGCCCTTGGCGCAGCAGTTCATGCAGCGCATCGTCGGCCTGCGCGCGGGACGGGTGGTGTTCGACGGCACGCCCGATCAACTGACCCATGACGCGCTGACCGCGATCTACGGCGAAGAAGACTGGAACGAGATGCGGCGCGGCGACGAGGAACAGACCCGCGCCGAGCTTGACGCCCGCGACCGGATGGCGGCGCTGGCGCGATGACGACAGGGCCCTATCCGACGACATGGCGCCGCCCGCCGCAGATCCTGAAGGATCTGCGGTGGCGCATCGCGATCCAGATCGGCATCGTGATCTACCTTGTGCTGGCCATCGGGTCGGTCGAGGTGAACTGGGCCCGCGTCTATGCCGGGCTGGAACGTGGGCAGCGGTTCGTCATGGGGTTCCTGCAGCCCGATTTCACCAGCCGTTGGCGCGACATCAGCCAGGGGCTGATCGAAAGCCTGACCATGACGCTGACCTCGACAGTGGTGGGGGTTGCGATTTCCATTCCCATCGGGATCGGCGCGGCGCGCAATCTGGCACCGCGATGGATCTATTACATCTGCCGGTCGATCATCGCCGTCAGCCGCGCGTTGCAGGAGGTCATCATCGCCATCTTCTTCGTGGCGATGTTCGGATTCGGGCCATTCGCGGGATTTCTGACGCTGTCCTTCGCCACGATCGGCTTCATCGCCAAGCTGCTGGCCGACGACATCGAGGAGATCGACGAGGCGCAGGCCGAGGCGGTGCGCGCCACCGGCGCCTCTTGGGGGCAGTTGGTGAACTACGCCGTGCAGCCGCAGGTGATGCCGCGGCTCATTGGCCTGTCACTCTACCGGCTCGACATAAATTTCCGCGAAAGCGCGGTGATCGGCATCGTGGGCGCTGGCGGCATCGGGGCGACGCTGAACACCGCCATCGACCGCTACGAATACGACAGCGCGGGGGCGATCCTGTTGATCATCATCGCGGTCGTGATGGTCGCCGAATACAGTTCCAGCTACCTGCGGAAGTTCCTGCAATGACCGAGATCACCCATTACAGCCAGGTCTGGTCCTACCGCACGTCCCGCGGGCGGTTGGCTTTGTGGGGCGGGTGGCTGGCGCTGGTCGCGCTGTTCGTGTGGTGCTGGCAAATCATGACGCGGGACACAATCTGGTTCTTCGTCGCCGACGCCCCGACGCAGGCCGCCGATATCGGTAGCCGCATGGTTCCGCCGCGCTGGTCCTACCTGCCGGAACTGATGCAACCCTTATGGGACACCATCAACATCGCCACCCTCGGCACGATCGGCGGCGTCATCATGGCGGTTCCAGTAGCCTTTCTGGCCGCGCGCAACACCACACCCTCGGCGCTGATCCTGCGGCCTATCGCGTTGTTCATCATCGTCGCCTCGCGCTCGATCAATTCGTTGATCTGGGCACTTCTGCTGGTCGCCATCATCGGGCCGGGCCTGCTTGCGGGCATCGTGGCCATCGCGCTCAGGTCCATCGGCTTCATCGGCAAATTGCTCTACGAGGCGATCGAGGAAACCGACGCGACCCAGATCGAGGCGATCGAGGCCACGGGCGCGAGCGGCGCACAGGTCCTGTCCTATGGGATCGTGCCGCAGATCATGCCGGCCTTCTGGGGCATCACCGTGTTCCGCTGGGACATCAACATCCGCGAAAGCACGATCCTCGGGCTGGTCGGCGCCGGCGGCATCGGGCTGAAGCTCCAGGCATCGCTCAACACGTTGGCCTGGAGCCAGGTGACGGTGATCCTCCTGCTCATTCTCGCCACCGTCGTCCTGAGCGAATGGGTCTCCGCCCGCATGCGCCACGCCATCATCTGACCGGAAGGACCTCACCGCCCGATCCCAACCATTTGCGCCGCCCTGTTTCTAGGAAAACGACTTCTGACAAGCCAGGCGAACCGTAGCCTGCAAACACCACGCCGAACCTCAAAACGAAGGGAAACCACCATGAACAGACGATCCATGCTCCTAGCCGCCTCGGCCATCGCACTGCTTCCGGCCATGCAGGCCCGTGCCCAATCAGGCGAACTCGTGCTTTATTGCTCGGTCGGCGAGGAATGGTGCCGGGTCATGTCCGAGGCGTTCAGCCGCGAGACCGGTATCAACGTGCTGATGACCCGCGCCTCCTCGGGCGAGACCTATGCCAAGATCAAGGCCGAGGAAGGCCAGCCGCGCGGTGACGTGTGGTGGGGCGGCACCGGCGACCCGCACCTGCAAGCCGCGCAGGAGGGACTGACCGAGGAGTACCGCTCGCCCGTGCTCGCCGAGTTGCAGGACTGGGCCGTGCGCCAGGCGGAAACCTCCGGCTTCCGCACCGTGGGCATCTATGCCGGTGCACTTGGCTTCGGCTACAACAGCGAACTGGTCGATGATCCGGCCCCGGCCTGTTGGGCCGACCTGCTCGACCCGCGCTTTGCCGATGACGTGCAGGTCGCCAACCCGAACTCGTCGGGCACTTCGTACACAATGCTCGCCACCATGGTGCAGCTGATGGGCGAGGACGAGGCGTTCGACTACCTGACGCAACTGCACAACAACATCAGCCAGTACACCCAGTCAGGTAGCGCCCCGATCCGGGCGGCGGCCACCGGCGAGACCGCCATTGGCATCGTGTTCCAGCATGACGCCGTGGCCCAGACCGTTCAGGGCGCTCCCATCGTCACCGTGGCACCCTGCGAAGGCACCGGGTACGAGGTCGGCTCGATGTCGATCATCGCAGGCGGTCCCAACCCCGACAACGCCCGCATCTGGTACGACTGGGCGCTGAGCCCGGCCGCTCAGGAACTGGGCGCAAGCGCCGCCAGCTATCAGGTTCCATCCAACGTCAACGCTGCCACCCCGCCCGAGGCACCACGTCTCGAGGATGTCCGGTTGATCGACTACGACTTCGCAACCTACGGCTCAAGCGAGACGCGCACCCGCCTGCTCGCCCGCTGGGACGCCGAGATCGGTTCGCTGCCGCAGTGACGACGACCCGCACCATCGACCGAGCCAGCTTGGGTTGGCTCGGTCTTCTGGTCGTCTCGACCGTGGGGCTGCCGTGGTATGCCACAGGCGGCATCGGCGCCTCGGCACTGACGCTCGGCCTGTCGGACCGGCCCTGGCTCTTGCCGGTGGCCGGGCTGACCTTTTCGCTTGCCGCCCTCGCGCTCATCGCCCGCGACTGGCGGCGGCACGCCTTGCTGCTGCCGCTCGTGATCGCGGCTCTGGCGGCGCTTCTGCTGCAGGCCTTCGGCATCGGGTTGAACGGCCCCGTCCTGCCCGCTCTCGGCACCCTTTTCCCGACCGCCGCTTCGGGGCAGACCGGGCTCGGTCTCGGCGGATTTCTCGCCGGCCTTGCGCTCTTGGGGCTTCTCTCCGATGGGCTGGCCGCCCGCGGCTTCTGCCGAGGCGAGCGGTTCGCGTCGGCTTGCGTCATCATCATCGTGGCCCTTTTGACGCTCTTTGTCTTCTTTCCCATCCTCAAGCTCGGCGCTGCCGCCTTCACCGACGAGACAGGTGCGCTCGCCCTCGGCCGCTTCGTCGAACGCATCACAGCGCCGAACCTTTGGGGGTTGGCCTGCTTCACCTCGAGCCAGAGTTGCGGTGTCGTGATCAACACCCTCCAGCTCGGCATCCTTTCGGCCACGTTCGCCACCGCCCTCGGCCTTGCCCTCGCGCTACTCGTCGCGCGCACCGATTTTCGCTTCAAGCGCGCGCTCCGCGCACTCTCGATCCTGCCGATCATCACCCCGCCCTTCGTCGTCGGCGTGGCGATCATCGTGCTCTTTGGGCGCTCGGGCATGCTCACCCAGTTCGGGGCCGAGCTGTTCGACGTGCGCCCGGGTCGCTGGGTCTACGGTCTCACCGGTATTCTCATGGCGCAGGTGCTGGCGTTCACGCCGGTCACCTTCCTCGTGCTGCTCGGCACGCTCGAGGCGATCAACCCCACCCTCGAGGAAGCCTCGAAGACCCTCGGCGCGCGGCCCCTCAAGACCTTCAGCACCGTCACCTGGCCGCTCCTGCGGCCCGGCATCGCGGCGGCGTTTCTTCTCGCGTTCATCGAGAGCCTCGCCGACTTCGGCAACCCGATTGTGCTGGGCGGCGGCTACGACGTGCTGTCGACCAAGATCTTCTTCGCCGTCGTCGGTGCACGCTACGACCTCGGCAACGCGGCGACGCTGGCGATGATCCTTCTCGGGCTGACACTTGTCGCCTTTTGGGCGCAGATCCGGTGGCTCGGCCGATCGAACTACGTCACCGTCACCGGCAAGTCGGACGCAGGGCTCGTGGCCCCGATGCCGCCGATGCTGAAGTTCGCCGCCATCGCCGCCGTGCTGCCCTTCGCGGCCTTCACCATCGCGGTCTACTCGATCGTTCTGCTCGGAGGCTTCGTCACCGACATCGGCCGGCTCGACCTCACCCCCACGTTCGGCCACATCTGGACGGCATTTTCTTTCGAGCTCGGCACCGAGGGCTTGCGCCTCTACGGCTCTGCCTGGGACTCGATGATCACGACCCTCTGGGTCTCAGCGCTCTCCGCCCCCCTCACAATGGCCATCGGCATCCTGACCGCCTGGCTCGTCGCGCGGCAGGATTTCGCGGGCCGCCGCGCCTTCGAATTCGGCACAATGCTGTCCTTCGCCATTCCGGGCACAGTCGTTGGCGTCTCTTACGTCGCGGCCTTCAACGTGCCGCCCGTCGACATCACCGGAACCATGATCATCCTCGTGATCAGCTTCGTCTTCCGCAACATGCCCGTGGGCATGCGCGCCGGCATGGCGGCATTGGCGCAGATCGACCGCAGCATGGAGGAGGCGAGCCAGACCATGGGTGCTGGCGGTGCAAAGACCTTGCGCAACGTGGTGCTGCCGCTGATCCGTCCGGCGATCTTCACCGCCCTCGTCTATTCCTTTGTCACGGCGATGACGGCGGTCTCGGCGGTGATCTTCCTTGTCTCGGCGCGGCACAACATGGCGACCGCCTACATCATGGGCCGGGTCGAGAACGGCGAATACGCGCTGGCCATCGCCTATTCGGCCGTGCTCATGGTGGTCATGGTGGCCTGTGTCGCACTGATCCAGCTTCTGGTCGGCAAGCGGCAACTTGGCCGCCGGACCGGCATGACTGGCGCAACCGCGGCCCAACCGGCGGAATGAGAGACATGAAGGACAACGCAGAAACCCAGGACCTCGCCATCGAATTCGTGGGCGTCGTCAAGCGCTTCGGCGACGCGGTCGCGGTCGACGGCATCGATCTTGCGATCCGGCGCGGCGAGCTTGTCACCTTCCTCGGCCCCTCGGGCTGCGGCAAGACCACGAGCCTGCGCCTGATCGCGGGCCTCGAACTGCCGAGCGACGGCCACCTGAGGATCGCCGGACGCGATGTCAGCCGCGACCCGGCCTCGGAACGCAACGTCGGCATGGTGTTCCAGTCCTATGCACTGTTCCCCCATGTCAGCGTGCTCGACAACGTGGCCTATGGCCCGGTGATCCGAGGCGTGAAGAAGGCCGAAGCCCACGCCAAGGCACGCGGCATTCTCGACCAGATCGGCCTCGGCGGCCTTCACGACCGCCTGCCCGCCGAGTTGTCGGGCGGCCAGCAGCAGCGGGTCGCTGTCGCGCGCGCCATCGCCCAGCAACCCGACGTGATCCTCTTCGACGAACCCCTGTCGAACGTCGATGCCAAACTCCGCCGCAAGGTCCGCTCGGAAATCCGCGCGCTGCAACAGGAATTCGGGCTGACGGCCGTCTACGTTACCCACGATCAGGAAGAGGCGCTGGCGGTCTCTGACCGCATCGTGGTGATGGACAAGGGCCGCATCGCTCAGGTCGGCACGCCCGAAGACCTCTACGAGCGTCCGGCCTCGGCCTTCATCGCCAACTTCATCGGCGACGCGAACCTGATCGAGGGGCGCGTCATGGCGGGCCGTTTTGCCGCCGAGGGGCTCGACGTGCCGGTATCGGGAGCCGACGGCCCCGCCTCTGTCTCGATCCGCCCCGAGCGCATCGCCCTCGATCTCTCCGCCGACGGCCCCGCCCGGATTGCCAGTGGGACCTATCTCGGCAGCCGCATGGAATATGCGGTGACCCTCGGCGGCACCGAACTTCTGGTCTCGCGTCCTATCTCGGAGCCGCGGCTCGAGGCGGGCCAGCCCGTCGCCCTGCGCATCGACACGGGCGGCGTCACCCGCCTTTCGTGAAGGAACACCCTATGACCGACCAACTCGCCGCGCGCCATGCGTTCGCTTGCCAGATCGTGCGCGAGGCCGGCGCGGCAGCGCTCGCATTCTTCGAGGCACGTGACACGCTCGCCATCGAGTCCAAGGCAACCCCGCAGGATGTGGTCAGCCGCGCTGACCGCGAGGTCGAGGCGCTGGTGCGCGCCCGCATCGCCGCCCACTTCCCCGATGACGGGATCATCGGCGAGGAAGACGTGCCGAAGCCGGGCTCGAGCGGTTCCACCTGGGTGATCGACCCGATCGACGGCACCATGCCCTTCTTATCGGGCCTACCGCACTGGTGCGTCGCCATCGCGCTTGTCGAGGGCAACCGCACGGTTGCGGCTGCGACCTTCGCGCCGGTTTCTGACGAGTTGTTCGACGCGCGCCTCGGGGCCGGTTTCCGCTGCAACGGCGCGCCGCGCGTGGTTTCGACCACACTGGAGTTGACGGGGGCAATGACAGCCATCGGCGCAAGCCACCGTACGCCGGTCGAGACCGTCAGCGGAACTCTCTCCCGCCTGATGGAAGCGGGCGGCATCTTCTACCGCAACGGCTCCGGTGCGATGATGCTCGCCGAAGTCGCGGCGGGCCGCCTCGCGGGGTATTTCGAGCCGCACATGAACGCGTGGGACTGCCTCGGCGGCCTTCTCATGGTCGAAGAGGCCGGCGGGTGCATCGAAGCCGTTGCAATGGACGCGATGCTTTCGGAAGGTGGGCGGGTGCTGGCGGGGGCCCCCCGGGTCTACGTCCCACTGGCGCGCCTTTGCTCAATGAACTAACGCCCGTGAGTAAGGTGTGCCGTCGGGATAGAGGACCAGCCTCTCGGCCGTCCGTGCGTTCTGGATCGCGCCCCGTGACAGCCCGACATTGGCGGCGTACTGGCGCTCGCTCATGCCCTGCATCGACAGCTCCGATTATCATTTCGAATCATGTGCTTATCGAGTTGATGAGCGCGGCGAACAGAGCGAACGTCACTCCAACGAAGCGATGCAACTCACCACGGAGCCACCCCGATGACCCGCCGCGCGACCGACAACACGAAAGCCCTCGACGCCTTTATCGCCGCCAAGACCGAGATCGACGCGATGCTGGAGCGGCTCGCCGCCCTCAGCGCGGACCATTTCGAGACCCACCCCGACGAGATCAACTGGGGCCATGTCGGCACCCTCAACCACTACCGCGCCAAGCTGCGCGAGATCACCGACATGGCCTTCCACGAAGGCGAACACGCCGAGTGAGACGACCCGCTCCCGGTCCCGCCCGCCGACTGGCGGGCTCGACCTCGTAGAAGGGGCCGCATTCCGCGCGCCCCGATACGGGAGACGATGATGACCAAACTTTCCGACACCCAAGCCCTGATCCTGAGCGCCGCCGCCCAGCGGCCCGAGCACATCGCCCTGCCGCTGCCCGAAAGCCTGCGCGGCGGCGCTGCCGCCAAGGTGGTCGGCGCGATGCTCGCGAAGGACTTCCTGCAGGAGGTCGACGCGGACATACGCAACGGCGAACCCGTCTGGCGCGAGACCGGAGACGGCCACGGCGTCACGCTGGTCGCCACCGACGCAGGGCTCGCCGCCATCGGGATCGAGACCGAGGACGCGAACCCCGCGCCTGCGGGCGCGACGGACGCGCCGACCGACGAGCCCGCGCCGAACACTCCCACCGAACCGAAGGCCGCGCCCAGGACGCGCACACCGCGCGAGGGAACGAAGCAGGGCAAGCTGATCGCCATGCTCCGCGCCGAGGGCGGCGCGACCATCGAGGAGATTGTCGCCGAAACAGGCTGGCAAGCTCATTATGCCGATGCCCGGATTATGCCGATGTAACTGTGTAATCATCTGAATACCTTCAGTTTTGCTGCATCGGGTTCGGCATAATCCTCGGGGCTGCAGGCTGGTAACGTCTCCTCTTTCAC
>NZ_VXDC01000019.1 GCF_008711285.1 Roseibium aquae
CCCCGACCGGCTGGGTGCCGCAATCCAAGCCCATCTGGTTCACCGAATACGGCTTTCCTTCCGTGGACAAGGCGACCAACCAGCCCAATGTCTTTGTCGACCCGAAGTCCTCGGAAAGCGCGTTTCCTTACTTTTCCAATGGCGGGCGGGACGATCTGATCCAGCGGCGCGGCATCGAGGCGCTTTTGACCTATTGGGATCCGGGCGAGGGCCGCAATCCGGTGTCCCCCGTCTATGGCGGGCCGATGCTGGACCTCTCCCGCTCGTTTCTCTGGACCTGGGACGCAAGGCCCTTTCCGGCCTTTCCGAACCGGTCCGATGTGTGGGGCGATGCGGCGAACTGGCAATATGGCCACTGGGTGCAGGGCAAGCTGGGCGCCGTGACCCTCGGCGCGCTGATTGTCCATATCTGCAAGTCGGTGGGGTTTGACGCGATCGAGGCCGGGGCGCTTTCCGATCCGGTGGCGGGCTGGCTGCGCGCGGGGATCGTGAGCCCGCGCGAGCAGCTGGAACAATTGGCGCAGGTCTACCGCTTCGACATGGTGGAGACGGGGGAGCGGATCGTCTGCCGCCCGCGCGGGCGTCCGCCTCTTGGCACCCTGGCCGAGGCGGAGCTGGCCGCCCCGGACCGCCAGAAGCCGGACTGGACGCTGACCCGGGCGCAGGAGACGGACTTGCCCGTGCGGGCGCATCTGGGGTTCTGGGACGCGGGCCATGATTACCGGCAGACGAGCGTTGCGGCCGGACGGCTGGTGACCTCCAGCGCGCGCACCGAAAGCCTGACGGCGCCGCTGGTGATGGATCCGGGCGAGGGGCAGGGGCGGATCGAGGCCTGGCTGATGGAGCGGTGGGCCGAACGCGAGCGGGCGAGCTTTGCCCTGCCGCCCTCGAAGCTTGCCTTCGATCCGGGTGACGGGATCGTGCTGGAGGCGGGCGGGCGCCAGCGCGCGGTCCGGCTGACAAGGATCGTGGAGGCGGGCGCCCGGCTGTGCGAGGCGGTGGCGGTGGAGCCCGGGGTCTACAGCCTGCGCCGGGCAGAGGCCTCGCCGCCGCCCGCACAGCCGGTGCAAAGCTTCGGGGCGGCGGTGCTGGAGGTGCTGGACCTTCCGGTGATCTCGGACACGCAAGGGGACCACCAGCCCTGGTGCGCGGCCTTTGCCGCGCCCTGGGGCGGGGTGCGGGTGCAGGAGGGATCGCGGATCATCGCCAGCGTGCCGGGCCAGGCGAGGATGGGCCGGACGCAAACCGATCTTTTTGCGGGCACCGCCTATCGCTTCGACCGGGCGAACCGGCTGACGGTCCGGCTGGCTTACGGAACCTTGTCCTCGGTGCCGGAAGAGGAGCTGCTCGAGCGGGCGGTGAATGTGCTGGCGGTCTGGAACGGGGAGAATGCCTGGGAGATCCTGCAGTTTGCCACCGCCGAGCTGGTTGGCCAAATGACATGGCAGCTCTCGGGCCTGTTGCGCGGGCGGCGGGGGACCGCCCATGCCATGCGGGGTGCCGTTGCGGCGGGCGCGCGGGTGGTGCTTCTGGACGGGGCGCTGGTCCAGGCGGATGTGCCGCTCACCGACCGGGGAATCCCAAGGACCTGGGCCTATGGCCCGGCGCCGCTGCCCTCGAGCGATCCGGCCTTCAAGACGCTTTCAATGCGCCTTGAAGCGGTGGCCCTGAAGCCCTTTGCGCCGGTGCATGTGCGGGGCCGAAGGACTCCGGCAGGGGATCTTGCCGTCTCGTGGATCCGCCAGGGGCGGGTGAACGCCACCTGGGCGGACGGCACGGACGTGCCGCTCGGCGAGGAGCGCGAGCTCTACGAGATCGATGTTCTGAATGGCGGCAGCGTGATCCGCACGGTCCGGGGGCTGACCAGCCCGGCCTGGACCTATGCGGCGGCCGACCAGACGGCGGATTTCGGCGCCCCGCAACCCGCCATCACCCTGCGCGTTGTCCAGATCTCGGGCCTGGTCGGCCGGGGTGTTCCAACGGAGGCGAACTTATGAGCACAACCCCGCGGCTAAACCTGCCGCTGATCGCGGCCAGCCAGGCCCAGAAGGAGGTCACCCACAACGAGGCGCTCGCCCGGCTGGACGCCCTGGCGCATCTGGTCTTTCTCGACCGGGATCTCACCACCCCGCCCGCGGCAACCGATGGCGACACCTATCTGGTCGCCCCAAGCGCGACCGGCGACTGGACCGGGCAGGACGGGGCGATCGCCAGCTTTGCCGACGGCTTCTGGACCTTCCATGCGCCGGTCACCGGCCTGTTGGCCTTCATCGCCGACGAGGGCACGCTGGCGGTCTTCACGGCCGCGGGGTGGCGCGACTATGGCGCGCTGCTGTCGCAGGTCGCGACCGTCTCGCAAAGCCCGTCGGGGGCTGAGAGCCGGATGTGTACCGTGGAAGAGGAGGTGACGCTGTCGGGGGCAACTGCGCTCACCTCGATCGTCATCCCCGACCGGGCGATCGTCTTCGGCGTTTCCACCCGCACGACCACCGCGATCACCGGGGCCGCTTCCTATGACTGCGGGATCGCCGGGGAGGTCTCGAAGTTCGGCGGCTCGCTCGGCATCGCGGCGGGCGCGACCAATGCCGGCGTGATCGGCCCGCAGGCCTTTTATGCCGACACGCCTGTCCAGCTGACGGCCAATGGCGGGGCCTTTACCGGCGGCGCCGTGAAGGTGGTGCTGCATTACTTCCTGCCCGTGGTGCCGGGCTCATGAGTATCTGAGGACACGGGCGGTCCGGACCCTGAAAGAAATCCGGACGGCGGGCCATCGATCGCCAAACCAAGTGCCCGCCCGGCAGCCAAGAAGAACAACCGCCGCACCCGCTGCCCGCGCGGGCAGGAGAAGTGTCGGCGATTCTCGTCTGGGTTGATATGCAGGAAATCCGATGCGGCCGGTGTCATGCGCTTTTGTTCAAGGCTGGACAGGGCGCCATTGCGGGAGCTATCCAGATCAAGTGCCGCAGATGCGGCACACTCAATTGGTTGAGGCCGGTGGAGCCCTTGATCCGCGCCGAAGAGCGCGACGGCAAGGAGCAAGACGATGCCGAGCGATCCGACCCCTGATCAATCCCGGGCTCTAGAAACGATCCGGCCTGTGGTGCCGGTTGCACCCTATATTGGCGGCAAACACCGGCTGGCGAAGCGCATTGCGGCCAAGCTGCAAGCCCTCCCGCACAGTGTCTATGCCGAACCCTTTGTCGGGATGGGCGGGGTGTTCTTCCGCCGCCCGTTCCGCGCGCCCTGCGAGATCGTCAATGACATCTCGGGCGACGTGGTCACATTGTTCCGGATCCTCCAGCGGCACTATCCGCAGTTCCTGGAGGTTTTGCGGTTCCAGCTGACCAGCAGATCCGAGTTTGAACGGCTTTTGAAGACCGACCCGAACACCTTGACGGATCTGGAGCGGGCGGCGCGCTTCCTCTACATCCAGCGCATCTCCTTCGCGGGCAAGGTCAAGGGCCGGACATTCGGCGTGTCGCTGACCCGCGGCGCGCGGTTCGATCTCAGCCGGGTGGTGCCCCTTCTGGAGGATGTCCATGAGCGATTGTCCGGCGTCATCATCGAACAACTGGCCTATGGGGACTGCATTGCCCGCTATGACCGGCCCGGCACGCTGTTCTATCTCGATCCGCCCTATTGGGACTGCGAGACCTACTATGGCGACGGGGTGTTCGGACCGCAGGACTTCGAACGCCTGGCAAACCAGCTGATCGAGATCAAAGGCCGGTTCCTGCTGTCGATCAACGATGCGCCGGAGATCCGGCAGGCATTCGGGGCATTCCATATCGAGGAGGTCGACGTGACCTATTCGGCCAGCAAGACGCGGTCAAAACGGGTGACGGAGCTTTTGATCAGCAATTGAACGGTTAACGCACACGGATGCGGGTGGCGTCGGAAAACCTGTAACGCGCAGGAACGAGTGGCCTTAAGGGCTTAAGCGGGATTATCCGGGAATGGATGGTTTTTCGCGGTTTTGTGCGGATTTGAGGGGTGTTTAACGCGCCGTTGATATACTCCTGGCGCAGGTTCGGTTGGCGCGGCGTGCCTGGTTTCCGCCTGGCCAGATTAAAAAGCGCTGTCAAGACAGCCCTTATGCGGCTTCAAGCAGGGTACCGGGCAGGGGAGCGATGCGACCTGTTCCCTGGGGCCAGTTTCCTGCGGCTTTTCAAGGTCACTTGAATGGAAACTGGTGGCGCACCCATGCCGTGGTGGGAACCGAGGGACCGTGTTCCATATGACACATTATGCGAATCCGGCCGTGTCGGTTGGCGGACTCATGCTTCTTTTGTCAGGGTCCATCTTTTTCCGCGCGGGTATCGGTTGTTTCAAATGCCGCCCGCAAACGCTCTCTAACATCTTCGGTGAGGTGCAGATCATCTTTTCCGGAAATCTCGCGGATATAGGCGAGGATTTCACGTTCAGCGTTTGTTGTCAGGCCACCGACAATATCTTCCAGAACGGATTTCCATTCTGGGTGATAGTCATAAATGACAGATCGTAACAAAAGAATGGGATCAATGCCTAACGCCCTCGAAATAGAGGGAATCTTGTCCAGAGGTACCTTTGTTGCTCCGGTTTTCAGCATCGATATATTGTTCGGCTTGTCGTAACCGGCTTCGGCAGCAATGTCCCGTTGCTTTGCGCCATACAATTTCCTGCGCTGGATATACTCGGCAATGAGATCCTTTGCCGCCGGTACGCATTCATCCGTTAAAAGGGGCCGTTTCGAACGATCGGCTACATACCGACACAGAATACTGGACATTGCCGCTAAGAAGTCGTGCGGGTGGCGTTCTTTGAAGAATTTGATCACCTCCTTGCGCGGGGCCAATGTCACGCGTTCTTGTTTCGTCGGATCGACGACCAACGCATTTTCAAAAAAACTCGCGTCGAGTTCGGGAATATCCGAGAAATCGATGTCGTCATCTGAGAGGCTTGCAAGTTCCTCGATTGAAAGTGGTCGTTCATATCGTTTTGTCATATCTGTTACTCTGTGGCTGGCATGCAATCGAGCCAAAACAAAAACTTCTCGTTAGCCGGAAACCAACCTTTAGGGGGAGCCGACTTTTCGATTTCCGAGCCGCTCCCCCGTTGATTACGATCCGGGCTCCGTTTAATCTTCGAGGAGGTACTCAATGGCGCGGGCGACGAACTTGGAGCGTGGCAATCCAAACTCATGGGCCAAGCGCGTCAGCGCGTCGATATCTAATGAGACTTTACGGCCTGCGAATAAATCAGTGAGCCATGACGCATCCACTGCAGTGCAGGATGCTAGTTCGGCTTGAGAAAGCTCCTGGTTTTCTATAATTCGCCTCAAAGCCAATGGAAATGGGCTATCGCCATTTAGTAGTCGCAACTGCCGCGCCAGAAGCGCCTCAGGCGATATAGGCCCCTGATCTGGAATGAAACCGCGCCGTTTCTGAAGCCAAACGATAGCATCCTTTCCGGCGAGTACTGACGTCTGGCTGTCACCGATCCGTTCGATGGTGAAACCCTCTTTGCTGAGGGATGCCCTAACGGAAGCTTCAGAAAGGCCCGACAAGATGCTGAGATCTGCGAGACTTGGATCATAACTACCATCCACCTCCATCCCGAACCGCGCGAAAAAGCCTTGAAAAACCCGGCGAAGCGGGGGGTTGTTCAAACGACAAAGTGGTGTGGGCTCACCCTCAGGATCGGTTGTTGGGTAACATCCGCTCAGCAGACCAGAACCAATCCTATTCCAATGATAGAAGTCGGCGATATGCCGATCCTCGAGCTGATAAAGGTATTGATATGCGGCGTAGGCATCGTTGAACACCGAGTGATGCGTCGGTTCGAGCCGTAGCCTCACTTCTTCTGGATACTCGGTCAAAACCGCATCGGTTTCAAAGCCGAGAAATCGAGAAACGATTGTTTTGTCGTCAGGACCGAATTCATTGAGTGTGGCTGCCTGAGCGATGATTAGGCGGCGAACCTGATCCTCAATTTCATCCCATGTATAAGGTATTGGTTTTTCGTTACTCATGCACGTGCCTCGCTCAAGCTGGTCACCTGATTGCGAAGTCTTGCAAATGATTCTTGCAAGGCCGCCGGATTTGTTTTGCGGGATGCCTTTTCAGCAGACTTGCGCCCCAGAAACACGGCGACCCGTTCTGCATTGGCTCCGCTGGGGTGAGGTAAGCCGACCAGAACACGGCGAGGATCAAGGCAACCCACAACAGATAGGTGTTCTAGGGCAGCACTAGCCTTTGGCCCAAGGGGCAGCCACAGTGCAGAGGGCAGGGTTCTAGCCTCTTCAGCCAAGCAGGTTTCTACAAATCGGCGCAGCAAAGGTGTCTTCAGCATTTCTGGGGTGCCGTTGTAGTTTTTTCGGTTAACGAATACTGGGTACCGCAATGCGGAGGTGAAATGGACCTCACGAGAGCCTGGTTCGAATAGCGATGCTGTTGTGTTGCAACCAAGTAGTTCGCCAACGCCGATCGCGTCTAGCATCGCGACGAGATTAGACCGCATGGCACCGCTGAAACTGCCAATGAGTTTGGCATCTGCCAAAGCTTGATCCTGTTTCAAACCCTTATTGAGTGATTTCAGGACTGCCTGCCAGGCATTTGTTGCTTGCGTTTCCCCCGGCGTGATGCCGACAACAACAAGCTTTGCTTCCTTTTCGATGTAGTCGAACGGTGCGTACTGGACCCGGATTGCCCCTTCGCTTGCAATGCTCATCTCCGGGCTTTGCACGAGCCGGTCGGCGGTGATGGTCTGAGCGATTGGCAGGAATTTGTCTGCAAAAATGGAATGATTTTCCAAGGTGTTTTTCTCCTAGCGTTTTTCGAAAATCAGGCGCGAAACCGGCGCGTCCCATGTGCAACGGTGATTAGCCTGTTGCCTGAGGTGATTGCGTAGGCACCGCGGTACCGTTCAAGACGAGCTCTTTGGTGCCGGTTATTCTCCACAGCCAGTTCGATAGCTGATTTGTCCAGCACGAGACTTACTGCGCCCTTTGCCGGCTTTTCGGATCCAAAGGCGAGGATTGTGGCAACCACATCCATCGGAAAACCCCTTTGGGCACATCGTATTTCTGCGTGTTTGGACAAAAGCATAACCGCCCCCTTTCGATGGGTGTATAGATATATAGTTTTATATTCTTCGTCAACCAGAAAAATATAAAAATATAAAATCAAACAGCTTTGGAGCGTTTTTCTAGGCGCGCGGTGCGCCTTGTAGTCAAAACATGGGCATGGGATTTTGACGGCGAACAGCGGCTTCTCAGCTGATCACGAGCGGTTTCGCGGCAAGCCATAGATTTGAACGGAATGAAGTGTTTGCCGGGTCGTTCGTAGCTCCGGCGGAGTTTGCGGCGAATGGCAAAAAAATGAAGGATGCCCCGAATTGATCCGAGGAATTGGCCCGTTAGTTCTGTTCCAAGCAAAATCCGCTTTATCGGAAGGTAAGGAGCTCTTGCCGTTGAATTTTGAATCTGGTTCAAAGTTGCAGAAAACACCTATCGCTTAGTATCCATATCCGGCACACCAGTTGGTGAATCGACTTAACAAGAAATTTGTGATGACACGTCTATTTACTTTTAAATCCGATGAACTCGAACCGTTGGGAAGGTCAAAAATCAAAAAATTAGAGTCTTGTATAATATATTATATCTACCAGGGACGAAATGCGTGGCACTCAACTTGGGTAACCCAGTATTGGTCGGGCTGTATGCACACCACGCTCGAGAGCGCAAAGGAAAATGCGGAACGTCTCAGGACACAAGGATCTGTATTCCATATCCAGGAATTACCTGCTCTTGCTTTTCGAAGCGCAAAAGGGGTTTTAGTCGTTACGCAAATTAACACACTACAACCATTGAGATATTATTCAGCTGATGCAGTGAGTTCATTGCCGGAGGGTTTTAAAAGAATAAAAGGTGGTCGCGAGAATTATTTGTCAAAGGGGGCTCCACTTATGGGCGTTGCTATGTCATTTTTACATTCCAGTCGATTTTGGAGAGAGGCTCCTCCGGCCGAAAACTCTGTCATTACTGTTTCATCATCAGATAGTAATCTTACACTTAAGAAATTGACCAAGGCAAAGTTATGTACCTTCAAATCATCATCCTTTGGTGGGGGATATCTTCTTTCTTGGTGTCAAGACTTGAGTCGACAAGTAAATATATCTTCCTTATATGTCCAACGTCTCTCAAATGGTTTTATCGATCAGGTGTTGGACAGGTGATAAACTATCAATACAATTATCAAGGTATTTTCCTGTGAAGAATATGGGGTTTTGTTTTTGCAGCCGTCGCAAGTATGTTTAGCTCGAAAGGTTAGGCAGGCTGCGGATACAGAGCCGTTGCGGTCACCTATTTTCTGAGCCGCAATACTACTGCTAGAGATCTAGCTCTTTCGCTTCTGTCCTATGGTACATGCTGGCCAGATCGTTATGGCGGATGCGGAACTGGCTTCGCCGCTTGATGCTCATTTTCGATGTGCCGTCATTTTCAAGCTTTATGGCAGGATCATAATAGATGGTACCGTTCGCTATTGCCCGGAGAAACAGGGTCAGATCTGTCTCTTCGCAGAGCAACACCTTGGGCCCGAACCTGTACTCAGGCGGCGGCGTGCGAAACAGGGATGGCATGTACGCGGCCTGGGCATGCTTTCGTTTCCAGTGTTCAAGAATGCCGGTGTATTTCCAGAGCGCAGCAATCTCGCCGTTCCGGTCCTGTAGCGTGATACCGCCTTCCAGATCGATTATCTTTCCCTTGTCGAAGTCGTATCCGGTGAGCCGCAACTGCAATCCGGTGTCTGCATGGTATGGACGTACGGAGGAGTAAATGCCTCCGAAATTCAGGCGGTTGTCCTTGCCGCCTTTATCCGCATAGCCAAAGCGCCGGATAAATGCTTCTACGCCTTTGTCTCGATAGTACCCCCCTGTGGGCTCCGGTGTCAGAAGGGTCACCGGGCTTTTAGGACGGTAGCTGTCGAAATCTGCAACAGAAAACTGCTTGATTTCCCAGCCGAGGTAGTCTGGTTCGGCGTATCCGTTAGGTGAAATGCCAAGTTCGGCTTCGAGCGTATATCCACCGCCGTTCCGGGCTGTATATGGCCGGATTATGCCGTCCGAACCCAGCTTCTGTGACGCAATCCACTGTTTTTGGTAGATTGCCGAAAGGGCTTCCAAAAGGCGCTCCTTTGTGCTTCCGAGTCCCTCTGTCGCTGATATCTCGAGGAAGACGCCGACTTCCTCAAGACCGTCTCTTTGATCCAGTTCGCGTGCCAGTGGGCTGTCCGGACCAGCAGCATGACCAAGTACCGAGCCATCTTCCGTGATCCCGAGAAACAGAACTCGCCCTGGATCCCGAACACGCATGATATCGGCCGGCGCTTGCCTGCAGCCCTTGAGAAACCCGGACATCCGGACTTCCGGATACTTCGGATACAGTATCAGCTGCGTATTCGGCGCGTGGTGGTGGCCAGTGTCGTCAATCCAGTAGAAGTCGACGGGAGCCTTGGCCCGGTCCCTGACACTCCCGGCCATTTCGGTATCGTCGTTCTGGATGTCGCCATAAGGAATAATGTTTAGAGCTGTAAAGTCTCCACCGAGGTAAACTTGGTTTTTTGAATTGTCATTGGGTGCAAGTCTTTTGGCGTAAATTCGTTTTGCACCGTCCTGGCGCATGAGGCCCACAAGGGCGTCGATTGTTTCAATCACCGGGGCGTCCTGTAACTTCCAGTTTTCCTGATTCGCTGCGCAACCAGTTTACCAGAACACTCTCGATTTCAGCAGGTTGGAGTCTTTTTTTGCCCTTTATCGCGCATTCCCAGACCGTTGCCACGCGCCACTGGCTATCCAGAAGCTTCTGGTTCGCAACAACGTCGCGGTCGGCGTTTGCCGATATCTTCTGACGCCAGAATTCTGTTCGTGTTGAAGGGAGCTTGAACAGGTGACACCGGTGACCATGCCAGAAACATCCGTGTACAAAAATCACGGCCCTGTATTTCGATAAAACGATATCAGGTTTGCCGGGAAGTTTCCTGTGGTGCAGCCGATAGCCAAAACCGGCCGCATGGAGCATTTTCCGAACGTAGACTTCGGGTTTTGTATCTTTCCCCTTTATGCCGGACATCATCCGGCTGCGGACCTCCGGCCTGACTACATCAGCCATTTACTGCTGCTTTGACCTCGTCACCGGTCACTGTGCTGACGACAGGGGTGGGGGAGGCAAACCCATCTGTTACCGATTTGGGAAGTAACGGGCTCATCGCCTCAGCAATGGCCTCTACGACAGGCACAACAACTGCGTTTCCGAACTGCTTGTAAGCCTGCGTATCTGAAACCGGGATTTCCCATTTCCGGTTTCCCCGTTCAAACCCCATCAAACGTGCACACTCTTTTGGCGTCAGCCGTCTCGGCCGGTTGCCCTTACCCTGATCGATAAGGATCTCTGACCCGTCCTTGTAGTACCGGGCGGAAAGTGTCCTTGCCACATCGTCAGGCCCGAAAAGTCCAAACCCGAAACCGTTGCCCTTTGCCTCGTGTTTTTTCTTGTAGTTCTGCAAGTACGCCCAGAGTTTCGGCGTCAGCGTGTATTTCTCCGGAACGGTATCTTCAAGAATGGTCCCGAGTGTCGGTTCAGGTCCGATCGGGGCTACGATTTCATCGAACGAGAAGTCTTTTGAATGGTCGAGGAAGCCGACGATAAAAATACGGTCACGCCCTTGTGGAACCCAGGGACGGGCGCTGAGAACCTTTGTTGTAACCCGGTATCCGAGTTCCTGCTCCAGCACGTTCATGATGGTCGCAAACGTGCGGCCCTTGTCATGCCGCTGCAGGTTTTTCACGTTCTCGAGCAAAAAAGCCTTGGGACGGTGGAAGCGAATTATCTGTGCGACGTCAAAAAACAGCGTGCCCTGAGTGTCATCAAGGAAACCATGCGGTCGACCGAGTGCATTCTTTTTTGATACGCCGGCAATCGAAAAAGGCTGGCACGGGAAACCGGCAAGCAGAACATCATGCGCCGGAATTCTGGCCAAAGCCTCGTCACCTGACGTGAATTCCCTTATATCTCCGGCAAATACGTGCTCAGGGTCATTCCGGAAATTCTTGCGATAGGTTTCGGTTGCGTATTTGTCCCATTCGCTTGTGAAAACACACTTCCCTCCAATGTTTTCAAACCCGACCCGAAGGCCGCCAATTCCAGCGAAAAGATCGACAAAGCGGAACCGGGCATCCTGTTGCGGCGGACTATTCTGGTCAGCCATCAATCTGAGTATGTCCATAGCGAGGGGCGAGGGGGTACTTTCGCCGCTTTCATGGCGATACGCTGACCGGACCGATACTTTTGTAATCCTTGCAGCCTCTTCAATGGTGAGTCCGGCCATTTCGCGGAGACGGGAAAACTCGTTTGGCGTGGTTGTAATTGCCATCAACCCGAATCCTTACTGTGTCGTTGAGTGCCACGTTGGCACAAAGATTCCCGGTTATCAATTAAAATGTTCTTGTTATGTTCTTTTTGCCTCGTCTTTACACAGCATATCGCCTCATCCGGATGTGGCCTTTGTGTACGGCTCCCAGTTGGCTCCGTTTGGTTGCTCTAAGAAAAAGTAGCAAAACTTGACAATACAACCTTTGCGTTTTTAAGCTGTCGCAGCAATTTCTGGTCCCTTTTCCGCAATCCGGACCACGCTCAAGCCTCGCGTTTCCCGGCGCCGGGGTCGTTCAGCGCTTCCCGCAAGGTTTTAGTGAGATGGGTTTCCAGCCAGGGCAGCAGGCTGTTGAGTTCCAGCGGGTCAGCCGGGTCGTCGGCCTTGGCCATCACGAGGTTGTAGGCGCGGGCGAGTTCTCCGGCGCGGGCGTCCTGGGGCAGGCGAATGTTTGCCGCCGCATGGGTGCGCTCCACGATCCGGGCGACCTTTTTCAGGAGATCGGGGTCTATCGGGACCGCGGTGCGCTCGCCGGGCCGTGGTTCGGCTGATCCTTGCGAGCGCGCCGGTGTGCCTTCGCCGGTCAGGAGCCAGTGCAGATCGACCCCGCAATCGACCGTCAATCTCGCCAAGAGAATTGCGTCCGGCGTCCGGTCACCCCTTTCGTAGGTCGCATAGGTTGAATCGGAAATGCCAAGTCTGGCGCAGAATTCGGCCCGTGTGAGGTCTCCGCGGATCGTGACAAGGCGTTGAGCCAGTTCTGTTTTTGGTTTTGACGGCCTCGCCATTGATAACAAAACACACTAAAGTGCATAAATAATCTTCAAATACGCACGATTGTGTGTATACTCCCCTTGGTTGCGAGTTTCCCGAACTCGAAAACGCCGGTCAAACCGGCGCATTCATTCCTGATCCGATGGCCGCCTCAAGGACTGCACTCCCGATGGGCGGCCGCGATGGAGGCTGGCATGGCAGGGGATACACACCAGAACACAAGACCGTCACAGCGGGACCGGCATGCGATCCGGGCCGATGTGATGCGTTCGGGCCGGCAGCGCTTTGGCGCCGGCTTCACGCTCCAGTTCCTGTCCTGGGCCTATGGCGAACAGCTCTCCACCGTGTCCGATGCCCTTCGGGCCGATCCCCAAAGCCGGCGCGGCAAGATCATTGTCGCGCATTTTCTCGGGGCCGATCCTGAAGATCTGTGGCCGGACGACCGGTGGGGCTCCATGCTGCGTACCTACCACCCGAGTCTCCGCCCGAACGCTACACCGTCCGCCTTCCAAAAGGCCAGACAAAACAAATCCTCCCGCCAGACACGGGTGGCGGCGTGATGGCCGCGCCCCGTCCGCACCCCGCCAAAGCCCGGACGGCTGGACTGCGGACCTTCGCGGACGTCCCCGTTCGCGCGATCCGGGTCCCGGACGACCGGCTGCGGTCCTTCGATCCCGACTGGGCGGCGGTGCTGGCGGAGATGTTTCTCGACAGCGGACAGCAGACGCCGATCGATCTCCTGGCTGAGGGGAAGGGGTTTGTCCTGATCTCCGGCCTGCACAGGCTGGAAGCTGCAAAGCTATTGAGATGGTCCGAGATCGCCGCGCAGATCGTGCCGGAAGACATTTTTCCTTCCAGCGATGTCCTCCGCCGCCGGGAGCTTCTGGAAAACCTCGCCCGCAAGGATCTGAATGCCCTTGAGCGCTGCGAAGGGCTGGCCGAACTGAAGGCGGTCCATGAGCTGCTTTATCCGGAAACCCGGAAGGGCGGCGATCGCAAGAGCCGGGCCTTTCAAGAGGCGCAAAAAAATCAAACGGCAATCTTTGCCTTTTGCCACCATGCGGCGGAGACCACCGGCCTGTCGGACCGGGCGGTGCGGCTGGCGATCACCATCTGGCAGGGCCTTGCGCCGGACAGCCGGGCGCGTCTCAAGGGCACGCCGCTCGCCAACAAGCAGAGCGACCTGAAAGCGCTCAGCGAACTGGCCGCCGAGACCCAATCCAGGGTCCTGGACCTGATCCTGGCCCCGGTGCCCAAGGCGATGTCCGTTGCGGACGCGCTGGTGGTGCTCGCCGGACGCCCGCCGCTGAGCGAGGCGGAAAAGCTCTTCAAATCGGTTTCAAACAGTCTTTCAAAACTCAATTCAAGCGGCCGGGCCGCGGTGTTCCGGCAGCACAAGACCGAGATCCTCGATCTCGCGCAGCGGGAGGGATGGTTCGATGCGTAGGCCCCGCGATCCTTACACAATCGACATGTTCAAGGGCTGGACGCCGCCCCGGGTCTCGGTCGGCTTCGAGCCCGGATCCATTCCGGGCAAGCGGCTGTCCTCGCGCATCAGCCGGGCGGTGGCCAAGGCGCTGCGGGAATCCGGCAAGGACCGGGCGACGATCGCAGGGCAGATGTCGCAGCGTCTCGGATCCCCGGTCTCTGTTGCCATGCTCGACAGCTATGCTGCCGAAAGCAAGACGGACCATAACATTTCCGTGGAACGGCTGATCGCGCTGATCCACGCCACGGGCAAGACCGAGCTGCTCGGGTTTCTGGCCGACGAGTTCGATCTGGCGGTGATCCCCAAGCGCTATGAGAACGTCATCGAGCTCGCCCTGATCGAGGATCACAAGCGGGAGATCGAGGGCCGGGCACGCTATCTGCAAGCCAAGATCCGGAGCGCGCAATGAAGCTCTGGCACACCGCGCAGGACCTCGCCGACCTCAAGCTCGACGGCTTTCCGGGAACCAAACGCGGTGTGCACAAGCTGATCGAGCGGGAGGGCTGGGCGGATACCCCGCTCTGCCGCCGCCGGTCCGGCTCGCTCGGGGGCGGGGGCTTTGAATATCACATCGACCTTTTGCCGCTGCCCCAGAAACTTGCCTATGCCGCCCGGTTCATCTGCGTCGAGCCGGACGATTTTGCCTGTGAGACCCACGAGGACCTGACCACACGGGAACGGACCACGCGCGATGCCCGGCTGATCGTCCTGAAAGTGGCTGAGCGGTTCCACAAACAGTCCGGGATGGGCCAGGCGGTGAGCGATCACCTGTTTTCACAGGCCTATAGGGCCGGGCAGGTGGCCGTGCCCGAGTGGGTTCACGCTGAAATCACATCGCTTTCACGGCGCACCTTGAGCCGCTGGCGCGCGCACATGAAACGCGATCTCAACCGGCTTGGCTCCGATCCCTCCTTTGCGCGCAAGGGCAAGGGGATCCTCGACCGGGCCGAACAGGGGCGTTTGCGCGCCTGGTGCCTGGCGCTTCATGCCAGCAACCCGTTTCTCGCCGCCAAACACATCCGCACCGCCGCGCTCGCCGAATTCGGGCCGTCCGTGCTGATCGATGGCAAACAAGGCCAGCGGCGGGTGGCGATGCCGCCGCTCCGCACCTTTCAGGATGCGCTCAAACGCTGGAAAGAGACGCACCGGAACGAACTCCTGAAGATCACCGATCCGGATGCCTACAAGTCCACGATCCGTTTTGCCGCCACCGGCGCCAACCGGAGGGAACGGCTCAACGAGGTCTGGGAAATCGACGCCTCGCCCTCGGATGTGATGACCACGGACGGGCGCAAGACGATCTATGCGGCGATCGATCTCTATTCCCGCCGGTGCCTGCTGCTGATTTGCGACACGCCGCGGGCGGCCGCGGTCGGGCTTCTCCTGCGCAAATGCCTGATGGCCTGGGGCGTGCCGGAGGAAATTGTCACCGACAACGGCTCCGATTTCGTGGCCAGGGCAACCAAGCGGCTGCTGGACGCGCTGGGGATCGAGCACGACCCTTGCGAGCCGCATGCGCCGGAGCAAAAGGGTACGGTGGAGCGGCTGATCGGCACGTTCCAGCGCGATTGCGCGGCAACGCTTCCCGGCTTCATTGGCCATAATGTCGCCGACCGGAAGGTGATCGAGGCCAGAAAAGCCTTTTCGGCCCGCCTGGGGACGGAGGATGCGAAGCTCTTCCATGTGGAAATGAGCGCGGCCGAGCTTCAAGCCGAAGCCGACCGCTGGGCGCTCCAGCAATATGCCCACACGCCCCATGCCGGGCTCAAGGGCAAGACGCCGTTTCAGGCGGCGCAGGCCTGGAACGGCGATCTTCGCGCGATCAAGGACCCGGCTGTGCTCGATGTCCTGCTGGCGCCGGTTCCGGGATCCGATGGCCTGCGGCGGGTCACCAAGCTCGGGATCCGGGTCGATGGCAGCCAGTATCTCACCGGCGATGTCATGCCGGGCCGGACTATCCTGTGTCGTCACAATCCGGACGACCTCGGCCGCCTGTGGCTGTTCGAGCCGGATGGCGAGACGTATCTCGGCGAAGCGCTGTGTCCGGATCTCGCCGGGCTGGATCCGGCGGCGACGATCGCCGAGGTCCGCGCCCGGCAAAAGGCGCTGGAAACGGACGCGCTGGCCGATATCCGCAAAGCCAAGCGCCGGATCACGCCGCGCACGGTCGCCGAGGCGCAGCGCGCGGCCTACCAGATGAATGCCGACATTCTGGCCTTTCCCAAGCCAGCCCGGCCTCATGAGACGCCGCAATCGCTGGCGGCCAGGGCTGCGAAACAAAAACCCAAGCCACAACCGCTGTCGGGCCGGGAAGCGGCCATGTTCGACCGTCTGACGCAGGCGGACAAACCCGCCGTCCCGGCCACTGTCCCGGCCACCGTCCATGCTTTGGCCGCAGCCGACACACCCGAGAGCCGGTTCCAGCGGGCCTTGCAACTGGAGGCGCGCCTGGCCGAGGGCACACCGCTCAGTGACCGGGACGCGCTCTGGCTCACCGGCTACAGGGAAGGCCCCGAATACCGCGCCCGCAAGCTCCTGAGCGACCACGCCGCCCACTCCATCAGAGGACCGAGGAGACCTGGATGACGCACAACCGCACCTCCGAGACCCGATCCGGTGGTCTCGCCGCCTTGAAGAATGTCGCAAGGTTCCTGACCCTCGTCGAACTCTTGCGCGCCAGCGGGCCGCATCTGCCGGGCATCGGCGTGTTTCACGGGTTTTCCGGGTATGGCAAGACCTATTCGGCGATCTACGCCCAGAACGTCACGGGCGCGCTGCGGGTCGAGGTCGGCGACAGCTGGACCCGCAAGAAGTTTCTGGAAAACATCCTGAAGGAGGCGGGCCGCGAACCCCGGCGCGGCTCGATCGCGGATCTCACCGAGCAGGCGATCCTGGCGCTTGGCGATGATTTCGACCGGCCGCTGATCATCGACGAGGCCGACAAGCTCGCGGACAAGAACATGCTCGAGCTGATCCGCGAGATCCAGGAGCATTCCCAGGTGCCGATGCTGCTGATCGGCGAGGAGCTGCTGCCGCAAAAGCTTCAAGCGGTCGAACGGGTGCACAACCGGGTGCTGGAATGGGTGCCGGCGGAAAAATGCGACCTGGACGACACGCGGGCGCTGGCGGACCTGTTTTGCCCCGGCCTTGTTCTTTGCGAGGATCTGATCGCCCAGGTGCTGGAGAAGTCCGGCGGCCGGGCGCGGCGGATCGTCGTCAATCTCAACCGGATCCGCGAGACGGCGCGCAACGAGCGGGCGGACACAGTCAGCACCGGCCGGTTTCCGGAAGACTGGTTCTATACCGGCGATCCGCGCGGCCGGGCAAAGCGGAGGGCCGTTTGATGCCGATCCAGCTCGAATTGCGCGTGACCACTGGCAAACCCGTCTACCGGGGCCATGATCACTATTGGAGTGTGATCCGGGATCTGGGCAAGGGCGGGCGCCTGTTCACCTTTGAAGAGATCGATCTGAGGTGCAACGACCGGGACGGCAAATGCATCAGCGATTATGTCATCCGTCTGCTGCGGGCCGGATTTCTCGAAATTGCCGAGACCCGCGACCATCTGGTGACCCGTTATGCCTCCACAAACAAGAGCACGCGACCCGAAAATGTCTACCGGCTGCTAAAACGCCCTTCCGCAACACCGATCCTCAACCGGGACGGTTCGCCCGGCAAGCTGGGGCAGGGCCAGATCCAGCTGTGGACCGCAATCCGGTCGCTGTCCGCTTTCGACGTCAATGAGCTGGCGATCGCAGCCAGCACGGTGGATGTGCCGGTTCGGGCAAAGTCGGCGCAAGCCTATATCTACCGGCTGGAGCTTGCCGGGTATCTGCAGGTGCTGCGCAAGGGAAAAGCGGCAACACCAGGCATCTGGCGTCTGAACCCCGCCATGAACACCGGGCCAAAACCACCGAAAATCCTGCGCTCCAAACTCGTTTATGACGCGAACCTGAAACAGGTCATGGGACCCGTTGTGGCCGAAGAGGTAGCGGCATGACTTTTGATCCCACCATGACTGACAAGGCGCAAGCCGCCTGGGGTCCGGACATGCCGGACTGGGTCCGCGAACTTGCCGCGCTGGCCAGCCGCACCAGCCTGAACGCGGCTGCCAAACGCCTCGGCTATTCGCCTGCGACCCTCAGCCAGACGCTCGCCAACAAGTATCCCGGCGATCTGGAAAAGATCGCGGCGACCGTGCGCGGCGCGCTGTTGGGCGAGACGGTTGTCTGCCCGGTGCTCGGAGAAATCGGCCGGGATGCCTGCCTTTCCTGGCAGGCAAAACCGCGGGCCGTCACCAACGCCGTGCGCACCCGCGTTTTCCGGGCCTGCCGGTCCGGCTGCCCGAATTCCCGCCTCAAACCCCGCACCCCGATCCACGAGCCCCCGGAGGAGAGCCATGCTGAGTGACGACATCACCAATCTGTGCCGGACCCTGTTCGTCAAGGCCCAGGACTTCGAGGCCAGCGATCCCATGCATGGCTATCTGCTGCGGATTGCCGGGCGGGTGGCCACGTACCGGGACCAGATCCGGCAACTGGAGCAGGCGGTGGTGCCCGGGCACGCGAGGGGCATGACCGTGATCGACCTCAGCGGCGACACGGTGGTCCCCTTTCCCAAGGCCCGGCTGCCCCGGCCGGATGGAGGGGTGTCATGATTTCGACAGGCCACTGGACGCGGCGGGAACTGGCCATGCTGGTCGGCCTCGACCGCATGGGCGACAGCATCGAGGACATTGCCCTGGTGCTGGAGCGGACCGAACTCGACGTGCGCACCGGTCTTGAGACCGCCAAGGCCATGCTGCCGCTGCCCGGGGACCTGCCGAGGATCCGCAAGCGCCGGCGCATGTGCGTGCTGCGCAATCGCAACCCCGTCCCGGCGCGGCCATGCCCCGGCCGCACGACCCCGGAGGCCACCGCCGCCCTGATGGGCGACCCGGCTCCGGGGCGCAGTGCCCTGGACCAAATCCAAGCAGCCAAAGGAGACTGACCATGGACACATTGACCGGCGGCCCCGAGACCCGTCAGGACCCGCAGGCCGGGGACGGCAACCCGCGGCAGGCCGCGGACGGGGTTCTCGATCTGGGCGGACAGCGCTACATGCGCGATGCCAAGGGCAACCTGGTGCCGCTCGCCAATGTCAAGCCGCAGCACAAGCTGGAGGACGAGACGGTGCGCAAGATCATCGCCCATGCGGACGCCCTGTCGGCACAGATCGGCCGGTTCAAGGGCCATACCACAACGGATCTGGGGGAGCTCGACGCGCTGCTTGCCCAGGAATACGGGGCGGTGAAGGGCGGCAAGAAGGGCAACCGGACCTATCAGAGCTTCGACGGGCTGATGAAGGTCACGGTGCAGGTGTCGGATTTCGTGGATTTCGGGCCGGAGCTCCAGACCGCCAAACAGCTGATCGACGCATGCCTGACCGAATGGTCGGCGGACAGCCGCCCGGAAATCAAGGCGATCGTGACGCGGGCCTTCAACACCGACAAGGAAGGCCAGATCAACAAGTCGGACATCTTCCTGCTGCTGCGGCTCGACATTGCCGATGCAAGGTGGGGCCGGGCCATGGACGCGCTGCGTGACGCCATGCGGATCACCGGCTCGAAATCCTATGTCCGCTTCTATCACCGCGCTGCCCCGGAAGCGGCCTGGCAGCCGATCACCATTGATCTCGCCAAAGTGGTGTAAAACAGGAATTGCACCAAAGGAGAGCGCCCGCACAGGAGGCAGGCATGGTTTACCGCAAGGACGAAAACGGCAACCCGGATCCGCGCCATCACCGGCATAACGATCAGGTGATCGCCCTGCGGCTCGACAAGCTGATGTCCGCACAAGAGCAGATCTATTGGCACATCACCCCGCATCCGGAGCTTGGCGGGCGAACGCCCATGGAGCTGAGCGCGGAGGGCCGCCACGAGGACCTGTTCGCCCTGATCGACCGGATGGAAGCGGCGAGGCGGTGATCCATGACCCGGCCCGGATCCCCCTCGTCCCACCCACCCGCTCCCGACTTCGCGGAGACGGAGGCCCTGCGCTCGGCCCGGGCGCGGCTTCTGCGGGAAGCCGAGCGCCGGCGCTACCGGCTCCACCGCCTGTCCGGGCTGACAGGAGACCTTAAAGCGGCCACGACCGAACTGCTCCGCCGGGAACTGGCGGCGGCCACGCGCGCGCCAAAGGGCGATGAACAGCGCCAGGCGGCACCGGAATCCCCGGTGCCGCCGGATATGCCTGAGCCCCCGGTGCGCTGCCGCTGGCTGCCCTACCGCGACGATTGAGGACCGCCCATGAGCGACCTTGCACGCATCCACATTCTCAAGAAACAGGCCGGTCTCGATGACGATGCCTATCGCGATCTTCTGGAACGGGAGACCGGCAAGCGCTCGGCCCGCGCGCTGAGTCCCCGCGAGCGGCAGGCAGTCATCCGGGCCTTGATGCGTCTTCAAGGACCGGTTCTGGAGCTGGCGGCGGACCGCAGCGCCTATGCGCGCAAACTCCGGGCGTTGTGGTGCACCGGCTACTGGCTGGGCGTGATCGACACCCGTGCGCCGGAGGCCATGCGGGCCTTTCTCAAACGCCAGACCGGGCTCGACAGCGACCGGTTCCTGCGCGACCCGAAGGACGCGGACAAGGCGATCGAGGCGCTGAAGGACTGGATCCGCCGCAAGACCGCCAATCCCGGCCTGTTCCGGATCGAGAAGGGCCTGCCCGCGATCTACAACAATCCGCAGTTCCAGGTGGTCCTGCATGTCTGGTCCAAGCTTGCCGCTGTGCAGGCGGCGCCCTCCAGCACGCTGACCGGCTATCTGATCGACACGTTCGGCCATGGCGATCCGGAGCGCTTGAACGGCGCCGACTGGATCGCGGTACACCGGGAGCTTGGCACGCTGTACCGGGCGACGCTGGTGCGCCGGGGCGCACGGGGGACCAGGCGCCCATGAGCCCGCCGTCCGCTCCTTTCGCGCCCCCGGCCCATATCGCGCCTTATGTGGAGGTGCTTGGCGAGGCGCTGGCGATCCGGTTCTTTCTGGCCTTTGGCGGCTCGGAACTCTATCTGCCCCGGCGCCCGGATCGCTCCATGGTGGTGGAATTGACCGGCCCGGACAAAGCGGCCATGCTGGCCGAACACCTTGGCCCCGGCATCGTGCGCGTGCCGATCCCCAAGCCCTGGCTGGCCGCGGTCCTGGAACGGGAGGGCAAGTCCAAGGCGGCGATCGCCCGGCTGCTCCATGTGGACCAGACCACGGTCCGCCGCTGGGCGGCCCGGGCGCGCGACCGTACTCAACTCTCCCTGTTCGACACCTGATCCCTGATCATCCGGGCTCCCGCGTGGGTGATGTTTTCGCGGTCCTTCCGGCACGGTTTTCCCATGAGTTTGACGAACCGGGACCGAGCCATGACATTGACCGCGCGCAGCCTCAAACGCCTTGACGGCGTCCATCCCGATCTTGTGCGGGTGGTGGAACGGGCCGCCGCGACCACCTCCCAGCCGTTCCAGGTGATCGAGGGCGTGCGCAGCCTTGCCCGCCAGCGCCAGCTTGTGAACCGGGGCGCGTCCAAGACCCTCAACTCAAGGCATTTGTCCGGCCACGCGGTCGACCTGATGGCGATGATCGGCACCCGGGTCTCCTGGGAAGTGCCGCTTTATTACCGGATCGCCGATGCCATGAAGGAGGCGGCCCGCGATCTGGGCGTGCCGCTGGAGTGGGGAGGCGACTGGGCCTCTTTCTTTGACGGCCCGCATTTCCAGCTGCCCTGGTCAACCTATCCCAAATCCGCCAATCCGGCACGGGCCGCCGCGCCGCCCGATGTGAGCGAACGGGCCGAGACGCGGGCCTCCAGGGTTCTGGCCATCGGGGACCGGGGCGCGGCGGTCCGCACCCTGCAGGACAGTCTTTCGCGCCTCGGCTTCGCGCTCGTCCAGGACGGGGTCTTCGGGCCGCAAACGCGCCGTGCCGTCAAGGCGTTCCAAGCCTTCGCGGGCCTTGCCGTGGACGGGATCTTCGGACCGGTCAGTGCCCGCGCCCTGCGCCTTGCCCTCAAACGCCGGGTGAGGCCCGATTGAAAGGAGCTTTCAATGACTGACACCAAACCGCTGTTCAGGTCCAAGACCTTCTGGGGCGCGGCTGTGGCCGTGCTTGGCGCGCTAGCCGGACTGTTCGGGATCGAGATCACGGCGGCCGACCAGGCGGAGCTGACAGGCCTGACGGACCGGATCTTTGCCGCCTGGGACAGCCTGGCGGTGATCGCGGGCGCGCTGCTGGCCATCTATGGCCGGGTGACGGCCCGGCAAAAAATCCGGTGAGGCATGGGATGGCTCGCCGTTCTCAAGGCGCTCAGCGCCTTCCTTGCCGAAATCGCCGCGACCGTGCGGACCCGGCGGCTGCTGGCGGCCGGCCGGGCGGAGGCGGTGGCGCAAAGCCTGACGGAGGCCGCCCATGCGCTTGAACGGGCAAGGGCCGCGGAAGGGGCTGTGCGCGCTGAGCTTGACGCTCATCCTGACCGGCTGCGTGACGATGACGGGTTCCGGAGGGATTAAACCGGCGGACCGTCAGGGCGGGGTGACCGTGCTTGAAAAATCCGGTCTCCGGCCGGTTCTCCTGTGCGGGACCGTTGATCCGATCCGCTGGTCGCTCAAGGACACGGACGGCACCATCGAACAGGTAAAGGTGCTGAACGCCAAATGGCGGGCGCTGTGCGGCCCGCCTGCCGGACATCCCGGCCATGCTCCCTGAGACCTTGAAAGACTGGGCGAGCCTGATCGCCGTGCTCCTGTCGCTCGGCGCCATCGTGCATTCCTGGCTGACCTCCCGGGTGAAGGTGAATTCGGAACATCTGAAAGCGGTCGACCAGAAGCTGATCGAGCTGGACCGGCGGATCCAGGCGGCCGAAAGCGAGCTGTCCCATCTGCCCGCCAAGGACGATGTGCTGGAGCTGAAACTGGCGCTGGCGGAACTGCGCGGCACGGTCGGGCGGCTCGATGAAAGCCTGTCGGGCGTCTCGCGCACCGTGCACCGGGTGGAGGACTATCTGATGAAGGAATCGAGCCGATGAGCTATGCCGACCATGCGGCGGCCGATTGCCGCCTGATCATCCTGAAAGCTCTGGCGGGCGAGACCGACCACCGGCTCAACGAGACCCTGATCCAGAAGATCCTGGAAAGCTTCGGGCACACGAAGCCCCGCGATTATGTGCGCACGCAGCTGAGCCGCCTGGAAAACCTGGGCGCGGTGCGCCTGTCTGCCGCTGGGTCGGTCCTGGTGGCCGAGTTGCTTGGCCCCGGCCTTGATCATGTGGAACGCCGGGCGCTGCTGGACGGTGTGCTCAAACCCTCGCCCGGGACCTGACCATGGGACGGGTCAAGAAGGGGCGGGGGCGCCTGTCCGCCATCGAGCAGCTGCCACCGGCCTGCGATCCGGTGATTGCCTGGGCCGCGAATGAGTTGCGATCCCGCGACCAGACCCAGAAGGAGATCTATGAGGAGTTCTTTCTGAAACTGGAGGTGCTTCAGCGCGAGCATCGCGGCGAACTGGACTTTGCCATTCCCTCCTTTTCCGCCTTCAACCGCTATGCGATCAAGCTCGCGACCTTGACCCGGCGGCTGGAGGACACGCGGGCGATCGCCGCCAGTATCGCGGAAAAATTCGATGCGCAGGCGTCCGACGATCTGACGCTGATCGCGGCCGAGGCGATCAAGACGCTGGTCTTCGAGGTGCTGACGGACGCGGGCGAAAGCGGGATCGACCCGAAAGGCGCGCTCAATCTCGCCGGGGCGCTTCGGGCCGCGGCGCAGGCGCAAGGCGTCTCGACCCAGCGGCGCCAGAAGGTGGAAAGCGATTTTGCCAGACGGACGGAAAAGGCCGTCGACCGGGTGGCGAAGGTGAAAGGCCTGAGCGCGGACACGGCCGAGGCGATCAAGGCGCAGATCCTGGGCGTTGCCAAACCGGGGGAGGGGGCGGCATGAGTTCCCCGCTCACAAAAGCCGACTGGACGGAGCTGCGCCGGGCGTCGATGACGGCCATCGACCGGATCGCGGACCAGGTCGGCCTGCCGAATGTGCTGCTTGGCTATCAGTCGAGGGCCGTCGGCCTGCTGGAATCGACAGCCATCCGGGTGCTCTTTATCGAAAAGTCCCGGCGGATCGGCATGACCTGGGGGCTGGCGTCCTACGCGGTGCTGCGCGCGGCCCGGGAAAAATCCGCCGGCGGCATGGACGCCATGTATATCTCCTATTCCCAGGAAATGACCCGCGAGTTCATCGATGCCTGCGCCATGTGGGCAAGGGCCTATGCGGTGGCGGCACTCTCCGAGGACGAGTTCCTGTTCGAGGACACCGACCCGGCCGACCCGGCAGAGACAAGGCACATCCAGGCCTTCCGGATCCGGTTTGCCTCCGGCTTTGAAATCCTGGCGCTGTCGTCGGCGCCCCGTTCGCTCCGCGGCAAGCAGGGCGTCGTGATCATCGACGAGGCGGCGTTCGTCGATCAACTTGCCGAACTATTGAAGGCCGCGCTCGCCTTTTTGATGTGGGGCGGGCAGGTGGTGGTCTGTTCCACCCATGACGGCAGCGACAATCCGTTCAACATCGCCGTTCAGGACATTCTGGCCGGCCGCTCGAAATACGCCCATCTGCGCGTGGATCTGGACGATGCGCTCAAGGACGGGCTTTATGAGCGGATCTGCCTGGTGCAGGGCCGGGCGTGGAGCCCGGAAGGCGAGGCCGCGTTCCGGCAGGACATCATCGATTTTTACGGCGAGGGCGCGGACGAGGAACTGTTCTGCATTCCGGCCATGGGCTCGGGCACCTGGCTCGCAGCTCCCCTCATCGAAGCGCGGATGACCGCCGATGCCCCGGTGCTGCGGCTCGATCTGCCCCGGGACTTTCTGCATCTTGACCGGCTGGCCCAAAGGATTTTGGTGGCGCCGTTCCGCGACGCGCTCGAGGCGGTGCTGGAGGATCTCGACCTATCCCCGCTTTATGCCTTCGGCTTCGATTTCGGGCGGGTGTCGGATCTGACCGTCGGCTGCCTGCTTTCGATCGACAAGCGGCTTACCCGCCGCGAGGTGCTCTCCTTTGAACTCAGGGGCGTGCCGGGCGAGGAACAAAAGGCCATTGTCAAAGCCGTTTTATCCGCCGTTCAAACCCGGCTTGTCGGCGCGGCGTTCGACGCCACCGGCATGGGCTGGACGGTCGCCGAGGACATGGGTCGGCGGTTTGGCCTGCGCGAAGATCCGGAGGGCGCCGGGCTGGTGATGGCCGTCCATTTTTCCGAAACCTGGTACCGGCTGGAAATGCCGCCGCTGAAAGCCGCCTTCGAGGACGAAACGCTGTTTCTGGGCCGGGACGCGGATCACCTGAGCGACCTGCGCGCCGTCAAACTGATCCGGGGCATTCCGCGCGTGCCGCCCGTCCGTGAAGGCGAAAAGGGCAAGAAGCGTCACGGCGATTATGCCATCGCGCTGGCGCTGGCGCATTTTGCCAGCCGGATGCAATGGCGGGAATTCGGCTATGAGCCCGTGCCGCACAGCCCGTCGCGGTTCGAGGAGCGCGGGGCGGAGGACCGGGACAGCCTCGACGGGGCCTTCAGACTGGCCGGATCCCGGCGGAAAGGGCTGTGGTGATGGCACCTAAACACACCGGATTGGTGGACATGCATGGCCGGTCCATCTCGGCACGGTCGCTCAAGACCGAGCAGGCGGGGGCCGAGCTCAGGGCCGTGCGCCGGAACGATACGTTCCATCCGGCGAGCGGTTTGACGCCGCAGCGCCTGGCGCGGATCCTGCGGGATTCGATCGATGGCGATCCGGAGCCCTATCTGGCGCTCGCCGAGGACATGGAAGAGCGCAACGAACATTATGCCGGGGTGCTGGGCACCCGCAAACGCCAGGTGGCGGGGCTGGAGATCACGGTCGAGGCGGCCAGCGATGCGGCAATGGATGTGGCCGCGGCCGATCTGATCCGCGAGGTCACGGAACGCGACCGGTTCCGCGATGAGCTGATCGATATTCTGGACGCGGTCGGCAAGGGGTTTTCCGCCACGGAAATCCTCTGGGACACGTCCGAGGGCGAATGGCGGCCAAAGGCGTTCAAGTGGCGCGATCCGCGCTGGTTCCGCTTTGACCGGGACGATCCGGAGCGTCTCTTGTTGCGCGGGGTCCAGACCGACGAGCCGCTCAAACCCTTCGGCTGGATCGTGCACACCGCCAAGGCCAAGTCCGGCCTGCCGATCCGCGGCGGGCTGGCGCGGGGCGCGGCCTGGTCGTTCCTGTTCAAGGCCTTCACCTTGAAGGACTGGGCGATCTTTTGTGAAAGCTATGGCCAGCCCTTGCGGCTCGGCAAGTTCGGACCGGGCGCGACGGAAGACGACAAACAGAAGCTGATGCAGGCGGTCGCCGGGATCGCGTCGGATTATGCCGCGATCGTGCCGGAAACCATGGCGATCGACTTCATCGAGGCGAAACTCACCGGCTCGCTCGATCTCTATGAACGGCGCGCCGACTGGCTCGACCGGCAGATCTCCAAGCTGGTGCTCGGCCAGACCGGAACGACGGATGCGATTGCCGGTGGCCATGCGGTCGGCAAGGTGCATGACGAGGTGCGCGCCGACATCGAGGAGGCGGACGCCCGCCAGCTCGCCGCCAGTCTCAACCGCGATCTGGTCCGCCCGCTGATCGATCTGAACCTCGGACCCCAGAAAGCCTATCCGGCGATCCGGATCGGCCGGCCGGACGAGGTGGATGTGACCGAGCTGGTGGAGAATGTCGCCAAGCTCGTGCCGCTCGGGCTGAAGGTCGGCATGTCGACCCTGCGCGATCATCTCGGCCTGCCCGATCCCGATCCGGACGAGGAGGTTTTGGGGGCGCCAGCCCAGCAAGACCCGCAAACGCCGGACCAACCAACACCTCCAGCCAAATCTGAGCCATTACGGGCGCAAGCGTTCCGGACAGGGCCTGTGGCCGCGCCTCCTGACGCCGTTGAGCGGGCAGTGGATGGGCTGCTCGACGAGGGCTGGGAAAGGCTGGTGGGGCCGGTGGTTGACGGGCTGGACGCCGAGATCGGCGGGGCCGAGACACTGGAGGAGGTGCGGGCGATCATCCGGCGCCGGGCCGAATTCATGGGACTTGCGGCCTTTACCGACACGCTGGCGCAAGCCGCGTTTGCCGCGCGGATTTCCGGGGAAGCGGATGAGGATCTCAGGTGAGCGTGGACCTGACCCCGCTGCCGCCCCGCGATGCCATCCGGGCGCTTCAGGCCCGCGGCGGGCGGCTCCATCCGTCCTTCGCCTGGCAAGATGTGTATGCCGAGGATCATGCGGCCATGTTCACGGTGGCGAAATCCGCGGGGCATTCGATCCTGGAAGACATTTTCAATGCCGTCTTGAACGCCCTCGAAAACGGCGAAACCCTGGACAGCTTTTCCCGCCGCCTGAAACCGGTCCTCGTTCAAAAAGGGTGGTGGGGGGAGGCGGTCGAGGTGGATCCGCTCACCGGCGAGCCGGTCAAGGTCCGGCTGGGGTCCTTGCGGCGGCTCCGGACCATCTTCGAGGTCAACATGCGGGTGTCCTATGCGGCCGGGCACTGGGCGGCGTTCGAGCGCACCAAGGCCCGGCGGCCTTATCTCCGCTATGTCGCCGTCCAGGACGGGCTGACCCGGCCGCAGCACTTGAAGCTGCACAATCTGGTGCTGCCCGTGGATCATGCCTTGTGGGACACGCACGCGCCGCCCAATGGCTGGAACTGCCGCTGCACACTGCAGAGCCTGTCAGACGCCGACATCGAACGGCTTCAGGCCGAGGGTGGGGCGCTGCGGTTCGCGCCGCCCGCAGTTTCCTTGCTTCCCTGGACGAACAAGCGGACCGGAGAGGTGCGGCTGGTGCCGGAGGGGATCGATCCGGGCTGGGATTACAATCCCGGGAAGGCCGGGCATACCGAGACGGTGCGGCGGCTGGAAAGCCGTGGCGGGCCGGATTTGGGACAAGCGCCATAAAGCGCCGCTGGGGCGCGTAGGGTGCGAAAGCGCAGGATGGGGCGGAAAAGAACCGCGCGGCGCTGTGGGGGTGTTTAAGGGGTGTTTAACGGGGGAATTGTGAGTAATGGGCAGTAACTAATACGAGGGATATTCGCATAGCGGCGAAATCCAAAGCGCGATCAGCCTTGTGTAGAGTTTTCCAATAACGGTCGGATATCTGCTAGCATTTTTGCCTGCGCGGATATCAGATCTCCTCTGACATCAATTCGATAGTGATAAAACTGTGCGCCAGTCGCGAGACGTCCGATCCGCTCCATCCGCTGGCTTTCGCCCTCGTTCGTTGGCGAGAAAAGAATGCCGAATGGCGCATTGGCCGCAGTAACGTGACTAATGATTTGGTATCGGTCAGATTCCTTTATCTTGGGCTTGTACTTAACTTCGCCGAGACCGATCACGTTTTTCCTACCGCGCCGAAATATCAGGTCAGGCTTCGTCGGATACGTCTTGTTGTCCTCGAACAGCCTGCCTTGGTGTTTGTTGCCATCGAGCACTGTGATCTTTTGTTCGCGAAGCGCATCGATAAAGGTCTTTCGAATGAATCGCTCGAAAATGTCTTCAAGGTCGAAGAGGAAGGATGGCAGCTCCTTCCCGCTTGGTTCGAAGGTGAAGGCGATGCCACCGCCTGTCAGCAAGAGCTGATAGACACGGAGCAAGCCTTCATAGTTGCCCCGTAGCCTGAGCGAGACGGTATCATCGAGGAAGAAGTCCTGCCCAGTCGGTTCGCGCTCATTGACGCGGCGCAGGGTATCGAGAGCGATCTGAATGAGACGGCGTTCTTCATCCCAGGATTTGGTCGGTGGAATAATCCGCGCAAAGCGCAGACAAGCGGCTTTGATAATCTGGTTCACGGGGCTGTCGAGCCCGAACTCAAAAACGCTGGAAACGGTGTCGATGGGATTACCTCTTGAGAGATAACGGCTAATCGTTTGGCCGAACTCGACACGCGGCTTGTAGAACCCGTCGACGGTGCGCGGATAGTAGCTTCGCTCGAGCCCTGCTGAGAGTGCGTCCCGCAGGTAGTGACAGAAGCTTCGCGCAAGAAGTTGGATCGGCGCAGGCTTGTCTGTGGTCTGATACCGCCTGATTGTCGGGAGAATACGATCGTATGTCTCCCCGCCTATTTCTAGCATCGTCCAGAGGTTCTCAATCGGAAACTTGGGGACGATGTTGAGTGTGATCGAGCTGGTCAGAGGCAAATAGCCTATGAGCCCGAGTGCCATGAGGTTCACACCATCGGCAACGTCCTTGAATTCGAGAGCCTTGAGCTCGCGGGTTTCGGGCAGAATTAGCGAATGCCCGCGATGGTCAACAAGCTCACTGCGTGCGAAGTAGCGTCTGCCGCGTTCTTCGACTTCGACGATGCGTGTCTCAGGAAGTGGCATCAATCCTGCCTGCCCTAGCCTTCAGCGGTTGCTTCGCCTTCGGCAGCCCCATCGTCACCGTCATTATCATCACCCGCCGCCTCGGCTGCTTCGTCGATTTCGAAAAGCTCATCGACGGTTTCCTTGATGGCGTTGAATCTCTGGCGATCATGGAACAAGGTCCGCTGCAAGCCGAGCTTGACACGCCCTTCCCATACATCTGCCAAATCTTCAATGGTGCGAACATGAAGGAAATTTGTATGGCCAAAGCCAGCGGGGAAGGACTCATTCAGGATATCGAACAGGCGCAAGACCCGTGACAGCACTCGTTCCTCAACACCCTTGTCTTTGAGGTACTTTTGAAGGAACGGCTTGTCGGGCTCCATCATGATCACGATGAAGCGACGCAAGAGCGCATCGTCGAGATCGGTGACAGAGCGGTCGAACGGATTAGCCGTGGCCAGAACGATTAAGTTGCGGGGCAGCTTTGTCTTCTTGCCTGAGATTGCGAGCGTGAACTCCTTCTCGCGGTAATCGAGTTCAAGATAGGTAAGAAGCTCGCCGAAGATGCGCGCGACATCGCCACGATTCAGCTCGTCAATGACTAGCACGTATTTGTTGTCGCCATCTGTTTTTGCCCGCTCCGCAAAATTCAGGAAGTGGCGCGGGTCGAGCTTGTAGGTAACACTCTTGGCTTCGCCGTCTTCGTCCTGGGCCTCGACGGGACGGAACCCTTCGACGAAATCATCGTAGCCGAAGGCAGGATGAAACTGGAGGAACAGCACGCGGTTTTCATCGCCGCCTGTAAGGAAATCGGCGATATCATGCGCGTATTTGGTCTTACCCGTGCCTGGCGGTCCTGCGAGAAGGAAGGAGTGGCTCGTATTTTTGTTGATGGCGTTGAGGATAACGGACAAGATCGCATCATCGCCGCTCATAATACCCTTCTTTGCGGGATCGTCCTCGGGCTCTGTGGGGGCTGGCGGTGCGGCGATATAGGCCGAAAGTTTGGGCGCGAGTTGTTTGATGAAGGAAGCATCAGTAGGCCGAGCATTCAGTGTGCTAGGCCAAGAGCGCTCCGGGTTCAGTTTGAACCTGCCCTTGTAGGGCGGTTGAAAATCCTGAAGTCTGAGTTCGGTCTGGAGTAAATGATCGTACAGGGCTTGCCAGTTCTCGATCTCGTCTGGAAAGCCGTTGAAGGCAAAGAGCCAGACCATGAAGTCTTCAAAATCAAACGTTTCGGGGATTTCACTTTCGAGCGCGGGCTGGAAGTCAGCCGTGAGGCGCACGGTTGTCTTCTCGCCTTCAATATATCCTTTCAGCCGCATCTCGCGGTAGCCGCGACTGGAGAAGAGGTTGCCCCACATCTTCGTGTCTTGGCGGATCATGTAGTCGCCAGCGAAGTTTCCGCTCTTCCACTTGATGCCCTTCAGGCGAGGGCGAAGAAGGTTGTGGCCCGAGGGGTAAGCATCAACTCCGACAAGTTTAGCGTTAAAATAGCGGTCGAGAAAGTGATCGGTGCCGAGATTTTTGGACATATCGACGAAGTGGGCGGGGCCGACATCGTTGGCAGCAAAAACAAAAGCGGGTATCAGCCAATTCGCACTGATCTCTTGAAGAGCCTCAATTGACGTTTTGATTGTTGGAATATCAAAGTACTGCACGATCTATACTTTTTTTGCTGTCCCTGGTTTGCGGAAGTTCTGTCTGTTGCCAGCCCACTCGTCCCAAAGCGGTGACGGTTTTTGCAGGCTTTCGACAAGGTCACCCCATGACGAGGAATGGTATCCTTCGCTCTCGATAGCACCCTGAACGTAGTCGATATAGTCATCACCCATATCGATCCCGACAACATTGCGGTGATGGGCCATCGAAGTCAGTACGGACGTGCCGCTACCTACAAAAGGATCGAGAACATGGCCGTTAGGGGGGCTTGCAACCTCGACGCAGCGCCGTACAAGCTCCGAAGGGAAAGCGGCATTGTGCTTAGCGCGCCGATTACGTTCGATAGGGATATTCCAGACATCCTCCTCAACTAGCTTGGAGCGATCAAAGCTGTAAAAGCGCGATTTGGAAAACATGAAGACGAATTCGTATTGCCGATATGGCCTATCCCGCGCGGTCGGCTCAACAAATGCATTGCAGCGGTTCCAAATGATCGAACTGCGAAGCGTCCAGCCACGTTGCTGCATTTCGAAAGCAACTTTCCAGGGAATGCCGATCATACTCTTCTTAGGGATATCCCATCCGCTCACGTCAACGGGACGGACCTTCTTGCGAAAGAAGTTGCGGGATGAGCATTTTGGATCGCTGCCGTGGGGCTGCCCGTTCCCAGAATAGTACGTGTCGCCAATATTCAGGAAGAATACGCCTTCGGGATGGAGGGTACGTTTGACTTCATCAAACACACCCATAAGTGCATCAACATAGTCGTCGACTGTTTCTTCGTGTCCGAGTTGGTCATCATATCCGTAATCGCGCACCCAAAAATAAGGCGGTGAAGTGACGGCAACATTGAAAACGTTATTGGGTAGCGATTTGAGCATAGTCGCGGAGTCCCCATGCATTAACCCCGCAAAGTGTCCAGCCTTCGACACATATGCAAAACGATCATAACTTTTCTGCGTATCAGTTGCTGGATCGTTGCCAATAGTAGAATGCTTGGAGTTTGAAGACTTTGTATCCATAATTGCAATATGCTCTCTCGTGACAGTTAAAGAAATGCCTCCGACTCATTTCCATCTGATGGATTAAATCACCTCAGTTAAATTCTTTTGATCAAAGCCCATCACAGCCGACCTTTCGGAATTGAACATCAATTGATATCTTTTTCAGATATAAGTGCATTAACGAACGGTGCCATCTAGAATCACTAGCCAATTTTCCCATACCCTATAATAGGCGAGCGGCGCGTCAATCTATGATTTCATTTGTGATCGACCCGCAATAATGAACGTCCTCCCCCACGCCTCCGCCCGGATGGTCTGATCCCCGCTCATCCCCCAAGGTTCGCTCATGTCCAAGCGAACCGACCCCTTTCTGATCACCGCCGCCGATCCAGTTGCCGCGCCTGACGCGGGCGCCGATCCCTGGATCAAGCTGCTGCCTTCGGGCACGTTTTCCACCCGCGACGGGCGTGGCCCGTTCACGGCCGGGGACGCAGATCAGCTTCAAGCAATCATTGCCCGCACCAAGGCCCATCTCGGGCAAACCCAGATGATGGTCGACTATGACCACCAGGCGGTGTTTTCGGCTGTTGAAGGCGTTGGCGGCACAGCCAAGGCCGCGGGCTGGATTTCGGACTTCGAGGCGCGGGCGGACGGGATCTATGGCCAGGTCGCCTGGACCGAGGCGGCGCGGACAGCGCTGGCAGCCCGGGAATACCGGTATCTCTCGCCGGTGTTTCTGACCGACCGCTCAGGCCTGGTTGTGCGGCTTGTGAATGTGGCGCTGGTCAATCTGCCCGCCATCGATCTTGCCGCCATCGCGGCGCGGGCGCATCTCACGCAAAAGGATAGTTCCATGGATGAACTGCTCGAAGCCCTCGGCCTTGCCGCGGGCACGGGGAAGGCTGAGGCCGTTGCGGCGCTCCGCGCCCTGCAGGACACACAAACCGCGATCCGTGCGGCGGCCGGTCTGCCCGAGGGCAGTGATGGCACAGCCCTGGTCGCCGCCGTTCAGGCAGCGTTCGACAGAGGCGCGCCGGATCCGACCCAATTCGTTCCCATCGACCAGGTGACCGCGCTTCAACAAGACCTTGCCGCCCTGCAGGCCTCGCTGGCCGCGGACAAGGCCGAGGCCCTGGTGACGGCCGCCATTTCCGGGGGCAAGCTCGCCCCCGCGCTGAAGGACTGGGGCCTGCAGCTTGCTACGGCCGATCCTCAAAAATTCACCGCCTTCACCGCAACGGCACCGGTTCTGACCGCCACGCAGCTGGGGTCCAAGCCGAGAGACGCCGGGGACCCGGATCTCTCCGAGGCCGACCGGCAGGTCATGCGCCAGATGGGGCTGTCCAAAGAGGCCTTTGTCGCGGCCCGGGCCGGGTCTGACCAGGAGGTGCAGCCATGACGGCTTTGACAACAGACCGGCGCACGCCGGAACGCTCCGGCGACCGCCGCCAGCATCCCGTGAAGGCCGGGGCGACGCTTTATGCGGGCGCGCTTGTGGCGCTCGGCGCGGACGGGTTCGCCGTGCCGATGACCACCGCGACCGGGCTGATCGCGCTCGGCCGCTGCGAGACCCGGGCGGACAACAGCGCCGGCGCGGACGGCGACATCGCGGTGACGGTGGGCGCCGGGATCTACCGGTTGTCCAATTCCGCCGGCGCCGACGAGATCACCACGGCCCATATCGGCCAGGCCTGTTATGGCGTGGACGACCAGACCGTGGCGCTGACGGATGGCACCGGCACGCGGTCGCCCGCGGGCACGGTGTTCGACGTCGATCCCCAGGGCGTCTGGGTCGATTTGCGGTGAGGCAGGTTTATTCGTCTTTCCCCGCTTGTTTGGCGCGGAGAGGGAACGGAATGGATCCCCGATCAAGTCGGGGATGACGATGGAGCAAGGATCAAGGCACGCGGGTCCCATCAGCCCCGGCGCGTCACCCCGGACGACGCGAAGCGGAGATCCGGGGTCCATACCCTTGTCCCCGACGAGCCTCGGAGCTGCCTGTGTGCCAGCGAGCGGCCGGGGATGACGACCGAATGAGTGGCGGGAAATCCGCACTGACAATGGAGTCCCTTTGAGATGGACATCAACACGCAAACGCTCCGCTCCGCCTATGTGGGCTTCAATGCCGCGTTCCAGTCGGGCTTGCGGGAAGCGACCTCGATGTATGGCCGGATCGCGACGACCGTGCCCTCGACCACGCGCGAGAACGAATATGGCTGGCTGGGCAAGTTCCCGCGCTTCCGGGAATGGATCGGCGACCGGGTGATCAACTCGCTCGCCAAACACGGCTATTCGATCCGCAACCGGCCGTTCGAACTGACTGTCGAGGTCGACCGGGACGATTTTTCCGACGACAATCTCGGTATCTATACCCCGCTGTTTTCGCAGCTTGGCATGGCCGCGGGCACCTTTCCGGACGAGCTGATCTGGCCGCTTCTGAAGGCCGGGTTCTCGACCCCCTGTTACGACGGCCAGTATTTCTTCGACACCGACCATCCGGTGCTGGACGCCAATGGTGAAGCCGTTTCGGTTGCCAACACCGATGGCGGCTCCGGCACACCCTGGTTTCTCCTGGATGTGCGCCAGGCGCTCAAACCGCTGATCTACCAGGAGCGCAAGGCGTTCGGCAATCTGGTCCGCATGGACCGGGAAGACGACCAGAACGTTTTCATGAAGAAGCAGTTCCTTTATGGCCTCGATGGCCGGGCGAATGTCGGCTTCGGTTTCTGGCAGATGGCCTGGGGCTCGAGGCAAACCCTCAATGCCGCCAATTATGCGGCCGCCCGGGCGGCGATGGCGGAGTTCAAGGCCGATTTCGGCAAGCCGCTGGCCATCGTTCCCAATCTTCTGGTCGTGCCGCCGTCGCTGGAAGAAGCCGGACGGCGCTTGCTGCAAAGCCAGCTGGTCAATGGCGGGGAGACCAACCCCTGGGCGGGCACCGCCGAGATGATGATGGTGCCGTGGCTGGCCTGACGCCGCCGATCTTGAAAGGACCAATCCATGACACAGGCCAAAGCGAAACAGGCCCCGCCAAAAGCTGCGGACACAGAACCCGATGCGGCGAAACCGGTGCTGCGGATTACGGCCAAGCCCAGGGACGGCTTCCGGCGCTGCGGCGTGCATCATCCGGCCGAACCGGTCGAACATGGGGCGGGCCGGTTCTCGGACGCCGAGATCGCGGTGCTGAAGGCCGAGCCGAACCTGGTGGTCGAGGATCTTTGACAAGCATAAAAGGGGAAGGCGCCGAGCCCCGACCGCAACTTGACCCGGGTACCCGGGTTCCGGCGTTCAGGCGGGTGGGAAGCCCGCACCTAAAGATACCCAGAGAGAGGTCTGGTACGGCTCGCAAGGCCCCCAGCATCGCCCGCGCAATCCGGCTTTCGGGCGATTGACGGCACTCCGGCCCATAAGGACTTAAGGTCGCCTCTCGCCATTCTTGAAAGGTACGCCGTGCCTTACGCAGTCCTTGAAGACCTGATCGACCGGTTCGGGGAAGACGAGCTGTTCCAGCTGACGGACCGGACCAATAGGCCGGCGAGCACGATCGACACGGGCATTGTTGCCGCGCATCTTTCCGACGCCGAGAACCTTGCCGATTCTTATCTTGCCAAGCGGTACCGGCTGCCGCTCGATCCGGTGCCGGAGGTGCTCACCCGGATCGTGTGCGACATCGCCCGGGCCACATTGCATGGCCGGACCATGGACAAGGACGATCCGGTGGCCAAGGCCAAAGAGGATGCGGTGGCCTGGCTGAAGGATGTCGTCAAGGGGCTGGTCCAGCTGGAGGCGGAAGGCCTCGCCCCGGAGCAGCCCTCTGGCGGAACGGTCCAGGTGCGCGGGCCGGACCGGGTGTTTTCCAAGGACAGTCTGACGGGGTTTTAAGGAAGCTGTGATGAGCGGAGTGCGCCAGGCCCTGACCATCGAGGACGCGGAGGTGAACGCCGCGCTGGACCGGGTCGCGCGGGCGGGCGGCGACACCTCCGCCCTGATGGCGGAGATCGGCGCGGCCATGCTCTATTCCGTCCAGCGCCGGTTCGAGCGTGAGACCGGGCCGGATGGAACGCCCTGGCCGCGGCATGCGCCGCGCACGGCCCGGCAAAGGGCGCGGCGCAGATCGCGCGGCAACGCGCCGCTGACGCCAAAACTCCTGCGCGACAGCGCAAGGCTCTTTTCCTCGATCACCTCGGAGACGACACCGGAAACGGCCGCGGTCGGCACGAATGTGGTCTATGCGGCAATCCATCAGACCGGCGGGACCATCACCCAATATCCGCAATCGCGGAAGGTCCGGTTCCGCAAGGTGGGCGGGCGCCTGCGCTTTGCCCGCAAGGCGCACAAGCGGGCCTTCGAAAAGCCGGTGACCTATGGCACGCGCACGATTGTCATTCCCGCGCGGCCCTATCTCGGGTTTTCGGACGCGGACCGGGCGGAGATCCTGGCGCTGGCAGAGGCGCATTTTGAGGCTGCGGCCGGGGAGGGCAGGGCATGAGCCTGGTCGAGGTGATCATCGGCCGCCTTGATGATGCCGGAACGCCGTTCCGGGTGGTGGGCGGTGCGGCGGGGCTGGCGGTCCTAGAACAGCGCCGCACCCGGACCCCGGCCGCCTTTGTGATGGTGGCCGAGGAGGCGAGCGGGGCGAACGAGCGCATGACCGGCCCGGTGCTGCAGCGGCTCGAGACCGATATCGCCGTGGTGCTGGTGCTGGAAAATCTCGGCGATCCGCGGGGCGGAACAGTGGCGGACGACATCGAGGCGCTCAAGGCGTTCGTCCGGGCCAGGCTGATCGGCTTCCGGCCGGACAGTGCGGCGGAACCGATGGAGCATGTCTCCGGGGAACTCTTGAAGGTGCGCGGCGGGGCGGTCTGGGCCGAGGAACGGTTTTCCTGCGCCCGCTTTCTGGAGGAACTGCCATGAATGCGATCACACCCCGAAAGGGCGGCCGGTATGTCCGCGATGCGCAGACGGGGGACGAGGATCCTTCGAGACGGGCCGTTGGCCCTCCTCAGGATGAGGGGGGCCAACGCGGGTTGGCCGGTCCCCGGGCCAAGGGCGGCGGCACGCCCGTGAAGACAAAGGAGTGACGGATGCGCAAGGCCCGGAAACTGGCGATCCTGGCGAAGATCGAGACCGCCTATGGCACGGACAGCGGCCCGACCGGCACGGCGGACGCGATCCTGGCGACCGATGTCACCCTGACGCCGCTGGCCGGCGAAGACGTCTCCCGCGATCTGTTGCTGCCGACGCTCGGCCATCAGGGCATCGAGCTCACCGCCAATCACCTGCGGCTGGACTTCGCGGTGGAATGCGCAGGTGCGGGCGGGGCCGGGGATGTGCCCGCCTATGGCGCCTTGCTCCGGGCCTGCGGGCTTTCGGAAACGGTGACCGCTGGCGTGTCGGTCGCCTATCAGCCGGTCTCGGAAGGCGAGGAAAGCCTGTCGCTCTATTTCAACCAGGACGGCGTGCGCCATGTGGCGCTTGGCTGCCGCGGCACCTTCCAGCTGGAGTTCGCACCGAAACAAATTCCAAGATTCCGGTTTTCCTTTTGGGGTCTTCTGGGCACGGTCACCGACGAAGCCTTGCCGGCCGCCATCCTGTCAGCGTTCCAAGCCCCCCGGCCGGTGTCCAGTGCGATGACCAGTCTGTCGCTGTTCGGCTCAAGCCGGATCGCCGAAAGCCTTGCCGTCGATCTCGGGGTGGAGATCGTGCCGCGCTTTCTCATTGGCGATGAACGCATCCAGCTGACCGGCCGGCAGGTCACCGGAACGGCGGTCCTGGAAGCCAAGACGATGGCGGCGGCCGACTGGTTCGACGCCGCGCTTGCCAAGACCACGGGGGCCTTGAGCCTCATTCATGGCACGGCGGCGGGCCATACGGTGGAGCTGACCGCGCCGAGGGTGCAGATCGGCCGCCCCTCCCAGGGCGAAACCGACCGGATCGTGAACTATGCCGTGCCGCTGATGTTCCTTGCCGACACGGGCGACGACGAACTCGTGCTGACCATCCGCTGAGATCAAGGAGAGCCTCATGCAGTTCCGCCTGTGCGAACCCTTCGAGTTCTGGTGGCCGGTCCGCGTGACCCTTCCCGATCCGGACCGGCCGGGCGCGGTGCTGAGCCAGACGTTTGAGGCCAAGTTCCTTATGGTGGGCAAGGACCGGCTGGCGGAGCTGGAAGCCCACGGGGAAGCCGCGCTGCTTTCCGAAATCCTGCGCGACTGGCGCGGGGTGAGCGGGGCAGGGGGATCCGAGATCCCGTTTGGCCCGGAAGCGCTGGAACAATGCCTGCCCTTTGCCCATTTCCGCGTCGGCGTCTACCGGGCTTACCTCACCGCGCTCAACGGCCAGGCCGCGGCAAAAAACGGATAGAGGCCGCCCGGGCCTGGGCCTATGCCCGGCGCGGCCTGGCCGATCCGGACCGAGCGGTCCGGCTGGACGCGCAAAGCGCCGCGGACTTCGCCGCCCTTGGGCTTCCTGTGCCGGACGCTCAAATCCCAGATCCTGAAACGTTCGACGTCCCGCGCGAGAACTGGCGCGCGGTCACGGCGTTCCTGGCGCTCGAAACCCAGTGGCGCGTTGTGGCAGGACCGGTTGGGTTGATCTGGTGCGGGCTCGATTATGCCGCGGCGGCTGCTGCGGTCCGGGGGCGGAACCGGCGGGCCTGGCAGCGGCTGTTGGGGGAGCTCAAGGTGATGGAATCGGCGGCGCTAGAGGTGTTGAATGGGTGAATTTATTGGGTATTGGCACTTTTCACGCAGGCCAGCTGCATCGATGATCATTGGTTGGCATAAACGCGGTGCTAGTCGAATCTTGGTGGATCGTATTCATCCGTATCCGGCGAGCTGTCTTTTGAACGCTCAGACAAAACATCCTCGTAGTCCTTTTGATAGCGTGGTCCCACAGTTCCGTCACTCGAAACGACCATAAGGGCAGCGAGTTCATCGAATTTCGCACGGTCATAGATCATGTTAAGCGCGTTTTTAGGCGACAGCGCTCGTTCAGCGTAAGTCTGGTCACCAAGTGCGACCAAAAGGAATGTTGCGAGATCAAGGCTATCTGCGAGTACATTGGTAGAATTTGAATCCCCAACCGCGGCAGCCGCTTTCACAAGTACAGGCAATGGAGAGAGAATTTTTCCCGTCGCGTTCTCGTAAAAAATATAAGCCGACGTACAAGCATTTCTTTGCAGTAAAGTTCGTTGTTGGGTAGTGCCGGAACTGCGCTGCGAAATGTCAGCGTTGGGACGTCTATATCGTTTTGCTTGAAAGACTAGGGGTATTATTTCTCTCACCGAGACGCTGCCGTCATCGTGAGCTTTCTTTTCAAAATCGAGGATAATTCCAAAGTCGCCGCCGTTCACCTGTTCGCCGCCACCGACGGAAAGATCAAGCTCTTGAAGGATCAGTGTGCTCTCCTGCGCCCTGAGAGCAGTTGCCATACGTTCGCTCCAAAGGCAGCATTGGTTTCCCCACAGGGCTATAAGATTTCCTGTGAGACGATCTTCCCTGGATCGGGTTGGACAGTGCCGTATCTGAAAATCTGTTGCTGCTTCGAGCGTGGCCACAAACATCGTCCAAACCGCGACATCGCGAAAGTTGCAATGATCTGCCATAAAATCATATACGGTTGAATACCGATTCGCGTAGCGCCCCGGGGTATCTCTAATCGCCATAATTCTTTGTATGTGACCAATTTCTGACTGAAGAGCGTGCGTTCTTTCCAGAAGTGTGGAGCGGATCGCTAAGCTCGTATTCGCTGACACGGTATCGAGCGTATTCCACGCTTCGAGGCGATCATTTCCTTCCATAAAGCTCTTGCTTTTCTCCTTGATTTCTAAAAACTCCTCGAGGGAAAGACCAAAATACTCAGAGAAACTATTCGTCATTGATATGCCTTTAGTTGAAATAATTCTCCTTACACGCCCTTTTAATTGACCGGTTAGATATGAGCAATATCACGACACCATTATGGGTGCCTATTGCCGCTTCGCAGTTTATAAACTGCGATTTTTTTGGCCAATATTCGGAAACTGACTATTAGGTGGGGTCACTTTTGAGAAGCCAAAGCTGCGATCTTCAGCTCTCTCGTAGAGTATCCAATAGGCGTCAACGCAACCCGTAGACTGCTAAAGTACTTCAAAATGTGTTTATTGCGCTGTGTGATACACCACCTTGCACCCGCCCGGATGTTCTGACCCTCGCCCGCGCGCGAAGCTTGGGCCATGACCTTGAACCTGCAGATGCTGGCCCGGCTGGACGCCTCGGGCGTGGAAAGCGGCGCTCGCGACGCTAGGCAGGCGCTTGCCGGGATCGGCACGAGCGCCAAGGCAACGTCCACAGACATCAGCAATCTGTCAGCCGCAGCCAAGGCCTCGCTTCAGGCGGCACGAGCGCAAGGATCGGCGTTCAAGGTGGCGGGCCAACAGGCAGCGAACGCCAACAAATTGGCCGCCAATGAAGTCAACATTCTGGCGCAGCAGATTTCCGATGGCGCGATCCAGGTGGCCAGCGGTCAATCGCTGTTCACCGCGATCCTGCAGCAGGGCAGCCAGGTGCAGTTCCTGCTGGGCTCCAAGGGCTTCAACACGATCGGCGGGTCCTTGGGTCTTCTCAAACAGGGTTTGATCGGCTTTTTAAACCCGCTCAATCTGGCGCTGGTGGGCTTGGCCGGAGGGGCGGCGGCGGCCTCCGCGCTTTACCGGGCCATTGCCAGCGACACCAGCGCGACACAGGCGCTGGAACACCAGGACCAGCTGATCGGCCAGCTCGCCGAGCGTTACGGGGAAGTCGAGGCGGCGCTGGACCGGCTGCAAAGCCGTCCGAGCGCGGCGATCCTCGCGCTCGACACGGACGCGCTGGAAAGCCAGCGGGAGACCCTCCGGTCGCTGATCGCGGACATCGAACAGGATGTGCAGCGCAGCCTGCGGATCGAGGCCAATGCCTTGAGCGCCCTGGCCGAACCCTTGACCGAGGACGCGGCCCTGTTCCGGGCATTCCAGGGCGAGCTTCGGGCGACCGCCGACACCTTCGCGCTGGCGGATGCGGAAGCCGACCAGCTGATCGGCCGGTTGCTGGAACTCGCCCGGACGGCACCGGATACGACGTCCGAGCGGGCGATCCGCGCCTTGATTACGGAAGCCCGGGCGGCCGACACCGGGCTTCTGGCGCTGGTCGAGCGGCTGGGCGAGGTGGAGGCCGCGCTCCAGGGGGTCGGCTCTGCCGCCGACAGTCTCGGCCGGATCGATGGAGCCGCCAATTCCCGGATCGCTCAAGCCTTCGGGATTTTCGAGGAGAGAACCGCCCGGGACCGTCTGCGGTCGCAATTGCCCAAATCCCGGACCGGGGGACCCGCTGTGCGCGCCGAGCCCGACCGGATCGGGGATTATCTCACCACCCAGGACCAGAGTTTGGAGCGGCTGCGGCTGGAGATTTCCCTGGTCGGCCAGTCCGAGGCGGCGCGGCGGCGGGCCTTGGCGGCCCTGGAGGCGGAGATCGCGATCCGGGAGCTTGGGGCGCAGGCCTCGGAGACCGGCGCGGCTACCTTGCGCGACAACGCAAGGGCCATCGCCGAGGAGACGCTGGCGCTGGAAGAACTAGAAACCGCCTGGGGCGCGGTGCAGCGGACCGGCGAGGCGGCGATCCGCTCGCTGACCACAAAGCTGGCCGACGGAGATCTGACCGGCGCGCTGCGGTCGGTGATCCAGGAGGTCTCGCAACTGGGGCTCCAGCTTGCGGCGATCAATCCGCTGACCAACGCGCTGTTCGGAACGGCCAGGCCGACGCTCAGCGCGGCGGGCGGGTTTTTGAATGGCGGGTTTCTGGGAGGATTGTTTGGGTCGTTTGACCGCGGCGGGCCGACCGGAGCCGGGGCCGACAGCGAGGTCGCTGGGCTGGTGCACCGGAATGAATATGTCTTTGACGCCCGGTCGACCGCGCGGATCGGTGTTCCCGCCCTGGAGGCTTTGAGGCATTCCGCCCTGCGCGGGTACCAGACCGGCGGCCTGGTCACCACCTCGGCCTTGCCCCTGCCGGTGGCGGCCCGGTCAAGGCCCCGCGGCCTGGATCATGGATCAGACCGCGCGGCTGATCATGTTTCTGATCGCGCATTGGGGGGCGATGTCCATGTCCACATCACGACGCCGGATATCCAGAGCTTCCGGGCGTCCCGCGCGCAGATCGCGGGGGAGTTCGCCCGGCTGGCCATGCGGGGGAACAGAAATGCGTGACTCTGAATACCCGATGGAGGGCTCATGAGCGATTTCGACGAGGTGCGGTTTCCCGATGTGGTGGCGCGCGGCGCGCTTGGCGGGCCGGAGCGGCGCACGGAGATCGTCGAGCTGACGTCCGGTTTTGAGGAGCGCAACACGCCCTGGGCGGACAGCCGGCGCAAATACGATGTGGGCTCCGGCATCCGCCATCCCGATCACCTGGCCGAGGTGATCGCGTTCTTCGAGGCCCGCTCCGGCCGGTTGCGGGGGTTCCGGTTCAAGGACTGGGCGGACTTCACATCGTCCCGGCCGTCGGCGCCGGTCACCCCGTTCGATCAGGTGCTGGGCGCGGCGGACGGGAGCCAGACTTCCTTCCAGCTCATCAAGGCCTATTCCTCCGGCAGCCGCAGCTGGATCCGGCGGATTGCCAAGCCGGTGGCGGGCACGGTCCTGATCGCCGTGGACGGCGCGGTCCAGGCCTCCGGCTGGTCGGTGGATCCGGCAAACGGCACCGTGACCTTCGAGGCCGCCCCGGCCAGCGGCACCGTGACGGCGGGCTTCGCCTTCGACGTGCCGTGCCGGTTCGACACGGATCTGATCCAGACATCCTTGCGCGAGCTGAAGCTCGGCGAGATCCGGGCCATTCCGATCGTGGAGGTGCGGGTATGAAGACCATACCACCGGCCATGCAGGCCGATCTCGACAGGCGGGCGACGACCCATTGCCGGTGCTGGCAGGTCACCCGGAAGGATGGTGCGGTGTTCGGCTTCACCGATCACGACCGGGCGCTTGCCTTTGGCGGGGTGACCTTCGAGGCGGCCTCTGGCTTCACAGCCTCGTCGCTGGAGGCGTCGCTGGGTCTTGCCGTCGACAATCTGGACGTGGAGGGGGCGCTGTCCTCGGCCGCGATCACGGAAGACGACCTGGCGCGGGGGCTCTGGGACGATGCGGCCGTGTCGTTATGGTTGGTGGATTGGACGGACCCGGACAAACGGGTGCTCCTGCGCTCCGGCAACATCGGCGAGGTGGCGCGGGGGCGGACGGCGTTCACCGCGGAACTGCGCGGCCTGTCGCACCGGCTGGGCCAGCCGGCCGGGCGGCTGTTCAGCCGGACCTGCGCCTGGGAGCTGGGCGATGCGCGCTGCCGGGTGGATCTGGCGCCCTGGACCTTTGCCGGGGAAGTGGCCGGGGTGGTGGCCGGAGCGGGGGCCGGAGCGGGGGAGCGGCGAAGGTTCACGGCCACCGGGCTGGAGGCGGCCGCGCCCGGCGTGCTTGCGGCCGGGCTCCTGACCTGGACGTCCGGGGCGAATGCGGGCCAGGCGATCGAGGTGAAGCGGCACGCGGCCCCGGGCGGCACGGTCACGCTGGAACTGGTGCTGCCCATGGCCGACCCGATTGCGCCGGGGGACGGGTTTATGGTGCGGGCGGGCTGCGACAAGGCGATGGCCACCTGCCGCGACCGGTTCGCGAACCTCACGAACTTCGGCGGCTTTCCGCACATGCCCGGCAATGACCGGATCATCGCCTATGCGGACAAGGACGACCTCAACGATGGCGGGAGCCTGTTCCGGTGAGCGCCCAAGGCACAGGGTCTGTGACCCGGCCCCCGCTCACCCGATCCGCCATCGTGGCGGCTGCGCGGAGCTGGCTTGGAACGCCCTATGTCCACCAGGCCGCGCGCAAACATGCGGGCTGCGACTGCCTCGGTCTTGTGCGCGGGGTCTGGCGCGAGGTGATGGGCTGTGAGCCCGAGACCCCGCCGCCCTATACGCCGGACTGGGCGGAGCGCAGCCGGACCGAGACCTTGCGGGATGCGGCCGCCCGGCATCTGATCGGGATCGATCCCGGGGACGCGGATGCCGGGGACGTGCTCCTGTTTGCGTTCCGCGACCGGCTGCCGGCCAAGCACTGCGCGCTGCTGACCACTGCCATCGATGCACCGGAGCCCCGGATCCTCCATGCCCATGAGCATCTTCCCGTCTGCGAGGTGCCCCTGATCCCGGCCTGGCGGGCACGGATCCGCTTCGCCTTCAAGTTCCCGGGGGTGGTGTCGGCGCAATCTGCGCCGCAAGCGCGACTGCGCGCCGCGCCTGATGGCGCGCCCCCTCCGGAGGGCAGCCCGCAGGGCGGTGCGCCCGTGAGGAGAAACTGATGGCAACCCTCGTTCTGGGCGCAGCGGCGACGGCCTTTTCCGGCTCGATCGGGGCAAGCCCGCTGGTCTCGGCCCTGATCAGCGGCGCGGCCGGGGTGGCGGGGGCGTATGCCGACGGCTTGATCGCCGGCGCCCTGACCCCGGCGCGGCGGATGTCCACCGAAGGCCCGCGCATTGGCGACTTGCGCCTGCAGACCTCCACGGAAGGGGCGCCGGTCGCCGACGCGGTGGGCCGGGTGCGGCTGGCGGGCCAGGTGATCTGGGCGACGCGCCTGCGGATGGAGGTGAACACCTCGAGCGAGAAGGTGGGGGGCAAGGGCGGCGGCGGGCGCCAGACGGTGACCACCACGACCTACAGCTACTTCGCCAATTTCGCGGTCGGCCTGTGCGAGGGACCGATCGCCGGGATCGGCCGGGTCTGGGCCGATGGCAAGATCCTGGATCTTTCCAGGATCACACACCGGGTGCATGCGGGCACGGCGGACCAGCTGCCCGATCCGCTGATCAGCGCCAAGGAGGGCGCCGCGCCCGCCTATCGCGGCACGGCCCTTGTGGTGTTCGAGGACCTGTTTTTAGGGGACTTCGGCAACCGGATCCCGCAGCTGGAATTCGAGGTGATCCGGAAGCTGCCCGGCATCGAGGAGCAGGTTCAGGGCATGGTGATGATCCCGGGCGCCGGGGAATGGGTCTATGCGGGCGAGGAGATCCGCCGCCTCGACCCGGACCGCGAGGGGACCAGCGCGGCGGAAAACGTCAACAACCAGGTGGGCGGGCCGGACTGGGCGGTGGCGGTGGACAGCCTGCAGCGCGATTTTCCCAATGCCGCCTCGGTGCTGCTGGTCGTCTCCTGGTTCGGCAGTGACCTCAGATGCGGGGCGTGCGAGGTGCGGCCCGGCGTGGAGTTCGGCCCGGAAAAGACGACGGCGCCGAGGAGCTGGCAGGTGCACGGGCTCGGCCGGGACGGGGCGCGGCTGCTGGCGCGCTCCGTGGAGGATCCCGAGCGCCCGGCCTATGGCGGCACGCCCGCCGACAGCACCGTGGTGGACGCGCTCCGGGACCTGAAGCGGCGCGGGATCTCCACCACCTTCTGCCCGTTTTTGTTGATGGACATTGCGCCCGGCAACGGGCTTGCCGATCCTTACGGGCGGGCGGAGCAGCCGGCCTTTCCCTGGCGCGGGCGCATCACCTGCCATCCGGCGGCCGGACAACCGGGCAGCGTGGACAGAACCGCGGCGGCGGGGGCGCAGGTGAGCAGTTTTTTTGGCGGCGCGGCCCCCTCCGACATCGCCGTAACGATCGACCCAGCCTCGCATGCCGTCACGACCAGCTATTCCGGCCCTTCGGACTGGGGCTGGCGGCGCATGGTGCTGCACTATGCCAGGCTCTGCGCGGCGGTGAACGCGATCGAACCGGGCGCGGTCACCTGCTTCCTGATCGGCTCGGAGCTGCGCGGGCTGACCTTCGTGCGCGATGGGCCAGGCAGCTATCCGGCCGTGAGCCAGCTTGTTCAGCTTGCCGCGGACTGCCGGGCGATCCTGGGGGCTTCCGTCAAGCTCACCTATGCTGCCGACTGGTCGGAATACCGCGGCCATGACCCGGCGGACGGGTCCGGGGATTTTTTCTTCCATCTCGATCCCTTGTGGAGTTCCAGCGCCATCGATGCGGTGGGGATCGACACTTACATGACGCTGTCCGACTGGCGGGACGGGGACG
>NZ_VXDC01000020.1 GCF_008711285.1 Roseibium aquae
CGGCTCCTTTTTGCTTCTTACCTCGCGCGCGGGCGTGAAAAAACTGTGTTAGCGTTTAATCGCTTCTCCCCGCGCCGTTCCCTAAACCTTTCATTCTAAAGAATTGACCACCCCCCCCAGGTCTGAAACCTTTTTTCGGACGGTTTATGAAAGCACTGCTCCCCGCGCCGATCCTCCGGCTTTGCCGCCAGAGTTTACGTACCCCCTACCGGCCATTCAGGAGCGCGAAAGGAAGTGTCCCCACACCGGTCCCCCCGTGTAATAATATTGCGCGGCATTGGGACCAGATGCATGCCATCTACTTTTTGTGTGCTTTGCGCCTTGGTAATCTGGCGCAACTTGCGCCAGTTTAGCCCCAGTCCACGCCCCTTGCGCCTGCCATGGCTTAGGGGGGGAACCCCCGCCCCCCAGGCGGGGGGTTCACCTCCCTATAGGGTTATAGGGAGATGTGACAGAAGGGAGATGAAGGGGAGATGAAGGGGTTTTGGGGTGGAGATGAAGGGGAGGTGAAGGGGAGATGAAGGAGGGGATTTTAGGAGATGAAGGGGAGATGAAGGTCAATCCTTCACCTCCTCCTCCTCCTCAACAGGTCGCGCCAGATAGGAGACGCGGCGCGATGGCGAGCCGTGCTCCCTGGTGACGATATCGCCTCGCGCAAGCAATGCCTCCATGGCGTTCCTAAAAGCCCGCTTGCTGATGCCCTCACAATCGGGATGGCTGGCGAATACGCTTGGTGCGTAGGAACCCCCGCTTTTTGCGTTTACCGTCCGCCCTTGCTCGCGCATCAGATCCAGCAACTTCAAGAACACGCGTTCCGCCTTTGCTGTTTGTGCGAACTTTTCCATGCCCGTGGGCTCTGCCTCAGCGACGAACCGGCCCGCCTCCCATTGCAGGGATATCTGCCCGCCAGTGCTGCCGTAATTCGCCTTTTTCACACTGAGCGTCCGTGCTTTTGTGTTCGGTTCGTATCCGTCAACGATCAACCGTTGCAGATACAGCCTGGACCGGACAGAGTTGTTCCAGGCCGTCGATCCGGATTCGCCGGTTCCGCTGTTCCGCCCGGTAAGCGACGGGTGGGAAAGCAGCACAACCGCACATTGATGCTTGAGCGCCAGCCCCCGCAAGATGCCCACGAACTGCCTAACCTTGGCACGGTCGTTTTCATTGCTCGGATACAAATCCGCGCATGTGTCCAGGACAATCAATCCCGGCGCATCTTCCACCGCCCGCTGATCAAGCTCATGGAACAAGGCGGATTGCACCAGGCTATACTTGTCTTCCAGCGCAAGAAGCGCATCCTCGCCCGCAAGGGACCGAATGGTCAGCTTTTCCAACTGGTCATAGGCAAGCATCTCGGCCGTCAGAATGTCATCAAGGCGCCGGTGCAGTTCGCCCTCGTCATCCTCGGCCGACATGAATATGGCTGGCCCTTGCTTCACCGCGTGCCCAAGCCACCTTGTGCCCGTGGCCGCTGCTACCGCCATTTGCAGGGACAGCAGGCTCTTGCCGGTGCCGCCATCGCCTGAGAACAACGTGACAGTGTTTTGAGGGACAAGGCCCTTCACCAGCCATTCCCGATCGGGAACCGGCCTTCCTGCAAGATCCGCGGCGCTGAAGAATTTGCTCTGCCGTGGTTCTGGCCGTTCTTGCCGCTCCTGCCGCCCGCCATGGCTGGCGTACTCTGGACGTTCTTGCGGGTGCTGCGGATCTCTCAGCCCCGCTTCCAGCCCGCTTTTGATCGTGGCCCGGACCGCGCTCAATCCATCGTCATGAAGCAAGCCACAATCGCTTGCCGCTTGTTCAAGCGCCTCTTCGACTTCCGACCTTGTCAGATAGCCCGCCGCTATCTTGTGCCCCAACTTGACCGCCGCAATGTTGAGCGCGTCATTCCGCCCGCCGCTCAGGGTTTTGGCCACGGTCTCGCATTCGCTTCGCAATGCCTTTTGTGCCCACTTCCGCCCGCGCTGCGTTTCCTCCAGCCGGATCAAATTTTCAGAATAAAACGGCACGTCCCCCAAATCATCCATGGGACACCTCCCACGCATAATCAGGCCCGGTGAAGAACGGCCGGGAAGGGGGGAGAACAACATATCCGCCATCCCCTCGGACATCGACGCCCTTCGCCAATACCCCAACACTGTTCTTGACCGGCTTACCGGTGTGTCGCATGAAAAAGTGTAGCCCTCCGCTCGGGGTTCGGCTGACAACATGGGTCAATGCAAAAGGGTCGATTCCCACCGCCCTCAGATTGGCAAGCCCGTCCACCCCGTTCTTGCGATCGACGTCCAAAACAATGAGTTGGCTTACCGCGCCGGTTGGCATTCCAATCATGGCAAGCGGCCATTGCGTCCACCAAGCCCGGATCTGGTCCGGGTCAGTGGTCGCGCCCTTGAAGCCGTTTTTTAGGTAAGGCCGCTTGTCGGACCGGCACGGAAAGACCGGCTTTCCATGGCTGGCGGTATAGAGCGCCATCGCAAGCAATTCCTGGCTGAAAGCTTGGATTTTTGCTTGATCAATCGCGCCGTTTTGGATATCGTTTTCTGGTGTAAAGATACCAACATCGCCCCAATGATTTTGGTTGATCAGAAGGCCGGAGTTCGCCGCTCCGGCCTTTTCTGTTTCCTGATTCATCACGCGGCCCCGCTTTTCCGCGCGCGCTCGGCAAATCTCCGAGACCGCAGCGCATGGGTCCGGCCCTCAAGCATTTTCTTGAAAGACGCAGTCGGTTCATTCGAAAGAAGCCGGTCCGCATCGTCCCAAGCGCTTTCCATCAAGGCGTCATGATAGGCGCCCGCGCCTTCCTGGGTTCCAACGTGCAACTTAATTGCGATTTCACGGTAGGTGACAGCCGGAACAGCCGCAAGCTCGGCGATAAGGCTTTGATACAGCAGGATTTCGTGCTCTGGCGGTATAAAGTAATCGTTGTGCACGAGATCCCACCCGGCTTCGATCCGCTTAACATCGGCATGAATTTCGGTCGGTGTGCGAAGGCTCATTGCGCGCCCCCCCGGCAAGCCTTCCGGCTTTCAATCCAAGCGTTGATCTCTTGCTCGGACCAGCCGTTAGCGCGTGCGCCGATCTTGAAAGGCGTCGGGAAGTCGCCCGCCGTCATGTAATTGTAAATTGAAGACTTTTTGAGGCCGGTGCGCTTTACCACGTCCGGCAGTCTGAGAACTGTCTCTTGCATTTCCAAACCTCACATTTTGCTTTGTGATGATTTGGAAGGTATTGGCCGCCCGAAGTTATCTCATGGACACTTACGGCCTAAAATTCCTCGTTTCTGTCCACGTTGTGAAAATCGCGCCAAACCCGAATAGTTGAACCGGCATTCCAGCCTAAGTCATGTAAATCAATGATTGCTTGCACAAAATTACTAAAAGCCGAAGCTTCATTAACATAATAAGAAATCTCTCTATTGCCGTGTTGCTCCCAAAAACATTTGCAATGATCAACTAAAGAAACTTTTTTATTGTGATCGTTTGAATATTTCTTTCCAGAAATGGTCTTTGATTGTTTAATTTTGACTTCGATTTGATCCAATATACATTCCCGTTTTTCATGAATATTTAGCTGTTCAAAGCCGGTTAGCTCATGAACTATTTCCATCAACCGAAGTTGGAAATTATTACTCGGCGGCCTAAACCCCAATGGAATGCGGGAATATTCCACGCAAAGGTCCCGCGCCAGCCGCCTTATGGTTTCCAACCGGACCAACTCACTGTTTTCGGGATGCCCGCCTTTGGTCCGCAGGACTGAAACCGGCATTGACACATTGTGCCAAGGTAGCGCCAACAGGTAAGCGGAAACTTCGATATTCCCGCGATACTGAGGGAAAAACTCTCGAATGATTTCGGTCGCTTGTGCGTCTTTTGACATTATGCGCGCCCTTTCAAGAACCGGCTCCACTGTTCCAGCAAGTCCCGCCGCCGCTGCAACAGATCGCTCCGCCGATATGCCCGCTCCACATCGGAACCGACCCGGTGTGCAAGCGCCATTTCCGCAAGCACATGGTCAATTCCGTTCTCGGCGCACCAGTCGCGGAAGGTAGAACGCAATCCATGCGGAACCGCTGGCCGCTTGGTTTTTGGATCAAGCCAACCTGTCCGGCCTTCCTTCACGGCCGTTTCCTGCATCCGGCGCATGACTGCCGAAATTGTCATATCCGAAAGCTGGCCGCCCATCGGGGCAAAGAAGACATAGTCCGTGCCCTTCATCCGTGGCAGGCGTTCCAATATCCTCTGTGCGGCTTTCGAAAGCGGAACCCGGTGTTCGCTGCTGGACTTCATCCGAATAGCCGGGATGGTCCAGATTGGCCCGCCATCCGCCTCCCAGTCCACTTCTTGCCACGTCATGCCGCGCACTTCGCCGGACCGGCTTGCGCAAAGCGTCAGGAATTGCAGGGCTTGCGCGGCCATGCCGTCCCGGCTTTGCAAGTTTTCGAACCAGTCAGCGGCTTCTTTGATCGGAACGGCCGGGAAGTTTCCGGCCTTCGCCACCTTGCCGGGTTTTGGGAGAACCGCGTCAAGATTGCCCTTCCATCGTGCCGGGTTTTCGCCCGTTCGGTATCCCGCCACAGTGGCCCAACTGAGAACGGATTCAATGCGCCCCCGCAACCGGCTGGCCGTCTCCGTTTTCGTGGTCCAGATCGGCTCTAGCACTTTCACGATATCCGGCAGGGTGATCGCTTGCGCCTGCATCTTGCCAATGATCGGAGACGCATACGTGTCCAGCGTCGAGCGCCACTGTTTCAAATGCTTTTCATTGCGGAACTCGGCTTCCTTCTTTTCAAGGTATCGCTCTACCGCTTGCGAGAAGGTCAGAACGCGCCTGTCCCGTTGCTTGGCCGCTATCGGATCGTGGCCAGCCCGAATAAGCCGCTTGTTCTCGTTTGCCGCTTCCCGCGCATCGGCTAGCGAAATAGTCGGAAAACTGCCCAAGCCGATTTCTCGCCGCCTGCCATCAATCGTGGTTCGCTGTATCCAGAACCGGCCGCCGCCAGGATCGACGCGCAAGAAAAGGCCGGTGCCGGTGTTGTCGTGGTACTTTCCAGGCGTCTTCACGGACCGGACAAAAGCCGCTGAAAGCCTTTTCGGATTCGAACTTCCTTCCCCCAATCTTTCCCCCAAAAAAACGCGGAATAAGCCGTTTCAGTTTGGAAGAAAATGGACGCTAATGGGGAATAAGTCAAATATAATCAGATAATTAAATGGACGTATTTGGAATACGTTAAACGCTATTATGGCGGACACCCCCACCGCCACTTGCCCTCGCGAAAGCTTTCTCCCGATCCGGCTGCGGCCGGATTTTTCCGTTGTTTTCGAGGGTTATGCGGGAGGGGCTGAGCACTGGGCTCTGCGCCAGGTGGTCCAGAAGGGGTCTCTCAGGGGTGATATTCTCCGGACCTCATGACTGCGCGGATTTGGTGAATTTCTCATAAGCCCATGTAAATAATAAAAAAATACAAGGCTCTGAAATTGCTTGGATCGGGGTCGCGTTTGCGTCTCTTGCGACCGGGTTCGGAAGTTCTCACGCCATGGCCCGTTCCAGTCTCTGCTTCTGATGCTCCCAGTCGGACATCACCGTGTCGAGTAGCTCGAAGAAGTCAGTGCCATGATGAGGGACCTAGACGGAGAACTGCCTTGACAATACCGACTACAACGATCAGAGCGCATTCGACAACGTGAATGACCATTTCATGGCGCGGGTCGACGGCACTTATCTCTTCGGCGCGCATGTTTCCGAGGCGACGGCGCTCTGGCTGCAGACGCTGGTGTCGCTGCTCACCGCCGGCGACACCGTGGAGCTGCAAGGCAACTTCCGCGCCGCGGACGGCTATTTCGCAGCCGACCAAACGTCCTTCTGGGGCGCCAAGATTGGATAGCTTCGCCGGGCGAGTCCGCACGCTTACTGTTCAGCCTTGAATAGGTGAGAGCGGTGCCACGCAAGGCGAGCACGGTGCTTCTCGGTCAACGCGATCGGCTGCTGCCAGCGAAGTTCCGAGCGGGCGTGCTCGCCAAGGGCGGGAGAGAAAATCGGCTGGCCGACGTCGTCGAAGCTTACGAGCCCACGGTCGAACGCGGCGTCCCAGAGTGCCGAGAGAAGCAATCCGTTGTGAACATCGAGGCGTTCGGCGTCACTTTCGCAGTCCTTCCAGGGAATGATGTGCGACGCGCGAAGAAGGGGCTCATCCGAGATTCCCGTCAGTGGACAGCGGCCCTGCCAATACTCGAGCAGGCCCGAGCGGAAGATGTCTTGGCCGATGCGCTGGACGACAAGCCGTTCGGCTTCGGTCGTTTTCGGCAGATCCTTGACCTTCGTCTCGAACTCCTGAAGCGGGGCATCGGGCAGGCTTGCCGCCAGCTGGTAGATGCGCGGCAACACGGCATAGACCTGGCCGAGCGTCTCGAAGGCGTAGCGGGCAAGACCTGGTCCCGCTATGTCCACGACAGGTATATCGAGCTCTTCGACGACGCCCGTGTGGTCGAGGGCGAGAAACCAAGGGCCCTGTGCGCTTGCCGCGGCGAGATGGATTGTGCCGGGCACCGTTGTCGAGCTGAAGCCGGCCCATCCCTCGCGTTCCTCCCGCTTGCGGCGGAAGCCGTTCTGGAACGCGGCCTTCCCGCATTCCTCACGGACTACAAAGGATTGGGGTGCCTCGATCATTGCTGCGCGAACTCACCAGCAGACGCGGGATGACATAGGCTTGGATCTGCCGGCGGCGGCGACAGAGTCGTCTGGTACACGGTAGCTGATGCCCTCGCCTCCGCCATTGCGTCGTAAGCCGTTAGGACCAGCCGCTTTGTGCGGAACTCGCCATGGTCGCGCTCTTCGTATTTTCGCAGCACTGTAAATGAATCGAGGACCCAATCCGCTTGTTCTCTATTCAGCCCATAGAGATGGAACATCGCTGCATCGATTTCGGCTTGAATCAGAGATCTGCGCTCCGTGTTCCAAAAAAACGGTGGGTGCGTGCGACCAAGGTCTTCGCAGAGCGCGTAAAGCTCATCGTTCGTATAGAATAACTCAAGCGCGCGTGGCAGAAGCCAGTCACTCGCCGTCTCACCGAGCCAAGTAACTGGTTCGCTCAGCGATTCCTTGCTCAACACAGCAGCCTGCTCCATGACGAAAAACGTCATAGCATTCGTCTTCTGGCGAACTGCGTAATCAGCAACCAAGCTGCTCAATACCGTGGCAAGGATAACCCGTTCGGCTGGTGAATGATCACAGATCATCAAGGGTGCTTTGTGTCCCGCCGCGCTCCTAGGGATGATTGTTCCGACCAAGCTTCGTTCCGAAGGCCCAAGGTCTCTCCAGGTGAAAAACCACCTGTGCGACGCTTCTTCCGATAGAGCCGCCTCCGTCAAGGAAGCGTCGATCCAGTACCTCGGCTGGATTTGATAGAGGGGATCCGCGTGCTGCTCGTTCGCAACCCTGGGGAGAACGCCCTTATTCGCCTGCTTCTCGGTCTGATCTTCATAGGTTCCGTACCGATGGTCGAAATGCCAGAACATCTTGCCCTCATAGAGAGGGTAGACTTGGCGACCGTCCCGCAGCACCGCGAGCGCGGCCCGACGTTCTTTGATCTGCGGTGCGATGTCCTCGTGGTCTATGAAATGGCCCGAGTCATTTGCCATATCAAACATTCGCCGAAACCGGACATTCCAATCGTTCCGCAGAACCGTGTTGTCCTGCTTTTCGACAAGAATCGGTGCCGCTGTATGGATTGTGGCGGTCACCTTTGCGTCCCGCGTCCAACGAAAAGCCGGAAGGTTTAGAGTGTTTGGGTTGATCGCTCTGATTTCGTCTACGGTCAACGAATAGCGTTTTGCTGGATCAGAAATCTCTGCCGGTTGCCTTATGTGCGCAGTGAACCAGGGTTGTTCTATCCTAACTGCTCGGCCTGCCATGGTAAGCAGTCCGAATTTCACCTTATTGGTGATGTGCGGGAATATCAGATCCTCGTTCTCAAAACCAAAGAAAGCAACCAGAGACTTAGTGCCAAGTAGCTCAGCCAGAAAAGCACGGTAAGTGAAGCCGCTGACTAATCCGGTGGGTATGATGAGTCCGGCGTATCCAGTAGGCTGCGTCAACTGCCAGAAGTGGTCGGTGAAAACCGCATAGGTGTTCACGTCTCCAACGCCGCCTCGCGGGAAGCGCCCGGACTCTCGCATGAAATGGCTTTCAGTCGCTGCGGTTCTCAGCGCATCCTGCCATTCCCTAGCCAGGCGCGGGTTGGTGTCGTTCAGCTGTTCGATCAGCTTCTTGCGAGCAGCAGCGTTCTTCGCGGTTGCGATTTCTGCGTCCCGAAGCGCGAAGAATTCCTGCTCCTGTAATTTCACACGCTCCCATGGTGGATTGCCGAGCACTACGTTGAAGCCGCCGCGCTGAATGATGTCCGGAAACTCAAGCGGCCAATGGAAGGCCCGGGCTTCGCGCGCAACTTTGGGGGCATCGACCATCGCGTTCCGAATCTTGCCCTGATTGAGAGCCATCCAGATCTCTTCGGTCGTCGGGACAGTCCGTTCGGATGGACCTGTTGGGGCGTGGCCAGTCTTGGGCAGCAGGAATGCTGCAATGAAAAGGTCGCAAGCCGCCTTTGCCCGGACAAAGTCCTGCTTATTGCGAAGCTCTTTGAAGCGCGCAGCTTTGGCGCCGATTTCGTCCAGCGTGTCTTCGGGCAATTCGCGGAAGCCGGAGAAGTCGACAGCGAACGGCTTGGTCTCTGGCAGTTTGTTGAGCCCGGTCCCGAAGTCGAACCCGCCCTGTCCGGCTTTCGCCGCGGCGTTGATCTTCCTGTAGATGCTGGCAATGTCCTTGTCGTCGCCTGTCAGCGGCTTGTAGGCGGTATCGGGAATGCCTTCTTCCAGAACCTTCAGGTCGAAAACCCCCAGCAGCGCGTCGCCACAGCGGATCTGCGCGTCGAAGAAACCGAGGGGCAGGCCCGGGTCCACCGTCTCGATCCAGAGCGCTACCTTGGTTAGCTCCACCGCCATTGGGTTGCGGTCTACCCCGTGGATGCAGCAGCGCGCGACATCGCGCAGCGCATGGCGGAAGTCTGCGAGCGCGGGCGTGCCCTCGGCCCGGATACGCGCGAGCCGCGTAGCGATGCGGCGAGCGGCGGCCAGTAAGAAGTGGCCGGACCCGCAGGCGGGGTCGATGACCGAGAGCTTCAGCAGCGCCTTGGCGGGGTCGTCCGCCTCGGCCTCGGTCTTGTCGAGCACGGGGTCGAGTGCCGTGTCGAGCAGCGCCTGAACGAGGCTGTCGGGCGTGTAGTAGGAGCCGGTAGTCTTGCGCTGGTTGCCCTTCTGCTCGGACGCTTCGGAGGCGAAGACGAGCGTCTTGCCGTCGTCGCCCAGCTGCGGCTGGAGTTCGAGAAGGGACTCGTAGACCGAGCCCAGTTCCTCGGTCTCCATCGCACGCCAGTTGACGGGGACCATTCCTGTCTTGTCGGCGAGCCAGGACAGCCGATAGAGCGCCTCCATAATGGCGCGGTTGCGCAGGCGGGCGGTTTCGAGGTGGGGCAGCCTGTCCTCGGCGAAGAGGCCGCCAAGCGCCGGGAGGGCGAGCGCCTCCTGCCCGTGGGCGAGCGCGCGGAAGACGATCTTGATGCCCTCGTAGCGGTCGTGGTGCTTGTCCCAGGTGGCAGCGCGGTAGCACTGCTTGCGCAGCGCCGCGAGGCTGTAGCCTTCGGCATAGAGCGTGCGGGCCTCCGCCTTCGACTTCGCCGGGTGGAGGAGGTTCCTATCCTCGGCCACCATCAGGAAGATCAGCCGGTAGACGAGGCGGAGGAGTTCGTTGAACCAGTTGGTGAGGTTCACCTCACCGGATTTCAGCTTGGCTGCGAGCTCGGGGTTGGCCTCGAGAAAGCCCGAGCCCAGCACTTTGAGCGCGGTCTGGACCTGGTCGGCCAGCCGGTCTCGTGCGGCCTCGCCCTCGCGGGAGCCAGCCTCGCGCCACCGCTCGAGCGGGCAGTCGGTGGCCGGGGTGTCGGTGGCGCCGAAACGGGACCGGTGGATCAGCAGCCACAGCGCGGCGAAGGACGCGATGTCCTCGGTCGAGAAAATCTGTGCGAGGTCGACTTCGATGTAGGCCGGGCGCGTCAGGGACGCGTTGTCCCGCAGGAGGCGAAGGTGGGTGCCATTGGTGACGATACCCCATAGCGCTTCTTCAGTGTCGTTCAGGTAGTCCTGAAGCGCGAAGGCGGGCGAGCGGGAACGGTCGACGGAAAGGGTCGGGCTGCGGCGGTCAAGCGTCTCGCTAGGCGGCACGACGACCACTGGAACCCGTCCGCTGGCAATCATGGCAAGTGGCGCGGCGGCCGGCGCAAGGTCGTGAAAGCCGAAGGTCTCCTTGAAGAACGCGGCAACGAAACGGCGGGTCGCGTCCTGCGAGGGGGCCTCGATCTTCGCGAAGGCATCGAAATGAGATTGGCCGACCCGGAATGCCGTCGAGATTTCCTCGCGGATCGTGAGACCCTTGCGGACGGCGTAGTCCTCCGGCGCCTGTTCCGGAGCGTCCCGCTGGTCAATCCTGGCGATCATCGCGGGCGCGATCAGGTTGCCCTCAAGGCTGAGCGAGGGCCACGCGGACATGTCGGAGATCGGTTTGCGCGCCATGATCACACCTCGCCCGGCATGAGGACGAACAAGCCGATCACGTCGGGCGGCAGGACTGCTTCGACGCTGACGCGGGAGATGGATCCGGCTGCGGCACGCAGACGAGCGTGATCCTCGACGAGTTCCGCGGCCCGCTGCTTGACGAAGTCCGCCAAGGGTCCAGCGAGGAGGTCGGGCAGGTCCGCCTTGGCGGCATTGATCATCCGATCTCGTGCGATCGCCGCGAGGTCGGCAGTGGCTGGCGTGCTGAGCATGTTGCGAACGTCTTCGCCGGTCGCCACGACGCCCTTGCCTTGGAGGGCAACCAGCGCTGCTTCCTCGGCCAGAAGCAGCCGCTCTTTTCTGGCGTGGATCGTGAGCTTGTACCGGACACGCACGAGGGCAACGCGCGTCATCGCCGAGACCGCTGTTGTCGGCCACGCACCGACACGGCCGATGCCGAGGTCCGGAAGCGCCTCCTGATCCAACGACGCCTCGACAAGGCTCTCGGCGAGCGATGCCGTCAGCGGATGGGTTCTCGTTAGGAGCGACGTTCCAGAGGGAGCAGGCTCTGAGGTGGCGAGCCGGACGGACTTCTCGAGGCCGCGCTGTTCAAGCTTCTCCTTCAGGGTCTGCTGGAGCGCGTGAACGTGAGCGACGATGACGTTCCGCTTTTTCTCTAGCGGCACACCGAAGCGCGACATTGCGCGCTCGACGAAAAGCTTAGTGTCCTCGGGCGAGCCAAGCAGGCTTCTGACCTTGTCCCACTCTGGCGCCACCTCTGCGGGCTTCATCGCGTTTTGGGCGAACCTGGCACGCGATTTCTTCTCGTTCTCGCTGGCATCGCGCCAACGCGCTTCCATCACCTTGGTGCCATCCTCCAGGCGAAGGTCGAGAGTTAGCTGCTTGTGCCCGCCACGGCGGAGCATCATCGCGGACATCAAGGCGTCTGTGACTGGCCCGCGCTCGTCGGGCAGCGGAACCGTCACGCCGGTTGCCTTCCGGATTTCCTCGGCTTTCCGCAGGATCACATCGAGGACGGCACCATCGATGGCGCTGTCCGGCGAGAACATCATGATCGAGCGAACCAGCTCGGCCGGCTGGCCGAAGCGGTCCACCCGTCCCTCACGCTGTTGATGCCGGGTCGGATTCCACGAGAGATCGTAGTGTACGACCGTGTCGAAAAGCTGCTGCAGGTTGATGCCTTCCGAGAGGCAGTCGGTCGCCACCAGGATTCTCTGCACACCTTCTTTCGCATCCTCCAGCGCCATCTCGGCAACACGATCGCGGCGTTCGTCCGGGGTCAGCTCTCCAGTTACCGACTCGATGATCAGCTTTGGGAAAGCTCTCCGCAGGCCTGACTTCACGTGTTCGGCGGTGGCCAAGTACCGGCAGAAGACGACCGGGTTGGCACCGCTCTTGATCAGCGGCTTGAGCGCACCGACGAGGGCATCGAGTTTTGGATCTTTCGCTTCAAGGAGGCCGCTCGCCTGATCGATGAGAGCACGGAGCGCGGGATCATCCGAGAAAGCCATACTCGGCTCGATGTCCACGGCATCTTCGTCGTCGCCGTCTTCGTCATAGATCTGCGGTTCGAGACGGTCTGCTTCGTTGGCAGCACGATTTCTCAAGGCACTCAGCGCGGCAGCCGGCGATGAGCCGACGCAGCGCATGAGAGCGAGGGTGCCCCAAAATGCGAGGCGCTGATCCCTCTTCTGCTCCCCAGCCTTCGAGACTACCGAGAAGCAATAGTCCAGGACCGCTTCCTGGAATGCCAGGTGCTCGGGCGATAGACGGTACGCATGTTCGGTGGTTTCGTGTTTCGGGAATGATCTGTCCTCGTGCCAATCCCCCTCGACGAGGTCCACTCGACGCCGCTGTACAAAATGCCTTGCAAGGCGCTCGCGGTATCTCGCGCTGTCGAAGTCGAGCGTGCCGAAGTCCTGGTCGATCAGTGATAGCAGTCGTGCAAATGCTTCTTCGTCGCCTGAATGCGGCGTGGCGGTCAGCATGATTATCCGCCGCTCCGTGTCCCTCGCGAGTCCCTGAAGCAATTCAAATCGCTGCTGCTTGCCCTTGTGGGTGCCGACACAAGCATGGGCTTCATCAACGATCACGAAGTCGGGACAGGCCCGCGCGAACCCCTCCCGGCGCTTCTCGGCCTTGATGTAGTCAAGGCTCACGACCGTGTAGGGATAGGCGTCAAAGAGGGTCTGTGCGAGCGGTAGATTGCGTTCGAGGCGTGCCGCGGTACCGGAAGTCACGGCGACTGCGTCGATTCCGAAGCGATCCTTGAGCTCGATGATCCACTGATCCACGAGGTGGGGCGGGCAAAGAACCGAGAATGCATCGACTTCGCCACGGTCCATGAACTCCCGCAATATCAAGCCCGCTTCGATGGTCTTGCCGATACCGACATCATCCGCGATCAGCAGACGTGGCACTTGGAGCCTGAGCGCCATGAGAAGCGGCACAAGCTGATACGTCCGCGGCTCGAAGGCGAGTTGCGCGGCAGATCGGAATGGCCCGGCACCGCGGCGAAGTGTGAGACGTAGCGCATCTGCCAGAAGTGCTGCCTTCGCCTGGACGGTGCTCCGGGCATCCTCGGGCAGATCAAAGCGCGCGGCTTCGACCGATGAGATTTCTAGCGAGGGGTCCAGAACGACGACGTCGTTCTCGTTTCCTGACAGCGGGCGAAGCGCAAGAACGCCTTGGCGCGGCGCTGGGAGAGTTACCCATTCGCGGCCACGGGCGCGCACCAGATCGCCAGGTGAGAAACTCAGCACCATGCTTACCCCTTCAAGAGATCAAGTAGTTTCTGTGGCACGCCGGCTTCAGACGAGGCCGGAAGCTCCAATAGCTCCCACCCCTTGTTGGCCGCATCACTGGCCACACCAGAGGAAATCGGCTGGGTGGTGGCGGCCACAAAGTGCCCCCGCCATGCGAACTCCGCTTCCGTGCCAGCAAAGCTGAGGCCATTGGTGTCGATCTGCGGGAGACCAGCAGCCTCAAACGCCTTCAGCCACGGTGACGACGCGCCGTCTGGCGCGGCCCGCCGCTCAAGGACCGTGCGACCGCGCGCAAGGTCAACCAATAGCTGGGTAACCTCCTCGCTGCCGCGGTCAATCTGCTCATGGTCCGGCTGGTTGAAGTACGACAACAGGCAGCGGTAGCACCCTCTGACGCAGGCATCGTCTGCCTTCTCGGTCAGCAGGCTTGCGTCTCCGGTTGCGACCGCCGCGTCGATGTTTTCGAAGTGCATGAGCCCAAGTGCTGTCCGAGCGACCTCGCTGATCGCTTCTGGATTATCCATCAGGCGCGTAAGAACACCGGCCCCTCCCTCCGTGGCTTCGTAGGCAAGGATGGCGCGGCGGTTATCGCGAGCTGGAAGCGGCTCACTTAGAATTTCGCCTTCTTCAAGCTGGTAGACGACCTCAATCCCACGCAAGAGCGCATGCTGAACGGTGGTGATCGTGCTTGGGTCAAAGTTTTCCGGCTTCTTGAAGCGGAACAGAAGCGCGTTCTTGCGGTCCCTGACGATCGGCACGATCCGCACTGGCTTGACTACATCGGGCGGAGTGTCGGTCTCCGCATCCTCGTCCTCAGATTTTGCCCAGTAGCCTGTTCGGGGATCGATGTTGAAACCGAAAACCGTCTGGTCCTTTCGGCGCTTCAGACCCTTGTTCAGCCGACTAATCTCGGCGCTGTTGGCGTATTGCAGTGCGAGTAGAGAAGTCTCGCCGCATTTGAATTCCGCGTTCGTGACCTGTAACTGGTCGTCTTTCTTCGGCCACGAAAAAACGGTCTGGATGTCGAAGCCCTGTCGCACGCGCTCTTCATCGTTCGCGGTGATGCGTTCAGTGGGGGCGGCTTCCACATTGTCGATGCGGAGGGTGCGCTTGATTGGCACCTCTCCGGCCATATGTGCGTCGCAGCCATGGCAGCGCTCTACCTCTCCTTCGTGACTCGCTCCGCAGTTGGCGCAAATGTAGATGTCTTTGGTCGCGAGTTCCGATCCGTCGCCCTCGCGAACCTCGGGAGGGAGTTTTGCCTTCATCACCCGGTAGGCGCGACCTTCGTGGTAGATTAGGCTTCGCGGTCCAAATTCCGATATCGCAAGAAAGCGCGCGCGAGAGAGGAACGAGCCGGTCTTTCCCTCGCCTGGAACGAAGGCGTAGAGCGGCAGGCGTGGGAAATTGTAGCCGGGAAGGAAGCCCTCCGTCGCGAGGTAGCGATACGAATAGAAGTCTGATCCGTTCGATGCTTTGCCTTGCTCGAGGATCGCAATCTGGTCGCTAGCCTGCATCTGTGCCGCCTTGATCTTGCGGCGGTCGACAGCCGAGAGCCCTGTTATCTCTGACCGGGCATTGGCTTCGGCCAGCTGAGTGCGAGCAGAATTGTAGAGCTCGCGCCACCGGTCAAACGCTCGATCGAACTCCTTGGGAGCGTTCATTGCCACGTGAAGCACAAACTCTTCCGGATCCTCCATCCAGACAGGTAAGGCACCTTGGTCAGCAGCCAGAATTTGTTCGAGTACTCTTTGCATCGGCGCCCGCGCGCGGGAGACAAGATCGGATTTGGAAATAGTGGCTAGGATCTCTTCCTTCAGCGGATAGCGGTCGCCGCCAAGGTCGAGGATATCCGGGATGTCTGGTTTGAGGGCGAGGCGGCTCTCAGCAAGCCAAACCGCATGCAGGTGCGAACGCACCAGCTCTTCGTTCGTAATGTCCAAAGCAGGCGGCCGCACGACGCCCGCCACCATGTCATTGCGACGCTCGAAGAAGTACTGGTCGTGTGGAGAGCCCGATGCGCAGTACGTCACCACAACCGCTGCCTGGCCAGACCGGCCCGAGCGGCCAGCGCGCTGCGCGTAATTAGCGGGCGTCGGCGGGACGTTCCTTAGATAGACCGCATTGAGTGCTGAGATATCGACCCCAAGCTCCATGGTCGGCGAGCAGAACAGGGCTGGAAGGAACTGGTCGGATTCCCCGGTGGTCTTGATTTCGGTCCGATACTCCGAAGTGCTGAGGTTTTCGAGATCGTCGTCTTCGAACCTGAACCGCCACTCGCGCCATTCACGCTGCCTTTGGGAAACCTGCGCGGTGTGCTCGCGCCCCTCCAGCCCCCAATAAGCGCTGTGACCCGATACCAGATCGTCCGCAATCGATGCGTACAGATCGTGGAAGTATCGGTTTCCCCGCTGGCTCTCGTCGGAGAGCGTGGGTCCAGGGACAAGGCGGACGGCAGAGGGTGTCAGCCGCCAGCCTACGAGATCAGCGTCGAGCTCAACCGGGACGATCAAGCCCTCATCGGCGAATAGCTCAAGCAGGCGCGAGAAGAACTCTAGGTAGTCGTCCCGCCCAAGCTTTGCACCTAGCACGCTTTTCTTGTTGATAAGCCGAGCTATGCGCGAGTTGTGGCCAGCGCGTAGGAGCGTTTGTTCCTCCCGAAGTCCCACGGCGTGCTTGCCAGGCGCGCGCAGAAGCAGCGACGACCGCCCGCGCGGGTTCTCCTTGGCATCTATCGCCCACGGAGCGCGCAACAGCGACCGCGATTTCTGCGCGACGCCGTCCAGGACAGTCAGGTCCAAGGCCTCCGTGTTGACAGCAAGGCCTTCCAGCATTGCGCCCAGCACGGTCTCTAGCAGGATGGCTCTCTGCTCTTCGGATTGATCGCCGAGCTCGGGCAAGACTGTCATCAGCCTTTCTCGGTCTGCTGCCATGTCGGCGACGCCGACGAAGTCAACATCGAGAAGCTTCAGAACGGAGAGGCTGGGGTTGGTGTAGCGCCAACCCCTTCGGAGATCAGTCCACACTCGATGAGCGAGAACCTTTGCGAGTGCGCGCTGGGCGTCTTCCCGAATGACGGCGCCAGCCGAAGGATCGAGCATCCAGTGGGCGCGCGCCTCCTTGTTTGCAGACGTGAAACCAAGCGCCTTGACGACGCTCAGACCGAACTCATCCTCGGTCAGCCCATCGGAGCCTGCGGCCATTATCGCCCGCAGAATGGCCCCACGCAGCAGGCTCACGAACAGAAAATCGTTGAAGTGGCCGGACTGGAGCGCCGCGTCTTGCCGATTGTCCGTAAACCCCAGCAGCTTGCGCTTTGTCTTTGGAACGCCGCTCGTCGGCTTGTTCATCCACTCGAGAGCACTGGCCACCAGAAGGGTCGTCGCGGAACTCCTCCCTTCGCCAGAGAGGCCCGCGAGCTTACTGCGCTCACGCATCCCCTGGTTGGGCTCGTCCTTGCAGCAGAGGCAGAATGCAAATTTCCCGGGGATGAACCAGAACGCTCTCCCACCGGCGCCATGCCGGCCTTCTGGCGTCACGACGTAAGAGATGGGCGCGCGCTTCTTGCGATAGGACCGCAGCCGTTCGATGCCATTCCGCTCTTCGAGCCAGCTCTCCGGGTAGCCGTTCAAGTCGCCATCGAATGCGAAATCAGGATCGTTGTCTGGAGCCGGGCATAGATATCCCGCCACATCATCGGCGTCTTCGGTTTCTAGCGGCGTATCGTCGATATTGCGGGGGAGAAACCTGATGTGGCCATCATCATCGTTCTTGGTGACGACGTGGTATTCGTGTCCGCAATTTCTGCAAAAGCGTGTTGGGTAAAGCCGGTTGCCCGGAGCATCGGGATCCTCGAGCTGACCCTCGAACAGGACGGTACGCGGCTTGTCCGTAAGCGTGGTGAAGATCTCGCCAGCGCCGGAGATGAACCTGTGCAATTTAAATGCGAGAAACGCTCCGTCCCCCGTCCCGCCGCGCTGATCTTCGGGAAGGCTTACCAGCGTCAGGAAGCCTTCTAGCTGCGTCCGACACCGTTCCACGTCGACTCCACTGTCGTCGGCCAATCGTCTGACAGCGTCCTCGAAGGGGACGGGCTTCTTTCGTTTCAGCTCCAGCCCGTCATCGAGTCCGAGCGCAAGCTCCGCCCATACTGCGAGCGGATGCTTCCTGAGCTGCTGATCGTCCAGTTTCGTCGGCAGAGACTGTCGCACCACATCAGCGATTGCGGCCGTTGCCTGCGCAAGACTGATGGTGTCGTCAGTAGCCCGTTGCAGGGATTCATCTATTACGGCATCTGGGCCGATCTCTGAGCCGAAAAGCCTGGTCGCAACTTTGGCCACGGCGACCGCTCGGCTTTCTTCGGTGCCTTCTGACGCCATCGTCGCCGATGTGCCTATGCAGATCGGAGCCTTGTCAGGGGAGCAGCGGTCGCGAAGCCGCCGAACGAGCACCGCCACATCTGCGCCTTGGCGCCCTCTGTAGGTGTGCAGTTCGTCGAGGATGATGAATTCAAGACCGGTCGCGTTCTTGACCACTTGAGCATCCAGGTCGTCTTGGCGAGTCAGCAGGAGCTCCGCCATCATGTAGTTCGTGAGCAGGATATCTGGCGGATTGGCCGCGATCCGTTGACGTTCCTCTTGGCTTTCTTGTCCCGTGTAGCGTTTGACAACTGGCTTGAGGGCGTCCGGAAGCCCTGACTGTCCGATGAATTTCTCGATTTCCTTCATCTGGCTGTTCGCCAGAGCATTCATTGGATAGACGATGATCGCGCGGGTTGTTCTAGGCTTGCCGGCGCGCAGAGCTCGAATGATGGAATCGACCACCGGCACGAAGAAGCATAGCGATTTGCCTGAGCCCGTACCTGTGGTGACCACATAGCTTTTCCCAGACTTCGCCTTGGCAATCGACTCCGCTTGGTGTCTGTGAAACCGCAGAGGTGTTTCGCCGAAGCGGAACACTCTTCCGGTCCCCTCGTCCAAATCGCCGGACATGACGAGATCGTCTACAGTGGGACCTGAGAGGTACCGCGGGTTCAACGACAGGAGCGCGTCCGGCCAAAATCGTCCAGCATCATACTGCGCGTCAATTTCTGTACGAAGATCTTCGGCACGAATGGCGCTGAAAGAACGCGAGAAACGCTCGTAGGACCCGATCAGGTGATGGTCAAAATCGAAGGCCTTCATAACTGATCCTTGAAGCTACTTGCTGCCTCGCCGTGGGCAAAGATGGCCTTGCGGTTCAGAAGCACAATCTGCTGGTCTTGCGGCGCCCTTGCCGCCGGGTCCGTGTCGAGGCCAAGCCTTTTCAGCGCGTAATAGAGAAGTGCGCGCCTGACCTTGATCTTCGCCTTGCCGCTTCGCATGCCGTAGTCGAGTGCAATGACCTTTGCTTGCGTATCCAAGAGGTCGGGGTGAGGGGCGACCTCCAGCGTGACCTCGGATTGCCAATCGTTATTGTCGTCGGACGACGTGTCGCTCTCCCGTGATCCTGGGATCTTGAGCAATTGAGAAAGCAGGAAGTCCTTGAAGCACTCGTCCGTAAAATAGAACGCTCGGCTGTGCCTGCGGATTTTTGAAGTTCCCGTCGACATCAAACCCTTTAGAAAATGCGCCTTAAAAATACCCAACCAGAAACTTGACAGTAAAACTTATTAGATGAGGGACGTCGTCATTACAATACGAGATTGCACACTTTCAGCTTGTTGATTTGATTTTTCCACTCCAAGGGAAATGGCTCTAACAGCCTTGCTAATGTTAAGTCCGTCCCGTGCTTCCCGTCCAGGATCGCCTCGACGATGTCGGGCGCGAGCAGGGTCAGACGCAGGACGCGGGTCATGTAGGACGGCGCGATCCCCTCGCGCGCGGCCAGTTCGGCGATGGTGCTGAACTCCCCCGATTCCAGCATGCGCTTCCAGCGGAACGCGCGTGCCAGTGCCTTCATCAGCGTGCTATCCGTTCGACGCGGCTGCATGGCTCTTTCTGGAAGCTGCATCTCCTTCCGCCCGCGGCGCTTCACGATGTTGAACGGCACGTGGAGCGTCACGGTGTCTGGGATTGGAGTCCCTCGGGTCATGCGGCAGCCTCGATTCCGCCGGCCAGCATCTCGCGTGCGAGGCTGCCGAGGCCATCGACGCGCAGGCGCACGTTAAGCCCGTCCATGCCGATATCGACACGTTCGACCAGCAGCGTGACGATGCGCGCCTGCTCGGCGGGGAAGAGTTCGTCCCACAGCGGGTCAAGTTGCTGCAGGGCCGCGCGGGCGTCGGCCTCGGTGATATCGCCGGCGTGAACGCGTGCCGCCTTCCACGTCCCCGCAACGATCTCCGGCTGGCGGAACACGGCGCGGAGCTGGTCAATGACGGCCGCCTCGATCTCGCCCCCAGGCACGCGGCCGACCGGACACGAACCAGCACCATGCTTCAACACGGTCTGACTGACATAGTAGCGATAGAGCTTGTCGCCCTTCCGCGTATGGGTCGGCGAGAACGCCGCGCCATCGGGCCCGAACAGCAGCCCCTTCAGCAGCGCCGGCGTCTCTGCTCGGGTGCGCGCGGCGCGCTTCCGAGGGCTTTCCTGCAGGATGGCGTGAACCCGGTCCCATGTCGCGCGGTCGATGATGGCGTCGTGCTCGCCGGGATAGCTTTGGCCCTTGTGGACCGCTTCGCCGATGTAGGCGCGGTTGCTGAGCATCCGATAGATGTATTTCTTGTCGATCCGGTTGCCGCGCGGTGTGCGGATGCCGCGTTTCGCGACCTCGCGCGCCAGTTCCGTGCCCGAGCCTACACGCAAGAACCGCTCGAAGATCCAGCGAACGTGCTCGGCGGTTTCTTCGTCGATCACCAACTTCCGGTTCAGGGCGCGGTAGCCGTAGGGTGGCACCCCGCCCATCCACATGCCCTTGCGCCGAGAGGCCGCGACCTTGTCGCGAATGCGCTCGGCCGTCACCTCCCGCTCGAACTGGGCGAAGGAGAGCAGGATGTTCAGCGTCAGTCGCCCCATCGACGTGGTGGTGTTGAACGACTGCGTGACCGAGACGAAGGTCACCCCGTTCCGGTCGAATACCTCGACCAGCTTGGCGAAGTCGGCCAGCGAGCGGCTGAGGCGGTCGATCTTGTAGACCACGACCACGTCGACCAGCCCGTCCTCGATGTCTTCAAGCAGCCGCTTCAGTCCGGGCCGTTCAAGCGTGCCGCCCGAGATGCCGCCATCTTCATACTGATCGCGGACCAGCACCCAGCCCTCGGAGCGCTGGCTTGCGATGAAAGCCTCGCAGGCCTCCCGCTGGGCGTGGAGCGAGTTGAATTCCTGTTCCAGCCCTTCCTCGGAGGATTTTCGGGTATAGACGGCACACCGTAACTTGCGGACGACCTTCGATTTTTCCAGCGGCTTCGTCATCTCCGCCGCCTGTGGTTCTTCAGACCGAAGAAGGTCCAGCCGTTCCAACGCGTGCCGGTGATGGCCCGCGCGATGGCGGACAGTGACTTGTAGGGCCGCCCCTGCCATTCGAAGCCGTCGGCTGTGACGGTGACGACCTGTTCGACGCCCTGCCATTCGCGCAGAAGGCGCGTGCCGGTGATCGGGCGGTCACGGTCGGCGCGCATGCCACGCTTCTTCCTGTCGCCACCGTCCAGTTCCTCGCCGAGCCGTTCGAGGCGCCGGATCGTCTCGGGCTTCAGCCCACCATAGGCCAGCTCCTGGATACGATAGGCCAGCCGGCTCTCCAGGTAGCGTCGGTTGAACGGCGGCGGCTCGCTGTCGAACAGGTCGCGCCACTGCTTTTTCAGGTCAGGCGTCGACGTGGTCTTGAGCGCGGCGAGGCGCGCGGGGATGGGATCGTGGGTCGTCATGCGGTTCTCCGGTCAGTTGGAGTTGCATGACGGCATTGGTCGGGCGGAGAGTGTAGGCAACGTTCTCCAGTATCGTCAGATACTTCGCCCATCTCCCGCATCCGCAACCGAACCAGCCCAAGCGCCAGCAGGCCACACAGTTCGGTGCGGCGCTCGCTGGGCGTCAGAAGCTTTGGCGACAAGGCGTTCGGGCGTTTCATGGGCACGGGTCTCCTGGGATACACCCATGCCTCTACTCACGCCGCATGCAAACCGTCCCACTTCCGTTTAGGTGGATGATATCAAAGATATAGACTCTGGGTTGTTGTTGGCTGTAAGCTCCTGTCCTTTCTGACGATATTCGGGGAGGGAGCATGCCGTCCGATCTTAAGAAGTTCATCAATCCAAAATTCCTGCGCACGATCGACCTTGGTCTCCTCGCCCAACTTTTTGCGCGACACGGCGGGCAAGAGGAGGCGCCAGTCTCCTTTGATGGAGGCGCAGAAGCGGTTCGACAGGCGGCCACTGCCTATTTCACGGCGCCGGTGACGGAATGGTCCGAAGGGCTCATCGCCGATCTGCATCGGGTCGCCGACCTGGGAACAGGGGAGGGGCTTCAACTGATCCTCAACGAGGCCCGGCGCCAGGGCGTTGTTCTGTTTTCGGAAGGATGCGACGCCGCGGAGGATGCACCAGCGCACCAAGACGCCAAGCACGTCGCGCTGCACACCTATCTCAATCATCATTCGGTCTTCGAGGCGGCCGCCGATTTTCAGGCGCTGCGCGCGCCAAACGCCATGGCCGAGTTTCGCGGGCCGGAACGCGGTGTTTCTGCAGATCTGACCGACGCCAACCTCACCGCGTTCAAGACCGCCCTTGTGGACCTGCTCGCGGAGGATCTCCATGGCGAATATTGCCGCCTCGGACCCTACCAGGAAGAAGACGAGATCAACCTGGTCGTCAGTCATGGTGCACCGGTGACGACAACGCCGATCGTGTCCGGTGATCGTGAAGAGATCATCACCTTGCGGGCCGTCAAATACGCTGCCTTGAGGTATGTGCCCACCGAAGGCCTTCTGCGAATTGGCGGGGTCGCCCGTGGACGCCAGGCAGATGTGGCCGACCTTTTTGCCGAACACATCATTGGCCGCCCGGCGTTCTTCTCAGGATCTGATGCACGCGATCTCTACACCTTGGAGCCGGTCAGCCGGACCGGGTCCACCTTTGCCTTCAATCACGCCCATGATGACCGGATTGCCCAGGTCCGGATCGTTGCGGCGGCGGCCGATCTTTATGAACGGGATGATGAGACAGGGGAGGTGCGCCTCGTCCGGTCCTGGGTCTCGAAAGATGGCTCAGGGGCGGCGCTTCGTCATTTCGCGGGAAGCGAAGTGCGGTTCGGCCAGGCATGGCGGCTCGGGGAAATGACGTTTCGGGTCACATTCCGCACGGGAGCAACGCGGCCGGCCCAGGTGACCGTCCGCCTTAAGCCACCCGGCACTCTGGCCTTCCGGCGAACGCGGTTCGAGAAGGCAATTCACGATCTGATCGCCCGCAACGGGCTGGAAAAGACCCACGATGCTGCGCTGGCTGTGGACGCGGCTGAGTGAGGCCGGGACATCTGTCTTGATCTCCGGACGGGTGTTGAGGCGCTTTCCTGATGGAGAGGTCTACCGTCTTGTTCGGGCCCGGGTTCTGATCGAGCAGGGCAAGGCCGAAACCTGGTCGGTGTGCGCGCATTGTGACTGCGGCCTTGACGCGCGCCCCATCCGGACCGTCGGGGGCAAGGCGAGTATCGCTGCGCCATTGTCAACCTGTGTACAGTTCACTCCGCTGTCGCATTCTCGATGGCTCCGGTAATGCGCGATTATCGCGCCGCGCGCCGTTGGATCGAAACAAACCTGGGCGTATTCTTCGTTTTCGCGGGCTACAAACTCCTCACTGCGGACCACGAAACGCAGTGTGACGTTTTTTCCTATCGTGCAGGATCAGTCCGGCACTCGCACCTCGGGCATGGCCGCGAGCAAACTGCGGGCGTATTCGCTCTTAGGTGCGTCGAAAATCTGCTGCGTGCGTCCCTCTTCCTTGATCTCGCCCTGAAAGATGATTGCAACCCGGTCGCAAATGTAGCGGATCACACCGAGATCATGGCTGATGAAGAAATAGGTCAGACCGAGCCGTTCCTGCAGGTCGATTAGCAGGTTCAGTACTTGCGCCTGCACCGAGACATCCAGCGCCGAGGTCGGCTCGTCCAGCAGCAGCAGCGATGGTCCCGGAGCCAACGCACGAGCAATGCAGATCCGTTGACGCTGACCGCCCGAGAACTCGTGCGGGTGGCGGTATAAATGTTGGGGCCCAAGCCCGACCAGTTCCAGAAGCTCGGCCGCACGGTCGGTGCGTTGACGTCGGTCCAGCCCAAGTTTTCCCCGATGGATCAGCATCGGTTCGGTGACGATGTCATGCACCGACATGCGCGGGTTGAGCGAGGCATAGGGATCCTGAAAGACGATCTGCACTCGCGCGCGCAAAGCCCGCAAGGCCGCAGGGCCGAGCTTGGCCATATCTTGCCCTTCAAACAGGATGCGGCCCGACGTGGGCGTGTCGAGACGCAGGATCTGCCGTGTCAGCGTCGTCTTGCCGGAACCGCTCTCGCCCACCAGTCCCAAGCTTTCGCCCTTCGAGACCGAAAGATTGACCTGGTTCAGGGCGCGCACTCCCCCAGTTGACCCGAACAGCCCCCGCCGGGCTGGAAACGTGCGCGAGACGTTTTCTATCTCAAGCATGGTGCGCCGCCTGAACGACAGGACAGGCCACTAGATGGCCTGCCGCCCGTTCATGTTCCGCTGGAACTTTGGAACAGGACGGTTGCGCCAAGATGCAACGGGGTGCGAACCGGCAACCTGCGGGTGGCTGAACGAGATTGGGCACCGCGCCGGGCAAACCCTGAAGCGCGCCACGCGCCACATCTCGTCTGGGGATCGCTTGCATCAGCGCCTTGGTATAGGGATGGGCGGGGTCCGTCAGCACGGCGCGGATCGGCCCCTTTTCGACAATGGCTCCCGCATACATGACCGCAACATGGGTGCAGGTCTGCGCCACAACCCCCAGATTATGAGTAATGAGCACCACGCCCATGTCATGGACCGTGACCATTTGCTTCAGCAGGTCCAGTATCTGCGCCTGCACGGACACGTCGAGAGCTGTTGTCGGTTCGTCCGCGATAAGCAGGTCTGGCTGACCGACCAGCGCCATTGCGATCAGCACCCGTTGGCGCATCCCGCCCGAGAACTGGTGCGGATAGTCGTCCACACGGGTGGCGGCATCGGGGATGCCTACCTCGGTCAGCATGTCGATGGCCAAACGGCGCGCGGCCTGTCTGCGCGCCCATCGTCCTGCAGTCGCGGGCAGGCCTAGTATTTTGGAATCGTGCCGCGCGGCAGCAAGCGCGACGTCGATCAACTGCGTGCTGATGCGGAAGGACGGGTTCAAGTTCGTCGTAGGATCCTGAAAGATCATGCCGATACGCCGTCCGCGCAAGGCGCGCATCCGGGGCTCGTCCAGCGTTAAGACGTCTGTTCCGTTCAGCAGGATTTTCCCGCGCGTGTATTCGGCAGGCGGGGTGCGCACCAGCCGCGATACCGACAGACCGGTCAAGGATTTGCCGCAGCCTGTTTCTCCGACGAGGCCCCAGATCTGGCCTTTCTCGACGCTCAACGTAACCCCCGACAGGACTTTCGCAGCGCCCTCGAAGGAATGCATCGACAGATGCAAATCGCGGATTTCCAGCAACGATGCCATGTCAGCGCCTCGCGCGCGGATCGAGCACATCGCGCAATCCGTCGCCCAGAAGGTTGAAGCCGAAGACAGCCATGAACATCGCCAAACCTGGGAAGACTGCTGTCCACCAGAAATCCGGCATGTAGCTGCGCGCGATGGACAATTGCGTCCCCCATTCGGGCGTCGGTGGGCGGACACCGATCCCGATGAACCCTAGCGCGGCCACGGTGAGGATCGCAAAGCCCATGTCCAAAGACATCTTGACGATCACCGGCGAGACGATGTTGGGCAGGATATGACGGAACAGAACGCGAAACGGGCTGGCACCGATCGCCCGAGCAGCGGCCACGTAGACCTCTTCGCGGGCTTGCAGAACCTCGCCGCGCACCAGCCGCGCGTAGCCGGGCCACCACGCCAGCGCAATCGCGATGATCATGTTGCCGAACCCCGGTCCCAAGGCCGCCGCGACGGCCATTGCTAGGATCAGGCTGGGAAGGGTCAGCATCAGATCCGAGAAACGCATAAGTACGTCATCGATCCAGCCCCCATTGAACCCTGCCAAGGCGCCCACTATTACCCCCAGAACGGACCCGATAAAGACGACGGCGAACCCCGCGGACACCGAGACCGGCGTTCCAGCCATGACAAGGGATAGCACGTCTTGGCCCAACTCGTTGGTGCCAAAAGGATGCGCCAGCGACGGCGCGGAAAACCGGTTCGAGGTATCGACCCCACCGTCGACATGCTCGGGGAAAGGGGCCAGCACCGCACCAAACAGGGTGAAGAAGACAACCGTCGCGACCATGGCGGCCCCGATCAATGACAGACGGCTTTGGCGAAAGCGGTAAAAGGCTCGGCGCAGGGCCTCGGCCCGCGCGCTTCGCTTGTTGGACAAGTGCCTTTCGATCATTGGTATCTGACTTTCGGATTGATGACGCCGTAGAGCAAATCGATGACGATGTTAACGCTGATGAACAGCGCACCAATCACCAAGGCGACGCTGACCACGGGCATGAAGTCCTGAGCCACTATGGCCGATGTCGCGTAAAGCCCGACGCCAGGCCAGTCGAACACCGTTTCGACCAGAACCGTCCCGCCTAATAGCCAGCCGAAGTAGAGCCCGATCAAGGTCAGCGACGACGAAATAGCGTTGCGCAGCACATATTTGAAGACGATCAGGCGCGGCGACAGTCCCAAGGCCCGCGCCGTGGTCACGTAGTCCTGCTGCATCACTTCAATCGTTGCAGCGCGCATCATGCGCAGGATCGTCGCCAGCGGCGACAGGGACATCGCGATCGCAGGCATGGCAAGATAACGACATGCCGTCTGAAAGCTTTCCATGTCACCTGCCAGGAGCGCGTCGATGGTGTAGAAACCCGTCACGCCGGGAGGCGGTTCGAGGATGATCGGGAAACGGCCCCCCAGAGGCAGCCACATCAACCACATCGCAAAGCACAGCTGGAGCAGCAGGCCTAGAAAAAAGCGCGGCATCGAGATCGCCGCGACGCTTAGGATATTGGACAGGTAATCGGGCCAGCGATTGCGCCAGATCGCGGCCATCAGGCCGGCGGGAATCCCGACGACGATGGCGATCAGAAGTGCGGAGAACACCAGTTCCAGAGTCGCAGGCAGGTAGGCGGCGAGATCGTCCGCGACCGGGCGCCGAGTGAAGATCGACGTGCCAAAATCACCCTGAGCCAGGCCCGACACATACGTCCAGTATTGACCAAGGATCGGCTGATCTAAACCGAATTCCCGCGCTAGCGCCTCGATCTCTTCGCGGGTGGCGTTCGGTCCGGCTGCCAAACCGACAGGATCGCCCGGCAGCACGCGGGCGATCACGAACATGATGACCGTAAGGCCGAAAAGCACCGGCAGGATCAGCAGGATCCGCCTGAAGATGAACCGCAGCATAAGCGTCGGACCCTTGGAGCGTGGTCGGTACGGGCACACCGACGGCGGGTGCGCCCGGACGAGGTATCGGCCTAAAGCGACAGCGGCCAAGCGTCGACTGCGTTGGAGGCTACCGGGGTAAAGCTGAAGCCCTGCACCACATCGCGCATGCCCAGAAGGCGCTTCTCGAGTACGCCGAAAATGTCGGGACAATCCGCAACCAGCAAGGTCTGCAACTCGCCATAGATCTCGACGCGCCGCGCCGGATCGATCTCGGTGCGCCCGGCTTCGATCAGGGCATCCGCCGCAGGGTTGTTGTAAACAGCGTTCTGCCAGCCGCCATTGCGCGATGAATGGTAGGCGGCAAATGCGATGTTGTCAGGATCGCCGTAATTCGCCGTCTGATAGACCGGGAACAGGTCGGGGAAGGTCTCGGGCGACTGGCACGCAGCCACCATGTCGGGCCAGTTCATAGGCGTGATTTCCAGCTGAATGTTCAACGCCTGCAAGCTGTCCAGCAGGATCAGCGACCAGCGGCGTTGCTGTTCATTCCCGTTGACATGAACCATCTGCAACGTGATCCCGCCCTCGGGCGTCGCGGTCATAGCCAAATGCTCGCGGGCCTTGTCCAGATCGGTGCGGTAGATGGCCAGCGCTGGGTTGTGGCCCAGAATGCCGCTGGGCAACGGGCCTATCATCAGTTCCGCATAGCCCGCAGCCTCGAGCATGCCCTGATAGTTCATCGCATAGGCAATCGCCTTGCGCATGTTGATATCGGCCATCGGGCCGAACTCGGTGTTCATCTTGATCGAGAAAGTGCGATACTCCGTTTCGATGACCCGCATGACGCCCGGAGCACTTTCGAGCGAATTCATATCCTCGGAGGTCAGATTGAGCGCGATATGCACTTCGCCCCGCTGGAGCGCCAAACGCTGGGTCGAGGTCTCGCGGATAATCTGCCAGATCACGCCGTCAAGATTTCCGCCGTTTGCCTGCCACGCGGTTGCCGCGCGATCCAGATGATACAGCGCGCCCGGTTCGGCACGACGCACTGTGAACGGGCCGGACCCTGCAACATTGGCTTGCAGATAGGTCGCGCTGTCGTCACCGCCTTCGTTGGCTTCGGCGGTGGTCTTCGAGACGACGAAAATCCAAGCAATGACCTGAAGAAACGCCGCAAAGGGGCTGGCCAGATCGAAGCGCACCGTGTGATCGTCAATTGCCGTGATCTGGTCGGGATCAACGATGCCGCGGATCATCCAGCTGTTGCCTTTCGCTAGGCGCAGGGCGCGCTGGTAGGAATAGATAACGTCGGCGGCGGTGACGGGTGTGCCATCATGGAACACCGCTGCGGGATTCAATGCGAAGGTATATGAACGGCCATTCGCGCTAACATCCCAAGATTGGGCCAGCGCCGGGACGGGCTCGGGCGGGTTCCCGGAAACGCGCACCAGCGGGTCGTAAGTGTTGCGCATGAAGAAGCTCGCCGAATACCCGGTTGCAGTATGAGGGTCAAAGTTCGGAATGTCCTGCCCGGATGCAATGATTAGGATGTTGCGCCCGGATTGGGCGAACAGCTCTTGCGGGAAGGACGTGGCTGCCAAACCGGCGCCGCTGAGCGCCAGAAAGCTCCGGCGCGTTAGGGTTGAGAGGTCGATCGGGGGCATGCGCTTCTCCTTGCTGGTGCGGCCCGGGCGGATCTGTTCCGTTCGGGGGGGTATTCTTGATTTCACGCCGTTTCTGCCAGTTCGCTGTCTGGGGTTAGGGCCGTGGGGTGATGGCGACGAACGTAGTCGGGGCTGACATAGCCAAGCCGCAGGTCGCGCTTGACGAGTTCGGGATCGCGCTGCGCTGGATCGCCGTATCCCGCCCCACCGCTGAGCTTCAGTTCGATGCGCTCGCCGGGGCCGTGCAGTTCCACCAACTTTCCACTTCCGCAATCCTCGATGACGCTGCCGTCGGTCGCGAGCACTTTGCCGCTGGCCATGCCTCCGGGCTGTCCGCCGAAAAGACCGGGAATCGGGTTGGCCACACCCTCGGGGAACACTGAGGCCAGCGTCGTGCAGCCGTCGTCGATCCGCTTGCGGAACACGACCCTCTGGCCAAGCCCGCCTCGATGCCGTCCGGCACCGCACGAATCTATGACGAAGCCCTTTTCCTCGACCAAGATAGGGGCGCGGCTTTCCATTAATTCTATCGAGGTATTGGCTGCCGAGGTCGGCCACAATAGTGCCGAATGGCCGTCCTTGTGGTCCGATCCACCCTGTCCGCCCCCGCAAAACAACATGTCGGAATAGAAAATGCCTTCGCGATCTTGACCGTAGATGTTCGACGCGACTGCCAGCCCGGTGAAGGCCTGGACGGCACCCGGCCGCGCATGCGCGAGCGCCTGAAAGATATTCGGCGCCACATACCAGCCGGTGCGGGTTCGGATGTTGACCGAGGCCGGATAGGTGCAGTTCAAAATCGAGCCCTCGGGCGCCTTCACCGAAAACTGGCGGTAGCACCCTGCGTTTCCACGCACCTTGGGGGTCAGCATGCATTTCAGCGGATAGGTCGCATGCGCTGAAGTGTAGTTCAGCGTTGCATTCAGCCCGCCCTGCGGCAGTTGTGCGGGTGCTCCGTCGAAATCGATTTCCATCCGGTCCCCCACGACGTGAATGGCGACCGGATAGGTCAGGGTCTTGCCAAGGGGGTTGTTGCTGATTGTGGCGCGATAGGTACCATCGGGGATCGCGCGCACCGCGTCGCGCATCGCACCTTGCGATAGGTCCTGCACAACCTGCGCCAGCGCGACCAAATCCTCCATCCCGTACTCGGCCATGAAGGCTTCCAAACGCTCGACGCCGATTACATTCGCAGTTACGAAGGACTGTATATCACCGATCACCTGGGCGCCGTTTCGCACATTTTGGGCAATGATCCGAAAAAGGGTCTCGTTCGGAACGCCCGCGTCGAACAGCTTCATTGGCGGGATCTGCAGCCCTTCCTCGAAGATTTCGCGGGCCTTCAACGAATCCTTAGTGCCGCCTATATCCGAGACATGGCCGACCGTTCCTAACAAGCCAACCAGCCGACCGTTCCAGAAGGCAGGGGTAACGACGGCGATGTCGAAGAGATGCCCGGCACAAAGCCACGGATCGTTCGTCACCAGCACGTCACCTGGTTTCAGAGTCTCTGCAGGGTAGCGTTCCAAAAGCGCCTTCACCGCGCGCGGCAAGGTTAGATTGAAGACCGGCATCGCGCGCGGGCTGTGCGCCAACGTCTCGCCCTCGGGGTCCAGCAATTCGCAGGCGAAATCCTGCGCCTCGGAGATTACAAGCGAGAACGCGGTGCGGCAGACCGTTTGCCACATTTCCTCGACGACGTTCACAAGTCGACTCCACATGATCTCCAGCCCGATCGGATCGGCCTCAATCACGCGCGCCGCTTCTGCCCGGCTCATCCCAGCGGTAATTCGTGTCACAGCCTCCTGAATTGGGGCTACTTCGATGCAAAGGTTCAGCGTGTCATCGACGCGCATCCGGTCCCGCGGACCAAGCACGGTTGTTGCTTCGCGTTCCTCGATTATCGCGGGACCATCGATCCGGCTTCCGGGAACCAGCGCATATCGATCGTAAACGGTCGCCTCGTGCATGCCGTCGGCGAACCAGGCGCGGCGTCGGCTTTTGACAAGACCTTCGCCGCCCGCACCCCCGGCGGCTCCGGTGACCGAGATCGCTGGTTTTGGGCCAATGCAGCGCAGACGAAAGGTCACGATCTCGATGTGCGCGCCTTCGAAAACCTTGGTATACCGTGACTCATAGGCCTTAGCGAAAGCGTCGCGGATTTTGGGCAGGCTATCAGACCCCAAGAGCCCTGAAGGCAGCTGCACCGAGATATCGTGCATCTGGCCGACAAGACGCATGTCGGCATGGGCTTCTACGGTAATGTCGCCCGCGCTGACGCCTGCCGCTGTCAGCTGACCGCGCCCTTCGGAGGCAAGATCATGAAGGATCGCGTTTACCGCGTCGGCGTCGAAGGCGTCGGACAGCTCGACCCGGTACGACCGCGCGCATTCGAAACTGAGCGGAGCGATGAGAAAACCGAGCGCGGATGCCGCCCCTGATGCTGGTGGGATGATGACCTCGGCGACGCCCATCGCGCGCGCCACGTTCACCGCATGCGCCGGGCCAGCCCCCCCGAAGGCGACCATCGCATAGTGGCGCGGATCCTTGCCCTTTTCGATCAGGTGGACGCGTGCTGACGCCGCCATGTTTTCCGCCACGACTTTGTGGATGCCGAGTGCGGCGTCTTCGATGCTCAGCCCCAACGGCTTTGCAATTGTCGCCACCGCGCGGCGGGCGGCATCCATATCGAGCGTCATCCGCCCGCCCAGAAAAAAGTCCGGATCGTAGTAGCCCAGTACCAGATTGGCGTCGGTCACCGTAGGCTGCAAACCACCCAGCGCGTAACAGGCCGGCCCCGGGTCCGAGGCCGCAGAGTGCGGACCGACTTTCAGAAGGCCTACTTCATCCAGCGCGGCGATCGATCCGCCCCCTGCGCCAATCTCGATCATGTCGATCACCGGTGCCTTGATGGGCAGTCCCGAGCCTTTGGTGAAGCGATGGACGCGCGCCGCCTCCATCATCGGTGCGATCTCCGCACGACCATTCTCGATCATGCAGGCCTTTGCGGTGGTGCCACCCATGTCGAAGGAAATCACATCCGCCCGATCGGCCAATTGTCCAAACAGCGCCGTGGCCAAACCACCCCCCGCAGGCCCCGATTCCAGCAAACGGATCGGCAAATCGCGCGCCATCTGAAGGGAGACCAGCCCCCCGGCCGAGTGCATGAGCCTGAGCGGCCCACGAAAGCCACGCGCCCGGAGCTCGGCTTCGAGACGCTTCAAATATCGGTCCATGAGCGGCTGTACATAGGCATTTGCGCAGGTCGTAACCGTGCGCTGATACTCGCCAATTTCTGCCACCACATCCGAAGACAGCGAGATCGACACATGGGGCGCGACTGCGCGGATCAGGTCGGCGGCGCGGCGTTCATGAACAGTGTTGGCGTAGGCATGCAGGAAAGCGATGGCAATCGCCTCGCATCCCTCGGCCACCAGCGCCTTAGCGGCCCGGATGACGCCTGCTTCGTCCAGCGGGGTCAGAACTTCGCCCAGCGCGTTGATGCGTTCTCCGACTTCAAGCCGCAGGTCGCGCGGGGCAAGCGGATCGGGAAACGAGACGAATAGATCGTATATATCGTAGCGCTGCTCGGTCCCCATCTCCAGAATGTCACGGAAACCTTTCGTGGTGATCAGGCCTAAGCGCGCGCCTTTGCGTTCGATGACGGCGTTTGTGACCAGCGTAGTGCCGTGCACCATTTCGCCTAAATCCGACAAAGCGATCCCGCGCATCTCGACCAGTTCTTCCAGCCCTGTCAGCGCAGCCTCAGCCGGGTCATTGGGGGTGGTTAGACGCTTGTGCAGTGTCACGCTGCCCGCGATGCCGTCATAAAGGATGAAATCGGTAAAGGTGCCGCCGATGTCGACCCCGACCCGCCAGCGCATCCCATTGCTCGTTCCGCTCATTCCGGGTCACCTTTTTTTGGCTGTCATGTCGCCGAGGGCAGCCGCAACCTCGGCCGCACCGTTGAGCAACATGGTTTCGATGGATTTGCGTTCCTCGTCTGTCGCCAGCGCCTGCGGATACACGATGCAAAGCGCGACGGCTTCGCTGGTCTCCGGGTCGCGGACCGAGACGGAAAGGGCATCGACCCCTCGTGTAGATTCTTGGCTTGAGAACGAAACCCCAGTGCTCCGCACCTCTGCAAGCCTCTCCAGAAGCTCGTCGACCGTCTGTGGCGACAGCTCCGAAGGCGGCGTAATACCCTCCGGAAACATTGCCCGCACTTCGGCGTCGGAATAGAGGGCTAGAAGCGCGCGCCCAGTGCCGCTGCCGTGTGAGCTGAGCTTGCGGCCGATGCTGGAGACGACGCGAAGCGCGTGGGTGCCGGGCTGATCGCTGACCGCAGCGATCTCGCCACCAATCAGCTTGCTGACATATCCGGTGTGACCGGTTGCAGCGCTGATCCGAGCGACCGCTTCGGACGCGCGCTCAACAAGGCTCGACGAGCGGCGATAGCTGCTGGCGGCCGCGATGACCAGCACGCCCGGGCGATATCGTTTGGTGTTTCCGATTGTCTCTAAAAGCCCCGCATCGCGCATTGCCCTGAGCAGTCGTGAGGCGTTGCTTTTGGGAATCCCCAGCTGTTCGACCGTATCCGTTACAGTCAATTCCGTGCACTCGGAATTGAAACAACGAAGAACAGAAGCGGCAGAGTTGAGGATTGTCATGGAGATAAAAGTTGCACGAAATGGAACAATGGTTCTGTTAAATAAAACTTTTGAATCGATTTGCCTTTCTGTCAAGAACTTTGAGTGACCTGCTTCACGAGCGGTGCCCGGAGAACGGCTGGCTGCTGCTGGTCTATGACGGCGCGACCTGGATCGGCACCACACCGGCGGCGCGGCAGAACATGTCGCTGCTCGGCGTCGGCACCACCGCCAACGTCTCGAACCCGTTCTCGGCCAAGCTGAACGCCGCGCTCTGGACAGCGAAGACCGTGGCCAAGGGCGGCACCGGCGATCTGTTCTTGCAACTGAACAAGGAGGCCGCAGGCAACGATCTCGGGCTTACGCTGAAGACTGGCTTCGTGACCAAGGCGCTGGTGGGGCTGTTCGGCTCCGACCGCTTCCGCCTCTCGGTCTCCGCCAACGGCAGCTCTTTCTTCGACGGGGTGAGCGTCGATAAGCCCATGCAAAACGGATTTATTGAAAGGTTCATGTATAGACGGCCCCGCGGGCGCAAGTGTTTTGAACGTGATGTTCATCGGCGGGTGCGTTCATCTATTCGGCCTGTTCGTGCAGCCCATACATGACTGCTGGCCCTGATGGTGTCCGCGGATCGAGGCCTCATCAATGGGACGCGCTTCAGCGCGCATAAAGCTCTCCGGGCCTTTTCGATCCTCAGCTCTGCCGATTGGCCATCCCGTCGCTATTGCACTTGTGCCACCTGGTCGGGTCTCTGTTAGTTCGATTTGTAAGGTTACGCGTTCCGGAACACCTCCCCGGTAGAGAGCATCGCCCAAATAGCCCGGGCGAGCTTGTTTGCGACCGCAACGGTAGGAACCATAGGCCGACGACGTTCTAACAAGGTGAACCGTGCCGGGTTTGCCGGAGGGGCGAACTGATGAGGATGCTGGGCGATACACGGCGGCCGGTGGTCGGGTAGTGCCTCCGGCGGCGGCGTATGCGTACTGAACTCTCAAGGCTGCGATCAAGGGATGGGGTGTGGCGCGTGTGTCTTAGGGCCACCCAAAGCCATTGGAATTGACGCCCCTCGGAGTCCACCACCCGAGCGTGAGCCCGGGCGGCGCGGCGCGTTTACACGCTATATCGGTTAATCCGCTCTATTTTTCATCCGGGTCGGAGCCGAGCGCTTCCATCAATTGATCGAAGGTGTTCGATTGTATGCTGTTGCCGTTGCCCATCATTGACGACAAGCCGCCTCCTTGTTCTTGCAGGGACAGAAGCTGCGGCAACATGCTTGCCGCGGGACCGTTGCCCGACCGTGAACCGAGGCGGTCCTTGAACTCGTCACCGGTCACTTCTCCGCTGCCATCGGCATCCAACTCGGCAAATAGTTCCTCGCGGGACAGGCCGGCTGCAGAACCTGCCCTGTTGAGCGGATTGTCCTTTGACGCTTTATTGAACTCGTCTAGTGAAAGCCCTTTGCTGCCGTCGGTATCGGCCGTATTGAACCTTTCAGTCATTCGTTCTTTGAACTGGGCCTGAATGGACGAAAAGTCCATCATTCCAGATGATAGTCCACCTATCGACATAGTTCCGGTTCCTTCTCGTGAACGAGACATGCAGCCTTGGTAATGCGTGTCGGGTTTTTCGGCTTCGTAGGGGAAGCAAAGAACAGGCCAGTTCAAGCCGGTCCGGACACTGGGTTACCTCTTTTCGCGCACGCACACGCGAAGGATGATGCCGGAAAAGGTTCACAAGGGACGGTCAATCATGCCTGAACCTGGCCGCGGCCAGGCTCAGGCACATTGCAGCCGGCAAATGGTCCGCCCGCAAATAGATCAGCATGGCACCGCATTACCAGGAGCAACACCAAACCCACGGAGCCGTCGCCTGAAAACGAAAGTGCGAAAGATATTTGACACTACCCCATCTGGTTTTCAGGTCGCGGAATCTCTCATCTCCGGCGATCGCGAAGGCGTAGCTTTCAATCTGCGTTAGCTCTTTCGCGCCAATCACGACGGATGGGCGCTTTAATTTAACGATCAGATTCTCAAGCTTTTCCGACCGGCTGAGAGGAACTGCTCTCGATAGCATCAAATCAACAATGCCTGTTTTCCCGTCAAACCGCGAATACCGCCGATAGGTCGGGCACGGCTCGTTCCGGATCAAGTGACCGGAACTTTCGGTCGAGCTCGGAAATCATCACCTCGACGCCCGTTCCAAGCGCTCTGAACCGGCCTTTTCGCTCCTTGCCGCGCAAAGCGCCCTTGCTTTTGGATCGCGCGCCATGCCGTTTCCATGACCCTCCGACCTTCCCGAACAGCGCTTCAGCCTCTTGGCGTGAGAAGCCGTGCCGTTGTCCGTCACCGTGATGGAGCGAATGCCGAGGTCGCCCACGTCGACGTCAACGTCAACGTCGACACGCGTGGCGTACGCCTGCACCGGCGTCGCATTCGCAAGCTTGCGCAGATGATCGTGCTCGACCTGCATTCAGAAAGTGGCATTTGCCATCTAAGCCCCTCGACTACAGACTGTTTCATCCGTCCAGAATCGGTTCGAAGGAAAGCGGGTGTCAAAGAAATCGACACTGTTCTAGCCGGCGCTGATGTGAAGGGCGCGCCGTCCCAACCTCCCCGCTGGTCCCAACCCTGTCCCAACCTCCGAAGGGGGTTGGGGACACGAAAAGACGTTCAATAACAACGGTGTCCCCAACCTCACCCTGTGGTCCCAACCTTTTGCTACACATTCATGTGGGAGAACGGAAAAGGTCGGGAACATGTTTTTCTATACGAAAAGAGAAGGACCCCCGTTGGGGACACCGAGGTTGGGACCACATCCGGTCAAGTGATTGGAGTGAAACGATAAAGGACTGTCCCAACCCCCCTCTAAGGTTGGGACCACGCGTTCGGAGGTTGGGACCGGGACGGGCAGCCCGTCGATTTTCGCCGGCCGCGTCGCCCATGGTCGTTTTTGCTTTGGCCGGGGACCGCAGGATGCTAAATCTTGCGGTGACCGAAGCCGAAGGTTCACAGCTTGTGAGCCTTCACGATGAACACACCGATCCCCGCGCAGGATGTGAGCCCCGAAACGGGCGCGATCTCCCGGTCCTGCATCCTCGCCCTCGACCTTGGCACCACGGCCGGCTGGGCGCCTTGCGAACCGGCAACAACGGCCGCCGCAGTCGAATGGCGGATCATCCCCGATTGGCCCGCATACGAGGTGTCATCCGAAGGGCGGGTTCGCAGGATGCGGCAGTCCAAGGGCGCGAAAGCGGGCCGCGTCCTCCGCCCTTCGCTCAACATGCAGACCGGGTATGTCTCGGTCTGCCTTTGCGAGCGTCCGAGATCGAAGCGCATCGACGTTCACCGTCTCGTTGCCCTGACATTTCTGGGCCGCCCGCCCTCCGCGCATCATCTTGTCGCGCACAATGATGGCGATCGTACCAACAACGCCGTTGGCAATCTGCGATGGGCAACGCAGGCCGAAAACCTTGCCGACTGCACGTTGCACGGCACCGCCTTGAAGGGCTCGAGGAACCCCGCGTCCGTCATCACAGAGATCGACGTTCGCGCAATCCGTCGAATGAAGATCGCCGGAATTCCACGACCATTGATCGCCGAGGGCTACGGTCTCCATAAGCGTTCGGTGTTCAAGATCCTCGCGCGGTCCAGCTGGGAGCACGTACGATGAGCATCTTGGCTTTGGACCTTGGTACGCGGACTGGATGGGCGCTTCTAACGCGTGATCGGGCAATCACGAGCGGCGTCGTCGACTTCAGGCAGGACCGATGGCAGGGCGGCGGTATGCGCTTTCTGCGCTTCCGGGGCTGGCTGGACGAAGTCCATCGACTCTCCGGCGGTTTCGAACAGCTGATCTACGAGCAGGTTCGCCGGCATGCGGGGACAGACGCCTCCCATCTCTACGGAGGCTGGTTGGCAATTCTTGAGGTTTGGTGTGAGCAAAACTCCATAGCCTATGCCGGCGTACCGGTCGGCACCATCAAGCGCCACGCCACCGGCAAGGGCAACGCACCGAAGGAGGCGATGATCGCGGCGGCACGCGCCCGGGGCTTCAGCCCCGCGGATGACAACGAGGCCGACGCGATCGCCATCCTGCTCTGGGCGCTGGAGACCCGGGGAGGTGTGCAATGAGCGGCATGCGGTTCACGCCGAAGGGCTATGGCGGGCGTCGCCGCGACCCGGAGCAGGTCAAGCGCGAGGGGTGGCACGAACAGCGCATGCTGGCGGTCTCGCTGGACGACCAGCGTCTCACCTGGCCGGAGCGTGAGTTGATCCGTCAACTCGGGGACAAGCTCTACGGAAAGCGACAGGAGGACGGGTCTCATGCGTGAATGGACAACTGCCCGCGTTCAGGACCGCCTCGAAATGGCCGCCGACGTGTTCGCGCAACTGCCCGCAGTGAAGCCGCAGGGCCCCTTCAACGCCTGGCCCGAGTACTTCCACAGCTTCGCCGATCAGGTCGGCCAGCAGCCGCAGATGCGTCGGCCTAGGCCTGGCCCGCGGCAGATCACGCAGGCCGAGGAGGCCATGCTCTGGCTGCGGTGGCTCGAGAAGGACGACGCACGGATCGTCTGGCTGCGCGCGAACCGGACACCGTGGAAACCCATCTGTTGGGAGCTCGGCATAAGCCGGGCCACGGCGAACCGGCGCTGGCAGTACGGGATCGCGGTCATCGTCTGGCGGTTGAATTGGAGGCAGGTGCCTAGGAAGCGGTCGATGGAGTTCGTGGTGGCGGCAACGAACTGAACGGGTTTTATTGAAGTTGGGATGCGAAACTTGAATAGGCGTGCTGAGCTATTCAAGGCTCAAACGGGTTCAGCACGTCCACGTCGAGCCCTGCAACATCGGCCCCGTTGCGGGTTACCAGCGTCAGACCGTTGACCTTGGCTGTCGCTGCCAGCAGCGCGTCAATAACCGGCACTGGACGGATCGCGTTCATCCGGCCCCATTCCTCCGCGACGGCCGTGTCGACGGGTAGCACCCTGTCGCCGAAACCCGCAATCACGTCGCCGAGCCATGCCTCGAGCGCCTCGGCCTTCCGGGGATCGCGGCGGCGCACCAGTTCTACGCCCTTGCGGATTTCGCCCAAAACCAATGCGCTGAGCCACAGGTCATCCTCGGCCACGCCCGCCCACCAGGTGGCAACTGCTGGGTCGCACCTCTCGCCCTTGCGCACTTCGGAAATGATGTTCGTGTCGATCAGGTAGCTCACAGGGAGACATCGCGCCCGAAATCGCGGGGACGGTCGAGATCGATCCCGTCGAGCGGCGCCGAGGCGATGAGCGCTTTGAGCCCACCCGCGCGGGGCATCGCGATCTTCTCGCGAAGTATAGCGCGCGTCTCGCTCTCGCGTGCGGGATCGCCCAAGGCGGTGGCGACGTCCCGGACGAGGGCAGCGTCTTCCTTGCGGACCTGAACTTCCACGCGCACGAAGCCCTGCTGCTGACGGCGCTTGCGCCACTGGGTGACGGGAGACGGATCGGTGCTGGCCATGTTGCCCTCCATTACCGGAAATACTACCGGAAAGATGAGTGCGCGGCAACAGGCTTCAAGATCGCGCTGTCAAGTCCGAACGCACCTGCGAGACAATTTCTTGCGAGACACCGCAAGACGAGACGGATCGCCCTTTTAACGGTATCCATGGCGATATACTCGCTCTCGTGCGCTCAGGCGAACCGCCGTTCATCCTGCGGTGGACACCGGGGCTGGTTTCCGGGGTCCAGCGGGGGTCCAGGCCGCCAAGTTATTGTTTTCCGGTTCCTTTTCGGGCAAAACGTATGCTGGCGGGCGAAGCGCGACGCTTTCCCAGTGACGCCCCCGAAAACAGCCGTTTCGTTTCGTTTTGCCGAATTCGTCAATGAAATCAGCCCCTGACGGTCTGAACACACCCGCCTGAAACGAAATGGGGGGCAGGGGGGCATTTCGCTTTCGCGGGCCGCCGTTTCGTTTTCCGCGCCGCCCCGTTTCGCGTCAGCGCCCACATCAGGACATTTCGATGGACGTGATCGACCTGCCGCTTGCGCAGATCATTCCCTATGCGCGCAACCCGCGGCGGAACGACAAGGCCATTGCCACGGTGGCGGCCTCGATTGCCGAGTTTGGCTGGCGCCAGCCGATCGTGGTCGATGAGCAGATGGTCGTGCTGGCCGGGCACACGCGGCTGGAGGCGGCACGTCAACTCGGCCTTGAAACCGCTCCGGTGCACGTTGCCAAGGGCTTGAGCGAAGCACAGGCCCGCGCCTACCGGTTGATGGACAACCGTTCGGGCGAGAACGCTGAATGGGAAGAGGCGCTACTTGGCCTGGAACTGGGCGATCTTCTAGAAGCGGAATTCAATCTTGAACTGACCGGGTTTTCGGATGGGGAACTGGATCGCTTGCTGGCCGAAGCGGTTGCAGGCCTTGATGGTGACGCCGGGGGCTCCGTGCCGCCGGTGACCATCCCCGAACCACCGCGCGACCCGGCCTCGCGGACGGGCGATCTCTGGATCCTCGGAGATCATCGATTGCTGTGCGGTGACAGCACCAGCGCGGCCGATGTGCGCCGCCTGATGAACGGCGAGCGGGCGATCCTGTTCGCCACCGACCCACCGTATCTCGTCGACTACGACGGCTCGAACCACCCGACCCGGAACAAGGACTGGTCGGCGTCCTACGGCACGACATGGGACGACAGTTCGCAGGGCGCGGAACTCTACGACGGCTTCATCGCTGCAGCCGTGGCCGAGGCCATCGCCGAGGACGCCGCATGGTACTGCTGGCACGCCTCGCGCCGCCAGGCGATGCTGGAGGCTTGCTGGGAGAAGGCGGGCGCCTTCGTGCATCAGCAGATCATCTGGGTGAAAGATCGCGGCGTCCTGACCCGGTCCCACTACCTCTGGAAGCACGAGCCCTGTTTCATGGGCTGGCGCCGCCCGAACCGTCCGCCGAAGGTGGCCGAGGAAACGCTGCCATCGACATGGACGCTGCCGAGTTTCGCCAAGGATGACCGGCCCGACCACCCGACGCCGAAACCGCTCGACGCCTTCGGCATCCCGATGCGCCAGCATGTGGCGCGGGGTGGGCTCTGCTACGAGCCGTTCTCGGGCTCCGGGTCGCAGATCATGGCGGGCGAGGCCAATGGCCGACGGGTCTTCGCGCTGTGCGGCAGCGCTGAGGATGATGGCTTGGGTGTCGGAAAGCATGGGTCTCGGGTCTCCGTATTCAGGCCCGCGTCATGCAGCGCCTTCTACGACCCCGAGCCGCGCAGGGCGCGCGGCGGGAGTTCCGGCAGCGCCGGAGATCAGCGGGCGTGCTCGCCCTCGCCGAAGGCGCTGTCGGTGATGCGCTTCAGAAGGCTCGCGTAGTGCTCGAGGGTGCCGACCATCGCCCAGCCCGCCTCGTCGGGGGCGCAGTTGAAATGGTCGTCGCTGAGGGTCTGCAGCCGGGCGAGCATCTCGTCGATCTCGGCCTTCTTGGCCGTAAAGGCGTTTAGCGCCGCCTCCTTGTTGCACCGGGCTTTTTCGGCGCGAAGTTCGTGGCGGGGTGTTGTCTGTGGGTTCATGCGGGTGATCATCGTGCTGGCTCCGTTGGGTGCATCGTTTCGGTGTAAGCAGCTTCGCTCTGGCGCGGGTGCTTATCCACTCTAATCGGAGCAATATCAGTGCTTTGATCGAGGTTTTTGGATCATCAAGTGTCATCATCGGCGCAAGCCCTTGCGGTGATTGCCAAGTTGCTGGATCTCTCGGAGCGCCGGGTGCAGCAATTGAGCCGCGAAGGGGTGCTCCCTAAGGCCACGCGCGGCAAGTACGATCTGATCGGCTCGGTGCGGGGGTATGTCCGCTACCTGCGCGACCAGGCGAACAAGGCGCAGGCCGGAGCGCCGGACTATGCGGCGGAGCGGGCACGCTTCATCCGGGCGCGGGCGGATCTTGCCGAGATGGAGGCCGAGGAAAAACGGGGTTCCGTCATCGCGGCCGAAGAGGTCGGAACCGCATGGATCGCCGTGCTGGCGCTGTTGCGCACACGATTGCTGGCACTGCCGGACCGGTTGGCGCCGCAAGCCCATGAGCTCTCAAACGTCGGAGACATCCGTAACCTGATCCGTGCCGCTATCCGCGAGGTGCTCGATGATCTCGCGCAGTCAGATGTCAAACTCGAGACCGACATTGACCTTGCGGGGGGCGCCGATCCTGAAGCGGACGGTGAAGAGGGCCCTGTCGGTTCTGAAGCCACCGCCGGATCTGACGATCAGCGACTGGGCTGATCAGAACCGCCGCTTGAGTTCCGAGGCCAGTGCCGAGCCGGGCCAATGGCGCACGAGCCGGGCGGAATACCAGCGCGGGATCATGGATGCGATCTCGGATGCCTCGACCGACACGGTGGTCATCATGTCCAGTTCACAGGTGGGCAAGACGGAAGTGGTCAATAATTGCGTCGGATACCACATCGACCAGGACCCGGCGCCGGTCATGGTGGTGATGCCGACCGAGCGCGACGCGGAAACCTGGTCAAAGGACCGGTTCTCGCCGATGGCCCGCGATACGCCTTGTCTGCAGGGCAAGATCGCCAATCCGCGCTCGCGCGACGGCACCAACAAGATCCTGCACAAGCGGTTTCCAGGCGGGCATCTGACCATTGTGGGCGCGAACGCGCCCTCGGGTCTGGCCAGCCGCCCGATCCGGCTGCTGCTGTGTGACGAGGTGGACCGTTATCCGTTCAGCGCGGGTGCCGAGGGCGACCCGGTGAACCTCGCCAAGAAGCGGACGGTGACCTTCTGGAACCGCAAGATCGTGCTGGTCTCGACGCCGACCAACAAGGGCGCGAGCCGGATCGAGGCGGCGTTCGAGGAAAGTGACCAGCGCCGGTTCTGGGTGCCTTGCCCGGCCTGCGGTGCAGAACAGCTGCTGATTTGGGGGCAGGTCAAATGGGACAAGGATGAGGCTGGCGGCCACCGCCCCGAAACCGCCCGCTACCACTGTGCCGATTGCGACATGCCGTGGAAGGATGAGATCCGCTGGTCGGCCATCTCCAAGGGCCGCTGGATCGCGGACGCGCCATTCAGCGGGACAGCAGGCTTCCATCTCAACGAGATCTATTCTCCTTGGGTGCGGCTCGAAGCCATGACCAAGGCGTTCTTGTCGGCGCGCGCTGGCGGGGACGAGACGATGAAGACCTTCGTCAACACCTCCCTGGGCGAGACCTGGATGGAGGCCGGCGAGGCGCCCGACTGGCAACGGCTGGCAGACCGGCGTGAGGCGTGGGCGCCAGGCACGGTGCCGGAGCGCGGCCTGTTCCTGACGGCAGGCGCCGACGTGCAGAAGGACCGGATCGAAGT
>NZ_VXDC01000001.1 GCF_008711285.1 Roseibium aquae
GAGGAAGACGGCATTGTGAGCCTGCGCGATGAACTCGCAGCGGTGAAGCTGGCGCACGAGTGCCTCGTTGACTTCGCTGCTGGTAAAGTCGAATCCGTTCAGGTCCCTGTAGGCTGGAAAGCGTGCCGCCTTGAGCTGATAGGCCACGGATCTGACCTCCCGCTCCGCCGTCTCGGCCTTGAGCAACTGGGACAGGATCGGGATGGCAGCCTCGAAGGCGGGAGAGCCCTGTTCGGTGAGGTCGCCGACGGCTTGGGCCATGCCGTGCATCTTGAGGCTCTTGAGCATGATGACGACGGCGGCGCTGGCTGGATCATGACGCATGGCGGGCCTCCTTCAGTTTGCGCAGGGCGTCATAGCGTTCGACGTTGGCCTTCGGTTCCTGGTTGAGAGACAGGGCCTGTGGCGCCCGAATGGCTGGAGGGGTCACCGGCTTTCCGTCCGTCAGCCGGTGCAGCAGGTTGAGGACATGCGTCTTTGTCGGAACGCCTGCCTCCAATGCCGTCTCGACTGCCGTCAGGACAGCCTGCTCGTCATGATGAAGCACGAGAGCGAGGATCTCGGCCATTTCCCTGTCCCCGCCAGGCTTCTTGAGCAGATGCCGTTGTAATGACGTGAAGGCTTCCGGCAGTTCGGCGAAGGGGGCACCATTACGAAGCGCACCTGGTTTGCGTTGGATGACGGCCAGATAACCCGCGCCGATGGCCTGAAGCTGGTCCCGGTCCCCGGTGAACAGAACTTTCGCACCGGCATTGTCAGCGGCTGTGAGTAGACCGTGCATTTCCCTTGAAGACAGAAGACCGGCCTCATCGACGATCAGGACTGTGCGATCATTGAGGAAGGGCCTGCCAAGTTCAGATCGGGCCAGCCAAGAAGTCGTCGCTCGTGCCTCGATACCGAGATCGTCTCTCAGTGCGTTCGCGACCCGCCAGGCTGTCGCGGCGCCGACAACACGATACCCTTCCGCCTTCCAGGCTTCGACCAAGGGCGAGAGCAAAGTCGTCTTGCCCGTTCCAGGGGCACCCTCGACCACGGCGATCCGCTGCGGACGAGCCGCATCCTGAACCGCGGTGGTCTGTTCCTCGCTGAGGCCCTTGCCTCGGCAATCGGCTTCAAGCTTCTCTCGCACAATTGCAAAACCGTCCGTCCCGGAGAGCTTCGACGCGATATCGACAATCTCGCGTTCGATGCGAACCATTTCCGGCGTCGAGTAGCCCGGGAAAGGGCGGCTTTTTTGTTGGGTAAACGATCCAGATTCGAACCTGAAACCCGCCCGCAAAAAAGCCAAAACCCCACACCGCCAGAAAAAAAATCCCACCGAGCCGTCGCCCAAATCCAAATCCCAAAACCAGCCAGCTATCTATACCCCGCTAAATAAAACCGGCGCTCTGGTCTGCGTTGGCCATCGAGCTTGTGCGGAAACTCCGCAATCCCATTGCCAAGGACCCATTGCCACAGCATCAGCGCGCAGACGCAGTAAAACTAGTACCGCCGGGCCCCGGACGCGGGAGACAATTTGCGGTCAGATCCATGTGAGGTCGCGGCTGCCGGGTCACCGGAGAACAAGGGGCTGAGTGAACCCGCGGGGCGAGGCGATTTGCATCCTATTGGGGATTGCCGGTGGATTAATCCTGTTGCCAGGTGGCCTCTCAGCGGGGATCCGATCAGCGGGCGCACGCTGTTTTGGATAAACCGCCCGCTGCAGGTGTTCCGGCCAGCAGACCAGCGGGCGTCTAACGGGAACCGAATACACGCCGCTGATCGCTGCTTGAGTGCCTATGCATCTTTGGGTGTTTCAATCAAAACGCCCGACGCTCTAACGCGGTTCGCTGGCCAGTCCCTTGAAAATGGCATAGCAGGCCAATAGCAAGACTATGGTGAAGGGAAGGCCGGTTGACACCGCCATTGCCTGCAAGGCGCCCAGGCCGCCGCCCAGCAGAAGGGCGATCGCGACAAGTCCCTCGAAGGTGCACCAGAAAACACGTTGGGCCACGGGTGCGTCGACCTTGCCTCCCGCCGTGATGGTGTCGATCACAAGAGATCCTGAGTCCGATGATGTCACGAAGAACACGATCACCAGCACAATCGCGATGAAGGAAGTGACGGCCGCGAACGGCAGATCGGCCAGCATGCCAAACAAGGACAGTTCGGGGCTGTAACTTATGATCACGTACTGATTCACTTGGCTGTTGACGTTTGTCAGAACCTGATCGATTGCGGTGCCTCCAAAGGCCGTCATCCAGACCACGGACACGAAGGTGGGGATGATCAACACACAGGTGATGAATTCGCGAACTGTCCGGCCGCGGCTCACGCGTGCGATGAACATTCCGACAAACGGCGACCAGGAAATCCACCAGGCCCAATAAAAAGACGTCCAGCCTTGGCGGAATCCGTCATCTTCCCGCCCGAATGGCATGGACAGAGGGACAACTTCCTTGAGGTACTCTACCGAATTGTTGAATATCCCGCTGAAGATCGAGAGCGTGGGGCCGGCTAAGATGACAAAGCCGAGCAAAAGCCCCGCGATGATCATGTTGATTTCCGACAGAACCTTCACGCCGCCATCAAGCCCCCGGATCACCGAGACAAGAGCCAACGCGGTGATGCCCAGGATGAGAACGACCTGCGCGGTATCGCTCACGGGAATTCCGAACACGAACTCAAGACCGGCATTGGCTTGCTGGGCCCCGAAACCGAGGGAGGTGGCAAGGCCGAACAGCGTCGCGAAAACGGCAAGGATATCGATGATATGGCCGGGCCAGCCCCAGATGCGCTCGCCGAAGATCGGATAGAACACGGAGCGCATGGTCAGCGGCAGCCCCTTGTTGTAGGCAAACAGGGCAAGCGACAATGCAACGACGGCATAGATGGCCCATGGATGAAGCCCCCAGTGGTAAATCGTGGCGGCCATCCCCATGGCTTTTGCGGCCGCGACATTCTCCTCAATGAGGTTTCCGTCGGCGTCGAAGGGGGATGGCACACCGATCGGCTCGGAAAAGGCCATGTGGTAAACGGGTTCAAGAACGCCGAAGAACATCAGGCCGATGCCCATCCCGGCGGCGAAGAGCATGGCAAACCAACCGAAATAGGAATAATCCGGCTCGGCCTCCTTGCCGCCAATGCGGACATTTCCCAGGGGGGTGATGATGAGCGCAAGACAGACCAGCACAAAAACGTTGCCGGACAGGATGAAAAACCAGTCGAGATTGGCGGTGAGCCAACCGCGCATCGCGTCGAAGAGCGGCGCTACGCTGGATTGGAAGGCAAGGGTAAGGAATGTAAAGGCGACAACGGTCAGTCCGGAGATTAAAAAAACGGGATTGTGGATGTCGAGGCCGAAGGGACCGACCCGGGTTTCAATGTTGTCCTGGCCGATTTCGTAGTCGGTCTCAATGAGATTCGCGGCGCCCTCGGGCTCCGGAATCCCGGTCGATATGTCTTCTGTCATGGGAGAGTTCCCTTTCTGTTTCCAATGGTGCGGCGATGTCTCCGTCCTGCCTAATTGTCGCGAATGACAAAAACTGAGGCTTTGCTGCGGCTGGCAATGGTGCCGCCATTCGATGGCCATAAACGGTCGGCGATATTGGGGATGTGGGATGCCATGATCACCACGTCCGCCCCGATATCGTCGACCGCTTTGAGCAGCGTATTGTCCAGATCGACGGTCGGATCGTGGCTGGTGAGGGCTTTGGTCTCCACCGTGATCCCGAAGCGTTCCGCCTCCGAAGAGCCGAAAGCTTCCACTTTTGCGGCAAATTCGCTGGGGTTGTGACCGAGCGCACCCGGGGTGGAGGGCGCGACTGCGACATAACAGATCGGAACCCCGTAATGTCTGGCCAAATCCGCACCGGCGGTCCGGGCCTTTTCCAATTTATCCGCATGCGCCAAATCGATTGGCATCATGATTTTTCGAAACATGTGTCTCCCCTTACTGGCAGTAGGTTTCAAAAGGCGGCAATGATCTCCTTCGTTGAGAACCGCACCATTGCGGGCGGCATTGGGTGATCGGTGAGGAAAGTCTTCCGCCGATCGGGCAACGAGGATGTCGCAGATACGCATTGGGAAAGTGGTATTGCGACAAATGGCGCGGGCATGCCGCGCTTGGTCACCCTAGCAGAGCCGATCTGAGGATGATACCGGTAGCTTGAACAAGTTTGATAAGATATTTATTTCCAAATTACGCGAAACGTGGAGGGGCTATGGATGAAGGATGTCATGTTGTTGGGAAGCTCCGGTTCCTTGCGCAAAGGATCGGTCAACACCTTGTTGGTGAAAGAAGCTGCCCGCCTTTTTGTTCCCGAGACATTCGTTCTCGCAGACATTCGCATGCCGCTTTATGACGGGGATCTCGAAGACTTGGAGGGCATACCGGAAGCTGCCCGGGTGCTCTATGATCAGATGCGGGAGGCCGACGCGATCGTGATCTCGACGCCCGAATACAACAAGGGCGTTCCCGGCGTTTTGAAGAACGCTCTGGACTGGGTCAGCCGCAAGCAACCCATGCCGCTTGCCGGCAAGCCTGTCGCTGTCTTATCCGCTGGCGGCTGGACCGGCGGGGCGCGGTCCCAATACATGCTTCGCCATTGCCTGACCCCATTCGATCCGCGCCTGCTCTCCGGCCCTGAGGTTCTGATTGCAAACGCTGGCACCGCGTTTTGCGAAGACGGACGCCTCAAAGACCCCGCCAGCGTTTCATTGCTGCAACAGCTCATGGACAAGCTGAAGACCTAAGCCGCTCTCCACCGGAATACCGATGGCTGAGGCCGGAGCGGTTCCGGCTCAGATCGTAGCCAGGTCTTTTTGACGGGAATAGATGACGCAGCGGTTCCGGCCTTCTTCCTTTGCCCGGTACAGCGCGTTGTCCGCACGCTGCAACAGAGCGGAGATATCGACGTCGCCGTCTTCGATGGTGGTCAATCCCATGCTGCAGGTCACGTCCCACTCGACCGGTGCTACGCTGCAACTGTTCGCGATTTTGGCCCTGATCCGGTCGGCAACCAACAGGCCGTCTTCGATGGTCGTGTTGTGCAGCAAAAGGCAGAATTCCTCTCCGCCGACCCGACCAAACACGTCTACCGCCCGCAAGGCGCCGTTGACCAGGGCCGCAAACTGTTTCAAGACTTCATCTCCGACCGCGTGACCATATGTGTCGTTGATCGTCTTGAAATGGTCCACATCCATCATGATGGTGGTGAAAGGGCGCCGGGTTCGCCGGAAACGGGCGACTTCGGTGCTTGCGCGTTCAAGGAAAGCCCGCCGGTTCATGATCCCGGTCAGGTCATCGATACTGGCGATGCGTTCCATGCGGATCTTGGCTTCCATCAACGCCTCATGATCGCGGTGACGGGCGATTTCATGGCCGACCCAATCCGCGAATTGGCGAATGATCTCGCAATCGGTCGGGCTGAACTCCCGGCGCCTTGGCTCTGGGCCGCTAAAATTGATCGTGCCGTAGACTTCACCGTCCACAAGCAGCGGCGCGCCGATATAGGCTTGCAGCGGAAATTTCCGGGCGCATGGATGGGAAGCCAGTTCGGACTCGGCCGTATGCGAGACCGCAAATGCACTGTCACTCTGGAGTGTCTTTGCGCAGAATGTTTCGCCCAAGTCGTATTGCTCGCCAACCTGTATTTCCCCGTTGGGACTTTCAGCTCGAACGACCGTGTAGCGATCCTCGATCACATGGCTGATGATCCCGAAAGGCAAGCCGAAATGCTCGCAGCCAAGGCGCACGATTAGATTGATCTTCTCATCCTGGCCGAGTTCCCGGGTTGACGTGATCGCGTAGAGCTCGGCCAGGGTCCGTTCAGTTGTCTTGCGTTCGGTGATATCGACCGCATAGGTGATGACGCCCTCGATTTCATTGAATTCGTTGTATTTCGGAATGTATTCCAGCAACACGTCCCGGGTCATGCCATCGGGAAACAGCATATTGATTTCCATGGTCGAGCTTTCGCCGCCAAGTGCTTTCTCAAACTGCGTAATGCTGGAGTCCAGGTACGCTTTTGGAAGCCTTTCACGTATCCGTGTGCCTTTGAGCTGCTCCGGGCTTGTCGCGAACCATTCCGCGGCAATTCGATTGACGAACTTACAGATCCCATCCCGGTCGGCTTCGACGATTGAGCAAGACAGACTGTTTGCGAGCGTCTCAAGGCTGGCATACGCCGCCCGTGTTGCCGCCTGTGCCTGCTTGAGGGCAGTGATGTCGGTCCGGATTCCGGCAATGCCTCCCGACCGGGTCCGGTGCTCGGAAATCTGCAACCAGCGGCCATCCGCTAGGTTTTGTTCGACCAACGCCCCATCGGCAGCCTGGTGACGTCTCACGCGCTCGGCAAGCCAGTCGCCTTGGCTCTTGTCGCCGGTGTTGTATTGGTTCTGGCTCAGCCCATACGCCACGATTTCCTCGAAGGTACGCCCCGGGATGAGAGCGTTCGCGGATTGCTCATAGATTTCGCGGTACTTCTCATTGAAGATAATGAGCCGATCATCCTTGTCGTAGAGAGCAAAGCCTTCAGAAATCGCTTCCATGGCGTCTTCAAGCGTCTGGGCTGCCTCGCGGGCAGCCATTTCAGCGCTGAGGCGGTCGGAAATATCGCGGGCGAGGATCAACGAGCCGAGGTTTGTGCCACCCGTATTGACCAGACTGGCATTGACGATCTCCGCGCTGAATGCCTCTCCGCTCTTGCGCTTCATGAGCACCTGCGTTCTGGGCGCAGTGCCGACAGAGCGCGAACCGGAGGGCATGTAAAACCGCTTGTGGTCGTCTGGATCGGCGAAAATATCTGCTGCGTCCAGCCCGTCCAGTTCAGACCGGCTATAGCCCAAGGCGGCCTCTGCTGAGCGATTGGCGTAGACAAGTTGGTTGTCTGGGTTGGTGATCAAAACGCAATCCGGTATTGCGCCGAAGGTCGCTTCCAGATCCAGTTCGACTGCGGTCACGTCATTCATGTGTGCTACGCCCGTACTTGCTTCTTTCATGACGAAGCGTGAAGTGAAAATTTTAATAATCTGATACGAGCAATATAAATTTCGACAGAATATTGCTTCTGAATTGTCAATATTGACAGTGTGTTTTAAGTTATCGGCTACGCTTGGCTTTTGGCCGGAAGGGCCACTGTCAAATTTCGCTAGTTGAATCCGCCTGTTTAGAATGGGCCGCACTGGAATCAGTCCGACGTTTTGGAGGTTGCCTTGGGTAAGCCCGTTATCTTGCTGCCGCGTCCCATGTTGCCGGTTGTCACAAGACAACTAACCGAGAGATTTGAGGTGATTTTGCCCTTCAATGACATCGATCCGGACGCGATCGTCCAGGCGGCGGCGCCCCGTGTTCAGGGTCTGGCCGTGATGGGCACCCCCATTGACGCGCGCTATATCGAACGCTTCCCCAAGCTTGAGATCGTCGCGAATTTCGGTGTCGGCTATGACAACGTCGCCGTCTACGATTGCAGCGCCCGCGATGTTGTTGTGACTCACACGCCGGATGTTTTGAGCGACGAAGTCGCGGATATCGCAATTGGGTTGCTGATCATGACGGTTCGCCAATTGGGCGCGGCGGAACGGTGGGTCAGGGACAGAAACTGGCTCCAGAAGGGAAGCTTTCCCTTGACCCCAGGGACGCTCCGGGGACGGACGCTCGGGATATTCGGTCTGGGGCGGATCGGCAAGGCGATCGCGCGGCGGGCGGAGGCTTTCGATTTGAAGATCCGCTACCATGGGCGAAGCCCACAAGCCGACGTTCCCTACCCCTATCACGCCGATCTGGAGGATCTGGCTGCCGCATGTGATACATTGATGATTGCAGCGCCTGGGACCGCCGAAACGCGGCACGCGGTGTCCGAAGGTGTCTTGCATGCCCTTGGCCCTCATGGCGTGGTCATCAATATCGGGCGCGGATCGGTGATCGACGAAGCCGCTTTGATCGATGCCCTTGAGACAGACAGGATCATGGGGGCCGGGCTCGATGTGTTCGCAGATGAGCCGTTCGTGCCGCGTCCCCTTTTGATCCGTGACAATGTCGTCACGCTGCCCCATGTCGGTTCGGCTTCGGTCCATACCCGCAATGCCATGGGGCAACTCGTTGTCGACAACCTTGTCAGCTGGTTTGAAAAGGGCGAGGCTGTCACTCCCGTCCCTGAGACCCCGATAACACGGCGGCCCTGATCCGCCGCTGCGTTAGCTGGGATCTTTCAAGAAGTCATTGATGCGGTCCAGCGCGCGGGAAATGTTTTCGCTGGAGTTTGCGTAGGACAGCCGGATGTAACCTTCGCCCATGATCCCGAAGTCGGGTCCGCCAATGGTGGCAACCCCGGCCTTTTCCAACAAGGCAGAGGCGAGTTCCTTTGCCTTGTATCCAGTGCTCGATATGTTCGGGAAGGCATAGAACGCGCCCTTGGGCGTGCGGCATGTCACATTCGGCAAGGTGTTCAGCCCGTCCACAACCAGCCGCCGGCGTTTGTCGAACTCGCTCATCATCTGTTGAACCGCGTCCTGCGGTCCGGTCAGCGCGGCCAGGCCGGCGTGTTGAGCAGGCGCGTTGACGCAGGACCAGGCGTTGACCGCCAGCTTGCGGGCCTTGTCCATCAGCCCATCGGGCCACAAGGCATACCCCATGCGCCAGCCGGTCATGGCATAGGTCTTCGACCAGCCATCAAGCAGGATCAGGCGGTCGGACAGCTCCTCGAAGCTGGCCAGCGACACGTGTTGCGCGCCGTCATATGTCATCTGACCATAGATTTCGTCCGACAGGACCGCAACGTCAGGGTGGTTGGCCAAACCCGAGACAAGCGTTTCGATTTCCGGGCGCGGCGTCACGCCTCCCGTCGGATTGGCAGGCGAATTGGCAATCAAGAGACGGGTCCGGTCCGTTATCAGGGAAAGGGTCTCTCTTGCGGAAAACGCGAAATCATTTTCCTCCCGGATGGGGACTGGCACTGGCGTCGCGCCGGTGAACTCAATCATGGATCGGTAGATCGGGAAACCGGGATCCGGATAGAGGATCTCCGCGCCAGGTTCGCCGAACATCAGTATGGCCATGAACATGGTCACTTTGCCGCCAGGCACGATCAAAATGTTGTCCGGGTTCGGGTTGATGCCGATGCGCCTGTTCAGGTCAGCGCAAACGGCCTCCCTCAAGGGCAGGATTCCCGTTGCCGGCGTGTAACCGTGGTGACCGTCTTTCAGGGCCTTTATCGCGGCCTCGACAATGTGCTCCGGTGTCTGGAAATCCGGCTGACCAATGCCCAGATTGATGATATCGCGACCTTGGGATGACAGTTGCGTTGCCCGTGCGAGAACGGCAAAGGCATTTTCCTCCCCGATCCTGTCAAATCCTGAAATGGTGTTCAGCATTATCGTCTTCCTCCCAAATGTGCTGGGAAGAGCGATAGCCGAGCTCGGGGGGCATGGAAAGGTCCGGGACGTGCGAAGGCGTTCCGGGGGTGTTCCAGCATCTCATCCGTTCGGGCAACAAACCGCATGAGCCCCTCCCGTTGGCCGGGTCCAGGGCTTATAGTCCCGCCGAGTCGCATGCCGGAGTGCCGGCCTTGCACAAGCATGAAAGGGAGTGGGCATGACCGCCACCGAAACAACAGACCGGGCGCAGATACCGGTCACCGTGCTGACGGGATATCTCGGCGCCGGGAAGACCACGCTGCTGAACCGGATCCTCACCGAGAATCATGGCCAGCGCTATGCGGTGATCGTCAATGAATTCGGCGAAGTCGGGATCGACAACGATCTGCTCGTCGAATCCGACGAAGAGATTTTTGAAATGAACAACGGGTGCATCTGTTGCACCGTCCGGGGCGACTTGATCAGAACAGTCCAGAACCTCATGAAGAGGCGCGGAGCCTTCGATGCTATTGTCGTTGAAACCACTGGTGTGGCCGATCCGGCACCTGTGGCACAGACCTTTTTCATGGATGATGATGTGCGCAAGGCGGCAAAGCTGGATGCGGTCGTCACCGTTGTCGATGCACGCCATGTGCTGCAGCGCTTGGAGGATACTGCCGAGGCAGAAGATCAGATCGCCTTTGCCGATGTGGTCCTGCTCAACAAAACCGACCTTGTGGGCGTGGAAGAACTGACGGCGGTCGAGGCCCGGATCAGATCCATCAATCCCTATGCCGTGCTGCACCGGACTGAAAGGTGCGCCATCGATCTGAAGGCGGTTCTTGATCGCGGTGCCTTTGATCTGGATCGCATATTGTCCCTCGATCCGCATTTTCTGGAGCATGGCCATCACGCCCACGAGTGCAGCCCGGATTGCGATCACGATCATCACGGCCATGGTCACCATCATTCCCATGACGGCCATGCGCATGACGCTCCGCATTCGGTCAAGAGCATTTCCCTGACCGCGGGCGAACTCGACCCGCAGATGTTCTTTCCCTGGATCAATCAGGTAACCCAAGTCCAAGGTCCCAATATCTTGCGGCTCAAGGGAATTCTGGCGTTCAAGGACGATCCTCAACGCTACGTGATTCAAGGTGTTCACATGATCGTTGAAGGGGATCATCAGCGCGACTGGAAGACGGGTGAGGAGCGGGTCAGCCGCCTGGTGTTCATCGGCCGGGACCTCAACTGGGATGTCCTGAAGCAGAGTTTTGCGGCCTGTGCGGCCGGGTAACGAAAGAAAGTAATGTCGTGGCGACACTTGCTCCTGTGGACATGGATGGGTTCATTGTTCGTGCCGGCTTTTTGAAAGGCGTTCCTTTTTTTGTTTCGGGGTCCGGACCGGTTCGGTTTATCGGCGCAGAGCCGAAGGTCCTTACACCCCATGATGGCGGTGTTCTGGCCGCCGAAATCACCAAGGATGGCAACAGCCTGATCACGTCGGGCGACGATGGTAAGATCATGCAGAGCGATCTGGATGGAAACATGGTCCGATTGGCTGAACGTCCCCGGAAGTGGATCGATGTTCTGGCCTGCGGTCCGTCGGGGGCGGTTGCCTTTGCCTCGGGCCGCGCGGCCTGGGTTCGGTTGGCCGACGGCACCGAGAAGGAATTCCAGCATGAGCGGGCGGTAGGAGGCCTTGCCTTCGCCCCGAAAGGTCTCCGGTTGGCCGTCGCGCGCTATGACGGGGCAACGCTCTGGTGGGTGAACACCAGCGGCAAGCCGGTGGAGCTTGGCTGGAAAGGCGCACATCTCGATATTGCTTTTTCTCCAGAGGGCAAATATCTGGTCACGACCATGCAGGAAAACGCGCTCCATGGCTGGCGTTTGGCGGACAGCCAGGACATGCGCATGACCGGCTATCCGGCCAAGGTGAAATCCTGGAGCTGGTCAGTTAAAGGCCGGCATTTGGCGACCGCGGGAGCGTCTGCCGCCATTGTGTGGCCATTCACGGGCAAGACCGGTCCGATGGGTCAAACACCACTTCAGCTCGGTGTTCGGGGCGATTCACTGGTCACTTGCGTCGCCTGTCATCCGAAGGAAGAGGTTGTTGCGATCGGTTACGCCGACGGCATGATCATGATGGTCCGGTTTCAGGACAATGCCGAAGTCCTGCTTAAGCGCCCTGGCGCGGGGCCGATTTCCACACTTGCCTGGGACACGGCTGGAATGCGGATCGCGTTCGGCAGCGAAGAGGCCGAGGCGGGCGTCATCGATCTGCAAGGATGATTGAATTTCCGGAGGCGTGATGGGTCGCATCTTTGTTCTGATTGTGATGCTGCTGGCCGGCGGTGCAACCTCGCAACTTCCAGAATTCAGCCAGCAATACCGCCAGCGGCTCGGCGGGGCGATTGATGCATTGTCCCAGGTTGTTGCAGAGTTTGAACGCGATGCATCGTCGTTCGGGCTCACCACCAGCGAAGCCATAGACAGGCTCGGTACACTGCCGGATGCGTTTGCCCGCCAGAGAGCGCAGACCATTTCCTCCACACTGGTCCGCCTGGATCGGCTCAAAGCGCAGCAAATCGCTTTGACATCGGCAGCGCCCTTTGAGCGCATAGGTGTTTTTCTTGCCGGTATGGATCCGGAACTTGCCCGGGCGACCGCTGGAGACTACGAACCTGCGGTGCCGATCACAGCTGAAGGATTTCTCAGCGCCGGGCTCGGCGGTCTTGCCGGACTGCTCCTTGGCCGAGGCTGCCTCTTCCTGGGCCGGCTGCGGATACGCCGGCGGACGGCGCCGTGATACAGCGAGATAAACATGGATACGATCACTTCTTCAGGTGGGATGGTTGTTGCCCCCCACAAAGCGGCCGCAGAGGCCGGTGCGGATATTTTGCGCGACGGCGGGTCCGCGGTGGAAGCCATGGTCGCGGCCGCGGCGACGATCGCCGTTGTCTATCCCCACATGAACGCTATCGGCGGCGACGGCTTCTGGTTGATCGCCGAACCCGGGAAAGATCCCAAGGCTCTGATGGCCTGTGGCCGGGCCGGTTCGAACGCGACCATCGAACACTATAATGCCAGGGGATATGGCGAGATCCCGGCGCGGGGGCCGCTCGCGGCTGTGACGGTTGCCGGCACGGTTGGCGGGTGGGATGCCGCTTTGAAGGCGGCCAGCACGGTCGGTGCGGCGCGCATGTCCCGAAAGGATCTGCTCTGCTCCGCAATCGGATACGCCAAGGCGGGTATGGCTGTGAGCCGCAGCCAGGCCGCCCTCACGGCCGCCAAACTCGTGGAATTGAAAGACCAGCCGGGCTTTGCGGATGTCTTTCTCGTTGATGGGGAGGCGCCTCCGGAGGGGTATCTGCTGAAACAGCCGCGGCTTGCCGATACACTCGACCATCTGGCGTATGAAGGCTTCGATGAATTCTATCGCGGCGATGTTGGTGCCGCTATTGCCGAAGATCTTGAACGCATCGGCACGCCAATCACGAAAAAGGATCTTGAACGGTTTGAAGCCCGGTTCCGTACCCCGCTGAAAGTGACCCTCAAATGCGGCGACGTGTTCAACGCACCGCCGCCAACACAGGGACTGGCGTCCTTGATTTTGCTTGGGCTCTTCGACCGTCTCGATGTCCCGCACGACCAAGGCTTCGACTATGTCCACGGGCTGGTCGAGGCTACCAAGCGGGCTTTCCTGGTTCGGGACCGCGTCGTCACGGATCCGGACCGGTTGCCTGAACCGGTCTCGGGCTTTCTTGATGCGGAGTGGCTCGACCGGGAAGCAATGAAGATCTCAAGGACACGGGCTCTTCGCTGGCCCACAGACCCGTCGGCCGGGGATACCATCTGGATGGGAGCCATCGACAAGACCGGATTGGCCGTTTCATTCATCCAATCCATTTACTGGGAGTTCGGGTCCGGCTGCGTGCTGCCGAAAACCGGAGTGACCTGGCAGAACCGGGGCGCGAGCTTTTCCCTGCGGCCGGATGCCCTGAACAGGTTGGAGCCGGGCCGCCAGCCATTCCACACGCTTAACCCCGCCATGGCCCGTCTTCGCGACGGACGGACACTGACATACGGGACCATGGGCGGCGAAGGCCAGCCACAGACACAGGCGATGATTTTCACCCGCCATGTCTTGCACAGCATGCCCGTTGGAGAAGCGATCGACAGGCCGCGTTGGCTTTTGGGCCGGACCTGGGGCGATGAGACCACGTCCTTAAGGCTTGAGAGCCGGTTTGACCCGGACATTGCCCGCGACTTGATGCGGGCCGGGCATGAGGTCGTTGTTATCGATGAGGCCTATTCGGATACTATGGGGCATGCGGGCATGATTGCACGCAACTCCGCAGGCGGTCTGGAAGGCGCGCATGACCCCAGGGCAGATGGTGGAGCCGCCATCGCCTAATTCCAGGCGGTTCTTGTCAAATCCGTTGAATTGGGGCTGATTATTTGACCCGGTTTGACTTTGTGCTCAAGTCTCGAGGTTTGTTCATGGACCAACTCACGCGGATGCGCTGCTTCATCCAAGTCGTCGACAACAAAGGGTTCTCGTCGGCGGCACGGGAAATGGGCCGGTCGAAGGCTTTGGTGTCCAAATACATCGGTGAGCTTGAAGACGATCTCGGCGTGCGGCTCCTCAACCGGACAACACGGCAGGTATCCCTAACGGAGGTTGGCGAGGCTTACTACAAGGAGGCGGCCGAGATCCTCCAGCGGATCGACGATCTTCAGGCATCGGTTCAGTCATCTCATCAGGCCGTTCGCGGTCGGCTCCGCATTGCGGCGCCCCGGTCCATGGGAGACGGGCTGATCAACCAGGCGGTGATGCAGTTCCTGGTCGATAACCCTGATGTGACCGTCGATCTCCGCCTCGAAGATCGATTTGTCGATCTGGTCGAGGAAGGTTTCGACCTCGCGATCAGGGTGACGGACCTGGAAGATTCCAGTCTGATCGCCCGCCGGATCGCGCCGTTCCGAACTGTCGTGGTTGCTTCGGCGCAAGTGATCGAAACACACGGGCTGCCCCAGGTGCCACAGGACCTGGCGTCCCGGCCTTGCATCATCGACACCAACTATCGGTTCAAACAGAACTGGGGTTTTGAGCAGAACGGCCAACGCTTGACCGTCAGCGTTCGCGGCCCCGTGGAAGTCAACAGCGCATCCGCCGCCTGCGAGGCAGCGGTCAATCATCTCGGTTTTTTGAGAACGCCGTTGATTTTCGTCAGCCGCGAAGTGCGCAATGGCAGGCTGCAAATCATTCTTGAGCCGTTCGAGCCGCCCCTGCGCGGGATTTACGCGGTTTATCCGCATCGCCGTCATCTGACCGGCAAGGTCCGCGCGTTCGTGGACTTCATGGTCGCCTGGTTTGCGGAGCGCAAAAAGACCAATGACCATTGCCCGTATGAACTACTCCATGTGGACTGATGCGCTGTCGGACCGGTCGCCTCACCCGGCCCGGCTGGGTGTGCTGACCGTTAGACGTGCTGAGTCAACCGCTCCTGCGCCATCTCGTCGGCAATTTGCTCGGGACGCCGCCCTTCTGTTCCGGATCTGCTGAAGATTTCGGTGAGGGTATCACCAATCGCCAGCGTCTTCTCGCGCACCAGCCCGTCGTCCATTCCCGGTTTTGCCAATGCGATGGAAATGACGCCTCCCGCATTGATGACATAGTCCGGAGCATAGAGAATCTGGCGGGCAGCCAACTCAGCACCGTCTTGGGGGGAATGAAGCTGATTGTTGGCAGCCCCGGCGACGATCCGGGCCTTCAATTCGGGTATTGTTTTCGAGTTGAGACCGGCGCCAAGGGCACAAGGTGCAAATATATCAGCCGTCACCGCATGCGCCTCACCCGGAGAAACCGCCGTCGCTCCGTACGCCGCCACTGCCCGCTCGACCGCCGGCGCATGAATGTCTGATACGATCAACCGGGCACCTGCCTCATGCAGATGGCGCGCAAGGGCTCGCCCGACATTTCCCAATCCTTGAAGAGAGACAGATCGGCCGCGCAAGTCATCCGAACCGAAGACGTGCCGCGCTGCCGCCTTGATCCCGGCAAACACGCCAAGTGCCGTATAGGGAGACGGGTCGCCGAGCCCGGTCGCATGTGTTCCGCGCACGTGCTCTGTCTGCCGGGCAACGGCTTCCATATCGGCCGGTGAGACACCGACATCCTCTGCCGTGATATAGGTGCCGGACAGGCGGGCCACATGGCGTCCGAAAGCCTCCATCAGCGCCGGCGTCTTGGCCGTCTTCGGGTCAGCCAGGATGACGGCTTTGCCGCCGCCCAAAGGCAATCCGGCCACGGCATTCTTGTAGGTCATGCCGCGCGACAGGCGCAGCGCGTCCGTGAGGGCTTCCCCGGGATGGGCGTAAGTCCACATGCGGCACCCGCCCAAGGCCGGGCCAAGCGCGGTGTCATGTACGGCGATGATGGCCGAAAGACCGGTTTCAGCGTCCCGCGCGAAGACCACATTTTCGTGGTCGTGAAACTCCGGGTGATCAAAAACGGCGCCGGAAGAGACTGTCTTGAGAATGGCGTTCATTGCATTGGCTCTGGAAGTGATTGTTTGTGGTGCTAATTTGCCGCAACTGAACGGAAAAAGGCCGTTTTTCATCTGCTTTAATGAACGTTTTTGAGAAAAATAACCCGTACGTTGGCCCTACTTCGGGAAATTCTGGTTTCGTTTTTTGAAGCGGTGCGAAACGGAATGGCCTTGATCCTGCCGCCTTCCCTTGTCACATGATGTAATTGAGTAACGCACAATCGCGACGGGGTCTGATGACCAGCTTCCTCCATCTGCTGCCCGCTTTCCGGCATTCTTGGCTGATTGCCGCTTCCCTCTGTTTATTCCTGTCCCAGGCCCTCGCGCACCCGCACGTGTTCGTCGAAGCCAGGTCGGCGCTGGTTTTTGATGACACGGGCAAGGCGACGGCCGTACAACACACATTCCGGTTCGATGACGCGTTTACCGCGTTTGCGATCCAGGGTTTCGACGCCAATGGGGACGGGATCTATTCCCGCGACGAACTCGGCGAACTCGCCCAGGTCAATGTCGAAAGCATGGCGGATTTCGGTTATTTCACCTTCGGAGATGACACACGGATCGAGCTCGATTTCCATCAACCGGAGGAATACTTCCTCGAGTTGGTGACTGTTCCCCTTGAAGATTATTGGGTCATGAAGCCCGAAGATTTCGCGGCCATGCGGGAGGATATTGCTCTCAATGGCGGGTCGATGCCGGCGGATGTCCGGCTTCTTGAACTCACCTTCACCCTGCCCTTCCAGATACCGGTTCCCGCGGACCGTGAGATCACGCTCGATGTCTATGACCCAACCTACTATGTTGACTTCCGGTTTTCCCGGGCCGATGGCGCGCTCGGCGTTATAAACCCGCCAGGGACATGCAACGTCGTCCGGAAGGAACCGCCGCCTCTGGATGCGGCTGCCGCCTATGCGCTGGCCCAAATCGGTCCTGATCAACGCGAGCTCCCACCGGAACTCCAAGCCTATGCCTCCACGCAAATCAATCAGATGATTGTGACATGTGCCGGTGGTGCAGCTGCGGACGAAACCCTTGCAAGCGGTGAGTTGCCCGACGGATCCCGAACGGCGGTCGCCAGCGATCCCTTCGCTGCCGTTCTCAATGAACAGCCGAACGAGTCGGCCCAGCCAATGTCCAGAACAACACCCGGTATGGGCACGGCCGCCTCGGAGGACACCACCGGGCCGGGTGTCCTGGATCGGTGGTTTGGAACAATCGCGGCGTTGCAGAGCGAGTTCTATCAGAAGCTCGTCGGCGAGTTGCGCGCTTTTAACGCGAACCCCAATGCGGCTTGGATCCTGATGGGGTTGTCTTTTGCCTACGGCGTGTTTCATGCCGCGGGCCCAGGTCATGGCAAGGCTATCATTTCGTCCTATGTCCTTGCAAATAATGAGACCTTGAGACGGGGAATTGTGCTGTCTTTCGTCTCTGCACTTGCCCAGGCGGTGACCGCAATCCTTCTGGTCGGCGGGGCGGCGGTCCTGTTCAAGCTGACATCGATCGCGATACAGGACACGGCCCGGTGGCTGGAAATCGGATCCTATCTCCTTGTCACGTTACTCGGTGGCTGGTTGCTCTGGCAAAGGGCATTGCACCCACTGGCTCTTCGGCTGGCAAAACTGGTTCCAGTCCCCGGATCGGAAAAGCTCGCCTTGGCCGGGGGGGCATCTGACCTTGGCGAAACAGCGTCCCATCGGACAAGCGTTCACCACGGCCACACCCATCATCACAAGCACGACCACTCACCGGGTCCCGATGGGGTATGCTCCTCTTGCGGCCATGCGCATGCACCGACGCCAGACATGTTGACGGGCCGACTCTCGCTGTCGCGTGCCGGCTCAATCGTGCTGGCGGTCGGTCTTCGTCCCTGTACCGGGGCGCTGGTCGTTCTGGTCTTCGCGTTGTCACAGGGCATGATCCTGGCCGGTATCGGATCGACCCTGGCGATGGCGGTTGGAACCGGCATCACGGTATCGGTCCTGGCGGCCATGGCCGTTGGGGCAAAGGGGGTAGCCTTGCGCCTGTTCGGTCACGGCAGCCCGGTGGCTGGGCGGGTATCTAAAGGCATCGAGATTGTCGCCGCCCTTTTTGTCTTTCTGCTTGGTTTTACACTCCTGACCGCTGCCATTGGATGGGGTTAGAGCATGGGAGGCCGGATGAACACCGGCCAGTTGCTGTTTTTCATCTAAGGGAGGTTGCAGGTCTCGGACGCAAGGCGGTCCCGGCAGATCATCCGGGAAGCTAGGCCGGCAGGAGTGTTGCCAGCCGCTGCTTGCGGTAGGCGCTTGCGGCATCGCCGAAAGCCTCAAACAGCCGACGGGACGGGCTATCGGTTTCGGCCCAGTATTCGGGATGCCACTGGGTGGCCACAAGGTAGCCCGGAGCGTCCGGAACCGAGACGGCCTCTATGGTGCCGTCTTCGGCACGCGCCTCCACCTGCAAACGGTCTCCCAGCGTGCCGAGCGCTTGACGATGCAAGGAATTCACCCGGACCGGATCCGTGCCGATCACCCGGCCGATCCGGCTGCCGGCCTCGATCACAACCGGATGAGCGATCTTGAACCGTTCATCCTGACTGTCTGAGGCTGGCGCCCTGTGATCGGAGCGGCCGTCGAGGTTCTGGATTTCCGCCAGAAGGGTGCCGCCAAGCGCCACATTCAATTCTTGCATGCCTCTACAGATGGCAAATACCGGAATGCCGCGTTCGACCGCCCGTTTCAGAAGCGGTAGGGTTGTGCTGTCGCGCGCCGGATCGTAAGGGCCATTTGCTTCAGTTGCCTCGCCGCCATACAGATCCGGATGGACATTCGACCGGGATCCGGTTGCAAGAACGCCATCCACGTCGCCAAGGATCGCGTCAATCTCGATCTCGCTACCGAGTGAGGGAAGAATGACGGGCGTTGCCCCGGCACACCGTGTCAAGGCGGTCAGGTAGGTCGAAGGCGCAGCATGCCAAACGTAATTGTCCATGTGCTTGACATCGGCAGTCACCAAAACGAGCGGGCGTGTCATTGTGCGGGGTCCTTCCTATCAGGTGCAGTCGTTATTCCAGAAGCCCAAGCTCTTGCGCAACCTTGTAAAGCTGTGCGGCATTCTTGCTGCCCACTTTTTCCCGCAGGTTCAGCCTGTGGGCTTCAACGGTCCGAACACTGATACCGAGCGTCTTGGCCACTTCCTTGTTCGGCAAGCCCTGCGCGATCGCGCGCAAGACCTCGCGTTCCCGCTCGGTGAGGCCGTAAGGATCGTTTACAGGCGTCCCGGGTCGCGCGCCCACCAGCGTTGGCCCGATCGCCGCGGAAAAATAGTAGCCACCTTTCGCCACGCTCGTGATCGCCGTGATCATCTCGCTCGCCGAGATGTCCTTGAGGATGTAGCCTTTTGCGCCACAGCGCACGACACCGCGCACATATTCGGGATTGTCATAAATCGAGAGAATCAGAACAGCGATCTTCGGATAACGATCCCGGATCGCTTCTGCGGCTTCAAGCCCGTTGAGCAGGGGCATGGACACATCCATCAGCACCACATCCGGCAACAATGCACCGGCCAGTTCCACAGCTTCCCGGCCGTTGGTCGCCTCGCCCACGACTTGCAACAGGTCGACCTTGGACAAGCGCGCCCGGATTCCATCGCGCACCAGTTCATGATCATCCGCCAAAAGGACCGTCACCGGTTTTTCGGATTGTGAGGCTCCGTTGGACATGGTTCGAGGATCCAGTTTCAGGCCGCCCGGCCGGGGTAGGTGGTCTTCTCCAAAGGCAGTTGAACCATGATCAAGGCACCGCCTTTCAGCGAGTTTGAAAAAGACAGTCTGCCCCGATGGGTTTCGATCCGTTCCCGCATGTTCCGAAAGCCAAGACCGCTACCGATCAGGTTCGAACTTGGAAGTCCGGAGCCGTTGTCCTGGACAGTGAGTGTCACCTGCTGATCGTCCAGAGACAGATCGACGTCAACTTCGGTTGCGCCGGAATGACGGGCCACATTCGTCAAACACTCCTGAACAATCCGGTAAAGTGCCGTTTTCGCGGAATCCGACAGGCGATCATAGGCCCGATCCGCCGAGACACAGACCCGGATGCCCGATTGAGATTCGAACTCCTGCCCCAAACTCGTCAGCGCCGAGGCAAGCCCCATGTCGTCCAGGACGCTGGGCCGCAGATCGCGCGAAATGCGCCGGACTTCGGCAATGGCATCATCAAGTGCCTTGAGGCATTTGGTTGCCTGGACCTGCAAGCCCGAAACGGGCCCGGCTTCGCTGTGAATGAGTTCGACACCGTAACGCACCGAGACAAGAAGCTGCGATATGCTGTCATGCAACTCCGAAGAAACGCGTTTTCTTTCCTGTTCCTGGACTTCCATGATCCGGTTGGTCAGTTCTTTAAGACGGGCATCGGCGAACCGCTGTTCTGAAAACCGAACGCTTGCGATTACCGCGCCAACGATCACGATGGCAGCGAGCGCAATGGCGAAGATCACGAGCAGGGTCTGCCGGATGTTGTGGGCGAACCCGGCCTGAATGGTCGCGATTTCCTTCGCGATATCGTCAATGTAGAGACCGGTGCCGAGCATCCATCCCCATCTCTCCAGGAGAATCGCATAGCCGAGTTTTTCTTCGACATATCCCACAGAGGGCTTGTGCCAGACATATTGGTGGAACCCGCCACCAGCCTTTGCGGCGGCAATGAGGTTCTGAATCACGAAGTCGCCGTTCTCATCCTGAAGATCCCACCAGTTGCCCCCTATCAGGTGCGGAAGTTTCGGATGAACCAGATTTGTTCCGTCCAATGCGTAGACGAAGAAATAGCCGTCGTAGTCAAACGTCATGTTCGTCAATATCTGTTTCACTTCCGCCTGGGCGGCCTCGCGTCCCCCTGGTTCGTCGGCATAAATCTGCGAAATCGATGTCAGTGCGAGAGAGATGTAATTGAGAATCTCTTGTTTCTTGGCCGACAGAACCCTTTGTTCGACCGCTTGTGTTTCCGCCTCGATCAGGGCACGGGCCTGAAAGTAGGTGGCTGTGCCGATGAGAAAGGCGACTGCAACCAGGGGGAGCAGGGTGATCAGGAGCAATTTGGTCTTAAATGACACCGCTTTAATCCGCATGTTGCGTCTAAGATCCCGGTTGCGACCCGTTCTTGCCTTCGATTTGGTAGTACTACTTAGACATTGCGCAGAACCACGAATAGCCTAACGGTCGTAGCTTCACCTAGACATACTTCCCAATCGGTGCAAGTGTATCGCCGATTGGATGCATATCCGATATGGGAGGAAAACCTTATGGATCGTCGTTCATTTATCAAGAAAGCCGGCCTTGGTGTCGGGGGTGTTGCCGCCGCATCAACGCTGGCAGCACCGGCCATCGCGCAAGCAAGGTCAGACATGGTCATCGTGTCAACCTGGGGCCGGGATTTCCCGGGCTTGGGCGTTTCCGCACAGCGTCTTGCGGCGCGGATCGGGGAACTGACCGAAGGCCGGATCGCCGTGCAGTACTTCGCCGCTGGTGAACGTGTCGGTGCGTTCGACGTGTTCGACGAAGTGGCTTCCGGAAACGCGCAAGCCTACATCGCCGCCGACTATTACTGGAAGGGCAAGCACCCGGCGTGGTCCTACTTTACGTCCGTTCCCTTTGGTCTGACCTATGCAGAGATCGATGCCTGGATCAAGTATGGCGGCGGTCAGGAACTGTGGGATGAAGTGGCCGACCAGTTCGGTCTCAAGAATTTCGCTGCAGGCAACACCGGCGTTCAGATGGGCGGCTGGTTCAACAAGGAAATCGAAACCGCAGACGACCTGAAAGGTCTGAAAATGCGGATTCCGGGCCTCGGCGGCGACGTGATGGCGAAGCTGGGCGCCTCTCCGGTTTCTCTGCCGGGCGGTCAAATCTACGAAAATCTGGTGTCCGGCGCGGTCGATGCAACTGAGTGGGTTGGTCCTTACAACGACTACTTCATGAAGTTCTATGAAGCTGCAAAGTACTACTACTATCCTGGCATGCATGAGCCGGGTTCCCAGTTGGCACTGGGCCTCAACAAGTCCTGGTTCAGCACGCTGTCTGCCACCGATCAGGCGATCATCGAAGCCGCGTGCAACGAAGAAAACGCCCGGCAGATGGCCGAAACCAATGCTGAGAACGGTGTATACCTCAATCGCTTGATCACCGAGCATGGCGTTGAGTTGAAGCAATTCAGCGACGAGGTCTATGACGCATTCGGTGAGGCAGCCGAGGAAGTGTTCGAGGAAACAATCCAGCACTCGGACCTTGCCGCTCGTACGCATGAGAGCTTCGCCAAAGCGCGTTCCGAGTTGGGCCGCTGGATGCTTCTGGCTGACACCGGCTACACCCAGCAGCGGAACCGCGTTCTGGGCATCACCGTCTAACGGGTCCCAGTTTTCGAGCGATACAAGGGGGCGGACACGGGTCCGTCCCCCACTTTCTATATAAAACAAAACAAAAAGGGGCACCTTCGCCATGACTGCCATGGGCGGCGTTGAAGACGGCGTGTCTGCTGGTGGGACATCTTCCCAGGGAACACATAAAAGTGCGGTGCCGTACCGGACCTTCGGCTGGTTGGTCCTCGTGGTGATGGCAGCCTTTGTCTTAAATAACTACCTCACCTATTGGCAGGACCTTCCGGGAGTAGCGCCGATCTTCGGTGGCGCAGCCAACGGGTCCATGCCGATTATCTGGTCGTGGCTGCAACTCGGTCTCTACGCCGCATTCGTTATCTGGGCGGTGATGCATGTCCAGCGGACCAAAACGGTCAGCTTGCGTGATGACAGCAAGCGCATCAGCAATATCAATGCCTACTTGATCCGGGCCATGTTCTGGGCGGTTTTGCTCGTCGGCCTGACCGATTCAGTTATCTCGTTCTTGCGCGTGGAGGGATTGCTGGCCGCCGTGGTTGGGGAAGACTTGGCGTCAAGCTTGGGGCGCTCCCAATTCCGGGGCGCCTATGTGCATATGCCCCTGGTGGGATTGTCGTTCGTGATCGCCGCGTTCACCCGTACGCTCGGTTTCATCTGGCTTGCATTGCTTGTCGTCATGGCCGAGTTGATGATCGTGATTGGCCGGTTCATCCTGTCTTACGAACAAGCCTTCATGGCCGACCTTGTGCGCTTCTGGTATGCCGCGCTGTTCCTGTTTGCCAGTGCCTATACTCTGTTGGAAGAAGGCCATGTCCGGGTCGATGTTTTTTATGCCGGGATGAAAGCCAAGACCAAGGGCTACGTGAATGCCTTCGGCTCTCTCTTTCTGGGTATGACCCTGTGCGCCGTGATCCTTTACATCGGCATGGGCGGCAAACAGAACGCCATCAACGCCCCCATGCTGGCCTATGAGGTCACCCAGGCCGGTTTCGGGCTTTATGTGAAGTACCTGATGGCCGGGTTCCTCGGCGTGTTCGCCGTCACAATGATGGTTCAATTCGTGAGCTATTTCCTCGAAGCTGTTGCCGACATCCGCGGTGAACCGGGTGGCCGGGATCACTCCTCGACCGCTGCCCACTAAAGTTACCGAGATCGCCCGATATGGAACTTCTCTTCCTTGCCATCCTCGTCGTCCTGATGGCCTTCGCCCTTGGCGCCGGCTTTCCGGTCGCATTCGCTCTTCCCGGGTCTGCTATCCTGGCCATCGGCCTGGCGGCTGCGACCGGATATCTGTTTTCGTCCGGCCCGGATGCATTCTTCGACAGCGGTTCGGCCATGCAATGGCTAAGTGCCGGCGTCACCAACTTTCGAGGGATCTACTGGGAGGCGGAACGGGATACGCTGATAGCCATTCCGCTCTTCGTCTTCATGGGCATCATGCTTCAGCGGTCCAAGATCGCCGAGGACTTGCTTGTCACCATGGCCCGGCTGTTTGGCCCGGTTCCCGGCGGCCTCGGGATTTCCGTGGTCTTCGTGGGCGCGCTTCTTGCCGCAACGACCGGTATTGTCGGCGCGACCGTCGTCGCCATGGGCTTGATCTCCCTCCCAGCGATGCTGCGCAACAATTACTCGGTCCCGCTGGCGACCGGCACGATTGCTGCGTCCGGTACCTTGGGCCAGATTATTCCACCGTCGATCGTGCTCATCATTCTGGCCGATCAGTTGGCCAGTGCGGTCGATCAGGCAGGCAACCTGCGGCAGACCCTTTACCGCGATTCGACGGGCGAGATTTCGATGCCCTCGGATTTCGCGGTGACGTCGACCAGCGCCGGTGAAATGTTTCTGGGCGCCTTCCTTCCGGGCCTCGTCCTGGTCGGGCTGTACATGCTGTTTATCCTCGGTTTCGCTCTGTTGAAACCGAAGTCAGCGCCTGCCGTTCATGAGGAAGGCACGTTCGACCGGCAATTTGCGGTGAAGGTGTTCACCACGCTGGTGCCGCCGCTTGCTCTCATCTTCCTTGTTCTGGGCTCCATTCTCGGCGGCATCGCCACCGTGAACCAGGCTGGTGCGATCGGTGCCGTTGGCGCCATGATCATGGCCGGTTACCGGCTGAAGGAAGGGGAAAAGGGCGCTTATTCACCTGCCATAATCGCCGTCCTCTCGCTGCTTGGCCTTGCTGTTGTGATCAGTTTCTTCGGCGAGGTGAACATCAAGCGGATTGAGACCAGCGACGACATGCTGGGTCTCATTCTGGCACTGATCGCCGTATCCCTCGTTCTGTTCGCGATCGCCTGGAGCGGATGGCGGACCTTCAAACTCGAAGACACGCTTCGCGGCGTCATGATTGAAACGGCCAAGACCACATCGCTGGTTTTCGTCATTCTGCTGGGCGCCGCGATGCTGACCTCCGCGTTCCGCGCGTTCGGCGGTGAGCATCTGGTGAAGGAGTTCCTCCAGGGGCTTCCCGGTGGATTCTGGGCGCAATTCCTGATCGTCATGCTCGTGGTGTTCATCCTCGGCTTCTTTCTCGATTTCATCGAGATCGCCGTGGTCGTGGTCCCGATTGTCGCCCCGATCCTGTTGGCGGATCCCTCGGCCAACGTGACCGCGGTCTGGCTGGGCGTCATGATCGGTCTGAACATTCAGACATCTTTCCTGACCCCGCCTTTCGGCTTTGCCCTGTTCTACTTGCGCGGGGTGGCGCCGGCGGTGGTGAAAACGCTGGACATGTACAAGGGCGTGGTCGCCTTCATCGGACTGCAGTTGTTTGCCCTGGTCATCGTCGGATTCTATCCGCAACTGGTCAACTATCTCCCGAACCGCCAGTCGCTGCTGTCGGAAACAGCTCCGCCCCCCTCCAACCCGCGTCTGCAATACTGCATGGAAAACCTGATCTATGAGGATTTCCAGCGCAACGGCGACACCGTGCTCGCTGCGATCAACACCGCGGCCAGCCTCGACTACAGCTATCTTCCCGAAGATTCCCGGGATTCCATGGCCGAGAGTTTCGAAAAGGCACGGCAGGCAATCCCGCAGATGAATGCCATCCGGGAAGCCGAGGATGCGGTGGCGGTGGCCGCAGTCGACTATCGTCCGCTTCACGTTGAAGTTCGCGCGCTTGAACGAGACGCACGACGTTATGAGCAGAGGATCGAGGAGCTGAAGATTATCGTCCAGCGCTCCGGCCCGACAGGCGTCTACACTGCCGAGCAAGGGGAACTTGCGCAGTCTCAGATCGATCGATACACGGCCGAAAAAGAGGCGCTTCTCGCGCAAATCCCCGAGGAGTGGGATCCGAGGCATGACGCGTTTGCTCAGATCCAGGGCGCGGAAACCAAAGCCCGGCGCGACTACCGCCGGACGGTGGACGATGCCTACGAGCCGCTTCTCGAACTCAAGACCGTGCTCCGGCAAGCCGATCAATTGGCGGCACTCGAGCCGGTCATCGCCGGGTTGAAAGACGAGATCCGCCAGCTTGAAAAGGACGCCGCTGTCGACCGGCTGGCCGAAGTCCGGTCGATGATCGGAGACATCGAAGGCGCTGGTTCGGTCCGCGATGGCGTCAATGAAGCCCGAAGGATCATGCGCGGGGATAATCCCGACCTGGCGGCGGCTGATGCCGAGATCGACAATTCGCTTGCGGCGCTGGCGGCTGACCTTTCGTGGCGCAGGCGCGGCGAAGCGGAGTTGCTGCCAGGGCTGCTCGCTTACGATGAGGTCATCAAGCTCAACATCGGCCTCCGCCAGCAAGACCGGCTGCCAAACGACATGGCACTTGATGTCGCGGCTTGCCTCTCCGATCACAGGGACGTGTCCCTCAACTTCTAAGCGGCACGGCTCTTGATCTAAACGGCGGGACGGGTGACTGTCCCGCCGTTTCATTTTGGATTTGGAGTCCCGCCGTGACCGTTCTTGGGCACGTATCGAAAGCCGCCGAAAGGTTGAATGCCGCGATCGGGTTCGTGTGCGGCTGGCTGCTTCTCATCATGATCGGCGTCCAGTGCGCCGTGGTTGTTCTGCGGTATGCGCTTAATGCCGGATATGTGTGGATGCAGGAGGTCGTGGTTTACCTGCATGCCAGCGCCGCCCTGTTGGCCTGCGCCTATGCGCTGTCCAAAGGGGCGCATGTCCGGGTGGATATCATCTACCGCCATGTTGAGCCCGGCACCCGACGGGTGATAAACCTTTTCGGCACCGTGCTCTTTCTGCTTCCTCTTGTCGGCATAATCGCCGCAACAGGCTGGCCCTTTGCCGCATCGTCCTGGGCCGTGTGGGAGCGATCCGCCCAACCCGCAGGGCTTCCGGCGGTCTTCCTTTTGAAGACCCTGATTCCCGTATTTGCCATTCTGCTTGGAATTCAGGCGGTTGCCTGCTTGCTTCTTCCCGGTGACAGGTTTCCTCACGATCGCCCAACCAATCCAGATCCGACACAATGACCGATGCTTCCGCCCCGTTTGACTTGATCCTGCTCGCGGCGGTTTGCCTTGCTCTGATGGCCGGTTTTCCCGTGGCATTCACGCTGGGCGGAACAGCTGTGCTTGTTGCGGCAACAGCGAGTGTCTTTGGCGCGGACATCGCATGGGGCGCTGTGCCCTTGCGGATCTACGGGATCGTTACCAATCCGACACTCCTTGCCATTCCCTTCTTCGTGCTGATGGGTTTGGTTCTGGAGAAGTCCCGTCTTGCCGAAGACCTCCTGCTGGCGATGGCCGGCGCGTTCCGGAAAACACGCGGTGGGTTGCTCCTTTCAGTCACGCTGGTCGGGGCCCTTCTTGCGGCCTCCACCGGCATTGTCGGTGCGACTGTGGTGACGATGACGCTCATCGCCCTGCCCAGCCTGCTCAGATCCGGCTACCCGCCCGCACTATCCGCCGGTTCGATCGCAGCGGCCGGCACCTTGGGCCAGATCATCCCGCCATCCATTGTCCTGATTGTGTTGTCCGACCAGATTTCGACCGCCTACCAAACAGCCCAACGGGCCCAAGGCGCCTTCGCTCCAGATCCCTTCTCGGTGGCGGATCTGTTCGCCGCCGCGCTCCTTCCCGGTCTTTGTCTGGTCGGGATGTATCTTGTCTACCAGTTCATCCGGTGCCGGTCTGGCGCAGCCGAGATGCTGGTTCCAGAACCCGTTCTGCCCGCCTTTCCGCAAGCAGACCCTGCACCTCCCATATCGCAGAGGACAGGAGCGGCCTTCATTGTGTTGGCGCCCCTGGTCCTGATCCTGTGCGTTCTGGGCGCCATCCTTGGTGGCATGGCAACAACGACGGAGGCTGCTGCCCTTGGCGCTGCGGGGGCTATCGTGCTGGCCGGTTACCGTGTGTCGGGAAACAGGCCGGTACTGCTGCTGCTCCCCGCGTGCGCAGTGGCTGGCCTGATCGTGGGCAAGCTGGCGCAAGACATGACAAGTTTGCAGCCAGGTCCAAATCTGGTGGCCACGGCCTTCACCGTGTTATGTGCGTTGGGTCTGCTTGGGGGGCTTGTCCTGAACATCCGTTTCTTGCATCGGGCCAACCTCCTTGGACCGGTGCTCGACAACGGGATCCAGATGATCGCTATGATTTTCGCGATTGTCGTCGGTGCGACTGTTTTCGCCCTCATGTTTCGGGAACTGGGCGGGGATCAGACCATCGATACCGTGCTGTCCGGGCTTCCAGGTGGAACACTCGGCGCAATTCTTGCCGTGATGCTCGTCATGTTCATTTTGGGGTTCTTTCTCGATTTTCTGGAAATTGTCTTCGTCGTGGTCCCCCTTGTCGCCCCCATTCTTCTCCAGATGACTCTCCCAGATGGCTCCATGGTCTCTCCAGCCTGGCTGGCGGTGATGATGGCGGTCAACCTTCAAACATCCTTTTTGACCCCGCCGTTCGGTTTTGCATTGTTTTATTTCCGCGGCGCGGCCGGCGACCTGGTCAGCACAGTCCAGCTATACAAAGGTGTCGCCCCTTTTGTGGGATTGCAGCTTTGTCTGCTCGTTTTGCTGTGGTTGATGCCCGGTCTGGCGACATGGTTGCCGTCGGTGCTTTGACAAGTCTTGCCCGTTAAAGCCAGTCCACATTTGCCGTGAACATATAGCCAGCGCCGTAAACCGTGCGGATCAGGTCCGCTTGATCAGGCAGACTCAGCTTCTTGCGGATACGCGAGATCCGCACATCGATGGAGCGGTCAAGACTGTCGTCGCGGCCGCCATGTTCCAAGAGATAGTCACGGCTAAGGACCCGCTTGGGCGCCCGAAGCAGAGCTTCGAGCAGATGGGCTTCCCCGGTCGGCAAATAGGTCTCCTCGCCGTGGTCCGAGATCAGGCAGTGGGATTGCGGATTGTAGGTCCATCCGCTGAAACTGGCGCGCAACGGCCCGTGCTGCGGGGCTGCGACCCGGCCCTCGGAAGACCTGCGCAGGATCGAACGGATCCGGGCAACAACTTCGCGCGGATCAAACGGCTTGACAACATAGTCGTCGGCCCCGAGTTCCAGACCCATCACCCTGTCCGATGCGTGGCCACGTGCCGAAAGAACCAGAATCGGTACTGAGGAGTGTTTCCTGATCTCGTTTATGAGATGCATCCCCTCCATGTCCGGAAGACCGAGATCGACGATGCAAACATCGGGGACTTCGTGGTCAAGCGCGGCAAGGAGGGAGGCGGCGCTGATAAAAGCCTTTGAGTCCATCCCGAATGGCGACATGGTTTCCGTCAAAATCGCGCAGATATCCGGCTCATCGTCCACAATGAAGGCGAGCGTTCTTTGGGTCTGTCCAGCCGGGGGCACGGCGCGGGGCGGATCTTGCAACGTCATCGATCGGTGATCTGCTTTAGAGTTCGCGCGAGGCTTCCACTTTCAAATGGTTTTGGCAAGACTGGAAAACCGCAATCGTCGGCGCGACCATCTGCGCCCGTCCAGTTCGCATAGCCTGTCATCAATGCGATTCCGAGATCCGCGCGCGCGGCTTTGATGTCCCGGGCGAGGGTCAGTCCGTTGATTTGCCCGGGCATGACTATGTCGCTTAGGACGCCGCGCAACTCCGGCAGATCGGCCGCAAGATGGCGGGCATCTTCCGCGTCTTCCGCAACCATGACCGTGTAGCCCAACTCGGTGATTTGGCTGGCAAGCACCGCGGCCACATCCGCGTCGTCTTCAACAAGCAGGATTAATTCTCCGGCTCCGTGTGGAACGTCGACCATCTCCGCAAGGTCGCTCCGGCCGTCAGAGCGAGGGCCTGCTTTGGCCCCTCGCGCCAGGGGCAGGTAGAGCGTGATGGTTGTTCCGCGCCCGGGGGTGGATTGAATGTCGACGGCGCCCCCGGCCTGTTTCATGAACCCGTAAACCATGGACATCCCAAGACCACTGCCAGTCCCGAATGTCTTGGTCGTGAAGAAAGGTTCAAAAACACGCAATTTCGTGACCTCGTCCATACCGACCCCGGAATCGCTGACCGTGATGGCTGCATAAGGGCCAGGGACCATGTCCAGGGTTTCGGCAACCGGCTTTTCGATGTTCTGCGTGTGAAGTGCAATCGCGAGAGTGCCTCCGTCCGGCATGGCGTCACGTGCGTTGAAAGCCAGGTTCACAAGTGCCGTTTCAAGCTGGGTCGGGTCAATCTTCGCTGTAATCGGCCTGCTCGCTCCCGGTTCCAATGTGAGTGTTATCGAAGCTGGCAGTGACCCGTTCAGCAGGGTGCTCACATTGGCGATCAAGCCTGACAGTTCCACCGTTTGCGGTGTCACTGTTTCGCCCCTGCTGAAAGCGAGAAGCCGGTGGGTGAGGTCGGAGCCCCGCCGGGTGGCCTTCAGCATCGGGGTGAGATGCTTTTCCATCTCGAGAGCGTCCACGGCGCCGTGTTTCCGGCTGAGGCTGAGGAGATTGCCCATCAAAATGGTCAAAAGGTTGTTGAAGTCGTGCGCCAGACCGCCGGTCAATTTGCCCACCGCATCCATGCGCTGTGATTGGAGCAACGTCGCTTCATTTTGCTTTTGCTCGCTCACGTCCAGCGACAGGACAAATGCGCCCAAGGTTCGTCCGTCCTTGGTCATGTCCGGGATCAGGGTTGAGCGCATGTGGACCGTGCCGCCGTCAGGAGCCTTTCGGGCGTATTCGTAGGAAACGGCATTGCCCTCGAAAGCTTTGGCAATATGAGGCTCGATCTCGCGGAACAGTTCTTCGCCAACGACCTCCGGTCCTGTTCGGCCCACAATGGAGGCCACCGAATGCCCGAACCACTCCGCGTATCTCCGGTTGGCGAACCGGAAGACAGGACCGGGCGCCATATAGGCGATCAGGGCCGGAATGTTATCCGTCACAAGCCGAAGCCAGTCTTCAGACTGCTGCAGGGCCCGGGTACGCTCTTGTACGGTTTGTTCCAGTTTTTCCTGGCGCCGCCGTGTTTCCGTGACATCCGTATAGGTGGTAACGAAACCACCTTGCGGCAGCGGAGTGCCACTGACCGCGATGATTTGCCCGTTTGGCCGGACCCGTTCGAAATAATGGGGCACAAACTGCTGAGCCCGCTCGAGGCGGCGCTGGATCTTGCCTTCGATATCGCCCGGACCATACTCGCCCCGTTCCGCATTCACGCGAAGAAAATCCGCAAGATGGGCGCCCCGGTGAGCGAGACCGGGTGGAAAATCCAGCATTTCCCAAAGGCCGCGGTTCCACGCGACGAGTTTCAGATCCGCGTCGAATACTGAAAAGCCCTGGTTCACATGGTCGAGTGCAGCTTGCAGCAAATCGAGCTGAGATTGGAGCTGGTCTTCTGGTTTCATGCCGGGAGCTTAGGAGGCGCTGGCCGTTCTGGCCAGAGCCAAAGGATTTTGCACGGCACAATAGATGAAACAATTCGTCATAATTGAAACACACTGCGGCAAACCGGCCGGACTAGCGTTTCGATACTGTCTGACGAGCGCTTTGTTCGACGTGGGAAAAATAGACCTTGAAGGCGGCCCGCTGGAGTTGTTTCATCAGATCAGAAACGCGACCCTGAAAACGGGGCGAACTTCTAGGGATGGAAAACGCTATGGCAAGGCTGGCCGAAGCTGCCTCTGGCGGCGAGGACACCTTTCCGAAGATCCTTCTGCGCAATGCGCGGGTCTTCGGTGACCGGACCGCTGTCCGGGAAAAGGATCTGGGGATCTGGCAAAGCTGGACCTGGTCCGGGGTGCTTGATGAAATCCGGGCTTTTTCAGTTGGGTTGAAAGACCTGGGGCTTGCCCCGGGCGACAAGGTGGCGATCATTGGGGCCAATCGGCCACGCCTGTATTGGTCCATGGTCGCGGCGCAGGCGCTCGGCGCCATACCCGTTCCAGTCTATGCAGATTCTGTCGCTGAGGAAATGGCGTTTGTTCTTGGCCATGCCGAAGTCAGATTTGCGGTCGTGGAAGACCAAGAGCAGGTGGACAAGCTCCTGTCCATGGACAATCTGCCGACGCTTGAACACGTGATCTACGATGAGCCCCGGGGCCTGCGGGATTATGATCACACGCGCCTTCATGCCTATACCGACGTTCAGGATCGGGGCCGAAAGCTTCTATCGGCTGACGCCGGCGCGACGGCCGCCTGGGAGCAGGGGTTCCAAGATATGAACGGCCGGGACCTCGCCGTCATGCTATACACGTCCGGCACGACCGGGCGGCCCAAAGGTGTAATGCTGTCCTTCGACAACCTGATTGTCTCCGCCCGCAATGGCAACGCCTTTGACAGCTTGAACGAGACCGAGGAGGTTCTGGCCTATCTGCCGATGGCTTGGATCGGAGACCACGTCTTTTCACTCGCCCAGGCCTTTACCGCCGGATACTGCGTCAATTGCCCAGAAAGCCTGGACACCATCGATGTCGATCGGCTTGAAATCGCGCCGACCTATTTCTTCGCTCCACCACGGGTCTTCGAAAACCTCCTGACCCGGATCATGGTGCGGATGGAGGATGCCGGCCGCATCAAGCGAAGCATGTTCCACTTTTTCATGGGAGTGGCCCGGCGGTCAGGGGAAAAAATCCTGAATGGGGAAGCTGTTCCCTTTACGGACCGGGTCCTCTACCGGCTTGGTGAGTATCTGGTCTACGGACCCTTGAAAAACCGGATCGGCTTCACCCGGCTGAAGGTCGGATATACGGCAGGGGAGGCAATCGGCCCGGAGATTTTCCAGTTCTTCCGCGCGCTCGGCCTCAATCTCAAACAACTCTACGGTCAAACCGAGGCCAGCGTGTACATCACGCTGCAGCCAGACGGTGAGATTTTCGGTGACACGGTTGGTAAACCCGCGCCCGGAGTGGAACTGAAGATCGCCGATAACGGCGAAGTGCTCTACCGTTCTCCGGGTGTCTTTGTCGGATACTACAAGAACGATGAGGCCACGAAATCGACAAAGACACCCGAAGGCTGGGTGCACACCGGCGACGCAGGAATTATCGCGGAAAACGGCCATCTGAAAATTATCGACCGGGCAAAGGATGTCGGAAAACTGACCGACGGCTCTCTGTTTGCGCCGAAATACATCGAAAACAAGCTCAAGTTCTTCCCGAACATCAAGGAAGCCGTGGCCTTTGGTCACGAGCGCGACAAGGTCTGCGTGTTCTTGAATATCGATCTTACCGCGGTCGGATCCTGGGCTGAGCGCAACAACGTCAATTATGCGTCTTATCAGGAGCTTGCGGCACACCCGGATGTCTACGGAATGATCCAGGCTCATGTGGATCAGGTGAACAAGGACCTGTCTCAAGAGCCGATGATGGCCGGCGCGCAAATCCACCGCTTCTTGATTCTTCACAAGGAGCTTGATGCAGATGACGGCGAACTGACCCGCACCCAAAAGGTTCGCCGGTCGTTTATCGCGGAGCGCTATGAGCCCCTGATCGAGGCCCTTTATGATGGGTCGACGTCCAAGCATGTGCGGACCGAGGTCGTGTATGAGGACGGCCGGAAAGGGGCGATTGAAGCCACGGTCGAAATCCGGGAACTGACCCCATACCCAGCGAGCGGCGCGACGCGGGAGGCTGCCGAATGAATGCTATCGTGACCAAGGAGAGCCTTCCCGAGCCGCGGCCGGCAAGTGAACGGGAACTGCTGCTGCGGGTCGATAACGTGTCGCTCTCCTTCGGCGGCGTGAAAGCGATCACCGATATTTCCTTCGACATCCGCAAGGGTGAAGTGCGTGCGATCATCGGGCCCAATGGTGCGGGGAAAACATCGATGCTCAACGTGATCAATGGTTTTTACCACCCCCAGGAGGGAACGATCACCTGGCGCGGCGAGGTCCGGCGCAAGATGAGGCCATACGAGGCGGCCAGCCAAGGAATCGCAAGGACCTTCCAGAATGTGGCCCTGTTCAAGGGCATGACCACACTCGACAACATCATGTCCGGACGGTCGCTCAAGATGAGCCGGAACTTTTTCTGGCAGCTGTTGTGGCGGGGGCCAGCCGAACGGGAGGAGATCGAACATCGGCGCAAAGTCGAGGAGATCATCGACTTCCTGGAAATCCAAGCGATCCGTAAAACGCCGGTTGGCCGGCTTCCCTACGGCTTGCAGAAGCGTGTCGAGCTTGGCCGCGCCCTTGCCATGGAGCCCGAGCTGCTTCTGCTGGATGAGCCGATGGCGGGCATGAACCTTGAAGAAAAAGAAGACATGAGTCGCTTCATCCTCGACGTGAACAGCGAATTTGGAACAACAATCGCACTGATCGAACATGACATGGGGGTGGTCATGGATCTGTCGGATCGCGTTGTTGTTCTCGACTATGGAAAAAAGATTGCGGACGGGACCCCGGAAGAGGTCCAGGCCAATCAGGCCGTGATCGACGCTTATCTCGGCGTCAGCCACTAGCCGAGGGGAAGAACCATGCTTTACGACATTTTTGTCGATCCGTTCGTTCAGATGTACCAAATGCCGGACTTTTTCCTGCAAGTGCTCTGGGAAGGTTTCGTCGCGGGGATCCTCTATGCGCTGATTGCGCTGGGCTTTGTGCTGATTTTCAAGGCCTCGGGTGTTTTCAACTTCGCACAGGGTATCATGGTGGTGTTTGCCGGCCTGACGCTGGTCGGTCTGCACGAAAACGGTGTGCCTGCCTACCTGGCCCTGATCTTGACCATCGGTGTCATGGCTGTTCTGGCTTACGGGATCGAGCGCATTGTCATGCGGCCGCTGGTCAACCAGCCAGACATCATCTTGCTGATGGCGACGATTGGCCTGACCTATTTCTTGATCGGATTTGGCGAGCTGATCTTCGGCGGAGAGCCCAAGCGCATGATCACCGAGGAGCTGGGATTGCCAACCGGTTCGACCGCGTTTGAATTCGGCGAACGCGGACTCGTGATACTGCAGCACATCGATATTGCCGCCGCGGTGATCGCGATCTTGATGGTGGGCGCGCTTGCGGTGTTCTTCAACAAGACCAGGATCGGACGGGCGCTCCGCGCGGTCGCCGACGACCACCAGGCCGCTCTGTCGGTTGGCATTTCCCTGAACCAGATCTGGGCCATCGTTTGGTTCGCTGCCGGCCTTGTCGCGCTGGCCACGGGCATCATGTGGGGCGCGCGCTCCGACGTGTCCTTCGCCCTGGAAATCATCGCGTTCAAGGCCTTGCCGGTCCTCATTCTGGGCGGGTTCACGTCCATTCCCGGTGCGATTATCGGTGGGTTGATCATCGGGTTCGGCGAGAAAATCGCAGAGCTCTACTGGGGTGGTCTCGTCGGCGGGGGGATTGAATCCTGGTTCGCCTACATCATCGCCCTCATCTTTCTGCTGTTCCGGCCGCAAGGTCTCTTCGGCGAAAAAATCATCGAACGGGTGTAAGTCGACATGTTTTACCGTGAAGCCGGACAATTCAAGACAAGCTACGAGGCGGATCAGGCACTCTTTCCGATCCGTCAGGACAAGATCGGCCTTGGGATCATCCTTCTTGTCGCATTCGTTGTGATCCCGCTGACCGCCAACGATTTCTTCCTGGCCTCGGTCATGATCCCCTTCCTGGTCTTCTCGTTAGCCGCTATCGGGCTCAACGTGCTGACGGGTTTTTGCGGCCAGCTGTCGCTGGGAACAGGCGCTTTCATGGGGGTCGGGGCATATGCAGCCTACAAACTGACCACGATCTTCCCCGACGTGAACGTGATTTTTCTCGTTCTGGTATCCGGGTTTTTCTCGGCTGCGATCGGTGCCATCTTCGGGTTGCCGAGCTTGCGCATCAAGGGGCTGTATCTGGCCGTGACCACGTTGGCGGCGCAATTCTTCCTGGAGTGGTGCTTTATCCGGATCGGCTGGCTGTACAATTACAATGCGTCCGGTGCGATCGAGATCCCGACCCGTGAGATGTTCGGAGTGATCATTTCCGGCGCGGAAGCAACGCCGCTGGCCCGGTACTTTGTGGTGCTAACCATTACGGTTTTGATCGCCTTCTTGATCGCCAATGTTCTTCGCGGGCGCATCGGCCGGTCGTGGATGATGATCCGGGATATGGACATCGCGGCGGAACTGATGGGTATCCGACCGTTGCAGACCAAGCTGATGGCGTTTGCGGTTTCGTCCTATGTCTGCGGCGTGGCTGGCGCGATGATGGTGTTCTTCTGGCTCAACGCGGCCGAGCCGTCGTCCTACTCCATCACACTGTCGTTCCAGATCCTGTTCATGGTCATTTTGGGTGGCCTGGGCAGTGTAGGGGGCGCTTTTATGGGGGCGGCCTTTATCTGGATCCTGCCGATCGTCCTGCGGGCCATTCCGAACATGCTGGATGTCGACATAGGGGCAGAGACGGTGGAGCATCTTGCCTTCATGGTTGTTGGCGCCTTGATCATCTTCTTCTTGATCGTCGAGCCGCACGGGTTTGCCCGGCTATGGCAAATCGCCAAGCAGAAACTCAGGGTCTGGCCGTTCCCCTATTGACGGCCAACCCAACAGCCATCCGGACGTCGGACCGGTCCGGGGAGGATGGCTCAATCGGTCCGGTGGCTTCTGGAAGCTTTCAGATCCGCAAGGGAGGAAATGAATGAAACACTTGAAAACCTGGGCATGCGCCACTGCTTTGGCTGTTGGCGTTACGGCGGGTGCCGTCGCACCTCAGCCGGCCCAAGCACAAGACACAAACTATGTGCCGCTTCTGACTTACCGCACCGGCCCATTCGCTGGATCCGGCATTCATATCGCAAACGGCATGAATGACTATCTGCAGATGCTGAACGAGCGCGATGGCGGCATCGGAGGCGTACCGATCGCAATCGAGGAGTGCGAAACCAGCTACAACGCGCAAAAGGGCGTGGAATGCTATGAGGCGACCAAAGGCAAGGGAGCTCTGGTCTACAATCCGTATTCCACCGGCATCACCCTACAGCTGATTCCGAAAGCCTCGGTGGATAAAATCCCTGTTCTTTCCATGGGGTACGGATTGTCCGCGGCAGCCGTGGGCGATGTGTTTCCCTGGGTTTTCAACGTGCCCGTAACGTATTGGGACGGCGCGTCCGTGGTGATCAACTACATCGCCGATCAGGAAGGTGGTCTGGACAGCCTGAGCGGGAAGAAGATCGGCTATATCTTCCTGGATGCCGGCTATGGCCGCGAACCGATCCCCCTGCTGGAACAGTTGGCCGAAAAACACGGTTTCGAGCTTCTGCAATATCCGGTGCCTGCAAACCAGATGCAAAACCAGTCTTCTCAGTGGCTCAATGTCCGGCGTGACCGGCCCGACTACATGATCATGTGGGGTTGGGGGGCAATGAACCCGACGGCGATCAAAGAAGCCGTGAAGATCCGCTATCCGATGGACAAGTTCATTGGTGTCTGGTGGTCAGCCGGCGAGGACGATGCCGCCGCCGGCGGGCAGGACGCGGCCGGTTACAAGGCCTTGAACTTCTCCGGCGTCGGTATGGATTTCCCGGCTCTCCAGGACATCAAGACCCTGGTTGTGGATGCAGGCAAGACCCAGACCGATCCGGCGAGCATTGGGACCACTCTGTATAACCGTGGCGTTCTGAATTCCGTTATTATCGCTGAAGGGATCCGGACCGCACAGGAATTGACCGGCAAAAAGGTCATCACCGGTGAAGACATGCGGGTGGGCCTCGAGGCATTGAACCTGACGCAAGAACGGCTCGCCGAAATTGGCCTTGCCGGGTTTGCCCATCCAATGAAGGTAACCTGTGAGGACCATGCCGGCAGCCATCCTGTGTTCATTCAGGAGTGGGACGGCGAACGCTTCGTGAAGGTGACTGACTGGATCGAGCCGATGACCGACGTTGTCCGGCCGCTGCTCGAGGCTGCTGCGGCAGACTATGCCGAAAAGAATGCTCCGTGGCCGGAGCGGACTGAAGCCTGCGCTCAGTAGGACCCATGACCGGCGCTTCGCGGTCGGATCCGCGAAGCGCTTCCCCCGAAATGGCTTTGGAGCAAGCGAAACCCATGTCGACACTGGAACTTGACCGGACCGGCGACAAGACCAGCATCACCGAGGCGCAGGACACGATCCTGACCGTGAACAATATCGAGGTGATCTATGATCACGTGATTCTGGTGTTGAAGGGTGTGTCTTTGACCGTCCCGCGAGGGGGGATCGTCGCGCTTCTGGGGGCCAATGGGGCCGGCAAGACCACAACCTTGAAGGCCGTCTCCAACTTGCTCGGTGCGGAACGGGGCGAAGTGACCAAGGGCAAGATCGTCTTCGAAGGCGAGGAGGTCCAGGCCCTGTCCCCCAATGATTTGGTGCGACGTGGTTGTATTCAGGTCATGGAAGGTCGCCACTGTTTCGGCCACCTCAGTATCGAGGAAAACCTCCTGACGGGGGCCTATACCCGCAAGGACGGGGCTGCGGCCATCAAGTCAGACCTTGAAATGGTCTACACCTATTTTCCCCGGCTAAGGGAGCGCCGGAATTCCCAGGCGGGCTATACCTCTGGCGGCGAGCAGCAGATGTGCGCGATCGGCCGGGCCTTGATGAGCCGCCCAAAGATGATCCTGCTGGACGAACCATCCATGGGACTGGCGCCGCAGTTGGTGGAAGAAATCTTCGAAATCGTCAAGCAACTGAATGACAACGAAGGCGTGTCCTTCCTGCTCGCCGAGCAAAACACGAATGTCGCTCTGCGGTATGCGACCTATGGATACATTCTCGAAGCCGGCCGGATCGTTCTGGATGGTGATGCCAAGGCATTGCGGGACAATGAGGATGTCAAGGAATTCTATCTGGGCGTGGGTGGCGAAGGCCGCCGTTCGTTCCGGAACGTGAAGCACTACAAACGCCGGAAACGTTGGCTGTCCTAGGCAACGGTTCGCGGGGACGAGACAAGCGGAGACGATCATGAGCGGGCTATATGAGCCGCGCGAGGGCCAGGAACCGGCCGCGCGTGAACAGGACCTGTTTGGCAGATTACCGGGCCTTTTGTCCCATGCGGTAGAGAACGCAGCGGGGTGGGCAAGGCACCTTCACGGTCACGATGTGGCCCGTGTGGCGGATCGGGCCGCTCTGGCGGCGCTTCCGGTCCTGCGCAAGTCCGATCTCATGGCCCATCAGAAAGAAAATCCGCCCTTTGGCGGCTTTCTTGCCGCCCCCCTCCATCATGCAACCCGGGTCTTCATGTCCCCCGGGCCGATCTGGGAACCGCAGGGCGCCGGTTCCGATCCATGGAATGGCGCGCGGGCGCTCTTTGCCTCCGGTTTCCGGCGTGGCGACGTTGTTCTCAACGCGTTTTCCTATCACCTTACCCCGGGCGGGTTCATTCTCGATCAGGGCGCGACGGCCATGGGTTGCACCGTTTTTCCGGCCGGGGTGGGCAATACGGACATGCAGGCGGAAGCAGTGGAGGTCCTCAGGCCCGCCGGTTTTATCGGTACGCCGGATTACCTCAAAGTGCTTTTGGACCGTGGCGCGGACCTTGGCCGCGACATGTCGTCGATCGTGAAAGCCCTCGTTTCCGGGGGGGCATTGTTTCCTTCGCTGCGCGACGAGTACGCGGCCCGCGGTGTTGCCGTGGCCCAGTGCTATGCCACAGCTGATCTCGGCGTCATCGCGTATGAGAGTTCCGCGCGAGACGGCATGATCGTGAACGAGGACTACATCGTTGAGATCGTCCGCCCGGGAACCAACGATCCGGTACCGGACGGTGAAGTGGGCGAACTTGTGGTCACCGCTTTCAACGAAATCTATCCGCTGATCCGGTTTGCCACAGGGGACCTGTCCAAAATACTGCCTGGGCCGTCCGCCTGCGGCCGCACAAATATGCGGATTGCCGGCTGGATGGGCCGCGCGGATCAACGCACGAAGATCAAGGGGATGTTTGTGGATCCTGCGCAGATCGCGGAGATTCAAAAACACCATGCCGAAATCAAAAAGGCCCGTTTGACGGTCACGCGGGCCGAAGAGGCGGACAAGATGGTGCTTTCGATCGAAGCTATCGTTGTTGAGGATTCGTTGGCGGATGCGATAGCCGCCACCTTGCGCGATGTGACCCGGCTCAAAGGCGAAGTCGAAATCGTTCCGCTTGGAATGCTTCCGAATGACGGTAAAGTCATCGCGGACGAGCGTGAGTACGGCTAACCACTTTACCAGCGGCGACCTTCCGGAAATGGCCAATATATGGCATGTTCGTTATGCTCTGTGCGGTGATCTGGCATCATCGACATGCGTACACACCTAAGCGGGTTGGATAATTCGGCTCGCCTAATTATGTACGTTTCGAGTCTCAACATCGTGCCACGGATTAGCCATGACCGTTCAACCGACTGCCCCCCTTGCCGCTGACCCAAACCTTGAAATGCGGAAGGTGAAGCTGCCGGCCGACCATCCAAAGGTCAAGACGGGCAAAATCGGTGTCCTCCTCGTCAATCTTGGAACGCCGGATGCGACATCCTATTGGCCGATGCGCCGTTACCTCAGGCAGTTTCTGTCGGACAAGCGGGTGATCGAATGGCCCAAGGCCGTCTGGTACCCGATCCTTTACGGCATCGTGCTGATGACCCGTCCGGGGAAATCCGGCAAGGCGTATGAGGAAATCTGGAACCACGAAGCCGACGAATCGCCCCTGCGCACAATTACCCGCAGCCAATCGGACAAGCTTCTCGAATCGATGGGCAATCATGGCGGCCGGCTTCACATCGATTGGGCCATGCGCTACGGCCAGCCGTCGATCCCTGACCGTTTGAAGGCCCTAAAAGATGAGGGATGCGATCGAATTCTGGTTTTCCCGCTGTATCCCCAGTATTCCGCTACGACAACGGCAACCGTGAATGACGAGGTGTGCCGCACCCTTCTCGATTTGCGCTGGCAACCTGCCATTCGGACCGTGCCCGCCTACCACGATGATCCGGTTTATGTGACGGCGCTGGCCAAATCCGTTGAGCGTCACCTCGAGACGTTGGACTTTGAACCCGACCTCGTTCTGACCTCGTATCATGGCATTCCACAGTCCTACTTCCGCCGCGGCGACCCCTACCATTGTCATTGCCACAAGACGACACGCTTGATGCGAGATGTTCTTGGCTGGGATGAAAACAAGCTCCAGACCACCTTCCAGTCCCGGTTCGGCCCCGAGGAATGGCTACAGCCCTACACCGACAAGACCGTTGAGCAGCTTGCCAAGGATGGCGTCAAGAACATCGCTGTGATGAATCCCGGTTTCGTGTCGGACTGTCTGGAAACGCTCGAGGAAATCGCGGGCGAGGCGGGTGAAATATTCGAGGAGAATGGCGGGGAGCATTTCAGCCATATCCCCTGTCTCAACGACAGCGACCTTGGAATGGAAGTGATTGAGCACATTGTGCGCCGCGAGTTGTCTGGCTGGCTCTGATCTCTTGCCATCCTTGCGGATCGCATGCTGCTGAACACGGTGCCAACTTCGGTTATCCATCGACCGGCCCGGACACCGGTTTTCAACCGGACGTAAGATCGGTTTGCCGTTGAGATCCAGGATGTTCAACCTTCGCCGGTTCGACTGGCGGCAAGGCTGTGGCGGCGGGCGGCGATGTTCGCCCGAAAGATGGTTTGAATGCTTCGACAGCTTTCGATGCTCTAAAACTTGAAGATTGCCGGCAATTCTCCCGGTCAGATTGGAGCGTACCTCTTCAAGCTGACCCGGAGTCGTTCCAGTGCTGAAGGGCGCTTTTTGGCCGGCCGGTTTGCACAGGTTTTTGATCGCGCTTGCAGGTGCGCGGTCCAGCAGTCCTCAAAATGCAATATCCAGCGCCTACCTTTCAACGGGTATGCCGGAGCATCACTGGATTGCCGGTGATTTCCGGCGCATACTCTCGCCGCCTGATCATCGCGCTCGCCGGAGATATCCATGCCCGTTGAAATTCTGGGGTTTGACATTGCCCTGATCATTCTGCTCTCCCTCGTGATCCTGGTCATCTTGTCGGGCGTGAAAACTGTTCCGCAAGGCTTCAACTACACCATCGAACGGTTCGGCCGCTATCGCCGGACTCTTGCTCCAGGTCTCAATCTGATCGTCCCTTTTGTCGACAGGATCGGTCACAAACTCAATATGATGGAACAGGTTCTCGATGTTCCTGCGCAGGAGGTCATAACCCGTGACAACGCGACGATCACTGCGGATGGGGTGACGTTCTATCAGGTTCTCGACGCGGCCCGGGCGGCCTATGAAATCTTAGGCCTGCAGAATGCAATCCTGAATCTGACGATGACCAATATTCGCTCAGTGATGGGGTCGATGGATCTGGATGAACTGCTGTCCAATCGCGACGAGATCAATTCCCGGCTTCTTCGGGTTGTCGATGCGGCGGCCGAGCCGTGGGGCATCAAAGTGACGCGTATCGAAATCAAGGATATCAATCCTCCACGGGATCTGGTTGAGGCGATGGCCCGCCAGATGAAAGCAGAGCGCGAAAAGCGGGCCGCCATTCTGGAAGCGGAAGGGAAGCGGCAATCGGAAATCCTGCAGGCCGAAGGAGAGAAGCAATCCCTCATTCTTGAGGCCGAAGGTCGGCGCGAAGCCGCTTTCCGCGATGCGGAAGCCCGGGAACGGGAAGCCGAGGCCGAAGCCAAGGCAACGCAAATGGTCAGTGACGCGATAGCGTCGGGAAATGTCCAGGCGATCAACTACTTCGTGGCCAGCAAATATGTCGAGGCTTTCAAGGAACTTGCGACATCACGCAATCAGAAGACGCTGATCCTGCCCATGGAAGCGACCTCGCTGCTCGGAGCCCTGACCGGGATTGGGGAGATTGCGAAAGAGGCCTTCGGTAAGGACGGGGATGCCGAACCATCGCGGTCTTCCGGCCGCGTTCCGAACACCGCGCCGCCCCGAAACGGGGACGGCACATGATCGCCGGTCTTGTTGAAGAGCTTCGCCCGTGGACGTGGTGGATCCTCGGGCTTTTGTTGCTCGGCCTTGAGATCCTCGCGCCGGGAACGGTCTTCCTGTGGTTCGGGATATCCGCGATCCTCGTCGGGACCTTCGCGCTGTTCACCGACTTTCCGTGGCAGGTTTATATCGGGCTTTTTCTGGTCTTGTCCCTCGTAAGCCTCGTGCTCGGGCGCCGGCTGGTCTCCAGGCTGAGTGAGGAAAGCGGAGATCCCAACCTCAACCGGCGGGGGAGCAGGTATATCGGCCGGGAATTTACGCTCCATGCGCCCATCCAGCAAGGAGAGGGCCGGCTTTCGATAGATGACACGGTGTGGCGGGTTTCGGGCCCTGATTTACCGGCGGGCACGCGCATCCGGGTCGACCGTGTCGATGGTGCGCGCCTTGTTGTCATCGAAGCAGGAGAAGCCTGAAGCCCGTCTCAATGGGAAGGCTTTTTCAGGGGGAATGCCCTGGCGGGATTGGCGGCTCTTCCTTTTTCAAAAGGATCTCGATCCGCCGGTTGGCCGCCAGAAACGGATCGTTCGGAAAAAGCGGCTCGGTATCGGCCTTGCCGACGACCGCGAAGAACTGGTCTTTCTGAACGCCGTATTCGGCCAGGATCTGGCGCGCAACATTCGCCCGCTCCGATGACAGGTCCCAGCCTGTGTAGGATGGATCGATGTTTTGCCGCCCGGCGGTCGTGTGCCCGGTGATCTCGATACGGTTGGGCATCTGGGCCAGAACCGGAGCCATCTTGGCAATCAGGCGGCGGGTCGTTTCATAGGGAAATTTCGACCCCTCGCGGAACATCGACCGTCCATCCTGATCAACCAGCATGATGTTCAGTCCCTCCTCCGTCTCGACAAGAATGATGTTGTTCGAAATTTCGGTGATTTCGGGCATTTCCTGCCAGGCCTGCCTGAGCGATGCCGCAGCTGTCGCAAACTGACGCGGTTTTTCGATGTCCGCCTCAAGCGTATCGTGTGTATTGGCCTCAGGACCTTGCTTCCGGCGCCGGTCGTGTTCCTCATTGGCGAAATCGGAATCCATTGAGTGCTCAACCTGGCTGACATCCTTCATGTACTCCCGGATCGGGATGCCGTTGACCTCGATGACCCCGGTTCTCTTGGAATCCTCCTTCACGCCGAAAGCTTCACGCATGGATCCGGCCACGACTTGAAGTTTCTCCTTGTCCTGGATCGAAAAGGAAATGATCAGAACGAAGAAGCAGACGAGCAGCGACATCAGATCGGCAAAAGTGACCAGCCACAGGGGCGCACCGGGATCGACTTTTTTCTGCTTCTTTGCCAAGGCGTTTCTCGTGTGAGGTTGAACCTACGCGGCGGCTTCCAGCGCTTCCCGGTCCTTGCCAGGAAGGTAGGCTATCAGCATTTCCCGGATTAGAGCCGGGCTCTTTGATTCGCGGATCTGCATGACCCCGTCGATGATGAGAGTCTGGTTCAACTCATCCCCATCGAACTTGGCGTCAAGCTTGTCGACAATGGGCAAGCAGATGATGTTTGAGATCAGCGCGCCATACAAAGTCGTCAGAAGGGCGATGGCCATGGATGGGCCGATCGCGGATGGATCGTCCATGTTGGCCAGCATTTGGACCAGGCCGACCAGGGTCCCGATCATGCCGAACGCGGGAGCCGAGTCGCCCAAAGCCTTGAAGACCCGCTTGCCTTCGGAGAGGCGGGTAAGCTGCAAGTCGCGCTCCCGCTCCATCGATTCTTTGATGAACTCAATATCGTAGCCATCCGCTATGTACTGCACCCCCTTGCCGAGGATCGGATCGGAAACGTCGACATTCTCCAAACCCAGCGGGCCGGACTTCCGGACGATTTCGCCCAAATGTGAGATCTCTTCAATGAGATCGCGTGGCGACGCGCTTTTGCCTTGCAAAGCCACTTTGAAGCCGGTCGCAAAGGCAGCGGCAATGTCTGACAGCTGGAAGCGGATCAACGTCGCGGCAAGACCGCCGCCGACAACGATCAGGATCGAGGGAACGTCAACGAATTGGCCGAAGCTTCCGCCAAGAAAAATGGCGGTTACAACGATGCCGAAGGCACCGACAATGCCGATAAGGGTCGCCAGATCCATTCCACACACCAACAAAGGGGCCCGAAGCCCGATGCAACTCGGTGTGCAGTTTAGGAGGAGTAACGCTAACTATTCCCTAATCCGTCCGCGAAGAGGGCACCAAAAAATGCAATAGACACGCACGCTGACGGACATGTGATGAGAGTGGAACCGCGAATGTTAAACAAACGCTCAAGAATTGTCCTGATACCTGAAACGCGTTCGGTGTCCGGCCGGAGGCAGCTTCCAGCTTGTTGTCAATTGATCAGGCCGCGCCGATCCGAAGCAGATCGTGAAGATGAACGATACCGATCGGTCTTTGGTCTTCGACCACAAACACCGAAGAGATGGCCGACGAATTGACCATTTCCAGGATGGATGCCGCCATCATGTCCTTTGAAACCGTCTTCGGGCCCGCTGTCATGATTTCAGACACGCTCTTGTCCAAAAAATTCGTGCTGATATGACGGCGCAAGTCGCCATCCGTCACGATGCCCACCAAGCGGTTCAGCTCATCCTGCACGCCAAGGACACCGAAGCCCTTTTGGGTCATGAGAACGATCCCGTCCCGCATGATGGTGTATGCCTGCACGAGCGGAAGAGCCTCGCCCTTGTGCATGATGTCCTTGGCCGTCATAAGACTTGCGCCGAGGCGCCCCCCTGGGTGGAAGACCCGAAAGTCCTGCGCTGAAAACCCGCGTGTTTCCAGGAGAGCAACGGCAAGCGCGTCTCCCATAGCCAGCTGGATAAGGGCGGAGGTGGTCGGCGCGAGACCGTGGGGACACGCTTCGGCGACGCTGGGGAGCTTCAAGACAATGTCTGACGCCCGGCCAAGCGTACTGTCGGATCGTGACGTGATGGCAATCAGCGGGACGCGAAAACGCCTTGTGTAGGCAACGATGCTGGCAAGTTCCTGCGTTTCACCCGACCAGGACAGTGCGATCACAGCGTCTTGCTCAGTTATCATTCCAAGATCGCCGTGGCTGGCCTCGCTGGCATGAACAAAAAACGCGGGCGTGCCGGTGGACGCCAGACTGGCGGCCAGTTTGGTCCCGATATGGCCGCTCTTGCCGATACCGGTCACGATCAGACGGCCGCTCAAGCGGTTGATGAGTTCGACGGCATTGGCGAAAGGCAGGGCGAGATTGTCTTTCAAGGCGGCCCTTAGAGCGCTCATTCCCGCCATTTCGGTCTCAAGGGTTCGCTCCGCAGAAACGAGAGCTCGGGCGCCCGTATCGCTGGTCACGGCAGATGTATCGTTATGTGCAATTGCCATCTTGTTTCCCGGTCATTCTTTTTCGCGTCCTGGACCGCGAATTTGGCTTACGTCAGTCTGAGAGCGCCCGCAACTGCGTCCCCGTGTTTTTAAGGCAATAGGACCTTGCCCGCTTTGTTCCGCACCGGCGGTCATCTTGCAATTTGCAAGCAGAAGAAACCAGTCATTAACCATAGGCTTGTATCCATTTGGCTTGACTGATCCATCCCCTACCCAGACCGGGAAAGTCATGGCGCGTGCCTTTGCCCCACTTGCTGCATTGCTCTTTCTCTGTCAACCGGCAGAGGCTCAGAGTGTTGGTCCCGCGTTGCGCGGCACCATCACGGAACAAGAACCCGCTATGGATGTGGCTGCTGCCCGCGCCGACGATCTGAGCGTTCTTGGCGACCGGCCAAGCATTTTTCCTTCTGAGTTCAACCAAGGTCAATCCAATGCCGCCACCGCCGAGACCGGGTCAACTGGCTTGGGCAGGGCCGGACGTGTTGAGCCTGTCACCCGGTTTTCTGATCGGATTGTGGCCGTTTCGGGGATATCCAACAATTCTGGCGGTGGATTGGATAACAACGTTTTCGGTGGCGATACCGAGTTCGACGCTGCCGAAGGGTTTCGCGTTGGCACATTCACGATCTTTCCCGAATTCACGGTCAGCGGGGGATGGACGGACAACCGGTCGCAAACCGCAAATGGCGATTCTGGAAAATTGTACACGATCGCCCCCAACATCACGGCACGTTCGGAGTGGGCGCGCCATCAGCTCGATTTCGCCTTGAGGGGCACCTATACGGGTTTCCCGGACGCCAACGATGATGACGATCCCAACCTCACGGTTTCCAGCAGCTTGCGGCTGGACCTCTCGGCGGCCACCAGCGCGACGGGCGACGTGTCCTATTCCTATTCCCGGGAAGACCGGTCCAGCGCGGAAAGTGCAAATGGCGCGAGCGACATTCACATCTTGTCCGGCTCCCTGTCTGCGACACGTGCGGCTGGCTTGCTTCGCCTGACTGGATCGGTTGGAGCGGACCGGACCATTTACACCAACGATGACACTGGCTCTGCTACCGATACAAGTGCGCGCGACAACACGCTCTATTCAGCGGGCCTGCGTCTGCAAAGCAATGGGGGCGGGGTCCTGTCGCCATTTGCCGAAGCGGCCGCCTTGGCCCGCCGATTTGACCGAGACTGCACCGACGCGGCATGTGAGAACCGTGCATCCACAGGCTACGAACTGCGCGGTGGAGCCGTCATTGACGCGGGTCCGAAGGTTGCTGGCGAAATCGCAGCGGGCTGGCGGGTAGAAAATCTGGAAGACAACCGTCTTGATCCATTGTCCGGCATGCTCATTGACGCGTCTTTGGTCTGGTCGCCTAGCCGCTTGACAACGGTGACCGCCGGTCTGGGGACGGACTTCGCGACAACGGATATCGATGGTGCGAGTGGATCCATCATTTATTCCGGTGACTTGCGGCTTGCGCGCGGGTTTACCAGCCGGTTGGTTGGGGAGGTCGGCGTAGGCTACAGTTACCGCACCTATCAGGGGGTCGCGATTGACGAGCGCACATTCACAGGCCTCGCGGGACTTACCTATGCGCTCACGAGCACGCTCGCGCTGACCGCCGACTATACTTATCGCGATTTTGACAGCTCACAGGCGGGGGCGGACTATACCGAAAACAGGATCGAGGCCGGTATTCGTATTCGGCATTAACCTCTTGGTCACCATTTTGCCCGAGATCCATGGAAGGGGTAATGGGGCATGCAGGCGGCGGCACGAGGAGGCCTGGGAAATGTTTGGTGGGCGGCACTTTAAGATTTCGAATGCGTTCCGGGCAGCGCTTGGCTGGGGCCGGGTTCTGCTGGCTGCCGGGGCCTTTGCCGCCTCCAGTGCGGCCGCGCAGGCGGATGCCGGTTTTGACCGGTTCATCGCGGACTTCTGGCCGACCGCCCAAGCAGGCGGAGTGACAGCGCAGACATATCGCCACGTCTTTAACGGCATGGAGCCAGACAACGACACGGTGCGATTGATGAACCGCCAGTCCGAGTTCGTGAAGCCAATTTGGGAGTATCTGGACACCGCCGTCTCTGAAACACGTGTCAATCGTGGCCGCGAACTGCTCGTGGAATATGCCGATGTGCTTCGCACCATCGAAGCCCGTTACGGCGTCGATCGGGAAGCGGTGCTCGCCATCTGGGGGATGGAGACCAACTACGGATCTTTCATGGGCCGTCACAACGTGATCCAGGCGTTGGCGACATTGGCTTATGCTGCACCTCGGCGGCAGGAATTTTGGCGGCAGGAACTTGTGAAGGCGCTGTTGATCGTCCAGGGCGGTCATGTGCGCTTTGAGGACATGGAAGGGTCATGGGCTGGCGCAATGGGGCATACCCAGTTCATGCCGACCAGTTGGAAAGCCTATTCCGCCGATTACAACGGCGACGGCCGCCGCGATATCTGGACCTCCATTCCCGATGCCCTGGCATCCACCGCCCTCTATTTGCAAAAGCATGGATGGCAAACCGGCAGGACCTGGGGCTACGAGATCAAGGTGCCGGCCAATTTCGATTTCACCATTGCAGATGACGATACCGAGATGACACTGGAGCAGTGGACTCGCCTCGGTGTGCGGCGGGCCAATGGTGCTGCATTTCCGCGGCCTTCGGACAAGGCCATTCTCGTCATGCCGGCAGGTGCGGCTGGGCCGAAATTCCTGATGTTGCGGAATTTTTACGTTATCAAACGCTACAACAACGCCACGGCCTATGCGCTTGCCGTTGGACATCTTGCTGACCGGATCATCGGCGGCGGCCCTCTGGCGGGCGACTGGTCGCGGGAATACCTGCCACTGAAGCGATCCGAAGTCGCCGAACTGCAATCCTATCTGAACCAAAAAGGGTTCCATGTGGGCACGGTTGATGGGCGGATCGGACCGGCCACCCGGCGTGGCATCCGAGCCTATCAACAGTCCCGGGGCCTTGTCCCTGACGGATACGCCTCGGTGGTTTTGCTGGCGAAAATCAAGCTGGACAGTTAATCTCCCGCCATGACGGCTGAGCCGGGGAGATGAATGGACATGCTTTTAGCGCGGTCCTTGATCGTGTTTAACGTTTCAAAGCCTGGTATCGTGCTGTGCTTGGTCATGTGTATTGGGCTTACCTTGTTGTGGGCCCAAGAGTCCCTCCACGCTCAGAGCGTCCAAGCTCCCATCCAGCTGGCCCAGAGCGAAAACCAAGGCTTTAATCCGTTTCGCGCTCTTGGCCGGATCTTCCGCAATGATCGCGAGTCCGAGCGTGAGCGGTCGCGTTCGAATGCTCCTAGACAGAACCGGCAGCCCGCCGTCCCGCAAGCTCCAGTGCTAGTGGAGGAGCCGAAAGACCCGGACGCGGGCGTAATTTTGGTTGTGGGCGACCGGATGGCGCGCGGTGTTGCGGATGGTTTGCGGCACGCTCTGGCCAAGCAACCAATGGCCCGGGTGGAAGAAATCACCCGGGACGACATGGGTCTTGCGGGCGACACCGCCCCGGATTGGCCGCAGCTTGTCCTGTCAAAGGTTCGTGGGGCCAATGTGGAGGCTGTGGTCGTGATGCTCGGCCGGCACGATCTGAGCAAAACTTTTCCCGCCGAGCCACCGACCGAGTTCATGACCGACGCTTGGCAACGGACCTATCGGGACAAGGTCGATGCCCTGGTCAGGGCGGTCCGACGCGAACGTCTGCCAATTGTCTGGGTTGGTTTGCCGCCAACCAATACCCAGCTCATGAATGCTGATTTCACGACGCTCAACGGCATCTTCAAGGATGCGAATATTGAGCGCCGGGCCCGGTTTATCGATATCTGGGATATCTTTTTATCCGATGCTGGCGAGTATACGTCTTTTGGTCCCGATGTTGATGGAACCAACCGCCGTCTCCGAACGTCGGACAGGATCGGCTTTACTTGGGCGGGGCATCAGAAGATCGCGTTCTTCGTGGAGCGCGAGTTGATACGCCTTCTCGGCGGCTTTGGCGGATTGGTTTTTGAAGGCGTGGACGACGACCCGAACTTCATGGTGCTGACCGGCCGTACAACCTCCCCGGAAGCTGAACTTCTGGGAGGCGATGCACGCATGCCTGAACCTGACACCAACTCGCAGACATACAGATTTCTCGTCCTAGGGGAGCCAATAGCAGCGGTTCCCGGACGTGTGGATAGTCCCCTATTGGCCGTCCGGCCCGGGTCGAGCCAGACGGCTGGGGCGCCGAGCGGGTCCTGATCGAGAACCCGGGGGACTGACCGGGTTCATTTGTTGATATCAATCAGCGTGGCAAATCGCTGGATCCCGTAAGGTATTCATCGACCGAGCGCGCTGCCTGCCGCCCTTCGCGGATAGCCCACACGACAAGCGACTGGCCCCTTCGCACATCGCCTGCTGCGAAGATTTTATCGATGCTTGTTTTATAGTCTTCGGTGTTGGCCTTGACGTTGGTGCGGCCGTCCAGCTCAAGGCGTTCGTTTGCCTGTGCAATGAACGTATCGAGGGCGGGTCCGGAAAACCCAATGGCCGCCAGCACCAGATCAGCCCGCAAGACAAACTCCGTTCCCGGGATCGGTTTGCGGCTCTCATCCACCCGGGCGCATTTCACGCCCGTGACGTGGCCGTCTTCGCCGACAAGGCCGAGGGTCGCCGCGGCAAATTCCCGCTCAGCGCCTTCGGCCTGGGACGAGGAGGTGCGGAACTTCGTCGGCCAGTACGGCCAGATCGCAAGCTTGTCTTCCTTCATCGGCGGGATCGGACGGATGTCCAACTGGGTAACGGACAGGGCGCCTTGCCGGAAGGCCGTGCCCACGCAGTCCGAGGCGGTGTCGCCGCCGCCGATGACGACAACATGCTTGCCTGCGGCCCAAATCGGCGCTTCGGGCCTTTCCGGTTCGCCCCCGACGCGCCTGTTCTGCTGGACCAGATAGTCCATGGCCCAGTGACAACCGTCGAGTTCCATGCCTTCGACCCCGGGGTCACGCGGGCGCTCGGCTCCGGCGCACAGGATCACCGCGTCATGCCGCTCGGCAAGCTCGTCGAGCGAGGTGTCGACGCCAATGTTCACATTGTAGTGGAAGGTCACTCCTTCCGCTTCCATCTGTGCGACACGGCGGTCGATGTGATATTTTTCCATCTTGAAGTCGGGAATGCCGTAGCGCAAAAGGCCGCCCGCTTTCGGTTCCCGTTCATAGACGTGAACCGTATGCCCGGCACGGGCCAGCTGCTGCGCGGCGGCCATCCCGGCCGGACCGGATCCCACGATCGCGACCGCTTTGCCGGTTTTGCGCATCGCCGGTTGGGGCACAATCCAGCCTTCTTCGAAGCCCTTGTCGGCGATGGCCTGTTCGATGCTCTTGATGTTGACCGGCACATCTTCGAGGTTGAGGGTACAGGCCTCTTCGCACGGCGCGGGGCAGATCCGTCCGGTGAACTCCGGGAAGTTGTTTGTCGAATGCAAGTTCTGCAGCGCAATGTCCCAGTCACCGCGATAAACGAGGTCGTTCCAGTCCGGTATTTGGTTGTTGACCGGACAGCCCGTGGGGCCATGACAGAACGGAATGCCACAATCCATGCAGCGGGCTGCCTGATTTGCGATCTCGCCGTCGTTCAACGGAATGGTGAATTCACGGAAATGGCGAATGCGATCGGAAGCAGGCTGATACTTTTGTTCCTGCCGGTCGATCTCTAGAAATCCGGTGACCTTGCCCAAGGTAACCCTCCTCAAACGTCAATTGTTTCCCTTGCGGCTGCCATCCGGCCCGAAAGAGCCGGAGAGCCACCCTTCATGATGCTGTTACTCGGCCGCAACCATGCCCATGCGCTGTTCTTCCATTTCGCGAAGGGCACGGCGGTATTCCAACGGCATGACTTTCACGAACTTTGGACGGTATGTTGTCCATTCATCCAGAATGGTTTGAGCCCGCGAAGAGCCTGTGTGCTCGATGTGCTTGGTCAGCAACTGGCGCAAGCGCTCGTCATCGTGGCGTGTCATGTCGCCCGACACATCGACGCGGCCTTTGTGCTCAATGTCGCCGCCATGATGGTGCAGCTTCTCAAGCAGATCGTCTTCTTCCGTGACCGGCTCCAGATCAACCATCGCAAGATTGCAGCGCGACCCGAAGGTGCCGTCCATATCCAGAACATAAGCGATGCCGCCCGACATGCCAGCCGCAAAATTTCTGCCGGTCTGACCAATCACGACGACAACGCCGCCTGTCATGTACTCGCAGCCGTGGTCTCCGACGCCTTCGACCACCGCGACGGCACCTGAATTTCGAACGGCGAAACGCTCGCCGGCCACGCCACGGAAATAGCATTCGCCGGTGGTTGCGCCATAGAGAACCGTGTTCCCGACAATGATGCTGTCCTCGGCAATGATGCGCGTGTTTTCAGGGGGGCGGACGATAATCCGGCCGCCTGAGAGCCCCTTGCCGACATAGTCGTTGGCATCACCGACAAGTCGCAGAGTGACGCCTTTTGCTGCAAAAGCGCCAAAGGCCTGTCCCGCTGTTCCCGACAGGTTCACCTGCAAGGTGTTATCGGGGAGCCCTTTGTTGCCATAACGTTTTGCAATCTCACCCGACAGCATAGCCCCAACGGACCGGTCAACGGACGAGATCGTTTCCTCGATAACCGTCGGTTCCCGGTTTTCAAGGGCAGGCCCTGCCGCGGCGATCAGCCGCCGGTCCAGAATGTCGTCAATCGGATGTTGCTGGGTTTCGGTCCAGCGGATGGCGTTAGCAGGGGCATCCGGTTTGAAGAAGATCCGGCTGAAATCCAAGCCTTGCGCCTTCCAATGGCGGATCGCCGCATTCTTGTCCAGAAACTCGGAACGCCCGACCAACTCCTCCAGTTTCGCGACCCCCAGTTCAGCCATCATTTCGCGGACCTCTTCGGCAACGAAGAAGAAGAAGTTGATGACGTGCTCGGGTGTTCCCTTGAACCGTTTGCGCAGCACCGGGTCCTGCGTCGCGATTCCGACCGGGCAGGTGTTGAGGTGGCACTTGCGCATCATCAAGCAGCCGGCCGCGATGAGCGGGGCAGTTGAGAAGCCGAATTCATCGGCTCCCAGGAGCGCGCCCACCAAGACGTCCCGGCCAGTCCGCAGGCCGCCGTCGACCTGAAGGCAAACGCGGGAACGCAGTCCATTCAGGACCAGGGTCTGCTGTGTTTCGGCCAAACCGATTTCCCAGGGAGAGCCGGCGTGCTTGATTGAAGTCAGCGGGGAGGCGCCCGTTCCCCCGTCATACCCGGAAATGGTGATATGATCTGCCCGGGCCTTCGCCACACCAGCCGCGACGGTCCCCACGCCCACCTCAGACACCAGTTTGACCGAGATATCGGCCGCCGGGTTGACGTTCTTCAAATCGTAGATCAGCTGAGCGAGATCCTCGATCGAATAGATGTCGTGGTGCGGGGGCGGAGAGATCAGACCGACCCCTGGTGTCGAATGACGCACTTTCGCGATGACCGCATCCACCTTGTGGCCGGGCAGCTGACCGCCTTCACCCGGTTTTGCGCCTTGTGCCACCTTGATCTGTATCATGTCCGAATTGACCAGATACTCCGTGGTCACCCCGAAACGGCCCGACGCCACTTGTTTGATTGCGGAACGCTGCGGGTTCATCGAGCCATCGGGAAGCGGATTGAAGCGCTCAGGCTCCTCTCCGCCTTCGCCGGTGTTGGACTTTCCGCCGATCCGGTTCATGGCAACGGCAAGCGTCGCATGTGCTTCCTTGGAGATCGAGCCAAAGGACATGGCGCCGGTAACGAAGCGCTTGACGATGTCTGCTGCGGGTTCGACGTCGCCAATGTCGATCGGTTTGCGACCCAGTTCTTCGGCCGTTTTGATCCTGAAAAGCCCGCGAATGGCGTAGCGTCCGCTCTCCTCATTCACAGCTTTCGCAAAATCCCGATACTTCTCGGGAAGGTTTGAGCGAACGGCGTGTTGGAGATATGCAATGCTGTCCGGTGTCCACATGTGGCTTTCGCCCCGGGTCCGGTACGCATACTCGCCCCCGACCTCCAGGGACCGGCGCATGACTTCGTAATCTCCGAAAGCGGCAGCGTGCCGACTGACCGTTTCCTTGGCCACTTCGGCAAGCCCGATGCCCTCGATCATCGTCGCGGTGCCGAAGAAGTATTTGTCGACAAAAGCGCTTGAGAGACCGACGGCATCGAAGATTTGGGCGCCGCAATAGGATTGATAGGTCGAAATGCCCATTTTGGACATAACCTTCAATATACCCTTGTCGATCGACTTGATATAGCGGTGCACGACCTCATCGGCGTCCACTTCCTCCGGGAAGTCCATCTCCATATGCATCGACAACAGCGTTTCGAAGGCAAGATACGGGTTGATGGCTTCGGCGCCGTATCCCGCCAGCACGCAGAAGTGATGGACTTCACGGGCTTCACCCGTTTCCACGACAAGTCCAACCGAGGTGCGTAGGCCCTTCCGGATCAGGTGGTGGTGGACCGCAGCCGTCGCAAGCAAGGCCGGTATCGCGATCCGTGTCCGCGAAATCAGCCGGTCGGAGAGGATGATGATATTGTTGCCGTCATGGACCGCTTTTTCCGCGCGGTCGCACAGTTCCGTCAGGGCCTTTTCCATCCCCTCAGCGCCTCTGTCCGCCGCATAGGAAATATCCAGCGTTTTCGCCGCGAACTGGTTATCCGCGATATCGCCAATGGCGCGGATTTTTTCCAGATCCTCGTTTGTCAAAATGGGCTGACGCACTTCCAGCCGCTTGGAGGTCGAGGCCCCCTTCAGATCAAAGATATTCGGGCGCGGCCCGATGAAGGACACCAGGCTCATGACCAGTTCTTCGCGGATCGGATCGATTGGCGGGTTGGTGACCTGAGCGAAGTTTTGCTTGAAATAGGTGTAAAGCAGCTTTGACTTGTCCGAGAGCGCTGAAATCGGCGTATCGGTGCCCATGGAACCGATGGCTTCCTGGCCGATGGTTGCCATGGGCTGCATCAGCAGCTTGATGTCTTCCTCTGTGTAGCCGAAGGCTTGCTGGCGATCGAGCAGGCTTTCCCCCGCAACGGGCGCGCGCATGCGGACTGGCGGCATGTCTTCCAGAACGATCTGCGATCGGTGCAGCCAATCCTTGTAAGGGTTGGCTGTCGAGAGCTGGCGCTTGATCTCGTCGTCCGAGATGATGCGGCCCTCATCAAGATCGATCAAGAGCATGCGGCCCGGCTGAAGCCGCCATTTGCGCACGATCTTTTCTTCCTCGACCGGAAGAACGCCGACCTCGGAAGACATGATTACGAAATCATCTTCGGTTACAATGTAGCGGGCCGGGCGCAAACCGTTCCGGTCCAGGGTCGCGCCAATTTGGCGGCCATCGGTGAAGGCCACCGCAGCCGGACCATCCCATGGCTCCATCAGGGCTGCATGATATTCGTAGAACGCACGCCGGTTGTCGTCCATCAGCGGGTTCCCCGCCCATGCTTCCGGGATCAGCATCATGGCGGCATGAGCGAGTGAATAGCCGCCCATGGTGAGGAATTCGAGCGCGTTGTCGAAACACGCCGTGTCCGATTGCCCCTCATAGGAGATCGGCCAGAGTTTGGAGATATCGTCGCCCAGCAATGCCGACGACACTGAAGCCTGACGTGCGGCCATCCAGTTCACATTGCCGCGCAGCGTGTTGATCTCGCCGTTGTGGGCGACCATCCGGTAGGGGTGGGACAGGTCCCAGGACGGGAAGGTATTTGTCGAAAAGCGCTGGTGAACGAGAGCCAGGGCTGAGGTGAACCGCTCATCGCGCAAGTCGGCATAATAAGCGCCGAGCTGATAGGCGAGGAACATGCCCTTGTAGACAACGGTCCGGCTGGACAGCGAAACGATGTAAAAGCCATGTTTGACGGCGTCAGTCTCGGCCCGAACGGTGTTTGAAATCACCTTACGCAGGACATAGAGGCGGCGTTCGAACTCATCCTGGTTTTCACCGGTCTTCCGCGCGATGAAGACCTGCTTCGACACGGGCTCCGTCGCGGCGATGTCCGGCGCCTTGGAGAGGCTGGAATTGTCAACAGGGACGGTCCGCCAGCCGATCAGTTCCTGACCTTCGGCCGCGATAACCCGCTCGACGATCTCCTCGCACTTCGCCCGCAGCGTGCCGTCTTGCGGCAGAAAAAGGAAGCCGACCCCGTAGGCGCCGGTATCCGGCAGAACGGTCCCCGCGGTTTCGAGCTCCGCCGCGAAAAAGCTATGGGGGATTTGAACGAGCATGCCAGCACCGTCGCCCATCAAGGGGTCAGCCCCGACCGCGCCGCGATGGGTCAGGTTTTCGAGAACCTGCAGGCCATCCTCCACCACCTTGTGGGACTTCTCGCCCTTCATATGGGCGACAAATCCCACGCCGCATGCGTCATGTTCACGGGACGGAGTGTAGAGCCCTTTCTCAGCAGCCAGGTCCAGCCGTTTACGCAACGCGGTCGGTTCTGCCGTTTTCGTTGCGGTTTCTGCGGTGGCTTGCATGGCTGTGCTGCCCGTCAGCTCGTGTCTCGTCATGTGCGCCCTCTTGCATTCCGTTTTCCGCCGACAATTGCGCCCGGTCTCGTTCGGGTCGCGTCCCTTTAAGAACGCGGCTCGTGCGACACCTTGGCGATTTGCCGCGGTACTGCCGAAGTTTCTAGCGCTTCGCCCCCATAAAGCGAACCGCTCCCTTTGACGCAGCGGGATATCCGCTGCCGGAAACACGGTTTCCGCGATTGCCGGCATACACCACCATGCCGCTCGGTCCGCCCAGGCTTTTCCGACTTGTTGCCAGCTCCAAGCTTGGCTTGGGAAAAGGGACAGTAATCCTGTCCTATCCAGGGCGCCGCGACCATGACAGATTTCGCCGCCATCGGCAAGAGCGTTTATTTACCCGATTATTATAATTATTTCGCGCAGATTATTCCATGCGATGGGATGCGTCTCAGGATGCGGGTTCATTGAAATTTTCTTGCGCATGGTTCCAACTCGGCGATGAGCCTTTAACATGAGTGTCACGCCCGTTTGATTTCCCATTGAACTGCTGGCGGATCATGGTCGATCGCATGGCGGACGGCAAAGCTATCGTTCGCCGTGCTTTTGACGAAGAAACCGATGAGGTTGGAGCAATGACGAGCAAGACAGTAACAGCGGCAGTGGTTGCCGGCGCGGTGGCAACCGCGCTTGGCGGATTGTCCGTGGCAACGCCGGCCCATGCCCAGGCAAAGGAAAAATGCTATGGTATTTCTCTGAAGGGCCAGAACGATTGCAAGGCTGGACCGGGCACCACCTGTGCCGGGTCATCGACCATCGACTATCAGGGCAATGCCTGGACGCTTGTCCCGAAGGGTGACTGCGTAAAGTACGGTGTGGACGGGGGCGAGTTTGCGTTGCCCGATGGTCGTAAGGGGTCACTGACTGAACTCGATCGTGACAACCCGCAAGCCTGATGGTGTTTTCGATCTGATACCGGCCGAGACGCCTGATTTCCGCCCGGGTTGCCCGGGCGGCCGCCGATCTCGAAACGGAACCGAGGAACAGCGATTTTCATGGTTCGACCCAAACTCCTTTTGGCAGAAACCGCGGGTGCCGGCCTCAAAGCCGAACACGCTGTGGAGATCCTGCGAACCTCGCCTGAAGTCGGGTTTTTCGAGATCCATGCCGAAAACTATATGGGCGCGGGCGGCGCGCCCCATCGGATTTTGTCTGCGATCCGGGACAGGTATCCAGTCTCACTGCATGGTGTTGGATTGTCGATCGGAGCCGAGGGGCCGCTCGATCGGGATCATCTTTGTCGGTTGAAAGCGCTGAATGATCGTTATCAGCCGGCGTTGTTTTCCGAGCATCTAGCCTGGTCCACACATGATACGACCTATTTCAATGATCTTTTGCCGGTTCCCTATACCGAAGGCGCATTACGACGCGTGTGTGACCACATTGACGAGGTCCAGAACACCATGGGGCGCCGCATGCTTCTGGAGAATCCGTCGACCTATGTCGCCTTTTCGCAAAGCACCATGACTGAGCTGGATTTTCTCCGCGAAATCGTGGTGCGAACGGGCTGCGGGCTGTTGCTGGACGTCAACAATGTCTTCGTTTCCTGCACGAACCATGAAATGGCACCCGAAGAGTATCTATCCGCTTTTCCGCTCGACCATGTCGATGAGATCCATCTTGGCGGACACGCGCCGGACACCGACAGTGCGGGGCGCCCGTTGCTGATTGACACCCACGACCGCGAGGTGGACGAGGCGGTTTGGGCCCTGTTCAGATCGGTGATCGACGTTTGCGGACCGGTTCCAACCCTGATCGAATGGGATAATGACGTGCCCCCATGGCCTGTCCTGTGTCATGAGGTCGCCGCCGCGTCAAAAATCCTGCGCGCGCGGGCGAGCGGCGAGATACGGCATGCGAGTTGATCCGAAAGCCCCGGCCGCGCGAGACTTCGCCGAGGGTTTGCTTTTCCCCGGTCATCCGGTTCCCGCGGGCGTTGTCGGACCTGATGGCGCCCCGGACCTCAAGCGGTTCAACGTCTACAGAAACAATGTCATCGCCAGTCTGACCGACGCTTTGGCGGCGACCTACCCGGCCGTCCGCCGTTTGTTGGGTGAAACCTATTTCTCCGCGCTCGCCCGGGAGTTCATTCGCGCCCATCCGCCCCGGTCGCCTGTCTTGATTTGGTTCGGCCAAGCCTTCCCGGGCTTCATGGAGACATTTCCGCCGCTTGCCGGCTATCCCTATCTGGGCGACGTGGCGCGGGCGGAGTGGTTCTGGCTGCAAGCGTATCATGCCGCGGATGTTGCTCCGCTCGATCCGGCTCTTTTGCAGGCCGTTCCCTCTGATGGTCTGGGATTGGTCCGCTTCCAACCGCATCCGGCGGCATCCGTCGTCCGGTCGCGTTTTCCGGTTCATTGCCTGCTGCAAGCCAACAGGTTCCTTGCGGGCCAGGAGGTTGATGTGGACATGACGCAGTCCCAGGACGTCTTGATCTCAAGGCCGGATGTCGACGTGCTGGTCGTGAGGTTGAAACCCGGCGGTGCCGTGTTCACGCAGGCGCTTCTCGACGGAGTGGCGCTTGAACAGGCCGCGCAACAGGCGTCTGAAACAACCGAGGGCTTTTCGTTGGCGCCATGTCTGCGGGACGTTTTGGCAAGCGGTGCGCTTGCCCATATGAACCGTTGATCTGAAATTTGATAGTTTTGACAAATTGAGGGCTTCAATAATGCGTGCTTTGACCGGTTTTCTTGTGCGGATCTACACGACAATGTTCGGTGCGCTGGAGCGCCTCACCAACGGCTGGTTCCTGGGCCTGGCCGCGCGATTCGTCTTCGCGAGTGTTCTGTTGATGTACTTCTGGAATTCGGGTCTGACCAAACTTGGAAACGGCTTCCTTGGTTTCCTGTCGCCAAGTGCCGGCGCTTATGCCCAGATCCTTCCTCAAATGATGGAGCAAGTCAGCTACGATACCAGTCAGATTGCGTTTTTTCCCTTCGGACTAATCGTTTTGCTTGGAACTTGGGCTGAATTCATCCTCCCGCTGCTGATCGTGGTTGGACTTTTCACGCGGGCCGCATCGCTGGGGATGATCGTGTTCATTATCGTGATGAGCTACGTGGATGTTGTCGGTCATGGGGCGGATCCGAGTACGATTGGGGCATTGTTCGACGGGAACCCGAGTTCGATGATCGCGGACCAAAGGCTGCTTTGGATCTTCCTGTTGCTGGTGCCGCTTCTCAAGGGGCCGGGATGGGTGTCCCTGGATGCGCTTTTCGGTGCGTCCTACCGCAGACGCGAGCGGTATTATTGAGCAGGCTTCTTGCCCTGTGAGGGCCACTCTGCCAAAACGCCGGTCATGAACTTTGCCAGCGACAACTGGGCGGGCGCCAGCGCTTCCGTGATGGAGGCTCTGGCCCGCCATTCGGCCGGGGTTACGCCCGCTTATGGATCGGATCCGCTCACGGAGGCTGTTTCCGAAAGGTTTAGCGAGATTTTTGACCGGCAAGTCGCGGTCTTCTTCGTTCCAACGGGCACGGCGGCAAACGCGCTGGCCTTGTCGGCCTATGCCCGGCCGGGCGGGGCGGTGTTCTGCCATGCGGATTCCCATATCCAGGTTGACGAGTGCGGCTGTCCTGAATTCTTGACCGGAGGGAACAAGCTTGTCGGTCTGAACGGGACGGGCGGAAAGATCACGGCATCTGGGCTTGGCAAGACCATGCAGGCGTTTCCCGATGGTGTCGTTCATCATGGCCAGGTTTCCGCCGTTTCCATCACCCAGGCGACGGAAAGCGGAACCGTCTATGGACTGGATGAAATCCGGGCCATCAAGACCGAGGCGTTTGCACGCGGAATTCCGTTGCATATGGATGGGGCCCGTTTCGCCAATGCCCTGGTTTCGCTGGACGTATCGCCCGCCGAGATGACCTGGAAGTCCGGCGTCGATGTGGTGTCCTTTGGCGCGACGAAAAACGGCTGCTGGTGTGCGGAAGCGGTGGTGTTTTTCGATCTGGAGGCGGCGCGCGGGTTTGAATACCTACGGAAACGGGCGGGGCACCTGTTGTCAAAGAGCCGATTCGTGGCCGCGCAGTTCGATGGCTATTTCCAGGATGACACGTGGCTTGCCACGGCGCGTCACGCCAACGCGATGGCCGGACGCCTTGCCGCGGGTATTCTGGAGTTTGGCGGCCGCATCCCATGGCCGGTTCAGGCCAATGAGGTCTTCCCGGTCCTCAAGCGAAGCGTTGTCGAACAGTGTCAGGCTGCCGGAGCGAAGATTTATGAATGGCCGACATCTGCCTTGTCTGTTGAAGATGCGCCCGCCCCCGACGAAGTCATGGTCCGGATGGTCACGAGCTTTGCGACAACCGAGGCCGATGTCGATGGTTTTCTGTCCGTTCTTGCTGGCGCAGAAGCGGCCTAATTAGATAAGAGCGCCCTTGGCGGGGCGCTCTTGACGATACGCAGATTGCATACGCGGCTTTAGTGGGCCGTGTTCTCAATCTGCTTTTGAGAGCCGGAACCGATCTCTATTTTGCGCGGTTTCATGGTTTCCGGCAGTTCGCGCACGAGATCGATATGCAAGAGCCCGTTTTCCAGATGGGCCCCGTCGACCCGGACAAACTCCGCAAGCTGAAACCGGCGCTCGAAGGCGCGCGAGGCGATACCGCGATACAGGATTTCACGGTCGGCATCGCTTTCGGGTTTTTCACCCCGGATCGTCAGCACATGTTCCTTTGCTTCCAGTTCCAGCTCACTGTCGCTGAACCCGGCAACGGCCATGGTGATCCGGTAGGCGTTTTCCCCGGTGCGCTCAATGTTGTAGGGCGGGTAGCTCGGGGTTTCCGATGCAGCGTTGTCCAGCATGGAAAACAGGCGGTCGAAACCGACCGTCGAGCGATACAGGGGGCTTAAGTCGAAATGACGCATGATACATGTCCTCTTCTTTGAGCAACATTCACGTTGTTTTGCCGTCGGCTTCCAGTCTGGAGGCAAGCCTCGGCAATCTCACACGCGGACCCAGTCTTCGGCGTCCGCATCAAGTATTTGGGGGCTGGATCGTGAGGTTTCAAGGGTGCCGGTCCGAAAGGCTTTCGTGAAAAACCGGCCACCTGAACCTGGGATGAACAGGGCTTTCCGGTCCGGTTCAAGTGTCAGCCACCATTCTGACTCCATCACGCGCTGGGCAGCGGGGCTCATCAGATGGAGAAAAGATGATGATCACTTTCCATTCCTCAAAAGCGAGACGGGCGTTGGCTCTGATTGCACTCTTGGCTTCCGTTGCCGCGCTGCCTCTGCCGGCTGCTTCGGCCAGTCCGCAGGCTTCGATTTCGAACTCCGGTGGGGTCGCTGCGGGGTTCCGCAGTGTGGAGCACCCGGGCCGTGCTGGCGAATTCCGGCATGGTCCCGATGAAAGATGGCTCCACCGGAAGCTTGGGCCCCGCCAAATCCGCCAATCGCTCCGCCAGCGCGGGTTCTACCAGATCCGGTTTCTCAAAGAGCGCCCACATGTCTACGTGGTTCGGGCGATAGGATGGCGCGGGCATCCCGTTCGTCTGGTCGTCGATGCGCGCACAGGTGAAATTTTGCGCGGGCGGCCGATCCGAAACGGTTACAATTGGGGTTACGGGTGGTCCCAAGGCTGGTGAGATACCTAGCCAGGAGAATGTGGTCCTCCCGCCGTTTCGGCTTGAGCCAAATGCGGGGGGCCGTTATCAGGGAGGGACCCGTTTGCATGCGATCCCTCCATGACACTGTCCGACATTCCTGAAAATCCCGTCCCCAGAGGGGCCAAAGCCGGTTTCGTCGTTACACGTGACGGTGTTCAACTCCGCTATGCGCATTGGCCTGCCCTTGGCTCCCGCCGGCTCGGAACGGTCACGATCCTGCAGGGCCGGGCGGAATTCATCGAAAAATACTTTGAAGTGGTCACGGACCTGCGCGACAGAGGGTTTGCGGTGGTGGCGTTTGACTGGCGCGGACAGGGCGGCTCTGACCGTCTCTTGGGCAACCGCTTCAAGGGGCATGTGCGAAGCTTTGCCCAGTATCGCGAGGACCTGCGTACTGTTCTCAAACAGGTCTCGCTCGCGGAGTATCCGGGACCGCATTTCGCGCTCGCCCATTCGATGGGCGGTGCCATTCTGCTGTCGGATTCGGCCCGGCTTCGCACCATGCTCGACCGCGCTGTCCTGTGCGCACCCATGATTGCCTTGCCCAGAGGGCAGTGGCTTCCGGATATATTTGGTGGTTTGCGCCGCCTGGTCAACTCGGCAACTTTCGGTTTTTACAAGGTTCCGCCGGACATCCGCAGGTTTGGCGCGACCTCAAGGTTTTTGAACAAGGTCGTTTTTCCATTTGTCCGGGTTCTTGGCTTTCTCGGATTGGGCCGTTTTTTCCTTCCTGGTGGCACCGGCGAGATCCTGCTGGATTTTGAAACCAATCGCCAAACCAGCGACCGGAGCCGGTTTGAGCGCTTCAATGCGGTGCTGAAAGCCACGCCGGAGCGGGGCATTGGGGCCCCAACGATCGGCTGGCTGAGCGCGGCCATAAAGACGATGCGCAAGTTTTCGCTGCGCGAGACGGGACCCGGGATCAAGCTTCCCTGCCTAGTGATCGCGGCTGGACGTGACCGCATTGTCTCGACGCCAGCGATCGAGGAATTCGTCTCCCGAGTGAAGGTCGCCGGATATATTGAGATCGCCGGAGGCGAACATGAGCTGCTGATGGAGGCCGATGTGTATCGGGATCAGTTTTTTGCCGCGTTCGATGCATTCATCCCGGGGCTTGACGGTCGGAAGGATCCTGAGGCCTAGCTGTCACCGCCAAGTAGGGTGGTCACGCGCTTCCAGGGTGTGGGTGCCGCCGATGTTGCCGATGGCACCCGCAAGCACGCATTCCAGGCTCAGAATCTCCGCCGCGTGCGCATGGCCGGCTCAAACCGCGACCGTGTTCAGGCGGGCCAGGAGCGCGTCGTGGAGGCGCGCGTCGCCGCTTGCCAGGATTTGACCGCCATCCGCGGGCGACCCTCCTGTCCAATTCGACACGATCCCGCCCGCGCCTTCTACAATCGGAACCAGGGCGACGATGTCATAGGGCTGCAAGCCCGATTCGATCACCGCGTCCCCCAGGCCCGCGGCGACCATGCTGTAGCCATAACAATCCGTGCCATATCGCACCAGTTTCGCCTCGGTTTCGATGCTGTCGAAGACCTCCCGTTCGCCGGGCGAAAAAAGCGCCGGTGTTGTGGTGAAGATCACGGCATCGGCAATCGACCCGCAAGCCCGGGAGGCGAGCTGCTTTCTTCCGATTGGGCCTTCATACCAGGCAGTGTTCCCGTCGCCGGCATACCGTTCGTTGACATAGGGCTGGACCATCATCCCCAAGGATGGGATTCCGTTCGAGCGAAGTCCTATGAGCGTTCCCCAAGTCGGAAGCCCCGTAATGAATGCGCGTGTCCCGTCGATGGGGTCGAGGACCCAGACATGCTCAGCTTCCAGGTTTTCCGAACCGTATTCCTCGCCCAATATGCCATGCTGCGGATGGCGCGCATTGATCAGGGTTCGCATTGCCCGTTCGCCCGCCTTGTCGGCTTCGGTGACCGGATCGAAACCGGCTGTCAATTTGTTCTCAATGGCCGGTTCGGCACGGAAAAACGGCATGATGGCGGTGCTGGCCGCCTCGGCCAGTTCGTCCAGGAATGGCGCTAACTCATGCGAATTTTGCATGTCTGCTATGTGTCCTGATAGGGGCTTGCAGCCTAAAGCTTAGGCATATCGCGATTTTCTCGCATATTGTGGCGTCTGGTTCAGCACTTTATTTGGGAGCCATGTGTGGAGAGGTCTGTTTTCCAAAGTTCAAATCAGGTCCTGGGGGTAGGGGGGGCTGGCCCAGGGGTTGACCTTTGTGCAATGCGGTGCGATCTTATTGCAGCGCGAAAGGACATGTTGTCCAAGTACCGCCGCCCTCCTTGGGCGTTTCCTCCCTAGACTCGGGCCGCCTTTCAAAGGCGGCCTCTTTTTTGCCGTGCTGGCTGGGCTCACTCTGCGGCAATTGCGTCGGCGGGGAATGCGGCATCCGGTATGGTCATCAATTCCGCGGCAAATGCGGCAAGATCCCGTGCGAGCCGCATGAAGCCCGTGTGCCGGACATGTTCGACTTCATCCATATAGAGACCGCGGTTGATTTCGATTTGCAGTGCGTGCAGCCCGCTTGCCGGGCGGCCGTAATGTTCGGTGATGAACCCGCCGGCATAGGGTTTATTCCGCGTCACGCGGTAGCCCATGCCAGTCAAGAGATCGGCGGCGAGATCGGTCAGTTCCGGCGCACAGCTTGTCCCGTAGCGATCTCCAAGGACGAAGTCGGCACGTTTGTCGGTTCCCTGGCATTTCACGCTGGATGGCATCGAATGGCAATCAATCAGGATCGCGTGGCCGAAGGTGACGTGGGTTTGGGCCAGCAAGCGCCGTAGCGTGGAATGATAGGGCTTATAGATGTTTTCCACCCGATGCAGCGCTTCGGCTACCGGTAGACGGTGCTTGTAGATTTCATGGTTTTCGCTCACGACGCGCGCAATGGTTCCAAGGCCGCCGGCCACGCGCACCGATCTGACATTGGCATATGACGGAAGGCGTCCGTCAAACATCTTTGGGTCGAGTTCGTAGGGTTCGCGATTGACGTCAAGATAGGCGCGAGGAAAGTTCGCGCGCAGCAATGGAGCGCCCTGGGTGACCGCGGCAAGGAACAGGTCATCCACAAAGGCGTCCTCTGAACGGCGGATCGCCTTTTCATCCAGCCGGGAGACCTCGAGAAAGGAGAGCGGGTATTGCCGTCCGGAATGAGGAGAGTTGAACACAAACGGCACGCGTTGGTCTGCCGGAGCCAGCAATTCGAAGGGTGGTAGCCCGTTAAAATCGACCTGTGTTTCATTAGCCGGATGATGCGGCGTGATGTCTTGCAAAAGCTCGGCCCCCGTAGCTGCCATTGTATGGTGCCAAGGAATCAACATGCCGTCCACAAAAAGACAGTGTAATTCACCGCCAAGCCATTTCACGCTATCTTTGCGGGGAATTCCGACTATAACCGCTCTGTGTGTGCCGGTAAGGTACGTCCGTCAAAGTTGTCCAGATCGATGGTTGTTAATATGCCGCGTATTCTCCTTGCGGAAGACGATAATGACATGCGCAGGTTTCTTGCCAAGGCGCTCGAAAATGCCGGGCATGATGTCATTTCCTTTGACAATGGAAAAAGTGCGTATGAACGGTTGCGCGAAGAGCCTTTTTCCCTGCTTCTGACCGACATTGTCATGCCCGAAATGGACGGCATCGAACTCGCCCGGCGGGCAACGCAACTCGATCCAGATCTCAAGGTGATGTTCATTACCGGGTTCGCGGCCGTGGCTCTTAATCCAGGATCCGAAGCACCAAAAGACGCCAAGGTCCTGTCGAAACCTTTCCATCTCAAGGATCTGGTTCAGGAAGTGGACCGCATGCTGGCCGCATAGAAGACCGCGTGTCGTTCCGGGCGGAAAAGAGTGCGCCACTTCCCCAAAAAGGGGCTTGCGCTCTAGATCCAAGCCCGTTATATCGCATCCCACCACGGCGCCGGGGGGTGCCGAAACCGAGAAATTCGGGCGTGTAGCTCAGCGGGAGAGCACTTCGTTGACATCGAAGGGGTCACAGGTTCAATCCCTGTCACGCCCACCATTTTGAAGATCGGGTTCTGAAAAGGCTTGGTCAAATTCGCGCCTCGGGTCTGTGCGCTGATCTTATGATCACATGCGCCGGCCGGGGAAAGGTCAAAGGGCGCCGACGGCGCTCTTTTCATGTTTAGGCAAATGAGGCCCTTTCGAGGGACAGCGTCATGAAAATCAAGAACTCGCTCAAAGCTCTGATGGGCCGTCATCGTGAGAATCGCATGGTTCGCCGTAAGGGCCGCGTCTACATCATCAATAAGAAGAACCCGCGTTTTAAAGCCCGCCAGGGCTAAGGGCCGCCGCGCGCTGTTGGCGCGGCGAAAATATGCGGTTTTGACATCTTACGCATTGACCGCCGCTGCCGTCGCTCCATAATCGACGGCATGCGGCTTTTACTGTTTTCCACCTTATTGTGTTTTTCGGCTTGGGGGGCAATGGCCCAGCCGGTTCCAGACCTGGGCCCGGATCTGGAGCCTCCATCCGCCGAAGACCTGCATGCGCTGCCGGATATCGACGAAGATCAAGGCGCCCGGGCCGTGGGCGAAGCCCCGGAGGACAGGTCCGTTCTGGACAGTCTTTTCGCTGAATTGGCAACGGCCTCGTCCGATGAGGACGCAACCTGGATCGCCCGAAAGATCCAGACCGCCTGGTTGCAATCGGGCAGCGATACGGTTGACGTCCTGATGCGCAGGGCTGGCGAAGCGATGAAGGCCGAAAAGACGGCGCTCGCGCTTGACCTTCTGGACCGCATCCTTGTTCTTCAGCCGGATTTCGCAGAGGCATGGAACCGCCGTGCCACTGTCTATTACATGCAAGAAGAGTTCGGGAAGTCGCTTGCCGACATCGAACGGACGCTGGCCCTTGAGACCCGGCACTGGGGCGCCATGAGCGGTCTGGCGATCATTCAGCGCCGACTGGGTCAGGAAACGCAGGCTCAGGAAACCTTCAAGAGGGTTCTCCAGATTTACCCGGGGCTGGAAAACGCCCGGAAGGCCCTGGATGAGCTTGAGGCCAAGAACGAAGGTGAGCCGATCTAGGAGGCGGCCTTAGGCGTATAGGTACGGCTATGACACGCATGGGACCGCAATGCTCTCGACAATCCTGGTCGCAATCATCACCCCACTCATTTGCCTTGCCGGTTACACCGCCTTTCGGACTCGGGAAATCAGCCGCCGCCATCGTGCGGACGGAAGCTTTGCGGAAATCTACGGTACGCGGCTCCACTACCATATGTTGTCCGCGACCAAGCATCCGGACCGCCCGTTTTTGGTTTTCATTCATGGCGCCAGCGGGAATGCACATGACCAGATGCTTGCGTTCAAAGAACGTTTTGCAGGGGAGTTCCCCCTGCTTTTCGTCGACCGCCCCGGGTTGGGATTTTCGGATCGGGACATGGCCGGCCATGCCTCTCCGAAAGCGCAAGCGGAACTCATCGGCGGACTTTTGAGACATCTGCAAATCGAGGCCGCCGTCGTTGTTGGACATTCTCTGGGAGCCGCTATTGCCGCGGCACTCGCGCTGGAAGAGCCCGATAGGGTCAAGCGTCTCGTTTTCTTGGCGCCTGCCACTCACCCCTGGCCAGGTGGCGTCCACTGGTACTACTCCGTGGCCGCCATGCCCGTCATCGGGTCGCTGTTTTGCTGGACACTGACCCTGCCGGTTGGGGAGCGGCTGGTTCCAAGATCCCTGGCCAATGTTTTTCAGCCCGCTGCACCGCCCGCCGGTTATGCGCGGACGATCCGTCTATCCCTTCTGTTTCGCCCGAAATCCTTTCGCGCCAATGCGATGGATATCGCGCTTTTGAAGCCGCATCTGGTCAATCAATCAAAACGTTATGGCGAAATCACACAACCGGCCGTGATCGTGACGGGAACGCAGGACACGGTGGTGTGGCCGAGCATCCACAGCAAAGGCTTAGAGAGCGATCTTCCGAATGCCCGGCTGGTTGTTCTGGACGGCGCGGGTCACATGCCCCACCTGACCCACGGTGCAGAAATCGAAGCGGAAATACGGGCGGTTTGCGATGGGGTGTCTGTGGACGCACCCGGCCTTCTTCGAGACGCGGATGTCGGGTATCCGAACGAAGACGAAGACGAAGCCGCAGTCGGGCGCGCCTTTGTGGGTGCGTGAGCGATGCACACAGCGGCTGGCCTTTTGGGCGGGGCCGAGCACTGGGCACCTTCTGGGCGCCCAATGCTCTAATCGATTGAAAGCTCAAATGCCGCCTTTGCCGTCGCTGCCAACGAAGGCAATCCTGAGCATATTCGTGGATCCCGGTGTGCCAAATGGCACACCCGCGGTCACGATGATCCGTTGACCGGGCTTGGCGAACCCTTCCGAACAGGCAATGCGGCATGCGCGATCGACCATGTCGTCTTCCGTGTTCGCATCCTCGCTCATCACGCAATGAAGACCCCAGCCGAGCGCCAGACGGCGGGCAGTGGACAACACCGGTGACAATACGATTATCGGGGATGAAGGCCGCTCTCGCGACGCGCGCAGGCCTGTGGCGCCCGATGTCGTGTAGCAGATCACGGCAGCCAGGTTCAACGTTTCGGCTATCTGCCGGGCTGCGGCCGATATGGCATCGGCACCGGTTGCTTCCGGGTCGGTGCGTTGCGCGTGAATGATCGCCCGGTAGTTCTTGTCTTGCTCGACTTGCTGGGCAATGCGGTCCATCGTGGCGACGGCTTCGACGGGATAATCCCCTGCCGCCGACTCCGCCGATAGCATGATCGCATCCGCGCCTTCAAAGACAGCCGTGGCAACGTCGGAGACTTCCGCTCGTGTCGGCACGGGTGCGGAAATCATTGATTCGAGCATCTGTGTCGCGATCACGACCGGCTTGCCGGCGCCGCGTGCGGCGCGCGTGATTTGCTTTTGAAGGCCGGGCACCTGCTCAAGCGGCATTTCAACGCCGAGGTCGCCGCGGGCAACCATGATGGCATCCGACAGCTCGATAATTTCCGCCAAGCGGCCGATTGCCTGGGGCTTTTCAATCTTGGCAAGCACGCCTGCCCGCCCGCGGGTGATCTTGCGGACTTCGGCGATGTCATCCGGGCGCTGGACGAATGACAGGGCGATCCAGTCGACATTCTGATCAAGTGCGGCGATCAGGTCGCGGTGGTCCTTTTCTGTCATGGCACTGGTCGCGATTTCCGAATCCGGAACGCTGACGCCTTTGCGGTCCGACAAGCGGCCCCCGACAACCACTTCCGTCACCGCTTTCTTGGGGCTCGCTTCCAGCACCTTCAGCTGGATTTTGCCGTCGTCCAGCAGCAAACGGTGGCCTGGCTCGAGCGCTGACAGGATTTCCGGGTGCGGTAGGTGGACACGCGATCGGTCACCGGGCGCCGGATCGGCATCCAGGGTGAATGTCTCACCGTTTTGCAGGTCGACCGGGCCATTGCTGAACTGTCCGACCCGCAGTTTTGGCCCCTGCAGGTCCGCAAGCACACCTATTGGCCGTCCCACCTTCTCCTCAACAGACCGGATGCGTTCCACCAGCATCCTCAATCGATCATGATCTGTGTGACTCATATTGATGCGGAAAACGTCCGCACCTGCTTCAAACAGCTTTTCGATGATGTCTTGTTCTGAGGAGGAGGGACCGAGAGTAGCTAGAATTTTAACCCGCCGGTTTCGCCTCATCGCCCACCTGTCCCTTGTTGCACGGGTTCTGTGAGCTGGACTGTCCAACTGCTTTGTTCGCCCGTGTCTATTTCAAAAAAACCTGTCCGCTCGTAACCGCGAGCAACGCAATCTTCTATTCCGCGGATGGTGAATTCTTTTTCTCGGGTGCACATGAACGCGCGCCCACCCCATTCGCCGAATTGGTCGTAATCCACCGCATAAATATAATAATAGCGTGACACCAATGTCCCCGGCACGAGTGTTTCACACGCACTGGGGGAAATGTTCCACCAGCCTTCTGTGACCCATTCATTGTCGCTCTTGTAACCGATCGCAACGCCGACTTGGCTTTCTGTCTTGTTGCACAAACGCAAATCAGCTCGCGCATCGTCCGACCCAAGTAGCAGAAATCCGCATGCGAGGACACTCAACGCGACGGCGCTGGTCAGGCCGTGTCTTCGGCGTCCTGTGGACCTGGATCGTTTCGGGTTTGAAGCCATGTGTGGTTTTCGTCTCGCGGCTTGATAGACATTTGTTTTTTGCGCGCAGGCATCGCGGATGTCAACGATACCGGAGCGAAAGTCGTTGACAGAACGATTCGCAGATCTTGCCGGAACGCATGAAGACTATCGGACTTTGTTTGCCGTCGTCTTAACGCCGAGAATTGAGGCGTCAACATGGCGGCAAGGGGAGCCGCATGCTGCACGGAGCCAGAGAAACCCTGCAAATGAAGGGTGTTTGCCTTATGTCGTTTCCATAATGTTAAAATTCTTGTTCCCCGGCTTTCATGAGGGTCTAGCGGATTTGACCCGGTGGAGGGGGGTGGGAACTGAAACCCGACCGCAAAACCGGCTGTGGTCAAGCGCCGGGCATGGTTTCTGTGGAGTGTTCAAATTGCCGCCACTCGTGGTAAACCGGCAGCCGACAGGGCGCTTTCCGGATGTGGGTTCCGGCGCGCGTATCCATCGACTTGGTCATCAAATCTCAACCGATCCGACTGATGCAACAAACGGCTTCCGGCTACACCGATTTTTCACCGTTCGAAACCATGTCCGGCAAACCGGACAGCGGCATCCTGCTGCTCTGTGACCATGCGCGCAACGAAATGCCGGCCGACTATAAGGATCTTGGCATGCCGCGCGCCCAATTGGAGCGGCATATCGGCTATGATATCGGGGCGCGCGCGCTGACGATTGCGTTGGCAAGGCGGCTCGGCGCCCCTGCTGTCTTGTCGACCTACTCCAGATTGCTGATCGACCCAAATCGCGGCGAAGATGACCCAACGCTCATCATGCGGCTGTCGGATGGAGCCGTTGTGCCGGGCAATGCGCGGATCGACAAGACCGAGCGGGCCCTGCGGATCGACCGGTTTCACCGGCCGTATCATGACGAGATCGACCGGGTTCTGGATCAACTGCTTGCCGATAGGCCGCCGCCGGTTATCGTTTCGATCCATAGTTTCACGCCGGTTTGGCGGGGCGTGCCGCGTCCTTGGCATGCGACGGTCCTGTGGGATAGGGACCCGCGGGCTGTGGACCCGATGATGGAGGGCCTGCGCGCCCAAAGAGATCTCGTCGTGGACGACAATGAGCCGTACGATGGCGCGCTCAAAAATGACACGATGTACCGCCATGCCACCCTTAGGGGTTTGGCGCAGCTTCTTCTGGAAATCCGGCAGGACCTCATCGCCGGTCCGGACGGGGTTGAGGAGTGGGCGGACCGGCTTTCCCCGATCCTCGCGAGCATTGCGAAGCGCCCCGAATGCCGGAAATTGGAGAAATTCGGGTCCCGATGCGATGCCGACACTTGAATGGACAGCTACAGCGACGACGAACCGCAAGAGGGTATGACCATGGATGAAAAGACCAGAACAGAACTCGAAGCTGCTGCATTCCGCCGGCTTGTGGCACATCTGCGGGAGCGGACGGATGTGCAGAACATCGACATGATGAACCTGGCCGGCTTCTGCCGCAATTGCTTGTCCAACTGGTATCAGGAGGCGGCCAGGGACAGCGGCCTTGACATGGACAAAGCCGACGCCCGGCAGGTGGTCTACGGCATGCCTTACGATGAGTGGAAGGAGCGGTATCAGACAGAAGCGAACGAAGCGCAAAAGACAGCTTTTGAACAAAATAAGCCCGCCCATTGAAGCGATCCCCAACCCGGCTTAGAAAGCGGTCCATCCGCGCGGCCCCTTCGGGGGCTTCATCTACTTTCCCAACAAGACCAACAAGAGTTCAGGAGTAAAATGCATGTCGGATCCAAGTGGCGTCGCCGGTGATCAACTTCGCGCGTTTGTGGAGCGGATCGAACGCCTTGAGGAAGAAAAGAAGGTGATCGCCGATGACATCAAGGATGTCTATGCGGAAGCCAAGGGCAATGGTTTTGACGTTAAGATCCTGCGTAAAGTGGTGTCCTTGCGGAAAAAGCAGCCGCACGAGCGGGAAGAGGAAGAAGCCGTGCTCGACCTGTACCTTCAAGCACTGGGTATGAACGGCCCGGCAAGCTGATTGCCGCATGATCCCGATGCAGGTTTGATGTGCACCGGACAATGAAAAAGGCGGCCTGGCGCCGCCTTTGTTTTTGAGCCTGATCCTGTCAGCGTGCAAACGTGACGGGGAGAACGACAATCGCCGGCCCGTCAAAGCGGTCGGTGCGCAACGTTCCGTATGGGATCTGACCAAATCCGCCACTTACAAAACGGTTGCCGGGTTGGACAAGGGTCGTGAGGGTGCGCTGGTTTGGATGCCTCAAGCTGGCAAAAAGTGCATGGCGCATTGTTCCCTCGCTGGACAGCAACTTCGGTTCGGACTTGTCCGGCAAGCTGGCAAACCCGGCAAGCGGGTCCTTGATCTGATCCCGCGGGATACGTCCTGCGACCGACGGACGCGGTCTGTCATCCGAGCGCGGAGCTGCGGAACTCGCCGGTGACCGCGGTGCTTCCAGCGATCTTGCGACAGGCGTGCCGAGAGGAGCCGCCGGGATGGCCGTTGCCGATGCATAGGCAAGTGTGGTTGGGGCCGGCGCCAAAGTGCCTTGGGGCGCGCCCGGGTTCCGTATGGCCGGTCCTGCTGCCGCAACGATGGCTGCGACCGGGTCGTTTCCGGATACATTGTCTGGCGCAGGTGCGGGTATTGGTGCCGTCGCCGCCGTTTGCGATGCGGCAAGCAACGCGGGCTGCGGTTTCTTGTTCGGAATGATCCCTGCAATGTCGAATCTGTCGGCGTCGGCCGGACCTTGTGGCGCGGATGCTGGGTTCGGCGCATTTTGTGCCAAGGCAATCCGCTGCGCATCAAGAGTGCCGGGAGGTGCGGATTCAGGCGGCCGGGCGCCTGCCAGGGCGGGTTTTTCGGCGGGTGCGATGTCGGTGGCCGATGCAAGGGCGATCGGTGCCTCCGGTTGATCCGCAGCGGATTGCGCGACAAGTTGCGGCGCCACACTTGCCTTGGCAATCGGGATCGGCGGGGCCTCGACCACGGGCGAAACAGCGCTGGCGACACTGCGATTGGCCGGCTGGGTTTCCTGCTGAGGCCGCACGGCGCCCGGCGGTGTCGGCGCATCGTTGCCGCGCCCGAACAGGGTTGCGAGCAGGTTTCCGCCTTCTGAGGGTTCAGCGGGACTTGTGGCAGGCCTGACGATGTCACCCGGATTGGACAGGCTTTGTCCGGTCGTTCGTGGCTGGGACGGAGCCGAACTTGCGAACAGCGTTCGTCCGGACTGGCCCCGGTTGACGATCCCCAGTTTTCCGGACCGTTCCGCGGCTTCGGCCACCTTGTAGCCGCTGAGCGGCTTCCCGTTGCTGGGCAGATGGAGGGTCTTTCCGTCCGGAAAGAGTTGTGCCAATTCGTTCCGGCTCATCCTGGGCCAGTGGCGCACCCGGCCCGTATCCAAATGCACAAACGGCGAGCCCGAGCGCGGATAGTATCCGACCCCGCCAACCTGCCGCTTCAGCCCCGCCTTGCGCAACGTGGCGATGTTGACCCCGGGAATGTAAAAGTCCATCGCCCGGCCAACCGTGTGCATGCTTTTCTGCGCCACGCCACCGGAGCGCTTTCTCAACATATTGTTGGTCGCCGGGGACCGGTAGCTGGATACAACGTGAATGTAGTCCCGCGCACCGACCTCCTGATAAACTTCCCAAACGAGATCGAGCAGTTCCGGGTCGATTTTGGTGATTTCGTTGCGGCGCCAATCGCGGAGAAACCGGTTGGCTTCGCGCAATCCGGCCGGAATGTAGCGGCCATTCTTTTTGAAGGTGACGCTTACACGTTCCTTCGTGTGGGTGTTGTAGAGCTTCAGAGTGCGCGTTTCAGCGTAAGCTGCCCCGGAGAGCAGCCAAACCAGGCCCATCATCGCAATGATGGCCAGAGCCGCGCCACGCTTCAGCCCTGCAGCGGTCTCGTTTTCAAACAACCGTGTGCGCAACAATCTCGTCTCGTCGTTCGTTGAAGGCCAAATGGCCAACTCGAGCCCCCCACCGGAGAAGGAGACTATCCCCACCAGGTTAAGAACCTTTTACCCTATTCCTGTTTGCGCGCCAAACGTGGCGGAAATGCAACGGCGTCTTTGCCCAAGGGATTATTTTCGGCTTTTCCAAGGCCCACCAAGGCCTGTTTGACGGCCCGAATTCTTCTGGCTCGAATCATGCGGCCGCATCTGTGCCGTTTTCGTCGATCCCGTATTCCTTGAGTTTGCGATACAGCGTGGACCGTCCGATCCCAAGCCGTTTGGCCACTTCGGTCATGCGGCCTGAATAATGCGCGATTGCCGTTCGGATCAGTTCCGCCTCCACGTCCTCCAGCTTCCGGATATGTCCCTGGTCGTCGAGGCTTCGGGTGAACCCGAATGGAGCCGCTGTTTCAAAACCTGTCGACGGCAATGGCTGTGACGCGTGGTGCGCCGGCGCATTCGAAGACGATCTTGGCGCTTGTTGTGTCTCTAGAGGCGGGCGTGCGGATGCAACAGGCGCGGCGGGCGAAATCGGATGGTCAAGGGCCGCGGCGACCTGGGGGAAATCGTCGACCGAAAGCTCTGCCCGATCGCACAATACCACGGCCCTGAAAACGGCATTCTCGAGCTGACGGATGTTCCCGGGCCAGTGGTAGGCCTGCAAAAGGTCGAGAGCGTCCGTTTGGATCGAAGAGACGTGGGGCTTGCGCTCCTCCGCCGAAAAGCGGGCCAGGAAATGGCGCGCCAGGGCTGGGATGTCTTCCTTTCTGTCACGCAACGGCGGGATCCAGATCGGAAAGACGTTCAGCCGATAGTACAGATCCTCGCGGAATGCGCCGTCCTTGACCTGGTCGATCAGACGGCGGTTTGTTGCGGAGATCAGGCGAAAATCCACTTTAACCGGCCGTTTCGCGCCGATCGGGTCGATCTCGCTTTCCTGCAAGGCCCGCAGCAGCTTGACCTGGACATCCGGAGGGAGTTCGCCCACTTCGTCTAGGAAAAGCGTCCCGCCATGGGCTTCCTGGAACTTGCCGATATGTTTCTCCGCAGCGCCCGTAAAGGCCCCTTTTTCATGACCAAAGAGGATGGACTCCACAAGGTTTTCCGGGATAGCGCCGCAATTCACCGTAACCATGGGCTTTGCCTTGCGGTCGCCCGAGCCCTGGATCGCGCTGGCGATCAGTTCCTTGCCGACCCCGCTTTCCCCCTCGATCAGGATCGGAATGCTGGAGGATGCGGCGCGCTTTCCAAGATCGAGCACCCGTTCCATGGAAGGGGAGTGGGTAATGATATCGGCAAAGGTGAGCGTTCCGGTTGCTTGCTTGCGGAACCGGGTAATCTCGCCTTCCAGTGCGGACACCTTAAGAAGATTGCGAATCGAAACGTTCAAGCGCTCGGGGGCCACGGGTTTGATCACGAAGTCCTGCGCGCCTGCATTCATGGCGCTGACGACAACATCGATCCCGCCATGCGCGGTTTGCACGATTACCGGCGTCGAGATTTTTTCAGCGCGCATCCTGGCCAGAACGCCGAGCCCGTCCAGTTCCGGCATAACCATATCGAGGATCACAAGATCGAACTCGCTGGCCTGTGTTCCGATCATCATCTTGATCGCTTCGGCGCCGTTTTCCGCCAGTTTCACTTTGTGTCCCGATTTCTGGACGACTTCTTGAAGGAGCCGCCTCTGGATCGGGTCGTCATCAACAATCAGAACTCTACCGCTGGTGGATTGCATATGACTTGCCTGCCGATTTGTGGGGGTGTCTCAATTCGGTCCACTCTGGTCGCAAACCGGTAAACAAATCGTCCAGCCAGCCCTATAAATTTCAAGGCCGCATCATTGCAGGTGTCCGCAAAACAGGCCTACACAAGACGAGACCTTTCCTGGTTCGGGCCGAACGACGAAAAGCTTATCTGGAGAAACAGCATGCCAATCACCGACGTCGCGTATACCGCAGCCAACGCCTCGGCCTCCGCAGATGTCGGGTTGCTGCCGGAATGGAACCTGCAAGATCTTTACGCCGGGTTGGACGCGCCCGAGGTCGCAAGGGATCTGAAAGAAGCTTTGGACCGGTCCAAGACCTTCGAGGCGTCCTATAAAGGCCGGTTGGCGGACCTTGCTGCCGGAAACACGCCGGGTCTGGTGACGGCGATCCGCGCCTACGAGGAACTGGAAGATGGTTTGGGCAAGCTGATTTCCTATGCCGGACTGGTTTATGCCGGGAACACGACCGACCCGGCGGCCCAAAAGTTCTATGGCGATATTCAGGAAAAGATCACCGCGGCGAGCACACATTTGCTGTTTTTCACTCTGGAGATGAACAAGATCGATGATGCCGTGATGGATGCCGCGCTTTCCGACGCGGGCCTTGCCCATTACCGGCCTTGGATTGATGACCTGCGCAAGGACAAGCCCTATCAGCTTGAGGACAAGGTCGAGCAGTTGTTCCACGAGAAAAGCGTGACCGGGCGGGGCGCCTGGAACCGGCTTTTCGACGAAACCATGGCCAGCCTGACTTTTGAGGTCGACGGCGAGGCGTTGACCCTTGAGCCGACCTTGAACCTCTTGCAGGACGCCGCCTCCAACAAGCGTGAAGCCGGGTTTCAGGCGCTCAGCAAGACATTTGCCGACAATCAACGCACGTTCACGTTGATCACCAATACGCTGGCGAAGGACAAGGAAATTTCGGACCGCTGGAGGGGATTTACGGATATTGCGGATAGCAGGCATTTGGCCAACCGTGTCGAGCGGGACGTCGTCGACGCTCTTGTCGATGCGGTTCGCGAAGCCTATCCCCGGCTTTCCCATCGGTACTATCGAATGAAGGCCGGTTGGCTGGGCATGGACCGGATGAATATCTGGGATCGCAATGCGCCTCTTCCCAAGGCCGACACCAGGGTAATTCCGTGGGTCGAGGCCCGCGATACGGTTCTGGCGGCTTATGGCGGCTTTTCCGGAGAGATGGCGGAGATCGCGCAGCGGTTCTTCGACCGCGGCTGGATCGATGCCCCGGCCCGGCCGGGCAAGGCGCCTGGTGCTTTTGCCCACCCGACAGTTCCGAGCGCGCATCCCTATGTGCTGCTCAACTATCAGGGGAAGACCCGCGATGTGATGACGCTTGCACATGAATTGGGGCACGGTGTCCATCAGGTTCTGGCAGCCCAAAACGGACCTCTCATGGCGCCGACACCGCTGACGCTGGCAGAGACCGCGAGCGTTTTCGGAGAGATGCTCACATTCCGCGCCCTTTTGGAGAAGGCATCGACACCAAAGGCACGGAAGATCCTCCTCGCCTCCAAGGCGGAAGACATGATCAACACGGTCGTGCGCCAGATCGCTTTCTATTCCTTTGAACGTAAGCTGCATGAGGAGCGCCGCGCGGGCGAACTGACATCCGTTCAAATCGGCGAACTCTGGATGTCGGTTCAAGGTGAAAGCCTCGGCCCGGCCATCAAGCTGAATGACGGGTACGAAACCTTCTGGAGCTATATTCCGCATTTCATTCATTCGCCGTTCTACGTTTACGCTTACGCTTTCGGCGATTGCCTGGTGAATTCGCTGTATGCGGTCTATGAAGAAGCCGAAAGCGGCTTCCAGGAGAAATATTTCGGCCTGCTTAAGGCTGGTGGGACCAAACATCATTCCGAACTGCTTGCCCCCTTCGGTCTGGACGCCAGTGATCCGGCCTTCTGGAAGAAGGGATTGCTGGTGATCGAGCGGTTGATTGATGAGTTGGAAGCCCTTGAGGAGTGAAGGCCCTGATGGCAGTTGTGCAGCCGCCGTACGCCCACAGGCCCTATGACGGGTCTACCCGTCCTTTCACGGTCGGATTGACCCCGATCAGTGAGCCCGAATGGCTGGAACCGGATGCAAATCTGGTCCCCCATCTGCGCCGCAAGGACGAGCTTCTCGCCATCGACCGCGCCGCAGTTGTGCGAACGGAGGATGGGACGGAGGACGCGCAGGACGAAGTACTGCAACTCGTTCTGCAAGCGCTTCGCGGCATGCATGGCGGTTGCTACCAAGTCGGACAAGAAGAGGTCATCATCGACGGTCAGGTCTCGGTGCCGCTTGCCGGGGCTGATCCAATGGTGACCGCGGCGCGGCTTATCCAGGAGGATCTTGTCCTGATGCGGCCAGCGCCGGGTGGATACCGGTTAGTCGCCGCCTGCCTTTGTTTTCCGTCCTCATGGTCGCTGGCGGAGAAGTTCGGTCAAAGCATGCCGGAAATCCATGAAAATGTTCCCGGTTTCAACGGATCGCGCATGGGAAACGTCGTGGCACGGCTCTTTGACAATCTTCGGGTTGGCCAACTAGTGTGCCGCTATAATTGGTCGATCTATGATGACGCCAACCTGCATCACCCAAAACCAAAGCAGATTGCACCGCAAGTGAGCGCTGACGGCGAAAGCCTTGTGGGACGCCTTTTTTTGCGTGTCGAACGGCAGACGCTCAGACGGTTGGCGGGATCGGGCGACATTCTCTTCACGATAAAAATTCACCACGATCCGCTGTCCTTGCTCCGGAGTCAGCCTGACCGTGCCGGCATCGCGGCTGGTTTGAAACAGCAGCTTCTGGCGCTCGAGCCCGCGCAATTGATCTACAAGGGACTGACCCAGCATCAGCAAGCCCTTGCGGCGGAACTCGACCGGCTCTCTGACTTGGAAACTTGACCGGTCCGGGATGCGTTCCAGCCTGGTTACTGGTTCTTTTCGTTCCGGCATCTACATAAGAGATGCGCGGGGGCGTCCTCCCGCAACTTCATGAACTGGAGCGACCTGTCACTATGGCGAAAGATCGGGAAAGCAATCGGTTTTCAGCCCGCGTTGGGCGCTATGCCCGCGTCGGCACGGGAGTGGGAGGTCTCGCGGCAAAAGTGGCCGGTGCCCGGCTGTTCGGGATGGAACTGGACAACGAGAAAAACGCCGCTGAACTTGCCGCGGCGCTGGGCGGGCTCAAGGGGCCGTTGATGAAAGTCGCCCAGCTTCTCTCCACCATCCCGGACGCCCTTCCGCCCGAATACACCACGCAACTGGCCCAATTGCAGGCCAACGCACCGCCTATGGGGTGGGCGTTTGTCAAGCGCCGGATGCGCGCGGAGCTGGGGGCGGATTGGCAGTCCGAATTTGGCAGTTTCGAGAAGGAACCGGCGGCGGCCGCGTCCCTCGGGCAGGTTCACCGGGCGGTTGCGAAGGACGGCCGTGTTCTAGCTTGCAAGCTGCAATACCCTGATATGGCATCTGCGGTAGAAGCAGACCTCAGGCAACTTCAGGTTCTGTTTTCCGTGCATCGGCGCATGCAGCCAGCAATCGATACCCGGGAGATTGCGAAGGAAATCAGTGCCCGGGTGCGCGAAGAACTGGACTATGTGCGCGAGGCCGCGCAGATGAGCATCTATCGGACGATCCTGGAACCGGATCATCGCATCCGTGTGCCGGATGTGATCGAGTCGCTTTCCACCCAGCGCTTGCTCACCATGGGATGGCTCGAAGGCCGGCCCATGCTCGATTACAAGGAACACTCCCAGGAAGAGCGAAATTTCCTCGCGCGAACGATGTTCCACGCCTGGTGGCACCCGTTTAGCCATTTCGGCTTGATTCATGGGGATCCACATCTTGGAAACTACACCGTTTTTGGGGACGGCGACGACCCTCACGGGATCAACCTGCTCGACTATGGGTGTATCCGGATTTTTCCTGCAGGATTTGTGAAAGGCGTTGTCGATTTGTACATGGGGCTCCTGGAGGACGACGATGAGCGGATCGTGTCGGCCTATGAACGCTGGGGGTTTCGCAACCTGAAGCGCGAAGTAATCGATGTCCTCAACATCTGGGCAAGGTTTATTTACGGGCCGTTGTTGACGGACCGGACGCGTGCCATAGCCGAGGGGATCAGTCCGGCAGAATATGGCCGGGGCGAGGCGTTCAAGGTGCACAAGGCCCTGAAAGAATTGGGGCCCGTGACCGTCCCGCAAGAATTTGTTTTCATGGATCGTGCGGCAATAGGCCTCGGGGGCGTCTTTCTGCATTTGCGCGCGGAGCTGAATTTTTTTCAGCTTTTCAATGAGCAAATCGACCAATTCGATCCTGAAATCGTGGGGCAGCGGCAACAAGATGCGCTGCAGGCGGCTGGTTTGCAGGTCATGCATTCGGCAGCCTGATCCGGGGCTTCTCTCTCTAGCCGTTGCCCTGTGTGTTGTCTTTATTGTAAGGGTTGCTGCTGAAGAGCGTTTTTAACCGGGGGACTGAATGTCTGAACAAAATGCGCCCGCGATGGACTATCAGGAGCATGAGCGCACCTATGAGGGGTTCATCAACTTTTCCAAGATCGGAACAATCGCTGTTCTGAACGTTGTTCTTTGCCTGATCATGTTCGCATTCGGCGGCGGGGCAGCCTTCTTTTTCGGCTGGGTCATGCTTCTGGCGGCAACGGTCGCAGCCGGCATAGGGATGGCGCTCGGGGAGTCTGGATGGATACCTCCGGCTGCCGTCTTCGGCCTGACGGTCCTGATCGCGATCGTCACCGTTTAGTATTCCAGGCAGGCACCCCGGCTCCGGGGTGCCTGTTTTTCTTTGGGAGGATTTTCATGAAAATTGCTGTGCCGCGCGAGACTGACGCGGTCGAGACGCGCGTGGGCGCGACGCCGGACACGATCAAGAAACTGGTCGGTCTCGGTGCGACCGTTACCGTTGAAAAAGGCGCCGGGTCTGGATCGCGGATCCCGGATACCGACTACGAGGCCGCCGGCGCAACGATTGCCGACGACACCGGCGCCGCTCTTGGCGAAGCCGACGTTGTCCTGAAGGTTCGCCGCCCGGATGCGGATCAGCTCAAGGCCATGAAAAAGGGCGCGCTGGTGATCGCGACCATGGATCCGTTCGGGAACGAGGCCGAAATCCAAGCCATGGCCGATGCGGGCATCGTTGCCTTCGCCATGGAACTGATGCCGCGCATCACCCGGGCGCAGGTCATGGATGTTTTGTCTTCCCAGGCCAATCTTGCTGGGTATCAGGCCGTGATTGACGCCGCCGCGGAGTATGGCAAGGCCATGCCGATGATGATGACTGCCGCAGGCACCATTCCGGCCGCCCGGGTATTCATCATGGGCGCTGGTGTGGCAGGTCTCCAGGCTATTGCCACGGCCCGCCGTCTTGGCGCGATCGTGACAGCCACCGATGTGCGCCCCGCGGCCAAGGAACAGGTCGAATCCCTCGGTGCCAAGTTCATCGCGGTGGAGGACGAGGAATTCAAGCAGGCAGAGACCTCAGGCGGCTACGCCAAGGAAATGTCCGATGAATACAAGAAAAAGCAGGCCGATCTAATTGCGTCCCACATCGCCAAGCAGGACATCGTGATCACGACGGCGTTGATCCCGGGGCGTCCGGCGCCGAAGCTTGTGTCCAAAGACATGGTAAGCAGCATGAAGCCGGGTTCCGTACTTGTCGATCTCGCGGTCGAGCGCGGCGGAAATGTGGAAGGGGCCAAGCTTGGCAAGATTGCCACGGTATCGGGTGTGAAGATTGTAGGCCATGCCAACATGGCGGGCCGGATCGGCGCATCCGCCTCGGCGCTCTACGCCAAGAACCTGCTCGCGTTTCTCGACACGATGGTGGACAAAGAAACCAAGGCACTCAATCCGAATTGGGACGACGAACTAATAACGGCCACACTGCTGACGCGCGATGGCAAGGTGGTGCATTCCGCCTTCGCCAAGGCCACCGGTGAATAGGGGGGAGTAATGAGCGATTTGTCTCAGGCCGAGGCGCTGGACCGGGCCGAAGCGGCTGCGGCTGCGGCGCGCGAAGCCGCCGAAACCGCCGGTCAGGCCGCCCAGGCAGCACAAGGCTATGCCGACCAGATTGCCGCGGGCGCACTCGATGCGGCGGTAAACGCGGCCGGCGCGACCGGCATGATCGAGCCCTTCGTGTTCCTTTTCTCCATTTTCGTGCTGGCGATTTTCGTCGGCTACTATGTGGTTTGGTCGGTGACGCCGGCCCTGCACACGCCGCTGATGGCGGTGACGAATGCGATTTCTTCGGTGATCGTCGTGGGCGCCATCCTGGCGGTTGGCGTTGACGCGTCGGCTGGGGAAGGAGCGACGGCCGCGCGGGTGCTCGGGTTCATCGCCCTTGTCCTGGCTAGCGTGAACATCTTCGGTGGCTTCCTCGTCACCAGCCGGATGCTTGCCATGTACAAGAAAAAGCAGCGGTAAAGGGGCCGGACCATGTCAGCAAATGTAACTTCGATCCTTTACCTCATTTCCGCCGTTCTCTTCATCATGGCGCTCCGTGGCCTGTCGAGCCCCGAAACGTCGCGCCAAGGCAACATCTTTGGCATGATCGGCATGGGCATTGCGGTGGTCACCACCCTGTTCGCGTCCGGTCTGTCCGGCATATCCGGTCTCTTGCTCGTGGTGGGTGTGGGCATTGGCGGTGCCATCGGGGCACTCATTGCCCAGCGGATCGCGATGACAGCCATGCCGCAACTCGTCGCCGGGTTCCACTCGCTGGTGGGGATGGCGGCTGTCTTGGTCGCCGCCAGCGCGTTTTATGCACCGTCCGCTTTTGGTATCGGGGCACCCGGAAACATCTACACCTCTGCGATCATCGAAGGGGCTATCGGGGCCGCCATCGGGGCAATCACCTTCACCGGGTCGGTTATCGCATTTTTGAAGCTTGACGGGCGCATGTCCGGAAAGCCGATCATGCTGCCCGGCCGTCACGCGATCAACATCGGACTGGCCGCGGCCATGGTGATCCTGACCATCGTGATGGTCACCTCCGAGAGCATGACGGTATTCTGGCTTCTGGTAATCGTCGCGCTTGTTTTCGGTGTTTTGATCATCATTCCGATCGGCGGGGCGGACATGCCCGTTGTCGTGTCCATGTTGAACTCCTATTCGGGCTGGGCGGCGGCCGGTATTGGCTTCACCGTCTCCAACATGGCCCTGATCATCACCGGGGCGCTGGTCGGCTCGTCTGGCGCGATCCTGTCCTACATCATGTGCAAAGGCATGAACCGCTCATTCATCTCGGTCATCATGGGCGGCTTCGGCGGGGAAACCTCTGGCGGATCGGGTGGCGACGGCGAGGAGCGCCCTGTCAAGCAAGGCGCTGCCGACGACGCTGCGTTCATCATGAAAAACGCGTCAAAGGTCATCATCGTTCCGGGCTACGGCATGGCGGTCGCCCAAGCGCAGCACGCTCTGCGTGAAATGGTGGATGCCCTGAAAGAGGAAGGCGTGGAAGTCAAATACGCCATCCATCCGGTCGCCGGACGGATGCCCGGGCACATGAACGTGCTTCTTGCGGAGGCCAATGTGCCGTATGATGAGGTGTTTGAACTGGAAGACATCAACTCCGAGTTCTCGCAGGCCGATGTGGTCTATGTGATCGGTGCGAATGATGTCACGAATCCGGCCGCGCGCGATGATCCAGACTCGCCAATTTACGGCATGCCGATCCTCGATGTGGACAAGGCCGGAACAGTTCTGTTCGTCAAGCGCGGCATGGGCTCCGGCTACGCGGGCATCCAGAACGAACTCTTCTTCCTCGATAAGACCATGATGCTTTTCGGCGATGCGAAAAAAATGACCGAGGAAATCGTCAAGGCAATCTAAGCGGTCGGATCCGACCCGCAAGGAAGGCGTGGACCAATGGTCCGCGCCTTTCGTTTTCCCGGGCATGCGATATAAGCGTGCCATGACAGTCGCTTCCCCCAATCCACCCTTTGTCTACGATCCGCCGCAGGACCCATGGCTGGATATTCTGCACCAGGACGCGGATTTGCTTGTGCTGAACAAACCAAGCGGGCTGTTGAGCGTGCCGGGCAAAGCACCAGAGCATGCCGATTGCATTGAGAAGAGGGCCAAGGCCACCTTTCCGGAGGCCCGCATCGTGCACCGGCTGGATATGGACACGTCCGGGGTCATGGTTCTGGCGTTGAACGCGGCGGCCCACCGGCATCTCGGTTTGCAATTTGAACGGCGGAAAACGCGCAAGACCTATTTGGCGGACATTTGGGGGCGGCCTGACAGCGATGGCGGCGACGTGAACCTGCCGCTGCGCTGCGACTGGCCCAACCGGCCGAGGCAAATGGTGTGTCATGAGCATGGCCGGTCGGCCTTGACCCGTTGGGCTGTTGTGGGGCGCGGGGCGGCGAGCACACGGGTGCAACTGATGCCCCATACCGGCCGCTCGCACCAATTGCGGGTTCACATGAAAGAGCTCGGCCATCCGATCTTGGGTGACCGGTTCTATGCCGATGGAGATGCGCTTGCCGCCAGCGACCGTTTGCGTCTGCATGCGGCGGAACTGGTCTTGCATCATCCGGCGAACGGTTTGCAGGTACAATTCTCAGTGAAGTGCCCCTTTTAGCAGTTTGGACAGCGCGCAGGGCATATTGCGGATCGGCCTTGAAACCGGTTGGGGACCTTTGATTTAGCGGACCCTTCTGCCGAGCTGCTCAACCTGTCTCAGCCATTTTTGGCGCTTGGCGTCTCCAACCGCTTCAACCATCCCGAAAACGGTATCACGCACCGGCTTGAAGCCGATAAACTTGAAGATGTTCCGCTCCAGACTCTTCAGGCTGTGAGCGCCATAAAAATATCGGTAGATCAGGGTCGGCATGCCCATTGTCACGATGATCCGGGCCGACTTGCCTTTGAACTTCCCTATAGGGAAGCGGGCTCCTTCCGGCTGCTCGAAAACGGTCTCTTTGTGAAACACCTGTTCGAGAAACGCCTTGGTCGCTGCTGGCAAGGTGCCAAGCCACAGTGGATAGATGAGAACGACATGGTCCGCTGCGATCAGGCTGTTCGCCGCCGGCTGGAGCGCAGGTGGAACCGGCCCCGCGTATTCGGCTTCCGAGCGCAGAAGGTCGAACTCCAGGTCACCGATTTGGATCAGTTCACATTCGTGGCCGGCCGCACTGGCTCCTGCCAGATAGGCTTTCGCGATGGCCGAACACAGGTGCGATGGACTGGAATCCGGGTGGCCATTGACAATAGCAATCGATCGTACCTGGGCCATGGCGTATCCTTGGAAAGCTTCGCAGGACGTCTCGATCCTACATCCTTCGGAGGATACTGCGTTTGACCCAAGTCACCCGGGATTGAAATGCGGGGAACAGGGTGAAGAGTGACCCGACCGACCGGCGGAAAGGCCCGCTGTTCGGCGGGGGACCAGACCTCAGAGCGTCCGCTGTCCGCGATTGACCCTGGCCAGACCGTCGCGTGCGAGGTCGTTTGAATTGTCCAGATTGAGTGCTCTGGTGTAATTTCGGCGCGCATCGGTCGTTTCGCCAAGAAGCTCAAGAGCCACGCCCCGATTGGCCCATGCCACGGATGAATCACGATCAAGATTGACTGCCACCGAGAGGTCTTCCAAGGCCGCGTTCGGGTCATTCACCTTCAGATACGAGATACCGCGGGCGATATAGGGTTCACTGACATTCGGGTTCAGCCCGATGGCCGTCGCGAAGTCCTCAATCGCTGTGATGTGCTGGTTCTGGGCCTGATAGATCAAACCACGATTGTAAAAGGCCCGTGCATCGGAACTGTTGCGGGCAATCACGGCATTGAAGTCCGCCAGTGCAGCTCCGTATTGCCCCTTTTGCCTGTAGGTGTTGCCCCTGCCGACCAGTGCGGCATCAAAATCGGGCTTGATGTTGATCGCCCGGGTGTAATCGGCGATCGCCGCATCCAGTTGCCCCCGGCGGCGTTCGACCAGCGCCCGGTTCGCATAGGCCTGATGGGACGACGGGTTCAGCTGAAGGGCGCGATTGAAGTCCTCGAGCGCGTTATCCAACCGCCCGGCCTGGCCATAGGCGATGCCGCGTGTGTTGTACGCATCCGCATCTTGCGGATTCGATTCAATAACGGCGGTCAGGGACGCAATGTTCGCGGTAGACCCCACGGCTGTGTTGACGGGCACGTTGGAATAGACACCGCCGTCGCTCTGGCAGGCGGCCAGTCCGAGCACCAGGCCCGCGTAGATCAACGCGCGCAAAGGGCGGTTCGGCTGATGGTCTGGTCGCATCGAACGGTGTCGTGAAGTCATGGTCACCAGTCAGGCAGCAGCGCGATTGAGGCCTCAATGAAAAAAGCCGGCCGAAGGAACGGCCGGCTGATCAGAAGCAGGCTGCTTGCCGCCTCTTTTCCGTTGCCAAACCGCAGATTAGCGGGGTGCGGACTTTCCGGGCATCAGGCCTTCACGCTGTGCGCGCTTGCGAGCCAGCTTGCGGGCGCGGCGGACCGCTTCGGCTTTTTCACGAGCCTTTTTCTCGGAAGGCTTCTCGAAGTGGCCGCGGAGTTTCATCTCGCGGAACACGCCCTCACGTTGCAGTTTTTTCTTGAGCGCTTTCAGCGCCTGATCAACATTGTTGTCGCGAACCAGTACCTGCACGCTTCATTTCCCGTCTTTAAGTGTCGCGTCTTATGCGACCTGATAAAACCATACCAAGCTTCGGACGCAGCCGGGAGAGCATAAGGACCCGCCTATACCCTTGAACGATCTCAGGTTTTGGAGGGTACAACGCTTGCGCCGCCGCTGACGCGTCGTTCATTTCGGCGCTCTAATATCAGAGGTCTTGGTTTTTGTCCACAACCCGGGATCAAGAAATTGCCGTACGTGCTGGCCTTGGCGCATGTGGACAGGCGGCTGAAAGCGGACTAGAGGGGTGTTCCCGGCCGTTTTGCCGGCGTTTCACGTAAGTCTGGAGGCACCGATGGCCAGCGAGCGGATCAAGGCTGCCGGCGACCGTTCCATGTCGGCCCTATGGCGAAGCGATATTCGCCCAACGCTGGCGCTTGGTTTGCCACTTGCGGGGGCTCAGCTGGCGCAGATGGCGATCAATACCACCGATGTATTGATGATTGGCCGGCTCGGAGCGGAGGAACTCGCCGCAGCCGTGCTTGCCTTCAATGTCTACATGCTGATGTGGTTTTTCGGCATGGGCGTCATCCAGGCTGTGATTCCCTTGGCTGCCCGCGCCCGAGGACAACGCGCGATGCGGGATTTGCGCCGCTCTGTGCGCATGGGCTTCTGGGTGGTGTTCCTCTACTGTTTCCCGGTTTGGCTCGTGATGTTTTTCACTGCCGATATTTTGAAGGCCTTGGGCCAAGATCCGGCGGTTTCCGACATGGCAGGGCAGTATATGCGGGTTCTGCAATGGACGTTGCTGCCCGCCCTTTTGGTCATGGCGGTCCGCGCATTCTTGACCGTGATGGAACTTGCACAGGTGGTTCTTTATGCAACCATTGCAGGGGCTGTCGTGAATGCGATCCTCGACTATCTCCTGATCTTTGGAAATTTCGGTTTTCCGCGTCTCGAACTGGTCGGTGCAGGACTGGCTTCGGTTGGAAGTTCGCTCGCGACATTCGTTCTGCTCGCATTTTATGCCGGGTTTCATCGGAAGCTGAAAAGGCTTGCGATTTTCGGCCGGATTTGGAAGCCGGATTGGCCTGTGTTCTTCCAGATCTGGCGGCTTGGCTGGCCCATCGCTGTCACCATTGTCGCCGAAGCGGGATTGTTTTCCGCCTCCGCCATCATGATCGGCTGGATCGGGACCATGGAGCTTGCCGGACATGGGATCGCCCTACAGATCGCCTCACTTACGTTTATGGTGCCTGTGGGGCTTAGCCAGGCGGCCATGACCCGTGTAGGTCTCGCGGCGGGCCGCAAGGACTATGCGGCGATTGGCAGAGCGGGGTGGACTGCCTTCGCGGTCACATTCTGTTTCATGGCCGTTTTTGCCGTCTGCTTCTGGACCATGCCGGAAACTTTGGTCGGGCTTTATCTGGATTTTGATAACCCCCAGGCGGAAACCGTTTTGGCTTTCGGCGCGTCCTATCTGATTGTGGCGGCGCTTTTTCAGCTTGCGGATGGGGCGCAAATCATCGGAATCAACAATCTGCGTGGATTGGGCGATACGACGGTGCCGCTGTTCTATGCCCTGTTCGGGTATTGGGTTGTCGGGCTCGGCTTGTCCCTCGGCCTTGGTTTTTGGCTCGGATTTGATGGCGTCGGTGTCTGGATCGGTTTGGCGGGCGGGCTCGCGACGGTCGCCATTCTTGCAAACCGGCGGTTTGCCCGGCGGCGGCTGCTAGGACTTTTGACCGGATGAACCGTTCCCGGCCTGGTGCGGCGTGATCCGGTTCCAGTGGCCCATTTTCCGTCCAGGGCGGCTTTCCGTTTTTCCGTAGAGGTGAAGCCGGGCCGAGGGGTCTCTCAGGATATCCGGCCAGCTATCGCAGGCATCGCCGATCAGATTTGTCATCACGGCATCGGAATGCCGCTCGAACGTGCCGAGCGGCCACCCGGCAACGGCGCGTATGTGCTGTTCGAACTGATCGCATAGGCATGCGTCCTGGGTCCAGTGTCCCGAATTGTGAACCCGGGGTGCGATCTCGTTCACGAGCACCGTTTCACCAACTGGCGACGGTACGACGAACAGCTCGACCCCCATCACCCCGACATAGTCCATGGCCTCGGCGATCCTGATCGCCATGGCGCGTGCCGTTTCAGCAAGTGCGGGTCCGATCCCAGCCGGGACGGTGGAGGTGTGGAGAATGTGGTTCCGGTGCAGATTTTCGCTGACGTCAAAAGCGCCGCACGTGCCCGCCGCGTCGCGGGCCACGATAACCGACATTTCCCGGTCGAACGGGATGAGGGCTTCCAGCACGGCAGGCGCGTTCCCAATCCGCTCCAGCGCGGTGTCGGTATCTTCTGCGGCCCGGATCATGACCTGGCCCTTGCCGTCATAGCCGAACCGCCGGGTTTTCAGAACGCCTTGGCCGCCGAAGGCGGCAAGCGCGGCGAAAAGATCCCCTTCGTTGGCGATATCCCGATAGGGCGCGACGTCTGCGCCGGCCGCCTCAAGGAATTGTTTTTCGGTCAACCGATCCTGGGATATTTCCAGCGCCCTGGCCCCCGGGCGCAGAACAACACGGTTTTCGAGGAAAGCCGCCGTTCCCGCGGGCACGTTCTCGAATTCGTAGGTCACCGCGTCGCAGGTTTCGGCAAACCGTTCCAGAGCGCCTTGGTCTTCATAGTCCGCAATGGTATGCGCATCAGCCACTTCAAATGCCGGGCTTTGCGGATCTGGACAGAAGATATGTGTTTTCAATCCCAAAGGGGCGGCCGCCAGAGCCAGCATGCGGCCGAGCTGGCCACCCCCAAGAATGCCGATCGTGTCGCCGGGACGAAGAGAGGCGCGTAGAGGCATGACGTGAGTACCCTCGATGACCGGCTTCAGGCGTCGACCGGAAAATCTGCGACGGCATCGGTGCGGGCTGCCCGGAATGCCGTCAAACGTTGGTCGATGTCCGCATCGGACAGGGCGAGCACCGCCGCGGCGAGAAGCGCGGCGTTGGTCGCGCCAGCCTTGCCGATCGCGAGTGTTCCGACCGGAATGCCACCGGGCATTTGGACGATGGACAAAAGACTGTCCTCGCCTGAAAGAGCCTGACTTTGGACCGGAACCCCAAAGACTGGCAGCGTGGTCAGTGAGGCTGTCATGCCCGGCAGGTGGGCCGCGCCGCCCGCACCGGCAATGATGACCTTGAAACCGGCGCCTTTCGCGCTTTTCGCAAACTCATACATCCGCTCCGGCGTTCGGTGCGCGGAGATGATGCGCGCTTCATAGCTGATCTGGAGTTCCTCCAAAATGTCCGCGGCATGTTTCATCGTGGGCCAATCCGATTGGCTGCCCATGATGATGGCGACATCAATCTGTTTCATGAAGGAGCTCCAGAACGCACGGTCAGAAATCACACGGAGTATTGATGCCGCTTGACGAATGCAAGAAAAAGGTCCTCATCATCAGGCGATAATGTCTGGAAACAGCTGATCTTCCAAAGCGCAAATCCGGTCCTTGATGACAAGCTTCTTTTTCTTCAGTCTTTGCAGTTGAAGGGCGTCAGCATTCGCGCTGCCGGCAAGCGCTGCGACAGCCGCGTCGAGGTCGCGGTGCTCCTGACGGAGTTCGACCAGTTCGGCGCGTAAGGCTTCTTCGACGGATAAGGCCATGCCAGGAGTTCCCGAACTGCGGAGGACCTGATTTTCCTAGAGCAGAAGTTGGTCACAAGACAAGGTCTTGTTCGTATCTTGGGCGATCTTCGATCGGTTCCTGTGCGCTGTTTGGCTTGTCTCAAGCCCATATCGGGGGCTCCAGGCAAATGCCGCAATATGGGCCGCGCAGCATAGGCCAGCTTTTCGCGGTGCCGCGTTCACCATCTGGCAACGATAGAAAAACTCCCATGCTGTTCAATATCCGCAATATTTGCCAGCTATGCACAATCGGCAATCGACAAGGCCTTTCAGCTTGTGGCACGCTATTCGTATTGAGCCAACAGACAGGAGGACTTGTTGATGTCCATACAGTCACATCTCGCAGAACTTCAGCGCCGTCATGAGGAAATGGAACGCCAAATTGAGGACGCGAGGCTTCACCCGAGTTTTGACTCCCTGGAACTGGCGGATCTGAAACGAAAAAAGCTAAAGCTAAAGGATGAGATCGAACGAATACGCCACAAGCACACCGTCCATTGACCGTGTTCTTCTGGAAAAACAACGCCGCGGTTCACCGTGGCGTTTTTTGTTGGTGGACAGTGTCTGTACCGGCAGGCGACCAGCCGGCTCCTTCTTTCCCACCGAAGCTGATCGGCTCCAATAGGCCGGAGTGTTGTGCGCTCCGCTTCGAACGCCCCAGGCTCTAGAGTAATCGGGCCTGTTCGCGCAGGGCGAATTTCTGGATCTTTCCCGTCGAGGTCTTCGGAAGCTCGCAGAAAACAATGGTCTTCGGCACCTTGAAGTGGGCCATGTTGTCGCGGCAGAAGGCGATGAGATCGGCAGAGGTCGGCTCCCGTCCCTCTTTCAGCTCGACAAATGCGCAAGGCGTCTCCCCCCATTTTTCATCCGGCCGGGCCACCACGGCGACGACCTGGACGTCCGGGTGCTTGTACAGGACATCTTCCACCTCGATCGACGAGATGTTCTCGCCACCTGAAATGATGATGTCCTTTGAGCGATCCTTGAGTTGAATGTAGCCGTCCGGATGAAGCACGCCGAGATCGCCGGAGTGAAACCAGCCGCCCGCGAATGCTTCCGAGGTTGCTTCTGGGTTTTTCAAGTAGCCCTTCATCACCACGTTCCCGCGGAACATGACTTCGCCGATTGTGGTTCCATCGGCCGGAACGGGCTCCATCGTGGCGGGGTCGAGGACCTTGAGGTCTTCCAGGGCAACATAACGCACACCCTGGCGGGCCTTTTTCCGGGCCTGCTGATCCGCCGGCAGTTGGTCCCACTCCGATTTCCAATCATTCACGACGGCTGGGCCATAGACTTCCGTCAGTCCATAAAGGTGGGTGACATTGAAACCGGCCTGGCTCATCGCCGCCAGAACACTCTCCGGGGGCGGTGCGGCTGCGGTGAAAAATTCGATCTTCCGGTCCAATGGGCGTTTCATCTCGGCAGGGGCGTTGAGCAGCGTCGACATGATGATCGGTGCGCCGCAGAGATGGGTCACGCCTTCGTCCGCCAGCAGGTCCCACAAGGTGTTGGGCCGGACCCAGCGCAGGCAGATATGCGTGCCGGCAACAATGGAGATCGACCACGGGAAACACCAGCCATTGCAGTGAAACATTGGCAGGGTCCACAGATAGACCGGATGTTTCGACATCGACGCGGTGATGATGTTGGCCTGGGCAAGCAGATACGCGCCGCGATGGTGATAGACGACCCCTTTCGGGTTGCCTGTGGTGCCGGATGTGTAATTGAGCGAAATCGCGTCCCATTCGTCGGTGGGCAGCGACCAGGCAAAGTCCGGGCAACCCGTATCCACAAACGATTCGTAGTCGAGAGTTCCCAGCAATTCACCGTCTTGCGGGAAAACCGGATCCGAATAATCGATGATCACCGGTTTGACCTTGGCGAGGCTCAGCGCTTCCTTCATCACGCCGGCATATTCGCGATCCGTGATCAGCACCTTGGTACCGGCGTGATCGAGCTGAAAGGCGATGACCGCTGCGTCCAGCCGGGTGTTCATGGAATGCAGAACCGCACCGGTCATCGGAACTCCGTAATGGGCTTCCAGCATCGGCGGGACATTGGGCAACAGAACGGAGACCGTATCGGCCTTGCCAACACCGATCCGGCTGAGTGCCGACGCGAGCTGGCGGCAGCGGTGGTAAAAGGTCCGGTAATCCATTCTCCGGCTTCCGTGCACAACCGCTATCTGGTCGGGAAACACGTCGGCGGATCTTGCCAGGAAGCTCAACGGGCTCAGCGATGCGTAATTGGCCGGCGTCTTGTCCAGGCTGGTCTCGTATGGATTGCTCGCGGCGTCCATCGTCATGTCCTCTCATATGTCATGTCGGCGCCATGAAACCGGTGTTTGGCCGGCAACGCAATCATCAGAATGACTGGGGTGCAAACGGCGCGCTAACTGAAAAACGATGCGAGCCCGTCATAACAAAGCTTGAGGCCGATGATGCCCATGAGGGCATAGATGAGCTTGTAGAACAGGTTCGCATCGATGATGCGGACAAGCCGGACGCCAGCGAGTGTTGCCAGCGGGGCGATCGGCAAAAGCACAAGCGAGGTCATCAAGTTGGTTCCATCGAACTGCCCCAGCATAAAGTAGGGAACCAGCTTAACCGCGTTGACCGTGGCGAAGAAAACCACCGCCGTGCCGGCAAAAAGCGTCGGCGCCAGTCGCAACGGCAAGGTGTAGAGCTGAAATGGCGGCCCGCCGGTATGACTAACAAAACTTGTGAACCCTGCTACCGTGCCCCAGATCAACCCCTTGGGAACGCTATGCGGAGCCGGCCTGGAAGCCACGTTTTTCTTGAGCAGATAGTCGGCAACGAACACCAACGACAAGATCCCGATCAGCAAAGTGACGAATGCGTCGTCCACATAGGCCGCTGTCGCCCATCCCACCGCAATCCCGCCAAAGGCGGCGGGCAGCAGGATCGCCAGCGTGCGGCGGTCCGCCTCGCCCCGGTATGCGATGAGCGCAATGATATCCATGACCACCAGGATTGGGAGCATGATTCCGGCCGCCTGCACGGGTGATACGACGAGGGCCATCGCCGGAACACCGAGCATTGCCAGAGTTCCGCCAAACCCGCCTTTTGACAATCCGACGACAAAGACAGCCGGGAGGGCCGCAACATAAAACCAGGGATCTGTGATGGGAGTCATGTCGGATGGGGCTGGAGAGAGCGTAAAGCAAGCAATGCACGCCTTCCGGACCTACGTAAAGCCCTGCTCCCTTCTAATGTCGTATCGGCACTGACTTGTAAGAGCGGATATGTATGCCGCAATGTAAGCGAAAACCGCGCCGTTGTGGAGCTAAGAGACGGCGCAGCGTTTGGGAGGAGGCAAATCATGGCGAGCCGCTATTCGGAAACCTATGGCGAGTGGAAAAGCAACCCGGAGGCCTTCTGGCGCAAGGCTGCGGGAGAGATCGATTGGGTTCAGGAAGGGACGGACGTCTTCGATCCGGATCTGGGTCAATATGGCCAGTGGTTCCCGGACTGGGAATGCAACACCTGCTACAATTGCCTTGACCGGCATGTTGAAAACGGACGGGCAGATCAACTCGCGGTCATTTACGACAGTCCGATCACCGGACAGCAAAGAACATTGACCTATGCGGAGCTACTCGCTCGGGTTGAGGCTGTCTCCGCTGTCCTTCAGGACAAGGGAATTGGAAAAGGTGACCGGGTGATCATCTACATGCCTATGATCCCCGAAGCGGTGATTGCGATGCTGGCCTGCGCGCGCCTTGGCGCCATCCACTCGGTTGTGTTCGGAGGCTTTGCGGCGCACGAACTGGCGACCCGGATCAACGATGCCACGCCCAAAGCGATCATCGCCGCCTCCTGCGGAATCGAGCCCGGCCGGGTCATCGCCTACAAGCCGTTGATCGATGCGGCCATCGAACAGGCCGCGCATAAGCCGGAAAGCTGCTTTGTCTTTCAGCGTCCGGAGCAGGTGGCCAGCCTTGAGGAAGGCCGGGACTTCGATCTGGGTGTCCTCATGGAAACAGCCCTGGCGGAGGGGCGCCGGATCCCATGTGTCAGCGTCAAAGCGACCGATCCGCTCTACGTCCTCTATACCTCCGGGACCACGGGCCAGCCCAAGGGCGTGGTGCGGGACAATGGCGGTCACATGGTGGCGCTGAAGTGGTCGATGCATAACCTTTACGGGATCGATCCGGGCGAGGTTTTCTGGGCCGCTTCGGATGTCGGCTGGGTCGTGGGGCACTCCTACATCGTCTACGGGCCCTTGCTGCATGGATGCACCACGATCGTTTTCGAGGGCAAGCCGGTTGGGACACCCGATGCCGGCGTTTTCTGGCGGGTCATCTCGGAGCACAAGATTGTCTCCTTGTTCACGGCCCCCACGGCCTTCCGCGCCATCCGCAAGGAAGACCCGGAGGGGACTTTCATCGAAAAATACGACCTGACGCATTTCCGGTCCCTGTTTCTGGCCGGGGAGCGCGCGGATCCGGAAACCGTCAAGTGGGCTGCGGAGCAGTTGAAGGTTCCCGTCATCGACCATTGGTGGCAAACGGAAACCGGCTGGTGCATGGTGGGCAACCCGTTGGGGCTGGGCGCACTGGAGATCAAACCGGGCTCGCCCACCGTCCCGATGCCGGGATATGACGTGCGGATCGTCGACGATTCCGGGCAGCCTCTGCCCGCGAACACACTTGGCAATATCGTCGTCAAGCTGCCCATGCCGCCCGGATGTCTGCCAACGCTGTGGAACGCGGACAAGCGCTTTTTCGACGCCTACCTGGCCGACTTTCCAGGCTACTACAAGACTGCTGACGCGGGTGTCATGGACGATGATGGATATCTTTCGATCATGTCCCGGACGGACGATATCATCAACGTGGCCGGCCATCGATTGTCCACGGGTGCGATGGAAGAGGTCTTGGCGCAACACAAGGATGTGGCCGAATGCGCTGTCGTCGGAATTCATGACGCCCTGAAAGGCCAGTTGCCCTGCGGGTTCGTCGTGCTCAAGTCCGGGGTGGAGCGGGAGCATGCCGAGGTCGAAAAGGAGCTGATCAAGCTGGTCCGCGACCAGATCGGGCCTGTGGCGGCATTCAAGATCGCCATCACCGTGGACCGGTTGCCGAAAACCCGTTCGGGAAAAATCCTGCGGGCGACCATGCGCCAAATCGCAGACGGGGAGGAGTATCGGGTGCCCGCCACGATCGATGATCCCGCTATCCTTGATGAAATCACCGAGGCTCTCAAATCGCACGGAATTGCGGCGTCCTGACCCGGACGCCGTAAGGGAAGGGTAAAACGGCCATCGACAGGTGCTGTGCGCGTGCCTATGGTCGGCCTTCTTCGTGCGGCTCGTTGTGACCTGGGCCGCCTTTTGTTCGATGATCCAGATATGGGGTTTTCCGTGACTCTCGAAAACAAGGTGGCCATCATCACAGGCGCGGCGCGGGGCATCGGTTTGGCCGTCGCCAAGCGTTTCGTCATGGATGGTGCGAAGGTTGTCATTGCCGATGTCGACGACACGGCGGGACATGAGGCGGAAGAGGATTTGAAAAGCCTCGGCGAAGCCACCTATATCCATTGCAATGTGGCGGAACGGCTTGATGTGCGAAATCTGGTCGCCGGGACGCTGAACGCTTATGGCGATATCGATGTTCTCGTGAACAACGCAGGGGTGGTGGCCGGATCGAGCTTTCTGGATCTGGACGAGGAGGATTTCGACCGTGTCCTCGCGATAAACCTCAAGGGCACCTTCCTGTGTTCACAGGCTGTGGCACGGCATATGGTGGAAAAGGTCGAGCAGGGCGGCGATCCCGGGTCCATCATCAACATGTCGTCGATCAACGCGGTGGTCGCCATTCCGGACCAAATTCCCTATTGCGTTTCCAAGGGCGGCATAACCCAGTTGACCAAAACAACGGCTCTGTCGCTCGCGCCCTATGGAATCAGGGTGAATGCCATCGGTCCGGGCTCGATCATGACGGAGATGCTGGCGACCGTGAATTCGGATCCGGCCGCCCGGAACAAGATCTTGTCCCGCACGCCGATGCAGCGGATTGGCGAGCCTTCTGAGATCGCCGGCGTTGCGGCCTTTCTCGCATCGGCAGATGCGAGCTACGTGACCGGCCAGACGATCTTTGCCGATGGTGGCCGTTTGCCGCTGAATTATACCGTTGCGGTTCCGGACGGCGATTGAGGATTATGGCGAGACCGCCTCGGCGGTCTCCCTGATGCCCAGGCCGCTGACCCCTGCCTCGAACTGCAATTTGGCCAGTTTCGCATAGAGGCCGTTCTTGCTGGACAATTCGGCGTGGGTGCCGGTTTCAACGATCCGCCCCCCGTCCATCACAATAATCCGGTCCGCCTTCAAGACGGTCGCCAGACGGTGGGCGATGACGAGTGTTGTGCGTCCCTGCATCAGGCTATCGAGCGCCTGTTGCACAAGGCTCTCGCTTTCCGCGTCAAGCGCGCTTGTCGCCTCGTCCAGCAAAAGGATCGGCGCATCTTTCAAGATGGCGCGCGCAATGGCGATTCGCTGCCGCTGGCCTCCGGAGAGCGTGATTCCCCGTTCTCCGACCAATGTGTCATAGCCCTCCGGCATGCCCTCAATAAATGGCGCGGCCAATGCGGCTTGGGCTGCCGCCTGGATGGCATGGCGATCTGCATCGGGGCGGCCATAGCAAATGTTTTCAGCGACGCTTGCCGCAAAGATCGCTGTGTCCTGGGGCACCAGAGCGATCGACGCACGGAGTTCTTTCGGGTCAAGCCGCTGGATGTCTGCGCCGTTGATCGTGATATGTCCCGAGGTTGGGTCGTAGTAGCGCATCAACAGGTGAAACAGCGTTGATTTTCCGGCGCCGGACGGTCCAACAATCGCGACTGTTTCGCCCGGCTCGATGGTGAGTGAAACGCCGTCGAGGACCGGCAGTTCCTGTGCGGTCCGGTAGGCAAAGCGCACATTGGCGAAAACAATCTCGCCGCGCGGTTCTGACGGCAGTCTCACCGGGTCGGGCGGAGCGGAAATCTCGGGGTCTATATCCAGCAGATCGCTGAGGCGTTCCGCGGCTCCCGCCGCCTGAGACAGTTCCCCCCAGACTTCCGACAGGCTGGCCAGAGCGCCTGCCGCCAGAATGGAATAGAGCAGAAACTGGCTGAGTTCTCCTCCGGTCATCCGGCCTGAGAATACGTCGCTTGCGCCGATCCACAAGACCGCGACGACGCTCGAGCCTATGATGAATATGGCGAAGGCCGTCAGGATGGAGCGGGCTGCCGTTGCTTTCCGGGCCGCTGTGAAGGCCCGCTCGACCGCCTCGGAAAACCGCTGGCTGGCGATACGTTCATGCGTGAAGGCTTGCAGGGTGCGGATCGCGCCGAGCATTTCATTTGCATAGGCGGATGCATCGGCCAGAGTGTCTTGCGCAAACCGGGACCGGCGGCGGACCGACCGGCCGAAACCGATGAGCGGAACGAGGATCACCGGGATCGCGGCCAGAACGATGATTGACAGGCGCGGGCTCGTGAAGACCATCATGACACTGGCCCCGATGAACATCACGAGATTGCGCATGGCGACCGAGGCACTCGCCCCGAAGGCGGACTTGATCTGGGTGGTGTCGGCGGTCAGGCGGGATAGGATTTCGCCGGATTTGGCACTGTCATAAAAGCCGGGGCTGAGATGCGTCATATGGGCGAAAACGTCCGCACGAACTTCCGCAACAATCCGCTCGCCTATCCACATGACGAGGAAGTACCGCACGGCGCTCGCAAGCGCCAAGCCACCGACCACGCCCATCAGCAAGCCGAAATACGCGTTGATCAAGGAGGGATCGTCTGCTCCGAAACCATAGTCGATCATCCGGCGGACCGCTGTCGGCAAAATGAGCGTGATGACCGCCGCCGTGATCAAGGCGGCCAGCGCAGCGAAAGCCATGTTCCTGTGCCGTTTCAGATATGGAAACAGGCGCACCAAAGGGCGCAGGGAGCGGCCGCGTTTCGGCTCTGGGTCGTTTGCCATCAGGATCCAATCAGTTCCTTGTTCTTGAACGCCAATAGACCGTTTTTCTAAGGATCGTGGCAAGCAGCCGCCACTGCTTTTTCGCAGTGATCTGTTGAACCGATGAGCTGCAGACAAATTGCCGCGGTAGAAACGGCGTCCGGACCGAGTGCCGATGACCGGTTGCGCCGGATCGATTTTCGATCTCCGGGACCTCCATTGTCCTGAAACTCTTGGAATGCGGCTTGTTTCCCAAGGGATCCTGGAGTATACGCGCCCATGATTATCGATGGCGTGGGTTTAAGCGGCATCAAAAACAACACACACTCTGGGCGGCTGGATCCCTTGAACTGGCCGTGGAGTGCAGGAAAGGAACAGCCATGAAGACGGATATTCATCCCGACTACCACACCATCAAGGTTGTGATGACCGATGGGACGGAATTTTTCACCAGGTCGACTTACGGCTCCGAGGGTGACACGCTGCAGCTCGATATCGATCCGAATTCCCACCCGGCTTGGACCGGTGGTGACCGCCAGCTGATGGATCGCGGTGGCCGCGTCTCCCGCTTCAAGAACAAGTATGCAGGTTTTCTCGGTTCCTGAGTTTGCTGCCGAGCCGAATACAAAAGCCCCGTCCGTTCGGCCGGGGCTTTTTTCTTGTTCGGTTTGTGGCAGGGGCCGTCTGTCATGTGAAGACGCTTTTGATACCGGCGGCGAGGCGCCGTCCACTTCCAACGCACCGCTCGCGGCCCGTTCGTGACGGATAGTTCAAGTAGCTGAATAGACGGTTGACCGCCCGCCGCGCCACGCGGACAAAGGTGCGCCGGTAGCAGATCCGTGCCCTGGAAGACATCCGGCGTGGCGATCCGGTGTCATTTTGACACGGCTGCCTCAGGGCAGTTTCGCGCCCCAGGGGTGGGCTCCAGCGCTGGCACCGGGCGTCAGCGCGTGGTGCCGAAAGCCGCGCTCAGCTGATTGAGCTGCGCAGCCACCGGGTTGGTCTCCGTGCCGGCGATTTCTTCGGGTTCAGTTTGGCGGTACAGCATTTGGTCGAGGTGCACGACCCGCTCTTGCAGACGGACGGACCGCGTGATCAGCTCCCGCAGTGTCTCCGGCAGAAGCGGCCATGAAGCCCCCCCGGTCGCACTGGACAGTCTTTCCAATCTCACCTTGTTCTTGTCGCTCCCGGCCTGTTCTCTCGACATCTCGCCTTCATTCACCGCCCGCTGGAGCAGGAGCCAAGACGCCAGTTGCATCAAACGGGTGGTCAAACGCATCGACTCGGTGGCGTAGGCGAGCGATCCGGCGCGCTCAAGTTCCTTGGCTTCGCGGCGGCCATCGCCATCGAGATACATGGCTGTTTCCTCAACCAGCGACATGCCTTCTTGAAACAGCGCCTGGAAGTTGTCAGAGGCCGCAAGCCGGTTCGCGAACTGCACCGTTGCGGGCGTTTTGGCCTTGAGCTTGTGATCGTCGGTCATCTGTCGATACGCTTTCCTGCTTGAACCCGATATCCCACAGGCCAACGGCACATCAACATTGTGTATGCGGTGTACCGGTTTGGGACGCTGTGAGCGCTCGGTGCCGAAACTGCAAGCCATGTGCCAATCGGCCGGATGCCTGTCTTGCGCTCTGTTACCGAACATAAGGCCATTGGAAGGCAAAAAAAAGAGCCGCGGAACCGCGGCTCAAAGTCTATTAACAGGGAGGCGTCAAACAGAGTGGACAGGAGCCACTCCAAATCCAGATGACTGGATACACATATTTATGATTTGGAAAGATTAATAAGTGGTAAATGATTAAAATTTTACGTTTACGTGTACAGAAGCGTCACTTGATGTAGGGTGCCGAAAACAAATAACTGTCCTATTTTACATTGTTTTCTGCGAATAATGCCTTTGCGGCATCGCGAATTTTACTGCGTTCCGACAACGTTGCCTCGGTTCTTTCGATTTCCCGCTGAAGCTGAGCGATCCGCTCCTTGAGATCGGCTTCCGAAAGCTGTGACAGATCCTCGCCCACCTGAACCGGCTTTGGATTATTGGCTGGCATGTGGCCGTCCTCGTCGAATATGCCCATTCCGATCTCCTGTCGCCTCTCTCCGGTTGCGCCATTGTCACACTGGATAGAAGTGCCTACACAACATAAATCGTTCATAGGGGACTTAGCATGACCGATCTGCCCAGCACCATGACCGCTATCGCCATCTCAGAACCGGGCGGGCCTGAAGTGCTTAAACCGGTGAGCCGCCCGATTCCCGATCTGGGGCAGGGCGAGATCCTGATCCGCGTTCACTCCGCGGGGGTGAACCGCCCAGATATCCTGCAACGTAAGGGCGCCTACCCGCCGCCCAAGGATGCGTCCGATCTGCCCGGACTTGAGGTGGCCGGCACAGTCGTCGCGCTTGGAGAAGGGTGCCAAAGATATCTTGTCGGCGATCAGGTCACAGCACTCACGCCGGGTGGCGGCTATGCCGAATTCTGCAAAACCCCCGAAGATCATGCGCTTCCCGTTCCCATAGGCCTATCCATGGAACAGGCAGCGTCTTTGCCGGAAACCTTTTTCACCGTGTGGAGCAATGTGTTCGACCGGGTCGGATTGAAGGCGGGTGAGCGTTTTCTTGTGCATGGCGGGTCGTCCGGAATTGGCACGACCGCCATTCAATTGGCCAAGGCCTTCGGCGCGGAAGTCTTCTCGACGGTTGGTTCAAGCGAAAAGGCAGAAGCGGTTCAAGCGCTGGGCGCCGATCACGTAATCAACTACAAAACGGAAGACTTCGTCGAGGTGGTCCGTGACACAACGAACGGTGAGGGCGTTCACGTCATTCTGGATATGGTTGGCGGCGACTATGTGATGAAAAACTGGAAGGCCGCGGCCGTGGAGGGGCGGGTGTGCCAGATTGCGACACTCAATGGTCCGTCGCCGGACGTCAATCTTTCGCTCTTGATGGTCAAGCGGCTCATTCATACGGGTTCGACCCTCCGCCCGCGGGACAATGCATTCAAGGCCGCGATCGCGAAGGCTCTGGAGGAAAAGGTCTGGCCGCTTCTGTCGTCGGGCGCCGTCAAGCCCGTGATGGATTCGAGCTTTGATTTGCGGGACGCGGTTTCCGCTCATGAGCGGATGGAGAGCTCTGGCCACATCGGAAAGATCATCCTGACGGTTCGTTGACTGGCGGATCCGGCGGGATTGTTCGAACACGGTTTGCGTTTGCCGGGAGATGCCCTTATATTGCAGCCAATCCCCGATTAACTCGTATTCTGCAATGCTTTTTCGCCTGGCCCGGCGGGGAAGCCTACAAGAGGAATGTAACTGATGGCGAACACGCCGCTGATGCCGAAGGCAACCGCCGTCTGGCTCGTTGACAACACCGCCTTGACGTTTACCCAGATCGCGACCTTCTGCAAACTTCATCCGCTGGAGGTGAAGGCGATCGCCGACGGTGAGGCGGCACAGGGTATCAAGGGACTCGATCCGATCCTCACCGGCCAGCTGAGCCGGGAAGAACTTGAACGCGCCGAGAACAACCCAAATCACACGTTGAAGCTCCAGGGCTCGAAGGTCGTGGTGCCCGAAAGCAAGCGCAAAGGGCCGCGCTACACTCCGGTCTCGCGCCGGCAGGACCGTCCGAATGCCATTCTCTGGCTGGTGCGCAACCATCCGGAACTGAAGGATGCGCAGATTATCCGCCTTGTCGGGACCACAAAGCCGACCATTGCCGCGATACGGGACAGAACCCATTGGAACTCGGCGAACCTCACGCCTTCCGATCCTGTAACGCTTGGGCTGTGCAGTCAGCTTGAACTGGATATGGAAGTCGAAAAAGCGGCCAAGGATGCGCCGTTGCCGTCCCAACCCGAGGTCTCCGAAACCCTCATGTCCGTGGAGGAATCGACGTCGGATGACGCGATTGCGGCAGCCTTCACATTCAATACTTCAAAGCCGAGGGAAGAGCCGGAAGAAGAAGAGTTCGATCCGGATGCGGTCTTTGCCAAATTGAATTCTCTGAAGGGCGAGCGCGGCGGAGACGACAGCGACGACGACAACGATCGGTAGGCATCTTCGGCCTGGCATTTTGGACGAACGGTTGGGCCATGCCTGCCGTTCGTTCCTCTCCAGACTGGTGGCCCTGTGCGAGTGGGCAAAAAGCACCGAAGAACCGCTTTCATCTGGTTCTCAACTCCCGGACGCGGCTGTGTTCAATCCATCCCGTCAATATGTCTCGATCTGCGGCAGGCCATCTGTGATGTCATAGTAGTCTGCCTTGTCCTTGACGAAGATGTGTTTGCTGACCTCGAGATTTGTCGGGGTGTCGAGGCATCCTGCGGCGATGGCGATCCCCTCTTCATCATTCAGCCGGTAAAAGAGGCTGGAGCCGCAGAATTTGCAGAAGCCCCGCTTGGCGAAGCCGGATGACGCGTACCAGCTCAGTCCCGTGTCGGCGGTGAAACGAAGTTTCTCGAAAGGTGCTTTGGTGGATGCCCAAAGGTGGCCACTGGTGCGCCTGCACTGGCTGCAATGGCAGACCGTCACGGTTTCGCGGACGTCTCTCACTTCAAAGCGGACTTGTCCGCACTCACATCCGCCCTTTTGCATGTCCTGTTCCTTGCACAATGAGCCTTGGTGCATTCCCGGTCGGATTGATCGCGAAGCGTTTCAATCCAACCGCGAGTTCCTTTAGCGTTCGGTCAGTTTCAGTTCGATCCGGCGGTTCCGGGCGAGCACCTCTGGGCTGTCGCCTTCCTCCAGTGGCTGGAATTCCCCGAACCCAGCCGCCACGAGGCGATCCGGCGCGACACCTTGATCAATCAGGTAGCGGACAACGGAAATCGCACGGGCCGCGGACAGGTCCCAGTTGTTCCGGAACCGGCCGGTACCGGATAGCGGGCGCGCGTCGGTGTGGCCATCCACCCGCAATACCCAGCTGATTTCATCGGGGATCTGGACGGAGAGTTCGTTGATTGCTGCGGCAAGCTTGTCCAGCTCGTCCTGGCCCGCCGGATTGATCTGATCAGAACCCGAATCGAACAGCACTTCGGACTGGAAAACGAAACGATCGCCAACCACGCGAATATCGGATCGCTGAGAGAGGATTTCCCTCAATCTCCCAAAAAAGTCAGACCGGTATCGCGATAACTCCTGCACCCTCTGCACAAGCGCGGCATTGAGCCTGCGTCCGAGGCTGGCAATCTTGGCCTGACTTTCCGCTTCCTTTGCTTCTGAGGCTTCAAGCGCGGCATTGGCCGCGGCGATCTGACGCCGCAGGGCCGCGATCTGCTGGTTGAGCAACTCAACCTGGGCCAGGGCCCGCTGACTGACCTGTTTCTCTTCATCCAGCAACGACTCAAGCCGGGCTGCCCGTCCACCGGCGGCGTCCGCCTCGCCGGCACGGCTGTCCAGAAGGCCAAGCAGATTGTCCCGCTCGCTTTCCACATCAGACAAGCTGGCCTGGAGGCCGGAGATCGTGTCTTCAAGTTCACGCGCGCCGGCGCGCTCTAGGGCCAGAAGTTCGGTCAATTCACTGATCTGGGCGTTTAACCGGTTGAGAACCGAATCCCTGCCGGACAACTGCTGCGACAGGAAAAACTGCGCAAGCATGAAAATCGACAGCAAAAAGATGATGACAAGGAGCAGCGTGGCCATCGCGTCCACGAAGCCTGGCCAATAATCCGTAGTGGGTGTCCGGCGGCGGGCCCGCAAGCCTCCAGCCATGCCTTACTCCTTCGCGCGATCAAACGCGGCTGCGATTGAGGTCAAGAGCCCCTCGATGCGTTTTTGCTGCTCGCCCTGGCTTTCCGCCCAGTCCCGCATCATCTGTTGTTCGGAACGCACATGCTTGACCAGCCCTTGGATCCCTTCGGCAAGGTTGGCCATGGCTTGCGCCGCATTGCGGCTTCCGCCTTCTTCGACCGACTTTTGCAAGGCGGCGATGGAGGCCTGGATCTGTTCCGTATGAGTCGGTTGCATCGCGAACAGGGCGTTGTCCTCGGGCTCCAGATCGGTCACGGTCGACAGCCAGTCTTCGAGTTCGGTGTAAAACCGGTTCTGGGCCTGTCCGGCCTGAAGGTCCAGAAAGCCGAGGATCAGCGATCCGGTCAGACCGAACAGAGAGGAAGAAAACGCCGTCCCCATGCCCGACAATGGGGCTTCCAGACCGGCTTTCAAATCCTCGAAAATGACGTTGGAGTCACCGGACCCAACATCCAGGGACTGGATCGTTGCGCCAACCGAACTGACGGTTTGCAATAGACCCCAGAATGTTCCCAGAAGGCCAAGAAAAACCAGCAATCCGGTCATGTAGCGGGAGATCTCCCGCGATTCTTCCAGACGCATCCCGATCGATTCGAGAATTGACCGCGCGGTCGCGGGCGTCACTGTCATGTCACCGACCTTGTTGCCCAGGAGCGTTGCCATGGGGGCAAGCAGCCGGGGCGAACGGGTGTCGAGGCCCGGATCACCGAGGCGGAAGTTGTTGACCCATGCAATTTCGGGAAACAGCCGGATGACGCGGCCGAACAACAGCAAAATTCCAAAGGCGGCCACCATGATGATCAGGCCGTTCAGGCCCGGATTGCTCATGAAGGCGGTAGCGATCTGCTGATATAGAATAAAAGCAATAAAGGCGACGATCACCAGGAAGATGATCATGAAGGACAGATATGCCCGCGGACTGGACAGGCTGTAAGGATCGAAGTCGCGTGCCATAATTCGCCATTGTCGCCTATTAACCGTAGCCGATTGATAGCGCGATTTGATTGGCGAAGAAAACCGTTAATCCCGGCCCCGTGCGCCTTAACCACGATTAAGGCGCCGTGCGGGCCAGATTATGCGCGCGGGCGCAGCGGCTGCGCGGGACGGGGATCAGGATGGCGTGGCGTCAGACGTCGGATGCCGCTTTTATGAGGCGCAGCAAATGCTTGTGGGCGTATTCGTTGCCTGCGACGACGTCGCCATTTTCGAGCATCTTGTCCCGGCCTGAAAAGTCGCTGACATAGCCGCCAGCTTCCTTGACCAGCAAGATCCCGGCCGCGATGTCCCACGAATTCAGGTTGTGCTCCCAGTAGCCGTCCATGCGGCCGGCGGCTGTCCAGGCAAGATCCAGCGAGGCGGCGCCGCACCGGCGAATACCGGCAACTTCCGGCATGACATGCCGCAGTTCCTTGAGGGCTCGTCCGTGATCTCCGTGCCCGATGAAAGGCAGGCCCGTGCCCATGACCATTTCTGGAAGTTCCATCCGTCCCGCAACGCGCAAACGGCGGTCGTTCAGAAAGGCGCCCCGACCGCGTTCGGCCGTGTAGAGCTCGTCCATAACCGGATTGTAGACAACCGCGGCAACAATCTGTCCCGCACGTTCCAGCGCGATCGATGTGGCGAAGATCGGTATCCCATGGAGGAAGTTGGTGGTGCCATCGAGCGGGTCGATATGCCAGCGGTGTTGTCCGTCCGTCCCTTCGACCTCGCCGCTTTCTTCCATTACCAGACCATAGGTTGGCCGCGCCTTGGTAAGTTCGGCGCGAAGGATCTCTTCCGCCTTGCGGTCGGCTGCCGAAACGAAATCACCAGGCCCCTTGCGGGAGACCTGAAGGTTTTCCACTTCGCCGAAGTCGCGCACAAGAACCCGGCCTGCCTTGGTGGCAGCCTGGACCATGACGTTCAGTATCGCGGTGCGAGCCATTTGCTATACCGTCTTTTTGGGTGGCCCGGGATCCGGGCCAAACCGGAAAAATGGGGATCAGTCGGCGCGCTTCACGTATTCAAGCGAACCGGTGTCGACGATAATACGCTCGCCCGCCGTGATGAACGGCGGAACCATGACGCGGACCCCGTTCTCCATGATGGCCGGCTTGTAGGAGGAAGACTGGGTCTGGCCCTTGACGACGGCATCGGCCTCGCGGATTTCGAGCGTGACATACTGGGGCAGGGTGATGCCGATCGGGCGCTCGTCATGAAGTTCCACAGTCACCATCATGCCATCTTGAAGGAAGGCCGCCCGGTCACCGACGAAATCGGCCTGAAGCTCCAACTGCTCATAGGTCTCGGTATCCATGAAGATCAGCATTTCTTCTTGGGTGTACAGGTACTGGAAGTCTTTCTGCTCCAGACGGACCCGTTCCACCTTGTCCTCGGACCGGAAACGCTCATTGAGCTTGCGGCCATCCAGCAGGTTTTTCATTTCCACCTGGGCAAAGGCGCCGCCTTTGCCCGGTTTCACGTGTTCGACCTTTACGACCGCCCACAGGGTATCCTGATGCTGAAGGACATTGCCCGGCTTTATTTCGTTTCCGTTGATTTTCATGGAGCAACCGATTTCACATTGAGTAGGGATCTGTCAGCGCGACAGGTGGATAGGAACAGGCGCGCTGTGAGGTTGGCGTCTGTCCATCACACTTACGCGCACGTTTCAAGGAAAAAACACGGTAAACGCGCGGGATGAAGCATTCTACCGGGCGGTCACGGTGTGGGCCTGTTCAGATCATCGGTGGGCGCCATGATTGTTGCGGTGTAGCGCTCGGCCTGTTTGCGGGCGTCTGCGAGCTGTGTTTCCGGCAGGCTTGAGACAAAACTGTCGAGCATCATGTCGGGAACGCCCGCCGCGCGTGCCACATAATGCCATGCCGCGGCATTGACCGGATCGTATTCCATTCCCCTCCCATTGGCATAAAGCCTGGCGAGCCGGTTCATGGCCACGGGATTTCCCTTTGTGGCGGCCCGCTCGAACCAAGCGGCGGCTTCCGCCTCGTTCGGATCGACGCCCCGGCCCTGAAACCGCAGGATGCCGTAATAGACTTGCGCCGACGTATGCCCACGGCGGGCGGCCCGTCCGAGCCAGAACGCGCCTTGGCCGGCATCCGGCTCTCCGCTCAAGCCTTCGAGATAGGACAGGCCAAGGGTATACTGGGCTTCTGGATCGTTGCCATGAGCCGCTTTCTCAAGGAGTTCGCGGGCTTTCGCTTCGTCATACGGTCGGCCTTCACCGGACTGGTACAGGATGGCAAGATTGTATTGGGCATTGGCAAGGCCGGCATTTGCGGCGATTTCGAAGTAATCCGCTGCTTTCGATTTGTCCTGCTCCACACCTTGGCCGAGGAGGAAGAATTGGGCGAGGCGCACGGCGGCGTCGGAATTTCCCTGAGCGGCGGCAAGCGAGTACCAGTCCGCGGCCTTGCTGTAGTCCTGCTTGATGCCCTGTCCGGTTTCGTGGAGAACGCCGACGAGCGTTTGCGCGGCGGGATCGCCCGATTCCGCGAGCGGCGTCGCAAGCGCCAAGGCGTTCAGATATAGCCCGCGTTGATAGGAGCCGTAAGCGATGTCCGCCGTAAGCTGACCATCGGGATCGATTTGAGGCGGGCCAATCTCGAAGGCGTTGATAAGCCGCCGGGGTTGATCCGGAGCGCCGGTTTCAGCGTCCGGACCGGGCAAGATGTCTGCCGGGGAGGGCGTTCCGATTGACGGCAAGTCTTGTTGCGTTTCGACGGGGGACGGATCCGCCTGGTCCTGGGCGGAGGCCGCAGTACAAAGCACTGCCATAAGCAGCGCGGCCCCCAGCCCGGATCGCTTGCGCGGGGTAGACCTATTCAGATCTGGCGCCGCCGAAAGGGGTGCGTCCGTCATCGACTTAGTCGCCATCGTCAAACGGGTATTGCTCCAGTATCGTGTTTGCCTCGCGTACCGCTGCCGCGGGACCGTCGGCATGCTGCCAGATCGCGTCCTTCAAAGCCACGAAATCCGCACCTGTTTTTGCCGCTTCTTCCGCGGAGGCCGTGATATTTCCGGCGAGGGCGACACAGGGCGTTTGGAACAATTCAGCCCACCAGCCGGCTCTCTGGATCGTTTTTGGATGTGCCTCTTCCCGTTCGTCGAGGTCAAGCCGGCCATAAAACAGGTAGTCAATACCGGTTTCTGCCCACTCCATATCCTCATGCTTGAGCTTGGTTCCGCCCGCTCCAACGATCCGGTCAGGCTTGAAGCTTTCGACGGCCAGTTTGAGGTCTTCCAGTGAGGTATCGATATGAACCCCGTCGGCGCCCGAGCGCCCGGCCGCCTGGGTGTCTCCGTACACGATCGCGGCGCCGCCGCCCTTCTGGATGATGGGCACCAGCTGTTCGGCGGCCTTTTGGCGGTCTCTGGACAAGGCGTCCGGCATGTAGATCAGCACGCAAGCAACATCGCCGCCGGACAATGCGGCTTCAAGCTGCGTTCCAAAGGGGACCGGATCAAAGGCCGGGGGCGTGATGAGGAAGAGGCGTGGCCGGTTCACGGAGGATCTCTTGAATAACGGTGCAAGGAAAAGTGTGATCCTTGTCCCTAAAGACGGCAAAAGAGGGACGCAAGGTCCCTCTCCCACTACAAGGCTTCTTTTTGGGTCCCGGGGCTGAAAGATGACCCCCTATCCAATCTTCGGATCAAGGCTGCCATCCTTGTAGCGGCTGGCCATCTCGGCAAGTGTAGCAACACGGGTAATTTTCGAAGCCTTTCCCGCCGTATTGAATGCTTCCAGCCGCTCGGCACACAGCTTCTGCATGGCGTCGCGCGCAGGCTTCAGATACTTGCGGGGGTCGAACTCGCCAGGGTTTTCCGCCAGGATTTTTCTGATCTGCCCGGTCATCGCCATGCGATTGTCCGTATCGATATTGATCTTGCGGACGCCGTTCTTGATGCCGCGCTGGATTTCCTCAACGGGGACACCCCATGTCTGAGGCATTTTCCCGCCATACTGGTTGATGATGTCCTGCAGATCTTGCGGCACGGATGAGGAGCCATGCATGACAAGATGGGTGTCGGGCAGCCGGCGGTGGATTTCCTCGATCACATGCATGGCCAGAATGTCGCCGTCGGGCTGGCGGGTGAACTTGTAGGCCCCGTGACTGGTCCCCATGGCGATGGCAAGAGCATCCACCTTGGTTTCCTGCACGAATTTCACCGCTTCATCCGGGTCGGTCAGAAGCTGGTCATGGCTCAGCTTGCCCTCCGCGCCATGGCCGTCTTCCTTGTCGCCCATGCCGGTTTCAAGAGACCCGAGCACGCCAAGCTCGCCTTCGACCGAAATGCCGCCGAGGTGAGCCATGTCAGTGACGGTCTTGCTCACGCCGACATTGTAGTCCCATCCGGCGGGGGTCTTGCCGTCAGCTTCGAGTGAGCCGTCCATCATTACGGAGGTGAAGCCGGCCTGAATGGCGGTCATGCAGGTGGCCGGCTCGTTGCCATGGTCCAAATGCACGCAAACCGGGATATGCGGATAGATTTCCGCTACCGCGTCCATCATGTGCTTCAGCATGATGTCATGGGCATAGGACCGTGCACCGCGGGAGGCCTGGATGATCACCGGAGAATCGGTCTGATCCGCTGCCGCCATGATGGCCAGCGCCTGCTCCATGTTGTTGATGTTGAACGCAGGTACCCCATAGTCATGCTCAGCGGCGTGGTCGAGCAACTGGCGAAGCGTGATCCGAGCCATTCATATCTCCCGTTTGTCGGTGTCATCGGTCCCGTCCGTTTGACCGCTATCGGGTGACACCTTTCTGGCACTGCATAGTACCCCGACGTTCTAGCAAAGCCCGCCATATTTGGAAGACGGCGGGTGGCGCTTAAATCAATTAAATTCCGGAGCCCGGCGGGTTTTCGTGCCGCGGTATTAATTCGTGTTCCGAAATTAATGTCAGGGCAGGGGCGGGCGTTCAGAGGCCGGTGAGCTGATATCCACAAAGGTGCCTGCAGGGTCTTTCAGGATCATCCGCCGCTGGCCATAAGGCATGTCTGTTGGAGGCTCGACAATCTCATATCCGCGCTGCAAAGCAGCGGCGTGCACCGTGTCGCAATCGGCTACGACAAATGTGACCAAGATGCCGGACGGGATGCCGCTGGCACCGTCCGGAACGACGTTATGGGAACGGTCAAGAACGCCATACTCGAGATCCGGCCGATCCGGATGCGTCAGGATGATGAACCAATCGGAGTTGAAATGCCGGGTCATCCCCAGGAGGGTCTCGTAGAAGGCGGCTGCATGCTCGACATTTTCGGCCAAGATGCTGGTAAAACAGCGTTGCATTCGAACCGCCTCCCGTTATTTGGGTCTTAACTCTCCAAGGCCTTCACGCCGGGGAGTTCTTTGCCTTCAAGCCATTCGAGAAAGGCCCCTCCAGCAGTCGAGACATAGGAAAAAGCCTCGGCCACTCCCGCATGGTTCAACGCTGCCACCGTATCTCCGCCGCCGGCGACCGAGTTGAGCTTGCCGGCTTTTGTCCGTTTGGCGGCATGTTGGGCGGCCGCAACGGTCGCCGCGTCGAATGGCTCGATCTCGAAGGCCCCGAGGGGACCGTTCCAGACAAGCGTTTTCGCCTTGTCAATCGCGTCCCGGATCATGTTGATTGTCGCCTCGCCCGCATCCAGGATCATGCCATCGGTGGGAATTGCATCGACCGGCATGCGCCGGTGCTCCGCCCCAGCCTTGAACTCGCGGGCTACCACGGCATCGACCGGCAGGATGATATCGCACTCGCCCAGCTTTGCCGCATTCATGATCTTTTGCGCGGTGTCGGCGAGGTCGTGTTCGCAAAGCGATTTGCCAACGTCCAGACCATTGGCGGCCAGAAAAGTGTTGGCCATTCCCCCGCCAATCACCAGCATGTCCACCTTGGCCACCAGGTTTTCAAGCAAATCGATCTTCGATGACACCTTCGCGCCGCCGACGACGGCGAGAACTGGCCGCTCCGGTGCCCCGAGGGCGGACTGCAACGCCTCCAACTCTGCCTGCATGGTCCGGCCCGCAAAGGAGGGAAGCAAACGTGCTATGCCCTCGGTCGATCCATGGGCGCGGTGCGCTGCGGAAAAGGCATCATTTATATAGAGGTCGCCATTTTGTGCGAGCGCTTTGGTGAACTCGGGATCGTTCTTTTCCTCACCGGAGTGGAACCGGGTGTTCTCTAAAAGGAGAATGTCGCCATCCGCCATGGAGGCAATCGCCTCCGCGACTGCATCGCCAATGCAGTCGGGGGCGAAGCCAACCGGTTTGCCAAGCAACTCAGCGACGGCGGGAGCGACAGGGCCGAGCGACATGTCCGGAACTGCCTGGCCCTTGGGGCGCCCGAAATGCGCCAGCAAGATCACCTTGGCGCCCTTGCCCGAGAGTTCCCGCAAGGTCGGCAGGACCCGTTCGATGCGGGTTGTGTCCGTGACCTTGCCACCATCCATGGGCACATTGAGGTCAACCCGGACCAGAGCCCTTTTGCCGGCAGCCTCGGTGAGATCGTCGAGTGTCTTGTATGTCATGATCTATCCTGCGTTCACGGTGTCAGGGACGGGAGGAGTTTGTGGTCGCGGCAAGGCCGATGCCGAACAAGGTCAGCAAAATCCCAAAGGACCGTTCCATCCACAGCTTGATCTTCATGAACCCGAGACGCACCACGGGCAACGTGAAGAATATCGTCACGAGCACAAACCAGAGAAACACGCCACCCGCCATAATCGCGCCATAGCCGATCTTGGTCCAGACCGCCGTCTCGGGTGACGTGACCTGTAGGAACACGCTGAGGGCGAACATGGTGGCCTTCGGATTCGTCACGTTGGTCAGGAAGCCCCAGCGCAACGCCTTCATCGGGTGCATGCCAGTCGTGTGCGTATCGACAGGCCCGGCAGGCGAGGCGGACCGGAACATCGTCACCCCGAGGAAGATCAGATAGGCCGCGCCAATCAGCTTCAGCGCGTTGAACAGAAGGATCGACTGGGACACGATCAGGCCGATGCCGGCAATCGCGTAGGTGACATGAACCGCAAGCGCCAGCGCGATGCCAAGCGCGGTCATGATGCCTGCGAGACGTCCACCGACCAGCGCATTGCGCAGGACAACCGCGAAATCCGGACCGGGGACAATCGCAACCACGACAGTCAGTGAAATGACGGCAAAGAGTTCAAGCATGGTGGGGCTTTCGTGAAAAAGGCGGAAGCGTTTGCGCGCTCCCGCCGACGTTTGATTAACTTGCCATTTCCAAGGCGTCATCCAGGTTAGATCAGCTTTGCCATCGCCACCGCCGTATCGGCCATGCGGTTGGAGAAGCCCCATTCATTGTCGTACCAGGTCAGGATCCGGACGAAGGTGCCGTCCATGACTTTCGTTTGATCCATGTGGAAGACCGAGGAATGCGGGTCATGGTTGAAGTCCATGGACACCAGCTGCTCCTCTGTGTAGCCGAGAATGCCCTTCAACGGGCCGTCGGCGGCTTCCTTGATCGCGGCATTGACTTCCTCGGCGGTCGTTTCCCGGCTTGCTATGAAGTTGAGATCAACGACGGACACGTTCGGGGTGGGAACCCGGATCGCGACACCGTCCAGTTTGCCGTTCAACTCGGGCAGAACCAGCCCAACAGCCTTGGCGGCTCCGGTGGAGGTCGGGATCATGGACATGGCGGCGGCACGGGCCCGGTAGAGATCCTTGTGCATGGTGTCCAGCGTGGGCTGGTCGCCGGTGTAGGAATGGATGGTGGTCATGAAGCCTTTTTCGATGCCGAGCTTTTCGTTCAGCACATAGGCGACCGGCGCCAGGCAATTGGTGGTGCAGGACGCGTTCGAGACAACCAGATCCTCTTTGGTCAGACTGTTGTGATTCACACCATAGACGATCGTTTTGTCGGCACCTGTCGCGGGGGCCGATACCAGAACGCGCTTGGCGCCCGCGTCGAGGTGGGCGGTCGCCTTTTCCTTAGCGGTGAAGATGCCGGTGCACTCCATGGCGATATCAACGCCGAGTTCGCCCCACGGCAGGTCTTTCGGGTCACGGATCGCGGTCACTTTGATCGGCTTGCCGCCGCCGACGGAAATCGTGTCGCCGGAAACGGTAACCTCGGCCGGGAAACGCCCATGGACGGAATCGTAGCGCAGCAGATGCGCGTTCGTCTCCACCGGTCCCAGATCGTTGATGCCGACAATCTCGATATCGGTGCGGCCGGATTCAACGATCCCGCGCAGAACATTCCGCCCGATCCGGCCGAAGCCGTTGATTGCTACCTTCGTTACCATAGTCCACTCCCGCTCTCGGTGCGCCTCGAGCACACCCGTTTATTCCCGCTCCGGCAAGCGGTCCCATGCCGGTCTTGTGAATAGGCCAGGTTTCAAAAAGTCCTGGCATGTTTCTGGCTGGATCAGCCCGAAATTCTGGATTTGGCTGCTGCTACAACAGCGTCGCTGGTGATTCCGAAGTGCTCGTAAAGGCTTTTGTACGGACCGCTTGCCCCGAAACCGGACATGCCGATAAAGGCGCCGCCCGTGCCGATAAAGCGGTCCCAGCCCATGCGGATACCTGCTTCAACCGCGATCTTGACCGGACTGTTGCCCACGACAGCATCCTGGTAGTCGTCCGATTGCTGCTCGAACAGTTCGAAGCACGGGACGGACACAACGCGGGTCGCGATGCCCTCTTCCGTCAGTTTCGCGTGGGCCGCAGTTGCGATTTCCACTTCCGATCCGGAGGCGAAGATTGTGACTTGGGCTTCGTCATCGCTATCGATGAGAACATAAGCGCCGCGGGCACACAGGTTTTTGTCTTCGTATGTCTTGCGCTGGGAGGCGAGATTCTGCCGGGTCAAGGCGAGGATCGATGGCGTCTCCTTCGCCTCCAGGGCGAGCTGCCAGCATTCCAGGGTCTCTGTGATGTCCGCCGGGCGGAAGAAGTTAAGTCCGGGAATGGCCCGCAGCGCGGCATAATGTTCCACGGGCTGGTGGGTCGGCCCGTCTTCGCCAAGACCAATGGAATCGTGGGTCATCACATGAATGACGCGCTGTTTCATCAAGGCCGCGAGGCGGATTGCCGGACGGCAATAGTCGGAAAAGACAAGGAAGCCGCCGGAATAGGGGATCAATCCACCGTGCAGCGCCATGCCGTTCATGGCCGCAGCCATCCCATGTTCCCGTACGCCCCAATGAATGTAGCGGCCGGAGAAGTCATCCGGCGTGACAGGGGCCGTCTGTTCTGTCTTCGTGTTGTTTGACCCGGTCAGGTCGGCCGACCCGCCAATGGTTTCAGGAACCACGCCATTGATCACTGACAGAACGGCTTCTGAGGCCTTTCGTGTCGCCATGGTCGGTTGATCATCCGCAAGCTGCTTCTTGTAGGCTTGCAGGGCTTCGTGCAGATCTGCGGGCAGATCGCCGCGCAACCGGCGCTCGAACTCGGCTCGGGTGTCCGCGTCCTTGTTGGCGAAGCGTTTTTCCCAGTCCTTGCGAGCGTGGGCCGATTTCAATCCGGCAATCCGCCAGGCGTCCAGAATATCGCTTGGAACGTCGAACGCATCATGGGGCCAGTTGAGCGCTTCGCGCGCGCCCTTGATCTCGTCGGCGCCAAGCGGTGCGCCATGAACCTTGGCCGTGCCAGCCTTTGTCGGAGCGCCGAAGCCAATCGTGGTCTTGGCCGCGATCAGAGTCGGTCGGTCGCTGGCCTGAGCCTGCCTGATCGCCGTCTCGATTGCGGACGGGTCATGGCCGTCAATCGACAGTGTGTTCCAGCCCGAAGCTGCAAATCGAGCCACCTGATCGGTGCTGTCCGTGAGGCTGACGGCACCGTCGATGGAGATCCCGTTGTCGTCCCAGATGACGATCAGCTTGTTCAGCTTGAGATGTCCGGCCAGCGAAAGCGCTTCCTGGCTGATGCCCTCCATCAGGCAGCCATCACCCGCGAGTACATATGTGTAATGATCAACCAGGTCGCTTCCGAATCGGGTCTCGAGCAGGCGCTCGGCGATGGCCATGCCAACGGCGTTGGCCAGCCCCTGGCCAAGCGGACCTGTCGTGGTCTCGATGCCCGCGCCATGCCCGTATTCGGGATGCCCAGCGGTTAGTGCGCCGATCTGACGAAAGTTCTTCAACTGGTCGAGCGTGAAATCCTCATAGCCGAGCAAGTACAGAAGGCTGTATTGCAGCATTGAACCATGACCGGCTGAGAGCACGAAGCGGTCACGATCCGCCCAGTTGGGAGCGGTCGGGTCGAATTTCAGGAACTGCGTGAACAGAACCGTGGCGATATCGGCAGCGCCCATGGGCAGGCCAGGGTGACCGGAATTGGCTTGCTCGACGGCATCGACAGAGAGAAAGCGGATCGCATTCGCCATGCGCTGATGTTTTTCAAGATCGGTCATCGTCGTCCTGTTTGTTGGCGGCGGCCTCGCCACAACTGATCTGTCAGCCCGATGCTTGAATCTCGGTGCGGAAGGGGCACAGCACCCGGACCCGTCGGAAACCCAGCCAGCATCGGCCGAAAAGGCGCCCGACACATATCAGGAACGTTCCGCAAGTCAACAAAGGCGCCCGGGTTGCGATGAACGACGCGCGGCCGCGCTTTGTTCGGCTTTGTCACGTTTCCATTGACGCGAATAATAGTCAGCTTCTAGTGTTTGGAGCGGGTGTCTTGGCGAGTGTTGCCAAAGCATCAATCGGTTGGCGTTCAATCTTGTCATCTCACTTAATGTTGAGGAAATTTGCGAGCCCGATCCCCCGTAATCTGGAATTGGGATTATATGCACGAAGATCGCCGGAAAAGGCCGGCCTGGGAAAACAGGGACAATGGCACAAACCGATACGACTCCCGTCCTCTCGCTTGAAGCTGCTTTTGAACGTCTAGAGCGCGCGGTCGGCGGCCTGGAGAGCGCGGTGCAAAGACGTGTCGATGCCGATCGGTCCCTGAACTCTCTGGAAGACGATATCCAACGACTGGGGCAGGACCGCGCGGAACTGGCCGAGACCCTCGACCGGGCGCAAGCCCGGGCAGAACGGTTGGAAGAAGCCAATAGAGATGTATCCCGCCGGCTGGTGACGGCCATGGAATCCATCCGCTTCGTCCTCGAAGAACGGGGCAGCTAACTGGCGATGGCGCAGATCACGGTTACGATCAATGGCAAGACATTCCGGATGGCTTGCGATGATGGCGAGGAAGAGCGCTTGATGGGTCTGGCCCGGCGGTTCGATGGCTGGATTTCAGAGCTCAAAGGCGCTTTCGGGGAAATCGGGGATCAGCGGCTTACCGTCATGGCCGGGATCATGGCCACCGATCAGCTCTCCGAGGCTGAGCGCAAACTTGATGAATTGACAGCAGAATTGACGGCACTGCGGCATGCGCAAGAAACCGCTGCATCGAGCCGGGCCGCCAGCGAAGGGGAAATTGTCCGACTGATCGATCGGACCGCCTCTCGGCTCGAGGTTTTGAGCGAAAGCCTGAGCAAAACTCTCAAGACACAGTAGGCTGTTGGCGCCCCAATTTCGATTGGTTGGTGTTTGCACCCCATCTGCGCGCACATGGGGTGGCGTTTTATCAGCCTGGGCCTTATATCTGGTAGGCGGCTGCGCGGCCCGTGAGGAAACATTTCCCCGGGGCCTTACGCTTTCTCGCGGGAGCTGTCCCTGCTTCGGACCGTGGTCTGTCGCACACGGCGCCCACCTACTTTGTAGGTTCCCGGGATCGCACATTCCCACGGTCGGGCGGCTGCACCTCATCTGCAATCCGGCGTGGAGTTTTCCGATGGGTGTTGTCCAAGTCCCGAAAGTGACGGACAAAAAAGCGTCTTTGCGGAAAATGGCTCTCAAGCGCAGGATGGCCTTGGATCCAACCTATCGGATCGAGGTTGCATTGAGTGTTGCCGAGTATGCGGGGGATCTTGATCTCCCGGACGGCGCGATCGTGGCCGGGTACTGGCCAATTCGGGATGAATTGGACCCCCGTCCTCTTCTGGCGCGCTTGCGCGAGCGCGGACACCTTCTTTGTTTGCCAGTCGTTGCCGAACCGCACCTTGTGTTCCGGGCTTTTGACCGGGAGAGCGATTTCGAACCTGCGGGATTCGGAACCATGGCGCCTGGTGCCGCGGCGGAGGAGCTTCGCCCCGATGTGCTCTTGATGCCGTTGTCGGCCTTCGATGGCGTCGGGAACCGTATTGGTTACGGCAAGGGGCACTACGATACAGTGATTGCCGCCCTGGAAGGGACTGGTCCCGTTGTGTGTATCGGGCTTGCATTCGACACGCAAAAGGTGGACACCGTGCCCGCGGAGCCCCACGATAAACGTCTTTCAGGCATACTGACCGAAAGTGGATTTCAAAGGTTCGCACAACCGCCCGGCGCAGCGTCCGGGTAGGGACGGTTCTAAAAACTTATCGGGCAAGGACGATGCGGCTACTGTTTTTGGGGGATCTTGTCGGCCGATCCGGCCGCACCGCCGTCATTGGACAATTGCCGGGTTTGGTCGAGCAATACCGTCTGGATTTCGTGGTGGTGAATGGCGAAAATTCCGCTTCCGGTTTCGGCATCACGGAGGCCATTCTTCAAGATGTGGTCGATGCCGGGGCCGATGTTGTCACAACGGGCAACCACGTTTGGGACCAGCGCGATACGCTGGTTTATATCGAGCGGCAGGATCGTCTGCTCCGGCCGGTCAACTTTCCCTCTGGAACACCGGGGCGCGGCGCGAACCTCTTCACCGCACGAAACGGCGCGCAGGTTCTGGTCGCCAACGTGATGGGCCGGGTTTTCATGGAGTCCCTTGATGATCCGTTTGCTGCGATCGATAACGTGGTCAACGACTGTCCGCTCGGTCAGGTCGCGGACGCGATCCTGATCGACGTTCATGCTGAAGCAACCAGCGAAAAGCAGGCTCTGGGCCATTTTCTCGACGGCCGCGTGAGCGTGGTCGTGGGAACTCACACCCACGTTCCCACAGCCGACCATCAGATCCTGCCCGGCGGTACGGCCTATCAGTCGGATGCGGGCATGTGCGGCGATTACGACAGCGTGCTCGGCATGGAGAAGGACGAGCCCGTCCAGCGCTTCCAGCGCAAGATCCCCGGCGGCCGCTTTACTCCGGCCTTGGGTGAAAGCACGATTTGTGGCCTTGCTGTTGAAACAGACGACCGGACCGGGTTGGCCACCCAAGTTGCCCCGTTGCGCATCGGCGGCCGGCTGGACCAGGTTGTTCCCCATTTTTGGAGCTGACGGGGGATGCCGTGATCTGCCCGATCCGGCGAAACTCCTGAGCCGTCAATGCTGGATTTCAGCTTCGCCTTTGCATATAAGCGTCGCGATCCTATCCAAATAGCCGTCGCACACAGCCTGAGAAGAACCATGGCAGGACATTCAAAATTCAAAAACATCATGCACCGCAAGGGGCGCCAGGACGCTGCCCGGTCGAAGATGTTTTCCAAGCTGTCCAAGGAAATCACCGTCGCCGCGAAAATGGGCGATCCGGATCCCGATTCAAATCCGCGCCTGCGTCTGGCCGTTCAGAACGCCAAGGCGCAGTCCATGCCCAAGGACAACATCCAGCGCGCGATCAACAAGTCCCAATCCGGTGATGCGGAGAATTACGAGGAAATCCGCTACGAAGGATATGGTCCCGCCGGCGTCGCCGTTGTGGTGGAAGCCTTGACCGACAACCGGAACCGTTCGGCCTCCAACATCCGGTCTTATTTCACCAAATGTGGAGGGTCGCTCGGGGAGACCGGCTCTGTTTCGTTCATGTTCGATCGCGTTGGCGAGATAACCTACAAGCGAGAAGCAGGGGAAGCCGACGCGGTGCTCGAGGCGGCGATCGAAGCGGGCGCTGAAGATGTGCAGTCTGACGAGAACGGTCACACTGTCTATACGGCATTTGAAGATCTGAATGAGGTCGCAAAGGCATTGGAAACCGCGCTGGGCGAGGCGGACTCCACCAAAATCATCTGGAAGCCGCAGAACCTGATACCCGTTGATGGGGAAAAGGCGCAAACGCTGTTCAAGTTGATCGACATGCTTGAGGACGATGACGACGTGCAGAATGTGTACGCCAATTTCGATGTTGACGACGCTACCATGGAACAGCTTGCATCCTGAGGCGGCCCGACCGATTTCAAAGCCCCGGCGTGCCGGGGCTTTAACTTTCTGACAAGCCGGTCCGGTTTTTGCCTGGGTTCAACAGGCGGATCGGCGGGCAATCCGCCAAATGCCAGGCGAAGCTATCGCAGCAGAGGGTCCAGAGCTGGCATGCTGGTGATCGCAGCCAGTCCGATGAGGCTGTAGGCGACCCACCGATAGATCTTTGGATCCGCTGCGCCAAAGCCTTTGGAGCCAAGGTAAAGGCCAAGAGCATAAGCGGGAACCGCGGCGATCAGTAGATGGAACACCGCGATCGTGAAGAACCCGTTGATGAAATACGCGACAAATGTTCCGACGCTCGCAAGCGCGAAATAGACAATCAGGTTGGCGCGGACGACTGCCGGCACTTCTTTGCCCGTCAGCCAAAACGCGACAACAGGTGGGGCGGACACCTGACTGACGCCGGCAAGAACACCGGCGACACTGCCCACGCCGAAGGAAACAGGCCGCGTTGGCCGGCCTTGATACCGCCACCCGGACACAAGCAGCGCCAGCAATGATGTCACGATTGCGAAAAGAACCCACCGGAGGGTCAGGATGTCTGCGTTTGCCAGGAGCCAAGCCCCGGCATGAACGAACACGATCGATCCAGCGACGACAGGCAGGACGGTCGACCAGTCGCAGATCCTGATCGCTCTCACGATCAAGGGAGCGGCAACCAGACCGTCGATGAACAGGAAGGTGGCCGCCGCCGTCACTGGCGAAATGAAACTCGCGGCGACCGGCATGAAGATCATGCCCGCCCCAAAACCGGCGAACCCGCGCACGCATCCCGCAATGAAAATGACGGTGCCCAGAAGCGCGAGAAGCGCTGGCGAGAAGCTTGCGAACACGTCAAGCATGACGTGACGATCGGGCACAAAATACTGACATGCGCACAGCGGTACGCTCCGCTTTGGCTAGCGTCAAGACGAAAGCTTTGTTACCGCTTTGTTCCATGATGACTCCGATTCGAATTCTTGGGATTGACCCAGGGCTGCGGCGCACCGGCTGGGGCGTGATCGAAACGCTGGGCAACCGGTTGTCTTTCATCGCATCGGGCACGGTCACCTCGGACAATAGACTGGAGCTTGCCCGCCGCCTGGTCCAATTGCATGACGGGCTCGCGGAGGTTGTCCAGCGGCAGGCGCCTATGGAAGCTGCCGTGGAACTCACTTTCGTCAACAAGGACGCGGGGGCGACGTTGAAACTGGGGCAGGCGCGCGGCGTTGCTTTGCTTGTTCCGTCGCTCGCCGGTCTGCAGGTGGCGGAATACGCGCCCAATCTTGTGAAGAAGACCGTGGTCGGGACAGGGCATGCCGAAAAGGAACAAATTCGGGCAATGGTCAAGGTTTTGATGCCCAAAGCCGTGTTTAACAGTGATGATGCCGCCGATGCGCTTGCCATTGCCATCTGCCACGCGCATCACCGTAAAGCGCCCTTGGGACGTTTGGCGCAGGTGGGGGGCGTATGATCGGAAAGTTAAAAGGGACCTTGGAGAGTATCGGCGAGGATCATGTCATCCTTGACGTTCATGGTGTCGGCTATCAGGTGTTTTGCCCTTCCCGGGTGCTGCAGGGGCTGCCGCGACCAGGAGAGGCGGCGGTTCTCCACATTGAGACAATCGTTCGCGAGGATATGATCCGCCTGTACGGCTTCGCCCAGGAAGCGGAACGGGAATGGTTCCGGCTTCTGATGACAGTGCAGGGCGTTGGCGCGAAAGTCGCTCTGGCTGTCCTGGGGATTCTGAAGGCCGGTGAGATCGCCAATGCCATCGCGCTGTCGGACAAGGCGACCATTTCGCGCGCGCCGGGTGTTGGCAGGAGGGTGGCCGAACGCATTCTGGCGGAACTGAAAGACAAGGCGCCGGGGTTTGCCTCGGTTGACGGTCCGACGCTTGCGGTTGCCCGGGACGTGTCCGAAAACCTTGCGGCAAGACCGGTTGCGGATGCGGTATCGGCTCTGACGAACCTGGGCTACGGCCAGCCGCAAGCGAGTGCGGCTGTCGCGAAGGCCATCCAGACCGCCGGCGATACCGCCACAACAGAACAATTGATCCGTCTTGGCCTGAAGGAGCTTGCCCAGTGACCGCTGTCATTTTCGGCCTCATCGCTGTCGTTTTCATCGTGTCCGGCCTGGGCGGGATCATGTTTATTGACCACCAGTTCGCGAAATCGGTGGAGGGCCGGATTTATGCGGTGAAGGGGCGCCGGGTGGAGACGGACGACCCCTTCGTGCGCAAGCAATTCCGTAAGTTTTACGCCCTGCGCGTGGCCTATGCCATGTTCCTGCTTGTGATGCTGATCTGGGTGGCCGGCAATGTCGGATGATGCCCGGCTGGTCACGCCCGAAATTCGCGGCGACGAAATCGACAGCACGATGCGCCCCCAGGCGCTGGACGACTTCGTTGGACAGGCGCAAGCGCGGGCCAATCTCAAGATTTTCATAGAGGCGGCCAAGGCCCGGGGAGAGGCTCTCGATCATGTGCTGTTCGTTGGGCCGCCGGGATTGGGCAAGACCACGCTTGCGCAGATCATGGCCCGGGAATTGGGTGTAAATTTCCGGGCGACATCGGGGCCCGTGATTGCCAAGGCAGGGGACCTGGCGGCGCTGCTCACCAATCTTGAAGAGCGGGACGTACTCTTTATCGACGAGATCCATCGCCTCAATCCCGCGGTGGAAGAGATCCTTTACCCCGCCATGGAGGACTATCAGCTCGATCTCATCATCGGGGAAGGGCCGGCGGCCCGCTCGGTCAAGATCGATCTGGCCAGGTTCACGCTTGTTGCCGCAACGACCCGGCTTGGTCTTCTGACCACGCCTCTGCGGGACCGGTTTGGCATACCGGTCCGTCTGCAGTTTTACACCGTTGCCGAACTTGAGCATATCGTCAAACGCGGCGCGCGGATCATCGGTGTGGGGATGGCCGAGGATGGCGCCCGCGAAATCGCGAAACGGTCCAGGGGAACCCCGAGAATCGCAGGCCGCCTGTTGAGACGCGTCCGAGATTTTGCGGTCGTGGCGGGCGCGGACACGATCAATCGGGAACTGGCGGACAAGGCCCTGTCGCAGCTTGAGGTGGATGCCGCAGGACTGGACAGTCTCGATCTGCGCTATCTCAACCAGATCGCACGGAACTTTGGCGGCGGCCCGGTCGGCATCGAGACGCTGGCGGCTGCCTTGTCGGAGCCGCGCGATGCGATTGAAGAAATCGTCGAGCCCTATTTGATCCAGACCGGCTTCTTGCAGCGCACGCCACGGGGCCGCGTGCTCAGTCCTCAGGCGTTTGCCCATCTTGGCATGGCGGTGCCGCGCGAAGGCGTGGCTGCGCAACCGGGCCTGTTCGAAGACCCTAGGTAGTTTTGACGCACCCATTAAAACTTTATTTGCGATCCGTCATGAATAATCCGCTCGCGCTTTGATGCGGGGGGAAGAATGATCAGAAAAAGACTGTCGACAAAACTTGCCTTGATGTTCCTGGGCGGAGCGCTGGGCATGTGCGTGGCTATAGTCGCGGTTACGGCAAATCTGGCGGGTGGCGTAGCAAATCGTCAGGCTGATACGGCACTTTCGAGCGCCACCTACGGCAAGCAGCGGGTTCTGGAGCTTGCCGTGGCCCAGGTGGCGGACAATGTGCGCTTTTTCCTGCCGCTTGAGGAAGCGAAGAACAGCTTGATGAAAATGCTTGTCGGCTGGAAGAATCTTGGCGAGAATCAAACGGCGCAACTGCGCGAAATCTTCGTGACGAACAATCCCCATGGCGAGGGGGAGCGGCACCTTCTGGTCGAACCAGAGGTGACCAACTACTACGTCACCAATCACCGTGAAATCCATGAAACGTTTGCCGGCATGATGTCCAAGGGCGTCTTTTCCGATGTGGCACTCATCGATCCGGACGGCAACATTACCTACAGCTATGGCAAGGATGCGGTCTATGCCCGGACCATCGATGCATCCGAGATCGCGAATCATCCGGTCGTCAAGGCGGCAGCCCCGCTGATGGAAAAGGCCAAGGCCGGGGCGATTACGGCCGGCGAGCTGGCAAGTTCGGGATTTGTCGCCGACGAGAATGGCGCGGTTTCGCTCGTGATTGCGGGACCTGTATTCTATCTGGACCGGTTTTTCGGTGTTGTCGCCTTCACGGCGGATATGCAGCGCATCTCCAGCCTGTTGAACGAAGCGTCCGGTTTGGGGAACACCGAAAAAACCATTCTTGTCGATGCGAACGGACTGGCGGTCGAACTCGATATGGCCGGAACGGTCAGCACCGTCCTCGGCGCTGCCTTGTTGGACGCTCCAAAAGGCGAAATCGCATTGTCCGACGGCACCTACCGGTATGCCAAATCCACAGGTGACATTGTCGGACAGCCGTTTGCCGTTGCCAAGGCTCTCCAGCAAAGTGAGCTTGCAACCGCCCGTGATCAGATCGTTTATGGCGTCATCATTACCGGCGTTCTCTGCCTTCTGCCGGTCGTTTTGATCATCTGGTGGCTGACCACCCGTATGTTTGCCCCTTTGCAAACCCTGTCGGGTTCCGCACGGCGGATTGCGGATGGCGATTTGGACGTGACAATCGAGGCGACAGACCGTCACGATGAGATCGGTGACATGGCCCGGTGTGTCGAGGTCTTCAAAGACAATTCGGTCGAACGCGAAAGACTTGCTGCCGAACGCAAGCTCGGGCACATCGCCCGCGAGGAGCGGGAGCGCAAGATCGACGGGTTGATCGGCGCGTTCCGTGCGGAGGCCCAGCAAGTGCTTGCGGTGGTCGAGGACAATCTGGCGCGGGTCGAGGATCTGTCGAACGCCTTGTCGGAACGGTCCAGCGCGTCGGAACAACGCGGGCGCGGGGCGGTCCAGGACGCGGAACAGGCCTCTGCGAATGTCCAGGCGGTTGCGTCTGCCACCGAGGAACTGAATGCGTCAATCGCCGAGATCTCGCGGCAGGTGCAAACCACCTCTGAGATTGTTGGGCGCACGACCGAGAGTGCCCAGGCCTCGAACCAGAAGATCGCCGGATTGGCGGAGGCCGCAAACCGGATCGGGGATGTCGTGTCTCTGATTTCGGAGATCGCGGAACAGACCAACCTTCTGGCGCTCAATGCCACGATCGAAGCGGCCCGCGCGGGCGAAGCCGGCCGTGGCTTTGCGGTGGTTGCCGCTGAAGTGAAGGAACTGGCAACCCAGACATCCAAGGCCACGGAAGAGATTTCAACACAGATCGCCGCAATCCAGGCCTCGACAACGGATGCGGTGGGAGAGATCAGCCGTGTCTCCAGTTCAGTTGGCGAAGTCAATGAGTACACCGCCTCGATCGCCGCTGCGGTGGAACAGCAGGGCGCGGCCACCGGCGAGATTTCCAGAAACGTCGGGGAAGCTGCCCACGGAACGCAAAATGTGTCCGCGGTGGTCTCCAGTTTGAACGACGACGTGGTCGAGAACGCGCAAGCCGTCGAACGCATGCGGCAGGCTTCTGCGGAAATGAAGGCGCAGGCGGGCAAGCTGAGAGAATCCGTCGAGAGCTTTTTGCAGGAAGTGGCCGCAGCCTGATCTTCTGATTTGGCGAACACCAAAATCCGGTCGGGACTGGTCCTGGCCGGATTTTTTGTTTAGAGGCTGATGCCACGCTGGAAGGAGACAGCTTCGATGGATTGGCCCGATCTTGCCGGACGCCTGAATGGGCAAACCCATGAGTTGCCCGTGCGTGTCTACTATGAAGACACCGACTTCACCGGCATCGTGTACCACGGAAGTTATGTGCGATTCTTCGAGAGGGGACGTTCGGACCTTTTGCGGTTGGCGGGCATCAACCACGCCGACCTGCGAGACGGCGGCAGAGACGGTCCGGCGCTGGCCTTCGCAGTGCGCCGGCTGAACCTCGATTTCTTGAAAACGGCAACGATCGACGATCTTTTGATCGTGCGCACCATCGTGCGCGAACATCGCGGTGCCCGTATTCGGCTGGATCAGTCCATTTGGCGCGGCGATGATCTTTCGGTCAAGGCCGATGTCGAGGTCGCCGTCATCACGTCGGCGGGCAGACCGACCCGGCTTCCGTCCCCGGCCGCTGGCAAGCTGGCGTCCCTCGTGAGCGCCGGAGACCTGGATCAAGGGTGAGAGCGCCCCCTAGGGAACCGCGACACCGAAGACGGCTGAGCAGCGTGAGGCGTCCGGCGTTTGATCGAGCGATTGGCTAAAACAGGATCGCTTGTCTTAAGGAAGCAGTAACCATAGTTGAGTCCATTAGAGGCGGCGGGTTTTCTGCGCGAAAGTCCCAGTTTTGCCTGATTCGGAGCCCATGGAGGCACCAATGGCAAATGGACGTCCGGAAAACCAGCGTGAGCCTACGGGGACCGCAGGGCGCGGCCCCGAACCGTTCCGACAATGCAACATGGCCAAGAGGTCTCAAGATCAATGGATCAACTCGTTCAGTCCACTTTGGCGGCGCCGGAAGGCGAGCTGTCGTTCTTTGCTCTGTTCTGGCAGGCGCATCTCATCGTCAAGCTCGTCATGGTTGGGCTGTTGATCGCGTCCGTTTGGTGCTGGGCGATCATCGTTGACAAGGTAATGCTGCTCGGGCGCATGATGCGGCAGATGAACCGGTTCGAGAACGTGTTCTGGTCTGGTCAATCTCTGGAAGACCTCTATGGCACGCTCCAGAACCGCTCCAACCAGGGCATGGCGGCATTGTTCGTGGCGGCGATGCGAGAGTGGAAGCGCAGTCATGAAGGGGCGCGCCCCGCAATCGCCAGCCTTCAGCAGCGGATCGACCGGGTCATGGACGTCGCGATCCAGCGGGAGGCCGAACGGATGGAAAGCCGGCTTCTGGTTCTGGCGTCGGTCGGATCGGCAGGGCCGTTTATTGGCCTGTTCGGCACGGTTTGGGGCATCATGACATCCTTCCAGGCGATCGCAAACTCTGAAAGCACCAATCTTGCTGTTGTCGCACCCGGTATTGCGGAAGCGTTGTTCGCGACCGCGCTGGGCCTTCTCGCCGCAATTCCGGCGGTTATTGCCTACAACATGCTGAGCAATCGCGTGGCGAAGGCGGTGACGCGGATGGAAGGGTTCGCCGACGAATTCTCCGCCATTTTGTCACGCCAGATCGATCAGGGACTTTAGGCCATGGGCATGCAGACAGGTGCAGGCGGCGCGGCCGGTGGACGGCGGGGACGTCGGCGCCGGCGCAACCAAATGATCAGCGAGATCAACGTGACGCCCTTTGTGGACGTCATGCTTGTTCTGTTGATCATCTTCATGGTGGCCGCGCCTCTTCTCACGGTTGGCGTTCCCATCGATCTTCCAGAAACCCGGGCGAATGCGCTCGAGGGAGATAATGAACCGATCACGATTTCGGTGAACGCAGACGGTCAGATTTTCATTCAGGATACCGAGATCGCCATTGATGAAGTTGTCCCGAAACTCGAGGCAATTGCCGAGAATGGCTACGAAGAGAGGATCTATATCCGCGGCGATCAGAACTCTGACTACGGCACGATGATGCGGCTGATGGGCCGGATCAATTCGGCAGGTTTCAACCGGCTTGGTCTCGTGACCCTGCAAGAACAGGACTAGTGGCACACGATGCGTGTCGGTCTTTTCGCTTCTATGGCCGGTCATTCGGCCATCATCGTCTGGGGGCTTTTGGCGCTTCCCGATGCTGGGAGCTTTCCGACACCGTCTGTCGAAACACTGCCCGTGGAACTCGTATCGGTTTCCGAGTTTACGCAGTTGCAGCTTGGGGAGCGCGACGCGGACCAAGTCCGCGATGTTTCGGCTCTTGCCCCCACCGAGACGCCGGCCGAGGAAGTGCCCGCACCCGTGGAGCGCCCCGCAGAGCCACGGCAGGTCCAGCCAACCCCGCCAGCTCCAACACCGCCAGCCCCGACACCACCTGAGCCGACCCCGCCGGCCCCGACGCTGGAAACGGAACCCGAACCGGTCCCGGACGCCGCTGCGGAGGCTGGCCCTGCTCCCGAAGCAGCCCCCGTTTCCGAACCGGTGCCAGCAGCCGATCCGGCCCCGCAACCGATCGTGACTACTGCGCGCCCGCGCACCAAACCCGCTCCACCCCGGCCGACCCGGCAGGAGCAGGATTTCAATTCCAACCAGATCGCAGCACTGTTGAACAAGGTTGAGCCGTCGGGCGGGACGACATCGAACACGGATCAGCCGGCCTCGTTGGGAACCCGATCGGGACGGGAAAACATCCGGATGACCCAGTCGGAGCTCGATGCCTTGCGAAGTCAGGTGTCGGCATGCTGGAACCCGCCGGTCGGGGCCGCCGGCGCCGAGGATCTGAGTGTCCGCGTGCGGTTCAATCTGTCTCAATCGGGCGAGGTATCCGGTGGGCCGGAAGTCTTGAACTCCAGCACCAATCCGGCCTTCCAGGCCGCGGCCAGCAGCGCGGTGCGGGCCGTTATGCGTTGTGCTCCTTACTCGTTGCCGATCGCGAAGTATGATGATTGGCAAGAAGTTATTCTCAATTTCGACCCCAGAGAACTTTTGGGTGGTTAAAATGTCAAAAAATCAAGGACATGGAGCTTATATGCTTGCATTTTCCCCCGCTTGGGACATGGCCCGCACGCTGAAGGCGGCTTTTGCCATCGTTCTTGGTTTCGCCTGCCTCGTTCTGATCAGTCAGCCGGCTCGAGCCTTGATCGAGCTCGACATTACCCAAGGCAACATCGAGCCGCTTCCCATCGCGCTGCCGGATTTCGCAGCGGGCGGCGGAGATCCGAAACTGGCCTCCGACATGACCTCGGTCATTGCCGACAATCTCCGGCGTTCGGGATTGTTCCGGCCACTGGATCCGGCCGCATTCATCCAGAAGAACATGGGCGTCGACACCACCCCGCGTTTCGGCGACTGGCGGACCATCGGCGCGCAGGCGCTGGTCAGCGGTACGGTTTCCCGCCAGCCCGATGGACGGCTGCGGGCCGAGTTCCGCCTTTGGGATGTGTTTGCCGCCGAGCAAATGCTTGGCCAGCAATTCTATACGACCCCGGAAAACTGGCGCAGGCTTGCCCATATCATTTCGGATGCGATCTATGAGCGCCTGACCGGAGAAAAGGGATATTTCGACACGCGGATCGTGTTCGTGGACGAAACAGGCCCCAAGGACGCCAGGGTCAAACGCCTTGCGATCATGGATCAGGACGGGGCCAACGTCCGCTATCTGACCCGTGGGGATGAACTCGTTCTTACACCGCGGTTCTCCCCGACCAGCCAGGAAATCACCTACATGTCCTATGCGGGCACGGACCCAAGCGTCTACTTGCTCAACATTGAGACGGGGCAACGCGAGATCGTGGGCAACTTTCCGGGAATGACTTTCGCTCCGCGCTTTTCCCCGGACGGTCAGAGCGTGATCATGAGCCTGCAGCAGGGCGGCAATGCGAACATCTTCAAAATGGATTTGCGGTCGCGCCGGACGACCCGTTTGTCCAATTCGGCGGCGATCGACACGAGCCCGTCCTATTCGCCGGATGGCCAGCGTATCGTGTTCGAATCCGACAGAGGCGGCTCCCAGCAACTCTATGTCATGAGCGCCAACGGCCAAAATCCGCAGCGTATTTCGTTCGGCCCAGGGCGCTATTCGACACCGGTCTGGTCACCTCGCGGAGATTTGATCGCGTTCACCAAAATGCACCAGGGGCGGTTCATGATCGGCGTGATGAAGCCTGACGGCAGTGGAGAACGCATCTTGACCGAAGGTTATCACAATGAGGGGCCGGCTTGGTCACCAAATGGCCGTGTTTTGGTGTTCTTCCGCGATACCCCTGGTGCGAATGGCGGACCGCAAGTTTGGACCGTGGACCTGACCGGCTACAATGAACAACGGCTTGGAACACCGGCCTTCGCGTCTGATCCATCGTGGTCTCCGTTGCTCGACTAGCAGGCTGGCAATCCCGAATCCTAAACGGGGTCGGTAGGGTTTCGTTTACCATGTTTGCCAATCGCGCCTTAACCCTCTTTGGATACAAGCTGTTCACCATGCGCTCGGGTGGGCATGTCCGGCAAAGGCCGGGTAGTAGGAGTTGATAGATGTTGGTTGTGAACAAAATCGCGCAAGGCGCGCGGTTTGCGGGTGTGGTCGCGGTCATGATGTTTCTGGCCGCCTGCGCCCAAACCAAACCGGACCTGGCGAGCGGCACTGCGGCGCCGGGCACGGGACAGGACTTTGTCGTCAATGTCGGAGACCGGGTGTTTTTCCTTGAGGATCAGTCGACATTGACTGCGCAAGCGAGGGCAACGCTGGACAAGCAGGCGCAGTGGCTGAACCGGTACTCAAGCTACACGGTTACGGTCGAGGGCCACGCGGACGAGCGAGGAACACGCCAGTACAACCTTGCTCTCGGTGCCCGCAGGGCGAACGCCGCCCGGGATTATCTGGTCGCAAATGGTGTTCCGGCTGCGCGCATCAAGACGATTTCATACGGCAAGGAACGGCCGGTCGCTGTTTGCAACAATGACAGCTGCTGGTCGCAAAACCGCCGGGCAGTCACGGTCTTGAACAACGCGACCAACTAATCCGGGCCGCCGTGCGATTGTTCGTTTGAACAAACACACGGATCGACCGGGAAAGCTTGACCGCTGGGCCTGTCCCGGCGGTTTTCTTTTTGAGTGCCGTCAAAATTTGGCCGAACTCGAAGCGCCGATATGATATGCAGGCGCTTGATTGGCGGATGCATGAAGGCTGGCATGCCCAATAGGAGGAATGAATGATTAAGCTTCGCTTTGCGGTCATGACGCTCGCAATTGCGTTTGTTGCGACGAGCGTGGTGCCTTCGCATGCTCAGCTGTTCGGGCGCAGAACAGACGATGCAGCGGTTCGCATCAATGAAATGGAAGAACGGCTGCGCGCGCTCACCGGACAGCTCGAACAGCTTTCCTTCCAGCTTCGCGAATTGCAGGAGCAGATGCGCCGCATGCAGGAAGACAACGAGTACCGGTTCCAGCAGCTCGAGGGCGGCACGCCGCGCGATCGCTCAGATCTCGGCAATCCCAGCTCCTTGGGCTCGGCGCCTTCGACCGATCTGGCCGGATCTGTCGGGACCCTTGGAACACTTTCGACCTCCGGATCCGGCGATGGAGCATGGTCGGCCACCGGCGGCTACGAGCCCGGCGGCAATACCGGGCTTCCAGGCAGCGGACCGATAGATCTGTCCGCCCTTGCCGGTGGCAATGCCTCTGCGCTTCCGGGGGGTGGCGGCTTTCAATCCAGCCCGGGTCTGGGCTCACAGGCGGCCAGCCTTGGTTCGTCCGGCGATCCGCGCATGGATTACGATCAGGCGTATAGTTCAGCGGTGAACGGGGATTACCGGGGCGCGGAGGCCGGTTTCCGGACCTTTCTCGAAACCTATCCCAATCATGAAATGGCGCCGAATGCACAATACTGGCTAGGCGAAAGCCTGCTAGCGCAACAAAATTTCCGGGATGCTGCGGATGCGTTTCTCAAGACCTACACCGAGTATCCGCAAACCAGCAAAGCGCCCGACAGCCTTCTGAAACTTGGGGTGTCCTTGCGCGGTCTGGGCGAAGCCAACGCGGCCTGTGCAACGTTTTCCGAGCTCTTGAACAAATATCCGTCTGCCGCTCCGGCAGTGCTCCAGCAGGCGCGGGATGAACAGCGTCGCGCGCAATGTTCCTGAGACGGAGAGCCATCGTGGAATGGGTCTGACGTCTGACGAAATCGACAGCATTTTCCGACCACAGTTCCCTCTTTGCCGCCTCGTTTTGGGGGTGTCCGGCGGGCCGGATTCCCTTGCATTGCTCTACTTGTTTCATGAGTGGACAAAACGGGTGGGATGGACCGGTGATATTCTGGTTGCGACAATAGATCACGGACTTCGGCCGGAGAGCGCCGCCGAGGCCCAGCAGGTTGGCGAACGGGCCCGGGCAATGGGATTGCGGCACGTTGTTCGGACGTGGGAGGGGGAAAAGCCATCCTCCAACATTCAGGCGCAGGCGCGGGCGGCCCGCTATCGCTTGTTCGCTCAGGAAATGGCAAGCATCGGCGCCGACGCGCTCGTCCTTGCCCATCATTTGGATGATCAAGCCGAAACATTTCTGGATCGCCTCACGCGCGGTAGCGGGGTGTATGGTCTTGGGGCGATGATCGGAGACGATAGCGGGGGACCGGAAGGCCTGCGCATCATGCGCCCCTTTCTGGAGGTGCCAAAATCGGCCTTGATGGACGCGCTGCGCGCGCGCGGGATTCCATGGGTATGCGATCCGAGCAATTATGATCCCGCCTATAAGCGCGCCCGGCTGCGCCAGATCATGGGCGGTCTTGCGGAAGAAGGGCTGACATCACAGCGCCTTGCTGACACCGCGCGGCGCATGCGCCGCGCCCGCGAGGGGCTCGACTATTGCTGCCGTAGCATTTTGAACGCACATTTGGTCTGTCACCCGGCTGGTCCTGTCAGACTTCCGTGGAACTCGATCGGTGACCCGCCCGAGGAGATCCGCCTTCGGCTTTTGGCGCATTTGATCTTGGGAGTCACCGGACAGCAAGCGCCCGGCAGGCTCGCGAAACTGGAAGGCCTGCTGTTCACCCTTGAAGCGCATGAGCGTGTGAAACAGACACTGTCCGGTGCCGTGGTACAACGGCAGGATGACACCTTGTACCTTTGGAAAGAGGTGGGGCGAACGCCCCCGGCCGTTTGTCGGGTTGCGGACCTGGTTGCCGCCGCGCAGGCCAACGGTCGTCCGGCAATATGGGACGGGCGCTATCACCTTGGCCTCGAGGGCGCGGGCTTTTTGAACTCAGATGTGGTGATTGGTCCACTGGTTCGTGCGCCTGGCCCAAGAGATGGCCTCACTTTGCCATCCGACTTTCCGGTGGCGGCTTTCGCGTGTGCGCCTGCCTTTTGGGACAGCGAAGGTCTTCTGTACGTGCCGGATTTGTTTCAAATGCGTGGTTCTGAGGCCGCTTATCCTTTGTCCTTGAAGCGGACCGGGCTGTTTTAGGCGGTCCGGCGGACCCCGCATTGGTGTTAATCGGCGCCGCCTGGTACTCTGACGCGGGTTTTAAACCAGGTGCTCATCTTAAGGAAATTCATAGACGCTGTGCGCAAGAATGGCGCACCGCCTTGGCATTGGGCTTCCGCCGACCTATCTTGCCAGTTAAGATGGAAATCCGAGTATAGGCCGTGTCGCACGGTCAAGGGATCGAAATGAACGCACACTTCCGCAATTTTGCCCTGTGGGTGATCATCGCATTGCTGCTGATCGCTCTTTTCCAGCTGTTTCAAAGCCCAGCTCAGCGCGGGGCCACGAATGAGATAGCTTTTTCGCAGTTCCTTGACCAAGTCGATCGGGGAGAGGTTCGCGAGGTCACGATCCAGGATCAGCAAATATCGGGAACGACCACGACTGGACAGTCGTTCCAGACCTATGCGCCAACCGGAGCCCAGTTCGTGGATGAACTGCGGGCGAAGCAGGTTGCCATCAATGCGCGCCCGCCGGCCGAGAATTTCTCTCTCCTTGGCGCTCTGATCTCCTGGTTGCCCATGCTGATCATCCTCGGGATCTGGATTTTCGTGATGCGTCAGATGCAAGGTTCGGGCGGCAAGGCGATGGGCTTTGGCAAATCCAAGGCCAAGCTTCTGACCGAGGCTCACGGTCGGGTCGTGTTTGACGACGTGGCCGGAATCGACGAAGCGAAGGAAGACCTGCAGGAAATCGTTGAATTCTTGCGCGATCCTCAGAAGTTCCAACGACTTGGTGGCCGCATCCCGCGCGGGGTTCTGCTCGTCGGCCCCCCGGGCACGGGTAAGACCCTGACCGCTAAGGCTGTTGCGGGCGAAGCAAATGTGCCCTTCTTCACTATTTCGGGCTCGGACTTCGTTGAGATGTTTGTCGGTGTCGGTGCAAGCCGTGTCCGCGACATGTTCGAACAGGCCAAAAAGAATTCGCCGTGTATCATCTTCATCGACGAGATCGATGCGGTCGGCCGTCACCGGGGTGCGGGCCTTGGCGGGGGGAATGACGAGCGTGAGCAAACCTTGAACCAGCTTCTCGTGGAGATGGACGGGTTCGAGCCCAACGAAGGCATCATCATCATTGCGGCGACCAACCGGCCCGACGTGCTCGATCCGGCGCTGTTGCGTCCGGGCCGCTTCGACCGCCAGATCGTTGTTCCGAATCCCGACATCACCGGCCGCGAGAAGATCTTGAAAGTCCACATGCGCAAAGTGCCTTTGGCGCCCGATGTGGATGTGAAGGTTCTGGCGCGGGGAACCCCCGGTTTCTCTGGCGCAGACCTCATGAACCTGGTCAATGAGGCGGCTCTTCTGGCGGCTCGGCGGTCGAAGCGTCTCGTCACCATGGCGGAGTTTGAAGACGCCAAGGACAAGGTAATGATGGGTGCCGAGCGCCGCACGCTGGTCATGACCGAGGAGGAGAAGACGCTCACCGCCTATCATGAAGCGGGACACGCGCTGGTCGCTCTCCACCAGCCTGCTTCGGACCCGATTCACAAGGCGACCATCATTCCGCGCGGTCGGGCTCTTGGCATGGTCATGCGGCTGCCCGAGAAAGATCAGGTGTCGTTGACACGAGCCAAGTGCAAGGCGGATCTGGCTGTTGCGATGGGTGGCCGGGTCGCTGAAGAAATGATCTTCGGCTACGAGAAGGTCACGTCCGGCGCGTCCGGGGACATCCAAATGGCGACGAAGCTCGCCCGCGCCATGGCGACCCAGTTCGGCATGTCGGACAAGCTTGGTCCGCTTCTATACGGGGAAAACCAGGAGGAGGTTTTCCTGGGCCATTCCGTCGCGAAAAGTCAGAATGTGTCCGATGAAACCCAGAAGATTGTCGACGCCGAAATCAAAACCTTCGTCAATCAGGGATATGAGACCGCGAAGCACATTCTCACCGAGCATGAAGATCAGTTGCACACCATTGCCAAGGGTTTGTTGGAATACGAAACGCTCTCCGGCGATGAGATCCGCGATCTTTTGGATGGCAAGCCACCTGTTCGGGATACTGACGACGATCAGCCTGTCGGACGCGGGTCTGCGGTCCCGGTCGCTGGCATCAAGCGCGGCGGCGGGGAGCCGAGCGGTGGCATGGAGCCACAACCCCAAACCTGATCGGGCTTTCCCTGGAAGGTTCATGACAAAACCCGGCGCTTCCCGCGCCGGGTTTTTCAGTTATGAACAAGTTACAAACAATCATAATATGTGAAGCGTTTTTGCCGCAGCTTTGCGATAAAACACCGCAAAGTGAATAAGAACCGGGCAGTATCAAGAAATGCGGAAATACTTCGGAACCGATGGGATTCGCGGACGGGCCAACACATCCCCCATGACAGCGGAAATGGCGTTGAAGGTGGGAATGGCAGCGGGGCTATCGTTCAAGAACGGCGGTCACCGGCACCGCGTGGTGATCGGGAAGGACACCCGGCTTTCCGGGTACATGCTCGAGAACGCTCTGGTCGCCGGTTTCACATCCGTGGGTATGGACGTCTTCTTGCTGGGCCCCATGCCGACGCCCGCTGTGGCCATGTTGACCCGGTCTCTTCGGTGCGACCTGGGGGTGATGATTTCAGCGTCCCACAATCCGTTTGAAGACAACGGAATCAAGTTCTTCGGCCCCGACGGCTTCAAGCTCAGCGACGAAATTGAATTGCAGATCGAAGGCCTTATGGAGGCTGATCTGAGTTCGCATTTGCCAGGTGCATCGGAGTTGGGCCGGGCCAAGCGGATCGACGGCGCGCAGCAGCGCTATATCGAGTTTGCCAAGCGAACCTTACCACGGGAGATGAGCCTTGAAGGCTTGCGGGTGGTCATCGATTGCGCGAACGGGGCGGCCTACAAGGTCGCGCCCGAAGCCTTGTGGGAACTCGGCGCCGAGGTGTTCTCGATCGGCGTCCAGCCGAACGGGTTCAACATCAATCAGGAATGCGGGTCGACATCCACGGCCGCATTGAGCCGCAAGGTTCATGAAGTCCGGGCTGATATCGGCATCGCTTTGGACGGAGATGCGGATCGCGTCATTATCGTGGACGAAAATGGTGCCACAATCGATGGGGATCAGCTCATGGCGGTCGTGGCGCAATCGTGGCAGTCCCAAGATCGGCTATCGGCCCCCGGCATTGTTGCGACCGTCATGTCAAATCTGGGTCTCGAGAGGTATCTGGACGGACTTGGGTTGGGCCTCGCGCGAACAAAGGTCGGCGATCGTTACGTGGTCGAGCGCATGCGGGCAGATGGATACAATGTCGGGGGAGAGCAGTCGGGCCATATCGTCTTGTCGGACTTTGCGACCACCGGAGATGGCCTTATTGCTGCTTTGCAGGTTTTGGCCTGCGTGAAGGATCAGGATCGCCCTGTTTCGGAAGTGTGCAAGCGTTTTGACCCGGTGCCGCAAATCCTGAAGAACGTCCGCTACAGTGGCGGCAAGCCTTTGGAGCTTGACGAGGTCAAGATGGCGATCAACGAGGGCGAAGCGCGGCTTGGCAATCAAGGGCGCCTTGTGATCCGGGCTTCGGGCACGGAACCGCTCATCCGCGTCATGGCAGAGGGCGATGATGCCGATCTTGTCAATCAGGTTGTCAATGATATCGCCGGTGTCGTGAAAAAGTCCGCGGCATAAGCGGCTGCCAGTGAATGGCATCCCCGACAGTCAAAGCAGAGATCGCAATATCTTACGGTTTCGTAAACGCTCGTTTCTCGTGTTCATAAATACTTAAGGTAAAAAAGCTCGGTTAAAGAATACGGTTAAGTGGTTCTTAATCAGTTTTCTGCATGTTCTGACAGTGACCCAGGTGCGCCCTGCTTCGCAGCGGACGCTCGATTTGGAGGACGAGAACATGGACAAGCTTTTCAAGAGACTGTCTTTGGTCGGCGTCGCGGTACTTCTGTCCACTGCGGGTAACGCTGCGGACCTGCCGCCGCCGATCATTGAACATATTCCCCACGTGCCGGCCGCAGCACCCGGCGGCTTCTACTTGCGTGGTGACATCGGCTACAAGATCTACGGTGATCCGTCGGGAAGTTTCAATGACCCGATCGTCGGTGACCTGCGTTTTCAGCGCGAGAGCGTCGACGACACGTGGATGGTTGGTCTTGGTGTCGGTTATAAATTCAACAGCTATCTGCGTACGGACTTGACAGTCGACTACGAGGCTCCGGCTCAGGTTAAGGGCTACGCACCCTGTTTCGGCTGTGTTGGCGGCTTTTCGACCGAGACGGCTGACATCGATGTCTGGACCGTCATGTTGAACGGTTATCTGGATATCGGGACCTGGAACAATATCACGCCGTATGTCGGCGGCGGTATTGGCGCGGCATGGGTCAACACCAGCGGCCAGACGTCCGTGAACCCGGGTGTTGGCGGGACAACCACCACCACTTACGATGGCTCGAACAGCGAATGGAATTTCGCCTGGGCGCTGATGGCGGGTGCGTCCTATGCCGTGACACCGAATTTCGCGATTGATGCGGGCTATCGCTACAAGGATCTTGGCGAGGCCAAGACCGTCCGTCTTCACGACGTGGGAACCGGCAGCACGCGGATCAAGTATGAAGACCTGACCGCACATGAATTCCGCCTCGGTGCGCGCTACACGTTCAATACGGCAGCGCCCGCACCGAGCTTCCTGCATTCCGGGCCGATTAGCAGCAATTTCTGACTTGGTTCGCGACTGAGCAATGACCAAAGGGCCGGCAACCGCCGGCCCTTTCCATTTGGAACTGGCGTTCATGTAAGGAGTATTTGACTGGCCGATTGGTCCGGCGTAGGTGTTTTGGCGGGCCACCCCTCCCCACCGAGGGGCAACTATCTGAAAGGGTAGTCTGATGATCGACCGCAATGCTCAGCCGGATGTTCGTCCGGCCAATCCCCATTTCTCGTCCGGACCGTGCTCGAAGCGCCCGGGTTGGACGCTTGAGGCTCTGAAGGACGCGCCCCTTGGCCGTTCTCACCGGGCAAGTCCCGGAAAGGCGAAACTTGCCGAAGCCATTGACCTGACCCGGTCCGTTTTGCAAGTGCCCGATGACTACCGCATTGGCATAGTCCCGGCCTCGGACACGGGGGCCGTCGAACTTGCCATGTGGTCGCTCCTTGGCGAGCGGGGCGTGGACATGCTGGCCTGGGAAAGTTTCGGCTCTGCTTGGGTCACCGATGTTGTCAAACAGCTGCGTTTGGAAAAAGCCCGTGTTTTGGAAGCGCCTTACGGACAACTGCCTGACCTGTCATCGGTGAATTTCGACCATGATGTGGTGTTCACCTGGAATGGAACCACCTCAGGGGTCCGGGTTCCGAATGCGGACTGGATCCCGGACAATCGGGCTGGTTTGACGATCTGTGACGCCACCTCCGCGGCCTTTGCACAGGCCTTGGATTTCTCCAAACTCGATGTCGTGACCTTCTCATGGCAAAAAGTCCTGGGTGGTGAAGCCGCCCATGGCATGCTGATTCTGAGCCCGCGGGCCGTGGAACGCCTGGAGACCTATACTCCGGCCTGGCCGCTTCCCAAGATTTTCCGGCTTACCAAAGGGGGCAAGCTGAACGAGGGCATCTTTCGCGGTGAAACGATCAACACGCCGTCCATGCTCTGCGTCGAAGACTATCTGGATGCCTTGAAATGGGCTGCAAGTATTGGCGGCTTGTCAGGGCTCATGAGCCGCGCGAACGAGGCATTGCGGATCCTGGAGACCTGGGTTGCTCAGACCCCTTGGGTGGATTTTCTCGCCGAAGATCCCGCCACCCGGTCTAACACCTCGGTGTGTTTGCGCGTCAGCGATCCGGACATCACCGGCTTGCCGGACGCGGATCAACTGGCCTTTTCAAAAGCCATGGTCCGCGCGCTTGAAGCCGAGGGCGTCGCATTCGACATCGGGTCCTACCGGGACGCGCCGGCCGGTTTGCGGATCTGGACCGGTGCGACGGTTGAGCCGTCCGATGTCGCGAAGCTGACCCCATGGCTCGACTGGGCCTTCACTCTTGCCAAGGCGAAACACGCCGAAGTGGCGTGACAAGGCCTTCTCCAGCATGTCAGTCGGCGGGCGGCGTGCGCGCTGCCCGTCCCGTTGCGTCAAGCGAACTGGGAGGGGTCGATGGCTCCGCGTGTATTGATTTCAGATAAATTGTCAGCTGCCGCCGTTCAGATTTTCGCGGACCGGGGCGTTGATGCGGATTTTCTGCCCGACATAGGGAAGGACAAGGCCCGGCTCCAGGAGATCATCGGCGGCTATGATGGCCTTGCGATCCGCTCTGCCACGAAAGTCACGGAAAAACTGATTGGAGCTGCCGGACGGCTCAAGGTCATCGGCCGCGCGGGGATCGGCGTGGACAATGTCGATATCAAGGCGGCAACCAGCCGCGGTATCATTGTGATGAACACCCCCTTTGGCAACGCCATCACCACCGCAGAACATGCACTGTCCATGATGATGGCCGCTATCCGGCAAATTCCGGCTGCCGATGCCTCTACCCAGGCAGGCAAGTGGGAAAAGTCGAAGTTCATCGGGAGGGAACTGACCGGCAAGACGCTGGGCTTGATCGGTTGCGGCAATATCGGGTCGATCGTCGCGGACCGGGCTTTGGGCCTGAAAATGAAAGTGATCGCCTATGATCCCTTCCTGACCCCTGAGCGTGCCATTTCTCTGGGGGTGGAAAAGGTGGAACTGGAGACACTGCTGGCGCGTGCCGATGTCATTTCCCTTCATACCCCTTTGACCGATAAAACACGAAACATCATCAACGATGAGACCCTTGCCGCGATGAAGCCGGGCGCCGTTCTGATCAATTGCGCGCGCGGCGGGTTGGCGGACGAGATGGCCGTTCGCGCGGCCCTGGATTCTGGAAAACTCGGGGCGGCTGCTTTTGACGTATTTGTGGAAGAGCCCGCCGAAACCAACCCGTTGTTCGGGGCGCCCAACTTTGTCGCCACCCCGCATCTGGGAGCATCCACCCTGGAGGCACAGGAAAATGTTGCGCTCCAGGTCGCGGAACAAATGTGCGACTATCTTCTTCATGGCGCTGTGACCAACGCGTTGAACATGCCTTCGATCTCGGCAGAAGAAGCGCCGAAGCTGGCGCCCTTTGTCCGGCTGGCCGAGCAACTGGGTCTGTTTGCTGGCCAACTTACCGAGAGCGGGATTGAAACGGTGCGGCTGGAATATGCCGGCGCGGTCGCCGAGTTGAAGACAGAAGCCCTGACGGCCGCCGCGCTCACGGGTCTGCTCACACCGTTGCTCCAGACTGTCAACATGGTATCCGCACCGGCGCTGGCGGCCGAACGCGGGCTTTCGGTTGAAGAGCTTCGCCGCGGGAAACGAGGCGCCTATGAAACGTATATTCGCCTGACCGTCGTAACGGAAAGACAAGAGCGCTCCGTGGCCGGCACCGTTTTCGCAGACGGCAAACCCCGGATTATCCAGGTAAAGGGCATCAATATGGAGGCCGAACTCGGCGCCCACATGCTCTACATTACCAATGAGGACAAGCCCGGTTTTATCGGGCATTTGGGCACGGAATTGGGCTCAGCCGGGGTGAACATTGCGACATTCAATCTGGGCCGCAGCGCGCCTGGGCAAGATGCGATCTGCCTGGTCGAGGTTGATGGCGAAGTGCCCCCGGATGTTATGGCCCGCTTGCAGGCTGTTTCGCATGTGAAGCAGGTCAAGGCCTTGCGGTTCTAGCTAGGTGGATCGCCAGGGTTTGCTCGCGACCAGCGAGACCGCCCTGCCGTCCAGAATGACCAACCCGGTGAGCAGCAGCACCAATCCAATCAAATGGCCGGTGTCTAGCTGCTCGCCGAGAAGAGTTGAGCCGAAAAAGATCGCGGTTCCCGGAACGATCAGCGTCACAAGCGAGGCATTGGTCGCGCCCGCTTCGGCAAGAAGCCTGAAATAGATGAGGTAGGCAGCGCCGGTAGCTACAATACCGAGTGCGAGTACATTCAACCAGGCGAGGCCGGAGACGGCAGCGGGGGACCAGGCTTGGGCCGCGAAAAGGGCAGGAACGACCAGCAAGAGACTCGATCCTGTCAGTTGTCCTGCTGCTGAAACGATTGGTTCCGAATTCCTGAAAGTCTTCGCGTAGGCTGCTGCAAAACCGTAGGACAAGGCTGCGCCAAGGCATGCAAGCTGGGCTGTAATAGGCGTGGAAACGAGGCCCATCAGGCTGTTGGACAGCATGAAGACAACACCGGCAAAACCGATCAAAACACCCGCTAAACGGTGCCATGCCGCTTGTTCCTGGGACAGCCACACGACGGCAATCACGTAGGTGAAGAGCGGCGTGGCGGCGTTCAAGATGGACGCAAGGCCCGCGCCGATCTGGGTTTGGCCCCAAAGGACAAGAGAAAACGGAACAGCATTGTTCAAAAAGCCCATGATCAAAAACGGCTTGAAGGTCTGCCAACTGACAGGGAAAGTCCGGCCGGTCAGTTTTAGCAATGCGTGAAGCATCAAGCACGCTGAGAACACGCGAAAGAAGGCGAGCGTGAAAGGCGGGATCTCGGCAACGGCTACCTTGCCGAACAAAAAAGAACCGCCCCAGATTGCGCCAAGGCCGATGAGCAGGAACCAATTGCGGATGGTCATTTCGGGTGTCCGTGCGTGGAAGCGTGTCAGATGAGTATCCAGTCGCCCAATATGGGAGGCGTCAGCCACCCGTTTTCCGATGTCGAACCTTGAAAGCTTCGACTGACCGGTGGCCTGGGTCCTCCTTTGGATGCCAAGACATTGCAAAAACGGGCTTATTCTTTTCCAAAGACATCAATGCAAAAACCCGGAACTATGGTCTCGCAAGTTGCCCGGCAAATGGCTATAGTCCGGCGCGTTTGCCCCGGACCGCGCGTTCGGGGTTTCCTGTGTTTGCGCAGCGTGTGCGCGGTCGGCCGCTTAGGAGGGCGTTTGAAGTAATGGCGAATGTGGTTGTTGTCGGGTCACAGTGGGGCGATGAAGGCAAGGGTAAGATCGTCGACTGGCTCTCCGAAAAAGCCGACGTCATCGTGCGCTTTCAAGGCGGGCACAATGCCGGTCACACACTGGTCATCGATGGGGTCAGCTACAAGCTGTCGCTTCTGCCGTCCGGGGTCGCGCGACCAGGCAAAATGTCGGTGATTGGCAATGGGGTTGTTCTGGATCCCCATGCGCTGGTTGATGAAATTGCCCGTTTGGGCAAACAGGGCGTTGTTGTCACGCCTGAAACGCTGCGTATTGCTGAAAACGCGACCTTGATCCTGTCTCTCCACCGGGAATTGGATGCCTTGCGCGAGAGCTCCAATACCGGCACCCGGATTGGCACCACCAAGCGCGGCATTGGCCCGGCTTACGAGGACAAGGTCGGACGGCGCGCCATTCGCCTGATGGATCTCAAAAACCTGACGACCCTGCCCGCAAAGATCGACCGGATGCTGGTGCATCACAACGCCTTGCGCCGGGGGCTTGGCCAGGATGAAATTTCCGCGCAAGCCATCTACGATGAATTGTCGAGTGTCGCCGCGCAGGTCCTTCCCTATATGGATTCGGTCTGGCGTTTCCTCGATCGCAGCCGCCGGGAAGGCAAACGAATCCTGTTTGAGGGCGCTCAGGGCGCTCTGCTGGACATTGATCACGGAACCTATCCGTTCGTGACCTCATCCAACACGGTGGCCGGTCAGGCGGCCACGGGCTGCGGCCTTGGCCCGAATTCCATCGATTACGTTTTGGGAATCACGAAGGCCTACACGACCCGTGTGGGGGAAGGCCCGTTTCCGACCGAGCAAAAAAATGAAATTGGGGAGTTTCTTGGCACCCGCGGGCACGAGTTTGGCACTGTCACCGGCCGCCGCCGGAGGTGTGGGTGGTTCGACGCCGTTCTCGTCCGGCAAACCGTCTGTACGTCCGGCATCAGCGGTATCGCGCTGACCAAACTGGACGTGCTGGACGGTCTGGAAGAAATCAAGATCTGCGTCGGCTACGAACTCGACGGCGAGCGGATTGACTACCTTCCTGCATCTCAAGGAGCTCAGGACCGGGTGGTTCCCATCTATGAAACGATGTCCGGGTGGCAGGAATCGACCGAAGGTGCCCGGTCTTGGGCGGAGTTGCCGGCACAGGCGGTCAAGTATGTCCGACATATCGAGGAACTGATCGGCGCGCCAGTGGCGCTGCTGTCGACCAGTCCAGAGCGCGACGACACGATTCTTGTGCAGAATCCGTTTCAGGATTGAGACATGTAGTGGATCGGTTCCAATACTGTTCAAGGGGCGAATCTGTCATGCGGGGATGCCCCACAACCGACCAAATCGTCCGGTACCGGTAAATACTTCCTCGCGGCAGGCGGGGGCGGGCGTTAAGAAATAGTATGTCGGGCTGGAACTTGGTATATGCCTGACAGCGGCGGACAAATGCGACTGGAAACGGGCTAACTGGACGGCCAACGGGCAAGGGAATGGCTGACTATTATTCGATTTTGAAAAGAACGATCGCCTCGCTGCCGGAAAGCAACGGCGCTGCCCGGCGGAGTGTGTACAGCAGGGCGCGAAATGCGATCGTGAATCAGCTGAAAGCCTATGAGCCCCCGCTTTCGCCCTCCGAGATTACGGCTGAGCAGCTGCGTCTGGAAGAAGCTATCCGCAAGGTTGAAGCTGAAGCGGCACGCGAAAGCCTGGGTCTTGGACCTTCGGTGAAAACCGCGCCTGCTTCTGGTCCGGCCGGGGTTTCCACTCCTCCAGCATCGGTTCCGCCCCAGGCCGCAGCGCCTGAAGCTTCCTCCCAGCTTTCCAGCGGATACGGTCAGGCGTCGGTGGCGCCTGATACGAACATCGGCGCTGGACGCGGTCCGTCTCAAGAACCGCCAGCGGCGCCTTACGTCGCGCCCGGCGCCACCGAGCCGCAGCCGTCCGGCGAACGCCAGGAACCTAGCGCCAGTGGAGAGGTTCCACCGGCGAGGGACGAACGGGAACCGGGTGAGCGCGTCGGCGCCGTTTCTAGCGGTGCGGTAGCGGGCAACCGCCGGTCTTTCGACGATCAACCGGAACAAGGTCTGCCGGAACCGCGTCAAGAGCCCGCGTTTTCCAGCCCTTCAGCCAGTGTTTCAGACGATGACGATAGCCTGTTCGTGGCCGAGACAAGCGCCGACGGCAATCCGATCAGGCCAGGGTCGATTGCGGCTGGGCAAGTGACCGATGCGGGCCGCAGGGGCGAGCGAAAGTCCCGGAAGCGCGCGGCGGAAGCCCTGTCGACGGCGCGCCGCCCAAGTATGCTGCACATGCTCTTGATCGCCGTTCTCATTCTGATCTTGGCCAGCATAGGGGGCGTAATTTATTCCCAACGCGATCTGATCGCCAGCCTCACAGGACCTTCGCAACCGGCAGAGCCTGAAGGGCAGGCCTCGGTGCCGGTTGACGATGTCTCGGATGCACCTGGTGAAGAGGCGAACGGCGCTCCGCAAAAGAACACAGCCCGGCTGCTGGACGGGAATGGCGAACCGCCGGTCGCGCCAGATGCGCGTAGCGTGACAACAACATTGATCACGCCGGGACAAACCGAAACCCGGCTTATCGAGCCCGATCCGCCTGTATCGCCGATCGATGTTCCGGCCACCCCTCCCGTGGAAACACCGCCACCCGCAGGGGATGACGGGTCCCTCGATGCGGCGACACCGAACGACCCGGCGTCTGCTGAAGGTCAACAGTTCGCCGCCGTTGCGCCGGAAACAGCAACTGCCCCGGGGCCGGATACGCCTTCGGCGCAAAGGTCCATTCTTTATGAAGAGGGCGCGGAGGCGAGCGGCGCGGGAACCGCCTCACAAGGCGCCGTTGTGTGGCGTTTGGAAGATGAAACCGCCCTCGATGGTCAGAAGCAGGTTGTGCTTGTCGCGGATGTCGAGATCCCGGAACGGAACGTGCGGGTCAACTTGCGGATCAAGCCGAATGACGACAATTCGCTCCCGGCCAGCCATCTGGTTGAAATCAAGTATGAACTTCCAAAGGAATTCGCGTCCGGAACGGTCGTGAACGTACCGGGTCTGGTGATGAAGCCGACGGAGGAAGCCCGGGGTGATGCCCTCCTGGGCGCATCGGTCAAGGTTTCAGAAGGATATTTCTGGATCGCGTTGTCCAGTCTGTCGAGCGAACAGGAGCGGAATCTCGGTTTGTTGCGCGAACGCGGCTGGATCGACATTCCAATGCTCTATACAAACGGCAAGCGAGGAATCCTGACCCTGGAGAAGGGGGCAACCGGATCCGACGCAGTGGAAAGAGCCATTGCGGCCTGGGCGGCAGGTTGAAGCACCGGGCGGTATCCCGGAAACTTGGAAAATATTACGGGCCCGAATAACGCGCAGCCGCGAATGCTTTCGATCATTTGCGATTTGCCGCGCATGGATCTGCTGCCAAACAAAGCGATTAAATGTGTTTTGAGTTCGGTGGGCGTCCCCTGGATCATCTCCTGAGAGGGTTCAATCGCCCCGCGATCGTTCGCATCCGGACAAGACGTTCTACCACTTTAAAACTGCGAGCGTTTTTCACGGGTAGTTTTGAGTGTGCCGCGTCAACCGGACCGAGGATTGCGCCACTCCGCCTCCATGAAAATCATGGTGGTCACGTCTTGCCTTTTTTCTCCCGCCGGGGCATGGTCGGCCCCGGTCCGAGGGGTGTTCCAGAACCGGAACTGAGATGGCAAGCGCCGAACCCTTAGAACCTGATCCGGGTCATGCCGGCGAAGGGACGGAATTACCTTTAGCCTATCCCGGATCTCCAGTGTCATTTTCGGTTGTTCCGAAGACGGGAGATCCTTGCGTGTTTGAAAACTCGGCGCTCGCGAGCGCTTCACCCCTCTTGGCCCGAACATTTCGCGGCCCTTTCACCGCAATCGGATTGTCGGTACTCAAACGGCTGGCGCGGTTCCTGGCGGGCCTCGGCATCTTCCTGGTTCTTTGGCACTCCCTTGTGACGGTTCTGGATATTCCGCCGTTTATGCTGCCCGGACCCTTGAAGGTCGCCGAGGCGTTTCAGGCCCGTGGGGCCTTCCTGCTCGAGCATGCCGCCATCACCGCTTCAGAAACCCTTCTGGGCTTCTTCTTTGGTGTGCTGGCCGGCACATCCATCGCGTTGATCATGTGGCTTTTTCCACTGGCCCGGCGGGGACTGTTGCCGGTTGTGCTGGTGACCCAGGCCCTGCCTGTGTTCGCGATTGCCCCCATTCTCGTGCTTTGGCTGGGCTTTGGGCTCGCGTCCAAGGTCGTTATGGCGGTTCTGGTAATTTTCTTCGCCGTGACCTCGACCTTCTATGACGGACTGCGCCGAGCAGATCCGGGATACACCGATCTGGCACGCCTTTATCGGGTAGGACGGTTGAAGGAGCTCATCTACTTCCGGTTCCCTGCGGCTCTCCCGGCCTTGGCGTCCGGCGTCAGGATCGCGGCCGTTTTTGCGCCGATCGGCGCCATTGTGGGGGAATGGGTTGGGGCCAAGGGCGGCCTCGCGTTCATTATGCTGCAGAGCAATGCGCGGATGCAAACCGACGTGATGTTCGCCGCCCTGATCTTGTTAGCCCTGATGGTTCTGGCGCTGCGCTATTCGGTCGAATGGGCAGCCAGAGCCATGGTGCCCTGGCAAGCCGAAGACTGATTTCCCAAACACAAAAAGGAGACTTCCATGAAAAGACGCGTGATCGCGGGGCTTTTTGCCATTGCGGCGCTGCTGGCGGTGCCCGCGCAAGCACAGGACAAGCTGACGGTGCTGCTCGACTGGTTCACCAACCCGGACCATGCGCCAATCGTTGTCGCCCAGCAAAAGGGGTTCTTCGCGGCCGAAGGTCTGGACGTTGAGCTGATCGAGCCGGCTGACCCGGCCATGCCGCCAAAACTCGTGGCTGCCGGGCAGGGGGATATCGCTGTATCCTATCAGCCGACGCTTCATGCGCAAATCGAAGAAGGCTTGCCGCTGAAGTGGATTGGCACGCTCGTCGCGACCCCTCTCAACTCGCTCATTGTTCTGGAAGATGGACCGATCAAGGCGTTGGAAGACTTGAAGGGCAAAACGATCGGCTTCTCGGTATCCGGGTTTGAAGACGTGATGCTCAATCAGATGCTGAAATCGGTGGGCTTGAGCATCAAGGACGTGGAGCTGATCAATGTCAATTTTGCCCTGTCGCCGTCCTTGATGTCCGGCCAGGTCGATGCCGTTATCGGGGCCTACCGCAATTTCGAACTCACGCAAATCGAGATCGAAGGCAAGACCGGCAAGGCCTTCTTTCCCGAAGAACATGGTGTGCCCGTCTTCGACGAATTGATCTATGTCGTCCATAAAGACCGGACCGATGATGCCCGCTTTGCCCGCTTCATGGCGGCAATAGAAGCGGCCACCGTCTATCTGATCAACCATCCGGATGAGGCTTGGGAAGCATTTATCGCGGCTTATCCAAGCCTTGACGACGAGCTCAACCGCCGGGCATGGGCGGATACGCTTCCCCGGTTCGCCAAGCGGCCCTCCGCCTTGGATCAGGGCCGGTATCAGCGCTTTGCCGAATTCATGGCAGAAAACGGATTGCTGGAAACGGTCCCGCCGGTAGACAGCTACACCGCCGAGCTGCGTTAGGCCGGATCAAAACAAACACCGCCGGGCATGACCCGGCGGTGTTTGGTGTCGGATTGATGGCCATTTAATGCGGCCCGATTTATGCGGCGGGCAGTTCGCGGCTCCGCGCGGCTGTTTTCACGGCCTTTTGGACCTTTTCGAAAGCCCGCACTTCGATTTGACGCACGCGCTCACGGCTGACGCCGAACTCGGTCGAAAGGTCCTCCAGGGTCATGGGATCCTCCGCGAGACGGCGGGCCTCGAAAATACGGCGCTCACGCTCATTCAGAACCCCCATCGCGTCGCCCAGCATCTGGCGCCTTTGATCAAGTTCTTCCTGATTGGCCAGCATCGTCTCCTGGCTCTCGCTCTCGTCGACCAGCCAGTCCTGCCATTCGCCGGCATCGGCTTCGGCACGAACGGGGGCGTTCAAGCTCGCATCCCCGCCCAACCGGCGGTTCATGGACACCACTTCTTCCGGTAAAACTCCGAGTTTCGTGGCGATCTCATTTACCTGCTCGGGCTTCAGATCGCCCTCATCCAACGCTTGGATTTTGCCTTTCAGGCGGCGCAAATTGAAAAAAAGACGCTTCTGGTTTGCGGTCGTGCCCATTTTGACGAGCGACCAGGACCGAAGGATGTATTCCTGAATAGCCGCCTTGATCCACCACATCGCATAGGTGGCAAGACGGAACCCCTTGTCCGGCTCGAAACGCTTGACCGCTTGCATCAGGCCGACATTGCCTTCGGACACAACCTCGCCGATGGGCAGACCATATCCGCGGTATCCCATCGCAATCTTGGCAACGAGGCGTAAATGCGACGTCACCAGCCGTTCGGCCGCCTCGGGATCTTCATGCTCTTTGTAGCGCTTGGCGAGCATGTACTCTTCCTGCGGCTGGAGCATCGGAAATTTACGGATTTCGTCCAGATAGCGGCTCAGGCCGCCTTCTCCGGACGTTAGCATCGGTACATTCTGGGCCATAAATGCGCCCCCTTTCTCCCAAGTCTTGCGTTCCCTCCCGGCGATGCCGTGGAGCGTCCACAGTCACCCCGCTTGGTAGAGGCAAACGCATTTCTTCCAGCGTCCGTGATCGGCACGCCGAAATTTAATATAGGTAGAAATATGCCATTTGCATGGCGCCGAAGTGGAATCAGAATCTAAAAATGGCGAAAACCCGATAAAAGGTCATTAAAATCAGATGGGTAGGGACTTTCGAACCTGAGAGTTTCTCCGGTGACCGGATGGGCAAATGCCAAAAGGCCGGCATGGAGCGCCTGCCGCGAAAACCGCTCGACGCGGTCCTTGAGATGGGGCGGCAGCCGATTGGCCTTGGTCTTGAACCCTGTCCCGTAATCCTGGTCGCCAATCAAGGGGTGCCCGATATGCGCCATATGAACACGGATCTGGTGAGTGCGACCGGTCTCCAGGCGGCATTCGACAAGGGCGGCAACGGATGGATCCTGCGCCGGGCCGAAGCGTTCTTTCACCTGCCAATGGGTCACCGCATGGCGGCCGCTGGTTTTGACCACCGCGATCTTCTGCCGGTTGGCTTGTGATCGGGCAAGATTGGCGTTGATCGTTCCCTTCAAACTTTGAGGCGCGCCCCAGACCAGCGCAGAGTAGGCGCGCTCCAGAGGGCCTGTCTTGCCATGATCCGCAAATTGCGCGGCCAGGCCCTGGTGTGCCTCGTCTGACTTCGCAACAACCAGAAGACCGCTTGTGTCCTTGTCGATGCGGTGGACAATTCCGGGCCGTTTGACGCCGCCGATCCCCGACAGGCTGTCGCCGCAATGGTGGAGAAGCGCGTTGACCAGCGTCCCCGTCCAGTTCCCGGCGCCGGGATGCACCACCAATCCGGCGGGTTTGTCCACGACGATGAGGTGAGCGTCTTCGAAGACAACCGTAATGGGGATGGCTTCCGCTTCCGGATCCGCATCAACCGGCTCAGGCAGAGTGATCGCGATCTCCCACCCTTCATTGACCCGGTGTTTGGGCTCCACTATCTTCCGGCCGTCAACGGTGACTTCACCGCTTTTGATCAGCGTTTGGATGCGATTGCGGCTGAGCGTTGGGATATGGGCGGCCAACACGGCATCAAGACGCTTTCCGTGGTCGTCTGCGGCAATCCTCAAATCGTATTGCAGATCCGGATCTGTCGGATTCTGCTCACTGGTGTATGACATGACAAATCCCAAACTGCGCGACGATGAGCTTGACGAGGCTCCTCTCGATCCGGCGGCCCAGCGTCTGCAAGTTAAATTGCGCCGCCTTCTGCTTGGATCATCGCTGATCATGTTTCTTGGCTTCGTCGCCGTCTTCGCAGCAATTATCTATAAGATCAATGAGCCAAGTGACGATGAAGGCGTGATCTTCGCCGAAACGATCGTTCTTCCCGAACCCCTGGACATTCGAAGCGTCAATCTGTCGGATGGGGTTCTGACGCTTGTCGGAGGGCAAGGGGGAGCGACAGTGCTTGTCTTTGTGGATGCGCAATCTGGCGAAGTGCTTGGAACCTCCCGTGTGTTGAGCAGATAGTCGCATCCGGCTAGCGGGCGCGGCCGCTTGTAAGCCGGGTTATTAACAGGTGCCGGAATTTTTGTTGCCTGGTGGCCTTGCGCAGTCTGCGTCGGCGCCTTATACCGCCGGGTATCAGCACTTCGGTGCTGCACCGCGCGCCCATCGTCTAGCGGTCTAGGACGCCGCCCTTTCACGGCGGAAACACGGGTTCGAGTCCCGTTGGGCGTGCCACTTCTTCCAACAAGCCAATTGCAGTCTTTTCTGGTAATGACCTGCCTCCGCGGATCTGTCGGGCGCATGTCCTGTGCAACCCGATCCGGACAGAAGTTCATTTTGCGCGAGATGCGACGGCAATTTGATCCGTGTCCGTTTCAAGCAATGTGACATCGTGTTCCCTGGCGATTTGTGCCATTTGCCGGGATGGGCATTTATCCGTCACGAATGTTGTCACTTGGGAAAGATGCCCCACCCGAACCGGGGCAGTGCGCTCGAACTTGGTACTGTCGGCCACCAGCACAACATGCCGGGCGTTCTGCATGATGGTTTGGGTTACCCGCACCTCCCGGTAGTCATAGTCGAGCAAGGATCCGTCCGGATCGATGGCGGATGCCCCGATGATCGCGAAATCGACCTTGAATTGGGCCATGAAATCGACCGCTTGTTCGCCGACGATGCCGCCGTCCGCATGGCGAAGCACGCCTCCGGCAATCACAACCTCGATCTGGCTGTAGCCCCGCAGGAGACTGGCCACGTTGATATTGTTGGTAATGACCATCAGGCCGCTGTGCTGAAGAAGCGCCTGGGCTACAGCCTCGGTCGTCGTGCCGATATTGATGAACAGGGAGGCATTGTCGGGGATCAATGCAGCCGCCCGGGCCGCAATGTCCGCTTTTTCCCGGCTCGAGATAATCCGCCTTGCCTCGTATCCGACGTTTTGCACACCGGATGACAGAAGGGCGCCGCCATGGGTGCGCGCTAAAAGCCGGCGTTCACACAATTCGTTGAGATCTTTTCTGATGGTCTGGGGGCTGACCTCGAACCGTCTTGCCAGATCGTCAACCGTGACCCGGCCGTTTTGCCGGGCAATTTCCAATATCGCATTGTGGCGCGCGATGAGCATTGCGGGTTGCTTTCGTTTCCTACCAAAGGCGAAGGGTTAAATCACCCTAAACAGCCTGGTCATGCAACACCCATCTTTTTCGCCGGCTGGCTGGGAGAGGTTTGTTTGGTCTTGCGTTTTGGCGCTGCCGGGTCCGTTTTCTCACCTTTTTCCCTGGCCGAAACGCTCGCTGTCTGGTCTGCGGCTGAGCCGGTGACTGCACCCCGCTGGGCATTGACAACCCGGCGGACCAGATCTCTTGCCGCCGATGGGACGGGATGGGTGTCTGCCGGAACTTCGGCGGCCTTTTGACCCTGCTTGTTTGGAACGTCCACCCCCTGTTCGGCACCGACCTGCCCCCGGCGGGGTGTCTTGGATTTGCCGGGTTTTGCGGTCCCTGCCATGTCCGAATTTTTGTTAGCCGTGCCCGCTTTCGCATTTGCCGAGGATTTGGATGCCAGGATGGCCTGGACGATTTCATGCAACTCTTTGCGCATGTCCGCGAGCAGCGGCTGGTTCAGGTCGCGCTGTAGTTGCTGAAGCTTGGTGCGCGCACGGGCGAGCGTCCTGTCCCGGTCGTGAAGCTCCGCTTTGAGACGCGCGCGATCGGCCTGAATGGCCCGCAGTTCATTGTCCGTGTGCTCGCTCTGGCCGGCGCGGGCCCCACTGGTAAAGTCCAGTTGCGCGGTCAGGCGGGTGACATCGCTCTGTGCGGATATGTACTTTGCTTCGCTGTCAATCAATTGGCGCTCTAGGTTGGCGATGATGGCGCGTTCGTTGCCTTGATCGAGTTCCGGACGAAGCAACACGCTGCTCGCAGCCCGAGTCTCCGCTTCGGCAAGCCGTGTCTTGAGGACCGCGATTTCCCTCTCCAGACTGGAAACCGTCGATGCAGCTGCCATGTCATCAGGTGGAAGCCAGCCGAGTTTCGCGTCGCGCTCGCGCCGCAAACCTTCCGCTTCATTGCGAACAGCGGCGAGCGTTCGCTCCATGCTTTCAATGCGCGCCTTTGCGGTTTCCAGGTCTTGTCGCACAGCCTTCGCGGCTTCGATCTTCGCATTCGCGACATCAAGTTCCGTCCGGAGGGACACCAAGTCTGCGGCGTGGGCCTCTTGCAGATTGACGAGCTGAGCCTGCAATTCGCCCGACTGCCTCTTCTGCGCAGTCAGTGCGTCGCGCTCTGTTTCAAGCCGCCGCTCGAGCCGTCTGAATTCGACCGCGTGCCGCGCCAGGGCCTGGTCCTGGGCGGCGCGGACTTCCGCGTAGGTGGACGGATTGGTTGCATCTATCGCTTCTTTGGTGAGCCGGACAGCGCGTTTATAGAAAGCGGGAAAGACCGCAAGACTCAGCAGACCTGATACGCAGAATCCCAACACGATGTACATCGCTGCTTCGATCAAGGCCGACTCCCCAAAGCTGGCATCAAGCTTCTCCGGCTATCAATAGCTCAGCGGGCCGGTAGCGCCAAGTGTCCCGTTTGCGCTGCGTCATGTCAAAACGGGTTCCACGTCGGCTCAGCCGTAAACTTCAGATAACCGACATTCACGCCAAGGCGCGCGCCCACGCCCGCCCGGACAGGAACCACATATGTGTTGTGATTGCTCAACACAGTCATGCCGACACCGCCAACAAGATATGCCGACCCGTTCACACCCAGGTACCGCTGGTACATTGAATCGACGGAAGGGAGATTGTAGATCAGCATCATCACGCGCGCGCCATCGCCGCCAAAATCCCAGCCGACCGATGGACCTTGCCAGAACACCTTGTGGGTACCCGCGTTCCGGGTGTAGAGCGTGCCCTCTCCGTACCGTGCGCCTGCGACAAAAGCCCCCGCGCCTTCCTCTCCCAGTATATAGCCATTGGGTTCACCATAGCTGCTGAATGCCCGCTCGACGACGGAGGCCAGGCCGCCGGATACCGTCCCGAAGAACTTGTGCCCGGCCACGACGACTTCGTCCTCGCTGTAGGTATCGGGTTGCGCGGTGGTCTGAGCCAAGGCGGCCGGAAGTCCCGCAAGCGCAAGACCCATGAGGCCGAAAGCGATGTTTAGTATCGTTTTCCGCAAAACCGTCATTTTTTTCTACTCCACGTTCCTCGAAGGGCAAGCCGTGCTGGCGGTGGCCGCTTGCGCTATTGTTGGCATAGTTTGCCCGATTCGTGCTTGGATGGGGCAATAACGGGAAACTATGCCGTGTCAGATCGATAGTGTTGAATTCAGACGGAGGTATGGCTGCGTTGAGGGCCGGTCGAAAAGTCCACAGGCGACTTGTTGTGGCGGCGTTGTGTCTCTTGATCGGCTGGGGTGCGGCCGTGACCGCGCGTCCGCAGATATTTGTTCCGGACCCTGTCTCTGGATATGCGCTAGGCGGACATGACCCGGTCGCCTATTTCGTTGACGGCTACCCGCGAAAAGGCCGACGCGACTATGTGGCTTCCTGGGGTGGGGCCGATTGGATCTTCGTGAACGAAGGCAACAAGGCTGCATTTGAGGGCGCGCCGCAGACCTACGCCCCGCTCTTTGCCGGTTGTGGCGCCTATGGTTTGGCCGAAGGTTTTGCAGCCGCGGGAAGTCCTTTGATCTTCGCATTTGTCGAGGGGCAATTGGTCTTCTTCTATTCCAGGGTCAACCGCTTCCTGTTCCTGATCAATGCCGGCCAGTTGCGTGAGGACGCGGACGGAAATGCGCGGATAACCGGCTGCGTGCCGGATCTGTAAGGGTCTTCACACCTTGGCATTGCTGGCAGTGGCATGTAACGCTTTGGGATCTTCCGCGATTCGAGCGGTGAGCAAAATGCCAGACGAGATTTGATAGCGCCATGCCCGAACTGAAAGAGCTTTCGTCCCTCGATTTGTCTGCCCTGGTTGCAAGCCGCGTCTGTCACGACATCATCAGTCCTGTCGGCGCGATTACCAACGGCCTCGAAGTACTCGACGAGGAGGGGTCCGAAGACATGCGCGAGTTTGCGATGGATCTCATCCGCAAGAGCGCACGGCAAGCATCGGCGAAACTTCAATTCGCGCGGCTGGCATTTGGGGCCGCTGGGTCGGCCGGGGCCGAAATCGATCTTGGCGATGCGCAACTCGTCGCGGTTGGATTTATGGAAAATGAAAAATCCAACCTCGATTGGCAGGTTGCACGGCATTTGATGCCGAAAAATTACGTAAAGTTGCTTTTGAACCTCATCTTGATTGCAAACCAGTGCGTGCCGCGCGGGGGCGATATCACCGTAACGATGGACGGATCACCGTCCGATCCCGGCTTTAGCCTGAGGGCGGAAGGGCTTAATCCCAGGATACCGCTGGGAATGGCCGAGACGTTGAGCGGTCAGGAGCCGGAGCGTGTTGATGCTCATTCCGTACAGCCGATTTACACAGTCCTGCTTGCAAGAGAATGCGGTATGACTCTCAGCATCCAAAAAGATGACAATGTGGTCAGCATTGCGGCCAAGAAGACTGAAGAACGAATGTAAAATAAGAAGCTGTGCGCTTCAGCGTATCTTAACTGTTTGACCTCACTCTCTGTGACTATGGACATCCGGGTCCAGCCGCCTCTGCCTGGAGGCGCGGAACAGTCATTAGTCGGGTGAGAGCAGGCCATGGACGACCTTCTTAGGGAATTTATTACCGAGACCAATGAAAGTCTCGATGTCGTGGACGTCGAACTGGTCAAGTTCGAACAAGAGCCAAACAACGCCACGATTTTGGACAATATTTTTCGTCTTGTTCATACAATCAAAGGCACTTGCGGCTTCCTAGGCCTGCCGCGGCTCGAGGGCATCGCCCACGCCGCCGAAACGCTGATGGGCAAGTTTCGGGATGGCGCTCCTGTCACACAGGAAGCCGTTTCTCTCATCCTGACGTCGATCGACAAGATCAAAGACATTCTGTCGGAGTTGGAAGACGCCGAAGGAGAGGAACCCCAGGGTGATGACAGCGAGCTGATCGCCGAACTCGAGGCAATGTCGGCGAAGGCCGATGCGGCAAAGAATGGCCCGCCAGTCGAAGAACAAGGCTCAGCCGCATCGCAGGCCGCCGCCGAGGAAGCCGACAGCACCCCCGACCAGACTCTGGAGCGGCCGCTGCGTCCGGGCGAGGTGTCTCTCGATGAACTTGAGCGTGCCTTCCGTGAGACGGAAATCGAAGTCGAAATAGCCGATGGCGACGGAGACGCGGATACCGCCGCACCGGTTGCCCAGGTTTCCGAAAGCGCCAAAATCGAAGCCACCATGAAGATTGCTGACGCAAAGGCTGCCGCAGCGTCCGACAAACCCGCAGCCGAGAAGGCGCCGGGTGAAAAGAAAGCCGGTGGCGGCGTTTCCAATAAAAGCATTCGGGTGGCTGTCGATACGCTTGAGCACCTGATGACGATGGTGTCCGAGCTCGTTCTGACCCGAAACCAGCTTCTCGAAATTGTCCGGCGTCATGAGGACAGTGAGTTCAAGGTTCCGCTGCAGCGCCTGTCCAACGTCACGGCCGAACTGCAGGAAGGCGTGATGGCCACGCGGATGCAGCCGATCGGTAACGCTTGGCAGAAACTGCCTCGTATTGTCCGCGATTTGAGCCAGGAACTCGATAAGCCGATCGAGCTTGACATGCGCGGTGCGGAAACCGAGCTCGACCGTCAGGTTCTCGAACTCATCAAAGACCCGCTCACACACATGGTGCGCAACTCCGCCGACCACGGCTTGGAACACCCTGCCGAGCGCAGAGCGGCCGGTAAGCCGGAGAAGGGCACGATCACACTCGCTGCCTATCACGAAGGCGGGCACATCATCATCGAAGTAAAGGATGATGGTAAAGGTCTCGACGTCGCCAAGATAAAGTCGAAGGTTCTGGAGCGTGGTCTCGCGACCGAGGCCGAATTCGACAAGATGACGGACGCCCAGATCCACAAGTATATCTTTGCCGCCGGGTTCTCAACGGCTGCAAACGTTACCAGTGTTTCCGGCCGCGGCGTCGGCATGGACGTGGTGCGCAACAACATCGAGCTGATCGGCGGTACGGTCGATCTTCGTTCGACGCCGGGCAAGGGCACGGCCTTCATCATCAAGATCCCGCTCACGTTGGCAATCGTTTCGACGCTCATCGTCGAGGCCGGTGGCGATCGCTTCGCCATCCCGCAGCTGTCTGTGGTTGAACTGGTGCGTGTCCAGACCAATTCCGAGCACAGGATAGAGCGGATCAAGGACACCCCTGTCCTGCGCTTGCGGAACAAACTGTTGCCGCTCGTGCATATGTCCCATCTGCTTGGCATCGCCGAGGCCAAGGTGGCCGAAGAGGCGTTCGACGCGGACAACGGATTTATCGTTGTCATGCAGGTCGGCAGCCAGACCTTCGGGGTTGTTGTCGACGGGGTCTTCCATACGGAAGAAATCGTGGTCAAGCCGATGTCCACGATGCTGCGGAACCTGACCATGTTCTCCGGAAATACAATTCTGGGCGACGGATCGGTCATCATGATCATCGATCCGAACGGGGTCGCCAGTGCCATGGCAAGCCATGCATCCAGCGCCGTGGCGGAGCAGAACGAGGAAGAGGAGGCCGAGGAGCTCAGCCGCAAGGCCATCACCAATACTTCGGCGATTTCCCTGCTGTTGTTCCGGGCCGGTTCTCCAGAGCCGAAGGCGGTCCCGCTCTCGCTCGTTACCCGTCTCGAAGAGTTCGAGGTCAGCAAGATCGAGCGGTCCAACGGACGCGATCTGGTTCAGTATCGCGGCGCGTTGATGCCTTTGGTCTATGTCAACGATGGGGATTGCCACAAGACGGAGGGGACACAGCCTATGCTTGTATTCTCCGACAGCGGCCGATCCATGGGTCTTGTTGTCGACGAGATCGTCGACATCGTGGAAGACCGCATGAACATCGAAGTCGGTTCGGAACGTCCGGGCATCCTCGGGTCCGCGGTCATCAAGGACCGCGCGACGGAAATCATCGACCTTGGGTACTACCTCCCGCAGGCCTTCGAAGACTGGTTCATGCGCAAGGAAATGGATATCGAGGCGCTGACCAAGAAGGTGCTTTTTGTCGATGACTCGCCATTCTTCCGGAACATGCTCACGCCGGTGCTCAAAGCGGCCGGCTACGACGTGACGACCTGCAACGGACCGGGCGAAGCCTTCGAACTGTTGGAAAACGGCGCGAAGTACCATGCGATCGTCAGCGATATCGAGATGCCTGAAATCAACGGCTTCGAATTCTGCGAGGCGCTCCGGCGGGATCCGAGATTCCGCAACATTCCGATCCTTGCCCTGTCCGCAATGGTGACGCCGGCCTCGATCGAGCGGGGCCGCCAGGCAGGGTTTGACGACTATGTCGCCAAATTCGACCGTCCGGGGCTGATTGCTGCTCTGAAAGACGTCTTTTCGGGTGAAATGGGAGCTGCGGCATGACAATGCTGGAAAAAAACATCAAGGCAACCGGCAGTGACATGATCCAATATGTCACGGTCGTGATCGGAGGTCAGTTGTTCGGCTTGCCGATCTCTCAAGTGCATGACGTGTTTGTCCCGGAGAGTGTTACGCGGGTTCCGCTCTCCGCGCCGGAAGTGGCGGGCGTGCTCAACCTTCGCGGCCGGATCGTGACCGCAATCGACATGCGCCGCCGGCTTCATTTGCCGCCACTTGAGGAAGGCCAGATGATGGCCGTCGGGATCGAGTACAAGCATGAAAGTTACGGTCTGGTGATCGATACGGTTGGCGAGGTGCTCACGTTGCCGATCAGCAGTTCGGAGCCAAATCCCTCCAATCTGGACAAGCGTTGGGCGGAAATATCCGGTGGGGTGCATCGGCTTGATGGACGATTGATGGTGATCCTGGATGTCGACCGGTTGCTGGGGGCCATGTTCACCGAACCAATGGTCGCGGCTTGATTGACGTAGGGTGAAAAACTTGGGGAGAGCCCGATGAAACAATGCCTCGTAGTGGACGATTCAAGTGTCATCAGAAAAGTCGCGCGTCGTATTCTCGAAGACCTGAACTTCGAAATCACCGAAGCTGAAGACGGACAGCAGGCTCTTGATGTCTGCCGGCAGACCATGCCCGATGCAATCCTGCTGGACTGGAACATGCCCGTGATGGACGGACTGGAGTTTCTGACCAGTCTGAGGGGAGAAGCTGGTGGTGAGAAACCGGTCGTTGTTTTCTGCACGACCGAGAACGACGTCGCCCACATCGCCCGTGCCATTCGTGCCGGTGCCAATGAGTACATCATGAAGCCTTTCGACCGGGAAATCGTGGAAGCGAAGTTTCAGGAAGTTGGTCTCATTTAACGGCATGGCGGACCCATTGAATGGCATTTGCGCAAACAACCATAACGACCGGTGCAAAACCGAGCAGTGATCCAATCAAAGTCATGGTGGTCGACGACGCTGTCGTGATCCGCGGGCTGTTGAGCCGCTGGCTTGATGCCGATCCGGATATATCCGTCGTCAGCTCCCACAGAAATGGCAAACTCGCGGTCGACGATATCGAAAAAAGCAACCCCGACGTCGTGGTCCTCGACATCGAGATGCCGGAAATGGACGGCATGACGGCTTTGCCTTTGATGCTGGCGAAGAAGCGGGACCTCGTCGTGATTATGGCGTCCACTTTGACCCGCCGGAATGCGGAGATCAGTCTCAAGGCCCTGTCCTTGGGCGCCGCCGATTACGTTCCAAAGCCAGAATCCACCTCGGAGGTCACAACGTCGGTCGATTTCCGCCGGGAGCTCATCGACAAGGTCAAGGCGCTTGGCCAACGTGCGATCCGGATGCGAGGACCCGCGCGCCCTGCACGGGCGATGCGCGCCGAAACAACGGCAGGCCGGGCGGCGGCGCCGGTCCAGAATCGCGTAGAACAACCGGTGAACACGCGGGAAGCTTTCCGAAGTGCACCGGCGGCGCCGGTTGCCAAGGGAAAAGCGCCCATCAAGCTGAAGCCGTATTCCTCGGTTCGGCCGCGGGTGCTCGTGATCGGGTCGTCAACCGGCGGGCCGCAGGCGCTTCAGGACGTGATGAAGGAAATTGGCACGGCCATGAACGACGTGCCGGTTCTCATTACCCAGCATATGCCCCCGACCTTTACTTCAATCCTTGCCGAGCATGTTGGCAAAGCAGCGTTGCGCCCGTCCAAGGAAGGGGATGACGGTGAGGTGGTGCGTCCAGGCAATATCTATGTTGCGCCGGGCGGCAAACACATGATCGTGGAGAAGACGCCTGCGGGCGTGACGATCCGGCTCACCAACGGTGCGCCCGTTAATTTCTGCAAGCCCGCGGTCGATCCCTTGTTTGAAAGTGCGGCAACGGCTTTTGGCTCCGCGACCCTCGGCTTGATTTTGACCGGAATGGGACAAGACGGTGCCGAAGGCGTGCGGAAGATCTCGGCTGCTGGTGGTAGTATCGTGACCCAGGACGAAGAAAGCAGTGTCGTGTGGGGGATGCCAGGTGCTGCGGCAATGACCGGGATGTGCAGCGATTGTCTGCCGCTGAAGCAAATTGGACCGAAGATCGCTCGTGTTCTGAAGGGGAGTACCCGATGACACCAACAGAATTCGAGTTCTTGAAGAAGTTTTTGAAAACCCGGTCGGGTTTGGTGTTGTCGAATGACAAGCAGTATCTGGTCGAGAGCCGTTTGCTTCCGGTTGCCCGGACCGCGAAACTGGAAACGCTGAGCGCGCTGGTTCAGTCGCTTCAGCGTGGCGGAAACCGGTCAATGGAGGAAAACGTGGTGGAGGCCATGACCACCAATGAATCCTTCTTCTTTCGCGACAAAACGCCGTTTGAGCATTTCAAGGATACGATGCTTCCGCATCTTCTTGAGAGCCGCGCGAGAACAAGAGCGATCAAGGTCTGGTGTGCAGCTTGCTCCACTGGTCAAGAGCCTTACTCCCTATCGATCGTTCTCAAGGAAGAGGCCGCAAGGGTCGCCGGTTGGCGGATCCGGATTCTGGGAACAGACCTTTCGAACGAAGTTCTCGATAAGGCGAAAGCCGGAATCTACAGCCAGTTCGAAGTCCAGCGGGGACTGCCGATCCAGCTCTTGCTGAAATATTTCGAACAAAAGGGTGATGTTTGGCAGATCAACCCTGGACTGCGGGCGATGGTGGAATGGCGCAAGCTCAACCTTCTTGAAAGCTTCTCCCATCTGGGCGAATTCGACATCGTGTTCTGCCGCAATGTGTTGATCTATTTTGACCAGCCGACGAAGACGGAAATCCTCGATCGCCTCGCCAAGAGCTTACCTGAAGACGGGTACCTCGTCCTGGGGGCAGCCGAAACGGTGGTCGGGCTGACCGAGGCATTCAAGCCGGTGCCGGGAAAACGCGGCTTGTTTCAAAAGAAGCAGGTCGCCAATACGACCACCCGGCCCGTGCCCGCGCGCATGGTTGCTGGAGCCGGACTTACCAGATAACTCTCGGTATCGTGCACGCGATCGGAAAACGATCGGGAAAGCCGGCGGATCGCCGGCTTTTTCATGTCCCGACTTTGGCTGCGCTCGCCCCGGGCCGTACGTCACCGGTCACTGGGCCCGGTCTTTGCGAAATGAATGGGCTCCTGATCGCGCATCGTGTCTCTCCAAACCGTTGCTATTCGCGATAGATGACCCCCGAAATCATCTAAGCTTGTGATCTATTGGAAAAATATCGGAAAACGCCCTTCGTTCGCAGTTTCGTGAACGGAGCAAACAAGAAGTGGCCAATTGCCGCGGGAGCGCCAAATACCTGTTGGCTCCGGCCCGTCCTCACGAAGTTTTTCGCGAGGCGGATCGTTGACATGAAATTCTGCTCATGAAGAGCGATTGGGAGTGATGGCATGACATCGATCAATGTGAATTTGACACGCCGCGGGGCCCTTTTGGGCGGCGGAGGGCTGATAATCGGGGCAGGGATGGCAATAACGGCCGGCCCCGCGTTCGCTGCCGCCGAGCAACAAGGGGAAATGGTCCGACCAGTTGCCCGGTTCATGGTGGGCGATTTCGAAGTAACTACACTTCTGGATGGCGCCGTTACGGTGGGCGAGCCCCAAAACACATTCGGTATGAATGTTGACGCAGACACCTTCGCTGCCACCTCGGCCGACAATTTCATACCCGCCGACACCTTCAAGGCCTTTTTCACACCGACTGTCGTGAACACGGGGTCTGAGTTGATCCTTTTCGATACAGGCGTGGGCGAAGGCGGGCGGCCTGCGCGCGGGAACATGCGGGCTGCCCTTCAGAGCGCCGGCTACAGCCCGGAACAGGTGGATGTAGTGGTGCTGACGCACATGCATCCGGACCACATCGGTGGATTGATGGAAGCGGGGGCGCCTGCATTTCCAAACGCGCGGTACGTGACCGGCAGGGCAGAATACGATTTTTGGGCTCCCATGGATCCTGGATCCAATGGCGTTGCACGGTTGGTGGCGCAGAACGTGGTCCCGATAGCCGGCAACATGACATTTCTAGAAGATGGTGGCAGCGTCGCACCAGGCGTGACAGCGATGGCAGCGTTTGGCCACACACCCGGGCATATGACCTACATGCTGGAAAGCAACGGTCAGCAATTGCTGCTTGTCGCCGATATGGCGAACCACTACGTCTGGTCGCTGGCCAAGCCTGACTGGGAAGTCCGTTTTGACATGGACAAGGAAGCTGCGGCAGCGACACGGCGCCGCGTGCTCGCGATGCTGGCCGCTGACAGGCTGCCCTTCGTCGGCTATCACATGCCGTTTCCAGCAGCCGGCTATGTCGAGGTGGACGGGAACGGTTTCCGCTATGTTCCCGTTTCCTATCAACTCAGTCTGTAAGAAGCGCAATCAATCGGGGACTGCGGCCGGGATACCGGCCTTACACCTCAGCTCAAACAAAAACTCCCGCTGCATGCGGGAGTTTCCACTTCACATGACGGTTTGATCCGAGCGCGTCAGGCCGCGACCTCGATATCGGGCTCGCGAAGCACATAGCCTCGGCCCCACACGGTTTCGATGTAGTTCTTGCCCGACGTTGCGGCCGCCAGTTTCTTGCGCAGCTTGCAGATGAACACGTCGATGATCTTCAGTTCCGGCTCGTCCATACCGCCATAAAGATGGTTCAGGAACATCTCCTTGGTCAGGGTTGTTCCCTTGCGCAGGGAAAGCAGCTCCAGCATCTGGTATTCCTTACCGGTCAGATGCACGCGCTGGCCGCCAACCTCGACGGTTTTCGTGTCCAGGTTCACCTTCAGGTCGCCGGTCACAATCACGGACTGGGCGTGTCCCTTGGATCTGCGGACAATCGCGTGGATGCGGGCGACGAGTTCATCCTTGTGGAAGGGCTTCGTCATGTAGTCGTCAGCGCCAAACCCCAGGCCGCGAACCTTGTCCTCAATTCCAGCGTTGCCGGACAGGATGAGGATTGGCGTTTTAACCTTGGATACGCGCAGCGTCCGCAAGACCTCATAGCCGGACATGTCCGGCAGATTGAGGTCCAGCATAATTATGTCGTAATCATACAATTTACCGAGGTCGATACCTTCCTCGCCGAGATCCGTCGTGTAGACATTAAAGTTCTCGGATTTGAGCATCAGTTCGATGCTTTGCGCTGTTGCGCCATCGTCCTCAATCAACAAGACACGCATGCCAATCCCCTTATGTTGCCTTTCCTGGGCAAGTCGCAACGGCTGTGTCGGCGCCTGCTACGAAGGACTGCGATTAACCCCGACTCATGCTTAGAGCCTTATGGTTAACAAAATCTCATTCCCACCGGCAAGCTTGGCCGCAATGATTCTGTGCACAAAGGCTAAAGGCTTGACTTCCCGAAAAAAAACCGGGGATGGGCCAGTTAAACCTTTTGTTTAAGAAACCGGCTTAGCCGACTCTCACAGGACTCATATTCGCAAAGCCGTTAGGACTCGTAACTGGAGCTCGCCTGACGACGTTCTGTTCATTAAGATTAAGCAGAGACGTAAACGATCCGTTACCAAAACCGTTAACAGGCGGAAGGAATCGACATTGAAGCCGCTTTTTGCCGAAATCGATTCGCTGATGGGCACCGAAATCTACGGACGGGTGGTGGCGGTGCAGGGTCTTCTGGTTGAGGTGGCGGGGCCTTTGCACGAAATGAGTGTCGGGGCCAGGCTCCTGATCGACAGTGGGGAAGAGCGGCCGCCGGTTTCGGCGGAAGTGGTTGGTTTTCGCGATGATCACGCCCTTTGCATGCCATTTGCCGGGCTTGAGGGGGTCCGGATGGGGTGCCGGGCGATCATCAGCGCGCGTGAAAGCAGCGTGCATCCGGCCCATTCCTGGCTCGGCCGTGTCGTCAACGCAATGGGTGAGCCCATCGATGGCAAGGGCGATCTGCCCAACGGCGAAACGCCACGTTTCTTGCGCAGCGCGCCACCGCCCGCCTCCCAAAGAGCGCGCGTTGGCGCACCGCTCGACCTGGGCGTCCGGGCCCTCAACACTTTTGTGACCTGTTGCGAAGGGCAGCGGATGGGGATCTTCGCCGGATCCGGGGTGGGGAAATCGGTGCTCATGTCGATGCTGGCTCGCAATACGCAATGCGATGTGGCTGTAATAGGCTTAATTGGTGAACGCGGCCGGGAGGTGCAGGAATTCATCGAGGATGATCTGGGGGACACCGGACTTGCGCGTTCGGTTGTGGTTGTCGCGACATCCGACGAAAGCGTCTTGATGCGCCGCCAGGCGGCCTACCTCACGATGACTGTGGCCGAACATTTTCGAGATGAGGGGGCGAACGTCCTGTGCATGATGGATTCGGTGACACGGTTTGCGATGGCGCAACGTGAGATCGGCCTGTCAATCGGCGAGCCTCCGACTTCGAAAGGTTACACGCCGACGGTCTTCACCGAACTGCCGCGCCTTTTGGAGCGCGCCGGACCGGGCAAAGTGGGAACGGGGTCCATTACCGGGCTGTTCACCGTCCTCGTGGAGGGCGACAATCACAATGAACCCGTCGCGGATGCCGTCCGTGGCATTCTGGACGGTCACGTCGTCATGGAGCGCGGCATTGCCGAACGGGGGCGATACCCTGCCATCAATGTGCTAAAGTCTATTTCCCGGACCATGCCGCGCTGTGTGCCAAGTGAGCACCTGCCGGTACTTCGGCGGGCCAAGCAATTGCTGTCAACCTATACGGATATGGAAGAACTCATTCGTTTGGGAGCCTATCGGAAGGGGTCGGACCCGATGGTCGACGAGGCGATCGCGAAATTCGGGAAAATCGACGATTTCTTGAATCAGCAAAAAGACGAGTGCACGTCGTTAGCCGAAGGATATCGTCAGCTTGCCAACCTTTTGGAAATGACTCCGGGCTAAGGTTGGGCTGCTAGGGGAGTATTGAGTGATGAAAACCCGAGACAGTCTGATCCGGTTGAAGCGGTTTCAGGTCGACGACAAGCGGCGGCAACTCGCTCAAATCGAGGCCATGATTGCTGAATTCAATCGAATGGCTGATGAGCTGGACGACCAGATCAAGTCGGAACAAGAGCGTGTTGGGATCACGGATGTGACCCATTTCGCCTACCCAACCTTTGCCAAAGCCGCTGCGACCCGCCGCGACAACTTGCGCAATTCAGCCAGCGAGCTCGACGAACAGCTTCAGCGCGCTCAGGATGAACTGGCGGAAGCAATTGAAGAATTGAAAAAGTTCGAGCAGCTTGAAGAGCGGGATCAGCAACGTGAACGCTTGAGCGCCGAGGCGGCCGAACAAGAGCAACTCGACGAAATCGCAAGCCGGTATCGCGCCCGCTGAGACGCCAGTTGCGAAGCGCTTGCTTGGGGGTATCGCGTTTCGGAAGCCGCTCGCGCCTTGGGCGCATCCTTTTGCATGTGCCTAGCGCATCGTGCGTTTTGCTTGAAACGCCCAAAGATGCGCGGTCACTCAAGAAGAGATCATCCAAGGGGTGTGAAATCGGCTCAGATGAAACGCCTGCCGATCTAGCCGTCAGAAGGTGTGAGCCCTTTCCGTCGATTGATTGCTCCGCCAGGTTTCGAACCGGGTTGTGGGCCAAAGATGAGCTGTGCGAAGGCCGGGGACCAGATCGGTTTTCGCTCGCCCGGCATCACTCGAAAATGAAAATCTGATCGATCTTCGGATGGCTGTGCATCCGGCTATTTTTAGAAGCTCTTGCCTAGAAACCCGCCGCCAATGTCAGTTTGCGATTCAAGGAACCCTTTTTCTCGGGTCTGACCCGTTTGGGCCGTTTGGCTGCAAACTCGCTGTTGCGACGAACGGGCGTAGCTTCAACATCTGCCTGGAGGGCTGCGAACGACCTGCGCCATTCGGCCGCTTCCCCGCTTGGCAGCTTCAGCTTCTTGCTCCTGACAGTTGCGAGGAAAGCGAGCGTATCGGCGTTCAATCCGGTCAGCATTGCCAAGCGTGCCCCATCTTCCGGCTCCCCGTTAAAAACAATGTCGCGTATTTTAGGTTCCCGTTGGCCGCTGACATGGGCCAGCAGGCGCGCCACGTCTTCAAGGCGCTCGTCCTGGAGCAGAAGGGTGAGGATATCGTTGAGGTTCGCGCCCTCCTTCTGGCACGCAGCCCAAAGGCCCATCGAGTTCTTTTGGGTGTAAGCGGCCCCCAAATTGCGTCTCAGGCTTCTCAAATACTGCAGGTGCTCCCTTTGTTCCGGAGACAGGGATTCCTCGATCAGCTTGCGAAGTTTGTGGCGGGTGTTGGTGTCGACATAGGGCAACATCTGCTTGTAGTTCGACGGCGTTAGGTCCTTGCGCAAGAGCAAGGCGTCGCATGTCCGTGCATCTTTCATGGCCCTCCTGATGAGAAGCGACAGCGCCTTTTGGGAAAGCTGGATCTGAAGATTTTCAGCGATAATCCGATGGACGGCGATGCTGCCGCGCCCGACCAGCTGTTCCGAGACAGGCTGTGTCAGGTCGGGTCGTCTTGCGAGTACCTGGAGATGGGGATCGGGCAGACTCATGGAGAGTTTAAGCAAGACCGGTTCCCGGAACCCGCGGTAGCCAGTGAGGATCGGATTGGCGACAACGGGTTGGTCCTGCGCCAGCTGAAGAACCAGCCATTCTGGAAGAGTGCCGCATGCGGAGACCAACTCGGCGACATGGGCCCTGTCTTCCAGGGGACTTAACGGGTAAAGCAGCCGTATAATCTCCGAAAAAATGCGGATATCCGCCTCACTTCTTCTTGGCAAGCTGCTGGCGACTTGATCCGTAACCTTGCGCAACAAGGTGCTGCGGGACTCCTGCAAGTTGTCACTCGTCATTTCCACCACTGCATATTTCATCATTGTCCCCCCTTGTTTTTGAGGGTGTTCTTCACACTGTTATTTTTGCGTTACTTTTCGGGGTCAGAGTGTTTTTTTTCGTGATTTTAAATACTTAACGTAACGGCATTTTCTGATTTCGGGCCTTTGCTTGCGGCAGGAACCAGGAGCAATGGGCGCGGCACGGTTCCTGAGGGCTCTAGGAAAACAGCGGTCACCGGCATTGTTCCTGACGGCGAATGATGTAGGTTTCCGGCAACTCGGCCCAATCGCAGCGCTTCAGCGATGCGCTGGTTCCGCGCCAAGACGACGCAAAGGCTTTGACATGAAATATCTCGCCCTGCTGGTTTGCTCTTTCTTGATCTCAGCATTGCCAGAAGCGACGCTTGCACAGCTCCCTTCGCCGCCCCCTTCTGCCGCCAACTCATCGCAAGAGCCGGTCACGCCGGAGGCGGTCGAACAGGCCGGCGAAGTGCTTCTGCGCTTTCTTGACAGTGCCGAAGGCCGCAAGGCGCTGAACGATTATCTTCAAAACAGCGGCGCCACGGATGAGCCAACAGCACAGACCGCTCCGGCGGCAGACGGTCAAACCGCTTCGGCGGCGCCGGAGGCCAAAGCCGACGCCGATGCCGCCGCAGTTGCCGAAACAGAGGCGGTTTCGCAAACATTCGCCGTCCGTCTCGGGCAGTATACGAGAGTTGTGGCCGACGATTTCGGTTTGATCATCGAGCGCGTGAGAGCCTCCTTGAGAGGCATTGCCCTGCTGGCCACTGGCGAATTGCAAATCCGATGGGACAGGGTTTCAGAAGCCTTCCTGTCTCTTGCAACCGTCTTGCTTTCCGCAACGGTCATTTCGTGGCTCGGGCGCTGGCTCGTTGCAAAGGTCTATGATCGCCTGGATGTAAAGGCACGTTACGGGGGATGGACGACCCGGACCGGCATCCTGATCTTCACCAGCGTTCTGGACGGGCTCGCTGTTCTCCTTGGCTGGGGTGGTGGCTACGTGGTTGCCTTGGCAAGTTTTGGCGGCTTGGAAACCGGTGTGACCTTGCTCGAAAGTCTCGCTCTCAATGCATTTCTGTTTTCGGGTCTGGCCTTGGTGGCTCTGAGGTTCGTATTCGAGCCGGGCCGCCCGGCTTTGCGCTTGCTGCCCTTCGACGACTGGGCGGCAGGTTATTGGACCCGATGGCTCGGTTTTGTCTTTGTGTTGCTGATATATGGAATCATGCTGGGCGTTCCGCTTGCCAACCAGACCGTGTCTTTCGTCTTTGGGAATGCTGTTCGTTTCCTTGTCGTTTTGTGCGCGGCAGCAACGATCGCCGTTTTGATCGTCAGGAATAAAAAACGGGTTGAGGACGGTATCCGCACTTACGCCGAGAACTTGTCCGGCGACCTTGGCAAGAAGTCGATGACGCTTCTGGCGCGCACCTGGCACATCATCGCGTTCTTCTATGTGCTCATGACATTCCTGATCTGGTTGTTCCGCCCCTATGATGCGACCCAAATCATTGTGCGATCGACCGGACTGTCCGTTCTCACCATCATGGCAAGCGTTCTGGCATCGCTCATGATGACAAGGGCGATCGTGCGTGGAATCCGGCTCCCGGACAGCCTTCGAGAATCCCTGCCAGCCCTTCAAGGAAGGTTGAACGCCTTTGTGCCGAGGATCCTGAAGATCTTCCGGTTTGCTGTCGGGGTTCTGACGGTTTTGTTGCTGCTCGACATCTGGCACATTGCGAGCTTCACGACCTGGGCCCGCAGCCCGCAGGGCGCCGACGTCATTGGCCGGTATGGCTCGGCGGTTATGGTGCTGCTATTCGCGTTTGGGATCTGGATCGCCGTCATGTCCTGGGTGGACCTCAGGCTCCGGAGCCGCTCCGGATACGTCGTGACTGCGCGTGTTCGGACCTTGTTCCAGTTGTTCCGAAACGCCTTCACAGTGGTCATTATCGTGATGGCAAGCTTGCTTGCTCTTTCTGAAATCGGCATCAACATTGGCCCGCTCATCGCCGGTGCCGGTGTTGTTGGTCTAGCGATCTCGTTCGGCGCGCAAACTCTGGTGAAAGACATCATCACGGGCGCCTTCATCCAGATCGAGAATGCGATCAACGAGGGCGACGTGGTAACGGTCGCCGGGACCACAGGTGTGGTGGAACGGCTAACCGTACGCTCAGTGCGCATCCGGGATCTTGACGGGACCGCGCATATCGTACCGTTTTCTTCCGTCGACATGGTCTCGAACTTCATGCGCGATTTTTCCTACCATGTGGCGGTCATTGGCGTGTCTTACAGCACCGATATCGCGAAGGCCAAAGGCGCGATGGTCGAAGCGTTCAACCGGCTTCGCAATAGCGACCTCGGCCCAAAGATACTTGATGACTTCGAAATGCACGGTGTCACCATGTTCGGAGACAGCGCGATCAATATCCGTGCCCGTATCAAGACCTTGCCGGGCGAGCAATGGGGCGTCGGGCGGGCATTCAACGAGTATGTCAAGCAGGTGTTTGACGAGGAGGGAATCGAGATTCCCTTCCCGCAGGTTACATATCATGCGGCGCCTCCGCCGGCGATGGCCGGCAGGCCGTCAAAGAAAACCGAGAGCGTCGATGCGGATCCAGAAGGCGCCTCGCCAACACAGGCCGGTTCGGACGGCCCCGCGGAAGACCGTTAAAGCGCCCGATTGCCCCTGTTGTCCCGGCCATATCCTGGATCGCGGCAATTGTCCGCGTTTTGGGCGTGGGCTTGTCCGGTCTTATTCTCTTTCCTTTCATTGAATTTCGATCTGTTTCGCTTTATTTTCGGTTCCATCGAATAAACGCGTATTGCCTATCTGCCGGAGGCTGGCCATGACGCCTGACTTTGACCTTGTCGTAATTGGCGGGGGGATCAACGGAACTGGAATCGCCCGGGATGCGGTGGGCCGCGGTGCCTCGGTCCTGCTGGCCGAGATGGGGGATCTGGCGGGCGCCACTTCGTCGGCGTCGACCAAACTCATTCACGGTGGTTTGCGGTATCTCGAATATTATGAATTCGATCTGGTCCGAAAGGCGCTGAAAGAACGCGAGGTCCTCTGGAAGGCGGCCCCCCACATTGCGTGGCCCATGCGTTTCATCCTGCCTCATCACAAGGATTTGCGTCCTGCCTGGCTCCTGCGTTTGGGGCTTTTCCTCTACGACCACATCGGTGGCCGCAAGCTTCTGCCCGCCACTCGGACGGTTCCGCTCGACCGCGGTCCTTTCGCCCAGGGACTCAAGAGCATGTTTCGCAAGGGCTTTGAGTATTCGGATTGCTGGGTCGAGGATTCCCGCCTAGTTGTTCTAAATGCCCGCGATGCAGCCGACCGGGGCGCGGAAATCGCGACCAGGACGAAATGCATCAGCGCCCGCCGCGAAAACGGCCTGTGGCGCGTTGTTCTGCGCGACCTGAGCAGCGGAACAGACCGGACAGTGACAGCAAAGGTCCTGGTCAACGCGGCTGGTCCCTGGGTTGCCGAGATGCTGACCGGGGTTGTCGGGGCAAACCGGCGGTCGAATGTCCGGCTTGTCAAAGGCAGCCATGTGGTTGTTCCCAGGCTGTTCGACCACGACCGGTGTTTCATTTTCCAAAATGCCGACGGCCGCATCATTTTCGCGATCCCCTACGAAACCGATTTCACCTTGATCGGTACGACAGATGTCGAGTTCGAAGGGGATGCGACGGGGGTTCAGATCTCGCCCGACGAAATCTCCTATCTGTGCGCTGCCGTCAGCGAATACCTGAAGGAGCCGGTGACGCCCGATGACGTGGTGCACACCTATTCCGGCGTCAGACCCCTCTATGATGACGGCGCCAGCGATGCGAAGGCGGCCACGCGAGATTATGTGCTCGAGCTTGAGGGCGGCGAGAATGGGGTGCCGGCACTTCTATCGGTATTTGGAGGTAAGATCACAACCTATCGCAAATTGGCGGAGCACGTGCTGGAAAAGCTGGCGCCGTTTCTCCCTTTCAAGACGGGAGAATGGACGGCCGGTGCGTCGTTGCCCGGCGGTGATTTCCCGGCTCAGAAGTTCGAAGAGGAAGTTGCCACGCTTCGGAAGGACTTCGGGTTCCTTGATGAGCGGTTCGCCCGCCGGCTGTGCCATGCCTATGGCCGCGACACCTGGCGTCTGCTGGCCGGTGCGGCGAGCGAGGCTCATCTGGGCCGTAAATTCGGGGCGGACCTTTACGAACGTGAGGTGCGTTGGCTGATCGAACGCGAATGGGCGCGCACAGCTGACGACATCTTGTGGCGCCGGAGCAAACTTGGCTTGAGACTGTCCAAAGAGGAAGCCGGGGCCTTGGACGAATTTGTCGTCTCCGAGGTTGCGGCGCTGGCAAATGCTGCGGCATAACACAATCCATCAAAGCCTTTGAGCGAGGGGCGTTCGCCCACCAATCAATAATAATCCAAAAGGGAGGCGGCCATGGGCGGAGCGATCTTGGCCATTGATCAGGGAACGACATCGAGCCGGGCCATCGTTTTTGGCGGCGACTTTCAACCGGTCTCGGTGGGGCAGCAGGAATTTCCGCAGCATTTTCTAAAATCCGGCTGGGTGGAACACAATCCCGAGGACATTTGGACCAGCACATTGGCCGTTTGCCGGGATGCCATTGCAAAATCCGGCATGGCTGCGTCGGAGATTTGTGCGATTGGCATCACCAATCAAAGAGAGACCACGCTGGTGTGGGATCGCCTCACCGGCGAACCGGTCTACAATGCGATTGTTTGGCAGGACCGCAGGACATCGGCTTTTTGTGCCGACCTTCGCGCACGCGGCCTGGAAGCAACGTTTGCGGCGAAGACAGGATTATTGCTGGATCCCTATTTCTCGGGCACGAAACTCGCCTGGATTCTCGACAGTGTTGAGGGTGCTCGCGCCCGCGCCGAGAAGGGGGATCTGGTCTTCGGGACCGTCGATACCTGGCTGATCTGGAAGCTTACCGGCGGCGCGCGTCACGTGACGGACGCCACCAACGCCTCCCGGACGCTGATCTACAATATCCGGGAAAACGCCTGGGACCCGGAACTGTGCGAATTGCTTGGCATTCCGATGTCGATGTTGCCGGAGGTCCTCGACAGCGCCGATGATTTCGGCGTGTGCGAAGAGAGCCATTTCGGCGCGCGCCTGTCCATTCTCGGTGTGGCCGGGGATCAACAGGCGGCGACGGTCGGGCAGGCTTGTTTCGAGCCGGGGATGGTGAAGTCGACTTATGGAACCGGATGTTTTGCGTTGATGAACACCGGATCCGACCCTGTGCCTTCCAAGAACCGGATGCTGACAACGATTGCCTACCGTTTGAACGGCCAAACCACCTACGCGTTGGAAGGATCGATTTTTGTCGCGGGCGCTGCGGTCCAATGGCTGCGTGATGGGTTGGGGCTGATTGAAAACGCATCTGAGTCTCAGAAGCTGGCCGAACAGGCCGATCCAAACCAGGATGTTTATCTGGTTCCGGCGTTCGTCGGGCTTGGTGCGCCGTATTGGGACGCGGATGCCCGCGGGGCGCTTTTTGGCTTGAGCCGGGCCACCGGGCCAAAAGAAATCGCGCGTGCCGTGCTGCAAAGTGTCGGCTTTCAAACGTTCGATCTTCTCGACGCGAAAAAGGAAGACTGGAAATCCGACACCGAGACCGTGTTGCGGGTCGATGGCGGCATGACGATTTCCGACTGGACCATGCAGTTTCTGGCCGACATTCTTGGGGCGCCTGTCGACCGTCCCGCGGTGCTTGAAACCACGGCATTGGGGGCGGCCTGGCTCGCCGGATCGAAGGCAGGGGTTTGGCCCGGCCAAGAGGAGTTCGCGAAAAGCTGGAAGCTGGAAAAGCGGTTCGAGCCGAAAATGGACGCGGCAACGCGCGACCGTCTCATCGCCGGATGGCGCGATGCCGTGCGCCGGACCCGTTCCGACTTCTGATAGGTCCCTCTCTGCCTTTCACCAGTCGCATCGCCGCTCAATGAGATGGCGATGCGGCCGTTCTTCCGCGCAGCGATGCCTGAAAACCGTTAAAGTTCAGCCCCCCGCTACTCGTCATCGCCACCCGGACTGTTCTAGACTGACCCAAACGGTTGGAACGGGCGGCGGTTCAGATGAAGCGGTTCTTGGGAATTTGGCTGGTGGCCTTGGCGACTGTCTTGGGCGGCGGGGCTGTTGCCGCCAAGACCTTGGTGTTCTGCTCCCAGGCATCGCCAAACGGGTTTGACCCTGCCCTCCACACCGACCCGGCAACGCTGAACGCGTCTTCCCGGCAAATCTACGACCGCTTGGTCGAATATGCGCCTGGTTCAGGCGACATTGTTCCTGGTCTCGCGGAGCGATGGACCATTTCTGAAGATGGCTTGAGTGTCACCTTCTCGCTGCGTCGGCAGGTTTCCTTTCACTCCACGCCTTACTTTGCCCCTTCGCGGTTCCTGACCGCTGATGATGTCGTGTTTTCGTTCCGGCGGCAGATGTCCGAGCGCCATCCGTGGCACGCCTACCGGGAGGGCGAGACGTGGGAGTATTTCAATAGCCTGGCGCTGGCGACCCTTATTGACGACGTCGTCAAGATCGATGATCAAACTGTCCGGTTTGTTCTCCGGCGGCCGCATGCCCCGCTATTTGCCACGCTGGCGATGGACTTTGCTTCGATTCTTTCGTCCGAGTATGCCGAGCAGCTTGCTCAGGCCGGCGCGAAGTATCAACTGGACCGCCGGCCGGTCGGCACGGGTCCTTTTGTGTTTGCCGATTATGAGGAGAGCGAGGTCATCCGGTATAAGGCCAACGCCGTTTACTGGAAGGCCCCGCCGGTAATCACTGAATTGGTCTTTTCGATCACGCCCGACGCTGCAGACCGCCTGCGCAAATTACAATCCGGCGAGTGCAGTCTCATGCTGGAGCCAGATCCCAAGCACATCCCGGTGTTTAAAGAGGATGGCCAAATCAAACTGCTGGAGAAGAGCCGTCCGGATATCAGTTACCTTGCGTTCCGCACCACAATCGCGCCATTTGACAATAGTCTGGTGCGCAAGGCGTTCAATTTCGCGATCAACAAGCAGGCGATCGTGGACCGGGTTTTTCAAGGGCGCGGTGAGGTTGCAAAGTCCGTTCTTCCGCCGGGCTCCGAAGCACGCGATGAAAACCTGAATGACGCGTTCTATGACCCGGGTCTGGCGATCCAGCTTCTGGAAGCCGCCGGTGTCGAGGATCTCTCGATGACCCTGCTGGTCATGCCGTCCGGCCGGACGTACAATCCGGATCCGGGTCTCATGGCGCGGATGATACAAGCCGATTTGCAGCGTATCGGCATCGAGGTGAAACTCGTGACACCGGCGTCCTTTGGCGAATTTCTGGTCCGGGCGCGGTCCTCGGTCCGGGACGCGGGCATTTTGTATGGAACAACCAGCCGAATGGCCGATCCCGGCCAGTTTCTGAGTGACCAGCTTGGCTGCGATGCCGCCGACGGCTTCAACCTTGCACGGTGGTGTCTCGAGGCATTTGATGATTTGCTGCAGCAGGCAGAACAGGCCTACGATCAAGACGATCGCGATGGCCTCTACCGCCAGGCACAGGCGCTTTTCAAGGATGCAGCGCCATGGGTGGCCATCGCGCATTCGCGAGAGTTTGTGCCCATGTCGCAGAGCGTGACGGGATTCGTCCCCGATCTGTTCGGAGGCCTCCGTTTCAACGGCGCGGATATCGTGGAGTAGGGTGCTGCGGGTTCTCGCAGGGGTCAGAAAAGGGGTTTTGTTTTTCCATATTTCGAGTATTCTCGAATTATGGAAAAAACTGAAGCGCTCAATACTCTGGCAGCTCTTGGTCAGGAAACACGCCTTGATGTGTTCCGCCTGCTCATAAAGGCGGGCCCGGGAGGTATGTGTGCCGGAGCAATTGCCGAGCATCTGCAGGTTCGTGCCAATACCCTATCGACCCATCTGAGCGCCTTGTCTCGGTGCGGCCTTGTGCACGCCGCCCGCGACGGGCGCTCAATCACCTATTCCGCCCGTATCGACCAGATGCAGAATCTCATCCTCTACCTGATGCGCGATTGTTGCGATGGCAAGCCAGAGCTCTGCGATCCCATCGCGGGCGCCCTGGTCGGATTTGACCAGACCGACGCATCCGGTCCGACAAGCCGTTTTTGAAAGAGTGATCATGCGCCGTGTCATGTTTGTCTGCACCGCCAATTCCGCCCGTTCGGTGCTTGCTGAAGCCATTCTCAGGCATCGGGGGGGGCGGCGGTTCGAAGCCTATTCCTCCGGCTCAAGTCCGCGGGGAACAGTGAACCCGGACGCCCTGCTGTGCCTTGCACGCCACGGTCTGCCAACGACGGGCTACCGGTCCAAGAGCTGGGACGAATTCGCAAGTGAAAAGGCGCCGGTTCTGGATCTGGTCGTGACCGTTTGTGACAGCGCGGCTGGCGAATCCTGCCCGGTCTGGCTCGGGCATCCTATGACCGTGCACTGGGGTATTCCCGATCCGGCATCGGTTGATGGTGACGAAGCGGTCCGTGCGGCGGCTTTTGATCTGGCCTTTCTGCGGCTGTCCAAACGCATCAGTGCGTTCCTCGATGAGGGCGATGACGTCTTTGACGCTCCTGATGGCCGGGATCGGCTGAATGCCATCGGAAAACTCGATCTGCAGCCGGAGCCATCCGAATGAGTGATTATGACGTGTCCCGTCGTCTCGCGGCAGAAGCCCTGGGAACGGCCATCCTTGTTTGCACGGTGGTCGGATCGGGGATCATGGCGGACAAGTTGTCCGACGACATCGCCGTCTCGCTTCTTGGCAACACGATTCCAACCGGCGCTATTCTGGTGGTTCTCATCACGATTTTGGGACCTATTTCCGGGGCGCATTTCAATCCCGCGGTCACTTTCGCCTTCCTGTTGCGGGGTCAGATCGCGACAGGTCTCGCAGGGGCCTATATCGCGGCGCAATGCCTCGGCGGTATATCGGGGTCCATGCTGGCGCACCTCATGTTCGAACTGCCCATCGTCCAGACCTCTGCCACGATCCGCACCGGAACCGGGCAATGGACGGCGGAAGTCGTTGCCACATTCGGACTGGTGGCAACCATCCTTGCCGGTCTCAAGTTTAAGGAAAGCGCCATTCCGTGGCTGGTGGGCCTTTACATCACGGCGGCCTACTGGTTTACCGCTTCCACCTCCTTCGCCAATCCGGCTGTCGCCATTTCCCGCAGCCTGACCGATACGTTTTCGGGAATCCGGCCGATCGATCTGCCGGGATTCTTGCTGGCGGAGTTCTTTGGCGCGGCCCTTGCCGTGCTCGTGTTTGGCTGGCTTCTGACGTCGGCGAAATCCCGTATCGAGCAGCCCTCATGAAAACCCGGGCTTGAGATCACGCTTTTGCGTCCGAGGGAAGAATCCTGTAGGCCCTGCCTGCAGGACAGTTGTCCGTTGGGCCGGTCTGCGTGCCCGATGCCGGTTCCCAGTTTGAAGATGCCGCTTGTGCATCGCCGCGTTTGGGGTGAAAGCCGGACCGTGTTCTGATGATTTTGAGAGATGTTCCGGAGAACGTGCATGTCCGGCTTGAAAGTCGTTGTTGTCGGGTCGGGTATCGTTGGCTTGTCGACTGCAGCCGTCCTTGTTCAGCGCGGGTGCTCGGTCACCATTCTTGACCGTGACGCGGTGGCTGCCGGCGCGAGCCGCGGCAATGCGGCGGCCATCGCCTGGACGGATGTTGCGCCGCTGGCCTCGCCCGGTATCTGGAAGGATGCCATCAAGTGGATGATGGATCCGCTTGGCCCACTGACCGTCCGCCCGGCTTACGCGCTGAAGATCCTTCCCTGGATGCTCCGTTTCCTGGCTGCATCCAGGCCCGCGCAAGTCGCCGCGAGCACCAAAGCTCTGGCGGCTTTGAATGCAGGGGCCCTGCCGGCGTGGGACCGGCTGTGGCGGGCGTCCGGAACGCACAATCAGGTGCGTTACGACGGATGCCTGGAGGTGTTCACCGATCTGCGGAAATTAGCCGCGACCCGTGCGTCCTGGGCGGAGCAGAGACGCTACGGGATTGAGGTTCGGGAACTCTCGTCGGTAGGGATCAGGGATCTTGAGCCAGCCCTGTCGGACAAGGTGGTTGGTGGCGCACTGGTGCCCGGCTGGGCGCAAGTCGATGATCCCTACCATTTGTGTCTGGATCTGGCGGACTGGCTGAAGACCCAAGGCGTGCATTTCCAAACCGCTTGTGTGGAGGCAGTCCAGCCAGGCGCAGATTGGGTCGATCTGCGGACTGCCCAAGGGGATACGGTTCGAGCGGACAAGGCGGTCATTGCCTGCGGTGCGTGGTCGAAGAGCCTGGCGGCGCAACTGGGGGACCGGGTCCCGCTGGACACCGAGCGCGGCTATAACATCACCGTCAGCAATCCCGGCGTCGACCTGCTCCGTTTCATCATGTTGCCAGGCCATGGATTCGTCTTGTCGCCCCTGTCCACCGGATTGCGGATTGGCGGAGCGGTGGAATTTGGCGGTCTCGATCTTCCGGCCAATTGGAAACGTGTATCGGCCATGGTGACCCGGGCGAAGGAGATCGTTCCGGGCCTTCAGGCTTGCGAGGGTAAGACCTGGATGGGGTTCCGGCCTTCGCTGCCGGACAGTCTGCCGGTCATAGGACTTGCATCCGCGAGCCCGCATATCTGCTACGCCTTTGGTCACGCCCATCATGGATTGACCCAGGCAGCCACCACAGGGGAACTCAGCGCGCAGCTGTTGTTCGGCGAGACACCGTCCATCGATCTTGCGCCGTTTGGCGCCCAACGCTTCTGATTGTCCGTGCGGCCCCGTAGCACCATAAGGAAAAACCGGGTATTGAGGCTTTTTGAACTAGAACGAAACGGGAATCGGGGATGAGCTGGTCGCCGGAGCAGGACAGAGCCCTTACCGAAGTTGCCGACTGGTTCCGGCGTGGCGACCGGCAGGTCTTTCGCCTTTTCGGATATGCGGGCACCGGCAAGACGACGCTGGCCCGGCATCTGGCCGAGGGCATCGATGGGGACGTGGTTTTTGGAGCGTTCACGGGAAAGGCGGCCCATGTTCTGCGGCAAAAAGGCTGCGAGGACGCAGGCACCATCCACTCGCTGATTTACCGCCCGCGCTCTTCCAAAGAAGAAGAGGACTTGGACAATGACGAGGAAGATTCGGGGCCGCAATTCGCCTTGAAGCGCGACAGCGCTGCGGCCACTGCAAAACTGATTGTCATCGACGAGTGTTCCATGGTCGACGAGGACCTAGGTAAGGATCTTCTGTCTTTCGGGACCCCGGTTCTTGTTTTGGGCGATCCGGCTCAGTTGCCGCCAGTCAAGGGCGGGGGCTATTTTACCGAAGCCGAGCCCGATGTGATGCTGACGGAGGTCCACCGTCAGGCGCAGGACAACCCGATCGTGCGTATGTCCATGACCATCCGGGACGGCGGCCAGCTCGATTATGGCACGTTCGATGAAAGCAGCGTCATTCATCGCCGGGATATTGACAAGGATCAGATCCTCAGCTGCGATCAAGTGCTGGTGGGGACCAATAAGACCCGGCGGCTTTACAATGGCCGGATCCGCGAGCTGAAAGGCTTCACCACTCCGATGCCCGCGGTCGGTGACAAGCTGGTGTGTCTGCGCAACGACAAGACCAAGGGGCTGCTGAACGGCGGGCTTTGGACCGTCGAGCGTCTGCGCCCGCCGCGCGGCAACACCCTCCGGTTCGATGTGCTGCCCGAGGATGAGACCGGGAAGAAGGCGGTCAAGGTGAAGGTGCTTCCGGCCATGTTCGAGGATGGGGCGGAGCAGGTGCCCTTCGCCCTCCGGCGGAATTCAGACGAATTCGACTACGGTTATGCGCTGACTGTCCACAAGGCCCAGGGTTCGCAATGGGACAATGTGGTTTTGTTCGACGAAAGCTGGGCGTTCCGGGAACACAAGGCGCGTTGGTTGTACACCGCCGTGACACGGGCTGCCGAACGCATCACCGTGGTTCGTTAAGCCTCCCGGATCCCGCCTTCTATCCGGCTGTGATGAATACCATCGCAATGCCGTAGATCAGCACCGCGGCGATGATCCAGATGTACTGGTTGTTGGTGCCAAGTCGCTTTTCGACCCTGTCGCTCGCGATCTTCAGGAGTTCCGGCCAAGTGTAGGAGACGAAGTCGCCCTGGGTCATGATGGAAACGATCCGGCCCTCGTCATCGACGACCGGCAAGCGGCGGAACCGTTCGTTCGACATGACACGCAGCCAGTCCACGACCTTGTCCGTATCCCGAGCGAGCCGGAGGTTGGTGGTCATGATGTCGCTAAGCAGGGTTGTTTCGGGGGATTTATTTTCGGCCACGATCCGTCGCAGAAGGTCCCGCTCGGTCACAAGGCCGACGACCTTCCGGCTTTCATCAGTGATGACGACGGATCCGATATTGCGCGCCGACATTTCCTTGGCTGCTTCCAACACGCTCATCTCGGGCGATGCGGTATAGGGAGCCGGTTTCGACAGGTATTCGATGCGGTCCTTGATCTGCATTGTTCCCTCCTGCTGATGTTGGTGGGTGCGTTTGTTTGACGCAAAGCCTACGTTCGAAAGCTGCGAGTGGTTCGTTCAGGTTGCCGGAAACTGCTGTATTCGAAGTGCATGGGCCAACTGCATGGTTACACCACGGTGGATGAACGCGCGTTGTCTCTTTATTGCCCGCGTTGGCGGCTCTATCGTCGCGTCCCTGATTTCAAGAACGGATCCGATCATCGATGTCTGAAATGCCCGCATTTTCCGCCCCACCCGCCTCTGCAAAGCCTTTGGGGCTCCCGGCGCAGGCCGCTCTGCGGATTGCAACGCAAATTGCCGGGGAGATCGGGTGTCAGGCAGGGCAGGTGAATGCGGCCGTTCAGCTGCTCGACGAAGGATCGACGGTTCCCTTCATTGCCCGGTACCGGAAGGAAGCGACCGGCGGTCTGGACGACAGCCAGCTTCGCAAACTGGAAGAACGCCTGATTTATCTGCGTGAGCTGGAAGACCGGCGGGTAGCGATTACCAAGGCGATTGATGAGCAGGGCAAGCTGACCGGCGACTTGTCGGACAAGATCGCGGCTGCGCAGACCAAGGCGCAGCTTGAAGACCTTTACCTGCCGTTCAAGAAGAAGCGCCGGACCAAGGCGCAGATTGCCAAGGAAGCCGGACTGGAGCCGCTGGCCGATCTTCTTTTGGGCGATCCTTCCAGGACGCCCGAAACTGAGGCTGCGGCGTTCGTGGATGCCGAGAAAGGTATTGCCGACACAAAGGCTGCTCTGGACGGAGCGCGTCAGATCCTGATGGAGCGTTTTGCGGAAAACGCGGACCTTGTCGGGCGCCTGAGGACCTATCTGCAAGAGCGGGGTGTGGTGCGGTCCGCGCTGATTGACGGACAGGCAGAGAAGGGCGCGAAGTTCGCCGACTACTTCGATTATGAAGAACCCTTGGCCAAGATCCCCAGTCACCGGGCCCTGGCCCTTTTTCGCGGGCGGAACGAAGGCGTTCTGGCTGTCGAGCTGGTGGTCGATGCGGATGACCCGGCCCCGGTTCCTCCGGTGGTCCGGAAGGTGGCCGATGCCTATCACATCGCTGACAAAGGCCGTCCGGCCGACAAATGGCTGATGGAGGTTGCCCGCTTTGCCTGGAAGGTGAAGCTCGCACTGCATCTGGAACTCGATCTCATGGGCGACCTCCGTGAACGCGCCGAGGAAGCCGCCATCGAGGTTTTCGCCAAGAACCTGAAAGATCTCCTGCTGGCCGCGCCCGCCGGTTCGAAGACCACTCTTGGTCTTGATCCGGGCATCCGCACAGGCGTCAAGGTTGCGGTGGTGGATCAGACCGGCAAGCTTGTCGACACCGCCACGATCTATCCATTTCAACCGCGCAATGATCTGTCAGGGTCCCGGAATGCCCTTCTGGCGCTGATCGCCAAACACAAGGTTGGTCTGATCGCGATCGGTAACGGCACGGCAAGCCGCGAAACCGACAAACTTGCGGGCGAGGTCCTGGCCGATATCCCTGCAGCAAGCCGGCCGATCAAGGTCATCGTCAACGAGGCAGGGGCCTCGGTCTATTCGGCGTCCGAACTGGCGGCCAAGGAGATGCCGGATGTGGATGTGTCCCTGCGCGGTGCCGCATCCATTGCCCGCCGGCTGCAGGATCCGTTGGCCGAGCTGGTGAAGATCGAGCCGAAATCCATCGGCGTTGGTCAGTACCAGCACGATGTGAACCAGACGAAACTTGCCCGCGCGCTGGATGCCGTGGTCGAGGATGCGGTGAATGCGGTCGGGGTCGATCTGAACACCGCGTCACCGGCGCTGCTGTCGCGGATTTCCGGGTTGAGCGAGAGCCTCGCCAAGGCGGTGGTCGAGCACCGGGAAGCCATCGGCCGGTTTGACAAGCGCAACCAGCTGAAGGATGTGCCGCGCCTTGGCGCGAAGGCTTTTGAGCTTTGCGCCGGTTTCCTACGCATCAACGATGGTACTGAGCCGCTTGACGCATCGTCCGTTCACCCTGAAGCCTATCCGCTCGCCAAGCGCATCGTGAAGGCCTGCGGGCGGGACGTGCGGCAGATCATGGGTGACAGCGCGCTCATTCGCGGCCTCGATCCGAAAGAATTCATCGACGAACGGTTCGGCCTCCCCACCATCAAGGATATCCTGTCGGAGCTGGAGAAACCGGGACGCGATCCGCGCCCTGAATTCAAAACGGCCACGCTTCAGGACGGGATTGAGGACATCAAGGATCTCAAGCCCGGCATGAAACTGGAAGGCACGGTTACAAATGTCACGAATTTCGGCGCCTTTGTGGATGTCGGCGTCCATCAGGACGGGCTTGTCCACGTCTCGCAACTCGCCGACCGGTTTGTCGATGATCCGCACAAGGTGGTGAAGGCCGGTGATATCGTGAAGGTTACAATCCTGGAAGTCGATGTGCCGCGCAAGCGGATCTCGATGACGATGAAATCCCAGGCGGATTATCAGGGGCAGCGGGAGCGGAGCCAGCAAGACCGTGGCGGGCAGCGGCCAGGTTCCGCGCCGCGAGGCCCAGCACCCGGCGGAAAGGGCTCCGGACAACGGCCGCCCAATCGCGGCGATGAAGCTGGCGGTAACAACGCCATGGCTGCAGCGCTGGCTGCCGCTATGAACAAGAAGCGGAAGTAGGCGATCGGCGCATCCGGGCATGTCTTGTCCGGTTTCGCCTTCAGCATGCATCGAAACCATAAGACGGTTGACGGGGATGGGACATCGTCATCCGGAAAATTTGTGCCATTTGGTGACATAATTCAACAATAGGTCATCTAATCACCATCTGTAGATGAGTGTGTTCAATTATAGATTTAGATCACAAGTCTCCCGTTGAGATAATCTGAGCAACGGGCGATAAGCTCGGCACGTCAATTGCTTCTCAAAAAACTGGAGACTTTCGTGCCGCGAACACCCGTTTGCGAATGGCCGACCCTTGCCTTGATTCTGGGTGTATCGGTTGCTTGGTCCGGTCTTGTCGCTCTGTCCGGCGCAATGCCCATCTGGATCGCGCTGCCACTGGCCGCCCTGGCCGTGACCCTTCACTCATCCTTGCAACATGAGGTCTTGCATGGCCATCCGACGCGCCATGGCTGGATCAACGAGGCCTTGGTCTATTTTCCGATCGGCTTGTTCATCCCCTACCGACGGTTCAAATCTCTCCATTTGCAACATCACAACAATGACCGTCTGACCGACCCTTATGACGATCCGGAAAGCTTTTATCTGGCCTGGGCCGACTGGCAGCGATTGCCGCGTCCGATCCATTTGATCCTGGTTGCGAACAACACACTTGCCGGGCGTCTCACGATCGGTCCGGCTGTCTCGCTTGTCGGATTTTATGGATCCGAAATCCGGCTGTTGTTGCAGGGACATGAAAAGGTGTGGAACGCCTGGATGCATCATGCGCTGGGTCTTTTGCCCGTTTTGTGGTTCGTTTCGCAAATCGCAGGGCTGCCGATTTGGTTGTATGTTCTTTCGATTGCCTATCCGGGAATGTGCCTCTTGATGCTGCGCACCTATGCCGAGCACAGGGCCCATGTGTGCCCCGAGGCCCGCTCGATTATCGTCGAATCTTGCCCGGTATTCTCCTTCCTGTTTTTGAACAACAATCTGCATGTTGTGCATCACAGTCATCCGCAGGTGCCTTGGTACCGGTTGCCCGGTCTCTACCAGGCTCGGAAAACCGCGTGGAAACGCCGCAACGGCGACTATGTGTTCAAGGGCTACGGGGCCCTCGCCCGGCAGTATCTCTTCAAGGTCAAGGAACCCGTCGTGCATCCTCTCGTCGGCAACCAGACACCGGAAAGCAGGAGGATCGGTTGACGGACGTTGTGACGAACGATGCCGGCAAACAGCTGAAATCGCCGGCCTTGCCGGTTTTCCTGCCCATGTATGATTGGCCGGAGATTGGTGAGGCGACACGCACGCTCGAAGCGGCACTTCAAGCGGCTATCGCGGATCGCTTGAGCGACCTGAAGGCCGGACCTGACCCGTCTCCCGGCGCGACCCTTCTGGCGCGCTGGCAAGACCCTTCGCTTTTGCTGAGCCAGACCTGCGGGTTCCCGCTGGTCACCACGCTAGCCCGAAAGGTGAGGCCGGTTCTCACGCCGCATTATGGCGCGGATGGCTGCTCGGGTCCAAATTATTGCAGTTTCGTGCTTGCACACAAAAAAAGCCGCTTGGCCGGATTGCGCGACGCACAAGGGCTGCGGGTTGTCTTGAATGGATGGGACAGTCAATCGGGCTTCAACGCACTGCGCTTCGCGCTCACCCAGCTTTCGGGAGACGGGCCGTTTTTCGGGAGCGTCCAGATCAGCGGGGGCCACATGAGATCCATGGAGGCCGTGGCCAACGCGGGAGCCGACATATGCTGCGTCGATGCGGTGTGCTGGACTCTGGCCCAGTCCTACCGGCCCGACATCGCGGCAAAGCTGAAGCCAATCGCGCGAACACCATCCGTTCCGGGCTTGCCCTGGGTGACATCATCGGCAAGACCGGGGGAAGAGGCGGCTGCCATCCGGTCCGCTGCCGAAGAGGTCTTGAACAGTCCGGTGCTGGTTGACATCAGGAAGACACTGCTGATCATTGGGTATTCAATTTTGAAGGTAACCGACTATGCCGTCGTTATGGCCATGAAAACGGCCGGGGAAGAGGCCGGTTGTCTTTAGAGTCTTGGGCGTTTTTATGAAACGTCCAAAGATGCTTGGCAGTTCAAGAAGCGATCAGTTTTGGGTATCCAATCGATTCCGAATTAATATCCGCTGGTCTATCTGCAAAACCAACGGTAGCCCCAAGACAAAAAAACCGGCCACCAAAAGGTGACCGGTTTCATGGCCGTGCGATCATCGCGCGGAATGTCAAGAGCGACGGCCCGTTTGCAGGTTCTTGCGTTCCTCGGAGGTACGCAGGGTCTGGTTCATGCGGGCAAGATCGGCAGCGGATTGAGTGGATACGACTCCCATCAAAGCCGTGCCGAGAATTTGGTTGAGAAGGACCATGTCGTTTCCAATCCCTGTCTCGGTTGTGGGGTGACTTGCGGTCCACTGCTAAAGAATTGGGCCGCTTGACGCCGATATGGGCATTTCCGTCTTTTCAATCAATCGAATTGCACTTAAGTCTCAGTTCAGAAAAATTGATCTGTTAAGGTTCGGTTACAAACATGGAAAAGCTCCCCGCCGCCGCGACAAAACTGATCGATATGGAGCTCTATCGCACCTTCCTGCTTATTGCGGAAACCCAAAGTTTTTCAAAGACTTCAGAGATCGTCGGCCGGACGCCATCCGCGGTGTCGATGCAGATCAAGAAGTTGGAAACCATGCTTGGTGTTTCCGTTTTTGCAAGGGAGGGTCGCAGCGTGCGCATAACTGCGGAAGGCGAAGCGCTGCTTGGATATGCCCGCCGGATCCTGATGCTGAACGAGGAGGCTGTGTCGCTCTTCCTGTCACCTTCCGTGGAGGGCATGGTGCGGTTTGGTGCGCCTTCGGATTTTGGCACGCGTCATTTGCCGAATTTCCTCGCCCGCTTTGCCCGGTCGCATCCTGGTGTGAATGTCGATGTGAGCTTGGATGGCAGTCCGATGCTCGCCGAGAAATTCAAGAAAAAGGAACTTGATCTGGTGCTCTATACGGCGCGGCCAGATAGTGAATTGGCCCGGCGCGGAGAGACCATATTTGCGGAACCGCTTGTTTGGGTCGGTCTGGAAGGGGGAATTGCATATGAACGCGACCCTTTGCCCCTGGCGGTCTCGACATCTGGATGCCCCTGGCGCCGGGCGGCCCGGATCGCGCTCGACAAGGCCGAAAAGCCCTACCGCATCTCCTACACCAGCTTTCACAGTGCCGGGCAGGAGGCTGCCCTGGTTGCCGATCTTGCGGTCGCGCCGTTTCCGGCGAGTGTCGTCGAACCTCCACTTCAAATTCTCGATGAACGCCACGGCCTGCCGCCTATCGGGGACTATCATATCATCATCGAACAACGCCCGCGTTCGGGCCGGGCGACGCAAGCCTTTGCCGACCATGTTGTCGAGTGTTTCCGGGACATTTCCGTTGGACGGTTTGGTTCTTCAGCCACCGCTTGACCCCTCGCGTCTCCTTTGCCCGACCTGAGCTCATCTGTTTCGGATCAAAGTGGCTTTTTTGAACGATCTGCACAAATCCGGTCTGGTCTCAGCGTTTCCAGCCTTATCTGCGTTTTCTCGTAATGCGATCGTTACAAATGACGGGTAAGGCCCGGCCATGTCCATTCGTCTGTCTTCCTTGTGCAAAAGCTTTGGCGATCACCTTGCCCTTGACCATGTGTCGGTCGAGATCGAAACGGGCGAGTTTTTTGTCGTCCTGGGACCGTCCGGTTGTGGCAAATCCACGTTGCTGCGCTGTATTGCCGGGCTGGAAGCCATTGACAGCGGGGAGATCGCGCTGGGCGGGCAGATGATGGCCGGACCGCGGACATTCGTTCCGCCGGAGCGGCGCAATGTCGGGGTGGTGTTTCAATCCTATGCGCTCTGGCCGCATATGTCGGTCGAGCAAAATGTTGCCTTTCCTCTTGAAACAGCCGGTCTTGCCAGATCGGAGACCGCTGACCAGACGGCTGCCTGTCTTGAAATGGTGGAGCTTGCGCCTCTGGCCAAGCGCCGCCCGGCGGACTTGTCGGGCGGTCAACGGCAAAGGGTTGCGTTGGCACGATGTCTGGCTCAGTCCGCCAGGACCATCTTGATGGATGAACCGCTGGCCAATCTCGACCCGCATTTGCGCAGCGCGATGGAAGAGGAACTTGCCGAGTTTCATCGCAAAAGCGGCTCAACCACGATTTTCATTACCCATGATCAGCGCGAAGCCATGGCCCTGGCCGACCGTATTGCCTTGATGAAGGACGGCAAGTTGTTGCAGGTGGATGCGCCGGATAAGCTCTATTCCCGCCCGGCCAGCGAAATGGCGGCGCAGTTTATCGGCCGCAGCACGATTGTGAATGCGACCGCGATGCAGGTTCAAAACGGCCGTGCGCGGGTCCATTGGGCGGACCAGCCAATCGACGTTGCGTGCCCGTCCTCAACGCGCCCGGGACCAGTCCGCTTGATGATCCGCCCGGAACATCTCAAGCCCGCGGATGACGGAGCTCTGGCCTCGATTGTCCAGCGGGCAACCTATCGCGGCGGCTATTGGGAAGCCCATGTTCGCATCGAGCGGACATCGGAGGAGGTGCTTGTAAACCTGGCGACCCGTGCCGGGTCCGGCGACGAACTGCATCTCTTCCTTGATGGGGGCTGGGTTGTGCCGGCGGACGGTCCGCTTTAATTCCGCCAGGGAATGGTGCCTGCCGGAGCCCGTTGCGCCAACCCGTTCATCGCCAGCATGATGCAGATCGTGGCAAGCACCACGACGGTGGACATGGCGGCCGCCAGAGTTGTGTAGCCACCGTCTTCGTAGTTGAAGATCGTGGTCCCGATGGTTTCATTCCCCGTCGACCACAGAAGGGCCGAGACGGTGATTTCGTTGTATGCAGTCAGGAACACCAGGATTGCCCCGGAAGCGGCCGCCGGCGCAATCATCGGCGCGAAGATCCGCCGTAGCCGGCGCCCGAAACCGGCCCCAGCAACCTTGGCCGCCTCTTCCAGGCTTCCATCGATTTGCAGGTAGGCAGCCGTCACCGGCTTCAATCCAATCGCCAGGAAACAGGAGACGTAGGCCACGAAGATGATCCAGAGCGTGCCGTAGAGCGAGACATTGATAATCGGCAGCGGCCGGATGAATGCCAGAATAAAGGCAATCGACATGACAATTCCCGGAACGGCAAATGCGATTTCCGCCTGGGCGCCCGCAGCTGCGGCTGCACGGCGATGGTTTCGTCTTTTGTGGGTCAGAAAATATCCCAGCAGGAGGCTGACCAAAGCGATCGCGATCGCGGCAAGTCCGGCAATCAGACTTGAGTTCGCAAAGGCGCGAACGGTCACCGATTGGCGCCACAAAACCTCCGCGAAGTTCTCGAATGTCAGTGTCGACCAGGTCAGTGGCAGCCCATAGGTCTTGACCAGCGCTGTGGCCAGAAGGGAGGCGGCCGGCAAGACAAGGACCGCTGCGACGAAGCCCCAAAGCAAAGCCTCGATGAGGATACGGTTCTTGCCAAGGGAAAGTGCCAGAGCATCCTGCGGCAGGCCGATCAGGGCAGTGCGCATGCGTTTTTGCAACCCAGTTTGCAGCAGGATCGCCAGCAGGGCGACCGCTGCCAGTATGACTGAGATCACCGCGACGTTCGGGAGAACGTCCGGTCCGAAACTGGCCAGCCTGCGCCACACCAGAACCGGCAGCGTTGTATAGCGCGCCGGAATGCCGAGCATGGCATTGATCCCGAAATTTCCGAGCGCGGCCACAAACGACAAGGCAAACCCTGCCAGCAACGAGGGCGCCAAAAGCGGTAGGGTGATCTTCCAAAGCATCCGGGAAGCGCCCGATCCGCAAACACGGGCTGCGTCGGAAAGCTCCCGGGGGAAGGATCTCAAAGCGGCGCGCACCAAAAGGAACACCAGGGGGCTGTGCTGCAAGGTCAAAAGAAGCACCAAACCCTCCCGCGAGTACAGCGGATGTGTCGAACCAATTTCCGGCGCGATACCGAACCACTGAAGAACCTGGCTCCCCGGTCCAAGTGCCTGGATCCACGCAATCGCCGTGACATGCGGTGGTATCATCATCGGCAGGAGAATGAGAAAGACCAGAATACCTTTCGCGCGGACATTCGTGAGACCGATGATCAGCGCGAGAGCGGTGCCCAGAACCGTCGCGCACAGAGCAGACAAAGTGCTGCTTTCAATGGAGTTCCAGAGGGCTTGTTGAACCGAACGGCTGTTCAGGGCTTCCAACAGCGGGGTCAGTGTGAATCCGCCGGTGCCGGTCAGACCGATTTTGAACAAAAGCAAGAGCGGCAGCCCGCAAATCAGGGTGGCTCCAGCCACGACAAGGCCAAGCGAAACGGTTTCTGCCGAAAAAGAAGCGCGCAAGGGATCGGGTGTCCGGAATAGGTGGCATCCCGGCCAATGACTGGCCGGGATGGATGTTGCGGTTGAATGCCGTTGGTGTTTAGCCGCCGAAAATCTCGGAGAACTTGAGCTTGTTCGCTTGATCCTTGGCAAGCGCTTCGGCGGGATCGAACTCCATCAACTTGATCTGATCGCGGGCTGGAAAGCCTTCGGGCGGAGCGATGTCCGGATGGGCCGCCAGGTAGCCCTGGCTGGCGGCAAGCTGCTGTCCCTCAGCGGACAGGAGAAAGTCAACGAACGCCTTGGCTGCATCCGGGTTTTGGGCGGTCGAAAGAATCCCGACCGGCTCGGTCACGGCGGACACGCCTTCTTCCGGGAACACGAACTCGACTGGCGCGCCATCCAGCTTGCTGCGGATCGGGAGGAAGTCGACCACGAAGCCGTAGAGCTTCTCTCCACCGGCAACCGCCTTGTATGTTCCACCGTTCCCGCCTTGCGGGTTGGCCCCTTGCTCGAACAGGGCCTCATAATAGGCCCAACCGAGCTCCGGGTTTGAGGTGAGGGCCGTCATGTGAATCGTTGCCGCGCCGGAGGTGAGCGGCGACGGCATGGCGATTTTGCCTTTGGCTTCTTCCTTCAAGAGATCCTTGTAGGAAGTTGGCTTCATCGGAGCATTGGTGTTGTAGACGATGCCCGTGGTGATCAGTTTGGTCGAAAAGTAAGTCTTGCCGGGATCCATGATCGCCGGATCGTAGGCCGAAATGTCCGCATCTTCATGGGCCATCAATCGCCCTTCCGCTTTCAGGCTTTCCATGGTGACCATGTCGGCGATGAGGAGGACGTCCGGCTTCGGGGCTCCCGCTTCAAACTCCGCGCGCAGTTTCGCCATGATTTTGGTGGTGCCGTCGCGGACCCATTCGACCTCAACACCCGGATGCTTTGCCATGAAAGCATCAACGGTCTGCTGTGCATCCTGGTTGGGCTGGGATGTGTAGAGAACAAGCTTGCCGGAAACATCGGCCGCCAACGCCGAGGCGGATGTCGCAACCAGAAGGCCGGCTGCAATCAGGAATTTTTTCATGCCACTAATCCTTTTGCGATGGGCCGCAGGAGAAGGCTGCGGTCGTCCGTGACCTATCAACAATTCATGACAGTTTTTTTCAGGATTTCCGTAATTCGACGGATGCGTTTGCTGTGAGCGGCCGGCGCAAGCAATTGCGCTGGCCACAAGGGTCCGCTATTCGGACGCTTATCTGTCGCCCAATTTAATCGATTGAAAGAAAGGATCCTTCATGCCTCATCCGATAGTCCAAGAGCATGCCGAAATTGGTCTGATCGGTTTGGGGACCATGGGCCGCAATCTTGCCCTCAACATTGCCGAAAACGGCTATCGGATCGCTGTATTCAACCGTACCGCGCAGAGGACAGACCAGTTTGTCGCCAAGGCCGGCGATCTGGCGGAGCGGCTTGTGCCATCCCGGACGATCGAGGAGTTCGTCGCGTCCATCAAGCCGCCGCGGGCCATAATCCTCATGGTTCCCGCAGGTGAGGCTGTTGACGCGCAGATCCAGGTTTTACGCCCGCTTCTGGATCCGGAGGATCTGATCATCGACGCAGGCAACGCGAACTATCACGACACCAACCGCCGGGCCGCGACGGCCTTGTCAGGGGGCCCGCATTTCATGGGAATTGGGGTATCTGGCGGCGAACAAGGCGCGCGTTTCGGACCGTCGATCATGGCAGGCGGCGACAGATCCGCCTTCGCCAGGGTTCAACCGCTCCTTGAAGCGATCTCGGCCAAATTCGAAAACGTGCCTTGCGCCGCCTGGCTTGGTGAGGCGGGAGCGGGGCATCTGGTCAAGACCGTTCACAACGGGATCGAATATGCCGACATGCAAATGATCGCCGAAGTCTACGGCATCATGCGTGATGGTTTGAAACTGGACAATTCCGCGGTTGCGGATGTGTTTGACGGCTGGAACCAGGGTGTCTTGCAGTCATATCTGATCGAAATCTCGGCCGAAGTGTCCCGCACCCGCGACCCGGACACCGGCAGGCCGATGCTGGATGTGATCCTCGATCGTGCCGGCCAGAAGGGAACCGGCCGGTGGACGGCGATCGAAGCGCTGATGCTCGGGACGCCGGCAGGAACAATCGAAGCCGCAGTCGGAGCGCGCGGCATGTCGGCCCGCCTCGAAGAGCGCAAAGCCGGCGAAGCGGTGTTCGGTTCGGCGCCAAGACCTATCGCCCAAGGCTTGCTTGGACCTGAGGTGCTGGAACCGGCCCTGCTGGCGGGCAAGATCCTGTGCTATGCGCAAGGGTTCGATTTGATCTCGGCAGCAGCCCGGCAATATGGCTGGGCCATGCCGGTGCCCGAAATCGCCCGTGTTTGGCGGGCGGGCTGCATCATCCGCTCCGCACTCTTGAATGATATGGCATCGGCCCTTGAGGAACAGCCGGGCCGCAATCTCATCCTGGCGCCATTCTTCGCCGACACGCTCCGGCGGAGCGAGGACGGGCTGCGCAAAACCGTGGCCATGGCGACGCTCCACGGTTTACCGGTTCCTGCGCTGTCCGCCGCCTTGTCGTATTTCGATATCATGCGGACCGGCCGGTCCACCGCGAACATCATACAGGGTCAGCGCGATTTCTTTGGCGCCCATGGATTTGAGCGCACCGATATGCCGGGAGACAGCTTCCATGGCCCATGGGCGATCGCCTAACACAGGCACACGGGACAGGCAGCTTCCCGCGCGCCTGTCCCGTGGTAGTGTTCATTGTGCGAGGCCAAGGGCTTTCATTGCATCAATCGATTGTCTGATCTGACTGTGGTCGCGCAACTCGATGATCAGCCGCGGATTGCTGGTCGCCGCAGTAAGGGCTGCGAATACCGATGGCCAGTTGATCGTGCCTTCGCCGAGGGACCAGTGGCGATCCGCATACCCATCCGCGTCCTGCAAATGCACATGGTGCAGGCGGTTGCCGGCAAGTTTGACGAAGTAGTCGACCGGAGGCGCACCGGTGCTGCCATGCGCATAGTGGGCATGGCCGGTGTCGACGGAAAGGCCGACAGACGGCGACTGGAAGCTGTCGGCGAGTTTCAGGCGGTCATTGGGGTCCTTGTCCTCGATGTTCTCGATCACGAGCATGCAGCCGATGTCCTCGGCCTGCTTAACGGCCTCCCCCATGCTCAGATGGCAGAGTTCGATTTTCCGTTCTTTGCCGCGCTCATAATTGTCGAGATTGTTGAAGTCCCATGTGGAAAACGGGCTGTGAACGACCATGTGGGTCGCCCTGATCGCGGCGCATATATCCAGGGCTTGCTTGAGGCGTTTCTTGACGATTGTCCGGACATCCGGGTCGACGGTGTCCAAGGCGAACCCCCAAAATGGCCCGTGGATGCCGATCCGGCCTTCATGGCCGTCAAGCACCGTTTTGCTGCGGGCAATGGCGTCCGCTGCGCCGGAGTTCAGCAGGTCTGCGTTGATGAAGTCCTGGATCTCCACATCTCTGGGGAGCTCTCTCATGAGCTCCCGGTTCATCTCGTAGGTGTCGAGCGTCAAGGCCGCGCCGAGGATCGGAGGATGGGTCATTTGGCACCGTCGGGGTCAGGGTCAATCGGCAGGTTTCAGACCACTTAGTCTGCCATGGATTACAGTATGACGACGCCTGCCTCAGTAGCCACGGCTATGGTCCACATGGTCGGGAATGGCGCCGGTCTCCAGGTAGGTCCGGATGTTGCGTGCCAGCAGCCGGCAGGCCGTTTCCGGGATGGTCGGGGCCGAAATATGCGGCAGAACAGTGATTTTCGGATGGGACCAAAGCGGACTGGAGGCCGGCAGGGGTTCCTCGTCGAACACGTCCAGAACCGCATGATCCAGATGGCCGCGATCCAGTTCCTGCAAAAGCGACCTTGTGTCGATGATCGGACCGCGGGCAAAATTGATCAGGCTAGCGCCCTTCGGCAAAGACTTGAGGGCATCTGTGTTCAATAGTTCCCGGGTTTGCGCTGTCAGCGGAACAAGAACGACTGCAATATCCGTGCGTTCCAATATGGACCGGAGCCCGGTGTCGCCATGCGCGGTATGAACACCGTTGAGGGTTCTGGGTGTCCGGCTCCAGCCTGCAACATCGAAGCCGTTATCCATTAAACGCAGCGCGGCTGCAGTGCCGAGCCGGCCGAGCCCCAAAACGCTCACCCGCCGCTGATGCGGCAAACGCAACCGGTGTTCCAGCCAGAGCCCCACGCGTTGCTGCTGGGCATATCGCGGCATGTCGCGGTGCAGGTACAACGTCCAGGCAAGAACGGCCTCAGCCATTGTTTCGGCCATTTGGGGATCGGTCATGCGGACGATCTTGGGGCCATCCTCCGGCAACTCGGCGGTCAAGCGTTCCACGCCGGCCCACAGGCTGTGCACCCATTCCAGGGCCGGAAGCCTTCTCAGATCCCGAACGTCCGGATTGGCCACGATCGCCACCTTCGCCGCGGCGGCCTCAGCGGGCGACAGGTGTTCCAAGTGCTTGACACTGGCTATTGTCCGCAAGGCTTTGGGCAGTTCAGTAAGCCAAACGTCCTGTTCGGCCGGTCCCGCGCTGGAGACAAAGGGCACCACAGGCTTCATTGCGCAAAAATTCCGCTTTCGTCCCGAAAGCCTTTCACTTCGATCGGATTTCCGCTCGGATCCTTGAAAAACATCGTGCTTTGCTCCCCCGGCTCGCCCTGGAACCGGATCGTCGGTGCCATGATGAAGTCAAGACCGGCGTCTTTGAGACGGTCCGCTAGCGAGGTCCAGCTGTCCATATCCAAAACCACACCGAGATGCGGCATCGGCACCATGTGCTCGCCGACCTTGCCGGTCAAACTCGTCTCAAACGGTTTTCCAAGGTGAAGGGAGATCTGGTGACCGAAGAAGTCGAAGTCCACCCAGCTGTCAGTACTGCGCCCCTCGCGGCAACCCAAAAGTCCTCCGTAGAAGGCTCGAGCTTCATCAAGGTCGTTGACATGATAGGCAAGGTGGAAAGCGGAGCGCATGAGGATCTCCTGGTGCGGTCAGGGTTGAAAAGACTTGCCGCCATGTTCAGCGGCGTGGGCGTCTGGGCGGATAGGAGGCAGCTTCGTTCATTGGTCCGTCCCAATATCTTTTATGAGGGGCCGGCCCTGTCATCAACACCGGGGCGGCATCGCTGAGGGTTTGCGAATCGTGGAATACCGGCATTTTATTCGTTAGATGACGCAAATTTGTCAGTTTATGTCGCAAATCGCGGTCTATGAGTATGATTCATGAGAGGTGACGCTAAATCACCCTTCAACTGTTGAACCTTCTGTCGCATAATGCAATGCTAGATCTCGACAGGTTTGGCGATTGCGTGATTGAGTAGATTGAACTCTCAGGTGAATCGGCTGTCCTGGAAATATAGATGTTCACTGGGTGAAAAGGGCAAGTATGCATTCGAAATCGGTCTTAAAAGTCAGTCTATTATTTCTATAGGCTGCCACAGATCTGGTTTTTCGTTTTGACAACTCTACACTCGTTCAAGCGCATTTGCGAATATTGATGAATTGGTTATGGGCTGTCGTGCGTGGGCGTCCTGACGACGCATGCCGGGCTGTTGCCCCGTGAACCAACCGACCAGAAACGGGAGTACTGGAATGAAAAAACTATTAGTAACCGTGGCCGCCACGGCCCTCACATTTGCTGCCGGTTCGGCGATGGCCGAGGAATGCGGCACCGTCACAATGGCGGAAATGAATTGGGCTTCGGCCGGAGCAATCGCGAATATCGACAAGATCATTCTCGAAAACGGCTATGGCTGCCAGGTGGAGCTTGTGACCGGCGACACCATGCCGACGTTCACGTCCATGAACGAAAAAGGGGAGCCGGATATCGCGCCGGAGCTTTGGATCAACGCCGTCCGTGAGCCGCTCGACAACGCGGTCGCGGAGGGGTCGCTGATCATTGGCGGCGAAATCCTGAACGAGGGCGGTGTCGAGGGATTTTGGGTCCCAACCTACCTTGCGCAAGAGCACAACATCAAAACCGTCGAGGATGCTTTGGCGCGACCGGAACTTTTCCCCGGAGCCGAGGATGATACGAAAGGCGCGTGGTTTACCTGTCCGACCGGTTGGAATTGCCGCATCACGACCGGAAACCAGTTCCGGGCTTTCAATGCCGAGGAAAAGGGCTTTGAGCTTGTCGATTCAGGGTCGGCTGCCGGCCTTGATGGATCGCTGGCGCGCGCCTACGAGCGCGGCGATGGATGGCTGGGCTACTATTGGGCCCCTACAGCCATTTTGGGTAAATATGACATGACCTTGCTTGATATCGGTGCGCCGCACGACAAGGAGCATTGGGACAATTGCACAGTAATTGAAGATTGCCCGGACCCGAAGCCGAATGCCTGGGTGAAGTCCGAAGTCTTTACCGTTGTGACAGACGAGTTCGCTGAGAAGGCGGGCGTGGCGATGGACTATGTCAAGAAAAGGACCTGGGACAACCAGACCGCCGGCAAGGTGCTTGCCTGGATGCAGGACAATCAAGCCACAAACGAAGACGGCGCGTACTATTTTCTCGAAAACTTCGAAGATGTCTGGACCAACTGGGTTCCGGAAGACGTCGCCGAGAAAGTCAAGGCCGCCCTTTAAGCTGTGTTAGGCTTGCAAGACACGATCGGCTCCGTGCACCGGCACGGAGCCGTCAAACATGAAACCAGCACCATCGGGGAAACAGGATGGACCTAGTCGAATTCCCGTCGCTGAGCCGGGGTACACTTCGCGATATGCGGATCGCTATCGACGGAGCCTTCAGAGAGTTCACCAGGGCTTACGGCGAGACGCTTGAACAGATTTTCGAGCCGGTTGAAGACTTTCTTGTTTTTCTCGAAGGGCTTTTGATCGATTCGCCCTGGCCGATCGTGATCGCCGTTCTTGTCGGCTTGGTGTATCTGCTGAGCCGAGACGTCAAGATTTCTGTCGGGTCCTTCATCGCGCTGTTTTTGATCGGCGTGTTCGGCATGTGGGAAGACACCATGCGCACCATTGCGATGGTAAGCGTCTGCACGATGCTGGCTATCATATTGGGGATCCCGATCGGCATCTTGATGGCACGGTCCGATCGGGCGCAGGGCTTCGTGAATCCGGTTCTCGATCTCATGCAGACCATGCCGAGTTTCGTGTACCTGATCCCGGTCGTCATGATATTCGGTTTGGGGAAGATTCCCGGCCTCATCGCGGTCGTGATCTATGCCATTCCGCCCATGATCCGCCTGACCAACCTCGGCATTCGGCTGGTCGACCCGGATGTGCTGGAAGCCGCCGATGCCTTTGGTTCCAACGCACGGCAGAAACTTGTCAATGTGCAGCTTCCCCTGGCGCTCCCAACCATCATGGCCGGTATCAACCAAACCATCATGATGTCGCTGGCGATGGTCGTCGTCGCCTCGATGATTGGGGTGAGGGGGCTGGGGCAACCGGTGCTGAATGCCATCAACAACCAGTATTTCACCATGGGTGTGATGAACGGCCTCGCAATCGTGGCCATCGCCATCATTTTCGACCGCGCTACACAGGCGTACGGAAAACGCCTGCAAAAGCATTCGGAGGTGGTTCATGGCTGATCCCGACGGAATCGAGATCAAGCATCTCTACAAGATATTTGGCCCGAACGGTCAGGACATGGTTCAGCTGGTCAAGGACGGGATGCCCAAGGCCGAACTGAACGAGAAGCACAATCATGTTCTTGGTCTGAACGACATCAACATTTCCATGCCTGGCGGCAAGATCCAGGTGGTGATGGGGCTGTCCGGATCCGGGAAATCGACGTTGATCAGGCACATCAATCGTCTGATCGACCCGACTGCGGGCGAGGTTCTGATCGGCGATGCTGACGTGTGCAAGATGTCGCGGACAGAGCTGCGGGAGTTCAGACGCCACAAGACCGCGATGGTGTTTCAGAAGTTCGCCCTTTTACCGCACCGGACGGTGATGAAAAACACCGTCTACGGTCTGGAGATCCAGGGTGTTCCGATGAAGGAAGCCGAGGAGCGGGCCGCCCGGTGGATCGCGCGGGTCGGATTGGAAGGGTTCGAAGACAACTATCCAAACCAGCTATCCGGAGGCATGCAGCAGCGTGTTGGCCTTGCCCGGGCACTCACCAACGATGCGGACATCCTGTTGATGGACGAAGCTTTCTCGGCGCTTGACCCTTTGATCCGCATGGACATGCAGTCGGTGCTGCTGGATCTCCAGCAAGAGCTCCACAAGACGATTGTCTTCATCACTCATGATCTGGATGAGGCGTTGCGGCTTGGGGACCGGATCGCCATCCTGAGGGATGGTGCGGTCATTCAACAGGGGACGGGGCAAGAAATCGTCCTTCGCCCGGAAGACGAATACATCGCGGATTTCGTGAAGGAAGTGAACCGCGGGCGTGTAATCAAGGTCGATACGGTGATGGACCGGTCGCGCAAGCTCGAGGGCGGGATCACCATCCCGCACGGCGTCATGCTTGAAGAGGCTGCCAAGACCTTCGCCGATACCGGTCAAAGTGAGGCGAACGTTGTGAACGGATCGGGGGCTCCGCTGGGCGTCCTGACTGTTCAGGACACGATTACCGCCATGGTGACACCGGCGGTCCATTGACGCCGGGTGCGCCGAAAACGACACGCCCCCGGACCATGCTTGGCCCGGGGGCGTTTTTTTGAACGGTCCTTTTGGACTATCGCTCGGTGAAGATTGTCCGCATGGCCCGGGTGACCGGGTTCAACAGATAATTCAGGATCGATTTGGAGCCGGTTACGATCTGTCCATTGACCTGCATCCCCGGAAGCACCGGCCGTTCATTGGCGCCTTTTCCAATGGTTTGACCGGGAAGGGTCAAAATGGCCTCGAAGTAATACTGCCCGCGTTCGTCCTGAAAACTTGACGCGGAAATGGTCTGAACCTCGCCAGACAAAGTTCCATAAATGTTTGGATCGTAGCTGGTGATGGTGATGTCTGCCGGATCGCCGACATTAATATGGCCGATGTCCTTTGGATTCACGCGAACCTCAGCCACCAGATTCTCGGACAGGGGCACGATCTCGACAATCAGGTCGCCCGGATTGACCACGGCCCCGCGGCCGGATTGTGCGACCGACTTGACATAGCCGTCGACTGGCGCCCGGACGAACAGCCGATCCTGCTGATCGCGGAGCTTGTTCATTTCTTCCTGCAGTTCAACCCGTTCCTGGGCGATGCGCGCGCGCTCATCCGCCACATCCCGGTTCACTTCGGCGCCCGCCTGGGCCAATGCCGCCCGGGATTCGGTGAGTGTTTCACGCGCTTGCGCGAGGTTGCCAAGCAACTGTTGTAGCGCGACCTGGGCCCGCTGATACTCGGCCTTCGCCTCCAGATAGCGGCGGCGGGACGTGTATCCGTCTTTCAGCAGGCCTTCCTGAATGCTGAATTTCTCACGTTCAATCTCGACCTGGCTTTCTTGAATGGTCACCTGGGCTTCCAGGCTGGAGATTTCGGCCTCCCGTTGCGCTACCCGTGCTTGATATGCCTGTTGTTCGTCCGCCACCGCCCGCCGGTTGGCGGAAAGTGCAGCCCTTTGCTGATCGCTCAGCCCGTCAATCGACACGTCAAGCCGCAAGCCGACTGTTTCCGGATCCGTATATTCCTGGGCCAGCAGGCGCTGTTCCTCCAGCTCCAGATAGGTCAACCGGCTCTGCAACCGTCCGAGTTCGGATGTGGTGTCGTTGCGCTCAAGCCGGGCGAGGGGCGCGCCGGCCCGCACCAGTTCCCCTTCCTTGACAAGGAGTTCTTGGACAATCCCGCCTTCAAGGTGCTCAACGGCGAGGATTTGCCCCGCCGGGGTGATTTCACCGACCGAGTTGGCGACTTCCCGGATCTGGCCGAACGCGGCCCAAACCAGCAAGGCGAGCGTCGCGAGTGTCAGGCCGATGAGAAGACGGGAGTAAAGCACAGGCGGGACACCGTCTTCCATCTCCAACGGCAGCCCAACCCGCCCGTACACGGCCGTTTTGAACGAATCAGTTTGTTCTCGCGTACTCATTGTCGTTCCTCACACTCATTCCCGCATCCTGGCCAAAAGCCGTTAGGCTTTGGCGGTTTGCGCACCCTGACGGGCCATGATTTCATCCAACACTTCTTCGGGTTTGCCTGAGACGGCGACCATGCCGTTCTTCATGGCCACGACATGGTCGGCCATACGCATATGGCTCGGACGGTAGGTCGTCATGATGACCGTCGAAGCGCCGCGTACGGCATCAATCTTGTTCATCAGCAGCTTGTCGCCGTCGAAATCGAGGTTTCCGGCCGGATCGTCCAGCACATAGATCGGCGCCGGCCGGATAAAGGCCCGTGCAAGCAGTATGCGCTGCTGAACGTTATCGGGGATCCGGCTCAAGAGTTGCCCCGTCAGACGGGTATCAATCCCTTGCGGCAGAAAATCCGAGTAGTGATGCAGGCCGAATTCTTCAAAGATTTTCATGAGTTCGCTGTCGTCGGCCTGGGGGTCCGCCATTCGCAGGTTCTGCGCGATGGTTCCGTAGAAAAAGTCGAACTGTTCGGGCGCATATCCTATCGCGTTGCGCCACTCGCCCGGATCAAGCTGGCGAATATCCTGGTCGTCCACCAGGATGGCCCCCATTTGCGGCCGGTAAAGACCCAAGATAGCCCGGATCAAGCTTGTTTTCCCGCATCCGCTTGGTCCGGTCACGGCGACAACCGAGCCCTGTTCGATTTGCAGCGAGAAATTCCGCAGGGACGGCTCCTGGCGCCCAGGATAGCGCAAGACCACGTTTGAAAAGCGCAACGTGCCCCTGAACTGCCGATAGAGACTCGGCAGTTTTCCCGGTTGCCGCTCCATGTCCAGCTTCAAAAGGCCATTGATGCGTTCCACGGTCTGCTGGGCTTGTCCCAATTGGGTCAAGCTCATGAATGCCTGGTGCATCGGATTGAGCGAACGCCAGGACAGCGCCATCACGGCAATCAATCCGCCCTGTGACAGGTTGCCGTTCATTGCCATGACGGCGCCAAATCCCAGAACCCCAACACCGCAAATGGTCATCATCATCTGCGAGAGCGTTTGCATGACGTGGCTGAGTTGCTTCGTCTTCAGGTTCTTTTTGGCAAAGTCTGCGGAAAGGGTGTTGTGTTTTTCCAGCCAGATATCGTCCGCAGACAGGTCCCGTATCGCCTTGTGTTTCATCAAGGTCTCGACAGTGATGTTTTGAAGGCGGGATTTCGCTTCGCCTGCGATGTTGATTGCCCGTTTCATGCGCGGGATCATGGTGAAGGCCGCAACAACGTAGACCAAAAGAAGACCGGCCGGCAAAAGAGCAAGCGGACCGCCGATGAGCGCCAGCACCAAAATGAACAATGCCGAAAACGGTAGGTCGATCAGGGCGTTGGCCAGGTTTCCATGAAAGACGTCGCGAACCCCGTCAAACTGCTTCAGGCGCGTGATCTGCGCGCCGATGGGCGCGGCGGCCGTCATTTGCAGGGGAAGATGCAGGAAGTGCCGGAACGTGGTTGTCGAGATAACAGAATCGAGCCTGGACCCGAAATAGGCCTGCAGTCGGGCCTTGGTCTTCTTGACCATCCCTTCCACGATGAGAATGACACCGATACCCGCCAGCAAAGTGAGCAGAACCATTGGCGAGCGGGCGCCGATCGCCTTGTCATAGACGTTCATGACAAACAGAGGCAGCGCCAGCGCCAGGAGATTTGCGAGGAAACCAACCGCCAGGATCGCCATAACCGTCCCGCGGAACTGGTAGAACAGCCGCGATGACCAGTGCTTGAATTCCGACGGCCGGGCTCCGGCAATGGTGTCATCCGGGTTGATGAGGTAGACCGTGGCTGTTTTCAAAGCCGATGGTCGAACCGATACTTCTTCGTTGGATTTCCCGCTGAAGGCCGTGAGTTGACCGTCATTGCGGCGGCCTAAACAGACCAGAACATCTTCTTCGGTTTCAATCAGACAGGGGAAATGCTCTGCTTGCAAACTGCCCGGCCGACGTTGGCTGGCGTTGCTGTGGTAGTTGAGCCGGGTGAGCACCGCCCGAAGATCGAAGACAGATTGAATGCCTTCCAAGTGCGGCAGGGCCTCGAAGAGGTGCCGCTCCATGCCGTTCCAGCCGAGAGCCTTGAGGAGCGGCAGGAGGCAGTTTTCGGCAGCCGACGCTCGATCTGGCCGGCTGCCTGTCTGTTGGCGCAAACGCGCATCGAGATCGAGGGCGGTTTGGGGCCGTTCTGCCGAGGCTTCCAGCGACCCGGTGTCGGAAAGGGCTGCAAGGGACATGACTTACGACCTCAGCTGGCGCGACGTGTGTTGTCTGAAGAAGGGCGCGCACGCGCGACTGTGCGGGCCGGTTTGCCCGGAGTTGGACGTGACGAAGAGGCCAATTGACCATTCTCGATGATGTATTCAATGTCTGCGATGGCCCTGAACGACGGTCTGTGGGTGACGATCACAAGAGTAAGCTGGCCTTTCAGTCGCTGAAGAGCTTCCATCAGCGCGGTTTCGCCACCATGGTCCAGCGCGCCGTTGGCATCGTCCAGAAGCAGAATCTTGGGTTCTTTCGCCAGGGCCCGGGCGATCGCAATGCGCTGCAGCATGGAATCCGTGAGATTTTCTTCCAAGCCTGCGCCGAGCACCGTGTCGTATCCTTTCGGCAGGAGATGAATATCCTTTTCAAGTCCGATCAGGTTCGCCGCCATGCGCGCTTTTCTTGGATCCGCCTGTGAGCCGAAGAGCGTGAGGTTTTGCAGGATGGTGCCGGTGAACATCTCCGAATCATTACCGACATAAGCGATTTGACTGCGGAGACTTCGCTGGTTCTCGCCAAAAAGATCGTGCCCGTCGATCAGGATCCGCCCGGCTGTGGGTTTCAGGTCACCACTGATCAGGCGAGTGAGTGTCGACCGGCCGCTGCCGTCATTTCCTTCAAAGGCAATGATCTGACCTGCCGGGATCGACAAACTGATGTCCTTGATATCGAAGGTTGAGCCGGTCGCGTATCTGAAGGAAACGTTCTCCAGCGAGATGTTACCAGTGACCGGGATATGCTGGCCGCGCGTTCTCGCCTCGCGCGGCAGATCGAAAAGTCTGCTGGCCTCGCGATAGTCATGCTGAATGCGCTGCATATCCGTCCAGTGATTGATGCCGCGCAGCATGGGTTGGACGACTTGACCGGCAAGCAGTGTGCAGGCAGCCACCGTTCCTACGCTAATCATGCCCGCCATGGCCAGAAATGCCCCCGCCGAGACGACGAAAACAGTCGTCAGGACGGTGAAAAGCCCCGACAGGTTACGGCCATGGTTCGACAGTTCGATATAGTCGTATCCCTGCTGGGAAACCTGTTTTTGCAGGCGCTCGTACCGGCGCATGATCAGGGGTTCCAACCCGATACCCTTGATCGTCGGCAGGCCGCTCAAAACTTCAAGGATGAAATCGTATTTTCGCCGATCCTGCACGGACCGGTTTTCGATGAGTGTGTTCAGCTTGCTGTTCGTGCGCGTGGTGATGACGGCAAACAGTGCCAGCAGCGCAATCGGAACCAGTCCCACCGGTCCCCCGATCAGGAACAGAACAACAAGGAAAATCAAGCTCGCAGGAATGTCGATGACCAGCAGGCGTGCCTGTCCGCCATAGTGATCCCCGAGCGCCTGCAAGGACCGCAGCGAGTCCATTTGCTGGGATACCGAGGCTTGCGCACTGAAGTCCGACCGGGCGTAGAGAATACGCCTTATGGCTTCGAGATATGCACCGTGCGAATACTTCATGGCCTGCCAGGCGACGAGGTATCCGCGAATGATTTTGAGGAGGGCGTCAATCGCCAGAACGCCGCACAGTCCCAGCACGAGAACAACCAGAGTGTCTGTCGCCTTGTTGGGAAGTATCCGGTCGTAGACCTGGAGAATGGTGAGTGGCAGGGCCAGCCCGAGAATGTTGACCAGGATCGAGGCGGCGACAACGGATCTCGGCAAGGCAGGCGCGGTCACCTTCTTGCCGGTTTCCGAGCTCTCAAATGCCAGCCCCGGCAAGGAAATGTTGCCGAAAAAGGATCGAACGAAATTTAACATCATGCCAGCCTCCTGGCGGCTAGTTATGCATGTAAAAATTTCAAAAGTGTTTACCAAGCGGCAAATCGATTATTCGAAAAATTGCTTAGAAACTGCAGTTTATTCGATCAGTTTACGTATTTATTAATGTACCGATGGCCTTGTTCCCCAATGTAATGAGTTGGAGTGCGTCAGAGCCATGAGCGTGAGCAATACAAAACCGGTCGACGAAAACGTGAAATCTGGGCAAGCGGCTGCTTCGGATGGTGGCGGTTCTACGGTTTCCAGTCTTGATGCGGCGCGGATGGGAGCGCAATCCTCCGACTTGTATCGTTCGGCGGACAGCAACGACTACAAAATGTCTGTTGATCCCGGTGAGAGCAGCGAGGCGACGCTGGCCAATTTGTTTCAGGCCGTGCCAATCGATGCCGAAGGCATCGGGGGGGTTCTGCCTGACGGACAAGCGAAAGGCGATGGCGATAGCTTAATCTCCGATATCGATCTGGCGCCCGATGGGATTTCAGGACCGGCCGGCACGCTGCCGATCGGAACAACCGGCGTTGACCCGACAGAATCTACCGAAGATGGCGATGGCGATGCTTTTGGCGGGGGCGGCGGCGGTGCTCCCGAAGCCACCGGACCCGATCTCGGCTTGGACGAGTTCGACCTCGGCGGCGAAGGTGTGGATGTCGCAAGCCGGGAAGCTGGCCCTGGCATCGGCGGCGGCGATGGGACACCGGAACCGGAACTGGCCGGTGACGATCCGGGCGATGATGACGAAGGCGATGATGGCGGGCCCGTCACACCCAATGCAGCCATCGGTCCGGTGACAGATGCGAACGCGGCCGCAAATGCTTTTGCGGAGGACGCGGGTGCGGGCACCGTCGTCGGCCTGACCGGTCTGGCCGTGGATCCGGATGCCGGAGACACGGTTACCTACACTATCGACGATCCCCGCTTTGTGATTGATCCGGTAACAGGGGTCGTCACGATTGCGCCGGACGCGGAGTTCGACACCGAAACCGAGCCGACCGTCAGCGTCACGGTGACGGCCACGTCAAGTGACGGATCCTTCTCCTCCCAGACTTTTTCGTTGACCGTGACCGATGTGAACGAGGATCCGGTTGGTCCCGTCTCCGATGCCAACCCCGCCGCAAACACGATTGGCGAGGACGCCGCCGGTGGAACAGTGGTCGGCCTGACCGGCCTGGCGGTGGACCCGGATGCAACCGACACGGTTACCTATACGATCGACGACCCCCGCTTCATTATTGACCCGGAAACAGGTGTTGTGACTGTCGCACCGGATGCGGAATTCGATGTGGAAACCGAACCCACGGTCTCCGTGACCGTTACGGCGACCTCGACCGACGGCTCAATCTCGACGGAGACCTTCGAGATCACGATCACGGATGCGAATGAATTCCCGATCGGTCCTGTGGTTGACGAGAACGCGACGGACAATTCGATTTCCGAGGACGCGGTGCCTGGCACGGTCGTTGGGATCACGGCGTTTGCCGACGATCCGGACGTGTCCGACGATGTGACCTACTCGATGTCTGGCGACGACCGTTTCGTGATCGACGCGGACACGGGCGTGATCACGGTTGCCGATGGTGCAAGCTTTGACGCGGAAACCGAGAGCGCGGCGTCTGTGACGGTGACGGCCACATCCGACGACGGCTCAATCTCGACGGAGACCTTCGAGATCGCGATCACGGATGCGAATGAATTCCCGATCGGTCCTGTGGTTGACGAGAACGCGACGGACAATTCGATTTCCGAGGACGCGGTGCCTGGCACGGTCGTTGGGATCACGGCGTTTGCCGACGATCCGGACGTGTCCGACGATGTGACCTACTCGATGTCTGGCGACGACCGTTTCGTGATCGACGCGGACACGGGCGTGATCACGGTTGCCGATGGTGCAAGCTTTGACGCGGAAACCGAGAGCGCGGCGTCTGTGACGGTGACGGCCACATCCGACGACGGCTCAATCTCGACGGAGACCTTCGAGATCGCGATCACGGATGCGAATGAATTCCCGATCGGTCCTGTGTCGGACAGCGACGCATCGGGCAATGTTGTTGCCGAGAATGGAACGGGCGGTGAGTACACGGGCGTGACGGCGTTCGCGAACGATCCGGATGTGACGGATATCGTGTCTTATGCTTTGACGGGCGGCGATGACCGGTTCGAGATCGATCCGGATACGGGCCGGATCTCGGTGAAGAGCGGTGTGAGCTTCGATCATGAGACGGAAACCGCGCTTGATGTTGAAGTCACGGCCACGTCTTCCGACGGGTCGACGTCAACGGGCACGTTTACCGTCAATATCGGCGATGTGAACGAGGCGCCGGATCTGGTCGTGGATTACGGCCCGGTCGGCACCAACCTGATCAAGAACGGATCGTTTGAATCGTTCGATGTTGCGCCTGGGACCTGGAAGCAGTTCGCGGACGACAGTTCGGGCGCGTGGACGAGCAACGGCAAGATGGAGATCTGGGACAACTTCAACGGCGTTTCGGCGACCGAAGGCGACCAGCATCTGGAACTGGACTCGGACTCCAACGTCAATTCGATTTCCCAGACGGTCGAGACGTCTTTGGGTCAGGTTTATGACTTGTCCTTCGATGTTCAGGCGCGCACCAATGACGCCTCGAATACGGTCGAGGTCTATTGGAACGGGGAACTGGTCACCAGTGTTGATCCGGCAGCGGGCAACTGGCAGACCGTTGAGCTGAAGGTCGTGGGAACCGGGGGGAATGATGTCCTCGAGTTCCGCGAGACGAGCGAAGACAACAACACGTTCGGCGCCTTCATCGACAATGTCGAACTGACCGGCACGGACCGGATCGCGATTGTCGAAGAAACCCCTGGCGTTGAAGTCGTGCCGCTTTCGGTGATCGACCCGGATGCGGGCGACACGCATACGTTCACGGTGTCCGACGACCGGTTCGAGGTGGTCGCCAAGGACGGCTCCTATGTCTTGAAACTGAAGGACGACCAGGCGCTCGACTACGAGACGGAGACGCAGGTGACCCTCCAGGTCACGGCGACCGACAGCGGCGGGCTGTCGGATACCGAGACCATTGTGATCGATGTCCTGGATATCATCGAAAACACCGAGCCTGTCGGTCCTGTGAGCGACACGGACAGCACCCGGAATGCGGTGATCGAGAACGCGTCGGGCGGGACCGTGGTTGGTATCACGGCTTTTGCGAGCGATGCCGATGCGGGGGATACGGTGACCTATTCGATCACCGATGACCGGTTCGAGATCGACGCGGATACGGGTGTGCTCACGGTCGCCGCGGGCGCGGATATCGATCGCGAGACGACCCCGACCATCGATGTTGAGGTCACGGCGACCTCGACCGACGGCTCGACCTCGTCCAAGACCTTCAGGATCGAAGTGGGCGACGACACCGGCGAGTTCTCGATCGGGCCTGTGTCGGACGCCGATGATGCGTCCAACCAGATTTCCGAGACCGCCGGCGGCGGCGAGGACACCGGTCTCACGGCCTTTGCCGAGGACAAGGATGCGACCGACACGGTCACGTATGAGCTCAGCGGCGACGACCGGTTCGAGATCGATGCCAATACCGGGGTTGTGACCGTCAAGGACGGGGCAAGCTTCGATGCGGAAACCGAGCCGACGGTGACTGTCACGGTCACGGCGACCTCGACGGACGGATCTTCCCAAACGAAGGATTTCGACATCGAGGTCCAGGACGGCAACGAAGCCCCCGACCTCATCGTGCATCTGGAGGACGGATCCAGGGAGTTCATCGTCAATGGAAGCTTCGAGACTTTCTCCGGAACCCTGTCTGGCACCGACGGAACGGGCTGGTATGACGTGCCGGATTCGATCGATGGATGGACCTATGAGAACGTTGATATCCATCAGGCTGACCGGCATGGTGAAGGCACCACAGACGGCGACCACCGTCTTGACCTGACCGCTGACGAAAACGGTACGATTTCGCAGGAAATCGACGGGATGCTGGACGGCCAAGTCTACAGTCTCAGCTTCGATCTCAACTCGCGTGGCAACAAGCCCGGAGAAGGCGTTGCCGAGGTCTATTGGAACGGCGAGTTGATCGACACGCTCGACCCGACCGATCTGGGCGCGGATTGGCAGAGCTATAGTTTTGATATTGTTGGCGGCTCCGGTGATGGAACGAACACTTTGACCTTTGTGGACAAAGGCTCGGACAACAGCCATGGCGTTTACATCGACAGCGTGTCCATCAAATCAGACAATCGGACTGCCATTCTCGAGGAATTCAAGGGTGCCGAGGTTGCTCCGCTTTCGGTGGTTGATCCGGATGCGGGCGACACGCATACGTTCACGGTCTCCGACGACCGGTTCGAGGTGGTCGCCAAGGACGGCAAGTACCTCTTGAAGCTGAAGGATGATCGGGCGCTCGACTTCGAGACCGAACCGCAGGTGAGCGTCGAGGTCACGGCCACCGATCAGGGCGGGCTGTCGGACACGGAGACCATTGTCATCGATGTCATCGATATCGATGAGGACATGGGCCCGATCGGTCCTGTGTCGGACAGCGACGCATCGGGCAATGTTGTTGCCGAGAATGGAACGGGCGGTGAGTACACGGGCGTGACGGCGTTCGCGAACGATCCGGATGTGACGGATATCGTGTCTTATGCTTTGACGGGCGGCGATGACCGGTTCGAGATCGATCCGGATACGGGCCGGATCTCGGTGAAGAGCGGTGTGAGCTTCGATCATGAGACGGAAACCGCGCTTGATGTTGAAGTCACGGCCACGTCTTCCGACGGGTCGACGTCAACGGGCACGTTTACCGTCAATATCGGCGATGTGAACGAGGCGCCGGATCTGGTCGTGGATTACGGCCCGGTCGGCACCAACCTGATCAAGAACGGATCGTTTGAATCGTTCGATGTTGCGCCTGGGACCTGGAAGCAGTTCGCGGACGACAGTTCGGGCGCGTGGACGAGCAACGGCAAGATGGAGATCTGGGACAACTTCAACGGCGTTTCGGCGACCGAAGGCGACCAGCATCTGGAACTGGACTCGGACTCCAACGTCAATTCGATTTCCCAGACGGTCGAGACGTCTTTGGGTCAGGTTTATGACTTGTCCTTCGATGTTCAGGCGCGCACCAATGACGCCTCGAATACGGTCGAGGTCTATTGGAACGGGGAACTGGTCACCAGTGTTGATCCGGCAGCGGGCAACTGGCAGACCGTTGAGCTGAAGGTCGTGGGAACCGGGGGGAATGATGTCCTCGAGTTCCGCGAGACGAGCGAAGACAACAACACGTTCGGCGCCTTCATCGACAATGTCGAACTGACCGGCACGGACCGGATCGCGATTGTCGAAGAAACCCCTGGCGTTGAAGTCGTGCCGCTTTCGGTGATCGACCCGGATGCGGGCGACACGCATACGTTCACGGTGTCCGACGACCGGTTCGAGGTGGTCGCCAAGGACGGCTCCTATGTCTTGAAACTGAAGGACGACCAGGCGCTCGACTACGAGACGGAGACGCAGGTGACCCTCCAGGTCACGGCGACCGACAGCGGCGGGCTGTCGGATACCGAGACCATTGTGATCGATGTCCTGGATATCATCGAAAACACCGAGCCTGTCGGTCCTGTGAGCGACACGGACAGCACCCGGAATGCGGTGATCGAGAACGCGTCGGGCGGGACCGTGGTTGGTATCACGGCTTTTGCGAGCGATGCCGATGCGGGGGATACGGTGACCTATTCGATCACCGATGACCGGTTCGAGATCGACGCGGATACGGGTGTGCTCACGGTCGCCGCGGGCGCGGATATCGATCGCGAGACGACCCCGACCATCGATGTTGAGGTCACGGCGACCTCGACCGACGGTTCGACCTCGTCCAAGACCTTCAGGATCGAAGTGGGCGACGACACCAGCGAGTTCTCGATCGGGCCTGTGTCGGACGTCGATGACGCGTCCAACCAGATTTCCGAGACCGCCGGCGGCGGCGAGGACACCGGTCTCACGGCCTTTGCCGAGGACAAGGATGCGACGGACACGGTCACCTATGAACTGAGCGGTGATGACCGGTTCGAGATCGATGCCAATACCGGGGTTGTGACCGTCAAGGACGGGGCAAGCTTCGATGCGGAAACCGAACCGACGGTGACCGTCACGGTCACGGCGACCTCGACGGACGGGTCTTCCCAAACGAAGGATTTCGACATCGAGGTCCAGGACGGCAACGAAGCCCCCGACCTCATCGTGCACCTGGAGGACGGATCCAGGGAGTTCATCGTCAATGGAAGCTTCGAGGTGTTCGAAGGGCCCCTAGGTGGAAAGGATGGCACTGGCTGGTATGAAAACCCGACCAGCATCGAAGGATGGGCCTACCAGGACGTTGATGTTCATCAGCAGGGTCATTTGAACTTCGGGGCCACAGATGGGACACATCATCTGGATTTGGCTGCCAAGACCAATGGAACCGCGTCGCAGCAAATTGACGGTATGTTGGACGGTCAAGTCTACGCGCTAAGCTTCGACATGAAGTCGCGCGGCGGCGAGGGGCAAAGTGTTGCCGAAGTCTACTGGAACGGCGAGTTGATCGATACGATTGATCCCGCCAAGACCGGCAGCGATTGGCAGTCCTTCAGCTACAATCTGGTCGGTGGTGCGGGTGACGGCTCTGACACGCTGACATTCGTCGAGATCGGATCCGACAATAACGGCGGTGCGCTGATCGACAGCGTTTCCATCAAGTCCGATGGGCGCATAGGTGTCGTGGAGGAATTCAAGGGCGCCGAGGTTGCTCCGCTTTCGGTGGTTGATCCGGATGCGGGCGACACGCATACGTTCACGGTGTCCGACGACCGGTTCGAGGTGGTCGCCAAGGACGGCAAGTACCTCTTGAAGCTGAAGGACGATCAGGCACTCGACTACGAGACCGAACCGCAGGTGAGCGTCGAGGTCACGGCCACCGATCAGGGCGGGCTGTCGGACACGGAGACCATTGTCATCGATGTCATCGATATCGATGACGGGAACCCGGTCAACGAGCCGATTGGCAAGGTCAGCGATACAGACAACGCGGCGAATGTTGTCATGGCAGGCGCGGCAGCCGGTGTTGTCGTCGGGATCACAGCGTTTGCCAAGGATGCCGATGCAGTCGACACCGTGACCTATTCGATCACCGACGACCGGTTCGATATCGATGAAGTGACGGGCGTTGTGACCGTTGCGGACGGAGCGGATTTGATCCCCGGCGATCAGATCGGGCTTCAGGTCAAGGCTACATCGTCCGATGGGTCATCCTCGTCCAAGACCTTCAAAATCGATGTTGAATCTGTCAATGAACCCGTGGTGGCAAACGACGATGCGGCCACAGTGGGGCTGACGAAAACATCCTTCTATTACACAGACGACGATGGTGAGCTCCATCTCATCAGTTCGGACGGCAGTGATACCGTAATCGGTTCGACGGGTGTCGGCGCGTTGACGGACATCGCTCTGGACAGCTCGGGCAATCTATACGGGATCACGTTCAGCAAGCTTTATGTGGTTGATCCCGATACAGGCAAGGCAACGAAGATCTCTTCTTCTTCGTTCGGGACCTCCATGAATGCGTTGGAGTTCGCACCCGATGGCACGCTGTATGCGGCCAGCACCAGCGGGAAGCTATACACGCTGGATCCGGCGACCGGGAAATCCACCTTTATCGGTCAGATGGACTATGGGTCGGCCGGCGACCTCGCGTTTGCCGGAGGCAAGCTCTATTTGTCGGCGTCGGACGGCTCGATCGTTGAAATCGATCCGGGGTCTGGCGCGACTCTGGCTGTGGTGGCGAAGCTGCCGGTCAGCAATGCTTTCGGACTTGTCGGCGATCCGGCCGGGCAGATCTATGCGTTCACCGATGGCGGAAAAGTGTTCCAGATCGATCCCGATACCGGAACAGTGTCAAGGCCTGACGACTATGCGATGAAGGACAGCGGCTGGGGGGCGACCGAAACCACGGATTCACTCGGCCAAACCGCCAAGGTGGAAGGCAACGTCCTGTCGAATGACCTCGATCCGGAAGGGGCGATGTCTGTGACCAGCGTCTCCTTCAATGATGAGAACTTCGCTGCGGGAACTCAAATCCAAGGTGACTATGGCTCCCTGACGATCAACTCGGACGGCAGCTACACCTACCTTCTGGATCCCGACAGCGCTGCGGCACAATCGCTTGCCACCGGGGCTTCAGACGACGAAGTGTTCACCTATACCGTGACCGACAGTGGCGGGAACACCGACACCGCGACCCTTACCGTGACCGTGAACGGCTTCGATGATGGGCCAGCGGTTGCCGAAACACAGGTCGTTCCGCTTGAGGATGACTCAAGCAGGACCTCCAGATCGGGTCCGGTCCGTTGGGACAATGAAGTCGACCTGAGTGGTGGAACGAAGGTCGCCGACAAGGAGGCCGGCGATGAGTATTTCGATGACGGCAACACGTTGTTCGGCATGAGCAGTGAAGAGCTCAGCAAAGACGACGCGGAAGATACCGGTCTTTACAACAACTTTGATGACGATCTGGGCTTTGAACAGGACAATGAGATGCCCGGCAGCGATGATGGCGGCGAATCTATGGTCGCATTTGCTGCCCAGTCCGGAAGCGGCGGCGAAGGGTCCGGCAGTTGGATCGAAATGAGCGAGCCCGGTGCAGGTGACAAGTCCGGGGAAACGGGCGCGGATTGGTCTGTGAATCCGGTCGAGGACCCCCTCGACGATCTGGGTGGATCCGGCGGCCTGTCGGAAGACTCTGGCGGTTTTGTCGAGCTGGCCCAAACCGGAAGCCAGGACTTTTCCGACCTGGAGAGCGCTCAGATGTAGGGCGGCTGACAAAACAGGCCGGCGGTCAGATGACCGCCGGCCTGTTTTTTGTGCCTCAAGTCACTGGATTGGCGGCAACCGATCGACGTGGACTGTCTCAAGGGGCGGTTGGCTCTCGGCAAAGACAACCTCTCCCATTGCAATTTCCCGCTCGGAAGGTTCCAGCCGCAAGGTCCAGGTGTTGAATTCCGGGATATAGCGGGGAACCGGAGCCGGCAGTTCTTCTATGATCGAAAAATTGTGTGGTGCCAGGCGGCCAATGTTCGCCAGCAGGAAAAACTCCGCCAGGCGAGCGTCGTACCGGGCCCGCTCATAGTCCACCTGGCTTCTCAGCAACTCACGCTCTCCGTCCAGAACGTCGAGCAAGGAGCGTTGTCCGCTTTCAAACTCGACTTCCAGGCCCTTCACGGCCCTGCGGTTGGCCTCGATCGCGCGCTGCGCGGCTTCCGCCCGGCGCTTGGACGCATTTTCCTGTTTGACCGCGCGGATCACATTCTCACGGATAACCTGCTGAATGTCATCGAGCTCGTATTCCTGCTGTGCAGCGGTATACTTTGCCCGCCGCACCGAAGCGATATTGCGGCCGCCGGTAAAGATCGGCGCAGTGACCCGGACCCCGAGACGGAAATCCTCGTCATCGAGATCCGTGAGATTGCCGCGGTATCCATTCGTCCAGCCGCCTTCAAGATCGACCCGTGGCATCATGTCGCCAACCGAGGCGCGTGCGGCATAGCGGGCTGCCCGGGCATCGTTCGTTGCTGCCCGGATGGAGGGATTGTTGGTGATCGCGATCGATATCGCATCTTCCATGCCATTGGGGCGCAGGGAGGACGGCACGCCAGGCCAACCGATCTTCCCTGGCTCTTTTCCCGTTAGCCGCTCATAAAGCGCAACGGATGCGGCCAGATCACCCTGGGCCTGGTCTCTGTTGCCCTCTGCTTCCGCGAGGCGGGCAAGGGCCTGTTCCACATCTGTCCGGGTCGCGTCGCCTGACTTGTAGCGGGCTCTCGCCGCCGCCACTTCCTCTTGAACCGTCCCGACATAGCGCTTGAGCCGGTTGAGGATGGACCGGTCCCGGCAGATCCGCAGATAGGCATCGGCTGTATTGAACAGCAGCGTTTGTTCCGCGCCAATCAGCTGATGGCGGCCCGACTCCGCTTCCTCATGCGCTTGGTTTAACCTGTTGACGGCGGAGAAACCCTGAAACAACGGCTGCGACAGGGTGACGCCCAGTTCATGGAAGAATGCCCGGTCGCTATCGCCGTCGCGGCCGTTGCGGAATGCATTGTGCTGGCTTGTGAATGATCCTTGAACCGTCGGCAAGAACTGGGACCGGGCGGTCCAAATGCCCTGGTTGGTCGCCTGATAGCGTTCCCGCTCCGCCTTCAAGCCCGGATTCAATGCGTAGGCCGCGGCCATTGCCTCTTCCAGGGTTTCGGCATGTGCATGCCCCGATACAGCCAGAGTGACCATGCTCACACATGCGAGGGATCGAACCAAACGGCGCGAAAGAACGCGAATAAAACGAGGGAATTCTGATCGATGGGTCATGGCTTTACCATTCGTTTAACTTATTTATCATGGTAAAGAGCCATAGTTAATCAAACGTAATTACACGCGATTCAGCCAAGAATAATTTCATCGACAGAATTTACAGTGCCGACTGAGAGTATTTGAATTCTTGGTCTGTTGCTTCGCCGCAGAGCTCATCCATCACGGATGCGCCCTCAGGTGTTTGAAGTGTTCGGGATCCGGGCGCTTGGGAAAAGCAGCTTCGGGGATTTGCAGAGCGTTGATGGGCTTGCTGAACAAATAGCCCTGCACGGCAAAGCATCCGGCTTCCTTCAGGAACCGCAGTTGCCGCTCATTTTCCACCCCTTCGGCCAAAACCGGGATTTTGAAACTGTGACCCAGCAGCACAGCAGACCGGATAATTGCCCGTGAACGGGCGTCCGTTTCGATGGATTGCGTGAAGACCCGGTCTATCTTGATCTTGTCGAACGTAAAGTTTTGAAGCGTGTTCAGGGATGAATAGCCTGTACCGAAGTCGTCCAAAACCACTTTCAAACCCATTGTCCGCAGCTTGTTGATCGCCACTGTCACCTTGTCGGGCGTCTCGATGGTGGAGGTTTCCGTGACTTCGATTTCCAGCCGCTCCGGATCTAGCCCAGTGTCTGCCAGCACGGCTTCAACAAGACCTGGAAAGTCGGATCGCGACAACTGAACGGGAGAGGTGTTCACCGAGACGCTCAAGTCCGGGCGCCAGGTGGCGGCCTCTCGGCAGGCTTCCCGCAGAGCCCATGCGCCGAGATCCACAATCAGTCCGGTATTCTCAGCAATCGGGATAACATCGATCGGGTTTAGCAGCCCCTTTACAGGATGCTGCCAACGGATAAGGGCCTCATATCCATAGACACTCCGGTCTCTGATCCGGACTAGGGGCTGAAAAACGAGGCGGAACTGGCCGTCTGAGATCGCCGTCTTGAGGTCGGCGGCGAGGCAGGCGCGCCGCCGGTAGGCTTCCTCCAAGCCATCGCCATATGGCCTTGTTTGGCTATTGCCGAGTCTCTCGGCCTGGCTGGATGCCAGTCCAGCCTGAAAGACGAGTGTTTCCAGATGCCAACTGTCATCTGGCATCACCGCCAGTCCGATGCTCGGTTCCAAGGATATCCGGTAGTCGGCTTGTTTGACCGGCGTGAGCGCAGCCGCGCGCAAGCGGTTGGCAAACACTTTTGCATCTTCCGCAGAGTCGAGGTCGGTTTTTATCGCGACAAATTCATCGCCACTAAAACGGCAGAGATATTCATCCCTTTTCAGAGCGTCAGATAAATTCGAGGCAAACGCTCTGAGAATCCGGTCGCCGGCTGCAATTCCGTGGAATTCATTGATCCGCTTGAATTTCGAAAGACTGAGACAGACGACCGCGGCCCGCTTTCCGGCATCGGCAGCAGATCGCAGTTTCGGATCTATGAAGTTGGTCAGGTGATCCCTGTTGGGAAGCCCGGTCAATGTGTCGTGCAGCGCTGCAAATTTGAGGCGACTGATCATGCCGGCTTGCGTTTTGACCTGAGCAACCAGCACCGATGAAACTGTTAGGCCAAGCAGGAGAATGGCCGCAGTGACGCAGGCTAGCAGAAAGAGGCTGCTCATATGTCCCCAGAAGATGGCCGGCCCGTCCGAGGTTCCGCCATTTTGCATCGAAAACAGATACAGGCCGACATTGGCGACAGTGAAAAAGACAAGGCCGGCAAGCGCGCCCAAAGTGCTTTTTTGCCGGGACATGCAGGCAAACGCGAGGGCGCTGAACATCACACAAAGCAGCAAAGCCTGAATCTGGGTCAAGAGGTTCCAGCTCTCGTGCCCCTCGTGCACTGCCGACATCTGGCCGATGAGGTGGACTGTCCATGAGCCAAAGCCGATGATCGCACCTTCGATCTCGGGAATCCCAGCCCGTTTCGCTATCGGGTGCAAACTGGAAGCGGCTGCCGCGTAGATCATGGCAGCCAGGAATGACAGAGCAATTTTAATACTCGAAAAGACCTGAGGTTGAATGGCGTCGAAGCTCAACAATGGGATCATTTGAACGGTCCAGATCGTGGTTCCGATCACCACGACCGAGACTGTCCGACGCAGTGCCCCGGATGCTGCATGCAATCCGGGCGATAGGCGCACATGGAGGTGCAAGATGGCGAAGCTACCCATCATGCAAACCAGAATTGCAAACAAGAAGTAAATCAACTCAATATACAATGATCCCTCACGCTTGACGGTCTGTTTGAATACAGTGCCTGCATGTTGACTCAAAAAGTCACAACGAAATTCTAATTTCCTGCAATTGAACGCGGGAAAATAAAGTAAAAATCTCGAATACTAAAATTGACAATTAAGTTGAAAAAAACAGTAAATGATTAGTTCCGATTCATAATCGATCTTTCTATTCATATGTGAATGTATGGGCAATTTCATATCTTGATGTATTCGCGATCAAATCAATATTTTGCTACAATTCGAATTAGTTCCTTAATTTTTCATAACCATTTTTGCCTCAAAAGCTATCCATGGAGATTGATGAATATCGATTAGCCGGCGTCCTATGCGGATCTGGCAACAGAGGGTAGGGTTGAAACATTAGATTTGATCAATGTAATGCACGTTCCTTCAGCAGATATTCCGCCTTATTTTCTGAAAATAGTCAGGGATATGGTCCGTTATTCTATATGAAATAAATGATAATGTGTCCTTTATTACATTGTAAGCTGCTGTAGGCAATTTGGGGTGTCTTCCCGCGAAGTGGTGTTGAAAAGCTAAAAACAGATTGTTTTAAAACATGACCCAGACTGCAAAAATAACCCGCGTCGGCGACGCCTATGACCGCCTCAAGGCTGACATTTTGTCGAGCGCTCTGCCTGCGGGTTACCAAGCACCAGAACCGGATATTGCTGTCAGGTTAGGCATGAGCCGAACGCCCGTTCGTGAGGCCCTGATCCGGCTGGAGGCGGAGGGGCTGGTGTCGCTTGTGCCCAGGCGCGGTGCCTTGGTTGTTGGAATTACGGCGTCTGATCTTGAAGAAATCTATGAACTTCTTTCCGTGTTCGAGAGCGCCGTCGCGGCAGGAGTTGCACGCAAGGGTCTGACGCCCGGTTCACACGAAGAACTGACGCTTTTGGCGCAGCAACTGGATAACTTGGGCGCAGAAGCAGATGTCGATGGGTGGGTGCAGTCCGACCGTTCTTTTCACTGCAGGCTCGCCGAATTTTACGGCAATATGCGGCTGCTTCGTCAAATGTCCGGCTTGTTCGATCAAGTGCATCGCGCGCGCCTCATACTCCACGGTCTTGCTCCCGCAGAACTGGGGCCAAGAGGGGTACACGCCTCGATCCTGGCGGCCATTTCCGCGCGGGACGCCGATCAGGCGCAACGGCTTGCCCGGGAACATCGTCTGGACACGCTTGCCGCTCTGAAGGCGCAGTTTCTGGGGAGCCGTTTGCCGGCCCTGTAGACCTTTTTCTGCGAACGGCGCAAATCATATCGACCGTTCGGATAACACCGGTGGTCTTATCCCCCCGAAGGGATCAGCGCCCGATGGAAACCTGTTCCGGCTTCTCTTCAGTTGAACTGGCCGTTCTTGCCAGACTTGCGCCCGCCAGCGCCTGCCGGAATTGATGCGGGTCCGCTGTTTGGCGCGGCGGACCGGACTTTCCCGACATACTGCCCATGAACCTGCCGTCACTTGGAGACGCGCCTGGGATGTCTGACGGCTGCGCGCATTCGATTGTCACGACATGTTCATATGAACGTTCAAATATGTTCATATGAACTGGATAAGGTCATTGTAAATCGTTGATCGGAAAAGTGAAGCAAGTTCAACCGGGTCATTCGTTTCCCGGTCAGGGCTAGCCAGAGTCACGATGCGGTTTCATAGGGGTGGAAAGCGGTCACGTAGGGGTCAAATGCTCGGCAGTATCGACATAACAAAGCGGCAAGCGGAGATTGCGGATCTTGTTCACACGTCCGGCTTTGCCTCTGTTGAGGATCTGGCCGAGCGGTTTGAGGTGACGACCCAAACGATCCGCCGGGATGTCAACGGCTTGTGCGAACTCGGTATTCTGCGGCGTACGCATGGCGGCGTCGAACCGCCCGCGCAGCCGGCAAACATTCACTACAGCACCCGTCAGATCCTCAATCTTCCAGAGAAACGGAAGATCGCGGATCTCCTGGCTCAGGATATCTACAGCGGCCAGTCGCTGGCCTTTTCCATCGGCACCACGCCTGAAATCGTGATGCAGGCGCTCGTTCAGCATGAGAACCTGTCGATCTTCACAAACAACCTGAACGTGGCGTTCACCGCGTCGTCCAACCCGACCTTTCAAGTGACCATTGCCGGTGGGCGTCTTCGGCATGGCGATCGCGATATACTTGGAAGCGGAACACAGGACTTCTTCGCCCGCTACAAGGTCGATGTCGGTATCTTTGGGGTCGCAGGTGTCGATGAGGACGGCACCTTGCTGGATTTCCATGAAGACGAAGTTGCGGCCCGGCAGTCCATCCTTGCCAATTGCCGCCAGTCGTTCCTGGTTCTCGATAGAACGAAGTTCGGCAGGTCGGCTCACGTACGGGGCGGGCACATCACCGAGGTGTCGGCCGTCTTCAGCGACCAGCCGCTGCCGGCCGGAATCGCCCGATTGCTCAACCCTGGTGAAACCAGGGTAAAGGTGGCGCAGACCGCGGCAGGAGAGCCGTGATGCTTGAACGGGCCCTTTCGCGGACGGGGCAGGCCATCACCCTGTCGTCGGTTTCCAAGATTTGGGCGGGCAACCGCGCCGTTGACCGCATCTCCGTGGATGTCCCGGCCGGATCGTTCACGGCGCTTCTCGGCCCGTCGGGCTGTGGAAAATCGACAACCTTGCGCATGATCGCGGGCCTTGAAACGGTGGATGAGGGTACGGTCGAGATCGGCTCCAGGGATGTCACATCCAGACCGTCCGCCGAGCGCGACATTGCGATGGTTTTCCAGTCCTACGCGTTGTTTCCGCACCTGTCCGTCGCGGAAAATATCGTGTTTGGTTTGAAGGTGCGCCGGGTTCCGCGCGCAGAGCGCGATGAGCGGCTGAAGCGCGTGGCCGACTTGCTCGGCTTGTCGTCTCTGCTTGAGCGTAAACCCGCGCAACTCTCCGGGGGGCAACAGCAAAGGGTTGCCCTTGGCCGCGCCATCATTGGCGAGAAGCCGGTCTGTTTGATGGACGAGCCGCTCTCCAATCTCGACGCGAAGCTGAGGCACGAGATGCGCCTCGAAATCCGCGCCCTGCAGCAGAAGCTCGGCTTTTCGATGATCTACGTGACGCATGATCAGGTGGAAGCCATCACGATGGCCGATCAGGTGGTGCTTCTAAATGGCGGACGAATCGAACAGGCGGCTGACCCGAGGACGCTGTATGAAAAACCGTCGTCCCCGTTTACGGCCAGGTTCATCGGCACGCCGCCCATGAATCTGTTCGCGGCAAGTCTGCTGGTCCCGGACCGCGGCGGCCCGGAGCATATCCTCGGATTGCGCCCGGAAAACGTGCGCCTCGACCAGGCCGGCCCCATCACGGTGACTGTCAAAGCTGTCGAATATCTCGGCGCCGACCTCTTGGTCGACGGGATCCTTGGTGCAGCGTCATTTCAGGTTCGGTTGCCCGCCACTCAAAATGTTGCGCCGGGCGACACCATCCGGCTCGGTTTCGACCCCGGGCAACTGCATGTTTTCGACCAGACGTCGGGCACGCGCCGCGATGATCTGGCGGCTGAGATTGGAGCACATTTGTGCTCCTGACCTTCTGTGCTGGCCGGCTCAGACCAACCGCTCCTTGCGGAGGCTCAAACAAGGGAAGTCCGAAGTCATGTTGAAGTCAAAATTTATGAAAGCCGTCGCGGCGACCGCTTTCACATTCAGCACCTGGGCGTCCGCTCAGGCTGTTGATCTACAGTTCTACTTTCCGGTTGCCGTTGGCGGGAAAGCTGCTGAAACGATTCAGGAGCTGACCTCAGATTATATGGCACAGAACCCTGGCGTGACCATTGATGCGGTCTATGCCGGGTCCTACCAGGACACAGTGGCCAAGGCGATCACGGCGTCCCGTGGTGGCAACCCGCCACAGCTGTCGGTGATCCTGTCCGTCGACATGTTCACCCTTATCGATGAAGACCTGATCGTGCCGTTCGACGACTACCTGGCGTCTGACGAAGACAAAGCCTGGCTCGCGGGCTTTTATCCGGCCTTCATGGAAAACAGCCAAACAGGTGGCAAGACCTATGGCATTCCGTTCCAACGCTCCACACCGGTACTTTACTGGAACAAGGAAGCCTTTGCAGAGGCAGGCCTCGACCCCAACGTGCCGCCGGCAAACTGGGACGAAATGGTCGAGTTCGGCAAGAAGCTGACCAAGAAGGACGCATCGGGCAACGTCACGCAGTGGGGTGTGCGGATCCCGTCCTCTGGTTTCCCCTATTGGCTCTTTCAGGGCTTGACCACCCAAAATGGCGTGATCCTGGCCAATTCCGAAGGCAACCGGACCAACTTCGATGATCCAAAGGTGGTTGAGGCGCTGCAATACCTCGTCGATCTGTCCCAGAAGCATCAGGTTATGGCGCCGGGCATCATCGAGTGGGGCGCGACCCCGAAGGCGTTCTTCGAAGGCCAGACAGCCATGATGTGGACCACCACCGGCAATCTGACAAATGTGCGTGACAACGCGCCTTTTGAATTCGGCGTTGCCATGCTGCCGGCCAAGGAGCGCCGCGGTGCCCCGACCGGTGGCGGAAACTTCTACCTGTTCAAGGGTGCGTCCGATGAGCAGAACCAGGCGGCGGTGGACTTCGTGAAGTGGATTGCCGCTCCCGAACAAGCTGCGAAATGGGCCATGGCCACCGGCTATGTCGCGCCGCGTGCGGATACCTGGGAGACGGATGTCATGAAGGCCTATGCAAAAGACTTCCCGCCGGCTCTCGTCGCCCGCGACCAGCTTGAGTTCGCGGTTGCCGAATTGTCGACCTACCAGAACCAGCGCGTGACAGGCATTTTCAACGATGCTCTTGCCGCTGCCATTACCGGACAAAAGACCCCGGAAGAGGCCTTGAAGGAAGCACAGGCCCAGGCCGAAGCCGTGCTGGTTGAATACCGTTAATGCAATCTGTCTGGCGGTTGCCTGTCACTGGCCGCCGCCAGACGTTCCTTGTCTTGTTGCGCATCCCAAGATCGGATCGGTCATGAAGGCGACCAGGTTTAAGAGAGACTGGATCCATGGATGGCTGCTGTTGCTGCCGGCCATGGTCTTCCTCTTTGCGTTCACGCATATCCCGGCCGTCACCACGCTGATCAACAGTTTCTACTCGACGCCGCGCGGCCAACGGCCGGCCAGATTTCTCGGGCTGGACAATTACGAACGGATGTTGGCTGATCCGGTGTTCTGGAAGGTGCTGTGGAACAATCTTTGGTTTGCCCTTGGCACGATCCCGTTGTCCATCGCGCTCGCAATTGCCATGGCCCTCTGGGTCAATGACAAGCTGGCGGGCCGTGGCTTTGTTCGCATGGCCTATTTCACTCCAACTGTGTTGCCGTTGATCGCCGTGGCGAACATCTGGCTGTTTTTCTACACGCCGGGCTTTGGCCTGTTCGATCAGCTGACCCGCGGTCTGTTCGGGTGGCCAGCCTCCAACTATCTCGGCGATCCGGACACGGCGTTGAACGCGATCATTGTGGTCACCGTCTGGAAGGAAGCCGGGTTTTTCATGATCTTTTATCTGGCGGCACTCCAAGCGATCCCGGTTTCGCTCAAGGAGGCGGCCCAGATCGAAGGTGCGGGACGCTGGACAATCTTCTGGCGCATCACGTTTCCATTGCTCATGCCGACGACGCTCTTCGTATCGATCAATGCCGTGATCAATTCTTTCCGGCTGGTCGACCATATCTTCATCTTGACGGACGGCGGGCCGGACAACGCCTCCTCTCTGCTGTTGTTCTATATCTACGAGACGGCCTTCCGATATTGGGAAACCGGCTATGCCGCGACTTTGACGGTTGCGCTTCTGGTTCTGTTGTCGCTGCTCGCCATCGGTCAGTTTTTCCTCTTTGACCGCAAGGTGCATTACAAATGACCCGGATTTCTGATGCATTCGACCGGTCGCTCAATACGGTCGCGGCCTGGGCTTTGGGGGTGCTTTGGGTTCTGCCCCTGGCCTATGCGATCTGGACGGCGTTCCACCCGGCTGCCTATGAAGCCCGGTTCGACCTGTTCGCCCCGATCACATTCGAGAATTTCGTGAAGGCCTGGGAAGCTGCGCCTTTCGCGCGATATTTCCTGAACACCTTCATTCTGGTGACCCTGATCCTGGCGTGCCAGTTCTTCCTGTGCACCCTGGCCGCATACGCCTTTGCCCGTTTTGAGTTTCCCGGCAGAAACGTTCTGTTCGCCCTCGTTCTGCTGCAACTTCTGGTCATGCCGGATATTCTGATTGTCGAGAACTACAAGACCATGCGGTTCTTGGATCTCGTCGACACGATCCCTGCCATCGCCTTGCCTTATATCGCCTCCGGATTTGGGATTTTCCTGCTCCGTCAGACCTTCATGACCATTCCCAAAGAACTCGATGAGGCCGCCCGTGTCGAAGGCGCTTCTTTTCTCGGCGTCTTGTGGCGCGTCTATATCCCGCTGGCAAAGCCGACCTATCTGGCCTACGGACTGGTCTCTGTCAGCCACCACTGGAACAACTTCCTGTGGCCGCTGATCGTCACCAATTCTGTAGAAACCCGTCCGGTAACCGTAGGCTTGAGCGTGTTTTCCTCGATCGACAGTGGGATCGAGTGGTCGGTCATCAACGCGGCGACGCTGATGACATCCGGACCGTTGCTCATCGCGTTTCTGCTTTTCCAACGCCAGTTCGTGCAAAGCTTCATGCGCGCCGGGATCAAGTGAGCGCGGGGCGCGCTCGTTTCTGTTGTGGATCAATTCCTGAATGATTGCGTCAAGCAAGCGGCGCCGCTAAGGGTGTGCCAGAACCCGATCCGTCTTGGGGTCTAAGACGCTTGCCGGAGTTTCGGGTTTTGCTGTTGGCTCGGCGAATTGCGGCTTTGGCGGCCCATTTTCGGCCGGTTAGACTGCTCCGGCCTTCCGCCAGCCAATGTGGACGAGGACACTGCCGAAGTGTCCAAGAATCTGAATTACTTCATGTATTTCTTTATTTCGACCGACTGTTGGCAGGCCGCCCGTTTCATATCCCCCGCTCACCGGCAGATTTCCATTGACCTTCATTTTCTTTCGTCTGATATTCGTTTACCCGCTAAAAATGCTACATATCGGGAGGAAAGCATGAAACACAGGTTTATGTCCGCAGTTGCGGCGGCCGCGCTGCTTGCGTCTTCAGGAGCGGCTTTTGCCGACATGGAAGCCGCTCAGCGTTGGGTCAATGATGAATTCCAGCCTTCAGTCTTGAGCAAAGACGAGCAGATGGCTGAAATGGAATGGTTCATCCAGGCGTCGGAACCGTTCCGTGGGATGGAGATCAACGTTCTGTCCGAAGGCATCCCGACTCATGAATACGAGTCGCGCGTTCTGACAAAAGCGTTCGAGGAGATCACCGGCATCAAGGTCAATCACCAGATTCTGGGTGAAGGCGAGGTCGTGCAGGCGGTTCAGACGCAGATGCAGACCAACCGCAATCTTTATGATGCCTATGTCAATGACTCGGATCTGATCGGCACGCACTCCCGTCTCCAGGCCGCGGTCAACCTGACAGACTGGATGGCGGGTCCGGCCAAGGACGTGACTTCGCCGACGCTGGATCTGGAAGACTTTATGGGTCTCAGCTTCACGACCGGTCCAGATGGCGACCTTTATCAGTTGCCTGATCAGCAATTCGCCAACCTTTACTGGTTCCGCAAGGATTGGTTCGACAATCCAGACTACCAGGCCCGGTTCAAGGAAAAGTACGGCTACGATCTCGGCGTGCCTGTCAACTGGTCCGCTTATGAAGACATTGCCGAATTCTTCACCAACGATGTTCAGGAAATCGATGGCGTCCGGATCTATGGGCACATGGATTACGGCAAGCGCGCGCCGGATCTCGGTTGGCGCATGACCGATGCCTGGCTGTCCATGGCAGGTGCCGGTTCCGTCGGCCTTCCAAACGGACGTCCGATCGACGAGTGGGGCATCCGGATGGAAGAGGGCTCCTGTAACCCGGCAGGTGCTTCTGTCTCCCGCGGTGGCGGAACCAATGGCCCGGCGGCTGTCTTCGCCATCCGCAAATGGGACGAATGGCTGCGGAAATATGCCCCGCCGGCGGCTGCCGACTACGACTTCTATCAGTCGCTTCCGGCTCTGTCCCAGGGCAATGTTGCCCAGCAGATCTTCTGGTACACCGCGTTCCTGGCCGACATGGTGAAGCCGCGTTCTGAAGGCAACAACACCGTGGACGAAGAAGGTATGCCGCTGTGGCGCGCCGCGCCATCTCCGCACGGTCCATATTGGGAAAAAGGCCAAAAGGTCGGCTATCAGGATGTCGGATCCTGGACGATCTTGAAGTCCACACCGGAAGATCGCGCCAAGGCGGCTTGGCTTTACGCACAGTTCGTAACGTCCAAGACCGTCGACACCAAGAAGAGCCATGTTGGGCTGACCTTTGCACGTGACAGCACGGTCCGCCACGAGTCCTTTACCGAGCGGGCTCCGGCACTTGGCGGTGTCGTCGAGTTCTACCGCTCGCCTGACCGCGAAATGTGGACCCCGACGGGTGTCAACGTTCCGGACTATCCGAAGCTGGCTCAGCTATGGTGGCAGCAGATCGGTGATGTGAACTCCGGTGCCTTCACCCCGCAGGAAGCCATGGACCGTCTTGCGGAAGAGATGGACACGATCATGGCCCGCATGCAGCGCGCCGACGAGCGCAACAACACCTATGGTGGTTGCGGTCCCCGCCTGAACGAGCCGAAGGATCCCTCCGAGTGGCTCGGAAAGGGCGGTGCTAAAGCGAAACTGGAGAACGAGAAGCCGCAAGGCATCACCGTCAACTATGACGAACTCGTCGCCGGCTGGCAGCAGCAATAAGCATCTTCCCGATGCACTCAGCACTCCCGGGGCGCAACCCGCGCTCCGGGAGACTTCTTAAGCCCCGCCCGGTCCATGTGCCGGGCTGGCCAAATGTGCGAACATTTTCATGTCACTTGAACTGATCAACGTGTCCAAGCGGGTCGGTGTGGACCAGCACATCTATCCAACGGACCTGAAACTGGACCCAGGCTGTATCAACATTCTGCTGGGTACCACCCTGTCCGGCAAGACGACGCTCATGCAGATGATGGCCGGGCTTGATCCGCTCACGACGGGATCGCTCCGGTTCAACGGCCAGGATGTGACCAAGACCGCGGTGCAGAAGCGGAATGTGTCCATGGTCTATCAGCAGTTCATCAACTATCCGAGTTTTTCCGTTTTCGAGAATATCGCCTCGCCGCTCCGGGTCGCCCGCGTTGCCGAAAACGAGATCAAGCGGCGCGTGGGTGAGATGGCCGAGCTGATGAAGCTCTCCGCCATGCTCGACAGGCGCCCATCCGAGCTTTCCGGAGGACAGCAACAGCGAACCGCAATGGCGCGTGCGCTCGTCAAGGATGCCGATCTGGTGTTGCTCGACGAACCGCTCGCCAATCTGGATTTCAAGTTGCGCGAAGAGTTGCGCGATGAGCTGCCGCGTCTGTTTGCCGATCGAAACTGTGTTGTCGTTTATGCGACGACAGAGCCGGTTGAGGCGCTCTTGTTCGGAGGAAAGACCGCCACATTGAACGAAGGCCGGGTGACCCAGTTTGGGGATACGGGGAGCATTTACCGGGCGCCGACCGATCTGATCAGCGCTAAGGTCTTCTCCGAACCGCCCATGAATGAAGCGGCCGTGACGAAGGCGGGTGAGACAATGACGCTGGACGACGGCACATCTTGGACAGCGTCCGGGACGGCCGCGTCCCTGGGCGATGGGCAGTATACCTTGGGCCTCCGGCCCCACCATGTCGTCCCCGCGCAAACCGGCCGGCAACCGGTCAAGGTGAAAGGCGTTGTCCAGGTCGCTGAACTCAGCGGATCAGAGAGCATGATCCATTTCATGCTCGCCACGCACTCATGGGTGTCCCAGTCGCACGGTATTCATCCGGTTGAGGTTGGCGAAATGGAGGAGTTCTACGCCGATGTGGCGGAAGCCTTCTATTTCGATGCCTCAGGCCAACGGATCACCGGATAAGCCGGCAGGGAAGGAGACGCCAAAATGGCAAAAATCACGCTGAAGGGCCTGCGTCACAGCTACATGCCCAACCCGTCCAAGCCGGCCGACTACGCCTTGCAAGAGTTGAACGTCGATTGGGAGGATGGCGGAGCTTACGCGCTTCTGGGCCCGTCCGGTTGCGGGAAAACAACGCTCCTCAATATCATTTCAGGCCTTTTGACACCCAGCCACGGGGAGATCCTGTTCGATGATGAGGATGTCACCCGCATGCAGCCGGACGAACGGCACATTGCCCAGGTGTTCCAATTTCCGGTCGTGTACGACACGATGACCGTATACGACAATCTGGCCTTTCCGCTTCGCAACCGCGGTGTTCCGGAACCGGAGGTCGACAAGCGCGTGCGCGAGATCGCGGACATGATCGATCTCACGGAAACGCTTCAGAACCGCGCGGCCGGCTTGACCGCTGATGGAAAGCAGAAGATCTCGCTGGGCCGGGGCCTCGTGCGATCGGACGTCAATGTCATCATGTTTGATGAGCCGTTGACGGTGATCGATCCGCATTTGAAGTGGCAGCTTCGGTCCAAGCTGAAGGAACTGCACCAGCGGGTGAAGACCACGATGATATACGTGACCCACGATCAAACCGAAGCCCTGACCTTCGCAGACAAGGTTGTGGTCATGAAGGATGGCCAGGTGGTCCAGATCGGAACCCCCGTGGAGTTGTTCGAACGCCCGCAACATACTTTTGTGGGGCACTTCATCGGATCGCCGGGCATGAACGTTTTGCCCTGCGAGGTCCGGGGCGGGCAGGCGTTTTTCGAAGGGGAACCGGTCGCGACCTGGAATGCCGTGCACGCTAAGGAAGGCGCCAAGCTTGAAGTTGGGGTCCGGCCCGAATTTGTCTCGTTTTCGGAGAAGGGACTGGCGGTGGAAATCACCAAGGTGTCCGACGCGGGCCGGTTCCAGATTGTCGACACGCGCAAGGGCGGCCGGAGCATCAAGCTGTTGGTGCCGGATGGCGCTGAGATCCCCGAAAAGCATGCGCATGTCAGCTTCAAGACCGACCATACCCAAGTCTACAGCGACGGCTGGCTCGTGACGGGAGGGGAGTGATCATGGGAAAGATTGAAAACCAGAAAGCATGGTTTTTTGTGCTTCCGGTACTGTTTCTGGTGGCCTTTAACGCTCTCATCCCGTTGATGACGGTGGTGAACTACTCCGTTCAGGAAACCTTCGGGGACAATACGTTCTTCTGGGCGGGCCTGATGTGGTTCGAAGAGGTGCTCCTGTCCGAGCGTTTCCACGCGTCGCTGATGCGGCAGATGATTTTCACCTTCTCGATCCTGGCGATCGAGATCCCGCTTGGGGTCGCCATCGCGCTGACCATGCCGCGAAAGGGCCCCTGGGTCCCTGTGTGTCTTGTCCTGATGGCATTGCCTTTGCTCATTCCGTGGAATGTCGTCGGGGCAATGTGGAACATCTTCGCTCTGCCGGATATCGGACTTTTGGGCCGCACCCTGAATGCCATCGGGTTTGACTACAACTTCACCCGCCAACCTGGGGATGCATGGTTCACCATGATCCTCATGGATGTCTGGCACTGGACGTCGCTCGTGGTGCTGCTCGCCTATGCCGGCCTTGTCTCCATCCCCGACGCCTACTATCAGGCCGCGAAGATCGACGGCGCCAAGCCATTCGCCATTTTCCGCTATATCCAATTGCCCAAGATGAAGCGGGTTCTGACGATCGCCGTGCTTCTGCGCTTCATGGACAGCTTCATGATTTACACGGAGCCGTTCGTTCTCACCGGCGGAGGTCCGGGCAACTCGACAACCCTTTTGTCCATCGATCTTGTCAAGATCGCGCTCGGTCAGTTCGATCTCGGTCCGGCTGCGGCCATGTCGCTGATCTACTTCCTGATCATCCTGGCGATGAGCTGGGTCTTCTACACCGTCATGATGCGTAACGAGGCCAAATGATGAGAAACCTAAGCCGCTTCGTGCCCGCTCTCTACATTCTGTTCCTGTTGCTGCCGATCTATTGGCTGGTCAACATGTCGTTCAAAACGACGAATGAGATCCTGGGCGACTTCACGCTCTGGCCCCGGGAATTCACGCTAGAGAACTACATCACGATCTTTACCGATCCCACCTGGTACATGGGCTATGTGAATTCGCTCGCCTATGTGTCGATCAATACGGTTCTGTCCGTCGCCGTCGCGCTGCCGGCCGCCTATGCGTTCTCGCGCTACCGTTTCCTCGGCGACAAGCATCTGTTCTTCTGGCTCCTGACCAACCGGATGGCGCCGCCGGCGGTGTTCGCACTTCCCTTTTTCCAGCTGTATTCCGCTGTTGGGCTGTTCGACACATACTGGGCCGTGGCGCTGGCGCATACGCTGTTCAACATTCCGCTCGCGGTTTGGATCCTGGAGGGGTTCATGTCCGGTGTGCCAAAGGAACTCGATGAAACCGCCTATGTCGATGGCTATTCGTTCCCGCGGTTTTTCATCAAGATCTTCATTCCGACGATCGCGGCGGGCATTGGTGTGGCGGCCTTCTTCTGCTTCATGTTCTCCTGGGTGGAATTGCTGCTCGCCAAGACGCTGACGGCCGTGGATGCCAAGCCAATCGCGGCAACCATGACCCGAACCGCGTCCACATCCGGCTACGATCTGGGATTGCTCGCGGCCGCAGGCACGCTGACGATCATACCCGGAGCCATCGTGATCTATTTCGTCCGCAACTATATCGCCCGCGGCTTCGCTCTCGGACGGGTGTAAGGGAGACTTGTCATGCAAGAAGTCGTCATGTTCTCCGGTGAATGGTGGAGCGAACCACTCGGCACATGGATGGCCTGGACCCGGGCGACCGCCGCATTTTTCCTGTTCGTTTTCACTGCCGTGACAACGATGGGCGTGTGGGAGTATTTCTCGCCCGGCGGCGGGCCGCGCCGGGGGATCATCGGGCTCGATACGACCCGGGGTGACCGGTTGTTCATTTCCCTGCTGGGCAGTGCTTTCATCTTCCTGGCATGGTTGGGGCTCATGGGGCCGCCGCTCTGGGCCCCACTGGGTATCGCGATCCTTTACATGATCTGCGTTTTTCTGTTCGTTTAAGCTGTGACGGGTGCTTGGGAGAAGGCCGCCATTGGCGGCCTTTTCGTTTGTACCAGTCAAAACCTTTGGGCGTTGTTTCCAGGGCCCTTGCGGCCGACAATCGCCAGCCCGGGATCACTCCGCGGCTTCCTCGCCATAGCGGCTCGGCGCATGGCGGATCAAAGCCTCGATCCTGCCTTTCAGTTCGTCCCGGTCCTTCGAGCCTTCGGCTGAATAGTTCAGGTTCTTGAAGAGGGAGGTCAGCTCGGTGAAGAACCGGCGGGCCTCGTCCTTTTCCGGGAAGTCAAAGGCATGCTTGGCCACCCGGTACACGATACCGAACGTCTCCTGCTGCCGGGGCAGGGGCGCGGATGCGTCGACATCGTCAAACGCATCTTGCTGCAGATAGACCATGTCGAGGAAGAGCGCCTTTTGCTGAACGATGAAGTCCTCGATTGAAATGCCCTCTTCACCGGTGACCTGCATCATGCGGTTGACCTCGTCCCCCCGCCGCAGCAAGTCGATCATTTCCTCGACCTGGGCGACCCAATCCGATCCCAGATTGGTCTCGTACCAGGTGGCCAGCTGCTTGTGATAACGCGACCAGGAAAGCAATGGGTCGACCGCAGGATAGAACCGCTTATAGGCCCGTTCCGCCGACAAGCCGAGAAACGTTTTCACCGTGCCGAGCGTCGACTGCGTGACCGGCTCTTCGAAGTTGCCTCCGGCAGGCGACACTGTTCCGATCATGGTCAAACTGCCGATCTTTCCGTCACCGGTGCGGATGACGCCCGCGCGCTCGTAAATGCCCTTGATGGAACTGTCGAGATAGGCGGGAAAGGCCTCTTCTCCGGGGATTTCTTCCAGTCGTCCGGAGGTTTCGCGCATGGCTTGTGCCCAGCGGGATGTGGAGTCGGCGATCAGCAGGACGTCGAAGCCCATTTGCCGGTAGTACTCGCCAAGCGTGATGCCGGTGTAAATCGATGCTTCGCGCGCGGCAACCGGCATGGAAGACGTGTTGCAAATGATAACGGTCCGGTCCATCAGGGTCCCGCCGCCTGACGGGTCCGATTGGTGCGGAAACTCCGTGATGGTCTCCACCACTTCCCCCGCGCGCTCGCCGCAGGCGACTACTATCACGATGTTGACCGCCGAAAACCGGGAGATCAGGGATTGCAGGACTGTCTTTCCCGCGCCAAACGGCCCCGGTATGCAGCCCATTCCTCCGCGAGCGATGGGGAAGAAGGTGTCGATCAGGCGCATCGTGGTGATCAGCGGCTCACTCGGGTAGAGGCGTTCGGCCCGTCCTGAGGACACGAGCCGATCCGGGATCGGGCGGCGCACTGGCCAATTCTGAACCAGGGTCAAATCCCGGGTCTTTCCCTGTCCGTCGGACAGTGTGGCGACCACATCCTCGATGGTGAACGTCCCTTCCCGGATGCGTTCCACGGTCCATGCTCCGTTAAGCGAAAAGGGCACCATGATCTTATGTTCGAACCGGCCTTCGGGGACAGTGCCGATGACATCGCCCGCCTGAACCATGTCACCGGATTTCCGGACCGGCTGAAATGCCCATTTCCGTGTGGTGTCCAACGGATTGGTCAAAACGCCCCGCGGAAGGAAAAAGCCGTGGTCCGCCGCGATTTCGGCAAGCGGGTTCTGAAGACCATCGAACACGGTCGACAAGAGGCCAGGTCCAAGAGCGACGGACAACATGTCGCCGCTTTGGATCACCTGATCGCCGATCCGGACACCGGCCGTGCTTTCGAATACCTGTGCTTCAGCGGACTTGCCGCGCACACGCAAGACTTCAGCCTTGAGGTATTCGCGGGGCTTGCCCTCGCGTTCGGGACCATGCGGTATGATGTAAACCACCTCATTCTTGATCAGCGGGTGGTCTCCGAGCGGCGAAAGGGTCACCAGATCGTCTTGGACGGCGATGATTTCTGCGGTCGGTTCGGGAAGGTGCAAATGGCTGCTCATGAAGACAACTCCTCGGCGGGCACACGAACAGGGCCGCCCGGCAGATCTGGCGCCGTTGCCAGAACCGCGTCGATTAAGCCGGACAGGCGCTGCGCGGCCTTGTCCTGACTGTAGGCCGCCCACCGGGCGAAAACCGTCCATTTCAGGACATAAATGACGACCGCTTCGAAATCGAAGGCATGGTTTTGGCCATAGTGGTCGATTTGGCGGATGACCTCGGTCAATGCCGTGCGCTCGACGCTCAAATGATCGCCGGCCAACATGGCCTGGTTCGCCTTGGCGATCCACGGCATGAAATGGCCAAGCCCAAAAGCCTGATCCGACCAATTTGCGGCGATTGCCGAATTCCACCGGCCGTATCCCCAGCTGTCGACATCGCCCGGGGTCTGCTGACCGTCTCTGCGGCGGCGCAAGGCAGCCATCAAGGTCCGGGTTTCCATGCGGCCGGACACCAGGTGCTGGAGGTCCGGATGGTCGCTCAAGTCGTCAATGACGGACCTGGCCAGGCTTATGATCTGCTTGTCGTCCTGCAAAGGTGCTACGCCTGCCCATGCTGTGACTTGTATGACGCGATCGAGCAGACGCCTGTGACCGGGTGTCAGCATGCCAAGGCGCTGTTCCAGCCGGAAACGGGAAATCGGAATGTCGGCCTTGGCGAACAGCCTGCCCAGATACGGCAGGCTCGTGGCCAAGGTGATGTAGCGCATGCGCTCGGACATGGCCTACCTCAAAACCCCTTCCATGACCGCGCGTAGCCGGGGTTGCAGGTGCGCCTTGAGCAATTCCGCTACGGTGTCCTCATTCATGTCGATGGAGATGTTCTTGTCTGTCAGCTTGATCGAAATGCCGTTTTGTCCTGGCGCGGACGAGAACGTAACGCCCTTCCGCAGCACGTCACCGGCCAGCGCAAGGACGAAATGGGTAAGGGTTCCAGGCTGAACCGCCTCGGGAGATTGCTTGAGCTCTTCGAAGGTCACGGCCCGTTCCGGCAGAACGATTTCCATCTTGTCCGCCGCCGTGACATCGGCCGCTTCCTTGGCCTTGCCCGCCACGGTGATGATCAGCTTTTGAACAAAGGTTTCATCCGCAAGCGCGACACCGATCAGACGTTTCGCTTCGTCCTGAATCCGCCGGTCAAGCTCGTTGCGAAGCGACAGAACCATGTCTCGCGCGGCGATTTTCAAGCCGTCGCGCGTGGCTGCCTCCTCGCGTGCGGCCTCAGCCTTCGCCGTGTCGACAATTGCTCTGGCCCTGGCCTCGGCATCGGCGACGATTTTGTCCGCTTGGGCGCGCGCATCGGCGAGAATGCGGTTTGCTTCCTCTTGCCCGGCGGAGACACCTTCCGATTTCAACCGGTCGATCAACGCCTGAACGCCGGCGCCCGGATGTGTGGATTGAGGATCGCCTGCTTTGCTATCAGCCATCTTGGTCTCCCGGTTCAGTTCGGAATGGAGCCGGAAAGGACAAGGGCGAACACGAGGGCAAACACCGAGAACCCCTCCAGAACGGCCGCGGGGGCGAGCGATACGCCGAAGATTTCCGGTTTGGCCTTCGAGGCATGAATGGCCGAGGCCAGAACCTCGCCCTGCCGGATACCCGAGTACAGCATGGCGAAACCGGCGAGTACCCCGATGCCGAACAAGGCAGCGGCCGATTCCGGGGTCATCGTTTCCCGTTGCAGCGCGAACATGATGACGATCCCGTAGATCACCTGAGACGAGGGCATGAGTGAGACCCCGATAAACCGGCCATAGCCGCCATCTGAATCCAGCATGGCTCCAATGGCCGCGCTGCCCCCCAGCGCACATCCCCAAGCGCTGCCGATCGCACCCAGGGCAACCGGGGCGTAAAGTCCAAACCAACCGAGTGCCAGTACGAATTCGTTCACAGGCCTGTCTCCTCTTTTTTGAAGGGGCGGAATGGAGTGCCTTCGCCCTTCAAACTCCAATTGAAAAACTCTATGACATTGAGGCGAAGGCCATGGACGGTACCGCCGATCAGGCCAAGGCCGATATTGATCATGTGGCCGACCGCCAGCACAAGCAGGGCGATCAAAAGGCCAATGCCTGGAACGGCTTCCTGAAGCTGGCCGGCCAGATTGTTGATGGTCTCCGCGAGCGACGCCGCTGCCAGCCCAAGAGCGAACAAGCGCATGTAACTGAGAACATCGCTGAACACGTTGACGATGCGGGCGAGAGCGGCCAGACCGTCAAACACCCGCAAGCCCGCCGTCTTCCAGGATGTCACCTCGCGGTCGCTGGCAAACACGCCGACCATGATCAGGCCCGTAACCACGGCAACGGGTCCAAGACTGGCGATCACCGTATCCTGGCCCAAAAACGTCGAGATGCCGCCCGCCACCACGATGGCCCAGCCGATGGGCTGGAGCCGGTCCGCCCGGCCGCTGGCGTGCCAGGACTGCATGAGATTGGCCAGGATCAAATGGGCCGCGCCGATCGTCAGCGTGATCTTCATCATGGTGTCGACGTCGTTCAGATCCATGATCTTGAAACGACCAAGAAGACTGTCCGGGGACGGAGTGATGCCGAAGTAACTGCCGGTGAGCACCCCGAAAACCGTGGTGGAAATCGTCAACCAGACGGCCATCTTGAAAAGGCGCCGGGATGTTTCTCCGCCGGTCAGCCGCCGCTTGAACAGGTAGAGAAGGCCGAGCAGCAACAGTCCGTAGCCCGCATCCGTCATGATCATGCCGAAGAACAGGACAAAGGAGACATAGACAATGACGGACGGGTCCCAATCGCGGTAGCTCGGCGTTTGATAGAATTCGACAAGGCTCTCGCCAGCCGCCAATTCGGGACGATTATGGAGGAGCGTCGGCGGGATTTCCCCCGGGTCGGGATCCTCAAAGCTTGCGGCAACCCCCATCTCACCGGCGAGCGCTTCGATCTCGTCTTGTTTATCGGCGGGAGCCCATGCTTGCAGCAGGAAGATCCGCTCTTCATCGGCCGTCTCGAGCGCGGCGCGGGCGCGTGCCGACCGGTCCCTTGCACTGGCGAGGTTCTCCGCCAGCAGCACCCGCCATTTGGTGAGGGCCTGGCGCTCCTGTTCCAAATCCTCGATCAGGATCTCGGTCCGCTCCAGTTCCCGATTGAGCTCGGACAGGGACTTGCTGCCGATGTGGGCCCGAGGAACCGGCATGGCGTCGGCAGGCGGTTCTTCCGGCGATAGCAGCACGATATAGGCGCGATACCTGTCCTGATGAACGACCTCGATAATTTTGTGCTGAAGGTCGATCTGGGGCACTTTATTTGCCGGAACAATGTAGAACCACAGCCGTTGGTCACCGATATCTTGTAGATCGGTGAAGGAAAACTCTCCCCACGGCTCGACTTCCTTGATCCGCTTGATCAAGGCGGACCGCAGGTCTTCCGCTTCCCGGAACGCGGTGCGGTTAGCAAGGGCCTGGTGGACGATCTGATCTGTTTGAAAATCCGTTGCGTCCTTGACCGGGCGCCTCTGATCGTCGCAGGCCATAATCCAGCGCAGGGCATCGACAGCCTCCTGACCGCGTCCGCTCGAAACGGCCTCGAGTTCCTTTTGTGCAGAGGTCAAGGGAATGAGGTGAAGCCGCCCAAAGGCCTGGAGGGTTTCCAGGACGGCTTCCTTGTCGTCCATAACCCCGATGAGGCTGACTTTCTGGAGGGCGGTTATACTCATAGGTCGGCCACCTTTTGGTCGGCCGCGCGTGCCGCGGTTTTCCGTTTCGAGATCTTGGCCCGCACCACCGCATCCCGTTCCGCGTCCGCGAGCGCCATGCGGATCTTCCGAATGTTTTGCTCGGCCTGCGGGATCAATCGTTTCTCAAACAGGTTGACGCGCCGGGAGATCACGGCTTCCGCTTCCAGAAGCCGGTCGATCCGTTCGTGCGCGATCCGCCGCTCGATGTTTAGTTTCACCAGTTCGCGAATGGCCGCGCAGGTCGGGTCGACCCAGTGAGGGCGGCCCAGCAACGAGTAGGCGGCTGTCTCCATCTCGACGTTGCCGAGTTTTGGAAGCCGCGTGCCCGACAGGTTCTGCTCCCCGATGTCGATCCGGGTGATGGTGACCATGTCCTCCAAGGGGACGTTGTCGTTCGAGATCATCGGCAACTGGCGGACGATTTCCGCGAACCGGCGCTTGTAGGCATCGTCGAGCTTTTTGACGGTTTCCTTGGCCTTTGCGCGTTCGGCGACAATCTGCAGGCGTTTCAGCTCAAGCGAAGGCAGAAAGCGCTTGTATTCGGCAAGATGCGCGCTTTCGCGGGCGAGTGACGCCTTGTTGAGCGCGAGCTTCGCCATCACGCCGCCTTGTCTGGGCCAGCGCCGGCGACCAGCACCGTTGCCGCGCTTGCCGGGAAATACTTGTCGATCAATCCCTGCTTCATCATCAACTGGCCGGGCTCGAAACACTCCGCCAGGGTTTGCCAGCACAGGTCGAGGGCCGCTTCCAAGGGCAGCGACACTTCAATGTCCATGAAGCGCTCGCGGAACAGTCTGCTGAATTTCAGCAATTGGTGATCGTAGTCCGACAACTCGAACGCCATGGACAGTTTCTGCTCCGCGTCCCGGCCGCCGGAATAGAACCGGATCATGGTGTTCATGATTTGGCTGTGGTCCTCGCGGGTCACCTTGCCGATCACATGCTGCTTGAGCCGGGAGAGGGATCCGAACGGATCGATGACCCCGGAGTGAAGATAGAACTGGCCCTCGGTGATGTAGCCGGTGTTGTCCGGAACCGGGTGGGTCACGTCATTTCCAGGCATGGTCGTCACCGTCAAAATGGTGACCGAGCCTGACCCCTTGAAATCGCAGGCCTTTTCGTATCTCCGCGCCAGTTGGGAATAAAGGTCACCGGGGTAGCCGCGATTGGCGGGCACGCGTTCCATTGCGATGGAGACCTCCTTCATCGCGTCCGCGAAGGCGGTCATGTCGGTCATGAGCACCAAGACCCGCTTGCCGTCCTCGACGGCGAATTTTTCAGCCACCGCCAGTGCCATGTCGGGGACCTGCAGGCGTTCCACGACGGGGTCCGAGGCCTGGTTCACAAACATGACCGTTCGCGGGAACACGCCGGCGTCCTCGAACTGCTTCCGGAAAAAGGCGTAGTCGTCGAAAATCAGGCCCAGACCGCCAAACACGACAATGTCGGCGTCGGCCTGAATGCCGATCCGGGCCAGAAACTGATTGTAGGGTTCGCCGGATACCGAGAAGATCGGGATTTTCTGGCTTTCCACCAGACAATTGAAGACGTCGATCATCGGGACGTCCGTTCGGATCATACGCGACGCCAGGACCCGTTTCATCGGATTCGCGGATGGGCCGCCGATCGGAACGGTCGGGTCGTTTGACAGGCTTGGCCCGCGGTCGATCGGCGTGCCGGCCCCATCGAAGACGCGCCCAAGGATGTTCTCGGAATAGGTGACCTTGGCGGATTCGCCAAGGAAACGAACTGAGGCGTTGTTTGCCAAGCCCTTGGTGCCGGAGTTCACCTGCAGGGACACCATATCATGGTCGATGTTGATGACCTGTGCGAGCGAAGTGATCCCATCGCCGGCATCGACCATCGCCAGATCACCCAGACAGGGCCGCCCCTCGGTGGCCTTGCCCGACGCGGAGACCTTGATGCGGATGATATCGCCGACAATATCGACAATCCGTGTGTGGGCCACCAGCATCCGAACACCCCCTTACCTGGTTTGATAACGCCTTGTGTGAAAGGGATCTATACAACTCGGCATTGATCTTACGCCGGGAACCTTATTGCTGCGTTGCCGCAATCGAAATTCGTAGTGATCCGTATGGCATCGCGAACAGGGGCGCGATGTTTGAAATATCCGTCAAATTACGGATGTCACTTTTGATTTTTTGCTCTGCGGTAAGTGTTTGTGATGACAGCCTTCGCCCGTAATTACTCAACGTTAACTCGATCCGGTGATCCTCAGTGCACTTGGTGGGGATGCATACGTTTTCAGGCGCGGCTCGAAAGCGGCTTGGCGAACTTTGAGGTAGGTAATGTTTGCGCATATGAAGTTGGCACGGAAGGTGCCGTTGCTGATGGTCGGTGTGGCCGCTCTGGTTGGCATCGGGATTGGTGTGTCCAGTTATCTGACATCGGTTTCCAGCATGCGCGGGCTCACGGAAGACCGGTTGACTGCGGCAGCGGAGACCGCGGTAACGGGTATCAAGAGCTATCTCGAGGCGATCGAACGCGAGCTCGTTCTGGTCGCTGAGAGCCCGGGCACGGTTGCCGCGGTCAAAGACTTCGCGGACGCGTGGACGCAACTTGCCGGAACCGGAGTGGATCCGGAGACAGAACTGCAACGGATCTACATCACGGACAATCCAAATCCCACAGGCGCGAAACACTTGCTCGATGCCGGCAGCACCGGATCTGCCTACGACGCGGTTCACGCCGGATACCATCCCTGGTTCCGCCGCCTGCAGCAGGATCAGGGCTATTACGATGTGTTTCTGTTCGATACGGAAGGCAACCTGATCTATTCGGTTTTCAAGGAACTGGACTACGCCACCAACTTCAAGGAAGGCGGAGGAGAATGGGCCTCCAGTGACCTCGGGGTCGTCTTCCGCGAAGCGCTCGCGGCCAAAGATCGCAATCCAATCGCATTCGAGGATTTTGCACCTTACGGTCCGAGCTACGATGCCCCCGCGAGTTTCATGGCCCATGCGATCCACGATGCTGATGGGTCGGCTGTTGGTGTGTTGGCTTTCCAGATGCCGATCGATCGGATCAATGGGCTGATGTCCCAAGCCATGGGGCTGGGCGAAACCGGCGAACTCGCATTCATTGGCGCTGACCGGCTGATGCGAAACGATTCCCCGTCGACACCCGATAAGAATGATATTCTTGCGACCAGGGTTGAGAGCCCGATTGTCGATCAGGCATTTTCGACCGGTGCAGCCTTTGGCTACGATCCGCTTTTCCGCGGCGAAAAGATGGACGTTGAGGCGACCGCCTTCGACTACCAGGGAGAGCGGTTCGCCATCGTTGCCATGCAAGCCGACCGTGAAGCGCAGGCGCCGGTCGTGATCATGGGAAATCGCATGGCCATGATCGGTCTGCTCCTGCTGGTTGTGGCCGCTGCAATCGGTCTTTGGGCCGCGCGCTCCATCGTCAAACCAATCCAGACGATTGTTCTTGCGATGAACCGGTTGGCCAGCGGGGACACATCAATCGAACTGGATGAGACAACCCGGAAAGACGAAATCGGCGAAATGGTCGAGGCCGTCGTCATCTTCCGTGAAAACGCCGAGCAACGCGTCCATCTGGAACGCAAGGCGCTGCAGGAGCGGGATCGTGAGCGCCATCGGCAAACCCATATGGAAAAGGTGATTGCGCAATTCCGGACCATCATGGACGAACGCCTCGCAACGGTGGGGAGCCAGATGAAACGGATGCAGGAGAGTTCCGAAACGCTGACCGGGTTGGCGGTGCGGGCGTCCGATCAAGCGACATCGGCAAGCGATGCATCCGATCATGCCTCCCAAAACGTGGCGACGGTTGCAAGCGCAACCGAAGAAATGACCAGTACGGTTCAAGAGATTGCCAGCCAAACCGAGACAACGAGCCAGATTGTCGACCAGACCGTCGAAGCGGCTGATGCTACCAACCGGAATGTTGCGGCTTTGTCCCAGGCGGCCGAGCATATAGGAAGCGTGGTGAGCCTGATCCGGGATATCGCGGCCCAAACGAATTTGCTCGCCTTGAACGCGACAATCGAGGCGGCGCGTGCTGGCGAAGCCGGGCGCGGGTTTGCGGTGGTCGCCGCTGAGGTGAAGGAACTGGCCGACCAGACCGCCAAGGCGACCGACGAAATCTCTAGCCAGATTTCCGGTATTCAGGACTCCGTGCGAGATGCCGCCTGCTCGATCAACAACATAACCGACAAGGTTGATGAAATCCGTTCATTGACCACGGTGGTGGCCGGTGCGATCGAGGAGCAGCACGCCGCCACGCAGGAAATCGCCCAGTCGGCGCGTTTTGCGTCTGACGGGACCGGGCAGGCCGCGAAGAACATGACCTTCGTATCGCAGGCGATCCAGAAAACTTCCGCCGAAGCGGCAACCGTCAACTCCGCGTCCGAGCTGGTGTCGAAGGCCAGTGAGAAGCTTGCGAGCGAAGTCGCCAAGTTCCTGGAAGACGTTGCACGTGATGCGGAGGATCGCAGAAAGGCCCTGAGGATCAGCGTCACGCGGAATGTGTCGTTGATCGACAAGAACGGCTTGCGCCATTCCGCGCAACTGGTCGATATCAGCCAAAACGGTGCTCAGGTTGTCGACGTGCACGGCGTCAAGATTGGCGATGCGGTGACTTTGGTTCTGGGCGGAAGCCGTCAGATTCCGGCAAAGGTTGTTCGCGAAACCGGGGCCGGAATCGGAGTGGAGTTCGTCCAGGGACTGGCCGAGGAAGATGAGGCGCTGGCCGCCTGAACGAAAGCCCGTTGCGAGATTCAATCCGGCGCGTCCGCGTGATTGACGGAAGGTCCCGCGTTCACCTCTCTGTCTAATTCGCGTCGCGCTGGGCAATCCAGTCATGGTCCGGGTGGTTTTGGAACCGCCATTTGCGGATGGGGCCGGCCATGACATTCAAATAATACATCTCGTAGCCATAAGGTGCGCCGCAAGGGTGATGGCCTTTGGGCACCAGCACCACATCGCCGTCGGAAACGGCCATGGTTTCGTCCAGTTCCCCGTCTTCGGTAAACACCCGCTGGAAGCCGAAACCCTGGGCGGGGTTGAGCCGGTGGTAATAGGTCTCTTCAAGATACGTCATGTCGGGAAAGCGGTCTTCGTCGTGCCTGTGGGGCGGATAGGATGACCAATTCCCGGCGGGCGTGAAGACTTCGGTCACCAGCAAGCTGTCGGCGATCGTCTTGTCTTCCATGGCAATCGGATGAATGTATCGGGTGTTCGCGCCCTTGCCGCGCTCCTCGAACCCGATATCGGTGATCACTTGAGCCTTGTGATTGCCTTTGCCCGGTGCGGAGCAGACCGCGAGAACGCAATCTGTCGTCGCCCGTGCCGACCAGGCCAAATTGTTGGGCACATAGACACAGGCCGGCTTGGTGCGCTCGAACACGTTCATCCGCTCGCCCAATTCCCCGAACACCTGGTCTTGGGTGGAAATCTCCGCCCGGCCCTCGACAAGCACCAGGATAACCTCGCGATCTTCGGTGTCTTCCCGGGCTGTTTCGCCAGCAGAAAGATGATACAGCCCGAACCCGACATATCCCCAGCCTGCGCTCTCGGGAGTGATATGATGAACCTTGCCGGCCTTTGCGGACGGCTTGATGAGAAGACGGCTCATGTCAGGCCTACCTTTTCTGCGATGGATCTCAAGGTCTTCAGTCCGAGGCTTTGGTAGGTGACCGGATCACGGACCTCCGGGTCCTGCTCCGCTTCGATCACGATCCAGCCCTGATAGCCGGCCTCCTTGAGAGCCAGAAGAAGCGGTTCGAAATCCACCCCGCCTTCGTCGTCGCCCGGAACCGTGAAAACCCCCGCGCGGACCCCATCCATGAAGGAAAGCCCTTTCGCGCGGACCTCGGCCATCACGGCCGGGCGGACATTCTTCGCGTGAACGTGACGGACGCGGCCGATATGTTTTTGCAAGGCCGGGAGCGGGTCCGCCGCCTTGGCTCCAAAGTAGTAATGACCGGCGTCAAAAAGCAGTTTGGTTGCCGGACCGGTTGCGGCCATGAACGCATCGAGTTCTTCCGGCGTCTCCACGATCGTGCCCATGTGATGGTGATAAACCAGGTCAATCCCCTGGCTGGCGCAGTAAGCGGCCAGCGCCTCGACCTTTGCCCCGAACGCTTTCATCTCGTCATCCGAGAGCACTGCCTTTTCGGACAGGGGTTTCGGTTGGCCCTGGATCGAATTGGATGTCTCGCAAACGATGCAGACGGAGCAGCCGTTGTGTTTCAGTTTGTCGAGATGTGACTGGATCAGCCGTTTCTCCTCCTCCACACTCTGTGTCAGAAGATTGAGAGAGTACCAGCCGGAAATGAATTTCAGGCCGTGACTGCCCAGCAATTGCCTGAGCTCTTCCTTGTCGTCCGGCCAGCGGTGGCCGTTTTCGATGCCATCGAAACCGATCTCGGCGGCTTCCTTCAGGATCTGTTCGGTCGGGATGTGCGCACCAAGGGTCTGGTCGTCGTCATTCGCCCAGGCGATCGGGTTTGTGCCGTAAAGGATCATGTGTCTTTTCCTGTGAGGTCAGTCGGCGGTCCGCTGGTTCTTGAGCGCGGCCACATAGGTTTCCCGTGCCGCCTTCACTTCCGCGCGGTCGGAGATCTGAGGTACGGCGACGTCCCACCAATGGCCGCCGGCTTCGGTTGAGGGCAGCGGGTCGGTATCGATCACGATGACATAGGACCGGGATGAGGCGCGCGCACGGCCCATGGCTGCCTCCAGCTCATCCAGACTGGCCACTTTTTCGGACGTTGCGCCCATGGACGCGGCATGGGCGGCAAAGTCGATCGCGCTCGGGGTGACATGGCGCGCGGTGTCCAGCAGGTTGTTGAAGCTTCGGCCGCCGGTGCCCATCTGCAAGCGGTTGATGCAGGCGTAGCCACGATTGTCCAGAACAACGACAATGATCTTGTGGCCCAGCATCACCGATGTCGCCAGCTCCGAATTCATCATCATGTAGGAGCCGTCGCCGACCATCACCACCACTTCGCGGTCCGGTTGGGCCATCTTGGCGCCGAGCCCGCCGGCGATTTCATATCCCATGCATGAATAGCCGTACTCGACATGGTAGCCGTTGGGTCTGGAGGCTTTCCAGAGCTTGTGAAGCTCGCCGGGCAAACCGCCCGCGGCACACAGAACGATGGTGTCCTCGTCTGTTGATCTTTGAACGGCACCGATCACTTGTGCATCCGTTGGCAGCATGTTGCCGGATGGCTGTGCGACCGCTGCGTCAACCGCGCGCAGCCAGTTTTCCTTCAAGGCAGGATCCGGGCCGGTGAACCTTTTGGAACCAAGATGGGCCGACAGCTCTTCCAGCGCGATCCTGGCATCGGCGACCAGCGGGAGGGCCTGATGCTTCGTGCTGTCATAGGCCGCAAGGTTGATCGACAGGATGGTCCGGTCCGGGTTCTTGAACAAGGCCCAGGACCCTGTGGTGAAATCCTGAAACCGTGTGCCAATACCGATGATGAGATCCGCCTCCTCCGCGATGGTGTTGGCCGCGGATGAACCGGTGACACCGATGGAACCGAGGTTGAGCGGATGATCCCATGGGAGGGCGGATTTCCCGGCCTGGGTTTCGGCCACCGGGATCTGATGGGTTTCGGCGAATGCTTTCAAAGCGCTGCAAGCGTCTGCGTAATGGACACCGCCGCCCGCGATAATCATCGGCTTCCGGGCGGCCTGGATCGCTTCGGCCGCGTCGCCAAGTTGACCTGCGTCCGGGCGTGGACGGCGCCGGCGCCATACCCTTTCGGCGAAGAAACTTTCCGGATAATCGAACGCCTCGGCTTGAACGTCCTGGCAGAAGGCAAGGGTGACGGGGCCGCAGCGTTCCGGGTCGGTCAGCGTCGCCAGGGCCCGGGGCAAGGCCGTCATGAGCTGTTCGGGCCTGGTAATCCGGTCGAAGTAGCGGCTGACCGGGCGGAAGCAGTCATTGGCGGAGACCGTGCCGTCGTCGAAATCCTCAATTTGCTGGAGGACCGGGTCGGGTCCGCGGTTCGCGAAGACATCTCCCGGGATCAACAGGAGCGGAAGGCGGTTCACATGGGCCAGAGCGGCGGCCGTCACCAGGTTGGTCGCTCCCGGACCAATCGACGTTGTGACCGCCATTGCCTGTTTTCGGTTCCTCGCCTTGGCAAAGGCTATGGCGGCATGAGCCATGCCTTGTTCATTGTGGGCGCGCCAGGTCGGAAACCGGTCCTCCGCGGCGGCCAGGGCTTCTCCCAGCCCTGCCACATTGCCGTGGCCGAAGATGGCCCAGCAGCCGGGGATCACAGGCGCCCCGTCCTCGTTCTTCTGAGCAATCAGATAGCGGACCATGGCTTGGGCCGCGGTCAGGCGAAGTGTCGTCATGCGGTCAGTCCTTTGAGCTGTGCCGGTTCGTCCGCTTGCCGGGCGTCGTCCCAGATCCGGCACAGGCGGGCGAACCGGTTTGTCATGTCGGAAACGGCCTCGGCGTCGGTGATGTCGCCGACAAGCCATTTGCGCGCCGCGTCCGCGAAGATTGTGCGGCCCACAGCAAAGCCTTTGACCATGTCGAACTTGGCAGCCTGTCGGAAACTCTCCGACAGTGCGTCTTCCGATGCCTCCAGCCCAAGGACCACAATTCCCCGCGTATAGGGATCGAAACGTTCGATCGTCCGGCAAGCCTTTGCCCAGGCGCACTCGGAGGTCATGGGTTCCAGCTTCCACCAGTCGGGATAAAGGCCAATCTGATACATGCGCTCGATCACGGCCGCGGTCGTATCGTCAGATACCGGCGCAACCCTGGAGGGGATGACCTCCAAAAGCGTCTCGAGCCTATTGCGGCGGCAAGCGGCGAACAAGCGTTTCAGGACCTCCTCCTGGCGGGCTTTCATCTCCTCGGCATCATCGGGGTGGTAGAAACACAGCACCTTCACCACATGCTCCGCCGGCCAATCGGCAAGGCCGCCGAAATCCGGACCGATCTCGGGTTCCAGCTCGAGTGGCCGGGAGGCTGGCCACTCGACCGGATGGCCGATCCAAAGTCCGGTTCCGGCGGCCTTGTACAGGGCATCGCGGCCCAACCGGCTGTCGCACAACAGCCCGTAACCGGGTCTGCCATTCGCGACATTCATCGTGGCATCGAGGCACAGAGCCTTGAAGGCGTTGATCCTGTCGTGGCCAGCCCCGATTTCATCCGCCATTTGTTCGAGTTGAATACGATGGTCGAATGCGAAAACGCGCATGGTCGACCAGTCGCCGCCCTTCGCAAAGGCCCGCGTTGTTGACCAGTGAATCTGTTCGAGTTCCGGGTCGTTGCGCAGATCCTTGCGAATGACCCCGCGTTTCAGGAAGAACTGAAGCTCGGTCCAGCTTGGGTAGGCCGGGGTGCAGCCGTGCCGGGACACGGCCAACGCTCCGCAAGCATTTGCATATGTAAGGCTCGTGACCCAGTCCTCGCCCGTGATCCAGCCTCGCAGAAGCCCGGACATGAACCCGTCTCCCGCGCCCAGCACGTTAAAGACCTCGATCGGAAACCCGGGTCCCGAAATGCCTTCGTCAAGGCTTTTGGGGATAGTGGAAATGAAGGCGGATGCACCCATCGGTCCGCGTTTGCAGACGAGCGTGGCGCCGGTCACCTTGCGCACGTTCTTGAGGGCTTCGACCGTTTCGGTCGATCCGCCAGCGATATGAAACTCCTCTTCCGTGCCCACGATCAGGTCGAAAAGATGAAGTGTGGACTGAAGCTTTTCGGTTACGGCCGGGGAGGCGATGAACCGGTTCTCCCCATCTCCATGTCCGGAGAGGCCCCACAGGTTCGGCCGATAGTCGATGTCCAGTGCCGTTTTCGCGCCGGCCGCCCGCGCCAGGGTAACGGCTTTCAAGACTGCCGCGGCGGTGCGCGGATGGCTCAGATGGGTGCCCGTTGCAACGACCGACCGCGTTGATGCAATGAAACCCGGATCGATATCGTCCTCGCAAATCGCCATATCCGCACAGTTTTCCCTGTAGAAAATCAGCGGAAATTGTTCCTGGTCGCGGATGCCGAGGAGAACGAGCGCCGTCAACCGGTCGGGATCGGTAATGACCCCACGTGTGTCGACGCCATGGCGCGCCAGCTCTTCGCGGATGAAGCGGCCCATATGCTCGTCGCCAACGCGCGTGATCAGCCCGGATTTCAGCCCGAGCCGCGCCGTGCCGGTGGCCATATTGGTGGGCGACCCCCCGATATATTTGTTGAAGGAGGACATGTCCTCCAGCCGGCCACCCACTTGTGCGCCGTAGAGATCGACCGACGACCGGCCGATGGTGATGACATCGAGTGTTTTCACGGGGTCTTGTTCCGTCCTGTCAAATCGTGCCGCCGAGCGAGCCTTCGAGTGCGGCCAGTTCCTGTCCGCCCGCCATCATGTCCTGCAGCTCCTCGGCCTTGATCTCGCCCCGCGCTGCCGTGCCAAGCGTCTTGCCACGGTTGAGAACGGTGAAGCGATCACCCACGGCCATCGCATGGCGCACATTGTGGGTGATGAAGACGACGCCAATCCCCTTCTTGCGCACCTTGTCAATGGTTGCCAGCACGTTCGAGGTCTGACGAACGCCGAGCGCCGATGTCGGCTCGTCCAGAATCAAGACCTTTGCCCCAAAATAGACGGCGCGGGCGATGGCAACGGTTTGGCGCTCGCCGCCTGAAAGAGTGCCGACCGCTTGATCCGGGGAGCGCAGGTGGATACCCATCTTGGCCATCTCGCTCAAGGTGACTTTATTCGCGGTGTGAAAGTCGAACATCTTGAACGGCCCGAAGCGCTTTTCCGGCTCCCGTCCCATCCAGAAGTTCCGCGTGACCGACATGAGCGGGATCATCGCCAGGTCCTGATACACGGTCGCGATACCGGCCTCCATGGCATCCCGGGGACTGTTGAAGGTCACCTCCGCGCCCTGGACGCGGATGGTCCCGCGGGTGGGTTTGTGAACCCCGGACATGGTCTTGATGAAGGTGGATTTCCCCGCGCCGTTGTCGCCGAGGAGGCAATGGCATTCGCCCTCCTTGACGGACACGGAAACGCCATTGAGCGCGATCACGGGGCCGAAGTGCTTTTCGATATCGACAAGCTCGATCAAGGGAGCGGACATGTCAGCGTTCTCCTGTGATCATGCGGCGGATATAGGTGTTCAGGATGACGGCGAGCAGCAGGATCACCCCGAGGAAAACCCGGAAAAGGGAACTCTCCACGCCCGCGAAAAACAATCCCTGTTGGACGACCCCGAAGATCAGCGCACCCAGAGCCGCGCCGATCACCGAGCCATAACCGCCCGTTAGCAGGGCACCGCCGATCACCACTGAAATGATGGCTTCGAATTCCTTCAAGAGGCCGCGATCGGCGGCGGCCGAGCCGAACTCCATGACCTGGCAGGTCGCGAAGACCGTCGCGCAGAAGGCGGAGAACATGAACATCGAGATTTTCACACGGTTGACCGGGACACCGACATACCTCGCGGCTTGGGCATCGCCGCCGGAGGCAAAGATCCAGTTCCCGAATTTCGTGCGGGTCAACAGGAGATGCCCGAAGACAATCAGTGCCAGAGCCCAGATCATCAGCATGGGAATGCCTTCGACGACCGGTTGTCCGGCCTTGGGTCCGGCAACAAAGGTATCGACGATCCCGAGATCGGCGAGCCAGACAAACAGGCCATTGAAAACTTTGCCGCCGAATAGCCACGCGATCGGATCGCCTTCGGATGCCTCACGCACGCCGCCGATAATGGTTTTGCGCGTGGTGGTGATGGAAATGAAAATCGTCAGGCCGCGAAGGATATAGAGGAAGGCCAAGGTGACAATGAAGGACGGCAGCCCCGTGCGGATCACGAGAAAACCGTTCAAGGCTCCGATTGCCAGGGCGAGGGCGAAGGCGACCAGGATCCCGAACCATGCGGGAAAGCCCCATTGCACGGTCATCAGGGCGATCACGATGCCTGAAAAGCCAATCATGGAGCCCACGGACAGGTCGAATTCACCCGCGATCATGAGGAGACAGGCCCCGACCGCGATGATTGCGAATTGGGCGGCCACGGTTCCCCAGTTGATGATGCCTTCCGGCGCGAACATGCCGCTGTCTCGGGCAATGGCGAGAAAGAACAGGAAAACGACAATCGTCCCGCAAATCGCGCCCAGTTCCGGGCGGATGAGCGCCTTGCGCAACGGGGACATTTCGCGCACCCGTTCGTCCTTGATCGGCGCGGCTGCCTGGTTGGCTTCAGCCATAGGTTTCCTCCTGCGGCCCATTTGCTCTGGATCGGCCGATGCCGAAGCGGGATCGTTTGGACGCCCGGGGCCGATCGCTTTTTGGGTGGCAGAGCATCTCTGGGCGCTTCTTGCGGAGCTCCCGTTGATCTGGACGGGTGCTCTGGATGGGCGCTGCGAGCGGCTCGCCGCCGCATTTTGTGTTGAAAGAGTGCGGGCTTGGCGGCCCGGTTCGGTCAGGTTCGGTACCGGACGGCGGTCATGGGCAGCCGTCCGGTGCCGTCCGTCAAGTTACCGGTACTGACCCGCGTATTCCTCGACCAGCGCGATGTTCTGCTTGGTCACGAAGCCCGGGCCGGAATTGATCGAGTTTCCGGGAACAACGCCATAGCGGGACAAGTTGGTGAGGATCACGACCGGCAGGTAGCCCTGCAGATAAGGCTGCTGATCGATGGCGAAATTGATCACGTCGCCTTTGATGGCTTCGGCGATTTCAGTCGACAGATCGAATGTGCCGAAATGGATCGTCCCGGACTTGCCAAGGTCCTCCAGCGCCGCGAGGGTGGGATGCGCGGAGGTCGGCCCGAGGGTCAGGATCCCGTTGGTGTCCGGATTGCCCTGGAGATAAGCCATCACCTTGGATTTGATTTCCGCCGGATCCTGACCCGCGTCAATCATCTGGCCGTCCAGGTCGACACCAAGCGCATCGGCATAGCCCTGGCAGCGCTCAACAGAAGCGGGATTGGTGATATAGTGGTTCACGCAAAGAAATTTCGTGACACCGGCCGCCTTTGCCCGTTCCCCAGCTCCCATGCCCGCCGCATGTTCCGGTTGACCGACATGCATCAATGCTCCGAGCGTCTTCGACTGCTCTTCCGTGCCCGAGTTGATCGTGATGACCGGGATGCCTTTTGCAACGGCATTGGACAGCGGACCCGACAGAACATCGTAGTCGGCGATGGTCGCAATGATACCGTTCGGGTTTGAAGCCGAGGCTTGCTCGATGATGCGTGCCATGTCCGCAAGGTCGCCGGTCGGCGGATTGCGATACTCCACCTCGACATTCATCTGCTCCCCAGCGACCTGGATCGCGTTCTTGATCGTGTTCCACCAGCTGTCGCTGTCGGGGGCATGACTGACCAGAACGAAGCGTTCGCCCTCCGCCAGAGCTGGCGCGGAGAACCCCGTGAACGCAACGGCCGCCGCGGCCATTGCGAGAAGCGTCTTTTTCATTTTGTTCCTCCCAGAACGAATTCTTGGCGCAAGCGGTCAGGCTTGCAGGGCCGTGAGTTTATGCGGCGATCTTGCTTGATCGCATTTGGAATATAAATTCCATTTTACGATTCATGCAATAGAATTTTTCCAAATATCAGATTCTGTTCCTGGCCGCGCCCACGGAGACGGCCAGTGTGATCGCGAGGGAAAGGCTGGCGGAGAGCGCGCGAAACGCGCCGACATCCAGTTCCGAAACCAGAAGCGTGGTCGCGCCCAGGCGGGCCAAAGGGCTCGTGATCACATCCGTGATGGCCACCAGTCTTGCATTCCTGGCGCGCCCAAGTTCCGCGATTTCGACAGTCTGCTGGGTGTAGGGCGCGAAGGTGACGGCGAGGATTGCGTCGCCGGGCCGAACCAGGGCCGTTTGATCGAGATTGGCGGTTCCGGCATGAAGGACGGCCGGAACCTGCATTTTTTCAAAGGCATACGCGAGATAGGAGGTGACCGGAAACGCCCGGCGAAAACCAACGAGGTGGATTGTGTCCGCTTTTGCCAAAAGATCGACGGCCGTTTGCAGCTCCGCCGGATCAACGCTGGTCATCAGGTTTTCCAGGGAGGTCCGACCGACATCGACAAATTCCGCAAGCAGGGCGGAGGGGGATTCCGCTCCGTGCTCGCGCAGTTTCGCCAGGCGGGTGATGTAATCGGGCCATTTTTGTGAATAATCGGACCGGAAAAGCTTTTGCATCTGCGAAAAGCCGGAAAATCCCATGACCTGACAAAACCGCATGAAAGCGGATGGTTGAACATCTGCGGCTTCCGACAGTTCGGCGACGGTGGACACAGCGACCCGGTCCGGGTTGGTGGCGATATAGTCGGCGCACTGCTTCAGCCTTTTGGGAAGCGTGTCGACCTCGGCAGACAAGCGGTCGAAAAAGGCATCGATGGTCTGCGGAGCGGTTGGGTCGGTCATTGGGGCGCTCTTTTGCTTCTTGACACGTTCTATCAAAGATGATTTTGGAATTTTTATTCCAACCTGGCAAGCGCCCGCTTTCGAGGGCCCCAATCCGGTATCACTCTCGCAAAAGGATCTTCCCATGACGCTAAAAGTTGCGCTCCTTGGAGCTGGCCGGATCGGAAAGGTCCATGCGAAGGCTGTAGCGACCACAGATGACGTTGAACTTGTGGCCGTTGCGGATGCGTTTGAGGAAGCCGCCACGGCGCTGGCGACTGCATATGGCGCCCGTGTGGCAAGTGTCGCGGACATCGAGGATGCCCAGGACGTGGATGCGGTGATTATCTGCACGCCAACGGACACTCACGCGGATCTGATCGAGAGTTTCGCCCGCGTCGGCAAAGCCATTTTCTGTGAAAAGCCAATCGACCTGTCGTTGGACCGGGTGAAAACATGCCTGTCCGTGGTGGAGCGGACCGGGGCAGTCTTGATGCTCGGGTTCAACCGCCGGTTTGATCCGCATTTCCAGGCGGTCAAGGCCGCGATCGACTCGGGCCAAATCGGCGATGTCGAAATGGTGCAAATCACGTCCCGAGACCCTGGCGCGCCGCCGCCGTCCTACATCACATCCTCAGGCGGCATTTTCCGGGACATGACAATCCACGATTTTGACATGGCGCGTTTTCTGCTCGGGGAAGAGGTGGATAGCGTCTACGCGGTTGCGTCCAATCTCGTGGATCCGGAAATCGGCAAACTCGGGGACTTCGACAGTGCCTCGATCGTCCTGACGACCGCGTCCGGCAAGCAAGCCTCGATCTCGAACTCCCGCCGGGCCACCTACGGCTATGACCAGCGTATTGAGGTGCATGGCTCTCTTGGGGCGGTGTCGGCCGAAAACCAGCGGCCGGTTTCCATCGAGATTGCCACCGCAGCCGGCTATCAGCGCCCGCCACTGCATGATTTCTTCATGACCCGGTACACCGAGGCCTATGCGGCTGAAATCGCGGCCTTTGTGGAGGCCGTCAAATCGGGCAAAGCACCGCAGCCGGGGGGAGAAGACGGCCTGAAGGCGCTTCAATTGGCCGAGGCCGCGCTCCTGTCCGTATCCGAAAAGCGGCCTGTTTCGCCCGCTGAAGTCGGGTGATGGCGGCGCAAAGATCCGGGGAACGTACATGGACAGCATTGGTATCGGGCTGATCGGAACGGGCTTTATGGGCAAATGCCATGCGCTGGCCTATGGGGCGGTCAAGGCGGTTTTCGGAGATGTGCCCCGGCCGCGTCTTGAAGTGCTTTGCGATGTCCCGCAGGACAAGGCCGTTGAATTCAAAGACCAACTCGGCTTTGCCCGCGCCACCGACAGTTGGGAGGACCTGATCCGCGATTCGCGCGTCGACATCGTGTGCATCACCACTCCGAACAAGGCGCACAAGGAGATGGCGACGGCCGCACTCGCGGCGGGAAAGCACGTTCATCTGGAAAAACCGATGGCGTTGACGCTCGAGGATGCGCAGGCTCTCACGCTTCAGGCGGAAAAGGCGGGGGTTAGAACGATCGTCGGTTACAATTATCTGCACAATCCGGCGATCACGCACGCCCGCAAACTCATCGCCGAGGGAGCTATTGGCCGGATCGTGCATTTTCGCGGCATGGTCGATGAGGACTATCAGGCCGATCCCGATCTCGCCTGGACCTGGCGCGCCACCACCGCGGATGCCGGCCTCGGCACGCTTGGGGATCTTGGCTGCCACCTTGTCTCACTCGCCACGGAGCTTGTCGGGCCAGTGGAAAGCCTGATCGCGGAGACCCGCACGGTCCATCAAACGCGGCCGCTGGGCGAGGGGAGCCTTGAGCGCAGGGCGGTCGAAAACGAGGACATTGCATCTGCGCTCCTGACCTTCGAAAACGGGGTTCACGGTATCATCTCCACTTCCCGCAGTGCCTGGGGCCGCAAGTCCTATATCGCGTTTGAGGTTCACGGCACGAAGGGCATGATCACCTTCGACCAGGAACGAATGAACGAGCTCCGGCTCTACCAAAACCATGGACCGGCCGCCGAGCAGGGGTTCAAGACGCTTCTGACCGGACCCGCCCATCCGCCATATGGTGCCTTCGTCCCCGCGGCCGGACACCAGCTTGGCTTCAACGATCTGAAGGTGATCGAGGCGCGGGAATTGCTCCGGGCGATTGTGGAAGGTCGCGCCGCCCAGCCCTCCTTCGCGGATGCATATCATTTCGAAGCCGTCATACATGCAATCGCGCGATCGGGCCAAACCGGTACCCGGATCCACCTTTGAAGACGGTCGGGCGGAAGACTCTGTGGTGGGAAAGCCGGGCCGCGTCTGAAATTGACGTGAAATCGACCTGTTTTCCACGCATGGTCGATGCGAACGTGGACTGAAGGAGCGCGCCATGAACACGATCGATGCGGCCAAGCCTGAGGACTATCTTCAGATCGACATTGTGTCGGATGTCGTGTGCCCCTGGTGCGTGATCGGTTTCAAGCAGCTTGAGCAGGCGATCCATCAGACCGGAACGCCGGCCACGGTGAAGTGGCACCCTTTTGAACTCAATCCGAACATGGCCGAGGACGGCGAAAACCTGCGCGATCATATTCACCGGAAATATGGGCTGGATGAGGCCGCCTCGGCCCAGACCCGTGAGCGCCTCACCGCCCTCGGGCTCGAGCTGGGTTTTGCCTTCAACTACAGCGATGACATGCGCATGGTGAATACCTTCCGGGCGCATCAACTGCTCCACTGGGCCGGGCCTTACGGCAAGGAGCACCCCTTGAAAATGGCTCTTTTCGAGGCCTATTTCATCCGCCATGAGGACCTGAACGATCTCACTGTGCTGGGGGAAATCGCCCAAGGTGTGGGACTGAACCCCGCCGAGGCGCAAGACGTGCTTTCGGACGGGCGGTTTGCCCAGACCGTGCGCCAGGAGGAGAAGTTCTTTACAGATCAAGGCATTCAGGGGGTTCCGGCGGTTATTTTCGACCGGCGGCACCTGGTCAGCGGGGCGCAGGGTGTCGATGCGTATGTGTCCATTCTCAGGCAGTTGAACGGCCATTTCAGCACTTGAGAGCCTGCCGCGCGGCCGGCCGTATTCCCGCCTGGCCTAGCCGGTTACCGCAACACCTCCGTCCACGACGAGGGACTGGCCCGTCATTGCGGCGCTGGCCTGCGAGGCAAGAAACAGAACCGGGTCGACGATGTCCGCGGGCGCTAGCTCGCGTTTCAGACATTGGCGTTCGATATGGGCCGCGAGTTTTTCAGGTGTTGCCCATAGGTCTTTTTGACGCTTGGTGAGGACCCAGCCGGGCGCAATGGCATTGACCCGGATTCCATCGGGGCCGAATTCGCGGGCAAGGCTTCGAGTCAGGCCGTTTATGCCGGAATTTGCCGCCGCGTAGCCGGGAAACCCGGCGGCACCCATCATGTAGGCTATGGAGGAAAAATTGACGATTGACCCGCCCCCAGCAAGGCGCATGCCCGCTATGGCGTGCTGACAGGCGAAGAAATAGGCCTTGAGGTTCACCGCCTGGCACCAGTCCCAGAATTCTTCCGTCACCTTTTCGGTATCATGGCGTTGATCGTTGGCGGCGTTGTTGACCAACACAGTGATGGGGCCGTTCATCTCCGCCGCCTCGTCCATCGCCCTCTTCAGCGCGGGTATTTCCGTGATGTCGCAGGGAATGAAGAACGGCCGGGAACCATGCTTGCGTTCCATTTGGTCGCAAAAAGCTGCGGCATCTGTTCTCTGGACGAAGGCGACTTTCGAGCCCTGGGCCATGAACCCCTCGGTGAGGGCGGCGCCGATTCCAGATCCTCCGCCTGTAATAAAGACGGAAGTGTCCTTGAGATCTGGAAACATGGCCGGCATGCGAGGGCTCCCTTTTTCGATCTGACTGACGGGCGTGACCATGATCTCAGGGCCATCTGTGATTCATCCGGGCGACACTGTCATGCTTTCCGCGCCTTGATCAACTGTCGTCCATGAGCCATATGCATGCCCAGCCGCCCCGGTTCTCATTCAAGGGCAAGCGGGTTGCGGTTCAACAGGGTAGGTCCCATGCTTTCCGCAATCGTCATCGCAGTCATGGTTTTCGCCACCGCAACGACCGGTGGGATCTTCAAGCCTGGCGATTGGTATCTTTCCTTGCGAAAACCAATCTGGACGCCCCCGAGCTGGGCGTTTCCCGTTGTCTGGACCATCCTCTATTGCATGATCGGTTATTCCGGTTGGCTGGTCTGGCAGCAGCAGGGCCTTGGGATCGCGATGGCGGTCTGGACGCTCCAGCTCGTCTTGAACGCCGCGTGGTCCTGGATCTTTTTTGGCCTGAAGCGAATGGATATCGCGTTTATTGATGTCTGCTTCATGTGGGCGGCCATAGTCGTTTACATCATTGCCGCCTGGCCTGTTTCACCGACGGCTTCCCTTTTGTTTGTGCCCTATCTGGTATGGACAACCATTGCGGCGACGCTGAACAGGGTCGTGTGGCAAATGAACCTGGATCAGGCTCGTGGCCCGGCCACCGGGTGAGCCTTCGGTGCTTGCCTTTCTGAGAAAGTCAGGCGGAAACTCAGTCTTGGAGGCACATTTCTGGCGTCGGCCTGGGCACGCCGGCCGGAACCAGCCAAACAGTCAGGTCCGTCCGCTGTCCTGCGGTTTGGGAAACAGACGGCCCGTCAGATCGAGCGTGTGGCAAGTCAGGGCAAAGAGCAGCCAGACGACGATCGAAACCGTCCCCGCGCCACTGAGAGCCGCATGTAAAGCGCCAAGCAGCGCGAATCCCGCTCCAAGGGTCAACAGGAGCTTCATCGGGGCCCGCAACCGTTTGCGAAAGAGGGCGATGAGCACCGCCTCTACGACTATCACGGCGGAGGCGATCAGAACAATGTCCCCCGATATGACGAGCCTATCGAACCAAGCGGGCAGCATGTCTAACGAGCCCCCGCCCCAATCCCCAGAAGCTGTTGCATATCCTTGATGGCCACACGGACATGGGCCATCGGATCCTTTTTCACGAGCTTCTTGTTGAGATAGGATTCCCAGGTCAGCCGCTGGATGTCCGCGTCCTTGCACAAGGTCACGAATTTTTCGCGGCGCTTGTCGGAACTGTACCAGAAATACTGCATGAAGCCGAGGATCATGAAGACCCGGCCATGGCCTTTCATGAAGGCCTTTCGAATGCTGGCCAGCTCCCGGGCCCGGCCGCTCGCCAGATACCGCTGTGCGGCGTCGGCGGCGAGCGCTCCTGAGTGCATGGCGTAGAAAATGCCTTCCCCAGAAGAGGGCGCAACCACGCCCGCAGCATCGCCAATCAACACAACATTCCGGCCGTTGTCCCATTTCCGCATGGGCTTCAGCGGCAGGGGGGCGCCTTCTCTGCGAATTGTGGTGTTGCCCTCCAGCCCGAACCGGCTCCGGATAAGGGCGGTCGCGTCCTTCAAGTCATGGCCTTTCACCGCCGTGCCGACACCCACACTGGTCTGGTGACCATGGGGAAAGACCCAGCCGTAAAAATCGGGCGAGACAGCGCCGTCGTAGATAACCTCGCATTGGGTCGGGTCGAAATCGGACCCGGCAACCGGCTCGGGTGACTCGATAATCTCATGGTAGGCGAAAACGTATTTCGGACGTTTGTTCGGTCCGAAGATTGATCGCCTTACACCTGAGTTCGCGCCATCGGCACCGATCACCATCCGGGCCGTAACGGTTTCGGTCGTCTTGCGGTCAGTCTCAAGCGTTACCCGAACGGTGTTGAGATCCGCATCTTCCAGATGCTTGAAACTCGCCCGCATCCTGACGGCACCGGCCTTTTCCGCCCGGTCTCGCAGATAGGGGTCGAAATCCTCACGATCGACCATGCCCACATAGCCAATATCGCCGATTTCCATGCCAACCTTTTGGCCGCTTGGCCCGGTCATGCGGGCCCGGCGAACCCTCGCCTTGATCTGAGCAGGGTCGATTTCGAACTCCCGCATCGCATTGGAAGGAATTGCGCCTCCGCACGGCTTGATGCGGCCTTCCTTGTCGACCAGAAGCGTCTTCACGCCTGCGGAGGCAAGCCGTTCCGCAGCGGTTGCTCCAGCCGGGCCACCTCCCACCACCACCACATCGTAATCTGTCTGTCTCATTGTATTACTCCGCAGGTTCGAGGCCAGGAGAAGGAAAGGCCGGAAGGTCCGCATTGCTGGCCGTCCCGGCCTTGATCCGCAGCGCAACGAGGGCCGCCAGAAGGAAAAGAACCGCTTCCAGAGAAAAAACGATCAGGAACGATGTTCCGTCGTCGCCGGTCATCAACCGCGACAGATCGAGAAGCACGGTCCCGGCGAAGCCGCCAAGCCCGAAGGAAAGGGCCTGGGCCGCGCCCCAAACGCCCATTCGGATGCCGGTCTGATTTCCGCCGTTGCCTCCCGCAAGCATCATCATCGACCCGATGGCCGCGACGGCGAAGGCGCCGTTTGCCAACCCGAGCGTGAAGATGTTGGCGGCGAGGGGCCAATTGGGCGCCACCGTCGCGGCGAAGGCGAGGGCGGCAAGTGCGGCCGCGGAGGCGACACAGCCCCAAACCGTGAAGAGCCTCAGGATCAACGGTTTGCGCCTTGACAGAACGGTCCCAAGGACCCCGACCAATGCCATGCCAAGCAGAACACCGCCATGTTGCAGGCCGGACAGTTTGGTTGTTTCGCCGGGTGTCAGGCCGAACAAGAGCCCGCCGAACGGTTCAAGGATCAGGTCCTGCGTGCTGTAGGCAAGCATCGACATGAAAACGAACACGGTGAAAAGCCGGGCTTCCGGGTCGGCCCATGTGTCCTTGAGATTTTCGAAGAAGGAGGTGGCCGGTCGCGCCGTGCGCTGTCCTTGGGATGTCGAGTGACGTTCGATGCCCCATACGGCTAGGCAGGTCAGCAGAAAGGCAAGCAGTCCGGTCGCTCCGGTCACGATGATCAGCCGGGCAAAAGAAAACGGATCGAGAAACAGGCCGGACACGATCGCGGTGACGACGATGCCGCCGATCATCATCATCCAGACAATGGTCGCCGCGGCCGGGCGCCGGTGGACTGCCGTGCGATCCGCGAGCAAGGCCAGAAGCGAAGTGCCGCACGCCCCGACACCCAGTCCGATGAAGGTGAACGCGCCGAATGCGAGCGCAAGACCGGCAATGAGGTTTCGCTCGATCACAACCGGGCTGGCGGCAGCCAGCAGGCCCCCGGTTGCCAGAATGGCCATCCCGCCGATGATCCAGCGGGTACGGCCGCCGCCCCGATCGGATTGATGGCCCCAAAGGGGGCGCGAGATCTGGATGGCATAGTGCCAGCCGACCAAAAGGCCAGGGATGATGGCCGCCAGCGACAACTCCACCATCATTACCCGGTTCAAGGTGGAGGTGGTCAGAACAATGATGGATCCGAGCGCGGCTTGAACCAGGCCGAGGCGTATGATGGAGATCCAACCGAGCCCCCTGCCTGTACTGCCGGCGCAGGATGTGCTGACCATCTCTCCCTACCTCTTAGTTGGGGGTCCCATCACGGGGACAGGTTGTTGAGTGCCATTGCCGAGACCATCATCCCAGAGACATACAGGCCGACGCCGACCGCCGAGTACCAAATGGCGTTTTTTACGGGATCCTTGAGGAACCGGGGCAAGGCGAGCATTTGAAGACCGATCAGGATCGATACGATGCTGGCCGAGATCACCGATCCGAGGACGATGAGAACAGCAACAACGCCCGCCTGCGCCGCCAGCATGACGCCGCCGGTGACAAAGGCGGCCCGCCGGGTGCCCAGTTGCACGGGCAGCGTGGCAACGCCCATCTGCTTGTCGCCCTCGATTGCCTTGAAGTCATTGATGGTCATGATGCCATGCGCGCCGATGCCGTACAGAAGGGCAACAAGCATGACAGGACCCGGTGCCAGGGCGCCAAGGCTCGCGCAGGCAGCGGTAATCCAAGGCAACGTTTCATAGGAAAAGCCGACCGCGCCATTTCCGATCCAGCCGTTCAGCTTGAAGCGAAACGGCGGCATGCTGTAGCCCCAGGCCAGCAGCAAACCCAAAAGCGCCGCGAAGAAGACCCATGGACCAAGCAAAGCCGCGACAGCCAGAGACAAAAGCGAACCGATAAAGGAAATCCAAAGACCCCATCGGCCGGGCATACGGCCCGACGGGATCACGCGATCCGGTTCATTGATGGCGTCCACGTGCCGGTCGAACCAATCGTTGATCGCCTGACTCGTACCGCAAAGCAGAGGTCCGGCAAGCAATACGCCAAGACTGACTTCAAACCAGCGGCCATTGGCACCACCCACCGAGACTGCGCCGCAGGCATAAGCCCACATCGGCGGAAACCATGTGACCGGCTTCAGCAGGGCCAGAACGGCGCTTGGCGCGGGGTATTTGCCCCACGTGGAAAGGGCGGGCTGCAGTGACATGCCCGAAGTTTAGGATTGGGGTCTTGAAGTGTCAATTGAAATTGACAGTGTAAAGAAAAATAGACGCGTCTTATTTTGACCCGTCATAATCCTCCAAGCCGTGACGCTTGAGCTTGATATAAAGGCTCTGCCGGCTCAGGCCCAAAAGATCGGCGGCCGAAGCACGATTGTTTTCGGTCTGCTTGAGGGCTGCCTCTATGCAGAGTTTTTCGATCACATCCGCGGATTCGCGAATGAGTTCCTTCAATGGCACCCGGCCAATAAGCTCCGCAAAATCCGAGGTTGCCGTATGATGCGGTGTCCCGCGAACGCGTTGTCCCGCATCGCGCGGGTTCTGTTCATTGACAAGGATGACCACCCGGGGATCCGCATAAGCTGTGTCCATAAGGGCATTCAGGCGGACCGGCCGTGTGGCGCCGAGCCCATCCCTGAGAGCGGATTGAAAGAGCCCCACTTCGCCCTCGTCCTGGAGGCGCGACAACAGAACCTGCATGTCGACATTCGAAGCACCGAGCCAGTTATTGATGTTCCGGCCAATGACCTGGTTGCGGCTGAGAACATGCAAGAGATCCAGAAAACGGTCATTGACCGTGAGAACAATGCCTTTTGCATCGGTCAACACGCCTGGCTCGGGAACCGCATCCAGCCAGTCGTGCCTGGCATAAGCCAAACCGTTTTCCATTTGGGCGCCGGTGTTGGCGGGGTGGAGTGTCAAAAGAAAATTGACTTGGCCACTTTCCCGGTAGGGCGCGATGATCAGAACGAGTTCTTCATCGTCGGCCATACGCCGGGCGTGAATGGTCCGTTCGATGCCCTTGTCCCGCGCGGTTCCAAGCGCGCTCGCAATGGCGTCACGGTCTGTTTTCTTGAACAACGATGCCAAGCTTTCGCCCGCAAGTTTGCCTTGCGAGACGCCCAGCAACATGCCTGCGGAGGAATTGCCGTCCAGAATGCGCCGCTGGTCACCATCCACAACAAGAACGCCGCGGTCCAGTTTTTGAAAGATGATCCGATAGCGCGCTTCCGCTTCCCGAATGCGCCGGTATTCGCCTTCGAGCTCGAATTGGGCCTGGATCAGTTGTTGTTGTATTTCGGCAAATCTCCGCAGATCCCTGCCAAAAGCCAGCAAGCCGTCGAAGCCGTCGACCTTTGCCAGAATGTATTCGACCGGCAAGTCCGGCAGGCCTTTGTGTCGATGGTTCAGGTGATGGGGACGGCTGACGCCCGTCTTCATGCATTCATCGAGAAGCGCATCGATTTTCTCAAAGCACTCTGGCGTGACACTGTTCCGCCAAGGCTGTCCGATCCACGACTCGGGACGATAATTGGAAACAGCCTCGTCGCGAAAGGCAACGTCCTGCACCTTGCCGTCCAAAGCTATAATGAGGGTGATGTCCGCCCCAAGGGAGACGAGGCCAAGCGCGGTGCCGGCCGGCAATCCATCGAAGAGCCGACTGGAGTGTTGAAACTCCGTATGAGTCGATTTCGACGGCGCTTTATCCATATGTCCATCCGGCATAGGCCCCGATCTCATTTAAAACGGAGTCAGACCTTTCGCCCGCCAAATTGTGGTTCTTCTAGAAGGACATGCCGTTCAGCATGTTCTATGGCGAGGTATGTGTCTGAGAGAACTTTGTCAATGCCACGTTTAAAAAGACCACTGTTTTTTTCCAAAGCGGCAGGGCCGCCGGCCAAAAACAGGCATGACCCCTTCAAGGCCGCATGAAGGGTCTCGACCAGATGGAAAACATCCTTTGAGAGGTGTGTGCTCGACCAGGACAGACAAACGACCTCATTTTTTAAGTCACGAAGTTCGTCGGCCATGTCTTGCGGTGAGTTACGTTGTTGGAGCAGTCGGACGGTCCACCCCCGAATGCGGAAGTGCTCTTCAACCAGGCGTGCCGCGAACACATGCTGTTCGTTGCGCGGCAACAAGATCGCGATGCGCGGAGACATGTTCCAGGCATGATGGTCATGAACAACTGCGGCACTCCTGCGGAGAACGGTCTGCATGCGCGACACGCTTGTGGTGAGCTTCAGGAAATCCATGTTCCCCGCGGTCCATTCTTCGCCGCTCAGCCGGATTGTCTCTTGCATGAGGCACAACCGGTCAAACGGGTCCATGGCATAGTCTTGCAGGGCGCTCGCCAACGTATCAGTGCATCCGGTTGCCGCGAGCTCCAGGAAGTGACGGCATTCGGCCTGGATCTCCGGTGATCGAACGGACTTGATCTTCGATCTTACTTGCCCGGTGGACACGCGGCTCTTGAACTCCATCCCCGCAAGTGAGGAGAAGACAAGGCTTTTTACGGCCATCAAATCATCTAACAGAGGCTGGGGATATCCGCCCATGGGCCCAATGTCCTGGGAAAAGGCCCGATCGAAATGCGTCGCCCGGACAGTTGTCGATTCCTCGGCCATGTCCGTCTCCTTCCTTCGTGTCGAGACACATGACGCCGAGCGCCGTTTGATCTTTGCTCCAAATCCTGACGATCCGTCGCCTTCCGATCAACCGAAACCCTTGTGCATCGCGGTTTCCTTCAAGTCCTGCCTGTTTTGGCCCAGCCTACATTAGGCGCGAAGCGATCTGACGCCTATTGCCGAATTGGTAGCATGCCCCACCCCCACTTATTTGTAAATGCTTATTGACGTCAATCAAAGTTGACACTCTTGGTGAGCTGTGCCTATCCTTCGTGCACAACAAGCCAAGGGAGGCGGTTGTTTCCAACCGGGTCGAGAATGAGCGCACAGCGGCAGCCAGAGGGTCTCTATACGGCGGAGCAGCGCAAGCGCCGTGATGAGTCCCGGTGGACCTTGGTTCAAGCGATCCTCGCGCCCGTCCAGTTTCTCGTTTTCCTCATCAGTCTGGCGTTGATTGGATGGTACTTTGCGACCGGGGAAGCGTTGGCTGCGGCTGAAATCTCTATCGTCATCAAGACGTTGGTACTCTACACGATCATGGTGACCGGAGCGATCTGGGAGAAGGAAGTCTTCGGCCAGTATTTGTTCGCCCCCGCCTTCTTCTGGGAGGACGTGGTCTCGTTCCTGGTCCTTGCTCTCCACACCCTCTACCTGTGGGCTTATTGGATGGGCGGTTTCACGGCCGAGCAGGCGCTGCTGATCGCCCTGGCCGCTTATTTCGCCTATGTGATCAATGCCGCGCAGTTCCTTTGGAAACTGCGGCAGGCCCGCCTGCAGATGCCGTCTTCCGTTTATCTTCTGGGGGAGGGCGCGCAATGACCGCGACAACCTTGATCCAAAATCTTCCGGCCGGCGACGCGGTCGCCACGCACAAGCCGATCCTGCGGGAACGGGGGCAGCACGAAGTCTTCTGCGGTTTGACGTCGATCATCTGGCTGCACCGGAAAATGCAGGATGCCTTCTTTCTAATCGTCGGCTCGCGCACCTGCGCCCATCTCATGCAATCGGCAGCCGGCGTGATGATCTTTGCCGAGCCGAGATTCGCGACCGCCATCATCGGCGAACGGGATTTGGCCGGGATGGCCGATCTCAACGACGAACTTGACGGGATCGTCGAGCGCCTGCTTGCGCGCCGTCCCGAGATCCGGATGCTGGTTCTGGTCGGCTCCTGCCCTTCGGAAGTGATCAAACTCGATCTGGATCGCGCCGCTGGCCGATTGAACAAGATCCACGCCCCCGATTGCCGTGTCATGGCCTATTCGGGCAGTGGCATCGAAACCACCTTCACCCAAGGCGAGGACAACTTTCTTTCGGCACTGGTCGCCGACATGCCTGCCGAGGAGCCGGATGCCGGGCCATCCCTGATCGTAGTCGGGTCGCTGGCCGATGTCGTGGAAGACCAGTTCACGAGGATCCTTCAAGGCTTCGGTGTCAGGAAAATCGCCTTTTTGCCTTCCAGAACGAGCCGGGATCTGCCGCCAGTTGGGCCCAATACAAGGTTCATACTGGCGCAGCCATTCGACAATGTGACAGCGCAGGCATTGGTCCGGCGGGGCGCCCAGCAGATTTTCGGCCCCTTTCCCTATGGCGAATGGGGGACGACCGGCTGGCTCAGAGCCATCGCCGAGGCTTTCGATGTGGATCCGGAGCGGTTTGCCGCGATCACCGGTCCAGGGCGCAACAGGGCGCGTCAGGCTTTGGAGCATTACCGCGGTCAACTGGCCGGGAAACGGGTGTTCTTCTTCCCCGACAGCCAGATGGAACCATCGCTTGCCCGTTTCCTGCATGGTGAGATGCAGGCGGAAATCCAGGAGGTCGGCACGCCCTATCTCCACAGGGCCCATGTTGCGGCCGACCTGGCGGCCCTTCCCGAGACTGTTCAGATTTCCGAAGGGCAGGATGTGGACAGGCAGATCGACCGGGCTCGGGCCGCTGAGCCGGATCTCATCGTGTGCGGGATGGGGCTGGCCAATCCGTTCGAGGTTGAGGGCTATTCGACCAAGTGGTCCATCGAGTTCGTGTTCAGTCCGATCCAGGGCTATGAGCAGGCGGGTGATTTGGCGGAGCTCTTCGCCCGGCCGCTTGTGCGCCGCAGCCGTTTGAAAGTGGAGGCGTAGCGATGGAACTGGCGACCTGGACATATGAAGGCCCGCCCCATGTCGGTGCCATCCGGATTGCGGCCTCGATGGACGGTATCCATCTGGTGCTCCACGCCCCACAGGGCGACACCTATGCCGACCTGCTGTTCACGATGATTGAGCGGCGCAAGACCCGTCCGCCTGTGACCTACACGACCTTTCAGGCGCGGGATCTTTCCGGCGATACGGCCGAGATTTTCAAGACCGCGTGCACGGATGCGGCAGAGCGCTTTTCACCTGATGTTTTGTTGGTTGGGGCTTCATGCACGGCCGAACTCATTCAGGATGACCCCGGTGGCTTGGCCAAGACCCTCGGTCTTGCCATGCCGGCGGTGCCGCTGGAGCTGCCGTCCTATCAGAAAAAGGAAAATTGGGGCGCTGCGGAGACGTTTTACCGCCTGGTCCGGGCGTGTGCGGGATCCGAACGCAGAGACCGTCCGGAAAGCGCGCAGCGTGTCTGCAACATTCTGGGGCCGTCCTCGCTTGGCTTCCGGAACCGCGACGACATCGAAGAAGTCAAGAAGCTCCTCGATCTGCTGGGCGTCGAAGTCAACGTGATCGCTCCGCTTGGCGCGAGTGCCCGTGACCTGATGCGGCTTCCAGACGCGGGCTTCAACATTGTCCTTTATCCGGAAATTGCCGGTTCGGCCGCAAAATGGCTGGCGCGTATCCACGGGCAGGAGCTTGTGACAATTGTCCCCATCGGCGTTGGCGCGACGCGGGACTTCATTGCCGACGTCGCGCGGGTTGCCGGCGTCGACCCGCAACCGGCGCTGGCTGCCGGCGAGCGTTTGTCCTGGTACTCCCGGTCGATCGATTCGAACTATCTGACCGGAAAACGCGTCTTCATATTTGGCGACGCCACGCACGCCATCGCTGCGGCGCGGATCGCGGATGAGGAACTGGGGTTCAAGGTCTGTGGACTTGGAACCTATACCCGCGAGCTGGCGCGGGACGTTCGGATCGCGGCGGCGCAATATGGCGTCGAAGCGTTGATCACCGACGACCATTTGGCGGTGGAAGACGCCATTTTCGCGGCTCAGCCCGAGCTGGTTCTGGGCACCCAGATGGAGCGCCATGTCGCCAAACGTTTGCGGATCGCCTGCGCGGTAATTTCCAGCCCGGTTCATGTCCAGGATTTCCCGGCTCGCTACTCGCCGCAAATGGGCCTGGAAGGCGCCAATGTCATTTTCGACAGCTGGGTCCATCCGCTCATGATGGGGCTCGAGGAGCACCTGTTGCAGATGTTCCGCGATGATTTCGAATTCAACGACGAGACCCAGGCTTCCCATCTCGCGGCAGTCGCCCCGAAGGGCTATGGGACCGCCGCCGTGGATGGTCCGGAGCCTGTTTCCACTCATCAGGATATCAAACTCCAGGCCGCGCCCGAAGCGCTCGCCTGGACGGAAGCAGCCGAGAAGGAGCTGAAGAAGATCCCGTTCTTCGTGCGCGGCAAGGCGCGCCGGAATACGGAGAGTTTCGCCGTGGAACGCGGTGTCAATCCCATTACGATCGAGACCCTTTACGATGCAAAAGCGCATTTCGGCCGCTAGGCAACCCTGTGAAATGTCGCCGGCCGACGTGCCGGTGAACATTGTGATTGTCACTTTGGACAATCACATGGCGAGCGGCATCCGGCGGGTTGCCGCCGATCTTCGGGCTGAACTGCCCGGTCTCGATATCAAGCTGCATCCCATGGCCACCGTGGCGATCGACAAGGAGGCGGCCGAGGCCTGCCGCAAGGACATCGAGGCGGCGGACTTCATCATTGCCAACATGCTGTTCCTCGAAGACCATATTAATATGGTCATGCCCTGGCTGGAGGCCCGCAGGGAAGTGTGCGACGGGATCGTCGGATGTCTTGCGGCCGCGGAAGTCGTTCGTCTGAGCAGGCTCGGCGACTTTTCCATGTCGGAGCCAGCCAGCGGGCCAATGGCCATTTTGAAGCGCCTGCGTGGCAAGAAATCGGCCAATGGATCTGCCGGGCGCGGGCAAATGAAGATGCTGCGGGCCTTGCCCCGGATCCTGAAATACATTCCCGGCAAAGCCCAGCATGTCAGGTCTTATTTCCTGGTCATGCAGTACCTTCTGGCGGGATCCGACGAGAACCTGGCCAATATGGTGCGGTTTCTGATCTCTAAATATGCCAAGGGGCCGCGCGCGGCCCTGGCAAAGCGGGTCAGACCGAAGGACCCGGTGCACTATCCCGAAACCGGCCTGTATCATCCGGACATCTCTGAACGGGTTACCGACGATCTGCAGTCCTATCGCCGGGCTCTTGCCCGCCGCCCAAAGGCGCCGCGCGCGGCAAAGGGCACCGTCGGTGTCCTGGTTCTTCGCTCCTACATTCTGGCGGACAATGCCGGCCATTACGACGGCGTGATCCGCGAGCTTGAGGCCCGTGGTCTGGAAGTCCGCGTCGCCTTCGCCAGCGGACTGGATGCCCGGCCGGCGATCGAGGATTTCTTCATGAAGAATGGGAAGTCCGAAGTCGATTGCGTCTTGTCTTTGAGCGGGTTTTCGCTGGTCGGCGGGCCGGCCTACAATGACGCTGCCGCAGCCGAGGACATGTTGCGTCAGGTCGATACGCCCTACATCTCTGCCTTCGCTACGGAGTTTCAGACCCTTGAGGAATGGCGCAAGGGCGAACTCGGGCTGACACCGGTCGAGACCACCATCATGATGGCGCTGCCGGAAATTGACGGAGCGACCAACCCGCTTCTCTACGGCGGGCGTTCTGGGTCCTGCACCGGCAAATGCGGAGGCTGCGCCCGGAAATGCGACCTGGAGCCCGGCATTTCGCCCCGGGACATGATTGCCTGCCGGGAGCGGGTGGAAATGCTTTCGGACCGGGTCCAGAAGCTTGTCGCCTTGCGCCGCAGACCGAAGGCAGACCGCAAGATTGCAACAGTCCTCTATAATTTCCCGCCCAATGGGGGAGCGACCGGGACAGCGGCTTTTCTCGATGTTTTCGCCTCCTTGTTCAATACGCTGAAAGCCATGAAAGCTGATGGCTACACGGTGGAGGTGCCGGAAAGCGTAGATGCCCTGCGCGAGCTGGTTCTGGGCGGCAATGCCGATCTTCATGGGATGCCGGCAAACGTCGCTGCCCGTGTTTCGGCGGACGATCATGTGCGCGGTGAGCGCTGGCTGGCCGAGGTTGAAGCCCAATGGGGTCCGGCCCCCGGACGTATCCAGACCGACGGGCGAAATGTGCTGGTGCTGGGGCGGCATTTCGGGAATGTCTTTGTCGGGATCCAGCCCGCGTTCGGGTATGAAGGCGATCCGATGCGCCTGCTGTTTGAGGGCGGGTTTGCTCCCACCCATGCCTTTTGCGCCTTTTATAGCTATCTCAAGACGGGTTTTGCGGCCGATGCCGTTCTGCACTTCGGCACCCATGGCGCCCTTGAGTTCATGCCCGGCAAACAGACCGGTGTTTCCGGAGACTGCTGGCCCGACCGTCTGATCGGCTCTCTCCCGAACTTCTATCTTTATGCGGCAAACAATCCATCCGAAGGGACCATCGCACGGCGCCGCTCGGCCGCCACGCTGATCAGCTATCTGACGCCGCCTGTTGGTCAGGCAGGGCTCTACAAAGGGCTTTTGGACCTGAAGGATGCGCTCGATCGCTGGCGGGCGTTGCCGCCGTCGGACGAAGAGGAGCGGGCACGGCTGGAGCCGGTCATCCGCTCACAGGCCGTCCAGCTGGATCTCATCGGCGATGACGAGGACTGGTCGGATGGGGCCGCGGACAAGATCGCGGGTCTGACGGCAAAGGTCAGCGATTATGAAGCGGCCCTTATCCCGCACGGGCTTCATGTCATCGGACAAGCGGATTCCGAACACGCTCGCCGCGACATGATCACGTCCGTGAACACCGCACTGGAGGACGACGCGCTGCCTGAAGCGGAGCTGGCCGCGTTGCTCAATGGCACTCTTGTTTCAGACAAGAAGGAGGGGGCGGCTGCGACCCTTGCCAAGTTGAATGCGGATTTGCAGGTCGACCATGAACTTCCCGCGCTCCTCAGGGCGCTGGATGGCCGGTACATTCCGCCGGTGAGCGGCGGCGATATTCTGCGCTCACCCTCCATCGTGCCGACCGGACGCAATTTGCACGGCTTCGACCCGTTCCGGTTGCCCAGTGCGTTTGCCGTAGCGGATGGCCGGCGCCAGGCCGAACTGCTGATGAGCCGGTATGTGAAGGATACCGGGGCGCTGCCGAAACGGATTGCGATGGTGCTGTGGGGCACAGACAATCTGAAGACCGAGGGTGGTCCGATCGCCCAGGCCTTGTGGCTCATCGGCGCCAAGCCGCGGTTCGACAGTTTCGGACGCCTTGCCGGCGCGGATCTCATTCCGCTGGCGGAACTCGGCCGGGCGCGCGTCGATCTGGTCATTACCTTGTCCGGTATATTCCGGGATCTCCTGCCCCTCCAGACAAAGCTTCTGGCTGAAGCCTGTCTCAAAGCGGCCAAGGCGGACGAGCCGGAGAACATGAACCCCATCCGGGCGCATGCCCTGGCTTTCATGGAGCAGCAGGGCTGCGATATCGAAACCGCGTCCTTGCGCGTGTTCTCCAATGCTGCCGGCGCGTATGGGTCCAATGTCAATCTTCTGGTGGAGAGCGGGGCTTGGCAGGAGGACGGCGAGCTGGCCGACACCTACACCAAGCGCAAGAGCTTCGCCTACGGGATCGATGGTCAACCCGTCCAACAGGAAGCACTGCTGACCGCGGTGTTGAAGGAAACTCAATCGGCCTATCAAAACCTGGAATCCGTGGAACTCGGCGTGACTTCCGTGGACCACTATTTCGACATGCTGGGCGGGATCACGAGCGCAATCAAGAAGGCCGGCGGCGGAGACGCGGCGGTTTACGTGGGCGATCAGACAACCGGTTCCGGCAAGGTCCGCAGCTTGTCCGAACAGGTCGCGCTCGAGACGCGGACCCGGATGCTGAATCCCAAATGGTACGAGGCGATGCTCGACCATGGCTACGAAGGTGTCCGGCAAATCGAGAGCCACGTCACGAACACGCTTGGCTGGTCGGCCACCACCGGCCAGGTGGATCCCTGGGTCTACAAGACCCTGACCGAGACTTACATGCTCGACGAGACCATGCGCAAACGGCTGGCCGAGCTCAATCCGAAAGCAAGCGCCAAGCTTGTGAACCGGCTGATCGAGGCCGGAGACCGAAACTACTGGACGCCCGATGAAGACATGTGGGAGGCGCTGCGCGCCGCCGGCGATGAAATCGAGGATCGGGTCGAAGGTATCGGCGTCGAGGAGGCCGCAGCATGAACCTTTACACCCACCCCAAGACAGCTGCACACAATGCGCGCGCCGCAAGGCTCCGCCAGGCCGCCGGGGAGGATGGCGAGGGCAGCGTCCAGGTCCATCTGGAAGACGCATTGGAAGACACCAAGGCCAAGGTCTTTGCGATTTACGGCAAGGGCGGTATCGGCAAGTCGACGACCTCATCCAATCTTTCCGTCGCCTTTTCAAAGCTTGGCAAACGCGTCCTTCAGATCGGCTGTGATCCCAAACACGACAGCACGTTCACGCTGACGAAGAGCTTGATCCCGACCGTAATCGACGTTCTGGAGCAGGTCGATTTCCACCCGGAAGAACTGCAGCCCGAGGACTTCGTCTTCGAAGGCTACAACGGCGTGCAATGTGTCGAGGCGGGCGGCCCGCCGGCGGGAACCGGCTGCGGCGGATATGTCGTCGGGCAAACCGTCAAGCTTTTGAAAGAGCATCACCTTCTGGATGATACCGATGTTGTGATCTTCGATGTGCTCGGCGATGTGGTGTGCGGTGGATTCGCCTCGCCGCTGCAGCATGCCGAACGCGCGCTGGTCGTCGCCGCCAATGATTTCGACAGCATTTTTGCGATGAACCGCATCGTGGCGGCCATCCGCGCCAAATCTAAGAACTACGACGTGCGGCTCGGCGGCGTGATCGCCAACCGGTCCCGCGAGACCGACCAGATCGACCGCTTCAACGCGGCCATCGGTTTGAAACGGCTCGCCCACATCCCCGATGCGGACGAGGTTCGGCTCAGCCGTCTCAAAAAAGCGACGCTGTTCGAGATGGGCGACAGCCCGGCGCTGCAGGCGATCCAGAATGAGTACCTGTCCTTGGCTGACCAGCTTTGGTCAGGAACGGAGGAACTCAAGGCCGAGCCGATGAAGGACCGCGACATTTTCGATTTTCTCGGCTTCGAATAGGAGGCAGGGGCATGACCATGCTGACGAGCGCATATGTCAAACGCCGCGAAGAGATCGAAACCTATTTCGATCGCACAGCCCTGGAGGCTTGGAAACGGCTCACCAGCACCGAGAAGGTCAGCGGCATACGGGAAACGGTCCGCGCAGGCCGCGAGGAGATGCGGCTGGAACTTCTGTCCCGGTTTCCAGCGGACCTGACCGGTTGGAGAATACTGGACGCGGGCTGCGGCGGCGGTGCGCTGGCTTTTGAGTTGGCCCGCCGGGGAGCCGAGGTCCTGGGTGTGGACCTGTCCGCGCAAATGATCGATCACGCGCGCGCTGGTCTGCCAGAGGTGGACGGTCCGGGCCACCTGACGCTTGTGGCGGGCGACATGCTTGGCGACCATGGCCGGTTCGATGGCGTCGTCGCGATGGATTCCCTGATCCACTATCCGAGGGATCAGGTCGGCGCGGCCCTCTTGTCGCTGGCCTCCCGGACCACACGGAAGATGGTATTCACACTGGCTCCGCGAACCCCGTTGCTTGCGACGATGCATTTTGTGGGCAAGGCCTTCCCGCGATCCGACAGATCTCCGGCCATTGAGCCGGTCACTGCCAGGACGCTTTTGTCCGGTCTTGTGCGGGACCCTTTGATGGCGGGTTGGCGGGTCGGCGAAACCTACCGGGTGCATCGCGGGTTTTACATTTCCGAAGCACAGGAGCTCATTCGCTCATGAATCCTGTCCGGCAAATCAATGGCAAGATGATCGCATACTGGCAGACACTCGGGCCGCGCGTGCTGCCGTTTGCGGATGCGGCGACGGCCGACCTGCCGCTAAGCCGCCTGCTGCGCTTGTCCATGTTCCAGTGGTCGATTGGAATGGCGGCGGTGTTGCTGACGGGCACGCTGAACCGTGTGATGATTGTCGAACTTGGCGTGCCCACAAGTCTCGTGGCCCTAGTGGTCGCGATCCCGCTGCTGGTCGCCCCGCTGCGGGCACTGATTGGATATCGCTCGGACACCTACAAATCCGTCCTGGGATGGCGGCGCGTGCCCTATATTTGGCTCGGCACACTGATGCAGTTTGGCGGCCTGGCCATCATGCCTTTCGCCCTGTTGCTGCTGCAGTCCCAGACGACCGGGCCTGAATGGGCCGGGCCGGTTGGTGCTTGTCTGGCGTTCCTGCTCGTTGGACTTGGTATGCACACAGCTCAAACGGCAGGCCTTGCGCTGGCCACGGATCTGGCCGCGGAAAAGACCCGCCCGCGTGTGGTCGCGCTGATGTATGTCATGCTCTTGGTGGGCATGCTGGTTGCTTCCCTTGTTTTTGCATGGTTGTTGACGGACTTCTCGCCCAAGCTGTTGATTCAGGTCATCCAGGGGGCCGCCGTCGTGACGGTTGCCCTCAATGTGGTCTGTCTGTGGAAACAGGAACCGCGTAATCCGAACCGGACCCGCTCCGATCGTTCGACACCCTCCTTTGTGCAAGCGTTTGCGACCTATCGCGAAGACCGGGGCGTTCTCCGCCTGCTGGTCGGCGTTGGCCTCGGATCGGCCGCTTTTGCGATGCAGGACGTGCTTCTTGAACCCTACGGTGGCGAGGTGCTCGGGCTAAGCGTCAGCCAGACCACGCTTTTGACGGCTATTTGGACCTTCGGAACCCTGGCGGGGTTAGCCTATGCGGGACGGGCGCTGGCCCGCGGCTGGAACATGTACCGGCTGGCCGCGGTTGGTTTGCTCATCGGTGTGTGCGGCTTTTCGGCGATCATCCTTTCCGAACCGCTGGGTGCAGCCAATCTGTTCCGTGCCGGCACGATGCTGATCGGCGCCGGTGGCGGCCTGTTCGCGGTCTGCACCCTTTTGGCTGCCATGGCCATTGCCGACAAATCGGACAACGGCCTGGCGATTGGCGCCTGGGGCGCGGTTCAGGCGACGTCCATCGGGCTGGCCCTGGCGGCCGGTGGCTTGATCCGGGACGTGGTGAATGCCTACGCGGCCGCTGGCGGGCCGCAAAGCGCGCTGCACGCGCCCGCCGCCGGCTACAGCTTCGTCTATCACATTGAAATCGCACTTTTGTTTGGAAGCCTGATCGCGATCGGGCCGCTTGTCTCCCGGCATCGTCCGGACCGCGCGGTCACGGAGCGGCCGTTCGGCCTGGCGGATATGCCCGGCTAGGCGAGGTAAGAGGAGATACACACATGGAAATCGGCGCTATCACCGGATATATCGACGTCGCCCAGGTAACCCTTTATGTCTTCTGGGTCTTTTTCGCCTTGCTGTTGTTCTACATCCGGCAGGAAGACCGGCGGGAGGGCTATCCTTTGGAGGCTGACCAGACAGGCGCCTACAACAAGGATCCCTGGCTGTTCATGCCAAGCCCCAAGACCTTTCTTCTGCCGCATGGGCAAGGCGAGGTCAGCTTTCCGAACAACAAGCGGGACAGTGAGGACCGCCCGATCCCCGGCGAAAAAATCGCCAACTTTTCGGGCGCCCCGTATCGACCCACCGCTGAAAATCCGATGCTGTCGTCCATCGGTCCGGGTTCGTGGGCTGAACGGGCGGATCATCCCGATATGACCTTCGAAAACCATGTCAAGATCGTTCCGATGCGGATCGACAGCGATTGGTCTATCGCCGAAGGTGATACAGACCCGCGCGGCATGCGTGTCGTCGGCTGCGATCTGGTCGTGGCCGGGACCGTGAAAGACGCCTGGGTCGACCGGTCGGAGCAGATGATGCGCTACTTGGAGATCGAGACCGAGGTTGGTGATGCGCCGCGCCGCGTTCTGGTGCCGATGAACTTCGTCGTCATGAAGACCACCCGGGAACGCGAGCGCATCTTCTATGTTCACGCAATCACCGGCGAGCAGTTCGCCCTGGTTCCGGCAACAGCCTCCGACAGCCAGATCACACTGCTCGAAGAGGACAAGATCACGGCCTATTTCGGGTCTGGATTGCTCTATGCAACACCATCTCGTCAGGAGCCGCTCGCATGACCCACACGCATACCAACGGCCCTGAACATGACTTCGAGCCGGTCCCCGGGCTTCCGGCGGACCTGCCCAAGGGCGAAAAGATTCTGTGGCAGGGCCGGCCTGCGACAAAACTCGTCAGCCGGCGGGTCATGAAGGTCAACTGGTTTGCCGGCTATTTCGCGGTTCTGCTGGTCTGGACGCTCGCGGCCGGCTATGCCGATGGGCGGACATGGCCCCATGTGCTCTTTTCCGCCGGGGCCGTGCTGCTGCTCAGCGCTGTCTTCCTGGGAATGATGGAGCTGTTTGCCTGGGGCGTGCACAAGACGACACTCTACACGATCACCAACAAGCGGGTGGTCATGCGCATCGGCGTCGCGTTGTCCGCCACCTTCAACCTGCCCTTTGCCAAGATGGTGTCTGCTGACCTTCGGCTGGACAAGCGCGGTGGCGGCGACATTGCCCTGACCATGGCGCAAGGACACCGGCTGTCGTTCTTCTCGTTCTGGCCGCATGTGCGGGGCTACAAGTCAGGGTCGATGGTTCCGCAGATGATCTGTCTGAAGAACGCGCAGCAACCGGCCCGCATTCTGGCCGATGCCCTCTCCGGCTACGCCTCCGTTCGCATCCGGGAGGTGGCTGTTGCCGCATCGGAGGCCGGACCGGCCTTTGGCGGCGCAACCCCTGTCGCAGCGGAGTAACGGACATGGCCCAAACGCGCTCCTACGGAACCCTCGAAGCCAAGCGGCGGAAGAAGCCGGTCCGGTTTCCCGTCTTGCCGCTTTATGCAGCATTCGCCTTGATCGGAATCGCGGTGACGGCAACCGTCTTTGGAACGGTCACGGGCATTGGAACCGTTAAGGACAGTTTCGGTCAGCCCGTTGCCATCCGCGACATCATTTTGACCGGCGGCGTTGCCGAGACGGTCCGTGTTTATGACGCCCGCACAGGCAACATTCTCGTCGAGATCCCCGCGGAGGAAGGGGGCTTCGTCCGGGGATCCTTGCGGGCCTTGGACCGGATCCGCATCCAGACCGATGTGCTGGACAATGCGCCTTACCGCCTGATCCGGTGGGAAAACGGCGCGGTGTCCTTGTCCGACACGGCGAGCGGCGAACGGATTTATCTCAATGCGTTCGGTCCGGACAATGCGGCAGCATTCGCCAAGCTGCTTGAACAATGACTGAAAAGGGAGGACGGCCCAATGTCACTTTTATCACTCATCTTCCGGCGCCGGGAAACGGTCCCATGCACGGTGGAGATCAACAATACCTTTGAAGCCCTTGGCGGGCACTTGCGCTTCGACGGCGGGGTAACGGTCTATCCGGGCGACGAAGTGCTTGTGGAAGGCGCGCCGGTGACCGTCCCCTATGGCGAGCAGCAGACCTTCCGGCGTATGGCGACCATCACGCGTGCTTCGTCGCTGGAGCGGGCATGGACCCGAGCGACCGGCGATTTCGAATTCATGGAGCTTTGCGAGTTCTCATTTTCCGAAAGGGTAGAGGCATGAACAAGTCGGTAGACGTGAATTCGCTCGAGACGGCAGCCCGCCCGGTCAACGATACCACCAAGGCAGCGCTCGAAAGCACAATGCTCAATCCGCGTTTCTACACGACGGATTTTGAGGAGATGGACCGCATCAATGTTTCCGGGGTGCGCGCCGAGTGGGACGTTTTGATGGAGGAAATGCGCTCCGATCCCAACAAGGGGCATTTCAAGCGCAACGACGAGTGGGATGAAATCGATATAGACGGCATGCCCGACGATCTGCGTCGGGAGTTGATCGATTTTCTGGTTTCCTCGCTCACGGCCGAGTTCTCCGGCTGCGTTCTCTACAAGGAAATGAAGCGGCGGGGCAAAAACAAGGAAATTTGCGAACTCTTCGGGTATATGAGCCGCGATGAATCGCGCCATGCCGGTTTTATCAATGACGCGCTGAAAGACTTCGGAATTGGCGTGAATATGGGGTTTCTCGCCAAGGCCAAGAAATACACCTACTTCCGGCCGAAATTCATCTACTACGCCACCTATCTGTCGGAAAAAATCGGCTATGCGCGCTACATCACGATTTTCCGGCATTTGGAACGCCATCCGGAAAACCGCTTCCATCCAATCTTCAAGTGGTTCGAGGAGTGGTGCAACGACGAGTTCCGTCATGGTGAAGCCTTTTCCCTGATCATGCGTGCGGATCCCAAGCTGCTCGAGGGGCGGAACAAGTATTGGATCAAGTTCTTCCTGCTGGCGGTTTTCGCCACCATGTACGTTCGCGATCATGCCCGTCCGGCTTTCCACCGGGAACTCGGGGTCGATATCGAAGACTACGACATGCGGGTTTTCCGCCTCACATCCGAGATTTCGCGGCAGGTGTTTCCTCTGGAACTGGATCTCGACAACCCGTTGCTGCTGGATGGGTTCCGAAAGCTGGAGCGGATCAATCAGTCCATTGGACGGGCTGAAAGACAGGGTGGCGTTTTCGGGTCTTTGGCCAAGGGATGGCACATGGCGCGGGCGGGTGTGACGTTTCTTCGCCTTTACATGTTGCCGACCAAGACCAATGTGATCCCGGAAACCAGCCGGCTCCATCCGGTATGGTAGGACCAAGAGAATGACCGCTCTAACCGCCGCAGCGATCGCCGTGTTCATCTGGTGGACAGCCACCGGAGCGGTCATGCTTGTGGCCCGCTTCGGCAGCGCCCGCGGCGGGGCGGCGATGGCGGTCATGTCGCTGGTGGCACTTGCCGGTGTCGTGGCGCTCGGGCTGACCCGGAACGTGACGACGGAACAAAGCGCCTATATCGCATTCATGGGCGCGCTGGCCATCTGGGCCTGGCATGAAACCGCATTCCTTCTGGGTCTGGTCACCGGTCCCCGGCGGGTCGGACTTCATCAGGAACCGAGGGAAAAAACGCGTTTTCGGGCTGCTTTCAAGGCCGTCCGGGATCACGAGATCGGCCTGGCGCTCACGGCGCTCGTTCTGTTCGCCTGGCTGCATGATGCGGGCAACACCGCCGGGCTGTGGACCTATCTTCTGCTTTGGGGCATGCGCCTGAGTACGAAGATGATCATTTTCCTGGGCGCTCCCCACGCGTTCAACGAGCTGCTGCCGCACCGTTTGTCCTATTTGGAAAGCTATTTCCGGACAGATCGTCTCAGTCCGTTGTTTTGGGTATCGCTTGTTGCATGCATCTGTATTTTAACGGGCTTTTCTGTCGGGGCTGGTCTGGCAAACTACCCTCACGACGCTGTCAAATGGGGCCTGCTGGCGGCATTTGCGGCTCTAGCCTTGATCGAACACGCGTTTTTGGTATTGCCTGTCCGCGACAGTTTGTTGTGGACTTGGGCGCTGCGGGTTTGTCCCGTCAAGACGCAAGAAGACGAAACTCAGGGCCTGGTTTCGAGCCTTGACGAAAACGAAAGTCCGGCTCGACCCGGCGTGAAGTCGAAAGGAAACGTCTCATGGATCTGAACGCGTATTTCGAGGAGCGCTTGTCAAAGCTCCATGAGAACGGGAATTACCGGATCTTTGCCGATCTTGAGCGCAAGGCGGGAGCCTTCCCCAAAGCGACGCGGTACCGTGAAGACGGGTCGACCCAGGACGTGACCGTTTGGTGCTCCAACGACTATCTTGGCATGGGCCAGCATGAAAAAGTCGTGTCCGCCATGCAGGAGGTGATCGCCAAATGCGGCGCTGGCGCGGGCGGAACCCGGAACATCTCGGGCACAAATCATTACCACGTGCTTTTGGAGAACGAGCTTGCGGACCTTCACGGCAAGGAAGCTGCGCTGATATTCACCTCGGGATATGTGTCCAACTGGGCGGCCCTGGGCACGTTGGCCTCCCAAGTTCCCGGAATGATCGTTTACTCCGATGCTCTCAATCATGCATCCATGATCGAGGGGATCCGGCACGCCCGCTGCGAGAAGCGGATCTTCAAGCACAACGATCCGGCAGACCTCGCCAGGCAGATGGCTGCCGACGATCCTGGGGCGCCGAAGATGGTGGCCTTTGAAAGCGTCTACTCGATGGACGGGGATATCGCGCCGATCGCCGAGATTTGCGATGTCGCTGACCGGTTCAACGCGATCACCTATCTGGACGAGGTGCATGCGGTCGGCATGTACGGACCGCGCGGAGGCGGTGTTGCCGAACGGGAAGGGTTGATGGATCGCCTCACCATTATCGAAGGCACCCTGGGCAAAGCGTTCGGTGTCATGGGCGGGTACATCACCGGCTCCAGAACGATCGTTGATTTCGTGCGATCCTTCGCCAGCGGCTTCATCTTCACCACGGCTTTGCCGCCGGCGCTGGCGGCTGGCGCAGCGACTTCGATCCGGCACTTGAAGGAGAGCCAGGAAGAACGCGCGGCCCATCAGGCCGCGGTCGCAAAGGTGCGCGCTGCCCTTGAGAAGCGCAATATTCCCCATATGCCGAACCCGAGTCACATCGTTCCGGTGATGGTTGGAGACGCGAAAAAATGCAAGTGGATCTCGGATATCCTGCTGGACAACTACGGGATCTATGTTCAGCCAATCAACTATCCGACGGTCCCGGTGGGAACCGAACGACTTCGCTTCACGCCGACACCTCTGCATAGTGACGAAGATATCCGGTACTTGGCGGATGCCATTTGCGATTTGTGGTCGCAATGCGCCTTGGCTCGGGCCGTCGCCTGAGGAAGGCCGATGTCCTCGGTCGTGACCTTCTCGCTCTACAGGTTCGACGGATGGGCGGATAAAGTCTGGGCCTTGTTCAATATGCCGGTCTCGAAACTGGCCCTGCGGCGTGTTCCGGGGGCGAGTTTCACCAAGATGATGGGAACCGGAGGCGGTGCCGGCTTTTCCTGGAAGCCGAATTACGGCGTCTACGCGATGTTGTGCGAGTGGCCTTCGGTGGAGACTGCGGAACACGCGTTTGCCAACGCGCCGATCTTCCAACGGTACCGATCCCGGGCACTTGAAACAGCGACCCTTTTCCTGGAGCCGGTCAGCGCCCGGGGAACCTGGGACGGGCACGTCTTCTCTGTTCCTGGTCACGGCGTCGAGCAGGCACGGCCGGTCATCGCGATGACCCGTGCGACCCTGCGTTTGAAAACCCTTTTGTCCTTCTGGCGCCGTGTTGGCCGCATATCCGACGATGCGGAGGTCGAGGCCGAGCAGCATTTCATGATTGGGACGGGTGAACTGCCCTGGGTCCGTCAGGTCACCTTTTCGGTCTGGGCCTCCATCGAGACAATGGAGCGGTTCGCGCGGAAGAGCGCGAGCCACGGGGAAGCGGCCCGCCTTGCCTTTGCGCGGGGCTGGTTCAGAGAATCCTGTTTCATGCGGTTCAATCTCGTCAAGGCGAGCGGCACATGGCCGGGATTGGACGATCTGGTCGGTTGTGACCGCCGTGTGCGGTTCAGTCCTGACACCCGCAGCCGGCCCGCGGCCAGCGTGGCGGCCAGAACACTGTCCGAAAGGGCCTCCTGATCATGGCGCAACCGATCATCATTCCCGCGATCGCGGACGATGGCTCTCTGTATCCCGTGGAGAAGCTCGAGGCACATGAGCGGGGCCTGTACCATCTGGCGATTTCGATCTTCGTGTTCGACGGCGACCGCTTGCTCATCCAGAAGCGTGCGAGCACCAAGTATCACTGCGGCGGATTGTGGGCGAATACATGCTGCTCCCACCCGAATTGGGGTGAGGGGGCCCAGGCAAGTGCGGAACGCCGGTTGCGGGAAGAACTTGGGATTTCCGTTCCGCTGGCCTTTGCCCGCATCGAAACCTATTCGGCGGATGTTGGGAACGGACTGCACGAGCACGAAAAAGTCACCATGTTCACCGGCAGCGCCACAGGTCTGGAGCTCGAGATCGAGCCAAATCCGGATGAGGTGGAGGCCGTGAGGTGGGTGGCCGCGGACGAGCTGCGGGCCGAGATGGCCCGGACGCCGGATGCTTTCACACCCTGGTTCCGCATCTATCTGGACCGGTTTCCCGATCTCGCATTCTGAACGGCTTTTCCAGATCAGCTGGCGCGGGTCCTGCGGAGTGTTCCGGGCCACGAACAAGGCCGGTTCCGGCCTCCATTCAACACTGTGCCGCTGCCTTAACGGCTGGGGCTGCAATCCTTCGATCCATCACAAAAAAGCCGGGCCCGTGGCAGGCCCGGCAGGGTTAGCAGCGCATCTTGTGGCCTATTGAGCTGCCACCCGAGTTTCCTTGGAGGCAGATGTCGGGTCTGGCAGCATCAGCGAACTTTGCTGATCTTCCGCGGGTGCGAGCACCTCGGTTTCACCCGGAACAAAGCTCTCGTAGTCCGGAACGCCCGAACTGGTTTTGGTCGCCAATGCATCGACATAGTCCTGAAGCATGGACACGCCGTACAAGGGCTTTTGAACGCCGTTGTGGCAGGTTGAACAGCCGACTTTCAGCACATCGCCTTCCGGCCCGAGCCGGTTTTCGGGGAAGATTGGCGTGAGGCCGACCATGTAGTCGTTGTTCATTGCCCGGGTCATGCGGATACCATGCCAGGCCGTGACCCGTTGCGGGGGGCTTTCATCCCATTCGTTGAAGGCGCGGCTGTTGTGGCAGGCCATGCAATTCGCCCCGAGACTTTCGGACATGTGCATCATGAGTGCCCATGTTCCTTCCGTTTCCTTGGTCGTCGCCGTGTTTTCCCCGGTCGGCAGAGCCGTGTTCGAATGGACCCGGATTTCCTTGTCGCCCAGGAGATAGTCCGCCAACGCGTTCTGCGGCATGGATGTCCTGCCGACGAACTCGCCTACGACATTCTGACCCGCCCGGTATCCCAGAGCCCCTCTTGCGGCTTCCGGGTCATCGTCGAACCACCAGACGTTTTCCGGGATGTTGTTGCCCTGATGGCAGGTGTAACAAGTCACCCCGACATTGCCGACGTGCGATGCCCAGTCTTCGTTGATGGCCTGGGTCATCTGAATCATCCGGCGGGAAACAACCTTCGTGTAAAGGCCGTCCCAAGCGAAGTTTCCATCATCGCTGTGGCAATAGGTGCAGCCCTCCTCCGGGGAGACCCACTCGGTGATCGCGGCCATGAACTGGTTGAACTGATCGTCCGAAAGATGGCCGAGGACTTGAACGTTCTCGTAAATGTCGTCGGCCCGCTCGCCTTCCGGATCCGCTTCCCAGGGAGCCGGCGGGGCGATGTTCGCCTCCCGCAGTTCGGCTTGTTTTTCAATGTCCCGGCTGACGAACATGCCTGTTCCGCGATAACCAATCTGCTCGGTGTCGACGGGCGGCAGGTCCCAGTCCGGTCCCACAAGAAGTGCGGCGCCCAAAACCACGGCACCAGCGCCGCCAAATATTGTCCAATAACTCATTGTCCGGATCCTCCCATTGCGGGATCAACCACCCCGGGCCACAGGTCGGGCAGAGGCGCGACGATGCCGTGCTTGATGCCCCACAGGTACCAATTGTCGACCACCGTACCGGTGAGAAGAATGCCGATCCCCCCCGTGATCGGGGTCAGGACGGCGAACCACCAGGCCCAGCGGTGAACGGATTCCATGGTCGCGTTGAAGCCCATGGTCCACCGCCAGAACAGGGCAGCGCGTTCGGACGCGGTGCCGCGATCCGTGATCTGCTCAAGCTCCCGTTCGCCGCCATACCGCGTCACCGCAAGGATCGTGGCGCCATGCATGGCGAACAGCAGAACCGATCCGTAGAGGAAGACAATCGAGAGGGCGTGGAACGGATTGTAGTAGAGATTTCCGTACCGGATCGACAGGGCCGCGGTCCAATCCAGGTGCGGGAAGATGCCATAGGGAACGGCTTCCGCCCAGCTGCCCATCAGGATCGGCCGAAACAGGCCGAGCACCAGGAACAGCCAGATCGCCGCCGCGAAGGCCCATGCCACGTGAGTGCCAAGCCCGAGTTGCCGGGCGCGGGTGTAAACCCGGGCCCACCACAAGAGGACAGAGACAAGCAAGAATGCGCTCGCAATCAGATACCATCCGCCCTCATTCAACGGCACGAACAGGGAGAGCCCGTATTTTGCCGGGGGCGGTTCAAGCGCCAGCCAGAACAGCTGCCGGATGAACTGAAGAGGATCCCAGCCGACCGACGCCAGCATGTTGAAGCCGACCATCACGAACCAGACTGTCCCGGTTATCAGCGAGGCAGTGCCGAGAAATCCGAGATAGATGGGACCGATCTGCGCATTGCCGAACCAGCCGGCCAGCCAGTTGAAAAACGGCTTGCCTGTTCGTTCGTCGTTCCCGCGGGGCAGCTCCACACCGGCTTCCAGTGGCCCGCGCACCTGGATCTGGGTGAAAATGTTCTGATATTCCATGTCAGGGTCCTCCTCAGCTCCAGATCGGCAGGTCGAGCCACCAGTTCCACCATTGCGGCCAGCCCTGGGTCCAGAACGGTCCGGAAATCACGATGCAGACCGCGCTCCAGAACCCGGCGTTCAGAGCCAGAACGAGACCAAGACGGTGGATGCCAAGCGTCCCGATCGAATAACCGATGGTGTCGCGGAAAAAGGTGTCTTCATATTCCGGTGTCTTCACCACGTCCTTTTCGGGCGGAAACGTGTCCTTGTTCCCGGGATTGGCCGCTGACAGGATCAGGCCGCCATGCAGGGACAGGGCGAGTGTGGTCGTGAAGAAGAAGGTGACCGCCAGCATATGCGCCGGGTTGTAGTGGAAGTGCAGGTATTGGTACCCGACGTTGGACACCCAATCGAGATGGCTGAAAATGCCGTAGGGAAAGCCATGTCCCCATGCGCCCAGAAGGAATGGCCGGATCACCACGAGAGTGACATAGGCGAAGATCGCGACGCTGAATGCAAAAGGAACGTGATAGCCGATCCCCAGTTTGCGGCAGATTTCGACTTCACGCAGCGCCCAGGACACGAAGGCCCCGATTGCGCAGATCGTGATGATCTGCCAAAGGCCGCCTTCCGCCAAGGGGGCAAGGCCCAAGCCATAGCTGAGATCCGGCGGCGCGATTGAAATCCGCCAGATATTCCATGTGGGTCCAAGGGCTGCGCCGTAAAGGATCAGGGCCGTGCCCAGAATAGAGAAGAAAATCGTCGTCAGACCGAAAAAGCCCACGTAAAACGGGCCAACCCAAAAGTCGAATAGATCTCCGCCAATCAGGGTGCCGCCGCGGACCCGGTATTTTCTTTCGAAGCTCAAGAGTGCCATCGTACATCCTCCGATTGCGAAGAACCGGTTCAATATGGTCCAAGGTGGATCGAAGCCGGCTGCGGGCGGAGGAACAAGCGCCGCCCACAGCCAAGGTGTTTCGCACTCAGCCGAAATTGCGCGGTGTTGCCACCGGCGTTGTAATCGACTGTTCGAGTGCGCTGGTTGTGATTGGCGCGCCTTCCAACCAGTTGAAGCGCTCGGTGCTGAGCAGGACGAGGTGAATCATCACAGCCAGACCGAAGAGGAAAACGCCCTGGACGACCAGCGTCTTGCGCGGGTCGAAAATCATCCAGACTCTCCACATTGTGCTTCTCCTTTATGCCAATGTTGGAAGGAGCGCTGAGACCGTCTGGCCAACGCCTTCAAGAGACGCGTAGCCTTCCGGTCCTGGAATCCACGGGCGCCAAAACCAGACCAGCAAATGGGCGACGACAGCAATGCCGACGAACATGAACATGCCCTGGAGATAGTACTTGTGGAATTCCTGGGCTTCGCCTTCGGACATTCCGGTGAGCGAAACCGTATTTGGACTGGACATACAAATACCTCCTAGTCACAACGCTGCGGGTCCCCGCAGCCGGGTTGCCTCGGGACGGCGCCTTGCGGGCCGGACCTTCGGCGTTCCGTCGGCGTCAATGCCGGCGAAAGAGAAGCGGATCAGGCCAGAAAGGCGTAACCCGCAATGGCGTGTGCGGCCGACCAGGCTTCCGCGACGAGGCTTTGCCCGGTCTCGGAAACGGGTTTCCCCTTCAAGGCCGCGATCGAACGCGTGGCGCTCACCATGACGAGGCACAGTACGAAGGTGATGGCGACCAGGAGGCGATACTCCAAACGGTCGCGCCACCCGTCCAAGCGCCCGGTGTGCTTTGCGCGGTGTCCAGACTTCATGTCCTGTCCTCCAGTTTGCGGCGCGCTGCGCCGTGCCGCCGTCACGCGGCGCTTCCCACTGCCAGCCTGGCCTTGGCCCGGGTGACGTGATCGATGTCGACTAAGTGCTGTCCGTTCGTCTGTGCTTCGGCCTCCGCCGCATCGCGCAAACGTTTGGCGGCCGAAATCCGGATGAGAACCGGTTCGGAGCCGACCAGTTCCTCCAGCAGGCCCGTGGCTTCTTCCTTCCAGCGGATATCCGCCGACCCGCGCGCGGGTGTTGCCTCGACCGCATCCATCTGCGTGGACAGCGGCAGAATGTGGAACAAGGCATCAAACAGGGCGTTGCAATATTCCTGGGTCAGCCAACTCGCGCCCGAATACCCCATGATCGGGGTTCCGGTATGGCGCCGGATGATGGCGCCCGGGAAGGACACGGGGATATACATCGCTCGCGTTCCTGTTTCCGCGATGTACAGTCTTTCATTGTAGGACCCAAAGACGATCATCGGCTTTTCCGATGCGATTTTGGCCCGCACATCTTCATTGTCCGGTTTCACGCCGGCGCGCCGCTGAACCGAAAAGGCGCAGGGCATGCCCAGATCGTCTTCCAGGAAATGCCGGATGCCGCGTTCATACGTCTCGCTCGCGACGACCGCGAAGCTTGCGGTGCCGAAGAAATCCTGGGTAACGGACCGCCACAGATCCCAAAGCGGCTTCAACGTCGTATGCCGTTCCTTCTCGATGAACGGTTCCGGGTCGAGATCCAGGATTTCCCCCAGCTTGCGCAGGAAGGCGGTGGTCGATTCCAGGCCGATCGGCGCCTGCAGGTAAGGCCGGTCGAGAGCCTCGCACAGCTGACGCCCGAACTCCCGGTAGAGGCAGACATTGGCCTGCGCATCGGCGAGCCGGGGGATGTCGTTGAGGTGACTGCCCAGCGGAAAGGTCATGTTGACCTGCGCGCCGATTCCTTCGATCAGCCGGCGAATTTCGGCGAGATCGGAGGGCATGTTGAAGGTCCCGTAGATCGCGCCGATCAGATTGACTTTCGGCTTCTCCCCGTCCTTGCGGGGCTTGACCGGTTTTACCTTGCCCTTCTTCGGGCCGTATTCGGTCCACAGCCACTTCAAGGCGCGGTCCGCTGACTGCCATTGGTCCTCGTCGATCGTGCGCGGCAGGAACCTTTGAATGTTGCTGCCCTCCGGCGTGACGCCGCCGCCGATCATCTCGGCGATGGAGCCGGTGACAACAACCGCCGGCAAATCCGGATCGAGAACCGACCGCGCCCGCTTCATGGCTGCTTCGGTGCCGTGTTGTCCGAGTTCGTCTTCGCTGAGGCCCGTCACGACAATGGGAAGCTCGTGCGGCGGCAGCGCATCCGTGTAGTGAAGGACCGATGTCACGGGCAGGTTTTCGCAACCGACCGGACCGTCGATGATAACCTGCAAGCCCTTGATCGCGGTGAAGGCGTAGACGGATCCCCAATAGCCGCCGGCCCGGTCGTGGTCGATGATCAGCATCCCACAGCCTCCCCATTGTCGACGGCGTTCTTGGAGGTGGCGGCGCGTTTGGCATGGCGCTTGCGCACGGCGGTCAGATCGCCGGGCGTTTCTTCCCAGACACCGGCCTTGTCCCCCCGTCCCACGCCTTCGAAGAAGGCGCTCATCCGCTCGAAGCGGGTCTTGTTGCCAAGCGCGGCGTTGATGACACCAGCAAGGGAGCCCGCGCCGGCGGGCCCCATCAATGGGCGGGCGGAAATGAGGTTCGTGAAATACAGGGCGGGGACGGACGCCTCTTTCGCATGCTGGACGACCGGGGTGGTTCCGATCGCGAGATCGGGCTTGTATTCCTCGAAGGCGGCGATGTCCTGTTCAAGGGAGGCGCGGAAGCGGATCTCAACCCCTTTGGCGGCGAGCCATTCGGCATCCTCTTGCGAATAGGGCGTCTTGGGGCAGGCAGTTCCGACATAGCGCAAATCCGCGCCGCTTTCGACAAGCAGCCGGCCGACCAGAAGTTCGGACCCTTCGTAGCCGGACAGCGTGATCCGGCCATTGATACGGTTTTGGGACAACGCTCCAGAAATGGCGCCGCGCATGGCGTTGCGCACGGCATCGCGCTGGGCTGCGGGAACGTTGCAGACTTCGGCTATGTTGCACAACCACGCATCGGTTCCGTCCGCTCCAACCGGCGCGGAGCCGACAATAGGACGTCCGGCCTGTTTAAACTGGCGGATGGAGGCGGTGTAGAACGGATGGATAGCAGCCACGGCAGCGCAATCGAGTGCCGAGTACAATTCCCGCCATTCGCGCACGGGCACCACCGGCCCCGCGGCAAGCCCCATGGGCTCCAGCAATTGCCCGATGATCATCGGGTCAGCGGGAAACATTTCTCCGATCAGCGACACCGTCGGTCTTTCTTCGACGCCATTGCGCGGTGGCAGCACCGGACCGGCCTCGGCTTCCCGGCGGGCATAGGCCAGCATCGCGCCGGACAGGACATCCTTGGCTTCGGCATGGGTTGGAACCCCAAATCCGGGCACGTCGATGCCGATGATCCGCACGCCGTTGATGTCTTTTGGCAGCATGTCGAGCGGTATGCCCGAGGCAGTCGGCACACACAGGTTCGTCACCACGATCGCGTCGTATTTCTGCGGATCGGCCATGACCTCCACCGCATCCCGGATGTCTTCATAGAGCTTCCCGGTCACCAGCGTTTCGGAGTTGAAAGGCACGTAGCCGACCGACCGCCTGGCGCCGTAGAAATGCGAGGTGAAGGTCAATCCATAGACGCAGCAGGCCGAGCCCGAGAGGATCGTGCCAACCCGGCGCATGCGCAGGCCGACACGCAGGGATCCGAACGCCGGACACATGGATTGGGGCTGGTCATGGGGACCGGCGGGATAATCCTGCTCGAACTGTTCGAGCACCCCGGACTTGCCCGCTGCGATGGCCGCGGCCTTCATCTTTTCCGCGCCCGCATGACAACCGGGAGCGTTGGACTGTGTTTCGGGTCCGGTGTCCGCAGGGGGGGCGTGCTGGGAATGGGGTTCCTTGAGTGTCATGACCACCTCACACCGTGTCGTAGATGACTTCGAGGGAGGGCTTATCGAGCTTCGCCGCCGGACACATGTCTTCCGGGCGCGCAGGCTCGAGAACGTAGTTCGAGGTTTTGTCTGACCCATCGAACAGATCGATCAGATCGTCCTGAGACAGCGGCTCCGGTAGGACGGGCGGGGCTTCGCCAAGAGCGGTTGCCAGCTCCATGAACAAGGGTCCCCATTGATTTTCCGGATGACCGATGATCTGGTAATTCGCGCTTTTGCGGCGGATGTCCTCATGTTGCGGGATGGCGGCAAGCACCGGAATGCCGACCGCGTCGGCGAAGGCCTGTGCTTCGCCTGTGCCATCGTCCTTGTTCACGACAAGCCCGGCCACCCCGACGTTGCCGCCGAGCTTCCGGAAGTATTGCACCGCCGAGCAGACGTTGTTGGCGACATAAAGCGATTGGAGATCGTTGGAACCGACAACGACGACCTTCTGGCACATGTCACGTGCTATCGGCAGACCGAAGCCGCCGCAGACCACATCGCCCAGGAAGTCGAGCAGCACATAGTCGAAATCCCAGTCGTGAAAGCCGAGCTTTTCCAGTGTCTCGAAACCATGGATGATGCCGCGTCCGCCGCAGCCGCGACCGACCTCGGGCCCGCCCAGTTCCATGGCGAATACGCCATCTCGCTTGAAGCAGACGTCGCTGATCGACAACTCCGCCCCGGCTTCCTTCATCTTGGATGAGGTCTGGATGATCGTCGGGCAGGCCTTTCCGCCAAACAGCAAGGACGTCGTGTCGCTTTTCGGATCGCAACCGATCAGCAGGACCTTCTTGCCCAGCTGTGCCAGCATGTAGCTGAGATTGGCGAGCGTGAAGCTCTTGCCGATCCCACCCTTGCCGTAAATGGCGATGATCTGGGTTTGCTTTGTGACCGGTCCCTGGGACGGCGTGTCGACCGGCTGCGAGGCTTCATCGCGCAAGTAGTCGTACATCTGGCGGATGGCTCCGCCGCTGGTTCCTTCGGTCATTGGGCTCCCCTCCAGTCCAAAATCATTTTGACGCAGCCCGGATCGCCAAAGGCGGTTTCATAGGCGGCGGGTGCGGCTTCTGCCGAGTGCGTATGGGTGATCAGACCGGCCAGCGACAACTTGCCGGCACGCACGAGATCATGAACGGCGATCAGATCTGCGGGTCTGAATTCGGCGGCGATCGCGATTCTGGCTTCCCGCATGAAGGCCGGCGCGAATTCGAATGAAAGCCGCGTGTCATAGAACCCGGCCAGAACGATGGTCCCGCCGGGCTGAAGATGGCGGACAGACAAGTCGATGATACCGGGGGTTCCACTGGCATCGAGAACGCAGGCAAACCGGCGGTCTCCGCAGTCCTCGGCCGTTGAGACCGTGTAGCCCTCCGCTCCATCCCGGCGGGCCGGGTTGGTTTCCCAAATGACCGGTGCCGGATGTCCCAAAGCCAGGAGAATCCGTGCGGCCAGCCGGCCCAGAACGCCATGTCCGATGATCAGATCCGGCGGGGGTGCGGCGGGCAGGTTGAGCGCGTGAAATGCGGTGGCCGCAAGCGTGAGAAGGGTCGCGTCCGCGCCCAGTTCCTCCTCGACCGGAACAACCTTCGCTGCAGGTGCGATCAGGCGGGATGCGGTTGCGCCAAACAAACCGGCAGCGCCGTCGAAGCACCGGCTGCCAGGCACCATCACAAGATCGCCTTCCGCCAGGTCGCTCCCGGCCGCCGTTTGGACAACCCGGCCAACTGTCTCGTAGCCGGGGACCAGCGGATAGGACAAACCGGGAAAGAAGGGCATCGTCCCTTCGAACAACCGTTTTTCCGTTCCGGTGCTGATCCCGCTCCACAGCGCTTCCACGATGACATCGTCCGCGCCCGCCGGGATCATCGGCAGGGGGCGCACATCGACTTTCTGGGGTGCTTCGAAAAGAACGGCGTTTGTTTTCATTTCGTGTGGCAAATCCAAATTGGGGGATCTGCTCCTCCTCCTGAATGTCATCTTAAATTAACAGTGTGTAGTGTCAATTCTAATTTACACCCTAAGTAATGGCAGCTAGACACCCGCAATGGCCAGGGTTGCCAGCATCGGGTGGCGGCACTGCTTTTCCTGAAATTTGGAAAAGCCCGCGCTTTCCAACAACTGTTTGATTTCATGTGGCGTTCTGCAAAAGCCACCGCCCATCGTCATCAGGTAGATCGAAAAATAGGCAGTCGAGATCCGTTGCTCCCGGCTGCGTCCGGCCATCGGTTCCCCGATCAAAAGTCTGGTGCCGGGCCTGATGGTTTTGCGGATGTTGGATAGAATCCGCATGACCGCGCCGTCGTCGTGATCGAACAGAACGCGGATCAGGCTGATGCAGTCGTAGTCCGGGGGGATCGGGTCCTCGAAAAAATTCCCGCCATGCAGCCGCACCCGATTCGCAACCGGGCTGCCGGCGAACCGTTGGTCCGCCTGGCGAACGACTTCGGGCAAGTCGAAAAGCCCGAATGTGAGGTGCGGATGGTGCTCGGCGAGGGTCTCGATGAAGACACCGGCGCCGCCTCCAATATCAAGCAGGGCATGATGGCGTTTGAACGGGAAAGACCGGGCAATGTCATCGGCCAGCATATGCTGGCTATCGCTCATGACCCGGGAATAAACCTCGGCCTGGCTTTCATCTACGGCTTTTCCGTCCGCGTGCAGATAGGACCAGAACGCGTTCAACGCTGTTTCCCGGGCTCCCGATTTCAAAAGCTGCACGGGATCTGCCAAGTCACGGTAGAACAAGGCATGGTGCCGGATCATCGCCTGAACGCCGGGGTCCGATGCGATCACGGCGCCAAAGTCGTTCAACACCAATTCGCCGCTGCTTAAACGGCTGGTCAAACCCAGGCAGTCCAAACACTGCAGAAAGGCGCGCATCTGGCGCGGCGGGATGTGAAGCTCCGCCGACAACGCCGACGGTTGCGCCGGGGATTTTTGCAGACGGTGTAGAAGGCCGGTCTCCAGAGCTGCAAACAGCATCTGGGACTGAACAAAGCCACTCACCATTGAAAACAGATCAGCCGCCCGGCGGTTGGAATACCATTGCCCGAGGGGCAGCCGTTTCAAGAGCCGGTGAAATGCGGGGTCGGCCAGCACCCGATGGCGCCAGATCCGCACCCGGTCGAGGATGCTTCTGCGGTTCGGCTGCAATGCCGGGGGCAGGGAGTGTTCAGCGGGGATGGACATTCCCCTCAGGCCGCTGATTGTGCCAGTTTCTTCGGAACCAGCCTTTTGGCTTCGGCCATGATCAGCTCCCGCAGCATGTCGGAACCTCGGCAGTCTGGGATCGCGTCGGCGGCCCGGTGCACGGTTTCCTTCAGGAGGGTCAGGGCCCCATCCAGCCCCAATTGGGCAACGGCGTTCGGGCGCTGATGCGTCTTGTCCTGTCCACAAGGTTTGCCGATTTCATCCATGTCCGCGGCGCTGTCGCGCAGATCGTCCGCCACCTGATAGGCTGCTCCCAACGCTTCGCCGAGTGCGAGCCAATTCTGGGGGTCCGCGCCGGCGGCCACGGCCCCGGCCGCCGTTGCCCCGGTGAACAGGGCGCCGGTCTTTGCGCGGTGGTAGTGATGAAGGTCGATATCTGGTTCGCTTTCCCAAGCCTGTCCGGCCACGATGCCGTTTGGCATTCCAACCGCCCGGGCAATCGTCGCGATCAGCGGCGCGGTGCGGTCCGGGGACTTGCTGCATTCGCGCGCGATGGTCTCGAAGGCGAGGACGATCAATGCATCGCCCGTCAGAAGCGCGATCGGTTCGCCATAGGCTGCATGAACCGACGGACGTCCCCGGCGGGTGTCCGCATCATCGAAACACGGCATGTCGTCATGCACAAGGGATGCGCAATGGAGCAACTCGATCCCCGCGGCCGCAGCGTCCGCAGCCTCCGGGTTTCTGTCACCGGAGGCCAGGGCAACGGCAAGGCAGAGGCGCGGCCGCACTCGCGCGCCTCCGGAAAACACCGCATGGCGCATGGCTGCGCCCAGCTTGGCCGGCTGTCCGCCCGCCGTGGCGAAGGTGATGGCGCGCTCAAGGCCCCGTTCAATCCGTTTTTGCAGGTCCATCGCGCATCCCCTTGTGTCAGGTGGTTGGTACGGTGCATACTGTAAATAAAGATTGACACATATGGATGGATTGTCAACGGATGTTGACGCAAAGCAAGCCAAACCGGGCATCGGGCCGGATCATCGTTGTGGGTGGTGGCATGGGCGGGCTTTCGGCTGGCCTCAGCCTTGCCGCCGATGGTCATGACGTCCTGATCCTGGAAAAAGCCGATGCACCGGGCGGAAAAGCGCGCCTTGTTCCGGTCGGACCTGTGGCGGTAAATGGCGGGCCCACGGTTCTGACCATGAAATGGGTCTTCGACGGGCTGTTCCAAAAGGCCGGACGGCGGCTGGAAGACTATGCTGTCCTTCGGCCCGCCTCCCTTTTGGCGCGGCATTTCTGGCCGGAAGGCGGACGTTTGGATCTGTTTGACGATGTCGAGCGTAGCGCGGTGGAAATCGAATCCTTCAGCGATGCACGAAATGCCGAAGGGTACCGCCGGTTCTGTACCGATAGCGCGGATGTCTTCGGTTTGTTGAAGGACACGTTCATCGACGCCCCGCGCCCGAACATGCTGGATCTCGTTCGCCGGATCGGGTTCTCACGGCCTGCCGCCCAGTTGAAGCTTCAGCCGTTCAAAAGCTTATGGTCCGTGTTGGAAGGATATTTTCCAGACCCGCGATTGCGCCAGCTGTTTGGACGCTACGCGACATATTGCGGTTCATCGCCGTTTCAAGCGCCCGCAACGCTCATGCTGGTGGCGCATGTGGAACAGGCGGGCGGCTGGCGGATCGAGGGTGGCATGCACGCGCTTGCCCATGCGCTTGCATCTTGCGCCAGGGAGCAAGGCGCGGAGGTCCGGTTTGGCGCAGATGTCGCTTGCATCATGACATCCGGAGGACGGGTGAGTGGAGTGCGCCTCGCCAGTGGTGAGGAATTGTCGGCACGCGCTGTCGTGTTCAATGGGGATGTGTCAGCGCTCGGTCTGATGCTTGAGGACGGGGCGAAGGCTGGAGTGCCAGCGGTTCCCGCGAAGGCCAGGTCGCTCTCCGCGCTTGCTTGGTGCTGCCATGCGGAGCCGGCGGGAGCGCCACTCGCCTACCACACGGTGTTTTTCAATTCGAGCTACCGGGACGAGTTTGATGCCTGTTTTTCCCGCCGGCGCATAACGGCCGAACCCACGGTTTACATTTGTGCGCAGGACCGTTTGGCCGATGCGCCGCCGCCGGAGGGCGGCCGTGAGCGGCTGCTGTGTCTCATCAACGCCCCGGCGAGCGGGGATTTTGCCTATCCCGACAAGGGGGAGATCGATCAATGCCTGACAGCAACACTCGCCCATCTCAAGCAGTGCGGTTTGACGCTGGACCGGGACAAGATGGATTGCGTGGCCACGGGGCCGATGCAGTTCCACACCCTGTTTCCGGCGAGCGGGGGGGCGATCTACGGACCGGTCACCCACGGGATGACGGGAGCCTTCAACCGTCACGGGGCGCGAACCCGGATCAAGGGGCTTTATCTGGCGGGCGGAACGGTTCATCCGGGACCGGGGGTGCCCATGGCGGCGCTTTCCGGGAAACTGGCGGCGGAGTGCCTGGTGTCGGACCACGCTTCGATGCGGTAGTTCCACCGGGCGGATATTTGTGGTGGTACATTGACGGCGTCAGCGCGTGCGGCCGCTATGGCTTAAGCATCATCACCTTTGTCGGTTCCGTGTTCTCCCCATACTACGCTTGGCGCGGCCGCCGGGATCCGGATGACCATGTGTGCATGAATGTCGCGCTCTACGGCCCGGTCAAGAACCGGTGGGCGATGACCGAGCGGGGCAAACAGGCCGCCAGGCGGTCCGCGACCCGGTTTCAGGTCGGCCCGAGTTCGCTCGAATGGACGCAGAATGAATTGCATCTTTCATTTGATGAGGTCGCGGTCCCGCGCCCGCCCTCCGAATGGGCGCCAACCCGCATCAAGGGCCGCGTCGTCCTGAAGCCGGCGGCCCTGACAAACCGGATCTTTTCGATCGACACCAAAGGCGATCACCGTTGGTGGCCGATCGCCCCGCTTGCCGATATCGGTGTTTCGTTCGAGTTCGGCGGAACGGATTGGAACGGTCACGGATATCTGGACTGCAATTGGGGTATGGAGCCGATCGAAACCGCCTTCCGCGATTGGGATTGGGCACGCGGGGTCTTGCCGGATGGCCGGGCCCTGCTGTTGTATGACACGCGCCGGAATGACGGAAGCGAGGACTGCCTGGCGCTGGTGTATGATGGCGAGGGCGCATTGAGCGAGTGGCCGGCTCCGTCCGCCAGCCCCTTGAAACGCGGCTTCTGGGGCATCACCCCGAAAGCTCATCACGATACCGGGCATGAACCGGTGCTGGTGCGGACCCTGGAAGACAGTCCATTCTACAAGCGATCTTTGGTCCGCACGGTCATCGACGGCGAGCCGGTCGAATTGATGCACGAAACGCTGTCGGGAACGCGGTTTGCCTCCGCGATTGTGAAAGCCATGCTCCCGTTTCGCATGCCCCGTCGGTCGGGACCGGCGATCGGCGAGGTCAACGGGCGATAGGCCGGTCACGTCGCTTGTCCAAAAAAGAGCGGCTATGATGAGTTGGCGAAGCTTGAAGAAATCATGGAACGGCATCGGCTCCTTTGGCCGCTGAACTGGGGGAGGGTGTCTCCTTGTCCTGCCGGTCCAGCGCCTCGCGGTTTTCGCGTCTGCGAATATCCCGTGTAACGGACCAGTATTGCCACCCGATCAGAAGCATGGCGCCACCGAAAACGATAACCAGTTCGATCAAGGCATAGTCAGCCATTGGGCCGGCTCATGGATTTGCTTTCCCGCCGGCGCAGTTCCGATGACAGCATCAGTTCCACCATGCGGCCGGCTTTCGCCGTCAGGCCCTTCACATCGTTCTGCGCAAAGACGGAGGCCGCATCGACCATGAATTGCGTCGTCGCATGGGCCGGCGCTGTTGCGACGGTTTGAAACAGCCAGGGGCTTCCGGCCGCTTGTGCAACCAAGGCAAGTTTGCGCTGCCGGCTGGTGACCGCGCGACGGGTCACACTGTCATAGCCGTTGGCGGCAATCACCGTCCCGATCTCCCGGTAGATCAAGGCTGCGCTGTAAATCGCGATCCGGCAGGAGGACGGCAAACCCGCAATGCCGGTCACCGCCCGGGAATACAGCTCGTCCGCGGCGCCGAGCAGGCGGTGGACCGCTTGCAGGATTTCCGGCTTTGGCGATGGGTTCCGCAAGAACTCCTGCGGATCGAGCCCGGCATCGAGCAGCCAGTTTTCCGGCAGATAGAGCCGGCCGCGGGCTGCATCTTCGCCCACATCGCGGGCAATGTTGGTAAGCTGCATGGCCAGTCCGAGGTCGGCCGCGCGCGCGAGGATATTCCGGTCTGTGACGCCCATGATCATCGACATCATCACGCCGACGCTGGATGCGACCCGCGCCGCATACGCGGCGAGATCCTCCAGGGTTTCGTACCGGCGGGCTTCGGCGTCCCAGGCAAAGCCTTCCCCAAGCGCGTCGGGCAGTGTCTTGGGAATGGCGAAGTGGGCGACCACCGCCGCGAAAGCGCGGTCTTCCGGAAAATCTTCCGGTGTGCCGCTGTAGATCCGGGCGGTTCTGGCTTTCAATTGGGCCAGCCCCGTTTCGATACATGGGCTTTCATCGATCAGGTCGTCTGCCGCCCTGCAATAGGCATAAAGCGCTCTGGAGGCTTCCCGTATCGGACGGGGAAGCAGACGGGACGCGACCATGAAGGATTTCGAGCCATGCTGGATCGATCGGTTGCATCCCGCCAGAAGGTCCTTGTCAAGAGTGAAGCGGTCACGCGAATTGGCTGGCATGCGGGACAACCTTGTCCAGTATCTTGGCCGAAGAAATCACGCCGGGCAGGCCGGCGCCAGGGTGCGTTCCCGCGCCGACCATGAAAAGGTTGTCAAGCTCTTCGGATTTGTTGTGCGGCCGGAACCAGGCCAGTTGAAACAAGGTCGGTTCTATGCCGAAGGCTGCGCCCTTGATGGACAGGAGGTCATCTTTGAACGCGGTCGGGGTCAAAAGCTTGGACGAAACAACATGGTTTGACAGGCCGGGCAAAAGGGTCTGCTCAAGATAGGCTTCGAGCTTCTTGCGGTAGGGTTCGGCAGCCGTCTCCCAATCGATGTCCGCTTCCAGATTGGGAACGGGGGACAACACGTAGAAACTGTCGCAACCGGGCGGCGCCATGCCCGGGTCGGTTTTTGTCGGCCGGTACAGGTACAGGCTGAAATCGTCGGCCAGAATCTTGCGGTCGAAAATATCGGTCAACAGGTGCTCGTACCGGGGGCCCATGAGGATTGTATGATGGTCGACTTCGCCATACGTCCGGTTCGTGCCGAAATACCAAACGAACAGGCTCATGGAGTGCCTTGACCTTGCAATCTTCTTAGCCGTCCAGCGTTTTGCCGGGCGTTTTCGGAGCAGGCGGGTATAGGTCCATCCCGGGTCCGCGTTGGACACCACAATGTCGGATGGAATCGTCATTCCATCCGCAAGCCTGACACCCGTCGCTGCGTTGCCTTCGAAGGTGATTTCGTCGACGTCGGCGCCGGTGAGAATGCTGTTTCCCTGGCTCTGGATCAGTTTTGCCAGTCCCTCGACAAGCGCATGTGTGCCGCCCATGGCGTAGTGAACGCCGTATTCCTTCTCGAGATAGGAGATCAGGGACATCATGCCGGTGGTGCGCAAGGGATTCCCGCCGATGAAAAGTGGGTGAAAGCTGAGCGCAAGGCGCAAACGCCGGTCCGCCACATACTTGCTTGCGAGCTTGAAGACAGACCGGTCGGCGCGGCGCCGGACAAGGCTGGGCATGACCGCCATCATGCGCGGCACCGTATCGACCGGCGTATCGATCAAGTTGATGAAACCAGCTTCGAAACAGCGCTCACTTTCCTGCAAATACCGCTCGTATCCTTCGACGTCCGATGGATTGAGACGGCCAATCTCCTGCCGCATCCGCTGCGTATCGGCGGACGGGCGGAAGACGTCGCCGTTGTCGTATCGGATCGTATAGAAGGGGTCGAGTGGCACGAGGGCGATATCATCTGCCATCACGCGGCCGCACAGCGTCCACAGTTCTTCCAGGATGAACGGGGCCGTGATGATGGTTGGTCCGGCATCAAAGGTGAAACCGTCCTGTCGGAACCGGCGGGCACGCCCTCCGGGTTGGTCCAGGCGTTCGAGAATTGTGACCCTGTAACCGCGCGCGCCGAGACGGACCGCTGCAGCAAGCCCCCCAAAGCCCGACCCAATGACAATCGCATGCGGTCTTGGATCGTTGACCGTTGCGGTTCCAAGGTCTGGGTTATGATGTGTCATCATCAATTGACAGTATGCCACGTCAATCAAGTGTGGCAAGCGGGTTTCTTCTTATCCCGCTTGAAAACGCGCCAGATCCTCCCGAACCAGGCCGGCAATCCGGCCGGGTGCGATCTCATGCAGAAGATGACCGCCCGTTTCAACGATGGAAGAGCGTCCGCCGGGCAGGAAGCGGGCCGCTGACCGGGACACCCGCGCGGGAACCATCGGATCGTCCGCTGCCGCGATCAGGTTCACTGGAACACGGATTTCCCCCAGGCGGTTGACAAGGGGGTCGAGATCCCAGCCCGCCATCATGCCGAGTGCGCCCTTCACATGGGCCGGATTGCTGACCAGCAACGCGTAGCAAGCCTTGCCTTCGTCATCGAGTTGGGAGCCGGTCGCCTTGAGAAGCCTTTGCACCAAGCCGCCGATGCGGGCTTGCATCGCAACGGTGTTCGCCGTCCAAGGGTTGAAAAACAGCACCTTGGCAAGAGGGGAGAGAAAGGCATTGCCCGGGATGGCTTCCAAAGCGCTGTTCAGTCCAAAAACAAGGCGGGGCGCAAGGTGGCCATCCAGGACGGCTTGAAGAAGAAGAGCGGCTCCCGCGGAATGGCCGATCACGATGTCAGGCTTCGTCTCAAGCGTGCGGAGAAGACCGCCGAGCGCCCGCGACATGCCCGGCAGGGCAAGGTCCCTGCGGCGCGCGCCGGTGGTAAAGCCGTGCCCCGGCAAATCGGGAACGAGGACCCGGTGATCCTGCGAAAAAAAAGGAATGAGACCGCGAAAGGAGTGGGAGGCCGCGCCAGTGCCATGGATCATCAGGCAGACGGGAGCTGCCGGTGGACCCTGATCCTGCACATGCCAAACGATATGTCCGCTTCTGACGAACCGGCTGGCGTCGCGATGCGGCCAGGTTTTGCCGTCCCGGGCGAAAGACAGGGTGCGCACCATGTCCAGGTTCACGCTCGCCCAGCCAGATAACGGCTGACAATCCGGGAAACGCCCGAGGCGGAGACATAGGGCAGCGTGCAATAGTCCGCCTGCATCGCCTTGGCCAGTTCTTGGGCGGCCGGCCGCGGACGCGGCGCAATATCGATAAAAACGGATTGAAATCCCCGGAAAGCACCATCTTGGGCCAGTTTCCGGGCATCGGTCGCGGCTTGCCGGCGGTTGGGTTCGCCTTTCAGCGAGATATTGGCGTTGCCATCGGTGAGATACACGATCAATGGGCTTTGGCCACGCTGGCGCACCTGCGCGGCGAGTTCCAGGGAGCGTTGAATGCCATTTGCCAGCGGGGTCGGTCCGCCGCCGGGCAGCCCGGTCAGGCTGCGTTTGGCCCGGACCAGGGAACGCGTTGGTTCCAGCAGGACCTCGGCCTCACGTCCCCGGAACGCCACCAGCGCCACCTGATCCCGGCGCACATAGCAGTCCCCCAGCAGAAGCTCGATCGCGCCTTTCGCCTCCGCCAGCCGCGACAGGGCGGTGGAGCCTGAAGCGTCGACCGTAAAGATGGCGGTGGATTCTGTCCTATGCCGATAGCGCACGTAGCGGAAATCGGAAGGCAGGATATGGATCTTCATGCCGGCTTTCCAGCCGTGGAGTGCCAGGTCCGGGTTGCGCAGTCTTTGCCAGGGGATGGCGGCCCGCAGGGTCGCGGCAATGTCCGGCCGGGCGCTGTCATAGGGCGGGCGCGGTGTCAGGCCGATCGGCCGGCCGCGCGCGCTTCCCGTTTTCCGGGCGCCTGACTTGCCGGTTTTCGCCTTGGCGTTCGCCCGTCCCGCCATCGGGTTGCGCAAGGCCTCCACAATTTCCCTTGAGGCGGTTTCCGAACTCACACTCATCTCCGCAAAAAGATCATCGAGGCTCAGTTCGGCTGGTTCTTGTGTGTCCGGTGTTTCCTGGGTTTCTCCAGTGGATTGTGGCGGTGGTCCTGTACCGGTCTCCGGGTCGGCCGGTGCCTGATCATCTTCCTGCGTGTAGTCTGTCGTTTGAATCTCCCCAATGCGTAGACACAGGCGCAGGGCTTCCTGCAAATGCGCCGCGGTGACTTCGGATGTGTCGTCTAGTCTGGCCAGCAGCCGCGCGGTCCGCGCTGCCGAGGAAAGTTTGCGGAGCGAGCTATCCGCGATTTGTCCGGTGATATGTGCCAGCAGCGCCAAGGCATCATCCGCGATCGGTGGCAATTGATCCGGCTGCGGGCTTGCCGCGTCGGCCTGCGAATCCGAACAGGCACTGCCGTCTGGCTTCATGTCGTGGATGCTTATCCCGTCGAGGCAGATGTCGAGAACAAGCCGGTCGGTCAGGCCGCCGGCCATTTCCTCCTCGCCGTCGCGGGTCTCGTCGAGGACGACCAGCAGGAAATGCGCCGGATGAGACCGTCCCTGCCGATCCGTCACCGTTCCGGTGTCCAAGGCGCGGGCGAGAATCGCGGCTTGCGCTACCGGCAGACGTTCGGCCATTGGAACCAGCAAAACACCATGGGTCGCCCGGCTCAGAACGCCCCGTTCCGACAAGGGGCGCCCAGCTTGCAGCGTTGCTGCCACGTCGAGGCCGCCAATCAAGGCGTCCACGGAAATCGAGGCGGGGATGCGCAGAAACGGTGTCCGATCCCCCAGAAAGTCTTTCAAGATGGCCAGATAGGCATCGCGCACGGGGCCAGCCCCGGACCGGATCCGGAGGCTCAGGGCAGGGCCTGATGGCCGGTCCGAGGCCATCGCGTGCCGATGGGCGAGTTTGACCAGATCAAGGGCCCTTAACGCGTCCTGCCAGAGGGCGGTTCCGGGAGAGGCGTGCTGGCCGGGTTCACGCATGACCCACCGTTTGGTCGACCACCTCGTCGATCACGCGCGTCACCCTTGCCACGGACCCAGCTTCGTCCAGCGGATCGCGGCGCAGCCTGTGGCACAAAGCCATGGGCGCAACCGACAAAATATCAGCGACGGTCACCTCCATTCGCCCGTCGAGGGCCGCATGGGCCCGCCCGGCCCGCATGAGGGTCAGTTCTCCGCGCAGCCCGTCAACCCCCAGTCGAATGCACAGATCGGCCGCCAGACGCAGGCTCTCATCTGGAACATTGACGGACGGAATGACTTTCTTGGCTATCAGGATCGCGTCCCGGATTTCCAGGTCCGCCGCCTGCCAGGTTTCATGAAAGGAAACCGGGTTCAGTTCATAGGCGTCGCGGCGGCGCACCACTTCCACACGCGTTTCAATGTCATCCGGCGAGCCGACATCCACGGACAGGCCGAACCGGTCGAGTAGCTGCGGCCTGAGTTCCCCTTCCTCCGGATTGCCGCTGCCGATCATGATGAATTTGGCCGGATGGCGCACGCTGAGCCCTTCCCGTTCCACGACGTTCACGCCAGACGCCGCCACATCCAGCAACAGATCGACGAGATGGTCTTCCAGCAAGTTGACTTCGTCGATGTACAAGAACCCGCGATGCGCCCGAGCAAGAAGACCCGGTTCGAAGGCGCGCTCCCCGGACAATAGGGCCTTTTCCAGATCAAGCGCGCCACATACGCGGTCTTCGGTCACGCCGAGGGGAAGGTCGACAATCGGTGTTGGTCTGAGTGAGCGCTGCGGATGGGCCTCGCCATTGCAAACCGAACAATGGGGCGACGGATTTTCCTCCGTGCAGTTGTACTGGCATCCGTCGGCGAGGCTGAGTTCGGGAAGCAGGCCGGCCAGGGCGCGAACGGCTGTGGACTTGCCCGTTCCCCTGTCTCCAAAAACAAGCACACCGCCCAGGCCCGGTTCTACCGCCGCGAGGAGAAGCGCATGCTTCATCTCGTCCTGACCGACGATTGCGGAAAAGGGAAATGGATGTGTCATGCGGATTGCCTCACAGCAGGTCGTCTGGCTCCGAACGCAAGAGCAAGCCGGGATCTGGCTTGTGGTTCCGGTTCGGACGAAGTGTCAACTAAATTATACACTATCGTGCCGTTTGCAAATGGCATGCGATATCAGGAGAACCACGCACATTAGTTTTCGGAATCCGGATGCCAAAAATACATTCAAAATACTTCAAGTATTCTATGCATAATCACTTATGAATAATAAGCGGTGCTACTTATTTTGGCGCAAATGAAAAAGAGGGTGTAAAAAAAAGTTTACAAAAACGCCGGCTGGTGGTGACAATATGGGCAGAGGACCTGCTTGGATCTGACCTTGGAAGCGAGAACCGGTTTAGGCATTCAAAAGGTCGGTCCTGCACGTGTTGGGAGGCACGGTCATGGAAAGTAACGACAAGCCCCGTCCCGCGACACCTTTGCTCGACAAGGTGACTTCACCAGCGGCTCTCAGGCAACTGCCCGACTGGAGACTGCGCCAACTTGCCGCCGAACTTCGTCAGGATACGATTTCCAGCGTTTCGCGAACCGGCGGGCATCTTGGGTCAACGCTCGGCGTGATTGAACTCACGGTCGCCATTCATGCGGTCTTCAATACCCCGCATGACAAGCTCATCTGGGATGTCGGACACCAGGCCTATGCTCACAAGATCCTGACGGACAGGCGGTCCCAGATGGCGTCCTTGCGGAAAGAGGGAGGGCTGTCCGGTTTCACCAAGCGTTCCGAAAGCGTGTACGATCCGTTCGGCGCCGCCCATTCCTCAACATCCATTTCCGCCGGGCTCGGGTTCGCGGCGGCGCGCGCGCACGGCGCGCAAGATGTCGGCGACGTTGTCTGTGTGATCGGCGACGGCGCGATGTCTGCCGGCATGGCCTATGAGGCGATCAACAACGCGGGGGCGCTCGGTCATCGGATTTTCGTGATCCTCAACGACAATGAAATGTCGATTTCGCCTTCGGTCGGGGCGATCACGAAACACCTGGCAACGCTGTGTCAGAACGTACCCTTGGTCGAGATCGACACGTTGCTGCGCCGTGGAACCAAGCTGCTCCCAGAGCCGCTGCGCACCGGCATGCAGCGCACCCAGCGGGCGGTGCGGGAACTGGCCGGGACCAACAGTTTGTTTGAACACCTTGGTTTCAGCTACTTCGGCCCCGTCGATGGACATGATCTGGAGCACCTTTTGCCTCTTTTGCGGGCCTTGCGCGATCATGCCACGGGTCCGGTGCTCATTCATGCCGTGACACGCAAGGGCGCAGGTTATCCGCCTGCGGAAGCTTCGGATGACAAGCATCACGGGGTCGGCGCCTTCAATCTCGTGACCGGAGCGCCTGCGGCGAAAACGGAGGCCGCGCCGGCGCCGACCTATACCAAGGTCTTCGGCACCGCGTTGATCGAAGAAGCGAAAAGGGATCCGAAGGTCATCGGGATCACAGCGGCAATGGCAAGCGGGACCGGCATCGCACAGTTCGCAAAAGCCTTTCCCGAGCGAAGCTACGATGTCGGCATCGCCGAGCAGCATGCGGTGACCTTTGCGGCTGGTCTGGCGGCGGCGGGGATGAAGCCGTTTTGCGCCATCTATTCCACCTTTCTGCAACGGGCCTATGACCAGATCGTTCATGATGTTGCCCTCCAGGACCTGCCGGTCCGTTTTGCCATAGACCGGGCCGGGCTGGTGGGGGCGGATGGACCCACCCATGCCGGCGCATTTGACATCGCTTATCTCTCTAATCTTCCAGGGTTCACCGTGATGGCCGCGGCCGACGAGGCCGAACTTGTTCATATGGTGGCCACCGCTGCCGTGCATGACAGCGGACCGATCGCCTTCCGCTATCCGCGCGGGGAAGGCACCGGCGTAGCGCTGCCGCAAGCCGGTGTTCCCTTGGAAATCGGAAAGGGTCGCATTGTCCGGGAAGGGCGGACGATTGCTCTTCTGACCCTCGGCTCGCGGCTGGGGGAAGCCCTGCAGGCGGCCGGTCAACTGGAAGCGCGCGGATTGTCGGTGACGGTGGCGGACGCACGCTTCGCCAAGCCTTTGGACAAAACGCTCATTGAACAACTCGCCCGAACCCATGACGTTTTGATCACCGCGGAAGAAGGCGCCGTTGGCGGTTTCGGTTCCCATGTTCTGCAGCATCTTTCGGATAAAGGCCTGCTCGGATCACGTCTACAGGTGCGGTGTATGAGCTTGCCGGATGTTTTCATCCAGCACGCTTCACCGCGCGCGATGTACGATGTTGCCTGCCTAAATGCTGTTCATATTGCCGAGACTGCGCTAGCATGTCTTGAGGGAGCGCAGGAGCAATATCAAACGCCCGTAAATCTTGTAGGTGCGCCATGAGTGCGCCGCGGTTGAGCAAGGAAAAAGCGGGCGACACAAGTGCACGGACTCTACCGTGCCTTCCAGATGACCTGTCCTATGGAATGGGTCATCACTTGGCCTTTCACAAAAAGCCTGACGCGCTCCGGGGGGGATTGATGGCCGATGAGTGCGACGGGACCAGCAAACCCGAAAAACAGCGCGAGCGAGTGTCGTGGTCAGGCTACTTCGCCCCGCCGCAGGCTTTTTCCTGGGATCAAGGGCAAGTCGACGGGGACGCCGATCTGAGATCCCAATTGTCCGATGCGATCGAGGAGCATGTTCTTGACGAACTTGTCAGCAATCATGGCCGGGTCGATCGTGAGCGAAGTCAGGCCCGGTCCCAAGCCTTGCAAGGCTTGCACACCATATTGTTGAGCGCTTTGCTGGAAAGCCGTCCGGATGTGTTTCGCAGCCTCGTCGACCGGTTGTCGGCGAGTGCGATCCCCATCCTTGAGATCTGCGAAAACCTGATCATGCCCATGGTGGCCGAGCTCGGGCGGCGCTGGTCGTCCGATACGGAGAGCTTTGTAACGATCGCTGTTGCGATGTCCAGGCTGCAGCGGCTGGTGACCGAGTTGACCATTGCGAGACAAAGCCGATTCTCGACCAATCCTCCCCGAACGGCCCTTTTCGCGCGGATGCCGGAAAACGAGCACACGATTGGCCTTGCCGTGATCTCGGCATGTTTCGCAGAAAACGGCTGGGGTGTCGCCGGTGGCGCGGATCTTCAAGCCGGGGATCGGGCGAACAGTCTTCTGCATGACATTCCCTGCCACCTTTTCGGCCTCTCAGTCGGATGCGGGTGCGACATGGACAGCGTGAAAGATGTCATGGACGAAGCCCGTCAAAGCACGCGCCGGGACCCTTTGTGCATTTGCATTGGCGGGCCGGGTCTTCGCGGGCGGGAAGGTGAATTCTTGGCACTGGGCGCCGATTTCGAGGCATCGGATCTCAGGCAGTCCCTGAAAATGGCCGATAGTCTGGTTCATTGATGGGCTGACGGGGGGCGATGCCGGGCCATTGTGAAGCCGCTGGGTGTTCAGAGGCGGCCTTGACGCGATGCGTCTGTGATCTTTCCTGGATTACCATGCGTAACTTCCCAGTGTGGGAAATGGAAGTTGCTCATGAACAAGCTTGTCCTTGCGCTTCTCTGCCTTGGTGTTCTTGCCGCCGGTATCCGGTCCGGCTTCGCCGAAGAACTCGATCTCGAACTGGTGTTGCTTGCGGATGCCACCGGATCCATCGACGAGGCTGAAATCCGGTTCCAGCGGCAAGGGTATGCCGAGGCCATCACGGACCCCGCGGTTTTGTCGGCCATCGCATCGAATGCCTACGGAAAAATCGCGATCACCTATGTCGAATGGGGAAGTGCCAATTCTCAGCAGGTGGTGGTCGACTGGACCGTGATCGATGGGCGCGCGAGCGCTGAAGCCTTCGCCGCGTCCTTGATGGAGCAGCCGCGCCTGGCTTTTGGGCGCAATGCCATCGGTGCGGCCCTGCTCAAGGGCAAGGAGCTCATCGATACCAATTCCTATGCTGGCCTGCGCAAAGTGATAGATCTGTCGGCCGACAGCGCAAACAACTGGAACGGCCCACCGATCGCGGAAGCCCGCGCTGCGGTCATAAATTCCGGCATCGTGATCAATGGCCTGGCAGTCTTGTGCCGGCATTGTTCTGGCCGGCCAGCGGGTTACGATCTGGAGAACCGCTTCGCGAATGAAATCATCGGCGGGCCGGGGGCTTTCGTGATAACGGCTGACAACGCCCAGACCTTTGCCGATGCTGTGCGGCGGAAACTCATTCTCGAGATCGCGGACCATCGGTCTGATCCTGAGGGCCTGGCCCGTTTCGCACGGGCGTCTTCCGGACCTGTGCCAGTCACCCTGAGCCCGTGAGGTCGACCAGCTTTCGCCGGATCACCAGTCGATATCGAACCTGCAGGCGTCCGCGCCGCACGCCCGGCAGGTCGTTTCCCTGACTTCGGCCGCCGGATTGACCAGTTCTTGAAACAGGCGTTCAAACACCGCGGCATTCCAATCGCACAGGGGCTTTTTCGCAGTTTCTCCGAGGATCAGCGGATTGTCGTAAAGCGCAAACCGGAGCGGCTGGAAGCTCAGGATTTCAAATCTGCCGGATCCGGCGAAGGTCCACGCGTTCTTCGCAATTGCTTTCGCAAGGAGCCGGGCCGATGCGGACGCAGGCAACATCTTCAGTAACCATTGCGCGGTCTTCGGAATCCGATGGGCCAGAATGTAATCCGCGGTCCGGCGTCCGGCTTGCCTGGACAAGTGTGCGGCCTCGTTGGGGCGTTCGGCTCGCAGGTGCCGATGAAACCGGGCGACGGGCTGCTCCGGGATCAAACCGGTCATATCGGGCAGTGTCGTGATCTGCGCCTTTTGCAAGAGATCGGTCCAAAGCGCCGTTTCCCCTGCGTTTTCTAAAACGGTTTGAAACTGGGTGAGCGCATTTGGTCCAATGCGCGCCCCCGGTTCCACCTGCTGGACTTCAGGCATTTTCCGCCATCTGTTCCGTGCCGCCACCACAGGCCATGGCTGCGGCGGCCGCGGCGCTTTTACGCTCTTCCGCGCGCTCTTTGCCCTGAACCTTCAAGGCCTCCCGGCGCTCGGCGGCGCGAGAAGCGCGGTCGGCCGCCGATTCCCAATCGGCAAGCTGGGCTTCCGCCAGGGTGCGTGTTTCGTCGAAATCGAAATGAACCTTGTCCTTGGATTGCGGTCCCCAGTAGCCAGCCTTGCCAAGATCGTAAAACGTGCGGGCAAATCCGGCTTTCAAGAAGGCCTTGAGACAGCCGAGCAGATAACGCCGGCGAAAACCGGTGCCGCGCCATGGATAGTGAAACAGCGCCTTTTGCATATAGAAACGCCGGTAGTTCTTCATGACACCATTCAACAGTTCGCCGCGCGTCATTTCCGCCGGCTTCATGATCGGGGTCACGAAGTTGTATTTGGAGAAATCGAAGATCTCCACCTGGTCGCGGATCTCCTGAAACAGCGGCGTGAAGGGCCATGGCGTGTACATCGCCCAATTGGCAAGATCGGGCTGCCAGTCCCAGGCCATCCGGTAGGTTTCTTCCAGGGTTTCTTCGGTTTCATTGTCGAGGCCGACAATGAACTGGGCCTCGACAAAAATATCGGCCTCCCTGAGAAGGCGGATTGCCTCCTTGTTGTCGTTGACTTTCGTTTCCTTGTTGAACTGGTCCAATTTCAATTGGGCCGCCGCTTCGGTGCCGAGACTGACATGCACGAGACCGGCCTTGCGGTAGAGCGGCAGAAGCTCCTTGTCGCGCATGATGTCGGTCACCCGTGTATTGATGCCCCATTTCACCTTATCGGGCAGGCCGCGCGCGATCAGTTCTTCGCAAAACTGAACGAATTTCTTGCGATTGATGGTGGGTTCCTCGTCCGCGAGAATGAAGAAGCCGACATTGTGATCGGTCACCAGCCGTTCGATCTCATCGACAACTTTCAGCGGATCGCGGACCCGGTAGTCGCGCCAAAACTTCCACTGCGAACAGAACGAGCAGGTGAACGGACAGCCGCGGGCCAGATTGGGGATGGCCACCCGGGTGTTGAGCGGCACATAGATATATTTGTCCCATTCGAGGATGCCCCAATCAGGGTCGATCCCATCCAGATCCTTGACCGTGGCGGCAGCCTGGGTGGCGACGATCTGGTTGTCCGCCCGAAAGGCGATGCCCTTGATTTTTTTCTGATCCTTCGGCCACCGGCCCTCGTCGATGGCGCGCATCAACTCAACGACAATCTCTTCGCCCTCACCCCGAACAATAACGTCGATCCAGGGGGCTTCGCTCAGGACCTGCTTGTACATGAAGGTGGCATGGACGCCGCCCAGTACACCGACGGCATCAGGAGCTTCCTCTTTGGCGATCTCCAGAATGCGTTCGGCTGCGTAGATCGAGGGCGTGATGGAGGTGACGCCGACAACATCCGGCTGGATGCGGGCAATCTCGCTGCGCAAGGCATCGTCATCCAGATGATTGGTCATTGCATCCACGAAGTGGATGTCGTCGAATCCCGCCCGTTTCAAGCTTCCGGACAAATAGGCGACCCAGGCAGGGGGCCAGCTGCCTGCGATCTCCGCACCGCCGGAATGATAGTTGGGGTGAACAAACAGGATCCGCATGGCTTTGTCCTTGACTGTGAGTGTCAATAAATATTGACACCAAAATCGTCGGTATGAATTGACGCAGGTCAAGGTGTGTTTCGTTGGCATCTTGTTTGGGACTGCACCCTTGCCGGATTTGATGCCAACGGGCTGTCCGCTTTCAATATCGTGCCATCGGCGTGCTGCCGACCTCTTGCCAACAAGGCAGGCCTTGACGGTTTGCCGGCAATCTGGAGGCGGTGCCGCGCGGGCCTGTTTTTCACTCCGCTGATTTGGCCGCACGCTTTGGTCCTGACCGCGCCTTGCGTTCAGAAGGTTCTTCGCCGTAAGTGAGTCCCCTGTTCACAAGAAAGACGACACCCATGGCAAGTCAGAATTTCCCATGGTCTGCCCAAACCGCTCGCCAGCGTGCGGTAGACGCGTTCGACCGCTTGCAATCCCGGCCGGCAGAGCATGCGGCCATCTATACCAAAGCGTTCGATCCCGCGGACCAGGATCTTCATGGTGATCCGGCGCATCCGCTATCCGGCGCTTTGATCAGCGTAAAGGCACTGTTTGACGTGAAAGGCGAAGTGACAACCGCCGGTGCGGATGTCTTGCGCGCGTGCGAACCGGCGCAAGAGGACGCGCCGGCGATCGCAAACCTGCGCGCGGCTGGTGCCGTGTTCACGGGCCTCACAAACATGTCCGAGTTCGCCTATTCGGGCCTCGGCCTCAATCCCCATTTTGGAACGCCCGAAAATGCGGTTTTCCCAGGTTGCGCGCCAGGCGGGTCCACAAGCGGAGGCGCTGTCAGTGTTGCGCGGGGGCTTGCGGACATCGCCATCGGCAGCGATACGGGCGGGTCACTTCGGATCCCGGCCGCCTTCAACGGCCTTGTCGGGTTCAAGCCGACCCAAGCCTCGGTATCGCTTCAAGGCGGCTGCCCGCTGTCCGATACTCTGGACAGCTTTGGTCCGATGTCCCGGTCGGTCGCAGCCTGCGAGCTGGCGTGGCAGGTCATGGCGGGACGGGACGTGCTGCCGGTAAAGCCACGCCTTTCGCGTTTTATCGTGCCCGAGAACTTCGGTTTCAATGAGATGGATCCGGCAATCCGGAAGGGATTTGAGCGGGTCGTGCGAAGCCTTCAGTCGGGCGGCGCCGACATCGAAAGACGCAAGCTCGCCTGTATTGAGCCTTATGATCAGATCCCGCCTTGGCATTTCACGTCGGTGGAGTCGCGGGCCCATTACGAGAATTTTTTCGTCAATCAGGCCTCCCATATGGATCCCCGCGTTCACGCCCGCATGGGGCGTGCGGATGAGATCAGTGCAGTGACCTATCGCCAAAGCCTCAATCGCCGAAAGGCTTTCGTGAAAGTCTTCGCCGAGGAGTTGGGTGATGCCTTGCTCTTGCTGCCGACGACACCGATCCTGCCGCCCGCGTTGGCGCGTCTCGAGGACGACGCGGTGTTCAACAGCTTGAATCTGTTGGCCCTGCGCAATCCGTCTCTGGCGAATATCGCCGATGGATGCAGCATTGCGCTCCCCTTTGTCGACGGCGGGCTTGTCTTGAGCGCTATGTTGATCGGGCCAAACGGCCATGACCATCAATTGCTCGCATGCGCAAAGCATATCGAACCGCTTCTGGCCGACATGACTTGAGAGTTTTTCAAGGACCGCCGGCGGGCGGTCCAATTTCTGGTCGGTGCTTGGTGGTTATCCCATCAAAGTTGGCAGAAGGGTCGCGAAAGCCGGAAAGGCAATCAAGAGACCCAGCCGGATGATGTCGGCGATCCAGAAAGGCGTGACGCCCTTGAAGATCGTGCCGGTTGAAACTTCCGGCATCACGCCGCGCAGGACAAAGACATTGAGCCCGACAGGAGGCGTGATCAGGCTGATTTCCGTCACCACCACGACAACAATTCCGAACCAGATCAGCACCATTTCCGGCGGAACACCGGGAAACACCAGCTCTGCGATCATTGGATAAAAGACCGGCACGGTCAGCAGGATCATCGACAGGCTTTCCAGAATACAGCCAAGGACGAGATAGACTGCGATCACGAACATCAAAACCATCAGCGGCGACAGATCCATGGACTGGACCCAATTGGTCAAAACCGTCGGCAGATCGGCGATGTTGATAAAGTTGGAGAACATCAGGGCGCCGATCAGCACGGAGAAAATCATGGCCGTGGTGCGCACGCTTTGAACCAAGATCTCGCTCAAGCTGGCCCAGGTCAGTTTTCTGCGCGCCAAGGTGAACAGAAATGCCCCACCGGCACCGATTCCGGCAGCCTCCGTGGGTGTGAAGATCCCGCCATAAATGCCGCCCATCACCAGAAGAAACAGAACGATGACGCCCCACACGCCGCGCAGGGCCCGTAGCCGTTCGGACCATGGCATGCGGTCGCCCGGAGGGCCAGCCTTTGGGTTCAGCCAGGTTGTTGCCCGCACGGCACCCAGATAAAGCAAGATGCCCAACAGGCCCGGCAGAACCCCTGCCATGAAGAGTTGGCCGATATTCTGTTCGGTCATGATGCCGTAGAGCACCAGAATGACACTCGGTGGAATGAGGATCCCGAGCGTGCCCCCGGCGGCGACCGACCCGGCTGCCAGGCTGTCCGAATAGCCGAACCTTTTCATGGAGGGCATGGAGACCCGCGCCATTGTCGCAGCCGTTGCAAGACTGGACCCGCAAACAGCGCTGAAGCCGCCGCAGGCCACCACTGTGGCCATCGCCAATCCGCCTTTGCGGTGCCCGAGAAACGCATTGGCCGCGTCGTAGAGTTCTTGTGACAACCCCGCACGGGTTACGAAATTCCCCATCAGGATGAAGAGCGGGACCACCGACAGGGTGTAAGCCAGTCCGGTCTCGTAGGTGACCGTTCCGATCATGGCCAGCGCGGCATGCCAATTTACCATGTAGGCAAATCCGACGGTTCCGACCAAGCCCATGGCGAATGCGATGGGAACCCTGAGAAGAATAAGTGCGAGCAGAGCGGCGAAGCCGACGAGGGATTCCAGCACGGTCGGTCCTTAAGTCTTGATGTCAGTCGGACGAAAAACTGTCGCGAAGGGTGGCAGCCGTCATGAAAAGCAAGGCGGCGCAGCTCAAGGCGGTTGAAAAGCTCATGAAAAAAGTCACCGGAGCGACCGGGATATTGAGCGCCGCCGTTTGATCTCCATAGGACACCTGTTCGACCGCCTTCAGCCAAAGGCGGTGGCTGAGGATGCCGAGCATTCCAGCGCAAAGCAGATTGATGAGGTTGTCCCGTACGATCTGGAGACCTTTGGGCATCCAGAAGTCCAACAGGTCGACGGACACGTGCTCACGCTGAACGGTGACCAGTGGCAAGCCCGCGAAAATCAGCGTCGCCATCATCAACTCGGTGATCTCGAACGCGCCGGCAAGCGGGGAGTTGAAGATGTAGCGGCCCCACACATCGATGAAGGTCAGAACCATCATGGCGAACAAGAGCGCGCCCGCGGCGGACTGAAGAATGCGAAGCGCCCAGCGGGCGCTCCGTATTTCTTCGATTTTGTTGCGGGACGCCACGATCAGTTCGAGCCGGACGCGGCCGCGATTTCTGCCCGAAGCTCCGCCATGATGGCGGCGCCGTCGAGGCCTTTGGCATTGGCTTCCTCGATCCAGGCCTGTTCGATTTCAGCCGTCTTGGCTTTGATCTCCGTGACCATGGCGTCCGAGGCCTGGATGAGGGTAACCCCGGCCTCCATCATCGCGGCATTTCCGGCCGCGTCGGCATCGTCCCAGCCCTTGCCGGCAATCTTGGCGAAATGTTCGCCGGAGACGCTCATGATCGCTTCCTGGTCTGCCGCGGACAGATTGTCGAAGGACCGGGGGTTCATGACGAGGAAAAAGCTGGTGTTGTAAAGGCCGCCTGGAACAATGGTGCCGTATTTGACGAGATCGGTGAGCCTGAATGACTTGATCGATTCTTGCGGGAAGAACACGCCATCGGCCACCCCTGCGGCCATGAGCTCATAGGATTCAGGAGCCGGTTTGAGAAGGGCGGTTGCGCCGATCGCCTTTGCCACGTCGTTCACAACGCCGCCGCCAACGCGGATTTTCAGACCGTCGAGATCGGACAACTGTTCGACGGGACGCGCGGAATTAAAGATATTGCCAGGACCGTGGGTGAACAGGCCAAGCACTTTCACTCCGCGATGCTCTCCGACCGCCTCAAAGTGTTTCTGGTAAATGCGCCAATAGGCAACCGAGGTTGCCGTTGCGCTGTCGCCGAGAAATGGAAGCTCAACGGCTTTCGTGAGGGCGAAGCGCCCAGGCTGATAGCCGTGCACACCGTAGGTGATATCGGCCAGGCCATCCTTGGCGATGTCGAAATGCGCGGGCGGCTTGCCCAGTGGTTTCGGCAGGATTCGGACGGTCACATTGCCGTTCGTAGCTTTCTCCACCTCTTCTGCCCACGGAACGATCATGTTTGCCACGATCGGGTGAGACGGTGGCAGCCAAGACGACAGATTCAATGTGGTCTGGGCGCTGACAGGTCCGGCAACGAGCGATGCCACGACGGCGGCCGCACCGAGTGTGATCGATTTAAAATTCTTGAGCACGGGGTTCCTCCTCCCACCAACACGCCGCAGCGATGATTGGATCTATCTGCTACTGTTCAGTCCGCTGTTGAATTCGGTCCGGACTGCACTCCTCCCAAGCCAGTCTAGACTGCGTTTTCGGGTCCTCCCAATTAAATTCTTTCCATAGACCGACTGGTCAGTCAATTCTAATGATCACGTGCCGGTCTTGAAGAAGTTGTCTGCCAATAGTAGCTCGCGCACCGCGAAACGCTGGATCTTGCCCATGGCATTCACGGGCAGGCTGTCGGCGACGTGAATGCGTTTGGGATGCTTGAAACGCGCAATGCGGCCTGAGAAACGCGCCATGATCTCGGTGACGTCGAGGTGACAGCCGGCCGTTGGCACGACCACGGCGACAGGTACCTCTCCCCATTTCTCGTCCGCTTCTCCGACAACGACGGCCTGCGCGATATCATCCATATCCATGAGAAGCCGCTCCACTTCTGCGGGGTAGATGTTTTCGCCTCCCGAAATGATGACATCTTTCTTGCGATCGTTGACGACCAGATAGCCGTCCGGATCAATGAAGCCGATGTCACCGGTGAAAAACCAGCCCTCTTTGAGGGCATCGGCAGTCGCTTGCGGGTTGTTCCAGTATTCCCGCATGATATTCGGTCCCTTGATCGCGATTTCCCCGGCCTCTCCCGGCCGCACCGTTCGTCCCGCGTTGTCAATGATTTTCATCTCGCAGTGCAGACCCGGTTTGCCTGTCGTGCCAAGATGGCGAAAGGCGTCCTCTGGTTTCAGATAAACCGCGATCGGGCAGGTTTCGGTCGAGCCATAGACCTGGAGGACAGGGATGCTTCGGTTATGGAACGCAAGAATAAGGCTTTTGGGAACGGTCGAAGATCCGGTGGTAAGGGACCGAAGACTGCTCAAGTCGGTCTCTTGAAAATCCGCATGGGCGAGAACCGCCGCCATCGTCGCCGGCACGAGAACCGTCAAGTCCGGACGGTCCCTGGCGATCGCGGCCAGTGTCTCCGCCGGATCGAACTTGGCATGAAGATAGACGGTCCCGCCAGCGTAGAGGGCCGGGAGTGTCTGAATGTTCAGTCCGCCCACGTGGAACATCGGCAAGACACTCAGGATCCGGTCTTGGCTGGTCATGTCATGCATGTGAAGGCTGTTGAAGGCGTTCCACTGAAGCGCATCCTGGGTCAGGACCGCCCCCTTCGGATATCCGGTTGTTCCCGATGTGTAGACCAGAAGGACGGCATCTTCCGGTTTGCCGTCGTCAACATGTCTTTCGGCTGCCACGGACTGTCCAAGGCAGGCCCAGTCCGGTCCAGAGGGCGCCGTGGACACGAAACGGCAGTCCGGAAGATCGTGCCGGAGGTTTTCTGCGCCCGGGTGAAAGGCGGGTTCCGCGATCAGCAGCTTTGCGCCTGCATCAGACAGAATGAAGCCGTGTTCTTCCGGCGCAAGCCGCCAGTTCAGCGGAAGGAAGATCGCTCCATGGCGCGCGCATGCGAACAGCAGAATCAGAAATTCCGGGCTGTTGTGACCAAGATAGGCGACCCGGTCTCCCTGGCTTAACCCAAAGCGCCCGGAAAGTTCCCCGGTTCTTTCCTCAATGCGGCGCGCTAGCGCGGCATAGGTGATGGTCTCGCCCTCGAACACCAGCGCCGCCTTGCCGGGCGTGAACGCGGCGTGTTTGTCGATCCAGGACGCGATGCTCATCAGTCGTCGCTTTCACCACGCTCATAGAGGGCTTCGCGTCCGAGCCGGTCGACGCAGAGTTCAGCCGTCCAGGGCAGCATGAGCGACCCGCACCGGCTGTCGCGGTACATCCGCTCCAGCGGCAATGTCTTGAGCATGGACTGCCCGCCACAGGTCCGGATCGCTAATTGGCAGATCTCATTGGCGTTTTCCATCACCGTGTATTGCGCGGCATAGGCCCGCAGCATCTGTTCCTTGGTCGGGTTGGGACCAGCTTCGCTGATGACCTGGAACCACAGCGCCTTGGTCTGCTCCAGTGTGATATGCATGCTCGCCACCGCATGCTGTTTGGTGGGATACATGCGCCGCTTGACGGGCGGGGTGCCCGGCATTTCGCCGCGCAAATATTTCACCGTGAAGTCATAAGCGGCCTGCGCGATTCCCATATAGGTTGGCGACAGCGTCAGGAACATGTGCGGCCAGGTCGTCGCCGCCTCGAAATATACGCCCTTGGGCATCAGCGCGGCGTCCTCGGGGACAAAGACATCCTTGAACACGAGGTTCCGGGACACTGTTCCGCGCATCCCCAGCGGGTCCCAGTCACCGAACACCTCGACGCCTTGGGCATCGGCCGGTATCGCCAGATAGAGCGTGTCCCGGCGGCTGAGATTCTCCTTCTCCTCGGTGCAAAGCACGCCGTAATAGTTCGCCGCACCCGACAATGAGGCGAAGATTTTCTTGCCATTGACGATCCATCCGCCTTCGACCCGCCTGGCCGTCGTGCCGAAAGGTTGAAAGCCGGCTGCCGCTGCTCCACCCTCGGAAAAGGGTTGGGCGTAGATCGCGCCATCGTTGACGATCCGCGCGTAATGAACAGACCGGCGGGTCTCGTGCTCGCGTCTGGCTTGCGGATCCATCTTGAGATCATCGGCCAGCACGCCCGGCCACAGCGTTGAGCACACATGCATGTTCCATGTGAGCGATGTCGTTCCGCAATGGCGGCCGATTTCGGCGGCGGTCAGCATGTAGGTCTTGTAGTCAGCCCCATATCCGCCTTCTTCCGTCGGGATGCAAACCGCCAGCAATCCGTTAGCGTGCATGTCCCGAAAATTGGCCATCGGGAAGATCGCGTCCCGGTCCCATTGGTCGGCGCGGGGCGCCAGACTGTTTTGACCGAAGCGGCGGGCCAGCGCCGTCAATTCGGCCTGCTGGTCCGTGAGGCGGAAGGCATCTGGATCAAAAATCGGGGCAAGCGTGTCATGCGCGTCCAGAATATGGGTCTCGGCAAGGGACATTGGGCTCTCCCATTCAGCTTTCGGTAAGGAATTTCAATAGTGCAGCATTGAAGGCTGCCGGGTGTTCGATGTTGGCCAGATGACCGGTGCCGGGCAGGCGGACATAGCGGGCGCCCGGTATTTTCGAGGCCATTTTTTCCATCATCGCCGCCGGGGCCTGCGTGTCGGTTTCTCCCGCGATCAGCAGCGTTGGCACGCCGATGGACGTGAGCGCAGCGCGGCGGTCGAAGGTAACCAGACACGCCATCATCGCCCGATAGGTCTCCGGTGGAACGCGGCTCATGCACTCCTTGGCGGTGGCCTTTGCCGCGTGGCTGGCGTGCGGTCCGACAAGTTCGGGGATCACGCTGTCCGCGATATCCGCCAAGGTTTGGCCCGCCTCGAGCGGTGCCAATCGGGCCGACACGAATTGTTTTTGAAAGTCGCCATCCAGCCGGCCGAAGGCAGGACTGGTCGCGGACAGGGTCAAGCTGGCCAGCCCATCTGGATGCATCGCCGCGAATTCCTGCGCGACCATTCCTCCGATGGAATGTCCGACAATATGCGGCTTCTTCAGATCAAGCCGGTCGATCAGGCTTTTAAGCGCGCGCGACAAGGCGGAAAAGGAAACCTCGTCCAAAGGCGACGAGGCGCCATAGCCCGGCATATCCCAGGCGATGACCCGGTAGCGATCGCTCAGGCCTTCCAACTGGGCGGACCAACTGGCGGAGCCGCCGCCGATCCCATGCAGCAAAACCAAGGGATCGCCGCGACCCGCTTCCTGCCAGGCGATCTGAAAGCTGCCGCTGGTCATGCAAGTTCCCCGAGCAGGTTTCCGTCCTCGATCACGGTCGTTCCGTCCAGCGTGATGGTGCAATGCCCCACGGGGAGGTCGAAATGTCCGAGCGTGTAGCGTTTGGCGAATTCGTTCGCTCCCGTCGAAAACAGGAAATTGCCGGCATAGGCGCGCAACTCTGTTCCGTTGGTTTCCCTCTGGTCGTACATGGACAGCGCTTCATAGCGGGCGGCCGGGTTCATGCCCCAGCCCACATGAGACACGGCATAGGCGGCCGGATCGTCCCAGGCCGCGAAATAACGGCGCACCAGTTCGGCATCGGTTCCTTGCCCGGCGATGTCGACCACGTAGTCATTTTCAATGGTCAGGATCACTTGATCCTGCAGGTAGCGCTTGAAGGTCAGGTTGATGTCGCCCGCGTCCAGAACGAGGCGGCCATTGACGGTGTTCGCCCCGGGGAAACTGACGACGACGCCGCCTGGCCAATGGGCCACCGTGCCCGGCCGGTCGCAATAGCCCCAAACCCCGGCGGTCGGGGCGCCGGTGAGGTCCACGGTCATATCCGTGCCGGCCGCCGAGTTCACGGTCATGAGGGTGGCGGCGCGCAGCATCTTCACCGCAGCTTTCACCTTGGGCATCAAAGCGGGATCCGGCAACAGACGTTCCAAAGCGTCGGGATGCTCGTTGCTAACCATCAAAAGGCGCGCGCCGCCCGAGAGGATCTCTGGCAGTTCCGGCGCATGCAGCATCCCTTCCACGGTCAGGTCCACCACCAGTCCGCTCGATTTCAAGGCGGCGATGGCGGGTTTCAAACCGCGGATGGCATCGCTGGCCCCGGTTGAACGGACCGGTACGGCGACCCTTTGCGGCGGTGTGGGCAACACGACATGAAAGGGGCTGGCGCCGAGCCGGAGGAGGGCCAGTTCCGCCAGATGCACGTTCAGCTGCCTCGACTGCGTTTCCGAGAGGATCGCGACCGGTTCGCCCTTCCCGACCTTGCACAGGGCGAACACTGTCTCGAATGTGTCGATCCATTTCCCTTCGATGCGATCCGCCAGCATGCACTTCTCTCCAGGCCGGTTTCCGGCTTCTACCGCGCCTCCGTGGAGGCAATCGGCTGCGAAATTTCATTGTGCTGGGCATGCAATCACAGAAATTAAATTATATCAATCGGAATATAATTGTGATTTGGTATGGATCGGCTATTTCAGCAACGGGAGAGGCTTGATGACGGCAAACCACCCCTTGAAAGATCTTCGCAAGGCGCTGGGACGGTTCACCACGGGTATATGCATCGCTGCGACGCGAAAGCCCGATGGAAGTCCGGTCGGCCTGACGATCAATTCGTTCAACTCGGTCTCGCTTGATCCGCCGCTTGTGCTCTGGTCAATTGCCGGACACGCGATGAGCGCCCCGGTCTTCAGTGAAGCGGAGGGATTTGCGATCAGTGTCTTGGGCGCCGATCAGCGGCAGGTCGCGGACAGGTTCGCTGGTCCGGGGGATCGCTTCGCCTTCGATGATTGGGCATTTGGCGACCACGGCGCGCCGTTTATCCGCCGGGCTATTGCGGTGTTCGAGTGCCGAACGGTCTTCCAGTATGAAGGGGGAGATCACACGATTCACGTCGGCGAAGTGCTGAAACACTGGACCCGGCCTGGCGCACCGCTGATTTATATGGATGGCCAATACGGCCGGGCCTATCCTGCCGGCAAGGTTGCCTGTTGATGGAACGCAGCACAATGGCTCAGGCCGCCGGGCTCGAAGCCGGGGAGCCGGCCGCCGCCTTCGTCGACAACTACCTGTCCTACCTTCTCGCGCATGCCAGTCATCTGGTCAGCACTCAGTTCCACGCGCATCTGCGCCGGTATGGCGTGCAGGTTCCGGCTTGGCGGCTTCTGGCCACGCTGTCCGAAGGCGACGGCAAGACAATCGGTCATCTCGCCCGTATCAGTCTCTACAATCAGCCGACGACAACCAAGATCGTCGACCGGCTGGAGGCCGAGGGGCTCGCCGAGCGGCGCAGGTGCGAGACCGACCGCCGGCGGATGCTGGTCTACATCACCCAAACGGGCCGAGACCTTGTGGATGAACTGTTGCGCGATGCGCAAGCACACGAGAAGCGTGTGCTTGACGGCTATACCAGCGAGGAAGTCACTCTGCTCAAGAACGTGTTGCGGACCTTGATCCTCCGGCTGGAAGATGACGGCTGAAAGGGCGGGGTCCTACATTCCGTCAAGCATCACGACCTCAACGACACCGCCACCGCCGCGCCGGTGGGCGGCAGCCGCCTGATAGGCGTCGGACTCGAAACAGGCGACCCCGTCCTCAAAGGTCGGAAACTCGATGATCACGAAACGCTTGAAGGCGTCAGGCCCTTCCATGATCTGGAACTTGCCGCCACGGGCAAGGACCTTGCCGCCAAACCGCTCCAGAATTGCGGGCACCTGATCGGCGTATTTCTTGTACTGTTCGGGATTGTCGACCCGGGCACGGGCCATCCAATAAGCGGGCATAAGCCGTTTTCCTCCTGGTTCCTCGCGTCACTCGCCTCTGAAGTGTCTTGATTCTTTGGCGATTGAAAAGTGTTTCGCCAGCCCTGTGCGACAAAGGCGCGATTCCGGTCAGTCCAGAAGACTGACTTTTGCCAGCAGTTCGGCGGTGTTCGATACGCTCAGGCGTTTCAGCAGCCGCGCGCGTACATCCTCGATCGTGCGATGGGACAGGGCGAGTTCGCGGGCGATCGCCTTGCTGGTCAGGCCGCGCCGCAATCCTGCCAGAACGTCCTTCTCGCGCGCAGTCAAAGAGACGTTTCCCGGTTGGTCGAAAACCTGGGCGAAGCTCATGACGAGGCGGGCAAGCAGGTGATCGCGGTCCAAAGAGCGCGCGCGAAACCGGCACCATATATGCGAGCCGTCCTTCCGCCGCAAAAGCCGCTGATCGGTGTATCTTCCGGTCTCGCGCAAGGCACTGAACCCGATCTCGCGTACGCGTTCGAATTCCGCGTGCGACGCGTAGAAAAGCGCGAAGGACCGTCCGATTAACTCGTGTTTTTGGAATCCGGTCATTTCCGCGAAACGATTGTTCAGCGTCCGGATCCGCCGGTTCTCCGTCAGGACCAGCCCGAGCGGCGCCTCGTCGAATGCGATGGCGGTCAACTCAGCGTCGTTCACAATGTCTGCTTCCATGTGCGGTCCCGTATTCCTACGGTATTGATACCGTAAACCGTTTTTACGAACAATCGGGATCAGGTTGGTCGCCAAGGTGAAGGAGACGGTTTTGGGCGAGGCCATTTCGCTGAAGGAAAACCTGTTTGCGGCCATTGACGCCCGCAGGGGCGATCTGATCCGGTTGACCCAGGATTTGATCCGTATTCCGACGGTCAATCCCCCTGGCCAGAATTACCTGACGATTTGCGAGTATCTGGCCGCGCGGCTGGAGCGGTCCGGGTTTCGGGCCGAACTTCATCGGGCGCATGGCGCGCCAGGCGACAGTGACGCCTATCCGCGCTGGAACATCCTGGCCCGCAGGACCGGCGCGTCTGCCGGGGAGTGCGTTCATTTCAATTCGCACACCGATGTCGTCGAGCCGGGCGAGGGATGGACAAAGGACCCGTTTGGCGGCGATCTGGAAGATGGCAAGATCTATGGCCGTGGGGCCTGCGACATGAAAGGCGGTCTGGCGGCATCGATCATCGCGGCCGAAGCATTTGTCTCGGTTGTGCCGGACTTCGCTGGCGCCATCGAGGTTTCAGGCACGGCCGATGAGGAATCCGGAGGGTATGGCGGGGTCGCGTTTCTGGCGGAGAAGGGCTTTTTCTCTCCTGACCGCGTGCAGCACGTGATCATTCCCGAGCCGCTGCACAAGGACCGTATTTGTCTTGGCCATCGCGGCGGGTGGTGGGCCGAGATCGAAACGAAAGGCGAGATTGCCCACGGATCCATGCCATTTCTGGGCGATTGCGCCGTGCGCCACATGGGCGCGCTGCTGAATGCTTTCGAAGAGGAGCTGTTTCCCGCCTTGTCCATGCGGCGGACTGAAATGCCGGTTGTGCCGGAAGGCGCGAGGGTGTCGACCTTGAACATCAACTCGGTGCATGGCGGGCAGGCGGAGATTTCCCGCGATTCCAATGCCCTGCCATCGCATTGTGTGCCGGACAGCTGCCGGATTGTGATTGACCGCCGGTATCTCATTGAAGAAACGCGGGAAAGCGTCAAAGCGGAAATCGTTTCCCTGCTGGAAGCTCTCAAACACAACAGGGTGAATTTCGACTATGCGATGCGGGAGTTGAACCATGTGGCGCCGTCCATGACGGACCGGGAGGCGCCGGTCGTGCGAACGGTCGCCAATGCGATTGACACGGTGCTCGGGAAGGCGCCCGACTATGTCGCGTCACCGGGAAGCTACGATCAAAAACACATTGATCGGATTGGCAAACTCAAGAACTGTATTGCCTATGGGCCCGGTCTTCTGGAACTTGCCCATAAACCCGATGAGTATGTCGGGGTGGGGGATATGATCGACAGCGCCAAGGTGATGGCCATCAGCCTGCTGACCTTGCTTGGTCCGGAAAGGGAGTGGTGAAATGACTCGGGGTTTTTTCGCATGCAGTGCAGTGACACTCTTTTTCAGCGTTCCGGCCCTGGCCAGCAAGCTGACGATCGCCGTTCAACTCGAACCGCCGCATCTGGATCCCACCAGCGCTGCGGCTGGCGCGATCGATGACGTGACGTATGCCAACATCTTCGAAAGCCTGACCCGGTTCGCCGAAGACGGAACAATCGTCCCCAGCCTTGCGGAAAGCTGGGACGTGTCCGAGGACGGCTTGACCTACAGGTTCAATCTTCGAGAGGGCGTGACCTTTCACGACGGAACCTCCATGGACGCGGAGGATGTGAAATTCTCCCTCGACCGCGCGCGCGGCGATGATTCCACAAATGCCCAGAAGGGTCTTTTCGCGGGAATTGCGGCGGTGAACGTCATCGATCCGCGAACGGTCGAAGTCACCCTTTCGGAGACCGACGGCAACTTCCTGTTCAACATGGCATGGGGCGATGCGGCCATTGTGGCGCCGGAAAGCATCGACACCATCAAAACCAATCCTGTCGGGACGGGCGCCTTCAAGTTCTCCGAATGGGTCCAGGGCGACCGGGTGGAACTCGTGCGAAACGAAGACTACTGGGGCGAGCCGGCAGCTTTGGAGGCCGCGACCTTCCGCTTCATCTCCGACCCGACAGCGGCCTTCTCGGCTATGATGGCCGGGGATCTTGATGCCTTCGCCGCCTTTCCTGCTCCGGAAAATCTCATCCAGTTCGAGGCGGATGAGCGCTACAAGGTCCTGATCGGCTCGACCGAGGGCGAGACGGTTCTTTCGACCAACAACAAGAAACCGCCGCTCGACGATATCCGCGTCCGGCAGGCGATCGCCCATGCCATCAACCGTCAGGAAATCATCGATGGGGCGCAGTTCGGGTACGGCACGCCGATCGGGACACATTTTGCCCCGCATAATCCGGCCTATCTGGACCTCACCGGCAACTCGCCCCACGATCCGGAGAAGGCCCGGGCGCTGCTCGCGGAAGCGGGCCATGGCGATGGCCTGACGCTGTCGTTGAAGCTGCCGCCGCCTTCCTATGCGCGGCGCGGCGGCGAAATCATCGCCGCGCAATTGCGCGAGGTCGGGATCGACACGGAAATCACCAATCTGGAATGGGCGCAGTGGCTTGAGGAGGTGTTTCGCAGCAAGGATTACGATCTGTCGATCGTGGCGCATACAGAGCCTATGGATATCGGGATCTACGCCAATCCGGACTATTATTTTCAGTACGACAACCCGAGGCTTCAGGAGGTCATGTCCACCTTGCGCGGAACAACCGATCCGGATCGACGGCGCGATCTCCTGCAGCAGGCTCAGACCATTGTATCGGAAGACTACGTCAACGGCTTCCTGTTCCAGCAGCCACGCTTGACCGTCGCCAAGAAAGGTGTCCAGGGGCTTTGGGCGAACGCGCCGACCCAGGCGGTGGATCTGACCGGTGTGTCCTGGTCCGATTAGGCAAGGTCGGCGGCTGGCACCATGCTGAGATTTCTGGCGCAACGGGTTGGTTCGCTGATCGGCAGCCTTCTTGTCGCCTCCCTTGTAATCTTTCTGGTGATCGAGGTTGTGCCGGGGGACCCGGCTGCGGTGATGCTCGGCGTCAATGCGCGGCCCGACACGATAGCGGCTTTGCGTGCCGAACTCGGGCTCGATGGCTCGGCTGTTTCCCGCTATCTGAGTTGGGTCGCCGGCATGCTGCAGGGCGACTTCGGCGTCTCCTACACCTACCGGACGCCGGTGGCGGAAATGATCGCCGATCGGCTTTGGGTCTCCGTTCCGCTGGCCCTTTATGCTCTTTGCCTGACGGTCGCGATCGCGATCCCAGCGGGGCTGCTGGCGGCCAGCCGGCGCGGCAGGATGGGTGACTACGGTGTCATCGGTGTCACGCAAATCGGGATTGCCGTGCCGAATTTCTGGTTCGCGATGATCCTGATCCTGATCTTCGCAATCAATCTGCGCTGGTTTTCGGCTGGTGGTTTCCCGGGCTGGGACGAGGGCATTGGCGCGGGGCTGAGAGCGTTGACGCTTCCAGCCATTGCGCTTGCCCTGCCCCAGGCGGCCATTTTGACCCGGGTGATGCGCTCCGCCCTTGTCGACGTGCTCGGGGAGGATTTCATGCGCACGGCACGAGCGAAAGGATTGTCCCAAAGCGCCGCAATATGGCGGCATGGTCTGCGAAATGGGCTGATCCCCGTCCTGACCATCATTGGCCTGCAATTTGCCTTCCTGCTGGCCGGCGGCATCATCATCGAGCAGGTCTTCGCGTTGCCGGGGCTCGGGCGCCTGATCTTTCAGGCGATCTCCCAGCGGGATCTGATTGTGGTCGAAAGCGTTGTCATGCTGCTGGTCTTCGCGGTGATCTTGACGAATTTTCTGGTGGATCTGGCCTATGCTGTGGTGGATCCCCGCCTGAGGAAACACCCATGAGCGGGGGCAGGAGGGCGAGCTGGTCGTTCCTGACCGGAGCAGTCTTGGTGAGCCTGTTTGCGATCGCAGCGCTGGTTTCGGTCATTTGGACGCCCCACGATGTGTCCGGCATGAACATTTCCGCGCGCATGAAGGCGCCAGGCGGGGATTATCTGCTGGGCACAGACCATTTCGGCCGGGATATGCTGTCCATGATCATGGCCGGGGCGCAGACCTCTCTGGCGGTCGCCATCATCGCGGTCGGGATCGGCATGGCGGCCGGTGTGCCGCTCGGGCTCGCGGCCGCGGCGAACCGGGGGTGGCTGGATGAATTGATCATGCGCGCCAACGATCTGGCCTTCGCCTTTCCGGCCCTCGTGATTGCGATCCTCATCACGGCCGTTTTCGGACCGAGCGCTGTCAACGCGATCATCGCCATCGGCATCTTCAACATCCCGGTCTTTGCCCGGTTGACCCGCGGTGCGGCGCTGTCGCTCTGGACGCGGGAGTTCATTCTGGCCGCACGTGTCGCGGGCAAGGGAGCGGTTCGGATTTCGGCCGAGCATATTCTTCCCAACATTGCGAACCTTTTGATCGTTCAGGGCACGATCCAGTTTTCGCTCGGGGTCCTCGCCGAGGCGGGATTGTCCTATGTCGGACTTGGCGCTCAACCGCCCACCCCGAGCTGGGGGCGGATGCTGGCCGATTCCCAAACGCTCGTCGGCCTCGCACCGCATCTGGCGCTTGTACCGGGAATGGCGATCATCCTGTCCGTTCTGGGATTGAACCTTCTGGGCGACGGTTTGCGCGACATGCTTGACCCGAAACTCCGCGTGGTCCGGACATGAGTGTTCTGGCCGTCCAAAGCCTCTGTGTTGAAGCGCACGGGAAACCGCTCCTGAAAGACGTGAGTTTCACGGTTGGAGCCGGTGAGATCGTGGCGATTACCGGCGAGTCGGGTTCTGGAAAATCGATGACCGCGCTCTCCGTCATGCGGCTCCTGCCCCACCGCGTTGAACAGACATCCGGAACAATCCTTTTGGATGGGCAGGACCTCGGCGCCCTGTCGGAGCGGGCGATGTGCCAGATCCGGGGCGGCCGGATCGGAATGGTGTTTCAAGAGCCGATGACGGCGCTCAATCCGGTACAGACCATCGGCGATCAGGTGGCGGAGACGGTGTGGCTCCACTCGGGAGCAACGCGGGACCAAGCCCGTGCCCGCGCCCGCGACATGCTCAATCGTGTCGGGTTGAACGAAGACAGTTTTCCGCTGTCGCGCTATCCGCATGAGCTCTCGGGCGGCCAACGCCAGCGCGTCGTGATCGCCATGGCGATCGCCGAACGGCCTGCGCTGTTGATTGCCGATGAGCCGACGACGGCGCTCGACGTTACGACACAGCTGCAGATCCTGGATTTGCTGAAAGATCTGGTTTCGGAGTTCCATATGGGGCTTCTGATCATCACGCACGATCTTGCAGTGGTTGCCAGTCTGGCGGACCGGCTGGTGGTGATGCGGAATGGAGAGGTCGTGGAAAGCGGGGCGACGGATGAGGTGCTGCGCATGCAGACCCATCCCTATACGCGCGCGCTTTTTGAAGCGTCCCGGCATCAGGCCTATCTGCCACCGATCCCCGAGGCGGAAAGCGGGAAGCGGCTTCTGGAGGTGCGGGACGTGGTTCGCAGATACCCGTTGCCGAAACAGGGGATGTTCCAACCGCGGCGGCATCATGTTGCGGTCGACCGGGTCAGCTTCACCGTCTCCAAGGGCGAACGGGTCGGACTGGTCGGGGAATCGGGCTGCGGGAAATCGACCCTGACCCGGGCCATTCTCGGGCTGGAGCCCGTGCAGGCCGGCGATATCCTGATCGATGGCGTCCAGCCGGACCGGGCCCGCGGAAGGGTCCAGGTGGTTTTCCAGGATCCTTATGGATCCTTCAACCCGCGCCATCGGGTCGAGCGTCTGATCGCGGAACCGTTCCACCTTCTGCCGTCTCCGCCCAATCGGATGCAACGTTCCCTCCAGGTTGCGGAAGCGCTGGAAGCCGTCGGATTGCCGGCGGCCGCCGCAGAGCGCTACATTCATGAGTTTTCAGGCGGTCAGCGGCAGCGCATCGCCATTGCAAGAGCGCTGATCTTGCGGCCTGAGTTGATTGTCCTGGATGAAGCCGTTTCTGCGCTGGATGTCTCCGTCCGGGCCAAGATCCTCGATCTTCTGGCGGATCTCTCCGCACGGTATCATTTGGCCTATCTGTTTATCTCCCACGATCTGTCGGTCGTACGGAGCATCACCGACCGGGTGATGGTGATGAAGGCGGGCAAGATCGTCGAGGACGGGCCAACGGTTCGGATTCTGGACAACCCGGACCATCCCTATACGCGGGAGCTCCTGGCGGCAGCCCCCAGATTGCCCAATTTTTCACAAGGGAGGCGTGACACGCATGCGGCTGAATCCATCTGACCTTTGGTTCGATCCATCAAAGTGCCTCATTGGCGGCACTGTTGTGGATGCGCAATACGGCCGCCTCGTTTTGGAGAATCCTTCAGACGGAACCGGACTGGCCGAAATCGCCCGCGGTGGGGAGACCGAGATCGATCAAGCGGTCGAAGCCGCGCATGCCGCACGCGAGGGAGAGTGGGGCCGTATGCCTGCCTTCGAGCGCGGACGGCTTTTGGCCCGTCTCGGACGGCTCGTTCTGGAACGCGTGGAGACGCTGGCCCGTCTTGAGGCGCTTGATGTCGGAAAGCCGTTGAAGCAGGCCCGTGCCGATGTCACCGCCTTGGCCCGCTATCTGGAATTCTATGCCGGCGCAGCCGACAAGGTGCATGGCGAGACCATTCCCTTTCAGGAAGGCTACACGGTGTACACCTTGCGTGAGCCGCATGGGGTGACCGGTCATATCGTGCCTTGGAACTATCCGATGCAGATTATCGGGCGGTCGGTTGGGGCAGCGCTGGCCATGGGCAATGCCTGCGTTCTGAAACCGGCTGAAGACGCCTGCCTGACAGCGCTCGCCTTCGGGGCGATGGCGGCAGAGGCCGGATTTCCGGATGGGGTTCTGAATGTCGTTCCGGGGCTTGGCGGCGAGGCCGGGGCGGCTCTTTCCGAACATCCGGGTGTCGATCATCTGTCCTTCACCGGGTCGGTTGCGACCGGCATTCAAATCCAGGCCGCGGCGGCACGAAACGTCATTCCCGTTACGCTTGAACTGGGCGGAAAGTCGCCGCAGCTTGTTTTCGCCGATGCCAATCTGGACCGTGCCTTGCCTTTCCTTGTGAATGCGGGGATCCAGAACGCGGGGCAGACCTGTTCGGCTTCCTCCCGGATCCTGGTTGAACGCAGCATCTTCGACCAGGTCGCAGGGCGCATGGCAGCGGCTTACAAAGCCCTAAAGATCGGACCGGCGCTCTCGGATCCCGATGTGGGTCCTCTGATTTCGGCGAGGCAACGGGATATCGTGTCCGGGTATCTGGGGCGGGGCGGCGAGATCCTCGCGGCGGCGGATCTGCCCGCCGATCTCCCGCCGCTTGGTCACTATGTTGCGCCGACGCTGCTCGCCGGTGTGTCGCCCGATCATCCCCTGGCCCAGGAAGAGATCTTCGGCCCCGTCCAGGTACTGATCCCGTTCGACACCGAAGACGAAGCGGTGGCGATTGCGAACGGTACGGACTACGGCCTGGTCGCGGCGATCTGGAGCCGGGACGGAGGCCGACAAATGCGGCTCGCCAAGTCGCTCCGGGCCGGCCAGGTGTTCGTCAACAATTACGGCGCTGGAGGCGGGGTGGAACTTCCGTTCGGCGGGCGCGGCAAATCAGGACACGGCCGCGAGAAAGGCTTTGAGGCGCTCTATGGGTTTTCAGCGTTGAAAACCGTGGCCGCCTATCACGGATAGATAATCAAATACTCCGGGAGGACAGATGAGACTGAAGGGAAAGACGGCCATTGTGACAGGCGGAGCCTCGGGTTTTGGCGCCGGGATCGTTCGCAAATTTGCGGCCGAAGGCGCGGTTGTGATGGTAGCGGATCTCAATGGGGAAGGCGCAGAAGACCTGGCGAGGCAAGTGAACGGGATCGCCTGCGCGGTCGATGTGTCCGACGGACGATCCGTGGACGCGATGGCGAGACTCTCGCATGAGAGTTTTGGAGGCGTCCCAGACATTCTGGTCAACAACGCGGGGGTGACACACTTGCCCGCTCCGCTCGAGGACATCAGCGAAGACGACTTCGATCGGGTTTTGAACGTGAATGCCAAGTCCGTCTACTTGACTGCCCGGGCTTTCGTTCCGGGCATGAAAAGCCGCGGACGCTGTGCGATCCTGAACGTGGCATCGACCGCCGGTGTCAGTCCGCGGCCACGGTTGTCCTGGTACAATGCGTCCAAGGGCTGGATGATCACGGCAACGCGGGCCATGGCCGTCGAGCTTGCGCCGTTCGGGGTCCGGGTCAATGCGGTGAACCCGGTGGCGGGTGAGACGCCGCTCTTGAAGAGCTTTATGGGCGAAGACACTCCGCAAATGCGTCAAAAATTTCTGTCGACCATTCCCATCGGCCGGTTCTCGACACCGGAGGATATCGCGAACGCGGCTTGCTATCTGTGTTCGGACGAGGCCTCCATGGTGACTGGCGTCGCGATGGAAGTCGATGGTGGACGCTGTATCTGATCGCGATCCGAATGAAAAACGGCCGGGCATTGCCCGGCCGCTTGTTCTTGGACAATCTGAGAGCGTTAAGCTTTCAGGTCGAACCGGTCGGCGTTCATGACCTTCGTCCAGGCGGCGATAAAGTCGCCGACGAACTTGCCGGCATTGTCGTCCTGGGCGTACACCTCGGACAGAGCCCGCAGCTCGGAATTGGAGCCGAAGATCAGATCGACACGGGTTCCGGTCCATTTGACTTCGCCGGTCGCCCGGTCGCGGCCTTCAAACTCTGTCTCTGACCCCGATACCGGTTTCCACTCGGTCGCCATATCGGTGACGTTGACGAAGAAGTCATTGGACAGAGTGTCTTGCTTATCGGTGAACACCCCATGCTTGGTTCCGACGTGGTTGGTGCCGAGCATACGCAGCCCGCCCACCAGAACCGTCATCTCCGGTGCCGTCAACGTCAGAAGATGCGCGCGATCGATCAGCATTTCCTCGGGCGAGAACGTGTATTCGCCCTTGGCATAGTTCCGGAAGCCATCGAACTCGGGTTCCATCACCGCGAAGCTGTCGACGTCGGTCATCTCCTGGCTGGCATCCGTCCGGCCTGGCACGAAGGGGGCCGTCACATCGAAACCGGCGTTTTTCGCAGCCTTCTCGACGGCGGCCGCGCCACCAAGAACGATCAGATCCGCGATGGAGATCTTTTCGCCATTGGGAGCGGAGGAATTGAACTCGGCCTGGATCCCTTCCAGGACACCGACGACCTTGTCGATCAGGACCGGGTTGTTCACGTCCCAATTCTTCATGGGCTCGAGCCGGATGCGGGCACCATTCGCCCCGCCGCGCTTGTCGGAACCGCGGTAGCTCGAGGCTGAAGCCCAGGCAACCGAGACCAGATTGGATATGGACAGGCCGGATGCCAGGATCTTTTCCTTCAAGCCGGCAACGGACGCTTCACTGACAAGCGGATGATCCACGGCTGGAACCGGGTCTTGCCAGATCAGGTCTTCCGCCGGAACTTCCGGACCATGATACAGAACCTTCGGGCCCATATCCCGGTGGGTCAGCTTGAACCACGCGCGGGCAAAGGCGTCGGCGAACTCCTCCGGGTTTTCATGGAAACGCTTGGAGATCGGTCCGTAAATCGGATCCATCTTCATGGCCATGTCGGCCGTAGTCATGATGATCGGAACCTTCTTGGACGGGTCTTCGGCATCCGGAGCCATGTCGGCTTCCTCGATGTCCTTCGGTGTCCACTGCCATGCCCCGGCGGGGCTCTTGGTCAGCTCCCAGTCATACTTGAACAGGACGTCGAAGTATCCGTTGTCCCACTTGATCGGGTTCGGCGTCCACGCGCCTTCAATGCCCGACGTGATGGTGTCCCGGCCCTTGCCAGAGCCATGGGACGAGGCCCAGCCGAAGCCCATTTGCTCGATCGGCGCCGCTTCCGGATCCGGCCCGACAAGCGAAGCATCGCCGGCGCCGTGGGTCTTGCCAAAGGTGTGTCCACCCGCGGTCAGCGCGACTGTTTCCTCATCGTTCATGGCCATGCGCGCGAAGGTTTCGCGAATGTCGCGGCCGGATGCCACTGGATCGGGATTGCCGTCCGGCCCTTCCGGGTTCACGTAGATAAGACCCATTTGCACGGCCGCAAGCGGGTTTTCCAGCATGCGATCGCCGGAATACCGGCTGTTGGGCTTGTCGCTTGTCGCCAGCCACTCGGTTTCCGAACCCCAGTAAACGTCTTCTTCCGGCTGCCATACGTCGGCCCGGCCGCCACCAAAGCCGAAGGTCTTGAAACCCATGGTTTCCATGGCGACGTTCCCGGCGAGGATCATGAGATCGGCCCAGGAGATCTTGTTGCCATATTTCTTCTTGATCGGCCACAGAAGACGGCGGGCCTTGTCGAGGTTGGTGTTGTCCGGCCAGGAGTTGAGCGGCGCAAACCGCTGTTGGCCTGTTCCGGCGCCACCACGGCCATCGGCCGTGCGGTAGGTGCCCGCGCTGTGCCAGGCCATGCGGATGAACAAACCGCCATAATGACCGTAATCGGCCGGCCACCAGTCCTGGCTGTCCGTCATGAGCGCCGCCAGATCCTTCTTCAGAGCGGCATAGTCCAGAGTCTTGAACTCTTCGACATAGTTGAAGCCGGGTCCCATCGGATCGACCAGCGCCGAGTTCTGGCGCAAAATGTTCAATCGCAATTGGTTCGGCCACCAGTCTTTGTTGCTGACTATCTTCCTGCCCGTGAAGGGGCAGCCCGAGCTGGCGTTTTCGGTCATTGCATCCATGGTCTCTCTCCCGTTGTGGGTTGAACGCTATTGAGCGGCAGGGTCGGTGCCACGGTAGGGTGGATATCCGACATTTTCATTGCAGCCAGCGGCAAGCTGTCGAGGGAGCGCCTTTCATCCCCAGCCGTCCCGGCCGCGTTGTTTAGAATTGTTCTATCGATTCATCGCAATCAGAGGAAGTCGATTTTACTGATTTGAATAATCAGAAAAAATTATTGATAAGCCGTCAAATGGACCCATCCCGCCAAAGACAGTTGGCAGGCTGGTTATTTGGGACCCAAAAACCGGCCTGTTCATTCCCGGTTCTCCCCATCTTCTCCCCATCGGACCGGGTCTGCGCTGCCGCCAAGGAGCCGGATGAAGCCGATTGCGGGCCGAGCCATATCGACGGATGGCTTGCTCCATTGCATAATTCTCGAATGACCCGCCGTTCCACAGCTGCCCATGCTTCTGCACCCACCCGCGTTTTTCTGGGTTTCGTGATCCTCGCGGTGATCGTGTCCCTTGCCGCGTTTCCGCAGTTTGAAAGTTTTTTCCAATCGCAAGCGGGCCAGCGCGGCAAGGATATCCTTCGTTTGACAGTCGAAGGCATCAACGGGGCTTTGAGGCGCTACGAGCCATTGCCTGGGCTGATCGCCGAACGCCCGGAACTGGTGGATCTGCTCAAGAACCCAGAGGATCCGGATCTGGTTGAACGGGTGAATGAAAACTTCCGCCAGACGGCGTTTCGTTTGCACGCATCGGATGTCTATCTCATGGAGATTTCCGGCCTCACCATTGCCGCCAGCAGCTACAAGAAGGAAAAGTCTTTCGTTGGACGATCATTCGGCTATCGACCCTATTTCACGCAGGCCCTTGAGGGGGGGCTCGGCCGGTATTTTGCGCTCGGAACCACCTCCAACGAACGCGGATATTTTTTTGCGGCGCCGGTTGAGGATCAGATGCGTGTCGTCGGCGTGGTGGCGGTCAAGTTCACGGTGGACCAGTTCGAGCAGGCCTGGCGCGAGGCGGACACAACCGTATTGGTCAGCGATCTGAATGACGTTATTTTCATGGCCAGCAATCCGGATTGGCATTTCAGAACCCTCCGGCCGCTCTCGCGTCACGATCTGGCCGAGATAGAAGTTCATCGCCAGTACCCGCTCGATCGGCTGAAACCGCTGGAGATCGAAAGGCAAGACCTCGATGATCGCGTTGGGCTTGTAACCCTCGGCGGCCCGGCTGGCCGCTCAACCTACATCGCGAGCGAGGATTACATCGCGGACGCGGGCTGGAACGTGACAGTGCTGGTCCCCACCGCCCGGGCCTTCAACCAGGCTGTCGCCGCGCTGGCGATCCTGATTCTGGTGATCGGGCTGGGTGCCTTTGCCTTTGCTTTTTATCTCCAGCGCCGCGCCCGGCTTTTGGAGCGCATCGAGGCCCAGCAAAGCGCGCAGGAACTGCTTGAAAACCGTGTGGCCCAGCGAACAGCGGATCTGAATGAAGCCAATACGCAACTGCGATTGGAGGTTCAGGAGCGCCGGACAGCGGAAGAGCAACTTCGCCGGACCCAGGCTGACCTCGTTCAGGCTGGAAAGCTTGCGGCGCTGGGCCAGATGTCGGCCGCGCTCAGCCACGAGTTCAACCAGCCGCTGGCAGCAGTCAAGTCCTATGCCGACAACTCCCTAAGGCTTCTTGACCTGGAACGGACCGCGGAAGCCCGCGAGAACATACTGCGGATCTCTCAGATGGCCGACCGGATGGCCTCTATCTCAAAGCATTTGCGGAACTTTGCCCGCCGGCCGCAGGAGCGGGCTCGCCCGGTCGCGCTCGGACCCATCGTAAGCGACGCGCTCGCCATTCTGGACTCCCGTCTGAAGGCGGCGAATGTGGATCTCGTCCTCAAAGGACCGGTTCCGCAGGTCTCGGTGATGGGTGGTCATATCCGGTTGCAACAGGTGATCGTCAATCTTTTGAACAATGCACTGGATTCAATGGAAGGCAGTCTACAGCCGCGCCTGGAGATTTCGATCTGTGACGACGGTTCGAATTGCCGGATCTGCGTGCGGGACAATGGTCCCGGCCTCGATGAAACGGCCCTGGAAAACATGTTTGATCCGTTTTTCACCACCAAGGAGCCCGGCAAGGGGCTGGGACTTGGATTGTCGATCTCATTCAACATCGTCAAAGATTTTGGAGGGCGTTTGTGGGCGGAAAACCATCCCGAAGGTGGCGCGGTTCTTCAGGTTGAAGTGCCGCAAATCACCAACATTGCAAACAACCCGGCGATGACAATAGAAGCAGCCCAATGACCGCCCAACCCGTCCTTTTCGTGGATGACGAGGAGCATCTGCGTTTTGCCGCGCGGCAAAGCCTGGAGATCGAAGGGCTGGATTGCCTGTGCTTTGCCGATGCCGAGCAGGCCTTATCCAGGATTACCCGGGACTTCCCCGGAATTCTGGTCAGCGACATCCGGTTGCCGGGCACCGATGGTTTGACGCTGATGCGCAAGGCTTTGAGCATCGACCCCCAATTCCCGGTCATTCTGGTGACGGGGCATGGCGACGTGGAGCTGGCCGTCAACTCTATGCGCGAGGGGGCCTATGACTTCCTGGAAAAGCCGTTTGCACCGAGCCGTCTGGTTGAGACCGTCCGGCGGGCGCTGGAAAAGCGCCGGCTCACCCTTGAAAACAGGTTTCTGCGTGAGCAGGTGGGCGCGCGCAAGGCCGTTGAAACCCGGCTTCATGGCCGCAGTCCGGAAATCGAGGCGGTCCGGCAGAAAATCCGGGCGGTCGCGGCCACGGACGTTGATGTCCTCATCACCGGTCCGACGGGCGTCGGAAAGGAAGTGGCCGCCCATGCCCTGCATGAAGCATCGGCCCGCGCAGCCATGCCCTTCCTGCATATCAATTGCGGGGCTTTGCCAGAGGCGCTGGTCGAAAGCGAACTGTTCGGACATGAAGCAGGTGCTTTTCCCGGTGCTATGCGGGCCCGCATCGGACGATTTGAGGCGGCACGGGGAGGGACGGTTTTTCTGGATGAAATCGACAGCCTGTCCTGGGGCTTGCAGGCCAAACTCCTGCATGCAGTTCAAAACCGTTTGATCACCCGGCTTGGGTCAAACGATCCAATCGAGCTGGATATCCGGTTTGTCGCGGCCAGCAAGCGGGATCTGGAGGCCGCGTCACGGGCGGGCGACTTCCGACCCGATCTCCTCTACCGGCTGAATGTCGCAACAATATGCATCCCGTCGCTTTCTGACCGGCGCGAGGATATCCCAGGGCTTTTTTCCCAGCTCGTTGGCGAGGCAGCGGCGCGCTACAAGCGGGAGGCGCCAGAGATCTCGGGCGCGGTTCTGGCCGCAGTTGCTATTTGCGATTGGCCTGGAAATGTTCGCGAATTGCGAAACGCGGCCGATCGGTTTGTGTTGGGGCTAGATCTCGGTCTGGCTCCACAAGGTCCATTCGCCAGCGGCCTGTCTACCGGAGCGCTGTCCGATCGTATGGCTGTCCATGAAAAGGCGTTGATCGCGGCGAGCCTGGCCGCCCATGGCGGGCAATTGAAGGCGACATACGAGGCCCTGCAGATTTCCCGCAAGGCGCTCTACGAAAAAATGCAAAAGTATGGCCTGGCACGCGAGAACTTCCTGGAGGAGCATTAAGGTCCGAAGCGGTGTGTCGGAATGCGCCCTTAATTCCGCATTGGTGTTTCCCAAGTGACCCATCTGTCCGGCCTGGCCGGGGCTTATTTTGGAGCCGGGTGTCTTAACCCCTTGTCAATCGTCGAACTTGCGCCTTGTGTTGCGGGCGGCACGCCGTGGGAGGTGTGCGGGAGAGGCTTGTCCTTCTCCCGAAGAAAAGCCGGGCCATTGATACATCATCACGGACCCGGATCAGTCAGGAGGAAATCATGAAGTTCACAGTCATGACAGGAACGCTCGTCGCCTTGGCGATGGGAGCAACGGTTGCAACCGCTGAGGACCGGACCGGTTGGCCGGAGAGCTTCACCGTGGGCACGGCGTCACAAGGCGGGACGTTTTTCGCCTATGGATCAGGCTGGGCAAACCTCGTTGCCGAAGAGCTGGGAATTTCCGGCGGCGGCGAAGTGACCGGCGGCCCGATGCAGAACATGGCGCTGGTTCACACCGGTGACGCGCAATTCGGCATGACCACGATGGGTCCGGCGGCCGAGTCGCTGGCCGGTACGAACCCGATCGCGCCGGGACTGCAGATGGACAAGGCTTGCGCCATGTTCCCGATGTATCAAACACCGTTCTCGATCACTGCCTTGTCTTCGTCCGGAATCACCTCCGTCGCGGATATCCCGGCCGGGGCGAAAATCGGCTTCGGTCCGGCGGGCTCAACATCGGACACCTATTTCCCGCGGATGATGGAAGCCCTCGGGATCGAATTCGAACGCCGCAATGGTGGCTGGTCGGACTTGGGTGGCCAGTTGCAGGATGGTCTTTTGGACGTGATTGCATTCGCAGCAGGTGTGCCGGTTCCGGCCGTCAGCCAGCTTGAAGTGCAGACCGATATCAACATTATCGAGTTCACGCCGGAAGAGCAGGCCAAAATCATCGAAGCCTTCCCGGTTTCCGCGTTTGAAATCGCCGCTTCGACCTACTCGACGCTGGAAAACCCGGCACGCTCGGTTTCCATGTGGAACTTCGCGATCGCCAACTGCGACCTGCCCGCTTCGTTCGTGAAGGCCGCTGTCGACGTCGTCATGTCCGACAATGAGCGGATGGTCGGCATTCACAAGGCCGCCCGCTCCACCCTGCCGGAGCATTGGGACAAGAACAATGTCCTGAAATGGCATCCGGGTGCCGCCGAGTGGTTCAAGGAGAACGCCGGCGCCAACATCCCCGATGACATGATCTACGGCAACTGATCCACTGCGCCTTGGCGCAGGTCGGTCAGCACCGGGCAACTTTGGTCCAGAAGCTGAATGATCCCAAAATATTGAAGCATCGGGTGTTTCTCGAACACCCGATGCTTGAGACCTATAACAATCCCGGAGAAGCCATGAGTGTGCGGTGCCGGGCCATAACATGCTACAGTCCTCCGGCAGACCGCCTGCCTGGAGAAGGGGGGGACCATGACATCAGCAACACCATCCGATACTGAAGACGAACACGTCATCGCCAAAGGCGTGGACGAAGAACCGGTCGAGGCGAATCGGCGTCTGTTCACCGGCAGTTCACTCGCGCTCATGAGCGTGGCCGGCGCCCTTTATGCGGCCTTTCATATGGCAGCATTGAACGGCATATCGATCTACGAAATTACGGGCATTCGCATCCCGTTGCTGCCCGCCTTCCCGATGGAGACCTGGAATTTCCGGATCGTCCACGTGGCGGGCGCGCTCATTCTCGGCTTTTTGATGTTCGGTCCGCGGTTGACATTTCCCGAGAAGGGGCAGGAAACCCCGGTCCTCGGCTATGCCGCATATGTGTTGATGGCGCCGGCGCTTTTTGCGCTTGGAATGGCCTTTTCATTCGCGGTTGAGATCAGCAACGGCGTGATGTGGAACGGCATCGACGCAAGGATCCGCTTCAACGAGACCTACTATTTCGGTTTGCCGCTGATCATTGCGACCGCAGGCGGTATCGCTCTGTCCTGGTTCCACCGGCGCGAGCGGTCCGGGTTTTCCGCTCCCGACGTCGTTCTGAGCGTCTGCGCCGTGGCGGTCGCCACCTACCTGATCACGATCTACGGCACACTGATGCGGAATTCGACCGGAACCCCGTTCGCTCCGATAGGGATTTCAATCGCTGCCGTGGCAGGTACTGCCCTGATCATGGAACTGACCCGCCGGGTAGCCGGGATGGCGCTTGTCGTGATTGCCAGCATCTTTCTCGTCTATGTTTTCATCGGCGACAAGCTGCCCGGCTTCCTCAACTCGCCGGCCATCACCTGGCAGCGGTTCTTCAGCCAAGTGTATACCGATGCCGGGATCCTGGGGCCGACGACCGCCGTGTCTTCGACCTACATCATTCTGTTCATTATCTTCGCGGCGTTTCTCCAAGCGTCCAAGGTTGGTGACTACTTCGTCAATTTCGCGTTTGCCGCAGCCGGGCGCGCCCGGGGCGGTCCGGCGAAGGTCGCCATTTTCGCATCGGGCCTTATGGGCATGATCAATGGCACGTCGGCGGGCAATGTTGTGTCCACCGGTTCGCTCACGATCCCTTTGATGAAAAAGGTCGGCTATCACCGCAAGACGGCCGGAGCCGTGGAAGCGGCGGCCTCGACCGGCGGGCAGATCATGCCGCCGATCATGGGCGCCGGGGCTTTCATCATGGCGGAAATCACCGGAATTCCCTATACCGACATCACCATCGCGGCGATTATCCCCGCGATTCTCTACTTCGTATCGGTCTACTTCATGGTCGATTTCGAGGCGGCGAAGCTTGGGATGCGGGGCATGCGTTCCGATGAACTGCCGAAACTGGCGGTCATGGTGCGTCAGGTCTATCTGTTCTTCCCGATCCTGATCCTGATCTACGCACTGTTCATGGGGTATTCGGTGATCCGGGCCGGCGCACTGGCCACCATCTCAGCGGCCGTCGTGTCGTGGCTCACCCCGTATCGGATGGGGCCGCGTTCGATCTTCAAGGCCTTTGAAATCGCGGGCCACATGTCGATCCAGATCATCGCTGTGTGTGCCTGTGCCGGGATCATCGTGGGCGTGATCTCGCTGACCGGTGTTGGCGCCCGGTTCTCGGCCCTGTTGCTGGGCCTTGCCGACACCAGTCAGCTTCTGGCCTTGTTCTTCGCCATGTGTATCTCCATCCTGCTCGGCATGGGAATGCCGACAACGGCCGCTTATGCCGTTGCCGCGTCTGTGGTTGCCCCCGGGCTCGTTCAGTTGGGGATTCCTCAACTCACGGCGCACTTCTTCGTGTTCTACTTCGCGGTCCTTTCGGCGATCACGCCGCCTGTGGCTCTGGCGAGTTACGCGGCGGCCGGGATATCGGGAGCAAACCCGATGGAGACCTCAGTGACGTCCTTCAAGATCGGAATCGCGGCGTTTATCGTGCCGTTCATGTTCTTCTACAACTCAGCCATCTTGATGGACGGGACAGTGGTGGAAATCGTGCGGGCGGCCGTGACGGCGGTTGTCGGCGTGTTCCTCTTGAGTTCCGGCGTTCAAGGCTGGTTCCTCGGCAAGTCCGCCGTCTGGTTCTTGCGGGTGGGGCTCGTGGCTTCGGCCTTGTTCATGATCGAAGGCGGGCTGGTGTCCGATGCCATCGGATTGGGGATCGCGGCCGTTGTCCTCGCCGTGCAGCGTGTAATCCATCCCAAACCCGGAGCCACGGTTCCGGTGCGGGGCGCGGATTAGAGAAAACGAGAAAGCCCCGGACATCCGGGGTTCTCTTACGATGATGACAAGGCCTGTTGATCCCCTCATCCTGAGGAGGTCAGCAGGATCGTCTCGAAGGATCTGCAGCGCCCTTTTGTTTTGGCTGCCGATCTTTCGAGGCTTCGCTCTGCTTTGCACCTCAAGATGAGCTACAGGATCAGCCGCACCTTTGTCAGAAGTCTGAGAAAGCTCCGGACATCCGGGGTTTTCTCACGACTGGCCGCAAACGGATTTTTCCCTGTTCGCGAGAGCATTCCAAGTGGCCTCACACTGGGTGGATCAAGGTCCTGTGGTCCTGAAGCCCGTCATTCCGGACGGGGCAAGAGTGTGTCTACCCGGACCTCGCCCGCAGCCGTTGACGCGGTGCCAAGGCGCTTGGCCAAGTGCAGCGCCCCGTCAAGCGCGGTCCCTTCCGGCCGGCGAATGCAGGCGGAAATTTCAGGGGCAAGATAAGGCCTATAGGCCGGACCCAACCCTCCGAGCAAGCACAGGCGATCGCCCGGGCTCCAAGCGAGGGCTTGAAGACCGCGGCCAATATAGTCGGCCCCCGATGCCATGAGATCCTGCCCATTCCGGTCGCCTTTCTCCGCGGCTTCCACAACCAAGGGGGCCAGCGCCGCCAGTTCGGCGGGCCGGGCGGCTCCGACAAACGACAGCATGGCGGCAAGGCTGCCGTCGAACCGCCGCCAGATCGTGTCGGTCAGAGGTGTGTCTGCCACGATCCCGTCCCGGGCATGCAGGGTCCGTGCAAGGACTGCTTTGGCGAGCCAAACGCCCGACCCTTCATCCCCAAGATCCGCACCATATCCGCCCAGGAAACGGGTGCCATCGGGACCTTGGCTGGCCAGAAACGATCCGGTCCCCATGCTGGCGACAGCTCCGGCGGTCGACCCCAGCGCGCCAACTACGGCGCAGGGCCGGTCATCTTCCACCATGACCCGCGCGCCGGGCAGTTCCTTCGCGATCTGACGTGCCTGGGCCTCGTCCACCACCCCGGCCAATCCGGCATAGATGAAGGCCGACGAAAGGCGGTTGGGATCAAGGCCGGCCTGCGCCAGGATGCTGACCAGCCCGTCCTTGATGGTTCCCAGGGCTCTTGAGCGATCGGTATGAACGTTGGCACTGCCAAGCTGTGTTTCATACCTGCCGGTATGCGTTTCCAGCGCGAACCGGCAAGTGGATCCGCCGCCGTCGATGCCAATGAAAAGCGGGGATGTCCAATCTGTCATCTGGGTGTTCCTAAGCGGCGGCCGCCACCCGGTTGGCCGGGCGGGCTGATAATGCGGACTTTGGACGCACGCGACCATCGATCATCATGCGCTGCCTTTTTGGGAAATGATGAAGGGGCGGCCTTTCTTTCCGTTAGTGGCGTGGGTTTCACTCGCCAGGATGGCGAACCCGGCGGTTGCGATCGCAGCTTCCAGTTCGTTGGTGCGCAGACTGAGCAGATGCGGCGCCTTGCCGATGGCCTGAAGAGCGGGAAGAAGCGCGTAGCGGATCAACGGATTCATGTCACCGAGGCATGGGGTTTTGGAAATGAACAGCCCGCCCGGTGCCAGAAGCGCGTGGATGTGTTCGAGCGCCCCGGCAAGATCAGGAACAAGGTGGATGTAGTTGAAGCCGAGAACGGCCTGAAACGATCCCTGATCCTGGTCGACGGTGACGGCTGTTGCGACCTTGAACGACAGTCCCTCCACCGGTTCGGCGTCGGCCTTTTCCCGGGCTATGCGGATCATCTCAGGCGAAAAGTCGGTTGCCAGATAGGTCTTGACCGCACTGGCAAGGCGCAAGGCGGTGGAGCCAGTGCCGCAACCAAGCTCCAGAACGGTATCGTCCGGCTTGAGAAGCGCGCGCGTGCGGTCCAGCGTGCGTTCATAGCCAGCCGGATCGGAGATTTTGAATTTCGCGTACTTTGTTGAAATGCGATCCCAGAACCGGGGGTCTTCCGATTTCGTCATACTGCTCTCTCATCGTTGATACAGGATGGGGCACGTCAAACCCCGCAATTGACGGCTGGTGCGAAGTCCTATCAAATCGGCGGGCAAAAGTCCGGTCACGGAGACGCGTCATGTGCAATCGGCTTGGCAAGTTTTACTTGAGCCCCCTGTTCTTGCTTTTCTTTTGGACCATTGTCGGCACATTTTGGCTGTCCGGACCAGGCTTGGCCGGTGAACGCCATGCCCTGGTGATCGGCAATGCGGATTATACAAGCGACACCCTGACCGCTCTCAAGAACCCCGCCAACGACGCGGCGCTGATCGCGGACAGTTTGCGCATTGCCGGTTTTGAAGTGGAATTGGTGCTCAATGCCGACCTTCGCACCATGAAGCGGACCGTTCGGGATTTCACGGAGACCTTGAAGCAGGCTCCTGAGGGCAGCATTTCGGCGTTCTATTATTCGGGTCATGGGTTTGAGGCCGGCGGGAAGAATTATTTGGCCCCGCTCAACGCCGATCTTCGGGACGAGATCGACGCCGAGTTCGAAGCCCTCTCGGTCGACTGGGTGCTCAATGCTGTCGAGGCCTCCCACGAAGGAGCCAATATCGTCATTCTGGATGCCTGCCGGAACACGGCGCTGACGCGGTCCGCGGGAGGAACGGCCGGGGGCTTCTCGCTCCTCACCAGCACGCCACGCGGGACCTTCATATCGTTTGCGACCGCGCCTGGCAGCACGGCGACGGACGGCGCCGGGCTCAACAGCCCGTACACCGCAGCCATTGCCCGGGAAATGCTCGTACCGGGCGCGTCCATCGAGGCTGTCTTCAAGCGCGTTCGCCTTCATGTTGTCGATGCGACCCGTGGGGAGCAAGTGCCCTGGGATCACTCCTCGCTGACCACGGATATTGTCCTTCTGCCGGATGCGGCGACAGCCCCGGCGGGCGGACAACCGGCAGGGCCGCAAAGCGAAAGCGTTGTTCAACTGGAGCTCCAATTCTGGAATGACGTCAAGGAGTCCAACGACCGGACGGAACTGGAGGCGTATCTGGAACGCTTTCCGAACGGCGCCTTCGCGGATCTGGCCAGAACCCGGCTGGCCCAAGCGGGGTCAGGTGCCTCGGGGCAGATCGAGCAGTTGTTCGCAAAGATCCAGAGCCGCTCGCTTCTGGTGGAGAATCCGCAGCGGCCGCATGAGTTCTATGCGAATGCACGGCTGAGGGAAATCAAGGGCGATTATCCGATGGCCCGGCAGGACTATCTGAAATATTTCGCTTTTGGTGAGCCTCAAGTCGACCCGCATGTGCGCTTTCAGGCTGTCTTGAAGATCCAGGAAGGGCGCACCGGTGCGCGCGAGGTCTACAATGCCTTTTCTCAAGGGCGGCGGGACCCAACGACCTTGTTTGCGGGCATTCTTCTGGAGGAGCGCGACGAGCGGATCCGCCGAATGGAGGCGTTCCTGACCGCTTATCCCGATTTCACGCCGGCCTACTATGAGCTCAGCCGGGAGTTTTCCGCTGCCCGCGTCGGCCAACAGTCTCTGGCGGATAAGACCAGTGAACAGGAGTTGTTGACGAAGTTCATGGAAGGCGTCGACGATGGGCGCTTCCTGCGGTACTTCATCGACCAGCAGATGGCGGCGGACTGGCTTGAGGACGCAAGGACGCGCCTTGCGGCCTTGTCGGTTCTCAACACCGCCGCTCTGACCAACCCGATCAAGCTCAATCCCATGCGCTCAAACCAGGGGTGGATGGTCAGTCTGGCCATTGCCGACAGGGTCCAGGAAATCTTCGTCCAACTTCCGGACCAGGACTTCAAGTCGACCGGTTTTCTGGACAACTCCTTCGATCCGACCACAGGCCGGCCAATTGCTTATCCGATGTTCGAGCTGCCCGGAAACGCTGAGGCCATGGACATTGCGGTCAAATACACAGACATCCGCGGCCAGGAGCAGGGGCCATTCCCCATCCGGTTCAATCCGAATATGGCTCTCGTGGCCAGCCAGAAGAGCATTCTGGAACGCATGCCGAACGGATGGATCAGCTACCAGGACTTTGATGGCCGGCGGCTCGCTTATTTCACCCATCTGATCAGCTATCGCTGCGCCATTTCTGAAGTCCGTTATGGGCTCGACACTGAAACGCCCGATCAGTCCTTCGAGATTGGCGAGTGTGACCCGGACAATCCGCATGCTATTCCCAGCAGCGGACCCGGCTCGACGGTGTTTACCGATATTCCGAAGCCAACCGAATTCATGTCGGTGCAACTGACCTATGCGGATGGCTCCCAATCTCAAGTCCAGCGTTTCGATGCCCCGAAATAGACCGCATGCCGCGTTTGCTTGCGCTTCGCAGGCGTGTTGAATGAGCGATCCGGTGGCACCTGGGCGTCCGGCACGCGGGCCATGGTCACGTTTTGCCAGCGGCATAGTTGCTGTTTTGCTTGCCATTCTGGTCGCCCTGCCGGTCGCCGGCCGTCTGGATCCGATCCTTGGGGATTTCGCCGTTCTCAATCTCGCACCCGATGACAGCGGGGCGCGGGACCGGATCGTCGTGGTTACCATCACAGAGGACACGCTGGCCGGCTTTCCCTATCGCTCCCCGATCGACCGCGAGTTTCTGGCCGAACTCCTCTTGACCCTCGATCGTATGGATCCGGCAAGTGTCGGCCTCGACATTCTGCTCGATGGTCCGAGCGAGCCTGCCAAGGACGCGGCCCTGCTCGGCGCGCTCGACACGATCCAGACCCCGGCTATTCTCGCCAGCGTATCGGACAGCTTTCTGACTGTTCGGCAGTCGGCATACCTGAAGGAGGTTCTGGAAGACCGGGTAGCCGGGTCTGTCGAACTCCAACGCGACGATGCCGACGGCATTCTGCGGCATTTGCCCAAGCGCCAGGATGACACCCCGCTTTTCACCGAAGCCGTTGCCGGCAAGGCATTTCCCGTGAGTCATTTCGACAACCGGATCCGCTATCAGGCGCATTCTGGCGCATTCGCGAAATATCCCGCACACACCGTTGCGTTTCTGCCGGAGGATTGGTTTGCCGAAAAACATGTTCTGATCGGTACGGATCTGCCGGGAGTGGATCGACATCCCACGCCCTTGGCGTCATTGGAAGGCGCAGCTTCGGGGAGCCTGGCCGGCATCGAGGTCCATGCGCATGTGCTCGCGCAATTGTTGTCCGGACGAACCTTGCCGGTGCCCACATTTGCGCAAACCATCGGGCTGCTGAGCATCATCACGGTTGTTGCCGCGCTTGGGTTTTCGCTTGTCAATCGCCCGAAGACATTCTTTGTCTGGTTCGCGGCCGCCCTGGTTTCCTATCTGGGACTTGCGTTTGCCGGGATGCATGAGGGTGTCTTTGTGCTGCCCGTTCTTGGTCCGGCGGTGGCGGCACTGACCTGCGTTTTTCTGCTGGCGCTGGTCAAATGGCGTCATGACCGGATGGAGCGGGCCTTTGTCGTTTCCGCTTTTGAAAAATATGTCAGCCCGGCGGTGGTCCGGCGTCTTGCCTCCGGGGAGGTTCCGCTTGCCCTGGGCGGCGAAAAACGCCTGGTCACATATATTTTCACCGACCTTGAGGGGTTTACATCCCTGTCCGAAAAGCTGCCTCCGGATCAGGTTGCCGATATCCTGAATGGCTATCTGGATGCGGTCTGCGATGTCGTTTTCAAACATGGGGCGACGCTCGACAAGCTTATCGGCGACGCTGTGGTCTGTTTTCTGGGCGCGCCGGAGGACAATCCGAAGCAAGCCGAAACGGCAGTGGCTTTGGCGCTTGAGTTGGATGCGACAGCCGAGCAATACAGGGCATCGCTCCAAAAGCGGGGTGTCCGTTTGGGTGTGACCCGTATCGGTGTGCATAGCGGGGAGGCGGTCATCGGCAATTTTGGAGGTGGACGCTTCTTCGACTACACCGGGGTGGGGGACACGGTGAACACGGCTGCCCGTCTTGAGGGGGCCAACAAATACCTCGGATCCCGGATCTGTGTCAGCGAGGCTGTGGCGAGCGCGTGTCCAAACCGGGCCTTTCGCCCGCTCGGCGATCTTGTTTTAAAAGGCCGCAGTCAAGGGCTGCGATGCCATGAACCCTTGTCCGAAACCGAGGCTGAGGAAGACTGGGTCGCGGACTACCGCGAGGCCTTCAAGCTTCTGGGGAGCGGGAGCGCCCAGGCGCAAACCCTTTTTGAACGGGTGTTGAGCTACCGTCCGCAAGATGGTCCGAGCCGCCTGCATCTCAAACGCTTGCGAAACGGGGAAACCGGCGCGACAGTTGTCCTGTCGGAAAAATAGAGCGCACTGAAAGGCCGGAGAAACGCAAATGCCGAAGATTTGTGTGTCGTGGCTGGTATTCATGGCCTTGTTTCTTGGAGTTGCGCACGCCGAGACCATTGTCGTCGCGGCGTCCGGCAACGCCGGTTTGGAACCTGGAACGAGGCTTGATGAAAGCGTGGCGATTTCCCTGCCCGCGGGAGCCCGGATCACCGTTCTGTCAAGAAGTGGCGCGATGCAGGTTCTGGACGGTCCCTATTCCGGTTTTCCGGCCGGGCAAGCCGAATCTGATCCGGGGCGGACCGCCGAGCCGCGCTGGTCCGCCGTTCTGGCGCTGGTTGGAGATCCGGACGCCCGCTCCAATGTCATGGGCGCGTCCCGGAAGACCGATGGCGATTTTATCGTTCCTCCGGGTATTTGGCATGTCAGTGTCGACAGCTCCGGACCCCGCTGCACGGAACCGGAAAACGTGGTGCTCTGGCGCAGGGACGCTGCGCGGGCGGAAGCCGTTTCCGTTCGCAGCGCCGCCGGACGGCTGACGGATATCGACTGGCCGGCGGGGGATCAAACGCTGACGCTGCCGTCGCCGTTCGCCCTGGATGGCCGGATGATGGTATCGGTCGGCGGCGACCTCCGCGATCTTGAGCTTGCCGTTGCGCCTGTGGATGTTGCCGGGGGGGCTCCAGGCGCCATCCTTGGATGGCTTGTCGATCGCAAGTGCAAGAGGCAGGCCCTGACGTTGATCGAACGGGTGCATGCGGGAATCGGTGCAGGGAACTGAAAACCGGAAGGAGAGACCTGCGTGGACCAAGGGAAGATGCTTGAAGGCGTTCTTGCCAGTATCCAGCAAGGTATCGCCGCCTATGACGACGGCTTGCGGCTTGTCGCCTGGAATGCGCGGTTCCGCGAACTGCGGGACTATCCCGACGACATGGTCTTTCGGGGTCAGAGCCTTGAGGCCTTTGTCCGCTTTGACGTGGAGCGCGGTGAGTTCGGGGATGGCAACCCGGATGCTATTGTCCAGGACATCATGGAAAGGGCGCGCAGGTTCGAGCCGCATTCCTTCGAACGTCCGCGCCGGAACGGCCGCTATATCGAGGTCAAGGGCGGGCCTTTGCCCGGCGGGGGATTTGTCAGCACCTACTCGGATGTCACCGAACGCGTCGAAGCCCGCCTTCAGCTTGTCTCGCAGATGCAAGAGCTGACGCTCGCCCGTCAGGAAACCATTCAAATGATGGACAAGGCGGAGGCGAACCGGCAGCGCGCCGAAGCGCTGCGCGAAAAGGCGGAAAGCGCAACGAAGGCCAAGGATCTGTTTCTGGCCACGATGAGCCATGAAATCCGCACGCCCATGAACGGCATTGTCGGAATGATCGACCTTCTCGCCCATACGGATCTCGACGAAGACCAACGGCACATGGCGTCGACCATCCGTGAGTCGGCCTTCTCACTGCTGACCATCATCAACGATATTCTGGATTTTTCGAAAATCGAAGCCGGCCGGATGGACCTGGAGGCTGTCGGCGTCGGCCTTGCCGATATCGTGGAGGGTGTTGGGGAGACGATGGGGCCGAATGCGAGCGCCAAGGGGCTCTTGCTTTTCACCTTTTGCGATCCGGAAATTCCCGCGCAGGTTCAAGGCGATCCGGTCCGGCTGCGCCAAATCCTGTTCAACCTGCTGGGCAATGCCGTGAAGTTTACCGGAACGGGCTGCGTCAGCCTGCGGGCAGATCTTGCGCGTCTCGAAGCTGGTCAGGCAACGGTGCGCTACCAGGTCAGCGATCAGGGTATCGGCATGTCGGCTGAACAGGTGGGGAAACTGTTCCAGCCCTTCCAGCAGGCCGATCCGAGCACCACCCGTCTGTTCGGGGGAACCGGCCTTGGTCTCACGATCGTGCGGCGTCTGGTCGAATTGATGGGCGGCGCGATCGAGGTGGAGAGCGCGCCGGGGACCGGCGCCGTCTTCACCGTGACCCTCACCCATCCTGTGCCGGGCAGTTCGGAACCTGACGGTCGCGGCGATCTTGCCGGCTTGCGTCTTTTATACCTGGTGCCTGATGAGCCGCTGCGCAATCTGATCGCGAAAACCTACCCGGAAAGCCTCGGGGCAAGGGTCGATCTGGTGCACACGGCTGAGGAGATGGCGGCGGCCGTCCGGGAGGCTTCCGCAGCGGGTCTTCCATACGACGCTGTCCTTTTGGGGCTCGGGTTTGGGGAGACGGATGCAAAGGATCTGGTGGAAGACCTGCCCGGCCATCCGGACCTTGGAGAAACCTGTGTCATCGTCGAGATCCGGTCCTGCGATATTGGCAAACCGCCGCCCGTTGCCGCCGTCCTGACACTCCCCGCGACACCTCTGACACGACGTAATCTGGAAACTGTTCTTAACAGGGCCATGGGCCGGACTCCTTCCACAGCGTCAACCGGGAAGACGGGCTCCGTCGTGCAGCAGATCCCGTCAGCGGATGCGGCTCCCGTTTGCAACGACTTGATCCTGGTCGTGGAAGACAACAAAACCAACCAGGACGTCATCCGGCGCCAATTGAGGCTTCTGGGCTATCGATGCGAGATCGCCGGAGACGGCGAGGCCGGGTTGGCCGCGATCCGTTCGGGACGGTTTGCGATTGCTCTGTCTGACGTTCACATGCCGAGGCTCGATGGTTTCGCAATGACCCAAGCCGTACGGGCCGGGGAGGCCGGAACAGGAAAGCGGTTTCCCATCATCGCCATCACGGCGAATGCCATGGCTGGCGAGGCTGCTCGCTGTCTTGAGGCCGGCATGGACGACTATCTGGCGAAACCTCTCGAGATGGCGAAACTCAAACACCTGCTGGACCGTTGGTTGCCGCCTCGCGAAAACGATGACGAAGGTGCACAGGCAGGGCCAAGGCTTGCCGCCGTTATGCAGCCGGATCTTGACAACGCGCAATGCCAATCGACCGGTGAGGAGGCGCGCGACCCGCTCGACTTGTCGGCCCTGACCGATATCTTCGGTGAGGATCTTGAGACGGTTTGTGAAGTCTTGGCCGATTTCATCGACCCCTCCCGGGAGATGGTGGTGGAGATTGAAACCGCGCTTCAGTCCGGTTCGGCGGCGCAGATCGGCGCGGCGGCCCACAAACTCAAGTCTTCGGCCCGGTCCATCGGGGCGCATGCCCTTGCCGATCTGTGTCAGGTGCTGGACCAAGCGGGCAAGGCCGCAGATTGGTCCACCATTAACGCAGAGTTTCCAAAGCTTGGTCCATCTATGGAAGCGGTTGCGACTGCAATAGACGGATTCCGGCATCAAAAAAGGTGATGTGATGCAGATCATCAAGGCCCTGATCGTCGATGACGATGCATTTATCACCAATCTGACCACCCGTATGCTTGCCAAGCTCGGGATCGAGACGGTTGCAACTGCGCGCGATGGCCGTGAAGGGCTGGAGGCCGTGCAAATCGAGCGCCCGGACATCATCCTGTGCGATCTCAACATGCCTGGAATGGATGGGCTCGAGTTTCTTCGCCATCTGGCGGATCGCGGCGCGGATTGCGCGATCATATTGATCAGCGGGGAAGACAAGCGGATTCTTCAGACAGCGCGGCAACTGGCCGAAGCCCATCGGCTGAATGTGTTGGGGGTTGTGCAGAAGCCGCTCAAGCTCGAACCGCTCAAAGCGATGATAGACGCACATGGTGCTCAGACCTCCCGGTCACCGCGTCCGCCTTTGGACATTCTTACTCTGGAAACAGTGAGGGCGGGTCTCGCCTCGGATTGCATCGACGTCTTCTTTCAGCCGAAGGTCTCGGTGGCTGATCGCCGTCTCACGGGCGTGGAGGCACTCGTGCGTTGGCGGGACGGGGATGGCCGCCTGGTGCCGCCCATCGCGTTTCTATCTGTTGTCGAGGAAAACGGCCTGATCGACGAGCTGACGGATCAGGTGTTCCGGAAGTCCATGGCGACCGCGGCGCACTGGCTCCGGGAGGGGTTGCGCATCCAAGTCGCCGTCAATTTTTCCGTCGAGTCCCTGACCCGCTTTCAGGTCCATGATCTCGTTGTCTCGGCCGTTGCCGAGAACGGCATTGATCCCGAAAACGTGATCCTGGAGGTCACGGAAAGCCGGATCATGGAAAACGTGACAGCGCCCCTGGAGATTCTGACAAGGCTCCGACTGAAGGGCATCGGATTGGCCATCGATGACTTTGGAACCGGGGCATCCTCAATGCAGCAACTCAAGCGGATTCCCTTTACTGAACTGAAGATTGACCGGGCTTTTGTCGACGGGGCGCCGGCCGACGAAGAAGCGCGCGCCATGTTGGAATCCAGCGTGGACCTGGCCAAGCGGCTCGGTCTGAAGACGGTGGCCGAAGGTGTCGAAACGCAAGCCGAATGGGATCTTGTGTCCGCGCTCGGTGTCGATACCGTTCAGGGCTATTTCGTGGCCAAGCCGATGCCGGCCGACGCTTTGCTCACCTGGGCCCGGGAAAATGGCGCCATAGCAAGCGGTTGATCCTGAAGACACACGGGTGTCTCACTTATACTTTGGGCTGTATGCATCCGAAACGGAGCGATGAACGAGCCGTTTTCGGTCGTTCTTTAGTCGAAATCATTACATAGTCTAAACTCGTGGTTTTATCGGTTCTGTGGTGCCGAAGGGCATCGGGATCTCTCCGGTCGGTTTTTGAAACTCTCCGCTGACGCTATTTCAGCTGCGCGTTTGTGTGATTCTTAAGTATCTGAAATATATTATAAAAAATTTCGACACGCTGATTCGAGTGGCAGGCCGGCGCGCAGCTGGAAGATGCCATGCCGGCCGGAAAGGGCGCAGGTATTCGCCGTGCCGCGCGAAAGGGCACCGCTTGTAGCGGTCTGCCCGCAATACTGCAACGTCTACTTTCGTTCGGGTTCTCTCCAATCGATCCCGTAAGTAGTCGTCATTATGTTTCGATCGCACGCGTCACTCTAGACTTGCCGCAAATTTCGAAAGGTCATGACGGCTGCGACGGACAAACGGTTCGCAACTGCCCTGCCGGTTGGTTTTGCCGAAGCCGTGTTCTGACACTGGGAATACAGGCCTGAACCTCATAGGGGCAGTTGTATCCTGTGTGAAAAGGAAAAGCATCGGCGGCCCGACTGGGGCCTTTGAAAGTATTTTGCCGTGTTGTCCAAGCACAACACGGTAAAAATGGCGTCCGGACGACTTGGAGGAGACCTTATGTCCGATAATTCTTCAAATAATGAATACTGGTCCGCGAATATGCGGATCATCAAAATCTGCCTCGTTATATGGGCGCTGGTGTCTTTCGGCTTTGGCATCTTGCTGCGGCCGTTGCTGAGCGGCATTTCGGTTGGAGGATCGGACCTTGGCTTCTGGTTCGCGCAACAAGGGTCCATTCTGGTCTTTCTTGCGCTTATTTTCTTCTATGCCTGGTGGATGAACCGACTTGATCAAAAGTACGGTGTAGACGAAGAGTGAAGGCAGTCATCATGGATCAGTTTACAATAAACTTGCTTTTTGTTGGTGCGTCCTTTGCACTCTACATCGGCATCGCTATTTGGGCCCGAGCCGGGTCCACTTCCGAATTCTACGCTGCAGGGCGTGGCGTCCATCCTGTCACCAATGGTATGGCAACCGCTGCTGACTGGATGTCGGCCGCATCCTTCATCTCCATGGCAGGTCTGATCGCCTTCACCGGCTATGACAACTCGACCTACCTCATGGGTTGGACCGGTGGCTATGTCTTGCTCGCGTTGCTTCTCGCGCCCTATCTGCGCAAGTTTGGCAAGTACACGGTCTCGGAATTCATCGGCGACCGGTTCTACAGCCAGACGGCACGGATCGTTGCGGTTGTTTGCCTGATCGTGGCGTCCGTGACCTACGTGATTGGTCAGATGACCGGTGTTGGCGTTGCCTTCGGCCGCTTCCTTGAGGTGAGCAACACAGCCGGCCTTCTGATCGGTGCCGCGGTTGTTTTCGCCTACGCAGTGTTTGGCGGCATGAAGGGTGTTACCTATACACAGGTGGCCCAGTATGTTGTTCTTATCACCGCCTACACCATTCCTGCGGTCTTCATTTCCCTGCAACTCACCGGCAATCCGATCCCCGGTCTCGGCCTGTTCGGCAATGACCTGGCCAGTGGCGAGCCGCTGCTTGCCAAGATCGACCAGATCGTGACCGAACTCGGCTTTGCCTCGTACACCGGCCACCATGCCAACACTTTGAACATGGTGCTCTTTACCTTGTCGCTGATGATCGGTACGGCCGGCCTTCCGCACGTCATCATGCGCTTCTTCACCGTCCCGAAGGTCTCGGATGCCCGCTGGTCCGCAGGCTGGACCCTTGTCTTCATTGCCTTGCTCTACGTCACCGCTCCTGCAGTCGGTGCCATGGCGCGGCTCAACATCACCGACATGATGTGGCCAAATGGCGGGATCACCGGCGGAGCCGTGACGCTTCAGCAGATCGAGGACGATCCGAAGTATGACTGGATGGACACGTGGCAGAAAACCGGTCTTCTGGGTTGGGAAGATAAGAACGGCGATGGCCGGATCCAGTACTACAACGATGCCAATTCCGACATGCAGGCCGTCGCCGAGCAAAACGGATGGGTCGGGAATGAACTGACCAATTTCAACCAGGACATCCTGGTTCTGGCCAATCCGGAAATTGCCAACCTGCCCAGTTGGGTGATCGGGTTGATTGCGGCGGGCGGGCTTGCCGCGGCTCTCTCGACAGCAGCGGGGCTATTGCTGGCGATCTCGTCGGCGGTCAGCCACGACCTGATCAAAGGCGCGATCGCTCCGGGAATTTCAGAAAAAGGGGAACTGCTCTCCGCCCGAATTGCGATGGCGGCGGCGATTGTCGTGGCGACCTATCTGGGGCTCAATCCCCCCGGGTTCGCGGCCCAGACAGTGGCGCTGGCCTTTGGATTGGCGGCCGCCTCGATCTTCCCGGCTTTGATGATGGGGATCTTCACCAAGGTGAACAGCCGTGGTGCGGTGGCCGGAATGATCGCGGGTATGTCCGTGACGCTGATCTACATCTTCCTGCACAAGGGCTGGTTCTTCATTCCCGATACCAACACCTTCAGCGATAACGATCCGCTTCTCGGCCCGATCAAGTCGACCTCATTCGGCGTGATCGGAGCACTGGTGAATTTCGCAGTGGCGTATTTCGTATCGAAGGCGTCCGGACCGATCCCTGCCGATATCGAGCGGCTGGTCGAAAGCGTGCGGATTCCCCGCGGCGCCGGTGTGGCCCAAGACCACTAGGCAGGCGGTGCGGGGCTTTGTCCGCAAGGCTCCGCACCTGCACGTTTCCATCCTGCCCGGCCTGGCCGGGCGGGACTTTTTCTTCGATGAAAAGGTTTGAGGAATGTCGTTGAGCCCCGAACAGATCCTTCGGTTTTTCAAATCCGTTCATCCCTACGACGCGCTTTCCCCGGATGTTCAGGCATCCCTGGTTCGAGACACAGAGGTTTGGACCTTACAAGAAGGCGGCAGCATCTATGAGTTCGGCTCTGAACTGCCCGGGCTTTTCATCATCTACGAAGGCGCCGTGGAGATCCGGGATGAAAACGGATCCGTCATCAGCCGTCTCAGCATGCGAAATTCATTTGGCGAACGCGGCTTGTTGCTCAACGGCCGGGCCGTGACCCAGGCGAGGGCGGAAGAAGCTTCGACACTGCTCGTCGTCCCGCCTCGTATGTTCCAGGACTTGATCCAGAATCACAGCGCGGTTGCCCGGTTCTTCGACCGTGGCCGGAAGGTCAACCTTCCGCAAAATGATCTCGCTTCAAGCCGGGTCGAGACTTTCATGACACGAACCCCATTGACCTGCTGTTTGGGAACAACGGTTCAAGCCGCGGCCCGGCAGATGCGGGATAGTTCCGTGTCTTCCCTATGCGTGACCGATGAAAACGGCGATCTGGCGGGGATCGTGACCCTGCGGGATCTGTCAGGCAAGGTTCTCGCCGAGGGCCTGCCGATTGAAACGGCTATCGAGAAGGTCATGACATCCGACCCCATGACGCTCGCACCGTCGGCAATCGGATCCGATGTTTTGCATTTGATGATGGAACGGCGGATCGGCCATGTGCCGATTGTCGAAGGACGCCGCCTCTCAGGAATTGTGACGCAAACCGATCTGACCCGTTTTCAGGCGGTGAACTCGGCGGAGCTTGTCAGCGAGATTACACGGGCGCAGTCGGCCGAGGACATCGCCAAGGTCACCGGCCGGATCCCAAAACTGCTGGTTCAACTTGTGGCCGGGGGGCGGCGCCATGAGGTGGTGACGCGTTTGATCACGGATATCGCGGATACCGCGACCCGCCGGCTTTTGGGATTGGCCGAACAAGAGCTCGGGCCTCCGCCTGTGCCTTACCTCTGGCTGGCCTGCGGATCACAGGGCCGCCAGGAGCAGACTGGGGTGAGCGATCAGGACAATTGCCTGTTTCTGGACGATGGGGTGAGCGTTGCCGATAGAACCGGGTATTTCGCCGATCTTGCGCGATTGGTGACGGATGGTTTGAACACCTGCGGCTATGTGTATTGTCCCGGAGACATGATGGCGACCAACCCGCGCTGGTGCCAGCCCATACATGTTTGGAAGAACTATTTCACTGGCTGGATCCACACTCCGGATCCGGAAGCGCAAATGCTGAGCTCGGTGATGTTCGACCTGCGCCCGATTGGCGGCGAGATGAGCCTGTTTCAGAACCTGCAGGCAGAAACCTTGGAGCTTGCTTCGAAAAATTCGATCTTCGTGGCCCATATGATTGCCAATTCCTTGAAGCACACACCTCCGCTGAACCTGCTTCGCGGGCTGGCGACGATCCGGTCCGGCGAGCACAAGAACTCCCTCGACATGAAGCTGAACGGCGTTGTTCCGGTCGTGGATCTGGCCCGGATTTATGCGCTCAGGGGGCAAATCACGGCCGTCAACACGCGTGCCCGGCTGGTGGAAGCCCGCGAGACCGGTCAACTCAGCAAATCGGGCGCCGGGGACTTGCTGGACGCCTATGACCTGATTGCCGAGACACGGCTTCAACATCAGGCCTCGCTTGTGAAGTCGGGGCAGGCGCCGGACAACTTTTTGTTGCCGTCCGCGTTGTCGGACTTTGAGCGGAGCCACCTGCGAGATGCTTTTGTCGTCGTCAAGACGATGCAGTCAGCGGTCGGGCACGGGCGCGGCATGCTAGGCTAGGTCATAGAGGGGCATTTTGCCGGAAACGCCCGAAGATGACCGGCCAATCAAATGGGATCACTTCGGGGCGTTCATGCAAGGCCCGCTGATCTTCAAAGGGACGACATGCGCAGGCCGGCGCAAGACCTGGCCGCGCTGAGGGAGGACCGGAATGTTCGTCGAACTCATCGCAACCCTGATTGCGGGGCTGGCCGGAGCCGGGTTGGTCATGTTGGCCAACCTGATGATCGGCCGCCGTTTGCCGCGATGGTTCGCGCCCGTCGGCGCCGGCGCGGCCATGCTCGCGACAACCATTTCCAGCGAGTATGGCTGGTACGCCCGAACCACGGAGACTCTTCCCGAGGGCCTGATTGTCGCTGAGACCGTCGAGAACCGGGCACTCTACCGCCCTTGGACTTACGTAAAGCCGTTCGTCGAACGGTTTGTCGCGGTCGATACCGTCACACTCCGCAATCATCCGGATCAGCCGGGCCTCAAACTCGCGGATGTCTACTTTTTCGGGCGCTGGGCGCCGGTGCATAAGCTTCCCGTGCTTGCCGATTGTCCCGGATCGCGGCGGGCGGCGCTGGCCGACGGAATTTCCTTCGGCACGAGTGGACAGATCGAGGGTGCGGATTGGATCCAAGTTCCGCCAGCCGACCCTGTCGTGCGGACGATTTGCGGGGCCGGGTGATGTTGCGCTCGCTTAGTCTGCGGCTTCGGATCTTCTTGATGTTTGCCGGTCTCGCGGCTGCGGGCTGCGCAGGTGTCGGAGGTGCTCTCTACGCGGGGTATCTACGGGCTTCAGAGGCCGGGCCGGAGGCGGGCTTCGTGTTTGCCGGAATTTTGGCCCTTTTCATTCTGGCGGCGATTTGCACCGGCGTTTGGCTGCTCTTTGATGAAAATGTCGCCAAGCCGATTCAGCGGATTTCGGCGGCCATGCGGGTCAAGGCCCATTCCGATCCGGGCATCTCCATCGATCTGGAACAGGCTCGCTACCTCGGCGATCTGGCGCCCGCGATCGGGGCGGTCACCGGCCGGCTCGCCAGCGTCATGGAAGATGCGGATCAGGAGGTGGCGGCGGAAACCTCCCGGCTTGCGGCTGAACGGGCCTATCTGGCACTGCTGTTGACCGAGATCCCCGTTGCGATTGTTCTTGTCAGTCCAACCCATCAAATCATGCTCTATGACGGCCAGTCGGCGGATATTCTCGGGCAAGTTCATGTTCCGCGCTTGAGTTCTTCGGCCTTTGACTATTTCAACGAAGGTGATCTTCGAGCCGCCTATGACCGTCTTTCGGGTCATGGCGGCGAGGTTGAAGCCGAGGTTCGGGGCGCGCGCGGCAATTTTTCCTTCCGGTTGAAACTGAAGAAGCTCAGTCAGGCCTCGGGTTACATGATCCTGATCGACAGCGCCGAATCCAAGCTGGCTCCGGCGGCCGGGCGCCCATTAATCTATGATTTCGATCTGTCGGAGCACGAATCGGAACGCGCCATCGAAGACCGGAAGCTGCGCGATCTGAGTTTCGCCGTTTTCGATACGGAGACCACCGGTTTGATGCCCAGCAAGGACGAGATCGTCCAGATCGGTGCCGTTCGGGTGGTCAATGGCCGGGTTGTCGTTGGCGAGGTGATGGATCAACTGGTGGACCCGGGCCGGCCGATTACACCTGCCTCCACGAAGGTCCATGGGATCACGGATGCCATGGTGGCCGGCGCGCCCGATGCTCCGACCGTGGTTGCGCGGTTTCACGAGTTTGCCGAAGGCTCTGTGATTGTCGCGCATAACGCACCGTTCGACATGGCCTTCCTCAAGCGGCACGGCCAGGCTACGGGCTTGGCGTTCGATCATCCGATTGTCGATACCGTGCTGCTTTCGGCGGTGGTGTTCGGGGCGACCGAGGACCACAGCCTGGATGCCGTTTGCGCGCGGCTGGGCGTTGTCATTCCTCCTGAAGACCGCCACACCGCTCTCGGCGATGCCAGGGTCACCGCCGCGGTCCTTTGCAAGTCGCTGCCTATCTTGAAATCGCGGGGGATAGACAGCTTCGGCGATCTGGTGCGGGAAACCCGAAAGCACGGCCGTTTGCTGAAAGACATGAATTAGACACTTGTCCCGACTGGACAGCGCCGGTTCATGGATTGGGCGCTCGTGCCTGGCCCGGCGCAGGTTTGACGCCGGTCTCGTCAGCGCCTGTTTACGGGCCGCTCCTGGCAGACAAAGCCGATGGTGCACGATGCATTGTCTTTCGTGGGCGCGAACGCCCGTTGAAGGATCTGGGTGTTGCTCACGCAATAGCGCCCATTGGCAACGAAACGCTCGAACGTGAATTGCCCTGTTGTCAACACGGCGGCGCCGCGTGATTGCACCAGTGTGCGTGCCTCGAGGCAGGTCATTGTCCGGGTGTCTGGACGGGCCTGGGCATTTGCGCCCTCAATCAGGAAGCCCTGGGCGGCCACGATCATAGCAGCGGTCAGCCAGCGGATTGGAGGCGTTTTCCGCCAGGTGAAAACCTGTTCCATGTGACGTCTCCGTGTGTTCCGCCCGGCCTCAATATGCGGGCGATGTCGGCATGGTCAATATGACTTCGATCACAAGAAAGAGAATGAAACGATAACGGTCTTCCAACTCGTTGCCAGATCTGGGTTCTACGGCATCGGTCGTTTGTGAGAAACGCCCAAAGATGCTTGGAGTCTCAGGGGCCGCTCAGCTTTAGTTGGTGAGCCGGTTCTGAATGAACGCCACCTGGTCTAGACGTTCTTGAGATGCTCAAGCAGTGATTCTTTCGCGCCCTCGATATGCGCCCGCGTGAGTTCTGAAGCGAGGTTGGCATCGCCTTTCTCACACGCGTCGAGAATGGCGAAATGCTCGCGGCCAGCCCGCTCCATGCCGTTTGACATGACCAACTGGGCGCGTATCTGCCGTTCGACCCGATCGATGGCGTTGTTGGCCACATCCTGAAAGAACTTCAGGTCGCTGGCGCTGTAGAGCGTTTCATGAAAGGCGCGGTTTAGATCGCCATAGGCCATCGGTTCGGTGCAGGACGCGAATGCAACGCATTTTTCTCTCGCTTGGGTCAGAAGGTCTTTGGACATGCGAGGCACGGCATCCCGCATGATCTCCGGTTCGATAAGCGCTCGCAGATCGAAGACTTCCGCGGTTTCTTTTGGCGAAAGCCCTGCGACGATCGCTCCCTTGTAGCGTTGGGTCTTGACGAGGCCCTGCTCTTCAAGGCGCGATATCGCTTCGCGGACGGGTATGCGGCTTGTGTTGAAAAGACGGGCAATTTCGTCCTGACGCAAGGGTTCTCCCTCCGCCAGTTCTCCCTCGACGATCGCTTTGCGCAAGGCATCGAACACAATCGATGACGCCGATGCGGTCGCAGAAATATCCATCGATTTCAATTTCATAGCCGGGATCTCCTTGAACGAGCGTTTTACGGCAACTCGACTGTCGTTTGAAGGGAAATGTCATATTGAATATTTTATATTGAATATTGGATCCAATTAGGCTATCGGTTGCCCGTCGAGGGAGTACCGTGGGCTCCAGCCCCGTGCAGAAAAACTCGAACCAAAAAACTCGCACCAAAGAGGGGAACTCATGTTGAAGAAAATCATGGCAGCGGCAGCCTTATCGCTTGCCGCATCCGTTCCGGCGGTTGCCGATACACTGGACGACGTCGTTGACCGGGGTACGTTGCGCTGCGGTGTCGTTCTCGACTTTCCGCCGATCGGATACCGTGACGCCAACAACGAGCCTGCGGGCTTTGATGTCGACTACTGCAAGGACCTGGCCGCCGCGCTGGAGGTCGATGCCGAGATCCTCCCCGTGACCTGGGCCGAACGTTTGCCGGTAATCGTGACCGGCCGTGCAGATGTCGTGTTCGGGGCCACCTCGGACAGCCTCGCGCGGGCCAGAACCGTCGGGTTTACCATCCCCTATGCCGTTTACTATGCGCAAGGCGTGGTGAATGCGCAGAGCGGAATCGAGACTTTCGAAGACATCCGGGGCAAGCGCGTGGCCGCCGCCGTTGGCACGGTCCCGGAGCAGGAATGGCTGAAAATCGCAAAGGAGTGGGGCGAAGAGGGGCTCTATCAGGGGTATCAGTCAGAAAACGAAGTGTTTCTTGCCGTGGCGCAGGGCAAGGCAGATATCGGCATCACAACCAACACCGCCGTGAAGCCGATCACCGAGCAGTATGACACCGTAATCGCCGGGCCCCGCATGCCATGGACAACGGACTACACCTCCGTCGTCGGCAAGCGTGAGGACGTGACTTGGCTCAACTATCTGAACCTGTTCATCACGCACCAGGTGCGCTCGGGCCGCTACGCCCAGCTTTGGGGCAAGTATGTCGGCGGGGAGGCACCAGACCTCCGCATTCCGGGTGTGATGTACTGACCGCTGATCAATCAGGCCGCCCTGCCCGGGTTTCGGGTGGGGCGAGGCGGAGCTTCAAAACCTCATGTTTGACTACAACTTCCATTGGCGGCCGGTGATGAAAAATCTGCCGGATCTGCTGGAAGCGGGTCTGTTGACGCTGCAGGTGGCCGTGCTTTCGATGGTGATCGGCATAGGTATCGGGTTGTGTCTGGCGTTGATCCGCATGAACCGGAACGGCGTGCTGTATTGGCTGGCAACAGCGTGGGTGGAACTGGCGCGCAACACGCCGGCCCTCTTCCAGTTGTTTTTCTTCGGCTTCGGTATCGGCGCTTTCGGGGTGCACCTGACGCCATTCGCGATTGTATTGGCTGCCCTGAGTTTCAATTGCGCCGGTTACCTTGCCGAAAACTTCCGGGGCGGTTTTCAGGCCGTGCCCGAGACCCAAATGCGCGCCGCGCGTTCCCTTGGGATGACGCAATGGCAGACCTATACCCGCATCATCATCCCTCAGGTCTTTCGCATCGTCTATCACCCGATCACCAATCAAATGGTTTGGGCGGTCCTCATGTCCTCGCTCGGGATGTTGGTCGGCTTTCGTGAACTGAGCGGCGAGACACAGTTTTTCGCCAGCCGGACCTTCCGGATCTTCGAGTATTTCGCTGTCACCGCCGTCATTTACTACGTGATCGTGAAATGTATCCTTGCCGCTTCGCGCCTTCTGGCCATGCGCTTGTTTCGGTACTGAGGAGGCCGTCATGGATCAGACCATCAGTTTCTTCTCGGGCTTTACCATCAAGGACGTCTGGTTTTTGGGCGAGGCGGCGCTTCGCACACTCTGGACTTCGGTCTTGTCGATTTCCATCGGAACCGCGCTGGGTGTGATTTTCGGCTGGTTGCTCCACGAGGGCCGGATCCTTGCAGCGCTCACTCTCGCGCCGGTTCTGGATATCTTCCGGTCGGTCCCGCTGATCATTCAACTCGTGCTCTTCTACAATTTTGCGCCGATCGTCGGTCTCAACCTGGATCCATTCTGGTCCGGAGTGGTGATCCTGACGATCTATACCGCAGCGCTGGTTGCAAACGTGGCTCGCGGCGGGATCGAGGCGGTCGGAAGGCCAATGCGCCGCGCGGCCCGGTCGCTGGGTATGAGCTACTGGCAGGACATGCGCCACGTGGTGCTGCCAATCGGCGGGCGGGCGGTATTTCCCGCGTGGGTCGGTGTTGCCCTGGGTGTCATGAAGGACAGCGCCCTGGTGTCGGTCCTCGGCTACGTGGAGCTTCTCAAAGCGAGCCAGATCCTCATCACCCGGACCCAGGAACCGTTCCTCATTCTTTCGCTTGCGGGTGCGTTTTACTTCGCCCTGTCCTTCCCGATCTCGCGCTATGCCGCAAAACTGGAAAAAAGGTGGGCCCAATGATCGAGATACGCGGCCTTGAAAAATACTTCGGCGCTCTTCAGGTTCTCAAAGGCATCGATCTTGATGTGCGAAAAGGTGAGGTTCTGTCGGTGATCGGGGCATCGGGCTCCGGCAAATCGACACTGCTGTATTGCATCAACGGTCTGGAGCCCATCCAGAAAGGTTCTGTCTTCGTCGATGGCACCGATGTTCATGCAAAAGGAACGGACATCAACAAACTGCGCCAGAAGCTGGGGATGGTGTTCCAGCAATGGAACAGCTTTCCCCACATGACGGCGCTGGAAAACGTTGCGCTCGCACCGAGGATCGTGCGCGGCAAATCCAGCGGCGAGGCGCGTGAGATCGCTGTCCGGCAACTCAAGCATGTCGGTCTTGAGGACAAGCTGAATGTCTATCCCAGCGCGCTGTCCGGTGGACAGCAGCAACGGCTTGCGATCGCCCGCGCGCTTGCAATGGAGCCAGCCTATATGTTGTTCGACGAAGCGACATCGGCGCTTGATCCGGAACTCGTCGGTGAGGTCCTGGATACGATGCGCCTTCTGGCGGACGAGGGCATGACGATGATCTGCGTCACCCATGAAATGGGATTTGCTCGGGATGTTTCGGACCGGGTCGCTTACTTTCATCGAGGTGTGATGGAGGAGATCGGCCCGCCGTCTCAGATATTCTGCGATCCCCAATCGGAACACACCCGCAAATTTCTCGCCAATGTGCGTTAACCTCACAGCCGGTTCATATTCGCGGCGCGCTCTCGCCAGCGTGTGAGCTGTCGCGCCGGTCCGGTATTCAAGGAGCCAAACATGACGTGCAATATTTTTACCGGCTGCATGCCGGCCCTCATGACCCCGTGCAAGCCCGACCGAACGCCTGATTTTGAGGCGCTTGTCGAAAAAGGGCAGGAACTGGTGAACGCAGGCATGTCCGCCGTGGTTTATTGCGGCTCGATGGGCGATTGGCCTCTGTTGACCGATGATCAACGGATGGAGGGTGTCGAGCGCCTGGTCAAGGCGGGTGTTCCGGTTGTGGTAGGGACCGGTGCCGTCAACACCGCGTGCGCCGTAGCCCATGCCGCCCATGCCGCCAGGGTGGGCGCGCATGGCTTGATGGTCATCCCAAGGGTTTTGTCACGCGGAAGCTCGCCCGCCGCGCAGCGCAGCCATTTCAGCGCGATTCTGAGCGCTGCTCCGAACCTTCCGGCAGTGATCTACAACAGCCCCTACTACGGATTTGCGACCCGCGCGGAGCTCTTCTTCGATCTGCGGTCCGAATTCCCGAACCTGATTGGTTTCAAGGAGTTCGGCGGGGCGAGCGACTTGCGCTATGCGGCCGAAAACATCACCTCGAAGGATGAGCATGTGACGTTGATGGTCGGTGTCGATACGGCTGTCTATCACGGGTTCGTCAATTGCGGGGCGACGGGCGCGATCACCGGGATTGGCAATGCAATCCCGAAGGAGGTTCTGCATCTGGTTTCGCTTTGCAAACTGGCGGCGCAAGGCAATGCCGAGGCCCGCCGGCGCGCGCGCGAACTCGATGAAGCGCTCGCAGTCCTGTCAAGTTTCGACGAAGGGCCGGACCTGGTTCTCTATTACAAGCATCTGATGGTCTTGAACGGAGAGGAGGCGTACCGTCTGCACTTCAATGAAAGCGATGCCCTCACGGACGCGCAGAGGAATTACGTTGAAACCCAGTATCGTCTCTTCAAGGCGTGGTATTCGGATTGGTGCAAGCAGCAAGGCGCGATGGCCGGATGCGCGTGATCGACAGTCATACGGCGGGCGAACCAACCCGCGTTGTTCTGGACGGAGGGCCCGATCTTGGATCCGGTCCGCTTGCCGACCGTGCCCGGCGGCTGGAGGCGCATCATCTCGATTTTTGCGCCTCGATCGTTCTGGAGCCACGGGGGCATGATGCGATCATCGGCGCGCTTCTGGTGCCGCCGGACGATCCTTCCTGTGCCGCTGGCGTGATCTATTTCAATAATCTCCAGAACCTTGGAATGTGCGGCCATGCAACCATCGGCCTGGGTGTGACCTTGGCGCATCTCGGCCGGATCGGCCCGGGGCAGCACCGTCTGGATACGCCGGTGGGACAAGTCTCGTTCGATTTGCAAGATGCCCAGACAGTGTGTGTGGAGAATGTCGAGAGCTACCGGTACAGGAAGAATGTCAGGGTTGAAGTCGAGGGCGCTGGTCCTGTCACAGGGGATGTTGCCTGGGGCGGGAACTGGTTCTTTCTGGTGAAGGAGAGCCCGATCTCGCTTCGGGGGGAGAATATCCGCGCCTTGACGGATTTCACGCTGAAGGTGCGCTCGGCTTTGGAGCGGGCCGGTATCACGGGCCGGGATGGTGCCTGGATCGATCATATCGAGCTGTTCGGGTCGCCTATGACACCGGGTGCCGACAGCCGGAACTTTGTGCTTTGTCCAGGCGGGGCATATGACCGTTCACCTTGCGGGACCGGATGCTCGGCAAAGCTCGCCTGCCTTTCCGGGGACAATGCGCTGGCGCCCGGACAGCCATATGTCCAGGAAAGCATCATCGGCAGCACATACACCATCAGCTATCGGCACGGCATAAACGGCGGCGTTATTCCAAGCGTTACCGGAAAGGCGTTCGTGACATCCGACGCCACGCTGATCTTCAATCCGGCGGACCCGTATCGGTCGGGCATCCGCCTCTGACATTGGAAGCCAATCATGGATTACAAGAATTTCGTCGGTGGACACTGGCTGGAGACCCCGGACGGGGTCCCGAACATCAATCCGTCCGACGTCAGCGACATTCTGGGGTATGCCGCGAACGCGGATGCCGCGCAGCTCGATCAGGCGATCGATGCGGCTCATCAGGCGGCCCCTGGCTGGGCCGCCTCCACACCGCAACAACGATTTGATGTGCTGGATTTTGTCGGCACCGAACTTCTGGCCCGCAAGGCGGAACTGGGGCGGCTGTTGTCCCGCGAGGAGGGAAAAACGCTGCCGGAAGGGGTCGGCGAGGTGGCGCGCGCCGGTCAGATTTTCAAGTTTTTTGCCGGCGAAGCTTTGCGTCTTGCCGGCGAAAGACTGGCTTCCGTGCGCCCGGGGATCGATGTTGACGTCACCCGCTCCGCCATCGGCGTGGTCGGCCTCATTACACCATGGAACTTTCCCATTGCGATCCCGGCCTGGAAAATCGCGCCGGCGCTTTGCTACGGCAACACGGTTGTGCTCAAACCTGCCGAACTCGTTCCCGGATCCGCGCATGCCCTGACCGAAATTCTTTCCCGTTCGGGGCTTCCCGACGGCGTCGTGAATTTGGTGATGGGGCGCGGATCGCACATCGGGCCCCAGCTTGTGGAAAGCGCCAAGGTGAATGCGATCTCCTTCACCGGGTCTGTGCCGACCGGACGCGGGATTGCCGCCGCCTGCGGCCGGCACTTGAAAAAGGTGCAGTTGGAGATGGGCGGCAAGAACCCGATGGTGGTGCTGGACGATGCCGACCTCGACGTCGCTGTCGCCGCATGTCTGAACGGTGCTTTTTTCTCCACCGGCCAGCGCTGCACGGCCAGTTCCCGGTTGATTGTCACCGAGGCGATCCATGACCGGTTCGTCGCGGCCCTGACCGGGGCCATGACGGCGCTCAATGTGGGCAACGCGCTGGAAGATGGGGTTCAAATGGGACCGGTGGTGGATGAGCGTCAGCTTCAGCGCAATCTCGACTATGTGGATATTGCGGCGAAGGAAGGTGGTCGCGTTCTGGGCGGGGAGCGGCTCAACCGGGAAACCGAAGGCTTTTACATGGCGCCCGCGCTCGTGAGCGAGACCGACAATGGCATGCGCATCAACCGCGAAGAGGTTTTCGGACCGGTGGCGTCGGTGATCCGGGTGAAGGATTACGAAGAAGCGCTCCATACCGCGAACGATACGGAGTTTGGCCTTAGCGCCGGCATTTGCACGACCTCGCTGAAACATGCCAGCGATTTCAAGGCAAGAGCGCAGGCCGGCATGGTGATGGTCAATTTGCCGACGGCCGGGGTCGACTACCATGTGCCCTTCGGGGGCACCAAGGGATCCAGTTTCGGGTCGCGGGAGCAAGGGCGCTATGCCGCCGAGTTCTACACGACGGTCAAAACCGCCTACACGCTTCCCTGACCCCCAACGCTTTGGAAAACACTCCCATGGCGGCTTCCATGCCTTCCGACATGATCGTGATTGGTGCCGGTATCGTCGGCATCAGCACAGCGCTCGCCTTGCAGTCGAGAGGGCGCGCCGTGCTTGTGCTCGACCGGCCTGACCCGGCGCTCAAGGCCTCCGCCATGAATGCGGGTGCCTTTGCCTTTTCCGACATTGTTCCTCTGGCAACGCCAGGCATCATGCGCAAGGCTCCGAGGTGGTTGCTGGATCCGTTGGGGCCCCTGTCGGTGCCGCCTGTGTATGCGTTGAAAATCGCTCCATGGATGATGCGCTTCTGGCGTGCCAGCTGGCCGGATCGGTATCGCGCTTCCATGAAAGCTCAGGCGTCGTTGATGCGGGTGTCGCAAGCCGCCTTGACGCGCCAGGTCACCGATGCGTCCGCCCAACATCTGCTGCAGGCCGAAGGTCAACTCCAGCTTTATGAGGGGGAACGGGAATTCCGGGCCAGCCTGCCGGGCTGGGAGCTGCGGCGTGAACATGGGATCCGGTTTGAGTTGCTTGAAACCCGGGAGGCCATTGCCGCCTATCAACCGGGCCTGGATCCCCGGTTTACCCATGCGGCCTATACACCGGATTGGACGAATACATGCGATCCGGCCCGGTGGCTGAGCCATCTTCGTCACGTTTTTGAAAGCCGGGGCGGGCGCTGCGAGGCGGAAGACGTTCTCCGTCTGGTTCGGCATGAGGACCATATCGAGATCATGACGACAAACAAAGCCGTCACTACCCGGCAAGTTGTCGTTGCCGCGGGCGCATGGTCGCACAGACTTGCCGCCTCGCTTGGCGATCACATCCCGCTGGAAACCGAACGGGGCTACAACACGACCCTGGACAAAGGGGCCTTTGATCTGAAAACGCACCTGACATTTCCCGCCCACGGGTTTGTGGTGACCAAGATCAATGGCGGCGTGCGCGTGGGAGGTGCGGTTGAACTCGGCGGGCTTGCCCTTGGTCCGAACTACAGGCGCGCCGACATCTTGCTTGAAAAGGCCCGCCGGTTCCTGCCGGACCTGAAAACCGAAGGTGGTTCGCAGTGGATGGGGTTCCGGCCATCCTTGCCGGACAGCCTCCCGGTGATCGGCCGCTCACCCGGCGACGGGCGCGTGCTCTACGCGTTCGGCCATGGTCATCTCGGTCTTACCCAATCGGCGGGAACCGCCGAGCTGATTGCCGATCTTGTGGGCGGAAACCGTCCGCCGATCGATCTGACTGCCTTTTCCGCCAGCCGCTTTTGAGGATACCCGATCATGAAGATTTCCGCCCTCACCGTCTATCAGGTCGACCTCCCGCTGAAAGAGGGGCGGTATAGCTGGTCCAACGGAAATTATGTCGAGGTGTTCGACAGCACGGTGGTCGAAATCGAAACCGACAACGGGCTGAAGGGGTATGCCGAGTGCTGCCCGCTCGGATCGGCTTACCTTCCGAGCTTCGCACGCGGTGTTCGGGCCGGTCTGGAAGAATTGGCACCGCACCTGATCGGCCGTGATCCCCTGAACATTGGCGAGATCAACCGGGTGATGGACGCGGCCTTGCGTGGACACCCCTACGCCAAGGCCCCGGTCGATATCGCGTGCTGGGATCTTCTGGGCAAGGCAACCGGGCAGCCGGTGTACACATTGCTTGGCGGGGCAGTGCAGGACGATGTGGTGCTGTATCGGGCGATCAGCCAGGAGGATCCGGACGCGATGGCCCGTAAGATCGAAGGCTATGCAGCCGAGGGATACACGAAGTTTCAGCTCAAGGTGGGGGGCGACGCCGATGCGGATATCGAACGCATAAGGGCCACGCGCGCCGTCTTGCGACCTGCCGATCTTCTGATCGCCGATGCCAACACCGGCTGGACCAAACAGGAGGCCGCCCGTGTCGTGGGGGCAGTGTCCGATCTTGATGTATACATCGAGCAGCCGTGTGTGACCTATGAGGAAAGCTTGTCCATTCGCCGCCGAACTGCGCTGCCCTTTGTTCTCGACGAGGTCATCGACAGCGTGAATACCCTAGTGCGGGCCTTGGCCGAAGATGCGATGGACTGCATCAATCTGAAGATCTCGAAAGTTGGCGGGCTGACCAAAGCCAAGCTCATGCGGGATGTGTGCGTGGCGCATGGCATACCCATGACCATTGAGGACACCTGGGGCGGGGATATCACGACGGCGACGATCGCCCATCTTGCCCGTTCGACCCCGGCCGACTTCACTTTTTCGGCGACGGACTTCAACAGCTACGGCACGGTCGAGATCGCCGAAGGCGCACCGAGACGGGTGAATGGCCGAATGACGGCGCCGGACCGTCCGGGCCTTGGTATTTCGCCGGTTTTCCAGGCCTTGGGTGAACCTGTCGCCAGGTATGTGTAGGGGGCGCCATGCGTAGCACAAAGACCATTCATGTGATCTCCTGTCATGCCGAAGGCGAAGTCGGTGACGTCATTGTTGGCGGGGTCTTGCCTCCACCGGGGGAAACGCTTTGGGACCAGCGCAATTTCATTGCCAGTCACGCTGGCCTGCGCAACTTCGTTCTGAACGAGCCACGCGGCGGTGTGTTCCGCCATGTCAATCTGCTGGTCCCGCCGCGTCATCCGCACGCGGACGCAGCCTTCATCATCATGGAGCCGGAAGACACCCCGCCCATGTCCGGGTCCAACTCAATTTGTGTTTCAACCGTTCTGCTGGACAGTGGCATCGTTCCCATGCGGGAGCCCGTCACGGAGATGGTTCTCGAAGCGCCGGGCGGATTGGTCCGGGTGCGGGCCGAATGCAGAAACGGCAAGGCGGAGCGGATCTTTGTTCAAAACCTCCCCAGTTTCGCGGACAAGCTGGCGGTGCCCCTGGACGTGGAGGGTTTGGGCACCCTGACAGTGGATACAGCCTATGGCGGCGACAGCTTCGTCGTGGTGGATGCCAGGGCGCTCGGATTTGCCATTGCCGAAGACGAAGCCAAGGACCTCGCCCGGCTGGGCGTTCGCATCACCAATGCGGCAAATGAACAGCTTGGTTTTTCTCACCCGGAAAACGCGGGCTGGAACCACATTTCCTTCTGTGCCTTTTGCGGTCCCGTGTCGAGAACCGGGAGGACCCTCACCGGACGGTCCGCCGTGGCGATCCAGCCTGGAAAAATCGACCGCTCTCCAACTGGAACGGCCGTGTCCGCGCGCATGGCGCTGATGGCAGCGAAGGGGGAAATGAGGGTGGGGGACAGTTTCGAGGCGATGTCCATCATCGGGTCCACGTTTACCGGGCGGATCCTGGGCGAACAGGCCATTGGCGGTCGGAAAGGAATTCTGCCGGAAATCTCCGGGCGGGGATGGATCACCGGACTGCACCAGCACATGCTGGACCCGGACGACCCCTGGCCCGAAGGATACCGGCTGAGCGATACATGGGGCGCCTAGAGCAATTTCAGTAAAAGTTGGAGACTTTTACGCTCGCGAAATTGCGAAAAAACCAGAACATAGAGCATTTCAAGTGATTCAGCTTTCACGAAAAATGCTCTGGAGTAAGTGCCCGGTCAGATTGAAGCGGGACGCTTTGATCCGGCCGCGACAAATTGCTCTTTGCTGTTAAGTTTCAGAGTGTCCGTCCCAGACCCGATTGAACGCGAGGCGGTCCAATCCTGTCAGGAGATACCTTGAAACCAGCGGGTGGCCGCTCGGCATGTGTTCCGGACTTGTCTCCGAAGTATCGCGTCGAGCAGCAAACCGGACAATGGGCCTTATTCGGCGGGTGCCGCGGCCGGTTCCGGAGTGGTGGACCGTGTCACATCGACCGACAGAATGACCCTCAGCAAGGGGGGCACCGTCAGGAGGGTGAGGAAGGCCGACATCGAAAGACCGCCGACAACGACCGCGCCGAGCCCGCGGTAGAGTTCGGAACCCGCTCCCGGAAACAGAACAAGGGGCAGCATCCCGCAGATGGATGTCAGGGTGGACATGAAGATCGGGCGGATCCTGTTCCGGGTCGCTTCCTCGATGGCGGCGGCGGGTGCCATTCCTTCCTCACGCAGATGATAAAGCGTTTGGTGCACGATCAGGATTGCGTTGTTCACCACGATGCCGACCAGAATGACGAAGCCCAGCAGGGTCAGCATATCCAGGGGCTGGGTCTGGAACTGGTTCAAAAGGGCAAGTCCGCCAACACCGCCGGCGGCTGCGACGGGAACCGAAATCATCACCACAAGCGGCAGCAGGAAGGATTCAAACAGGATCACCATGACCAGGAAAACGATCAGCATCGCCACCACGAGGTTGATCTGGATCGCATTCCAGGTCTGGGACAGCTGATCGGCCGTGCCCGATACGGACAGCTGAACGCCGGGAGGCAGGCCCTGATTGTTGAGGACATCGACAACTTCCGCTTCCAGGAGTTCGACAGCGGCTTCCAGTGGCAGGGCGTCCGACGGCCGAACTTCCAAGGTCACGGTGCGCAACCGTTCCCGGTGCAGGATTTCCGTCGGTCCCGCCGTGAGCCGGACTTCGGCGAGTTCCGATACCGGAATGATCTCGCCATTCGATGTCACGACGGGGAAGGCTCCGATATCCTGGGTCCGAAGCTCACCCAAGGCGCTCGGATCGCCCAGAAGCTTCAGGTCGAGCCTGCGGTTACCGACGCTGATCTCGGCAATACGGATGCCGTCATTATAGGCGTCGACCGTGCTGGCCAAGGCCTCGGTGGTCAGCCCGGCATCGGCGAGGCGCACCCGGTCGGGAACGATCCGCAATTCCGGCGCGCCAAGCTCCAGACCCGGTATCGGACGGAATTGGTGGCCATCGGATCGTGGGAGCACATCTGAAATCAAACCGGCGGCTTGCCCTGCGACCCCGAGGATCTCCTCCAGTTCGTTCCCGGACACGTTCAATTCGATGGTCCGGCCTCCACCGACGCCGCGGCCAAACAATGAGGGCTGCGTCATGAAACCAAATGTGCCGGGCTCCGAAAAGATCGGGCGTGAAAGCAAGGGGATCAATTCGCCAACCCGCGTTTCGTCCACGGCTGCGGCCCCTACGAAACTGTTGCCCGGGGTGGCGACGAAGAAAAAGCTGCTGACCGCCGGGGCGCCATCGTTGGTGGCTGGGGCCGGCCGTGCTTCCCAAAGCGGCCGGGCCACATCCTCGATCCGCTCGGCGATGGTTTCGGTCGTGTCGAGATTGTAGCCGGGCGGAGGGATCAGGAGGCCGAACACCAGGTTGCGGTTCCCTTCCGGCAGATACTCCAGCTTGGGCAAAAAGGCCCAGGCGAGCGTCAGGGCGCCCCCGGCGATGACCGCCACCATGACAAGACCAATCGCCCGGAAGCGGACGGTGAGCTTGACATAGGCCATGACTAGCCAGCTGAAAGCCGCCGCGACGTGATCAATTCCGGGCAGGCGGCGTGTGCCGACTTCAGCTCCGGACAAGAGCCGGGAGGAAAGTGCGGGAATCACGGTGACGGCGACGAGGAGGGACAGAAGCACCGAGACCGAGATCGCCACCGCGATATCGCGGAACAACTGGCCGGCCTCAAGTTCCATCATGAGAATTGGAATGAACACCATGACCGTGGTGAGGGCCGAGACGAGGATCGCGCCCCAGACCTGGCGCGTGCCCTCATAGGCGGCCTCGCGCTTCGACATCCCTTTTTCCCGCAGCCGGTAGATGTTTTCCAGAACGACGATGGCGGCATCGACGATCATGCCGACCGCGAACGCGATCCCGGCAAGAGATATCACATTGAGGGTTCGCCCGGTCCCAGCCATGGCCACGAAGGTGGCGACGATGGAGACCGGAATGGCCAGGGAAATCACCAAGGTGGCGCGCGGGCTCCGCAAGAAGAGAAGCAGGACCCCGGCTGCAAGCAGCCCGCCGATCCAGATATTCTGAACCACAAGATCAATCGCGCCCTGGATGTAGATGGTCTCGTCGTAGACCTGTTCCATGATCAAGCCGGCATCGGCCACCGGGCCGGCCGCGAGCTCATCAAGAACCGTTTTGACCTCTTCCATGGTTGCGATGACGTTGGCGCCCTGTTCGCGAACGATATTGAAGGCAAGGCCGGGTTCACCCCGGAATCGAAGGCGGGAGGTTCGCTCCTCATAGGCAAACGCCACGTCCGCCACGTCGGCCACAAGCACGCGCCCGCGCGCGCCGCCATTGGCCGAGCGCTCGGATCTCAAGACGACGCTTTTCACCGCGTCCACCGTGTCGAGACTGCCTTCGGCGCGCACGACATAGCGCCGTTTGCCTTCGTCCACGTTCCCGGCCGACAGGGAGATATTCTCGGCCCGCAACTGGCGGACGACATCGGGGATTGTCAGCCCATACCGTGCGAGTTCCTCGGGGCGGATAACGATCTGCAACTCACGTGTGACGCCGCCGAAGACATTGACGGTCGATACCCCATCCACCCGCTCGAGCCTCTCCTTGATCACATCTTCAAGGAAATCGCCATATTCGGGAAGGGCGCGGGTGTTTCCAGCTTCGGCGCGCAGGGTTACCCAGGCGATCGGACTGTCGTCCGAGCCTGAGGTGTTCAGGGTCGGTTCGCTTGCCTCGGCAGGATACCCGTCGACACGGTCGAGACGGTTCGACACGAGAAGAAGGATGTCAGCCATCTCGGATCCGATGGCGAATTCCAGGGTGACCTGGGCCCGGCCGGTGCGCGACCGGCTTGTCATTTCCTCCAGGCCTTCAAGTCCGCGAAACGCGTCTTCCTGCAAATTGACGATTTCACGTTCGATTTCTGCAGGAGCGGCTCCCGGCCAGTTTGTCTCGATCACGACCACCGGTTTACGGACATCCGGCGCGAGTTGCACCGGGATCCGGGTGAGGGCCAGGGCGCCGAACATCACAGCCATGGCGACGACGGCCAGAACGGCAACGGGGCGTTCGATGGCAATGCGGATTGGGTTCATGAGATCTCGCCCCAGCTGGTTGTCTGGGCAGGGTTAGTTTGCAGACCGGGCCGCGGCTTGCTTTTGCGGTTCGGTGTCTTCGGTCTCGTCGGTTCCGCTGCTGACCGGGGTGGGCGCGATCGGCTGTCCCGGCCGCAAACGCTCGTTGCCGCGCACCACAACGACATCGCCGATTGAAAGTCCCGAGATCACCTCGAACCGGTCGCCGAGCGCAATTCCGATTTCAACCGATCTGGGCTCTGCAACACCGTCGCGCGCCAGAAAGACTTGCCAACCGTTGCGCCCCTGGATTAGGGCGTCCTTCGGAACGGCGGGAACGCTGCGCGGCGCGCTGACCGGCAGGTCGAGAGACAGGGACTGCCCGGCGGCGGCGGCTCCCTCCTTGGACACGACGTCGAAGATCACCGGCCTTGTCCGCGTCGCGGAGGATTCGGTGGGCAATACAGCTCGCATCTGGAGCACTACGGCACCCCCGGAACCGGTGCGGCCGTAAATCGTTTGGTCTGGCTGAAGCGCCTCGACGAACCGGGCCGGAACTTGCGCCTCGGCCCGGATTTCACCGGTGTCGATGAGCCGTGCCACTTCGGTGCCAAGCCCGACGAATTGTCCGACTTCCGTTCCGACCTCGATCACGACCCCGCTGAAGGGGGCGCGCACCGTCGCATTGTCAAGGTCGTATTGTGCCCGCCGCAGCGCCATCTTGGCGACGTGAACCCGCGCCTCGGCTTCCGCCTGACGCCCCTTCGCCACTGACAGCACATTGAGGCGCTCCTCGTAGGTCGCGTCTGAAATGATCGACCGCTCCTGAAGCCGTTCCGCGCGGGTATAGGCCGTCTCGGCGGTGTTCACCTGCAATCTTGCCGTATTGACAGCCGCTTCAGCCACTGAAAGGTCTGCCTGAGCCCGTGCCAGCTCGATGCTCAGCAATTCGCCGTCGATTGTCGCCAGAATGTCGCCCGCTTCAACGCTGTCTCCCACTTGAACGGAAACCATGTCCGCCACACCGGCGATCCGGGAGGCAACGCGGCTTTGACGTTCCGCCACGAGTTCCCCGAGGATCGAGATCGTTTCACTCGTCTGTTCTTCGGTGACAACGTTCGTCAGAACGCCTGCCGGCCGGCCCTGCGCCAGAACGGTGGACGGGGCCAGCAGCCCCATCAGCAACAAAAGAACAAGTGCCCTTGGCATAATCTTTACTCCTGCGAGGCATACGCCGGGGCCCCGCGCCCAGATCAAAATGGTCGTATCCGCATCTTGCCGTTCCCTGCGATCGCGGGCGGGTGTCCACCCCTTGTTGAAGGGTTAGGGACAGCGTGGCCTTGCGGGTGCGATACGAAATGCCCCCGTTTTCCGATGGCGTGCGGACGGGGGTGAATGTTTTGGCCATGAGACATGTCCAAAAAGAGGGCCAACTCAAGGCCAATGCACGTCAGTGCGGTTCAAATCGACATTCGGTATGCGACGGGGGCTTGATCGCGTCTTTTCCGGTGCTTGCGGCCAAAGGGTTTTTGAATTTGCCGTCTTCCTTGCTGGCCAACGGTGCCGGCCTGTCACGGGGCAGCGGTACTCCCCTCGATCCGTCGTTGAAATATGCCTAAAAAAACAACAATGTTTTAATGGTGATTAATGCCTGTGCATTTTGACGATGAATGGCAATCGTCAGCACGATCCGGGAAGCCGGCGCCTCCGTGGCTGAAGGTAATCAAGTATCGGATTTAATGATAAAATTTTCCCGTCTCGACCATCTTTTGCTGCATTGCGCAATCTGGCACGTGAACTGCATTGATTGGAGCGTAGCTAGATCGGAGTACGTTCATGACCTCATTCACACGCCGCGCAGCCCTATGCGGAGCGACTGCACTGGTTTCTGTTTCATTGTTTGGAAAACTCGCCGTCGCGCAGGAAGAAACCATTAAAATTGGTGTATTGCACTCGCTATCCGGGACCATGGCCATTTCGGAGACCACGCTGAAAGACACCATGGAAATGCTGATCGACCAGCAGAACGAAAAGGGTGGTGTCCTTGGCAAGAAGCTCGAAGCCGTCGTGGTCGATCCGGCTTCTGATTGGCCGCTTTTCGCCGAAAAAGCCCGCGAACTACTGACGGTTCAGGACGTCGATGTCATTTTCGGCTGCTGGACGTCTGTGTCGCGCAAGTCCGTTCTGCCCGTGATCGAGGAATTGAACGGGCTTATGTTCTACCCGGTCCAGTATGAAGGCGAGGAGTCATCCAAGAACGTCTTTTACACAGGGGCCGCGCCGAACCAGCAGGCGATCCCGGCCGTCGACTACTACCTTGAAGAACTCGGTGTCGAAAAATTCGCCTTGCTCGGAACGGACTACGTCTATCCGCGCACGACAAACAAGATCCTTGAGCAGTACCTGAAGGACAAAGGCATTGCTGAAAGCGATATCTTTGTGAACTACACCCCGTTCGGCCATTCCGACTGGTCGAAGATCGTGGCAGACGTTGTCGCGCTTGGTGCCGATGGAAAGAAGGTCGGTGTTGTCTCGACCATCAATGGTGACGCCAATATCGGTTTTTACAAGGAATTGGCCGCCGCGGGCGTATCCGCTGACGATATTCCGGTCATCGCGTTCTCGGTTGGCGAGGAAGAGCTGTCCGGATTGGATACATCCAATCTTGTTGGGCATCTGGCCGCCTGGAACTACTTCCAGTCCGCCGATACAGATGCGAACGCGCAGTTCATCGAGGCATGGAAAGCCCGTATGGGCGACGACCGGGTGACCAACGACCCGATGGAGGCCCATTACATCGGTTTCAATATGTGGGTCAACGCAGTTGAGGCCGCTGGCACAACCGACGTGGATGCCGTTCGCGAAGCCATGTACGGCCAGACATTCCCGAACCTGACCGGCGGAACTGCCGAGATGCTGCCGAACCATCACCTGAGCAAGCCCGTTCTGATCGGGGAAATTCGGGAAGATGGACAGTTCGATATCATCTCGCAGACCGATCCGGTGCCCGGCGATGCCTGGACGGATTTCCTGCCCGAGTCCGCGGTCCTGAAATCCGATTGGAAGGACCTCGGCTGCGGGATGTACAACACCGAAACGAAGACATGCGTTCAGATCAAATCCAACTACTGATCTGAGCTCACGCAACTCCAGCCGGGGCCAGCGCGCCCCGGCCCCTGCCTCTCTTGATGTCAGAGTGCTATGCGCCTCCTCATTCTTTGTCTGTTGTCCGCCAGTATCTTCTTGACGATCCGGCAACCTGTTGCGCTTGCGAATGACCTGCAGCCCGTTCTTCAGGAAAATGCATCGGTCATTGAGCGCCCCTCCCGTCAGACCGCTGGCATTGCGATTGAGGCGCTTTTCGCGTCGGGAGCAGCCGGGGTCACGCATTTCCTCGCCCAATGGCGCGACAAGCAGGTGTGGAGGACCAAGGAAGACGGCATCTTCTATTTCGGACCGGATGCCCGCGGGGACATCGAGCTTGTCGACATCGATACGGGGGAAAGCGCCGGAACCGTCTCGTCCAGAGATCTGGTGCAAGTCAAACCGAATTCAGGCGTTCGCGCCGTGATTGATGCGGCCCTGGTGCGTTTCCAGCTGTCCGACCCGGATCCAACCGTGCGGGCGGTCGCGCTCGATACGCTCGAGCGCAGCGCTGATGCCTCCCAGTTGATCCCGCTTCGCGCGTCCATCCAAGAGGAAACGGACCCCGATTTGCGATCGCGGAAGGAGCGGCTGGAAGGTCTGCTGATCATCTCCTACGGACAGAGCGCAGAAGAGCGGATCGCCGCGATGGAGCGGTTCAAGGGCGACACGGGTATCGATGTCCGCGCCGCAATCAACCCGCTTCTTGCAACGCGTCTTGAAGTCGCCAAATCGCTGCCCGGGGACAAAAACGTCGCACGCACGCTGGTTCCGGGCCGGGACATCGACCTGGACGTGGCGTATGCCATGCTTGTCGACGCTGATTTCGCACCGGCCCCCGTCACACGGGCGGACCGCAATGCCGCGCTCGTCAGCCATGCGGCGGACGGGCGGATCGGCGCCATTCTGCTTGAAACCCTCAACACGGAGGCCGCTCGAGACGCGGCGTATCAATCCCTTGCCGAGACCGGCAAGGTGCCGCCGACCGTGGGGGCCGAGGAGCGGGGCTCTCTCCTTGCCAATCATGTTTTCTACGAGGTTTACGCCGAGCCCGACCGGGCGGTGACGGCAGCCGCGGTCGGAACGCTCAACTCGATCAACCGGGCCGTGGACCTGAATCAGCTTGCGGATCTGGCCCTCGATGCCTTGTCGCTTGCCTCAATTTACTTTCTGGCGGCCATCGGTCTGGCCATTACCTTCGGCGTGATGGGGGTCATAAACATGGCCCACGGTGAGTTCATCATGATGGGGGCCTATACCGGTTATGTCGTCCAGCAATTCATCAGCAACTACACCGTTTCGATCCTCGTTGCCTTGCCGCTTGCCTTTGCCGTGACTTTTGCTGCGGGCGTCCTTTTGGAACGCCTGGTCATTCGCCACCTGATGCACCGGCCGCTGGAGACGCTTCTGGCAACCTTCGGGGTATCGATCGCCCTGCAACAACTGGCAAAGAACATTTTCGGCACCCAGGCCCGGCCGTTGACCGCACCGGAATGGCTTGATGGGTCATTGGCGTTCAACGACATTGTTTCCATCTCCTATATCCGGATCGCAATCTTCGTCTTGGCGGTGATCTTTTTCCTCCTGCTGTTGTTCATTCTCAAGCGGACACGGCTCGGTCTGGAAGTGCGAGCCGTGACCCAGAATCCTTCAATGGCTTCTTCGATGGGCATCAACCCGGACCGGATCAACATGCTGACATTTGGCCTTGGATCCGGCATTGCCGGGATTGCCGGTGTCGCCATCGGATTGTTTGCCCAGGTCACTTCCGAACTTGGAGCGAACTATATCGTTCAGTCGTTCATGACAGTCGTGGTCGGTGGTGTTGGCAACATATGGGGAACACTGGCCGGCGCGGGCATGATCGGCTCGCTGCAAAAGATCATCGAATGGTTCAACCCGTCAAACACGCTGGCGGCCCAGACCTACATGATTATGTTCGTCATCATCTTCATCCAATTCCGGCCGAAGGGCATTATCGCCCTCAAAGGCCGCGCGGCAGGGGATTGATCCATGTCCGAAACGGCGCTCAACACCCTCCAGCAGCGATCCTTCTTTCTGCGCAATCCCTCCGTTCTTGTTTTCCTTGCGATCCTTTCGCTGCTCACCCTCGGTGCAACACTGATGTCCGAGGCCTTCGGTATCGGATTGCTGTCAACGAGCTTTATCAAAACCTTGGGAAAGACGTTGTGTCTGTGCCTGATCGCCATCGCGATGGACCTCGTGTGGGGCTATTGCGGAATTCTTTCGCTGGGTCATTTCGCCTTCTTTGGCCTTGGCGGGTACATGATCGGCATGTGGCTGATGTATGAGCGGACCAAGGACATTGTCGTGGAGTCGCTTGCCGGTCAGGCTTTGCCGCCAACACCGGAGGAAATCCGCGATGCCATCGGGACGCAGATTTTCGGTGTCGTCGGCGGCTCCGAGATACCGGCGATTTGGTATTTCGCGGACAGTCTTGCCGTTCAACTCGCCTTTGTTGTTCTGGTGCCTGGGGTTTTGGCGCTCGGGTTCGGCTGGCTGGCGTTTCGATCCCGCGTGACCGGCGTGTACTTGTCGATCCTGACACAGGCGATGACCCTGGCGCTGTCGCTTTATCTCTTCCAAAACGACTCCGGTCTTCGTGGCAACAACGGCCTGTCCGGTCTCCAGAACATCCCGGGTCTCACACTGGTGCCGCAGGCCGTCATTTCCGTCTGGTTCCTGTGGGCCTCGGCCCTGGCGCTCGGACTTGGCTATCTGCTGGCGGCATGGGTCGTCTCCGGCAAATTCGGCAATGTGATCCGCGGCATCCGCGATGACGAACCGCGCGTCCGGTTCCTCGGATATCCCGTTGAAACGTATAAGTTGTTCATTTTCACATTGACCGCTGTGATCGCCGGGATTGCCGGTGCGCTTTACTATCCGCAGGCGGGTATCATCAATCCGGCCGAGCTTGCCCCCATCGCCTCGATCTTCCTGGCGGTCTGGGTCGCCATCGGAGGCCGGGGACGCCTTTATGGTGCGGTGATTGGCGCGGCACTCGTTTCCCTGCTGTCTTCCGCCTTCACCGGGGGGCAGGTCCCGGACATTCCGCTCGGATTTGCGACGATCCAATGGGTTGACTGGTGGACCGTGCTTCTGGGTTTCGGCTTTGTGCTGGTCACTCTCTTCGCGCCCCAGGGCATCGGCGGACTGGTTGATCAACTCGTGCGCAAGGGAGACCGGTGATGGGCGCCTTGTTGGAAGTTTCCGGCGTGTCGGTCTCCTTCGATGGGTTCAAGGCGATCAACAACCTGTCCTTTTCCATCGATACCGGAGAGTTGCGTGCGGTGATCGGGCCGAACGGGGCCGGCAAGACCACCTTCATGGATATCGTGACGGGCAAGACCCGCCCGGATAGCGGAAAGGTCGAATGGGGCCGCCCAGGGCGCGATCTTCTGCGCCTGTCCGAAAGCCAGATCGCGCGGTTGGGAATCGGCCGCAAGTTTCAGCGTCCGACCGTTTTCGTCACTCAAACCGTGCAGGACAACCTGCTGATGGCGCTGAAGAAGGACCGGGACCCGCTGTCCGCCCTGTTCTATCGCGCCGATGCAGTCGACCTTGGCAAAGTGGAAGAGCTCGCGGTTGAAATCGGGCTGCAAGAGCATCTGCCACGTCTGGCCGGAGAACTGTCCCACGGGCAGAAGCAATGGCTCGAGATCGGCATGCTGCTGGCGCAGGATCCGCAGCTTCTGCTGGTCGATGAACCCGCGGCCGGGATGACGCCTGCGGAACGCGAGCACACGACCGATCTGTTGAAGCGGGCCGCGCAGACCCGGGCCGTTGTCGTTGTCGAACACGACATGGAGTTTGTCCGCAGGCTGGGGTGCAAGGTCACCGTGCTGCACGAGGGGGCCGTCCTTGCGGAAGGCTCCCTCGACGCCGTGACGAGCAATCAAGACGTCATCGACGTCTATCTGGGGCGGTGAGTGCCATGTTGGAAATCCGTGATTTGTGCCTTCACTACAGACAGTCCCAGATCCTTTACGATGTCAGCCTCGATGCCGAAAAAGGCCACGTGACCTGCCTGATGGGCACCAATGGCGTCGGCAAGACGAGCCTTTTGAAAGCGATTTCCGGAACGCATCACCGAACATCGGGGACCTACCGTCTTGACGGTGAGGAGGTCGGGAAACCGGCGCCGCATGTGCTTGCCGCGTCCGGAGTCGGCTATGTCCCGCAAGGACGCATGATCTTTCCGCTTTTGACGGTGAAGGAAAATCTTGAGACCGGCTTTGCCTGTCTGCCCAGGGCCGATCACGCGGTTCCAGACGAGATCTACGAGTTGTTTCCGGTGCTCAAGGACATGCAGGGCCGGCGCGGGGGCGATCTTTCTGGCGGGCAGCAGCAGCAGCTGGCCATCGGCCGCGCGTTGATCACACGTCCCAAGCTCCTGCTTCTGGACGAACCGACCGAAGGCATTCAACCCAACATCATCCAGCAGATCGGCCGGGTGATCGCCTATCTGCGGGATCAGGGCACCATGGCGATCGTGCTGGTTGAGCAATATTTCGATTTTGCCTACGGGCTGGCCGACCATTTCGTGGCGCTGGAACGGGGCCGGGTCACCCTGGATGGCCCGCGTTCGGATGTCACCCGCGAGGAGATTTTCGGGAAGGTGACGGTTTAGAACAGCGTGCAAGACGGCTCTTCGGTCACCGGAACCGTTCGCTGCGAGCGGCCCGAATCTGCTGTTTCACTTCAATAAGATCGTTGGCCAGTTGCCGGAAGTCGTCCGCGTGCACGGAGCTCGCGCGCCAGTGCAGGAAAATCTCGTGAACAGCCTCTTCGTGCTCGATCCGGCGGATGTTGAATTCCGGGTCGCGGATGGCCTCGGCCAGCGCATATAGCGAGGGCAGGACCGCAACGCCCGCCCCCATCACCGCCATCTGCCGCACGGCGTCGAGGCTCCCGCCCTGATAGTCGCGGCTGACAAAGGTCCCGGCCAGCTGGGCGAGCCGCTCGACGATTTCCGCCAGCCTGAATTCGGGGCTGAGGGAGAGGAGGGGTTGACCGGCCAGGTCGGAAAGATGCACCGGGCCTTGCCCGCTTGAAAGCGGATCGTCGCTGGCGGCGCAGATCCACAGCGTTTCCGAGAACAGGGAAATGCTGTTGATGCCCGGTTCGTTCGTGCGCGTGCCGATGACCGCGTCGATCCGGCCTTCCTGCAGGAGGCCGAGCAGCTCGAAGGTCGCCCCTTCCTGCACGATCAGGCGCAGATCCGGATAGCGCAGATGCAAACGCCGGTTCGCGATCGGCATGAAATAGGCCCCCACGGAAGGCAAGACACCGATCGCAAGCCGGTCGCCGAACAAGCCGAGCGAGCCCCGCGCGGTTGCCCGGAACTCACGGACCTCCGCCAGGATCGCCCGGCCCCGGTTCAACAGTTTGCGGCCCAGCGGTGTCAGCTTCACCTTGCGGGAGGTGCGCTCGAAAAGCTGGATCCCGAGTTCGTCCTCCATGGTCGCCAATTGCTTGGACAGGCTCGGCTGGGTGACGCCCAGGCTGTGCGCGGCGGCGCCAAAGGCTCCGCGCTCGGCGACGGCAACAAAATACTCGATCTGGCGCAGGCTGGGCCGCATGAAATTGCCTCATTATCAATGCGTTTTATCTATCAATCTTCGGAATTCTTTTCATTGGTGTTATCGATCCCGGCGCACGATTTAAAGCTTGGCGATGCGCGATGTGCGTTTTGCGCCCTGAAACCTGAGGAGATGTCTATGTTCAAGCCAACTGTTTTGACGGCCGCGCTGGCCCTTGCCGTTTCGACCGCCGCCGTTCACGCGGGCACGGACGCGCCGTCCGGTCTGACCGAGGAGAAGGTGACCGCGCTCAAGACGGCGTGGGGCGAGGGGATTGTGAGCATCGGCGCCGTCCATACCGAAGGCGGCGACTACCGCGCGGCCGCGCGCGCGCACATCGAGACATTCTACGCTTATGATGACGGCGTTGTCCTGTTCAAGCCGACGCTCGCGAGCGAGGACCAATTCCGCGGCACCTTCGAGGAGGCGCTGTCCTACTTCGTCGGCGGGGACATCGCCGAGGATGGCGGTTTTGCGATCGCGCCTTACACCGCCGTGCGCTGGGAAAACGAGGGCACCGTCATCAGCGGCGATATGGCCATGGCGATGGGCAATTACTACTTCATGACAACGGAGGGCTCGGAAATCAAAGTCGAGTACACGTTCGGTATCGCGCAATTGGACGATGGCAGCGCGAAGATTGTGCTGCACCATTCGTCCCTTCCGTTCGCCCCTGCATCGTAATCCGCCCGTCCCCGAACAGGCCGTCCCGCGCAGCGCCCGGGGCGGCCCTTGCTGCCGGAGGGTCCGCGCCCTCTGGACGCCCCATGCCCAGATGCACTGGTCGTGTGTGTGATCAGATTGCCCGAAAATTCAAGGAAAATGGTAGCGGGAGAGGGACTCGAACCCCCGACACGCGGATTATGATTCCGTAAACTTTTATTCTCGAATCCTTGGTGTCCGAACGCGAATCCTTCCTAAATTGTTGACAATATGAGGATTTATGCCATTTAAAGCACCCGTATGGACCGACATAAAGGGATGAATCCTTGCCTCAGGGATTCGTTGAGTCGGTACGGAGTCGGTACAAGGATTCGAAGAATGGCCACTACCCGCGACGCACTGACCGCAACTCATGTCCTGGAGGCTGTCCAACTGGCGGAGAAGGGGACGGAGAACTTAAGGGACTGGTCAGACGTTCGCGAGGAAGGACTGAGGATCCGTGTACGCCGGTATAAAGCCACGTGGCTTTTCCGTTTCCGGAACTCCACTGTCACTCTTGGCCCGGCTAATCGTTGGACGCCGAAACAGGCTCGTGAATTGGCCTCTCACATTCGAGGAATGCTCCGCTCTGGACTAGATCCTCGCCCGTGGGTTGACGCTCGACTCGCCGGAGCCTCGCATGACGAAGCGGCCGGGGTGGTTCTCCGGAGGGAGGGAAAAGAGCGGCAGGACTGGACGATGGAAACGCTCGTCCAGCGCTACCTAGAAGATCACATCAAACAAGGAAGGGTCGTTCGCGGCGTTCGGCGTCCGCCGTCAGCCGCGACGGCAAGAGATGTCGAAGCCGTTCTATCGTCTGATCCCTTCAGCGATATCGCATCGCTGCTTGCGCGAGAACTGGACGAACGGAGCCTTGAGGACTTCCGGGACGAAATGGCGGCCGAGCATGGCGGCTCTGCTTCCCGGAAAGCGCTGGCCTACACCAAGGCCGCGTTAAACTGGGCGAGACGCCATCATTCCGCAGCGGCTGGACTCGCGGGCGTCTCCGGCTGGTGGCGCGATGTGGCCTCTGTCCACGTCGAGCGAAGCAAGGACAGAATGCCGACGATTGAAGACGTCGGCATGACCCTTGCCTTAGCGGAATGCTTCCGCCGGGCACCGGGTAGGACTATCAACACCGAGGCATCAGATCGAACCATACTCGGATTACGGCTGCTCGCGTTTACCGTCCAGCGGCGCGCCATTGTCGGAATTGAACGCGGTTTTCTCATTGACGACGAGCGGCAGGGAGACGGCTGGGGCATTCTCTATATTCCGCCGCACCTTATGAAATCCCGACGGGAACACGTCCTCCCGATCCCTCCGGTTGCCATGCAGCTATTGACTCCAGCGGCCGAGGCGTCAAAAGAGAAAGGATCTCAGTATCTGCTGCCTGCATCGCGTTCCGGCAGAACCGAAAGCGACGTTCCGTTACACGGCGCATCATTGAATAGGATGCTGGCTCGGCTGCGTGGTCGGGACGAGATAGGAAAAGCGCGAGGCGCGCCGGACCTGCTCGTAAGAGCTGGCGTCACCGTGCCGGACTGGTCTCCGCACGACCTAAGAAGGACCTTCGCGACAATCGTCGAGGATGAGACGACGCGGGGCGATGCCGTGTCGGCAGTACTCGATCACGCGCAAGGCGGTGCTCGGAGTTCAACTCAAGATGCCGCCGCGATTACCCGGATCGCGTATTCCAGGGCGCAACGGTTGCCTCTCAAGCGGATCGCCATGGAGCCATGGTGCGAGGCCGTCGAGGCCGCTTACCGAGAAGCTCTGCCGAAGGCCGAGGAAATTGTGGCTTCGCTCGCTAAATGAGATAGGTGCGGAGGGAGTTCTAGGTCCTCTTCCCACAACAAATTGATTTCATTATTTTTTCAGAGCGACCAGAAGCCCGGAGCGGCGTCGGATGATCCGACGTGCACCTGTTTGTGTACGCTCCTCCCCGTTTTGACAACATTTCGAATCCCAGTCGGTTGGATAGTCCCCACGCGAATCCTTACACGAGTCCTCGCGCGCTCTTCGAGACCGGACGTCGCCGTGCATTGAGTCCTTTGCCACCGCCAATTGAATCCTTAAATAAAAAAACCAAGTCTTAAAGTAATCTTCGAATCCTTATAGCGTAGATGATGAAGCAGCTAATTGTTGACAAAATGACGTTAATCAGTTTTTGAGTGCCAATCTAATATTTTCACTATAGATACTTGACTATTGATTGTTGATACGGGCTATACTGAGCCCAGTCGCTCGAAAATGTCGGCGCGACGGGTTTCAATTTCTCATGAGCAAGAAAAGGAGACTTCATGAGTGACGAGTGTAGGAAGTATCTGATTGAGCAGGACGACGGTCCGGATCTGCGGTTCACGGGAAAAAGAATTGCGTCCGCCGCGTCCAGTACCGAACGCCAGAGCGGGGTTTACAGCGGACAGGTCGGCACCTGGGATGAGTTAGAGCTCTATCAGACAACCGCGGGCAGCTTCGTCTGCGTCTTTGAGAATTGCACGGCATGGCAGGGAGAACGCAATGTCCGGCGCACCACCGTCGCCAACGACGCGACGGCGGTCATCAACTTTTTCGGTCAGGGCTGGCTCGCGAAAATGATCTACGACGAAGCCGGCATTGAGAATGTCCAAGACGTCGCCTGATCCTTGGCTCGACAACCTGGTGCCGGAAATCCGGCACCATTTTCAGAATATTCCTGACAAGCATAGGAGGATTCATGGAGTTCAACTGGAAACCCGAGTTCCACGTCACCACTGATCAAACGCGAATCGGTTCCAACGTCATCTGGAGCGACGTTTTCCCGATCGATGACCGCTTCCGCTGGGTAATACACATCATCCCGCAGTCCCCTGAAAAAGAGAAACGTGGCGTTTCTGACACGTTTGTAGAAGCGATCGCGGTCGCCGAGTCTGCCATGCGGGAAATCGCTACGGAGATCGAAGCCGAAGCGGCATGACCATTCTCACCTCACTCGCACCCATGCAACTTCTTGCTCTCGCGCCGAGTTGTTGTCGGGACTGCCCCAGCGCGCGGCGGATCGGGGATGGCATTCGCGCACTCCGGCTGATCGGAGATATGACGCCGGATGATGTCGAGGATATCGCGGAACAAGCTTGCGCCGGATGCGCGACACAACGAGCGCAGGCGCATTTTGGAAAATACCCGACGGATCCAGATGGTGTGAAGACGGACATCTGGGTCCGGATGTACCCACACGGAGACCACCTTGGACCGATCACACACGGATTATAGGAAAAAAGCATGACGGCAGACGACGTTATTCGGGCTCATTTCGAGTCTCTGAAACCCGCTCCGGAAGAAGTCCAGGCCATGATCAACCAGTGGCCCGTTATCGCCGAGACGGTCGACGAAGCTGAGCGGGCTTGGCAGCTCGGTTGGACCTTGGATCTCGCCGTCTTTTTCTCGACGGCAGATATCGATACCGAGGATGACGATGGCGGAACATAACAACCCGAAGGTCCTTGAGATCCTTCAGCGCGAAGGTTGCGAACACTCACCGGCTGATCTCGCTCGGATGCGTGCGGAAGAAGAACAGAAGTGGGTCGATGACGGTAACCGTCTGGATGACATCGAAGAAATCGCCTGGTTCATCGAGCGCATCATTCCGGATCTCCACCAAGGCGACGACGACAATATCCTGGTTGCGAAAGAAGTCGCCTTCGAGCGCGGCTTTAAGGACGCGATAACCGAGAGGCGTTTTGATGTGTCGGTCTGGAATACGACAAGCGGCGACATCATCCGATGCGAACGCGACCTGACACCTGATGAACTCGCAGAAATCGAAGTCGAGTTCAATGACGAGCCGTTTGCGGATGTCGTGATTGATGAAGAGCGCATCTTCAAAAGACGTGCAGACGAGGCCTTGGCATGGCCCGTCGTGATCGAGCCTGTAACACCGGCTCAGTCTCTGGGACAGGAGGAGGATTGAATGACCAGTTCTCCGTCGAGCATAGAACCGATGGCACGCGAAGAATATGAGGCCATTTGCCGTGAACACGGCCATGACATCCTTGACGACGATACACTTTCGTTGCTCGTCGAATTGCACGAGCTGGATAGTATCGATTTGTGTCTACCGAGCATGCCATTGATCGAAGGTGTCGAACTTGCGATAAACCTCCAACGTGGTCAGACGGTGAAAATCGAGGAGCCCATTCCAACGCCCCGCACTCCAACGAAACACATTGACGAAATGGGGAGGGTTGTTCCGGAGAAATACGGTCAACTCTGGGAGGGGTGCGAACAATGTGGGCGGGAACCGGTCCAAATGCCGCTCTTCCTTTGCGAGGATTGTTGGCCAAAGGCTTCCACTTAATTGTGCGAGAAAAAGTCCCCGGAGATCGGATCTCCGGGGGGCTTTTCTATTGAGGTACTGAAGAGGCTTCCGGGAGCGGAGCGCGCCAATCATCAGGCGCCGTAGCGAGCGACCGGAGGCCGGGCGGCGTTTCGTGAGTCACGAAATGAAATGAACATCCTCTGTCGACGTCACAGCCCTGGAGGCAGCGGCGATCCGTCGTCAACCCCATCACCGTCGTCGTCATCGTCATCCTTCTTCTTCGGCGGCCGATAACCCGGACGCAGTTCCGGGAAATTTTTATCCCGGCTCCGCGTCCACATGCTAAAATACGCGAGGTCGTCGCGCCTGCCGCCGCTCGGCTGACAATGTAGTCTCCAGGGTTCGCGAAGCTCGCGCAGAATGTAGGCTAAGTACATTCTCAAGCTTTTCGGTGTTCTGTTCCAGATTTCGGCGGTTTCCGGAAGCTCCATGAAGTCCCTTTTCGAGCCCGATGCTGAGATCTTTTTGACCAGTGCGCCGATATCCATTTGCCTCAAGTGCAACGATTTTTTCATTTTGTCCATGATCTGACCTCCCTTGTAGCTGCCGTGACACAGGTGTGAATCTCGGTAGCAGCAGCCGTGAAAAAATGCTGGCAATCAGGATAAGCCAGAACAGAGGCCCAGGTTTTCGCCGGCGCCGACGTCGCATTAAAAACTGATGCTGGAGACGGTCCCGGCAGTCCCGTCGCTTTTTCTGATGCCGGGCAGCCGCCTCGCTAGACTTAAGTTTCCGTTTATCTGCCCCCATTGAGACCTCCTTGAGTGTGCCCAGCAGGCGCTAAATCCAGCTCCGCCCTCCGTTCTTCAGCCATACGGGCAGCCTGCCGCTTGCGAGCGGCGGTGGCGAGCGCCTTTCGGCCGCCGGCCGCGATCGTCGGATCTTCGGCCAGTGCCGCGCGAGCTTCGGGGACAAGCGAGAGATTTTTCGACAGACGTTCCCGCTCCTCGCTCCGCGCATCGTCGTATGCCGCCTGCCGGGCCTCGTGAGCCGATTTCAAAATGCGGACCGCCCTCCGCGCCTGGGCGAGGGGACGCGATAGAGACTCGCGTTCTTCGGCGAGCTTCGAGAGCTCGCGGGCTGCCGCATCGTATCGCCCGGTGGCCCCGGTCGCCCAGGCAAAAATGCCCGCGGGGCGAGCGGCTCCGGTCTTGAGACGGAGCTCGGTGATGCGGCTGCCGTGGCGAGCGTCCCATGCAGCGCGTTCCTGAGCGGCGGCGGCAAGGCGCTGCCGGGTGTCGGTCATCTCGGACGACTCCGGAAGGCGATCCGGGCCGGAAAGATGAGTAATCTTCTTTCGGAGTTGAGCCTCCACGCGGTCAAGGTAGCGCCCGGCGGCGGCTTCCTCCGGAGAGCGAGGTGGGCGCCGTTTTTCGGATGATAGATCGCCCACGGCCGCGCCAGTGTCGCGCTGTATTGGCGTACTAGGCGGTAGAGTATTCTCGGAATTACCTGTTTGACGCGAATTCAAGGGCTCTTCGGCAGATTCCGCCGTTGACGATCGTCTTCGGACAGCGGCGGCGAGCGCGGCATCTAGACGACCGTCAAACGCTTCTGCGAGCCGCCGCGCCTGGTCGGCGGCAGCTTCGGAAACCTGTTCGGCACCGGACTTCTTTTTGCCGCGAAGGGGGGCACGGGCCGTGCCCAATCCAGATCGCTCCGGACGGATTTTTTCTGATTTTTCGGATGTTGGATCACTCACGGCAGGTTGAGAATTGCTCTCAGCGGGCTTCCTAGAGCGTTGAGTGTTTTCGGTCTTGCTCTCATTACGCGAAATCTGATCCGGAGCGGCTTCCATCGCGTTCCGGATCGCGGCGCGCTTTTCCCCGGTCAGGCGGTCGAGGGAGCCGATTTCCGCGCCGTTGCGGGCGACGACGAAGACACCGGATTTGCGACCGGGCGCGATTTCGTAACCGGCGTTCCGGACGGCTTCAGCGCCGCCGGATGCCCAGGCACTCCGGATCGTGGCGCGGACTGCGGACAGGCCGATGCCCTCCCGGGAGAGTGCCTGCCGATGAGCGGGCGAGGCTGCGGACTGCGGTTTGTCCGGATCGGGGCCGTGAGCGGCGGTCAGCCAATCAGCGACGTCGGCGCGGCCGTGCTGACGTAGCCAGCGGACGGCACTGGCGTGATGTCGGGCGAGGACAGGCTCCTCGCCGAGTTCAAATTCAATGAGCCGTGAAGCAGTTTCAAGTTTGATTTTCTCGAAGCCGGATTCAAGCACCGCGCCGGACGGGGAGACGCGGCCGAGGACAAGGTGGGCGTGGGAATGGCCTTCGCCCGACCGACGTTCCTTGTCGTGCACGACCAATGCGGCGGCATGGTCGGCGGCGCCCAGATGTTCACGGACGATTTCGGCGGCGCGGACAAGTTCGTCGTCAGTCATCGCGTGTGACGGCGACAAATATATATGCAGAGCGGCCGCGTCGGCGGATGTCGAATCCCTCAGGCGCTGCATGTCGGCGACGGCTCCGGAGAGTTCGGTCGCGAGCGTCCCGCCCAAGATCATCGTTCGCGGATTGTTCTCCGGTTTGAGCAGGTGCGAGATCAGAGCGCGGGATTCGCGCTGGGTCCGCGCGTGACGGGATACGCCGGCGATCACGGCGCGCTCGCTTCGCCACCTCCGGACTCATGCGAGGTGACGGCGGTATGCAAATCGCGGACGACGGCGGTCAGGCGGTCGAGCGCGGCGGCATCAACGCGGCTGCCCTGGTGGGCATGGCGGCTCAATTGATTCAAATTGTTGCCGATTTTGCCTACCTCGCCCGTCCAACGACCGACGGCGCGGGCGAGATCGGTGCGCGCTGCGCGCCGGGGCGGGACCGGCGCACCAGCGGCCCGGGTCAGGACTTCGCGCGTCCAGGTGCCTGGCCCGCAGCCGGCCGCTTCGGCCGCGGCATCGATCGCGGCGCGTTCGGCGGGCAGGAGTCGGGCGGAGACGCTCGCCGTCCGCTGCCGCGTCTCGGAGCGGCGACGGCGGGGAGCGGTAGTCGTCTCGGCGGGCGTGATGTCGTTGAGCGTCACAGCGGCGTCTCCTTTTGTCAGCGCCAACGGCGCGGGTGGGGGTCAACGGGGGAGTCTTCTCCCCCTTGCCAGATCGGGCGGTTTACCGCCCGCTGCTGGCTCCCTTCCCGGAGGAAGCTCCCTTCCCGGAGGAAGGACTTTTTTTCATACGAGAATTGTTTGAGATGAACGCGAAGAGCGCAAATCGCCGGCGGAAATGCCACCCGACTGAGCGGCAGGAAGAATCTTTGTTGGCTCCGAGAGACGTCGATCCCTCGTCGAACAAAAAACAAGAGGCTAAGGCTAAGGCGCAAAAAGTCACGAAGGCGAAGCGATCACCTGCCCTGTAAGAAGTTCGCGATGGCGTTCGACAGACCGCTGAACCGACGAACTATTGTTTTCGGTGGGACCTTCAGCATAAATGTCCAGAATCCAGCGCTAGATGTCGAAGGCTCTTAGCTCTTCTGGTTTTCTAGGAACTGGCGAAGGAATGGAGAAAGTCAGTATGGCAGTCAATGACGACATTGTCGCGGAGATTGAAGAAGAGGACGATAACGGCGAGCTCCACGAGGAGTTGCCGAAGTCGGATCAGGAAATCGAGGACGCATATGCCAACAATGTCTTTCGCGTCATATACCAGACCAACAATTTTTTACTTCCTCAGCTTCGCGACTTAATTAATGGGCGTGAAGTCCTCAACCTTCGTCCTGAATATCAACGCCGTCTGCGATGGTCTGCGAAAAAGAAGTCTCTCCTCATCGAGTCGCTCCTGCTAAATATACCAGTGCCACCCATTTACTTTTTCGAGAACGACCTTGCCCGCTATGAAGTGATGGACGGCCAACAGCGGTTGAATGCGATCCACGAATTTCTAGAGAACGACTTCGTTCTCACCGGGATGGTTAAGATGGCCTTCCTGAACGGGCGCCGTTATTCTCGATTGCCTCCGAAGGTCAGGCGAGGTCTTGATCGCGCTTCTGTGAGTGCGATTGTCCTACTACAAGAGACCCGTAGCGATGAGAAAGATCCGTACCTAGTGCGCCGATACGTCTTCGAACGTCTCAATACCGGTGGGGAAAAGCTCAACGCACAAGAGCTTCGCAACAGTATCTATAAGGGTGACTTTAACGACCTTGTTGTTGAACTGGCCCGAAATCCTTCATTCTGTCGGATATTCAATATTCCAGTCTATTCCGCGGTAGACGATAACGAGTATTACGAAAACGAAACCCGGCAAAAAAATACGCTTTACCGGACGATGGGTGACTGCCAGCTCGTTCTTCGGAGTTTTGCCCTTATGGACGATGATCGCATTTCCGGTTCGATGCGTAGCATCCTCGACCGTTACATGAGAGATAACAAGGACATCTCTCAACTTGAGATCGAAGCGAAAAGGAACTCCTTCTCCGCGGTGATCGAAGCATGCGAGGCCATTTTTGGGGAGGAGACTTTCCGTCTTCCCCCAGACAAGTCTGGTCGCCGCCGCGTGTCAGCAGCACTCTACGATTCTATCACCGTCTCGTTGATGCGGCGCATTGATAACCTGCCAAAATTCGTAGAAAAAGGATTCGAAATCAAGGCGAGTGTAGACGCATTGCTGGACCGCGACCTTGATCTTATGACCGGTCAGGCGAACACCTCAGACGCCACTAAAAAGCGGCTGGCGGCGGTAGGTTCGATCCTCGACAGTATCTGTTGACGGCCTATCGTATGGTGGATCCTCAACCGCGCCTCCAATCTGTCGTGGACGACTTCGAGACTGCGTCTTTGCGGCTCGAATCGATTCTTCAGCACATTGAGAACGATGGTCCTGTCGATGGCCAACTCCGAGTGACGATGCAAAATAACATGGTAGTCGCTCTGTGCGCGACCATTGAAGAAACCATCCGATCGATATTTTCGGAATACCTAGCAGTCTTGGAGGAATCAATCCGGGATCATCGCAACCTACGAAAGACACTTCAGAATGCGAATTTGGACTCATCAGTCGCAGCGATGAAAAAGTTGAAGTCCGAACACGAAATTGACCGCCGTGCGGAGATTGCGCTGAACTTTGAGAAATGCATGAAGGGACGTGAGAACTATTTCTTGTTGCGTGAGGACATCACGTACAACGTTGCGAACTTTCGAACTGAACAAGTCACGGAGGTCGCCAAACGATCAGGAGTGGCCGAAATTCTACAAAAGGTCTGCGACTGCAACGAACTCGAAGAGTGGACAGGAAGGGAAGTCCTCGACACGCGTGTTACAGTCCTCTGTAACCAGTGGAACGAGATTTTCAGCGAACGGGATCTCGTGGTTCACAGAATATCGAGTGCGAACGGCTGGGCCCCAGACAGAATTCGACGTGCCATCGATCTCGCACGTCTCGTAATTGGCAGGATTAACGTTTGCCTCCGGGAGGATGCGAGAACCCAGCTGGAAAATGAAGTGCAAAGATCCGGAAGTTAATTGTATTATCAACAGAGACCACTGCATTGTCTTGACGTTGGTTTCATCTCGGGTCTGCTAGGTGGATTTTCGCGCCGAACGGGCCGGACCACGAAAGTCCGAATATCTGGTTGGCCATAGATACGGGGACGGATCGCCTAAGGCGTCCAATTGAAGTATTGCACCACTCCACCCCGATAGACGGAAGCGCTATCGAAATCAGCATATAAGGCAAAAAGACCGATCAAACGAGACGAACGCTTTGAGTGATCGTCACTGTTCAGCGGTCTGTCCGGCCGCCGAATGATCTGGCTTTTTTTCTATACACTGAACTTTACACTTTTTCGGGGCGCCGGTCGGATCAGTCGTCGGAAATCAAGAATTGGCGGCGTCCCAATGAGCGTGAACCGTAGGGCGCGACAGGCCCGTCCGCCGGGAAATTTCGGATTTCGAAATTTTTCGGCCTTCAACATGCAACGCCGCAATTGCCTCTCGGATCATCTGGGCGGATTTCCGCGCACGTTCAGCCGCGCCGTACCGGCCCCCGACGGCATGGCGTTCGTGTAGATCGAGACCTTCAACCTCGGCCGCACAGGCGCCCCGGTCTTTCCGATCATCACGGGAAGCTCGTGCCGGGTCCCAGCGCTCCGCTGCGAACGGCGTCACCCGGTAGAGGATCGCCATGGCCTGTTTCGGATGTGACGCCATTGAAATGGCTTCCGGAACAAGACGGTTAAACAGAGCCTCCGCCAGCCGGTCGCGGTCACCGGACGCAATGGTTTCGACGTAGACGGGATCATTCGACGTCCGCATTTCCCTCAGGAGCTCGAATGCGCGCCGCTGAAGGGTTGTGAACAGTGCGTTGGAGGTGGTCTTGTCGAGCCTGGAGAGCCTTTCCGCGCTTTCCCTGATCATTGCGTCCCGGGACGTGGAGGTATCCACCCATGAAGCCCACTCAGACAGGTCAGGAAACGTCTGCTCGTTCCACACTTGAATGTCCCAGAAGGGGCTCAAGGGATTCTTGACGCGCATCGGATTTGCCAACGCTCCCGGGTCCGCGCCAAGCGGCAGGAATTCCTTTGTGATGCCGGCGTGGACGCCCCGCCACAAGCTCATGATGTCTTTCCGGCAGCGAGGATCCTCCGGGTCGAACCATACCTCCGATCCATGCGGCAAAACGTAGAGCAAATGAGGCCGCTCGATCACCCCATCCGGGAGTTCGTGCCCGACGACGACATGCGGCAGGCACGGCAATGACATCTGCTCGATTTCGTATCGGAGCGTATCCCAGCCACGGAAGGTAATATCCAGGTCGATCCGGAAAACGCCACGGACTTTGCCGTTGAGCACCAGCCAGGGCTCGTCCAACGCGAGAACCTTCGCGTCAGTTCCCAGCATTACAGCCTTGTCCCTGCCGGACTGGAGACGCGACGTCCGGGGCGTCAGGTGAACGAGTCGCCGCAGGACATGATGATCATCCGAGCGAAGGCCATGCTCGGTGAAGGGGACGCGATACCGTCCACCGACGGTTTCGCCGAAACACTGGAAACCCTCATTCAGTCTGAGTCGCACCGCATCCCGCCGGCTGTTTGCACGGTCAACATAGAATTCATCTACAGGTCCGGCGTTGCGTTTCGAGCGCTTTGATTCATTGCCGATCCCTCGGAGCCATTGCGCCTCTGCCCATGCGGTCTCGAAATTGAGGACAGATGCGGGTTGGTCAACATTTTTGACTGGGGGGGTATTTTTCGGCGTCGGCTCGGAGGGGTCATATCCGAGCCTCAGGCTCAAGTATCAACCGACCTGCGGTTGACTGCGATGGGAAGCAATCCGACCATGTAACCGTCCAATAGATACACCCCAGGGAGCGGTTATCGCCGCGAAGATCTGGGATTTATCTTTATAGGCTGGCTGTCGGCGGAACGACCGTCAAGGGGGACCGAACTGTACAGATATCGGTTCCTTATGGCTGATATCCAAACAGTTGATCTGAAAACTCCGAATTTCGGCTGCCAACCAGCAATGTTTTCTGACGTCACCGCATTGGTTCAGCTTCTGAACCGACGGATGTATCGTTCTGGACGTCACTATTTTTTCCGTTCGACTTGATTGAGACGGTGCCGAGGTTGGCCAATCGCGCAGCGATACTCTCCTTGGTCAACGGCTCCGTAGAGCGTGTGGTATTCCGTTCTTGTGAAGTCGGTCTTGCGGACAGCTGGGGACCTTTCCCGGCTTTGTTCCGCCGCAATTCCTCCGACGTCGTATCGTTGAATACCAATGCCAAAAGGAAGTACACCAACCGAGGCGTCCAATTGGAACCGTCAGCAGTCCGGAACCCCAGAAAATTGAGCCTGGGTGCCACGTCCTTGGGCTTTCTCGTTCCTTCCCGCGCCAGCTGTTTTACAACTGGCTCCATCCTGCGATACAGTTCGTCGAAGGTCACAGCTCCGCTTTCGAAATGCACCATCTCGGATTTACGCATATCGAGTTTTGACTTCGGTAAGATGCCCGGTTTCTTCCGATTCCGGCCCAACCGACTCCGACCTCCATCCAACGTTTCTTTTGACTGAGCCGATTTTCTAATCGTCTTCCGCTTTATCAACTGGGCATCTTCCGGGGAAACAATTGGGGCGGCGGCAGTTGGCGTCGGATGTTTCCTTTCTTCGGCCTCCGATTTGTTGTCGAGGTCCACGGTCCCACCAAATGTGAAGAAGGTTGGCGACAAGGAGTGCCTGGAAACACAAGACGCCTCATTTCCCTTTACGCTGATGAATTCACCAGGCGACAGGAACTCTCGATCCGAATAGCAGGCGAAACCAAACATTCCGCCCGACTTTATGTCGAGGAACTCCGCTTCGATCTGGTTTTCATTCCCCAGCCTACGAACCGCATGGACGACCGCCAGTGACCAAGCATCCTCCTGCTTGCCTCCTGACTTGCCTGGCTTGCTTAATCCAGCTCTTTGGGCCGCGGCCAAGAGTTCCTTGACTTGGCCTGCGGGTCTTCTGGTTGGCCCGCTATTCATCGCCTCTGCGGGGGAAACCCTTTGGGGACCATTATCCGTGCATGGATGTTTCGGCCATGGAGGCCCCAGATCATCGAAATAGACGCGACTGCCTGCTGCATTCGCGTAAAAGAAAACGGGTGCATTGCAAACCGGGCAGCGCGCATTCGGATTCACATAACATCCTGCGACCGAGTTCGCGTTGTATTGCTTGAGAAGCGAGCGTGCGTCCCGGTATCCGAAGTCCAGTTGAACGTCGGTTCTGTTTAAACCACTTCGTCCGTAATTGACGCACCAGCCGCATGCACAGTCAGGATAATGATTATAACCTGGCACACCATCCCACCTTCAATTATTGAGCCCTAAAGCCTTCCATCACCGCTTCCGGATCGACTGTGTCTCCACGTCGTATTCCAGACTCACGATCGATCCATCCTTGATGGCCGCGACCGCCTTGGCGACCGTGTCCGGACGCACGTAGAACCATTCTCTCGGGCGGACATTCCTGCCGAAGCGATCCGGAACGGAAATGTTAGCACGAGCGCCTTCGAAAAAGGCATGCAGGATGTGTTCGACCCGGTCACGGCGCATACCGACCAACTCGAAAGTCGCGACTATTTCGACGGGGGCAAAAAGAAAGGTCGGATCGTTTCTCGCGTCGGCAATGCGGCGCTGGACGTCGCCTGACGTCACCCCGATCTTGTGAAGGATAAGCCTGTCCCGCTGGATGTCCGGTTGGGTGGATTTACTCCGGGCGACGTAAACCACACCATTCACGATGGCCTTGTCGTCCTGCCACCTGTCGTCCAGAGGGCCGAAGCCGCGCCCCTCGACGCGACGTGCGGTCGGATCGTCATACATACCCTTTTCGAAGGAACGCATCAGGATGTCGCTTTCGGTCCCGTTCGAATAGATCACGCGTAACCGGTGATCCGAGCGGCCGCCCTTCATGGTGCGTTCGCCCTTCTCGGCGACATAGGCGTATTGCCCCTTCTGGATGAAAAAGTCGCCTTCCACGGTTTCCGTGCCGCCCTTCTTCGTGAAGGGAACGAGTTCGCGATCCCCACGCTGGACAGCGGCATGAATGTCCTCGAACAGAGGTTCGAAGATCTTGAAATCCCGGCAGGGGCGGCGTTCCGCGCGATGGTCGCTCACGTTCCTTTCCGCCGCGGGTGTCACCTTCGACGGCTTGACCAGTTCCGCATCGAGCTCGAAATCTTCATCGTCGAAAATTTCATCGAGTGACAAGTCGAAGGCCTCGTCTTCCGGAACTTCGTCTCGCCATGAAGGTTGAGACGGCTCCGCAGGCTCTTCTTGCAGGACAAGCATGCCGGACGCATCGTCGCCGAGAAGATCGACGGCATAGGCGCCGTCCCGGACTCGTGCCAGCTTTCGTCCCAGAATGGCTTCGTTGATGTCAACGGCGTCACGGTCCGGCGCGCGGCCATTCTCCTTGAAGAAGGCGGTCGCCTGTTCAAGAACAGCCCGGTCCTTTTCCAGGTCCGCGGATGCACCACCGCTTCTTCCGGGTTTCACATCGAGCAACCCGTAAGGGTCATCATCTTCGAATATGTCGTCCAGCGTTCGGCGCGCCATGGATCAGGCCTCCGCCGCCCGCATGCGTTCGGCTTTTTTCGCCCGGATATAGGAATGGGCTTCGCCGAGACGCTTTTCGAGAGGATCGGCCGCGTTGGGATTGGGCGCCCGTCCCTCCTGTTCACGGAACCGTTTGATCCGGGGCCAGAGGGCGACTGCTTCCGCCTCGGTCATCTGGATCCTCTGGGCGACCATCATCGCCTGGATCTGCGACAGCACCTGACTGTCGAGCGCCTTCGAGGCAACGTCATAGGATTCACGGAAAGGGTTCACGCTGTCGATCAGATCGATATCGAGGTCCCGGACGTTGATGAACTTCTTCACCATCCTCAAAAGTCCGGAATAGTCCCGTTCGGCGGCGTCTTCGCCGATTTCGCCGCCCGAACCTTCGCCTTGCGTGTATTCGGTGTCATTCTCTTCGGCCTGCCGCTGTGCTTCCCGGCGCGCCATGTTCATCAGGTTCATCCGGGCGGCTAGGTGCTGGCGGACTTCCTCGGTTTCATCAACCGACAGATTCTCGTAGCTGCGTTCGATGATGTCCGTCATCGCCATCTGGGTGGCGACTTCTGGGGCGATGTCGTTGGCAATCGTCCGGCGATCCATCGACTGGCAGGCCTTGGCGACCAGATCGTCCATGTCGTTTTCGATGATGGCCTTGGAGCGATCCGTTGAAGGCATCGCCAGCCCTTTGATCTCGACATGGATGGTGCCGTTTTCATCCTGCCAGGCGTCGCTCTCATCGGCGTCGTCCGGACGGCGATGAAACTTGAAGCTGGGGGCCAGAACCTGCTCCATCAGCAAAGCGCCGGAGATTGCTTTCAGCATGTCGTTGACGGCATCGACCACAATACCTTCTTCGGCAGCCGGTTCCGCGATCAGGTTCGTGAATTGCGCATGGGGCTTTCCGGGGGCGTCCCTGGTCGCGCGCCCTATGATCTGGATGATTTCCGTGAGGGATGATCGATAGCCGACCGTCAGGGCGTGCTCGCACCAGACCCAGTCGAACCCCTCCTTCGCCATACCGAGGGCAATGATGATGTCGACGTCTTCCTTGTCCTTCGCCTTCTGAAGGGAAGAAACGACCTTCGGTCGTGTCGCGCTGTTATCATCGACAAGGTTGGCGACCTTCAGCACCCTTCCGTCCGACGCCCGCTTGATCAAGTCGTACCCGGTGTCTGGATCGATGCCCCGATGGTCGCCGATAGTGTCCATGATTGCGCCGACCTGCTGGTCCTTGTGGTCATAGGCTTCCGCCGACATGACATGCGGAATGTGAACGATGGTCTTCTTCGACGTGTCGAGGACATCCATCAGGGCGTCGACATACCGTCCCCGGTAGAAGTGATAACCGATCCCCAGGGTCTTCAGGTGCTCATAGCCATCCAGCTGCTCGTAATAGGAATAGGTGACGCTGGTGAACTTGGCTTCGTCCTCCGGGCGCAAGACGGGTGCGTCGTCGCCCCGGAAATATGATCCGGTCATCGCCATGATGTGCGCCTGGTCCCGGGCGACCAACTCCCGGAGAATTTCACCAAGACGGTTTTCCTCCGACGCACTCACATGATGGAACTCGTCGATGGCCACCATGGACTTGTCGAAGGCTTCGACGCCGACTTCCTCGAAGGCGAAGCGGAAGGTCGCATGGGTGCAGACCAGGACCCGGTCAGGAGACGCCATGAAATCCTTGAAAGCCTTCACCTTGGCTCTCGCGGCGTCGCCCGCATCCGTCCCGGCGGTGCAGAGGTTCCAACGAGGTTCCACTTGCCAATCAGCGAAAAAGCCGTGGCTGGTCAGGTCCGTGGAGCTGAAGGACGATCCGATGGAGCGCTCAGGAACGGCGACAATGACCTTCTCCAGTCCCTGATGATGAAGCTTGTCCAGCCCGAGGAACATCAGGGCGCGGGATTTCCCGGCGGCCGGCGGCGCCTTCAGGAGCAGGCATTGGGCATTGCGGGCGTCGTAGACTCGGGCCTGCATGGGGCGCATACCCATTTCGTTTGTCGTCTTCGACTTGCCGCTCTGGGAATAGGTGACTTTGACGAGATCGGTCATGGATCAGGCGCCTTTCTTCAGCTCGGCAACGCGGTCGGCATATCGCTTGAAGAGGTGCTCCAGCCGCTCGGTATCGTTCCGGAAAGGACGCCCGATATACATGGACTCCAGCAGTTCATCGTTGCGCCGATGCGCCTGCCTCAGATCGTCCGGCATCTTGTCCGGGTCGTAGAGTTGCGCGATGGTCTTTGGGTGATGATCGGCACGCACCAGAAGGATTTCACGCGCGCTTTCTTCAAGCGCGGATTTCTGCACTTCCGTGAAATCCGGAACGGGGAACGTGTTCCAGCCGAGGGTATTGGAATAGCGAAAGTCGGATTTCAGTTTACCGCAGACTGTAGCGACCCAAACGAGGTGTAACCTCGACCCAATTATCGACATACACCAAGTGCCCCCATCGTAAATTGCGAATGCAAGGTTCGAAATGATCGCATCATCGCCCCGATAGTCGACAGGTAGGTATGGTCTGTTTTCTGATGACACGCTGGGAACTACAACGACATTATTCTCGGCTACATTTTGAATCTGAAGAAATCGATAAGGTGTTTTTGCGTGAGGCCTTGTTGTTGGCGCCTTACTAATTGCTCGCATATCGGCGACCTCTTTGAACCGTCGCGCAAATTCAGGTATCGCAGAAGCTTCCTGAGCGTCGTGATGATCAACCCAAATGCAATAGCGCTCTATCCCCCTTATCAACTCTTGTGACCCCATGTATCTCTTAATAAATTTCTCGGCCTGCGGTGCACTATTAAGCAAGGCCGATCGTTCATCGGGGGTAAGACTTAAATGGCCTCCGTCGGTTGGCATGTTTCCTTTTTCCATCCTCGGCAAACGAAACAACGGCGGAGAGGCAAGAACAAATACGTCTGGAGCGTCTAGTAAGTAGGCATTAATGTTGAAGCATGAGTAAGAGACGCCGCCGTCAAATATTTTATTCTCTTTTTTACTCCTATTTCTAAGCCCAACTACTACACATATGACGGCGGCATTCGACGCGGCATTATTTTTCCATTTAAAGGAACGATGAGCAAAATCGATTTCTAACCCGTCACGCAGAATGTTTGACCACAGGGCTCCAACGGCTTGACCTTGGCAAATCGAATTCGTTGATACCAATGCCGACTTGGCATTTTTTCCGCGAATGTACTGTGCCGCCTTGAAAATCCAGCATGAGACGAAATCAATTCGGCGGTAGGCCTCCAAATGCCCTTCAAGGACATAATCCATGTCAGCGTTTTGTTCAGGCGACCGTGAGTTGTCGCCTAAAAATGGCGGGTTCCCGCAAATGAAAACCTCTTCAATGAGATCGGGAGGGGGACATACGGACTCCCAGTTCACCCTCAGGGCGTTTTCGCAGACGATGTGTCCGCCATCCCGGAGAGGTAGCGCGGGCGGCATGCGACCGAAGACGTCCGCAAAACGCGCATTCGCCTGATACTCGGCAATGAAGAGCGCCAGTTTCGCCGTTTCCGCCGCGAAATCGGTGATTTCGATGCCGTGGAAATTGCTGAGGGAAACGGCGGAAAACATTTCCATCGCATGGCCCGGATCGATTTCCTCTAACCGCTTCAGGATCCGGATTTCCCTGTCCCGAAGTTCCCGGTAGGAGACAACGAGAAAGTTTCCAGATCCGCAGGCAGGGTCGAACACCCGGATCTTGGATATCCGTTGCAGGACGGCGCGCAGGGCCGAAGCCTTGGTCCAGGCCTTCTCGATGGCCTCGTCCAGGTCGTCCAGGAACAGCGGGCCGATCACCTTCAGGATGTTCGGCACGCTGGTGTAATGCATGCCGAGTTCCGACCGGGCCTTGGGGTCGGCAATGGACTGGATCATCGAGCCGAAGATGTCCGGATTGATCTCCTTCCAGTCCATCCCTGCGGCGTCTTTCAGGTACTGAAAGGCTGTTCGCGAGAAGATGGGTACCGCAATTCCTTCCGCGAACAGGCCGCCGTTCACATAAGGAAAAACATCTGCCCATTTAGGCAGGTCGTGTCGCTTGTCCGGCGACGTCGCCATGGCCGTGAAAGCCGCAAGGATTGCCTCTTGGGCCGTCTCGCCTGCGTTCCCGCCATAATCCGTCAGACAACGGGCAAAGAGATTGTCGGGAAGGATTCCCGTATCCTCCGCGAACAGACAGAAGACGATCCGCGTCATGAACTGGTTCATGACATGCCGGTTCTCGTCTTTCCCCCATTCCGGATTGGCCTTGATCAGGGCGTCATACAGTTTCGCGAGGCGGCTGGTGGCGCGAATATCGACCGGGTTTTCATCAGCCGCCTTGAAGCGCTCGAACCCTGCCAGCGGCAGGAAGAAGCCGAAATTGTCCTTGAGTTCCGCGTAGTCGCAAAACCGTGCCTCACCGGATTTCATGTCCCGGGCGGCAACGGACGTTCCGTCCGTTGTGATGGCGACCCGGACCTTGCGGGTCTTCGTAGCCTTGGATCCACAGAGGGTTTCCAGCGCCTCTTCAGTCTTCCCTTCTTCGGCGGGAAGGAAGTGGAACTTTCCGTTGAGCAGTGTACCGCCTGGAAGATCCGTCCGGTTCATCGCTCCGGACTTCAACTTGGAAATGTTGGCATTTGAGGTGCCTATGGCCTCGGCCAAGGCAATCGGGAAAACTTCCGGCTCGAATTCTCCGGCAAAAAGCCGCTCAAATGCTTCTTCAACTTCAACGACGTTCACGAAACACCCATCCCCAGACGACGCCGCACGAATCCTTCGACGCCTTGCAATTCTCAGTTTTAATCAGAGAGAATACCGGTTTGCATTCATAGGTCTAGGCCGGAAGCCTGGAATTCGAATTCCTTGCCGGGGAGAGTTTCAAGCACACCGACTTCCGGGGCCATCCACAACAAGAAAAGGCGCCCCATTTCGGGGGCGCCTTCCTTGCTTAGAGCAACCTTCCGACTACAAAAAACCAGGAAGCCAGTGCATGGAAATCCCACACCACAACCGCCCGGTAGTCCGTACCGTCAGGCTTGCTGGCTTCGATAGCGAGCAACACCTTCATGGCGTTCTCCTTCTACCGTGCACCGGGTCCCTTACGGTAGTCGACAAGGTGCATTGGGCCAGCGAGTTTTGAGGTCTTTTTTTGCTGTATTCGGTCCGCTCGGTGATCCTCAAACACGCTTCGACTATTTCGTTAGCGATTATTAATGTGGGTACCGAAATTTGAATTGCAATGTTCAAACAGCAGGTCTGAAGCAAAAATACGATATGCAATTTTACCGTTGGAGCGATCGTCACAGAAGTCCGAGAATCCCTAACGGCGACTGAAGTAGGCCGAATACCCCAGATGCTCCAAGCCGCCAGAATCCATGTCGAAGCAGACTTATGCTGCCGCGGTGGGCTAGGATCATTCATCGGATCTGCGATCCGCTGTGAGACGCGCGCTAACGCGGCGTCTTGGCGCTTCCACGTCCCCTAACGGGCACATGAAACCCGGCCAATGATTGCGTTTCTAGGAAACCAGTAGCGAATCGACCTTCAGCAGAGAACCGCTCGCAACGTTTCTCTACCACGTCGTAGGAGCTCTGGAACATCGGACACCAAAATCCGCTCCCATGCCATCGAATGAGCGATGTCATGCAGAAATGCCGATAGTTCTGCCCAACTGCCGGGTTCGTGTGTCTGACGATCTAGAAACGTATTGCTGACAAGCTTTATTTCTGACCCGGAGCGACGTTGTGTAAGTTGCTCGAGAGCATCGGTAAGCCACTGGGCGCGAGTACGTAAATCTTTTTCGAGTTTTTTCTTGTTCGGTTTTCCCGCTTCAGCTTCCTCGATGATTTTGAGGACTTCGACCAGGCGCTCAATGACTAAAGGAATGAGCTCGTCACGCGCTCGGTCAGCCAATGACCGAAGTTCCTCGGACGCAGATCGCTTATTGGCCTTAAGTTTTCTTGGAGGATCCGGTACATCGGCATTCTTTTCCGCGAGCTCGCGATGATGCTTCACAATCTTGCTGACGTCGGATACCCGAAGCCGTTCCCCCCTTTCAAGACATTCTCTCACTTCCGCGAACGCGGTGTAGGGGGCTGTCGCGAGACGGACCAACGCGGTCTGCGGTAAGGCTAAGCCTTCGTCCGTCAGAAACAGTGGATTGTCCCTAAACCGCAAGTACACGTTGATAGCGTCCCGGGCCCATTGCTCCGACATGCCGGTTTCCGCTTCGACCCAAGGGAGCCAAGCACCGTGAGGAAGGGTGTCACGCCAATGCGCCAGCTTTTCTCCTGCTTCCATGAGAGATCGCGCACCAGCGATTAGGTCTGCACGGATCGCAATCGCATCGGATCTGAGCTGTTCGCGAAGAGCGGCGGGAATAGCATCGTAGTTGAAGCCAACTGCAATGTTGTCTCCACCATTCTTAATGGTCGCAGATTTGGTCATGAAAACACCCCGGAACGAATTGCTCCTACCGGACTATCTGATGAAAGTTCTTAAATCCCCAATAATTGGGGATTTGAAATCGCGGGAGCCACATGGCGTTGGCTAAGGCTGTGCAGCCATTCCGGGGTTTGCCACCGCGATCTTATATGTCGGTCGCTCAAGGAATCGTTTCCGTGGATTTCGGACCAATCTCAAGGATTCATCCATTCGGAGGTTCAAGCGCTCATGAGGTCGGTACAGAGTCGGTACAAATTGCCGAAACAGCAATTATACGCTACCGGTCTCAATTTGCTGATTGAGTTAAATCTCTGTATTCATTTAGAAAATTTGGTAGCGGGAGAGGGACTCGAACCCCCGACACGCGGATTATGATTCCGCTGCTCTAACCACCTGAGCTACCCCGCCATCTCTCGCGGCCGGGAGGCCCAGCCGGACGATGTCGGCGCTTATAATCGGGCCATCGACGGGCGTCAAGCGCAGAAATGGCGGGCCGGCCCAAACCGGCTCTCTCCCCTCTTCCCATGTGTCGTCGCGCCGCTGTCAGGCGGCGGAAACGGGGCTTTCGGCCTGTGGAAAATCGACCGCCCAGGTGCCGGTCCGCTCGGTCTTGTGGATCCAGCCGCCGCCCAGAACCCGGGCGGTTTCATCGTCGCTGTCGAAGAACACGCAGGCCTGCCCGGGGGCCACGCCGGCCTCGCTGGTGGCAAGGTCCACGAAAGCCCGTCCGCCCAGAAGCCGGAGCGTCGCCGGCGCCGGCGGGCGGGTCGAGCGCACCTTGGCGAACAGCGGCAGCCCCTCGCCTTCGTCCAGCGGGGCGTCGCCGATCCAGTTCAGTTCACGCAGCAGGATCGTGCGGGTGGCCAGGGCCTCGCGCGGCCCGACCACCACGCGCTTTTCGTCCGCATCGAGGCGCACGACATAGAGCGGCTCTCCGGTCGCCACCCCAAGGCCCCGGCGCTGGCCGACCGTGTAGTGGATGATCCCGTCATGGCTGCCCAGGACGCGGCCGTCCATATGGACGATGGCGCCCGGTTCGGCGGCATTGGGCCGGAGCTTGCGGATCACTTCGGCGTAGTCGCCGTTGGGAACGAAACAGATGTCCTGGCTGTCCGGCTTGTCGGCCACCGCCAGGCCGAATTCGCGGGCCAGTTCGCGCACCCTTGCCTTTGGCAGGCCGCCGAGGGGAAAGCGCACGAAATCGAGCTGATCCTGCGTGGTAGCGAACAGGAAGTAGCTCTGGTCCCGGTCCAGATCCACCGGCCGGTACAGGGCCCGCTTGTTCCCGGCGGGGGCGGAGCGCACGTAATGGCCGGTCGCAAGGGCATCGGCCCCCAGATCCCGCGCGGTCTTCAGAAGGTCCGTGAACTTGACGGTCTGGTTGCAGGAAACACAAGGGATCGGGGTTTCGCCGGCGATGTAGCTGTCGGCGAAACGGTCCATCACCTGTTCCTTGAAGCGGCTTTCATAGTCCAGCACGTAATGCGGGATGCCGATCTTGTCCGCCGCCAGGCGGGCATCGTGAATGTCGACGCCCGCGCAGCAGGCCTTCGCCTTGCTCACTGCCGCGCCGTGGTCGTAGAGCTGCAAGGTCACCCCGACCACGTCATAACCCTCGCGCTTCATCATGGCAGCGACGACGGAACTGTCGACGCCGCCGGACATCGCAACGACAACGCGCGTGTCTTCGGGTCTTCCGGGAAGATCCAGACTGTTTCGCATATGGCCTACCAGGACACTGTTGATTTGACGGCGGATCGCTTGGCGATCCGCGGTTGCCGACCGGAGATTTCGCTGGCCGCGGCCGTCTCCCGTCTCGTTGGCCGCAATATAAGGGGAAAGGTGGCGGAATCCAATTCCCCTTGTGGCGCCCGGCGTGGCGCCCGGCGTGGCGTCTGGTGTGGCGCCCGGCAATCCTTTCCGCATTGGGGGCACTCCTTGCCGCGCTGGACCGGGTCTATTCAGTGCGCCGGTTTTCAGGTTGTTGGAAAACAACAGGAAAATCATCTTTTCAGACTTGGCCCGACATTTGCTGACAGAACCCCGACGAGATGTGTCCAGACGGACCGGAGACTTCGGGGGCGGATGTGCTGCCATTTGGATTTTCGACTGTGAGCATGCGGGCGGGCGCCGGACAGCCCGGTGCCGGAGCCGGTGCCGGAGCCGCCGAGGCTTCGCCGGCTGCTGCGATGATGGCCGGTGGCCCGGTCTCCGATACGGGCGTCAAAACCGGATCCGGCACCGGGCTGTCCTTCACCGACGTGCTGTCTGGCGGCAAGAACGCGGGCAAGCCGGAAGATGGCGCGCAGGCCGGTGCCGCGGACCTCGCGGTTCCGGCAGTGGAAGCGGGCGGCGGGGAGGCCGGCGCCGAGGCTGGCAATGTCCCGGCCGTGCCGCTGGATATGCCGGGTATCGGCTCCGCTTCGGTCCTGCCGCTCATGGCTTGGGCTGGGTCTGACGGGGCCGGGGCTGGCGGGGCGGCGGATGGCGGCGTGGCTCCTGGTCAGGGTGTTTCTGGGTCCGAAAGTGCGGGGACGGCGGCTGGTTCTGGCGGGCAGGGAGGCAGCGCCCCGGTCCCGTCCCCGTTCGCGTCGATGGTGCCTGGCGGACTGGAGCCCGTGACTGCCGGGGCGGCTGCCCCGGTGTCCCCGTCCGGCGCTCAGGGCGCTGGTGACGGGGCGGGGCCTCTTGCGGGATCTGCCGAACGGGTATCAGGTCAATCCAGCCAGTCCGGAGCATCCATCCCGGTCACCGGCCACCGCTGGCAAACGGAATTGCAGCCCGAGTTGCGCGCCTCCGCCTTCGTGTCCGCGCAGGCTCGCGGGCAAATGACGGGCGGTCCTGGTTCTCAAGGTCTTGCCAATCCCTCACCTTTGGCTGCGGCTGGCTCGGGGGCGGGCGCGGCCAATCCAGCCCTTGGCAGCGTTCTGCCGGGTGTCTTGCCGGCTGACGGGGTGTCCGATCTTCTGATGGCCGCGCCAGTCTCGGCGGATTTGGCCGCGGAATCTCCGACAGAGCCGCCCTCTGCCGGGGTTGCGGGTGCGGACGAGGCTGGGCTTGATGTGGCCCTGATCAAGCCAGGGGCCGGATCTGCCCAGGGCGGATCTGTTCCAGATGACGCCGGCGCGCCGGTGGCCGAGCGCGGTGCCGGTGCATCCCTGCTGACGGGTCTTGCGGCAAAGCCGGTCACCCAAATCAAGGCAACGGCCAAAACCACGGCCCAAATCCCGGCCCAAACCCCGGTGCAGACGCCAGCGGTCAGTTCTCAGGACGGTGCCAAAATGCCTTCGGTTGGACAGCCGGCTCCCGGCGCATCCATGAGCGCCCTTGAGGCTCTGCGACAGGAGGGGGCCACCAATGGCGCTGCCGTGGACGCAGACAGTCTCGCGGACCAGGTGCAGGATCAGATCGTGCGGCCCGACACCAAACCTTTGACCGGGCAGGTTCCGGTCCTGCCTGTGGCCGGACGGGCGGCCGGTCTGTCCTTGGCCCCGGGAGGGACTGCCGCCCTGCCGACACCGGATATGCCGCCGGAAACGGCCGCTGGTTCTCCAGACGTTTTGGGGGATGCGGCTGTGGACCCTGGGGAAGTGGATCTTACCCTGCGCACCGTCTCCTCATCGTCAGCGGGCATGGCAGGGCATGACGCCAACAAACCGGGCGCGCAATCAGGGCCGGGGACACTGGCTGCGCAGGGTGTGCCTGTTCAAACGGGCATTGCCGCCCTGGCTGCCGGGGGCATGCTTGCAGTGAGCAGCGAGCTATTCGCCAATCCTGACTATCCGAACGCCATCGGGCTCGAGTTCCGGTCCGGCGGGGCAGGCTTCGATCCTGTCGCCCTGTCCCGGTCCGATGCCATGACGAACCCCGGTCAGGCGCAATCGGGCCAACTGGCAACGCAAGTTGCCGGCGAGATGGCGCGGAACCTTCAGAACGGACAAACCCGTTTTCAGATGCGCTTTGATCCGCCCGAACTCGGCAGGGTTGAAGTGAAGATGAAGGTTGGGGCCGACGGAACGGTGCAGGCCCATCTGATCGTCGAGCGCGCGGAAACCCTGGACATGTTCTTGCGGGATCAACGCGGGCTTGAAAAGGCGCTGGAAGCCGCCGGGTTGAATGCGGATTCCGAGAGCTTGAAGTTCTCCCTGAAGGATCAGGGGAGCCAGGGATTTGGGTCTGGCGACAATGATCAAGGTGGCTCGAACCGCCTGGCAGATGGTGGCGGGCCGGACGGTAAGGAGGATGCGGATGAGACCGGATCTGTAATGCAGCCGGTTCAATTTCACTCCAACGGCCGTCCCATGGGATTGGATATTCAGGTTTGAGGACGTAGCGGTCGGTTCCGCGGCAGCCGAACACCCTCTTGTGTCTAAGGATGAGAACGCATGATAACCCTTCCAAGTCCGACGCAGAACGGCGGCGGCGTGCAAAGCAGTCCAACCGGCAGTGCCGAGCAATCACTCCTTGGCAATTACGATCTGTTTTTGACGCTCCTCACCACCCAGATCCAGAATCAGGATCCGTTGGAGCCGCTGGATTCCGCAGAATACACCAACCAGCTGGTTCAATACTCATCGGTCGAACAATCCATTCAAACCAATGACTATCTGAAAGAGCTGCTCGCCTCGATGCAAAGCGCGCAGGCATCCAGCTATGTCAGCTATCTTGGCACCGAAGTCTCGGCAAAGGGAGGAACGACCTCGCTGAGGGGTGGTACCGCCTCCTGGGATTTCACTTTGGGGCAGGAGGCCGCTGGCAAGGTGGAAATCGTGAATGGAAGTGGCAATGTCGTCTTCAGCGACGACATTTCCATGCCTGCAGGGTCCAATAGTTATGTTTGGGACGGCAAGAATGACGCCGGCGGTGTCGAGTCCGACGGTTCCTATACCATTCGCTTCGATCTGAAGAATGCATCGGGAAACACCATCACCCCTTCCGTTGAAATCAGCGGCGTGGTGGATGGGGTCGATTTGTCCTCGGGCACCCCGTTTCTGCAGATCGGGGGATCCAGAGTACCGGTCAGCAACGTCACGAGCGTGCGCGCGATTTAGGTGACCAGCCGCAGCATCGCAGGGGGGCGGCCGATGCTTGGACATGAGCTAACTGGGCTTTTGCGGTCTTACATTTAAACCGCAGCCGTGACAGTCTTGCCGAACTTGGCCGCCAACCCAGGAAGCTGCAGATCAGTTGCACCATCCATGATCCGGTCGCCTCAGTTCGGATCCGTGGATGGCGGAGCTGGGTTTGATCGCGCGTCATGCTCCTGACCTCTCTCCGCCGTCGCTTGAAGCAAATGTGCCTCCGAAAGTGTGGACGAGCTGATGTCTGGTTTGGGGCGGTTTTGGGAGAAACCGCGACATGCTTTGCGAATTGCAAGTACTCAGCCTGCTAGTTAACAAATCATTATTTGGATGGTTCAAGTTTGATTCTTTCTCAGGTCATATACCTAATAAACATTCATATTTTCGGGATTCTATAGTTAACGATTCGTCTATGGTGGCTTAGGTAAATTTTAAGCTACTGCTCGTAATCTCACAAATACCAAGGTCATGGTTAGTGTGAGAGTACAATGACCGAACAAGTTCGTTCGCGCGTAAAATATGTAATCGGTCCTGATGGCAGCCCGCTCACGATTGCGGATCTGCCGCCGACCTCGACGAAACGATGGGTTATCCGCCGCAAGGCGGAGGTTGTGGCCGCTGTGCGGGGCGGGCTCCTGTCTTTGGAGGAAGCGTGCCAACGCTATACCTTGACGGTCGAAGAATTCCTGTCCTGGCAAAGCTCCATTGAAAAACACGGTCTGGCTGGACTTCGGGCGACACGCATCCAGCAATACCGGAATTAGCAATCCGCTGTTTTCAAGTTGCCTGGATCGTTCTGTAGGGTCGGCCACGCCGGCCCTTTTTTGTTATCATCGATCGACGGGCCTCTCCCGAAGTATGACGAATGGTTAACGGGACCGGCAATTTTTCCCCATCCAATTTGCAATTTGCATAAACGAGTTTCGCGGAAATCCGCCATCCGGCCGTGACGGCGCTGTTTGCGTTAACCACTTGTTAACCTTCTGGGCGGCAGATTTTGCCCAGTGGTTAACAAGTGAGGGAATCCGCACGCCGATTCAGGCATTTAAGCGGGCGGGTTTCGCAAAGAACTGTGCGGGCGGGCATCTGTGAACGGGTTCATCGAATTCATCAGGACACTTGGACCAGCGCGGGTGGCGGCCATGGGGGCTGTCGCCGCCATCTTGATTGGCGTGTTTGCCTTCATCATTTTCCGCGTCACGGCCCCCCAAATGTCGACGCTGTATACGGATTTGACCCTTGAGGACTCGGGGGCGATTGTCACCCAGCTGGAAAGCCTTGGCGTTCCCTTCGAGTTGCAGCGGCAGGGGGAGACGATCCTGGTGCCGCGCGAGCGGGTTGCGCGGTTGCGGATGCAACTTGCCGAAGACGGCCTGCCCACCGGCGGGTCGATGGGCTATGAGATTTTCGACCGCTCGGACACGCTCGGGGCGACGAGTTTCGTGCAGAACATCAATCACCTGCGGGCCATGGAAGGCGAGCTATCGCGCACGATCGTCGCGATCGACCGCATCAACGCCGCCCGGGTTCATCTGGTTATCCCGGAGCGTCAACTGTTTCAGCGGGATCAGCGCCCCCCTTCCGCTTCGATCGTGTTGAACGTTCGGGGCGCGCTCGGTCAAAGCGAGGTGAGGGCAATTCAGCACCTGGTCGCCACCGCGGTTGAAGGTTTGTCGCCCGAACGTGTGTCGATCGTCGACGAAACAGGCCGTCTCCTTGCGTCGGGTGTCGGCAGCGAGGATGAGGGCATCGTCGCCGCTGCGCTCCAGGAGCGTGTGGTCGCGATCGAAACCCGCTTGCGGAACCAGATCGAGGAAATCCTCAACTCTGTCGTGGGACCCGGGCGGGCCCGGGTCCGTGTTGCGGCGGATGTCGACTTCAACAGAACGACGGAGACTACCGAAACGTTCGATCCGGATGGTCAGGTTGTCCGATCGACCCAGACCCGTGAAGAGGCATCGTCCAGCACGGATAACCCGGACCAGGTGACCGTGGGCAATCAGTTGCCGAACGCGGAAGCCGGGGACGCGGAAGGCGGTTCGCTCGACCAATCCACTTCGACCGAAGAAATCGTCAATTTCGAGATTTCCCGGTCCACGCGCACGGAAGTCGTAGAGGCGGGGCGGGTCCAGCGTCTGTCGGTCGCCGTTCTGGTTGACGGAACCTACGAGCCCAACGAAGATGGAACGGTCGTGTATGCGCCGCGGAGCCAGGAAGCCCTGGACCGAATCGCGGTGCTCGTCCGGTCCGCAGTCGGCTTTGATGAAAGCCGGGGCGATGTGGTTGAAGTGGTGAACCTGCAGTTCGCACGGCCACCGCAGGCCGACCTTGGTACAGATACCGGTGGGCTCTTTAACTTTACGCGGGACGACCTGTTGCGCTTTGCCGAGCTTGGCGTGCTGTTGTTGATCTCGATCCTACTGCTCCTGTTTGTGGTGCGCCCGCTGTTGAAGCGGATCGTGACCCCGGAGGAGAAGGAGCCGCAAGAATTGGTCATCGGGCCTGATGGAACCCTGATTGCGGACTCCAGCGGTGCTGCCAATGAGCCGGAAGAGGACGAAATGAGGATTGAATGGCTGGAAGAAGCGATGGCGGAAGGCGCGCTGCAAGCCAATTCGATCGCCAAGGTCGGAACGATGATAGCCGATTATCCGACAGAGGCCGTGACAATCGTGCGCGGCTGGCTCGATGAGGAAGCTGCTTGATGGCAAAGGATGCGCTTCAAAACCAGCTGACCGTAAGTGCCGATGAGGCAGAGCGCGAGCTGCGCGGATCGGAGCGCGCCGCGGTGCTGTTGCTTGCATTGGGCGAAGACCATGGTCGGCCAATCTGGGAAAAGCTGGACGAGATCGAAATCAAGCAGATTTCCGCAGCCATGGCCAATATCGGCCCGGTCACGCCGCAGATGCTGGAGAACCTGTTCATCGATTTCGTGCGCCGCATCAGCTCCAAGGGGGCGCTGACCGGAAATGTCGATGCGACGGAACGGCTGTTGGCAAACTTCCTCCCGCAGGATCGCGTGTCTCTCATCATGGAAGAGATCCGGGGGCCGGCCGGCCGGAACATGTGGGAGAAACTGTCCAACGTTCAGGAAAACGTTCTGGCGAACTACCTCAAGAACGAGTACCCGCAAACAGTCGCCGTTGTCCTGTCCAAGATCAATTCGGATCATGCCGCGCGCGTTCTTGGGATTTTGCCCGAAGAACTGGCGCTCGAGGTGGTCAGCCGCATGCTGCGGATGGACGCGATCCAGAAGGAGGTTCTGGAAAAAGTGGAACAGACCCTCCGGGTCGAGTTCATGTCCAATCTCACCAATACCTCGCGGCGCGACAGTCACGAGATGATGGCGGAGATCTTCAACAATTTCGACCGGCAGACGGAAGCCCGGTTCCTGGCGGCTCTTGAAGAGGAAAACCGGGAAGCGGCCGACCGCATCAAGACATTGATGTTTACCTTCGATGATCTGATGAAACTGGATGCCGCCAGCTGCCAGACCTTGTTGCGGAGCGTGGAGAAGGATCAGCTCGCGATTGCCCTCAAGGGGTCGACCGACAGCGCGCGCGATTTCTTTCTCTCGAACATGTCCCAACGCGCGGCGAAGCTGCTTCAGGACGATATGGATGCGCTTGGCCCTGTCCGGTTGCGCGATGTAGACGATGCGCAAAGCAAGATGGTCAACCTGGCGAAGGATCTTGCCGCCAAAGGCGAGATCATGATTTCCAAGTCGAAGGGCGACGACGAGATCATTTACTGATGATGAAGGCGGGGGAACTCCCCCTTGAACACTATGGGCAAGATGGTCAGTCCGTCGAAATTTCTGTTTGATGTGGATTTTGCCGCGCCGCCGGAGCCTGAAGAGCTGCCGTCGGCCGAACCCGAAATCCCGATGATTCCGGTGAACGAGCACAACCGGCTCTTGCAAGAAGCGAAGGCGCAGGCTTTCGAGCAAGGGCGGATGCAAGCGTTGCAGGAGCACCAGTCCCATCAGGACCGCCTTCTGACGGAAGAAGTGGGCCATCTTGTCGGCGCGGTCGGGCGGGTGCTTGGCGAATTGGAGGAAGATCAGGCGGCCTTGGAAAAAGACGCGGCCAGCCTCGCCTTCCTCGTGGCCCGCCGCCTGTGCGCGCACCTGATCGCGCGCCAGCCTCTCGCCGAAATCGTTGCACTGGTCAGCGGTGCACTCGGACCGCTGCGCCGCGCACCACACCTTGTGATCCGCATACACGAACGGGATGTGGAAGCGTTGAAAAAACGTCTCGATCCCATCGTGATGGAAAAGGGCTATGACGGACGGCTCGTGATCTTGGGAGAGCCTGACATTGCCCGCGGGGACTGCCGGATCGAGTGGGCGGACGGCGGTATCATTCGCGACCGCAAGGCGCTGGAACGCGAGATCGACGCCCGGATCAAGGCTTACCTCCAAGCCCGGGCAAACGAACGACAAGCTGGAAAAGTGGCGGCTGATCCCAACACACAGAGGGATGAATAAACATGGCTGAAGAACAAGAAGCCGGGATTCCGCTCAACGAGCTGGATGCTCCTGCGACTCAAAGCAGCGATGAGGAATTGGCAGCACCGCAATCGGCTGCCGATCTTGAAGCTGTTTTCGACGTGCCTGTGCGGATCTCGGCCGTGCTGGGTCACTCCAAAATGCATGTGTCAGATCTTCTCAAACTCGCCTCCGGGACCGTTTTGGAACTGGATCGGAAGGTGGGGGAGGCAATCGACATCTATGTGAATGACCGGCTGGTGGCGCGCGGTGAGGTCGTCCTGGTTGAAGACAAACTCGGCGTGACCATGACCGAGATCATCAAGACAGACCGGTAGGGGGTGGGGCCATGCGGCTTTTGATCATCGGATCCCTTGGAGGTCAGCTTAGCGCGGCGTCGAAGATCGCCATGCAGCGCGGGGCTAAGGTCACACATGCGGACGCCATCGATGGAGCGCTCCAGATCCTGCGCTCGGGCCGCGGCGCCGACTTGTTGATGGTCGATGTCAGCCTTGATATTGCGGGGTTGCAGGCGAAGCTGCAGGCCGAGCGCGTACACGTCCCGATTGTCGCGTGCGGTGTCGAAAACGACGCAAAGGCCGCCGTCTCGGCGATCCGCGCCGGTGCCAAGGAGTATATTCCGCTCCCGCCGGATCCAGAACTCATTGCAGCCGTGCTTTCAGCGGTCGCGCAGGAGCGCGGCGATCTGATCTATCGTGACGACGCCATGGCGGCGGTCGTCAAGCTTGCGGAGCAGATTGCGCCGTCTGACGCCTCTGTCCTGATTACCGGTGAATCGGGCACGGGCAAGGAAGTCATCGCTCGGCATGTGCACAGATGCTCGAACCGGGCCTCCAAACCTTTTATTTCCATCAATTGCGCTGCAATTCCCGAGCATCTCCTGGAATCGGAATTGTTCGGCCACGAGAAAGGTGCCTTCACCGGCGCTGTCGCCCGCCGGATCGGGAAGTTCGAGGAAGCCAATGGCGGAACGCTGCTGCTCGACGAGATTTCCGAAATGGATGTGCGGCTGCAAGCCAAACTGCTTCGGGCCATTCAGGAACGGGTCATCGACCGGGTTGGCGGCAGCCGTCCGGTCCCGGTCGACATCCGCATTCTGGCCACCTCCAACCGGGATCTGGCCGAAAGCGTGCGCCAAGGCCAATTTCGCGAAGACCTTTTGTTCCGTTTGAACGTTGTCAATCTGAAGCTGCCCCCCTTGCGGGAGCGTCCGGCGGACATTCTGGAACTCGCCCGGTTCTTTATAGCGCATTACTCCGCGGCCAATGGTGTGCCGGAGCGCCCGCTTGCGGCCGATGCCCGGCACGGGCTGATGACCAATCCCTGGCCTGGAAATGTGCGCGAGCTAGAAAACACCATGCACCGCGCCGTTTTGTTGGCCATGGGCGATGAAATCGGGATTGAGGCGATCCGGATGCCGGATGGCAGCCCCATCCTGGTCGATCGCGGTCCGGCCATGCGCGCGGCTCAGGCCGCGGAAGCCGTTACGCGATCCTTTGTCGGGCGCACGGTCGCGGATGTGGAACGCGATCTCATCCTTGAAACGCTCGATCATTGTCTGGGCAACCGGACCCACGCAGCGAAAATTCTGGGTATCTCAATCCGCACGCTGCGCAACAAGCTGAATCAATATACCGATGAAGGTGTTGCTGTTCCGGCACCGGGAGAAATCCGTGGTGTGTCGTAAAACGGACCGGATTTCGAGGTTCAAGGGTTAGGCGGGTCGATAGACGCTCATGACAGACGCACCGGCCAATACGGATCGCAAGGCGGGGCTTCCAGCCGAAACGGGTCCAAACGCAGGCATTGGTCCGCAGCCTCAAGGTCTTGGTCTGCCGAGTTTGGCGGAAATCTTCGATACCCTGCGCCGCGGCGATGTTGGCCTGGCAACCGGGATCCTTGTGATTCTGACGTTGCTCATCCTTCCCATGCCGCCCGTCATGCTCGATATGTTCCTGGCCGTATCGATCGTGTTTTCCGTTATGGTTCTCATGACGGCCCTGTTCATCCAGAAACCGCTCGAGTTCTCCTCGTTTCCGACGGTGCTTCTTATCGCGACGATGCTTCGGCTGGGTCTGAACATCGCGTCCACCCGACTGATCCTGTCCAATGGGCACGAAGGTACGGCTGCGGCTGGAAACGTTATCCAGTCCTTCGGCAATCTGGTCATGGGCGGGAATTACGTCATCGGGATCATCGTGTTCGCGATCCTGGTGATCGTCAATTTCATTGTGATCACCAAAGGTTCCGGCAGAATTGCGGAGGTCGCGGCCCGCTTCACCCTGGACGCCATGCCGGGGAAGCAGATGGCCATCGATGCGGACCTGTCGGCTGGCCTTATCGACGAGGCCGAGGCGCGTGCCCGCCGTAAAAACCTTGAAGACGAAAGCTCTTTCTTCGGCGCCATGGACGGTGCGTCGAAATTCGTTCGCGGCGATGCCATTGCAGGGCTTTTGATCACGTTCATCAACATTCTTGGCGGCATCTTCATTGGTGTTGCTCAGATGGAGCTCAGTTTCGGCGAGGCGGCCAACAACTATACCCTGCTGACCATCGGCGATGGGCTTGTGTCGCAGATTCCGGCGCTGATCGTCTCGACGGCCGCTGGTCTTCTGGTCTCCAAGGCGGGCGTTCAAGGGGCCGCTGACAAGGCTCTTGCCGAACAGTTTACAGGCTATCCCAAGGCCCTTGGAATGTCGTCGGCGGTGATGGTCATTCTGGCGATGCTGCCCGGTATGCCGCTGATTCCTTTTCTCGGTCTGGCCGCCCTCACCGGCTACCTGGCCTATGCAATCGGCACAAAGCGGAAACAGGAGGCGCAAAAGGCGCAGGTCAAAAAAGCCATCGAGGAGGCTCCGAAGCCGGCGCCCGAGCCGCCGATCACTGACGCGCTCAAAATGGACGAATTGCGCATTGAACTTGGCTACGCGCTGCTTCCGCTGATCAATGGCAAGGATCAAGCCGGCGACATGCTCACCGAGCAGATTAAGGCCCTTCGCCGCCAGATCGCAAGCGACCTCGGCGTCATCATGCCGCCGGTTCGAATCCTCGACAATATCCAGCTCAGTTCAAACGATTACACGATCAAGGTGAAGGAGGTCGACGCCGGGCGGGGAACGCTCTATCCGAACCACTTCATGGTGATGGACCCGGCCGGCGGCCAGGTGAAGCTTCCGGGGACGCACACGACGGAGCCGACATTCGGATTGCCGGCGACCTGGGTCGAGGCGCAGTACCGCGAAGATGCCTCCTTGCGTGGCTATACTGTTGTGGATCCGGCAACGGTGCTCGCCACACATTTGACGGAAACCATCAAGGGGAATGTCGCGGAACTGCTGACCTATGGCGATGTTCAGAAACTACTCAAGGAACTCAAGGGAGAGCAGGCGAAACTCGTCGACGATCTCATTCCGACCCATATCACGGTGTCCGGATTGCAGCGCGTTCTTCAGGCCCTGTTGAACGAGCGGATCTCGATCCGGGATCTCGGGACGATTTTGGAGGGGATCTCGGAGGCTGCCGGGTTCTCGCGCAACACGGATACCATCGCGGAACATGTCCGCAGCCGCCTGGCCCGGCAGATCTGTGCGGCGAACCTCGCTCCGGGCGGCTATCTGCCCTTGATCTCCTTGTCGCCACAATGGGAGCAAGCGTTCCTCGAGGCGATTGTCGGGGAGGGGGACGAGCGGCAGCTTGCGATGCAACCATCCAAGCTGCAGGAATTTGTTGGCTTGGTGCGAGACCGGTTTGAAGAGGCAGCTCAGATCGGCGAAGTGCCGGTGCTTCTTACCTCTCCACAAACACGGCCATTTGTCCGATCAATTGTCGAGAGGTTCCGGGCGCACACGACCGTGATGAGCCAGAGTGAGGTCCATCCCAAGGTCAAGCTGAAAACGGTCGGGTCTGTCTGACGCGATGTGCTCAAACCACAATGTTGACGCGGGCCATGACGGCGGTTGTCGACGCATAGACCCCCTGTGCACCGGCAAGCGGAGTCCGCTTGTCGATCTGCAAAGCAGAGTTGAACACGTTGGTTGTGAGGGATTGGCGCAGCTTCTGGGAGTTCTGGATCATGTCCTTGCGCCGGGCTTTCCAGGCCTTGTTAAAATCGGAGAAGGAAACGCGTTCTTCCCGATTGACGTAGTTTCCCACCGCCGGCATTTGCGAACCCCTTCTGGATGCAGGTGCAATCGTGCATTGGTATGGTTAACAAAGCGTTAATTCCGGCCTGTCCTGCATTCTGGCGTTGCATGTGGCGTCACTGTACACGCCAGTTCGGCAGGCCGGGGAATATTGTTTCCATGCCATCTTGATCCTTCCCGCTCGGCGGCGGGGCCATGTGCTGCTAGCCGTTGGCAGACCCGCCGGGGCCTGCTACAGCCCGCCTTGCGCATTGGACAAGTGGGGAAAAGAATGGCAGAAGCGAAACTGGAATTGAACGGATACACCGAAGTGCCCGACGGTAAGATCGCCATGGTGGTCACCTATCTGGAGATGTCGGAAGCGCGGCTCGCTCCCCCGGTACAAGATCGCACGGACGTGTTGCTGGAGCGGTGGCATAGACCTGACCTCGATGAGTACCGGAAGCTGTTTCGTGAGGTGGGCGAGGACTGGATCTGGTTTGGACGTCTGACGCAGACTGACGCGGCCCTTCAGGCGCTTCTGGCGGAACCAGCCCGCGAAAATTACATCCCCAAACGCAATGGCGAGGCCTTGGGGACATTGGAGCTGAATTTTGCCGACCCGGAAAATGTCGAGATATCCTATTTTGGCCTCGTGCCCAAAGCCATTGGCGGGGGATTGGGGCGCTGGCTGATGAGCCGGGCGCTGGAGATCGCGTGGACGCGGCCGCAGACCAGAAGGGTTTGGCTGCACACATGCACGGCTGACAGCCCGCAAGCGCTCGGCTTCTACCAATCCTGTGGGTTCAAACCCTACAAGCGGGCGGTCGAATTGGCCGACGATCCGCGTTTGACAGGCATTTTGCCCCGGCATCTCGGGCGCCATCTGCCGATCATCTAACAGTGCCCGATGAGCGTGGACCCGGGTTGCAGCGCACCCGCCCGATGGGCACCGGGATTAGGCCGCGCCGCGAACCCGGTCCGGAAAGGCCGCAGCGATCGCTTGCCGGTTCGCCGCCACGAGCCCTTTTTCGGTGATCAAGCCGGTAACCAGGCGCGCCGGGGTGACATCGAAGGCCGGATTGGCCACATCTGAGCCATCGGCGACGATTTCGACGGTCTCGATGGTGCCGGCGCGGGTTCGCCCGGTGATGTGGCTGACCTCCGTGCCGGAGCGCTCCTCGATCGGGATCTGGCGCAATCCGTCCGACAGGGAGAAATCGATCGTCGGAGAGGGCAAGGCGACATAGAACGGAACGCCGCAATCCTTGGCCGCCAGGGCTTTCAGATATGTCCCGATCTTGTTGCACACATCGCCGGTCGCGGTGGTCCGGTCCGTCCCGACAAGGACGAGGTCCACTTCCCCATGTTGCATGAGGTGCCCTCCGGCATTGTCGGCGATAACGGTGTGTGGGACGCCGTGGTGCCCCAACTCCCAGGCCGTCAGGAAAGCGCCCTGATTGCGCGGGCGGGTTTCATCCACCCAGACATGAACGGGTATTCCGCCATTATGCGCCATGTAGATGGGGGCGGTCGCCGTGCCCCAGTCCACGGTGGCCAGCCAGCCGGCATTGCAATGGGTCAGGATGTTCACGGGTTCGCCCGGGGCCTTGGTCTTGGCGATCTGGGCAATGATCTCAAGTCCGTGGGTGCCGATCGCCATGTTCATGGCGACATCCTCATCGCAGATGCGCGCCGCAAGGTCGTAGGCGGCCTGTTCACGGCTGTCGGGATGAACCTGGACAAGCGCCCGGCGCGCCAGATCCAGTGCCCATTGAAGGTTCACCGCTGTCGGCCGGGTTTCCAGAAGGCTGGAACAGGCCGTATGCAGGGCGTTGTCCGAACTGTCCTTTGCCATGGCCAGCGCAACCCCATAGGCGGCGGTCGCCCCGATCAGGGGGGCCCCGCGGACTTGCATGACCCGAATCGCATGGGCTGCGTCTTCGAGGCTCCGCATACGGACCGTTTCGAACGCATGGGGGAACCTGGTCTGGTCGATGATGTCGACACTCCGGCCGTCTTCGGCGAGCCAGATCGTTCGATACCGGGTTCCATTCACATTCATCGGCCAAATCCCCAAGCTTTTCTGCCGTTTGGCTTGCCAGTTTATCAGACTTCATCCGGCCGATGTTGATTTGCCTGGTCAAAATCGGTTCAAAATATTAATCTTTGTTAACCATACTTCCCCGATTGGCAGTGGATGACGCCAACACGAAGCGCTGCGGCGGTTTTTCTCGCGCGAAATTTGGTTAAGCTAGGATTAAGGTTAGCGTAGAGATGGAGTCCATTGGCCAATGTCTGAGGCGCAGGACAATGTGGTGCCGCATACCCGGGTGAGGTCATTGCGGGATGCCATACGGAAGGTCCAGCTTGGAGAAGTGGAGCGGTCCGACGTGGTCGTGGAACTCCAGGATACGGAACGCGCGCGCCTGGAGATGCTCGCGGATGAACTGAAGGACGTCTTCAAGGAAATACCGGAAGACGACGATCAGTTCACCTTGCAAATTGTGACCGGTTCAACTCCCCGGTTCTGGGTCGATGTCACGAGCCATATCTCCATTGGCGGCGACCGCCAGACCTATCGGTTCTTGAAGGACACACGTCTTGGCCGTGTGATCATTCTTGAAACGCCGAGCCTGGACGACATGGCCGACTGCGTCACCGAATACATTGCCGAGCGCATCCTTGAGCGCGAAAAGGCAATGGAAGGCGATTGGTTCAACAACCGGTTGCGTCAGGTCGCAACAGAAAACGGACGGCAGTACCGGGCTGAACAGAGTGGCAGCACGTGGCCGGCCGTGCTTGCCGGTTTCCTGATCGGGGCTGCTGCCGGGATGGTGGGGTTGATCGCGTTCGCGTGGTTCGCAAACCCGATGTAGACAAGGCCGACCCGGTTTGCTCGGCAGTCCGCGTCCTTTCAGGGTATGGCCTTGGGCAGCGTGAAGCGCGCGCGCGCGATCTCCACAATCGCATCCGAATCCGTGAAGCCCCGTTCCACCATCTGGACATTCCATGCGGTTTCATCTTCCGAAACCTGGAAGAGGTTGTAGCGGCCCGCGGGCTTTTTTCCTCCCGGCGCGGTCGTGGCAGACGGCACACCGATGACAGGGACCTGCCCATCGCGGCCCGCGATATACTGCAGGCTGTCGACATGGGTATGTCCGTGAAGGATCAGTTCCGCTCCGGCCCGCTTGATCATGGCGCGAACCCGTGACGCATCGGACAAGCGCTTGTGCCAGCCGGTCGCCTTGCGGAACGGGGGGTGATGCAAGATCACGACCCGGAACAGACCTTCCGCGCGCAAGGCATCCAGCGTGTTGCGAAGCCTCCGCGATTGGGTACTGCCGACGCGGCCGGTCGCGAACCACGGACCACTGGCGCGCGCGGTTGAAATGCCGACAAGCGCGATCTTGCCTCGCTTGCGGACAAACGGAAAGGTTGCGTCCGGCCATGGGCCGGATGCTTGAGCGCCGCATTCGGACATATAGGGATACCACGCCCGGATCGCCTTCTTCAGGGCTCCGGGCACATAGGCATCATGATTCCCGGGAACGACGGACACTTTTTCGGGCGGTCCGATGCCGTCGAGCCAGGCTTTTGCGCCGGTGATTTCAAGTGGAAGGGCGATGTTGACCAGATCGCCAGTAATGGCAATGTGATCGGGGTCCTGGCCCTTCAAATCGTCCACGAGGCGGCTGAGATAGGAGCCGCCCATCGCCTTGGCGCGATTTCGCCGCCAGTTCAGATAGCCGAGAATCCGCTTCGAGAACAGCTGGAGCAGTTTCGGGTCGGGCAGGGGCCCCAAATGAGGATCGGACAGATGAGCGAGCGTGAACATGGTGCGCGCATCATCAATCAAGGCGTTTAACAATCAAGGGGCAAATTTTCATTTGCCCCGTTTATGCGCTGGGCCGCAGGAGGGCGCGGTCAACGCGCCCCGGAGCACACCAGGTCGGTCAATTGGAAGGGAAGGTCGACAAAGCCTGAACAAGCCGTTGGTTGCTCAGATCGAGAGACGGCTTCCAAGTGTAGCTAGCGCGGCGGCGGCGGTTGTGGATCAAACGGTTCAACATGGGTATGGTCCTAGCTTGATGGGGTTGTGCCTTTTTTCCCGGCACGATGGGCATGAAATAGGCACGACCGGCCGGTTTGAGTAGCCGGTCTTATCTCGCAGCTGATCTGCGCCGGGTGCATGGGTTAATCAATCCCAAATGCGTGCCGGTCCGCAGAAGTCCTTCAAGATACCAGAGGACTTGCCAGGCTCAGGGCCGCGGTCACGCGGCCTTGGCGATCCGGTCCCGATGGTGCGGGCGGATCAGGTCGAGTGCGGGGCCGGCCGGAACAATGCCGGTCGGATTGATCGTCGCGTGGGAGCCATAATAGTGCGTCTTGATCGCATCCATATCGACGGTCTCTGCCACCCCGCCAACCTGATAGAGCTCGCGCATATAGGCGGACAGATGCGGATAGTCCTGGATCCGGCGGATGTTGCATTTGAAATGGCAAACATAAACGGCATCGAACCGGATCAAGGTGGTGAACAGGCGCCAGTCGGCCTCGGTCAATCGATTGCCCACCAGGTACCGTTGGTGCGACAGCCTGTCTTCCAGCATGTCGAGGGTGTTGAAAACGTCGGCCACGGCCTCTTCATAGGCTTCCTGGGTCGTGGCAAAGCCGGATTTGTAGACCCCATTGTTCACCGAATGATAGATGATCTCGTTCACCTGCTGAATTTCCGTGCGCAAATCCGGCGGATAGAAATCGACAGCCGACCCGGTCAGGCTATCGAAGGCACTGTTGAACATTCGAATGATTTCGGAGGATTCGTTGCTGACGATCGTTTGCCGCTTCGTGTCCCAGAGGATCGGCACGGTCGCCCGCCCACTGTAGGTGGGATCCGCCTTGACATAGAGCTGCCAAACGTAGTCCGCGCCATTCACCGGGTCGGGCGAAGCGAAGGTCCAGCCATTCTCCAGCATCAGAGGGGTGACGGAGCTGACCCCGATCAGATCTTCCAAACCTTTGAGTTTGCGAAAGATCAGCGTTCGATGCGCCCAGGGGCAGGCATAGGACACATAGAGGTGGTAGCGGCCGGCTTCGGCCCCGAATCCCCCTTCGCCGGATGGGCCGGCGGCGCCGTCCGGTGTCATCCAGTTGCGGAAGGCCGACTCCTTGCGGACAAAGCGCCCGCCCGACGACTTCGTGTCATACCAGGTGTCTTTCCATTCGCCGTCAACGAGAACGCCCATCGTTCATCTCCCAATGGATCCGATTTGTTTCCACGCCTAGACATGGGCTGCTGTCAGCGGCATGGCAACCGGGTGAATAAACTGTTCAATCTGGTTGAACGATTGTGCCTGTTTGCGCGCGTGTTGCTGTCAAAATAGATCTGGACCGATCCCGACCGGCATGCTAAGCGCCTCGTCCATTCGAGCAAAACGGATTGACCCAAGCCTCCATGCTGAGCTTTGCGACACTGCGACGACGAACCGGCCGACGAGTGAGAACTCGTCCCGACCATCGCGGCTGACCGGTTCCCGCCCGCATGAACACAATGGCGGCACGGACCTGGCGGCAGCACATCGCTCTCGTATGCCAGGAAGTGCCGAATGAAACCGTTTTGTTGGTTTGTGCGTCTCGAAACCCCCGAAGATGACCAGGGTATCCAGACCCTCCAGGCCGAAGCCTTCGGACCGGGCCGTTTTGTCCGGACTGCGTTCCGCTTGCGCGAAGGCGTTGGCCATCGCACGGATCTCAGTTTTGTCGCAACCAGCGGAACCACACTTGCCGGCTCGGTACGGCTGACGCAGATCCGGATCGGGCATGAGAAGGCGCTGTTGCTCGGGCCGCTCACGGTGGCGCCGGCCTTCAAAAACCGCGGCATCGGCAAAACCTTGTTGCGCACGGCTCTGGAGGCGGCCGCATCGTGCGGGGAACGTGCTGTCTTGCTGGTCGGCGATGCGGCCTATTACGCACCGCTGGGCTTCGAACCCGTTCCGTTTGGAAAGATCACCTTGCCGGGTCCTGTCGACCCGGCCCGCCTTCTTCTGGCCAGACTGAATGAGGCGGGACCACTCGAAGGCGCGGTCAGCGCGGTCCCGGGTTGAGACCGGCAGGGCCGATGCCAGGGTATCTCTTGACAGGATTGAACCGCTGCGCGATCGATTGGATCACGAAAAAATACCCGAATAGCTTATAAAACAAAGAAGTTTCTTTCCCTGTCAGTTTGGAGTGGTCCTCTCCAAACTGACAGGACATCGCACTAGCGCCCTTCCCGATACCACATGGCCGAGACCATGCCCAAGAGCAGGGCGAGGCCGAAGAAGCCAAGAAACAGGGGATACCGATCGACGCCGTTCAGAACGCTGGCCTCGGTCGTTTTCAGCCCAATCCAGCCATTGCCGGAAAAAGTCGCTGCCGAGCGCATCGCGACAACCCGCGGCACGTCAACGTCTCCCCCGATATCCACCACCCGTTGGGCGCCGCCACCGGTGGCCTGGGCGACGGGATCAAGCAGGTCCGTTGTGGACAGCACGTCCGTGAATTCTTTCGGGTTCTGTGGTCCGGCATGAACCAGGGTGGTCAGGTCACCATTCGTGACGGAAAACAGGCCGATCTCGCTGACCGGCATGGTCCCGCGCCATAAGCCCGGCTCCTGTTCACTCATGGTAACCGGTGCTGTTTCCCCCGATGGTGCCGTCACCGTCACACCGGAGATGTCATCCGACAGTGTTTGACGCTCCACGACCAGATCCGCCCCGCGCATGGTCACCCGCAAGGCTTCCTCTTCCAGATCCGGTTCTTGCATCAGCCAGTGGCCGAGACGGCGCAGAAGCGGCACATGCGGTCCACCGCCTTCATATCCGCGGGCCCAAAGCCAAACATGATCGGACAGAAGAAGCGCGACACGGCCTTCGCCCTCGCGGTTGAGCACCAGGAGCGGCGTGTCGCCCGGACCGGACATCAGGGTTTGGCCGGCCAGAATGTCCGTTTCCACCGCGCGGAACCATCGGCTCCAGGCAGGCGGGTCCTGATCCGCACCCGGCAAGCCGCGCGTCACCGGATGGCGTTCCCCCAGACCGGCCAAGGTGGCGTGGAAGGGTTCTTCGAGAATGCCGCCGGTTGGCCGTGCGGGCAAGATGGGCGCGAGCGGTGTCCGGTAAAGGCTTCCAGCTTCGGCATAGTCGGGACCTCCGGCCAGAAGCACCGCGCCCCCGTCGCGGACATAACGTGCGATGTTGTCGAAATAGAGCATCGGAAGGACGCCCCGGCGGACATACCGGTCGAAAATGATCAGATCGAATTCGTCGATCTTCTCCGCGAACAACTCACGCGTTGGAAAGGCGATCAGCGAAAGCTGATTGATCGGAGTGCCGTCCTGCTTCTCCGGCGGGCGAAGGATGGTGAAGTGAACAAGATCGACGGAGGCATCCGACTTCAAAAGGTTGCGCCAGGTGCGCTCTCCGGCATGAGGGGATCCGGAGACGAGGAGAACGCGAAGGTTTTCCCGGATGCCCTCAACGGTGACCACTACCCGATTGTTCAACTCGGTCAGCTCGCCGTCCAGGGGCTCGACTTCGAATTCGAAGATATTGTCGCCGCCATTCGATATCTCGACCGGGATGTCGAGGGTGACGCCGACGGTCGCTTGCCGCTCGCTGATCATCGTTCCGCCGCGCTTGACCGAGAGCCGGACACGATCGCCGCCGCCAGCGTTTCGGCCGCGGTCCATCACCCGCACGGAAATGATCTGCTCCGACCCGACAAGACCAAATCTTGGCGCCTTGCTGAGAACCAGACGCCGGTCGCGCTCGTTCGCAGAACCCGTGATCAAGCTATGGACCGGGGCATCGAAGCCGAGCGCTTCGGCCGTTTCGGGGATATCGTGCACCTGTCCGTCCGTGATCACCACCGCGCCGCCCACCCTGTCCGGCGGGACGTCGGCCAGACTGTCGGACAGCGCCTTGAAAAGCTGGGTGCCGCCGCCCGAGCCTGTGTTCCGCGCCTCGACGATACGGGTCTCGAAACCAGGCAGTGCATCAAGGCGTTCGGTCAACTGGCGTGTCACCTCGTCGGTCACCGACTCCCGGTCGGCCAGCCTCTGACTTTGGCTCTTGTCCACGACCACGGCCACGACGCTGGACAGCGGCTCGCGGTCCTCGCGCTCGATCGCCGGATTGGCCATTGCCAGACACACGAGGACCATGGCAGCGCCGCGCAGGACCCAGCCGCGCAGCCCAAGATACCCGGTGATCAGGAGGACGGCCGCGACCAGCAGGGCAGCCGCACCCAGGGCCCAAAGCGGGATCAGCGGATCAAATGTCATGGACCAGATCATCAGGCGCTCCTCATTGACCCAACCGTTCGAGCAGCGCGGGTATATGCACCTGATCTGCCTTGTAGTTTCCGGTCAGGCTGTACATCACGATGTTGACGCCGGAGCGGAAGGCATAGTCCCGCTGCGCAATATCGTTGGGTACGGTTGGAAACATGAAGTTTCCGCTGTCGTCGATGGCCCAGGCGGATGCGAAGTCATTTCCGGTAATCAGCACGGGAGAAACCCCATCGCCAGCACGGACCGGACGGCCACCGGCCCCGCTTTCCTCAAGGCTTTCGACCCAAAGCGGGCTGGTGGAATAGCGGCCGGGGAAACTGTCGAGCAGGTAGAATGCCTTTGTGAGAACGTGATCCGGTGGGACCGGCTCCAATGGCGGGATGTCGAGACCTTCCAGGATTTCCCGCAGTTTCAAGGTGGCGGGGGTTGAAGAGAAGCCGCTCGTCGTTGCCGAAATGTGATCGCGCGTGTCGAACAGTATGGTCCCTCCGTTGCGCATGAACGCGTCGATGCGGGCCATGGTCTGTTCCGTCGGTTTTTCGAGTGCGGAGTCGATCGGCCAGTAGAGCAGGGAATAGAAGGCCAACTCGTCTGTCGCGATGTCGACGCCCGCCGGGGGGCCGGGCTCCAGTGCGGTCCGTTCTGTCAGAAACTGGGTCAAGCCTCGAAGGCCTGCTTCGCTGGCTCTGTCGACCTCGGGCAGTCCCGTTTCCACGAAGGCCAGCCGCGTGTCCCGTGTGGACTGGATGGCCTGAAGGTCCTGGGGCGCGTTCTGCGCTTGCGCATCGTGGGGATTGCCAAGTCCGGTGCCGATCAGGATGCCGAGACCGGCGAGTGTTCCCGCCGCCGCCCTGCGCAGGCCGAGCCGCCCGGGACCGCCTGCCAGCAGGAAGACGGCGACCGCGTCGGCAATCAGCAAAAGAAACGCCAGAACGAAAAGCGCCGCGCGCAGGTCGACCGGGTTTGCCGAAGGATAGCTTGCGATCGTCGCCTGCTCGCCAAGCGGGGCAAGATCCAAAGGCTGCAGCTCTGCGTCCGGCGTGAGCAGGTTGAGGGACCGGAAACCGTCATCATTGCCATAAAGACCAGGCGGAGTGGCCCGGCTGGCGACCGCATCCCGAAAGGCTGCGGTGGACACTGGGCGAACATTTGCCGGAGGAGACGTGAATTGGCCGTATCCATTGAGCAGCCGCAGGGGCGGCAAGGTGCCGACAGAGCCGTCCGCATTGGTTTCTCCGCTGATGGCCGCGTTCGAGATCGCCAGCATGCGCCGAAGCATATCGAGAAAAACGCCGGAAAGGGGCAGGTTTGACCAGGCGGTGTCCGCCGTAACGTGAAACAGCACGATCGTGCCGCGACCGAAGGGTGTAGCGGTGACCAGGGGCGTGCCATCTTCCAGGGTCGCCCAAGTCCGGTCCGGCAACTCGGATGTCGGCTCAGCCAGGACCTGGCGCGTGATCGTTACGTCTTCTGGAACGGAAAGGCCGGCGAAGGGCGAAGTTTCGGAAAACTCTGCAAGCCGTTGTGGCTGTTTCCAGGACAGGCTTCCACCCAGAGACCGGTTTCCGGCCCGCAAGGTGACCGGAACCAGACGGTCCGTGCCGCCCGCCGTGCGCGGGCCAGCAAAACGAACCAGGGTTCCGCCATTTCTGATCCAGGCTTCCAGTTCGTCGGTCGCCATGTCCGGCAAGCGCCCGACATCGGCAAGAACCAAGACGGAAATGCCCTGATCAAGCAGGGCAGGAACCGCTTGAGCCAAATCCGCATCGCGGGGGCTGCGGATGTCCGAAAAGGGCGACAGCGCGCGCTCCAGAAAATAAAGCGGTGACAGGAGCGGCTGATCGAGGTCGCCGCCCTGGCCCGAGACGAGGCCAACGACGCGCCGCCGCCAGCTGTCGTCCAGCAGTTGAACCGCAGCCGCCGATCTCTCTCCTGCGATTTCCACCCGGGCAATGTCGTTGCGAAGTTCGCTCGGCAGATCGAACCGGACCTGCGTCTCGGTTGCTCCGGCGTCAAAGTCGGCTTCCGCTTCGCCAAGGACAAGACCCTTGAGGTCCAGGGCGCGCACCACAGCCGTGTTGACCGTGTCATTCGGATGGCGCACCGCGGTCAGGGTGAGTGCATCCGCATCGTTGCTGAGCGCCTTGAGGCCTTTGCCGGGAAATAGACCCGTCAAGACCGTTACAGGTGCGCTGCCGATTGCGGTGTCGAGGGCTTCAAGAAACGCGGTTGTTGTGGACGTGTGCGTGCTGTCTGACAGCCACAGGATCGAGCCGGGAGCGGTCATTTGCGCGGCCGCTGAAAGACCGGTGACAAGTTCAGATCGCTCCGGCGCGTAGGGCCGGGGTTCCAGTGCCCGCAAGCGTTCCAGAGCCGCCGCCGCGGATCCCGGCGTGAGATCCTGATTGGGGCCCTCCGCCGTCGCGGCGAACAGCACCGGCCGCCCCTGGCTTTCCGCGAGTGTCAGGATCTGCTCGGCCGCGCCGCTTTTGTCGTCCCATGCCTGTGCGGATTGCCAGCCATTGTCGATAAGCAGCCACAACAGACCGTCACCCGTCTGTACGGTGTCGGCTGGCCGCCAAATCGGCCCCGACAGTGCGAGGATCAGGAACGCGGCCAGCAGCAGACGCAGCAAGGTCAGCCACCAGGGGCTTTGCTGCGGCATTTCCTGATGCTTGTCGATATCAAGCAACAAGCGGGTGGGCGGGAAGGAGATTTCCCGTGGGCGCGGCGGCGTGAGCCGGAGCAGCCACCAGATCACCGGAAGAAGGGCCAGTCCGGCAAGGGCCCAGGGAGCGGCAAAAGCAAGAGGAAATCCTGACAGCATTACCGCGGGCCTCCTTGAGAGATCGCTTCGGCCGATCCGGACAGCGCACTGTGCAGCACCAGAAGCGGCTCCGCCGCTGGTCGGTCCGTGTGATGCAGAACACATGTCCAACCGGCCTTCCGGGCTGCGTCCCGGATTTCCGCCCGATGCGCTTCAAGACGTTGCTGATACGCTTCCCGCCATGTCTCTGCCCGGCCCGTGATCAACCGCGTTCCACGTTCGGGATCGCGGAATTCGATCCGGCCATCAAAAGGAAAGGTCTCTTCAATCGGGTCCAGGACCTGAACCAGATGCCCGCGGGCTCCCGTTCCGGCGACGCGCGTGATCCAGTTTTTTACCTCTTCGACGGGATCGAGAAAATCGGTGATCAACACAACGTCGGAAAACCTCTGGATTCCGGCCGTTTCGGGAAACGCGGCCGGTTGGCTCAGATGGGCAAGAGCATCGGCCAGACGTTCTGCCGCCTTGCGGTCCGAGAAAGCCCGGGTCAGCCCCGGAAGGCCGATCCGTTCGCCGGTGTCCGCCAGCATGTCCGCCAGGGCGAGCATCAATACAATGGAGCGATCGCGTTTTGAAACTTTGGCCAGACGCGACTGAAAATTCATGGAGGCGGAGAGGTCCGCCCAGAGCCATACGGTGTGTGCGGCTTCCCACTCCCGCTCGCGGACATACAAATGATCGTCCCGCGCCGAGCGGCGCCAGTCGATCCGCCTGGCCGGTTCGCCCATGTTGAAAGGGCGAAACTGCCAGAAACTTTCGCCTGGCCCCGCGCGCCTCCGGCCGTGCCAGCCCGACACGATCGATGCGGCAACATGGCTGGCTTCGGCGAGAAGGTCGGGCAAGGCTTCAGCCACGGACCGGGCTTCGCCAACGATGTTCGGCCAATTTGTCTGTTCAGAGATATCCTGGCTCTTCAACGCCATTCACGCTGGCCTCCCGCCGCTGCGTCCGGTCTCAAGTGATGCGTTCCTTGACCCGCCGAATCAGGTCACGGACGGTGTGTCCATCCGCCCTGGCGGCGAAGGTGAGCGCCATGCGGTGTTGCAGCACCGGTTCCGCAAGGGCCAGAACGTCATCGATAGAGGGAGCGAGGCGGCCATCCACAAGAGCGCGGGCCCGGACGGTCAGCATCAGCGCCTGACTGGCCCGTGGACCGGGGCCCCATGCGATCAATCGGGTGATTTCGTCCGATGCGTCCTCGCCGTCCGGGCGCGCGGCACGCACGAGATTGAGAATGGCCTCAACGACGGATTCGCCGACCGGCATCTGGCGCACCAGCTGCTGATACTCGGCCAGTTCCGCCGCTTCCATCGTGGTCTGGGGGGCGACTTGATTTGCGCCGGTCGTTTCCAGCAGGATGCTGCGCTCCGCGTCACGGTCGGGATAGTGAACGTCGATTTGCATGAGAAAGCGGTCGAGCTGTGCCTCTGGGAGGGGATAGGTTCCTTCCTGCTCCAGCGGATTTTGCGTTGCCAGCACATGAAACGGCCGCGGCAGATCGTATGGGTGTCCGGCCACGGTGACGTGATACTCCTGCATCGCCTGCAGCAGAGCCGATTGGGTTCGGGGGCTTGCCCGGTTGATTTCGTCGGCCATCAGCAGCTGGGAGAAAATCGGGCCCTGTATGAAGCGGAATGCCCGGCTGCCGTCAGCGCTTTGTTCCATCACTTCCGCGCCGAGGATATCGGAGGGCATCAAATCGGGGGTGAACTGGATCCGGCGTGCGTTCAGTCCGAGAACGGTGCCAAGTGTTTCGACGAGCTTTGTCTTGGCCAGCCCCGGCACGCCGACGAGAAGGCCGTGCCCCCCGGCGAGGATGGTCACGAGCGTTTGTTCCACGACCGATTGCTGTCCAAAAATCACTTGGGCGATGCCGTGACGCGCGGCCATGATGCGATCGACGGCCCGCTCGGCCTTTTCGGCGATTGCACTCTCATCCACGGTTCCGGAGGGGGCGGGGGTTACAACGCTCATAGGTCACCTCTCGTATCGCGCATGCGGTGCCAGGGTCAGATGGTCAGCGGTCCCACTCTGCACTGGTTGATCGAGTGTTGCACCGTTTGCGATTTTAAATAAGTCGCAAATTGTTGCGAGACAGAGGCAAGTCACGCATTTTTCAGAAAGCGCCGTGCGGCGTCCAACGTTGACAGCCATGCGCTGGCGGCCCAAGTCATGGGGGGACCGTCTCTGATTTTGACCGGGTAGGGAGCTCCATGCGTTCCGCTGATTTTGATTTTTCGAGGATGCCGCAAGGCCTTGCCGAGTTGATCGGCAGAGCCGATAGCACCGGTAGGGCACCGCCGCCGGTGGAGAAATGGGATCCGCCGTTTTGCGGGGATTTGGACATGCGCATTGCGTCCGATGGATCATGGCATTACCTCGGATCGCCGATCGGCCGCGCGCCGCTGGTCCGGCTGTTCGGATCAATACTGCGCAAGGATGAGGACGGCCGCTACTATCTTGTTACACCGGTCGAGAAAGTCGGAATTACCGTGGAGGACGCGCCTTTTCTTGCGGTCGAATTGCACGCCCAGGGAAAGCGGGACACGCAGCTGATCACATTCAGGACAAATGTGGGTGATGTGGTGGTCGCGGATGCGGATCATCCTTTCCGGTTCGCAACGGATCCTGACAATGCCGGTCTCAAGCCGTATGTGCTGGTCAGAGGCCGTCTGGAAGCGCTCCTGGCCCGCCCCTTGCTCTATCAACTGGCCGACCTGTTCGAAGAGCATGACCGCGGCGAAGGGCCTGAAACGGGGGTCTGGAGCGGTGGCCGGTTCTTTGCATTGCCACCAGAGTGCCTATCTCCTAAGACATAAAGGCCCGACAAGGTCATCACGCCAAGGTCGCTCTTGATCCAAACCATGCCAGAACCGTTGCCATCGACCCGCCCGGAGGGCGCCGCCACTCTTGACGCGATCCGTGCGTGCTTTGCAGGCGGCGATGCCAGGCATCTTGCGCGGGAAACCGGCGATCATATCCTCAATCCCGGAATGGGGGTGTATGCGCGGTGGCAGGAAAAGCCCCGGGATGCCGCGGTTCTGATCGGAATACACGGGACACCGGACAACCCGCTGGTTCTGTTGACGCAACGCACAGCGACCCTTTCCTCGCACGCCGGTCAAATCGCCTTTCCGGGCGGCAGGATTGATCCGGACGACGAAGACGCCGCCCATGCCGCTTTGCGTGAGGCAAATGAAGAGGTTGGGCTGCTGGCAGATCAAGTCGATCTGATCGGATCTCTTCCGCCCTATCTCACCGGGTCAGGCTATCGCGTCATACCTGTGGTGGGGAGGATCGAGGGAACTCCCCGGCTGGTTCCCAATCCTCATGAAGTGGCGGACCTGTTCGATGTTCCGTTGTCTTTTCTCATGAACCCGGCCAATCACCAGAAACACAGCAAGACGTGGCAAGGGCAGCGCCGCTATTTTTACGCCATGCCCTTTCAGCAACGCTACATCTGGGGTGTCACGGCCGGCATCATCCGCTCCCTTTACGAAACGGTTTTCCCACAATGATCCGAGTCGTCTTATCGCATATCATCTTGTTTCTGCTTCCATTTATTGCCTATGGCGTATGGCTTTGGCTGAACAAGAAATCCCAAACCGCAGAAAACTGGCAGGGCAAGCCCATCGCCTGGCTGTCTTTGACGGGCATGGTGATTGTGGTTGTCAGCCTTGTCAGCCTGGCAACCTTTCAACGGATGCCGGAGGGGACGGAATACCGGCCTTCGAAAATGGAGGATGGCGTTTTCGTGCCCGGCGGCTATCAATAGGGCATGGTCGATCCGAGTTCCGCGCCACGTCTTTCCAACGCTCCGTGGTTGAGCGCCCCGGGGATACAGGCCGTCTTCCGTGCCGTGGAATCGCTTGGCGAAGACATCCGTGCCGTTGGCGGGGCCGTCCGGAACACCATACTTGAATGCCCGGTTGCCGATATAGACCTTGCAACGACAGCCCGGCCCGAAGCGGTGCTCGCCGCGGCTGAAGCAGCGGGATTGCGTTCGATCCCGACGGGTCTCGATCACGGCACGGTCACGATCATCGCCGACGGCGCGCCCTACGAGGTGACGACGCTCCGGCAGGATGTCGAAACCTTTGGCCGGCAGGCCAAGGTCGTCTTTGGCCGCGACTGGCGTGCCGATGCCCTGCGGCGCGATTTTTCAATGAATGCGCTTTATGCGGACAGGGCCGGAACAATCCATGATCCTTTAAACGGCCTTCCGGATTGCCTCGCCCGCCGCGTGCGTTTCATTGGTGATCCGGCGACGCGCATCCGCGAGGACTATCTGCGGATCCTGCGCTTTTTCCGCATCCACGCGGCCTATGGAAAAGGCGCCTTCGACAATGACGGGTTGCTGGCCTGCATCCGGCAAAGAGATGGCCTGCGCCAGCTGTCCGCGGAGCGGATCGGCATGGAAATGAAGCGGCTTGTGGCCGCCCCCGGCGCGGCCGAAGCGCTCGCGGTGATGGAGGATGCCGGGCTTTTGGAGATTACCACGGCGGGCGTGTCCCGGATCGCGGATTTCCGGGCTCTTCGCTCGCTCGATCAAGAGGCGCCCGAGACCCGGCATGCCACTCTCGGGTTCGCCGTTCTTTCCGGCTTCGTCGATGAGGATCTTGACCGTATCGCGGACCGCTTTCGTCTGTCGAATGCCGAACGAAACCGGATGCACGGGGCGCTGCGGGCTGCGGCCTTGATGCCGCAGACCCCTTCCGGAGACGTACCCATCAAGACCGCTCTTTATCGGGTCGGCAGGGAGGCGGCAATCGAGGGCGTCCTGGCCGCATGGGCAAGAGCGCGTGCGAAAGGGGCCCCGCCGGACGTCGATGAGGACTTTCGAGCCGTGCTTCACGCTGGCAGAACGCTGCCGATCCCGGACTTTCCCCTGAAAGGCCGGGATTTCATCGAATTCGGCCTTGCGCCCGGGCCTGAATTGGGGCGGGCCATGAAAGCGCTGGAGGCTTTCTGGATCGATTCCGGTTTCGATATCGGCCGGGACGAGCTGCTCGCCAAACTGGCGATGAGCGGCTCGGCATCGGTTGACACTTGATTCACCATGTTTCCCGGATCCGGTTCGATAATCGGCGACGTTACGTAATTTCAAGGAGTTCTTGATCATACTTCGCCTCAAAACCGAGGGTGTGACCAAGACATGGATTTAGTTCTGATTTCCGATGGAGAGGCCGTCAAAGGTTCGCTTTTGAAGAAGCTTCCGCTGTTTTTCTCCGCCCGGTTGATCGACATGAAAGACCTTGGTTCGAAATCGATCTCGCCTGCCAAGGTGGCGGCCATCGACTTCACCGGAGCCTCTCCCCTGGCGCTTCGGAAATTGGCGGCGTCGATCAAGACGGCCGGGGATGCCGCGATTGTCTGCCTGGTGAACAAGTCCATCCGGCGGGAAGTGGTGCAGGCGACATCCTTGGGTCATGTCGTTTTGTTCGACAAGGAATTGGGCCTGAAGGCACTCGTGCGGCAAATCCGCTCCCACTTCGCCGAACCCATCAATGTCGAAGCCTTGGAAAACGCGCCGATAGCGAGCCAGGCCGCATTTTCCAAAGCCACGCAGTTTCTCAATGAACTCATGTTCTCGTCGGCCATTCCGGACGACGTTCCGCTGCAAATCATGAACCGGGCGGCCGGGGCGCTGTCCGTCGCGATCGAGCGGGACGGCATTCAAGGCTGGATGGGAACCGTGCAACATCACCACAGTTTCACGTTCCGCCATTCCCTTCATGTCGCAGGGCTGGCCACCGCCTTTGCCCAATCTCTGGGTTGGCCGGAGCCGGACTGTGCCGAAATTGCCGCCGGCGGTCTCTTGCACGACATTGGCAAAACGCGAATTCCCCTGTCCATTCTCGATAAGCCAGGACGCCTTAGTGACGAAGAAAGAGCATTGATCAACATGCACCCGGAGTTTGGCCGGGAGATCTTGAAGACACAGCTGGATATTCCCAGAGACTTGAAAAAGATGGCCGTACAGCATCATGAATTGCTAGATGGCACGGGCTATCCGGCGGGGCTGTCTGGCGATCAGATCGACGTCAAGGTCCGTCTGATGACCATTTGCGATATCTTTGCCGCCTTGACCGAAAAGCGGTCCTACAAACGGGCCCTGTCGCCGCGCGAAGCCTACGGCGAGCTGCGCGGCATGGGCGGAAAGCTGGATGCCGATCTGGTCCGTAAGTTCCGCAGCGTTGTTCTGGGAATGGATTTCGGTGACCTCAAAGCGGATGCGAAACCGCTTTTGGCGCAAAATCAGGCATCCCCGGTTGTGCAGGGGCGTTGAGGACGATCTCTGCCACGTTCCGCGCAGTGCCGATCGATGGTGCGGCCGGTCGTGCCTGACCGCGCGGTGGTCCCGTCAGGGCCACTTCACCACAGGGGGCATTGAGGACAGGATGGAAGCGACATTACCTCCGGTTTTTAGCCCGAAGATCGTTCCGCGATCATAGAGGAGATTGTATTCCACATACCGGCCTCTGCGCACGAGCTGTTCCTCGCGCTGGGCATCGCTCCACGTGGTTTCGAAATTCTGACGCACGAGGCGTGGATATATGTCCAGGAAAGCGCGCCCCACATCCTGAGTGTAGGCGAAATCCTGCGACCAGGTGCCGCTGTTCAGGTAGTCGTAGAAAATTCCGCCAACCCCGCGCGGCTCGTTGCGATGCTTGAGAAAAAAATAGTCGTCGCACCACGCCTTGTAGGCGTCGTAGTCCGCCACCTGGTGGGCGTCACAGGCGGCTTTCATGGCCAAATGAAAGGCTTGGGTGTCGGGGTCCTCCTGGGTGCGGCGGGCGTCGAGCACCGGCGTGAGATCCGCCCCGCCTCCAAACCACTGGCGCGTTGTGACCACCATGCGCGTGTTCATGTGAACCGCTGGAACATTCGGATTTTGCGGATGAGCGATCAGGCTTATGCCGGATGCCCAAAACCGCGGGTCTTCGTGGGCGCCGGGTATCTGCGCCCGGAACTCCGGCGAGAACTCACCGAATACGGTTGAGATATGGACCCCGACCTTTTCGAATACACGTCCATGCATCAAGGACATGACACCGCCGCCGCCTTTCGCGCCCGTGGCGTCTGTCCGCTCCCACGGTGTGCGCTCGAAACGGCCGGCGGGCTGGTCGCTCAAAGGGCCGGACCTGTCGCCGATTTCGTCTTCAATGCGTTCGAACTCGGCGCAGATCGAATCCCGCAGTTCCGCAAACCAGGTTGCAGCCAGTTCCTTTTTTTGCTCGATCTCGTCGGGAATTGGGCCGCCGCGTTGGTCCAGAGCTGGGGCATTCATCATTGTGGTCCTCGGTCATCAGTGACTGACTGTCAATCGGATTGGACACTAGCACCGGTGATGTGCGACGGGAAAGAGCGTGTTTGCCGGAGGGCTTCGCCGAGCGCCATCCCTGCCGATAGAGCCATGTTGATCGACCGGACACCGGCGACCATGGGGATCGTCAGCCGCGAATCGGCGGTCTCGTGAACATCTTCGGGAACCCCCGAGGTTTCCCGGCCCATCAGGAGCAGATCGGTGGGGCGGAATTGAAACTCCGTATAGGGTACGGTGCTCTTGGTTGTCAGGAGGATCAGACGGCGTCCTTCGGATCGGCGCCAGGCTTCGAACGCGCCGAACGAGATGTGCCGCGTCAGCCGGGCACGTTCCAGATAGTCCATACCGGCCCGCTTCAGGGCGCTATCGGAAAGCGGGAAACCTGCCGGTTCGATGAGGTGCAGGTCGATGCCGAGACAGGCCGCCAGGCGCAAAAGCGTACCGGTGTTTTGCGGAATATCCGGCTGGTAGAGAGCAAGGTCGGGCATGAACGACACCATCATACTGCAGGCTGGGATCCGGTGCTTTATCATGGCTTGGAAGCGATTGTCTCGGCGCGCCGGCTCTTCCTGACAGGCGGTTTGCTGCCTGGTCCGTTGCGGCCTAGTGTCACCAACACTTTGTTCAACTCTCGCGGAGCAAGGCGTGCGCCCTGTCTTTGAGCTGTTCGAAAAATGGATCGACCCGTTTCGGGAACCGTTGGACACGGCACCGCCGCGGGGCGGCCTGGCTTTCCTGATGTACTTCATTCTTCAGGTCCGCTGGCCCTTTGTGCTCATGCTTGTCCTGGGCGGACTGACAGCAATCGTTGAAGTCGCCATCTATTCGTTCATCGGCCAGATCGTGGACATGCTCGAACAGGGCACGCGGGATACCTTGTTCGAAACCCATGGACCCACGTTGCTGGGCATGGCGTTTGTCGTCCTCGTTTTGCGTGCGGGGGTCGCCATCCTGACCGCGCTGGTCGAAGAACAGACAGTCGTGCCCGGCTTCTTCAATCTCGTGCGCTGGCAATCCCATCAGCAGGTCATGCGCCAAAGCCTGTCGTATTTCCACGACGACTTCTCCGGCAGGATTTCGCAAAAGGTCTGGCAAGCCGGCCAATCGGCCGGAGACTTCATGGTCACCCTTTTGCAGGTGGTCTGGTACATCGTGATCTACGCGATTTCGACGCTCGTGCTCGTGGGGGACCTCGATTGGCGGCTCGGCATGCTGGTTGCGGTCTGGATTGCCGGTTTTTGTATCGTGGCCCGGATCTTCGTGCCGCGTGTGCGCCAAAGGGCGAAGGATGTCGCCCATGCCGGCTCGGGCGTGAGCGGCCAGTTGGTTGACACGTACGCCAATATCCAAACCGTCAAGCTCTTCGGGTCGGTGCCGCGCGAAAATGAAGGCGTGCGCGCGAACTTCGAGATCTTCCTGTCGGAAATCCGCCGCTTTACCCGCGTCCTGACATCCGTGCGGGCGGTCATGGCGCTGTTGAACGGGACCATGCTGGTTGCCATCGCCGCTGCCGCGCTCGTGAGCTGGCAGCAGGGCTTGATCTCCACCGGACATGTGGCGTTGACCCTGGGTCTCATCCTCCGCCTCAATCTGTTGCTTGGCCGCCTGTTGGGTCTTTTGAATACGCTCTTCCGCAGTTTTGGAACCCTGCAGGACAGTATGGACATGATTGTCCGGCCGGTCGTCTTGCGCGATGCGGACGAGGCAAGCGAACTCAAGGTGTCGCGCGGGAAAATTCAGTTCCAATCGGTTTGTTTTCACTACGGCAAGAGCGGCGGTGTCATCAATGGGCTCGACCTGACCATCCTCCCGGGCGAGCGGGTCGGGATAGTCGGGCCGTCCGGGGCGGGCAAGTCGACGCTCCTCAATTTGCTGCTGCGCTTTTATGATCCGGAAGCTGGCCGCATCCTGATCGACGGCACGGATATTGCCCATGTCACCCAACAGTCTCTGCGGCACCAGATTGGAATGGTCACCCAGGACGTTTCGCTTTTGCATCGCTCCGTGCGCGACAACATTCTTTACGGCTCGCCGGACGCGAGCGAAGAAAGATTGATGGATGCGGCCAGACGGGCGCGCATACTCGATTTCATCCCAGCCTTGGAGGATCGAAAGGGACGCCGCGGATTTGACGCCCATGTGGGTGAGCGGGGCGTAAAACTCTCGGGTGGTCAGCGTCAGCGTATTGCGATCGCGCGTGTTCTCCTGAAGAACGCGCCGATCCTGGTGCTGGATGAGGCGACATCCGCGCTGGACTCCGAAGTGGAAGCGGCCATTCAAGACAGCCTTCATGGATTGATGCAGGGCAAAACCGTGATCGTCATCGCGCACAGGCTGTCCACGATCGCAGAACTTGATCGGTTGGTCGTGATGGAGGAGGGGCGGATCGTGGAAACCGGGACCCATGACAGGTTGCTGGAGCAGGGGGGGCTTTACGCGCAGCTCTGGTTGCGGCAGTCCGGCGGCTTCTTGAGCACCGGTCAGCTGACCCGCTGAATCATCTCCCGCGCGAGAATGATGCCTGTTGGCCCCGCTACGGCCGTTCGGGACTGGATTGCTCGCCGGGGTGTTCTGCCGGCCGAGCCGGGGCTTTCATTGAGCTCGTGAGAAGCCATCAAGCAAGTGACCAGGGTGCTCATATTGCTTGATCCACACTGTGCACCGTGCCGTATCTAGATCATGTTTTTGAGGGCTGATCCATGATCCATCACATTACGGCTTATATTACCACCGCGATCGTTTTTCTCGCGATTGACTACGTTTGGCTGACACAGGTCGCGACGCGATTTTACTTCGACCGGATCGGCCACCTCTTGATGGACAAGCCGAACCTGGCAGCCGCCGGTGTTTTCTACATCGTCTACGTTGTCGGCATCGTTATTTTCGCCGTCGCGCCTGCGCTAAAGTCGGAAAGTGTGACAACCGCATTGGTTTATGGCGCTCTGTTCGGCTTTTTTACCTACGCCACCTACGACGTGACAAATTATGCTACCTTGAAAGACTGGCCTCTCATTGTCGTGGTCGTTGATGTGATCTGGGGAACCGTGTTGTCGGCGGTGTCCGCCGTCGCGGGTTTCTTCCTGACACGCATGATCTTGTCGGGATCCGCCGGATAAGTCTTCGTACTTAGCGTCGGCATATTGCGTTTAACCGGCTGAGCTTACGCATTCTTTACGCTCATCACGCATCATCCGTCTCCACGGTATCCGGCGCGGTCGTCCCGTGCCGTGCAATCAGGGCGGAAAAGCTGTGACGTTAACAATCAAAGGCCGGTTCATCGCAATGGTCGTGGCTGCTTCGGTTATCATGACCGGTGGCACAGCCTATGCCTTTTACTCGTTTCGCGAAGCGCTCATCCATCATTTGGGGACGAGCACGCTCGCGCAGGGCTTCATCGGTTCGGACATCGCCAACAACATAGATCAGCTTATTCTTGGCGAAATCATCAGTATCGTGGTGGTGGTCATGCCAGTCGGCATCTTGTTCCTGGCGATGGCTGTCTATCTGGCCATCGGCATCGCACGGCCCCTCGGACGTTTGCAGAAGGCCCTTGAGAAGCTGTCGATGGGTGATCTGGATATCGAGATCGATGGGATCGAACGGTCAGACGAAGTGGGCGCCATTGCCCGGTCGGTGACGCAGTTCAGGAAGAAACTGAAAGAAAAGGCCGCCGAGGATGTTGCGGAACGGGCTGCGCAGCAGGAACGGATCGACGAGGAACGCAAAGCATTGATGGCTGACATCGCTGACGATTTCGAGCGGTCAGTGATCAACGCGGCAACGCAGCTGATCGAGTCCGGCAAGGTGGTCAGTGCGCACTCGGAACGGCTTCAAAAGGTTGTGGATTCGTCCGCGGATGCGGTCGAGAAAGTTCAAAATGCCTGCACGGTCGCGGCCGGTTCCGTGCAATCGGTCTCAACCTCCGCCGGAGAACTTTCGGGTTCCATCACGACCATCACCCACGATGTGGAGCAGGCGGCGGATATCGCGGAAACGGCGGTTGCCGAGGCCCGAAAGACCGACGAAATCGTGGGGCGGCTCTCCGAGACGGGCCGCGCGATTGGAGAGATCGTGGAACTCATCTCCCAAATCGCAAGCCAGACCAATCTTCTGGCCTTGAATGCCACGATCGAGGCGGCGCGTGCGGGCGAGGCCGGCAAGGGCTTCGCAGTCGTGGCCAACGAGGTCAAGGCGCTGGCGGAGCAAACCACGAAAGCAACCGAGGACATCTCCGCACAAGTGGCGTCCGTGCAAGGGGTCGCCGAGCAATCCGAAACGGCAATCCGGCGGATCGCGTCGACGATCGATCGTATCAGCGAGCTCTCCGGCGCCATCAAAAGGGCGGTGGAGGTTCAGGCCGAGGCAACCCATCAAATCGATGGCAGTGCCCACGCCGCTCAGGAAAGTTCGCAGCTCATGGCGGCGAACATGGGAACATTGTCGGACGCAATGGTCGAGAGCCGGGCCGCCGCCGACGGGATGCATGAGGCCTCCGGACAGCTGTCCATCTTGTCCAATGACTTGAAAGCACAGGTCGGACAGTTCCTGCAAAGTGTCAGGGCTGCGTAGATCCGGAGGGATTGAAGCAGAACCGGCTGATCGCCCGGAGCCGATTGGTTTTGGCTCGATGGCCCTGTGGCGGGACCGCCGACTGAGCGCCCGATACGTCCTGCTGACCGGAAGGGCTCCGGTTGGCCGGGGGGCTTCAACCGGCCGGTTGGCCGAACGGGACTCGACCCCAAGAATGTGGTGTCGCATTTCCGCAACGCCCGGCGGGCTTGTCCTGGGGCGTGCCACAAACTTCTTCCGTTTGTGCGGATCGTGAAGTAAACCAAAACCCATGGGTTGGACAGGCTCCACCCATTCGTATTTTCGGCCGAGTTCAAGAGGGGAAGGCGTATATGACGAACATACCGTTCATGCATTCGTGCCGCCTACCCGTCGTACGGTCCGGGTTTGCCGCAACCGCCTAAAGCGGACCAATTCCCTTTCCCAACGTCATGACGACCGGTTGAAGCCGCGCAGGTCTAGCGCGTGCTGCACCCTGAATTTTGCGGGATGTCCTGCCGGCGTCTTTCTGCCTTTCCTATTCGGAGATTTTCCGATGTCTGTTCGATATCCCTATGACCCGTTCGCTTTGCCGGAGCGCCCGGATGTTCATCCGCCTCAAGCCAGGTTGGCCACTGAAGGGTGCTCCACCGTGTCAGCCGCCAAGCGTATTCTATTCGCTGCTGCCGGTTTTGCCGCGGCGGTCATCATGTTGGCAATCCTCCTGTTTATTCCGGTTCTGGTCCGGGAGATCGGGCGGATCGATGCCGTCGTCCTCGCTGGCCATATGTTGCCAGCCCATTCCTTCGCCGAACGCTTGCTGGATCTGTTTTTCGGCACAGTTATCGTGGCAATTGCAATCTTGAGCTTCCTGGCGGCCTCTGCCCTCGCCCAGGACCCGCGAACAGAGCCGGTGGGGTTCAAGCCGCAGCGCCCGGCAACAAGGAATGGCTGGCGCGTTCAAAGATCCATGGTGCAGCACAAGGAGGTGACAGATGTTTAAGCGCTTCGAAGCACTGCTCGATCCGTTCGCCGACATGTCCCTCGACGTGCCGCCGAAAGGGTTTTGGGCCTTCTGCTGGTTCTACACGAAACCCGTTTGGCCGATCCTTCTGGGAGTGGCGATCCTGTCAGGGATCGCCGCTGGTCTGGAAGTGTTCATTTTCACGTTTCTGGGCGATCTGGTGAACTGGCTGACCGACGCTGACCCGGAGACGTTCCTGTCGGAAAACTGGGGAATGCTGGCCATGATGGCGCTGGTGATCCTCGTAGTGTATCCGGTCTTTGAAGGCTTTTGGCAGGTCCTGTTCCATCAGGGACTGATGGCAACTTACCCGATGTCCATCAGATGGCGGGTCCACCGGTATCTGTTGCGGCAGAGCGTCTCGTTCTATCAGGACGATTTCGCCGGGCGGATTGCCAACAAGTTGATGCAGACCGCCTTGGCCGTGCGTGAGGTCGTCACCCGCATTGCCGACATCTTCGTCTACGTCACCGTTTATTTCACGTCTGCGGTGATCGTGGTCCTGCAGGCCGATCTTTGGCTGGCGGTGCCGTTTATGCTTTGGCTTGGTGCCTATCTGGTGACCCTGCGGGTCTTCATTCCACGGTTGAAGGATACATCCAAGGACCAAGCGGATGCCCGTTCCATCATGACGGGGCATGTCGTCGACGCCTACACCAACATCGCGACGGTGAAGCTGTTCTCACACGCCGACCGGGAGGAGGACTATGCCCGCGGCTCGATGATGTCCTTTCTGGACACGGTGTTCCGGCAGATGCGTTTCGTCACGCTGCTCAATATCACCCTGACTGTCATCAACATGCTGCTTCTTGCGTCCGTTGGCGGTTTGTCGATCCTGCTCTGGAAAGCGTCAGCCGTGACCACTGGGGATATTGCCATCGCCGTGGCACTGGTGCTGCGCATTCAGGGGATGTCCCAGTGGATCCTGTGGGAGGTCTCGGGTCTTTTCGAGAATGTGGGCACGGTCCAGGATGGCATCACCACCATCTCCCGGGATCGGGACGTTGTGGACGCACCCGATGCGAAACCTTTGAAGGTTGCGGAAGGCGATATCCGTTTCGAGAATGTCCGCTTCCATTACGGAAAGCAGACCGGGGTCATCCAGGACTTCAATTTGACCATCTGTCCCGGCGAAAAGGTCGGCCTGATCGGCCGCTCCGGTGCCGGGAAATCAACCCTCGTCAACCTTTTGCTGAGGTTTTACGACTTGGAGGGCGGGCAGATCCTCGTGGACGGAGCGGATATCTCGACCTTTCTCCAGGATGATCTTCGGGCGCAAATTGGCGTGGTGTCGCAGGACACATCGCTGCTTCACCGCTCGATTTTTGAGAATGTCGCATATGGTAAGCCGCAAGTAAGCCGCGAGGAAGTGCGGCTTGCCCTTGAAAAAGCCCATGCCTGGGAGTTTGTGCAAGGCCTTTCGGACCCATCAGGCCGAACCGGTCTCGATGCCCATGTGGGTGAACGGGGTGTCAAGCTGTCGGGTGGCCAGCGGCAGCGGATCGCGATCGCGCGGGTTCTGCTCAAAAACGCACCGATCCTGATCCTGGACGAAGCAACGTCGGCGCTCGATTCGGAAGTGGAAACGGCCATCCAGGAAAGTCTGTTCGACTTGATGGAGGGCAAAACCGTGATTGCGATCGCCCATCGCCTCTCGACGATCGCTGCCATGGACCGTCTGATTATTCTCGACAAAGGCCGGATCATGGAAGAGGGGACGCATGCGCAACTTATTGAAAAGAATGGACTATATGCGCAGCTCTGGTCGCATCAATCCGGTGGTTTTCTCGTCGAGGGCGAGGCGGCGGCCTGAGGGCCGCCGTCCGTGGCCGGCTTGGCAAACATGCCAGTGGCACCGCGTCAGGCTTTCGCTGGTCCGGCCTGTCGAAAGCTTCGCGTGGCCCGGACCGACGCGGCAAAATAGCTGCGACATTTGTGTTTCGTGCCGACTGGTGATCTGGACAACGGCCCGGAAGGGTGCAAAAAGACATGCGTTTCAAGCTGGTGCGAGTTCTTGCCGCACCATGCTGCCGTTGAGCCCTGCATCGAACCGCCTATCCTTCCCGTTTATCGAGAAGGTTCCCGCGGTCTCCTGCGGGCTTTCGGTTCATGTAGAACAGGTTTCGAGAGGACGCGACCTTGGCACACACGGATCAGGCGGAACCGACCCGCCGGGATTTCCTCTATATTGCGACCGGCGCAATGGGCGCTGTCGGAGTGGGCGCACTGGCTTGGCCGTTTATCGATCAGATGAATCCGGACGCGGGCGCACTCGCTCTGGCCTCGATTGAAGTCGATATTTCGTCAGTCGAAGAAGGCCAGTCGGTCACGGTGACGTGGCGTGGTAAGCCGGTTTTCATCCGCTACCGCACCCCGGCCGAGATCGACGAGGCGAACAGCACCCCCATTGAGGCTTTGCCCGACCCCTTGGCCCGGAACTCCAACCTTCCCGCGGATGCGCCGGCAACGGACGCAAACCGAGGCGCGGAAGGCGCGGAGCAATGGCTGGTCCAGGTCGGCATCTGTACGCACCTTGGCTGCGTGCCCATGGGTGACGGCGCCGGCGAGTACAACGGCTGGTTCTGTCCGTGCCACGGCTCGCATTACGATACGGCTGGCCGTATCCGCAAAGGCCCGGCACCGGAAAACCTTTTGATCCCGCCGTATCGGTTTGTCACCGATACCACGATCGAAATCGGCTGACGGCCAGGATTTGAGGAGAAACCCATGGCTGGACATTCCAACTACGTTCCGCAGAGCGCGGCCGCCAAGTGGCTTGAGAGCCGCCTGCCGGTCATCTCGCTGGTGCGCGGATCCTTCGTCGACTTTCCGACCCCGAAGAACCTGAACTATTTCTGGACCTTCGGTGGTATCCTGTTCTTCATCCTGATCGCCCAGATCCTCACCGGGGTCGTGCTGGCGATGCACTACACAGCCAGCACGACCATGGCGTTCGACAGTGTCGAAAAGATCATGCGCGACGTGAACTTCGGCTGGCTCTTGCGCTATCTGCACGCCAACGGCGCGTCGATGTTCTTCATCGCGGTTTACATCCACATCTTCCGCGGTTTGTATTACGGGTCCTACAAGGCCCCGCGCGAGGTTTCGTGGATCCTCGGTGTGATCATCTTCCTGCTGATGATGGCGACGGCGTTCATGGGCTACGTTCTGCCTTGGGGGCAAATGTCCTTCTGGGGTGCGACCGTGATCACCAACCTGTTCTCCGCTTTGCCGCTCGTCGGTGAGAGTGTCGTGACATGGCTCTGGGGTGGCTTTGCGGTCGACAATCCGACCCTGAACCGTTTCTTCTCGCTGCACTACCTGCTGCCGTTCATGATCTTCGGTGTTGTCCTGCTGCACGTGTGGGCGTTCCACACCACCGGCAACAACAACCCGACCGGCGTGCAGCCCAAGTCCAAGCAGGACACGGTGCCGTTCCACCCTTACTACACGGTCAAGGATCTGTTCGCGATTGTGGTGTTCATGATCCTGTTCGCCTATTTCGTGTTCTACCTGCCGAACTATCTCGGCCATGCGGACAACTATATCGAGGCGAACCCGCTGGTGACGCCGGCGCACATTGTGCCCGAATGGTACTTCCTGCCGTTCTACGCCATCCTGCGCGCCGTGCCGGACAAGCTTGGCGGGGTCGTGCTGATGTTCGGCGCCATTGCCGTGCTGTTCATCCTGCCTTGGCTCGACACGTCGAAGGTTCGCTCCGGTGCGTACCGGCCTCTGTTCAAGCAGTTCTTCTGGATTTTCGCCGCCAACGCCGTTGCTCTGGGGTATCTCGGCGCGATGCCGGCGGAGGGGATCTACGTGATCCTGTCGCAGATCTGCACAGCCATCTACTTCGCGTATTTCCTGATCGTTCTTCCGGTGCTGGGCTTCCTGGAAAAGCCGAACCCGGTTCCCACGTCCATTTCGGAATCCGTTCTGAAAGGCGGGGGATCAGGGACCCCGCTCGGTGCGGCAGCCGCACCGGAAACGAAGTAAAGCGAACCGGATCAGGAGTTATTTGAGACAATGAAAACTATGATCAAAATGGTTCGCTCGCTGGCAGCGGTGGTGGCGCTTGGCGTCGCTGCCACCCCGGCCCTGGCGGCCGGCAAGAAGATCGAGATGAGCTATCAGTATTGGTCGTTCGCCGGTCCGTTCGGAACATACGATCGCGCGCAACTTCAGCGTGGGTTCAAGGTCTACCAGCAAAACTGCGCTGCCTGTCATGGCTTGAGCCGTGTCGCGTTCCGCAATCTGGCCGAGGATGGTGGGCCCAGTTTCACCGAGGACGAAGCCAAGGCGATCGCCGCGGAATACATCGTCATGGACGGGCCGGATGATTTCGGCGACATGTTCGAGCGGCCGGCGATCCTGGCCGACCGGTTCCCGTCGCCGTTCCCGAACGAGCAGGCGGCCCGCGCGGCCAACAACGGCGCTTATCCGCCCGACTTCTCGCTGCTTGCGAAGGCCCGCGCGCCCCAGCGCGGTTTCCCGAACTTCGTATTCGACATCTTCACGCAGTATCAGGAAAGCGGTCCAGACTACATCTACTCTCTTCTGATGGGCTATGTAGAGCCGCCGGAAGGTAAGGAAGTCCCGGTTGGCCAGTATTACAACAAGTCGTTCCTGGCCGGTGAGTTCATTGCCATGGCGCCTCCGCTCTATGCCGAGTCGATCGAGTACACCGACGGCACTCCAATGACCGAGGAGCAGTATGCCAAGGATGTGGCGGCCTTCATGATGTGGGCTGCGGAACCCCACCTGGAAGACCGCAAGAAGATGGGTTTCCGTGTGATGATCTTCCTGATCGTATTCGCCGGGATGCTGTACTTCACCAAGAACCGGGTCTGGCGCAACGTCGAGCATTGATGGCGCGCTGTCAGACTTGAAATGAAGGGCCGCCGGTTGATCCGGCGGCTTTTTTTATGGGGTGGCCATGGCGATTCCCATTTGACAGAAGCACCTTCCCGGACCGTATAACTACGTTAAAACCAAGGGGATGCGAGCATGACCGAAACGGTTCTTGGGGTGGTTGGCGGATCGGGGATTTACGATCTGCCCGGACTGGAGCATGCGGAGTGGGTTTCGGTTGAAAGCCCGTGGGGTGCGCCGTCCGACCAGGTTCGTATCGGCCGGATCGACGGCTTGAAGGTTGTGTTCCTGCCGCGCCACGGGCGCGGGCATGTTTATGCCCCAAGCGATATCAATTACCGGGCAAATATCGATGTCCTCAAGCGCTGTGGCGTGACGGACCTCGTATCCGTCTCGGCCTGCGGCTCTCTCAAGGAAGAACTCGCGCCCGGCACCTTTGTGCTCGTGGAGCAGTTTATCGATCGAACCTTCGCGCGTGAGAAGAGTTTCTTCGGTGCCGGGTGTGTCGCGCATGTTTCAATGGCTTACCCTGTCAGTCCAAGGCTGGTGGATACCGTGGAAGCCGCTGCTCGGTCGGAAAACCTGACCTATCGGCGGGGCGGCACTTACCTTGCCATGGAGGGGCCGCAGTTTTCCTCGCTGGCTGAAAGCCATCTCTACAGATCATGGGGGTGCGACGTGATCGGCATGACCAACATGCCCGAGGCCAAGCTCGCCCGCGAGGCGGAGATCTGCTACGCAACCGTTGCGATGATCACCGACTATGACAGTTGGCATCCCGATCACGGCGAAGTCGAGATACAGGCGATCATCAAGGTCCTCCAGGACAACGCTGCCAACGCCCAGAACCTCGTGGCGCGCATTGCCCGCGACATTCCCCGGATCCACGAGGCCTGCCCGGTCGGCTCCGACACCGCCCTGGAATTCGCCATCATGACGAAACCCGAGGCACGCGATTCGGAACTCGTGGAAAAGCTCCGGGCCGTGGCGGGGCGGGTTCTTTGAGTTATCGATCCCTTCGATGATCCGGTATCCCGAGGCCACTTGTCCTGCGGCGGGAGCGAAATTCGTTTGATCCGTGCTGCAAACCAGACGAAGTTCGGAAGCTGGCAGCCAGGTTTAGGATGTGGAACTGCGGTCCGGGAATGATGACCGGGGCCGTTCAGCCAGATAAGGAAAAGACATTTCCATGACTGATCAGACAGTGCAGGATGAGTTGCTTGCGGCGATCCGGACCATCAAGGACTATCCGAAAGAAGGAATTCTGTTTCGCGATATCACGACCTTGCTTGGCAATGCCCGGGCGTTCCGGCGCGCGGTAGATGCGCTGGTTCAGCCGTGGGCGGGGTCCAAGGTGGACCAGATAGCCGGGATCGAGGCGCGGGGATTCATTCTGGGCGGTGCGGTGGCCCACCAGCTTTCGGCCGGCTTCGTTCCGATCCGCAAGAAGGGCAAGCTGCCCCATGACACTGTCCGGATCGCCTACTCTCTGGAGTATGGTCTGGACGAGATGGAAATGCACAAGGACGCGATCAAGCCGGGTGACAAAGTCATCGTGGTCGATGACCTGATCGCCACCGGCGGGACCGCGGAAGCAGCTTGCAAGCTGCTCAAATCCATGGGCGCCGACATTGTGGCCGCGTGCTTTATCGTCGATCTTCCCGATCTCGGTGGGCGGCGGAAGATCGAGGGCCTCGATGTTCCCGTCCGCACATTGGTTGAATTTCCCGGCCATTGAGCGCGAGGTCCAGTATGGCGGCATCTTCGCCGGACTTTGACGCCTGTTTTCAGGCCCAATTCGAGGCCCTTTTGAGATGGCGCCGGGACGTCCGGCGGTTTTTGGACAAACCGGTTGACGCGCAAGTGATCGACCGGGTTCTCGCGCTGGCCGATCTGTCACCTTCCGTTGGCAACAGCCAGCCTTGGCGCGTAGTGCGCGTGCGTTCCGATCACCGCCGCATGGAGGTGGCCCGTGTCTTCGAAGAGGCGAACGCCGCTGCGCTCGCCGGTTACGGTGCCCATACCGACCGGGGGCTGATGTATGCGGGTCTGAAATTGGCGGGACTGCGGGAGGCTCCTGTCCACCTGGCCGTGTTCAGCGAGTCCGGACCTGTCCAGGGACAGGGCCTTGGCCGCGCGACCATGCCGGAAACCTTGGCTTATTCGACCGTGGGCATGATTCAGACGCTGTGGTTGAGCGCCAGAATGCTGGGATTGGGCGTGGGGTGGGTATCGATTCTGAAGCCGGACCGGCTTACGGAAATCCTCGAAGTTGACCCGGCTTGGCAATTCATAGCTTATCTATGCGTGGGCTATCCGGAAGAAGAGCATACCGACCCGGAACTGGAGCGCGCCGGTTGGCAGGAACGCACACCGATGGATACCCGGATCTTGGACCGCTAAGGAAACACCCGATGAGCTTGACCATTCGACCGATCGAAGATGAGGACCACGGCGCCGTTCATCAGTTGTTGGCCGAACGCTGGGCTGGCCCCGATATCCTCCTCGACGGGCAGATGGTCGATGCCTCCCGTCTGCCCGGATATGTGGCTGTCCTTGGCAATGAAATGGTCGGTCTGGTGACGTTCATCAAACGCGAAAACGAGTGGGAGATCCTGACGCTGGACAGCCTGCAACGCTGGAGCGGCACCGGAACCGAGCTCCTCAACGCTGTCATCGATGATGCCCGGGAGGCCGGGGTGAAGCGGCTGACCGTACGCACGTCAAACGACAATCTCGACGCTTTCCGGTTCTATCAGAGGCGGGGCTTCCGTCTGGAACGGGTGACCCCCGGCGTGATTGAGGAAGAGCGCGAGAGGAAGCCGGAAATCCCGCTCCGCGGCGATTATGGCATCGAAATCCGGGATGAAGTCCTGTTCGCCCGCGCCCTGTAGCGCGCGCTGGGAAACGCCGGCGTTCGCAACCGGCCATGTCCGGCCGATTGCCCGCGGGTCGGTCCGCAGGGCCATCCTGCTGGATGACGAACCTCCGGCATTGCTCAGGTCCGGGCCGGCCGGCGCTCGAGAAAGACCTTGCTCTTGAAAAAGAAGACCGGAGTTCCGTTCTGGTTTACGCCGTGATTGTCGGCGAACACCAATCCCCAGCCGGGCCGGGAAGCTGAGGCTTTCTTGCCGGTCACGATGCTGTGGTAAGTCACAGTGTCCCCGGCATAGACGGGTTTCAGCCACTTGAGCTGCTCAAAGCCCGGTGAGGGGCCGTAGCGGCCATGTGCGATGCCGGCCTTCTCGGCGGCAGCTTCCTTCGCTTGATGCGTTGCTACCAGGAGCTTCATGTAAACCGACGCGGTATGCCAGCCCGAGGCGCAAAGCCGGCCGAAATGCGAGCGTGCCGCTTCGTCCTCGCTCATGTGGAAAGGCTGGGGATCGAATTTCCCGGCAAACCGGATGATGCTGTCCGCGGTGAAGGTGTAGGAGCCCAGATCGAGGCGCGCACCTTCTTCCATGTCTTCGAAAAAGCCGCTCATGCACCGCCCTTCCGCTTCAGGAACATGACCGGATTTTCATAAGTGGCGACCAGCGCCTTGTCCTGGTTCGCAAGCGACACCAACAGGGTCACGAGGCCCATCTCGTCACGGGACTGCAGGGGCCGTGTCGCGAGAATTTCAGCCGTCCCGGTCAAGGTGTCCCCCGGCATCACGGGCCGCTTCCAAGACAGGGTGTTGATGCCTGGAGAGCCCTGGCAGGAGCTGTGTCCGATCAAGCCATCATACAGCAGCTTCATGCCAAGGCAGGCCGTATGCCAGCCAGATGCGGCCAGTCCGCCCAGCATGGAGTCGGATCCGGCTTTCGGATCGAGATGAAAAGGCTGCGGGTCGAACTCGGAAGCGAATTCGATGATGGCGTCTTCCGACACTGCGATCGAACCCAGGTCGTAGCGCTGCCCCGCCTCGAAGTCTTCGAAATACAGATACTGTTTCATGGCGCTCATGTAACCGAAGGCAAACAATTTTGCGAGCTCTCCTTTCTTATCGAAGTTTTCTCAAGAAAAGGAACGAAAATACAATGTTTTAATGCACCGAAATCACAGTAGTGAATGAAATTGCAAAATTCATCTGAATTTTGCAATGCGATAAGATGTGATTATAATGGATATTGAGCACGTACGCGGACGGTTCTGATCTGTTTGCATTCTTTATGAGTTCAATGAGATATTTAACAGGAGGTTTGAGATACATTCGATGGGATATGCAGCGCCTTTGGAGACTGCCGAATCAATCTCGGAAATTGCCTTTGCTTTCATGGGGTCGAAGGCTCTTTTCGCCGGTTTGCACGTCGATCTTTTTTCCGCTCTTTCGGAGAAGCCCCTGACCGCCGAGGAGGTCGCCGCCTCGACCGGTCTTGACGTGGACCGGGCGACAACCCTTCTCACGGCCCTGACAGCGCTCGGCTTGCTGACGCGCGATGGCAGCGGCTTTTCGAATTCGCCGGCGGCCGAGAGTTTTCTGGTCAAAGGCAAGAAGTACGATTTTGGAGATTATTTGCGGTTCCAGATCGACCAGCAGATGTATCCGTTCATGACGCAATTGAATGCCGCGATGACCGGCTCACTCGATGAACTGCAGGTTGCATCCTACGCGGAGTGGTTTTCCGACCCGGAACAGGCGCGGCTTTATTCGCGCTCGCAACACGCCGGATCGCTCGGGCCGGGACGCGGGCTCGGCAAGAAAGTGGATCTATCACACGCGCGAACTCTTCTGGATGTTGGTGGGGGGACGGGGGCGTTTTCCATCTCGCTGTGCAAGATCTACGAAAACCTGTCCTCAACCATCCTCGACTTCCCCACGGTCGCCGCTGTCGGCCGCGACTTCATCGCGGAGGAGGGATTGTCGGACCGGATCCGCTATCAGCCCGGAAACGCGCTCACGGATCCTTGGCCGCAAACAGCCGACGCGGTGCTGATGTCCTATCTTTTTTCCGGCGTTCCGGGAAAAAGCCTCCCGGGGCTGGTGCGCCAGAGCTTTGCCACGTTAACGCCGGGCGGACGCTGCATGGTGCATGATTTCATGGTGGACGAAAGCCGGGAGGGGCCGAAGCTTGCCGCGCTCTGGCAGCTTCAGCACACCGCTTTCAATCCGCAGGCCAAGTCGGTCACCAGCGATTATGTTGCAGGCCTCATGGAAGCCGCTGGTTTCATCGATATCGAGGTGTCGGTCATGATCCCGGGCCTGACCATGCTGGTCCATGGCCGAAGACCGGATTGAGCCGCGCGTTTGCCCTTCGCGGCTGGTGCTATCGCATGGGCGTTTTGTTTGAAACGCCCAAAGATACGGGGCCACAAAGACGAACAGTTTCGGGCGTGAAACCGGTTCCGATTAAACGCCCGCTGACCTAAAGCGGCCAGAAGACCAGGATCCCGGGAAGGGCGACAGCCATCACCAGGAGTTCGAGCGGCAGACCCATGCGCCAATAGTCGCCGAAGCGATAGCCGCCGGGGCCCATGATGATCGTGTTGTTCTTGTGGCCGATCGGAGTCAGGAAAGCGCAGGATGCGGCCACCGCAACCCCCATCAGGAACGCATCCGGATTGACGCCCAGCGTTGTGGCGATCTGAACGCCGATCGGGGCGGCGATCAGGCAGGTCGCCACGTTGTTCAGAAAATCCGACAGAGTCATTGTCACGAACATCAGGACAGCCAGCGTCACCCATGCCGGCGCGGTGTGGGTGAGCGCGACTATTCCGTCGGCGATCAGTTGGGCATTGCCCGCGGCCTCAAAAGCCTCGCCGAGCGGGATCAGCGATGCGAGGAGAACAATCACCTTCCATTCGACCGCGTCATACACTTCCGACCCGCCGAGAAGGCCGCTGACAGCATACAAAATGGCACAGGCTGCGAGCGCCACAGGCAGGTAGACAAGCCCGCTGACAGCCGCCGCGATGGCCAGCGCAAACCCTGCGATCGCAGGCCAGGCCTTGTTGCGTTGCACGACATGTGTGTCCCGGCCCTCCAGCGGCAGGACGCCCATCCAGTGTGTCGTCGTTTCGATCCGTTCCTTGGGGCCCAGCAGAAGCAGAACGTCGCCCGGCCGGATGACCATGTGCCGCACACGCGTGTGCACGTGCCGCCCCTGCCGCGAGATCCCAAGCAGCGTGACACCTTGGCGGGCCGCAAGATTCAACCCAGTGGCCGTCCGGCCGGCGACGCGCGCGCTTTCAGGAACAATGGCTTCCTTCAAGGTGAGGCCGCCGCCAGTCAAACCGCCTTCGTGCTTTTCCGATTTGGCGAAATCGAGTTTTGCCGCTCCCATGAAGCTTTCTATGGACTTGGGATCGCCTTCCACGACCAGATAATCCCCCTCCATGATCCGTTCCCGCCGCGCGAAACCGCTGGTGCGGCGGCCGTCCCTGACCAGTCCGAGCAGGTTGATGTCTTTCTCGTCGGCCAGCGGATAAAGATCTGCGAGCATCAAGGGCTCTTCGGCGGACAATTTGCCCACCTTGAGTTCAGCCACGTAGAGGCTCTCAGCCGGATCCTCGGCCTCGATCTCGGCATGGAAACGCTTCGGCAACAGCCGCCATCCCAGAAGCGTTATGAAGGCGATGCCCGAAACCGCGACGATCAGGCCGACCGGAGCGAAGTCGAACATTTGGAAGGGAGCGCCAAGGGCATCGTCCCGGTATTGCGCGATCACGATATTCGGCGGTGTTCCGATGAGGGTGATCATCCCGCCGAGGATCGTCGCGAATGACAGCGGCATCAGGGAGAGCCCGGCGGCGCGCGCCGCCTTTCTGGCTGCTTCGAGATCGAGCGGCATCAACAGGGCGAGGGCAGCCACATTGTTGATGATGGCCGACAAACCCGCGCCAGCCACCGAGAGAATTCCAATATGTGCGGGCAGGGGGCGGTCGGCCTTGAGAAGCCGGCCGGCCAGCATTTCGATCGCCCCGGAGTTCATCAAGCCCCGTGACACGATCAGGACCAAAGCGATGATGATCACGGCGGGATGTCCGAAGCCGGAAAACACGCTGTCCGCAGGAACAAGGCCCAGGATGGTGCCCAGGATCAGGGCTGCGAAGGCTACGAGGTCGTATCGGATCCGCCCCGAGATCAGCAAAGCGAACACAATGCCGAATAGGCCGAACAACACTGCTTGATCGAAAGTCACGCAGAACCTCTCCTCTGGGCAGATCGGGCCAGAGCATCCTTTTCCGGCCAGACGGAAGCGCAGCGCCTCGATCTGACCGGGGATTGCTCTTGTGACCGCACCATAAGGATGGATTCAGACCCCGAACACCCCGGAGCATAACGGACACGGACCGTGTCAGACGACGGAAACGATCAGCGCGCCCAGACCCTCGATCTCGCCTTGGAGGCGATCGCCCCGGTGAACGGGCCCCACACCGGACGGTGTCCCGGTCAGGATCACGTCGCCCGCTGCCAATTCGAAATACGCCGACAGGTACGCGATCATCTCCGGAACCTTCCAGATCATCTGGGACAGATCGCCGTCCTGCCGCAGATCGCCGTTGACCCTCAAGCTGATCCGTCCTTGGTCCGGATGCCCGCAGGCGGCGGAGGGGACCAGCGGCGTTATCGGCGCGGAGTGCTCGAACGATTTGCCGATTTCCCACGGACGTCCGGCTTTCTTGGCTTCGCCTTGAAGATCCCGCCGGGTCATGTCCAGGGCAACGGCGTAGCCGAAAACATGGTTGAGGGCGGTTTCGACCGGTATGTCCCGCCCGCCGGACCGCAGGGCGACCGCCAATTCGATCTCATGATGGACGTCAGCGGTCTTGGGCGGGTAGGGGAACCGGCCGGAGGTGTCGAGGCTATCGGGGTTTTTCTGGAAGAAAAACGGTGCTTCCTTGTCCGGATCATGACCCATTTCCACCGCATGGGCCGCGTAGTTCCGGCCGATACAGTAAACCCGGCGCACCGGAAACAGGTCGGTTGTGTCTTTGACCGGTACGGTCACTTGGGCAGGAACAGGAACGACGTGGGCCATGGGGATCTCTTTGGATCAGGAAATGCCGGAAGGAAAAAAGGCCAGCGCTTGTGGCGCTGACTGTGGTCGCGATCACGTGTTGAACTTGAACAGCAGGACGTCACCGTCCTTGACGACATATTCCTTGCCTTCGTCCCGCGCCTTGCCGGCTTCCTTGGCTGCGGTTTCCCCGCCGAGCGTTGTGTAATCGTCATAGCCGATGGTTTGCGCCCGGATGAAGCCCCGCTCGAAATCGGTATGGATAACGCCGGCCGCGCCAGGGGCTTTTGTTCCGTTGGTGATTGTCCAGGCGCGTGTCTCCTTCGGTCCGGCCGTGAAGTAAGTGATCAGACCGAGAAGGTCATAACCGGCGCGGATCAAACGATCGAGCCCTGGCTCCTCGAGCCCAATCGTCTCCAGAAACTCTTCCTGTTCTTCTCTGTCGAGCTGGGAAATCTCTGCTTCAATGGCGGCGGAAATCACCACGCAACCCGCGCCTTCCGCCTGCGCTTTCGCTTGCACCTTTTCCGACAGGCTGTTGCCGGTCCCGGCCGAGCCTTCTTCCACGTTGCAAACGTAGAGCACGGGTTTCGACGACAGAAGATTGAGGCCGTGGAGCATCTTCTGCTCTTCGGCATCATTGACTTCCAACTGCCGCGCTGGTTTGCCATCCTGAAGAAGGGCGAGTGCGCCCTCCATGATCGGCAGAAGCGCCTTGGCCTCCTTGTCGCCGCCGGTCGCTTTCTTTTTCAGCGGGGCGATGCGGCGCTCCAGGCTTTCCATGTCGGCCACCATCAGTTCCGTTTCCACTGTGTCGGCATCGGCGATCGGGTCGACCTTGCCTTCGACATGGGTGATGTCGCCGTCTTCAAAACACCTGAGCACATGAACGATGGCGTCGACCTCGCGGATGTTGGCCAGAAACTGGTTGCCAAGGCCTTCGCCCTTGGACGCGCCACGCACCAATCCAGCGATGTCGACGAAGGTGATCCGGGTCGGGATGATTTCCTTCGAGCCGGCAATCTGGGCGATCTTTCCCAGCCGCGGGTCCGGAACCGCCACTTCACCGGTGTTGGGTTCGATGGTGCAGAACGGATAGTTGGCGGCTTGAGCCGCGGCCGTCTTGGTGAGCGCGTTAAAGAGAGTGGACTTGCCGACATTGGGCAGCCCGACGATGCCGCACTGAAATCCCATGGGGGTCGCTTTCGGTTGGGAGGCTGGAAAAGGTTTGCGGCTATGTGCCGGAAGGCCGCGCCGAGGTCAAGGCTTGCCGTGTGCCGTCGGCCCAGCCGCGGCGCAAACCGGAGGCGGAACCCTATTGCAGTCCGGCACCGTCGATCACCCCGCCCCGGCACCCCGGTGCGACCGGACTGGCCGCCAAGAGGAGCTCCGACAGGGGCGTTTGCGGGGAAATCACGCCCTTCAGATGGACACGGATCTCAAGTGCGAGTTTGCGGGTGCCGTCTTCGACGCAAACCAGCGAGACGCGGTCACCGGTTCCATCGCCAAAGGATCGGTTGAAGGCGTCCCGGATCCTGCGGATCGAGATGTATTGTCCGATCCCATTCGGCAGAATGTCACCCAGCTCGCTCTGGTTGATGGCTTCCGTCAACAGAAGCGTGTCGTCGAAGTACTCGTCCGCCCCGCCATATCCCATATAGCAGGTGCCGTGCTTGATCCATTCATGGCGGTCCAGACCGCTTGCGACCCCGGGCATGGCTTCCGCAAGGGCGCGGCGTGTCTGCCGGTCGATGTCCGGGGCCGGCAGCCGGTTCCAGTTTCCGCTCTCGTCCAGCCGGACCAGACCGGCATCGACCCCGCAATAAACTTTTTCCCGCGGTTGCGGCCACAGTCCGTGGATGGACAATTGGGCAACCGCATTGGGAAGGCGTCCTGAGTTCAAGGCCTCGCACTCCGGCACCTGCGAACGGGTTTCGCAAAAGGCAGGCTGCCAGCTCAGGGCAAGAACGTTGTCCGTGCTTTCGCGCGGTCCATCCGCCGCATCCGCCCCGTTCAACCGTCCGCAAGTGATCTTGACCCAGCGCTGGGTGGTGACCGGTGCGTCGGGCATCTCGACAAGGATGAAGTCGCCGCCGCTGCGATTCAGCCCCAAGGCCTCGTAGGACGCCCCCGGGCGCGTGGTGATGTCGCCCGGATTCGTCTTGTTGCGGATCGACTGAAAGGCGGTGCATGCCGCATGAGTGTCGAATTGACCGGCGAGCGGTTCGAAAGCTGCGGCGGGCGAGGCCGATAGGGCCGTCAAGCCGAGCGCCGCTGCAAGTGCCATGGACAGATAGGACGTCATGAGTATGGCTCCCTTGGCAGCATCGTCGGTGGTACAAAATCCCAACCGGTCGCGCATGGCAAGGCGCTTTGCTCAGTCCGCGTCCTTATTGCCCAGAAGCTTCCTCAGCATGTCGGCCATCGGACCGGACTTTGGGAGCCGGGCTGCCGGGTTTTGGCCGGCCTGCCGGATATGGCTTTGTTGCTTTGGTTTCTTCGCCGGCCCGGATCCTGCAGCCGAGCCCGCGGGTTGCGCGGTCTTTCCCTTGTCCGGGGACAATGAAAGGGTCAGCTTGTTGGCAAACTGGCTGTCCTGCCCGGCGGCGAGCAGCGCGGCGTGGTCGGCGATCGCGCGCAGAAGCGGTTCCAGCCAGTCGGCGTCCGCCTTCGCAAAATCTCCAAGCACATAGTTGGACACCAGCTTCTTGTCGCCGGGATGTCCAATGCCCAGACGCAGGCGCCGGTAGGATTCCCCGATATGCGCCGTAATGGAGCGCAAGCCGTTGTGCCCGCCATGCCCGCCGCCGGTCTTCATCCGGAACTTGGCGGGCGGCAGATCCAGTTCGTCATAGATGACGCACACATCCTGCGGTTCGATCTTGTAGAAGCGCATGGCCTCGCCAACGGCCCGGCCGGATTCGTTCATGTAGGTGGAGGGCTTCATCAGAAGCACTTTTTCCGTTCCGATCCGTCCCTCGGAAACCTGGGCCTGGAAGCGGCTGCGCCAGGGCGCGAACGAGGAATGGGCCCGATGGATTTCGTCGGCCGCCATGAAGCCGATATTGTGACGGTTGCGCGCGTATTTGTCTCCGGGATTTCCGAGACCGACGATAAGCCTCATGGGACGCGCCCCGTATTGTCAATGCCATGGACGAAGCGGCGCTTGGACGCCGAAGCAGTACGGGGGGAGGCCCCCGTACTGTCACCTGAAACGGTTCGGCTTACTCGCCTTCACCCTCGCCGTCCGCGGAGTCCGCTTCCGACTTCATGCCGGCCGGTGCCGCGATCGTAGCGATCGTGAAATCGCGATCGGTGATCGTGGGTTGAGCGCTTGCCGGCAGATTGACGTTGGAGATCTTCAGCGCATCGCCGGGCTGGGCATTTGCCAGATCGATCTCCAGAGCTTCCGGAATATCGTTCGCCGGAACGATCAGTTCCACCGTGTGGCGCACGATGTTTAGAACCGCGCCTTTCTTGATGCCCGGGCACTTGTCCTCGTTGAGGAAGTGAACCGGAACCTCGACGGTCAGCGTCGTGCCCTTGCCGACCCGAAGGAAGTCGACATGCACCATGTCATCGCGCACCGGATCGAGCTGGTAGTCTTTCGCGATCACCTGATGCTTCTTGCCGTCCACATCGATGGTGCCGACATGGGTCAGGAAGCCGCCCCGATGCAGGGTGAGGGTGGTTTCCTTGATCGGCACAGCGATCGGAAGAGGGGGTTGTTTGTCGCCGTAGATGACGGCGGGAAGAAGGCCCTCGCGACGCAATGCACGAGCGGCCCCCTTGCCCACCCGGTCGCGTACCGACGCCTTCAGCTCATAGCTGGTAGCCATGGCAAACTCCTATGGGTAAAGATAACGGACCGGCGGATTTCTGCGCCGCAACGACTTCAGTTGTCCGGGGTCGGTCCACAAGCGCCTCCTCCAGGGGTGCAGGCGCGCCGCGGGTCATACCGGAAACCACGCGGAAGAACAAGCCTGCGGCGCGATATTCCGCGCTTTTTCACGCTCCAGGCTCGCCGAGCCGGCGGCTGGAGTCCTCCCGGTAGTGGGGATCGAGCTTTTTGGCGAAGGCGGCGCGCCAGTTTTCGGCGAGTTCGGGCAGTTGGGACAGGCGGGTTGCCAGAGCCGGATCGGGCGCCGGGTCAAAGCGCGCGGCCGTCACCGTTGCCAGCGGGAGGTCGGGGCAGGGCCGGTCGATCAGTTGTAGTACGGACCCTTCGCCAACCGTGCCGTCTTCCAGAACCCGAAAATACCAGCCCGTTTTCAGCGATGTTTGAAACCGTGCCGCCAGGGTGGGCAGTCCCGTGTGCATGTTCAGCTTCCAGCAGGGCTGACGGCCCTGGGAAATCTGCACACGGGCGGTCCCGAGTTCAAAGACATCGCCAATATGGACCGCATCCTCGCTGAGGCGTGCGGCGCTTATGTTTTCGCCGAAACGTCCCGGCGCGAAGGAAAACGGGGTGTCCGGGTAGATTTTGCTCCAGTACGGATAGTGGTCCGCCGGATAAAAATGGATCGCCTTGTCCGGGCCGCCGTGAACGGTCAAGTCCGCCTGTTCATCGCCCTCCAGACCCAAACGGGACACCCGAACCGGCCCTGCCACGCGGGATTTGCCGATCGCCGAAGCCGGGCGATCCTCCCAGCGCCGGACCGGCTTCCCGGTAAAAACGCCCATTACCGTTGTCTCGACCATCGGTCCACCCCGGATCGAAAACGGCGGGAGAACCCGCCGTTTTGTTAAGGAATTATGTTGCCTGCCTTGGCCTAGTTGAACAGGCTCGACACCGACTTCTCAAGGGCGGTCCGGTTGATCGCCTCGCCGATCAATGGCGCAATCGAAACGGTGCGGATGTTGGGCGCCGCAGTGACGGCGGCCGTCGGCTCGATGGAATTCGTGATGACGAGTTCCTTGAGCATGGACGAGGTGACACGGGCGACCGCGCCGCCAGACAAGACCCCGTGGGTGATATAGGCGGTCACCGACTTCGCGCCCTTGGTCAGAAGCGCTTCGGCGGCGTTGCACAGCGTGCCGCCACTGTCGACGATATCGTCGACCAGAATGCAGTCAAAACCGCTGACTTCGCCGATGATGTTCATGACTTCAGATTCGCCAGGCTTGTCCCGGCGCTTGTCCACGATCGACAAGGGGGCCTCAATGCGCTTGGCCAGCGCACGGGCGCGGACAACGCCGCCGACATCGGGAGAGACAACCATCACGTTTCCGGTTGCATAGCGCTCCTTGATGTCCCGCGTCATGACCGGCGCGGCGAACAGATTGTCCGTGGGAATGTCGAAAAAGCCCTGGATCTGTCCGGCATGAAGATCAAGCGTCAGAACACGGTCCGCACCCGCATGGGTGATCAGGTTGGCAACGAGCTTCGCTGAGATCGGGGTCCGTCCGGACGCGCGCCGGTCCTGGCGCGCATAACCGAAATAGGGGATCACCGCAGTGATCCGGCGCGCGGATGACCTTTTGAGCGCGTCGATGATGATCAACAACTCCATCAGGTGGTCATTGGCCGGATAGCTGGTCGGCTGAACAACGAACACGTCTTCGCCGCGCACGTTTTCCTGGATTTCAACGAAGATCTCCTGATCGGCGAACCGGCGGACCTGGCATTTCGCCAGCGGAACGTCGAGATAGGCGGAAATCTCTTCTGCGAGGGCTCTGTTGGAATTGCCCGCGACGATTTTCATAAGCCGCAAGTCCTTCTGGCGCGAGGCCGTTCGGGCTGGATGCGAACGAGTGGGCCGCATTCACGTCCGACCGGGTGGATCCATCACTTCGGGTGCCACATGGCGCGGGCTTCATCAGCCCTTGGCAAGCGGCGGCGTTTTAGCAACAGGCCACCAAAAGAACAACTGGCGGCACCTGTAAAACCGCCATATTCGGTAAAAAGTTTTGCGGCCCGCTTTTTAGCCGGCCAAGTTACCCGCGATTGATCCAGGCCTGGATTTGCGAGACCGAGCGTTGCGCGATGCGGGTCAAGGTGCTTGAGTCGACAGATGACCAAGGGTCTCCCGCGCCGCCGGACGCAGTTTCGGTGCCCGAGACCCGGTTGACGCGGCGCCCGGAGGCATCGACGATGTCGAAGACATAGAACACGGTTGTCGAGGACCGGTCACTCGTGGCCGACAGGTAGCCATTGACCCGATAGGTCGCCGTCGCACCAACCCGCCGCACAAGCGTGAGGTTGGCCTGGCGCGCCTGGATTCCGATATCGCGCGCGAGTTCATCCGCAATGTTTCCCGGAATTCCGGTGAACGGTTCGAAGGCGAGCGTGACCTGGCCTGCAGGAACGACCGGGGCCGGTCCCGTGATGGGGGCCGCCTGTCCGATCCCACGGGGGGGTTCGGGAGAGCCCTGGCATCCGGCGAGCGCGACCGCGAGGATGGTGGCGGCCAAAGCCGGACCGGGACGGCAGCGTGAGGCAAAGAGTTTCGTTGAGCGCATGAGCACCCCTAAGACTGTGGCGTTTGGCGGCCGGCATCAACCTGACCGGCGCGGGGCTGTGGTTCTTGTCAGGGTAAGACTTACTTCACTGGCAGGTCGAGGGGAAGCCGCGACAGGCATTCCGGGGCGTTTTGCGTGATCAGATAGGTCTGTCCCAGGCACATCGCGGCTTCGGAGATCGAATCCATCAAGATCATATGCTGGAAGATCACCATATTCGGTTCAAGCACCGTCGGGTTGTTCTTGTAGGCCATCGGGGGATCCATCCAGCTTGGCGTGAACCGGGCGCCAAGCGAATAGCCGCAGGCATTGAGCCTGTGGGGCATCATGTCCCGCGCATCCATCGCCTTCGCATGGGCATCGAACACATCGCCCATGGTCCTGCCTGGCACCAGTTCCTCCTCAACCGCCGAAAGGGCCGCCCGGCATGCGGCGTACATTTCCTCATGGCGCTTGGTCGGGGCGCCGATGACCACGGTGCGCATCAATGCGGCATGATACCGCCGGTAGACACCGGCCCATTCCAGCGTGATCTGATCCTGCGAATCAAGGGTCCGGCGGCCGGACTTGTACCGGCACAAGAGCGCGTCCCGGCCGGATCCGATGATGAACTCGTTGCCCGGATAATCGCCTCCGCCATCGAAAACGGCGCCTTGCATGGCCGCCAGGATGCGTCCTTCATCAGCACCAGGGCGGATTTCGGATAAGGCGGCATGGAAGGCGGCATCGCCAAGCTCGGCCGCCTTGCGCACGAACACCAGTTCCTCCGCGCTTTTGACCGCCCTTAGGCCCGGGATCAGGGCGGACACATCGAACAGGTCGGCGAAACTCTTGAGTTCCCCATCGAGTTCGATGCCGATTTTTCCCGTCATACCATGGGTGTCGTATTCCACGCCGATCCTGGAGCCGAGCAGGTCCATGTCGAACAGGAGTTCCTTGAGCTGACCGACCGGACTTGCCCCGCCGCGGTCGACCCAGATCCTGATATCGCGGATGTTGGAGGTATGCTTTGCTTGGCGTTCATCGGCCGAACGGGTCAGCAACACCTTCTCGCCCTCGGCGGTGACCACGAGGCATTGGAAGAAGCAGAAGCCGAAGGTGTCGTATCCCGTGAGCCAATACATGCTTTCTTGGGCAAACAGCAGCATGGCATCGAGTTTGTCGCTCTCCATGCTTTGCTTGAGCCGTTCAAAACGGCTGTCGAACTCGGCATCGGAAAAATGCAGGGCCATAATCATTCCTCAGTCAGCACAATCACGGAAAGCAACCGGCCGTAATCGGGCTCACCCCGATGAACTGTCCGGCGGTAGGAGAAGAAGCGCTTGTCGTCCCGATAGGTGCAAAGCGCCAGATCTGTGGCCTTGCCCACGCCGGCGGCCGTCAGACGGTCGAGGATGTAGCGCGGCAGGTCGAACATATGATGATCTGCCTTTTCGGATGGCGTGAAATAGATGGCGTTTTCACGCCCGTCATCGGTCAGCCTGGCGTGAAACTCGGGGCCGACCTCATAGGATTGTTGGGAAATCGTCGGACCGAGCACGGCGGTGATTGCCTTGCGCGCGGCGCCCAGCTTCTCCATCGCGTCGAGCGTGTTTTCCAAGATGCCGGTTGTCGCGCCTTTCCAGCCCGCATGGGCCGCGCCGACCACGCGGTTTTCCGCGTCCGCAAACAGGACCGGCCCGCAGTCGGCGGTGGCAACGCCAATGGCAAGTCCGGGTGTCGCTGTGACAAGGGCGTCGGCCCGCCGGTCTTCATTTTCTGCAAAAGGCCGGGATACCGCGATCACATCGGGCGAATGGATCTGATGAGGTGTCACCAGCCGGTCGGGTGCAACCTGCAGGTTTTCGGCGATGCGGCGCCGGTTTTCCAACACCTTCGTGCGATCATCATCTGATCCGAGCCCGCCATTGAGGCTGTCATACACACCGTTCGAAACGCCACCTTCTCGTGTGAAGAAGGCGTGGTTCACACCCGGATGGGCAAGGATATTCGAAACGATCATGGGATCCTGTTCGTGATGGCCGCGCCGCAGATCATTGTGGCGGCGTCCAGATCTTGTCAAATGGCGGCAGGGGCGTCGTATCTTGTGAGATCGCAAGGACCTTGAACAGATCGCCCATCTGGTCCGGAGCCGCCAGCCGCTCCACGGCGTCGCGGATCGCGGTCTGCAGGGCGGGCGATTTGCCCGCTCCGAGCGCGCCGGCGCGTTCCAGCAGACCGAGCCCCAAAAGAAATTGCGATTGGGTTATCGGCGCAAACGGCATGGCTCCGGCAATCCGCGCGGAGCGGGCAAGCGCCTCGAAATTGACATGGGCTGTCAGGTCGGCCTCGCCGGGATGGGCCAGAACAGGATCGAAGGCGTGTTTGTAGAGGGCCTGCAAGGTGTCGCCGGAAGTACCTTGTGTGTAGCCGTAATCGATGAAAAGAGCCACGCCACCTTGATTGGCAATCCGCTCGGAAAGGGCCGCGCAGATCGCATTGGATGCCGGCTGCGTTTCCAGAATGCTGCCATCGGATGCGGCGCGCGCATGGCGCGGGATCTCAGCTTCCGGCAGGAACGCCGCACCGATCCCGAAGGTCAGTTCGCCTTGGTGATCAAGTCCGACCAGCCGCTCCCGCCAACCGGACGGGGTTTTGATGAACTGGTGTATCGGCAGCGCATCGAAGAACTCGTTCGCCACGATGAGAAGCGGACCGTCCGGGAGTGTGGAAATGCTATCGTGAAACCGCGGTTCGAGCGGTGCCTGTGACAGGCTGGACGCCTGAATGGCGCGCAGCCGGGGACTGGTTTCAACCAGGTGCAGTGTTGCAGCTGCCAGGAAGGCGGGCTGCAATCTGGCTGTGCGCAGAAGATCCGCCATCAGCGTTCCGCGGCCCGGGCCCAGTTCGATCAGATGAAACCGCGCCGGTGCGCCCATTTTCTCGAAGGCCGAAAGACAGAACGCACCGATGAGTTCGCCAAACATCTGCGATATCTCCGGAGCGGTGATGAAGTCGCCAGACGGTCCGAAGGGCTCGCGGTTCCGATAGTATCCGTGCTCGGGATGGCTCAGGCAGGCCGCCATGTAGTCGGCCACCGGAACCGGGCCTGTCGCCGCGATGCGCGCTTTCAGCGTCTGGGCCAGTGGTGTCGTCATGGCTGAAGGCGGGGCTTTCGCGCTGACCAATACATCACCGCCAATCCGGCAAGGATCATCGGAACGGACAGCAACATGCCCATGGTGAAAAAGCCGGACAGGTAGCCAATATGGGCATCGGGGACCCGGTAGAATTCCGCGATCGACCGGCCGAGCCCGTAACCGAAGGCAAAGGCGCCGGCCAGGAAGCCGGGCTTTTGCAGAAGTGGAAAGCGCGTGCTGAGCACCCGGAGCACGAGGAACAGAATGACGCCTTCAAGCGCCGCTTCGTAAAGCTGGCTTGGATGACGTGGTTCCGGTCCTGCTCCGGGGAACACGAAGGCCCAGGGAACATCCGCCGGCCGGCCCCACAGCTCGGCATTGATGAAGTTCGCGATCCGGCCGAAGAATATTCCGATCGGGGCCGCGCAACCCGCCAGGTCGAACAGGGTCCAGATCGACAGGCCCCGGCTCCTGGCGAAAAGGATCATGGCCGCAACTGTGCCGATGAAGCCGCCATGAAAAGACATGCCCCCCGACCAAACGGCCAGAGCCTCCAGCGGATTGGCGAGATAATAGGCGGGGTTGTAGAACAGAACGTAGCCCAGGCGTCCGCCGATGATGATCCCCAGCGTTCCCCACATGACGAAATCGTCGATATCGGCGGCCGTTGGGCGGGGCGTCGTGCCCCAAAGCCGGTCATTTTCGACGAGGCGGCGCATGTAACGCCAAGCCAGCAGAATGCCAACGATATAGGCCAGCGCATACCAGCGCAGGGCAAAGGGGCCGACTTCGATCAAGACCGGATCGATGGCGGGAAAAGGCAGGACCACCAGGGGCGTCACGTTACATCCTTTGAACTGACATCGAAAAACAGGCAAGCAGCGGCGCGGGCAGACGGTTGCCCGTTTGCGCTTGCGCCGTCAAGGGCATGCTGCCGGTTTGAACGGCATGTGAACTTCACCTTGAAGTTCAGGCAATTCCCCCATACGTGTGTGGCAGCTATTCCGCGCGCGGCGCAAAGGAGAGATCCATGACCCAAGGCCCCAACCGTTTCCTGGATGATTTCGCCAAGCTGATGACCGATGCTGCCGGTGTTGCCCAAGGTGCGCGGCGGGAAGTGGAAACCGCCTTCCGGGCGCAGGCGGAGCGGTTCCTGGCCGACATGGACGTCGTGGCCCGCGAGGATCACGAGGTGGTCAAGGAAATGGCCGTGCGCGCGCTTGACCGCGTCGAAGAACTCGAACAGCGGGTTGAAGCTCTTGAGCGGGCGCTTTCCGCAGAGCCCAAGACGGCGGCGAAAAAGAGTGCCAAAGACGCGGGCTGAGCCGCCGCGGCGAACGGGATGCGGAGGGGGCTTCGCCCGTCCGCGCCGGGGTCGTCCACAAGTTTCAGCCAGCCTTTCCGGTCCATTTGTATCGTTTCCTCAAGATATTCCCCTATATTAGGGACTACAGGGATTCGTCTGAGCATTCTGGACACGCGAAAATAAGCGGCTGTTTGCTCCTTCGTCTTGGGACATGCCCGGCGGTCGGTTCGGACATTCGCACCGAACCTTGCGCCTCCGGCTCGGAAGGGGAGAAGGCAATGAGCCTTATCGAAATCGACTTCGAGCGACCTGACAATCCCGTCGACACCATCGAAACCGTTGCCGCCTTGAACGACTGGTCGTTCGAGCGCTCGGGTGACGATGAGATCACGATATCCATCAAGGGCTCCTGGTGCGACTATCACGTTTCCTTTTCCTGGATGGAAGACGTGGAAGCCTTGCACCTTGCCTGCGCCTTCGATCTAAAGGTGTTGGACACCCGAAAGACGGAAGTCGTCCGGCTTTTGGCCCTGGTCAATGAGCAACTGTGGATGGGGCATTTTGACCTTTGGAGCCAGGAAGGCGTCGTCATGTTCCGGCAGTCTCTGCTGTTGGCGGGCGGGGCCGAGGCCTCCTCGGCGCAGATCGAGGGCATGCTGACCAACGCCCTGGAAAACTGCGAGCGCTACTATCAGGCGTTTCAGTTTGTGGTATGGGCCGGCAAGAGCGCGGTCGAGGCCGTGGATATTTCCCTGTTCGAGACCATGGGAGAGGCATGATTTTTTCAAAAGAGCGGCCCTTTCTTCTGGTCGGGGCCGGCAGGATGGGCGGCGCGATGCTGTCCGGCTGGATGGCAGAGGGGGTGGATCCCTCTGCCATTGTCGTTTCCGATCCTTCTCCGCCCGAGGAGGTCCGTGCGGTGATTACAGGCCATGGTATCCGGTTGGCGCCGGAACCCCCTGCGGGGCTGGAGCCTGCCGTGGTGATGGTGGCGGTGAAACCGCAATTGATGAACAAGGTGCTGCCGATGCTGGCCCCTGTCGTCAAGCCGGACACGCTGGTTGTGTCGGTGGCTGCCGGAACGCCGGTCACAACCTTCGAGGCTGCCTTCGGTCCGGTGCCGGTCGCCCGGGCCATGCCGAACACGCCGTCGATGGTCGGCCGCGGCATCACCGGTGTTTACCCGAATGCGGCGGTTACCGCGGACCAAAAGGACACTGTCGGATCGCTCTTGTCCGCGGTTGGCGAAGTCGTTTGGCTTGAAACGGAAGACGAGATCGATCTGGTGACCGGGGTGAGCGGGTCCGGTCCGGCCTATGTTTTCTGGATGGCTGAGTGTCTGGCGGCTGCCGGGGAAACGGCCGGTCTGTCGCCCGAAACGGCCAAACGCCTCGCGATCGCAACGGTTTGCGGCGCGGGCGAACTGATGCACCGGTCCAAGGAGGATCCGTCGGTATTGCGCCAGAACGTGACATCACCAAACGGCACCACGGCGGCGGCCTTGGAGGTGCTCATGGCCGAGGACGGATTGAAGCCCCTTTTGGAAACTGCCGTTGCCGCCGCAGTCCGGCGCGCCAAGGAATTGCGAGGGTAGGCGGCGGGGGCTGACGCATAATCATCCCGCCTGCCTTTCCGCTGTGCCCGGAAGACCCTATGTTGCGGTCGAGACAGGAGATCCGGCATGGCGACAGCGAAAACACGGCAAAAAATCCTCGACTGCTTCTTCGATCTGCTCACGCAGCACCCTTACGAAGACGTCCGTCCGGCGCAGTTGGCGGACGCAGCCGGGGTCAGGCTTTCCGTGCTGCGCGATTGCTTTCCTTCCAAGGTCGCCCTGGTGGCGGCGTTCGCCGAGCGGGTCGATATGGCTGTGTTGGATGAACAATCCGGCGATATGGATGACCAGCCGGCCCGGGATCGTCTGTTCGACGTCCTGATGACCCGGATTGATCATCTGGCGCCACACAAGGAGGCCATCCGGACACTTTACCGGAGCGCGCGCAAGGACCCGCTGCTGGCGCTCGAATTCAACAGGATCGCGGTCCGGTCGCAGCACTGGATGCTGGAAGCCGCCAGGATAGAAATGCGCGGTGCGAAGACCCAGATCGCGGCGCAAGGGCTGGCTGTTGCCTTCGCAAGGGTTGTTGAAACCTGGCTCGACGAACCGGATGCCGGGATGCCGCGAACCATGGCGCAACTGGACAAGGAACTGGACCGGGGCGAGGAATGGATGAGACGCGTCGACCAATTGGCCGGGATCGCGAATGGGGTTGCACGGTTTGCCAGCCTTTTTCGCGGCGGGCGGCGCAATCGTGGAAGCGCGGAGCGTGATGACTGGGGCAATCCGATGGAAGACAGCGACCCCGGCCCGGACGCCGCATCCTCACCGGCCCGGTGACCCGGAGTGTTTGTTTTCTGATGCGGCCCGCGCCATGGTTCGATTTGGATCAACAGCGCGTTGCGGAGGAGCATGTGAGCGAGACGATTTCCTTTGATGAATTCCTGAAAGTCGATGTCCGGGTTGGCCGGGTCACCGAAGCGGAGGTATTTGCCGAAGCCCGAAAGCCCGCCTACAAGATGCGGATTGATTTCGGACCCGAGATTGGCACCAGAAAGACGTCGGCTCAAATCACCGAACACTACCGGCCCGAAGACCTGGTCGGACGGCTTGTGCTGGCGGTCGTCAACTTTCCGCCCCGCCAGATTGGTCCCTTCATGTCGGAAGTTCTGACGCTTGGTGTCCCGGACGAAACGGGAAACGTCGTCCTGCTCGCTCCGGACAAGGACGTCCCGGTCGGCGGGCGGCTCTATTAGAGTTTGGGTCTTTGAGATCAACGGGCGTTTCAAACGAAACGCTCAAAGATGCGCTAGGCCGGAATGCGGATGCGGGCCCTCAGGCCGCCAAGCGGGCTATCCTCCAGGAACAGTTCCCCACCATGGGAGCGGGCGATGTCCCGGGCAATTGACAGCCCGAGACCGCTTCCCGGCCAATCCTGGTTGCGCGCCTCGTCAAGGCGCTGGAACGCTCTGAGCGCCACGTCGCGTTCCGCCTCGGGAATGCCGGGGCCGTCGTCATCGACACTGATGGTCAACCAGCCGAGTTCGAACCGGCCTGTCAGTTCGACCGTCTGGCCGAATTTCTGACTGTTGGTGATGAGGTTCAGCAGGCACCGCTTCATCGACAGGCGCCGCACCCGGACCACCGGATCGCCGGTATACGCGGTGGTCAAGGCGTGGCCAGAGATTTCCGCTTCTTCCTCCAGCTCCTCGAACAGATGGGTGATGTCCGTGGCCTTGACCTCCTCGTCGGCGTCTCCGCGTGCAAAGGCAAGGTAGTCTTCCAGCATGTGGCTCATTTCGTCCACGTCCTTGCGCAAAGCTTCGCCTTCCGGCGCATCGCCAAGGAAGGCGATTTGAAGCCTGAAACGGGTGAGGATCGTCCGCAAGTCATGGCTGACACCGGCCAGCATGGCGGTCCTCTGTTCGATCTGCCGTTCGATCCGCCGGCGCATCTCGACAAAGGCATGCGAGGCCTGACGCACCTCGCGGGCGCCGCTTGGCCGGAAGTCTTCCACCGGCCGGCCCTTGCCGAAGGCTTCCGCGGCGTTGGCGAGGCGGATGATCGGCCGGATCTGATTGCGCAAAAACACCATGGCGATGGCGATCAGAACCAGTGAGGTGGAGAACATCCAGACGAGAAAGATATGCGAATTCGAAGCGAAGGTCTGACTTCGGCGGGTGAAGACGCGCAGCACGCCGTCGTTCAGTTGGATCCGGATCTCGACGTAGCGGGAGCGGCCCACCGTGTCGATCCAGAAAGGTTTGCCGATCTGTTGGCTGATCGCCCGGCTCAGCCCCTGATCAATGACATCGAAATAGGGTTTGGGCGCGGGCGGCGGCAAGGGTTCGGGGGGCATGACGGTCATGGACATGCCAAGCGCGTCCCGTCCCAAATCCTCGATCTTCTGATAATCCGCGTCTTGTTCGAAATTCTCCAGCACATACACAACGGCCGCGATTTCGCGCACCACCGCTTCGGACATCCGCCGGGAAACGAGTTCGTAGTGTCGTTCCATGAAGACCACCACGAGCACCGACTGAAGAACCAGGATCGGTACCACGATAATCAACAGGGAGCGCGTGTAGAGCCCTTTCGGCATGACCCGGTAGAGGAAACGGGATGCCTTCCGGTAGACCAGATAAAGGGGCCGCAAAAGGCTCAATGGCGGGATGTGAAAGATCCTGTGAAGGTTCGCCATGTCCTGTCCGGTCGGTTGCGCCAGTGGTCAAAAATAAGGGTCAGTCGCACGCCAGCCGGTAGCCGATCCCGCGCACCGTCTGGAGATGGATGGGATTTGCGGGATCGTCTTCGATCTTCCGCCGGAGACGGTTGATCTGGACATCCACGGTCCGTTCACCCAAGCCCGTCTGGTCGCCGACGATCTTGTGGCGGGGCACGGTCGCCCCTGGCTGTTCGGCGAAGATCGACAGGATCTGCTTCTCCCGGTCAGTCAGCCTGATCGGAGTCTCGCCATTCCGCAGTTCGCCCTTTGCGGGATTGAAGCTGAACGGCCCGAACCGGATATCGACCGGGCCCTCGGGCAGCTTTGGCCCACCGCGACGCAAAATGGCGGACACGCGAAGAAGCAGTTCCCGCGGTTCGAAGGGTTTGGGCAGATAGTCATCCACGCCGGCTTCCAGACCCGCTATCCTGTCGGCGGTCTCTGAGCGGGCCGTCAGCATCAATATGGGCACCGTGGACGCGGACCTGAGCCAACCGGCAAACTCGATGCCTGTTTCACCGGGCATCATCACGTCGAGAACGATCAGATCGAATGTCAGGCCGCTCATGCAGGCCCTGGCCTCGGCCGCATTGCCCGCTGTGGAGACCCGGTAGCCGTTTTCGGCCAGTAAACGTTGCAGGAGTTGGCGGATCCGCAGATCGTCATCGACGATCAGAATGTGGTCGGCATTGTCATCGGGCAAGGGAGCGCTCATGGGCGGCTATCCTTTGGTTTCGTGCCGCCGTCCGGGGGCGCTTGGGTGTCCCGTCCGGCGTCGATAAGAGCCGCAACGTCGCCGCGGCCATCTGGATTGATCATCTGAAACAGAAATTGCCGAACGATTTCAGCACCGTCATCTGGTAGCGCCATTATGGCACGGTCAAGGCGTTCGGCCTGCAGGCGGGCAAGCCGCATTGCCAGTTCTTGCCCCTTGTCGGTCGCCCGGAGATGGCGCTGCCTGCGGTCGCTGGCTCCCGGTATCTGCCGGATATAACCTTCATCCACGAGTTGCTTGAGCACCCGGCCCAGGCTTTGCTTTGTGATCTTCAAGATGCCGAGCAGATCCGTGACGACCAGATCCGGATTTCGGTTCACGAAATGCAGAACCCGGTGGTGCGCACGACCGAACCCGAATTCAGACAAAACGTCGTCGGGGTCGGCGGTAAAATCGCGGTAGGCGAAAAACAGAAGCTCGATCAGATCGAAAGGCACGGTATCGTTGGGCGCGGCACGGTTGTCGCCCTGCGGTTCCCGGCCACCGCGCGGCGGCTTTGAAGTGTCGGTCTTGAAATTTATGTCAGCCATATTGACTTATTTCGGATCGATTGTTACTAATAGGGCGCCTTGAACGAAATGATTGATCGAATTGAGTGGCGGTAGGGCGTTTGCCTTACCTGCGAATCCGATTGGATCCTTCGTCCGGCATACGATAGCGGGACTTTGGCACCGTGCAAAACACGGTTTTCATGCGAGCATGAAGCGCCTGAGCCGTGTCGAGCCCACAAAACCCAACGACAATCGTCATCGGATAGACGAGCGGGAGTAAGAAACATGGCAGGTTTGCCCTTTGATCAACGTGACGGTGAGATCTGGTACGACGGCGCGTTCGTGCCATGGGCCGAGGCGAAACTGCATGTATTGAGCCATGGTTTGCACTATGCGAGCAGTGTTTTCGAGGGCGAGCGAGCGTATAATGCCCGTATCTTCAAATCCGAAGAGCATACGGCTCGCCTGCATGAGTCTGCCCGCGTCCTCGGTTTCGAAATCCCCTGGACCGAGGCACAGATCAACGCGGCCAAGGAAGACGTGCTCGAGCGGATGAAACTGAGCGATGCCTACGTTCGGCCGATCGCGTGGCGCGGCAGCGAAATGATGGGCGTCTCCGCCCAGCACAACACCATCCATCTTGCGATCGCGGCATGGGAATGGCCAAGCTATTTCGCGCCAGAAGAGCGCTTGAAGGGCATCCGTCTCGATATGGCGGCCTATTGCCGTCCCGACCCGCGAACAGCGCCGTTCAAATCCAAGGCCGCGGGCCTTTACATGATTTGCACGTTGTCCAAGCATGAGGCGGAGCGCAAGGGGTATGCTGATGCGTTGATGCTCGATTGGCGCGGGCAGGTTGCCGAAGCCACCGGCGCCAATGTGTTTTTCGTCAAGGACGGGAAGATCCACACGCCGACGCCGGATTGCTTCTTGGACGGCATCACGCGCCGGACCGTGATCGGGCTTGCGCGTGATCGCGGGATCGAGGTGATTGAACGGGTGATCATGCCGGACGAACTCGAAGGGTTCGAGCAGTGCTTTTTGACCGGAACGGCAGCGGAAGTGACGCCCGTGTCCGAAATCGGGCCGCATCGGTTTCAGGTCGGCGAGATTTGCAAGACCCTGATGCTGGACTATGACGCACTGGTACGGCAGGAGCCCGCGGGTCTGAAGGCTGCGGTCGCATAGTCCGACCGCCCGGTTTCGAAGCGTTTCGATATCCCGGCCCTTAGGGCCGGGATTTTCTTTGGCCTTACACGGCAGTCCGGTCGGCTGCCTCAAAGAGCCGTCCCTTCTCGGCAAACAAAATGCAGAGCAGTGCGGCGAAACCATAGGCCGCAAAGGCCATGCCAAGGGGCACAAGAGTTCCGTCGAACTGCTGGCCCATGATGTAACCGAGGATCGCCCCGCCGAGCGTGCTGACAAAGCCGATGACAGACGAGGCGGTGCCGGCGATGTGGCCCAGCGGTTCCATGGCCATCGCATTGAAGTTTGCCCCGATGAAGCCGAAGCAGGCCATCAGCACCGCCATCAGTCCCGTGAAAAGCCAGAAGTCCCGAAATCCGAGGCTCGCGAGCAAGACGAAAAGTGTCCCCGTGCCGAAGAACAGCAGCGTTGCGCCATGGGAGAGCCGCCGCATGCCGATCGCTTCCACAAGCCGGGAGTTCCAGTAGGACGCCACGGACATGGCAATCGCGATGGACGCAAAGACAAGGGGAAACCAGGGGCCAAGACCGAAAATGTCCACAAAGACTTGCTGGGACATGGTGATGAAGGCGAACAGTCCGCCGAAGATGAAGGTCAGGGCGAGCATGTAGCCAAGGCTTGCCCGGGTCGCACAGGTCAGCCAGTAGCCGCGCAAAATGACCGGATATTGAAATCGTTGCCGGCGCGCGCGGGGCAGGGTTTCCGGCAGACGGACCAGAGACCAGAAAAACAGCGTGAGCCCGGCTGCGAGCAAGGTGGCGAAAATCCAGTGCCAGTCGGCGATCAGAAGAATGCCTTGTCCTATTGCCGGGGCGACAATCGGAACGGCCATGAAGATCATCATCACCAGGGACATGACTTTGCCCATCTTGCGCCCCGAATAACAGTCGCGAACGATGGAAACCGCCACGACACGGGTCGCGGCGCATCCCACCCCCTGAATGAAACGGGCCAGAAGCAGCTGGTTCAACGTGTCGGAAAAAAGGCAGCCGATGCTGGCAAGCGCATAAATGAACAAGCCGCCCAGAAGAACGGTCCGGCGTCCAAGGGAATCCGAAATCGGACCGAAAAGCAGCTGGGCTCCGCCAAAGCCAAGCAGATAGGCCACCAGAACTTCCTGGCGATCGTTTTCATGAACGATGTTCAGCGCCGCCCCGATATCCGGCAGCGCCGGAAGCATGATGTCCATGGCCAGCGCATTCAGCGCCATGAGCCCGGCGATCAGAATGACGAATTCGGCAAAGGGCATTCCCTTGTGCGCGCTTGCCGCTATGGAAGCCTTGGGGGCCGGCGGCTCCACTTGGGACATCACGTCAGTTCTGTCTGGGTTGATGTCCGTGTTCGTGCGCAAGCCGTCATATCCTTTTGCAGGCAAAAAATGCTTTCAACAATTAAAGGTTGTTCATTACTAAAATCTTTCCGGCTTGTCCGAAGCTTGTTGTCCGGCAGCCGATCAAATGGCGGACCAGCGCCCGGCTGCCGTGTCGTCCTCGTCCCGTGCGGCAACCCAACCGCTGCTCTCGCCGGAAACCAGGTGCTCCTTCTTCCAAAAGGGAGCTTTTGTTTTGAGAAAGTCCATCAGGAAACTTGCGGCCTCGAAGGCTGCCTGCCGGTGCGCCGAGGCCGCAATCACCAGAACGATGTTTCCGCCCGGTGGGATTTTGCCGTATCTGTGAATCACCGTGAGCCCTGTCAGCGGCCAGCGCTCGATGGCGGCGTCCGCGATGCGCCGGATCTCCGCTTCGGCCATGCCGGGATAATGTTCCAGCTCCAGCGCAGCCAGGCGCCCGCCCTCATCCCGGCACAATCCGGTGAACGTCACAATGGCGCCGATATCGGTACGCCCCACGCGAAGGCTTGCGGTTTCTGCTCCCACGTCGAAGTCTTTGGCCTCAACGCGCACAGACGGGCGGACCGTCATGATCACCCCCCTGTCATTGGCGGGAAGAATGCGATTTCCCGCGCTCCGGCCAAGGGCCTGTCCGCGTCCGCATGTTCCTGATCGACCGCGACCCGGACGGCTTCCTGATCCGCGAAGGCGGCCGCATGATTGTCGTCCAGACCTTTCAAATGGTTGATCAGGTCACCGACCGTCTGAATGCCGGCAGGCAGATCCAGTTCTTCCTGCTCCAAGCCCACCCGTTCGCGAACCCAGGCAAAATATCTTATCTGCACAGTTCGTTTCCCCTGTTGCTGGCCGCTCACTCGTCAATCAGGTGACCGATCCCGGCGCGGAAATAGTCGTATCCCGTATATAGCGTGAGGATCGCGGCAACCCAAAGCGCGGTCAATCCGATCAATGTGGTTCCCGGCAAAATCACTTCCCCGGCCGGGCCCGCAAGCAGCACCGCGACGGCAACGAGTTGAACGGTGGTTTTCCATTTGGCCAGTTGCGTCACTGGCACACTGACCCGGAGTTCGGCAAGGAACTCCCGAAGGCCCGACACCAGTATTTCCCGGCACAGGATGATGATGGCGGCCACCATAGACCACCCGCCAATGGTCCCATCTGCTGCCAGCATCAAAAGGCAGACGGCAACCAGCAACTTGTCGGCGATCGGGTCCAGCATCCGGCCAAGCGCCGACTGCTGTTGCCAAGCCCGGGCCAGATAGCCGTCCAGAAAATCGGTGATGGCTGCGACAATAAAGATGCCCAGAGCGATCCACCGGGCCGTGTTGCCTTCGAAATAAAAACAGAACGCAACCGCTGGGACCGCTGCAATACGCCCATAGGTCAGGATGTTCGGCAAGTTCCAGGCAACGTTTCGTTTCATGATCTGATCAGGGAGGTGCGGATCTGGACTGGAGGCGGACACAACCACGCTCTCAGGAAGCTGTCAACGCAAGCGGCGTCCTACTTGTTGCTCATTCATTGGGGTCTCATGGCCACTTGTCTCAATCGAAAACGCGGTTTCCCTGCTGATCGATCATCATTTTTGCCTTGCGGACCATATGATTCACGGCCTCCTCTTCGGTTGGCAGCGTATCCGCGCGAATAAACAGATGGGATTTCCGTTCTCCGTCGATGTCTTTTTCAATCCGGCCCCGCAATTGCCACTGGCCGGAGACTTGCTGGGGCTCCGGAATAATGTCGAAGCTCTCGTAGCTGACAGCCGGATGGCTCGACGTTTTCGCCGGTTTTTCGGCTTTGTTTTCACCGCCAAAGAGGCCTTTCAACAGATTGCCGATCATTCTTGTGTTTCCTTCATTGCTGTTCCGCGCACCGGCGGGCCGGTTCCCGTGCCCCGTGGCTACACCGCCGGTCCCGGTTCGCTGCGATGTGCTTGCGCACCGGACGAGGTTGCCAGCTGCCGGCGGGTCCAATGCCGTCTGCACAAGGATACATAGGTTTCCTCGCCGCCGATCACCACTTGTTCGCCTTCCTCGACGATCTGCCCGTTCAGGTCCAAACGGGCCACCATCGTCGCTTTTCGTCCGCACCAGCAGATCGTCTTGATCTCCTTCAAGGCATCCGCGAGTGCCAGAAGCGCGGCGCTCCCGGGAAACAGCTTGCCCTGAAAGTCGGTCCGCAATCCGAAACACATGACCGGAATGCCGAAATCATCGGCGACCTTCGCCAATTGCCATACCTGATTTTCGGTTAGGAATTGCGCTTCATCGACGAAGACCGCGTGAACCGGTGCGCGCTGCATCGCATGCGCGACATGGCTGTGAAGATCCGTGGCGTCCGTGAAGATGTCGGCTTCGGCGCTCAGGCCGATCCGGGAGGCGATGCGTCCGCGTCCTGCCCGATCGTCAATGGCGGCAATCAGAAGCAGCGTGTTCATGCCGCGTTCCACATAGTTGTAGGACGCCTGCAGGAGAACGGTCGATTTGCCGGCATTCATGGAGGAGTAGTTAAAGTAGAGCTTGGCCATATTCGTTTTCAAATGGGGGAATCGACTGGTGGGGATATTGTCGGATATCGCTGCCCGCGCCTCAACCGCGCGGCCACCGAACAAGAGGGGAAAACCACGCCGGTCACCTTGTCCGAGGGAGGGTGAGGTCGGCGATCAGGGGGCGGTGATCCGTCCCGACATCCGGTCCAACTGACACATTGGACAAATCCACACCGGGCGAAACGGCGATGTGATCGACCGGCGCACCGAGAATCCAGCGCAGCCGATAGTCAAAGAAAAACCGTGTCGCGATCGGGAAACCGGATGGAAAGCGAGTGTTCAGGCCCGTCTGTGAGAGGGTCTGGCCGAAATGATACGACCATGGCGAAGTGTTCCAGTCGCCCATCACGACAAGCGGCGCCTCGCTGTCCCGCCGCTTTTGACTGATTACACGGCGCAGGGTTTCAAGATAGGCTTGCCGGTCCATCCAGCGTGTGCGGTCGCGCGGGCTTGCGGCATGAACCGCAAGCACCTGAAGGGGGCCCTGGTCGGTGTCCAGCGTGACCGCGAGGATCCCCCGCCGGGCTCCGGGATTGTCCGGGGGCGTGCCGGGGACCGAGATGAACTCCCGATGCCGTATGGGATAACGGGAAAACAGCACAATCCCACCCAGATCGCCGACAGCCAGATGACCGGGATAGGGCGCCGTGCCCGCGAATGCCTGACCGGGGCCGGAGCGTGCCAACCGCCACTCCTGCAGCCCCCAAGCGGTCTCCTGAAAGACCAGAATGTCGGCCTGCAGGTTCGACAGATAAGCGGTCAGGCGCGGGGCGTGGAGAAAAAGCCGCTCGAGATTGATCGAAACCATCCGAATGGCGGGCGCATCTGAGGTGGCCGCGTTCTGCACTAAGCCAAGCGGACGGATCATGGTTGCCGCCGCCAGAACGGCGAGGCCTGCGCACAGAAGAAGCAAGCCGGCTTTGAAGAAACGCGGCCACATGACGGGGAACCAGCACAATATGGTGCCGGCGATCAGCCCGGCCGCCGCGAACCCCAGCAGTTGCGGAACAAAGAACGACATGTTGTCGCTCAGCCAAACCCCGGCGAAAGCGAAGGCGGACAGGCCAAGCAGGCAAAACCCGAGACTTGCGGCGAGAATGCCCCAGCCGGCAAGCGAGATCAGCTGTTTCACCGGGGCTTTCCCATTGCGCAGAACTCCTCATGGCGGTCCGTGGGGTCAGTGCAGTACTTTCGCCGGACCTGCCGCGGTTTTCAGCCCGTCCGCGAAGGGCTGGAAGTGCTTCCGGCCCCATTCGGCCGCTTGGCCCGACGCCGGTTCCAGTTCCGCACGGTGGCGGGCCACGATGCTGACCGGGTCATCCATTTTGGGATCTGGTCCGCCTTCAATTCCCATGGCTGCCCAGATCCTGCGTGTTTCCCCATCCGGGTCCGCGATGAGATCCTCATAATTGACCGTCGTCATCTCGATCGGCAGGACTTCCTGCCAGAAGGCCATGAGGTCGCGATATGTGCGGACATGGTGGACCAGCGATTCCTCACTGGCATTGTAGTTGTGGTGAGCCGGCAGCACCGTGCGGTAGAGACCGGCACAGGTGTCCAAGGGGTCGCGCCGGATGTGGATGAAGGTCGCGCGCGGGAACAGCAGGGCCAGCAGCCAGAGATGCTCGTAGTCCGTGACCATGCGGTGCACAATATGCGCAGCTTTCTGGTCGATGCCGTCCAGGACCTTCTGGTAGCCGCGCCCGATCCGCTTGAATTCCTTTTCGGGAAGGCGCAGGGCCCCTTGGAAGTAAGTAGGGGTGATATGCGGGTCGACGCGAAGCTGGCGGCCGACGAGATCGAAGTAGGGCACTTCACCGCCCGCCGTCAGCTTTCTGTGGCGGGTCAGCAGGTCTTCGAGAAGCGCGGCGCCGCTCGATGGCAGGCCAAGGATGAACACCGGCCGCGCGTTCTGCGTCGCAACCGAAAAACGCTCCATGAAGTATTCGCGGGTGAATGTCTGCCGGTAGGCATCGATCTGCCAGCTGCGGCGCTTTTTCTCGTAGGGCGGGTAGGCGAGGGCGCGGTACTTTCCGTAATGGGCGAACGCGGCCTCCGGATCTTCCTCCCGTTCCGCCAGATGGCCGGCGGCCATGGACAACCGGAACCGGGTTTCGCCGGGCAAGGCGGCGCTTTCCATCGCTTTTTCAAGTGCGGCCCGTGCGCTGCCGGTGTCGGTGAAGAGACCCTGGCCCACTGCTTCCAGAAGCGTTTCCGGTTCATTCGGGCCGGTTTCCAAGGCCGCTTTCAGCCTCAGGTCCGCCGCCTCCTTTTCGCCAAGGGCCCGCTCGGCCTGGGACAGTCTGGTAAGAATCGCCGCATTGTCGGGCGCCTGTTTCAAGGCTTCCGTCAGGGCGGCGCGCGCCATCACGGGGCGCCCGTCCGCAAGATAGGCTTCGCCAAGGGCTTGCTGGGCGCTGGCTGATGAAGGCGCCATACTGACCGCCCGGCGGGCGGTTTCGACCGCGTTTGCCGTATCGCCCACCTTGAGCAAGGTTTCCGAGAGCGCGGTGAACACGAAGGGCTGCTGTGTCGCGACGCGCGCCGCCATTTCCAGGAAACCGAGGGCCATGGCGAATTCGTTCGCAGCCATGGCGACAAGGCCGAGGGCATAGTTCACCCGCGCATTGGACGGGTCGGCCTCATGCAGCTTGAGAAGCAGCGGTTCGGCGGCCGCATAGTCGCGGTCTTCAATGAAGGTAATTGCTTGCTCGAGGGCGTCCGACGTCATGATCCCATCCGGATTGTCAAAAAATCGCGACTTCCTAACAGCTTCTAGCTCTCATGGAAATGATTGTAGACCAGACGCGCGACCGCTTCGGATATTCCGGGGACCGAAATGAGATCATCGAGGCCGGCCTTCGAGACCGCCTTGGCTGTGCCGAAGTGCCGGAGCAAGGCCCGTTTCCGGGTGGGGCCGACACCTGAAATCTCATCCAACGGGTTCTTTGTGATGTCTTTTTTCCGCCGGGCCCGGTGCGAGCCAATGGCGAAGCGGTGCGCCTCGTCCCGCAGGCGCTGCACGAAATAGAGCACCGGATCCCGTTCCGGCAGCATGAAGGAGTCGCGGCCGGGCATGAAGAACTTTTCACGGCCCGCGTCCCGGTCCGGGCCCTTGGCGATCCCGACCAGCGGAACGCCGGTGACCCCGAGTTGTTCCAGCGTTTCCCGCGCGGCCGTCAGTTGGCCCTGGCCGCCATCGATCAGGACCAGATCCGGCCAGGCGGGCATGTCGGACTGCGCCACGCCATCCTGGTCGTCCAAGGGGTCCGCACCGGGTTCGGGATCCGCCGCGCTGGCCTGGTCTGCGAGGGCATGCTCCTTGAGCAAGCGGGAAAACCGGCGGGTCAGCACCTCCCGCATCATCCCGTAATCGTCGCCCGGTGTGAGATCCTCGGACTTGATGTTGAACTTGCGGTAATGCGCCTTGGCGAGACCTTCCGGTCCGGAGACGATCATGCCGCCCACCGCATTGGTGCCCATGATATGGGAATTGTCATAGACCTCGATCCGCCGGGGCGCTGCAGGCAGCCCAAAGGCGTCTGCCACACCTTTCAGAAGCCTGGCCTGGCTTGAGGTTTCGGCAAGGCGGCGGCCGAGGGCTTCCCGGGCGTTGCGCTCGGCATATTCGACCAGCTCGCGCTTTTCGCCGCGTTTGGGCACGGCGATCTCGACCTTGCGCCCGGCCCTTCCGGAAAAGGCTTGGGCCAGAAGGTCCAATTCCTCAATGGAATGGGACAGCAATATCTGCCGGGGCGGCGGCTTGTCGTCATAGAACTGCGTCAGAAAGCTTTGCAGGATTTCGCCTTCCTCCAGCGTCTTGTCAGCCTTGGGAAAATAGGCGCGGTTGCCCCAGTTTTGCCCGGTCCGGAAGAAAAACACCTGCACGCAGCTTTGGCCGCCGTCCTGATGGATTGCGAACACATCCGCCTCTTCGACGGTTTGCGGGTTGATCCCCTGGTGCGCCTGGATGTGCGACAGGGCCGAAAGACGGTCTCGGTAGATCGCGGCGCGTTCGAACTCCATCTCCGCGGACGCCGCTTCCATCTGCGCGGCCAGTTCCTTCTTGATCAGTTGGCTGCGTCCGGACAGGAAAGACTTCGCCTCCGCGACGAGCCCGGCATAGTCCTGCGCATCGACCTCGTTGGTGCAAGGGCCGGCGCAGCGCTTGATTTGATAAAGGAGGCAGGGGCGGGACCTGTTCTCGAAATAGCTGTCGCTGCAATTGCGGATCAGGAACGCCTTTTGAAGCGCGTTGATGGTGCGGTCCACCGCTCCCGGGGAGGCGAAAGGCCCGAAATAGTCGCCCTTGCGTTTGCGCGCACCGCGATGTTTCACGATGGCCGGCGCGGCGTGATCGCCGGTGATCAGGATATAGGGAAACGACTTGTCGTCTCTCAAAAGCACGTTGAAGCGCGGGCGCAGGCGCTTGATGAGGTTTGCTTCCAGAAGCAGGGCCTCGGGCTCGGTCCGGGTAACCACAAACTCCATGGACGCCGTCGACAGGATCATGCGCATGATCCGGTTCGACTGGCCTTGCAGGCGGGTGTAGCTGGTCACCCGTTTCTTCAGGTTCCGCGCCTTGCCGACATAGAGCACGTCGCCCTTTTCATCGAACATGCGGTAGACGCCGGGGCTGTTCGGCAGGCGTTTCACCTGATCCGCAATAACGTCAACGCCGCTTGGAGCGGGCTGGTCAGATGTGCTGTCGCCGGACGGCTGTGCCGTTGGCGCGGGAGCGGAATCAGAATGTGCGGTCATGGACCCAATTTAGGAGGCGGCGCGGATGACGGAAAGTGGCGCGGCGAACTATCCCCCAATCGGTGCATGAAAGGCTGTCCGCCCCGGCGCCCGATGCGGCTTACTCGCCGACATCGGTCACATCCGGGGTGGCCCAGGCCAGATGCTGTCCGCCATCCAGCGCGATCATCTGTCCCGTGATGCTTGGCGTTTCCCACAAATACCGGACGGTCCGGCCGAAATCGTCGGGTTTTGGCCCGGCCTTCATCAGAACGCCGTCGGTTTGCCTGGCGAATTCGGCGTCCGTTTGCCGGGGATTTTTGAAGCTGGGCCCGGGGCCGATTCCATTCACCCGTATGTGCGGTGCCAGTGCTTGGGCCATGGTCTGCGTGGCGGTCCAAAGGGCCGCCTTCGACAAGGTGTAGGACAAAGCCTGGGGCGTCAGTTTCCAGACCCGCTGGTCGATGATGTTCACCACCAGACCCGGAGTGTCCTGCGGCAGAGCGGCGGCCAGGGCATCGGTAAGAAACACGGGCGCCCTTGCATGGATATGGTAGTGCGCATCGAACAAGGCGGCATCCAGCCGGCCGATGCTGTCATCTTCAAAGATCGAGGCATTGTTGATGATGACCTGCGGGATGCCGGTTTCGCCCACAATCCGGGTGAACAGTCCCGATAGGGCGTCCGTGTTGGTCAGATCCGCTTTCACAACCTTTGCGGAGCGGGCGCCAAGGCGGACCGCCTCGCTTGAAAGGTTCTCAGCCGCCCCGATGTTGTTGTGGGTATGCAGCGCCAGACCCCATCCGTGCGCGGCCAGATCGTGTGCCAGTGCCGTCCCGATCCGGCTCGTTGCGCCGGTGATCAGCGCAAGAGGTGTTGCCTGCCCCATAACGTCTTCCCGTTTGTCTTGATTGTTCCGTGTTGGCATCCGGCGCTTACGCCAATTCACGGGCAACGGATCTTCGGGAGCCGCGGTGTTTCCTGGTGTCAGGCCGCTGTCGTGCCGAACATGTAAACCGCATAGACATACGCGCAATAAGCCCCGACAAAGACGACGCCAGCGGTCCTGTTCAAGGTTACGCGGTACGCGGCCAGTCCCAGCAGCAGAACAGCGCAGCCCAGCATGACCCATATATCGAGCTTGAGGATCTCGGCGGGAACATCGATCGGCACAACAGCCGTCGTGATCCCGATGATCGCGAGCAGATTGAAGATATTCGATCCGATCACGTTGCCGATTGCAACAGCGCCGTGCTGGCGGGCGGCGGCCATAACGGTCGTCGCCAGTTCCGGCAGTGACGTCCCGACAGCGATGACTGTCAGGGCGATGACGGCATCGCTGACGCCCCAGTCACGGGCAACCGCAATTGCCCCTTCGATCGTGAAGTGCGCGCCCAGCGGGAGGCCAATCAGACCGATCACGATATAGACGATGGCGATCCAGATTGCGTCCGGCACGCCTTCGACGTCTTCAAGCAGTTCGGCGCCAGCATCCTTTTCTTCGCCGCTTTGGGCCTTTTGTTCCCTGCGGTGGTTCAAGGCGGTGCGGGCGGAATCCCCAAGAAACAGAGCCAGAAGGGAAAGCAGGATGGCGGCCGCGAGCCAGCCCAGTGGAGAGAAGAAGCACAGAACAATGAAAACGCCAGTCACCGCGACCATGAAGACGGAATTGCGTGTCGCTCCATCTTCTCCGCAAGGTGTCGCCGCGATCAGGGCCGGTATTCCGAGAACGAGCAGAACGTTTGCGATGTTCGATCCAACGACATTGCCAATTGCGATGCCGCCCGCGTTTTCCAGCGCCGCCTGCAGGGAAATCACCAGTTCCGGCGCTGATGTGCCGAAGGCGACGATGGTCAACCCGATGACCAGGCTCGGAATTCCCAACCTTTGCGCGACCGCGACCGACCCTCTGACAAGAATGTCTCCGGCAATGATCAGGACAACGAGACCGCCGGCAAGGCTCAGATAGGCAAACAACACGTATGGATTCCGGGGTGGGCCAATGGGGAGGGTCACAGTTATGTGACTTATGCCCTCACATGGGGTTGCGTGTCTTATACGCAAGAGTTGGCCTTTGGAAAAGCCGGCGATTTTGTGGCAAGTGTCGCAATTTCGCAAATTGCAAGGCTCTGAAACGCATCGTTTACAGTGTCAGATTTCGGTCAAAATCCATCACGAAATCACCCAATTGCGCCAACCAATCTGCCACAAATCAGGACCATATCAGGTTTGGGGAGCGTGGGGACGCCCGGCATTCGGACGTCTGCACGTGGGTTAGTCCTATCAACCTGGAGTATCTTTCATGAAGCGTCTCGTAAGTGCAGGCCTCGCTGTTGCCACGTTGACCGGTGCCGCTCTTCCTGCGTTTGCGGCCGATCTTCCTCAGGCGGTCCAACCTGCGCCAAGCTATGAACCCGCAGCGGTGCCCTCCGGCCGGTTCGATTGGACGGGGGCCTATGTCGGTGGAAATGTCGGTTGGATCTGGGGGCAATTCGATAACCGGTTTAACGGTGCCAGCTTCGACCGGAACACGAACGGCGTCACCGGCGGCTTCCATGCCGGCTACAACTACGCCATCACGCCCAACATCGTGACGGGCCTGGAAGCCGATTTTCAATGGTCGGACCTTTATACCCGCGGCACCGTCGGTGGTGTCAGCACGTCGCTCAATTCCGGCTGGAACTCGTCATTCCGCGGGCGCGTCGGCTATGCGTTTGACCGGTTCTTGGTATACGGAACCGGTGGTCTGGCGATTGCCAGCGTCCAGGCCAACGCGGGCGGGTTCACCGATAATGCCACCGCGCTGGGCTGGACGACCGGCGCCGGTCTCGAAGGAGCCATCACCGACAATGTCACGGCACGTGTCGAGTATCTTTATCAGGATTTCGGCCGGGAAAGCTTCACGCTTGGCGGCAACTCGGTGCGTTCCGATCTGGACAGTTCGACCGTCCGTTTCGGTGTGAGCTACAAATTCTAGAAATCCGGTCCAATCAAGGATCAATGACAACCCGGCCCGCGTGCCGGGTTGTTGATTTTCCAGGTTCCGATAACCTGTTGAACGGCCCGCCTGAAAAGACGGCCGGCCGGGCGAGGAAGATGGCAATCCGCGCGGTTGGCGCTATGTTCGGGATATCGGCGCCCGGCATCGCCGCATCGCGCGGATACGTTCGTCTGGAGGAATGCGAATGGGGTTTTTGACGCGCGGTCTTGTTGGGCTTGCCCTTATCGCGCTCATGGCGGTGTCGGTCGGATACGGTGTGTACCGCGTGGCCGAGGCCGTGACCACGAAGGAAGAGGCGCGCGGCGCTCCGGCCCGGGAGCGGAGCTATGCCGTTAATGTCGCTCCGCTCCAAGCTCAGACGGTCAGGCCGGTCACCACGGCCTATGGTGAAATCGAAACCTGGCGCGCATTGCAAATCAGGGCCAGTTCCGAAGGCCGGATCGTTGATATCGCGGGCAAGTTTCGCGATGGGGCGGCTGTGGAGCAGGGCGATCTGCTCTTGCGGATCGACCCGGCGGTCGCCGAATTCGCCGTACTGGATGCCGAAGCCGCCCTGGCCGATGCCGAATCCCAAAAAGCGGAAGCCGAAGAAGCCATAGTCGGCGCGGAGCAGGAACTCGTGGCGGCGCGGCGGCAGTTGGAATTGCGGCGCCAAGCGCTGAACCGCCAGACTCAACTTCTTGAGAAGGGCTACGCGACCATGGTCCAGGTCGAAAGCGAAGAGCTTTCGGTGGCGGCGCTCGAACAGGCCCTCAACAACCGTCTTCAATCTGTGATCACGGCCCGCAAGAGGATCGAGAGAATGGATCTGGGTGTCGAGCGGGCCCGGATCGCCCGCGACGAGGCGCGCCGGATCCTGGCGGAAACCACGATTGAAGCCCCCTTTGACGGGTATCTCGATCAAGTGGACGCAACCTTGGGCCGGCGGGCCACGCCAAGCGAAGCCTTGGCGTATCTCATCGATCCGGCCGCGCTTGAAGTCCGGTTCAACCTGTCGACCGATCAGTACGCCCGTTTGCTCGACCCCTCGGGGCAATTGGTGGAAGCCCCGGTATCGGTTTTTCTGGAACTTGGGCCGCGGACAATTGAAGTGGGTGGGCAGATCGACAGGGTCGCTGCCACCGTTATGGACGGCGGTGCGGGCCGGACCGTGTTCGCCAGTCTCGATGTGGATACGGGCACGGTGTTGCGCCCGGGCGATTTCGTCACGATACGGATCGAGGAACCGGCCCTCACCGGGGTCGCCGACATTCCCGCGACCGCGGTCACGGAAGATGGTAGCATCCTGGTCGTCAATGCCGATTCAAGGCTGGACGAAGACACTGTGACCATCTTGCGCCGGATGGGAAGCCGCTTGATCGTCTCGGATGCGCCGTTCGGGGCGGATATCGTTCTGGAACGGCTGCCGCATCTGGGACCCGGGCTCAAGGTCACGTCGAACCCGGTAAACGGGGAAGGAAGACTTCACGACGGCGGCGGCCTGCCTACAGCCCGGCCGGAAGCTGGTACCGATGGGGGCAAACAGGCTGGGATGGTCGCGCTTGGCCCGGACCGCCGGAAGGCCCTGCGCGATGCCCTTCAAGCCAGCCCGTTGGACGCAGCCGCAAAGACCGAAATTCTCGATCTTCTGGATGCCCCGATGATGTCCGTGGAAAGCCTTGCCCGCATCGAGGCGCAAATTGGTCAGCGGGGTTAGACAAACATGTGGTGTCGTGTCCTGATCCTCGCGGGCGGAAGCGTGTGATGATGCCGTCGCCCGGTGGTCAAAGGTTTTCGTCTCTGCTCGACTATATGGTCCGGCACCGGACGGCGGCCAATCTGTTGCTCGCTCTCATGCTCCTGGGCGGTATCGCGGCCGGGCTCAATATCCGCACCCAGTACTTTCCCGATTTCGTGCGGGAAGAGGTGGATGTCACGGTCACGTGGCCGGGGGCGGGACCGGAAGACATGGACAGGGCTATTGTCGAAATCCTGGGACCGCGCCTGCTCGCGGTCAATGGGGTTACGGAAGCCAGCTCGCGGGCCAGGGAGGGGCGGGCCGATCTCGAAATCGAGTTCGAGGACGGCTGGGACATGAGCCAGGCAACCGACGAGGTGAAGGCCGCGGTTGACCAGGTTCGAAGCAGTTTGCCCGAGGGCATAGACGAGCCCACTGTCCGCCGCTCGGTCTACAGGGACAGGGTCACCAATGTGGTGTTTTATGGTCCGGTCGCCGTGGATCAGCTTGCCCAGTTTGCGGAGGAGCTGCAAACGCGCCTGTTCCGGGCCGGCATCACGCAGGTGACGATCACCGGAACAGCCGATCCGCTCATGCGGATCGACGTTCCGGAGGTCATGCTCATCCGCCATGATCTGACCTTGCGCGATATCGCCGATGCCGTCCGGGGGGACATGGAATCCCTGCCCGCCGGCGACGTCGGCGCCAGCGGCACCCGTTTGCGCACGGGTATCAACCGCAGAAGCGAAAGGGATCTTGGAGATATCGTTGTCAAGGCTCAGGCCGACGGCGACAAGCTGCACATACGGGATATTGCCCGGATTGACACGGAGGGCGTTGAAAGCGGCCGCGCCTATTACCACAAGGGTCTTCCCGCGGTGCTCCTGCGCGTGGATCGGGACGCGGACGGCGATACGATCGGGATCCAAAGGCAAGTGGAGACCATCGTTGCCGGCCTGCAAGAGACCCTGCCGGAAGGTGTCGTCGTTCAGCTTACCCAGACGCGCTCGCAAAACATCATCGACCGGCTCGATATCCTGATCGAGAACGGGCTTTGGGGGCTGGTGCTGGTTCTGGCCTTCCTGTTCCTGTTTTTGTCGGCGCGCACCGCGTTTTGGGTCGCGGCGGGGATTCCGGTCGCCATGGCCGCCACAATCGGCATGATGTATCTCGGCGGACTGACCTTGAACATGGTCTCGCTGTTCGCCCTCATCATTTGCTTGGGGATCGTGGTTGACGATGCCATCGTGGTGGGGGAGCACGCAGATGCCCTGGCCCGCAAGGGGTATTCGCCGACCGATGCGGCCAGCCTTGCCGCCAGACGAATGACGGTCCCGGTCTTCAGCGCCTCGATCACCACCGTGATCGCATTCGCCGGACTGGTGTTGGTGGACGGATGGTTCGGACGGTTGATTTCCGATATTCCCTTCACGGTCGCGGCGGTTCTCGTCGCCAGTCTGATAGAGTCGTTTCTCATCTTGCCGGCTCACATGCGCCACGCGTTGCAGGCGGGCCAGAAGGAACGCTGGTACGACTGGCCCAACCGGCAATTCAATAAGGGCTTCCGCTGGTTTCGCGAGACAGTGTTTCGCCGCTTCATCGCGCTTGTCGTGCAGGGACGCTACCCCGCCCTGGGGCTGGCCGTCATGGCGCTGCTGGTGTCGCTGAGCCTGTTCCTCGATGGCACGGTCAAATGGCGGTTTTTCAACTCCCCCGAACGCGGGGTGATCGCGGCCAACATCGCCATGATGCCCGGAGCCACCCGCGCGGACACACGGGCGATGGTGGCGGAGATGGAGCGGGCGCTCGAGGTTGTGAACCAACGCTTTGCAGAAGAGCACGGGTTGGCCCCGGTCAAATTCGCTCTTGCAACGGTGGGGGATACGGCTGGCCGCGGTTTGCAGGTCGCTGACAGCAAGGATGTGGACCAGCTTGGCGGGTTGTCGATCGAGTTGATCGATCCTGATCTGCGGCCTTATTCAGCCTTCGAGTTTATAGGGGAATGGCGGAAGGAGATCCGGCGCCCGCCGATGCTTGAAACCTTGGCCCTGCGCGGCGAACGGTCCGGTGGCGGCGGGGATGCGATTGACGTGCGTCTTTACGGGGCCACAACGGAACAGCTCAAGGCGGCCGCCGAAACCCTGAAACAGGGCCTTTCCCAGCTTCCGGGCGTGAGTGCCCTGGAAGACACGATGGCCTTCGACAAGCCGGAACTCACGCTGGAACTGACCCCGAAGGGTGACGCGCTGGGCTTTACCACCCAGGATGTGGCCCAGGTATTGCGCGACCGTCTGGAGGGGATCGAGGTCGCTGAATTCCCGGTCGGACGTCGGACGGCAACGGTCAAGGTGGGGCTTCCCGAAGAGGCGTTGACCCCCGCTTTCGTGCGGGAGACCTTGATCCGGGGGCCATCGGGCGCCTATGTCGCGCTGGGCGAAATCGTCACAATCACGAGCAGTTTTGGATTCGCGTCGATCATCCGGGAAAACGGCTTGCGGACCTTGCGCGTCTCCGGGGACGTGGCCCAGGAAGATCCGGATGCGGCCAGCTTCGTGCGAACCGTTCTGGAAACCGAATTGCTGCCTCAATTGGCCGCGCAGTTCGACGTGCAAAGCGAACTGGCCGGGCTGGCCGAGCAGGAGGACACGTTTCTCACGGAAGCCTCTCTCGGGTTCATGTTGTGCCTTGCGGGTATCTATCTCACATTGTGCTGGGTGTTTGCATCCTGGACCCGTCCGCTGGTGATCATGGTGATCATCCCCTTCGGCATGATCGGCATGATCTGGGGCCACTATCTGCATGGCATTCCCCTCTCCATGTTCTCGATCGTCGGCTTCATCGGCATGGCGGGGATCATCATCAACGATTCCATCGTGCTCGTTACAACGATTGATGGCCATGCCGAGCGCCGGCCTTTTCACGAGGCGTTGATCGATGGTGTTTGCGACCGATTCCGGGCGGTGGTTCTAACCAGTGCAACGACCGTTTTCGGTCTGGCGCCACTGCTGTTCGAGACAAGCCGTCAGGCCCAGTTTCTTCTGCCGACGGTGGTCACGCTCGCCTATGGCCTTGGCGTCGGTCTGTTTATTGTCTTGCTCGTGACGCCGGCGCTCCTGGCCGTGCAGCAGGATTTCGGAAAATCGGTCGCCTCCGGGCGCCGGCTGGCCAGCCACGGTAGGCGCCGCCGCCGGCCTTTGGGCCGGGTTGCGGAGCGTTAACCCTTTAACGCAGGGGGACGGCAGTGTCCGGAACCGGCGCGGGCGCCAGCTTGGTTGCCGCAAAGGCTGGAATTGCGGCTTCGAAAGCATCGACCCAGGCCGCCAGCTGCGGGTGCATTTCCCGCCATTCACCGGCAAACCGAAGGTCCAGATAGCCGAGCGCACAGGCCAGCGCGATGGTGCCCGCATCCGCATCGGACGGCTTTGTGACATCCTTGGGAGCCTGTTTCTCCAGGCTTTCCAAGGCGCGTTCAATTTTTGAGGCTTGGTAATCCATCCAGTCGTCAAACCGGTACTGGGCCGGGCGGAAGCGCTTTTCGTACACCTGAAGGATGCCTGCATCCATGATCCCGTCGGCCAGGGCCTGAAGGCGCAGGACTGGAAAGCGTGTGTCTCCGGCAGGCAGGAGCCGGCCGCCGCCAGCCAGGTGGTCAAGGTATTCGACGATCACGCGGCTGTCGAAAAGGACCGTGCCATCGTCCAGCACCAGAGCCGGTATCTTGCCGAGGGGGTTTTGGTTCCGAAGGCTGTCCGCCGGATCGGCTGTATTGGCTTCTTCGATCGCAATCTGGCCTTTGAGGTCCAAAAGCTCCGCCGCGATCTTGACTTTCCGGCCGAAGGGCGAGGCGGGAGACGAACGCAGGACGGGCATGGAACACTCCTTCAAGAACCTGGAACATTGACGGTGGACGCTGCCGCGGGACGGCAGCAGGAGGCGGGCACTCGCGGTTTGCGGCGACTTGGCGGGGCGGTGCGGATCACCTTGGCCGGGTCGTGCTGCAGTAGCTGCCATAGACCCGCCACTTGTCCAGAGGGGCGAGGCAGGCTTCAACCGCCCAACTCAGGCCGACAAAGCCGCCATGCTCGGTCAGCTTGTAGTGGACGGAATGGGTCGACCCGTCCGAAAGGCTCGCCGTGCCACGGCAAAAGCGTCGGGCCAGGGGACTGATCTGGTTTTCCTGGAAGGCAACCTCCCGCACGCCGTCAATCGCCGTGATGGTCCGGCCTCCTGCGTAGTCGGTCCTTGCCCGCGCCAGGGTGCCTGCCACCGCGGCCTGCACCGAGGCGGACTCGCAGGATGGGGGCCTTGGCGCCTTGTTCCAGGAAAAATAGGCCCGGTTCTCGGTTGCGTATGCGGCGGGGATTGCGAGTGCAAACCCAAGCAGTCCGGTCGAAAGAAGGCGCGCCATGGTCACTAGATTGGTCTCCGGACGGAACGGTTGTTCCCAGACCTTGCGGGACGGGGTGGCGAAGGTCAAGTCCTTGCATGGGAGCCGGTTTTGCCATGCCACCGGATCACTCGCCGATCACGGTCTCCACAGCCCAGCCAGCTCCGGGGCCTTGGCGCAAGACCTTGGCGAACCAGGGAAGGATGGTCCGCATCTCCTCCGCCAGAAGAAAAGGCGGATTGATGACGGTCATCCCGGAACCCAGCATGACGGTATCCGGCCCGCTCTGCCCGACCTTCAGTTCGAGGCCCAGGACATCGCGCAGGCCGGCTTCGCTGAAGGAGGCGTGCATGCGATCGACCGCCTTGCGGTTTTTCAGCGGGTACCAAAGCGCATACGTTCCTTTGGCCCATTTCTTGTGGGCTTTGACAAGGGCGTTTGTCATCCGGTCAAACTCATCGCTGACCTCGTATGCCGGATCGATCAGAACGAGGCCGCGTTTTTCTTTTGGGGGAACAAACCCGCCCAAGCCCATCCAGCCGTCCAGATGAATGGTCTTGACCTGGTGGTCTCCGCCAAAACGCCTCGCAAGGATCTTGAAATCATCCGGATGCAATTCCGTCAGTGTCAGCCGGTCGTTCGGCCGCATCAATGCCCGGGCAAGGCATGGCGACCCCGGATAGAAGGTGAGGTCCGATCCCGGATTGAGTTGGCGCACAGCCTCAAGCCAGGGCTTGAGCAAATCCAGGACGTGAGGAGGCATGTCTTCGGAAAGCACCTTTCCGATCCCGGCAAGCCACTCTCCGGTCTTTCCGGTTTCTTCGGAAGTCAGATCATAAAGGCCGATCCCGGCATGGGTGTCGAGAATACGGAACCCCTTGTCTTTGCGTTGAAAATAAAGGATCAGCCGCGTCAGAACGGCGTGTTTGAGAACATCGCCGATGTTCCCGGCGTGGTAGGCGTGCCGGTAGTTCACGCTTGAGCCTCTCCAAGGACGGCAGGGCGTTCCAGATAAACGACCGCCTTGTCACCGTGATCGGCTTCTCCGATTTCGGTGAAACCGAGCCGTTTGTGGAACCGCAGCGATCCCGGGTTCGGCGGCCGGGTGTTCACTTCGCACACCAGGCTCCGGCCGGTCGGATCCACCGTTTGAAACACCGCCTGATACAGTTTCTCGCCGACTTTTTGGTTCCTCATACTGTCATCTACGCAGATCCGGTCCGTGTAGGCGAACCGGGCGCGCATTTGACCGAGATGCCGGTAATTGCGGCTGTCATAGGCAAGACCCTCCGCAAGGCACAGCAGGAAACCGACAGGGCGATCCTGGGCGATGGCGACCGGACAGGCCAATGATTGCCGAATGAGTTGATGCAGGGCGTCTTCGGTCAGGTCGTTCACGGCGGGAACAGCGGCGGTGTTCATCCTGCGAAGGGCAGGCAGGTCGGCTTCTTGAAATGGACGAATGAGCATGGCGGATCGGTGCCGGATGAGGCTTTCTCGCAAAGATGAGGCTTTCTCGCAATAAGATCAGTGGGGCAGAACTCTCGGATGGGCAGGCTCGGATGGGCAAGACTGTGAACACGGCCCAGTTTGTCACGGCGAACAGCCGGTGTGCCAAGGCGGACCCGGCAAAGTCGCCGGTCGCGCGTCAAGCAAGACGACAATGGGCGCGCCCCAGGGGCATCAGACCACCCCCGGGGCGCCCATCAATCTGGCAGTATCAGTCGTCCAGGCCGGACGGCTCTTCGCCGGTCTCCGCAGCCGAGTCGTCGGCGACTTCCTGAAGGTTGACGGCTTTCGGACCCTTGCCGCGACGGTCGGGTTCCGTCTCGAAGGAGATCCGTTGCCCGCTGTCCAGCGTGGTCATTCCCGACCGCTCGACCGCCGAGATATGCACAAACACGTCGGCCTCGCCGTCGTCCGGGGTAATGAAGCCGAAGCCCTTGTCGGACTTGAAGAACTTCACCGTGCCCGATTGGCGGGGACCGCGCTCGACGGGCCCTCGGTCGTCAGGGCGGGGCCGCCGGGGGGCGCCGTCCTGCGCGCCGCGAAATCCGCCGCCGCCGCCTTCGCGTCCGCCAAAGCCGCCACCTTCACGACCGCCGCCGTAGCCGCCATCGCGCGGGCCGCGAAACCCGCCGCCGCCACCGGCACCGCCGCCGCCATCGCGGCTGCCGCGGTATCCGCCACCGCCATAACCGCCGCCTTCACGGCCGCCGCCATAACCGCCGCCCTCACGGCCACCGCCGTAACCGCCGCCTTCACGGCCGCCGCCGTAACCGCCGCCTTCGCGTCCACCGCCGAAACCACCGCCTTCACGGCCGCCTCCGCCATATCCGCCATCGCGGCTGCCGCGGTATCCACCGCCGCCGCCGCCTTCACGACCGCTGCCGAACCCGCCGTCCCGTGCGCCGCGATAACCACCATCGCGTCCGCCGCTGTTGTAACCACCGTCGTAGCCGCCTTCGGAGCCGCCACCAAAATCACCGCCGCCAAAGTCGCTGCCGAAGTCCTGCGGACCGCCGAACTCGCGCTTGCCGCCGCGCCGTCCACGCGAACGTCGGTCCGAATCGCCATCGTGCATGAGTAAGTCACCCTAATCTTGTGCCGGTCGCCTTGGGCACATAACCAATTGAATGCGCTCTACATTTTATCTTGAGCGCCGTCCCCGGACGTCATCTCGACCGTCCGTTCAACTCCACAGGATTGGGGTGAAACAACCGTGCCGCATCCCGATCCAGTCCGCTGCACCTGTATCATGAGCCGAGAGCGTGAAAATCGCAAGAAAATCCTTGATCCTCACTCTTCGGCGCGAGGTTGCGGAGGCCAGGTTGTGGTCCATGAGGCGAGGGGGGTGGCTTCGCCCGTGCATGCGGTGCTCGCGGCCTCTTCGGTCAAGGCGAAGTTGCCGCCATGCCAGGTCCACCGGTTCCAGACGCCGCACTCGCCAAGACCAGATCCACGAAACAGGCTTTCCAACTGGCGGGTCTTGGGATGCCAGCGGACATTGTAAAGCAGGTCGGTGGCAACCGGTCCGTTTTCGGACATTCTCGCGAAATGCAGCTGGCTCACTTTTCCGTCCGGATTGGCGAGAAGGGCGATATACGGTGTGTTGTAGGCCGTTGGGGCGCCGCAGGGCAGCAGATAGAGGGTTGCATTTTCCTGCAGTTGGGCCAGGACAGCGTCGAGGCCCGCGAAAATCCCCGGGTCGATGTCCGAACAAAACCGGCCGTTGTCCCATCTCGCGGCAACCGCTGGCGGCAAGACATCCGGGCTTGGAATGGCGATGGCATTCGGGGCATCTGCCGGCGTTTCGTCTCCCGGATCCGTCAAGGCCGCTTGGGTCCCGGTCCGGTTCTGGCGGTCATCCATCCATTGGAATGCCGATGTCAAACCGGTCGTATTGACCACGATCTCTACCGGTTCGGGATTGACGGGCAGGCGGACAACCATGCTGCCCCCGGTCTTCATGGCCTGGAGCAGCATCTGGCTGGCCGGGCCGGTGGGATACCAGAACCCCTCGCCGCCAATCGGGCGAAACCCCGCCGGAACCTCAATGGAGGCCTGGATCTCCTTCAACTGGGCAACTGGAAGCTGCTCGATCACCGTGCCATCGACCGTTATCTCTATGGCGCCATCGGCATTCAATCCGGTGTTCGTGGTCATGCGGATCAGCGGCTGCGCGTCCGCCGGCCAGTCATGTATCACCCGCAAGTCCAGCCAGATGCTCTGGGCACGCACGAAACTGGAGGCCGTGCAAAGGCCGGTGTTGGAGCAATCGACCGACCAGCCATCGAACACGGGAAGCGCACGGGGTTCCTCGGCGAGAGCTGGAACGGCTGCCAGGGAGAAGGCCAACAGGACCGACAAGAAGTGCAGCTTCAATGGGATCATAAGAGATGCAGGTCCAGATTTGTGCGCCGGGTATTCAAATGCATTTCATTCTTGTACGAAATGCAATCGCGAAGGTGAAGCGGAACCGTGCCGCTGGTTCGAGTTTGTTCCGCCTTCGCCCGCCAACTTTTTAAGTAAAGGATCAGTATCTTGTCGCAATCGCACGGCGCGGGTTCCGCGCAAGGCCCGCTTGCGGGAGAGCCGCCGATCAGGATCATGGTGATCCCGGTCACGCCGTTCCAGCAAAACTGCACCCTTGTTTGGAACCCGGAAACCTTGCACGCCGCCGTTGTGGACCCGGGCGGAGACGTTCCGGCGATCCTCGATGCGATCAAGCAAACCGGTGCGAAGGTGCAGAAGATCGTTCTGACCCATGGCCATATAGACCACGTGGGTGGCGCGGCGGATCTCGCAGAAGCGCTTGGCGTCCCGGTCGAGGGCCCGCATGAGGCCGACCGCCCGCTGATTGAAAGGGTTGCCGACCAGGCCCGGCAATTCGGTTTGCCGGATGTCAAACCGGTTGAGCCCGATCTTTGGCTTTCCGACGGAGACACAATCGCCTTCGCGGACCGGATCTTCGAGGTGCTTCATTGTCCGGGGCACGCGCCGGGCCATGTCGTTTTCTTCGATCGGGAGATGCGCATCGCCTTTTCCGGAGATGTGTTGTTCGCCGGGTCCATCGGGCGGACCGACCTGCCCGGCGGAAACCATGACGTACTGATATCGTCGATCAAGACCAAACTGCTGCCGCTCGGCGACGATGTGTCGTTCATACCCGGGCACGGCCCGGCCTCGACAATCGGACAGGAGCGGCAGACAAACCCGTTTTTGAAGTAGGGAGCCAATGTACTCCAGCCGCTTGCAGGCACCGCGCCAGACCACTCAGAGCAAAGACTTGAGTTCTTCCAAACGGTCGTTCACGAGCCAGCCGTAATAGTTCTCGCGCGGCCACGCGCGCCCGCTTCGGCGGAAGGCGGCCGCGCGGTCCCATGGGTCGCCGACATTGTAAAGGGTCGCGGTCAGGCCGGGGTTCTTTGAAATGTCGACATTCGCCACCGTCTTGTAGGCTTCGATCGCATCCTGGATCACGGCTGCCATGTAATGAAGCGAGATGTTGGGATCCATCGCGGCCCTGTAGACTTCGCCTGCATTGGCGGCATCCAGCTTGCGGTTGGCGCTTTGGCTGGCGACCCGATCCGTCATTTTCAACACCGTCAGCGGGCTGAGCTGGCCAAACCCGAAGCTTTGACCGGCGAACAAGGGCTGAAAGAACGTTTCGTTGAAGTTCCTGTTGGGAAAGCGGCGGTCGTCGACGGTCTTGTTTCGAAAACTCTTTTCCCAGACTTTCTCATAGCAGGACCAGAGCGTGTTGCTGGTCTTGGAATTCGTCCGGCAGTCCTCGAACTGGGGGCGTTTGACGAACTCTTCGACATGCTCGCCGCCATGGGAGAAACTGATATCGATCCCCGCATAGGCCAGCGCCTTGATGTAATAGGACTGGGCGCTGTCGAGGCTGTTGAAATTGTAGGTATGCTCACCGACGATGGCCCCGATCATGTGGATAGGGTCGATGCTATACCGGTTGGAGATCTGCTTGATCGACCGCATGAGCCGCTTGTCGCGGCGCAGAACGTCCAGAACGCGTTCGAATTTCTGGTCGTAGGTGGCTTGGCTGGCGGCCGTTCGGCGCGCCGAGGCAAACGGAATGGCCGGCTGGGTCCGGTAGCGGTTGCCCTCCGGTACCGTGCGCAGTGCCGCAGCATGAGCCGCCGGCGGGTCGAAAAAGCCCGAGAGGGAAGGTTGAAACCCCAAGCCAAGGATCCCGGCCAATGCTGCCATGCATTGTGCTGTCCGCCTCATCCATGTCTTGATCATGCTTGATCTCCACGCCTTCGGCGCTGGTTAGTAGAGATCTTGCGGGTGCCGCGCAAGCGGATCCGGCCGCTTATGAGCTAAAATTTCCGTGTGTTGCTTACCGGTTTTCTCCCGTTGGCCCATGGCAGGACTGGTGTCCGCAAAGGCCGCAGCAACCGGCGCAAGAACGGAAAAGCCCGGTGGCAAGGAACGTGTGAGCAGCACCGTATGACAAGGCACTGCGTACCCGTGCAAGGTCTGGCCGCTGAGGACGAAGTACCGGCGCCCGATCGCGCTGCATCAAGGCTTTGGTGGGCGCGTCACGAGGCCGGCGCGCAGGCGGACCGCTTTCGGAACGCCCATTTCATCGAAAAACGCCGTATGTGTGCGAAAGCCGCAAAGCTCTCTTTGGATCATCACATGCCAAACGGCTTCGCCCGCTTCCTGAAGCAGGATGTCATAGGTCTCATCCTGCGGATCGCCTGGGTCCGCGGGATTATAAGCGCGGAGCCTGGTCAGAGCGGTTTCCAGCTTCTTGTTCAACCGGGTCAGGGTGGAGACCTTTTGCTCCAGGATTTCCTGATCCAGAACCGAAGCCAGCGGATCGGCCGAGAACGTGTTTGTCGATTTCGGCGGCCGGACACTCACAGCAGTTTCACCCGTTCCGTGCACTTTCGGCGTTCCACCCTGCCACTCCGGGAGCCAGCGGGCGATCCAGGGAGATCTTGGATTCGGCGATGAGCAGCCAGAAGAGCGTCAGGGTCTTCAAAAGGCAAGGCACGACCGCGTAAGCGACGCTCAGGGACAGATCCAGTACCGGGGTCATCTGTCCACCGGGCTCGTAGCCAATCAGGCCAAGAGCGGGCAGGGCAAGACCGGTGGCCAGGGCCAGGGCGGCCTTCGAGATCAAGGTCAGGAACGAGAAAAACTTGGCGGCTTCACCCTGACGATCCTCCTTGTGGATGTGATCGGCCAGGATCGAGGGAGGCAACGCCAGATCGGCGCCAAGCGCCAATCCGGACAGGGTGCAAACGGCGGCAAACGCATAGATATCGCCATCTCCCAGGAGCGCTGCCCATATGAAGGTCAAAATGGCGACGCCCATGGATATGGCCCAGGTCCGGATCTTGCCGAATACCCGCGCGACCCGCTCCCAGACTATCATCGATACCGCGCCTGACAGAAAATAAAGCAACAGGAACAGACCGGTGTAGCTTTCCGCGCCGAGACGGTCGCGAATGAAGAAAAGCACGAGAACGGCGGGTATCGCGCTTGCGAAGGTGTTGAGAAGGCTGAGCAGAAAGAACCGCCGCCGCCACGGGTCGGACACGATCAATCCCCATGACAGGGACTGGGTTCCCGGTTTTGGCCGCGAAAGATCTGCGGTCTTCAGCCATATCAGGAGCAGGACCGTTCCGGCGAGCAGGACCGGAATGTATATGATGGACAAAAGATGAAAGGCGCGTGCGGGGTCCGTCTGCTGGCCGAGAACCGCCGGGCTGATCGAGGCGACGACGAGGCCGAGCAAAGCCAGGGCTTCCCGCCAGCCGGTAACCTTCGTTCTGTCATCCGTCGAGGTGCGCCACACGCCGCCGAGCGTTTGAAGGTTGATTGTGACGACCGAAAACCCCGTTGTGCAGATGAAAACAGCCACTGCGAACCATGTCAGTGTGTGTGCCGGGTCGGGATGGAAGATCATCCAGAAGCCAGTCCCAAGCAAGATCGCGCCCAGGATGATGATCCCGGCGCGGGCCCGGTGAAAGCGGTCACTGAGGGCGCCGATCAGCGGGTCCTGCAGCGCATCGACAACCCGAAGGCCAAGCAATACGAGGCCAAGGGAAGTGATCGAGGATCCCATGGTGACCGCGTAGAAATCGGGTGCATGGAGGTAGACGGGAAGCCCGGCAAAGGCCAGGGGGAACGCCATGAAGCTGTAAAGCAGCAGCGCCGGTATCCTGACCGGCGCGCAAACGCTCTCCGGCTGCTGCGATCCGTCTGGCGCGTTCATCAAGACGAGGCTCCGACCAACCGGGCTCTGAGCTCCGGGTTCCGGGTGTTGTTCCCGAGCCATATGGAGAAGAAGCGCTCCGTGAACTCGCTCTCATCGATGCGGCCGATAAGCCGGTCGCCGAAATAGAACAAAGTGCCGCCATCGGCAGTGCGGACCCCGGTGATCGACTGGCCGGATTTGACGTTGGGAAGGATCTTGGTGAGTTGGTCACCCCAGCGGTCGAGATTTGCCTGGTTTCTGAAGCCTTGGCGCTGGATTTCCTTGATGGTCTCCCTGGCGATCGCGTCGCCGGGAAAATCGCGAAGATAGGTGAGCTGAAGGGCAAACGCGCTTTTCGGATCGTACCGTCCGTTGGGCGCGTAGAGCTTTGCGTCGAACACGCGGAACCCGAGGATCCGCAAGCGACCTTCGCCGACCAGTTCGGCCGCCGGAACGGTTCGTGCGGCCGCGCCGAGGTCGGCCAGGGCTGGCGCGACAAAGGTCAGGCTGCCGGCGAACCCCGCCGCAATCATCGTCCGCGTCGCTGCGCGGCCGGCTCGCCATATCATCGTCCAAGTCATCGAAACCCATCTCCAGTGTCTGATGGCCTTCGATACGATGATATCAGATCTACGGATTATCACCGATGGGGTCCCCGCACTCACTCATCCGTGAACGCGGGGCGTTTATTCATGTCCATGGGGCCGGAGAGTGCCATCCGAAGACTGGCGCCGATCCGCCGTTTCCTCAGTTCAAAGCCGCGTTGAACTTGTCACGCGCCGCTTTTCCTGCCTCGCTGTTTTCAAAGCAGATATGCAGCGAATGCTCGGCGAGCAGGGTGTCATTGAAGCTCAGCGTACCGGCGACCTTGGCCACTTCCGGGTCATTTTTTGCCAGATGCTCGAACACAAGCCGGTCCACGACACCCGCATCGGCGCGCGAACCTGCCACTTTCAGGATGTTCTGAGCATCGTCGTCGGCCATTTCGGCTGAAATGTCCCCGGCGGCCACCATCGCATCAAACTGTTCTTCGTTTGTGTAACCGCGGACCACGCCAATCGTGTAGGCCTTGAGGTCGTCATGAGTGGACCATGTGATGGGACTATCAGCGCGTTGGATGAAACCGACCGGGCTGGTGCCGAAAGAGGCCGAATAGAGGCACCGCGCACCGCCATTGTCCACATCATCGGCAGCTGAGTAATACTCTGGATAAACGCCGATCCAGTTCGGATCTTTCTCGGCCAGATTGATGGCACGGTTCCAGGGAAATACCTGAACGCTCGCCTCGATCCCGGCCTTCTTGAAAGTGGCGATGACTGCTTCGGAACTTGCTCCCGACCCGTCGGACATTACGTAAGGCGGCCACTCCAAAGTGGTGAGCTGAAGACTTTCCGCCTGGGCTGACGCGACAACCGCCGATGCTGCAAGTCCTGCGACAATGGCCAATGTTTTCATGTGTTCGTCACCTTTCACCGATGTAAATGTTCGCGCGGTCTTTTCCAAACCGGTAGCGAAGACGTATGACATCTGCATGTCGAGATGAAATTAACCGGACGTCGGTTGGTAAAAGGTTATGAACTTAAACGCGTTTCTGCATTATCATGAACGAATTGATACTGGAAAAACTGCCTCTTCCTGATGGGTTCAATTATCATTTGTATTTTTACCTATTCGATGCACCTAGTGCGCTGTGCCGGGCGGGCCGGCAAAAGCCAGGTTCCAAGCACGCGGTTCCGGTTCCGCGGGCAAGTTGCGGTGACCGTCGACCGTGCGATCGTCACTCTCGACAATACTTTTTAACTATTTTCGGCTGTCGGCCTGTGAATCCTGCGGGGAGCGCGCGATTCCTTTTGCACTCCGGTGCGATTTGCCTTTTACTTTTCGTCAACGTTGTGAGGTTTGCGGCCAGCGAACCCATCCGCTTGGGAAGTGACTTGGGAAGTGAGAGGACGAGTAATGGGTATTTTCTCAAAGACAACGCGACCGACGGATACGCGGCGGGAGCAATCACCGCCCGAGACGGCGTCACGCGATGGCATTGGGGAGTCCGATACCGATGCCGGGACAGCGCCGTCCAATGTGAAACAGCTGTCGCCGTTCGCGCTCAAGATGCAGGAAAAGATGCACCAGCTGGACGGGTTGAAGACCCGTCTCGGGGGGCTAACCCAGTCGTTTGAACAGATGAGCGCCATGGCCTCGGAGAACCGGAACAGCATCCTGATGCTGTCCGAATTCGTCGAAGCGCAGCGCGTTCACGTGGAAACCGAGATCCGGCTGAAGTCCGAAAATGCGAAGATCTCGACTGATCTTCTGGATGCTACCCACCGGATCAGCACGTTGTCCACGCAACTGGAAGAGGCTCAGGCGGAGGTTCATTCCCTGCGCAAGCGCCTTACCGAAACACGCACGGCGCTCGAAACCGCACGGAACGAGCTGATCGCCATCCGCGACAACAACAAGAAGGTCAATGAGGAATACCGGTCGCAAAGCGCCGAACTGGTCGAGGCCAATGCCCAGGTCACCGAACTGACCGGCGAACTGGTTGACCTCAAGGCCAAGATGAAGTCGCTGGAAGACCACGCCGAAAAGCTCAAGAGCGGGCTGGAGGACGTCACGAAGCGCGAGAAGGAACTGCAGCAGAACCTGTCCGAAAGCGCCGCGCTTCTCGAAGACGAAATCAAGAAGAACAATGGGCTGACCAGCGAGCTTGAAGCCTCCAAACGCAAGGTGGTCGACTTCCGCAACGAAAACATCGACCTGAAGTCCCACCTGGATGTGGCCAATCAGGAACTGGCCTATTCAAAGGAGCGGATGGAGGAAGAGCAGCGCAAGCATGACAATGAGGTCTATGCGCTCAATGCAGAAATCGAGAACCTCTCTTCCCAGCGGCGCATCGGCGCGCAGTCCCTGCAGGAAATGACCCGCGAGAATTCGGATCTCAAGGAACGCAACCGCGATCTTCACAAGCGGATGCAGGAAATCGAACATCTCCTGGTCAGCGCGCAGAAAAATCATGAAAAGGACCGCGAGGAACTGCTGTCCAACAATGCCAAGCTGCGGGAGTTGAGCCTGCGCTACAACGCGACCCTCACGGAGCTGAATCACGAGCGCAACCAGAACAAGCGCTACACCCAGCAGCTCGAGGATATCGTCGACGAAAACAAGACCTTGCAGCGCTACAAGATCCAGGTGGATACGGCCAACGAACAAATCGTGCAGCTCAAGGGCGTCATCCTCAATTACCAGAGGGCGATGGAAGGGCGCGGGCCGGCGGAACTCATGGGTCTGACGGAAGATTACGGTCCGGCCGAAGAGCTCGGCTTGACCGAAACGGCGCCGTCGCGGACCAAATCGCCGTCCAGTGAGGACACCCGGACGTCCGAGCCGGAGCGTGAGGGGCCGGATGATCACGGCCCGGCCGAGCGGTCCGACAAGATTGTCCGCCTGCGCGAAGACTGAGCTCATGTCCGTGAATGCATCGGCCGCCACGCCCTGGTCCGGAACCTCTAATGTGTCCGGTCAAGAGTGGGGCCGGTCAACGCTGTTCGCCAGACCTTGCCATGCGGACGGGGGGCGGCAGAGGCATCCTGCCCGGTGAATGCCCGCTTGGCGGAGGCGCTCGTTGCCGCCCAGCCGATCAAACTTATTGTCAAGAATTACAACCTGCAAACAACCAATAATATGTTTTCCGCCAGAGGGGGCCTTGCTAGGCTCTTAGTGTACTGAGCCGTAGATGGCGGAAACCGTTTTTGATTTCTTTTCTGAGAGTTAGCGGCAACGGGGAAACCTGTTGCCGTTTTTTGCCGGGCCGGCCTTGATCTCAATCGGGTCGGCCATGCGGACGCACGCGCCCGAGATCACTCCTCAGGTTCCACCGAGAACTGAAGGGGATAGCCCATGCGAGAGGCGGCCTCTATCGCACGTGCCGTCTTCGTTTCCGCCACATCACGCGGATAGACAGACACCACGCAAGCGCCTTTTTGATGCGCCGTGATCATCACCCTTTCAGCCTGGCCCGCATCCAGCCGGAACTCGCCCTTCAGCACGAGGATCACGAATTCACGCGGCGTATAGTCGTCATTCAGCAGAACGACCAGATAGCGCTTCGGGCGTTCGACTTTTTTCCGCGTTCCAAGGCGCGGCTTCAGATCCGTATCGGTCATCGATCCTGTCTCGCAATTGGTGCGTACCGGACTTCGCAGCCTCCAGTGGGGCTGCCGGTTTCGTCAATCGGTGTTTGGCGGCGCAACCGCCGGGGCCGGGCATTCCAGGGCCGCTGTCACCTTGCGGCAGGTTATGGCATCAAACGGCTAAAAAATCCATGCTTCCCGGATGGAAAGGCGGCCTGACCCAAGGCTCCGGTCTGATCAAGGAAACCCGCCAATCACATCTTTGCCTTGAGGCGGCGCAAGGCTATGCCTCTGCCACCAACAAGACCCCCCGCCGCAGGGCGGGGGGCCGGGATGTTGCACGGTGTCTGTTGGATCAGACTGCGGAGACGCGCCGCAGGAAGCCGTCGATGCGGTCGGCCAACAGGCGGGTGTTGTCGGCGACTTCCGAAGAGGTCCGGGACACGTCGCCCGCCGATATCGAAGTCTCGTCGACTGCCTGTTTCACGCCCGTCATGTTTTCAGTGATCTCGCGGGTCCCCGAGGCGACTTCCTGGATGGAGCCGCTGATCTCGGCGGTTGCATGACCTTGTTGTTCCAGGGCCTGGGTGATCGAGTCGGTGAACTCGTTCACCTTGATCATGATGGCGGCGATTTCCTCGATCGCCGCGACCGAGTCGGAGGACGCGCCCTGGATCGCATTGATCTGGGCCGAAATCTCTTCTGTCGCCTTGGAGGTCTGGTTCGCAAGTTCCTTGACTTCAGCCGCCACGACCGCGAAACCCTTGCCGGCTTCCCCGGCGCGGGCCGCCTCGATCGTCGCATTCAAGGCCAGAAGGTTGGTCTGCTCGGCGATGTCCTGGATCAGCTGAAGGACCGCGCCGATCTTCTGGGCGGACGCCGCCAGGCTGGCCACCTGCTCGTTGGCGGAGGTCGCCTTTTCATTCGCGCTCGACACAACATCGCTGGTTTCGTTGATCTGGCGGGAGATCTCGCTGATCGAGGCCGACAGTTCCTCGGACGCGGACGCGACCGTTTGAACGCTGGTATAAGCCTGCTCGGTTGCCGCCGCCACGGAGGCCGCCCGCTCGGTCGTGCCGGACGACAGCTCCATGAGTGTGCCGGAGATCTGCGCCATTTTGTCGGTGGATTCCGCAACCGGGGTGAGCAGCCTGCCCGAGTCGTCGCGGAACTCGGAGATCAGGAGTTCGAGCTGTTCCTTCCGGTTCAACTCGTTCTGTGCGTTCTGGCGCTGGGTTTCTTCCAACTCGCGTTGGCGCAGGCCGTTGTCGCGGAAAACTTCAACCGTTCTGGCCATCATGCCCATCTCGTCCACGCGGCCGACATAGGGGATATCGATCTCGTAGTTGCCTTCCGACAGGGTGCGCATCGTGTCCGACAAGGAGCCGATCTGTCCGGTGATCCTCCGGATCAGCAACACCAGGCAGATCGATACGACGCCAATCGCCAGCGCCGCCATGATCACCGACGTCGTCAGCGCTTCGGCGCGCGCGGCTTCCACGGCATTCCGGTTCAGGGCGATGTAGACCTTGCCCAGGACACTGCTATCGCTCCCATCGGCCCGGACGATCGGTTTGACGCCGATTTCGTATTCTCCGGTGGTCACGAACTGTGTGTCCATATCTCCTTCGATCGCCCGGATCGCCTCGGGAACCAGCGCGACGAGGTCTTCGGCGGCCTGACTGTCCGTCTCGAGGACCGCGGAGAAGACCGATCCGTTCGCTTCCTGCACCACCGCCCAGGAAAAGTTCTCATTGTCCTTCAAAGGGGCGAGCAGGGCTCCGGCCAGATCCTGGTCGAAGTCCCACATCGCGTTCGCAAGGGCCTGATTGGTCAGCTTCGTGCTGAGCTGGATTTCCGATTCGAAGGATTCTTCCACCGCCGCGATGCGCTGCGATGAAGTGACATAGGAAAAGACCGCGAATGCGACCGCTACAACGGCGACGATAGGCACGGTGGTCGTGAATTTAACAGATTGCCAGAACTTCATGGGATCCCCCAACGGTTTCAGCAGTGATGTACCATCGAGGGTCCAAAAAAACCCTTAACACTTGTCCAAAACAAAACCCGGTACTGTTAAATTAGACGTCTTATTTATTGACCGGCGACGTGGTGTTTGAAGTTTCTTTAAAAACTATTGATAGAAACAAAAAGACTGCAGAGGAAAGAGCGGGGTCTTTTCGGCCGCAAGGCTCTCCGGCACAAAATGAAGACGCTCGCTTGTCTCGCGAAGACTACGTAGAAATACAAGTCCGGTTCGAAACCCGGGATCCGGGACACCGGTTTCCGCCCCGCCCCCGCCCTCATGCTGAGGAGGCGCGCGCCGTCTCGAAGCACCGGCGGCGCGCTCCGGCGCACGCCGTCTTCCGCCGCGCCTGGCCCCCCGGCCGTCATCCCCGACTTGATCGGGGATCCATACCGTGATGGTGCCCCACGCAGGACCTTGCCGATTGGAACCAGAACGGAATGGATCCTCGGGTCAAGCCCGAGGATGACGAAGTGGGGCTGGGGCTCGGCCAGACCCTCCGCCCTCATGCTGAGGAGGCCGCGCGCCGTCTCGAAGCACCGGCGGCGCGCTCCGGCGCACGCCGTCTTCCGCCCCGCCTGGCCCCCCGGCCGTCATCCCCGACTTGATCGGGGATCCATACCGTGATGGTGCCCCACGCAGGACCTTGCCGATTGGAACCGGAACGGAATGGATCCTCGGGTCAAGCCCGAGGATGACGAAGTGGGGCTGGGGCTCGGCCAGACCCTCCGCCCTCATGCTGAGGAGGCGCGGGTGCCGTCTCGAAGCACCGGCGGCGCGCTCCGGTACCTTCGGCTATCCTTCGAGACAAGCCCCTAGGGACTTCCTCAGGATGAGGCTGGAGGAAGACGGTGGTCCCCCGCTCGCGCAACCCTTTATTTGAGCCAGACCAGATACACCGTGACGCAGGCAAGTCCCGCCAAAAAACCGGCGGGCGCCCCGATCATCGCACCGGCCCGGCGGTTTCGGCATGCGATCGCTCCAACGGCCGCGCCCGCGACAAGACCGGGCGATGCGAGGATCGAAAACAGGATCAGAAGGTCCCAGCCCGTGAAGATACCGCCGATGTCGGACATTGCCGCCCCTTCCGCCCCTTCGCCCTTCAGCGCCGTGGTGCCGCTCTCGATCGTCCGACCGCGGCGCTTTTTCCCGTCTGCCGGGTTCCGGAGGATCCGTTCCACAGTCTGCGTGTTTCCAACGGGAAAGGGAAGACGCGCCCTGGCCACACGGGTCCGGGTCTGGCTGTGCGGCTTCCCGCCCGGAGCACCCAACACGAAAGGCGCCGCGAGGCTCTTCTCCGGCGTTTGGCTGGTCACATCCCCTGCAAGATACAGAGGTGGCGGGACGCGCCAGGCTGTGCCTGCGCATCTGGAGATAAAAAGTGTTTCTTCGGCATGGCCCGACGGCCCCGCCCGGGCTGTTTTGTGCGTTCGGTGGAACCTGATCCGGCCAGGCCATGGCACCTGGGCGTCACCCCCTGTGCCGTAGCCGGCCCAACCGGGAGGCCGCGGTGCTCTGGCTACACAGTCACCGACCGCCCTTCCACGCCGGACCCCGGACAGATTGCGTTACCATCCGTCCGTGAGCCCCCGCCCGATCCGCTCCCCGCCGGGGACGGTCCCCGTGCAAGCCCATGTGAGCGGATGGAGAGAAGTATAGGGGCAGGGCTACGGGAGTGGATAAGATTTTCCTGAGGGTCAGGAGGGGGAGGCGAGCCTGCCTATCTTTCGGGCGTTATTATCCCGCTTGTGAGCCGGCCCCGGACTTGATCGGGGACGGTGTTTCCATGCTTTGGCCCAGTGATTTGGGATCAACCGTCATGACCGGACCTCTCAGCTGTCATCCTCGGGCTTGACCCGAGGATCCATCCCGTTTCCTATCGGCATATGCACAAGCGTTACTGGGTGTACATCCTGACAACGCGCAAGGGCGGCACGCTTTATACCGGCGTGACGAACGATCTCCCGAGACGGTTAAATGAACATATTTCTGGCGCTGGGTCGCAATTTACCAAACGCTACTCAGTCAAACGGCTGATCTGGTATGAAGAACATGAGACGGCGCCTCAAGCAATCGCCCGTGAAAAGGCGATCAAACGCTGGCCACGGAAATGGAAGATCGACCTGATCGAGGACTTGAATCCGGACTGGTTTGATCTCGTTAGGCATCTAAATAGGTGACTTCGTTGGGGCAGGCAGGGCGGCCGGTACTTCCCAACGTCATCCCGGACTTGATCCGGGATCCATACCGTGATGGTGCCTCTGGCAGTGTCCTACCGATTGGCAACAACACGTAATGGATCCAAGGGATGACGGAGTGTGTGTCTGGAGTGCTCGGCACAAACACCACCGTCATTACCCGGCTCGACCGGGTAATCCATACCGTGATGGCGCCCAACGTGGGGCCGTGCCGTTTGGAAGAGGAACGGAGTGGATCCCATGGTCAAGCCATGGGATGACGCGGTGTATGGTGATGGGCTGCGCCACTTGCTCCTTCGTTATCCCGCACGTGATGCGGGATCTTCCCGCTTCCATGCCCGTGGCCAACGTTTCAGCCGTTTTTCCCGGCGGATAGCCTCTTCTGCTGTTTCATAAGTTTCGTAGTAGACCAGCCGGGTCACGTCATAGCGGCGGGTGAAGCTGTCGGCCTGTTTTTCGCGATGCTCATGGATGCGGCGTGCGAGAGTGTTGGTCACCCCGGTGTAAAACGTTCCGTTCTTGCGGCTTGCCAACAGGTACACATAAAACGCCATGCTCTATTGTGAGTGCGATTGGATCCCCGCACAAGGCGGGGATGACCGCTGGGGCGATAGGTACGCTTTGCCAAACACTCGGCCGTCACCCCGGACCGCTCCCAGAGCCTCTTCTTCTGAAAAGCGGCGGGAGGAAGCACCGTCCCGCCCCACACTCAGTCGTCCTTGTGGAGTGCGTTTCCGGGTTCTCATATCCGCCGAACGGCACTGGATGGGCACGGCCCCGCCCCACCCTCTGGCCGTCATCCCCGCCTCCGTGCGGGGATCCATTGGCACCCGTGGGTTGGAAAAGGGGCGCGGCGCAGCGGCTTGGCCGCACGGGCGAACTGTCCTCGGGCCGGTGCGGACCTGTGGATTGGATCCCCCTCGGATCAAGTCCGGGGCAGGCTATCAGGGCGGGGATGACAACCGGGACAAAACCTCACCGCCCCGGCCGCCCACTCTTTTTCGGCCGCCCACGTCGCCGCTTTTCGTCAACCGGGTCTTCATAGGATCCGACGCCGATCTTGCCGCGCGGGGTGTGATGCGGAGCGTCTTCTGCCTGGATGATGGGTGCCGGTTTTTGCGGCAGCGGGCCCTTGGGCATTGGCACTTCGGTGCGGCCGACGGTCATTTCGTCGAGGCTGGGCTTGTGAACCTTTGATTTAGCCGTGGCCGCTGCATTTTTGTTCGCGGGTGCGCCAGAGGCGCGGCCCATGGCCTTATCCTTCGCCGTTTCCTTTTTCTTGCCGGATGCGCCTTCCTTGGTGCCGCCGGCGCCGAACTTCTTGTCGCCCCGGTAGCCGCCGGTTTTCGCATCGACATCCGATTGCCGGGCCATGGCGTCGTCGGCGACGGCCAGTTCCGTTTCCTGCAGGCGCTTGATCTCGTCGCGCAGACGGGCGGCCGTCTCGAAGTCGAGATCGGCGGCGGCGTCGCGCATCTGCTTTTCCAGATCGCCGATATGGGCCTTCAGATTGTGGCCGACCAGCGACCCTTCTTCGGCAAAGCCGGCGTCCACCGTGACATGGTCCTGCTCGTAGACGCTTTGCATGATGTCGCCGATGGAGCGTTTGACGCTTTCGGGCGTGATGCCGTGCTCGGCGTTGTAGGCGAGCTGCTTGTCGCGGCGGCGGTTGGTCTCGGCGATCGCCCGCTCCATGGAGCCGGTCATCTGGTCGGCATAGAGGATCACCTTGCCGTCCACATTCCGTGCCGCGCGGCCGATGGTCTGGATCAGCGAGGTTTCCGAGCGCAAAAAGCCCTCCTTGTCCGCGTCCAGAATGGCGACCAGCGCGCATTCGGGAATGTCGAGGCCCTCGCGGAGCAAGTTGATGCCGACCAGCACGTCGAACGCGCCGAGGCGCAAATCGCGCAGGATCTCGATGCGCTCCAGCGTGTCGATGTCAGAATGCATGTAGCGCACGCGCACGCCGTTTTCATGCAGGTATTCGGTGAGGTCCTCGGCCATCCGCTTGGTGAGGGTGGTGACCAGCGTGCGGTAGCCCTTGGCGGCGACCGCGCGCACCTCGCCCAGTAGATCGTCGACCTGGGACGTTGCCGGGCGGATGTCCACCGGCGGATCGATCAGGCCGGTCGGGCGGATGACCTGTTCGGCAAAAACACCGCCGGCCTCTTCCATTTCCCAGGAGCCCGGGGTCGCCGACACCGCGATGGATTGCGGCCGCATAGCGTTCCATTCCTCGAAACGCAGCGGCCGGTTGTCCATGCAGCTTGGGAGACGGAAGCCGTATTCCGCCAAGGTGGCCTTGCGCCTAAAATCGCCGCGGTACATGGCGCCGATCTGCGGAATGGTCACATGGCTCTCGTCGGCGAAGACGAGGGCGTTGTCGGGCAGATATTCGAACAGGGTGGGGGGCGGCTCGCCGGGCTTGCGGCCGGTGAGATAGCGCGAATAGTTCTCGATGCCCGCGCAGGACCCGGTCGCCTCCAGCATTTCCAGATCGAACATGGTGCGCTGTTCCAGCCGCTGGGCCTCCAGCAGGCGGCCATGGGCGTGCAGCTCTTCGAGGCGGCCCCTTAGCTCGGCCTTGATCGACTTGACGGCCTGCTGCAGCGTCGGTTTCGGCGTCACATAGTGCGAGTTGGCATAGATCTTCACCGACTTCATCTCGCCGGATTTGTGCCCCGTCAGCGGATCGAACTCGGTGATCGCCTCGATCTCGTCGCCGAACAGGGAAATCCGCCAGGCGCGGTCCTCATAGTGGGCGGGGAAAATCTCGATCGTGTCGCCGCGCACCCGGAAGGTGCCGCGCTGGAACGCGGCGTCGTTGCGCTTGTATTGCAGGGCGACGAGATCGGCGATCAGCTGGCGCTGGTCGATGCGCTCGCCCACCTCGATGGCGAAGGTCATCGCCGTGTAGGTCTCGACCGAGCCGATACCGTAGATGCAGGACACCGAGGCGACGATGATGACGTCGTCCCGTTCCAGCAGCGCGCGGGTGGCCGAGTGGCGCATCCGGTCGATCTGCTCGTTGATCGAGGATTCCTTCTCGATATAGGTGTCGGTGCGCGGGACGTAGGCTTCCGGCTGGTAATAGTCGTAGTATGAGACGAAATACTCAACCGCATTGTCCGGGAAGAACGACTTGAACTCGCCGTAAAGCTGGGCGGCCAACGTCTTGTTCGGCGCCAGGATCAGCGCCGGGCGCTGAGTGCGCTCGATCACCTGTGCCATGGTGTAGGTCTTGCCCGACCCGGTCACTCCGAGCAGCACCTGGGTCTGTTCTCCGGCCTCGATGCCCTCCACCAGGTCGGCGATCGCGGTCGGCTGGTCGCCCTTGGGCTCATAGCTGGAAGCGAGCCTGATCGGCACGCCGCCTTCGGATTTGGCGGGGCGTTCCGGCCGGTGCGGCACCCACAACTCGCCGTTCTTGTGCAGCGGGTTGCCGCTTTCGATCAGCGCCGACAGGGCCTCGACGGTGGCCGTCGCGCCCTGGTTGCCCCCCAGTTCGCCATAGCGGCCGTCGGCGGCGGATTTTTTCTTGTTGTCCTTTTTGTGCTGCTTGAGCCTGGCTTCTAGCGCCTCGGCCTCCTCCAGCGACATGTCCAGGCCGGCCACGGGATTAAGACCGCCGGCGGCCCGTTCGCGCGCCGTGTCTGCCTTGCCCATGCTCGTTCCGCGCGATGAGCGCGCCGGGGCGGCTGTGCCGCGCGCCTTCGCCCCCTTCGGCGACAGCTTCGCCTTGCGGCCTTCCTCGACATTCGCCGCAACAGACCCGTCGCCGCCAGCCCGCTCGCGCTCCCTCGACGACGTTCGCGCCGTGCGTCTCGCCGAGCCCGGCGCCCCGGGCGCCAGATCCTCCGCCGTCGCCGGATCCTTGATCTTCGACTTGGATTTGGGAGGTGTCTTTTCCGCTTCCTCGGCGATCTGCCCCTCGATTTCCTGGGCCCAATCGCTGATCGGGCCGGAGAGGGGCGCGCCGGAGAGGGGCTTTTGCGGCGCCTCACCAAACCCGCCGGGCTGGCGCGTGTCCGGATCGATCTCCGCGTCGGCCGGGGCGGATTTGGACGTCTTGCTGCTCATGGGCGGCAATATGGTCCGAGTCCGGGCGGGAGGAAAGGGGGCTGCTACAGGAAAGCAAGTGGTTTCCTGACAGAACCTGTCACTTGATTTTTTCCCCGGGGCTCCTGCCCGAAGGTGACCGCCTGGAGATTCCCGTTGCGTGCCTGAAGCGCCACCCAACCGCCCGGTGCCTGCTGTTTTAAGCGTGCACCTACTAAGCCGCCGCGACGTCCTGGAGGAAGCGGTCGATCCGGGAGGTCACGCTTGCGAGCTGGCGCGTTGCCTCGTCACTGATCTGTTCCACTTTTCGCGCCGAATCGCTGGTCTGGCCGGACCCTTCGGCCAGGGCGTCCATCGTGTCCGTGACGCTGCTGGTCTGCCGCGCGGCTTCCGTCACATTGGCGGATATCTCGGACGTCGCGCTGCCCTGCTGATCGACCGAGGCGGCCATGGCCGCCGCCGTTTCATTGACCGATTCCATCATTGTCATGATCGCGGCTATGGCATCGACGGCGGTTGCGGTCGATTGCTGGATCTCGCCGATCTGACTGGAAATCTCGTCCGTGGCGGTCGAGGTCTGGGTCGCCAGTTCCTTGACTTCCGCCGCGACGACGGCGAAGCCCTTGCCCGCCTCGCCGGCCCTGGCGGCCTCGATGGTGGCATTGAGGGCCAGCATGTTGGTTTGGGCGGCGATGGCCTGGATGAGTTGCACGACGTCGCCGATCCGGTCCGCAGCCGTGGACAGGCCCCGGATCTGGTCGTTCGACAGGCGGGTCTGGCCCGTTGCGTCCTCCACCTGGTCGAGCGTGTTGCGCACCTGGCGGCCGACCTCCTGCACCGAGCTTGTCAGTTCCTCGGTGGCGGCCGCAACCATTTGCACATTGCCGCTGGCGTGGCGCGAGGCCGAACCCACGTCCTGGGTTCGCGTGGTCGTGGCCTGGGCGATGGCGGCCAGATGCTCGGCGGTTTCGTCAAGCTGCCTCATGTTGCCGCTGACGGCGTCGAGCGCGGTTTCGATATCACGCCGGAACTCCGCGACCAGCGCGTCGATGGCGGCTTGGCGTTCGCGGGCTGCCCGGGTGCTCACAAGGGTTTCCTGCTCCAGGCGCAAACGTTCCTTCTCGCGCGCGCTGAAAGTGCCAATGGCACGGGCCATGTCGCCAATCTCGTCGCTCCGGCCGGCGGAGCTCAGGTCCAGTTCCGTGTTGCCTTCCTTGAGGCTCAGCATGGCGGCGGTCAGTGTCCGGATCGGACGGATGATGGCCGACGACACCAGCAGCGCCAGCGCCACGCCAAGGATGAGGGCGACCACCAGGGTCAGGGAAATCTGCGTCTTGGCGGCGCTGGCCGCGGCGGCCGCTTCGGTCCCCGCGCTGGCGCTGATCGCAACCGCGCTCCGGGTCAAGTCTTCCGCAGCTGCGGAAAATGCCCGGTCGCTGGCCATCTGGGCCTCGGTGGCGGCCACGAGCGTCAGGAAGGCGTCCTCGATTTTCGGGAGTTGCTCATTGCCGTTCCGCACCGCGTCGTTCAACGGACCGGTCAGCAGGTCGGCTATGGTTTTCTCGGGGGTTTCCTTGACCGTTGCGGCACGGACCTCTTCCAGGGTGTCCAGAATGGCCTTCGCCTTGGTCATGTAGGCTGCGAACGCGTCGGTCGCGTCCTGTCCGGGTCTGGTGAGATAATCCGCATAGGCGCTCCGGCTGCCGATCACCTCACGGGAAAAACCCTGCATGTAGGTGGATAGCAGCGCCAGGCTGGCAGTGCCGCGTTCGAAGGCGCGCAGGTCTTCGGTCAGTTCGTCCATGGGCTTGTCAGCGGCCTGGCCAATCGCTTGCGCCAGTCTGTCCAGCTCGCGGACCGCCGGTTCGAACGTGTCGGCCCAGACCGGTTCCGCATCGGCCGGCGGTTCCTGGCCGGCCATGTCCTTGACGGCAGACTGAAAGGCCTTCGATGCCTTGAGGTAGGATTTCGCGGCTTCGTCCACCTCGTCCGTCTTGATGGCCCTGCGAACGGCCTTGACGTCTTTTTCGGCATCTTTCGCGAGATCGATCAGGGCCTTTGCCCGGTCCTCGGTGGGCGAGGCGAGGAACGCGGCGGCATCCTTTTCGGCCAGCACGACCGCGATTTGAAGATCGCTCAGCCGGGGCGGGATTTTTGACAGGTTATTGCGCCGGCCCTCGTTGTGGAGCGCCTTGCCCGCGAGGTTGATTTCAAGCGCTTTGAGTTGGTCGAACGCCGAAGCCGTCTCGTCCACAACCCGGCTCGTCATCTGGTCGAGATCCGCGACAATACCTTCGCGCGCTATTCTGTTGGCGGCAAAACTGTCGAACCCTTTTTCCAGATCCGCGACGATCGTTTGCAAGCGCGCGCTTTCCTGGGGCCTGTCGGCCGCAAGGTCCGTGGCCTGGCCGAACAGCAACCCGATATCGGCACGTACGGTGTTCGCCAGTTCCGGCTGACCGGATTGTTCGAACTCGTGGGCCCCGGTCAAAAGGCCGGGCACCGTTCCAAGCAGGGCACTTGCCTTCGAGGCGGCTGCCACGGATGTATCGACCTGATTGGCGGTCATCAGGCCACCGGCCCCAACGCCAATGGCGCACAGCAACATCAAGCCGAATCCGGTTCGCAGCAGTGTTTTTATCGGCCAGTTGCGGATCGAGAAAAGACCAACCAAGGAAAGTGTTCGTGCAACTCTGTTTGTCATGAAACTAAGCCAATAATTGTCCGGGCCAAAGGTCGTGCACCGCGTTTTTCATCCGGTGATGAATGTTAATAGTGTTCCGAAAACTCTAACAATTTCCGAATTCGATTTCGGATAGATGCCCAAATTCAGGGCGGTGGTATTCAAAGTTTACGCAATTCGGCGTGTGTTTTTTGAAAATGCACGCCTGTGGTCCGGTGCGCGAGCGGCGGGGAAAGGACGGTTGTCCGGTTTGATCCCTTGTGAAATCCGTCAGAATCCCGAACTTGGGGTCTGGGCCCAATCACAGCGGGAGACACGCATATGCGGACCGAAACGGACAGCCTTGGTGCCATCGACGTTCCCGGCGACCGGTATTGGGGCGCGCAGACGCAGCGGTCGCTGAAATACTTCTCGATCGGCACGGATCTGATGCCGGTGGAAATCGTGCACGCCTTTGGCATCCTGAAGCGCGCGGCGGCGGAAGTGAACCGCGATCTCGGGCACTTGCCGCCGCAGATCTGCGATCTGATCGTGGCCGCGGCCGGGGAGGTGAGCGCCGGACAATTGGATGACCATTTCCCCTTGCATGTCTGGATGACCGGCTCGGGCACGCAGACCAACATGAATGTCAACGAGGTGATCTCGAACCGCGCCATCGAGATGGCAGGCGGGCAGATGGGGTCCAAGACGCCCGTCCACCCGAACGACCATGTCAACATGTCCCAGTCGTCCAACGACACGTTCCCGACCGCCATGCACATGGCGGCGGCGATGCACACCACGCAGCGTTTGCTGCCAGGGTTGAAGCATCTGAGCGCGGCGTTGAACGCCAAGGCCGAGGCCTGGGCGGAGATTGTGAAGATTGGCCGGACACATATGCAGGACGCGACGCCCCTGACGCTCGGTCAGGAGTTTTCCGGCTATGTGGCGATGCTGGACGAGGGGATCCGGCGCATCGAATGGGCGCTGGAGGATGTCCATGCCCTGACACTGGGCGGCACGGCGGTCGGCACCGGCATCAATGCGCCGGTCGGGTTCGCGGAACGCGCGGCTGAGCGGATCGCGGCGCTGACGGAGCTGCCGTTCCGCAGCGCGCCCAACAAATTCGCAACCCAGGGCGGCCATGATGCCTTGAGCGCGCTGCATGGCAGTTTCAAGACTGTCGCGGGGACGCTCTACAAGATCGCGAATGACATCCGGCTTTTGTCGTGCGGTCCGCGCTGCGGCTTCAACGAGCTGATCATACCGGCCAATGAGCCCGGCTCCTCGATCATGCCGGGCAAGGTCAATCCGACCCAGTGCGAGGCCCTGGCCATGGTGGCGGTGCAGGTCATGGGCAATGACGTGACCGTCGGCATGGCCGCCGCGGGGGGGCTGCTCGAGATGAACGTCTACAAGCCGGTGATGATCAACGCGGTCCTGCAATCCATCCGGATCCTGGGGGACGGTGCGCGCAATTTCGCCGATTTTCTGGTCGAGGGCACCGAGCCGAACACCAAACAGATTGCCGCCTATGTCGAGAACTCGTTGATGCTGGTCACCGCGCTTTCGCCGGTGATCGGCTATGACAAGGCGAGTCACGCGGCTCATCATGCTTTCGAACATGATCTCAGCCTGCGGCAGGCCTGTCTGGATCTGGGCTATGTGAGCGGGGCGCAGTTCGACGAAATCGTCGATCCCAAGAAGATGCTGGGACCGATTGCGTGACCGGGACACCGATCATGATCGCTTCAGGTGCCCCGCCGGGGGGCCGTGCGCCGCAGGATTGCCCGGATGCACAGGCCGTCGGGCGGGCCTTTGCCAAGTGCCCGGATCTGGCCGGCATCACCGGGGGCATTGTGTCGGTCCAACGGCTGCCCGGATTGAGCAATCAGGTGTTCCGGCTCACTTCGGAGCGTGGCGTTTTTGTGCTGAGGCTGCCGCATGCCGGGCGACCCGCCTTGACCGACCGTTGGGCCGAACTGGAGAACCTGCGTCTGGCGGCCGGCATTGGCCTGACGCCCGCGCCCCTGTTCGCGGATCCGGGCAGGGGTCTTTTGCTTCTGCCGGAGGTGGCCGGGACGCCCGGCCGGCCGGAGCCTGCGCAGTTGGGCGAGGTCTTGAGCCGCCTTCATGGCGCGCGGTTTCAGTTTGCCAATCGCCGGGAACTCGCGCCCTGGATTGCCCGGTTGCGCGCTCTGGTGCGCGCGCGGCCGGATCCTGAGGGTCTCTTGAAACGGCTTGAGCGCCTGGCCACACGTGTGGAGGGGAAGGGAGCGGCGGGGTCCTCGGTTTTCGTGCCGTCGCATTGGGACATCATACCCGGCAATTGCCTTCTGACACCGGACGGGCCGGTCCTGATCGACTGGGAGTATTCGGCTATGGGGCCGCCGGCGTGGGATCTTTCCTATGCGGTGCTGGAACTCGACTACACCGCCGAGGAGGAGCGGACGCTGTTGGCCGCATATCGACAGACGGGTGGGGCGCCGGTCGGCGAGGCGGATGTTCAGGCCATGAAAGCGGTCTGCGACGTGGTCTCGGCGCTCTGGGCCCTCGGTCAGGCGGACGCGATGGACCCTGCAGCGCCGCTCGGCCGGTTTGCCCTGCACCGGATCGAAAGAGCGGAGCGTCTGTTCTGATTCACCGGCCGGGGCCGGACCCGGTTTGGTCGGCGAGGCACAGCCCGTACTGCTCGTTCATGGCGGCCCGCAATCCAGGATCGAACGGGTCGTCCAGCAGGGGCTCCCACGTGCCGGCTGCCTTCAGGCCGCTGATGGTGCACTGGCATGCGGCCGCGCAGTCAAGCGCGGCGCCCTCGGTGCGCTGGCAGCTTTGCGTGCAGGAGGTCTTGAACTGGGTGGTCGCGCGATCTGGCAGGACACCGATCCAGATGGGCAGATACAATAATCCGAATAGAATTGGCTGGTGCACGAGATAGATGAGAAGAGACCGGCGGCCCAGCATCCGCAGCCCGCGTCCGGCCCGGGTCTCCATGGAAATGCCCGCCAGGCGGGGCCGCAGCCGCCGCCAGAGCGGACTTTGCGCAACGGCGACACCCAGAAACAGAACGCCGCTCCACGGCGCCACCGGAACATAGTCGACGCTGCCGAAATCGGGCGTCCCCAAGCCGGTCCAAAGCCAAGCCTGACCGTTAAAGACATAGCTGCCCGCCCACAGCGGCAGCGTGAGCATCACGGCGGATGCGGCAAGGCTGATCAGCCAGGGTGCCTGAAGCAGGGGAAGCGCAAGCAGGCCGCTCAGGAATATCGCATGAAGAATGCCGAAACGGACAAAGCTGTCGCCGAAGACGAAGTAGGTGCCAAGGCTGACCCCTACGGCCGCGAACAGCAAAACCAGCTTTGTTCTGGCGAGCGCTTTCCAGCGGATCCCGGTGCCATGGGCCAGGACCAGCGTCACGCCGGACAAGAACAAGAAACTGGCGGCGATGCCACCGGCGAATGCCCGCCATCCGGAGCCGGTGGCGACAGGCCAGCCGACCAGGCCGAACCAGCTCAGGTCCCAGGAGAAATGGTAAACAACCATCGCGATGATGGCGATGCCACGGGCGCCATCAAGTGCGACAAGCCTTTTTGTGCGGGCCAAGGGGCGTGGAACTTCCGTCGTTTGTCAGTTGGCAAAGGCAAGCACAAGCGAGCTCAAAACGACCGCGACAGCCATTGCCCCGCCAACGATCGGCCACGGGGAGGGCCGGTCCGAAGCCAGCCCATCGGATTTTGGATCATTTTGAAGCATGGGTTCTAGCCCTCCTCGAGCAGGTCCAAACCACTTCCAAGGTGAGGAGGGTGGCCCAATTCCCGCGCCGCGAAAAGAGGTTTACGAGAAGTTAAGCCCATTATCCAGAGGCGAGTGCCCTGCTGTTGACAGATCGGGGGGCTTCAAAGCTCCAACGCGTCGAGTCCGGCTTCCAGATAGTCCGCCAGCATCGGCATGCCGAGAAGGTATTTCGCCGTCGATCCTTCGGCGCGTTCGCGCGCTTCTTGTGCGGCCTGCTCGAAATCGCCGGCCTCGAAGTCTCCGCGTCCGATCCATGTGACCGCGACCAGTTCCGCGGCCTCATCGACATTCAAGTCCTCGATCAACTCGCGGAGTTCTTCTTCCGACATGTCGTCGGCTTCTTCTTCGGCCAAACCGTCGTGATGATGGCCATCGGTCAGCGTTTGCTCATCGAATTCGATCTCGCCGTCATGCCCATCTTCGAACGTATCCTCGAGGGCTGTCGCCGCCGCGCGGGCCTTTTGTGCGAACATGCGGATCGTGTCAGCGGACAGGGTGAGGTCGACGGCCATGAAATATCTCCCGGAAAGGGTGCTTTTATCGGTCGAACAGACTGGGCTTGCAACAGCAAGCTGGCGTTTTCCGCGACTTCTTCTGGTGCGCACAGGCTGTTCGTTTCCCCACTATTCCGGGTGGCGGGGCATCTGTGCAATGAGTTTTGTCAAGGCCGGGAACCGGGCTTGCAGATCCGGGAAGCGCGGCGGTCGTTTTTGGCCAAGGGCCTGCTTGGAGCGGGCTTGGGCAAACCGGGTTCACGAATTGCGCGGACCGGGTGCGTCCACCGCGGGTTCGGTGATCTGCGGAAGGGCCGAACCGGCCGGGGCCGGTTTGAAACTGTCCGCATTTGCCAAGGCGGCTGCGCCGATCAGGGCGAGGGCCAGAAAAAGCCCCAATCCAATGGCGGCGAGGAGTTGCCGAACACCGGTCTTGTCCGGCGCGATGCGGTTGGGATCCTTGAAGACCGGCATTGTTCCGCCTCCTGCCATGTTACAACGTTTGCTCGGTGGGCGCCTGCCGTGAGGCGCGGACGGCGGGAAGCGATCGGCGGGGCTCTGTGGGAAAGACCAGACTGCCGGCGCGTTTCGCCAGGTGAAGCGTCAAGGTTCCCATGCCGAACAGCAACGCGATCAGTCCCGCCAGCACCAGTCTTTCGGCAAACACGAGGTCGGTCGCGGTGAAGAGCACCAAAACGGTCGCAATTCCCGTTGCAGTGAGAACCGGGATCAAATCACTCATTCTCTTGGATCGAAACCGTCTGGCTTGCGTCATGGCCGCTGTCTCTCGTGTTGATCTGAAAAAGACACTGACAAGCCATTTGGACCGGATGCGGACCGGATTCGGGCCACAGGGGACTCATTTCGTGACAGGATTGTGGCCGGGTGGTTGAGCTGTTTCAGAAATCCGGAGCGGGGCAAATTGGACCGGTTGTCTTCATAAACTCTCAGTGTTTGTGCGTTTACTCTGCCACTCGGATACTTCCATCCAGATCCATGTGTTTCGAGTAGGCGGCATGACGATCGACGCAGCTAAAACGCGCGCAACACCCGAAAAAACGGCAAGAGATATCGAGACCTCCGCACCGGCTGGAGATGGCGCCGTTTTCCCTGCGTTGTCGCTCGCCGGACTGCAGTTTTTCTTTGCCGATATCAAGCGCAAGACGATCATCTGGAACGAAAACGGATCACAGAGTTTCGACAGCGAAATCAAGGACCTTCAACAGGCTCCCTCGACCGAGGCACTGCGCCTGCTGACACCTGAAGACCGCAAGAACATCCTGCGTCTGATCCAGGGGGCCGTGCGGGACGGGAAAGCGGGCCCCTTTGACGTCGGGGGCGGGCCCGACCACCGCATTCCCGGTATTCCCCTGATGGCCTATCGCTACGAGATGCCCGATGGCCGCATGCTTGCCATCTGCTTTCCGTCCCTCGGCGAGGACGATGGCAATCCTGGCCAGATCGTGCTTGGACTTGCGCCCATCCTGCAGCATTTCGTGCAAAGTTCGAGCCGGATTGTCCTGCTGATCGACAATTTCGGCTATGTGCGGTTCGCCAGCGACGGCTTCGTGAAAAACTTCCAGATCGAGGATGCGCGTATGATCCTCGGCCGCAACATCGCCCATATCCAGAACAGGGTCGGGCGGACGATTGTTTCATTGGCCATCGCCGCCCTCACGCGCCGTGCCAGCGCCACGGGGCGGGGCAAATTCCTGCTCGCCAATTCCGATAGCCTCGACCTGAAATACGATGCCATGTATTTCCGCATTGGCGGAAGCATCGGCGGTGTCCTGTTTTCCGCCGGACACATTGGCGGCGATGTCGATTTTGCCAAGGTTTTCGAGTTGTGCAGCGCGCCCATGCTGGTGGTGTCGATCAAGAACCGGATGATCCTGGCCGCGAACACCGCCGCCATGAAAACCTATCACCTGTCGACCGAAACCATTGACGCTCAACCGATCACCGAAACGTTGCTTCACCCCAGAAGCTATGCCGCGCTGCTGGATGCCGCGCGAAGCAAGGCCGAGGTGCCGCAATCGGTCGTGGTCAACAGCCTGAACGGGCAATCCAAGAAAAAGCGGATAAAGGCCAGCCTGATCGGTTCAGACAAGGACGGCAAGCTGGTTCTCGAAGCCCGGTCCTGAGGGCCAATCCGGACGGGCTGTGCCTGTCCGGATGTTTCGGGGACTGACCTTCGACAAGGCCCGGCCCGGCATACATCACGCTTGCCGCGTGGCCGGCGACCTGCCGCCATTCTCCGCAGGGTCAGCGGCTGCGCAAGAACGCTTCGATCTGCGAGTTCGACTGCTTGATACCGTCAACCTGGGCGACAATCTCACGAACGCCGCGCGCGTGCACCGTGGTTGTCTCGCTGGCGTGCGTCACTCCGGAAATCGCCCGCGCGACTTCCTGGGCCGCGGCGTGCTGCTGGGTCATGGAGGCGGCGACGGCGGCCGAATGCTCGTCCATGTTGGCAATCACACCCATGATCGACTGGATCGCGGTCAGCGCCTCGGTGGTTTCCTTCTGCATGGCCTCGATCTGGGCGCCGATCTGGTCTGTTTCGCGCGTTGTTTGCTCGGAGAGTTCCTTCACCTCCGCTGCGACAACCGCAAATCCGCGTCCCGCATCTCCGGCGCGGGCGGCTTCGATCGTCGCATTCAGCGCCAGCAGCTTGGTTTGATCGGCAATGGCCTGGATTGTTGCCATCACGGACCCGATTTGCTCGGACGCCGCTTTGAGTGTGCTGATTTGCCCGGCCGCCGACTGGGCCCGGTTAAGCGCATCACGGGAAATCTTGGCCGCTTCGTCCATACGGTTTGAGATTTCGGAAATCGAGGCCGTCATTTCTTCGGCAGCGGAGGTGACCGAGGTTGCCTGGCTCTTGGCCGAGTCCGCGATTGTGATCATCTCCCCGGCGGTATGGGTCAGGCCGTCGGCAATGCCGTTCATGGCCTCAACCACACCGGTTACCTGTTCGGCGACTTGAACCTGATCCGAGATCACCGACCACGTCAGCATGGGGCCAAGATACCCGCCGCTGTCGTCCATGATCGCCGAAATGTCGAGGCGCAAATACTCGGGACCGAGTTTGATGTTCGCCCGCCAGGGGAGCTTTGACGGGTCCTTCAGGATCCGTTGCTGGTGTCCCGGGTTCTTGTGAAAGATGTCGATGGACTGGCCCCGAAGCTCGGACGCGCGAATGGGCAAATGTTCCTCGAGCGGTTGGAGCGTTTTGATGCTCGTCTCATTGACATAATTGATCTTGAACGTGTCCGGGTCACAGGTCATCACATTGATCGGCATCTTGTCGATCATCTGCAAGAGCCGCTTCGCCTCGCGGTCCGCTTTCACCTTTTCGGTGATGACATTCCAGACAAGAACAGCCTTGTGGTAGGTCCCTTTCGAGTCAAAGAGCGGCGAGATGTTCAATTCGAGGACCTCTTCCCCGAGATTGATTTTGGCTTCGTGCGGCAGGTTTTTTGCGTCCGCCAACAGACGCCTCTGATGTGTCGGATGCTTGTGAAAAACGTCGATCGACGTTCCCACGATCGTGTCCGCCGAGACCGAGAGCAGATGCTCGATCGTGCGCAGCAGTTCGATGGACGCCCGGTTCGCGTAATCTATGCGGAAGTCCTTGATGTCACATGTCATCACGGCTGTGGGAAGGGCGTCCAGAACACCGGTTGCCTCAAAATTGGCGGACTTCATCAAGCCCAGGCCAGAAAACATTTTGCTCATGACGGATCGGGTCCTTTCGACACCCACGAGGACGGCGTGTCTCGGTGTTTGGATGTGGTGGTTTTGCGCGTATCGAATGATCGCGGCTCAGCGCTCAAAAACCACGGACTTGGCTACGTCAAAATCCCCAAATGGGAAGGGGCGTCCCGCCAAATTTTCTATCGTGAAAATTCTTTTAAACGATCTTGATAAACCTATATTCACCTAAAAAAATAAGTAAAATATCTCGAATTTAGGGTTTTTATTTAAAAATATTGGGATTACTGCAGTTGAAGCATTCAATATACATCCGAAATTGTCCCCTTGTTATCTCGCTGTAGCGAGCGCACCGCTGGGCGAAAACTGACAATAACCGTCAAATCTGGAACAGTCCCGGCACTTCATTCTCTGTTGACGGGAGGCGGGGTTTAAACCGGGTTGCAAGACTGTTGCCGGGACGACCCCTGCGGCGCACCGCTTCGCGTTCAAACGCGATGAAACCGGCCAAGCTGCCATTGTCCGACAACAGCGGACGGACATCCACCTCGCAATAGTAGAGTTCACCGCAGCCGCGACGGTTCTTGATGACCCCCTGGAACCTCTGCGCTTTCCGCAAGCTCTTGCCGAAATCCCGGAGGGTTGACGAGCTGGTTTCCCGGGTCTGGAGCATGCGCGGAGAGCGGCCGATAATTTCGGTCCGCTCAAATCCGGTCATCTCCGTGAAGGCGCGATTGACGTAGCCGATCCATGGTCCGGGGTAGTCCAGTTCCGCGTCCGTAATCGCCACCGCTGTGTTCAAGGTCTCCGCCATCGAGATCAAGAGTTCAATGTTCGCGATCTTCAGCATCGGGGTTGGAAGAGGGAAATTCATGGATCGTTAATCTTTTCCAATGGCGAAAGGCCGCTGTTTCGTGGAAGCGCCGATGATGCTTGATGGAAATAAACGAAAGCTTAAGACTTTTGACGGCCTGTGGACCTACCGAAAAAACAGGACAAGCCAATGTTCAAAGATACTCGCTGTGCACACCCCCCGGCCTACACACCGGGCAATTCCATCATGTGTGAGGACATGGTTGGAAACGGACTTGCCGGACAGTTTTCCAAACTCGAAAACGACGGGAACAACATGCGCGACCAGGCGGAGCGGATACGTGTTCTGGTTGAGCGCCTGAAGTCCAACGCGTTCGTCAACCAGTGTTCGGAGCTGTTGCAGACGGTTCAGCGCTCGACGAAGTAGGTTTTCTCACGATTATTGACGGTCACAGACTTGTCACGGAAGGCGCGCGGATCTACGGTCCGCGCGCTTTTCTTTTCCCATTCCCACGGAGGACAAAATGGGCTTTCTCGCAGACGCTCTGGATCGTGTTCAACCCTCTGCCACGATCGCCGTCACAAACAAGGCGCGCGAGCTGAAAGCCGCCGGGCGCGATGTGATCGGCCTGGGGGCCGGAGAACCGGATTTCGATACCCCGGAAAACATCAAGCAGGCGGCGATTGCCGCGATCAATGCGGGCAAGACCAAATACACGGCCGTTGACGGTATCCCCGAGCTGAAGGAGGCGATTGCCGCCAAGTTTCAGCGCGAAAACGGACTGACCTACGCGGCCAATCAGATCACCGTGGGAACGGGCGGCAAACAGGTCCTGTACAATGCGCTTGTCGCCACCCTGAATCCGGGCGACGAGGTCATCATCCCGACGCCGTATTGGGTGAGTTATCCCGACATGGTGCTGATGGCAGGCGGTGAGCCGGTGATCGTCGAGGCGGACAAAGCCACATTCAAGATCCGCCCGGAAGCCCTGGACGCGGCGATCAGTTCGCGCACCAAGTGGGTGATCTTCAATTCCCCGTCCAATCCCTCCGGGGCCGCCTACACGGAGGCGGAATTGAAGGCGATCTGCGCGGTGCTCAAAAAGCACCCGCACGTCTGGGTCATGACCGACGATATGTATGAGCATCTCGTCTATGACGACTTCAAGTTCACCACCCCGGCCCAGGTTGCGCCTGAGCTGTATGATCGCACGCTGACGGTCAACGGCGTGTCCAAGGCCTACTCCATGACCGGCTGGCGGATCGGCTATGCGGGCGGGCCGGCGGACCTGATCAAGGCCATGGCCAAGGTTCAGTCGCAGTCGACGTCCAATCCCTGCTCGATTTCCCAGTGGGCGGCGGTCGAGGCGCTGAACGGGTCGCAGGACTTCATTCCCAAGAACAATGAAGTGTTCAAGGCACGGCGTGATCTGGTCGTGTCCATGCTGAACCAGGCCAAGGGCATCACATGCCCGACGCCGGAAGGCGCGTTTTATGTGTTCCCGTCCTGCGCGGGAACGATCGGCCGCACGGCGCCCTCGGGCAAGGTCATCGCAAATGACGAAGACTTTGTGACCGAGCTTCTGGAAACCGAAGGGGTTGCCGTTGTTCACGGGTCGGCCTTTGGTCTGGGCCCGAATTTCCGGATTTCCTATGCCACCGCAACGGAAGCCCTTGAGGAAGCCTGCACGCGGATCCAGCGGTTCTGCGGCAACTTGAAATAACGGATGCCGGAGCATCTCCTGAGCCGATGATTGAAGCGCTCCGCGATCAATCGAAGTTGGAAAAGATGCTTCGCCACCTTGATTGAATGGGCAAGGTTTCCGGTCAGATTGGCGCGCACCGCGCCAATCTGACCGGGCTTTCCCCGGCACCGCTCAGTCCATTGCCGCCCTGGTGAAAACCGGTTGCGGCCAAACGCCCCGGGAACCTGGTTCCACCGCCCGCTATCGCCTGCAGCCCGGGTCGCCAGCCTCGCATTCCGGTCCGGTGTTTCGCATGGCATCTTGATTGCGCCGGTCGATATCGCTCTGCCGTTCACGCGCGTCCTGCTGTTCGCGCGTTGTGAAGTCCTGCTGTTGCCGGGATTGGGTTTGATCCAGCTGCTCGCGGGTATCCGGCAAGCGCAAGTTGGCCGGCCCCTGGTCCAGGGTGCGCAAGGTGTTGGTTTGCGCCAGAACCGGTCCGTTCACGCTCAAAGCGACAAGGCCCGCGACGGTTACTCGCACAATGAGGCGGCGATGGGCGCAGGACCGCCCGGCGGCGTACCGTGCCAAGTGGATGGAGGATTTGCTCGGTCTGGCGTCCATGTCGCTTCTCCTCTTGCCATTCGGGCCCCGCTCACCAGGGCGTGACTTGCCTTCGCCCGGAGACATGAGGTTCTTTAGGCGCGATGACAAGGAGCGCCATGATGTATATTCGCCGTCCCAAACCCTGGGCCATCGCCGAAAGCGCGGCCACATCCGAAGACATTTTCTTCAGCCGACGCAAGATCTTGACAGGTATGGCCGCAAGTGGGCTTGCGCTGGCCGCGGCCGCCAGGGCGCGCCCGGCCTTCGGGTCCGACGACCCCAGCGCGCATCTTTATCCCGTGGAGCGCAATCCCCGGTTCATGCTGGACCGGGAACTGACCGACGAATCCATCGCCTCCAGCTACAACAATTTCTACGAGTTCGGCTCCCACAAGCAGATCGCCCGGGCTGCCCAGCAGCTTGAGATCCGGCCCTGGACCGTCACCATAGACGGGATGGTGGACAACCCGCAGGTTCTCGACATCGACGAAATCCTTGCCAAGATGCCGCTAGAGGAACGCCTTTACCGGCTCCGTTGCGTCGAAGCCTGGGCCATGGCCGTTCCCTGGTCGGGTTTTGCCTTGTCGGAGCTTGTGAAGCTGGCCGGCCCGGCCCCGGACGCGAAGTATCTGCGTTTCGAAACCTTCATGAATCCGAGTGTTGCCAGTGGTCAGAAACAGAGCTGGTACCCCTGGCCCTATGTGGAAGGGCTCACATTGGCCGAGGCGACCAATGAACTGGCCTTCATGGCGACCGGTGTCTACGGCAAGCCGCTGGCCCGGCAGTTCGGCGCCCCGATCCGGCTGGTGGTTCCCTGGAAATACGGGTTCAAGTCGATAAAATCCGTGGTCCGGATCACGTTCACCGACCAGCGGCCGGTCAGTTTCTGGGAAGAAATTCAAGGCAAGGAATACGGGTTCTGGGCGAATGTGAACCCGGAAGTGCCCCATCCCCGGTGGTCCCAGGCCACCGAACAGCTTCTTGGCACCGAAGAGCGCCGCGACACGCTGCTGTTCAACGGATATGCGGAACAGGTCGCTGACCTTTACAAGGGGATGGAAGGCGAGCGGCTGTTCATGTAGCGCGCCTGCGGCCACGGAACCGGTGCGGTTTCAACGCCTGTTCGCTGCCGGTCAAAAAAAGAGCCGGGTCCAAGGACCCGGCAGTTTTGTTTGATTCACTGAAACCAGTGGAATCACCTTCCAGAGGGGAACAGCTGGTCGAAATAGCGCCGCTGGGAGGAAGGTGCAGCGCTGTCTAACCAACCATGGTGCTTATATGCAGTGCACAAGCTGCTGAAACAAGAGGCACTGCTGCAAGGCAGCTATGCAAAAAAGAGTGACCTTTGGACCCGGATTGCAAGACATGCGCACCTGGTGCACAGCAGACGGGCACAGGTGTCTCAGGAATGCGCCGCCGGCCCCCGAAAGGTCCTGCAAGCCCGCGCGAACGCCCCCCGAAGGCACCAGAACACCCCATAGCGCCGATGGCAACTGGCCCTTTTGGGGGAAGTCCGCCGCACGGCGTCAGCACATGATTGCGCGCGTTTCTTCAAAAAAAGGCGTCAGTAGTTCCAGCTCTCCGCCTTTGCCAGCAGGAACTGACGAAAAGCGGTCACACGTGCCATGTTTTTCAATTCGGCCGGATACACGAAGTAGGTTTCGAAAGACGGGACGGTGTCATCCAGATCGGGAAGGATCCGGACAAGGCTGGTGTCCTTTTCGACCAGGTAGTCCGGCAGCATTGCAATCCCGCATCCGGCCCTGACGGCGCGCTTGATGGCCACGACGTTGTTGATGTTCAATATCGACTGCCTCGGGTTGGAACTCACGCGCCCGGCGGTCTCCAGCCAGTTCATTCCGCGCAGGAAGGAGGGGGCGTGGTCTCCGAACGTGATCAAACGATGATTGTCAATATCATCAATGGTCGTCGGCGTGCCGTATCTCGCCAGGTATCCGGGCGACGCAAAGACATGAAAATGCACCGTGAACAGTTTTCGTTGAATGAGGTCCGGCTGCGTTGGCTGGCGAAGCCGGATGGCCACATCGGCCTCACGCATGTTCAGGTCCAACTCGTCGTCGTCCAGTATCAGGCGCAACTCGACGTCCGGATAGAGTTCGACAAACTCGTTGATGCGCGCGGTGAGCCACGTCGATCCCAGCCCAACGGTCGTCGTGACCCGCAATATGCCGGAGGGCTTGTTCCTGCTATCGGCCAGGCGGCTTTGGACCGATTCCAGCTTCATCAGCACATCGCGCGCCGTCCGGTAGAGCAATTCGCCCTGTTCGGTCAGCAGCAGGCCGCGGGCGTGCCGGTGGAAAAGCGGTACGCCCAGATCCTGTTCCAGCGAACTGACCTGCCGGCTCACGGCCGATTGGCTCATGTGCAGGGTGTCGCCGGCATGAGTGAAGCTGCCTGCCTGCGCGGCGGCGTGGAAGATCCGAAGTTTGTCCCAATCCATAACAGTCTCCACCGCGCGGTTTCAGCCGCTGCAAAGCTATTCCGCCGCCGCTGCCGGCCGGTTTGCTTCCAGTTCCGCCAGATATTTCTCCGCTTCAAGCGCCGCCATGCAGCCCAATCCGGCCGCGGTGACGGCTTGCCTGTAGACGTCGTCCGTCACGTCGCCGGCCGCGAACACACCGGGAATTGAGGTCCGTGTCGAATCCGGCGCGGTCACCAGATAGCCGCCGGACTTTGTTTCAAGCTGATCCTGGAACAGCTCGACCGAAGGCGCGTGACCGATCGCGATGAACACGCCGTCCGTCGACAGCTCACGGGTCTCGCCGGTTTTCGCATGTTTCAGGCGCACCCCGGTTACGCCTTTCGGAACGCCGCCGCCGAGGATTTCATCCAGGACATGGTCCCACACCACCTCGATCTTCGGATGCTTGAACAGGCGCTCCTGCAAGATGCGCTCGGCCCGCAATTCGGCGCGCCGGTGCACCAGCGTGACCTTGGACGCCAGATTCGCCAGATACAGCGCTTCTTCCACCGCCGTGTTGCCGCCGCCCACGACGATCACTTCCCGGTTCCTGTAGAAAAAGCCGTCGCAGGTGGCGCAAGCGGACACGCCGGCCCCCATGAACTCCTGCTCGGAGGGCAGACCGAGCCAGCGGGCCTGGGCCCCTGTCGCGATCACCACGGCGTCCGCGGTAAATACCGTCCCGCTGTCGCTTTCAAACCGGAAGGGACGGGCTGACAGATCGGCCTTGGTGATCGTGTCATACACCATTTTGGTGCCGACATTTTCAGCCTGCTTCTGCATCTGTTCCATCAGCCAGGGCCCCATGATCGGATCCGCGAAGCCCGGGTAGTTCTCGACATCGGTGGTAATCGTCAACTGGCCGCCCGGCTGGATGCCCTGAACCAGCGTGGGCTCCAGCATGGCGCGCGCGGCGTAAATGGCCGCCGTGTACCCGGCCGGGCCGGATCCGATGATCAAAAGTTTGCTGTGTTCAGTCGTCATGTCTCGCTTACCTGTGTTTGCGGGCAGGCCGCCCCTTGCCCGCTATCTTAGCGGCTCCTGCGCGCCTGTCATCGCACGAAGCGGTGTGTATGGACTGCGTATCTTTTCAAGATGTGAGCCGCGATCTCGGGTGTTGCGTCAACCGGTTCGTAGGTAGTGGTTTTCAGGGGTCCCGGAAAGGGGTGAATCAGCCCCCGGCTTGAAAGCGTCCCCAGGAACCGGTCCATTTTCCGATGGCCTCCCGCAGGGCGGAACACATGCACGGGCCGCCCGGTCGCCAGAACCTCGCCGATCATGTTGGCCGAATCCGCTGTCACCACGATCGCGTCCGCCTTCGCCAGAAAGGCCGCGATCGGATTGCGGCCCGTGCCATCGTAAAACAGGTGTGGCCCGCTCCTCGCGAAGTCCGCCAACCGGTTCTTCAAGGCGTCCGGAGTGCGCCTGGACAGGGTGATGAGGCAAGAGGCACCTGCCCCGTCGGCAATGGCGGCGAGCCCGGTTGTGAAAGAGCTTATGTCCTTTTCCGTGAACCGGTGGTGGCGGCTGTTCCCGCCCACGAGCACGGCAACGCGGGGCGTGCGAAGCGCGTCGATTTCCGTATGAGTCTCCCGGCGCTGCGTCTCGAGCAGCGTTTGCGAAAAGCGATGCGGGCCGGTCAGGGTTGCCAGCACATTGCCGGCGCGCAGCCGGTCGTGCTCCGGGACCCAAATGAAGTCGGCGGCAGACGGTCCGGTCCGCGGATCCTTCAGGCACACCGTGAAAATTCTTCCGTCCGATGCGGCTTTGAGATGGCGAAGATAGGGAACGGCACGCCGCCCGGATCCGATGACCAGGTCGGGGAAGGGCGGGGCCAAGGGTCCTCCCGCCTTGTCCGGGCGCTCGCGAGGATCGATGGGCCCGTAGGGCATTATCCAGGAAAAGGGGGGCCGTGGCCGAACGGTCTTGTGCTCGAAGTTCAATCCGAGGGCGTTGGCGACGCCTTCGCATTGCGCGATATCGCCCGCTTTTCCATCGGTGACAATCCAGCAGGAGCGAGGAGCATCTGAGCGACCCGCGACCATCCCCGCATCACTTTCCTTATCGTAATGTTTCTGAAACATGCGTGTTTTTGTTATACTCTTGCACATTCGCGCAAAAAATCATAATCCGGCAATCAGAAACCGCCATCGTTCCGGACTTGAGAACTCCGCCCGCATCCAGATGTAGATCGGATCCCCATGGACCTCAAACACAACCGGCCCGGTGCTTATAACAGTTTACGCTGTGGACGCTCGTCCCAAGGAGACAGATTTGAAAGCGCGCCTTGATGCCATTGATTGGCACATTTTGAAGGAATTGCAGGACGACGGCCGGATGACCAATGTGGAGCTCGCCCGCCGCGTTGGGATTTCGGCGCCACCTTGCCTGCGGCGCGTTCGCGCGCTTGAAGAAGCCGGCCTCGTGCGCGGTTACCGCACATTGCTGGACGAAAAACAGCTCGGTTACGATGTGACAGCCTTCGCAATGGTCGGATTGCACAGCCAGACCGAGGCGGACCTCCAAGCTTTCGAGAAAAAGGTGGCAGAGTGGTCCTTCGTGCGGGAAAGCTACATGCTCTCCGGCGAAGTGGACTTTCTTCTCAAGTGCGTTGCGCCGGACCTTCAATCCTTTCAGAATTTCGTCATCGGTGAACTGACCGCCGCTCCCAATGTCGATAGCGTGCGGACAGCGTTGACCATCCGCAAGACCAAAGACCTGCCGGTTGTCCCCATCGAGGAAGAGCGGATGGGATAGCACCGGTTCGCCGGCCGCCGTTTCGGGCGCGTCTCAACACCGGCTTGTTCCGGGCGAAGCCGGTTCCGCTCAAACGCCTGCCGGTCTGGTTGTGAACTTCCAACAGGGTGACCATGCGGGGCTTAGGCGCAGGGCTTAGGCCGGTGACTGGCGCTCCCGCGCTTCAAGCCGACCGGGACTTGCCCCCGGCGGGACCGGTGCTTGGCCGAACCAGCCTTTTGATCTTGCCCCGGAGCCGCAAGATGATCGACAGATCGTTTGTCGCTTTCAAGGCCAGCGTGAAGGCAGCCGTGAGAAACAGGCATTTCATCAGCACGGTTATGGGTAGCGGCAGACCGTAGAACGCGGTGTCCAGCGTGTTGTCGACACCTTCCACCCCCGAATACAGCCGGTTGCTCATGACTTCGCCGTAGCTTGCGTGGAGCAGGCGCCCGGTCTGCAGATAGGACATGCCATAGACCAGGATCAGCAAGGTCCCACTGAGCGCCACCAGCAGAACGAACATCCGGGCCGCGAATGCGACCGGGCTCTCTTTTGTCCTGACCAGTCTTTGGAAAATCTCTCGCGCTCTTGGATCCAGGGTTGAAAGCGCAAGGAAGCGACCTGCCCAAAGCGGAATGCTGACTGCGAACAGCAGCAAAATGATTGTATTGAAAACCAAGCCGGAACCTCAACGCATGCTGTGAACGGGGAAGTTTATCCCGGTTCCAGCATGGGTTGAAGAAGGACTATTCCTTAGTTGAAAACCTTGGACTCTCAACCGTACCGGACTTCGGTGATTTCGTAGGACCGCGCGCCGCCCGGAGCGGCCACCTCGACGCTGTCACCAACGCCCTTTCCAATGAGTGCCCGCGCGATGGGCGAGGAAATGGAGATCCGGTTCTGCTTCACGTCGGCCTCGACGTCGCCAACGATCATGTATCTCTTTTCCTCTTCGGTATCTTCATCGATCAGGGATACCGTTGCGCCAAACTTGATCACGTCGCCGCCCAGTTTCGTGACATCAATCACCTCAGCGCGGGAAAGCTTGTCCTCAAGTTCGGCGATGCGGCCTTCATTGTGGCTTTGAGCCTCTTTGGCCGCGTGATACTCGGCGTTTTCCGACAGATCACCATGCGCGCGCGCTTCCGCGATCGCTTCAACGATGCGCGGACGCTCGACAGAGGTGCGCTGCTTCAACTCCTCCTGAAGCATGGCGTAACCGGCAGTCGTCATCGGCACTTTTTCCATGGGTCTCAGACCTTCACGTTATTGGGTCCCTCTCTTTCATCCGGGACCGCAGAATAAAAAAGAGCCCAGCCGGGAAAGCGGGCTTTCCCGGCCGGACCGAATTCAGTGTAACCTCAGCCGAAGTAGGATTGCAAAGACTTCACTTCAAGACGCCCGGCCTTGTGGGCAACAATTCCTTTCGCCGCCGCAATGGACCCGGCCAGAGTGGTGTAGTAGGGAACTTTGCCAACCAGCGCCGCGCGCCGCATCGACCGGCTGTCGGCGATCGCCTGATTGCCTTCCGTGGTGTTGAATACGAGTTGGACATCGCCATTCTTCACCGCATCGACAATATGAGGCCGCCCCTCTAGCACCTTGTTGATCTTTCCGCAGTCGATCCCGTGCTCTTTGAGGAAAGCCTGTGTGCCCGCGGTCGCGATGATCTTGAATCCGGCGTTTTCCAGACTGCGCACGGCTTCCACCACGCCGGGCTTGTCCGCATCGCGCATGGAGACGAACACGGTGCCTGAGGTTGGCACGTCCGTGCCGGCCGCGATCTGCGACTTGGCGAAAGCGATCCCAAACCGGTCGTCGAGCCCCATGACCTCACCCGTGGAGCGCATTTCAGGCCCCAGAATCGTGTCCACGCCCGGGAACCGGGCAAATGGGAACACCGCTTCCTTCACCGCGATGTGAGTGAACGGTTTTTCCGTCAAGGAGAAGGATGCCAGGCTTTCGCCCGCCATGACGCGGCTGGCGATCTTGGCAATCGGAAGACCGATGGTCTTTGCCACGAACGGCACGGTCCGGGATGCACGAGGATTGACTTCCAGAACATAGATGTCGCCGTTCTTGATGGCGAATTGCACATTCATCAACCCGCCGACCTCTAGCGCCAGGGCCAAGGCTCTCGTCTGGCTTTTCAGTTGGTCGATCGTGTCCGGGGACAGGGAGAAGGGCGGCAGCGAACAGGCGCTATCTCCGGAGTGAATGCCCGCCTCCTCGATATGCTCCATAATACCACAGACGAACACGTCCGTGCCATCGCACAGCGCGTCGACATCCACCTCGATCGCGCCGTCCAGATACCGGTCGAACAGCAGCGGGTTGGTGCCCAGCAGGGTGTTGATCTGGCCGGTCTTGTCATTGGGATACTTGGCGCGGATGTCCGCGGGTACCAGCTCCGGCAGTGTGCCCAGCAGATAGGAGTTCAGCGCCTCCTCATCGCGGATGACCTGCATCGCGCGGCCGCCCAGGACATAGGAAGGGCGCACCACAAGGGGCAGCCCGAGTTGTGAAGCGATCAGCCGGCCCTGCTCAACCGAATAGGCGATGCCGTTTTCCGGCTGTTTCAGATCGAGCTTCACAAGCAGTTTCTGGAAGCGGTCGCGATCCTCAGCCAGATCGATCATGTCCGGGGAAGTTCCCAGGATCGGTATTCCGGCCTTGACGAGAGCGGCCGCCAGTTTCAGCGGTGTCTGGCCGCCAAACTGGACAATCACGCCGTGCAGCGTGCCGTTCGACTGTTCCGTCCTGAGAACTTCGAGCACATCCTCGGCGGTCAAGGGCTCGAAATAAAGCCGGTCCGATGTGTCGTAATCGGTGGAAACGGTCTCCGGGTTGCAGTTGACCATGATGGTTTCATAGCCCGCTTCCTCGAGCGCGAAGGCCGCATGGCAGCAGCAATAGTCGAACTCGATACCCTGACCGATCCGGTTCGGTCCTCCGCCGAGGATAACCACTTTCCGGCGCTCCGACGGAGCAGCCTCGCACGCCGGCTGGCCGAGGAACGGAGCTTCGTAGGTGGAATACATATAGGCCGTCGGCGATGCGAATTCCGCCGCACAGGTGTCGATGCGTTTATACACCGGATGCACGTCCAAGGCGGCGCGCAGCCGTGCCACGTCCGCCTCATCCGCCCCGACCAGCGCAGCCAGGCGGGAATCGGAGAACCCCATGCTCTTCAGCTTGCGCAGGTTGACGGCATCCTGAGGCAGTCCGGCGGATCGGACCTTGGCTTCCATGGCGACGATCGCCTCGATCTGCGTCAAGAACCAGGGATTGACGCCGGATGCCTGATAGATTTCGTCGAGCGTCATGCCAAGGCGCATGGCCTGGGCGATGTGGAGGATGCGCTCGGGTGTCGGTGTTGAAATGGCCGCCCGGATCGCGTTCGTCGGATCGCCCTGATCCAGCCCGGGAATTTCCGTTTCATCCATCCCCGTCAGGCCGGTTTCCAGGCCGCGCAGGGCTTTCTGGAAGCTCTCGGCGAAGGTCCGTCCGATCGCCATGACTTCGCCCACCGACTTCATGGCGGTCGTCAGAACCGGATCGGAGCCGGGGAACTTCTCAAAGGCGAACCGCGGGATCTTGGTGACGACATAGTCGATCGACGGTTCGAACGATGCCGGTGTCGCCCCGCCGGTAATGTCGTTTTCCAGCTCGTCGAGCGTGTAGCCAACGGCAAGCTTGGCCGCGATCTTGGCAATGGGGAAGCCCGTTGCCTTGGAAGCAAGCGCGGAGGAGCGGGACACGCGCGGGTTCATTTCGATGACCACCAGGCGCCCGGTGTCCGGGTTCACGGCGAACTGGACATTCGATCCGCCTGTCTCGACGCCTATTTCGCGCAGGACCGCAATCGAGGCGTCCCGCATGATTTGGTACTCTTTATCGGTGAGGGTCAGGGCGGGCGCGACAGTGATCGAATCACCGGTATGAACACCCATGGGATCGACGTTCTCTATCGAGCAGATAATGATGCAGTTGTCCGCCTTGTCGCGGACGACCTCCATTTCGTATTCCTTCCAGCCGAGCAAGCTCTCGTCGATCAGCACCTGTCCGACCGGTGAGGCATCGATGCCGGACCGGCAGATGGCTTCGTATTCCTCGCGATTATAGGCGACGCCGCCCCCTGTTCCACCCAGAGTGAAGGCTGGACGGATGATCGCGGGCAAACCGATTTCATCAATGGCCCGCATGGCCTCCAGCAAACCGGCGTTGCGGTCATAACCCGTGATCCTGCCGTTCTCATCCCGAATGGCCGGTGACGACGCGATGGCCGCGCGCGGGTTCTCAAGGCCGATCACATCCATCGCTGAGCGGAATTTTTCCCGGTCTTCCGCCTTCTCAATGACCTCCGCGCGCGCGCCGATCATTTCGACGCCGAATTGTTCCAGAATACCCATGCGCTCCAGATCAAGCGCGCAGTTGAGGGCCGTCTGGCCGCCCATTGTCGGCAGCAACGCGTCGGGCCGCTCCTTTTCGATGATCCGGGCAACCACTTCGGGTGTGATCGGCTCGATATAGGTCGCGTCGGCCAGTTCCGGATCGGTCATGATCGTGGCCGGGTTCGAGTTGACCAGAATGATGCGATAGCCCTCGTCGCGCAGGGCCTTGCAGGCCTGGGTTCCGGAGTAATCGAATTCGCAGGCCTGTCCGATAATGATCGGTCCTGCGCCAATGATCAGAATAGAGGAGATGTCGGTGCGTTTGGGCATCAGGGCTCGCAGCGGCCTTGTCCTGTCCGGGCGCTGTGCCCGCAGGTGCGGCTCATTCCAGAATGGATGACAATGTTGGCTGAGCGCGTCTTATAGGCAAAAGGCACTGTGCTGCAAACCCCGCTTGGGGCCTGATTGTCACTTTTGTAAGGTCTCGGCCGGCCGGGGAGGCTGATCCGGGGGCGCGGCGAGCGGCTCCCTGGCCAGCGCCTGGGGACCAGACGATGCCGATGTTCCATCGAAATCGTTAACCCCCATTGAGAGCGCGTAGCATGCCAGCCGGATAGACTTTGGGATTTCGACCGGCCGTCCATCCCGGTTGCCTTTTTCGTAGTATTGGATCATGCGCTTCTTGAGGCCAAGTTGCTCTGCCGCTTCCTTCTGCTTCAATCCCAGAGACCTCCGCCAATCTCTGAACTGTTCGGGAGTCATCGTCATCTCGGTTCGTGTCGTTTTCGATTCGGGCATCAGGATCAGCGGGCTCACCATGCACTTTACGGGCACCTGAGTGGCGCATCCGATTTGTCTCTTAAAAATAGTGTTGCAACAGCGCTGTCAATTGAAGAAGTGCACTTTGTGCAGCTTCCGCCGTGGCGCTCCTGGAACCTGATGGCAAAGGTGGAGGGGCGGAAACCTTCCCGATGGACAGTGCCTCATAGGTTTTAGACAAAAGTCCATTGTAAACTTTATCAGGTGTGATGCCTGCCAAGAAATACTCTTCGTATCCACGGATTTCCAGACAATAGGGGGTGTGGATGAATTTTGAAAAATACTTAAATAAAACAATAACACTTAAATTATCGATAATTCATATTTTTTCAAATACTCAAGTATTTTCTGTTTTCGATGTTCAGAAACTTTCGAAGTTTCCCCAGTGTATGCGTTATAAAATTGCGTTTTTGAAGCAGAAAAGCCTGCTCATCGCGTGTTTGTGCATGGATTTGCATAAATTTATTGTAGATCAGGGCTGTCTCCCGTTGTATTTAACCCATGTGAAAAACGACAGGTGATTGTAACGGTCGGTGTTGTGACGGAACACTGGGACAGTGCAGAGGCACAGCGGTCTGACCGTATTCGCATGTGGGGTTTGCCCGAGGCTCATACGGCTTCGCGGGAAATGCGAACAATCGCCTGTGAGATCAAAGCAAAAAACAAGATCGGGTAAGAACATGAATAACGTCGCAACCGAAATGGTGGTGCTTCCTGATATCGCCGGACCGATGGATGCCGTGCCACACGATGGCCGCGTCCTTGCGATCTCCGAAATGTCGGATCTTTTCGACGTCACCTTGCGCACGCTGCGCTTCTATGAGGAAAAGGGCCTTCTCAATCCCGTGCGGCGCGGAGCGCGCCGGTTTTACGGCACCAAGGACGTGGCCCGGATGCGGGTTATCTTGCAGGCGAAGAAAATCGGCTTCACGCTTGCCGAAATCCGGCAGGTGATCGCGCTCGTGGAGGGCGACAAGCCGCGCGAGCAACAATATGCGGACCTGCGTCAGATGTGCGCCAATCAACAGCAGTTGTTGATGGAGCAAAAAGCGATGCTCGACGATCAGGTGGCCGAGGTCGAGGGGATTTTGAGCGCGTTCGACAAGGTCATGTCGAATTGAGCTGGGTGCGCGACCGCGGATCCATTTTGCAGTCAGCTCAACACACCCTCATATTGGCCTGAACCTTGGGTTCAGGCCAATGCCGCGTTCAAGCCGCGTTTTGCGCGCGCATCAATGTCGTGAAACGCTCGAACAGGTATTGGCTGTCGCGGGGGCCAGGCGAGGCTTCCGGATGGTATTGGACCGAGAAAACCGGTTTGGACCGATGTCTCAACCCGCAATTTGATCCATCGAACAGCGATACGTGCGTTTGCTCGACATCTTCGGGCAGGCTTGCCGCATCCACGGCGAACCCGTGGTTCATCGACGTTATCTCAACCTTGCCCGTCGTGTGGTCGAAAACCGGGTGATTGGCGCCATGGTGCCCCTGATGCATCTTCATGGTCTTGCCGCCCAGGGCCAGGGCCAGCATCTGGTGCCCGAGGCAGATTCCGAATGTCGGGATCCCCTTTTCGATCACATCGCGGATCGTGGAAATGGCGTAAGCACCGGTGGCTGCCGGGTCGCCGGGTCCATTGGACAGGAACACGCCGTCCGGGTTGTGGGAGAACACATCATCCGCAGATGCCGTTGCCGGCAGGACGATCACTTCGCACCCGGCTTCGCTCAGCAGGCGCAGAATGTTGCGTTTGACCCCGAAGTCGATGGCAACAACCTTGAATTCGCTTGCGCCAGCCGTGCCGTATCCGGTCTCCCAGTTCCACGCGGTCTCGGACCAGGGGTGGGTTTGCGCCGTTGAGGCGTCCTTTGCCAGGTCCATTCCTTCCAGCCCCGGCCATGCCGCCGCGCGCTCTTTCAGCGCCGCCACATCGAATTGTCCGTCGGGATTGTGCGCGATGACGGCGTTTGGAACGCCTTCCTCGCGGATCAGGGCGGTCAGGGCGCGCGTGTCCACGCCGCTGATGCCAATAATGCCGCGAGCCTTGAGCCACTGGTCGAAATGCTTGCTGGCCCGGTAGTTGGCCGGCTCCGTGATCTCCGCCGCAAGGACCGTGCCGCGGATCCCGCTGTCCGCGGCCATGTTGACGGTCTCGATATCTTCCTCGTTCGTCCCTACATTCCCGACATGGGGAAACGTGAAGGTAACGATCTGGCCGGAATAGGAGGGGTCGGTGAGGATTTCCTGATACCCGGTCATGGCCGTGTTGAAACAGATTTCACCAACCGCCTGTCCGACCGCGCCCAATCCCCGACCTTCGATGACACGGCCATCGGCCAGCACAAGGAGAGCCGTCGCCGGTGGGGTGGACCATGCGTCTGAACTTGTCATGTCTTGTTTCCGGATCTTGTTGGTGCCATCATGCGCTGCAAGATAGGCCGAAAGAACGGACATTTGCCGGCTGGCGCCATCTGCATCAAGCGCGGCACTCTATGGGAACCTGTGATAGTCGTCAACACGAGGCCTGTAGAAAATAACCTATAAGTTTCAGTTGCTTACGGATTGAAGAGTCGGCGGCGTGGCCACGGTGGGAACCTGGGAGCGGCCTGCGGGCGAGGAAAAGGCATGCGTGAGAAAATCAGTGCGGCCCTGAAGGCGGCCAAATCAACGGATCAAAAACGCCGCATTGCGACGCTGCGGCTCATGCAAACGGCCATCAATGACCGGGAAACCGCCGCTCGGGAAGGCGGGCGGGACGGTCTGCCGGATGCCGATGTGCTCGAAATCCTTCATAAGATGGTCCGGCAGCGCGAAATCGCCGCGAAGGAATTCGAGGAAAGCGGCCAGTTGGACCGCGCGGATGAGGAACGCGTCGAGCGGGACATCATTGCCGAGTTTCTGCCGGCGCAGATCGATGAAGCCGAGTTGCGCGGAATATGCGAGGCAACGATCCGGGACATTGAAGCTCAGGGCCTGCGCGATATCGGACGCTGCATGTCGACGCTCAAAGAGCGCTATCCAGGCCAGATGGACTTCGTTCAGGCCTCCTGCCTGGTCAAGGACATTCTCAAGAGTGGCGGTGCCGCGGAGACAGGTACGGCGCCAGACACCTCGCAAGGGACCGTGTCCGATCATGGTATCGGCAACGAACGTTGATCCACCGCGCGCAAACGGACCACCTGCCGGATCCTGGAGCACCGGGCGGTGGGAATGGTTCCATTGACCGGCTGGCTCGATTGAGCGGTTGAACAACCCGGTTGCCCTGTTGATATAAAGTAACGGTCAGGCGGCCGTCAGGCATCGCTTGGGTCTTGAATTGGTTCTGTCCTCTCATGCGGTTCGACAATCGGTTTCTTGATGACATCCGCGCCCGGATCACCTTGTCTGATCTGGTCGGGCGGCGTGTGACCTGGGACCGGCGCAAGTCGCAGCCCGGCCGCGGCGACTATTGGGCATGCTGCCCCTTCCATCAGGAAAAAAGCCCGAGTTTTCATGTGGATGACCGGCGCAACCGCTACAAGTGCTTTGGCTGTGGTGCGTCGGGAGATCACTTCCGTTTCCTGATCGAAACCGAAGGCCTCAGTTTTCCCGAGGCCGTCGAAAGGCTGGCCGAACAGGCGGGCGTGCCCATGCCCGCGCCCGATCCACAGGCTGCGCGCCGGGCGGAAAAACGGGCCAGTCTGAGTGATGTTTGTGAAATGGCGGCGGCTTTTTTTCAAACGCAGTATGCCGGGCAGACCGGCGCCGACGCGCGCGCCTATGTCCAGAAACGCGGGTTCGCCCCGGGCATCGTCCGCGAGTTCCGATTTGGTTTGGCGCCGGACGGACGCGATGGCTTGAAACGACATCTTGCCGGCAAGGGGGTTCCGGAGGCGATGATGGTCGAGGCCGGCTTGTTGATCCAGCCGGAAGATGGCCGCCCGTCCTATGATCGTTTCCGGGGGCGGCTGATGATCCCGATCCAGGACGACCGCGGGCGGGTAGTGGCTTTCGGCGGGCGCACGTTGTTGCCTGACGGGCAGCCGAAATACCTTAATTCCCCCGAAACGCCGCTGTTCCACAAGGGAACCATGCTGTTCAACGCGCACCGGGCGCGTGAACCGGCCTTCAAGGCCCAAAGGGCGGTTGTCGTTGAAGGCTATCTCGATGCGATCGCCCTATGGCAGGCCGGCATTCATCATGTGGTCGCAACGCTCGGAACGGCCTTCACCGAAGAGCAGATCCTGCGGCTTTGGAAATTTGCGCCGGAGCCGGTGATCTGTTTCGATGGGGATGCCGCCGGCGTTTCGGCGGCTCACCGGGCCGTCGATCGCATTTTCCCCGTTCTGACCAGCGGATATTCCTTCCAGTTCTGTTTTCTACCCGATGGCATGGATCCCGACGATCTGATCCGGACAAGCGGGCTGCACGGGTTTGAGGCGCAGGTCGGCGGAGCCCGGGCCCTGTTCGATGTTCTCTGGGAGCGGGAGATTTCCGTCGCCCGCCTTGACACGCCGGAACGCAAGGCGGCGCTTGAAAAGCGGTTCGACGACCTGATCGAGACGATCCGCGACCTGCGGGTGCGGCGGCGGTATCAGCTTGATTTGAAGTTTCGCCTGTCCAGTCTCTTCTTTCAGCGCGCGCGCGATCAGGGGCGCGATCGGGGCCGCGATCGGGGGCACAACTTCGACCGTGGCCCTGGTGGCGCGAATGGGTTCCAGACGGGCGGACGGGTCGCCGCGCCCGAGACGCCGATGTTTGGGATAGAAAGGCTGATTGTCGGGCTTTGTGTCCGCTTCCCGCAGTTGCTGGACCGGCACCTTGAACGGATCGCGGCCTTGCAGTTTTCCGATCCGCTGCATGAGCGGTTCCGAAACCACATATGCCGGATGGCGGTGCGCCTCGAGGAGGTCTCCGCGTCCGACCTGGTGCAGGATCTGGAAGAGCCGCTTCAGGATCTTCTCGCTGAATCGATAGGTGACGCGCAGAACACGGCGGGCGCCGGCGGTGCCCGGCGCTCTACCTTCTCCGCCCTGCTGCAGCGGTTCCCGCTCCTGAAATCCGAGCCGCCGGAAGATTTCGTGGAGGCGGCCTTTCTGCATTTCCTCGATGTGCTCGAGCTCAAAGTTCTGGAAAGCGAGCTGTCCCGGGAAATGGACCTGGCGGAGGCGGACATTGACGAACAAAGCTGGGGGCGCATCCGGGCGATGACCCAGGATTTGTCGCGGCGGCGGGAGGAATGCGCGCGGGAAGAGGCCGGGCTGGCCGAACGGGCCCGAAAGCTTCGAAGCATTGGACCGGTATCCGCCCGCCAGCATTCGGCCGCCGATTCAACCGGTGCGGCACCCGCTTAGACCTGAGCCGAATAAATGGCAGTTTTTTGAGGCGCAGATCGCGAATCACACTTGCGATTCCCGTAAGGCAAGCTAAATACACGATCTGCAGCACACATGCCGTGCACAGCTCTTAGGCGACGGCAATAGTCTACATTCGGCTGCAAGATCCGGTTTCGACGATGCGGCCTCCCGGGATGCGGCGGGCCGTACGACTGTTTGAGTCAAACCTCCTGGATTTGGGGCCAGGGGCGGATTTACGGTTAAACGGAACTTAAGGGACGCAGCTTATATCCGAATCAAATAGCGACTTCGTCACAGCACGGCAGGTGCTGAGGTTTGAATATCGCCGAATTACGGACGAAGCGAGAAATTGGGGCGGCCGCGAACGATCTGCAGACGTTCGCGCTTTTGGAGCACAATATGGTAGCCAAGGCGACACAAGCAGACGACACTCAAGACACCGCAGTGGAAGGCCCGGACGGTCCTCTCCTTGATCTGTCGGATGCCGCCGTCAAGAAAATGATCAAGGCCGCGAAAAAACGCGGCTATGTCACCTATGACGAGCTGAATGAAGTTCTGCCCTCCGAGCAGGTTTCCTCCGAAAAAATCGAAGACACGATGTCCATGCTGTCGGATATGGGCATCAATGTGATCGAGGCCGAAGAGGTCGAGGACGCGCCGGAAGAGGTCGATGGCGGCGATCTGGTTGCGACCAGCACAACGGCCGTCACAAAATCCACCACAGCCAAGGAACCGGCTGACCGGACCGACGATCCGGTGCGCATGTATCTGCGCGAGATGGGCTCCGTCGAACTGTTGTCGCGCGAAGGTGAAATCGCCATCGCCAAGCGGATCGAGGCCGGCCGCGAGGCGATGATTGCCGGGCTCTGCGAAAGCCCTCTGACCTTCCAGGCCATCATTATCTGGCGGGACGAGCTGAACGAAGGCAAGGTTCTCCTGCGGGATATCATCGATCTGGAGGCCACTTATGCCGGTCCCGACGCCAAGGCCGGACCGACAGGCGCCAATGACGACGATGCGCCGGACGATGAAGAAGGCGGACCTTCGGGCGCGGTAAACCGGGGGTCTCCCGCAGCGGACCAGTCGCCAGGGGATCCGGGTTCAGACGCTGATGGTGAGTCGGAAGGCGACGACGGCGAGGACGATGACGAGTTCGAGAGCAACGTGTCCCTGTCCGCCATGGAAGCCGAGCTCAAGCCGCAAGTTCTCGAAACCTTCGATGGGATCGCCGACAACTACAAGAAATTGCGCAAGCTTCAGGATCAGCTTGTGGAAAACAAGCTGGCCAACAAGACCCTCTCTCCAAGCCAGGAGCGGCGCTACAAGAAGCTCAAGGAAGACATTATCGTCGACGTGAAGAGCCTGTCGCTCAATCAGAACCGGATCGACGCCCTCGTCGCGCAGCTTTATGACATCAACAAGCGCCTGATGGGTTATGAAGGCCGGCTGCTCCGGATGGCCGATAGCTACAATGTCGACCGGACGGATTTCCTCAAACAGTACCAGGGCGCGGAACTGGATCCGAACTGGCTGCGCCGGGTCGCCAATCTGTCGACCCGTGGCTGGAAGAACTTCATCGCCAAGGAAAAAGATTCGATCCGCGAATTGCGGCAGGAGATCCAGACGCTGGCGACCGAAACCGGTCTCGAGATCACCGAATTCCGCCGCATCGTGGCGATGGTCCAGAAGGGTGAGCGCGAAGCCCGGATCGCCAAGAAGGAGATGGTCGAGGCGAACCTCCGCCTCGTCATCTCCATCGCGAAAAAATACACGAACCGCGGCTTGCAGTTCCTCGACCTCATTCAGGAAGGTAATATCGGCCTGATGAAGGCGGTCGACAAGTTCGAATACCGCCGGGGCTACAAGTTCTCCACCTATGCGACCTGGTGGATCCGGCAGGCGATCACACGCTCGATCGCCGATCAGGCCCGCACGATCCGCATTCCGGTGCACATGATCGAGACGATCAACAAGATCGTGCGCACATCACGCCAGATGCTGCATGAGATCGGCCGCGAGCCGACCCCGGAAGAACTGGCCGAAAAGCTGCAGATGCCTCTGGAAAAGGTCCGCAAGGTCCTGAAAATCGCCAAGGAGCCGATCTCTCTGGAAACTCCGATCGGAGACGAGGAAGATTCGCACCTCGGGGACTTCATCGAGGACAAGAACGCGGTTCTGCCGATCGACGCGGCGATCCAGTCGAACCTGCGCGAGACCACGACCCGGGTTCTGGCTTCGCTGACCCCGCGCGAGGAGCGCGTGCTCAGAATGCGCTTCGGCATCGGCATGAACACCGACCACACGCTGGAAGAGGTCGGCCAGCAGTTCTCGGTGACCCGCGAGCGTATCCGCCAGATCGAGGCAAAGGCGCTTCGCAAGCTGAAGCACCCGAGCCGGTCCCGCAAACTGCGGTCGTTCCTCGACAGTTGATCCGGCGAGCGCCGACATCTTTGGAACCCGGCGGCGACGCCGGGTTTTTTCATGGCCCCGATCGCATTATGTCTGGGGGGCGTGCCCGGTTTCCGGGCGCCAACTGCGCAACAGTTCCGGATGACGGATGACGGACACTCCAAACAATGGTCATTTGACACCGGAACGGGCCGATGAGCCTCTAGTCGCAGACCCGCGGCAGTCCTCCGGCGAACCCGGCAACACCCGTCTTGCTTTGGTGGCTGTCGCCGGATCGACGGCCTTCCATGCGCTGCTTTTTCTGCTTCTGGCCGGTTGGCTTCACTTTCCCGAGGCCTTGCCCCGACCGCCCGAGCCGGAAACTGTCGATGTGGCCATCGTTCAGGCCCCTCCCGAACCCGAGCCGGCACCCGAACCGCCGTCGGAGCAGACACCGCTCGGGGAAGGCACTGTTGAACCGGCCGAAGAAGAGCGCGCTCAGGACGATCCCGCTCTGGAAGAGCCTGCGCTTGAAGAAGCTGACAGTGAGCCTTCTGGCGAGACGGAAGAAACCGCCGAGCAGGAGGGGGGCGGGCAGGTGGCTGTTGTCCGGGCGATTGAACAGTTTGGGGACACGGACGGGGCCCCTGAACAGGTCGAGGAGGTCGAGCTGGGGCAAGAGGAGGACGCGCCTGCCGGCGCCGGGCAGGCCGGTGTCGAGGAGCCTGAAACTGAAGCGCTCGAAACCGACGCTTCGGAGGAAGCGTCCGTGCTGGACAGGGACCAGCCGGGCGCCGAAACGGAGGTCGCAGACGGCGCCGAAACGGAGGTGCGCGAAGACACCGAAGCAGAGGCTGACACGGACAGGGAAGTGGCCGCGCTTGAGGAAGCGCCGACCGAAGCCGGATTGCCCGAGGATCCCGGGCCGGGTCCTTCCCTCGATGATCTGGATGAGCCGGAGGGGATCGGTCTGGTCACCGCAACGCCGCGCGCAAAGCCAGCCGCGCCCCGCCAGCCGGCCACGGCTTCGGTACCGTCTGCGTCTCCGTCCCTGGCCACGTCTCCGGCCCAGGCGACACAACCGGTCCTGCGCACCGTTGCTCCGGTCCGGCGGCTCTACTCCGACAGAATTCTTGAAACGCCGCAGGCGCAAGCGGCGCTGGACCGGATGTCTGCGCCCGAACGCGCCAGCCTGCTCTGCGTCACAGAGCTGCGGGCTCAGCTCACGGCCGCAGATCCGAGGCGCCCGCCGGAACTTCTCCCGCGGTTCCTGCTGACCGGGCCAGCCGTCGTCGAACCGCGCCTGGCGGCCTACCGAAACCAAGGGATCTGGTATGATGTTGCGTTCCGCTGCGAACTTGACCCCGGCATCACAAAGGTCGAGGCCTTCCGGTTCCGAATTGGTCCGCCGGTGCCAAGGTCGGAATGGGGCGCGCGCGGATTCCCGCAAGGATGAGATCGGCTCAAACGGGAACAGTTTAAGCGGGGAAAACCCGCCGGTGCGATTGCCGTATTCAGCGAACTGCGCCATGAGCCGGGTCAACAGTCTTGGTCATTGGGACAACGAATATGGATTTGCGTCAGTTTCAGCCACTGTGTGTCAGCCTCTTGCGGATCGTGGCAGGTGGCATGACGTTCTTACACGGGTCGACCAAGCTGCTGGACTGGCCCTATGCCGCAGCGCCACGGATCGACCTTGCTTCGGCTGCTGGCGCCATCGCGGTTCTCGAGCTTGTCTGCGGGGCGTTGCTTGTGGCGGGCTTTCTGACCCGGCCGGCCGCCTTTGTTGCCGCGATCTTGATGGCTGTGGTCTATGCCCTGCTGCATGCCTCTGGCAGCGTCTATCCGCTGCTCAATGGCGGTGAAAAGACCTTGCTTTACGGTTTCGTCTTTCTTGCCCTCGCCGCTGTGGGCGGTGGAGCCGTGTCGGTGGATCGGCTCATTGGGCGGCGATAGGACGGTCCTTGCCGTCTGAACGGCTGGTCCGGTGAGCTCAAAATTCACACGCTTCGCCCTTGGGATCACGTCCTTGTCATATACACCCGACTACTCTTTCGGCAGTCAGTGGTGAAATCAGGACCCAAAAGGCATGGAAACAGAAACCGATGTGGCCGACACGCTGAAGAAGCCCGTAGCCAAGACTGTCCAGGCCTATATCGACGAAACCCCTTTCTGGGAGGATGGCACGGCCGTCGACACCATGATGATGACGGGGGTCCAGTGGCGGATCTGGTGGCTTGCTGCGGCCGGCAAGTTCTTCGAAGGCATGGTTGTGTTCATGAGCGGCGTCGCGCTGCCGCTCATCGCCCGCGAGTTTGACATCGGTGCCGCTGGCCATGGACTTGTCGGGGCATCCGTCTTGTTCGGCATCCTGATCGGTGCGAGCTTGCTAGGCGGGCTGGCCGACCTGTTCGGGCGGCGGCGCATGTTCATCGTCGAGATGGTCCTGTTCATCCTATTCCTGTTGCTTGTGACCGTCTCGAACGGCTTTCCAATGCTGCTCATTGCCATGTTTGGGCTCGGGGTTGCACTTGGGTGTGACTATCCGACCGCGCATCTCGTCATTTCCGAGAGCATTTCCAGCAAGGCGCGTGGCCGCATGGTGCTTGGCGCCTTTGCGTTTCAAGCGGTCGGTGCGCTGGTCGGTACAGGCCTTGCCTATGCGGTCTTGAGCAATTTTCCGACCGTGGAGGCCTGGCGATATATGTACGGTGCCGCGATCCTCCCAGCAGCAATCGTTTTGTTTGGGCGGTTCTTCATTCCCGAAAGCCCGCATTGGCTCGCGACGCGCGGCCGGAACGACATGGCGAAATCCGCGTTGCGCTTCCTGCTGTCGCGGGAGCCGGTCTATCCGTCCGATTTCGATCTGAAGACCGGTGACGGGGACGGTGGAGGGGCAGGGGACCATGGCATGGGGTCGCAGTTCAAGGCGATTGCCCGCCTGTTCGTCGACAAGAAGACGCGCCGTGCGACGATACTGGCCTCGGTGCCGTGGTTCCTGCAGGACCTTGGAACCTATGGTATCGGCATTTTTACGCCGGTCATTCTTGCTAGTATTCTCGGCCACCAGGCGGCCCATGAAACAAGCCTCTCCACGGTTGTCCATAATGATCTGCTCGCCGCTAAAGGTGCGGCTATCATAGATGTTCTCCTGATTGTCGGTATCGTGTTCGCGGTTCTGCTGGCGGACCGGGTCGGCCGGATCCGCTTGCAGATCGCAGGGTTTATCGGTTGCGCGGTTGGCCTCGCGCTGGCAGCAGCCAGCACCCATGCCGGTCCTGGTTTTGAAGTCCCGCTCATTTTCGCAGGGTTCATGCTCTTCAACTTCATGACGAACATGGGCCCCAACGCTCAAACCTACTTGCTGGCCGGTGAGGTGTTTCCCACCGAATGCCGGGCTGTCGGGGCGGGCTTTGCGGCATCTTTTGCAAAGATTGGCGCGGTCATGACAGCCTTTTTGTTTCCCGTTCTATTGTCCGATATTGGACAGGATGCGCTTTTGATGGGGTTGATCATCACATCGCTTCTCGGTGCCGCAGTTACTTTTGCCTTTCGGATTGAGACCAAGGGCGTCAGTTTGGAGGACGTGGCGAATTAGGCTCCATCGCTAGATCAGTGGGTGTTAAACTGGAATCGATTGAACACCCGCTGGTCGCTTCTTGAATTGCCGAGCATCTTTGGGTGTTTCTCACAAAACGCCCAAAGATGCTCTAGGCTCATGTCAACCTTGATAGATAAGAACCGCACGCTTTGGCCGCACAAAGGACCTTGCGCCGACTTCAACAGCAAGGCAGAGTCGATGGGTTTTCGTATCCTTTCCACCAAGTCATGAGATCAAGATGACCCCGACCCAATCCCGCGCCTTGCTTGATATCTATTTCGCAGCCTTCAATGCCGGCGATACGAGCAAGATGGAAAGCCTGGTCGCCGAAGACCTGGCCCATGACGTGAATCAGGGCGACCGGCGTGAGGGCAAGGATCAGTTCTGGGCGTTCAATGTTCACATGAGCCGTTGCTACAAGGAGCGGATCAGCGATCTCGTATTGTTCGTCAATGAAGACGGCACCCGCGCCGCGGCGGAGTTCATCGTGTCCGGCACCTATCTGGAGACCGACGAGGGCCTGCCTCCGGCAAACGGCCAGACTTATCGGTTGCCGGCCGGCAGCTTCTTCGAGATCAAGGACGGCAAGATCGCCCGCATCACCACTTACTACAATCTTCAGGACTGGATCGCCCAGGTCGGCGGCAAGGCCGAGGACTAGACGGTGCTGACTGACAGTTCGGAGGGGCGGGGTTGACGTCTTTCCAGAATCGGCGTGGCCCCACCGGGCATTGACCTGCTGAAACGGCTGGCCGGGCCACTCTTGGCCGGCTTTGCCCTGCTCAGGTCTTTCTCGTCCTTGGCCGGGAAAACACCATCTTCTGGTTGGCCAGGATCTCCGGTCTGCCCATCCATGCATAGGCCAGAAGCGAGGGTTCCTGGTTCGACACGGTGATGCGGTGCATGTGCTCGGGCGGGTTGAAGATCATCGAGCCTGGAGCGTAGACGCCCTGGTGGTTTTCGGAAACGGCCCCCGACAGGCAAACATAACTCTCCGAGATTCCGGCATGAGAATGGGCGGGATAGGTGCATTTGGGGGCAAACAAGACGAGACCCAGGATCACCTCATTGGTGATGATCGGGCCATTCGGTCCGCAGATCTCCGCGTATGCGTATTTTTTGTCGAGGCCGCGCGGAACCTTTTCATAGCCGTATTGCCAGATCAAACTGTCCTGAACGGATTCAATCGCCCGGATCAGCGGCGCGGTGCGCTCCAGCCGCCCTTCGTCAAGCGCCCGTTTCAGATGGGCCGTGACCGGTTTTTGGGCGGGCGGATCGAAGTGCAACGGGGCATCGGCCTTGGCAACCCGGCTGATCGCCTCACGCACCGCCCGCTGGTGGGCGCGGATATGCTCACTGCCGCCCGATGACAAGAAGCGGTAGAGTTCATAGTATTCGCGCAGCAAATAGCCCCAATCCGGAAGGTCTGAGACCCGGCGGTGTGCGGGCGATAGGCCCAAGTCAGCTTCCAGAACCATTGCGGCGTCCTTTCCTGCGGCACCCGGCTCACGCCAGACTATTTTGTCCCCGTCGTCCGGCAAGTCATTTGACACTGAAAATCGATCACGATTGCCGCTGTGTCGTGAATACGCCTTCCCCGCGCGCGTTTCGGACGGCCGGACCCTTGTCCTGACGAGGCGGCCGGGTAATGTCAGCTTTCGACTCAAACCGGGATTATAATCATGAAAGTCATTGTCGTCGGGGCCGGGATTTCCGGCCTGTCCACCGCCTGGGCCCTCGCCAAGCGCGGCGTGCAGGTGACGCTCCTGGAGCAAGGGCCGGTCCCCAATCCCCTGTCGGCTTCCGGCGACCAGCACCGGATCATCCGCCGCGCCTATGGCGGCCAGGGCGGGTACCAGCGCCGAATTGGCGCGGCCTTCGATGCCTGGGCCGAGATGTGGGACGATCTGGGCGCAAAGCATCTCGTCGATACCGGCTTCTTGCTGCTGTCCCAAACCGCGGGCGATGAGGGGGAAGAGTATCTGACCGGTCTCAAGGAAGGCGGATACGCGGTTGAAGAGATGAGCGCGTCGGAAACCGCCGGCCGGTATCCTTTCATTGACGCGAGCACGATCCGTTTCGGTGCCTTCAGTTCCGAAGGGGGCGTTCTGCTGTGCCAGAAGATTGCCGCGGATCTGCGCGATTGGCTGGTCAGGTCCGGCGTGGACATGCGCGAGCACACGTGGGTGAGTGCCGTGGATGCGTCCGCCGGATCCGTGACGCTGGAAAGCGGCGGCGTCTTGTCCGCCGATCATGTGGTCGTCACCGCGGGCGCCTGGACCCTTGGGTTGTTCCCCGGTCTTGCAACCGATCTCACCACCTACCGCACGGCCGTTGCCTATCTGACACCGCCGGAGGATTTGCGCCCGCATTGGGAAAACGGGCCGTGCATTCTGGATGTCGGGGGTACGGTCGATGGCTACGTGCTGCCGCCGGTTGCCGGCACCGGCCTGAAAGTTGGCGCCGGGGTTCACAAACGCACAAGCGGACCGAACGAGGGCCGCGTCCCGGAAGAGGGCGAGGGGATCACCATCCGCAACCTCTTCGCACCGCCCTTTGCCCGGATCGACGAGTACGGGATCGCCGATGTGGTCACCTGCGCCTACACCTTCACATCGGACGAGCACTTCTTCATGCGTTCGGAAGACCGTCTGTCAGTGGTCTCCGCCTGTTCCGGGCACGGTTACAAGTTCGGAGCGGTGGTCGGGCGGAAGATCGCCGAAGGCCTCTTGGCCAAGGACCTGGAGGCCGCCCGCGTCTGGCTCGAAGCGCGCGATTGAAGCGGCGCGGCCTTGCCGGTCCGGCGGCCTTGCCGGTTCGATGGGGGAGATCTGCCCCCGGCGGGCTTTGCGTTTCGCCGGGATGACGGCAGGACCGATTTGGTTTCCCGCTGGCTGAGGCGGGCTCATCGCCCGCCTTTCACTTTTGGTACCTTGGAACGCCTCAGACCTTGGCCCGGCCTTCCTCCACCGCGTCACGGATGAAGCGGGGCAGGGCGAATGCGGCCAGATGCACTTCCGGCGTGTAGTACTTGGTCTGAAAGCCTTGCGCCTTGAACCGTTTCTCCAGAACGGCGAGCGGAACGTCCCGCAGCGCGGCGTGGTCCGATGCCCAGCCGAGCGCCATATGGCCGCCGAAATAGGTCGGAATGGCCGCGATATAGGCCGCCGCATCGTTGAAGATCCGGCCGAAGCGGGCGATCGACGTCACAAGCTCGTCTTTTTGCAGAAAGGGGACGCCGTTTTGCGTGACCATCACGCCGCCAGGCGTCAGGCACTTGTGGACGGCCGAGTAGAACTCCTGCGAGAACAGGATCTCCCCCGGTCCGTGCGGGTCCGTGCTGTCGACGATCACGACATCGAACTTGCGATCCGTTTCGGCGACGAACTCCATGCCGTCCGCGATCACCAGTTCGAACCGGGTGTCGTCGAACACGCTGGCGTTGAACTCGGTGAAATGCAGCTTGGAGAAGTCGACGACGGACCGGTCGATCTCGACCTGGGTCAGCGTTTCCACGGTGCCGTGTTTGAGCACTTCCTCCGCCAGCCCGCAGTCTCCGCCGCCAACGATCAGGACATGCCGCGGCGAGCCGTGGGCGAACAGCGGCACATGAGACATCATCTCATGGTACATGAACTCATCGGCGGTGGTGACCTGGGTCACCCCGTCGAGCATCAGCACCTTGCCGAAGACCGCATTTGTAAACAGGACGAGGTCCTGATGCTCGCTGCGGTCCTGAAATAGAATGTCGTCACAGGAATAGCTGACTTGAACGCCGGGATAGAGCGTTTCGTTGAAGGTCAGTCCGTCGCTCATTCGACTTCTTTGCCTCTCAAGAGTTCCGAGACATGCGACCGCCCTGGCGAAAAGGCCGCGTTCAAGACGTCAACACACTTTTCCGGCTTCGCATCGCCGCACATGAAGACGTCGAATGCCGCATAGCCGGCCTCCGGCCACGTGTGAACCGAGATATGGCTTTCGGCCAGCACGGCCACACCGCTCACGCCGGCCGGCTCGAACGGATGCAAGTGGATATGCAGCAAGGTGGCGCCGGCCTCGTCGACACAGCGGCGCAGCGTTTCTTCCATATAAGGCAGATCATCGAGACGCTCGGCGTCATAAAGGTCGATAATCAGGTGCGCACCAGCGCAGCGGACCCCCGCCTTCTCAATGAAGTGGTCCAGACGGTCGACGGGCTGAATGGCCTGCGACGCGGCGGATGTATGGTCTTCCTTCTGGGTGGTGCTTCTTGGCTCGGCAACGCTGTTCGCGCCTTCTGCAACACGAGCCTCCAAGTCCATCCCCAGTTGGAAGAGGGCGGTTTTTGGCATTTCGCTCTCCCCAACCAGCAGATGAAACCCGGCTTTCATTCCGGAGCGCACGCTATACAATTTCCAGGGTGGAATCTCAACAACCGATTTCCATGTTATCATTTAGCCGGGCAAATAAATGTGTGAAGCTGGAGGGAAAGTGACTGTCGAGATCAAGGCGCTGACCGAAGAACATCTTGTTCGGGCCCTGCCGGAATTGGCGCGGCTGCGGATATCCGTCTTCCGCGACTGGCCGTATCTTTATGACGGGACAGCCGACTACGAGCAGAAATATCTGGCGCGCTATGCCGGAATTGAGGGAGCCGTGATCGTCGGGGCCTATGATGGCGATCTCCTTGTGGGCGCCGCTACGGGGATGCCGTTGGACGAGGAGGTCCCTGAATTCCGGCAACCCTTCGAAGACGCTGGTCTCAACCCGTCCGGAATTTTCTACCTGGCCGAATCCGTTCTCGCACCCGGCTACCGGGGCACGGGGATCGGGCATGCGTTTTTCGACAAGCGCGAAGCCCATGCCCGGCGGTTCGGGTTCGAGCGGGCCGCCTTCTGTTCGGTGATCCGCCCGCAGGACCATCCCTTGAGACCGGCCGGTTACCGGTCCCTCGACCCCTTCTGGACAAAACGGGGCTACCGTCCCCTGCCGGATGGGATCGTGCATTTTCCCTGGAAGGACGTTGACCGCGAAACGGAAACGGAAAAGCCGTTGCAGATCTGGATGGGTCTACTACCTGGGCTTCGTTGAATCGGGTCAGTTTTCGTGTTTGAAGTGTCAAATGGAAGGGAAGGGCCGACCAGCTTCGGAACATCGGGAACGATTGTGAAATCAAAAGGCTTTAGCAACGGACCGAGCGTGTTGGCGCACCGGCTTGCCGCGCGGTTTGCCGGAAGCGCCTTAGCGATCGTATTGCTGGGACTATCGGGTTTCGTTCACGCGCCACTTGCCTCTGAATTTCGCCTGATCACATCGCCCTGGCCCCCGTCCAGTTTTTGGGATCAAGCCGGCAATCCGGCCGGAATTGCGGTGGACGTGGTGGAGGCCCTCAAGAAACGAGTTGGTGTCGACACGCCGATTGAAATCATCCCCTGGGCGCGGGGCTATCTCACGGCCCAGAAAAATCCGAATGTCATGCTGTTCACGGCGGCCCGCACACAGGAGCGTCAGGAGGCCGGTTTCACGTTTATCGGGCCCGTGATCATGTGGTCGCATATCTTGTGGTCGCGGGCGCAAGGTCCGGTTGCTGCGACGGATCTGGACGATATGCGTGCCATGAACGCCACGGCCGCAGCGGTTCGGGGCTCTTGGCAAGCCGACTACATTGCGGACGCTGGCTTGACGTTGGTTGAAACTGATGACCACGCCATGGGCGCGCGCATGCTTCTGGCAGGCCGGGTCGATTTCTGGCTGACTTCAGCGCTTCAAGCGGCCGCGGTTCTGGAGGAGATCGGACAGAAGCCGGCGGATGTTGTTCCAGTTGTGTCGGTCCGGCAGGCGCCAACCTATCTGATGGTCTCCGATGGGTCGGACCCCGAAACGTTGTCAAAATGGCAGGAGGCCTTCTCCCAATTCCAGGCGTCCCGGGAAGCTGTCCGGATCGCGGAGGACTGGAGCGCGCGCTTGAATATCGAGTTGACCTACAAGCCGGATATCGGTTTTGTCGGTGCCGCCATGGCTGCGGACGGGAGCGGTCTGTAGCCGCGTCCCGCCCCGCTCCATCCCTCTCTGCGAAAAGTCCCGGGCCTGCGCTCTGGTCCGTCCCGCACGCCGGATTTCGGGAAGTCTTTTCCAAGACGGTGGACCCTTTAGCCGCCGATCAGCTGCCACGTGATGGTCACGGAGGCCGACAATGTGCTCTCACCGGCCTCGATCGGTGCCGCGTCCGCGGCCATCATGGCTTTTTCCAGCCGCATTCCGACTGGCCGGGGCAGGGTCGCGCCGGCCTCGGAGATCGACATGACGGTTCCCAGTTCGGCGCCGGCGGCCTTGGCGAAAACTTCCGCCTTGTGGCGCGCGTCGGCGACGGCTCTTGTCCGGGCCTCATCCAGCTTGCTGCCTGGATCGCTGACATCGAATTGAATGCCGCCGATCTGGTTGGCGCCGCTGGCAACGACAAGGGTCAGGATATCGCCGAGTTTCTCCAGATTGCGGATGTTGACCTGCACGCCATTGGCGACTTCGTAGCCCACGATCCGCGGTGGATTTCCGTTCCGATTGTCCGAATGGTCGTAGCGCGGATAGATTGAAAAGCCGCTCGTTTGAATGTCGCGTTCCTCGATCCCGGCTGCCTTGATCTGGCTTATGACAGCGCTCAGATCCGTGCTGTTTTGCGACAGGGCTTCGGGGGCGGTCGTGCCGGTGGTCACGACCCGGGTCGTGATCACCGCCATGTCGGGGGCCACATTCACCTCGCCGCGTCCGGTGATGGTGATGTGTGAAACCGGATCGGAGGCCGGCTGGGCGGCGGCCGGAAGTCCGGCGGATACGGCAAGGGCCAATGCGCCACCCAAGGCAAGGAGGGTGCGGGAAATCTTGGGGCCAAACGCGGTGCGGGCAATCTCGAACATTGAAATGATCCGTTGTTTTGCCGGAAGGGACCGGCGTGCTGTGTGACGCGGTTGAGTATTCCGCGCGAAAATGGCGCGGCCATGACCGTTCGGTTCATCCGCGGTTCAGCCGCGCGGCCCGTGCGTGGAGCCGGTGCTTGGAGCCGGTGTCAGGCGCGGGTATCCGGGGCCGGGTCCACATCGCCATTCGCCGACAGCAGGACCGCCACCGGACGGGCGGCGGGGATCTTGGCGCAGATGATCACGATGACGACGGTTAGGGGCACGCACAGAACCATCCCGACAACGCCCCAGATCGCGCCCCAAAGCGCCAGCGAGAGCATGATCACCACACCCGACAGATTGAGGCTCGATCCCATCAGCCGCGGCTCTATCAGGTTTCCGATGGAGAACTGGATGATGCCAAGGCCAATCGCGATCACGAAGAACGGGGTCAGTGTTTCGAAGTAAACCAGGGCCAAAAGGCTGGGGAAGATCACACCGATCAGCGATCCGATGGTGGGGATGTAGTTGAGCAGGAAGGCGATGAACCCGAACAGGGCGGCATAGGGAAGCCCCATCACGATCAGAATGCCGCTGGTCAGGGCCCCGGTCGCAATGCTGACCGCCGTCTTGATCCCGAAATAGTGCCGGATGCTGCGGTTGATCTCGGAGCGCATGCGGAAGGCCGCCTGGGCCTGTGCGCTGTCGGGAAACAGCTTGGCGAATTTTGTGTCGAAGGTGGATTGTTCCAGCATGAGGAACAGGGTGTAGATGAAGACAAGCGACGCCGAACCGGCGATGGTGGTCAGAAACGTCGCGCCCGCCGAAACGAGCCGTTGAACCCCGCCGTCGGGAAACAGATCGGACAGTTCGATCGGATCGTTGAGGTTCAGGTGGCCCGCCACCTGTGCCACGATCGCCTCCAGCCGCGCCTGATAGGCGGGCGCGTCGCGGGCAAGCTCGGTCAGGTTCGCGGTGACGATGTCGATGATGACGATGCCGGCCGAGAAGATCGCGATCAGCGAGACCGGCAGGGCCACCCAGCCCGGCAAATGCGCGGTTCCGAACGGGATCTGGCGCACGGCCTCCGCCAGCGCGTTGATCAGGTACCAGACGACAAGCGCGATAACGAAGGGAATGAGCAGTGAGCGCCCGACCACCAGCAGCCAGCCGAACACGGCAATGGAAACCAGACACAGGGTGAGGGTGAGAAGCGGAGAGCGCATGGACCTGCCGGAAAAGGATGAGAGGGCGAACGCGGACCCGATATGCCTAGCGCAATTCCCTGTGAGGTTGAAGCGGTGCGCTCCCCTCCGACCATGATAAATTGCGCGCACTTTTAACGTGTTAGACCCACTATTCCGGATCCGGCCGATCACGGCGCGTGTCCAGCCCGGAATGGGATGCCCCGGCGTGCAAATCATGCCGTGACCCGTCGCGGACCGCGGTTTCAAGCGGGCGCTGCCGATCCGGTTCGCGCGCAAACCGTCTTGCTCCCGCTCAAAGCATGGTATAGTGGATGCACGTCGATCCGGCATGCGCCTCAGGGGTGCCCGCGGTCGCATGGGCCTGTAGCTCAACTGGTTAGAGCCGTCCGCTCATAACGGATTGGTTGGGGGTTCGAGTCCCTCCGGGCCCACCATTTTCAGCTCACATCACGTACGTACCGACTCACAGCCCTAACCGCTCCAGAATTTGCGGGATCTTGGCCTTGACCTTGAAAAAGCCGGCGGTCGCGTGCGGCCAGACGAGGTCGTCATAGGGGCGGCGGAACTGGATCAGCATGAGACCGGCCGCCGCCAAATCGGCCGCGGCGGCGCGAAGCGCATCGCCGACCGGCCCCGCCGGCGCATAGGCGGTCGCGATCATGTTGGCGTCGGCGGCTTGAGCCAGCGCGGCCAGTGCCCCCGTCCAGTTTTCGGCGGGCAGGACGATCCCCGGATCCAGCCCGAAATGGCGCGCCGACCGCGCCAGTCCCTGGTTGACCACGGCGGACGAGAAACGTTCGACAGCGGGCGACACGGGAAGCGGAGAGCGGTGCGCGGCAAGGCTCAAACCGGCCGCGGCCACCACCGTCAGACCGCCGGTTTCCCAGCTTTCCGGATGGGTGTCCTCCTCCGTGATCAGCAGGACGCACCGGCCTGACCGGGGCGGCGCGCTTGCTGCCGGGATCGGCACCCGTCCCCCGAGCGGTGGCTCGTCCAGCGGTTCTGCGGCGCGCGCAAGGCCGTGTGTGTCGCGAAACCGTCCGCCCGTATACCGGGCGATGTTGTCCGGGATGGCGAGATAGGTCTTGCCTTTGGTGTGGAGCCCGCCGACCCAGCGCCAAGACAGGGTGTTGGAGGCCGGGTCGCCGTCCAGCAGATGCCGGTAGAAGAAATCCGCGCCCAGTTCCCAGGGCAGGCGCAGGGTGAAGATCCAGATGCTGGCGAACCACATGCGCGCGTGATTGTGAAGATAGCCGGTTTCGGTCAGTTCCTTTGCCCAAGCGTCGAAACAGGCGATCCCGGTGCGGCCTTCGACGGCCTCGCAATAGGCCTTGCGCAGACCGCTGTTGGCGTCCAGCGCCGCGATCTGGTGCGCAAGGGCGGTCCGATAGCGGATCCAGACGTCCGGTCTTTGCTCCAGCCAGCCCTTGAAATAACCGCGCCAAAACACTTCTTGAATGAACTTCTCCGCCGTCGACGCGCTGAACCGGTTCAAGGTGGCGGCCAGAACCTCTTCTTCCAGAATCACCCGATGGCGGATCCAGGGAGACAAGGCGGAGATGTTCGACCGGTTGTCCGGGCCGAAATCGTGATTGCGCGTGTCCGCGTATGTCCGGCCGGAGCTCGGGACGAACCGGCGGAGCCGCTCCAGCGCGGCCTCCCGTGCCGGGTCCCAAGACCGGATCGTGTCGGCGGTGTCGGAAATGAGATCAAGCTGGGTCATTGGCTATCGTGCCGTTGGTGGAAGGCGCTTGGCGGGTCCGCGACCGCAAGCGCGGCAGGAAATAGGGGGTATGGGCGCGATAGGCCTCGAATTCGGCGCCGAACATCCTTGTATAGCGCCGCTCTTTCAGAACCGGTGCGCACACGCAATAAAGAGTGAGCAGGCTGGCCAGCAGGAGCTGGTCCGGGGTCCAGGTCGGTACCGTCCACAGGGTCAGCGTGAAGGACAGATAGATCGGATGGCGCATGACGGCGAACAAGCCGGCGGATGGCATGGGCGGGAATTGGGGCCGTACCCCGCGCGCCAGCGAGGCCCAGCCCAGAAGGCCGCTTTGGACTTCCGCGCCGGCATCGAACGAGGCCTTGATCAACAAAAGCCAGCAGGCGCCGTAGAGAAGCCCGAACAGCCAGAGCAGCGCGCCTTCCGCCTGCCACCAGACGATGCCGCTTGGCGTCCAGAACACGAACAGCAGGCCAAGCTGGATGGACGCGACAAGGGCATAGGTGGTCGTCGCGAGGGTCTTGCCGGTGCCCGCCGGGGCGAGCCCCGCAAGAACCTTGCCGCCCGTCCGGGTCAGCAAAAAGGAATGGCCGAGCGGGAACTGGGCGATCAGTGCGGCGTTGACGAACCAGCCCCAGGGACTGGGCACGGCGCCCAGGCTCCTGGACATGCCGAACCACATGGCGGCGATCATGGCCAGAACGGCAAGACCGAACATTGCATGGCACAGGCCACCATACACAAGCGCTAGAGCGAGGTCGCGCCTGGTTTGGGCCGCGGATCGCGGCACCGGATCGGCGGTCATCGCGCGGCGCAGGGGCGGAAAGGCCTTGAGCAGCGACAAAAGGCTTCGCACGGCAGGCCGGCTCATCCGTTGCGGCGTTGCAAGCTAGCGGACAGATCCAGTCCGCGTTTCAGGCCGCCGGCAAAGGCGGCGCGCAGATCGGCGGCGGGCTGCAAGACGCGGCCGGGCCCTTTTTCGACAATGAGCGTGCGCCTTTTGCCAAGCGCATCGAGCGCCTTGCGGGCCACTTCGGCCGGGTCCATCGCGCCGGGCAGGTCTCCGCCGGAAAAACCCGCCGTGCGGCCGAAGCCGGTTCGGGTCGCCCCCGGGCAAACGCACAGGACGTCCACGGGCTCCGGTCCGAGCTCGGCGGCAAGCGCTTCACTGAACGACAGCATGAACGCCTTGGTGGCCGCATAGACCGCCAGTTTCGGCACGGGCACGAACGCGGCGGAACTGCCCATCAAGATCAGTCCGGCCGGGCGTTTGGACGTTCTGGCCCGGTCCGTCATGCCGGGCAGAAGCGCATGGGTCAGCGCGATAACGGCGGACAGATTCAGCTCGACGGTCTTGAGATGATCCTCCACCGAGCGCTCCAGGAAGCTGCCATAGCTGCCCATCCCGGCATTGGCGATGACAAGGTCGACGCTGGCTGCCTCGGCCGCGTCGATGACGGCGGCGCGCCCGTCGGCCTCCGTCAGATCCGCTTCTACCAGGCTTACCGATCTGCCCTGGGCCTCCAGCTCAATCTGGACGTTGGCGAGCGAAGCTGCGTCCCGCCCGGTGAGCACGAGATGGGTTTCACGGGGCAGGGCCCGTGCGAAGGCTTCGCCAATGCCGCGGCTCGCGCCGGTTATCAGGGCTGAGGTCGGAGCCTTGCGCTTTCGTTTGCAGATCGTCATGACGTGGCCTTTCCGCATATGTCTCCTGACATCTACGCGCAAAGGCCGCATCGGGATTGCTTCTGCGTCAGCGTGACCACATCGGCGTGGCGGTCAGTACAGCAAGCGTGGCAGCCAGGTCGCGATGACCGGGAACGCCCACAGGATCGCGACAGCAACGATCTGCAGTCCGATAAAGGGCACAACACCCCGGTAGATCTGGCCGGTGGTGATTTCCCTGGGTGCCGCGCCGCGCAGGTAAAACAGCGAGAACCCGAAAGGCGGCGTCAGAAACGAGGTTTGCAGGTTCACCGCGATCAGGACCGTGAGCCAGATCGGGTCGATGCCCATCAGGATCAGCGGCGGGATCAGGACGGGCAAAAGGATCACAGAGATTTCCACGAAGTCCAGGAAGAAACCGAGCACAAAGACAAACAGCATGGCGAAAATCAGCGCCCCGGTCGGCCCGCCAGGCATGTCCTTCAGGATCTCGTGCACGCGGTCTTCGCCGCCAAGGCCAACGAAGACGAGGCTGAAGAAGCTCGCCATCAGGATGGTCGCGAAGATCATCGAGGTGACGGTCAGAGTCGACAGGAGCGAGGCTCTCAGAAGCCCGGCCTTGAAGGCCGCGGTGAGAATGCGCAGCACAACGCCCAGGGCAAACAGGGCGAGACCGGCGTAACCTGCGGCCAGAACATAACCGGCAGGCGTGACATCCGAACGCTGCAGCCGCACGGGAAATGCAGCGGCGGCGAAAGCGAGAACAATCAATGCGGCGGTGGCCGCCAGAATAAGCCTGGGCGAAATGCCGAGCCTGCGGCCGGCCAGAAGGATCGCCCCGATCGCGCCGACCGAGGCGGCTTCGTTCGGCGAGGCGATGCCGCCGAGGATGGACCCCAGAACGGCGACGATCAACAGGATGGGCGGCACGATGGCACTGGCGATTTCCACGGCCGAGGGCTGCTCGACATTTTCCCGCATGGCGGGCGCGTCGTTGGGAAAAAGCCAGGCGCGCAGGACGATGTAAGCGCAGTAGACGGCCACCAGCAGCAGTCCGGGCACCATGGCGGCGGCAAAGGTCTGGCCGACGGAGATTGTCTCGATCGAGAACTTGCCCTGTGCGTATTGCGCTTGCTGAAAGGCGTTGGACATCACGTCGGCAAGAATGATCAGGAGTGTCGATGGCGGAATGATCTGGCCCAGCGTTCCCGCCGTGCAGACCATGCCGGAGGCGAGTTTCGGGTCGTAGCCATTGCGCAGCATGGTCGGAAGGGCAATCAGTCCCATGGCCACGACGGTCGCGCCGACGATGCCGGTCGAGGCGGCAAGCAAGGCGCCGACCAGAACCACGGACACTCCGAGCCCGCCGCGCATACGGCCGAACAACCGGCCCATGGTCTCCAGAAGGTCTTCCGCGATCCGGCTTTTTTCCAGGATGACGCCCATCAGGACAAACAGGGGTATGGCGGTCAGCACCGGATTGGTGAGCACTCCGAAAAAGCGCTGGCCCATCGCGCCCATGAACTGGATCGAGAAATCGCCCAGAGCCCAGCCCAGCAGTGCGAAGCCGGTCGCAACCCCCGCAATGGTAAAGGCAACCGGATAACCCATCAGGATGAAGGCGATCAGGGCGCCGAACATGATCAAATCGAGGGGAAGGGTCATTTGGTGGCGACCTTGAGGCGGAGGATGTCACGGAAAAGCGCGGCGAGGCCCTGGATCAGAAGCAGAACGCAATAGGCCGGTATGAGTGACTTCAAGAGAAAGGAGGCGGGGATGCCGCCGACCGAGATCGGGCCTTCCAGAATGGCCCAGCTGCGGGTCACCGTGGGCCAGGAGTAGATCAGCAGCACGACCAGCGCCGGGGCGAGGAGAAAAAGATGACCGAACAGGTCGATCCAGGCCTGCCGCCGTTCTGTCATTTTGGCATAGAAGATATCCACCCGAACATGGGCGTTGACCAAAAAGGTATAGCCGGCGCCGAGCATGAAGATCGCGGCGTGAAAGTACAAAACGCCTTCATCCAGAAAGATGAAGCTGTACCCGAACACATAGCGCAAAAGCACGATCCCGAACTGCAGCAAGAGCATGCCAAGCGCAGCCCAGCACATGACATGACCGATGGCGAAGTTGATCCGCTCCAGCGCTCCCGCCAGTTTATCCATCGCGGTTGGTTCCTGTTTTCACATGCCGCCTCGCCGCCACCCGCGGCCGGGTCCAAGCCTGCCCGCAGCGCAATGGGGCGAAATCCAAATCGGGATCTCAGCCAATGGCGGAGACAACGGATTGGGCCGCATGGTCAAGCCATGGGATGTCTGTTTGGCCGAACGCCAAGCTTGGATAACCGCAGTGGATCTGCGGTTATCCTATTGGGGCATCAGTTGTACTGATAGTCCAGCAGCCGGGCGTTCATCTGGCCATTGTCGGCATAGGGCATGTAGCTCTTCATCAGTTCCCGGTAGCTCAGGAAACTTTCGGTGATGCGCTTGACCAGTTCATCATCGTCCGCGCGCAGGTCGGCGATCACTTCGCCGGCGGCATTGCCCATGGCGATGATCACGTCGTCCGGCAGCTTGCGCACCATCACGCCGTGCTCGGAGACCAGTTGGCTCAGCGCTTGGGCGTGCTTGGTGTTGTACTCTGTCAGGACATCGTTGTAGAGGCTGGCGCAGGCCTGGCGCACGGCTTCCTGCAGGTCGGCCGGAAGGGCGTTGAAGGTTTCCAGGTTCACCGCGCATTCCTCGGCCGAAGACGGCTCTCCGACCCCTGGCCAATAATAGTTCTTGGCGATCTGGTAGTAGCCAAGGGCGCTGTCGGTCCACGGACCGATGAACTCGCCCGCATCCAGCGCGCCCGATTGCAGGGCCTGGAACATCGCCGGGCCGCTCATGGCCTGAACCGCCATGCCGAGCTTGGTGCACATTTCCGAGGCCAGGCCGGTGGAGCGGAACTTGAGGCCCTTCAGGTCATCGACGCTGTTGATCTCGTTGCGGAACCAGCCGGCCCATTGCGGTCCCGAGTTGCCGCACAGGAACGGCTTCAGATTGAACCGGGCATAGATTTCGTCGTAGAGCGCCTGCCCGCCGCCATGGATGAGCCAGCCGGCCTGTTCCGGTGCCGTCAAACCGAAAGGCTGGGATCCGAACAGCAGGATGCCCTTGGACTTCGAGCCCCAATAGGCCGGAACCGCATGATAAAGATCGGCGGTGCCTTCCCCAACCGCGTCGAAGACGCCGTTGCCGGGCACGATCTCGCCGGCGGCAAACAGTTTCACCTCGATCCGTCCGCCCGACAGCATGGTGATCCGGTCAGCCAGCAACTGGGCCGCAACGCCCGGGCCCGGCAGGTTCTTCGGCCATGCGGTGACCATGCGCCACTGGCGGATGTCCTGGGCGATGGCCGGCGCGGCGAGCGCGGTTGCCGCCGTGGCGGCGGTTCCAGCGACGCCAGCTTTCAAAAAGTCCCGTCTTTTCATTGTCTTCCCCTCGTTTCAAGGTTGATGGCAAGAAGCTGTCCGGCCGTGGGTTATCTCCCAAGAATACCCGGCAGGTTGAGCCCCTGTTCTTTCGCGCAGTTCAGCGCGATCTCGTAGCCGGCATCGGCATGGCGCATCACGCCGGTGGCCGGATCGTTCCACAAAACCCGTCCGATCCGCCGGTCGGCATCTTCGGTGCCGTCGCAGCAAATCACCATGCCCGAATGCTGGGAAAAACCCATGCCGACGCCGCCGCCATGGTGCAGCGACACCCAAGTCGCGCCGGAGGCTGTGTTCAAAAGGGCATTCAGGAGCGGCCAGTCGGACACGGCGTCCGACCCGTCCTTCATCGCTTCCGTCTCCCGGTTGGGGGAGGCGACCGAGCCGCTGTCCAGATGATCGCGGCCGATCACGATCGGTGCCTTCAACTCGCCGGTGCGGACCATCTCGTTGAAGGCAAGGCCGAGCCGGTGGCGCTGGCCGAGCCCGACCCAGCAAATCCGGGCGGGCAGGCCCTGGAACGAGATCCGCTCCCTTGCCATGTCCAGCCAGTTGTGCAGATGCGCATCGTCGGGAATGAGTTCCTTCACCTTGGCGTCGGTCTTGTAGATGTCTTCCGGGTCGCCGGAGAGCGCGCACCAGCGGAACGGCCCGATGCCGCGGCAGAACAGCGGCCGGATATAGGCCGGCACGAAACCCGGAAAGGCGAAGGCGTTTTCCAAGCCCTCTTCCATCGCGACCTGGCGGATGTTGTTGCCGTAATCGAGCGTTGGAACGCCTGCATTCCAGAAATCGACCATCGCCTGTACATGGACCTTCATCGAGGCGCGGGCAGCTTTCTCGACCGCTTTTGGATCGGTTTCAGCCTTCCCGCGCCATTCGGCGACGGTCCAGCCCTGTGGCAGATAACCGTTGACCGGATCATGCGCCGACGTCTGGTCGGTGACAATATCGGGCTTGACGCCGCGCTTCACGAGTTCCGGGAAGATATCCGCCGCATTGCCGATCAGGGCGACGGATTTGGCCTCGCCGGCCTTGGTCCAGCGGCCGATCATCTCCAGCGCCTCGTCGAGCGAATGGGTCTTTTCGTCGACATATTTTGTGCGCAGGCGGAAGTCGGCGCTTTTTTCATCGCATTCCACAGCAAGGCAGCAAGCTCCGGCCATGACCGCGGCAAGCGGCTGGGCGCCGCCCATGCCGCCGAGCCCGCCGGTCAGGATCCAGCGGCCTTTCAGGTTGCCGTCATAATGCTGGCGGCCCGCTTCCATGAAGGTTTCATAGGTGCCCTGCACGATTCCTTGCGTGCCGATATAGATCCACGAGCCCGCGGTCATCTGGCCGTACATGGCCAGGCCTTTCTTGTCGAGTTCGTGGAAGTGATCCCAGTTCGCCCAGTTCGGCACCAGATTGGAATTGGCGATCAGAACGCGCGGGGCGTCCTTGTGGGTCTTGAAGACACCGACCGGCTTGCCGGACTGCACCAGCAGCGTCTCGTCGTCTTCCAAAGACTTGAGGCTGGCTACGATCCGGTCGAAATCCTCCCAGGTGCGCGCGGCCCGACCGATCCCGCCATAAACCACCAGCTCATGCGGGTTTTCCGCGACATCCGGGTGCAGGTTGTTCATCAGCATCCGCAAGGGCGCTTCGGTGAGCCAGGACTTGGTGTTGAGGTCGGTGCCGGTCGGCGGAAAAACGTCACGGGCGTTGTGGCGGCGGTCAGCCATGGGTGGTTTCCTCGGATGTCTTTTTGTGTGGCTTAAGCGCGGGCGCAAGATCGGCCAGCGCGAACAGAATGGTTCTCAGATGGCCCCGCAGACGCTCGGCCTTTGCCTCGTCATAGGCAAAGGGCGTGTCCTCGGTGGCAAGGTGGGTCGATTGGGCCAGTTCCATCTGGATGGCGTGGATGCCGGTGTCCGGCCGGCCATAGTGGCGGGTCGTCCAGCCGCCCTTGAAACGGCCGTTCAGGATCGAGGTGTAGCCCGCAGCGTTACTGGTCAAATCCACGACCGCCTGTTCGATCTCTGCTGCACAAGTGGTGCCGCCATTGGTGCCGGTGTTGAAGTCCGGCAGCGTGCCCTCGAACAGGTACGGCACTTTGGAACGGATCGAATGGCAGTCATAGAGGATTGCGATGCCGTGTCTGGCGCGCACGCGCTCCAGCTCGGCCTCGAGCGCGGCGTGATAGGGCGCGTGCCAGGCGAGCCGCCGGGCTTGGATTTCGTCTGAACCCGGCTCCTTGCCGTCCAGATAGATCGGGCAGCCATCGAAATCCGTTGTCGGGCACAGCGTGGTGGTGTTCTGGCCGGGATACAGGCTGGCATCTTCCGGGTCCCGGTTGGCATCGATGACATAGCGGTGGAAGTTGGCCTTCACCATGGTCGCGCCGGGCAGCAGGCCAGTATACAGCCGATCCACATGCCAGTCGGTGTCTGCCAGCTTATGGCCAGTTTCGTTCAGGTTAGCCCAGATCTTTTCCGGCACGAAGGTGCCCGCATGAGGAACGCCCAGAACGACCGGGCTGTCGCCGGGGATGATCTCAACGGGCTGCATGCGGCACTCCCAGCTTGAACAGGTGATCTTCCGACAGAACCGAGACCAGCGCGCGCGCGCGCAAAAGCCCAGCGGCCGTTTCCAGATCCGGCGCCAGATACCGGTCTTTCGTCAGCGGAGCGACCGAAGCGCGCAGTTTTTCGATGACGGATTGAAGCGCCGGGCTGGTCTTGAGCGGCGCCCGGTGCTCGATGCCTTCAACCGCGCAGAGCAACTCGACGCCCAGAATATGCGCAAGGTTGGCCGTCATGCGCAGAAGGCGGCGCGCGCCGTGGGCGGCCATGGAGACATGGTCCTCCTGGTTTGCGCTGGTCGGTGTGGAGTCCGTCGAACAGGGATTGGCGAGGTGCTTGTTCTCGCTCATCAAGGCAGCCGTGGTGACCTCGGCGATCATCATGCCGGAGTTCAGGCCCGGATCCTTGGCCAGAAACGGCGGCAGATCGAACGACAAGGCCGGGTCGACCATCAGCGCGATGCGGCGCTGGGCAATGGCGCCGAGTTCGGCAATTGCAAGGGCGATCTGGTCGGCGGCAAAGGCGACCGGCTCGGCGTGGAAATTGCCGCCGGAGACGATCCGGTCCGCCTCGACCAGCACCAGCGGATTGTCGGTGGCCGCATTCGCCTCGATTTCCAGCGTGGTGGCCGCCATGCGCAGAAGATCGACACAGGCCCCGGCCACCTGCGGCTGACAGCGGATACAATAGGGGTCCTGGACGCGGGTGTCGCCTTCCCGGTGGCTTTCGCGGATTTCTGAACCCTCCATGATGCCGCGCATGGCGCTTGCGACTTCAATCTGGCCCCGGTGGCCGCGAAGCTCATGGATTTCGGCCAAAAGCGGCGCGGTCGAGCCCATGATGGCATCGGTGGACAGACTTGCGGTGACCAGCGTTGCTTCCGCCAGCCGCCAGGCGTCGAACAGGCCAACCAGCGCGCAGGCTGTCGAGAATTGCGTGCCGTTGATCAGACCGAGGCCTTCCTTCGGGCCGAGGACAACCGGTGTCAGACCCGCGCGTTTCAAGGCTTCCCCGCCGGACACGCGCTCGCCTTCGAACTCGGCTTCGCCTTCGCCGATCAGCGCAGCGGTCATGTGGGCCAGCGGTGCCAGATCCCCGGAGGCACCCACCGAACCTTGCGAGGGCACCACCGGGGTGACGCCTTTGTCCAAACAGTCCTCAATCAACTTCAAGACCTCGAACCGGACGCCGGAGGCACCCCGGCCAAGCGAGAGCAGTTTCAGGACCATCATCAGCCGGGTGGTGGCGCGGTCGAGCGGCTCGCCGACGCCGCAGCAATGGGACAGGATCAGATTGCGCTGCAACGTGGCGGTGTCTTCCGCCGCGATCTTGACGCTGGCCAGCTTCCCGAAACCGGTGTTCACGCCGTAAACCGCCTCGCTGCCACGGGCGGCCTCAGCGACCCTTTGCGCGGCCAGATTGATGGCCGCTTCCGCCGAACGGTCGATCCGGACGGAGCGTTCGTCGCGGTAAACCACCTCCAGATCGGCCAGGGTGGCGGATCCCGGGGTGAGGGTAAGGGCGCTCATTCAGAGCCTCCAAAAATGCGTTTTTCCAGGGAGTTGAAACCGATGCGGTAGCTGAGCTCGGCCGGATGGGCGACGTTCCAGACTGCCAGATCCGCGCGCTTGCCGGTCTCCAGCGTGCCGCGGTCGGTCATGCCCAGAGCCTTGGCCGCCTCGCGGGCTACGCCCGCAAGGGCTTCTTCCGGTGTCATCCGGAACAAGGTGCAGCCCATGTTCATGGTGAGCAGAAGGGAGGCGAGCGGCGAGGAGCCCGGATTGCAATCGCTGGCAAGCGCCATCGGAACGGTGTGCAGGCGCAGAAGATCGATTGGCGGGGCCTGGGTTTCCCGCAGGGTGTAAAACGCGCCCGGCAGGATGACGGCGACGGTGCCGCTGGCGGCCATCGCCCTGACGCCCGCCTCATCGAGATATTCCAGGTGATCGGCGGACAGCGCGCCATAGGACGCGGCAAGCGCGGTGCCGCCAAGGTTCGACAGTTGCTCGGCATGCAGCTTCACCGGCAGGCCGAGGCCTTTCGCCTTTTCGAACACACGGGCGATCTGCTCCGGCGAAAAGGCGATGCCCTCGCAAAATCCGTCGACAGCGTCGACCAGACCTTCGGCGTGGGCCGCTTCCAGAGCGGGCAGGCAGATGTCCTCGAGATAGGCGTCCGCCCGGTCTTTGTAGTCTGCAGGGACCGCATGCGCGCCGAGAAACGTGGTGCGCACGGTGATGGGCCTCAGGTCCCCGATCCGGCGGGCAACCCGCAGCATCTTCAGTTCTGTGTCCCGATCCAGGCCGTAGCCCGATTTGATCTCGAGAGCGGTGACGCCTTCGGCGATCAGCGCGTCGGCGCGGGTTAGTGCGCCGTCCAGAAGTTCGTCTTCGCCGGCATCCCGCGTCGCCTTGACGGTGGAGACAATGCCGCCGCCTGCGCGCGCCACTTCTTCGTAGGTCGCGCCTTCGAGCCGCATCTCGAACTCGCGCGCCCGGTTGCCGCCAAAAACGAGGTGCGTGTGGCAATCGATCAACCCGGGCGTAATCAGGCGCCCGCCGAGGTCTTCCTTTGGAAAACCGGCAAAGGCCTCAGGCAATCCTGTTGCCGGGCCCGAATAGGCAATCGTTTCTCCGTCGATGGCCAGAACGCCGTCTTCGATCAAGCCATAGGCCTCGATGCCATGGATGAGGGTTGCCAGTCTGGCGTTCGTCAGCAGGCGCTGTGGCACCGGACGTCTCCCGCTTGATTAGATTGCGATAAAAGATAATATGCATGCACATATTAACGTGTCAACGAGGGAATAAACCGGCATGCCCACGGCGCAGGACACCATCCTTTTCGCAGATAAGGCGCTGCTTCCAGACGGGTGGGCGGACAATGTCCGCGTTGATATTTCCGCTGATGGCCGGATTTCGGCTGTTGAACCGGATGCCCGTCCCGCCGGGCAGCAGCAAGCCTGCAACGCCGGAATATTGTTGCCGGCGCCGGCCAACTTGCACAGCCATGCCTTTCAGCGCGCGATGGCCGGGATGAGCGAGCGCCGCGGCCAGGAAACCCGCGACAGTTTCTGGACCTGGCGGCAGATCATGTTCCGCTTTCTCGACACCTTGACACCGGAGGATGTCGAGGCGATTGCCGCCTTTGTTCAAATGGAAATGCTCGAAGCCGGATATGCGGCCGTCGGTGAATTTCACTATCTCCACCACCGGCCGGGCGGAGCGCCTTACGACCATTTGGCCGAGATGTCCGAGCGCATCGCGGCGGCGGCCAGCCAGACGGGCATCGGCCTGACCCTGTTGCCGGTGCTTTACAGGTACGGCGGCTGCGACAAGCGCCCGCTGGCGCCGGGCCAGATCCGGTTCGGCAATGATTTCGACCGGTTCCAGAAGCTGCATGATCAGGCGGGCGGCGTTTTGAAGGCATTGGACGGCGATGCCGTTCTGGGCGTTGCCCCGCATTCGCTGCGCGCGGTGGATGCGGATAGCCTTCAAGATGCCGTCTCGCTGGCCGGGCAAGCGCCGGTGCACATGCATCTCGCCGAGCAGGTCGCCGAGGTGGAAGAAGTTCTGGCGGCCACCGGTAAACGGCCGGTCGACTGGCTTTTGGACAATCATGGGGTCGGCGGGACCTGGTGTCTCATTCACTGCACGCAGATGACACCGGAGGAAACGCGGAGCCTGGCAGCCACGGGAGCTGTTTCCGGCCTCTGCCCGATCACGGAATCGAGCCTCGGCGATGGCATCTTCGACGGGGTGCGGTTTCTGGAAGCGGGCGGCCGGTTTGGCATCGGATCGGACTCCAACATCCGCATTTCCCTGTCCGAGGAGTTGCGCACTCTCGAATACTCCCAGCGTTTGCGCGACAAATGCCGGGCCTCGGTGGCAACGCCTGAAAAATCCACGGGCCGGGTCTTGTTCGATGGCGCGGCCGCAGGCGGGGCGCAGGCCTGCGGCCGGGCATCCGGGCAAATCGGAGCCGGCTATTTCGCCGATCTCATCGCGCTTGATGCCAATGCGATCGACCTGGAAGGCCGTGACGGCGACGAGATCCTTGATGCCTTTATCTTCGCGGGCGACGACCGGATGGTGCGGGACGTCTGGTCGGCGGGGCGGCATGTCGTTGCCGGCGGGACTCATGTAAAAGGCGAAGCGATCCGGGACCGCTACCGGTCCACCATGAGAGCGCTGCGCGCCCGCCTTTGAAACGGAGCCGACATCCCGTGACCTTGACCGACACAAATTCATGGACCGGGATCCGCGAGGAGCTTTTGCGCCGGATCCACGACCGGATCTGGGAGCCGGGTTCGCAGATCCCGCATGAAGCCGATCTGGCGGAGGAATTCGGTTGCGCGCGCACGACCGTGAACCGGGCGCTCCGCGATCTTGCCGAAAGCGGTCTCGTCATCCGTAAGCGCCGGGCCGGTACACGGGTCGCGCTCAATCCCCCTCAACGGGCGACGTTGACCATCCCGATCATCCGTGAGGAAGTGGAGGCACTGGGCAAGACCTACCAGCACAGCCTTCTGGAACGCGCCTGTCAGCCGGTCCCTCCGATCCTTCACGGCGTGTTTCATGCCTCGCTCGGCGAGGATGTCGTTTATCTGAAAACCCTGCATTTCGCCGACGACCGGCCTTACGCGTTCGAGGAACGCCACATCAATCTGAAGGCTGTTCCAGAGGCGCGCGCGCGCAAGTTCGAAGTTTCAAGCGCGAATGAATGGCTGGTGCACAACGCGCCTTACAGCCGGGGCGAGCTGTCTTTTTCGGCGCTCAACGCCAGTGACGAAACGGCCCAGATCCTTGACTGCACCCCGGGGACCGCGCTTTTTTCCATGGAACGGATTACATGGATGGGCGAGGAGCCGATCACCCATGTGAAACTGATTTTTGCCCCCGGTTACCGCATGCACTCCGTCATCTGAAAAACCTCAAGTTGCAACCGCGCTGCAATCAATCTGACGTTTCGTCATGTTTCTCCGTTCTGTATTCTTGCGGTGTATTGCGGGCCGGGAGGGCAAGCTGGGAGGGCAACATGCGCACAGCAAGCAAGCAAACACGGACAACAGAGATCGCGCCGGGGCTTTATGCCAATGTCGACCACATTGTTTTGGACGGCATGGATCGGCAAGGCGTCGACTATGTGGCCGAAGTGGTCTGGTTGAGCGACGCCGAGGGCAATCGCAAGGGCAGCTTTTATTGTTCCTGCACCTCCGGAGACTGCAGCAAGAGCGCCTATTGCGACACCGGAATTGAGGTGAACTGCGACTGTATACGGTGCACGTTCAGTTGTTCCTGAATGCCCCGAAATCCCGGGCAATGGCACTCCGGGGTGCCCGCACCGGCTGATGGGGGGCGAATGTGGTGGCGTTGAAGCATGCTCGGGTCTGGCGTTTCCGGTGGTCCCCCACCGCCCGTTCCATATGCGCGTATTGCTGTTGGCATTCGTTTGTTGTGTTTTGGCGCTGATCCATTCGCTTGGACCGGCCCTGGTGGCGTGTCGACACCCACCCCAGGCCTATTCGCCCGCAACACCCATTTCCCAAATATTGTCCCGGACGTCGGCAACGCCTAACGCCGTGTTGTTTTTGCACATCCGTCTCCAGACGATCTGGATGCTATCCAACATGATGATCCGTGCCACGAGTGGGCGCCGGAACCCAGGACATTCTGGGTGCACGTGGCGCCTGGTTCTTGCAGACTTCATGGCCGCCTGCTACCTGTCCATCACCGTTTCGGGCCTCTTGGCTGTGTCAACATCCTGGTAACATGACTGGATGATGGATTTATCCTTCAAAAAGGCGGCAGGCGGGGCCGGGCTTCTTGCCCTCGGCGTCGCCGCTGTTCTGGCCTTTGACGCGGAGCGGGTGTTCGATCTGATGTCTCCGGATCCGGTCGGGCTTTTCCGTCCCGACGATCCTGACGTGGTGCGCCGCGGGGAGGCGCTCTATCTTGCCCATTGCGCATCCTGCCACGGGCGTCAGCTGGAAGGCGCGCCAGACTGGCAGACGCCGCAGGCGAATGGGCTGATGCCTGCGCCGCCACATGATGAAACCGGTCACACCTGGCATCACTCGGATCAGCTTCTGTTCGACATGACCAAATACGGCATCGGCCCGGCAATCGGAGACCCGCGCTATCGATCCGAGATGCCAGCCTATGAAAGTGTTCTGAGCGACGTCGAGATCATCGCCATCTTGTCTTTCATCAAGGCCCAATGGCCACAGGAGATCCGTGCAAGTCAGGACCGGTTGAGCGAACTTGCCGGTTCGCATCCGGTCAGGTGAACCAAACCCGGCCGAGACTGCTGGCCGCAATTGCTGGAATGGGAAAGGCGGATCGAGGCCTGGCCCACCGGGCCGTCCATCTGTCCGATGTGCGTTCACACGGCCGACTGATCCGGCCAATATAACGCCGCGGGCCCACACCCGCGATGCCCGTAAACTTGCGGATCCACCTACTCCTGGGTGTCTTTATCTGGATCGGCCGCTTCGCTGGACGGCTTGTAGGTCAGAAGGTAGGCCCAGGCGGCGTAGACGGCGATGGCGAGCACGACGTAGCCCCACATGGCGTTGTCGAAATAAAACTCCACGCCCGCCCAAAACACACAAAAGGCAACGAGCACAATCCGCCGCCACAACGGGTCGAGAAAAGGGTGTTCCGTCTTGCCAAACATGGTTTTGGCTCCGCCATCAGGATAGGAGGGTGAGGTCAAGCGGTGCCGGTCAGATCCGCCTGTCGCCGCCCATATGGGCCGGAACCAACGGGAATGCAATGAAAACATGCCGCGCATGAAACCGGCCTTCAGCGGTTCCAAAGTGGTGACATTTGACGCATGTCATCGCGGGCTCCCAATCGGGCAGCTTTTCTCGGTTCCGGACGGACCGGGCCGGGGGCCCGGCTCTCACAATCGGGTCTTGGAGCTCATATGGGCGGAATAGCACTGGCAGGTCTTTATCTCGCCATCCTCTTCACGCCGCTCGGTCTGGCGGGTCTGCAGGACAAGCCGGCACGCCCGCTCTGGGATGATCTGGCGGCCGGCTTCGGCATGCTGGCCTTCACGATCATTCTTGCCGAATTCCTGCTGTCAGGCCGGTTTCGGTCGGTTTCCGGCCATGTTGGACTTGATGTCACCATGCGGTTCCACCGGCTTCTGGCGCGAACCTGTCTGCTCTTGGCGATCCTGCATCCGTTTTTGTACAGCCTGCCTTTCTCTTATCCCCTGCCATATGACCCAACCCGCCAGCTAACCCTGGCGCAGCCAGGTGTCAGCCTGGCAACCGGCGTCGTAGCCTGGGTTCTGCTTCCAGCCTTCGTGCTGGTGTCCATCAGCAAATCGGCTGTCTTCAAGACTTACGAGGGGTGGCGGCTTGGTCATGGCCTGGGAGCGGCCCTGATCGCCGGGTTCACGTGGCACCATGCGGTTTTTTCCGGCCGCTATTCGCAAGACCCGGTCCTGGCCGCGATCTGGACTCTCTTCCTTGCGCTGGCTCTGGCGTCCCTGGCCTTTGTGTATCTCGGCCGGCCGGTGCTGCAAGCACGGCGTCCCTGGCGGGTCAGCGGGATCACGCGTGCTGCGGAGCGGACGTGGAATGTGGTGATCAAACCGGAAGGGCATGGCGGCCTGCCCTTCAAGGCGGGTCAGTTCGTCTGGCTCAATATCGGCCACAGCCCCTTTTCCCTGCATGAGAACCCCTTTTCCATCGCATCCGCGCCGTCGCCCGGCGGTGCCATGCGTTTTGTCATCAAGGAGCTCGGGGATTTCACGTCGACAGTCGGCTCGATCCCTGTCGGCACGCCCGCCTATATCGACGGGCCCCATGGACATCTCACGCCCGCACTCCGGGATGCTCCGGGACTGGCGTTGATCGCGGGGGGAGTGGGGATCGCCCCCATGCTCGGGATTTTGCGGGACCTGGAAGCGCGGGGCGATTCGCGTCCGGTGGTTCTGATTTACGGGAACCGGACTGCGGACCAGATTGTCGATGGCGATGTGTTGCTCGATATGAGCCGCCGGAACGCGGTGGATGTCGTTCATGTGCTTGCTGAACCAGGCCCGGACTGGCAGGGCGACAGCGGTGTCATAGATGAGGCTTTGCTGGCGAGATATCTTGGTCACGCGGAACAGCTGCAGTGGCTTTATGTCCTGTGCGGGCCACCCGCCATGCTGGAGGCCGTGGAGCAGATCCTTCTGGATCGGGGCGTTCCCCGGTCAAACATTCTGTCGGAGCGTTTCAGCTATGACTGACCGTCGGCGTCGACCCCTCCGGTTTCATCGTTTGCGATCGTCCCAAAGGCTGGTCCTGCTCTGGCTGATCCTGAATGCGATGGCCTTCGCGGCGGCGTTGCTTTTTGCGCTCAGGGGGTGGTTTTCCTGATCTTCGGCGGCGGCATGCAAGTCCGGCAAAATGCAGCTTGCGTTTGCGCGGGCGGCGGTCAACTCTGGGAACAGTCCCTGTAATGTGATCACAAACCGACCGTCTCCCGAAGTCCAGAAGTCCGAAACGAGAATGCTTTCCAATCCAGATCTGTTGACCGCCAATGACACAGCCGGTGAATTGCCTGCCTCCTATTATGCGGCCACGGCCATTCGAAAAACCGACTATCCCGCGCTCCAGGGGGATTTGACCTGTGATGTCTGCGTGGTCGGCGGCGGCTACACGGGCCTTTCCACGGCGCTTCACCTGGGGCAGCGCGGATACCGGGTCGCGCTTCTGGAGGCCCACAAGGTCGGGTGGGGGGCATCGGGCCGGAACGGTGGCCAGGTTGGCCCGGGACAGCGTGTCGATCAGGAGGTTCTGGAAAGCCGCCACGGCATCGCCCATGCCAAGGCCCTTTGGGATCTGTCCCTGCAATCCATGGATCTTCTGCATGCCCTGATCCGGGATCACGGCATCGATTGCGAGTTTCGGCCCGGCCTCGTGGAAGCGGTTCACCGCAAGGACTGGCTGGAGGAAACCCGGGACTATGTCGAGCATCTGCGCCAGGTCTATGCCTATGACCGGATCGATTATCTGGATGGGGACGCCATCCGCGAATGGGTCGCGAGCCCGGCCTATTTCGGCGGGGCCTACAACCGCGGTGCCGGGCATCTCCATCCGTTGAATTTCGCTCTTGGACTTGCCACCGCTTGCGAGACAGCCGGCGTTGATATTTTCGAGAACAGCAAGGTCCTGCGCTACCGGCAGGGCCAAACCATCACCGTTGAAACGGAAATGGGGACGGTCAAGGCCCGGTATCTGGTTCTCGGCTGCAATGGGTATCTCGGGCGGCTGGACGGGCAGACGGCGGCCCATGTCATGCCGATCAACAATTTCATCATCGCCACCGAACCGTTTTCCCCGGATGAGGCCGCGGCGCTGATAAAGGATCGCGCCGCCGTGGCGGATACCAAATTTGTGATCAACTACTTCCGGCTTTCCTCGGACAACCGGCTGCTGTTCGGTGGAGGCGAGACCTACAGCTACACCTTTCCGAAAGACATCAAGAGTTTCGTGCGCCGCCCGATGCTGGAGATATTTCCGCAGCTCAAGGACGCCAGGATCGACTATGGCTGGGGCGGAACGCTCGCGATCACGCCAAAACGCATGCCCTATTTCGCACGCATCGCCCCAAATGTTCTGTCAGCCTCCGGTTATTCGGGTCATGGCGTGGCCATGGCCACGCTGGCCGGCCAGATCTGCGCGGAAGCCATCGATGGCATCGCTGGCCGGTTCGACCTTTTCGAGCGGATCAACGTCCCGGCCTTTCCAGGAGGCGCGCGTTTCCGCTACCCGCTTCTCGTTCTGGCCATGACATGGTTCGCCATGCGCGACCGTTTGGGAATCTGACCATGCCTGACGCCGACCTGATTGGAAGCTACTGGGAGACAACGGTTCCCGGCTTGCCGGTCGATCCGCCGCTGGCCGGCGAGCGGGTGGTTGACCTGGCGGTCGTGGGCGGCGGGTTCGCCGGACTGAGCGCGGCGCTGCGCGCGGCCGGGGCGGGGGCGAGCGTGGCGGTCCTGGACGCGCATCACATCGGCTGGGGTGCGTCCGGGCGCAATGGCGGCTTTTGTTGTCTGGGCGGGACCAAACAGTCGGAGCGGGATCTGATCCGGGCCTATGGTCTCGGTGAAGCGCGGCGCTTCCTTGCCTATCAGAATGAGGCTGTCGAAACGGTCCGCGCGAGGCTCGCGTCCTGGAACACGGATGCGGACGTGCACTCGGACGGCGAGATTTACCTCGCGCATAGCCAACGTGCTTTTCAACAGTTTGCCGCTGAGGCGGAGTTTCTGGAAACCCGGTTTGACGCACCTGCCCGGGTGCTGGACCGAACCGCCTTGTCGGACGCCGGGATCGCCGGGCCGGAGTTTTTCGGCGGGTTGCATGTCCCGCAGGGATTTGCGCTCAATCCCATGAAATATGTCCTGGCCCTGGCCGACCAGGTCCGGCTGGCGGGCGCCGATATCTTCGCAAACAGCCTGGTCACCTCGATCCGCCGGGAAAATGGAGCCTGGCGTCTTGAAAGCCCGGACGGGACGGTCCTGGCGAAAAAGGTTGTTTTGGCGGCAAATGGCTATGCCCGGGAGCGTGTTCCCGCCTGGCTTCACGGGCGAACGCTTCCGGTCATGTCCTCCATTCTGGTCACCCGGCCGTTGAGCGATGAGGAGTTGGCCGCCCAGGGGTGGACTTCGGACCTGATGGCTTGCGACACCCGGATCCTGCTTCACTATTTCCGGCTGCTGCCGGACCGGCGGTTCCTGTTCGGGACCCGTGGCGGCATCTTCGAAAGCCCCGGGGCCACCGGCGCGATGTACCGCCGGGCCCGGAAGGATTTCAACCGCATGTTTCCCGCCTGGTCGCAGGTGGAAATGACCCATCGGTGGTACGGCCATGTCTGCCTGGCCTGGAACCTCACCCCCTTTGTCGGTCCCGTGCCGGAGATGGACGGGATCTATTGCGCGATGGCATGGCATGGGAGCGGCGTTGCCATGGCCTCGTTTTCCGGCGAAAGGGTTGCCGATCTCGCCCTGGGGCGGATCGGCCCGGCTGCGCTCCCGCAGGCCGTCTCTCAGCCGTTCGCGCGGTTCCCGGTTCCGGCCCTGCGAAAGGCCTACCTTCAGGCCGCGTACTGGGGGTACGGACTGAAGGACCGTTTGACCTAGTTGTGGAGCCTCAACAGGTTGTCGCGGGACAGGCCGACACGCTCTTTCGTCCGGGGTTGACCTCGGGATGCCGAGGCGCTCGAATGCGCGCACTTGGCCTCAAGCGGTCCTCGGGAGGATGGAATGGCGATTTCCTTGCAAGTTCTGTATCCGGCCGGTCCGGGCACACGGTTCGACCACGCCTATTATGCCGAAACGCACATGGCGCTAGTCGACAAGCACTTGGGGCCGTTTCTGGTGTCCGCACAGGCGACGAAGGGGCTGTCTGGCGGGCCGGACAAGCTGCCCGGGTTCCATGCGGTTTTCACGGCGGTGTTTGAAAATCAGGACAAGTTCAGGGCGGCAATGGCGGAGGCCGGCCCGGTTCTGGCCGATATATCAAATTACACCGACGTCGAACCGCAAATGCTGATCGGCGAAGTGATTGGCTGAGTGTTTTTAACCGGCCAATCCTGCGAGCATCCTTTGGTCTTGCCTTTGCGCTGACCGGGCCGTCCAATTCAGGCACCAGCCGGGCAGATCACCTGCCGGCATCGGCCGGGCAATGGCATAACCTTGGCCGAGCGGACAACCGATGGAGAGCAGCAGGCGGCCATGCTCGTCGGTCTCCACGCCTTCGGCGATGACGTCCAGATTGAAAATCTTGCCGAAGCCCACGATGGCTTTCAAAATGTCCTGATCGGTCCGGTTGTCCGGCAGATCCCGGACAAAATCCTGATCGATTTTCAACGTGGTGACCGGCAGCCGTTTGAGATAGGCGAGCGATGAGTAGCCCGTGCCGAAATCGTCCAGCGCGAAGGAAACGCCCAAGGTCTTGCACCGGGCGATGAGGGTGGAAATCTGGTCCAGATTGTTCAACGTGCTGGTTTCCAGGATTTCCAGTTCAAGATCCGAAGGCGAAGCCGCGGGGTGGCGCGCCAGGTGGGCTTGCAGCGTTTGGAAGAAGTCGGGTGCCATGAGCTGTTGTGCGCTCACATTGACACTCAAGGGCATGGAAAAGCCATCCTTTGCCCACCCCTCCATGCGCGACAAGGCGTGATCCAGAACCCAGTTTCCGATGTCGACGAGGATCGGATGATTGTCGATCTGAGGCAGAAAGGCGGCCGGTCCCAACAGGCCCCGTTCGGGATGGTTCCAGCGCAAGAGCACCTCGCTCCCCAGGATCCTGCCTGTTGAAAGATTGACCTTCGGCTGGAAATAGAGGTCGAATTCGTTGGCCTCGAGCGCCCGCTTCACGCTTCCCAGATGGGCGAAATGCTCCGCCACTTCCTGATCGTGGTGGATGTCGAAAAACTGGTAGCGGTTCTTGCCGGCCAGTTTGGCTTGGTACATCGCCTGATCGGCTTGCCGCTGAAGTTGATCCGCGTCCATCTCGTCGGTTTGCGGATAGAACGTCACACCGATGCTGGCCGTCAGCGTAATCCTGCCATTATCGATTTCGACCGGTTCCGCCGCCGCTTCCAGAAGCCGTTCCAGCGTGGCGGTACAGTCTTTCCGGCTCTTCAGATCGCTTAGAACCGCAAGGAATTCGTCGCCGCCAAAACGGCCAAAGGTATCGTTTTCGTCGATGACCTTGCGCATGCGATCGGCGACGATGAGTAGGACCTGATCACCGACAGGATGCCCAAAACTGTCATTGAGGGATTTGAACCCATCGAGGTCGATAAAGGCAACCGCAACGAGCCGGTTGGCGGGGTTGGCGCGCGCCATCGCCTGCGTGAGGCGATCGGCCAGTAGGATCCGGTTGGGCAAGTTGGTCAGGGCATCGTAGTGCGCGAGATGCTTCAGCCGGTCTTCGTGCTCCTTGATGCGGGTGATGTCGGAAAACAAACCGGCATAGTTGCGGGTCGTGCCATCGGCGTCCTTCACGGCGCTGATGGTCAGCATTTCCGGATAGACCGTCCCATCCTTCGCCCGGTTCCAGATCTCGCCGCGCCAGTGGCCCGTGGTCGCCAGCCGTTTCCAAAGGGCCGCGTAGAATGACGGGGAATGACGGCCTGATTTCAGGAAACTGAGCGTCCTGCCGATCGCTTCATCCGCGCTGTAACCGGTGATCTGCGTGAAGGCCGGGTTGACGTCGACGATGATGCCTTTCGGGTCGGTGATCAAAATGCCCTCGTCGGCGGCCTCGAACACCCTTGCGCTGAGTTTCAATGCATCCTCAGCCTGCTTTTGGCTGGTCACATCCTGCGCGATCGCGAAAGCTTTTTTCTGTTTACCGTCCCATCTGGCCGACCAGCGCAGGTTTACAATCGCGCCATCTTTTGCCCTGTAACGATTTTCGAAGCCGTCCAGGGCCGCGCTTACAACAAGTGTCTTGAAAACATCGATTGTCGACGGCCGGTCGTCGGGATGAACAAAGTCCAGAAACGGCCGGCTGAGAAGTTCCTCTACAGAGTAACCGATCAGCTCTTCCCAAGCTGTATTGACCCGCAGAATGCTGCCGTTGTCATCGGCGATCATGTTCAGTGACTGAGACTGGTTGAAGAAGGATTCCAGATCGCGCTGGGATCGCTTGCGTTGGTCCATCTCCGTGGCCAGGGCTCGCGTGCGGTTCACAACCCGGTCTTCCAGCGAGGCGTTCGCCTCGTTCAGCTCCAGGTTTTTCAAGCGCAGTTGCCGGTCAAAGCTGCGCAAGCTAAGAAACTGCCATGCGAGAAACCCGGCAATGCAAAGACCGAGAAGCGCCAACATGGCGAAAAACACCCGCTGGGCCGACCAGAACGGCGGCGCTTCCCCGTACCACTTCAAATAGATCTGTTCATAGTCCGGGGTCGTGACAAAAGTGCTGACGGCCGGACTGAACAGGGCGTGAAGGTCGGCCCGATCGGCGCGGAACCGAAGAGCCCTCTTGATTTCGCTCAAGGGGCTTCCGACTTTCGCGATCTTGTCGCCAACATTGTGCTTGCGGGCCACGGCTTCGAAAACGGTGTCCGGATAAACGACCGCGTCGACGGTTCCCGAAAGGAGGCCGAGCAAAGCCTCCCGGACGTTCGGATAGACCTCGAGGGACAGGTCATTGCGGCTTCGCAGCAGGAACAGGCCCGCATTTTGTTCGACGGCACCGACCGTCTTGCCATGCAGCGAGGATATGCCGGTGATCTGCCGCTGGCCGCTTCGAACGAACACGGAAATGCGGAAAGTCTCAACCGGAGGTGTGAAGAGACAGTCGGAAAGGCGGGCGCTCAGGATGCCGCTGTTGGGAATGAGGTCGGCTTCCCCGGTTTCCAGCAATTTGATCGCGTCGGGAAATGTGTCCGCGATCTTGTAGCGGACGGTGAAACCGAGGTTGCCGGCGAGATGTTCCAGAACGTCGATGGCAAACCCTTGCGGTTCGCCGCGCCCGTTCAGGCTGTATTGCGGCGGCCAATAGGCTGGAATTGCGGCCACGATCTCCTTGGCCGACCGTTCCGAGCCTTCGTGAACTTGAACTTGGCCAGCAAGCGCGGGCCCGAAAGCGCACACAGGGATGGCAACAAGTGCCAGAAGGGACAATCCAAGGATTTTTGCGCGCCAAGCCGAGCGCTCCGCGCGCATTCCGCGCAGGAACCGAAAGGATCTACGAACTTTTTCATAGATAAATATGCTAATTCCGGCTGGCGTGTTCATGGAAGCCATTTTTATTTGGGAGCCAAGACCCGTATTGTTTTGTGATTTTGGGAAAAATGTATGTATTGCGAGTTAATCGGAATGATTGACTAGTGGGAAAACGATATGCCTCTTCGGCAATTGTCTGAATTTCCCTTGGAAATACTGACGATCCCAACCCTTGCTTGCCTACGCGCATGCAGCGCAGAATTCGCTGGCAATCCGGTTGCGCAGCGGGCGGATGGCTGGTTGGTCGTGGTTACCCCCATCCGGCCATTGCCCCGGCGCTCTGTTTCGCCTAAAACCGGGCCAGATTTTAAACAATACCCCGACAGCTTCTCGATACGCGGAGACGACGAGCCCCATGGCGCGCCAGTTCATCTATCACATGAACGGACTGTCCAAGTCCTATAACGACAAGAAAGTCCTCGACAACATCCACCTGTCCTTCTACCCGGACGCCAAGATCGGCATTCTGGGTCCGAACGGGGCCGGTAAGTCGACACTCTTGAAGATCATGGCCGGTCTCGACACCGAGTATTCCGGCGAAGCCTGGGCCGCCGAAGGCGCGAAGGTCGGCTACCTGCCGCAGGAGCCGAAACTCGACGAGACCAAGACGGTCATGGAAAACGTCATGGAAGGCGTTGCCCACAAGCAGGCCAAGCTCGACCGGTACAACGAGCTGATGATGAACTACTCGGACGAGACCGCCGAGGAAGCCGCATCCCTGCAGGACGAAATCGACGCGCAGGACCTTTGGAACCTGGAAAGCCAGGTCGAGATGGCGATGGAAGCCTTGCGCTGCCCGCCGTCCGACAGCCCTGTCGATAATCTGTCGGGCGGGGAGCGGCGCCGCGTCGCGCTCTGCAAGTTGCTGCTCTCCGAGCCCGATCTCCTGCTGCTCGACGAGCCGACCAACCATCTGGACGCGGAAACGGTGCATTGGCTCGAGCGCCACTTGCGCGAATTCAAGGGCTCCGTCCTGATCATCACCCACGACCGCTACTTCCTGGACAATGTTACCGGCTGGATCCTGGAACTCGACCGCGGGAAGGGCATTCCGTACGAAGGCAACTACTCGGTCTATCTGGAAAAGAAGACCAAGCGGATGCAGCAGGAAGGCCGCGAAAACATGGCCCGCTCCAAGGCGATCGAGCGCGAGCGCGAGTGGATGGGCATGTCGCCGAAAGGCCGGCAGACCAAGTCCAAGGCCCGTATCAAGGCCTATGAAGATCTGGTCGCCATGCAGGAAGAGCGTCTGCCGACCATCGAGCAGATCCTCATTCCGGTCGGCGAGCGTCTTGGCGCCAATGTCATCGAACTGGACGGCGTCTCCAAGGGCTTCGAGGACCGGCTCCTGATCGACAATCTGTCGTTCAAGCTGCCGCGCGGCGGGATTGTCGGCGTGATCGGCCCGAACGGGGCGGGCAAGTCGACCCTGTTCAAGATGTTGACTGGTCAGGAAAAGCCGGACAGCGGCAAGATCACCGTCGGTGACAGCGTGCAACTGGGCTATGTCGACCAGTCGCGGGACAAGCTGGACCCGAACAAGACGGTCTGGGAGGAAATTTCCGACGGCAACGAGATCATCTATCTCGACGGCAAGGAGATCAACTCCCGCGCCTATTGCTCGTCCTTCAACTTCAAGGGGCCGGCCCAGCAGGCAAAGGTCGGCGATCTTTCCGGCGGTCAGCGCAACCGTGTGCACCTGGCGAAGGTCTTGAAAAAAGGCGCGAACGTTCTCCTGCTCGACGAGCCGACCAACGATCTCGACACCGAGACCCTGGCAGCCCTTGAGGACGCTCTTGAGAATTACGCCGGCTGCGCCGTCGTGATCTCGCACGACCGGATGTTCCTCGACCGTCTGGCCACGCACATGCTCGCTTTTGAAGGCGACAGCCATGTGGAATGGTTCGAAGGCAACTTCGAGGACTACGAGAAGGACAAGGTCCGCCGCCTCGGTGCCCACGCCGCCGACCCGCGCCGCATCAAGTACAAACCGCTGACACGGTAAGGCGGATGGCAGACCCTTCGAAACCCCGGGGCCTTGCTCCGGGGTTTTCGGTGTCCGCTTGCCGCCTCGGGGCGAGCAGCATCCGTATCCGGGCGTGCTTCAGTCGCACGCCCGTTGATCTGAGCCGGATTTGGTGACACGAATCATCCCATGGACAAACGGGACCGGGCCATTTTGTTTCGGGAGCGGCTTGGCAAGGCGCTGAACGAACGCACCATGAACCGCAGCGATCTGGCAAGAGCGGCGGCACTGGATCGCTCGACCGTATCGCAACTTCTGTCCGAGGGCGCGCCGCGGCTGCCGAACGGACAAGCGCTCGCGGCCATCGCATCCACGCTTGGGGTTTCGTCCGATTGGTTGCTTGGATTGTCCAGTCACGAGGGCGTTGCGGCGGACGTTCTCGATCAGGCTGTTCAGGTGGCTGAAACCGACCGGAACCCGGTCGATGAGCATTTGCTTGCCTGGTACCGCGAATCGGCGGGGGCAAAGGTGCGGCATGTGCCGGCCAATCTGCCCGATGTCCTTAAGACGGAAGATGTTCTGACCTTGGAATATTCCGGGGCGACGGTAAAGACGCCCGGACAGGCGATTTCGGACACACGGGTCCGGCGCGCCCTGTTGCGGCGTCCGGAAAGCGACATGGAAATCGCCGTTGCCAAGGACGCGCTGGAAGGTCTTGCCCGTGGCGAGGGCTTGTGGGCCCGCTTGCCGGTCGAAACCCGCAAGGCGCAGCTGCTCTACACGGGGCAGATGCTCAACGATCTCTATCCTTCCCTTCGGTTGCATCTGTTCGGTGCGCATGACCGCTATTCCGCGCCCTTCACGGTTTTTGGCCAGAAGCGTGCGGCATTGTACATCGGGCAACGCTATCTCGTGTTCACAGCGACCGCTCATGTGCAGCTGCTGACCAGCCACTTTGACGATCTTGTGCGCAACGCGCAGGTGCGTTCCCACGAAGCCGGCGACTTTGCAGTTGACCTTGCGCAGTCTATGCCATTGTCAGGCCATCGCGCTCAAACGCGGCCTTGAGCGTTGCCGCCAGGGTTTCGAAATCGGCCAGGCGCGGGGACGATTTCCGCCAGGCAAGACCAACCGTCCGCGCCGGTTGCGGGTCGTCGAACCGCAGCAGAGCGACCCGGTTGTCCCGGACTTCGACATCCGCGCAGATTTCCGGAAGAAGGGTGATGCCGTAGCCCGCCGCCACCATCTGCATGACAGTCGACAAACTGGTCGCTCCCAGAGCGCTCGTCGCGCGGATCGGCAGGTTCTGGCAGTAGTTCAGCGCCTGATCGCGCAGGCAATGGCCTTCTTCCAGAAGCAGGAGGCGGTCCGTCTCCAGCGCCTCCGACAACACCCGGCGGGCGGGCGTCTCCGGGTTCCCGCCGGACTGGCGGGCAAGGAGGAAGCGGTCGCGGAACAGCGGTTCCTCCCGCAGGGCTGGATGGGCATAGGGCAGGGCGATGATGATCGCATCGAGCTGGCCGGACAGCAGCTCTGACACGAGTTGTTCCGTCAAGGTCTCACGGATGGTCGGAAGCAGGCCGGGGTGCGCCGTTTGCAGCGCCGGGAGAATGCGTGGCAGGAGATAAGGTGCGATGGAAGGAATGATCCCGAGGCGCAAGGTCCCGGTCAGCGGGTCCGACAATTGCTTGGCCGTGTCGATCAGGTCCCGCACATCCACAAGGATCTTGCGCGCCCGCGCGACCACCTCCTCGCCCTCCCGGGTGAGCCGGATCGCGTTGGGCTGGCGTTCGATCAGCTTCACCCCAAGCCCCTCTTCAAGCTCCTTGATCTGCATCGACAAGGCCGGTTGAGACACGGACACGGCCTCGGCCGCCTTGCGGAAATGAAGGTGGGTCGCGAGCGCGTCCAGATATCTGAGCTGGCGTAGCGATACCATGACAGTCAGCGATCCGCGTCCGGCTGGCGATCCGGGGCCTCGCCAGCTGGTCGGCCGCGCTGCTCAAACCATCCGACGGTTGCCTGCGGGACACTGTCCGTGCTTGCGAAATACGGTTTGATATCGAGCAGCGGCGTGCCGCTGAGACAATCGAGGCCCCGCACGGTCAGCCGGTTTCCGTCGATCTTCACCAGTTCCACAACGGACAAGGAGATCGGGTTGGGACGGATCGGGGAGCGGAGGGCGAAGGTGCCGTGGCAAACGCTGTCGAAAGCCGGTGATTGAAGGATCAGGTCGCGGCGGGCCTCATGCATCCAGTAAAGCAGAATGATGTGGGAACATGTGTTCAGGGACGTCAGCCCCGGACCATACTCGTCAGCGACGATCACCTCGCACAGGGCGTCGGTCTGGCGGCCGTTGCGCGGGCACTCCGACGTCTCCGTCCAGGGTGTGTGGATCCGGCCGATAAAGACCAGACCGGCATCTGGAGCGACCGACGCCGGATCAAAGGTCAGGGCTGTTTCGCCCTCGCGCATGGACTTGGACATGTTAACTCCGGATGTGGACGGCAACCATTTTCTGGCCTGAAACCACGTCCTGCACAAATAATCTGGAAAAAATTCCACCGTTTCAATGTCAGGATGCGGGTGTCCGGAGGCCGTGAACAAACAGAATAATAATTTAAAAACAGAGGTTTGATATGGTTCTGTATGACTTGTATTCAATTTTCGTTAGTTTTGAACAAAACACAATTACATTCTCCGCCCGTGCTTTACTGTCTTCTTTAAAACTCCCCGTCATTGTGGCTTTCAGAGATTAACCGCAGTCTGGTAGCGAGAATGTCCGAAGCGCTGAAAACCGAACTTGTGAACTTTTCAGAATTGAACGGGGAGAATTCAGCTGCCCGGCGCGCCGAACTGGCGCGTCACGTGGCGACCCTGTTCGCTCTCACCTCGGATCGATGCTCGGATGAGCAGGTCGATATCTACGATTCGGTTCTGATCCGGCTCGTCGATATGGTCGAGGCTGAAGTTCGCAAGTATGTCGCCGAGCAAATGTGTGGTTTGCGCCGGGGGCCAGAGGAAACGATCCGAAAGCTGGCAATGGACCAAATCGAGGTCGCGGAACCGATCCTCAAAAAGTCGACCGTGCTGCGGGACGCTGATTTGGTCGACATCGCTCAAACGCAGGGCAACGCGCATCGCTTCGCGATCGCGCAACGCGATATCCTGTCTCCGGATGTCACCGATGTGCTGGTGGACAACGGTGACTTGCGCGTGAAGCGCAAGGTTGTCAGCAATACGGGTGCGGCGTTTTCAGACCGTGGCTTCACGACGCTGATCAGCGACGCGGCATCGGACGCAACCCTTCAACTGTTCTTGGCCGAACGTCCCGATCTGGCCGACAAGCACATCCAGGCGCTGATCGCGGTGGCCAGCGGCGAGGTGCGCCGGAAACTCCTGGAGCGGGGCCAGACCCAGGAAGCGGGCCGGGTCGACGAGGCCGCCGATATCGCCGCCCAGAAAATGTCCAATCAGTACTGGCTGAGCAGGTACGATTTCGAGACGGCCCGGAACCGGGTTCTCGTTCTCGCGCGCCGCGGCATGGTGACGGAAGCCGCCTTGCGGCGGTTCGCATCCGAGGACCGGTTCGCGGAGGCGGTTGCAGCCTTTGCCTGGATGGCCCGCTGCGGTCTGGAGGAGGTCAGCCATTGGATGGTGCGCGCCGATCCTGAGCCGTTCCTTATCCTTGCCAAGGCGACCGGCCTGTCGTCGATCACGGTCGGCGCGCTCCTGTCGATAGGCCCGTGGCGCCACCGCCTGTCCCCGGAAACGCGCGCAATGGCCATGCAGAGTTTCGAGCGCCTGTCGGCGTCCGAAGCGAAGCGGAAGATGGCGCACTGGAAGCACATCGTTCTCAACTGAGGCCGGGCCGAAAAAGCCTGAGAAAGCAGACCCGGCCGGGTCTGCTTTTTTGTGCAAGATCATGTGGCAGCAACCGCGCGTCTTTTTTTTGAGCGGCAAACGTGCTCTACCTGAACCCACTTTTTGGGGGAGGGATTCATCGTGTCGCTTCGGTTTCATGCACAGCATCAGGCCCCTCCCGTCCTCCGGTTCTTGAGAGTCCTGCTTCTCGCCGTTGGCCTGGTCGCCGGTCTTGGCTGCGCGAACGGCACAGGCGCAGCCCATGCCCAGGGCGCCCTCGGTGTGCTGACTGCGCAAAAGGACGATCGGCCGGCCGAGACCGCGCCCCAATCCCACTCGGCTGCCTCCACTCATGCTGCGGCTTCGCTGTCGGAACGGACCATGCTGCAAGAGCAGCTCGACATGGCGCAAAAGGCGCGTGGTGTGCTCCTGCGGATCCTCAATGAGATCCCGACCTTTTCTTCCAGCATCACGGCGACACTGAGAGCCAAAGGACCGGATGGGACCCTTGGCTGGCTCGCCGGCACGCTTGTCTCCATCGCCGTGGCTGTCGCGGCGGGGCTGGTCTCAATGACGCTGATCTCCCGGTGGGGACGGGCGCAATTCGCGCATTTTTACCGTGCGACTGCGCAGAACCGGGAGGACAAGCTCGGCTATCTTTTCTTCCGCGCCGCCCTGATGTCCGCGGGGCTGGTGATCTTCGTTCTGGTGGCCGGACTGATCGCCCTGTTTCTGGTGGGGGGCGCGCCCGGTGGGAGGGAAACGGCATTTGTCGTCCTGTCCAAACTGACGTTTTTCCTTTTCATCCGGATCGTGTTCTTGAACCTTCTGGTGCCGGATACGCCGACACATCGGCTTTTCCCCTTGTCGGACGCCAATGCTTCGGGTCTCTACCGCAGCTTGTTGCTCGCTGCCGGGATTGCAGCCGTCATGATCGGCCTGTGCAACTGGATGGAACGGCTCGGCTTGCCGCAGGATCCCCACAAGCTCGCACTCATCGGTGCCTCCTTTCTCTCCATGTTTTTGTTGAGTGCCATCGCGGTCACCTATCGGGCCGCCATCGCGGCGTTGATCCAGGGTGAGGCCAATAAGGATCCGGTGCCCATGTGGCGGCGTGTGCTTGCGGGCGGCTGGCACATCTTTGCGATCGTCTATTTCCTCATGGCCTGGGCGATCTCGTCGATCCGGCTGCTTTTGGATTTGCCGGACGCCACGGGCTTGGTCACTGCCCCGCTTCTTGCCTTGCTTGCCGCCTCGGTGGCCTTCGGCGCCTTGCTGCTGGTCATCGACCGGTTGCTTCTGCCGCGGCTCGACACGCGGCGCGCCCAAGCCAGGCTGATCGAGGACATTTTGCGCCGGGATGAGTCCAGCGAAGGGGAAACCGATCTGGAGAGCGCCAGCGCACAGGCGGCCGCCGAAGCAGCGGATCAAGAAGCAGCGCGCAAACCGTTCCGCGACCTTCTGGACAAGGGAGCCGCCTTGATCGTGATGTTCGGCGGTCTGTATCTGCTGACGTCCATGTGGGGTGTTCCCATCGCCGGACATCAGTCATTCATGGGGTCCCTTATCGAAATCCTGCTGGTCGGCTTCGTCGCCTATATGGCTTACGAAGCGGTGAAAACTCTGATCGACCGGAAGATCGCGAACACTTCACCCTCGGCGGATTCGGGAGAGGACATCGAGATTGGCGGGACGGGGGAAAGCCGGATCGCGACTCTTTTGCCGATCTTCCGGAATTTCCTTTTGATCACGATTGTGGTGATCGCGGCCATGCTGGTTCTGTCTGAGCTCGGCGTGAACATTGGGCCGCTGTTCGCCGGGGCCGGTGTGGTGGGTCTGGCAATCGGCTTTGGCGCCCAGACATTGATCCGCGACATATTTTCCGGTGCGTTCTACCTCATCGACGACGCGTTCCGCAAAGGCGAGTACATCGACATCGGAAGTGCCAAGGGCACCGTTGAAAAGATTTCCATCAGGTCCATGCAACTGCGTCATCACCGCGGGGCCCTGACCACGATCCCCTTCGGCGATATCAAGCAGGTCCAGAATTTCTCGCGGGATTGGGCGATGATGAAGCTTGCGTTCCGGGTGACCTACGACACCGATGTCGACAAGATGCGCAAGATTATCAAAAACTTCGGCCAGGAATTGATGGACGACCCTCATTTTGGTCCAATGTTCCTGCAGCCGCTGAAGTCCCAGGGCATTTTGTCGATGGAAGATTCGGCCATGATTGCCCGGGTGAAATTCATGACCAAGCCCGGCAAGCAGTTTGAGTTGCGAAAGGTTGTGTATGCCGGGTTGCGGGATTTGTTCCAGAAAAACGGGATCGAATTCGCGAACCGGCAGGTCACCGTCCGGGTCGCAACAGCCGATGACGACGAGCCGATGGGAAAAAAGGCCGCGAGCTCCCTGGGACAGGCCGCCGCCGGGGCGGCCGCCGCCGCCGCCATGATGGAAGAAGAGGCAAACGCGAAAGGCAGCGGAGATCAGCTATAGACTGTCCGCGGACCTTGAAAGTGCGCCGCCGCGCGCTGCGCATGGCCAAGCGGTCTGTCCGACCTGAGCGGTCTTATGTGGAGTGGCTATGAAGATCGGCCTTGATGGCGGTGCCTTGAATGAACGCGGGATGACCGTCGCTATTTACGACTACGCGGCGGGCCTGCAAGACCAACTCGGACATGAGGCGGTTGTCTTCTACAATCCCGACCACAGCTTGCCGGATGTCCTTGCCAAGTTTACTGCCCGTTTTCCAGTGGTGGCAAAGCCTGGTCATGGGCAGGATGAAAAAGCCATTGAGCGCGAAAAGCTCGACTTCTACTACATTTTGAAGGACGGTCTCGGGTCCGTAGCGCCCGGCCTGGCGGAGCGAACCGGCGTTCACGCCGTGTTCCGGTGCTACAAACCCCACGGCGATGTCTATGCCTATGTGTCCGAGTGGCTCACGGCTTGGATGACAGGCGGGCGGGCGCCCTTTGTTCCCCACATTGTTGATCTGCCAGACCCCAACCACACGCTGCGGGACCAACTGCGTATTCCGGCCGACGCCTTCGTAGTCGGGCGCTATGGCGGGTTCGATCAGTTCAACCTAGAACCGGCGCGAAGGGCCGTTGCCCGCGCGCTCAATGAGCGTCGGGATCTCTATCTTTTGTTTGTCAACACGCAGCCCTTCTTGTCTCACGACCGGGCGCTGTTTCTATCGCCCGTGGTTGGTCTGCAGGAAAAGTCGAACTTCATCGCCACCTGCGATGCGGGGCTCAATGCCAAGAAAATTGGCGAGAGCTTTGGCCTCGCCAATGCCGAGTTCTATGCGCTTGGAAAGCCCGTGTTCACCTGGGCGGGCGGCATGGATCAGAACCACGTTTGGATGACCCCGGATGACACGTGGCTCTACCGAACGGAAAACGATCTCTATCGCCTCCTGACGGGCTTTTCAGCGCGGGACGCGGATGCCGATTTAGCGATCTCGGCAGCGCAGACCTATTCGCCCACCGCCGTCATGAAACAGTTTGATCAGGTCTTCCTGTCAGGCCGGTATGCGGCATCAGACATCCAACTCAGTCGTGCATTCCGATTGAAACGGCGGCTTCAGGAGAAATGGTTGCGCGCCAAATTCCGGGCGTGGAAGATGGTGTGACGGTGACCATGCTTGATCCGCGCAAACAGTAATATCGCCCCCCATGATCGTTTGAGCGTTGCACATACGGCGTTTTCGCAAACTCAAACACCATGACTGAAAAGGCCGGAAAGCGGGCCTGGTTTCCGCTGGGAGGAGCCGCCGTGTACCGGCTTAAGCTCCAGCGGAAGAATGCGCGCTTGTCTCGGGCACTGAGGGAGACCAAACGCAGTTGAGGCTTGCATCTGGAGCGCTAATCGCATAAAGATATCTTTATATCGACATTCAAGGCTTATGCGCACAGCTTCATGACAGAGTCCCAAACCCTTTCCGTTGATGAAATCCTGGCCGTTCTTCGCGCCGTGGGTGAGGCGACCCGGTTGCGCTTGATCGCGCTGCTGGCTGAGAGCGAGCTGACGGTCAAGGACGCAACCGCGATCCTGGGTCAAAGCCAGCCGCGCGTGTCCCGTCATTTGAAGCTGTTGACGGAGGCGGGGGTCATTTTGCGGTTTCCGGAAGGGGCGTGGGTCTATTATCGGCTCTCCGATGGGCCGCGCGGTGCGCTGGCCCGCGATCTGGTCCAGCGCATGGCCGGTGAGGATCAGGTTCTGGCCGCGGACAAGGAGCGGTTCGGTGCCCTGCGCCGCCAAAAGGCGGAGGAGGCTGCCAGCTACTTTGCCCGGCGGGCAAAAACCTGGGACAAAGAGCGGTCCTTGCATGCTGCCGATGCGGAAGTCGAGGCGGCGATCCTGCGGGCCATCGGTGACCGGCCCTTTCAGTCGTTTCTTGATCTGGGGACCGGAACCGGGCGGATGCTGGAGCTTCTGTCGGACCATTATGTATCCGGTCTGGGTATCGATGCCTCCCATGAAATGCTGGCGGTGGCGCGTGCGAATCTCGCGAAGAACGGCCTGTCCAGGGCGCAGGTGCGCCACGGCGACATTTGCGCGCTGAATGTGCCGCCGCGCTCGTTCGATCTGGTGGCCATCCACCAGGTGCTGCATTTCATGGACGATCCGCAGCGCGCTCTTGCGGAAGCCGCACGTGCTCTTCGTCCCGGCGGCCGGCTTCTGATTGTCGATTTGGCCCCGCACGCGCTTGAATTCCTGCGCGAGGCCCATGCGCACCGGCGTCTTGGGTTCTCCCATGGGCAGATGCAGCGCTGGCTGGATGGGCTCGAACTGGACATGCAGGCTGTGACCGATCTTCCGCCGCCCTCCGACACGGACACCAAACTCACGGTTACGCTCTGGCTGGCGAAGGACCGCCGGGTCGCGACCGATTTCCCGATCGCCGATAGCAACCGCGAGGTCGCCTGATATGACATCTCATTTTTCGGCCCGGCGTTCCCGCCAGCCTTCCCCGTCCCCGATCACGGCCAGTTTCGAGTTTTTTCCGCCGAAAAGCGAAAAGATGGCGGAAAGTCTCTGGGCCACGGTCGAGCGTCTTGCCCCGCTCCGCCCGGACTTTGTGTCCGTGACCTATGGAGCCGGCGGCTCGACGCGTGAGCGCACCCACAAGACGGTGGACCGGATCCTGAACGAAGCCCGGCTCGACACGGCGGCGCATCTGACCTGCGTCGCGGCGACGAAATCCGAGATCGATGGCATTGTCCAGGACTACTGGAACATGGGCGTACGCCGGATCGTGGCCTTGCGCGGCGATCCGGTCGAAGGCATCGGCGCACGGTATGCGCCGCACCCCCAGGGGTATGCCTATGCATCGGATCTGGTTGCCGGCATCAAGAAAATCGGGGCGTTCGACGTGGCCGTGAGCGGTTATCCGGAACGCCATCCCGAAAGCCGGGATTGGTCGATGGAAATCGACAACTTGAAGCGCAAGGTGGACGCGGGCGCCGACCGGATCATCACGCAATACTTCTTCGACAACGAGCTGTTTGCCGAGTACCGAGAGAAGCTGGCGAAGGCGGGCATCACGATCCCGGTCATTCCGGGTATCCTGCCGATCCACAATTTCGAGCAGACTGTGGTTTTTTCCGCCAAATGCGGCGCGTCGATCCCCGAATGGGTCGCCCGCCGGTTCGCAGGGCTGCAGAACGACCCGGAGACCCGCAAGCTGGTCGGGGTGGCGATCGCCTGCGAACAGGTCATGGATCTGGTCGATCAGGGGCTGTCCGATTTCCACTTCTATACGATGAACCGGGCCGACCTGACCTACGCGATCTGCCACATGCTGGGAATGGGAAACGCTGCGCCCGATAAGGTGGCGGCTTAGACGCTGACGTGTCAGCCCGCATCCCGGTGTTGGCCCGGCTTCCTGCCGCGGGCCAGCCCTATGCATGAGTTTCTTCAGGCCTTCGGGCCGAATTGTGAAAGTTAGGAAGTTCCGTGATCAAGTCCGATGCATTCGACCGTCTTCAATCCCTGGCGAAAGATCGAATCCTGGTCCTCGATGGGGCCATGGGAACGGAGATCCAGCTCCTCAAGCTGGAGGAAGCCGACTTTCGCGCGGATCGCTTCAAGGATTGGCCGAGCGATCTGAAAGGCAACAACGATCTCTTGAGCCTCACCCAGCCGGATGCGATCCGGCGGATCCATGTCGACTACCTGGAAGCCGGCGCGGATATCGTCGAGACCAACACCTTCTCATCGACCACAATCGCCCAAGCCGATTACGGCATGGAGGAGCTGGCCTATGAGTTGAACGTGGAAAGCGCCCGTCTGGCGCGGGAGGCGTGCGATCTGGTCGCGGCGAAAGATCCGTCCCGTCCGCGCTTTGTGGCGGGTGCCCTCGGCCCGACCAACCGCACCGCCTCGATCTCGCCGGATGTGAACAATCCCGGTTTCAGGGCCGTGTCCTTTGACGATTTGCGATTGGCCTATGCCCAGGCCGTGCGCGGTCTGATCGAGGGTGGCATCGATATTGTTCTGGTCGAGACGATCTTCGACACGCTCAACGCCAAGGCGGCGCTGTTCGCCATTGAAGAAGTGTTCGAGGAAACCGGAACCAAGTTGCCGGTCATGATTTCCGGCACGATCACGGACCTGTCGGGCCGCACTTTGTCGGGTCAGACAACGGAAGGCTTCTGGAACTCGGTGCGTCATGCCGAACCGTTGACGATTGGCCTCAACTGCGCGCTGGGCGCCAAGGAAATGCGGGCGCACCTTGCAGACCTGTCCCGGGTCGCCGATACGCTGGTCTGCGCCTATCCGAATGCGGGCCTGCCGAACGAGTTTGGGGAATATGACGAGAGCCCGGAATATATGGCCAGCCTCATCGAAGGCTTCGCAAAGGACGGCTTGGTCAATATCGTTGGCGGTTGCTGCGGCTCGACCCCGGCCCATATCCGGGCCATTGCAGAGGCCGTCAAGGACCACAAGCCACGTGTCATCCCCGAGATTTCCCGCCATATGCGTTTGTCCGGCCTTGAGCCGTTCACCCTGACGCCGGAAGTCAATTTCGTGAATGTGGGTGAGCGGACCAACGTCACCGGCTCCGCCAAGTTCCGCCGCCTGATCAAGGAAGGCGACTATGCCACCGCGCTCGATGTCGCGCGCGACCAGGTGGAGAACGGCGCCCAGATCATCGATGTCAACATGGACGAGGGATTGCTGGACTCCGAGGAGGCCATGGTCACGTTCCTCAATCTCGTCGCCGCCGAACCGGACATTGCCCGCGTTCCGGTGATGGTCGACAGTTCCAAATGGACGGTGATCGAGGCCGGACTCAAATGCCTTCAGGGCAAGGGGGTCGTGAATTCGATCTCGCTCAAAGAGGGTGAAGAAGAGTTCCTGAAACAGGCGAAGCTGATCCGCCGGTATGGCGCCGCGGTCGTTGTCATGGCCTTTGACGAGAAAGGCCAGGCCGACACATTCCAGCGCAAGATCGAGATCTGCGAGCGCTCCTACAAGGTGTTGACGGAAAAAGCCGGGTTCGCACCGGAAGACATCATCTTCGATCCGAACATCTTCGCGGTCGCGACCGGCATTGAGGAGCACAATAATTACGGCGTCGATTTCATCGAGGCGACCGGCTGGATCCGCGAGAATCTGCCCCACGCCCATGTATCCGGCGGCGTCTCGAACCTGTCCTTCTCCTTCCGGGGCAATGAGGGCGTGCGGGAGGCCATGCACTCGGTGTTCCTGTATCACTGCATCGCCAAGGGCATGGATATGGGCATTGTCAATGCCGGTCAGCTGGCCGTCTACGACAAGCTCGATCCGGAGCTGCGCGCGCTGTGCGAGGACGTTGTTCTGAACCGCACGCCGGATGCCACCGACAACATGCTAGAGGCCGCAGAGCGCTGGAAGAACGAGGGCGGCAAGAAGAAGGAACAGGACCTGTCCTGGCGCGAGCTTCCCGTCGCCAAGCGGCTGGAACATGCCTTGGTCAACGGCATCGCCGAGTATGTGGAAGAGGATACGGAAGAGGCGCGCCAATCCTTCGACCGCCCGCTCCATGTCATCGAAGGCCCGCTGATGGACGGCATGAACGTGGTCGGCGATCTGTTCGGGTCCGGCCAGATGTTTTTGCCCCAGGTGGTGAAATCGGCCCGCGTCATGAAGAAGGCGGTCGCCTATCTCCTCCCTTATATGGAAAGGGAAAAGCAGGAGCAGGGGCTTGAGGGCAAGTCGAATGCCGGCAAGATCCTGATGGCGACCGTGAAGGGCGACGTCCATGACATCGGCAAGAACATTGTCGGCGTCGTGCTCCAGTGCAACAATTTCGAGGTGATCGACCTCGGCGTGATGGTTCCCGCCGCAAAGATCATCGAGACGGCCAAACAGGAAAAGGTCGACATCATCGGCCTCAGCGGTCTGATCACGCCGTCGCTGGACGAGATGTGCCATGTCGCCGCCGAGCTGGAGCGCGAAGGTTTGAATGTGCCGCTTCTGATCGGCGGGGCGACCACAAGTGAAGTGCACACGGCGGTCAAGATTCACCCCAACTACGAGCGGGGTCAGGCGATTTATGTGACCGATGCCGGGCGCGCTGTCGGCGTTGCCTCCCGGTTGATGAGCGAGGGGCAGCGCGACCGGTACTATGGCGAGGTGCGAGAGAAATACGCCATCATTGCCGAAAAGCATGCCGCGTCCCGTGGCCAGTCAAAGCGTGTGACGATCGAGGCGGCCCGCGCCAATGCGTTCAAGCCGGATTTCGCTGCACACGCGCCGGTCAAGCCAAAGGTGCTGGGCCGGAGAGAGTTCCGCGATTTTCCGCTTGAGCAGCTTGTTCCAATGATTGACTGGACGCCGTTCTTCGCCACCTGGGAAATCAAGGGGCGCTATCCGGACGTCCTGCGCGACAACCGCTACGGCCCGGCGGCAACCGCCCTTTATGACGATGCGCGGCGGATGCTGGACGAGATTGTGGAGAAAAAACTCCTGACCGCCCACGGTGTCGCCGCGCTTTGGCCGGCGGCTGGCCGGGGGGATGACATCGTTGTCTTTGAAGACGACACACGGGCAACCGAACGCTGCATCTTCCACACGCTGCGCCAGCAGATGGACCGGGCCGACGGCCGCCGGGCCAATGTGGCAATGAGCGATTTCGTGGCCCCGGAAGGCAGCGGGTATCAGGACTATATCGGCGGCTTTGCCGTCACGACGGGCCATGGCGAAGAGGACCTCGCCGCCCGCTACGACAAGGCGGGCGACGATTACAACAAGATCATGAGCCAGGCGCTGGCCGACCGTCTGGCGGAAGCCTTCGCCGAAAAGCTGCACCAGATCGTGCGCACGGACCTCTGGGGCTACGCGGCGGACGAGGCCCTGTCGGTCGAAGACATCATCGCCGAGAAATACGCCGGCATCCGCCCGGCGCCGGGCTATCCCGCTCAACCCGATCATACGGAAAAGGAAACCTTGTTCCGCATGCTGGACGCGGAAAGCGCCACAGGTATCCGCTTGACCGAGAGCTTCGCCATGTATCCGGGATCGGCCGTCTCCGGCCTTTATTTCGGCCATCCGGACAGCCATTATTTCGGCGTGGGCAAGATCGAGCGCGACCAGGTGCAGGATTATGCGCTGCGCAAGGGCTGGGATGTCGAGCTCGTCGAGCGCTGGCTCGCGCCGATCCTCAACTACGATCCGGTTCGCCGGGAAGCCGCGGAGTAATCGGCGTCCAGCGTCAAGATGCTGCCGGGGCAGGTGGCAACAATACCTGCTCCGGCTTCCGGCTCTGAACTCAGTGTTCACTAATTGTGATCTAGTTTTATGCTAATTCGGTTTTAACTTCCAGATCGATGAACAACGGGCCGGATTGGCCCTTTTTCCCGATCTGGAGAAGACCCATGAGCAACACCGCAAGAATTCTCAAAATCGATGCCTCCGCCCGCAAGGCCGGATCCGTCACCCGTCAATTGAGCGATGAACTTGTCGCCAGCCTGCTGTCCGCAAATCCGCAAGCGAAGGTGCTGGAAAGGGATGTGGCCCACGGGTTACCAGTGGTGGACGAGGCGTGGATCGGCGCCAATTTCACGGATCCGGCCGAGCGCACGCCGGATCAGCGATTGAAACTGGCCCTGTCCGACACCCTGGTGAGCGAACTGCGCGCCGCCGACACCCTGGTGATTGGCGTCCCGATCTATAATTTCGGGATTCCGGCAAGCCTGAAGGCTTGGGTCGATCTGGTTGCACGGGCCCGCGAAACCTTCCGCTATACGGAAAATGGTCCGGTTGGCCTGCTTGACGGCAAGAAGGCCTATCTGGTTGTCGCTTCCGGCGGCACGGAAGCGGAATCCGCGATCGATTTCGCCACGACCTACATGAAACACGTCTTGGGGTTCATGGGCATCACGGATGTCACCGTGGTCGCGGCGGATCAGCTGATGCTGGACACCGGTAGGAAGGATGCTGCTTCCCACAAAATCCATGATCTGACGCGAAGTGCTGCCTGAGCCCAGAGGGCCGTTGTGACGTCGAGACCCGTTCCTGCGTTCAATAGGCCAGCGTGCAATATGGATGGCGCGGCCGGTGATGCGGATTCCCGCCTGATCCGGCCGCTGCCGTTTTCGCCGGATCGCGCAGGGCCTGGTCTGCCCGTATGGCAAGTCGTCTGCCGAACCGGCACGTCGTGCCCTTGGCCCCTTTCGAATGAACAAAAAAACAGGCTCTGCGTGATCCACGAGAGCCATATTTAAACCGGCGCCTGTTAGAAGACGCCGAGAACTATGCCGGCCAGAAACCCAAAGGCCAAGATGATTGCGATCTTGTTCAGGCTACGTGCTGTGGTCATCTCGAACCTCCCGAGTACCTTCACAAAGTTTTAATCTAGTGTAAATCAGGTGGCAAATGAAGAGAAAAACATGCTGCATTGCACCTGTGCGCAACTGCGGCCCGGCTTCAGATTTTAGCCGCTTTCAGAACAGGTCTTTGTAAAAAGACAGAAAATCATCACATAAACACCTACAGGTCGTAGAATACATGACCTTCAATCAGGTATTCGGAAGGATCCGGTAGCGCTATGTTAACGCGGTTCGGCTAGCATCAGAGCTCCGGAAATTGCATGCATTGGACATTTGAATGCTGAGCCTCAGCAAGCTCGCGGAACTGGCAAAAGACAAGACGTCGACAGGCCGCAAGAGTCTGGTTGCGGCCGTCACGGATCTGTTTTTGTCGGCGGATGACGATCATGTCGAAGAGGTCAGCCTGATCTTCGGCGACATCGTTATGCATGTGCTCGGTCAGTTGGAACACGAAACCCGGCTGGCTCTGGCGAAACGGGTCGGGCGGCACCGCTCGGCGCCTCACAAGCTGATGAAAGAACTCGCGCAGGACACTATCGAAATCGCCCGTCCGGTACTCGAGGACAGCCCGGTTCTGAAGATGTCAGACTTGGTGGATGTGGCCGCGACACAGTCCATGGATCATTTGTCAGCGATCGCCGGGCGGTCCAACCTCGACGAAGCCGTTACGGAAGTTCTCGTGGATCGCGGTGATTCATCTGTTTTGACCAAGGTGACAGCCAATCCCGGCGCGCATTTTGCCGACACCACCTATTTGCGTCTTGTCGACAAGGCCAAGGCGGACCCGGACATTCAAAGCGCGCTTGTCCAACGCACGGACATGCCGGAAGAAGCGGCGCGGATGCTGGTTCCGTTCTTGTCGAAGGAATTGACCGAACGGATCAAGGAACTGAACGTCGACGGGGCGCTTGTTCAGGTCATGGCGGAACGCGCCGCCGCGGAGGTCGCGGCCCGCGCCCAGCGGGCGCAGCAGACCCGTGACCAGATCAACCAGCTCATCAAGGACGTGGCTGCGGGAAAGACCAAGATCGATGACGCGGTCAGCTATTTCGCAAAGTCGGACCGGGCGGCGGAACTCGGCATTCTCCTTGCCAAGGTCAGCAACCTCCCCGCCGCTGGCGTCTCTCGCCTCGTCTATACGGAAAGCGACAAGGCGCTGTCGATCATCTGCAAGGCCAATGGCGTCACGCAGTCGGCCTACAAGCACATTCTCACAATGCGGGCCAAGCATTTGCGTATGGGCGGTCTGGAACTCAACGCCGCTTTGCAGCGCTACAGCGCGCTGACGGACAGTTCGGCGCAAAAGTCGCTCGGAGCGATCCGAGCTTCAATCGAACAGCACATGCCCAAGCGCGAGGACGAAACCAAGAAGGACGGGAAGAAACCGGTCCCGTTCGCCGTCCATCGTTAGGGCATGGCGCACGGTCTGTGTGAAGGGCCGGTGTCTGGATGAAGGTCAGGTGGATGCCCGGCGCATCGCGGCCGTCATGACGGCTGCCGACATGAGGAACCCCCCGCCAATTTTCTGAACCAGGCTGAGCAAAGAGGGACTGCGCAGCCGGCTTCCGATTTCCGACGCCGCCAAGGCGTAAATGGCGGCATTGGCGATCCCCAAAACCACAAATGTGGCTCCGAGCAGCACAAGCTGCGGCGCGACAGCCGCGCTTGGCGAAACGAAGTGGGGAAGAAACGCCATCAAGAAAACGATGCCCTTCGGGTTGAACGCCGTCACCAGGAACGCGTGGGCAAATATCTTTCGCGGCGCTATGTCGGGAACGCCGGTTTGCCCGAGCGCCGCGGGTGCGCTGCGCCACATCTTGAGGCCGAGCCAAAACAGATAGGCGGCCCCAACCCATTTCAGCACTGCGAACAGGCTGGCCGAAGTGGCCAGGATCGCGCCCAAGCCCAACAAAGACAGCGTCGCCGCCACCGCATCGCCCAGCCCGACACCCAACACGCTGGCGACCGTGGCCTTGCGGCCATGGCTGAGGGCATAGCTGATCACCAGCAGGATCGTCGGACCCGGAATGGCCAAAAGGATCAAGGTTGCCACAATGTAGGCGGAATAGAGTTCGATCGTCATGGTTCCTTCCTTTGCGGCGGCTCTCGCCTTTGATCAAGCCCAAAGCCGCCGCCTTTTGTAAAGGAGGAACGTGGCACCATCTGCCGGCCCACCCGGCGCGGAATATGGAACCGATGATCCGATCGCTTGCACTGTTTCTTGCTTTCCTGGTGGCATGGCCAGGCGGTTCCATGGCCGAAATCCCGGCCCCGGAGGCAAAGCCGTTGGCGGATGCCGGTCTGCGGCCATTCTCGCCCGGCGTTGATCTTCCGCCCGCCAAACCTCTGCGGGTGTCCGCTCCGCCCGAGCGCAAGCCGGCGTTGGCGCACCAGTCCAGCGGGGAAACGGAGGCCGGCGGGATCTGCCGGATACAGAATGCGGACGTCGAACCCGGCCCGCCCATCAAGGGGAAGGGGGGCTGCGGGGTGGAGCGGCCGGTCCGGCTGAAGCATGCCATCCTCGGTACCCAACGCATCACCCTGTCCGGCGAACCGAGCCTCGATTGTCCGGCCGCGCAAGCGGTCACGGACTGGCTGCGGAAGGATATTGGGCCTTTGTCGGTTCGCCTGACAGGAAGTCCTTTGGTGCGTCTCGTGACGGGACCGGGATATGTATGCCGTCATCGCAACAACGATCCGGCGGCCAAACTGTCTGAACACGCGCGTGGCCGGGCCTTGGATGTGACGGCTTTCGAGTTCGCCGACGGCCTTGCCATTTCGGTTGAGGAGGATTGGGGGGCGGCGACAGATGCCGGCCGGTTCCTGGCCGCCGCGCACAAGGCGGCCTGCGAGCGGTTCACGACGGTGTTGGGCCCGGCGGCCGATGACAACCACAAGGCCCATTTCCACCTCGATACGGTCTGCCGGGGTCCCGATTGCGGGTATCGGATCTGTCAGTGAGGCTGTCCGCTTGGCGCGGCGCCTGCGCGAAGACTGTGCCGCCGCGCAGACGCTGCTTGCTCGCTCCGGTGTTTGCCCGTCACGGCCCGGGAAGGGCTTACTGGCAGAATTTCTGCTCGCCGCGATACGTCGTGTAGGTCCCGGTCTGCGGATTGAAGGAGCGGTATTTGGTGGAGCAATACCGGTACCAGGCAGGGCTCCAAGGCAGATATCCGACTGGCGCGTAGGCGGGTCCGTGCACAGGGCCATGAATGGGGCCATGAATGGGGCCATGAATAGGGCCATAGACCGGCCCCGGGGGCGGTGCGGGGGGATAGTAGTGTGCCGGAGGCGGCGCGGCATGGCTTGGGCGGCTCGTGGTGCCAAGAATGATTGCGCCCGCCGCCAGCCCGATGATGCCAGCGGCCACGGCCGCGCCGACCGCGTCGTTGTTCTTCCGGTGTTTGCGGTGATGGTGCTTCTTGTAGCTGTGGTGATGGCCCGGCCCGTGCCAGCCCTTTTTGTGGCCGGCCTCGGCAGCTCCGGCCGTTGGCAACAGAAGCATTCCTGTCAGGGCAACGGCGAGAACGCGTTTTGCGATTGTCATGCTCTCAACTCCATCTGCGCCCGGGCCGCTGGCAGGATTTCGCCCTTGGGTCCCGGGGTGGTTCGATCCGATGACACGACCATGCGCGATGTGCGCTGAACTCATTCTGAGATCCTCGTTCATCTCCGGTTCAGAAACGGCACCGCCATTCCAAAGCGAACCGCAAAGCGCTATTTCGAGGAGAGGGAGAGTCTCCAACTCAGGACGCGCCGAAAAAGGAGTTTTCCATGGTGGAACAAACCGGAGTAACGGAACAAACCGGGGCGGAGCGCCCGAAGAAGGATGTTCTCCGTGAGACGGACGATGACGCCCGCCGCATGGGTCGCGGGCTGGTGCGTTCGGCGCGGTTCGGTGCGCTGGCCGCGCTGGAGCCGCAAACCGGTCATCCTTTGGCCAGCCGGGTGGCGCTTGCCACGGACCTGGACGGAGCGCCGGTCATCCTGACCTCAACCTTGTCCGGCCATACATCCGCCATTCTGGCGGACAACCGGTGTTCCCTGTTGTGCGGGGAGCCGGGCAAGGGCGACCCGCTCGCCCATCCGCGCATCACGGTGTTCGCCCATGCCAGCCGCATCGACCGCACCGCCGACACCCATCAGCGATTGCGCCGCCGGTATCTTGCCCGGCACCCGAAGGCCGAACTTTATGTGGATTTTGGCGATTTCGCGTTCTTTCGCCTCGAGATCCAACGGGCCAGCCTCAATGGCGGTTTCGGCAAGGCGTTCGAGCTGGAGAGCGCCGATTTGCAGCTTGGTTGGTCCGATTGCGCGGCACTGGCCGATTGGGAAGCGGGGGCCGTTTCCCACATGAACGAGGATCATCAGGACGCAATCAAGCTCTACGCCGAAGTCCTCGCCGGCGCGCCGGAGGCCGGTTGGAAACTCGCGACACTTGATCCGGACGGCATGGATCTGATCGCGGGCGATCTGACAACGCGTATTTGGTTCGAGGACCGGTTGACGGAACCGGCCAAGCTGCGCGAAGCCCTGGTTGGCCTGGCCAAGCGCGCGCGAGCGGCACGGGTCTGACTGGCGCGCCGCTCAGTGCCTTGGAAGGTGTGCTGGCCTGTGACCCCGGCGCACCGGGTGCGGGCTGAAAGTCATGCCCGGATCCAGGCCTCCGGGTCGTCGAACTGATCGCCGGCGAAAAAGCGGCTCTCGGCGCCGGTAAACACGGAAAACACGCGGCGGGCGAGATCCATCCACGCCGCGTCGCCCACCACAGCAACCTTTTCCGGGGCCTTGCGGTGTTCGCGGACAAGCGACAAATGGCTGGCGAGCGCGTCAAGCCCCTGCCAGCCATCGAACTCGCGCAGATCGAGCAACAGCCGAATCCGGCCGTATTTTTCAATCAGATCTTCCAGTTCGTCATCCGCGCTGTCATAGGCCTCCGCATCGATCTGGCCGATCAGGCTGACATGCACCACCCGGTCGCCATCATCGCGGATCCGGATGGTCCCGAGGGATTCAGACAGCCAGCGCCGAGCCTCGTCATGGTCTTCAAGATCGAAGGTCTGGACCGGATAGGGGAGGGCGAAGGAAAAGGCCTTGATCGAGGTCTTGATCCAGCCCACGTCGGTGACGAGGGCAGCCCGCTCGAACCCTTTCCAGTGCCGCATGCCGAGCTTGGTGTCATCCCAAGCTGCATCCAGCGTGTATCCTTCAAATCCGGGGCCAACCTGGACCAGAACCTTGATCCGCTCGTGCTCCTGAAGGGCCTTTTCTATCGCCGGCGTCAGAACGCTGTCATAGTCCTCATTCGTCACCTTGCCGGTGATCTTGAACTCCAAGGTTCCCTCGGGTGTTCCGGAAATCAGCTCGATCATCGCCCATAGTCTCCCGTGTGGACCGATACCGCCACAAGGTAGGCATCGGCTCGCGGTGCGCGTATCCGGAAAAAAACGGAGGGCGGAAACCCGCCCTCTGATGTCCTGTGTTGGCTGCCCGTTCACCGGCTCCATCGGGGCATGCCGGTGCAGTGTTCTTGTTATTCGGTGCCCTGGATCGCAGACAGCAGCCATTCCCCTCCGGCGCTGCGCACGAATGTCCACACTTCCGTGCTCTCGGCCGGTCCGTCCGGGTCGCCCGAAAGCGCTTCGCCGCTGTCGCGTTTGGCGATGTAATCGACCGCGCTGTAGCGCATGGCGACAGTGACATAGTCCTTGCCATCCTCATGCCAGGCTTCGGCAACATCGCCCTGCAGCAGTTTGACATCCGAAACGACGTTCTTTTTGCCCGCAGACGCAAGCTCGCCCAGCTCTTCGGCCAGATACGACATGGCTTCCGGGGTCGCCAGCTGGCGCAGCGCAGCATAGTCTTCGCGGCTGTAGGCATCCTGAACTTCTGCCAGCATGACCTCAAACCTGTCGAGGTCCTCTGCGGTTGCCTCATAGGGCTGGGGCGCCGGCTGGGCAAACGTCCGGGAAGCTGATCCGCCAGACCCAGACCCGCGAGATCCTGCGCCGCCAAAGCTGAACGGCGTTGCCTGAGGCGCGCTCCGGTTCGGCTCGGGGTGGTGAGGCGATCTTTCAAACGGGTTGGGGCCAGCTGTTGCCGGTTGTTGCCGGGACCGGAAAAAGCGCATCGCGAGGCTGACCAGCAACAAGATGAGGCCGACTTGAAGGATCAGGCCAAGGAACCCGGCGAAACCACCAAGCCCGCCGCCGAACAGCATTCCAACGAGACCACCGAGCATCAAGCCGCCCAGCAAGGCGCCGCCGAAGCCACCGAAGAGGCCGGGGCGCTGCGCATTTGCCGTTTGTCCGGCAGCGCCCGGGGCGGCGCGCTGTGTCTGCGCGGGCTGCGGTGTCATGGACCGCTGAACCGGCGCTGCCCTTTCCGGGGCGGTTTGAGTCGTGGGCGGCGCGGAGTAGGTCTTGCTGCCTCGGCTGCCGAAACCGCCCATCCCGCCTCTGCGGGCCTCGGCGTACTCCGTTGCGGCAAACATCGCTGCAATGGCAACGACCAAAAAAGCTGTCGTCTTGCGCAGACGGCGGGCGGCAGCAGGCATTTTTCTCTCCTCGTTCAGGCCGGTTCGGCCGATTGCGTGTGATGTAGGAATTTCCGCATGAATTGCCAACGGACAGAGCAGGTCTTTGTGGCGAATTCGGAGAGTTTCTGGGGCTGCTGCATCCCGGCGCGTCACTCCAGCTGCTGCAGCTGCAGAACCAAGAAAAAGGGCGGGGATGATCCCCGCCCTCGATTGCTGAACGTTAGGTGATCTTTACGCTTTGCCCCAGCCGCCTGCCGTCGGTGTGATCACCGTGACCGCTTCGCCCGGTTCCAGAACGGTCTGGTCGCAGCCTTCCAGAACCTTTATCGAGCCATCCAGACGGCGGACTTCCGTGCGGCCGACCTCGCCATCTCCGCCGCCAGCCAGACCCTTCGGCCGAATGGTGCGGTGCGAGCCGAGGATCGCGCAGTCCATTCTTTCCAGGAAACGCAGCGTCCGCTTGGTTCCGTCGCCGGCTGACCACTTGCCCTTGCCGCCGGACCCTTTGCGGATGTGAAAGTCTTCCAGGAGGACGGGAAAACGGAATTCAAGCACCTCCGGGTCCGTCAGACGGGAATTGGTCATGTGAACATGCACCCCGTCGGTACCGTCGAAACCCGGCCCGGCCGGCGAGCCGGAGCAGATCGTCTCGTAGTACTGATAGGTGTCATTGCCGAATGTCAGATTGTTCATCGACCCTTGGCTGTTCGCCATGGCGCCGAGCGCGGCGAACAGGGCGTTGGTCACATGCTGGGAGGTTTCCACATTTCCGGCGACGACGGCTGCCGGATAGGACGGACGCAGCATGCAGTCCTCGGGCAGAACGATGTTGATCGGTTTCAGGCATCCGGAATTCATCGGGATGTTGTCGTCAACCATCACCCGGAAACAATAGAGGACGGCTGCGCGTGTGACAGGCTCCGGCGCGTTGAAGTTGTTCGGTTTCACGCCGGATGTTCCGGTGAAATCGACGGTTGCCTCCCGTTTGTCCTTGTCGACCGTGATCTTCACCTTGATCACCGAGCCCTGGTCGGTCGGATATTCGTATTCGCTGTCCGTCAAGGCGGAGATCACACGGCGCACGCTTTCTTCAGCGTTGTCCTGAACGTGGCGCATATAGGCTTGCACCACGTCCAGACCGAAGTGGCTGACCATCTTGCGCAGTTCCTGAATGCCCTTCTCGTTGGCCGCGATCTGGGCGGACAGGTCGGCGACGTTTTGGTGCGGGTTGCGGGCCGGGAACGGATGGTTGGTCAACACCTCGATCAGTTCCGCCTCGCAGAACCGGCCCTGGTCGACGAGCTTGAAATTGTCGAAGAGTACGCCTTCCTCGTTCACATTGGTCGCGCGCGGCGTCATCGAGCCGGGCGCCGAGCCGCCGACATCGGCGTGGTGGCCCCGGGACGCCGCCCAGAACAGGATCTCGCTCTGGTCGTCGGAGAACACGGGCGAGACGACCGTGATGTCGGGCAGGTGCGTGCCGCCATTATACGGCGCGTTCAGGGCAAAGACGTCGCCCGGCTTGATCTTGCCCTCGTTGAGCTTGATCACCGTTTCGACGGACCGGTCCATCGAGCCAAGGTGAACCGGCATGTGCGGCGCGTTGGCCACCAATGCGCCATCGGCATCGAAAACCGCGCAGGAAAAATCCAGGCGCTCCTTGATGTTGACCGAATAGGCCGTGTTTTGCAGCGTCACGCCCATTTGTTCGGCGATCGACATGAACAGGTTGTTGAACACTTCCAGCATGACCGGATCGGCGTGGGTGCCGATGGCGTCGTCGCGCTTCAGCGCGACAACCCGGTTGAGGATCACATGGTCCTTGACATTGATTCCGGCCTGCCAGCCGTCCTCCACCACGATGGTCGCATGCGGCTCGATGATAAGTGCGGGGCCCATGACCTTCATGCCCGGCTTGAGCCGGTCCCGGGTGTACACGCCCGCATCGTGATGCGCGCCCTCCGAGAATATGCGGACGGTCTTGACCGGCTGCGGCGTGTCGCTGGTGGGAGACAGGTCCGGTTCCGTAAGGCCGGCACCGCCACCGGCGGTTTCGACCTCCAGCGCTTCGATAACCACCGGCTTGTTCTCGTAGGCAAAGCCGAACTGTTTGCGGTGCGCCTGTTCAAATGCGGCCCGCATCTCGGCCACGCCGGCGAGGTCGACGGGCAGCGGGGTGTCGGTGCCGTCATAGCGCAGATGGGCCGATGCGCGGGTCTGGCGCTTGTCCGCAGGGATATTCTGTTTTTCAAGCTCGGCCTCGGTCTGGGCGGCGAGTTCGTCCCGCAAGGCAAGAAGATCGGGCAAGAGGTCATCGGTCAGTGTCTTGACCACGGCCATCTGACGGTCGGCGCGGATGTCGGCGAGACCCATGCCATAGGCCGACAGAATTCCGGAAAAAGGATGCAGGATGACGGTCTTCATGCCCAGCGTATCCGCCACCCGGCAGCCGGCCTGGCCGCCCGCGCCGCCAAAGCACGTCAGGGCGTAGTCGGTCACGTCGTAACCGCGCTGGACGGAGATTTTCTTGATGGCGTTCGCCATGTTCTCGACGGCGATTTTCAGGAAACCGTCGGCGACGTCTTCCGCCGTGCGGCCGTCCCCGATCTGTCCGGCCATCTGTGCAAACTTCTCATGAACCACAGTCTCGTCGAGCGGCTCGTTGCGGCCGGGGCCGAATATCCTTGGAAAGAACTCCGGGACGAGTTTGCCGGTCATGAGATTGGCATCGGTCACCGTCAGGGGACCGCCGCGGCGGTAGCAAGCCGGGCCCGGATTGGCCCCCGCGCTGTCCGGCCCGACCTGAAACCGGCCGTCCTTGTAGTGCAGGATCGACCCGCCGCCCGCGGCCACCGTGTGGATCATCATCATCGGCGCGCGCATGCGCACGCCGGCGACTTCGGTCTCGAAGGCGCGTTCGTAATCGCCGTCATAGTGGCACACGTCGGTCGATGTGCCGCCCATGTCGAAGCCGATGATCTTTTCGAAGCCCGCCATGCGGGAGGTCTGCACGGCGCCAACCACACCGCCGGCCGGGCCGGACAGGATTGCATCCTTGCCCTGAAACAGGTCGGCCGCAGTCAGGCCGCCGGACGACTGCATGAACATCAGGCGCGGGCCTTCGCCCAGTTCTTCCTGCACTTGGTTCACATAGCGGCGCAGGATCGGAGAGAGATAAGCGTCGACCACGGTCGTATCGCCGCGCCCCACCAGTTTCATCAAAGGCGATGTCTCATGCGACACGGAGATCTGCGGAAAGCCGGTCTCCCGTGCGATCGCCTTCAGCGCCTGCTCATGGGCCGGGTATGCATAAGCATGCATCAGAACAATCGCGATGGACCGGATGCCGGCGTCATATGCGGCCTGCATCTGGACCCGGGCGTCCTCTTCGTCGAGCCCCAGTTCCAGCGTGCCGTCGGCGCGAACCCGTTCCGTGATCTCGTAGACTTTTTCGTAGAGCAGTTCCGGCTTGATGATTTCCTTGGCGAAGATGTCCGGTCGCGCCTGATAGCCGATTTCCAGCGCGTCGCGGAACCCGGTCGTGATGAAGAGCGCGGTGCGCTCGCCCTTGCGTTCCAGCAACGCATTGGTGGCGACCGTCGTGCCCATCTTGACCGTGTTGATCTGTTCTGCCGGGATCCGGCCGCCGGGTTCTATGCCCAGCAGTTCGCGAATGCCCTGGATGGCCGCGTCCCGGTAGGCTTCCGGGTTTTCCGACAAGACTTTATGGGGATGGACGGAGCCGTCCGGCGCACGGCCGACAATGTCTGTGAATGTGCCGCCGCGGTCGATCCAGAAATCCCATTTGCCTGTCATCGAAAACTCCCTCTTTCGGTTTTGGGCGGCGGTGCCTGGCCGGATCCAGATGAGACGGCCCGTTCACGCCAGCCTTCGTGGTTCTGATGTCGACATTTTATCGATAAAATGTCAATGAAGAAAATTGCCCGTGCCGATATGGCGCGGGGTCCCGGACGCCTTTGGGGGGCCACGTTTGCCTTCCAGCCGGATCCGGGAGCGCCTCGGGGATCGCCGGTGGAAGGTTCGATGAATACATGATGAGAATTTGTCGATAAATTATTGATGTTATCCCAAAACCGGTCTAGCGTGAAAAAAGGCCGGTGTCAGGTGTGGCGGAGAACTCGCGCTGCTTCTGGCGGGTGGTCAGCAATGAGGGCCAGAATGCCCCGTTCCACGAGGAGAGAAGTCATGTCGTTTTCCAACCGTATTCCGAAAGCCGGTGCGCGCCTGATCGCGGCCGCTGCTTTCGGTCTGGCCAGTGCCACTGTCGCATCCGCACAAACCAAGTGGGATATGCCGACCCCTTACGGGGATAGCAATTTCCACACCCAGAATATTGCGCAATTTGCGGAAGATGTGGCGGCCAAGACCGACGGCAGCCTGACCATTCAGCTCCACACCGCGGGCTCGCTGGTGAAGCACCCCGAAATCAAGAACGCGGTGCGCCGCGGTCTTGCGCCGATCGGGGAGGTTCTGATCTCGCGCCTTTCCAACGAAGATCCGGTCTTTGCCGTCGACTCGGTGCCCTTCATGGCCAATTCCTATGACGCGGCCTGGAAGCTCTATCAGGCGTCGAAGCCGGCTGTGGAGGAAAAGCTGGCGGAGCAAGGCTTGAAACTCCTTTACACCGTGCCGTGGCCGCCGCAGGGGATCTATGCGAAAAAAGAGATCAACAGCCTGGATGACATGAAGGGCCTGAAGTTCCGCGCCTACAACACCGCGACGGAGCGCCTCGCCCAGCTGGCCGGTGCCGTGCCGACACAAATCGAGGTATCCGATATCCCGACCGCATTCTCGACCGGACGTGTGGACGCCATGATCACATCGCCCTCGACCGGTGCGAACTCCAAGGCTTGGGACTTCCTGACCCATTACTACGATACCCAGGCCTGGCTTCCGAAGAACATGGTGATCGTCAACCAGAGCGCTTTTGACGGGTTGAGCGAAGCCGAGCAGGCCGCCGTTCTGGAAGCTGCCGCAGAGGCCGAAACACGCGGCTGGGAAGCCTCGAAAGCCGAGACGGAATCCCAGACTGCGATCCTTGCCGAAAACGGCATCACCGTTTCCGCACCCTCCGCCACGTTGCAGGCTGAAATGGAAGCCATTGGCGAAACCATGGTTGGTGAATGGGAAGCTGAAGCCGGCGAGCAGGGCGCTGCCATCGTCAGGGCCTACTCCAACTAAAGGCACGTGTCCGGACCGGCCCCAACGGCGGCCGGTCCGGCTCCTGGTTTGACGGCACGTCTTGGCGCGTCGTGCCTTTGCCGCCAACGTTGTGAAGCCAAACCACCTGTTGGGTGTTCGCAGCTGCGCGCCAACGCACACATTTGAATTGGGAGGCGCGAATGCGCGCGGTTCTAAACAGGCTCTATTCCGGAGCGCTGGGCCTTGCGGCCATCTGCCTGGTGATGATTGCCGCCCTGGTGGTCGCTCAGGTGAGCGGCCGGATCATCGATGGCGCGCGCAGCGCGCTTGGACTGGACCCTTGGGGATTGCTGGTTCCCTCACTTGCCGAATTCGCCGGTTTCCTTCTGGTCGGGGCCTCGTTCCTCGCCCTTGCCGGCACGCTGCGCGGCGGGGCGCATATTCGGGTTTCCATCCTGCTCCAGTCGGTGCCTTCCGGGATTGCCCGTTTTCTGGATCTTTGGAGCCTGCTGGCGGCCTTCAGCCTCACGGCCTTTTTCACCTGGCAGGCCGCGCTGCTTGCTCTCGACAGTTTTCAGTTCAACGAGGTCTCCTTCGGGATCATTCCCGTTCCGCTGGTGATCCCCCAGTCGGTCATGACGGCGGGACTTCTGGTTTTCACCGTTTCGCTGCTTGACGATTTGATCACCGTGTTGCGCGGCGGGCAGGCCAGTTTTGCACCCCACACGGGTGCCGGGGCCGCGGGAGGATCGCACTGATGGACCTGTCTCTCGTTGCTGTTTTTCTCGGGCTCGGCATGCTGGCGGCCCTTGCCACTGGGATCTGGGTTGCCGTCGCGCTTTTCGCCGTGGCGCTGGTTGCCATGGTTCTGCTTGTCTCCGCCCCGGCCGGGCCGGTCATGGCCATCACCGTTTGGGGGTCGGCCAATTCCTGGGATCTGACAGCCTTGCCGATGTTCATCTGGATGGGCGAGATCCTGTTCCGCTCCCGCCTGTCCGAGGACATGTTTGCCGGGCTCGCTCCGTGGATGCGAAACCTGCCCGGACGGCTCCTGCACGTGAACATTCTCGGCTGCGGGATTTTCGCGGCCGTGTCCGGGTCCTCCGCCGCGACCGCGGCGACGGTCGGGCGCATGTCCCTGCCGGAACTGAGAAGCCGTGGCTATGATGAGAACATGGCCATTGGGACATTGGCCGGATCGGCGACGCTCGGGCTGCTGATCCCCCCATCGATCATCCTGATCGTTTTCGGTGCGGCCACCGAACAGTCCATCTCGCGCCTGTTCATGGCTGGCGTGCTGCCCGGGGCATTGGTCTGCGCCCTTTTCATGGGCTATGTGATCCTGTGGTCGATGCTGAATCGGTCCAAGATGCCTCCCAAGGAAGATCCAATCCCGCTTCGTGAGCGGATCTATGCCACCCGGCGCCTGTTTCCGGTCATCGCCATGATTGTCGGCGTCATCGGCTCGATCTACGCCGGCCTGGCCTCTCCCACGGAGGCGGCCGCGATCGGGGTTGTGCTGTCGCTGATCCTTTCCTGGTTCTCCGGAACGCTGACCCGCAAGTCCTTTGTCGATGCCTTGTTGGGGGCGACCAAAACCTCCTGCATGATTGCCTTCATCCTTGCGGGCGCCGCCTTCCTGACGGTTGCCATGGGATACACCGGAATCCCCCGGGAACTGGCGGCCTGGATCGGCGGGATGGAACTGACACCGCTGGAATTGCTGCTCGCGCTGACCGTCTTCTTCGTGGTGCTGGGCTGCTTTCTGGATGGCATTTCCGTCGTGGTCCTGACCACCTCGGTCATCCTGCCGATGGTTCAGCAAGCCGGCATCGACCTGATCTGGTTTGGCATCTATCTCGTGCTCGTTGTGGAGATGAGCCAGATTACGCCGCCCGTGGGCTTTAACCTGTTCGTCCTTCAGAGCATGACGGGGCACAACATCTTCAGGGTCGCAAAGATGGCTTTACCATTCTTTTTCCTGATGATCGTGGCCACTGCACTGATCGTGGCGTTTCCACAAATCGTCTTGTGGCTGCCCAATACCATGATGTCGAACTGACGCGGGATCAATGACATGACCAAGCAGGACACGACCCCTCCGCCAAATCCCCCAACAAGCGTCGGACCGGTCGTGTCTGCCGCCCATCTGGCCTCGGGGGCCATGCCGGCCCTGTCCGAAATCGAGTTCGCGGTGACAATGATGGTCAATGCCTATCACCGCTGGATGGTCCGGTGCATCGCTGCTTCGGGGAATGCCGGACTAGGGCCTCTGGACGTTCTGGTTCTGCACTCGGTCAATCACCGGGGCCGGGCCAAGACGCTCTCCGACATCTGTCTCGTTCTCAACATCGAGGATACGCACACGGTCACCTATGCGCTGAAAAAGCTGGAAAAGGCCGGGCTGATCATGTCCGGCCGGCGTGGCAAGGAAAAGACCGCCGCAATCACTCCCCAAGGCGAGGCAGCCTGTATGGAGTACCGGCGCTTGCGCGAGGCCCTCTTGGTCGAGCCGATGAAAGCCCTCGGACTGGATGAGAAGGAGCTCTCCCGGCTGGCCGCGACACTCCGGCTTGTCTCTGGCAACTATGATCAGGCGGCCCGCGCCGCCGCCGCCATGTAGATCCGGACCAGGCGCACCGGCCTCGGCGTTCCATGCAAATGAGTGCGGTTCAACGGGCTCTGCCGTGCTAGCTCAATATTGCAACACTACAATTATAATTGTATAGTTGGTGCATGAAGGATAAGGATGCCGTCAACAAATTGTCCGCGCTTGCGCATGAGGACCGGGTTGCCGCGTTTCGGCTTTTGGTGAAGGCCGGACCGGAGGGGCTGCCTTCCGGTGAAATCGCAAGCGTTCTGGAGATCGCGCCCACCCGGATGTCTTTTCATCTGTCGGCCCTCGAGCGCAGCGGCCTGGTGAGGGCGCGGCGCAATGGTCGGCATGTCCACTACGCCGTCAATTATGAAGACATGCGCAGGCTTCTGGTGTTCCTGACCGAAGACTGCTGTGGCAGCGCACCGGAAATCTGCCGCCTGCCCGCGCCCCTTTCCCAAGCCATTCCCACCTGTTGAAAAGGCCAAGGCCATGACCATCACGATCTATCACAATCCAGACTGCGGCACGTCCCGCAACACGCTTGCCATGATCCGGGAAAGTGGAGTCGAGCCCACGGTGATCGAGTATCTGAAAACACCGCCAAGCCGTGAGAAACTGGTCGAACTGATCGCCCAGATGGGCATTCCGGTTCGTGATCTCCTCCGCCAGAAAGGCACTCCTTATGACGACCTTGGATTGGGTGATCCGAAATGGACCGACGAGCAACTGATCGACTTCATGATGGAGCACCCCGTGCTGATCAACCGGCCGATCGTTGTTTCGGATAGGGGCGTTAAGCTGTGCCGGCCCTCCGAAACAGTGATGGACCTGCTGCCGGTGGATCTTGTGTCATTCACCAAGGAAGATGGGGAAACGGTCGGCTCGGGTCATAAGGGATGACGCAGATCACTCTGAACGGGCGCGATCTGCCGAATGCTGACCCGGACCTGCTTGAACCGATTGATCACGATGCGCTGGCTCCCGCCGGCGGGCGGACCCATCCCCCGCGCGTGCTATTGCTGTGCGGTTCGTTGCGCGATCGGTCCTACAGCCGGTTTCTGCTTCAGGAAGCGGAACGATTGCTGCAGGCGTTCGGTGCCGAAACGCGGATCTATGACCCGTCCGGCCTGCCGTTGCCCGACGATGGCGAAGCCAGCCACCCAAAGGTTCAGGAACTGCGGGATCTGTCCGTATGGTCGGAAGCGCATGTGTGGTGTTCGCCTGAACGGCACGGTGCGATGACCGGTGTGCTCAAGAGCCAGATCGACTGGATCCCGCTCAGCACCGGCGCCATCCGTCCGACCCAGGGCAAAACGCTAGCTCTGATGCAGGTCTCCGGCGGCTCGCAGTCTTTCAATGCCCTCAATCAGATGCGCGTGCTGGGCCGCTGGATGCGGATGGTCACGATCCCGAACCAGTCGTCGGTTCCTAAGGCCTACACAGAGTTCGATGAGGCCGGGCGCATGAAGCCATCGCCGCTCTACGACAGGGTCGTGGATGTGATGGAAGAACTGGTCAAGTTCACCCTGCTCACCCGGGACCGGTCCGACTACCTGGTGGACCGCTATTCGGAACGCAAGGCGCGCCGGACCGACCAAACCCCGGGGGCAGCCAGCGCCGCTGAAGCGGTGTCAGGTCAGGCAGGCATGGCGCGGGGCGAATAGTCCGCCTCATCCTCCGCCAGAAGTTCTGCGCTGAGCGCGATTTCGTCATCATCTATGTCTTGTTGGGGAGAGGCGCTGCCGCGCTCGTCTTCGGATCCGGGTTTGCGCGCAACAGCCATGGCCCGCAGCGGCACCAGGTCATCGTTCTCATCCCAGAATTCCGCTCGATTGTAGCCCAGGCGCGCGCGATGCTCTTCATGCGCTTCGACGGATCCCGGACGCCCGTAGAGGTAGCCCTGAACCATGTCGCAGCCAGCGGCCCTCAGCAGGGTAACTTGCTCCGGCGTTTCGACCCCTTCGGCGGTAATGAGAACATCCAGGGACCGGCCGAGGCCAATAATCGACGTCACGATGGCATCGGTCCCGGCATCCTCCCCAAGGTTCTGAACGAAGGAGCGATCAATTTTGATCTTGTCGAATGGAAAACGGCTCAGATAACTCAGCGACGAGTATCCGGTTCCAAAATCGTCCATGGCGATCGCCACGCCCATTTCCCGGATCTGCTGCAGCGTTTCCACGACTGCGTCAGTGTCGGAAATGAGCAGGCTCTCGGTGATTTCAATCTCCAAACGACGGGGGTCGAGGCCGGTCTCCCTGAGAGCCTTGGCAACCTTCTTCTGGGTTTCTCCGGCTGAGAACTGGGCGCCGGACACATTAACGGCAATCCGAAGCGTTTGGTCGGGCCAAGATACGGCCTCCTGGCAGGCCCGGTTCAGCACCCAGTCGCCGATCTGTTCGATCAATCCCGTCTCTTCCGCGACCGGAATGAACACATCTGGAGGAATGGTTCCCTTGGTCGGATGATTCCAGCGGATCAGCGATTCATAGCCTTTCAGCTGATTGTCCGTCAGGGAGTATTGCGGCTGAAACAGCAACTCGAACTGGCCGAAGCGCAGGGCTTTCACCAGGCCGGCTTCGATTTCCTTCCTTTTCTGCGCATCGGCATCCATTTCCGATGTGTACCAGACGAAGGTCGAGCGGCCGCTGCGCTTTGCACTGTAAAGTGCGAGATCTGCGCAATGGAGCAGCCGCGACGCGCGCCAATTTCCATCGCTGGCCCGGGCAATTCCAATCGACAGGGAAATCTTGATCTCCTTGCCGTTGATCACACAGGGAAGGTCGGTTGAAGCGATCATTTCCGATGCCAGCCTGGTCAGGCGGGCGATGTCGGACACGGAATGGGTCATGACCGCGAACTCGTCTCCGGACAGGCGGGCGACAAGATGATCGCCGAAAACGGATTTCAGTTGGTTTGCGACGATCTGAAGAAACAGATCCCCGGTCCCATGGCCGTATGTATCGTTGATTTCCTTGAATTTATCGACGTCGATCAGCATCACGCCCATGTTGCTGGCCTTCGCCTGGGTCAGCCGCAGGGTCTCGTTCAAACGGGCGTTGAAGACGGCCCTGTTCGGCAATCCGGTCAAGGCATCATGGTGGGCAAGGTACTCGATATCCCGGGTGGTGCGCACCTGATCGCGGAAACGCAGCCAGAGCAGGATCCCGGCAAACAGGACCGATATGCCGCAGAGCGCGGCGATGAGACCGCTGCTCAACGCCGTAATGCCGGATATGCTTCGCAGGAGGACCGATTGGTCGGTGACGAGAAGAAGACCGCTCTGCATGCCGCCATCGGATCCGCGGTTGGGCAGCACCATCAGAACATGCGGGCTGATCCGGCCGATGAAGTCCATGGCCACCGCGACACCGGCCCGGTTTTCCGAGAGCAAAACTCCGGTCTTTTTTGCGACCGCGGCCACCGGGAGGTTGGGCCCAGCCTGTCCGGAGGGATCGGGGTCGAGGGCCGCCAGGAGCAGGGGGGCCGGGTCAGACTGCGCGGCTTGCAGGTCCCGGGCGGAAAAGGCCCGCGCCGAGAGGAGCTCCGCCGGTTTCAAAAGCGGCAGGATGACATCCCTCTCAGCTCTTGTCAGGGCCCGGCCCGGCAAGTCACCGGGGGGCGGTGCGCCGAGCGCCCCGTCGATTGTGCTGCGCAGCTGAAGGCCGGGGATCTGATCTCCAGGTGGATCGCCTGTCGAATGCCTGGCCGGTGGACCGGAACGCGGGTCAGGCAATTGCTCTTCCAGGCCCGCCTTTTGAAGCGCCACCGGGATCTGCGCCAGCGTATGTTCAAGACTGCGTTCGATCAGCCAATGGGTCAGCAGCCGGTTGCTTGCATACACACCGAGAGCCAGAAGCAGAATCAGAGTGATCGCCATCAAGATGACAACCATGCTGCTCTGTTTCGCTACAGTGGCCATAAAGGAGAAATGCTCTGTAAAACTGACACGGCATTCATGGTAACCGGGAGAGGTTTAACCAACGTGAATCCTGTCTGGCTGCGAGGGCAGGTCGATTTCGACCATAGGATTCCATGGTCCGGCCCGCTGGCCCGTTCTTAAGGCTGGCCAAATCAACCCCGCCCCGCTAAAAAAATTCAATCCGGGACTGGACGGGAGATCCTGCGAGCGTCCTGTCCCGTGCCCAGTCGCAGTCAATCCTTTCCGTCTTTGGGGTCTTCGTGAGCGTCTGGAGTAGTCTCGGGAGCATCTTGTCGGCAATCGGCAACGGCACTGCCCAATTGGCCGACCGCCTGGTTCAGCTTGTTCTCGCGCGGCCGGAAGGGACCCAGACGGTCGGGTTTACGGTCGCGATGATTGCGCTATCGGCGAAGATGGCGAAGGCGGACGGCGTGGTTACCACCGACGAGATGCTTGCCTTCGGAGAACTGTTCGATGTTCCCCCTGGCGAGGAAAAGAACGTCGCGCGGCTGTTCAACCTGGCGCAACAGGATGTCGCCGGTTTCGATATCTATGCGAAGAAACTTGCCGATCTCTTTCCCTATGACAAGGCCACCTTGCTCGATATTCTCGACGGCCTTTTTCACATCGCGAAAGCCGACGGTTTCGTGCACGAGGCTGAAGTGGGGTATCTTTCGGAAGTCGCGAAGGTTTTCGGCCTCGATGAACGGGAATTCTCGACGGTGCTGTCCCGGCACACGCGCCGTGACGGCGATCCTTATGCGCTTCTCGGGATTTCCGCCGATGCAAGCGATGCAGAGCTGAAAACCCATTTTCGAAAGCAGCTCAAGGAAACACATCCCGACCGCTTGATTGCCCGGGGTGTGCCGGCGGAGTTCGTGCGGATCGCAAATGACCGGATGGCCGCGCTCAATGCGGCCTGGGCACAAGTGAAGGTGGAGCGGGGTTTATGAGCGTTGCAACGGACACGACCGTGAAAGCGCGGATCCACCCCTCGCCCAATCACGGCGAACGGTCACACAAAACACCGTTGGACATGCTGGTTCTCCACTACACCGGCATGGACACCAAGGAAAACGCGTTGCGGCGCCTGATGGATCCGAGGTCCGAAGTGTCGGCGCAATATCTGGTCGATGAGCGGGGCGCGATCTTGCAGCTTGTTCCCGAGAGCCGCCGGGCCTGGCATGCGGGACAGAGCTTCTGGAAGGGTGAAACCGATATCAATTCCCGGTCGATCGGCATCGAGATCGTCAATGCGGGCCATGATGGTGGATATCCCGACTTTCCCGTGCCGCAGATCCGCGCGGTGATCCTATTGGCTTCGGATATCTGCCAAAGGCATGCGATCTCGCCCTGGATGGTGCTCGCCCATTCCGATGTCGCGCCCGAACGCAAGCTCGATCCGGGTGAGAAGTTTCCGTGGCGCGACCTGGCACGCGCCGGGATCGGGCATTATGTCGAACCGGAACCGATCATGTCATCGGGTGTCCTGATGCAGCATGGCGAAAGTGGCCAGCCCGTCGAAGCGCTGCAGTCGATGCTCGCGCTTTACGGATACAACGCCCCTGTCACAGGTGTTTTCGACGCGCAGACGGCGAAGGTTGTGGAGGCGTTCCAGCGGCACTTCCGGCCCGAACGGGTTGACGGTGTTGCGGACCAGTCGACAATCGTGACGTTGCACAGGCTTCTTTCAAGCTTGCCATCGCTGTCGGATTAAGCTCCGTCATCGCCTGGATCACAGCCCGGATCACAGCCCGGATCACAGCCCGGATCACAGCCCGGATCACAGCATGGCCACCTTGCGGCGTTCGTGTGAGGGTTGTCATTTTCAAAAGCCCGTGCGCCGCTAAGCCATCAATGGGCATGAATTTGCCCTGTTTCGCCATCGACCCGTCATATTTCAGAGGTGTTTGGCTGGATCCGCTCAAAATTTGCATGATTTTGAAACATTTTCTGAAAGAAAGTGAAATATTTCGTGAATTGAGCGGACCGATTTTCGTCCCAGTGCGCCGTCATCTCTCCGGCCCGACAACAACGACACCTCCCAAAAACAAAAAAGGGCACGACACACATGGTGCGGTCTGTACAAAAGATCACTGGGGCTTTCGGCCTCCTCCTTCTTGCCACCACTTTTTCCAATGGCACAGCAAATGCGAGCTCAGGCGGTCAATTGATCATGCCCGAGCCAATGTCCTCGGCGCGCGGCGCCGACACGAGCGCTGCCGGGGAGATCCAGATCCTGAACCCGAACGCCCGGCCGGGCGATGTTCTTCGGATCGTGAACATGCCGGCGCGCGATTCTGAGACGGCGGACGAGACACCCGGGCAAGCGAAGCAGGCTTCCCCGGCGGCCAAGGAAACCAAGACCCGCGCCCAGAGGCCTTCGGGTTCCGCGAAGCAGGCCGCCAACTCAGGCAAGGCGAAGTACATTTCCCTGATCCGTCAAGCGGCCAAGAAGCACGGTGTTCCCGAGCATATCGCCAAGGCGGTCGTGGAAGTGGAAAGCAACTTCAACCCGAGAGCCCGTGGGGCGGCTGGCGAAGTGGGGCTGATGCAGATCAAGCCGGCGACGGCGCGCGGCCTGGGTTACCGGGGCTCCGTCAAGGCGCTCTACAATCCGGAAACCAACATCGAATGGGGCATGCGGTATCTGGCGGGTGCCCACCAGCGCGCCGGTGGCGATTTGTGTGGCACGATCCTGCGCTACAACGCGGGTCACTATGCCAAGCGCATGAACCCGATCAGCCGCCGGTATTGCCAGAAGGTCAAGATCATCCTGGCTTCCCGTTGATCCTGTGACCGGCGCGGGAACTCCACCGCGCCGGGCAGAGACAACGCCTGCACGGTTTGCCACCAACGCGAATGCCCCGGTCTTGCGCCGGGGCATTTCAGTTTGCTGACGGAGATGCGGCTTGTCCGAAACCTTTTCGTGAGGCGCGGCACGTTCACGAAGAGAACGGTCCCGCGAACCTTCTCAAGATCATGTGGTCAACGGGTTTTGCCAGCCTTGGGAGCCACCGCCCATCGGGCCGGGGTTTTTGTCGGTTGCCTGCGTCTTTTAAGGCCGGATGAATGTGCCGTTTTGCAATTCGGTCACAGCCTGGATCAATTCCTGCCGCGTGTTCATGACAATCGGACCATGCCAGGCGACCGGTTCCTTGATCGGGGCCCCGGAGACGAGCAGGAAACGGATGCCGTGCTCACCGGCCTGAACCACGATTTCGTCGCCGCTGCCAAAGACGACCAGAGACCGGTCTCCGGTCTGATCCCGGATGTGGAGTTCCTCTCCGGCAAACTCTTTTTCGGTGAGAACGCCGAACGGATTGGAAGCCCCCTCGAAGCGGCCCGACCCTTCGAAGATGTAGGCAAAGGTCTGCTTGTGCGTGTCGACCTTGAACCGCTTCTTCCGGCCGGCCGGAACGTGGATATCGAGATATTGCGGTTCTGCGGCAATTCCGTCGACGGGACCCTGCTTGCCCCAGAAGTCGCCGCAGATGACGCGGACCGAGGTGCCGTCATCATCGACGACAATGGGAATGTCTTTCGACTGCACATCCTGGTAGCGCGGTGCGGTCATCTTGTGGGCGGAGGGCAGGTTGGCCCAGAGCTGAAAGCCGTGCATCCGGCCCTTGTCGTCCCCTTTCGGCATTTCCTGGTGCATGATACCGCGTCCGGCCGTCATCCATTGGACGTCGCCCGCCTCCAATGTGCCGATGTTTCCCAGGCTGTCGCCGTGCTCGACCGTCCCGGCAAGCACGTAGGTGATCGTTTCGATGCCCCGGTGCGGATGCCAGGGAAACCCGGCTTCATAATCTTCAGGGCGTTCGTTGCGAAAATCATCCAGAAGCAGGAACGGGTCCAGCATGGTGGGGTCTTGGAAGCCAAACACCCGCTCAAGCTTGACACCCGCCCCTTCCAGCGTCGGCTGGGTGCCGCCGATATGCGTTACGGGCCGGATTGACATGATGCGGTTCTCCAAACGTGTCGTGACAGGTTTCGTCTGGGAATAAGGTATAAATCTTGCGGATCGAAACCAGTCCCGCCGGCGCAACGCACTGTTTCAGCAATGTGAACACTGAGGCACTGAGGTCGCCGGTTTTCTTTCCGCGGCCAATCTGGCAGGTTGCGGCATCTCCGGGTGTTCCCGCCTCCATCCCGGCACATATACCGGGGCGGAGACCCTCCGTTTAGTCCGGCCATTGCCAGTATGAGTGTGTGCATGCCTCCCATTATTTCGGTCAAATCCCTTCGAAAACAGTATGATAGCGGGTTCGAGGCATTGAAGTCGGTGTCTCTGGATATCGTGAGGGGCGAGGTTTTCGCCCTTCTTGGTCCCAATGGGGCCGGCAAGACAACATTGATCAGCACGATCTGCGGTCTGGTCCGGCCGACGGCCGGGGAGATTTTTGTCGGCGGGCACAACGCCATCACGGACTTCCGCGCGGCCCGGCAGATGATCGGTCTGGTTCCTCAGGAAATGCCGACGGCGCCATTCGAAAAGGTGATTGACACGGTCGCCTTCAGCCGCGGACTGTTCGGACTGCCGTCAAAACCCGCGCTGATCGAAGAGATCCTCAAGGATCTGACCCTTTGGGACAAGCGCGACAACCCGATCATGTCGCTTTCTGGCGGCATGAAGCGCAGGCTGCTGGTCGCGAAAGCCCTGGCCCACGAACCGGCTGTCTTGTTTCTGGACGAACCGACCGCCGGTGTGGACGTCGAATTGCGCCATGACATGTGGCGGCTGGTGGGGCAGCTCAAAGACCGGGGCGTCACCATCATTCTCACAACGCATTACATCGAGGAAGCGGAGGAGATGGCGGACCGGGTCGGTGTGATCAACAAGGGGGAAATCATTCTTGTCGAGGAAAAGGCGGAGCTGATGCGCAAGCTCGGGCGCAAGGAATTGACCCTGGTCTTGAGCGAGCAACTGGGCGAGATACCTGGCAGTCTCGCCGGCTACGGGCTCGAACTGTCGGAGGACGGCTTCACCTTGACCTATGGCTATGACACGCGCGCGGAACGGACAGGGATCACCCACCTCTTGACCGACCTGGCCGCGGCCGGGATCCGTTTCAACGATTTGAACACGACACAGAGTTCCCTCGAGGACATCTTCGTCGATCTGGTGAAGAGGCAAGCATGAATTTCGGCGCGATCAAAGCGATTTACCTGTTCGAGATGGCGCGCACGAAGCGTACCATCATGCAGAGCATCATATCCCCGGTCCTGTCGACAACGCTCTATTTCGTGGTGTTCGGAGCGGCCATCGGGTCCCGGATTACGGAGGTCGACGGCGTTTCCTACGGGGCCTTCATCGTGCCGGGGCTGATCATGCTGTCGCTGATGACGCAGAGCCTCTCCAATGCGGCGTTCGGGATCTATTTTCCGCGCTTCACCGGCACGATTTTCGAGGTTCTGTCGGCGCCGGTTTCGTTTTTCGAGGTGACGATCGCCTATGTGGGGGCGGCGGCCACGAAATCGATCCTGGTCGGCCTGATCATCTTTGTCACGGCCCTGTTTTTCGTCCCCATCGAAGTTCGGCACCCCTTCTGGATGGTCACGTTCTTTCTGCTCACGGCCATCACGTTTTCGCTGCTGGGCTTCATCATCGGAATCTGGGCGGACAACTTCGAGAAACTGCAGTTTTTCCCGCTTCTGGTGGTCACGCCGCTGGCTTTTCTGGGCGGCAGTTTCTATTCCATCACGATGCTTCCCGAGTTCTGGCAGAAGGTGACGCTGCTCAATCCGGTCGTTTATCTGATCTCCGGTTTCCGCTGGAGTTTTTATGGTCAAGCCGATGTCAGCCTGGGGCTTTCGCTCTTCATGACCTGCCTGTTCCTGGTGGCAAGCCTTGCGATCATTCACTGGATTTTCCGGACGGGCTATAAGCTCAAAGCGTGATGGCGCGCGCTCGAGCCCGGACCCCTTGTGAGGAAGAAAACCTTGTTTCGACGCTGTTTGAATATCACCGCCGCACTGTTGCTGTGCCTTGCCGTTGCCGCGTGTCAGACGGCGCCGCAGACCACAGGCCCGGCCACCGCCGGACGGGCGCAGGTTCAGCCAGTCTCTGCCGTGCCCGTGGCCTATGCGCCGGCGGAAACCGGCGTGCACCGCGGGTTTTCCGCGCTTGTCATCGACGGGGCAACCGGCGCCGAACTTTATGCGGTCGATGCGGACGAGCCGCGGTTTCCCGCTTCGCTCACAAAGATGATGACGCTCTACCTGTTGTTCGAGGAGGTCGCCAACGGACGCTTTGGGCTCACGACGCCGCTTGAGGTGTCCGGCAACGCAGCCGCCCAGCCACCGTCGAAGATCGGCGTGCAAGCGGGAAGCACGATCACCGTCGAGCAAGCGGCGCGGGCCCTGGCCGTGCGATCAGCCAACGACGTCGCCGTTGTAGTGGCGGAAAACATCGCCGGAAGCGAGGCCGCCTTCGCCCGCCGCATGTCGGACAAGGCCCGGCAACTCGGCCTGTCGCGCACCCGCTTTGTGAATTCGAGCGGATTGACGGATCCGGCCCAGGTCACAACGGCCCGCGACATGGCCAAGCTCGGCCAGGCCCTCACGCGGCGCTTTCCGCAATACGCGGGCTACTACCGGGCGCAATCCTTTACCTACAACGGCCGCAATTTCCGGGCGACCAACAATCTGCTCGGCAAGGTGCCGGGCGTGGACGGGTTGAAAACGGGATACCTCAGAATGTCGGGCTACAATCTCGTCGCCACGTCCCGCCGGGGGCAGAAACGGCTCGTGGTGGTCGTCATTGGCGGTGCGAGCGAGCAGGCAAGGGATGCCGAGGTTGCCCGTCTGATCGACGCATTCTCCTGACCGGCCGGCAGCGCTTAGCCGTATTGCCGAGCCGGTGCGCCCTCGATCGGACTATGCGGTCCGCAATTCGGCAGCCGGGCCAGCGAGACACGGTTCCGGCCGGTGTGCTTGCACTGATACAGGCTTTCGTCGACCGTTCGCATCACCGTGTCGGCGGTCAGCCCCTCGCCAATGCCATGGATGACGCCAGCCGACAGGGTGATCCGGAAATCGGGCGGTGCGAAGTCGAAAATGTGGCCGCAAACCAGCCCGCGGATCCGTTCGGCGATCTTCACGGCGCCCAGCTCGGACACCCGCGGCATGAGCACCGCGAATTCCTCGCCGCCCAGCCGGGCGAAACAATCGTCGCCACGCAGATTGTTCTGGATGAGGGCCGCGACCTCCTGCAGGGCTTCATCCCCGGCGACATGGCCGAACCTGTCGTTCACGGTCTTGAAGTGATCGATGTCGAACTGCACCACGGCAAAGGGCAAGTTCCTTTGCGTCAGAACATGGACCAACTGCCGCTCGAACTCGCGCCGGTTGAAAATGCCGGTCAGGGGGTCCCGGCGGGCGGCGTCGCGATGCTCCTCAGTCTTGCGTTCGAATGACAGGCAGAGCGCGAAGGCACCCGCGAGCGCCACGAACACCAGGCTGGTGAAGAGGTGGGTGGTGAGAACGAGATCCGTCCGCAGGCCCGTGGCCTCCGCCGGATCGAGCAGCAGGCCATGCCCCGTGCGGATCAGGCCTTCCACGGCCATCAGAGAAAAGGCGCCGATCAGACCGTAGGCTGAAAACAGCTTCTGCCGGGCAAGATCCCAATATGTCCACACCGCGCTGAGGGCCAGGGCGGTGACGAGCAGATTGGTTGCCAGATACATCAGCCGGTAATCGGCCAAAACGATCGCGGGCAGGGCGACAACCCCAAGCGCTGTGGCAGGCCCCCAGAAATAGGACTGCTCGACGGGTAGATCTGCAACCTGCCGGGCGCCTTGGACATGGTAAGCGAAGCCGAGAACGATCAGCATGTTCGGGATGAGAATGGCGATCGCGGGCGGGACGCTGGTTTCAAAGGCGAAACAGGCAATGGCGGCGGCCAGTAGCGCGTTGGCGCGGGCCCAGCTGTTCCAGCTTGGCTGACCGGGCAGCCGTTTTGCCAACGTGAAAAAACACGAAGCAAACACGAAAAGCAGAACCAGATTTGCCGCCAGAAGCGTCAAGGTATCCATTCATCCGCACCCGAATTGCCGGCCGGTCCGGCGATGGTGTCCTGACTACCTGAAAGACAATTCCACCCTGTTAGGGAAACGGCGAAAATTTGAGGCAAATGGAAAGAGAAAAGCGGGTTTGTGGATTCAAAAAACTGAATTCACTTGGAAATCGCGATCTTTCCGTCCTGTTGAAAAACAGCGGCCGAGACAAGGGCGGTATCACGGTGTGGATCCCCGCATAAAGCGGGGATGACGGCTGGGGGACCGGGATGACGGGTGGGGGAGATGAAGGGGCGTTGGCCTTGATCCCCCTGCGTCCTGCCTTTGGCAGGCGCAAGGTGTCTCTGATTTGGGCAAGGCCAACGCTGGAAGGCTTAGTTGCGCTCTTTGTCGACGAGGGCGTTGGCCTTGATCCCCCCGCGTCCTGCCTTTGGCAGGGGCGGGAGTTTGGGCTCCTGGGCAAGGCCAACGCTGGAAGGCTTAGTTGCGCTCTTTGTCGACGAGGGCGTTGGCCTTGATCCCCCTGCGTCCTGCCTTTGGCAGGGGCGGGAGTTTGGGCTCCTGGGCAAGGCCAACGCTGGAAGGCTTAGTTGCGCTCTTTGTCGACGAGGGCGTTGGCCTTGATCCCCCCGCGTCCTGCCTTTGGCAGGGGCGGGAGTTTGATGTCCTGGACAAGGCCAACGCTGGAAGGCTTAGTTGCGCTCTTTGTCGACGAGGGCGTTGGCCTTGATCCCCCCGCGTCCTGCCTTTGGCAGGGGCGGGAGTTTGATGTCCTGGACAAGGCCAACGCTGCGAGGGCTTAGTTGCGCTCTTTGTCGACCAGGGCGTTGGCCTTGATCCAGGGCATCATGCCGCGTAGCTTCTGCCCGACCTCTTCGATCTGGTGCGCATCGTTCAGGCGGCGGGTCGCCTTGAACTTGGCTGCCCCGGCCTTGTACTCCTGCATCCACTCGGAGGTGAACTTGCCGGTCTGGATGTCGGTCAGAACCCGCTTCATCTCCGCCTTTGTCTCGTCGGTGACGATGCGCGGGCCGGTGACATACTCGCCCCATTCGGCGGTGTTGGAGATGGAGTAGTTCATGTTGGCGATGCCGCCTTCGTAGATCAGGTCGACGATCAGCTTCACTTCGTGCAGGCACTCGAAATAGGCCATTTCAGGCGCGTAGCCGGCTTCCACGAGGGTTTCGAAACCGGCGCGGATCAGCTCGACCAGACCGCCGCACAGAACTGCCTGTTCGCCGAACAGGTCGGTCTCGCACTCTTCCTTGAAGGTCGTCTCGATGATGCCGGAGCGGCCGCCGCCAACGCCGGAGGCGTAGGACAGCCCGAGGTCGAGCGCGTTGCCGGTCGCATCGTGATGAACGGCGACAAGGCAGGGCACGCCGCCGCCGCGCTCATACTCCGAGCGCACCGTGTGGCCCGGACCCTTCGGGGCGACCATCAGAACGTCGACGGTGTCCTTCGGCTCGATCAGGCCGAAATGAACGTTCAGGCCATGGGCGAAGGCGATCGCCGCACCGTCGCGGATGTTGCCGGCGATATGGTCCTTGTAGATGTCGGCCTGGAGTTCGTCCGGCGTCGCCATCATCATCAGGTCGGCCCAGGCCGCAGCCTCCGACACGCTCATGACTTTCAGCCCATCGGCTTCGACTTTCTTGGCGGTCGTGGAACCGGGGCGCAGCGCCACAACGATGTCGGCAACACCGCTGTCCTTCAGGTTCAGCGCATGGGCCCGGCCCTGGGAACCGTATCCGATGACGGCCACCTTCTTCGACTTGATGAGGTTCAAGTCCGCGTCGCGATCGTAATAAACACGCATGGGTCTTCCTTTCTCCCTGTTTTCGGTCCCGGCCTTCCGCCGGGATGGATCCTGGTTGTCAATGAGGCGGTTAGGCGCCGAAGAGGCTGTAGAACCGGGACACGGCCGTGCTTGCCTGTTTGCCCAGGTCCTTCTCGGCCGGCGTGGCGCGCTCGCCGAGCAGCAGGCGGACATGCACATCCCGCACCGCAAGGCCGTAAAGCACCTGATACGCGTCTTCGGCATCTTCGAATTTCAAGAATCCCTTGTGCCGGCCGGCCTCCAGAAGCGAGCGGGCCCGGGCGGAGATCATGTGCTTGCCGCGGACGAGGAGCAGCCGGCCCAAACGGTTGCTGTCCTTGTTGGATTGCCCGATGGACAGGCGGTTGAGGGCAAGGGATGTCTCCCCGAACAGAACCTCGAGCAACGCCGTGACAAAGGCCTGTACGTGGGATCGGTAGGTCTGGGCATCCGAGGTGGCTCCCGCTTCCGAGGGAAAATGCACCTTGCTGGCCTGATAGGCCACAACGGCGGCCAAGAGACCATCCCGGTCGCCGAACCACTTGTACAGGCTCTCCTTGGAGCAATTGGCCGTGCGCGCCAGCCCCGCCGTCGTCAGCGCCTTCTCCCCGCCGTCCACCAGCAAGGCCAGGGCATGCTCGAGAACAGCCTCCTGACGCGGTGTGAACTCGACAGGCTGAGCGGACGCGGTTTCGTCCAGAATGCTGGATGTTGCGAGGGACATGTTTGAACTGCCAAAAAATGTACCGTACCGTACGGTTCTATCTTGTTTTGGACGAACTCACGTCCCGGGTCAAGCGGAAACTTTGGCGATCTTATCGTGGTGGCCGACGGCGGGTCCGTGGTGCGGCGGCCGTCATGTTCAGGTCACGATGCCCGGCTAGCTCTCGTTTCATGATCTCGAATGAATGGATATTGGGCGTCCGGCTGCGGCGCGCTGCGGCGGTTGATGCTCCGGTCCTCGCGGCGTTGATGCATCGCGCAAAATCCGCTTGGGGAAATGCGAAGCATCAGGAGCGACCGATCGGCAAGCAGGATGGGATGACCGCGCGCCAGATCGGCGATCAGCATGTTCTCGTGGCCGAGCGCGACGGGGCGCCTGTCGGCTATCTGGCGGCCGAAAAGCAGGATGAGGACACGCTTCTCGTGGAGCATCTGTTTGTTTGCCCGGGGTCCTGGGGAAAAGGGGTCGGCCGGCTGTTGCTGACACGGGCTCAAGACCATGCCCGCGGTCTGGGACTCGGCCGGCTGCGCCTTCAAGGCGATGTACCGGCACAGGCGTTTTTCGAAAGCCAGGGGTTTGAACCGGTGGGTGCGAAGCCCAGCAAATTGTTGCCGGGACAATCGGTTCCGCGACTGGAAAAGACACTGGGGCAGGCCGTTTATGCCCTCAAACGCATCTCATTGGCGAAAACGGAAAGACCCTGGGCGTTCGAAGCCGCAAACGCTGCGGAAATCGATGCCTATTTTGCAGGTCTCCAGAAACAGAATCCGGCGCTCTGGAACGGCCGTACCCTGAAGCTGGTCGCCTTTTCGTTCGAGGATGGCGTGTTCACCGGAACGTGCGCGGAAACATCCTTTGCCGCGTTCCTGGCCTGGCGGGACTGGGGCGCGCCGGACTTGAGCAGCCGCAATCTGTTCGGGTCTGCCGTGATCCGGTCGCGTGATGGGGCCCTGCTATACGGCCGGATGTCCGCGAGCACCGCAAATCCGGGACTGATCTATCCGCCGGGTGGCGGACTGGATCTTGATGACGTGCGGCCCGACGGGTCGATCGATATCGAGAGGTCGCTCCTGCGCGAGTTGGCCGAAGAAACGGGGCTTGCCGCGGCGGAGGTGTCTCCCGGCGACGCCTACATTGTCTTTGACGGTCCGAGGATTGCCTGCGCCAGAGTGTTGAATGTCGATGCGGACGCGGTTCCGCTGCGCGAGCGGATCATGCGGTTTTCGATATCGACACATGAGCAGGAACTGAGCGAGGTGCGTATCATGCGGCATCCCCGTGACCTTCAAGATCGCGATGTGGTCCCGTTTGCGCGGGTTTTGGGGGAAGCTCTTTTGAAACAGCAAAACCTGTAAATCGGTTGTTGACCATGTTGCGGATTTGCAGGCTGGCGGCTACGCGACTTCCGTGCAACAGTCCGCCCGGTTTTGCCGGGCTGTCGGCAACGCAAAGAGGAGACCGCCTTAATGGGCCGCCGCTACGCCATTCTTGACGTTTTCACGAACAAGCCGCTGACCGGAAACCCCTTGGCGGTGGTGCTGGATTCGGAGGGGCTGGATGACGGGCAGATGCAAGCCATCGCAGGCGAGTTCAACCTCTCGGAGACGGTTTTCGTCCTGCCGCCGGAAAACCCCGGGCATTCGGCCAATGTGCGGATCTTCACCCCCAAGGTCGAGTTGCCGTTTGCCGGCCATCCCACGGTTGGAACCGCGATTTTGCTGGCGCACGAGCGATTCGGCGATGTCGATGGGGATCAGGATGCCGTCGTCGTCTTGAAACAGCAGATCGGTATCGTGCGCTGTGCCGTGGTGCTCAAGCCGCATGCAGCGGCCTTTGCCGAGTTCGATGTGCCCAGGTTGCCCGAACCGGCGGGGCCGACCCACAACAATGAACTGATCGCGGAGGCGCTCGGCCTCGATCCGGCCGATATCGGCTTCGAGAATCACGATCCGTCCCGCTTCAAGGTCGGATCGCCGTTCAATTTCGTGCCGGTCCGCAATCTCGATGCCCTGGCCCGCGCCAAGCCGGTGATGTCGCGGTGGAAGGCCGGTTTCGGCCATGACAGTCACAACGATGCCTATGTCTACTGCCGGGAAACACGGTCCCGGGAAAGCGCGTTCCAGGCCCGCATGTTCGCGCCCGACATGGGCATAGCGGAGGATCCGGCCACCGGATCGGCGGCCGCGGCCTTTGCCGGAGTGGTGCATTTCTACGACGGCTTGACCTCGGGCACGCATCACATCCGGATCGAACAGGGCTTCGTGATGGGGCGGCCATCCCTGATCGATCTGGAGGTCGATATCGAACACGGCAAGATGCACGCCGTGCGGATCGGCGGTCAGGCCAAGCTGGTCGCGCGCGGCGAGTTGTTCGTTTGACCCAGGTCCGCCGCCCACGCGGAGGATCCAGGCTTCAATTCGGGCTTTCGGCGCTGGTGCGGTTGAAACGATCGCCATGGCAGGCTGCGCAGGTCGCCGCGGCTGTTTGGGCAAGCTGGCCATCTCCCCGCCATGCCACGACCAGCCCGTGATGGGCCGCGGCGAGCAAACCGAAGGTGCCAATCACCCCGACAGCGACGGCCAAAACGCGTTTTCGCATTTCGTCTCTCCCTTGAGCGTGCTGGTGATTTCCCTCCGCCAGTGTGCCGCAACCAATCCTTGCGTGCAAATCCGAAGCGTTCGTGGACACGGGCCGGGAAGGCGCTCAAAAACACAGGATGCGCGGTTGCATAGCAGTGAAAGCTGATCTAAGAACAACAGTTAGTGACTGAGCACGCTCCCTGACGCAATGCCTTGCCCCGGGATGCATGGATAGGCCGAGATCTGACAGATGAGCGCAGAGCGCCGCACCTTCAGCCTTCTCAACGACGCGCTTCCCCCGCGCGGCGGCCTTCTTCTAATCGGCAAACTCCTCCTTAGATGCCCCTGAGCGTCGGCTGATCCGTTGCACTTTTGAAGGACGGGCACTCAGGGGAGAAAAGCGCACCATCATCTTGACAGAACAAGATCGCTCGATGCCTTGGGACCGAACACAGTCCGGCTCGCGATAAAGGGTAAGGAAAAAGCCATGACCACGGAAAAGGATCAGGTTCGCATCTTCGACACAACCTTGCGGGATGGGGAGCAGTCGCCCGGCGCGTCGATGACGCTGGAGGAGAAGCTGCAGATTGCCGAGATCCTCGATGAAATGGGTGTCGACATCATCGAGGCCGGGTTTCCGATCGCCTCCAACGGCGACTTCGAAGCCGTCAGCGAAATCGCCAAGCGCTCGAAGAACGCAACAATCGCTGGGCTTGCCCGCGCCATCCATGCGGATATCGACCGCTGCGGCGAAGCCGTGAAACATGCGGAAAAGGCCCGGATCCACACATTTGTCTCCACCTCGCCGATCCATCTGCAATATCAGATGAACAAGACGCAGGAGCAGGTGCTGGACATCATTACCGACACGGTCACCCGCGCGCGCAACCTCATCGACGATGTCGAATGGTCGGCCATGGATGCCACCCGCACGCCGATCGACTACTTGTGCAAGTGCGTGGAAGAGGCGATCCGCTGCGGGGCGACGACCATCAACCTGCCGGACACGGTCGGCTACGCCACTCCGGACGAATACAAGAGGATGTTCGAGGATATCATCGCCCGGGTTCCGAATTCCGACCAGGCGGTTTTCTCGGTTCACACGCACGACGATCTGGGCCTGGCGGTGGCCAATTCGCTCGCCGGTGTGGCCGGCGGGGCGCGTCAGGTGGAATGCACCATCAACGGCCTTGGCGAGCGCGCGGGAAATGCGGCGCTGGAAGAGATCGTCATGGCAATCCGCACGCGCGGCGACGTGCTGCCCTATGCCTGCAACATCGATCCGAAAATGCTGACGCGCGCGTCAAAACTGGTCTCGGGCGCCTCGGGTTTCGCGGTCCAGTACAACAAGGCGATCGTGGGCAAGAACGCGTTCGCGCATGAGAGCGGCATTCACCAGGACGGGATGCTGAAGAACGCGGAAACCTATGAGATCATGCGTCCGGAGGATGTCGGGGTGCGCGCGACCTCGCTGGTCATGGGCAAGCATTCCGGCCGTCATGCCTTCAAGGACAAGCTGAAGGAATTGGGCTACGAGCTGGGCGACAACGCGCTGCAGGATGCCTTCCGCCGCTTCAAGGATCTCGCCGACCGCAAGAAGCATGTCTACGACGAGGATATCGAAGCCCTGGTGGAGGACGAAATCGCGACCGCCAAGGAAGGCATCAAGGTCATCGCGCTGACCGTCATCGCCGGGACGGGCGGTCCTCAAAAGGCGATCCTGACCATGGATGTGAACGGCCAGCACGTGACCAAGGAAGCCACAGGCGACGGTCCCGTGGATGCCACGTTCAATGCCATCAAGTCGATCGTGCCTCATGAAGCCAAGCTGTCCCTTTATCAGGTCCACGCCGTGACCGAAGGCACGGATGCGCAGGCCGAGGTTTCGGTCCGGCTGGAGGCCGGAGGCCGCATCTCCACGGGCAAGGGCGCGGACACCGATACGCTGGTCGCCTCCGCCCGCGCCTATGTGGCCGCCATGAACCGGCTCGCCCTGCGCCAGCAAGGCACCAACCCCGGTGCGCTGCAGGCGGTCTGAATATTGCGGAAATGCAAATCGACCGGGTGGCAGCATCCGCCGCCCGGTCGGCTTCATTGCGGCGTGGCAAAGCGGATCGACGCCGCTTATGCCTGAAGCGATCGGTAAGACCGCGGGGCCACCGGAACGGTTTGGCTCGCTTGAACCGGCGACATTCGAAGGATCACTGGCACGTTGAAGCGGCTCGTCTTCTACTGTCCGGGCTACGATCTGCGGCCCCTGCGCTCCAGCTTGCCGTTGATTGAGCGGGAGTTCGAAGCTTTTCTTGAAATCCGGAAACTCGCCGGCAGGCTGGAGGCTCCGGTCGATGGCCTTGATCCGGGCCGTTCCACCGCGACCTGGGAGGGCCGCGTAAGCTGGCCGGGAGCGAAGGTTCACACCCGGTTTGTGCAGCTTGGATGGCGCGATGTTATCAAGCCGGATTTCGAGCGGTCGTGGCCACGGATGGCGGCGGATGCGATCAGCTCCTTCTGGCATTATGCCAAGGCTGGAGGATACCGGGCCGCGGTGAAAAGCAATTGGGCGCATGGGCTCTTTTGTCTATACCCGGAAATTGGCTTTGCATTGTGTCTTGCGCTCGGCATCGTCCCGCCATTGCTCCTAGCTGCGTTCCTTTTTGATCTTGATGGAGATGCGGGGCCTCAAGTGTCTTCGCAACTTCTGGCTCTTGCAGTGATCATCGGGGTGAGCACGCTTTGGATCGCCGGGCTCCACCGGTTCTTTTCCTGGTTGGAACCGCGGATTTATCTGCGCTACCTCATCAACAGCTGGCATTTCATGGCGCGTCTTGCCCGAAATGAACACGCCCAAATGCTTGACCGGATTGAAGAGTTCGCGGAACTGATCGTTGCGATGGAGGAAGAAGCGGGGCAGGACGAGGAACTCGTGTTCGTGTCCCATAGCTGCGGAACCTTTGTCGCCATTTATGTTCTGGCGGGTGTTCTGCGCCGGCGGCCAGAGATTGGGCAGCGGCCCGGAGGCTTTGCCTTTGTAACACTCGGCCCGGCGTTTGAGTGTCTCGGTGGCTTTGGTTCGAAGGGAAGCTTCAGCGAAGCCATGTCGAAAGTTGCCTTGTCGGATGTCGACTGGACCGATGTCTATGCCCCGCACGACCTCGTTTGCGGTGGCCGAACGGCACCGGTGGCACGATATGCAACGGCGATCACAGAGGCAGACATGCGGCGGGAGCCGAGAAGGTTCAGCGTTCGAGTACCTGATCGAATGACAAAGGAGTTGTTCCGGCATTTGCGCTATCGGTTTTTCGAGCTTCATTTCTGCTACTTTTTGTCTTCGATCCGCCCAGGCCTGTTTGATTTCTATCGGCTGACGCTCGGACCGAAACGGGCAAGCGCGCAACTTGAGGCTTGGTCGAGAGGAGAGGACTAGCCTCCGGGCTCACAGCCAGTGTCGGATGATCGCGGTGCGGCAGCTTGGTCGTCAGGCGCCTGGCTCCCTTGCGGGGGTTTGACCATGTCGCCGGCCCGGGTGTCGTGGCCTTCTCTGCAACGAACCCGAAAACAGGCCGTGAGTTCGTCAAGGGTGCCTTGACCTTGAATGGGCATCGATCCGGTTAGCTGGCCCCAACCGGCGGCGTTGCGTCCGATTAGGAGCGGCGCCTCTTCTGCCCCGTCACATCGACTGAAACGGCGCGCGCTGCGTTACGCCGTCAGCACATAGCTCTGCATCGAGGGACTGAGGATCTGAAACACATCGCAAGGCATCCCGCCAATCTGGCGGCTTTCGCGGAAATAGAAGCCTGCATCGAGCATAACCTCGCGCACCATCCGGTTGTCGGTCCGCACCACCGAGACAAGATGCGAGAAGTAGGTGTTCTCGAAGAACCAGTCCACAAGATCCTGGCAAAGCTGGCCGGGCAGATTTGGAAACACCTCAAAGGTTTCGAGTGCGAGGCAGTAGTCGAGTTCGATCTCGGAAGTCTCTTCAAGGGCGGTGAACCCGGCCCAGCCGAAGAACCGGCCGTCCGGTCCGAGGACCTTCCATCTGGAAAATCCGTGCCGTTGCTGATCGGCGATCGCCTGGTCGATAAAACCCGAAGCAGCCGCAGCCGACCACGTGTTGTTGTCGGACGATATGAAACGCGCGGCGCGCGGATCAGACCAAAGCTGCTGGACCTGTCCTAAATCATCGGCTTCGAAAGGTACGAGCCGCACTGGTCCACTGGTCAAGACTGTCTCTTGCACCTCGGCCTCCCATGTTCTGGCGTTACCTTACCCATCTACGGGGAGGCCGCATGATCGCGGCCCAAATCTTTTGCAGATATCCCCATCCAGGGCTCAAGGCCTGAGAACAGATCTTCCTGTCCGAAGCCGTTGCGCCCTTATACTTTCAGTATACACGAAATTGCGGGAAACAATTGTGAAATTATTTGCGCGTTGCAGCGTCATTCGTTTTGCGATGCAGTGTAAATGCAGAGGTTGAGGACGGGATCCTCGGTGGTCCATGTCTCAGGGTGCATCCGGTGCCACTGCGGCATCTGGTTGCGAAACCAGGTGTCCTGCCGCTTGGCATATTGGCGGGTGGCGACGGTGATGCGCTCATGCGTCTCTTCCTCGCTCGCCCGGCCTTCGATCATGTCCCTGATTTCCTTCACCCCAATGGCCCGCATGGCCGGCAGGGCCGGGTCCAGCTTTCTGGCCAGAAGCCGGTCCACTTCCCGGCATCCTTCCGGTCCGGTCATCAGCTCTGCCCGGGCCGCGATCCGGGCGTGCAGCCAGGGGCGCGAGGGCGCGAGAACGAGCGGAACGCACCGCGCCAATGGCAGGAGCGGACGGGGTGTGGCCGTCGTCTGCCAGTCGGAGATCGGGCGCCCTGTCGACAGGACAACCTCCAAGGCGCGGGTCAGGCGCTGAAGATCGGCGAGCGTGTCCGCGCCGGACGGATCATGTTTTGCCAGCGCAGTGCGGACCGCGTCCGGTCCACCGTCCGCGGCCAGCTTCCGGCAGTCCGCCCGAATCGCCGGATCGATCTCCGGCATTTCGGCGAAACCTTCGGTGAGCGCTTTAAAGTAAAGGCCGGTCCCGCCGACCAGAATCGGCCGCCGGCCCTCCTGTTGGACGGCCTCCATGATGCGTTCGGCATCGCGCAACCATGCGCCGGTCGAATAGCTTTGGTCAGCCGGAACCGTTCCGTAAAGCCGATGCGGGGCCCGGGCCATATCCGCGGGGGTGGGCCGGGCCGTGACCACGCAAAGGTCGCTGTAGACCTGCATGCTGTCGGCGTTGATCACGGTGCCGTGCAACAGTTCCGCCAGAGACACGGCCAATGCCGACTTGCCGCTCGCAGTCGGTCCGGCTATCAGGATGGGATCGAGGGCCGAAAGTGTTTGGTCGGTCAGGTGTCCCAGGGTTGCTTGCATGTCCTTAATCGCCACTTTGGTCTGCCGTCCGGCGGATCGTGCCGTTGATGCCGCGCTTCTTGCCCGCGCCGCAAGTGCCTTGGGTGAGGCGGGAGAGCCGGATATTCTCAGCCCCGGCGTTGCCGCGGATCTGCCATTCGCCGCCTCGGATGCCGCGGCCGCCGATCGACAGGTGAGGGCCGCATTGTCGGGTGCTCCGGTCGACGTCTTTGTGCAGTCCGCGCGGGGGCGGCGCAAGCGGTTGCTGATCGCGGACATGGATTCCACCATGATTCGACAGGAATGCATCGACGAATTGGCAGCGGAACTCGGCCTGAAAGAGCAGATTTCGGGGATCACCGAACGGGCCATGCGCGGCGAGATCGCATTCGAGCCTGCCCTTCGGGAGCGGGTGGCCTTGTTGAAAGGTCTGGCCGTGTCGAAGATCGAGACGGTTCTCAACAGCCGAATCCAACTGATGCCGGGCGGGCGCACGCTGGTGCAGACCATGAAGGCCAATGGCGCTTACTGCGCGCTGGTGTCCGGTGGGTTCACCCGGTTCACTGGCCCGGTCGCCAGCATGATCGGCTTTGACGAGAATCAGGCGAATGTCCTGCTCGAAGAACAAGGTGTCTTGACCGGTGCGGTTACCGAGCCGATTCTTGGACGCGAGGCAAAGCGCACCCGCCTGAAAGCGCTTGTCGCGGAACGGCAATTGGACATGTCCGAGACCCTTGCGGTCGGGGACGGTGCGAACGATCTGGCGATGCTGGAAACCGCTGGGCTTGGCGTCGCCTACCGGGCAAAACCCGCGGTCGCCGAAGCGGCCGATGCGCGCGTCGATCACGGCGACCTCACCGCGCTTCTGTTTCTGCAAGGATACCGCGAATCCGAATTCGTGTTGGGTTAGAGGATCTCCTGACGGGATTGAATCGCTTCGCGATCAATCGCGCCGGGGAAGAGGCTCCAGCACTGTGAAATTGCGCTGGAGCAGGCAGTCTCGGCTTGCATTGCGCCCGCTGCCGTCCCGGTTGGCACCCTTGGTCGGTTCTGCCGCTCAAACCTCGCCCATCGCCTTGCGGAACCGGGTGACGCTTTCAGCGAACCCGTGGATCAGGGCATCGGCGGTAAACCCGTGGCCGATCGACATTTCCCGGATGAAGGGCGCGCGGGCGATCAGCGCGGGGATGTTGCCGACGGTCAGATCGTGACCGGCATTCACCCCCAGACCGGCCGCCCGGGCGGCTTCGGCGGTCGCAACGATCTTGTCGAGTTCCTTTGCCGCGCGGCCGGGATCGTCGTGGCAGGCGCCATACGGGCCGGTGTAGATTTCAATCCGCTCCGCCCCGAGGCGGGCTGCCTCAGCCGGGGCGGTGGGGTCCGGATCGCAGAAAAGGGACACGGTGACTGCCCAGTCCTTGGCCTTGGCAATCGCCGCTTCGAGGTCTGAGATGTCGCGGTCGAACCGCCAGCCGTGGTCGGATGTTGTCTGGTCCGGATCGTCGGGAACAAACAGGACCTGATCCGGCCGCGCGGCTTCCACCAAATCCAGAAAATCGGGCGACGGGTAGCCCTCGAGGCACAATTCCTTGTTCGGGAACCGGTCCTCGATCAGCTCGGCCAGGTCGTGCACATCTGTCTTGCGGATGTGGCGCTCGTCGGGACGCGGGTGCACGGTGATGCCCTTGGCCCCGGCCTCCATGGCGATGGCGGCAAGCCCGGTGACGCTTGGCCAGGGCAGGTTCCGGCGGTTGCGAAGCATGGCAACGGCATTGACGTTCACTGACAGGCGCGAGACTGAAGACATCGGGTTTCGATCCGGGATAGACGCTGAGAAGGGCAAGGCGGCCGTTGGACGGCGCCACGGCACAAAGTGGTCGAAATCGCGTTGATGTCAAACGTGAATTCGTCTGGAGGCGGCGATTTGCGCCGATCCCGAAAGGTGGGGGCGAGGGCAACGGCCCGGCAACCCGGCGCATGCTGCCGGGTCTGGCCCGGGTGCGCTTTCCTTCCAACTCCGGCAGGCCAGCGCGGTATCATGCCCGCGTGGCCAGGATCCTGTTCTGGCGCAATTCCGGCCTTTTGGCCCGCCGACTATATCTGACTGGTCGACGCGATCTTCGATTCCCAGAAAGCTATCAAGGACTTCACATTTCCCATGCTGGCCGTAACCACGCCGGAGTCCGCCTCAGTCGCGGTATTGCGCACGCTCACCGCATCGGAGCGTGCGCGGGTGGCAACCGTTTCGGTTTCAACGGCGGCGGCTTTCGTTTTTGACAGCCACGCCTTGATTTCCTTGCCCGTGGTCGTGCATTCGAACGCTGTGACACCGACATCGAACAGCTTGATGTCGATGTCGAGCGCAGTGTAGATGTTCAAAGACGCGCTGGCTGTGTAGGTGAAGCCGACGCCAAAGTAAAAACCAACATTTGTGCCGCGGAAGATGGTGAGATTGTCGCCCCAGATATCTTCGAAATTGTCCGCTCTCATGATTGTGGAGTTGGTTTCGGTGATATCGGCCGTGCTGGTCCCGTTTACTTTGAGATAGAGGGATTTACCCTCGATAAAGACATCGGACTTGCCTTCGTCGGATATAATTTCGATGCCCTTGCTTCCCGATGAGTTCTCAGAGGCTGGTTGATACGTGTCGTTCGTGTCGACACCCGAGCGCAGGCTGATCTTCTTGCCGGATTTGACCGTGAATTTGTCGCCGGTCCGGTTGTCTATGGGCCCGTCATTGGCGACCAGCTTTATATTGTCGTTCGAATGCAAGTGGATTTGATCGGTCGCGTGGATGTAGATCCGCTCCGCTGACCGCACAAGGATCCGTCCATCGCAGGCAAGAGTGATCCCGCGGCTCTCAGCGCCATTCGGGCCGCTGGATTTTTGAAGTATGCCAGCCTGTGTCTCATCCGCGATGTGCTGTGCCGGGTAAAAGCCGGACATGTTTTCCTGGCTGGCCGATGCGTTTTCCTCGATCTCCGAATAGGCCCCAAGCCGGAACAACACACCCGGAGGAGAATGCGGGTCAGGGGGCGTGTTTTCCTCGGAATGCGCAGGAATATAGAAATAGATGTACCGATTTGTGTGCGCCGGAGCGTTGGCTGGCACCACGTCGTTCTGAACGTCTGAGCCGCTGTCGGTGTTCGTCACAGTCCTCTCCTTTTCCACATCGATGCCTGCATACCGGAGCGGTCAACCCCTCCAATCCGCTGAGGGTACAGGAAAAGGGGCTGGATTGTCGCTTGGGAAGACCGCTTCTTGTTGGAAAAGACCTAAGTTTTCCTATCGCGTTCAATATCTTGGATTGTAGCTGGCAAAACTTCATCCAGATCGTGTGCGCTGCTTCCGAAAGACGAAAGACGAAAGACGAAAGACGAAAGGCGGGCGGCCGGGTACCGCGAGCGCATGAGGACCTGTTCGCCATGGATACGGATCCTGAAGGCGGCCGCGAACCGGTTTTCGCGTTGAGTGCGCGGTTGCGCCGGGCCATCCTTGCAAGCGACTGGATAGGCGCTTTGCCGCCGGATTGGCCGGAAGTGTACTCGCCAACTGGGATTATCCGGTCTAGTGTGCTGTTATCAAACCTGTCTCACCGGCAAATTGCATGGCAGAACTCACGAATACCGCGCTCCTGCTGGGGCAAGCGGTTCTTTATTTCACAGTTATGATGATGCTTCTCCATGCCCGCAGGTCCATCGGGATCGGCGTGTTCATGTGCGCGCTGGGGACGATGCACTTCCTGGAGACCTATCTCGCCTCCGTCTTTTATGTCGCGATGCCCTTCGGGGCCGTTTCTCCGGGCTCGGCCGTGCTGTTCGCTGGCAAACTCATGATGCTCCTCCTGCTGTATATCCGCGAGGACGCGGTGGTCGCCCGGCAGCCGATTTACGGCCTGTTGTTCGGAAATTTCTTGATCGTAGGGCTTGTATTGCTCCTGCAGCATCAGGATACCATCGCAATGGGGCCGAGCCGTCTTCCGGACATCGGTTTTGTCAACGAGATCGGCTGGCTGATGGTCTGGGGCACGGTGCTGCTCTATATCGACGCAATCGCGATCATTGTTCTGTACGAACGTCTTGGCCCCATGTTTGGCGGGCATCTCGGCTGGCGCTTTTTGGTCTGCGGCGCGGCGGTTCTGACATTCGACCAGGCCGGTTTCTATCTGGTCCTCCATCTCATGACCGGTGCGCCGTTGAGCGTGTTCATGGCCGGATGGATCGCCAAAATGTGCGCGGTCCTGATCTACACCGCTTTGTTCGTGCTCTACCTGAAGTTCTTCGATGATGAAAAGAAGTGGCTTGGAAACCGGTCCTTCAAGGACGCGTTTCAGATGCTCACCTACCGGGAGCGCTATGAGCAACTGCTGGAAGATGCCAACCGGGATGCTCTGACCGGTGCATTTCACCGCCGCCACTATGAACAGCATGCCGGAAGCTTCTTGAAGGCGAGTCTTGATGGTGGTCGGCCATTGACGATGGTTGTCATCGATATCGACTACTTCAAGGGGGTGAACGACCGGCACGGCCACCATATTGGTGACGATGTCCTCCGGCAGATCGCTAATCTGCTCAGCGCAAACCTGCGTTCCGGCGATTTCTTGTACCGGTTCGGCGGCGAGGAATTTGTCCTCCTGTGCGATCAGCTTCCAGCCGAGGCGGCCGTGTCAATGGCGGAACGCATGCGCCGGCACATTGAAAACTTCAGTGAGGCGGAACTGCCGGAACGGGTCACCGTGAGCGTGGGCGTTGCCACCGCTCCGGAAGACGGAGCCACAATCGAAGCCTTGTTCCAGACCGCCGACAAACGCCTTTACGAAGCCAAAAGGCTCGGACGGAACCGCGTTTGCGGTCCCGTCTTCCAAGACTAGGCGCTCAGTGACGGCCAGCTTGTGCTCTCTAGACCCTGTTCAACAACCGGGCGCGGATTGTGTTGGGCAACTCGCGGATCTCTTCCAAAATCTTGACGGGGTCTTCCACCCGGCTGTCAATGTCCACGACCACGTAGCCGATCTCCTGATGGGATTGGAGATACTGGGCGCAGATGTTCAGATCGTGCCGGGTGAACAGGTCGTTCAAGGTCCGCATTGCACCGGGCGCGTTGTGATGCACCTGGATGAAACGGGTGGCATCCGTGCCCTTGGGCAGTTGGACCTGCGGGAAGGCGACCGCGCCAACGGTCGATCCGACGTCTGAATACTCGACCAGACGCTTTGAGACTTCTTCGCCGATACGCGCCTGGGCCTCTTCTGTCGACCCGCCCACATGCGGCGTGAGAATGACGTTGTCGAGACCACGCAAGGGGCTGACGAACTCATCCTTGTTGGATTTCGGCTCGACCGGGAAGACGTCGATCGCTGCACCGCCCAGGTGGCCCGCTTTCAAGGCCTCGGCGAGAGCGTCGATATCGACCACCTTGCCGCGGGCGTTGTTGATCAGGAAAGCGCCCTTTTTCATTTTGGCGATCTGGTCCCGGCCAAACATGTTCCGGGTTTCCGGCGTGTCGGGGACATGCAGCGAAACCACATCCGAGCTTTCGAGCAGAGCGTCCAGACTCTCGGCGGGCATCACATTGCCATGCTGCAGCTTGTCGATCGTATCGAAGTAGATGACGCGCAGGCCCATCGCCTCAGCGAGGTTTGACAACTGCGTTCCGATATTGCCGTAACCCACGATGCCAAGCGTTTTTCCCCTGACTTCGTGGGAACCGGTGGCCGTCTTCATCCACTTGCCCTGATGGGCGGCGGAAGACTTCGAAAACACGCCGCGGAAGAGCATGACAATCTCCGCGATCGTCAATTCGGCCACAGAGCGCGTGTTGGAAAAAGGCGCATTGAAGACCGGAATGCCGCGGATCAGCGTGGATTCCAGATTGACCTGGTTTGTGCCCACCGAAAAGCAGCCGACGGCGACCAATGTATTGGTCGCGGCAAGCACCTCTTCCGTGACCTGCGTGCGCGAGCGGATGCCGAGCATCTGCACGTCCTGCAGTTTCTCGATCAAGGCATCCTGCTCCAGGGCGTGGGGCAGAACCTCGACATTCGTGTAGCCGGCCTTTTCAAGAACGGTTTGCGCCGTGGGGGAAATCCCTTCAAGCAGGAGCCAGCGGATCTGGTTTTTCGGCCGGGACAGACCATGCATCATGGGAAAGCACTCTTTCGTTTGGCGGCATCGGATGGACGGCAGGGTACGGATGGAAACCGGAAGCGGCCACAGAGAACGGAGCCATCCCTGCCGCAATGCAACACGCTTCGTCGTATAGGGACTAAAGCGTGTCGCGTCTAGAGCATCACCTGAACTGACTGTATAGCCGCACGTTCAATCTGATCCGGACAACATGCTCTAACACATTAAAAATACGAGCAATTTGTCCCGGTCAGATTGTAGCGCGCGGCTCCAACCCGACCGGGAATTACTCTGGGCTGAAGTGCATCGCAAACCGCTTTACATTCGCCCGTCAAACGGGCGGTGCCCCGGCGATCCTTACAGACCTTCGGGTCCGCGCTGGACGGCAGCGACGCCGGTGCGGGACACTTCGACAAGGCCAAGTGGCTTCATGATGGAAATGAACTGCTCCACCTTGTTGGTCCGGCCCGTGATTTCGAAGACGAAATGGTCGGTCGTCGCATCGATCACGGTGGCCCGGAAGGCATCGCCCAGACGCAGGGCCTCCAGCCGCTTCTCGCCCGTTCCGGCGACCTTCACCAGGGCCAGTTCGCGCTCCAGCGGCTTGTCCTGACTGGCCTGCCGGGCCTGAACGGTCAGGTCCGTCACGCGGTGAACCGGAACCAGCCGGTCCAATTGATGGCGGATCTGTTCAATCACCATCGGCGTTCCCGTGGTGACAATCGTGATCCGGGACAGGTGCTTTTCGTGCTCTGTTTCGGAAACGGTCAGGCTGTCGATGTTGTAGCCGCGTCCGGAAAACAGTCCGATGACCCGGGCAAGAACGCCCGGCTCGTTGTCGACGATCACGGAAAGCGTGTGGGTTTCCCGCTCATCTCCCACTTCGGCGAGAAAGTAGGCGGATGGCGCGGAGAGGTTCTGTGCGTTCATTGTTCTTGTCCTTTGTCTCGACGCTTACACCAGCGCCTTGCCTTCGGCGCTGATGGCGCTGGCGACCGCCTCGTCATTGGCTTCATCCGGCAGCAGCATTTCGTTGTGTGCCTTGCCCGACGGAATCATCGGGAAACAGTTGGCGAGATTGGCGACCCGGCAGTCGAACAAGACCGGACGATCGATGGCTACCATCTCCTCGATCGCGCCATCCAGATCGCCCGGCTTTTCAACCCGGAAACCGACCCCGCCATAGGCGTCGGCCAGTTTCACGAAATCCGGAAGACTGTCGGTGTAGGAGTGGGACAGCCGGTTACCGTGCAACAACTGCTGCCACTGGCGGACCATGCCCATGTATTGATTGTTCAAGATGAAAACCTTGACCGGGAGGCGGTACTGGACCGCTGTGGACATCTCCTGAATGTTCATCAGGATCGAGGCGTCCCCGGCAATGTCGATACACAGCGCGTCGCGGTGGGCAACCTGCGCGCCGATGGCCGCCGGCAAGCCGTACCCCATGGTACCGAGACCGCCGGAGGTGAGCCACCGGTTCGGCGCTTCAAAGCCGTAGAACTGCGCGGCCCACATCTGGTGCTGGCCGACTTCCGTGGAAACGAAGGTCTTCTTGTCCTTGGTCAGCTCATAGAGACGCTGCAGCGCGTATTGCGGCATGATCACGTCGTCATTCGGCCGATAGGCGAGCGAATTGCGCGCGCGCCATGTGTCGATCTGGGCCCACCAGTCCGTCAGCGCGGCTTGATCGGCCCGCGCCGACGACGTGCGCCAAACCCGGACCAGATCCTCCAAGACATGCCCGACATCGCCGATGATCGGCAGGTCGACCTTCACCGTCTTGTTGATGGACGACGGATCGATATCGATATGGATCTTGCGCGAATGGGGCGAGAAGGCATCGAGGCGGCCCGTGATGCGGTCGTCGAACCGCGCGCCGATGTTGATCATCAGGTCGCAGTCGTGCATCGCCATGTTGGCTTCGTAGGTGCCGTGCATGCCCAGCATGCCGAGCCAGTTGTCGCCAGATGCCGGATAAGCGCCCAGGCCCATGAGCGTGGAGGTGATCGGGAAACCGGTGAGCCCGACAAGTTCGCGCAGGAGCTGGGAAGCCTGCGGGCCGGAGTTGATCACACCGCCGCCCGTATAGAAAACCGGCTTCTTGGCGGATGCCATCAGTTCGACGGCGTATTTGATCGCCGCCGCATCACCCTTCACCTGTGGGCGGTAGCTCTTGTGCTGCGCGGCCGGATTGGCGCTTGGCGGGGTGTATGTCCCGGTGGCGAACTGCACGTCTTTGGGAATGTCGACAACGACCGGCCCCGGACGGCCGGAGGTGGCGACATAAAAGGCCTCGTGCAGGATCCGCGACAAATCCTCGACGTCGCGAACCAGCCAATTGTGTTTGGTGCAGGGCCGCGTGATGCCGACCGTATCGCATTCCTGAAAGGCGTCATTGCCGATGAGATGGGTGGGAACCTGGCCGGTCAGGCAAACCAGGGGGATGGAATCCATCATCGCATCGGTCAGGGCCGTGACCATATTGGTCGCGCCGGGGCCCGATGTGACAAGAACAACGCCCGGTTTGCCGGTGGAGCGCGCATAACCTTCCGCCGCGTGGCCGGCGCCCTGTTCGTGGCGCACGAGAATGTGTTCGAGCCCGTCTTGCTGGATGATCTCGTCGTAAATCGGAAGCACGGCACCGCCCGGGTACCCGAAAACAGTGTCAACACCTTGATCTTTCAGCGCCTGGATGACCATTTCGGCGCCGGTCATTTCCCGTGTCATTTTCTGTGCTTCCTCAAGTTTGCCCGGCTCTGTCCGGACGTTGTTTGGCTCACGTATCCATGTTGTCGCGGGTTGCTGGGTCTAAGGCTGCGACAGGATCGGCGCTTCGTCTTGACCGAAGGCTGCGCTGACTTGCTCTGCTCGATGCCGGGTACAAAAAAAGGCCCCCGAGGAGCCTTGTCATGCGCGCCAGCGATCCGAACAGCTCAAGCCGTTCCGATGGCGCGCGATCCTACTACAAGAATGAGAGACGTTGTCATCAAGTTGGACGCTCTATTCGTATCCTCAGGAGTTAGCCGATATATCAGCCAGCCGGGAACAGACAACCCTTCTGTCTCCGACGCCGCGCACACTAGTCAGGTGCCGGAGGCGGGTCAAGCGGAAATATCGAATATTGCGCGGCTTGCGCCTCTGCTTTTTTGAAAGTTACCGTTTGCTCTGTTTCAATGTCCAGACCCTTTGGAATTCTGACGGGATGTCAGAGGGTTGGTTAAGATCTCCCGGATTTTTGCAGGGCAGCTATGACAAAAAACCGTCATAAATTTCTTGCCTGCGCCGGGCATCGCCTATATACCCCGTCCATCGCTTGCAGGGTCGTCACTCCGCGAGCCGATGGGTGTATAGCTCAGTTGGTAGAGCAGCTGACTCTTAATCAGCCGGTCCTGGGTTCGAATCCCCGTGCACCCACCATTTTTCAATCCTGCTCCTTCAACACTGTCATTGCGCTGGCGTTTGGTGAGTGCGGCCGCGCCGCGTTTCCGGAGCCTGCGAGCCTGCTGGAAATGCCTGCAGCGCAGGCGATGACCAGCGGGGCTGCCGTGTCCACGGCCAGATCGTCAAGCGCAACGACGCCGATGCAAGCCTCCAGTCCGGCATGGGATGACTGCGAAAATCGGAGCGGGGCGGCGATCCCGATCGCCCCTTTTTGCAATTGGCCTTTCGTGACGCTGTAGCCGTCCGCGCGCGCCTTGCACACCGCGTGCGTGTCTTCCGGTTTCTCCGGCCGTCCAGCGAGGATCGCAAGGCCCGCCGCACCCAAGTCCAACGGGTGCCGGCTGCCGGTCCGGTAACCGACGCGTATCAAGCCGGCGTCCGGCTCGCACACCAGAACGGCCTCAGCCTCCCTGCCGCGGGCAACGGACATGAAGGCGGTGGCAAGGGTGTCCGCGGCCAGTTGTTTCAGCGCCGGCTCGGCATGAGCCCTCAGGTGCGGCTCGATGCGTGCGGCGAGCGCGAGAACCGCACCGCCCAGATGCAGCGTGCCGCCCGCGGCCCGGGACACAAACCCGCCGGCCTCCAGCGTGGCTGCAATCCGGTAAGCGATGGCCCGGTCAACACCGAGCAATTCCGCCAGTCTGGCGACCGACAGGCCGTGCGGATGATCGGCGATCAGGTCAAGGGCATCCAGGCCTCTTTGCAGGGTTTGCAAGGTGCCCGTTTTCATCCCGGCCCGTGCCTTGGACTCAGTCTGCTTTTGCGCCACCGTTTCGTGTTCCTATCCCGACGCGCCCCATCCCGACGCGCCCCATCCCGACGCGCCTCACCTTGACGCGCTATGAATTCCAAGGATAATCATGATAACGCACAAAATTGTGCGATAAAAGTAAAGAGTTTGGGAGGGAGCGATGGTGGATCGCCATGCCAATGCGGGGAACCACGCCGGGGCTCAGGTCCCGGCATGTCCCCTGGCTCAAAAAGCCGCCGAGTTCGATGCGTTTTCCGGCCCCTATCAACTCGATCCGGCCGAGGCGCTGCGCTGGTCCCGGGATCAGCTGCCGGTCTTTTTCAGCCCCAAACTCGGCTACTGGATCGTCAGCCGATATGAAGACATCAAGTCCGTCTTTCGGGACAACATCCTGTTTTCCCCGCGCAATGTGCTTGAAAAGATCACTCCGGCGACGCCGGAAGCCATGGAGGTGCTCAAGGGCTATGGCTATGCCATGAACCGGACCATGGTGAATGAGGATGAGCCGGTTCACATGGAGCGGCGCCGGGCGCTGATGGATCATTTTCTGCCCGAGCACCTGGAAACCAAACAGGAGATGATCCGCCGGCTCACCCGGGAAAAGGTGGATGCATTCATCGATCGCGGCCGTGTCGATCTGGTCGATGCGATGCTCTACGAGGTGCCGTTGAACGTTGCGTTGCACTTTCTCGGTGTTCCGGAAGACGACATCCAGGTTTTGCGGAATTTTTCCGTCGCCCATTCGATCAACACCTGGGGCAAGCCGACAGACGCGCAGCAACTGGCCATCGCGCACGATGTCGGCCGGTTCTGGCAGTACGCGGGCAAGATTATTGAGAAAATGAAGCGGGAGCCGAACGGCACCGGCTGGATGCACGAGACGATCCGAAAGAATGTCGAAATGCCGGAAATCGTGCCGGACAGCTACGTCCATTCCATGATGATGGCGATCATCGTCGCTGCCCATGAGACAACGTCGCTTGCCTCCGCCAACATGTTCAAGACCCTGCTCGGCCACCGCCAAGCCTGGGAGGATATCTGCGCTGATCCGAGCCTTATTCCCAACGCCGTTGAGGAGTGTCTGCGCTATGCCGGGTCGATCGTCGCCTGGCGCCGGCAAACCACAGCACCGGCGCGCCTGGGCGATGTCGACCTTCCCGAAGGAGCAAAGCTCCTGATCGTCCAGGCCTCGGCCAATCGCGACCCGCGTCACTTCGAAGAGCCCGACAGGTTCGACATTTACCGGGACAACGCGGTCGATCACATGACCTTCGGCTATGGCGCCCACCAATGCATGGGCAAGAACATCGGCCGGATGGAAATGCGCATCTTCCTGGAGGAGATTTCCCGCCGCCTGCCGCATTTGCGCCTCGCCGAACAGGAATTCGCCTATATGGTCAACACCTCTTTCCGGGGCCCCGAACATGTGTGGGTCGAGTGGGATCCGGACTTGAACCCGGAGCGGACGCGGCCCGCGCTTGCGAAAGGGGAGATCCGCTTTCCCGTCGGCCCGCCCGCGCGGCGCGATATCGCGCGCAAGGTGTGCGTGCGCGAAGTCCGCCGGGAGGCGGAGGGGGTTCTGGGTCTCACCCTGGAAGACGCCAGAGGACGGTCTTTGCCCAATTGGAGTGCGGGCGCCCATGTGGAGTTGTGCATTGGGCCCTATGACCGCAAGTATTCGCTGTGCGGTCCGGCCAATGCCGGGACATATGAGCTTGCGATCCTGTTGGAGGAAAATGGGCGCGGCGGTTCGCGGTACATCCACCGGACGGTCAAACCAGGCATGGAACTGCGGCTGCGCGGTCCGCATAATCTGTTCCGCCTCGATGAAACGGCGACGGGTTTCGTTCTGATCGCCGGAGGGATCGGGATCACACCGATCCTTGCCATGGCCGACCGCCTGAAGGCGCTCGGCAAGGACTACCGTGTTCACTATTGCGGCCGGGGGCGGTCCGCGATGGCGCATCTTGAACGCCTTGAGCGCGACCATCAGGACCGGCTCACGATCTATGCAAAGGACGCTGGCCAGCGGGCCGATCTGGAAAGCCTGGTGGCGGGTTTGCCGGCGGGGTGCCAGATCTACGCCTGCGGTCCGGAGCGGATGATCGCCGCTCTGGAAGATCTCGCCGCCGATCTTCCGGAGGGCGTGTTGCATGTGGAGCACTTCACTTCGGCGGGACCAGGACTTGATCCCGTGAACGAAAAGGCGTTCGAGATCGAACTGATCGATTCCGATCTCACGCTGCGAGTGGCGGCCGATGAGACGGTTCTGGACGCACTGCTGGCAGCGGGAATCGATGTGCCAAGCGATTGCCGGGAAGGGCTTTGCGGCAGCTGCGAGGTGAGTGTGGCCGCCGGTGAGATCGAGCACAGAGACCGCGTGCTCAGCCGGGCCGAACGGTTGGAAAACCGGCGCATGATGACATGTTGCTCCCGATCCGTTGAAGGCCAGTCCCTGAAACTGGCGCTTTGACGGCGTTTGGACGGTGATCGCATCTTGCGTTCCACAACTGGACCTCTAGGGTTCGGATCCGTCGTTGCCCGCTCTTGTGGAGATCTTAAATGGTGGCTGTGCCCCCTGTGTGCGATTTTGGCTGGAAAGCCGTGGACTTCACTTTGCAGGCCACCGATGGCCAGACCTATCGCCTCGGGGATGTTGCGGGAGTGAACGGCACGCTGATCATGTTCATCTGCAATCACTGTCCCTATGTCATCGCGGTGCGTGACAGGATCTTGCGGGACGCACGGGACCTGCAAGCGCTCGGGATCGGCGTGGCGGCGATCAGCTCGAATGACGCGGCCGCTTACCCGGCAGACAGTTTCGAAAAGATGTGCGATCTGGCCGAAAAGGAACAGTTTCCCTTTCCCTATCTCTATGACGAAGACCAATCGGTTGCCCGCGCCTACGGGGCGGCCTGCACACCGGATTTCTTCGGGTTCAACGCGGACCTTGAACTCCAGTACCGGGGCCGGCTCGACGCGTCCCGCGCCCAGGCGGCGCCGGCGGATGCCCGGCGCGAGCTGTTTGAGGCCATGAAGATGGTGTCGGAGACCGGGCGCGGCCCCGAACACCAGATCCCGTCCATGGGCTGCTCGATCAAGTGGAAGGCGGCATGACCCGTCCCATTCTGATTTTCGATCTGGACGGCACCCTGATCGACAGTGCGCCGGATATACATGCCGCTTGCGCCCGCCTGCTTGAGGGGGAAGGGGAGCAACCGCTTGCGTTCGAAGTCATCCGCTCGTTCATTGGCAACGGCGTTCCGGTCCTGATCGACCGGATCATTGCGGCGACGGCCCTCGATCCGGCCCGTAAAGACCGGTATCTCGCTGCGTTCCTCGAAGACTACGGGGCGCATGCCACCGATCTGACCTTTCCCTATCCGGGCGTTATCGAGGCCCTGGACGCGTTTCGCAAAGACGGTTTCTCCTTGGCGGTCTGCACGAACAAGCCGGAGGCGCCAACGCTTGCGATCCTGTCCGCGCTCCAGCTTGAGGGCTATTTTGAGGGGGTTGTGGGTGGCGATACGCTGGCGGACCGGAAGCCCGATCCGGCCGGCCTGATCCATCTGCGCCAGCGATTGGGCCATGGTCCGGTCGTGTTTGTCGGCGACAGTGAAGTCGATGCTGAGACCGCGCTGCGTGCGGGGGTCCCTTTCGCGCTTTTCTCGCAAGGCTATTGCAAGGTGCCGTTTTCCGATCTGACCTTCGCCGGACAGTTCCAGCATTTTGCCGACCTGCGGCCGCTGGTGTTCAAGCTCCTTGCCGAGATGCCCGTGCCTGCCCGGGGCTAGCCGCCCATCCTTTCCTTTGTTCATTTTTTGTTCTATTGTTCGTCCGCGTGTTCGAATGGCTGTCTGGCGATCTCCCCTGTTTTGGTTAAAGCCCGGGAGGGATTTTTTCCCAGCATATTTTCACAAGAAAAATTTCCTGACGTCCAAGGGGCAAGAACAGACATTCAACGCATTGGGAATGTGGGAGGCGCGGCGTGTCGGAGCCGGTCGGAGCCAGAGATACCCGGGGCCTGCCATCGACGGGCCTTTGGGGAAGTTGGATCGCTGATGGGCCGGTCTTGCGGCGGCGCGCGTTGCGCCTGACCAATGGTAACCGCGAGGAGGCCGAAGATCTGCTGTCCGCCACCCTGATCAAGGCGGTCAGCCATGTGGAACAGCACGACACAACCGTGCGGGAACCGCGGGCCTTCCTCCTGTTTGCCATGCGGAACGAGCACATCAGCCGCTTGCGCCGATTGAGCTCGGAACGGCAGGTCCGCGATTTCCATGCGGATGTCTATCAGGACCATGTGGCTGGCGCGTCCGATCCCCAGCCCGATCAGGAACATCTTCTCAGGCAGCAGGACCTGTTGCGCCGTATCCTCGCGGTGGTCGAGGGGTTGTCCGCGGAGCTGAAGGAGGTATTCCGCCTCCGGTTCTGCGAGGACCGCACATATCGGGAAGTTGCAGAACATCTGGCGATTTCAGAGCCGCTGGCGCGCAAACGGGTGCAGAACCTGCGCGAACGCCTGCGGCGGTCCTTGGACGAAGATGAATTGAGGGCGTTCAACCGGGATGTTTTGGCCTCACGCGCCCCCACCTGATGCGTCCGTGAGATAGCAGCCGGGCGAAAGCGGCTGACATACCAATCCGCCTCCCCGCAACCGGGGAAATGACCAGAAACGGAACAGAACCATGGCTGACGTCGTAAATCCCCAGATCACGGATGCGGTGACCCAGACAAATGTGAAGGTGGTCGCCGAAGCGCCGTCCCAGGCTATGGGAAACCTATACCAGGTCGCGAGCCATGCATCCGGCCTGTCCATTCAAAATGCCGTGCACAGCCAGCAGGCCATGAACCAGCTGACCACGGCCGTGGTGTCCAAGGCCTGCCAGCTCATCATGGACATCGCCGAATAGAGTGAGCGCCGGCCAAGCGTGAGTGGAGAACGCCATGGGGTTTCGAGGGCTTTTGGGACAACTTCTTTCGAAAGACCGCCAGGCCGACGGTCCTGTGCCGGGGAAAGCGGGACCTGGAAGGGGCGCGTCCGCGACACATGGGTTTTCTCGCGATCCGGACGGACGGTTGCGCCCCTTTGTGGATGCGGGCGTGCCTCGTCCGAAAAGCCTTGGCGCCGCCGGGGTTGACGACAATGGATGGGGTCACGGGCCGCTTGGCGACAATGGAGCCGCAGCAGCGCCCCCCAAAGCTCCCGCTGGCCAGGCTCCGGATACTTCCGCGCTCAACCAAAAGATCGTTCAGGCGGTGTCATTTGCGAATTCACAGAATGCCGAAAGCCGCAGTGACATGGTCGTTACCCCGCCCGAACTCATGACCGGTCAGGCCGCCGGCTTGGCGGTTCAGGGCGCGGAAAACTACATGACCGCCGTGATGCAAATCGCCATTGCCGGTCAGGCGGTCGCCGCCAAGAAAATCGCCGAGACAGACGGTGCCGAAGGAACCAAGATCATGAACGACATGAACACCATGGTGACGAACGCTGTGCAGATCTTCAGCACGGTCAGCAAGGATGCAGGCCAGGCGGCAAAGGAAGACTTCCAGGACTTTGAAGCCGATTAAACCCGCAGACCGGAAGGGGAACACCAAGATGACATCGAACACCGCCGGAGGCGGAGACCGGGACGGGAAGGGGGATGGGAACCCAGACGGGGGTGCGGATGGCGACGGTGACGGGCCGATAAGTGGTGCCGTTCCGTCTGTCCCGCGCAAAAAGGCGGCCGATCCCAGGCCCGCGGGTGATGATCCCGGCCCGCAGGGATATCCGCCACCCGAACCCGCAGAGGTTCTCAGGAAAACCTTGAAACAGGTGGAGGCGGCGCTGTCGCCCGAAGAAAAGGCCCTTCTTGAGAAAATCATCCGTCAGATCGCGCCGGATGAGTGACCGGAATTGAGTGGCTGCCGACAATGAAGGAGCCAACGCATGCAAAGTGAACTTGAGGACCTGGAGCGGGGTCTCGACACCCTTCTCCTTCGCGGCCTTGCGCGGTGGATCGATGCTCTTGAGCAGACCGTTGAAAACCAGACGCCGAAGGTGGACGCTTACCGGGATCATGCCCGCTATGTGTCGCTGCTGACCGGGGCGCGGCTGAACCTGATGGGGGCCGCACACGTGTTTCAGGAGCGGGGAGGGGGGGAACCGCACACAGAGCTTGAAACCGCCGGGGCGGGGGCTGCCGCCGTTTGCGTGCCGGTTCCCCCCGCCCAAATTCTGGCCTTTATCACGGATCTGGCCGAAGAATGTGGCTCCCGGCGGCCTTACAGGACAGGACGGGACCTACCGCGCGAGCGGTGGGGTGCCTGTTGCCGCCGGACCGGCCGGACCGACAGTCCCCAAGAGCAGGGCAGTGCGGTGTTTGAGGAGGTCGAGGTGGAGGCCGTTTCGGTGGCAAGTGTCGCAAGCGAGGTGGTGGTTGCAAAGGAAAAGCCAAAGGAGAGCGCAGATGGCCGGGGAAGATCCAACCGAAAACCGGGGAAAAGGACGGGCGCGGGGGACTAGCGAACCTCAAACGCGCACGCCGGCCGAGGCTCTCAAGGCTTTGCTGGAGAGTTCAAGGCAAACCGGCGTCCTGCAATCCGAATACCAGGCGGCTTACCGGTCTCTCCCTGCGCTTTTGGGCGTCGCCGGCGCGATCCTGAAGAAGCAGCAAGAGAGTGAAAAGGCGCTCGATGAGGGCTTGAACGTCGTCGAGAAGGTTCTCAGCGATGCCAGTTCCAAGGCCAAGGCTCTGTCGGAAGACATGTCCCGGCAGCACGACCTGCTTCAGGATCTTCTGAAAAACCGGCAGTCCCTGACCGAGTTGCTCCATGCGGGAAAAAATTCGGGGCTGTTCGATGCCAAAACCTCCGATGCACCGCTCTCAGGAGGCTTGGCGGGGATCAATCCGCAGGCCAATCCGGATCCGAAAGTCGCCTATCAGCTCAATATCCTGATGTCCAACCTCCAGTCGATGGTTGCCCGGGAGGTGGAAAGCCAGCTATCCCAGCTGCGAATGCAAGCGGAAAAGATGGCCCAGCAGAGCCAATAGGGCCAACACGGCCTGAAGGCCAAGACGGATTGCACACCAGTCACCGACCTCGCCCGTCAGGCAAGACTGCGAGACCCGGCTTTGGCGGGCCGCGCCCGCCATTATCCCGTTCAACGCCGGCGCCGCCGGCGTTTTCGCTTTTCTGCCAGGCAGAGGGTTTTTTCACAAACGCACGTCACAAGGCGGCCCTTTGCGCGTCATTACCAGTGCACGGACCGGTACGAATGCCGGCCAAGCCTTAAGGAGATGACATATGCCTGATCCCGTAACAGTGAACCCCATGGTCACCGACGCCGTCACCCAATCCAACGTCAAGGTTGTGGGTGAATCGCCGGCCATGGCCTTGAGCACCCTTTACCAGTCCATGGCGCATTCGACCGGAATCCTGTTCGAAAACGCGGTCTCGGCGCAGCAGCAGCAGAACATTCTGGCGCAAGCCGCGGTCAACCAGGGCGTGATGCAGATCTACAGCATGGACACCATGGCCGGGGCCGGCGCCACGGAGAAGGTCGGACAGACTGGCGTTTCCGACAATCTGACCAGCCTTCTGACTGTCTTGAACGCGTTCGGATCGGGCCGCTAACCCCAACCGGCGCCAATTGATTGTCTTGTGCTTCGTTCCGGGCGCCCGGGACGAAGCTCTTTGACGTGCATAAGTCTTTATTTACACCTTAAGGTTATATCCGTTTTGGATGCCTCTTGGGAAAATTCGCGTTCGTCGAGAAAACGCAATCGGGCATTCAACAGGGCAGCAGTGTGTTTCAAACCGGGTTTTCCCCGGAACCTGAAGGACTTGCGCAATGCCAAAACAGGATACAACCTCCGCCAATCCGCAACCCGCCCCGCCAACCGATTTGGGACCCATGCCGCTTTCCAATGCACCGGGTTTGGCCTTGGCCGCTGTCTATGGATCGCTCGCCCAATCCACGGGGCTGCTTTATCAAAACGCCGTTGCGGCCCAACAGCAGCAGACCCTGGCCGGAAACGTGCTGGCCTTTGGCGCCGTGCTGCAAAGCCTGGCGCGAACGGCGCCCGAGGCGAAGACAGCCGCGTCAAGTGCGACCGATGTGGAAGCCGTGTTGAACCTTCTCAAAAGTCTTCAAGCGAACCAGTGAGGCATGGCTGTCCCCAGGCCGAGGCCATGGGTGAGCGGCGGCCATGGGTGACCTCCGTTGAGATGCGGACTTCTCAAGATGGGGCGGCACGCTGTATAGAGGGCCGCTCTCAATCATCTCAGGTTCGCCCGCAAGAATGACACAGTATCTCGTCGCCGCTCTCTACAAGTTCAGTTTGCTCGAAGACTTCGAGGCCATGCGCGATCCCCTCAAGGCCTATTGCGAGGCGAGAAACGTGCGCGGCAGTGTGCTGCTGGCGAAGGAAGGCATCAACGGAACGATTTGCGGTCCGGAAGCGGGGGTTCGCGAGGTTCTGGCGCATCTTCGCGCCGACCCGCGTTTGGCGGCCCTCGAGCACAAGGAATCCTGGACCGACCGCCACGTTTACAAACGCATGAAGGTCCGGTTAAAGCAGGAAATCGTCCGGCTGGCCGTGGACGGCATCGATCCCAACGAAACCGTTGGGACCTATGTGGATCCGAAGGACTGGAATGCGCTGATCTCCGATCCGGATGTCGTGGTGATCGATACACGCAACGATTACGAATACGCCTTCGGGACCTTCGAGGGGGCGGTCAATCCCAGGACACAGTCGTTCCGGGACTTTCCCGATTGGGTGAAAAGCGAGGATGGGCCGACAGGCAGGCAGAAGGTCGCCATGTTCTGCACCGGCGGTATCCGGTGTGAAAAAGCCACGGCGTGGATGCTGAAGAACGGTTTTGACGAGGTCTACCATCTTCAGGGCGGGATCTTGAACTACCTTGAAAAGGTACCGGAACAAGACAGCCTCTGGAAAGGCGAATGCTTTGTGTTCGACGATCGGGTGTCCGTCGATCACGATCTCAAACCCCGCTGGGGGGCCTGGATTCCCGAAGAGGCCCGGCATGTGATTAACGAAGATACCGAATACGACACCGAATAACCCTGCGTAAGGGGTTTTCCGCTTTAAGATTTCGTAAAGATTTCCTACCCTTTCCCCGCGTGCCCCGGGCTTTTCAGCGCGTGGCGGGACAGGGGGGAAGTAAAATGCGTCAATCCGTGTTCGCGGCGGGGCTTGCGGTCGCCGTTATGACAGTTCCAACATTCGTTTTCGCCGGAGGCAACGTTCGCTCCTGCTACGAGCAGGTGGTGGTGCCGGCCGCTTACCAAACCGTTCAGAAGACGGTTCTGGTCAAGCCTGCCACACAGCGCGTGGTGCATACGGAACCGGTTTACGGATACCGTACCAGACAGGTGGTTGTTCAGCCGGAGCGCATTACCTACCGAACGGTCGCTCCAGTCTATCAGACGCGCCACGACCGGGTCTTGGTGCGCCCGGCAAGCGTTGGATGGGAGTACCAGATGCGCAAGGGCCGGAAGGTGTTGTGCAAGGTCGAGCACCCGGCGGTCTATCAAACCGTGGCCCGAACGGTTCTGGTCAAACCGGGCGGCAAGGTGGCGGTGCGGCAGGCCGCGATTTATGGCACCGTGCAGGAAAAGGTCGTGATCCATCCGGCGGGCCGTCACGTCGTGACGGAGCCCGCCATTTACAAAACCGTCCATCAAAAGGTGAAGGTCAGCGAAGCGCGCACCGCTTGGCGGCCCGTTTCCGCACGGTGCCGCTAGGAAAAAGCGCCGAGCTTGTGGGGGATGTTGGGGTCAGGTTGGACGGAAGCGGTATCCCGGAAGGCCTTTGACACCGTGCCCTTCGACGAGAAACAGCCCGCCGGACAGCTCGTCCGGCTCGATGACTGTCGGGTCGGATGGCGGCTTGAGGCTGGTTACCACGAGTTGGTCGAGTTCCGGCCCGCAGAAGCAGGGCATGGTCGGCCGGGGGACGGGCATGCGGATCGCGGCCTTGATCTCGCCGTCGGGCGAAAAACAATTCAACACACCTGAGGAAACACCCGCGCTCCAGTATTGGCCGGATGCGTCAACGGCAGCGCCATCGGGGCGCCCGGTTTCATTGGTTTGCTGGGCGAAAAGCATCTTGGCGCCCAGTGCCCCGTGCTGGGGATCGAAGGTATAGGCTTCGATCCAGCCCGGACTTGAATCGGCATGGTACATGGTGGTGCCGTCCGGAGACCAGGCAAGACCATTCGACACTTGCAGCCCCTCGCGGATGTGTTCAACCGCTCCCGATCCATCAACTCGATACAAGGACGCGACGGGCTCCCGCGGGGAACGGGTGTCCATCGTGCCAACCCAGAACGCGCCGTCCGGCCCGACTTTTCCGTCGTTCAGCCGGGTGTAGGGCAGGTCGGCCTCGACCTCGGCCAAGATTTCCTGCGCGCCGGTTTGCGGATCGAAGAGAATGATCTTGTCCCAGACCGCGACCACCAGCCTGACGTCTTCCGTCAGGCCGAACGACCCAACCTCATTGGCGAAGTGCCAGGTCGAGACAGCGCGGGTTGTCCAATCCATGGCCTGGATCGAATGTCCCTGGATATCGGCCCAGTAGAGGTGGCCGGTCCGCTCGTCCCATGTTGGACATTCGGCAAGCTGATAAGTTGTATCGAGCAAACGCGTGATGGTGATGGACACCGGTTCTTTCCCTTTAGGTCATCAAATATGTCGGGGCGGACTATACCCCTGGCACTGGGCAAGGTCGACTGGGCATTCGGGAGAACCGGGAACCGGCCTAACCGGTGTTGAGCGGCAAGGCGGTCCGGCGGACGATCGGACGGATGGCGAAGGATGATTTCATCCGCACCACGCCCGGCAAACGCGCCAGTTCCTCGCGGTGGATCCGATCGAAATCGACCGGATCTGCGGCCGTTACCTTGAGCAGGTAATCGGCGTCGCCCGCCATCAGATGGCATTCCATGATCTCGGTGGATCGAGCGACCGCGCGTTCGAATGCCTCCAGGATTTCCTTCGACTGCCCGGCGAGGGAGATCTCGACGAAAACATCCATCCGCCGGCCCAGCTTCGTCTGATCCAGCAGCGCGACATAACCGGAGATGTAACCGCTCTCCTCGAGCGTCCGCAGGCGCCGCAAGCATGCCGAGGGCGACAAGCCGATGCGTTCGGCAAGATCGGCATTGGCGATGCGTCCGTCCCTTTGCAGAACCTCCAGTATCCGGCGGTCGATCACGTCAAGCTTCAACGGCGGGTCCTTTCGTATGAAATTCGAAAATATATATAATAGCCGCAATTTTATTGCGAACTTTGAAAAAGTCACACGCGAAACGCAACCAAATTCGGTTCATCGCGGCGTAGACTACAGCTTTCGGACGGTCAGTCGCCGTTTCTAGCCAGGGAGGTTGCGCCATGCGCGTCGGAGTGCCTAAGGAAATCAAGAATCACGAATATCGCGTTGGCCTGACACCGGACAGCGTGCGCGAGATGGTGGCGCACGGACACGAGGTGTTCGTTGAGGCAATGGCCGGGGCCGGGATCGGCGCGACGGACGCCGACTATCGGGATGCCGGCGCGGCCGTGCTTACGAGCGCCAGGGAAGTGTTCGATGCCGCCACCATGATCGTGAAGGTGAAAGAGCCGCAGGCGGGCGAGCGGGCGATGCTGCGGCCCGACCATATCCTGTTTACCTACCTCCACCTTGCCCCGGATGCCGAGCAGACCGCCGATCTGGTCCGTTCCGGTGCGACCTGCATTGCCTATGAAACCGTTCTGGCAGCCGATGGCAGCCTGCCGCTGCTGGCGCCCATGTCACAGGTCGCCGGACGTCTCGCGGTCACCTCCGGCGCAAAATGCCTGGAAAGGGAGCAGGGCGGGTCCGGCACGCTCATTGGCGGGGTTCCGGGTGTCGCGCCGGCCAAGGTCGTTGTGATTGGCGGCGGTGTCGTGGGGTCCAACAGCATCGCGATGGCACTCGGCCTGGGCGCCGATGTCACGGTTCTGGACCGCAATGTCACTGTTCTGACGGAGCTGTCCCACACGTTCGGCCCGGCCCTCAAGACGGTTTATTCCACCCGCAGCGCGCTGGAAAAGCATGTTCTCGAGGCGGATTTGGTCATCGGTGCCGTTCTTGTCGCCGGTGCGGCTGCGCCCAAGCTCGTGACCGCGGATCTTGTCCGCCGGATGAAAGCCGGTTCGGTTCTTGTGGATGTGGCCATCGACCAGGGCGGTTGTTTTGAAACCTCCAGGCCGACAACCCACTCCGATCCTACCTATATCGTGGACGACGTGGTGCATTACTGTGTCGCCAATATGCCCGGCGCGGTTCCCAGAACCTCAACATTCGCCTTGAACAACGTCACGCTGCCCTTCGCCCTGGCTCTGGCCAACAAGGGGCCGAAAGCGGCGCTTATCGACGACCCGCTGTTCCTGCCCGGCCTCAATGTGATCGGCGGTCATGTCACCTGCAAGGCTGTTTCCGAGGCTTTGGGATATGACTATGTCGATCCGGCGGAAGCCCTACAGACGACCGGGATCAAGGCCGCCTGATTGCCGGCAGCGGCCCAAACGAAAAGGCCGGCATTCAAGCCGGCCTTTTTTGATGCCCGTTTTGGCCTGTCCTTTGCCCGGTCTCAGGGACAGCGAACCTTGTAAGGGGTTCCGTCCTGATCGCGGGCAATACAGTTCCGTGGCGTCGTCACCGCGCCAATCAGACCGCCGCCCACCGCGCCAATGGCGGCTCCGGCCAAGGCGGAGCCCGCCGTCGACCCGGCGACAGCTCCGATGGTGGCCCCGGTTGCCGCGCCCAGCCCGCCGCCAATCAGCATTCGGTCCCGCTGACTGTCGGTGTTGGCGGCACATCCGGCGGCCAGAAGACCGGCCGCTGCAACTGCTAAAAGAGCCTTCATCGCTCTTCTCCTGGTCAAACTGTCGAATCACCAGAGAGTTTATCGCGCTTTGCCGCCGGTGTCGGTCCTGTCGATTTTACGGGCAGGCCACGCGATATGGGTTGCCGTTTCGGTCATAGGCCACGCAGTTTTTCGGCGTGGTGGCCGAACCGACAATGGCGCCGCCAGCCGCACCGATCGCGGCCCCGGCGAGAGCCGGACCCACGCCGTTGCCCGCCGCAGCCCCAATGATCGCACCGGTCGTTGCGCCAAGGCCACCACCGATCAATGCGCGATCCCGCTGACTGTCGGACTGGCAGCCGGCCAGAAGAACGGCGGTCGCCGCGACCAAAAACAGCTTTTTCATTCCCATATCCTCGTTTGACGTTGAAGGCTTATCCTCGATTACGGGCAAGCGACGCGATACGGGTTCCCGTTCCGGTCGTACGCCACGCAATTCCTTGGTGTCGTGGCCGAGCCCGCGATCGCGCCCCCGGCTCCGCCGATGGCCGCACCGGCAAGAGCACTCCCGACATCTCCTCCGGCGGCCGCGCCAATGGCCGCCCCGGTTGCCGCGCCCAAGCCACCGCCGACAAGTGCGCGATCGCGTTGGCTGTCGGACTGGCATGCTGTCAGCAGCAATCCGGAGGCTGCGATGAGAAGGATCTTTTTCATGGTCGGTCTCCCTATGGTCGCTCGGTCCACGTTTTCAAGTACAGTGTTAGCATGGCTTAATCGGCAATTGTACAACGTTGATTTATCTCAACACCCGTTTGCAGAGAATCCATGCCATCCACATTTGCCCCGATCCCGTTGGCAAGGGCACTGCCCTTTCGGAACGCAATCGGGTCGCAATCGGGTGACAAAACGGGAGGGGTGCGGCGTAAATGAGGCGGATCCGCTGTCTGGCATGCCTTTGTCCGGCATCCTTGAGGTCCGGAAACCTCACACCGGCCGCAGCCTTGCAAGCAGGCCCCGTGTGGAGGCATCCTTTTCATCACTTCCGGGTTCTCCGCGAACCATCGGCAGCAGGGCGGTCGCCAATTCCTTGCCCAGTTCGACGCCCCACTGGTCGAAGGAGTTGATGTTCCAGATCACCCCCTCGACGAACACACGGTGTTCGTAAAGAGCAATAAGCCGGCCGAGCGCGAAGGGTGTCAATTGGTCGTGAACCAGGGTCATCGAGGGACGGTTGCCGGGGAAGACCTTGTGGGGCGCGAGGGTTTGAAGATCTGCCTCGCCCGCTCCCGCGGCCATGAGCTTTTCCCGAACCTCGCCAATGGTGCGGCCGCGCATCAAGGCCTCCGATTGCGCAAGGCAGTTGGCGACGAGCATCTGGTGATGGTGCGCCAAATCTGGCTCATGCCCTTGAACGGCGACGATGAATTCACAAGGGATCACCGTGGTTCCCTGATGGAGCAACTGGTAGAAAGCGTGCTGGCCATTCGTGCCGGGTTCGCCCCACACCAGAGGGCCGGTGTCCATGTGAACCGGCTCCCCTGCGAGGGTCACGCGTTTGCCGTTCGATTCCATGTCGAGTTGCTGGAGATAGGCGGGCAGCCGTGCCAGCCTTTGATCATAGGGCAGGATGGCGCGGGCGGAGAAACCGAGGGCGTCACGGTTCCATACGCCAATCAGACCCATCAGGACGGGCAGGTTTTCCAGCAGAGGCGCCTCCCGGAAATGCCGGTCCATTTCATGGGCTCCCTCCAGGAATTCATGAAAGGCGTCCGGGCCGATCGCGATCATCAGGGGCAGGCCAATGGCCGACCAGATGGAGTAGCGCCCGCCGACCCAGTCCCAGAAGCCGAAGACCCGGTCGTCCTGAATACCGAACTCGGTAACCTTGGCAAGGGCCGTCGACACAGCCGCGAAGTGTCCGCCGACAGCAGCGTCTCCCAGGGCAGCGGCCACCCACTTGCGTGCCGTGCCGGCGTTGGTCATCGTTTCGACGGTCGTGAAGGTCTTTGAGGCGATGATGAAGAGCGTCGTTTCGGGATCGAGCGCTTTCAAGGTGTCCGCGATATGCGCGCCGTCCACATTGGACACATAATGGACAGCCGGCCCGTCGTGATAGGGCGCCAGGGCCAGGGTGCACATGGCCGGCCCGAGGTCCGAGCCTCCGATTCCGATATTGACCACATCCGTGAAGCGCTTTCCCGTGGAGCCGCACAGGTCCCCGGCTCTCACCCCGTCGGCAAACTCGCCCATGGCGGCGAGCACATCGAACACCTGCGGCATCACATCCACGCCGTCGACATAGACGGGCGTTCCGGCCTGATTGCGCAGGGCGGTATGCAGGACGGGCCTGTTTTCCGTCTCGTTGATCGGCTTGCCGTCGAACATGGCCCGCCGGCGCTCCTCCAGTCCCGCGGTTTCCGCAAGCGCGGCCAGAAGGGTCATGGCCTGCGCATCCACATGGCATTTGGAATAGTCCAGCAGCAGGTCGCCGCAGGATGCGGAAAAGCGCTCGAACCGCATTTCGTCCTCGGCGAAGAGGGTCCTCAGCGTTCGCGTTTGCAAGCGCGCAGCATGGTCTTTCAGTTGCTGAAGCCGTTCAGGACCGGGCATCGTTGCACTCCATTGTGAAGATCTTGATCATCATTGTCGGGAGAGGGGCGGTTTAGAGTGATGAGACCTTGGATCAGGGGCGGGATCAAGACCGGAAGGCCCCGCCCATGGCGTTTCCCCGCGGTGTCCTGGCAGCGCGCAGGATCATGAGAGTGTTGCGGGCGGTCCCGGCCAAGGCTATCACCGGATCATGACAACCTTTGCCGCTGCGGTGTTCTTCTTGTTGATCACGCCTGGACCGGGCGTCCTTTCCACCGCCGGCGTGGCGTCGGGGTTCGGACGCGCGGCCGCCCTGAGATATGTGGCGGGCCTGTTTCTGGGGACCAATCTGGTTGCCCTTGCCGTGGTCAGCGGTCTCGCCGCCGCTGTCTTCTCCGTGCCGTATCTGCGGGAGGTCCTGTTCGCGGCTTCCGCGGTCTATCTTCTGTATCTTGCCTTGAAGATCGCGCTGTCGGGAACCCGGGTCGCGTTCATTCATCCCGAGCGTCCGCCAGGTGTGGGCGGTGGGCTGACCTTGCAGATGATCAACCCCAAGGCCTACGCGGTGAACACCGCCTTCTTCTCGGGTTTCCCATTTTTCCCGGACAGTTTCTGGATCGAGACGCTGGTCAAGTTCGCCATCGTGAATGCGATCTGGATTCCCGTGCACCTTCTGTGGTTGAGTGCCGGGATCTTGATCCGCCGGCTGAACTTGCCCGAACGGGTCCACAAAGCCATCAATATTGCAATGGCCGTATCGATGTTGCTGGTGGTCGCGCTGGCCGTCCTGGCTCAATTCTGATGGTGCTTCTGCCCAAATCTTGAGGTCTCCATGAACCCCGCACTGCTTGCGTTTTAAGCAAAAGGCAACCAGTTGAGCGTAACTTACCTGTCCGGTAGGTCGGGAGCTTGTGGAATGGATCGTCTGGAATATCTTCAGGACAACGTTGATGCGACTGAAGATGTGCTCGTGGTTGATTTTGACAAGCTGAGCTGCGTGACCGCCGTTCTGTCGAATGTCAGCTCGTGGGGCGCCCGGCTGACGGGAAAAAAAATCGGTGACCTTCACAGGAATATCGGGATCCGTATCGGTGACTCGGACCGTCTGGTCAAGGCCCGGGTGATGGCCGTAAAGGGACAGGATGCGTCGATCGTGTTCCCGCAGGACGAAGAAAAGGTCAGCGACAAGCGCCGGGAACGCCGGAATTCCGTCTCGATCCCGGTGACAATCACGGATCGGGAGGGGATCACGGAGATTTCCGGCTTGATCGTCGATGCAGGCGCGAACGGATGCCGTATTTCCGCCAAGGGCCTCACCGCACTGCCGGACGAGGTCATGCTCAAAATCAAGCGGTTTGAAAAGCCGGTTGTCGGTGAGTTTGCCTGGCGCAATGAAACGTCGGCCGGCGTGCGCCTTCTTTGGAATGAAGGCGAAATGCCGTAACCTTGCGGCATGGGCGGACCATGCCGCGGGAGCCAATCTCATCTAGCGGCCGAGCCCGGCGGCCTCCCGGGCCCGCGCTTCGATCCCGCTCCAATCCTCCGCCGCGATGGCTGCCTTGTCGGCAATCCAGGATCCACCGACGCACAGGACGTTCGGTAAGCCGAGGTAGCTGAGGGCATTTCCAAGGCCGATCCCGCCCGTTGGGCAGAACTTGGCATCCGGCAGGGGGGCCGACAGCGATTTCAGATAGGCCGCACCGCCGGCTTGTTCTGCCGGAAAGAACTTCAAACGCGTGTACCCACGTTCCAGAAGATGCATCACTTCCGATGCGGTCGCTGCCCCGGGAAGCAGTGGCACACTATGCTGATCGGCGGCGTCCAGAAGCGTGTCCGTTGCGCCGGGCGACACGATGAACCGGGCGCCGGCCGAAACGGCCGCATCATATTGCGCGCCGTTCAAAACCGTGCCGGCTCCCACGATGGCGCCCTCGACATGCTCGTTCACGGCATCAATGGCCTCCAGGGCATGTCCCGTGCGCAGGGTGATTTCGATTGCCTTGAGGCCGCCTTGCACAAGCGCTTGCGCCATGGGCACGGCCTTTTTCGGATCCTCGATCACAAGCACCGGGATCACGGGCGCCGCCAGCATGATCCTTTCAATCTGGGAAGTGTCCTGTGTCATTTTAGCGTCCTTGAAATCCCTATACTTTAAAAACGGAAGCGCCGGTGTCGGCGGTTCCGACGATCTGGCGAAAGGCCGCAAACAAGTCTCTGCCGACGCCGCTGTGATGGTCTGTCATGTCCTGGGTGACGGTTGGCCGCGCATCAAATTCGGCCTGCCCGACGAGAACTTCGAGCGTGCCCGCGATCGCATCGACCCGGATTATGTCCCCGTCGCGGACCTTTGCGATCGGCCCGCCGTCCGCCGCCTCCGGCGTGACATGGATCGCTGCGGGCACCTTGCCGGACGCTCCGGACATGCGTCCATCCGTGATCAAGGCGACCTTGTATCCGCGATCCTGCAAAATGCCGAGGGCCGGTGTCAGCTTGTGCAGTTCCGGCATGCCGCAGGCTTTCGGACCCTGGAACCGGACCACGGCGGCGACATCGCCATTTAATTCCTTGTTCGAGAAGGCCTTCAGGAAGTCTTCCTGGGAGTGGAAGACCCGCGCCGGCGCTTCGATCACGTGGCGTTCTGCGGCAACTGCCGAGATCTTGATCACGGCCTTGCCGAGTGTTCCGGTCAGCATTTTCAGCCCGCCATTGGCCTGAAAGGGCCTCGAGACGGGAGCGACGACCGTTTCATCGCCAGATGTTTCGCCGACCGGTTCGCGGACCACATTGCCGTTTGGATCGAGCTTGGCTTCGACCGTGTAGCCGGAGAGGTCGGTGCCATAGACCGTCTTGACATCCTGATGCAGATAGCCCTCGGACAGCAGTTCGCGGATCAGGAACCCGAGGCCGCCCGCCGCATGGAAATGGTTCACATCCGCCTTGCCGTTCGGATAGACCCGGGCGAGCAGGGGAACAACATCGCTGAGCTCCGACATGTCGTCCCAGGTGAGCTGAATGCCGGCGGCTGCGGCCATCGCAATCAGATGCATCGTATGATTGGTGGAACCACCGGTCGCGTGCAGGCCGACCACACCGTTCACGATTGCCTTTTCGTCGATCACTTCCCCGGCCGGCGTGAATTCGTTGCCGAGGGCCGTGATCGCCAGCGCCCGTTTGGCCGCCTCACGGGTGAGCGCGTCGCGCAGCGGGGTGCCGGGATTGACAAAGGACGCCCCTGGAAGATGCAGGCCCATGAATTCCATAAGCATCTGGTTGGAGTTCGCCGTACCGTAGAAGGTGCAGGTGCCCGGCGAATGATAGGCCTTGGATTCGGATTCAAGCAGCGCGTCGCGCCCGACCTTGCCTTCGGCATAGAGTTGGCGGACCTGTGCCTTCTCGTCGTTGGAGATCCCCGTCGTCATCGGGCCTGCCGGGATGAAGACGGCCGGAAGATGACCGAAGGACAAGGCGGAGATCACCAGGCCGGGAACGATCTTGTCGCAGATGCCGAGAAAGACGGCGGCGTCGAACATCTGATGCGACAGGCCGACGGCTGAGGCCATGGCGATGACATCGCGTGAAAACAGCGAGAGTTCCATTCCGTCCTGCCCCTGTGTGACGCCGTCGCACATGGCCGGAACACCGCCGGCAACCTGAGCGACCGCACCAACCTCCTCGGCCGCGCTGCGGATGATGTCCGGGTAGCGCTCATAGGGCTGGTGGGCTGACAGCATATCGTTATAGGCGGTGATGATCCCCAGATTGGACACCACGTCTCCCGACAAGGCCGCCTTGTCTTTCGGGGCACAGGCCGCAAATCCATGGGCCAGATTGCCGCAAGACAAGCGGCCGCGCTGCGGTCCTTGGTCCGCCGCTCTCCGGATCCGGTCCAGATAGGCCGCACGGCTGATCCGGCTGCGCTTGACGATCCGTTCCGTGACGTCTTCGATCCTTGGATGGATGGTCATCGGTGTTGTCTCCCTCTCAGCGGCTTTGCGGCCTCACCAAAATTCCAGTGATCGTCCGGCTCCCGCTCATGCAATCGCCACGTGTTCCGGTGTGTGACCGCGCTTCCGGCCAGGTCCGGTTCACAGGCCGTCTTCGGCCCATGTCCGATGGTCGCGTTCGACCAGCGCGATGGAAGCCGACGGCCCCCAGGTTCCTGCGGTGTAGGACCGCGGCTTGTCGCGCGAGGCCGCCCACGCGGCCTGGATCGGGTCGATCCAGGCCCAGGCCGCATCCACTTCGTCCCGCCGCATGAAAAGGGTCTGGTTGCCGCGGATCACGTCCATGATCAGGCGCTCATAGGCATCCGGATTGCGCACCTTGAATGCCTCCGCAAAGCTCATGTCGAGCGGAACCTGGCGAAGGCGCATGCCGCCCGGACCGGGGTCCTTGATCATGATCTTCATCTGAACCCCTTCATCGGGTTGCAGACGGATAATCAGCCTGTTGGCCGAGATGGACCCGGCCTCCTGGGAGAAGATCGAGTGCGGGATCGGACGGAACTGCACCACGATCTCCGACACGCGCTGGGCCAGGCGCTTGCCGGTGCGCAGATAAAACGGCACGCCGGCCCATCGCCAATTGGCGATTTCGGCTTTCAGCGCGACGAAAGTTTCGGTCGCACTGTCCGAATTGCCCAGCTCATCCAGGTAACCCGGAACGGCGCCGCCCGCCGAAGCCCCGGCCGTATATTGCCCGCGCACGGTCAGTTTTTCCGCATTGGCCTCGGTGATCGGAGCGAGTGCCTTCAAAACTTTAAGCTTTTCGTCGCGCACGCTGTCGGCATCCATCGACTCCGGCGGTTCCATCGCGACGAGACACAACAACTGCAGAATGTGGTTCTGCACCATGTCCCGCAGCGCGCCGGCCGTGTCGTAGTAGCCCGCCCGGCCGCCGACACCGAGCGCTTCGGCCACCGTGATCTGGACATGGTCGATATGAGCGGCGTTCCACAGCGGTTCGAACAGCGCGTTCGCGAAGCGCAAGGCCATCAGGTTCTGGACGGTCTCCTTGCCGAGATAATGATCGATCCGGAAGATCTGGTGTTCGTCAAACACGCGGGCAACGGTGTCGTTGAGGACTTTCGCTGACGTGCCGTCCTTGCCGATGGGTTTTTCCAGAACAATCCGGGTTTGCGGGGTGACAAGACTGTTTGACCCCAGATGTTCGCAGATCGGCCCAAACAGGTCAGGCCCGACCGCCAGATAAAACGCCCGGATCCCGTGAGGGCGTTCCTCGAGCGCAGACTTCAGGTCGGCCAGCCCTTCGCCGGAGGCCAGGTCGATCGCGATATAATGAATTTTCTCGAGAAAGGCGTCGAGTTTGTGCGTCTCGTGATTCTTGACATGTTCCTCGATCGCCTCGCGGGCCCAGGCCCGGTACTCAGCATCGGAGTAGCTCCGGCGGGCGCTGCAGAAAATTCGGGACCCGTCGGGAACCTGGCCGTCGTCGTACCGGTGGTACAAAGCCGGCAGCAGCTTGCGGTGCGCGAGATCGCCGGAGGCGCCGAACACCACCAGATCGAATTCGTCGACTTCAATGACCCGTGAAACCATGCATGCTCCGTGAGGCGTGAGTTAGAACGGTTGTTTAAATCGATTTAAATCCACTGTCAGCAAGTTATTCCGCAGATGTGCCCACTGCTGCAAGATCCGACCTGCGGGGCAGGTCGGCGCCGGCCCGGGAGCAGGTGATGGCAGCTGCCCGGATCGAGGTCTCGAGAATGCCGGTCAGCGTGGCGCTGTCAACGTTGTCGAGCGCCGGGCGGGAGGTCACGCCCGCTTCGGTCAACCCCATCAGGAGCGCGGCCTGAAACGTGTCCCCGGCCCCCACGGTGTCGGCGACCTCGACGGCGTGACCGGGCAGGTCAAGATCGTATCGGGACGTGGACGCGAACGCGCCCGCCGCACCGCGGGTGACCACGACCAGCCCCGCGCCGGCCTTTATCCATCGTTTCGCGATCCGTTCCGGGTCCTGAGCCGGATGGATCGAGGCGAGGTCCTCATCGCTCACCTTGATCAGATCGGACATGTGAACCAGGTCCTCTGTGTTTTTCCGCCATCTTGCCATATCCCCGACCACGGTCGGCCGAATGTTCGGATCGAATGAGATCAGGCACCGGGACCGCTCCCGCCGGACGAGGGTTTTGAGAGCGGTCGCGACCGGTTCGACCAAAACCGTGTAGGAACCGATATGAATGACGCTGGTGTCCACGGTGGGGGGCGGCAGATCCGTGTCGCTCACCATCCGGTCGGCCGAAGCCTCGCCATAGAAGGTGTAGGCCGGATGACCGCCGGCGTCCTTTTGGACCAGGCTCAGCGTTGTCGTCCGGTCGGACCGGATCACGAACCGGGTGTCGACACCTTCGGCAGTGAGGCGGTCGAACAGCCGGTGCCCCAGCATGTCCGTCGAGATGCCGCCGAAAAACGCGCTGGCTTGACCGAGACGGGCAAGGCCGACCGCGACATTGAAAGGCGATCCGCCGATCTGCGCCCGGAAATTGAGCGATGGGGCGTCGGGGTCGTCCGAAAAAAGATCAAAAAGGGCTTCGCCGCATACAAGTATCATCACCCGATCCTGTTCTGGACAATCAAGGGCTGTCGTTTCAGGCCCCTGTTATCGTGTCAAGCCGTCAAAACCGAAACGCGTCTTTCGCGCATGCGCGGCGCGGCCCAAGGACAACGTTTCTATCCGATCGCGGCTAGCAGGGACGGCGGCACTGGCCGTTCACGGGGCGGCTGGTTAAACTCACAGTCCCGCCGGCCCGGTCCGGCTTCATCTTTCTCGCCCCTGTTCATGACAAGGCCATTGCCCATGCCCCCTTTTTCCTCCACGTCCACGTTTTTGCGCAAGGCCATCGCCGCAGGCATGGGCGAGGTGCCCGCCGATCTGGTTCTCAAGAACGCCCGGTTGTTCAGTGTGCTCGATGGGAGTTTCACCAAGACGGATATTGCAATTGTCGAGGACCGGATCGTTGGAACGTTTGGCACATACTACGGCGAGACCGAGTTCGATGCCGGCGGGCGTGTCGTGGTGCCTGGGTTCATCGATACGCACCTGCATGTCGAATCGTCGCTTGTGACCCCGTTCGAATTCGACCGCTGCGTTCTCCCCCATGGGGTGACGACCGCCATTTGCGATCCGCACGAGATCGCCAACGTTCTTGGCGCGGAGGGCATCCGCTACTTTCTCGACTGCGCCCGGGAGACCGTCTTGGACTTGCGGATCAACCTGTCGTCCTGCGTTCCGGCCACTGCGTTTGAAACCTCAGGAGCTTGCCTGGAGATCGGCGATTTGCTGCCCTTTCGCGACCACCCGAAGGTGATCGGCCTTGCTGAATTCATGAATTTTCCGGGGGTGCTGGCGCGAGACCCGAAGGTGCTGGCCAAGCTCGCGGCCTTCCAGGACGGGCATATCGACGGGCATGCGCCGCTCCTGTCCGGCATGGCACTGAATGGCTATCTGGCGGCCGGAATCCGCACCGACCACGAGGCGACAACAGCCGATGAAGCGCTGGAGAAGCTTGCCAAAGGCATGACGATCCTGATCCGGGAGGGGTCTGTCTCAAAGGATCTGGATGCGCTGGCGCCGATATTGACGCCGGACCGCTCGGCCTTTGTGGCTCTGTGCACCGACGACCGCAATCCGCTGGACATTGCCGAGGAAGGGCATCTGGATTCGATGATCCGCCGGTTGATTGCCCATGGGGCCCGGCCGCTGGATGCTTACCGGGCCGCCAGTTGGTCGGCGGCCAATGCCTTCGGCTTGAGGGATCGCGGACAGATTGCCCCCGGATGGCGGGCGGATTTGGTCCTGCTCGACGATTTCGAAGACTGCCGCGTGGCCCGCGTGGTCAGTGCCGGGCGACTGGTGAACGAAACCTTGTTCGCGCAGCGCGCGCCCGTGACGCCAGTCGGGCTGGACAGCGTGAAGATTGCCCGGGTGGAAGCTGAAGCCTTCGCGGTCCCTGCGAAAAACGCCCATACCCGTGTCATCGGCGTCGTGCCCGGCCGGATCCTGACCGAAGACCTGAGAAGAACCTTGCCAGTGGCCGGCGGCAAGCTTGTGGCCGACATTTCACAGGATGTTTTGAAGGTCGCTGTCGTCGAACGGCACAAGGGGACGGGAAACGTGGGACGCGGATTTGTATCCGGGTTTGGCATGACGCAGGGCGCCATTGCCTCCTCGGTCGGTCATGACAGTCACAACATCTGTGTTGTCGGTGCCAGCGATGTGGCCATGGCTCATGCGGTGAACCGGGTCATTTCCCTCAAAGGTGGTTTTGCGGTTGCCAGCGACCATGGCGTGGAGGCCGAACTGGCACTGCCGGTCGCCGGGTTGATGAGCCTCGAGCCGTTTGAGACCGTTCGCCATGCCCTGGAGGACCTGCGGAGCGCCGCTAGGGCGCTGGGCTGCACGTTGCCCGAACCCTTCTTGCAGGTCGCGTTCCTGCCCTTGCCGGTCATTCCGCATCTCAAGATCACGGATTTCGGTCTGTTCGACGTGGACCGGTTCGAACTCGTGGATTGATCGGCCATGATCCTGACCCTCGCCGTTGCCGGATACAGGTCGATCCGGGACATTGTTCTTCCCCTGGCGCGTTTGATCGCCTGGGCGGCAGAAAAAACACAGGTCCTGGTCGTGTCTGATGCGGCGGATCTGGTGTCCGCGCTGGCGCGTGAGGCGGGGCGACACGGTACAATCTTGCGAAGTCGTTCGGTGAAACGATCGTTGAGGGCGTCGAGCCGCCGAGATGGGCCTGGCCCAAGAGATAAGGTCAGCGCCGTCACACTGTTTTCCCAAAATGACGACACAGCCTGTGTCCCTCGAGCGGGGCTTTGCCGGGCAAAAAACGACCGGGGTGTAGTAACGTCGCCTGTTGACGTAAACGGAAGCTTGTGCCCATCTGGACCAAGACGGCCGAAAACGGCCGCGCTTGAGTTGGGTGGAAACGATCATAGAGGACGGAAACCGGAACCGCGGTGAAACGTGGCGACGGGCTCCATGGGAGGTCTCCCCCGCGCTCGGGCGTTGTGAGTTAAGCGCGCTGGAGAACGCTATGACGACTGCGGAGGAATGGGTTGCGGGGTTCACGCCCCGCCCGGTACACGACTATCTCGATGACACGGTGACCCGCTTCGGCGACCGCCCGGCCATGGACTTCATGGGGAAGGTCTGGACCTATGCGCAACTCGGGGATCTTGTGAACCGCACGGCTGCCGGATTGCAGGCCATGGGCGTCGGTCCGGGGGACCATATCGGCCTGTGCCTGCCCAATACACCCTATTATTCGGTGTTTTATTTCGCCATCCTGAAGATCGGTGCGACCGTTGCCAACTTCAATCCGCTTTATGTGGAACGGGAAATCGCGTTTCAGGCCCGCGATGCGGATGTGAAGATCATGGTCACCATGGATCTCAAGCTGCTCTACGACAAGGTCGAGGAAGTGCGGCGGGAACAGATCCTCGAGAAGATCATCGTGTGCCCCATGGCGGATTGCCTGCCGCTGATGAAGAAAACCCTTTTCGGCCTCTTCAAGCGCAAGGAACTGGCCGATATTCCGAAGGATGCGGCCCATATCCGCTTCCATGACCTGCTGACCAAGGGCAAAACGCCAAAGCCCGCGGCCATCGATCCGGAAACGTCGATCGCCGTGTTGCAATACACGGGCGGCACGACCGGGGTCCCGAAAGGCGCCATGCTGACCCATCGGAACCTGTCGGCGAATATCGAGCAGATGCGCGATGTGTTCGAGAAGGCGCGTCCCGGCCAGGAAAAGGTACTGTGCGTCCTGCCGTTCTTTCATGTCTTCGCAATGACGGTCGGTCAGAACCTCTCGGTGATCCTGGGGGCCGAAATGGTGCTTCAGCCTCGGTTCGAACTGAAGGCGGTGCTTGATGTCATCAAGCGCAAGAAGGTGACCCTTTTCCCGGGCGTGCCGACCATATTCACCGCCATCAACCATTCGCACATGACGAAGAATTACGACTTGACCAGCATCGAGCTCTGCCTGTCGGGCGGCGCGCCGCTGCCGGTGGAGGTCAAGGAGCAGTTCGAGACGCTGACCGGTTGCATTCTGGTCGAAGGCTACGGGCTGACGGAATCCTCCCCCGTGGCTTGCGTCAATCCGCTGGACCGGACCAGCCGTGCCGGGTCGATCGGCCGGCCCGTGCCGGGCACCACGGTCCGGTTCGTCGACATCGAGGACCGCAACACAGACGTTCCGAATGGCAAGAAAGGGGAGCTGCTGCTTAACGGCCCGCAAATCATGAAAGGCTACTGGAAGCGGGCGGATGCGACGGCCGAAACCATCGAGGCGAGCGGCTATCTGCACACCGGCGATGTCGGATATCAGGACGACGACGGGTTTATCTATCTCGTCGACCGCATCAAGGACCTGATCCTGTGTTCGGGCTACAATGTCTATCCACGGATGATCGAAGAGGCGATCTACCAGCATGAGGCGGTCGAGGAGACCATCGTGATCGCCGTTCCCGACGATTACCGCGGGCAATCGCCCAAGGCCTTTATCAAGCTGAAGGAAGGCCGGCAGTTGACCGGACCGCAGATGAAGGAATTCCTGAAAGACCATCTGTCGACCATCGAAATGCCGCGCGATTTCGAATTTCGCGACGAACTGCCCAAGACCATGGTCGGCAAACTCTCGAAAAAGGAGTTGGTCGAGGAAGAGGCGGCCAAGCGTGCGGCTTTGAGTGCAAACAGTGCCTGACCGGCGGCAAAGCTGGTGACACCGCCTTTTCGGATCCACGCCTCCGGGCGCTGGACCGGCCCGGCGGATGCGGCCGGTCCACGGTTCGGCTGCGCCCGCCTGAAGGCGCGGCTGGCTGCGGTCCCTCAAGATCGAGATTGGGAAAGCCGGCCGGATTTGCTATCAAACGGTCTGCTCGATTTGCGGGCGGTGGCCGGATCCTTGCGACTGGAGGGAACGAACGGCCGTCTTGCCATTGGCCGCCGCGCGCGCTACCGACGCTGACACGTATGACTGTGACCCGGCTGGCCCATGCTTGAAGACCTTCCTGTCTATCTCACGACACGCGAACTTGCCGACCTGATCCGGGTCAAGGAACGCAAGGTTTATGATCTTGTCGCCACGGGAGGGGTCCCGCACAGCCGGGCGACCGGAAAACTGCTGTTCCCCCGGGATGCCGTTCTGGCCTGGATCGAGGAGGCCGGGGATGCCATTCCCGGGGAAAGCCGTCCGCTGGTCGCCCTTGGCAGTCACGATCCGCTTCTGGAATGGACCTTGCGGTCCAGCGAATGCGGTCTGGCCAGTTTGTTCGATGGCAGTCTGGATGGTCTTGACCGGTTCGGCCGCCGGGAAGGGGTTCTGACGGGGCTCCATGTGCCGGATGAACATGGGGACGGCTGGAACACAGGGATTGCCGAGCGGTTGTACAAGTATAAGCCCGTCGTCCTGATCGAATGGGCCAAGCGCCAGCGGGGACTGATTGTCGCGCCGGGCAATCCCAAGCGTATTCGAGGGCTTGCCGATCTGGCCGGCAAGCGCCTTGTGCAGCGCCAGGAAGCGGCGGGTAGCCATTTGTTTCTCCAGCGCATGCTTGCCACGGCCGGGGCGGGGGTGGAGGCGGCGATTCAGCCCGGCCCCCGTGTCCGGGACGAGCGGGAGGCAGCGCTGGCGGTGTTTTCCGGCGAGGCGGACGCAGCATTCGGGCTGGAAACGGCGGCGCGCCAAAACCGGCTGGAGTTCATCCCGCTCCGTCAGGAGCGGTTCGATCTCCTGATCGGGCGCAAGGAGTATTTCGAAGCCCCGGTTCAGTCGCTGCTCAGGTTCACCAAGACAGCGCCATTTGCCGAAAAAGCCACGCAATTCGGCGGTTATGACATTTCCGGACTTGGAACGGTGCATTTCAACGGCGCCTGAGGCGGCTCGTCAGCTGTTGTAACCGCGCCCTTCGGCATGGCGCGTCAGGGCCTTGCCATGAATGGCCTCGCGCCGGACGGTGTAAAGGGAGGCCGCGATGATGATCACGGCCCCGACCAGCGTTTCAACACTGGGCCAATGCCCGAACAGGAAAGCCCCGAACAAGGTCGCATAAAGCAGCCGCGTGTAGTCGAGCGAGGCGATCGCCGTTGCCTCTCCGGCTCTGAAAGCCTGGATGTTCGACATCTGGGCGGCCCAGGAGACGACACCGATGAGACCCAGCAGAACCCACTGATCGAAGGTTGGGGTTTGCCAGGTCAGGTAGGCTGGTATCGCCATGATCAGCCCCACGAAGGTTGCCTGGTAGGTCAAAATGGTGACCGGCGCATCGGTACGCGTCAGGATCCTGAGAATGATCATCACCATGCCGGCCGCTGCCGCCCCGACGATCGCCATCAGGGCATAGGGGTCGATCAGGCCTTCGCCGTCCGGCCGCAACATCACAAGAACGCCGATAAATCCGACAATCGTTGCGCCCCACCGGTGCCTTCCGACCTGTTCGCCGAGGAACAAGATGGCGAACACGGTGACGAAAAAGGTTTTCGAAAAGCCAAGCGCCGTGGCATCTGCCAGCGGCATATGGATGATCGCCGTGAACCCGCACAACATGGCTGTGGACGCGAACACAATCCGCGCGGCCTGCAGGCCAGGCCGCCGCGTCGCGAGCGAGCCTGGCAGGTTGGGCACGATTTTTGGGGCAACGATCGCAACCATGATGGCCTGCCGGATGGCCAGAATCTGAAACACGGTCAAACCGTCGCCAACGAGTTTGATGAGAGCCGTCATGACGGTGAACAAAAAGGCGGCCTGCAGGATCCAAAGGGCGCCGATCGTGTTGGCGGGCAGGCGTTTGATCGTCGTGGCCAGGCCTCGCAGGCCCTTCGCCGGTTCCGGCGCTTTGGCATCCGCAGGGTCGCTTCCCGGATTCTCCTGGCTCGACATGATCTGTTTCTTTTCCGGGTGGCGGCTGCACCGCGCGGAGCGCGCATGTGGGGGGCAAGATATGTTAGACAACCGCGGGACCGGCCGTCTCGTGTTGGTCCTTATCGACAAGAAACATAGCCGGTTTTCGCGCCGGGGAAAGGGCAAAGTCACGGCCCGGCCGGGCCGCGGAGGCGCGTCGCCGCGACCCCGGACAGTGTGTTCACTGGTCACGGCCTTGCCGCCCGGCGCCCGCCGCACAAGAATTGCCGCAAGATGCTATGAGGGGAAACGGCATGCAGAAGATCCAGGTGCAGGGCATTCATCACATTACGCTCGTTGGCGCGGACCGGCAGACCTCCATCGATTTCTGGGAAGGGCTCCTGGGCATGCCTTTTGTGTTCGAGCAACCCAATCTGGATGATGGCCAGCAGAGCCATCTCTATTTCGATCCGGGCGATGGCCGCCTCATCACCATTTTCACGGACGAACAACGGCGGCCGAGTTCAACGCCCGCGCCGCAGGATATCGGTTGTGTGCATCACCTGGCGCTCACCGTGTCACTGGCGACCTTCCGCCAGGTGGTCGAGCGGCTGGACGAGCGGGGCATCACCCACAGTGGGCCAAAAGACCGCGGGTTCATGGATTCGATCTATTTCCGGGACCCTCTCGGGCTTTTGATCGAACTGGCCTGCTACCGCTTCACCCCGCCTGAGGGGGTGCCGATGGGCCAAGTCATGCTGGAGGCGCACAAGCTTCGGCTCGCCCGCGGCGACTACAATATCCAGGAGATTCATCTGGCGGATGCCATCGAAAATCTGACGCGTTCCTCCCGGCAAAGCCTTTCGGACGACCGGTCCCCAAAAAACCCCTATTGACGTCCCAGCCGCAACGCGTCACATCGCAATCGGCCACGCGCCCGTTGGGCGTGGCATGGTTTAAAGACTGACCGGAGATGTGCCTTGGCGAAAGCGATTCACTCCATGATCCGTGTGCTCGATGAGGGGCGGTCGGTCGAATTCTATGCCAGGGCATTCGGGCTTTCGGTTGCCGACCGCTTCGAGTTCGACAGCTTCACTCTCGTCTACCTGCGAAACGGCGAAGCTGACTTCGAGTTGGAACTGACGATCAACAAGGATCGCGAAACGATGTACGATCTGGGCGATGGATATGGCCACCTCGCCTTTTGCGTCGATGATCTGGATGCCGAGCACGCGCGGTTCGCCGAACTTGGCTTCAATCCGCGCCAGATCGTGGAATTCGAGCGTGAGGGATCTTTGATGGCGCGGTTCTTCTTCGTTGCCGATCCGGACGGGTATCAGATCGAAATCCTTCAACGGCATGGGCGCTACCGGTAATTCCGGAACAGCGGTGGCTGGCCACATGGCTGGCCCGCCTTCCATTTTCAAGAAATCCGTGTTGCATTCGGGTGGCTTTGGGGGACAGCAATCATGAAGCCGGGGCGCAAAGCTCGGATCGGAAAACCGGACATTGTCGGTTGGCGGGAAATCGTCGCGCTGCCCGAGCTGAACATACCCGCCCTTCGGGTCAAAATCGATACCGGCGCGCGCACGTCCGCGATCCACGCGGAGCAGATCTCCGTTTTCGACAGGGCCGGTCAATCCCGAGTGAAGTTTCGGGTACCGAAATCGATCGTGCATAAACCTGTGTGGATCGATGTGCCCGTGCATGATGAACGTGCCATCAAGAACACGAGCGGCGTTCCCGAGACACGGCTCATTATCGAGGTGCTCATGCTCCTGGGCCGGCATCGGTGGCGCATCGAATTGTCGCTCGCCAACCGCGCGAATATGGGTTTCGACATGATTCTAGGACGGACGGCCATCCGGAACCGGAATATTCTTGTCAATCCGGGGCGTTCCTTCCTGATGGGGGCTCCGGGTCATGAGCACGCAACGTCATTGGAAGACATTTCACATCCCGCTGACCATATCTACCCGGCCAAGGGCCCGTCTGACAGCACAGAACCAGGGAGCGACCTTTGAAGATCGCAATGCTAGCCCGAAACCCGGACCTGTACTCCCACCGCCGTCTCAAGGAGGCCGCGGCGGAGCGGGGTCATGATCTCGACATCATCAACACGTTGCGGTGTTACATGAACATCGCGTCCCGGAGGCCCGAGATCTACTACAATGGGCAGAAGCTCGTGGGATACGATGCGGTCGTGCCACGGATCGGGGCGTCCATCACCTTTTACGGCCTTGCGGTCCTGCGCCAATTCGAGATGATGGGCGTCTACACCCTCAATGAATCGGTCGCCATTGAACGGTCCCGGGACAAACTGCGCTCCATGCAGCTTCTCGCGCGTGACGGCATCGGCCTGCCGGTGACCACCTTTGCCCATGATCCGAAGATGACGGAACAGGTTCTGGCCACGGCGGGCGGGGCGCCCGTGGTGATCAAGCTGCTGGAGGGCACGCAGGGCATCGGGGTGGTTCTGGCCGATACCGAACGCTCGGCCAAATCGGTCATCGAGGCGTTTCGCGGGGCCAACGTGAACATCCTCGTGCAGGAGTTCATCAAGGAAGCCGGGGGGACCGATATCCGCGCGCTCGTGGTCGGCGGGAAGGTGATTGCGTCGATGAAGCGAACCGGTGCGGAGGGGGAATTCCGGTCCAATCTGCACCGCGGCGGCATTGCCCATGCCATCCGTATTTCTCCCGAGGAGCGATCCACGGCTGTTCGGGCCGCCAAGACGATGGGGCTCAATGTGTGCGGTGTCGATATGCTGCGTTCCAACCATGGTCCGGTTGTGATGGAGGTGAATTCCTCGCCAGGCCTGGAAGGGGTCGAGAAGGCGACTGGCGTCGATGCCGCCGGAAAGATCATCGATTTTCTTGCCAAGCATGCCGAGGCGGGCAGAACCAAGACCCGCGGAAAGGGATAGCCGTGACGCGCCCAGCGTTCGAGATCGGATCGCAGAAAGTAGAAGCGGGGACCCGCCGGACGATCGATCTGCCGGTCAGCGTCCTGTCCGATCACACACCAGTCACCATGTCGGTGCATGTGGTTCACGGGCGCAAGCCCGGGCCCGCCGTGTTTGTCAGTGCGGCCGTTCATGGTGACGAGGTGATCGGTGTCGAGATCGCCCGCCGTATCCTGAAGGCGCCCAATCTGGATAATCTGAAAGGCACCTTGCTGGTGGTGCCGATCGTCAATGCCTTCGGTTTTCTGAGCCATTCGCGCTACCTGCCAGACCGGCGGGATCTGAACCGGTCCTTTCCCGGTACACCGGGAGGCTCGCTCGCCGGGCGCCTGGCGCATTTGTTCATGAGCGAAATCGTAAAGCGCTGCGACTATGGGATCGACCTCCATTCGGCAGCGATTCACCGGACCAACCTGCCGCAAATCCGCGTCTCGCCATCGCGTCCCGAAACCCTGTCCCTGGCCCGTGCATTCGGGGCGCCGATCATCGTGACAGCGAGACTTCGAGAAGGATCCATGCGCGAAGCGGCCAAGCAGGAGGGTGTCGACGTGCTGTTGTTCGAGGCCGGCGAGGGCTTGCGCTTCGACGAAATGGCGATCCGCACCGGGGTCAGCGGCATCTTGCGGGTTCTGCGCACGCTTCAGATGGTTTCCGGCAAGGGGATTGCCAGACCCAAGGCGCCGTCCTTGCGGGCGTCCACAACGCTGTGGTTGCGCGCGCCGGCCGGAGGGCTGTTGCGCACCTTCCGCACAGCGGGGGACTTTGTGCGGGCGGGCGATTTGATCGGCATGATCTCCGATCCTTTTGGCGAGGTGGAGCACGAGATCCTCGCCCCGGTCGAAGGGCTGGTCATCGGCCGGACGCATCTGCCGGTCGTGAACGAGGGCGATGGGCTGTTTCATCTGGCGGAATTGCGGTCCTCCGACGATGCGGAAGCCACGCTGGACAGCCTCAATTCCCAGCTTCTTGCCGATCCGATGTTCGACGAAGACGAGATCATCTAGGCCGTTTTTGAAGTCGATAGGTGCGACCGTCGGCAAGGCCGAACACGAAGGCGGGCCCCGCCGGTGCGGCCTCTTGCACGATCCCGCTGGCCAGCCGGCCGGGCAGGGTGATCGACGCTTCTTCCCGTGCTTGTCCGGATGCAAAGCTCAAAAGCTTCAAGACCCGAAGGCCGTCTGTTGGAAGGAGCAAATCGGGGATCCCGTCGCCGGTGGCATCAAGGGTGGCCGACAGATCCATCTCCCGCGATCCTATGGCATGATTGGAGAACCCGGTTTTCGACACCAGCCGTGTCAAGCCTGATCCGTCGAAATCATACAGGAACAGTGTGCCGCCGATATGCGGCGTCTGGACATAGGCAATCTGCTTTCTGCCGAGCTGGAGATAGTCGTCGATCCCGGCGATGTTGAGCCATCTGTTGGCGCGCCCGATGTAACCGGTCGTTCCCAGTTCCCGAAGGGTGCCGTCGCGCAAACCGTAAACGGTGACAGAGCCTCCAAGCCGGACCGACGCCTTGATCGTGACGACTTCCGTCCGCCCATCCCCGTCCAGATCGGCAAGGCGCGGCGTACGGTCCTCGAAAACATCCGTGTCGGGCAGAACGAACCGCATTACCTCGCCGCTCGCGGTCTTTACCGACAAGCCCCCGGCTTCGATCCCGTCGCCCAGAATGGCATGCCCGTATCGGCCGGTCGGTTCGATGTACCAGGCCTCTCGAATATCTCCCGACAGGGTTTGTGCAACCGCGCCATCGGGCAGACCGTTCGGAGCCGGCTGAAAACCGGGGGCGAAGCTGTCTGGGGCGGAGCGACCGGGCAAGACTTCGAGAAACCAGCCGACAGTCCCGGCAGCGATACTTGGCGTGGCGCTGGTGAACAGCGCGAAGACGGACAGCAGCAGGAGGCGCATGGCGGACCTTTCCGTGGATCAGGTTTCCATACGGGATAACCATCTTGCGACCGCCGTCCATTCAAATGACGGGTCTTGAAAGTAAAACCAACGTCAAGGCGCCGTTTCGATCAAGGGATTTGAAGCGCGTCTTTTTGCGCTGCCGCACTGGTCACCTCCCGGAGCGGGCGTTATGTTCGCCCCCATGACGGCCCGTCCGGAAACACTGAATTGCCCGGCGCCCGGGCCAAACTCATCTCGCAGGCCAAGGAAAACTCCCATGAATCAGATGGTGACCCCGAAATTCGGCATCGGAGCGCCCGTCCGCCGGAAGGAAGATCAGGCTCTGATTACCGGCCAAGGGCATTACACCGGCGACTACATGCCGGACGGGTGTCTGCATGCCTATGTGCTGCGCTCGCCCATGGCCCATGCGACGTTCACGCTCGCCGGGCTGGACGATGCCCGCGCGCTTGAGGGGGTTCATTTAATCCTAACCGGCGATGACCTTGATGGCGTCGGGACCATGCCGACGCGGGCGGTCATGAAGCAGATTGACGGCAGCACGCACAAATGCCCTCCGCAGCCCGTTTTGTGCAAGGACACGGTGCGATATGTGGGGGATGCAATCGCCTATATCGTGGCCGATGACGTCAATACCGCGAAATCCGCGGCCGAACTGATCGAAGTCGATTTCGAGCCGCTGGATGTCGTGGTCGATATCGAGGCCGCGCTTCAGGATGGCGCGCCGCTGGTCTGGCCTGACTATGGGACGAATGTGGCATTCACGCTTGGGCACGGGGATGCGGACAAGACGGCCGCCGCGTTCGAGAAGCCGGAGCGGGTCGTCTCCATCGACGTGATCAACAATCGCCTCGTTGCCAACTACATGGAGCCGCGCGGCTGTGTCGCGGAGTTCGATGCGGGCGCGGATCGGTTCAAGCTGACACTCGGCACCCAGGGCGGCCATGGCATGCGCGACGTGATCTGCACCGGGATCCTGAACATCGATCCCGCCAAATTGCAGGTGGTCACGCCGGAAGTCGGCGGCGGATTCGGCACGAAGATGTTCTGTTATCGGGAATACCCGCTCTCCCTCCTGGCCGCCAGAAAGCTCGGCCGTCCGGTCAAGTGGACCGGCGAGCGTATGGAGCATTTCATCACCGACGCCCATGGCCGGGACAATGTCACCCATGCCGAGCTGGCGCTCGATGCGAACTCGAAGATCCTGGGTCTCAAGGTGCATGTGAAGGCCGCCATGGGCGCCTATCTCCACCAGTTCGGCCCGTTCATTCCGTTCGTCGGAACTTCCATGTCAAGCGGCCTATATGACATCCCCGCGTTGGAGGCCCGGATCACCGGCGTCTACGCCAACACGGTGCCGACCGACGCCTATCGCGGAGCGGGGCGCCCGGAGGCCGCCTATCTGATCGAGCGGCTCATCGAAAAGGCCGGCGAGGAAACCGGCCTTGGTTCGGTGGAGATCCGCAAACGGAATTTCATCGCGAAAGAGGCGCTGCCCTACACCACGCAGACCGGCCGGATGTACGACACAGGCGACTATGAGGGGCACCTGACCAAAGCGCTGGAAGTGGCCGATTGGGAGGGGTTCAAGGCCCGCCAGGACGCGAGTGCGGCTGAGGGCAAATACCGCGGCATCGGGATCTGTTCCTATATCGAGGCCTGCGCCTTCCCGGGCGGCGAGGAGGCGACGGTTGAACTCAACGCCAACGGAACGCTCACCCTCCTGATCGGCACCCAGACCAATGGTCAGGGCCATGCAACTGCCTATGCGCAGGTGATTGCTGAGAAATTCGGGATCGACCTGGATGCGATCGAGGTCATTCAGGGCGATACCGACCGTGTCCGCAAGGGTGGCGGCACGGGCGGGTCCCGGTCGATCCCCCTTGGTCTTCCCTCGGTCAACAATGCATCCCAAATCCTTGTCGACAAGATCAAGGAAAAGGCGGCCGACCAGCTTGAGGTCGGTGCCGGGGACCTCGAACTGTTCGGTGGACAGGTGCGCGTCGTGGGGACGGACCGGCAGGTAAGCCTGGCGGATATCGCGGCCGCAAGCGGAGAAACCCTGACCGGTCAGGACATGGTGAAGCAGGCCGAGGCCACCTACCCCAATGGCACGCATATCTGCGAACTGGAAGTCGATCCGGACACCGGCGACGTCACCATCGTCAACTATGTGATCGTGGACGACTTCGGCGTCACCGTGAACCCGTTGCTGCTCGCAGGTCAGGTCCATGGCGGCACTGCTCAAGCCATCTCCCAGGCCCTTTGCGAACGGGTGGTCTATGACGAGGACGGGCAGCTGATGACGGCCTCCCTGCTGGATTATCAGCTGATCCGCGCCGCCGACCTGCCGGATTTCAACTTCCAGACCCGGAACGTGCCGTCGAGCACCAATGCGCTGGGCATCAAGGGCGCCGGGGAAGCGGGCACCATCGGGGGCTGCGCGTCTGTCATGAACGCCCTTCAAATGGCCTTGAAGGATGGCGCCGGTGTGAGCGATCTGATCCAGATGCCCGCCACGCCCCAGCGGGTATGGGAGGCCATTCAGGCCGCCAAAGCATGAGTTGCTTGCGGGGATAAACCATCAGGCCCGCGCATTGGCGCGGGCTTTCCATTTCACTGCTGCAAGACGTTATGTGAGCTGCATCGGCGGGACATCGCCGTGCATGATCAAACTGGCGCCCGTTGCGGCGATGACCTCGTCCACGCTGACGTCGGGGTGACGTTCCTTCAGGACAAGGCCCGCCTCGGTCGGCTCGATGACCGCCATTTCTGTCACAATCAGGCTGACGCGGCGTTGCGCGGTCAGGGGCAGGGTGCACTCGGGCAGGATCTTGTGGGCGCCCTTGGCGGTGTGCACCATGGCGATCACCACCTTCTTGGCGCCCGCCACCAGATCCATCGCCCCGCCCATGCCCGGCACCATCTTGCCGGGGATCATCCAGTTCGCAAGATAGCCACGCGCATCGACCTGCAAGCCTCCAAGCACGGTCATGTCCAGGTGACCGCCCCGGATCAGGCCGAAACTCATGGCACTGTCGATGGAGGCCGCGCCCGGCAAGGCGGTCACGAACCCGCCGCCGGCATCTGTCAGGTCCGGGTCTTCCATGCCCTCCGGCGGGCGGGCACCCAAACCGATCACACCATTTTCGGCCTGAAAGAATACATGGACATCTTTCGGCAGATAATTGGCAACGAGGCTCGGCAGCCCAATGCCAAGATTGACCAGCATGTCCGTCTTGACTTCGTGCGCCACGCGGCGGGCAATGATTTCCTTGGCTTCCATCACGCAGCCCTTTCGATAAGATGATCGACCAGAACACCCGGCGTTTTCACCGAATCTGGCGAGATGACACCGACCGGAACAATAAGCTGGGGCTCGGCGATCACGGTTTCGGCCGCCAGCGCCATGATCGGATTGAAATTATGGGCTGTCAGTGAGTATTCCAGATTGCCGACATAGTCCGCCTGGCGTGCGGCCAGCAGGGCGAAATCGCCTCTGATGGGCGTTTCCAGAAGAAAGGTTTCGCCATTGATCTCGACGGTCGGCTTGCCGTCCTCGACGGGTGTTCCGAGCCCTGTCTTGGTCAGCACGCCGCCGAGACCGACCCCTGCGGCCCGGATCCGTTCGACCAGCGTTCCCTGCGGAACGAGTTCGACCTCGATCTCTCCTGAAATCATCTTCTGTTGCGTTTCCGGGTTGAGGCCAATGTGCGAGGCGATCACCCTGGACACGGCTCCGGCGGAAATCAGCTTGCCAATTCCCTTGCCGGGCATGGCGGTGTCATTGGCGACGACCGTCAGGTTCCTTGCGCCGCGGGCCACGAGGGCGTCCATGATGCGCTCGGGTGTTCCCACGGCCATGAAGCCGCCAATCAACACCACCGATCCGTCGGGAATCATCTCCGCCGCTTGTTCAGGTTTGCATGCGTGTTTCATTCAGAACCTCGTCCGGCTGAGGAATTATGCGGCCAGACGATAGCCGGGGGATAAGGACGGGCAAAGTGAAGATTGTGCGACGCAGTATCCTTACGTATGCGCCAGTTGCCGCCGCAAAGTGCCTCATCTTGCGTTTTGAGAACAACAATTGGCGGACCTTGAAAAAGCGGGCTGTTCGGCAAATGTCGAATATACGATAAAAATCGCAATAACTCAGGATACGAAAGCAAGCGGAGGATGGCGGTGCAATGAATGTGGCGCACTGGTTGCACAGGACCGCGGTTTTGGGGCCGGACCTGCCGGCGCTCTATCACGGGGCCGACCTGCACCTGACTTATGCCGCGCTCCGCCAAAGAGTGAAAAGCCTGTCCGCCGGTCTTGCGGACCGTTTCGGTGTTCGGCCCGGTGATCGCGTCGCCCTGTTCATGGGCAACACCCCTGCCTATCTGGAAGTGCTGTACGCCATATGGCATCTCGGCGCGGCGGCGGTGCCTATCAACTACAAGCTCCATCCCAAGGAAGCCCAGTTCATACTGGAGGATTCCGGTGCCAGGTTGGTGTTCGTTGCGGACGGGAACGGCCTGAGTGACCCCTATGCGATGTGTGAGGTTTGCTGTGTGCACAGCGAGGACTACGCGGCGCTGACCGGACGGGACGATGGGGACGGTGAACCGGCCCCGCGGGCGAGGGACGATCTGGCATGGCTGTTCTATACCTCCGGCACGACCGGCAAGCCGAAAGGTGTGATGATCAGCCATGGGAACATACACGCCATGGCCTTTGCCTATTTCGTGGATGTCGACGAGGTTCGGCCGGACGATACCGCGCTCTACGCGGCTCCGCTGTCCCATGGTGCCGGGATCTACAATTTCATGCATGTGATGCGCGGGGCAGCGCATTGTGTTCCAAAGAGCGGTGGCTTCGATCCGGCGGAAATACTGTCTCTGGGCAAAACGTTCGGCAGTGTGCACATGTTTGCGGCGCCCACCATGGTGCGCCGTCTGGTCGATGCCGCCAAGGCGGCCGGGGAAACCGGGGAGGGCATCCGGACCATCGTTTACGGCGGCGGGCCGATGTATCTTGCCGATATCATGGAAGCGGTCCAGGTCATGGGGCCCCGGTTCGTCCAGATCTACGGGCAGGGCGAATGCCCGATGACGATCACCGCGCTGCCCCGGGACCTGGTGAGCGACCGGGCTCATCCCCGGTGGAAGGAGCGGCTTGGGTCCGTGGGAACCGCGCAGTCCTGCGTCGAGGTGCGCGTTGTCGACGAGGCCGGGCGGATCTGCGCTCCGGGGGAGAGTGGCGAGATTGTCGTGCGCGGCGCAGCGGTGATGCCGGGCTATTGGAACAATCCCGAGGCGAACGCAAAGACGCTGAAAGACGGATGGCTCCATACCGGAGATGTCGGGCGGTTCGATGAAGACGGCTTTCTGACGCTGACCGACCGGTCCAAGGACGTGATCATTTCCGGCGGCACCAATATCTATCCCCGTGAGGTCGAGGAAGTTCTCCTGCTGCTCGATGATGTGGCCGAGGTGTCCGTGGTTGGCGCACCCGACCCGGAATGGGGCGAGGTCATCGTCGCCTTCGTGGTGCTCCGTCAGGGCGGCGAACTGTCGCCGGAGGCGCTTGACCGGCATTGCCTGGAAAATATGGCCCGGTTCAAGCGCCCGAAACGGTACGAGTTCCTGCCAGAACTTCCCAAGAACACATACGGCAAGGTTTTGAAGACCGACCTGCGCCGGCGCTTTTCCGATGAGAAGGTTTCACCATGATGCATTCCGGGTTCTTGAAGGGGCGGACCGCCTTTGTCACGGGGTCCGTTCAGGGGATCGGTTTGGCGATCGCCCGCGCGCTGGCGGCCGAAGGCGCGCGGGTCGGGCTTCACGGCCTTGGCGATCGGGCGGTCATCGAAGAAGCTCAAGACCAGGTGCGCGCGGCGGGCGCGGCGGAGGTGCGGTTCTTCGAGGGCGATATGCGGCATCCGGACGAGATCGAGGCCATGATGGATGCGCTCGAAGCCTGGGGGAGCTGCGATATTCTGGTCAACAATGCCGGAATTCAAAAAACCGCACCCTTGGCGGATATGCCCCGTGAAACCTGGGAGGCGATCCTGGCGGTGAACCTGTCCGGGGCCTTTTTCACCATGCGCCGGGCCATGCCGAAAATGGCGGAGCGGGGTTATGGCCGCGTGGTGAACATTGCGTCCGTTCATGGCCTTGTCGCTTCGAAGGACAAGAGCCCCTATGTGGCCGCCAAGTTCGGACTGGTCGGTCTGTCCAAGGTGGCCGCCCTTGAATATGCCCATGCCGGATCGCGGGAAACGGGCGGTGTGACCGTCAACTGCATTTGCCCGGGCTGGACGGAAACCGCCATCATTCAGCCGCAGATCGAGGCGAGGGCCGCGGATCAGGGCGGCGACCGGGCGGCGGGTGTGGCAAGCCTCTTGGCGGAAAAACAGCCCAGCTTGCGGACCTCGATGCCTGAGGAGATTGGTGCCGCCGTGGTCTGGCTGTGCAGTCCCATCGCGCACAACATGACCGGGATCACGTTGCCGATCGATGGCGGCTGGACCGCGCAGTAAGCCGGTCTAGACCTTGCCTTCGATCGTTTGCGCGGCTAGTTCCGCCGCTGCGCGAATATCGTTGGGGTCCGCGCCAGTGCGGGCCATGCCGTTGAGCCCGAACAGCGTGGTCATCACGAAGGCACTCAACTGGGCGGCCAATCCCCGCTCGCTCGCATCAAGGTGCTCAAGGGCAAGATCGACCTTGTCCCGGATGCGGCCGGCGATGAGTGCGTTCAGTTCGGCCAGCTTGTCTGCCTGAGGGGTGCCGTCCAACGTCCGTTCAGCGACGTTCGAGAAAATTAGGCAGCCGCGCCGTGAGCCCTCCGCCATCGTGCTCCCGATGTGGCGGAGAAAGCAGGCAAGGCCCTTCCGGGGGCCTTCGGGATCGTTGAGCAGTTCCAGGCCTTTCAACGTGCGCTCTTGGACATACCTTTCAAGCACAGCCGAAAACACCGCATCCTTGCTCTCGAAGGTCGAATAGAAGCTGCCGCGCTTGATCCCGGCGGCGTCCTGCAAGTCCTCGATCGATGTCGCGGCATACCCTTTTGTCCAGAATACCTTCATGAAGGCATCCAGAGCCTTGTCTTCATCGAATTTTCGTGGCCGTCCCGCCATTTGGTCCTCAAGAGGGCGTGCAGCCTGGCTCTTTGCTGGCTGCACGCCGGATCATGTTACGCGACCGCCTTGTCCCGGGGCGGCGTCCAGTCGAACTTGTGAAACACACTGTCCACCGGCGTTTCGGCGATGTGATTAACATAGTTCGACATCACCTTTTGGGCGAGGCCCAAGATAATGTCGAGCACGTTGCGCTTTGTATAGCCGGCGTCGAGGAAAGCCTGGACATCGTCATCGGAGACATGGCCGCGCTGGCGGACGACTTTCAAGGTGAAGTCCCGCAGGGCCTCGAGTTTGGCGTCGGGCAGGGGCGTATTGTTGCGCAAGGCATCGATGATGTCCGCCGGCACCTTTTGCATATGCGCGATACCGGTATGTGCCGGCACACAATAGTGGCACTCATGCTCGACATTGATGGTGAGCCAGACCACGTTTTGCTCGACGGTGCTCAGGCTTGTTTCCTGAAACAGCTGATGAAGCCTTTGATAGCCGTCGAGCAGTTGCGGCGATTCCGCCATCACGGCGTGCAGGCCGGGAATGCGGCCAAATGCTTTCTGCGATCTTTCGAGGAGTTCGGCGCCGCCGTCTGGCGCGCTTTCAAGAGTGTGGATTGTCAGTTTGGTCATGCTGGGCTCCTTAAGGCTTAGAGCGGCGACGCGGTGTTGCGTGACCTCAACCTGGTATATTTGTACTCAAAAGTCAAAAATTACGAAAGGCCGGAATTCCGCCGTTTTTCAGGCTTCGGCATGCAAAGTCACCGATTTGTGTTCGTGCCGTGCTCCGGCGTGACCAGTTCGAAGGTGTTTCTTGACCTGAGCCGCAATCCCACATAAGCCACGCGGGCCAGTCGGCCGGACAGCCGCTGCCGCAAGTGCCGAAAGGCCGCGGGGGAGGAAAGTCCGGGCTCCAAGGAAACACGGTGCCGGGTAACACCCGGCGAGGGCGACCTCAGGGAAAGTGCCACAGAAAGCAAACCGCCCTGTCCAGATAGCGATATTTGTCGCAGGGTAAGGGTGAAAGGGTGGGGTAAGAGCCCACCGCGCCTTCGGCAACGCGGGCGGCATGGTAAACCCCACCGGGAGCAAGACCGAATAGGGGCAGCGCGGGCCGCAAGGCCCAGGCCGGTTTCCAGGCCAGTTGCCCGGGTTGGTTGCGCGAGGCGTCTGGCAACAGGCGTCCCAGATGAATGGCTGTCACGTCCGGGCCTTCGGGGCCGGGCCATACAGAACCCGGCTTACAGGCCGGCTGGCTCTTTCAAGATTGCGTTACAAGCGCCCGGACACGGGACGCCGGGTTTATTTGGCCGTCGGCAAGTCACGGCATGGCCTGGGAAAGCCTGGTAAAGCCCGGGCGGCCCGGCTGGTGCCCTCAACCGGTTGAAAGCGGGCCGATTGCGCTATCTACCGTAGGGTTATTCCATTTCGCATGAGGTGTTTCATGAAAGCGTACACATTTGCAGCGTCCGCCGGTCTTGCGGTTCTGATCGCCGGATCGGCTTCAGCCGAAATCGTCGGGGATTATCACACCTATACGGTCGGCGGGACGACCTTCGAAGGCTATGTTGCCACCAACACGGCACTGGAAGAGCCGCGCGGCACGGTTCTGATTGTCCACGACTGGGATGGCATGACCGGCTATGAAGAGCGGCGGGCCGACATGCTGGCCGCGCTCGGCTATACGGCGTTTGCCATCGACGTCTACGGCGCCGACGTCAATCCGACGACAGTCGATGAAAACCGCGCCTTGTCCGGAGCGCTCTACGGCGACCGGGCCCTGTTCCGCGAGCGGCTGCTCGGATCCATTGCCGAAGCGGCCAACATTCCCGGTGCCTCCGACGACATGGTCATGATGGGCTATTGCTTCGGAGGCGCGGCGGTGCTGGAGGCGGCACGTGCCGGGGCGGATCTCGAAGGCTTTGTCAGTTTCCACGGTGGCCTCGGCACGCCCGAAGGGCAGGACTACAGCCAGGCGACCGGGCCGATCATGCTGTTTCACGGGTCGGCGGACCCGGTATCCGGCATGGCTGACCTGGCCGCGCTGCTCGATGAACTGCAAGCCGCCGGCGTTGCCCATGGCGCGCAGATCTTCGGCGGCGCAAGGCACTCCTTCACGGTCTATGGATCGCGGGATTACGACCTTGGCGCCGATCAGGGCAGTTGGACAGGACTGCAGGCTTTTCTTGCCGAGGCGCTCTGATCACGAAGCTTGTTCATGCCATGCGAGCCGCCTGCCTTCTGGCTGGCGGCTTTTTTCGTGCGGCTCGCCATACCCCACTCCGATCCCGGTGTGTGTTGACCGGTTGCGCATCCTTTTCCGGAGCTGCTGCGATTCTTTTTTCCTGTCAAGCCTTCATTAAGCCTAACGCGCTAGCCTCAATTTTAGGAATTTTGGGAAGGCTTTGGCTGGGGTTGGTGCACCAAGTTCCATTGACCTCCCATCATATCCCATGATATCCCATAAATACCCAGAACGGGGAGATGAAGGCCCGGACTGTGAAGGGTTCACGTGGTCTTCCGAACGGATCGCCGTCAGGCCGGTCCTGGCCCATTCCGGTTACTGAAAATTTGTGGGGCAGAGGCAGAGATTGCCTGTCTGAAAGGGACCGATGGCCGGCTTCGTTTCGCATTTTACCAACCGGCTGGACGCCAAGGGTCGCGTGTCGATCCCGGCGCCATTCCGGGCGGTTTTGGCGAAGGATGGCTATGAGGGGCTGTACGCGATCGCATCGCCCCATTGTCCGGCGGTCGATGCGGGCGGGCATGCGCTTTTGGGGGAAATCGAGACGCGGCTTGAGCAGTTCCAGAAGCTTTCGCCCGATCACGATGCGTTGGCCGTGGCGCTGTTCGGTGCCAGCGAGACCCCGAAGATCGACAATGATGGCCGGATGATGATTTCCGATATGATCCGAGAGCACACGGGCATTGACGACCAGGTGACCTTCGCAGGGCTCGGATACAAGTTTCAGATCTGGCAACCGGACCGGTTTCGCGAGCATCGCGCGGAGGCCCAGCGGCGCGCGCTCGCAATGCTGTCGGGCGCGTCCGCGTCCGCGGCGACCTCGGAAGGAGGATCGGCATGATGGCGCAAGGCGCGGAGCAGAATCTCTCCGATGCTGGCGGACCAGAGCGTCATGTGCCGGTTCTCCTTGAGGCCGTGATGACCCATCTCGCGCCGGAGCCCGGGGATGTGATCGTTGATGGTACGTTCGGTGCCGGCGGTTACACGCGGGCCATAATCGGGGCCGGCGCCCAGGTGATCGGCATTGACCGGGATCCGGATGCCATTGCCGGCGGGGCGGATCTGGCGCGCGCGGCCGGAGGCCGTTTGACCCTGGTGCCGGGCCGGTTCGCGGATCTTGAGAAGCATGCGGCGGAGGCCGGTCATGCCGCGGTCAGCGGTGTGGTGCTCGATCTCGGCGTGTCTTCCATGCAACTCGACGAGGCCGAGCGCGGGTTTTCCTTTCTCCGCGATGGGCCGCTGGACATGCGCATGGAGCAAGCGGGGCCGTCGGCGGCCGATGTCGTGAATGAGCTTCCCGTTCGCGACCTGATCAGGATCATCGGCCTTCTTGGTGAGGAAAAGCGCGCGACCAGCGTCGCCCACGCCATTGACGTGGCCCGCAAGGAAAAGCCGTTTGCCGGGACCGCCGAATTGGCGAACCTCATCGAGAAGGTTCTTGGCCGCAATCCAAAAAAGGCGCAGATCCATCCGGCGACCCGCACATTTCAGGCCTTGCGCATCTATGTGAACGGCGAACTGCATCAGGCCGCCGAGGCGCTGGCGGCGGCCGAGCGGGTCCTGAAGCCGGGCGGACGGCTCGTGGTGGTGAGTTTCCACAGTCTGGAAGACCGCATCGTCAAACGGTTCTTCGCCGACCGCAGCCGCACCCATGCCGGAGGGTCGCGTCACATGCCGGAAGAACATGTTTCACCGCCGACTTTCGAGTTGTTGACCCGAAAGGCGGTCGAGGCGGATCAGGAAGAGACCGATCTCAATCCAAGAGCACGCTCGGCGCGTTTGCGGGCGGGGCGCAGGACCGCCAATCCGCCCAGGCATCTGGATATTCATGAAGCAGGCGTGCCGAAGCTCGCTGCCTTCAATGGACTGGGAGGCTGATCATGGGGCGGATTTTGAACATTGTGTTCGTTGTGGCCGTCGTGATCGGGGCCGCGACGGTTTATGACATGAAACTGGCCGCCGAAAAGTCGGCGGAACGTGTGGCCGAACTCAACCGGAAGATCGAAGAGGAGCGGCAGACCATTCAGCACCTGCGCGCGGAATGGAGCATGTTGACCCAGCCCGAACGCTTGCAGCGTCTTGTGGAGCGTCACAACGCCTATCTGGAGCTCAAGCCCCTGGAAGCGGCACAAATCGTTCGCGCTGAAGACCTGCCGGCACGGCCGGTGATGCTTGAGCCGATTGGTGGCCCGGACCCCTTGGGCGGCTATGCCGGCGCTGCGACGGTGGTGAGGTGAGGCGGCCATGACCATCGCAGACGGGAAAGCGTCGTTCTTGCAGGTGAGCCGGCCCAGACCGCGTCCCTCGGTTGGATCTGTCTCATCGAGCCAGGTCAAGTCGCGGGTCTATGTGGCGATGGCGGCCTTTGTTGCCGTATATCTGATGATCGGCGGGCGTCTGGTCCAATTGGGGCAGATGGACAGCACCTCGAACCCGATCGTGGCGACGGCCGCCGATGCGGTCGCAGCGTCAAGACCCGATCTTCTGGACCGCAATGGCGAGATCCTTGCCACCGACATCAAGACGGCTTCACTTTATGCCGAACCGCGCCGGATACTGGATGTCGACGAGGCTCTTGACGGCTTGACCCGGGCCTTGCCCGATCTGGATCCCCTTGTCGTCCGCCGCCGGCTGGAAAGCCGGGCGGGTTTTGTCTGGTTGAAGCGCGAACTGTCCCCGCGCGAGGTCGATGCGGTGCATGGCCTCGGCCTGCCGGGCATTGGCTTTCTGACGGAAAAGCAAAGGTTCTATCCGGGCGGTCCCACGGCCGGCCATATCGTCGGGTCCGTCAATGTCGACAATCAGGGATTGGCCGGGGTCGAGAAATTCATCGATGGGGAATGGCTGGGCGACCTGCAAACGCTCGGGTTCACCGCTGACCGCTCCCTGGAACCGGTGCGTCTGTCCATCGATCTGCGGGCCCAACACGCGGTGCGGGACGAACTGGTCAAGGCCATGGAGCGGTACCGGGCCATTGCCGCCGTGGGGATTGTTCTCGATGCGAAGACCGGCGAGGTCATCGCCATGGCATCGCTGCCCGACTACGATCCCAATGACCGATCCCAGGCGCTGGAAAAGGACCGTCTCAACCGGGCGACCGGGGGCGTGTTCGAGATGGGCTCGGTGTTCAAGGCATTCACAACGGCCATGGCGCTTGATTCGGGACGGGTCACAATCAATGACAGTTTCGATGCAACGCGGCCGATCCGGGCGGCGGGCCGCACGATCTCGGATTTCCACGGAAAAAACCGCATCCTCTCCGTCCCGGAAATTTTCATTTATTCGTCGAATATCGGGACCGCGAAAATGATGCTGGCGACCGGTGTGCCCCAGCAACAGGAGTTTCTGGAGCGGATCGGGCTGACCACGCGCCTTGAGACCGAATTGCCGGAAAACGCCAGGCCATTGCTGCCGCCAAGGTGGAACGAGCTTGCGGCCATGACCATCTCTTTTGGTCACGGTCTTTCGATCACGCCCATGCAAACCGCTGTCTCGGCAGCGGCCATGATCAACGGTGGGAAACTGCTGCAGCCGACTTTCTTCCCGCGCTCCATGGATGAGGCGCAAGCCACTGCAAAACAGGTCATTTCCCCCGATGTGAGCCGGGCAATGCGATACCTGTTCCGGCTCAATGTGCTCTCCGGTTCCGGGCGCAGGGCGGAGGTTCCCGGCTATCTCGTCGGCGGAAAGACCGGGACCGCGGAGAAGATCGAAAATGGCGTTTACGTGGATGACAAACGCCGGAATTCGTTCCTGTCCGCCTTTCCCATGGATGACCCGCGATATGTCGTGCTGACCGTGATCGATGAGCCGAAGCCGGAGCGCGAAGGCATCGCCGCGACTGCCGGTTTGAATGCCGCGCCGGTCACCGGTGCCATCATTCGGCGGATTGCGCCAATGCTCGGGGTCATGCCGCGATTTGGCCAGGGGGGAGAGACGATCGAGATTTCCTACTAAAATGCCGATGAGCATCCGGCGGGGTCGCAGCCGAAAATCCGGACGCTTGAAAACGCAAAAAGACGACGCACCAACCGGATGATCGGATGACATGCAATTATCGAATCTTGCCGGCGGGCTGAAGCTACCGGACGGGGCGTCAGGCCTCGATATCACCGGGCTGACGGCCGATAGCAGGACCGTTCAGGCCGGATTTCTATTCGCCGCGCTCGAAGGCGCCGCCGTCGATGGCGCCCGTTTCGCTCCGCAGGCGGTCGAGGCGGGTGCGGTTGCGGTCCTGTGCGCCGAAACGGCGGCTCTCGACCTTTCGAAAACCCTTCCGGGCCATGTCGCAATTGTGGCCAGCAAGCAGCCGCGCCGCGACTTCGCGCTCATGGCCGCCCGGTTTTACAACCGGCAACCCGATGTGATCGTTGCCGTGACGGGCACCGCCGGCAAGACTTCGGTTGCCCATTTCACCCGTCAGATCTTCCAGATGTCGGGCCACGCCGCAGCCAGTCTGGGGACAATCGGAACAATCAGTCCGGATGGTGCGGTCTATGGCGGACTGACAACGCCCGATCCTGTTTCGCTCCATGCCGAACTGGCGCGGCTGGCCGATGACGGCGTCACCCATGTCGCCATGGAAGCCTCCAGCCACGGTCTCGACCAGCGCCGCCTCGACGGGGTTCACATCGTCGCCGCGGCCTTCACGAATCTCGGCCGCGATCACATGGACTATCACGCCACGATGGAGGATTACTTCGAGGCGAAGCTGCGGTTGTTCAAGGATCTGCTGCCGCAGGGCGGAACGCTGGTCGCCGACCCTTCTGCCCCTTATGCCGACCGGGTGCTAACATTCGCGGCCGATCGGGGCCTTCGCACGCTCACGGTCGGGCCCCAGGGCCGGGACCTTCGCCTTGCGCGGGTGGAGACGGTGGGATTGGGTCAGTTTCTGACCGTTGAAGCAGGCGGCAGGACGCTTAATGTCACGCTCCCTCTGATCGGCGACTTCCAGGTGTCCAACGCGCTCATCGCCGCGGGGCTTGCGATTGGCGCCGGTGTCAGGCCTGAAACGGCGGTGCGGGCTCTTGAAAGCCTGAAAGGTGCGCCGGGACGGCTCGAATTCGCCGGGCGAACCAGAACCGGGGGGGCTGTCTATATCGACTACGCTCATAAGCCAGACGCGGTTGAAAAAGCGCTCGCCGCTTTGCGGCCGTTCACGAAGGGCACACTCTCGGTGATCATCGGCGCCGGTGGGGACCGGGATCCCGGCAAGCGTGTCCTCATGGGTGCGGCGGCGGCGCGCAACGCGGACATGGTCATCGTGACCGACGACAATCCGCGCTCCGAAGACCCGGCTCTGATCCGCAAGGCGGTGCTGGAGGGAGCGCCGGGCGCGCTTGAAATCGCCGACCGGGCTAAAGCGATAGAAGAGGCCGTGCGGCGTCTGCAGGCTGGGGACATTCTGTGCGTGGCTGGAAAGGGCCATGAAACGGGCCAGATTGTCGGAAACACCGTGCTCCCGTTTTCAGATCACGAAGCCGTCAAGGCCGCCCTTTTGTCGGGAGAAAAACAATGAGTGAACCGCTGTGGACCCGGGAAGCGTTTGTCGCCGGTGCCGGGGGAACGCCGCAAGGACAGGTCCCGGACGCCGTTCTCGGCATTTCGATCGACAGCCGGACCCTGCAGCCGGGCGAAGCGTTTTTCGCCATCAAGGGCGACCGGTTCGATGGGCATGACTTTGTTGCCAGCGCTTTGGAGAATGGGGCCGCGGTCGCCGTGATTTCGGCCGACCGCCTTGGCGGGCTTCCCGCGGACGGGCGGTATCTGGTCGTTGACGATCCGCTTGAGGCGCTCAGGCGTCTTGCGGTTGCCGCGCGCCAGCGCAGCCGGGCCAGGATCGTCGCGGTGACCGGATCCGTGGGCAAGACCGGCACCAAGGAAGCCCTGCGCCTTGCTCTTTCCCCTAGCGGCAAGGTCCACGCGTCCGTCGCCTCCTTCAACAACCATTGGGGGGTGCCGTTGACGTTGGCCCGGATGCCGGAAGACACCGACTACGGGGTGTTCGAGATCGGCATGAACCATGCAGGCGAAATCACGCCGCTTGTCAAAATGGTCAGACCCCACGTGGCGATCATTACGACCGTTCAAGCGGTGCACCTGGAATTTTTCGAAAGCATTGAAGGCATCGCGAAAGCCAAGGCCGAAATCTTCAATGGACTGGAAAGCGGTGGTCAGGCGATCCTGAACCGCGACAACGACCAATTCGATCTCTTGCTGTTCCTCGCCAAGGCGGCCGGGGTGTCCGAGATTCAGACCTTCGGAACCGGTGAAGGCGCCGACTCATTCCTCGAAAAGGCGGCCCGGCAACCGGGCAGTTCCTCGGTTCAGGCGCGGATCCTCGGCCAGAACATCACCTACAAGATTGGCGCGGCCGGACAGCACCATGTCGTCAACAGTCTCGCTGTGCTTACCGCGGTTGTGGACCTCGGGGCCGATCTGGCTCTGGCCGGTCTTGCCCTGGCCGACATGCAAGCGCCGAAGGGCCGCGGCCAGGTCAGCCGATTGTCGATGGATGGCGGCGTCGCCAGTCTGATCGATGAAAGCTATAACGCCAATCCGGCCTCCATGCGGGCTGCACTGGCGGTCCTGGCCGATGCTCCCGTGAGCCGCCCCGGGCGGCGGATCGCCGTCCTGGGCGACATGCTCGAACTGGGAGAAGACGGCCCGCGCATGCATGCGGGCCTGCTGGAGCCCATCGAGGCGGCTCAGGTGGATACGGTCTATTGTGCCGGCCCGCTGATGCATCATCTCTGGCAGCAACTGCCGCCGCAAAGGCGGGGGCACTATGCCGAGCATGCCAGGGATTTGACGGAACGGCTGCTGGAAGACCTGCGTCCGAAGGATGTCGTCATGATCAAGGGGTCCCTTGGTTCGAAAATGGGCCCTCTTGTCGAGGCTCTGAAATCAGAATATCCGCCTGCGGATGAAACCGCGGCGGCATGAGGGCACTCGATGTTTTACTACCTCACACAGTTTTCCGATCAGATCTCCGCTTTGAACGTTTTCCGTTACATCACGTTCCGCACCGGCGGGGCGATCATGACGGCCCTGTTTTTCGTCTTTCTGTTCGGTCCGAAAATCATCTCCAGCCTCCGGTTGCGTCAGGGGCATGGTCAGCCCATCCGCGCAGATGGTCCGGAAGGGCATCTTCTGACGAAAAAGGGCACCCCGACGATGGGCGGCCTGATGATCATTTCGGGCGCGTTGGTGGCCGCTCTGCTCTGGGCGGATCTTTCCAACCCATATGTGTGGGTGGTGATCGGTGTCACGCTCGGGTTTGGCTTGATCGGCTTTTATGACGACTACCTCAAGGTCACCAAGTCCAGTCACAAGGGGTTCAGCGGAAAGGCCCGGCTGGGCGTGGAATTTCTGATTGCCGGTCTGGCGGCCTACGCGGTCACCGTGCTCGACAATCCGCCATTTTCGACCTCGATCGCCTTTCCGTTTCTCAAGGACCTGACCTTGAACCTTGGGATTTTCTTCATTCCCTTCGCGGCCTTTGTGATCGTGGGGGCGGGCAATGCGGTCAACCTGACCGATGGCCTGGACGGGCTGGCGATCGTGCCGGTAATGATTGCCTGTGCGTCCTTCGCCCTGATCGCCTATCTGTCGGGCAACGCGGTGTTCGCCGAGTATCTGCAAATCCACCACGTCCCGGGCACAGGTGAGCTCGCGGTGCTGTCAGGGGCGGTCATCGGGGCCGGTCTGGGGTTCTTATGGTTCAACGCCCCGCCGGCCGCCATCTTCATGGGTGACACCGGTTCCCTAGCGCTCGGCGGCATGATCGGGGCGATCGCGGTGGCGACGAAACACGAGATCGTGCTCGCGATTATCGGCGGGCTGTTCGTGTTGGAAGCGGTGTCCGTCATCGTGCAGGTCGTCTCCTACAAGCTGACCGGAAAGCGTGTTTTCCGCATGGCCCCCATCCACCATCATTTCGAATACCTCGGCTGGACGGAATCCCAGGTGGTGATCCGGTTCTGGATCATCGCGGTTGTCCTCGCGCTGGTCGGTCTTGCCACATTGAAGCTGAGGTAAGGCGAGATGATCCCGGTCACGACATTCCAAAATCAACGTGTGGCGCTGTTCGGCCTGGGCGGTTCGGGTCTCTCGACGGCCAAGGCCCTGGCCGCCGGCGGTGCTGACGTCAGAGTTTGGGATGACGCGCCGAACCGGGTGGCCGCCGCCCGTGAGGCGGGGCTTGCGACAGTTGACCTGGCCAAGGCCGACTGGTTCGGTTTTGCCGCACTTGTCCTGGCGCCGGGCGTGCCGCTGACCCATCCGGTTCCCCACTGGACAGTGGACAAGGCGCGGGATGCGGGTCTCGAGATCCTCGGCGATGTCGAACTGTTCTTCCGCGAGCATCGCAGGGTTTGCCCTGAATCGCCGGTGATCGCCATTACCGGAACCAACGGGAAGTCCACCACGACGGCGCTGATCGCCCATCTGTTGAAGGACCTGGGGTTCGACACGCAGATGGGCGGCAATATCGGTGTTCCCGTTCTTGATCTGGAGCCGTTCGCCCCCGCCCGCCACTATGTGATCGAGTGCTCTTCCTACCAGATCGATCTGGCGGCGAGCATCGATCCCACAATCGGCATTCACATGAATTTGTCGCCCGACCATCTCGACCGGCACGGTACGATGGAAAATTATGCCGCCATCAAGGAACGGCTCGTCGCCGGTGCCAAGGCAGCCATTGTCGGGGTGGACGACCGCCTGTCCTCGGCCATCGCGGACCGGCTGGAACTGGCGAGCAAGCCCGTGTGCCGGATTGCCGGTGAACGGGAACTGCCCGATGGCGTTTATGCGAAGGACGGCCAGATTTTCGAGGCGTATGACGGAACCCAGCATCCGGTCGCCAAGCTGGCCGGCATCGACAGTTTGCGCGGGGACCACAATGGCCAGAACGCGGCGGCGGCTTTCGCGGCCTTGCGTGCGCTGAATGTCGCGCCGGACAGGATCGCCGGCGCCTTGAAAACCTTCCCGGGCCTCAATCATCGCATGCAAGTGATCGCCCGGTCCGGGCGCCTTATGTTCATTAATGACTCAAAGGCAACCAATGCCGATGCCGCCGCCCGCGCCCTTGCCAGCTTCGAGCGTATCTACTGGATCGCCGGCGGACGGGCCAAGGAGGGCGGTATTGCCGCATTGGATGAATACTGGCCGCGAATTGCCAAGGCCTATCTGATCGGGGAAGCCGCCGAAACCTTCGCGCAAACGCTTGAGGGACACGTTCCCGCGGTGCTGTCAGGAACACTCGACCTTGCCATTCAGCAGGCCGTGGCGGACGCGAAGGCCGATAGCGCGGACGAAATCGCCATTCTGCTGTCGCCTGCCTGCGCGTCGTTCGATCAGTACCCGAATTTCGAATTGCGCGGTGCCGCTTTCGCCGATGCCGTTCATCGGATCTTGGACAAGACAACGAGCCAGGAGGTCGCCTGATGGTCAGCCGCGCCGATCGCAGCCGTTTTGCCGAATGGTTCTGGACCGTCGACCATTACCTGCTCGCGGCGTTCGGTCTGCTGATGCTGGGCGGCGTGGTCCTGTCCTTCGCGGCAAGCCCGCCGGTTGCAGAGCGGCTCGGCCTCGACACGTTCTATTTCGTCAAACGGCAGGCCCTGTTTCTGATCCCGGCCATTGCCATCGTCCTGCTCGGATCCCTGCTGTCGCCGCGTATGGTGCGCCGTGTCGCTCTTGCCGTCTTTGTCGTTTCGGTCGTTCTCCTGGTCGCCACCCTGTTTTTCGGCATGGAGGCGAAAGGCGCCCGGCGATGGATCTACATCGCCGGATTTTCGGTGCAGCCGTCGGAATTCGTGAAGCCGGCCTTCGTCATTCTCGTTGCCTTTCTCCTTTCGGAGAGTGGGCGCCGAAGGGAAGTGCCGGGCGTCCTGTTCGCCTTCGTGCTGTTCGCGATTTGCGCGGCGCTCCTGATCGCGCAGCCCGATTTCGGTCAAACCATGCTGCTCGGAGCGGCCTGGGCGGGTCTGTTTTTCCTCAATGGCCTGCCGTGGTTCCTGATCACCGGACTCGGGATCATCGGGATCGTGGGCCTTGTTTCGGCTTATGCCTTTCTTCCCCATGTGACCGAGCGGGTGAACCGGTTCCTCGATCCGGCTTCCGGCGATACCTATCAGATCGACACGGCGATGGATTCCTTTCTGTCCGGGGGGTGGTTCGGCAAGGGGCCGGGAGAAGGAACTGTCAAGCGGATCCTGCCCGACAGTCACACCGACTTCATCTTCGCGGTTGTGGCGGAAGAGTTCGGAGTGATCGTCTGTCTGTTCATGGTCATGCTGTTCGCCTTCGTTGTCATTCGCGGATTGCGGCATGCGAGCCGCGACCAGGATGCCTTCAGCCGTCTGGCGACGGCGGGTTTGATCACCCTGTTCGGGCTGCAGGTAACCATCAACCTGTCGGTGAACCTCAATCTCATTCCCCCCAAGGGAATGACGCTGCCCTTCATTTCCTATGGTGGATCCTCGCTGTTGTCTTCCGCGATGACCGCCGGCGCCGTGCTCGCCCTGACGCGGCGGCGGCCGCGGCCCACCCGTGGCGGGGACATTGTCACCATCGCCCGCCTGTCGCCCTCGAGCCTGATGTGAACCGTCAACGGACCGGACATGACCAAACGCATCCTACTGACCGCCGGAGGAACAGGCGGTCATCTTTTTCCCGCACAGGCGCTGGCCGGTGAATTGTTGAAGCGCGGCTGGGTTGTCGAATTGGCGACCGATGAAAGGGCCGGCAAGTTTCACGCAAGCTTTCCCGCCAGCGCGATACATGTCATTTCCTCGGCGACCGTGAGGGGCAGGAACCCGATCGGTTTGGCGCGCACGGCGCTGAAGTTGGCGCGCGGTTACTGGCAGGCGCGCAAGGTGTTGAACACCTTGAAGCCGGATGTTGTGGTCGGCTTCGGCGGATATCCGACGTTTCCGCCAATGTTCGCGGCCAAGGCGGCGGGCATCCCCACCATCTTGCACGAGGCGAACGGGGTGATGGGCCGGGCCAACAAGATGTTGGCCAAGGGCGCCACCGCCATAGCGACGTCATTCCCGCTTGAGAACCTCCCGCCGGACCTGGCCGGCAAAGTGACCGAAACGGGTAACCCGGTGCGCGAAGCGGTGCTTGCTGCCGCCGGAAGACCCTATACGCCGCCCGAGGCCGATGGCCCCTTCCATCTTCTTGTGTTTGGCGGATCCCAGGGCGCGCGGGTGTTTTCCGACCTCCTGCCGGCAGCCGTCTCGAAACTGGATGAAGACATCCTTTCACGGCTGAGGATCGTCCAGCAATGCCGCCCGGAAGATCTGGAGCGGGTCGAGGCTGCCTACCGGACCCTGGGTGTGAAGGCCGAACTCGGCAGTTTCTTTCAAGACATGCCCGAAAGGATTTCGGCCGCGCATCTGGTCATGTGCCGGTCCGGTGCTTCGACCGTGAGCGAACTGGCGGTCCTCGGTCGTCCGTCGATCCTTGTGCCCCTTCCCGGCGCCATCGATCAGGACCAGGCGGTCAACGCGCGGCTTCTCGAAAATGTCGGTGGCGCGTGGCCAATCCGGGAAATCGACCTTCATGGGGAGCGCGTCGCCCAGGAATTGAAACGCTTTAGCGCCGCACCGGAATTGCTCGCGGCCGCCGCGAACGCCGCGCTCACAGCCGGGAAGCCGGACGCGGTTAAGCGGCTTGCGGATCTCGTGGAAAAGGTGGCGGGCAAACGTCAAAAACAAAATGGAGACGGCGCATGAAAATGCCGCAGGACATTGGACCGGTGCATTTCGTCGGGATCGGCGGGATCGGGATGAGCGGAATCGCCGAGGTGCTCAAGACGCTCGGCTATCAGGTGCAGGGATCCGACATGGCCGAGAACGCCAATGTGAAACGCCTGCGGGAAAAGGGCATCCAGATCGCCGTCGGGCACGCTGCGGAAAACCTCGGGCTGGCGGAAGTCGTCGTCGTGTCGTCGGCGATCAAGAAAGACAATCCGGAATTGGTCGCGGCGCGAGAAAAACTCATCCCGGTGGTCCGTCGTGCCGAGATGCTGGCCGAACTGATGCGCTTCAAGCAGGCGATCGCCGTCGGCGGAACGCATGGAAAGACCACCACGACCTCAATGGTCGCCGCGCTTCTGGATGCTGGCGGGGTCGACCCGACGGTCATCAACGGCGGGATCATCAACGCCTATGGCACCAATGCCCGGATGGGCGAGGGGGACTGGATGGTGGTCGAGGCCGATGAAAGCGACGGCACTTTCGTCAAGCTGCCCGCGGATGTGGCCATTGTCACCAACATCGACCCGGAGCATCTCGATCACTATGGCGACTTCGAGGGCGTGAAAGCCGCGTTCCGGCAGTTCGTCGAGAATGTGCCTTTCTATGGATTTGCCGTGATGTGTCTGGATCACCCGATCGTCCAGACGATGATCGGCACGATCGAGGACAGGCGGGTCGTCACCTACGGGGCGAATCCGCAGGCCGATGTCCGGTTTTCGGACGTTTCCATGGATGGCGGCAAGTCGAACTTCTCGGTCTCGATCCGGGACCGGCGAACGGGCAAGAGCGTTGATCTCAAGAACCTCTCGTTGCCCATGCCCGGCCTGCACAATGTGTCCAATGTGACCGCCGCAATTGCCGTGGCCTCGCAATTGGGTGTCGCGCCCGAGGCCATCAAACGCGGCATCGCCGGTTTTGGCGGCGTGAAGCGGCGCTTCACGCATACGGGCACCGTCCATGGAATTCATGTCTATGATGACTACGGGCATCATCCGGTGGAGATCCGGGCCGTGCTGCATGCCGCGCGTCAATCGACCGGCGGCCGGGTGATCGCCGTGGTTCAGCCGCACCGTTACACCCGGCTTGCGAGCCTGTTCGATGATTTCTCCAGCTGTTTCAACGACGCCGATCATGTGATTGTGGCCCCGGTCTTCGCCGCCGGCGAGGCTCCCATCGAGGGCGCAAGCCATCTCGATCTCGTGTCCGGCTTGAAGACACGCGGCCACCGCGCGGTCGAGGCCATCGAAGGGCCGGATGATCTCGCCGCAGCGATTGCCCGAACGGCAGGCCCGGGCGATTACGTGATTTGTCTTGGCGCCGGAAACATCACCCAGTGGGCCTATGCGCTGCCGCAACAGCTTGCGGATGCCTTGGGAGGCGCGGCGTGAGCTTTCCCGATCTGCTTCGGACATATCCCGATCTGGGTGCAGGCATCCGCGGGCGGTTGACGGCGAACCAGCCGATGTCGGCGGTGACATGGTTCCGGACCGGAGGGGCGGCTCAGCTCCTGTTCCAGCCGGCCGATGCGGACGACCTGGCACGGTTCCTGGCGGTGCTGCCCGGGGATATTCCCGTTCTGCCGGTCGGCCTCGGGTCGAACCTTTTGATCCGCGACGGTGGTGTGGACGGGGTTGTCGTGCGCTTGTCGGCCAAGGGGTTCGGCGGTCTCGAGCAGGTGGGAGAGACGCGGTTTCGCGTCGGGGCGGCTGTGCCGGACAAGCGGCTGGCCGAAGCCGCCGCCGCCGCAGGCGTGGGCGGTTTCGCGTTCTTCGCCGGTATTCCCGGCGGTCTTGGCGGCGCCTTGCGGATGAATGCGGGGGCTCACGGGGCGGAAACCCGGGAGCGGATGATCGAATTGACCGCCATTGACCGGGATGGTCAGCGCCATGTCCTCAAAAACGCCGACATGGGCTACGCCTATCGCCATTCAAACGCCTCGCAAGATTTCATCTTCGTCGAGGCTGTCTTCGAGGGCGTTGCCTCAGATGAGGCGACGGTGCGCCGGCAAATGGCGGACGTGATCGCGCACCGGGAGACCGCGCAGCCGATCCGGGAAAAAACTGGCGGATCGACGTTCAAGAACCCGGAAGGTCACTCCGCCTGGAAGCTCGTGGATGCGGCGGGCTGCCGGGGCCTGACCATTGGTGGGGCTCAAATGTCTGAGATGCACTGCAATTTCATGATCAACACGGGCGAGGCCACTGGCCACGATCTGGAGCTTTTGGGCGAAACCGTTCGCGCCCGGGTTCTGGCGCAGTCGGGTGTTCGGCTCGAGTGGGAAATCAAGCGCCTCGGCCATTTCGGGCCGCAAGGCGAAATCCAGCCGTTTCTCGGCCAGGCAGGGGAGGCCGCGTGATGGCCGGCAAGAAACATGTGGCGGTTTTGATGGGTGGATGGGTCAACGAACGGCCCGTGAGCCTGGCCTCAGGTGCGGGCTGCGCCAACGCCCTGGAAGAAGCCGGCTACAAGGTCACCCGCGTCGATGTTGACCGGACCATTGCTGCCGTCCTTGCTGAATTGAAGCCGGATGTCGTCTTCAACGCATTGCACGGTCCTTTTGGAGAGGACGGCTGCATCCAAGGCATTCTCGAGGTCTTGGAGATCCCATACACCCATTCCGGCGTCATGGCCTCGGCCTTGGCCATGAACAAGGTCAAGGCCAAGGCGGTGATGGCCGCGGCCGGCGTTCCGGTTACCGAGCACTTAATTGTTAACCGTCATCAGATCGGCCGCGACCACCCGATGGAACCGCCTTATGTGATTAAACCGATCAATGAGGGATCGAGTTTCGGGGTGCTGATCGTGAATGCGGATGTTCCTCATCCGCCCCAGGAACTGACACGGGAAGACTGGCCCTATCCCGATGATTTGATGTGCGAAAAGTTCATTGCAGGGCGGGAACTCACATGCGCCGTCATGGGCGACCGTGCGCTTGGCGTCATCGATATCGTGCCAGAAGGCCACAGCTTCTACGATTACGACGCGAAATATGCGGAAGGCGGTTCAAAACACATTCTTCCTGCAAAAATTTCACCCTTTGTTTACCAAGAAATACAGACACTGTCCGTCAAGGCGCATCAGGCTCTCGGATGCCGAGGGGTATCCCGGGCCGATTTCCGATTCGATGAACGCGAAGACGGCACCGGAGAGCTGATCTGCCTTGAAGTGAATACGCAACCCGGCATGACGCCGACCTCGTTGGTACCGGAAATGGCCGCCCACGAGGGACTGAGTTTCGCCGAGTTGGTCAGTTGGATGGTAGAGGACGCAAGTTGCTGTCGATAAGACGCCGACATAACTGGAACGACCTGACGCCGCTGGAAGCCGAACTGGCTTCGCGCGGGCGCGGGACGTCGCGTCTGAACCGCCAGCCGGTTTGGCGGGCAGTCGGCCGTCTGGCGCACCTGCCGCGGTGGGCCGGATCCAGTGCCGCACTCGGGTTCTTGGGGCTGACTCTCGCCTACAGCATCGCCCTTGGCGGATATGGCCGGGAAGTGTCCGATGCGCTGTTGAGCTCCGTGGGTCTGGGTATCGAGACCGTCAAGCTGTCCGGCCAGAGCGAGACCGACGATTTCCAGGTGCTCGAGGCGCTCGAGATCGACACCGGCGATTCCCTGGTTCTGTTCGATGCCAACGCAGCCCGTGACCGCCTGACCAGGCTTGCCTGGGTCAAGTCGGCCTCGGTGATGAAGTTCTATCCCAATACGCTGCAGGTCCGGGTCGATGAATGGGAGCCCTATGCGTTGTGGCAGCGCGGCGAAACCGTCTCGATCGTCACCCGCGACGGCGACGTGATCACGGACGAGGTCGATGGCCGGTATGCGAACCTCCTTCTGGTCGTGAACCATGGGGCCAACAGACGGGCTGGTGAGATCATGGCCGCCCTGGAAATGGTGCCGGAACTGCGCCCGCGCGTGCGCGCCGCATTTCTGGTCGGGGACCGCCGTTGGGATCTCATGCTGGAAAACGGGATTTCCCTCAAATTGCCGCAAGTGGGCATGGAAAAGGCGCTCGGTGAAATCGTGTACATGGATGCTGAGTCCGGTCTGTTGACCCGCGATATCGTTGCGGTCGATATGCGCATTCCGGACCGGATCGTTGTCCGGCTGTCCGAAAAGGCAGCGGAGCGCCGCAAGGAAATGACCGGGCCGGACGGCCGGTTGGTGAACTGGGAGCGCGACACATGAGCAAGCCGCGTTCCGCCCTCTATCTGCCGAAGATGCGCCCGCTTCCCAGCCGGCGCGCCGTCGTTTTGTCGGTGCTGGATGTCGGCTCGACTAAGGTCTGCTGCCTTATCGCCAAATTGACGCCGCGCGAAGACGGAGCCGTGATGCCTGGCCGGACCCATGCGATCGAGGTGCTGGGCTGGGGTTATCAAGGCGCGCGGGGCATCAAGTCCGGTGTGGTGGTCGACATGGACCAGGCCGAGCATGCGATCCGGCTGGCCGTCGACAGCGCGGAGCGGATGGCGGGCGTTACCGTCGAATCGCTGATTGCGAACATCAGCTGCGGCCGACTTCAGAGCGAGATTTTCAGCGCAACCGTTCCTCTGGCCGGTGAAAGCGTCTCGGAAGCGGATATCCAAAGGGTGCTTTCCGCCGGGTCGAGCCATTCTGTGACGGAAGGCCGGGCGGTCACCCATGCGCTGCCGATTTCCTATTCGCTCGATGGCAACCGGGGGATCCGCGATCCGCGCGGAATGATGGGCGTGAAGCTCGGCGTTGACATGCAGGTGGTGACGGCGGAAGTGCCGCCGGTGCGGAACCTGGAGCTGTGCATCAACCGGGGCCATCTGCACGTTGAGACACTGGTGGCGACACCTTTTGCCAGCGGCCTTTCGACCCTTGTCGACGACGAGGCCGAGCTTGGGGTGGCCTGTATCGACATGGGGGGAGGGACAACCACCTTGTCGGTCTTCATCGACGGCCACATGGTTCATCTCGATGCGATTGCGGTCGGCGGGCAACACGTCACGACAGACATCGCGCGCGCCTTTGCCACGCGTTTGAAGGATGCCGAGCGGTTGAAGACCCTGCATGGGTCGCCCCTGGCCAGTTCCGCCGACGATCGGGACATGCTGACCGTACCGCCGCTCGAAGACGACAACGATTTACCGAACCAGATTCCGCGTTCGGCCCTGACACGTGTCATCCGGCCGCGGATCGAAGAAATTCTTGAACTCGTTCGCGACCGTTTGACGGCCTCCGGCTTTGCCGGCCGGGTTGGAAAGCAGATCGTGCTGACTGGTGGGGCTAGCCAGTTGACGGGTTTGAGTGAAGTTGCGCGTCAAATTCTGGGGCGCAACGTCCGTCTCGGCCGGCCTTTGGGCGTCGCCGGTCTTCCCGAGACCGCCAAAGGTCCGGCTTTCGCCGCGGCCGTCGGTCTCTTGATTTATCCGCAAGCCGCACAGATCGAACAGTTCGAGCACAAGAACCGCCGGTCGGCGTGGAGTGGGCAATCTGGCTATCTGGCCCGTGTCGGCCAGTGGATCAGGGAAAGCTTTTGACGACATGAGCCAAGGACAGGAACTGCCGGAAACGGCTGACGAGATTAGGGAAGAAGAGGGAACCCAGAATCAGGGTTCTGAAGCGGGTCGCGAGGAAAACATGACCATCAACCTGAAGATGCCCGATATCCAGGAGCTGAAGCCGCGCATCACGGTCTTCGGCGTCGGCGGCGCGGGCGGAAACGCCGTCAACAACATGATCACCGCTGGGCTTCAGGGCTGCGACTTTGTCGTCGCGAACACCGACGCCCAGGCTCTTGCCATGAACCAATCGGAACGCCTGGTTCAAATGGGCGTCGCCGTGACCGAGGGCCTTGGCGCCGGATCCCAGCCCGAGGTTGGCGGAGCGGCCGCCGAAGAGGTGATTGACGAGATCAACGACCACCTGTCCGGGTCCCACATGGTGTTCATCACCGCCGGCATGGGCGGTGGCACAGGAACCGGTGCGGCGCCCGTGATCGCGAAGGCAGCCCGCGAGCAGGGTATTCTGACCGTCGGCGTCGTCACGAAACCTTTCCATTTTGAAGGCCAGCGCCGCATGCGCATTGCCGACAGCGGCATCGAAGAGCTGCAGCGCAATGTTGATACGCTGATCGTGATCCCGAACCAGAACCTGTTCCGGATCGCCAATGCCCAAACCACCTTCGCCGATGCCTTCGCCATGGCCGATCAGGTGCTTTACTCGGGTGTTGCCTGCATCACCGATCTGATGGTCAAGGAAGGCCTGATCAATCTCGACTTTGCCGATGTGCGCTCCGTGATGCGCGGCATGGGCAAGGCGATGATGGGCACGGGTGAAGCGTCGGGCGAAAAACGCGCCCAGCAGGCGGCCGAGGCAGCCATTGCCAATCCGCTGCTGGACGAATCCTCCATGAAGGGGGCTCGCGGCCTGCTGATCTCGATCACGGGCGGCAATGACCTGACCCTCTTCGAGGTTGACGAAGCCGCAACGCGTATCCGCGAAGAAGTGGATCCGGATGCCAATATCATCCTCGGTGCCACCTTTGACGAAAGCCTGGACGGCATCATCCGCGTGTCCGTGGTAGCGACGGGCATCGACCGCGAGGCTGAGGCGCGCATGCACGAGCTTCACACCAGCCCGATAACGGTCACATCGGCAGCGAAGCCGGTCCTGGAAACGCCCGCCGCAACGCCGGCCGCCCCGCAAACCTTGGCACGGTCCGAAGACGTGGCGGCCAAGGCGATGGCCAGCCTGGAACGGGAACTCGCCCTGCCGGACCCGAAGCCGGTCGCCGCGGCAACGGATCCGGATGTCGAAATCACACGCTACCAGCCGGCCCCGTCGCCGATGCGCCCGGGCAGCGGTGAAGTTGATTTCGAGAACGCACCGGTTTCATCGGCCGCCCATGACGAGCCGGTCAGCAAGCCCTATATCCCGCCGGCACCGGAACAGCATTCGCCCGCGCCCCGCATGCCGCGCGTGGAGGACTTTCCACCGATCGCTCAGCGCGAAATGATGGCCAAGCAATCAGCCGCGTCCGGATCTGTTGCGTCCGCTCAACCGGCGGCCGGCATCGGCCAAGGTCCCGGACATGGGACGGAAGGCGCGGAGGAACACGACGAAGATCGCCGCCCGATGGGGCTGCTGCGCCGCCTTGCCAGCGGTTTGGGCCGCCGTGAAGACCACGAGGACGACGGTCTAGACATGGGGCACGCGGTTTCCCAACGGCCCGCTCCGGCGCAGCCGGCCGCGGCTCCGGCTCCCCGCCCGGCCCAGCCAAGGTCCGAAACCGGCGGTGCGGCGGGGCATCTTGATCCCACCGGGCGCGCTCAGCCCAAGCCTCTGTCGCATCCGGATGACGAACAGTTGGAAATCCCGGCCTTCTTGCGCCGGCAAGCCAACTGATTCCCGCCGGCCATCAGGTTTTCCTCTCTCCACGGCCCGCAACATATTGGCGCGGGCCGTGGGGTGTTTCTGGGATAGTTCAATTCATTCAGAGCGTTAGAGGCGCAGATTTCGTTACAATCCGTAATAAAGCTTTATTTCTGTCAACAGGCCCGCGGGCGTATGGTCCTGCCACCGCGCAATGTTGTTAATAGTTCGTAATCGACTGTCTCGTCTTTTGAGCCAATCACGCGGTGCGACAGAAAAGGGCCTGGATTGCATGACGACCCAAATCGATCGCCAAACGACGATTTCCCAACAGATCACCCTTCAAGGGATCGGGGTCCATTCCGGCAAACCGGCCACACTCACCTTGCTACCCGCCGAAGCTGGTGTGGGGATTGTATTTCAGCGGACCGATAAAGATGGCTCACCGCTTATCCCCGCATTGTGGAGCCGTGTGACCGCCACGTCCCTTTGCACCGTGCTTGGAGATCCGGCGAACCACGGGGTGTCTACCGTTGAACATTTGATGGCGGCCCTGGCTGGTATGGGCGTCGATAACGTCATTGCCGAACTGGATGGGCCGGAAATGCCGATCATGGACGGCAGCAGTGCGGGTTTCGTGCAGGCCATCGCCGATGCAGGGCTGCGGCGCCTGGATCGCGGCCGCCGCTATCTGAAAATCAAGCGCAAGGTGCGCGTCGACAATGGCGGCGCTTGGTGCGAGCTGGTTCCCAATGACCGGACGAGATTCGATATCACCATCGATTTCGAGACGCCGGTTATCGGAAAACAGCGGTTTGCGGCCGATCTGACCCCTGCGATGTTTGAAAAAGACTTGGCGCGCGCGCGGACATTCGGTTCGGTCCAGGACGTCGAAAAGCTTTGGTCGATGGGCTTTGCCCTGGGGTCGTCGCTGGAGAATTCGGTGGCCCTGTCGGAAGGGAAGGTCCTCAATCCGGAGGGCACCCGCTGGCCGGACGAATTTGCCCGGCACAAGGCCCTGGATGCCGTCGGAGACCTGGCGCTTGCGGGTTTGCCGATCATCGGTACCTACCGGTCCTACAAGGGCGGGCACCGGATGAACCATGCCATCCTCGAAAAGCTGTTCGAAGACCGGAGTGCTTACGACATCATCGAAGCCCCCGTTTTCCGCAACGCCGGCCAGGCCGCACCCGGTCTTGCCGCAGCTGCTTTCGGTCCCGAGACCAATTGATCGTCCGCCGCTTTGCGGCTGGTGTCGGCCGGTTGCCACAAAAACGCTCCAATATGCCGTCACAGCCATCAATTTCGGGCGTGACGGGCATGGGTCCTTTCCGGTAAACAACGTCCGACGATGTTCAAATTGGAAATTTGCAGCGAGAAGTCATTCGGGTGAACCCTTGGATGGCCGCTGGAAGACAGTAAGACTGGGGCGTAACGGTGACGGATATGAAGCAGCAACATAGAGGTCTGTCCCTCACCGGACTTGCGAAAATGGTGTGTCTGCTGCTTCCCCTTGGTTTGGCGGCATGCTCCTCAACCGGGGACCAGGACGATTACGCGCTGAACGACACGCCGCCGGAGGTTCTCTACAACGAGGGCTTGGCGCTGCGGTCACAGGGCAATCTGAAGGCGGCTGACGACAAATTCCGCGAGCTGGACCGCCTTTATCCCTATTCCGAATATGCCAAGCGCTCGCTTGTGAACATGGCCTTCATCAACTACCGGCGCGGGAACTACACCGATGCGATCACGTCGGCCCGGCGGTTTTTGACCCTTTATCCGGGCAACGAAGATGCGGCCTATGCGCTCTACATCATCGGTCAGAGCTACTACGCGCAGATCCCCGACATCACCCGTGACCAGCGGGTGACCATGGAAGCCGCGCAAGCCTTTTCCGAATTGATCCAGCGCTATCCGGATTCCGAATATGTGGCCGATTCCCGCACGAAACTGATCGCCGCCGAGGACCAGCTTGCCGGCAAGGAAATGCAGATCGGGCGGTACTATCTGAAGAAGCGCAACTACATTGCCGCGATCAATCGGTTCAAGACGGTGGTGCTGGAGTATCAGACGACCCGCCATGTGGAAGAGGCCCTGTTCCGGCTGACCGAGTCCTACTATTCCTTGGGTGTCGTGAACGAAGCACAGACGGCCGCCGCCGTCCTCGGGCACAATTTCCCGGATACCGCCTGGTACAAGAATGCCTACGCCTTGCTGAACGAAGGCGGATATGCACCGTCCGAGGACAGTGGCAGCTGGATCAGCCGCGCATTCGACGGTATCAACGTGCTCTGATCCCACCGCCGATCATCCGATCCGGAGCACCTATCATGCTGGTCACGCTGGCCATCCGCGACATCGTCCTGATTGACCGCCTCGATCTCGACTTCGCCGACGGAATGTCGGTTCTGACCGGGGAAACCGGCGCGGGCAAATCCATCCTTCTGGATTCCCTTGCCCTTGCCCTTGGCGGACGGGGCGACGCGGATCTGGTCCGGCATGGCGAAAAGCAGGGTCAGGTTTCCGCCGTTTTCGATATCGCGGGCGATCATGTGGTTCGGAACCTTCTGCGCGAAAACGATGTTCCAGATGATGGCGACGTCATTCTCCGGCGAATCCAGACCGCCGACGGGCGCACGCGCGCATTCATCAACGATCAGCCGGTCAGCGTTGGATTGATGCGGCAGGTCGGCAATCTTCTGGTGGAAATCCATGGTCAGCATGATGACCGTGCCCTTGTTGATCCGGAGTCCCACCGGGCGCTTGTCGATTCTTTCGGCGCCCTGAGCGCCGATCTCGGCGAGGTGGCGGCCGCCTATTCGGCCTACCGGAGTGCCGAGCGGGCTGTTGCCGATCACGAGGCGCGTATCGAGCACGCGCGCAAGGAAGCCGACTTCCTCTCCGCCGCCGTTGACGAGCTCTCGCGGCTTGCCCCCAAGGCGGGCGAGGAGGAGGAACTGGCCGAACGCCGGGCCACCATGATGCAGGTCGAGAAGATCGCCGGAGATCTCAACGAAGCGTTTGAGACCCTGAATGGCGGGGCCTCGCCAATCCCGGAATTGGCGAGCCTCTTGCGGCGAATGGAGCGCAAGGCGGACAGTGCGCCTCAGCTTCTTTCCGGCCCCGTGACGGCGTTGGCCGCCGCGTTGGACCATCTGGAGGATGCCCGCGCCGGTCTGGAGACCGCCTTGCGGGAGACCGATTTCGATCCGCGCGAGCTGGAGCAGGTGGAAGAGCGGCTGTTTGCGCTGCGCGCCGCCTCGCGCAAGTTCTCGGTTCCGGTCGACGGCCTCGCCAGTTTGTGCAGCCGTATGGCGGCCGATCTTGCGGATCTGGATGCCGGCGAAGACAAGCTGGCCGCCTTGAAAAATGCCGCGCTTCAGGCGCGGGAGGCCTATGACAAAGCCGCCGCGTCCTTGTCGGGCAAGCGGGAACGGGCCGCTCGCGAGCTGGAAAAGACAGTGATGGCGGAACTGCCCGCGCTCAAACTGGAACGGGCCCGGTTCATCGTTGAAATTTCCGCTGATCCGGATCGCCGGAGCCGGACCGGGATCGATGAGATGGAATTCCATGTCCAGACCAACCCCGGCACCAAGCCGGGACCGATCATGAAAGTCGCCTCCGGGGGAGAGCTTTCGCGCTTTCTTCTGGCGTTGAAAGTGGCCCTGGCGGACAAGGGCTCCGCGCCGACGCTGGTTTTCGATGAGATCGACACGGGCGTTGGCGGTGCGGTCGCCGAGGCGATTGGGGTGCGTCTGGCGAGACTGGCGAGCACGGTGCAGGTGCTGACCGTGACCCATGCGCCGCAGGTCGCGGCCCGCGCTCACGGGCATTTCCTGATCGCAAAGGAGGCGACCGATCCGGAGCGGGTCGCAACACGGGTGAAGCGCATCGACGCGGATCACCGCAGCGAGGAAATCGCGCGCATGCTTGCCGGCAGCACGATCACCGAAGAGGCGCGCGCCGCCGCCCGCAAACTGATCGCCGAAGCCACCGCCTGAGGTGTCCGGGATGTCCGGTCCGGGGCTTGACCTTCTGTCCGGCTTCCCGATTTTCTGGTTTGACGATTCCCTCCAGCCTTTTTCACGGACCTCCCATGACCGAGCCATCCGCTGCCGATCTCTCTTCGCAGGCCATTGAAACCCTGACACCGGAAGACGCCAAGGCGGAGCTGGCGCGGCTGGCAGAAGAGATCGCCGGGCATGACAAGCGCTATCACCAGGAAGATGCTCCTTCGATCTCGGACGCCGAATATGACGCGCTGCGCCAGCGCAATGCGGCTATCGAGGCCAGGTTTCCCGAATTGATCCGTCCGGACAGTCCGTCAAGCCAGGTTGGCGCGGCGCCTTCCGAGGCCTTTTCCAAGATCACCCATAAAGTGCCGATGCTGTCGCTCGACAACGCCTTCAGCGACGGGGATGTGCGGGATTTTGTCGGTCGGGTGCGGCGGTTTTTGAAATTCGATCCGCTTCAGGGGACGCTTGGCGTAACGGCCGAACCCAAGATCGACGGCCTGTCCCTGTCTTTGCGGTACGAGAGGGGGCAGCTTGTCTATGCGGCGACGCGGGGTGACGGCACGGTCGGCGAGAACGTGACCGCCAACGCCAAAACCATTTCTGACATCCCGGTCAAACTCAAGGGCGAGATGCCCGACGTGGTGGAGGTGCGCGGCGAGGTCTACATGAGCCACGCCGATTTCCGGGCGCTGAACGAGCGGATGGCGGGAAATGGCGGCAAGGTGTTCGCCAATCCGAGGAATGCGGCGGCCGGATCGCTGCGCCAGCTCAACCCGGAGATCACCGCATCGCGGCCGCTCAAGTTCTTTGCCTATGCCTGGGGCGACATGAGCGAGGTTCCTGAAACCACGCAGTATGACATGGTGCAGACCCTGGGCCGGTGGGGGTTCGTGATCAATTCCAGGATGCAGCGCTGCGACAGCGTCGAGGCTCTGCTCGATGTCTATCATGGCATCGAGGAAGAGCGGGCAAAGCTCGATTACGATATCGACGGCGTTGTCTACAAGGTCGACCGGCTGGATCTGCAGGAACGTCTCGGCTTCGTCTCCCGCTCGCCCCGCTGGGCGATCGCGCACAAGTTTCCGGCCGAAAAGGCCTACACCATCCTCAACGAGATCGAGATTCAGGTCGGGCGCACGGGCGCGCTCACCCCCGTTGCCAAGCTGGAGCCCGTGACCGTCGGCGGCGTGGTCGTCTCCAACGCGACGCTTCACAACGAGGATTACATCAAGGGGATCGGTCAGGACGGCGAGCCGATCCGCGGCGGCAAGGACCTGCGCGCCGGCGACACGGTTCAGATCCAGCGGGCCGGCGATGTCATTCCGCAAATCATCGATGTGGATCTCGACAAGCGGCCTTCCGATGCGCGGCCTTTTGAATTTCCAACCGTGTGCCCGGCCTGCGGCAGCCATGCAGTGCGGGAGGAAAACCTCAAAACCGGACGTCTCGATGCCGTTCGCCGGTGTACCGGCGGGCTCATCTGCCCGGCGCAGGCCACCGAAAAGCTGAAGCACTTCGTGTCCCGCAACGCCTTCGACATCGAAGGTCTGGGCGACAAGCAGGTGGATGCCTTTTACAAGGACGGGCTGGTCATGGCCCCGGCCGATATCTTCACGCTGGAAGAACGGGACAAGCGGGCGCTGACCAAGCTGCGCAACAGGGAAGGCTGGGGTGCGGTTTCGGCGAAAAACCTGTTCGAGGCGATCAACCTTCGCCGGGAAATCGATTTGCACCGGTTCATCTTCGCGCTTGGGATCCGCCATGTGGGGGAAGGCAACGCGAAGCTGCTCGCCCGCGCCTATGGATCCTGGGTCACGTTCTACAAGGCGATGACCGAGGCGGCGGACCATGGCAGCGAAGCCTGGGGTGACTTGAACGCTATCGACGGGATCGGCCAGATCGTGGCCGAGGCCCTGGTCGAGTTTTTCGCCGAGGAGCACAACCGCCGCCAGCTTGATGCGCTGATCGCGGAAGTCACTCCGAGGGATGCTGAAAAGATCGTGGCAACCGGCTCGCCGGTCGCCGGCAAGACAGTTGTCTTCACCGGGTCCCTGGAACGGATGACCCGCGACGAAGCCAAGGCGATGGCGGAGCGTTTGGGCGCGAAAGTGTCCGGTTCTGTGTCCAAGAAAACCGATCTGGTCGTGGCCGGTCCCGGAGCGGGCTCGAAACTCAAAAAGGCGGAAGAGCTGGAAATCGAGGTCATTTCGGAGGATGACTGGTTTGACCGGGTTGGTGGCCCTTAACACTCCGCCCGGCGGCGGGGTTTTCCCGAAGAAAGTTTGGAGCACGCCTCGTTCTTGAGGGGTATGTTGCTATAATGTTCTCCAAACCGAGCAACAGAACTGGCTGAGCCATGACCAACCCGACCGGGTTTGATGATCCGCGTGCCCCGTTTGATACTGCCCCGGCGCCTTCCGCTGGGGGGATTGCCGCACGTGCCATGGCCGCGCGCCGGGCGCCGGCTTACCTGGATGGCCTGAACCCGGAACAGCGGCTGGCGGTAGAGACAACGGAAGGACCGGTTCTCGTTCTGGCGGGCGCGGGCACGGGCAAGACGCGGGTGCTGACCACGCGGATCGCCCATATTCTTGCCAGCAATCTGGCGCGGCCGTCCGAAATCCTCGCGGTGACCTTCACCAACAAGGCGGCACGGGAGATGAAGGAGCGGATCTCCCGGTTTATCGGCGGCAATGTGGAAGGCATGGCCTGGCTCGGCACGTTTCACTCCATTTGCGTCAAGATCCTGCGCCGTCACGCCGAACTGGTGGGGCTCAAGTCCAGCTTCACGATCCTTGATACGGATGATCAGATCCGGCTTCTGAAACAGATCATTCAGGCCGAGGGGCTGGACGACAAGCGCTGGACCGCCAAAGCCTTCGCCGGCATGCTGGATGGATGGAAAAACCGGGCGCTCACCCCGAAGGATGTGCCGGAAGGCGAGGCGCGCGCGTTTGCCAATGGCAAGGGCCGCAAGCTCTACGAGGAGTACCAGGACCGGCTGTCGATCCTGAACGCGGCGGATTTCGGCGACTTGCTGCTGCATGTCATCACGCTGTTCAAACAGAACCCGGACGTTCTGGCCGACTATCAGCGGCGGTTCCGCTACATGCTGGTGGACGAGTATCAGGACACCAACATCGCCCAATACCTGTGGCTGCGGCTCCTTGCCCAGGGCAACCCGAATGTCTGTTGTGTTGGCGATGACGACCAGTCGATCTATGGCTGGCGCGGGGCCGAGGTCGACAACATTCTGCGCTTCGAGCACGACTTCAAGGGCGCGGCCGTGATCCGGCTGGAGCGGAACTACCGCTCCACCAGCCATATTTTGGCGACCGCCTCGCATCTGATCGCCCACAATCAGGGGCGGCTCGGGAAAACGCTGTTCACGGATTTCCACGAGCCGGATCACGATCTGGTCCAGGTCGCCTCGGTTTGGGATTCGCAGGAAGAAGCGCGCTCCATCGGCGATGAAATCGAGGCGCTGCAAACCAATGGCCACAAGCTGAACGACATCGCAATCCTTGTCCGCGCCTCCTTCCAGATGCGCGAATTCGAGGACCGGTTCGTGACGCTGGGGCTGAACTACCGGGTGATCGGCGGGCCGCGTTTTTATGAGCGCATGGAAATCCGCGACGCGCTGGCCTATTTCCGCTGCGTCGTCCAGCCCGCGGACGACCTGGCGTTTGAGCGCATCGTGAACACGCCGAAGCGGGGCCTCGGCGAGGCGACCTTGAAACTGGTTCACGGCCTCGCGCGTGCCGAACGCATTCCCCTGATGCAGGCGGCCGATCAGCTGTGCCAGACCGAGGACCTCAAGCCGAAAGCGCGGAACACGCTGAACCAGGTCTTGGCCGACTTTACCCGCTGGCGCAGCCAACTGGCGGGCGTCAAGCATACCGAACTGGCCGAAATCATTCTGGATGAGAGCGGCTACACCGAGATGTGGCGCAAGGACCGCTCCGCCGAAGCGCCGGGCCGGCTCGACAACCTGAAAGAACTCATCCGGTCCATGGAAGAATTCGAGTCCATGGCCGGGTTCCTGGAGCACATTTCGCTTGTGATGGACCGGGATACGGCGGAAGCCAATGATGCCGTGTCCATCATGACGCTTCACTCCGCCAAGGGGCTGGAATTCGACACGGTGTTTCTGCCGGGCTGGGAGGAGGGGCTGTTTCCGCACCAGCGCTCCCTGGATGAAAGCGGCCGGGCGGGGCTGGAGGAAGAGCGGCGGCTGGCCTATGTGGGCATCACCCGCGCCAAGAAGCGGGCGAAACTTTACTTTGCCTCCAACCGCCGGATCCATGGCCTGTGGCAATCCACCGTTCCGTCCCGCTTTCTGGACGAGCTACCGGCGGAGCATGTCGAGATCGCCGAAGCCGCGTCCAGTTATGGCGGCTATGGCGGCGGCGGATATGGCGCGTCGCGGTTCGACCGTGCGGATCCGTTCGAGCGGGGAAGTTACTCCACGCCTGGCTGGCAGCGGGCTCAGAAGGCCAAGGCGGCCAGTTCGGAACTGTTCGAGCGCTACGATACAAGATCGTCCCGCACCCGCCGGGAAGGCCCGCGCACCATCGAAGGCGAGCTGGTGGCCAAGTCTGTCAGCGAAACGCCGTCCGAGTTCTCCATCGGCGAACGCGTGTTCCACATCAAGTTCGGTTATGGCGCGATCACGGCGATCGAGGGCAACAAGCTGACGATCGACTTCGAGAAGGCCGGCCGGAAGAAGGTGATTGACAGCTTCGTGGAGCGGCACTGAGGCCGGTCAGAGCTCGATGCCTTTCGTGTCCGGGGCTTGTTCCAAGTAAACGCGCTCTTGAAGAAACGGGTGGATGTCAACGGCCTGCTTCAGAACCTTTTGGGCCAGCCGGGCGCGCCCCTGTGCGATCAGAACGCGGAATTTGCCGGACATGGCTCCGAAATGGCGCGGTTCGATATCCAAAACGCGATCTATGGCCTGTAGCGCTCCGTCCATATCCCCCTTCAGATACAGCAGGAACGCGCGCTGGTTCCAGGCTTCGGCATAACCGGGCGCAATCTTCACGACGGCTTCGAGATCCGCCAGGGCCCCTTCATAGTCGCCAAAGCGCCGTTTGGTCATGGCGCCGCGGACGGAAGCCTCCAGGTCCGGTGCCGGGGCAGCGCCAATCCACCCTTCCCAGATCTGCGCTTCGATCTGCCGGGCTTCCATTTCGGTTTTGGAGGCTTTGAGGGCCGCGAACAGGGCGTCCTTGCCGTCCGGCTTTGACAGTGCGGGATCAAGGGTCCAGCACAGGGCGGCGGCCCAGACGACAAGTCCTGCCAGAACAGCGCGCTTTCGCCAAAACGCGGCCACTACCGAGACATTCAACATGCTTTGTCCTTCCGCTCTGCCGAGAATATGTGCGCGAATGCCGTTCTGACGAGCCTCGATGGGGCGCATTTGCGCTGGCTCTGGGCCAACAGGCCCGCTATACCGCACGGCACCGCTCGTCCATATGAAACCCTGGCAGTCCGTCATGCAAACCGTCCGTGTGCGAATCACCGCTGAAGAACTCGAAGCCAAACGGATCTGGGAGATCCTTGGCCGCACTTTCGAGGACGATGGGAATCCGGTGACGATCTATGAATCCTCGCCCGATGGGCGGTTCTGGTCGGCCGAGATCCTGCTGTTTGGCATGGAGGCAGAGGAGGCTGCCGCCACCGTGCGCGACCGTGTGGGCTCAGATGCCTTCGCCGCGCCACTCGAGGCGGAGGTGCTGCCGGATCTCAATTGGGTGGAGAAAAGCCTGGAAGGGCTCAAGCCCGTGCGAGCGGGCCGTTTCATGGTGCATGGCGCCCATGACCGCGACAAGGTGACCGGCGGGGCCATCGGTCTTGAAATAGAGGCGGCCCTTGCCTTCGGCACGGGACATCACGGCACGACCGCCGGCTGTCTAATGGAAATCGACAGGCTCTTGAACCTGCGGGAGTTTGAGCGAATTCTCGATCTCGGCACTGGCACCGGGGTGCTTGGCATTGCCGCGGCAAGGCTGGCGCGCCAGCCCGTCCTGGCAACGGACATCGATCCGGTTGCAACCCGGACGGCAGCTGAAAATGCCCGGTTGAACGGCGTAGGTCCGCTTGTGACCACATTCACCGCCGATGGCACCCATGACCGGCGATTTTCGGCCTACGGTCCGTTCGATCTGGTGATGGCCAATATATTGGCGCGTCCGCTCATGCGGATGGCGAAGTCAATTTCCGGCCAGATGGCGCGATCAGCGGTGCTCGTCTTGTCCGGTTTGCGGATCGAGGACGGACCCCGCATTCTGTTTGCCTATGGCACTCAAGGGTTTCATCTGGCCCGCAAACGGCAGATAGACGGCTGGTTGACGTTGACCTTGGTGCGTGGCGGGGCGAAAGCCTGTCGCTCGGCGTCACGGTCGCCGACAAACAAAAAGCGCGGCCATAGGACCGCGCTCTTTGTTTTGATTGGCTGGCTAAGATCTTAAAAGACCATCGAGCTGGATCCTTCGCGCTCCAATTCCTTGCGGTCGTAGCCGTGCGCGGCGAGGGTCGCGTCGTCGAGCGAGAGCAGGTAGCCGTTGACGTAGCGGCGGGCCTGCGCGGATCTGGCTTCAATCATGCGGTCAAGTGTGCGGCGGACAAAACTGCCGCTCGCGCGTGTGGTGGTCGAAGTGCTGGTTACCATGGTTCTGGGTCTCCGTGCGAACATGAGGTTACGGGCGTTTCCAAAAACGTCCTCGTTTGTTGTTCTTTATATGCAGGGGCTTAAGCCGAAGGACTAGGTCCGAAGGCGCATGCCTGCCTTGCGTATCTCGCAATGCAACACTCTATGCTGCGTTGCAATATAGACTCCAATCCGCGCGAGATCAACAAAAATTGGGTTAAATCAGCCTGCTTGTTTTGAAGTCGAAGGCGGCATAGTTTGCCCGAATGTTTCAAAGCTTCGATGATATTTCCAATCCCGCCTGTGGTGCGCCGCATGCCGCGCTGCTCAGATCCGAACTCCAGCGCCGGGGGCTTGACGGTTTTTTGATCCCCCGCGCCGACGCGCATCAGGGGGAATATGTGCCGCCGTGTGACTGCCGTCTCCAGTGGCTGACGGGCTTCACCGGATCGGCGGGCATGGCGGCTGTTCTCGCGGATGAGGCCGCGGTTTTCGTGGACGGCCGCTATACGATCCAGGTGCGCGATCAGGTGGACATGGCGATCTTTCCTGCCCAGCATCTGATCGAGGAACCTGTGTCCAAGTGGCTTGCCGCTCGCCTGATCCCTGGCCAGAAGCTTGGCATCGACGCGATGCTGCACACCGTCAATGACGTGAAGAAGCTGCGAGCTGTTTGCGAGGCGGCCGGTGCCGAGTTGGTGCTTCTGGAGGACAACCCGATCGATGCCGTCTGGGCGGACCGGCCGGACGCGCCGCTGGGGGCGGTTCGCCTTCACGGTGTGGAAAAAGCCGGACGCAGCGCTGAGGACAAGCTTGCCGAAATCCAGAAGAGCATTGCGGATAAGAAAGCCGATCTTGCAGTTCTAACCCAGCCGGATTCCATCGCATGGCTGCTGAACATTCGCGGGAGCGATGTCAGCCACACACCTCTGCCATTGTCTTTCGCGACCGTCCCTGCCGAGGGCAAACCGACCTTGTTCATCGACGGCCGCAAGCTTTCCAATTCGGTTCGGGATGCCCTGTCCGCCATCACCGATATCGCCGAGCCGATGGGTCTGATGCCCCATCTGGCAAGCCTGGGCTCGGATGGCAAACGGGTCATGATCGATCCGGCGCTTGCGGGGGAGGCGATCGCCGGCACGGTGGCTGCGGCCGGTGGCGTGCTTGTGGAGGCGCAAGATCCGGTTCTGCTGCCGAAGGCGGTCAAGAATCCGGTCGAGATCGAAGGGGCCCGGGCGGCGCATGTCCGCGATGGTGTGGCCGTTGTGCGCTTTCTCGCGTGGTTCGATCAGGTTGCACCGGCCGGAAACCTGGACGAGATCGGAGCCGCCGAAAAACTGGAGCAGTTCCGGCGCGAAACCGGTCTGCTCAAGGAGATTTCCTTCGACACCATTGCGGGCGCGGGCCCGAATGGCGCGATTTGCCACTACCGCGTCAGCCGCACCAGCAACCGGACAATCCCGGCCGGAAAGCCGTTCCTGATCGATTCGGGCGCGCAGTATGAGGACGGCACAACGGATATCACCCGAACGCTTGCCGTCGGACCGATGTCGGACGAAATGAAACGGCACTATACCCTGGTTCTGAAGGGCCATATCGCGATCTCGACCGCCCGCTTTCCGGAAGGCACGACCGGCGCTCAATTGGATACGCTGGCCCGCATTGATCTGTGGAAGGCCGGTCTCGACTTCGACCATGGCACCGGCCACGGGATCGGATCCTATCTGTCCGTCCATGAAGGGCCGCAGCGGATCGCCAAAACCGGCTCCACGCCATTGAAGCCGGGAATGATCCTGTCCAATGAGCCTGGCTACTATCCGGCCGGCGAATATGGCATTCGCCTTGAAAACCTCGAACTTGTCGCAGAGCCGAGGGATATTCCCGGCGGCGAGCGGCCGATGATGGGGTTTGAAACGATCACCCTGGCGCCTTTCGACCGGCGTTTGATCGATGTGCGGCTTTTGTCCAATGCCGAACGGACATGGCTCGACGGATACCATATCCGGGTCAGGCAAACCCTTCTGCCGCATCTGGATGATGCCGTTTGCAAATGGCTGGAGGAGGCCACCGAGCCGCTTTAGGTCGCCGGGATCGTGAGGCCGCTCGATCTGGCCGGGCGCGTTGGCTGGCGGGGCTGATCACCGATGCTCTTCTTCGCTAACCTGAATGAGCGCCTTGTTGAAGTGGTTGAGCGCCCGGACATGGCGGGCTTGTCCGATGACGAGTGTGGCCTTTCCCCGTTCGACGACCGGGAGGCTGTCCCTGCCGGTTTCATCGAACATGCGCAAGGCGCTTTCCAGCGAATCGGTGGCGTGCAGATACGGTCCGCTTGCCGGATCGAAGACCCGTTCCTCGTCCGTTTCAGGGGGCGGATCCATGAACTGGCGGACCTTCACACTCGCGATCAGATAGGCATGCGTTCCCTCGTGAAGGCAGACGCCGCGCATGCCAAGCTGCCAGTGGAAATACGATTTTCCGTGGATCGCCTGGGTCAGCCCGGTTGCGATCGACACCGCCAGAAGCAGGGCAATCGACAGGGCATATCCGCCGGTCAGCTCGAATACAATGACGGTGGTTGACACTGGTGCGCCGAGTACGGCCGCGGCCACGGCGCCCATGCCAAGGATGGCATACAAGCCGTGGCTGGACGCCATCTCCGGAAAGGCCGAGGCCGCGATCAGCCCGAAAGCCCCGCCGGTCATGGCGCCGAGATAAAGCGACGGCGAGAAAATTCCGCCGCCGAATCTGGAGGCGAGCGTGATGGCCGTTGCGGCCGTCTTGGCGACCAGCAGGGCAAGGAGCATGGTCAGGGGAAGCTCTTGTTTCAACGCCAGGTCGGTCGCTTCATAGCCAACGCCCAGAACCCCGGGATACGCGATGCCAATGGCGCCAACCGCGAAGCCGCCCACAACGGGCCTGAGCCACAGCGGCATGGTGATGTTCCTGGCCACGTAGTCGGAGCCGATCAAGGCGAACTGGAAAATGATGGCAACAACGGCGCAGGTCAGCCCCAGCAGCGCGAAAGCCGGGATTTCGAGATAGGACGTGATCTCGTAAGGGGGGATTTCAAACGCCGCGACATCGCCGAACCACAGCCGCGTCAACAGCGTTCCCATCACGGAGGCGAGCACGATCGGGACAAACGCCGATACCGCATAGTGCCCCAGGATCACTTCGTGGGCGAACAGCACACCGGCAATCGGCGCATTGAACGATGCTGACACCGCGCTGGCCACCCCGCAGGCGAGCAGAATGCGGCGGGCCGAATCCGGCAGATTGAACATGCGGCACAACGCCGTTCCGATGGTCGCCCCGAGGTGAACGACCGGGCCCTCGCGCCCCGCGCTGGCGCCGAACCCAAGGGAGATGGAGGTGATCAGGGCGGACATGAGTCCGGCGCGCAGCGGCAGACCGCGACCACCCAGCGCCCGGGCTTCGATCACATCGGCGACGCCACCCGCCCTTTGCTTGGGCTGATATTTTTCCAAGAGCCAGCCGACAAGCAGGCCGCCGAAAGCGGGAGCGCAGAGGATGATCAACCAGGGCTGGCGTTCCGTGGCGGAGATCACCAGTTCCGAGGCCGTTCCGAGCCAGGTCCACTGGAACAGGCCGATGGCGGTGCGGAAGGCGATCGCGGCAATGGCAACCAGCAGACCGATCACAATGGACAAGATCCAGACCTTGGGAAGCTGGTTGCCCATGAAGGTGCGCATGTTCGGGGTAACCCAGCCGAGGACGATCTGGGGAAGCCGGTAAAAGCTTTTCAAAATCTTATGCATAATCGGCAGTCACTGTGGACTTTGCGCGAGGACAGGTCGCCCTTCAGTGTCGCTCGAAACCGCGCCGATCACCAGAGCAAAGACGAAATCGTGATCTTAAGCTGTGGTTGACGAGCCCCGCTTGATGCCGATCGCCCGACCGGCCCGTTCCGGACGCGGAAGGCTGGCATGGGCGTGGGCAAGCCCGGTGAGGTTGGCCAGGATATCGTCCGGCCATGGCGCGACCTTCCGGGCGGAGAGGTTGACATGAAGTGACATCTGCTCCGACGTGGCCGATAGCCAGCCGTCCTCCGCGTGCCGCAATTCCTGAAAGAAATGAGCCCGTTTCGAATCGAACTCGATGAGTTGAAGCGAAACGGCCACCGGCATCCCGGCCTCCAGTTCGCGCAGGTAGCAAACATGGACTTCTGCGGTGAAGAACGAAGCCTGCCGCTGTTTGACATAGTCGAGCCCCAGACCGAGCTTGATAAAGGCATCATCGACGGCCTGGTCGAACAGAACATTGTAATAGGCCATGTTCAGATGGCCATTGTAGTCGATCCATTCGTCCTTGACCGTCAACGGGCCGCTGACGATGGGGGCTGACGGCCATGATATCGGCATGATTTTCAGTTCCCTCGATAGAAGTGGCGGTTTGCCTTTGACCTTTTCCTTCGTGCCTAACATAGTCCAACCTCGGATTGAAACGCTTGTCGGGGAGTGAAGCAGCGTTATGGTCGTGGCATTTGAGCAGGAGTTGTCGGTCCACAGCCGGACAAACACGGGCCTTGTCATTGATGTGCTTGAACAGCAATTCGGGGATCGGTGCCAACGCTCGGCTGCCATTCGCCAGCAGCACGCGCACACCACAACATGGCTGCCGAATCAGCCGCCGGATGCGGTCGTCTTCGCCAAGTCCACGGAAGAGGTTGCCGATATCGTCCGGATTTGCGCAACCCATCGCGTGCCCATTATTCCGTTCGGGACCGGCTCGTCCCTGGAGGGGCATGTGAATGCCCCGGAAGGCGGCATTTCCATCGATCTTTCCGGCATGGACCGGATTGTGGAGGTCAATGCGGAAGATCTCGATTGCCGGGTCGAAGCGGGGGTGACCCGAAAGCAGCTTAATTCCTATCTCCGGGATACCGGCCTGTTTTTCCCAATCGATCCGGGGGCCGACGCCAGCCTCGGCGGCATGGCCGCGACCCGCGCGTCGGGCACGAATGCCGTGCGCTACGGCACGATGCGCGACGTCGTCATGGGGCTGACCGTCGTGATGCCTTCGGGCGAGATTGTGCGCACCGGCGGACGGGCCCGCAAGTCGTCTGCGGGATATGACCTAACGCGGCTGATGATCGGATCGGAAGGAACGCTTGGCGTGATCACCGAGTTGCAACTGCGGCTGAACGGGATCCCGGAAGCAATATCCGGCGGGGTTTGTCCTTTCCCCAACATCGAAGCGGCCTGCAACGCGGTCATCATGACAATCCAGTGCGGCATTCCCGTTGCCCGCATCGAACTTCTGGACGAATTGCAAATAAGGGCCTGCAACACCTATTCGAAGATGTCGCTCCCGGAAACGCCGACGCTGTTTTTGGAGTTCCATGGCACGGAGGCCAGCGCGCGCGAACAGTCCGAGTTGTTCAGCGCGATAGCCGAAGACCTGGGCGGCGGTCCGTTTGTCTGGGAAACGGAGGCGGAGAAGCGGACCAAGCTGTGGACCGCCCGGCATGATGCCTATTGGGCCGCGTTCACACTGCGCCCCGGCGCGAAGGGTGTCTCCACCGATGTATGTGTGCCGATTTCAAAACTCGCCGAATGCGTCGAGGAAACCAGGCGGGACATCAGCGATAACGGTCTGGTTGCCCCGATCGTGGGGCATGTCGGTGACGGGAACTTCCATGTTCTCATTCTGGTCGATGAAAACACGCCACGTGAAATCGCGCAGGCCGAAGCCTTCATCGAACGGTTGAATTGGCGTGCGATTCAGATGGGCGGCACATGCACCGGCGAGCATGGCATTGGCCAGGGCAAGGCCAAATACATGATGAAGGAACACGGCAACGGCCTGGATGTGATGCGGGCAATCAAACAATCGCTCGATCCGGACAACATCATGAATCCGGGAAAGATCATGCCGGTTTCGTGAGGTCTTTTTCCAGGACAGGGCGAATCGCGACACCATATCACCAGACAGGACCTCAAGGGCCGCACGGGCAGCCGGCTTGACCATGGGGCAAACGGGAATGGGAGAAGAGCGCTGAACTCCGTCTATATCTCGATAGGCGTGGCGATCATTCTGGTGCTGGTCACAGCACTGGTCGGCCCTTTCTTCGTCGATTGGACAGTGTACCGGTCGACTTTCGAGACCTATGCGGAGCGGGTGGTCGGCCACAAGGTGACGGTCCTTGGCGACGCGGACCTGCGCCTGCTGCCAGCCCCCTCCATCACCTTCTCCGACGTGCGGGTGGGCGAGGCGGAAGACCCGCTGCTGGTCGTTTCCCAGTTTCAGATGCGGATCGAACTCCCGCCCTTGATGAAGGGAGAGTTCCGGGTTCAGGATCTTAAGCTCGAGCAGCCGCGCTTGCGATTGTCCCTGGACGAGGAGGGGCGGCTTGATTGGCTCACCGCCCAGACCAGCGACGGTATGCTGGCCCGGCTTGCACCGGACGATGTGTCCTTCGAAAACGTCACGGTCTCGGGCGGTTCACTTGCCATCGTCGATGCCCGGTCGGGCCAGACCATTGAGATCGATAGCGGAAATCTGGCCCTCAGCGCGCGCTCGCTCGCAGGCCCGTTCCGTCTTGACGGCACATTGACCCATGGGCGTGCGCCCTACACCGTGTCGCTGGCCAGCGGGCGGCTCCTGCCCGAAGGCGGTATCCGGGTCAAGGGCAGCGTGACGCCGGCCGCTGTGCCGGTCGACTTGTCGTTTGACGGGAAGCTCCATCACGCCGACGCCGCGCCCTACTACGAGGGCGTTTTTGATCTGACGTCGATCGTCCTGGAGGATGCTCCCGAAAGCAGCTGGCAGATTTCCGGGGCGTTCACGGCCGATGTCGAGCGCGTTGATGTTCCGGAATTCGAATATGTGCTCGGTCCCGAGGACCGGCGCCTGTCGGCCTCAGGCACGGCCGAATTGATTTACGCCGGGGACCGGCGGTTCGAGGTGCGCGCACGCACCAAGCAACTCGACCTTGACCGTATGCTGGGAGGCGGGCCGCAGGCGCCCGTTCGTCTGGGTTCGGCGTCCGGAACGCTGATGGAGCTTTTCCGGAAGGTTCCACGCCCTGATATGAACGGCGTGATCAGTCTCGATGTGCCCGCCGTGGTTCTCGGCGGCGCCCTGGTCCAGGATGTGCGGGTCGATCTGGAGACGATGCTTGGCGGCTGGCGCTTGGCGCGCTTAGCGGGCCGCGCCCCTGGCCGGACGCTCATCGCGACCCAGGGCGATCTCGGACTGGCGACCGACCTGACATATCGCGGGCGCCTGTCTTTCAATTCGGCCCAGCCCGGAGTGTTCCTGGACTGGCTCGCACCGTTCGAAGGCCAGATCCCGCGCCTCGACCCGTTAGAATTCGATGGCCGGCTGAACATCATTCCGGGGGGCATGTCGCTGGATGGGCTCCGGCTGGCGCTGGCGGATGCGGAGGCGCGCGGCGAGCTTTCATACAGAATTCGGCCGAACCTGGCCGATATGTTCTCCCTGCAGCTCAGCGCGGACCGTCTCGATCTCGATGTTTTGTCGGATCTGGCGGGGGCGGTCCGGCAAGTTCACCATGGTGCGCTGGATGCCCCGGCGAATACCGCGAAGGGTCCCGATATCGAGTTGCGGATCAATGCGAATGAAATTGCAGCCGGCGGGATTGTTGGCGAAGGGATGGCCATCGAGGCCCAGTATGCCGATGGTGACCTCACGATAGACCGCCTTTATACGGCCGACCTGGCGGGCGCCGAGATCGACGCGCAAGGCCGTATTGAGGATTTGTTCGGCGCTCCCGAGGGCGAAATGCGCGGTGCGCTGGCGGCGCAAGACCTGACCGGCCTTGTCCAGTTGCTCGAAAACGTCGTTCCGGACATGACCGGGCTTGCAAGCCTCAAAAACGCCGCCCCTCATCTCGTGCCAGCACGTCTCAGCGCGGTCCTGACCGCCCGCGCTCAGGATGGACAAAGCGACGTATCGCTCGAGTTTCAGGGGACGGCCGCGGACAGCCGGGTCCAGTTGTCCGCCGGGCTTGACGGTCATGTCGATGACTGGCGGCATGCCCAAACGGCCGTGGATCTCTCCATGTCGGCAGGTGACGGTGGAGCCTTGCTGCGGCAACTCGGATTTGCCTTGCTGCCAGTCGACGATCTCGGGCCCGGCGACATTTCCCTTCAGGTTGGCGGACGGCCCGGTGATGCCCTGCAGGTGTCCTTTTCGGCTAAAGCCCCGGCAGCGGAAATCGCGGCAAGCGGGACCATTCGTCTGGAAGAGGGCGCGGATCCGGCGTTTGATCTGGACATAAGCGCGCAAACTGTGGACCTGACGCCGATCGGCCTGATGTTCGGCCGTGTCCTTCCGGTCATGGGCGGCGAAATACCCGGCAGCTTCTCGGCGCAGGTGCACGGAACCGGGAGTGTTCTGGAGAAGGCGGTATGGACGGGATCGATCGCCGGGGTCGATGTCAGCGGCGAGATTTCAGGTGACTTCCAGCCCTCCCCGGGGGCGAACGACCGGCGCCTTAGCGGCACGGTCAGTCTGGATGCGGTCGATCTTCGGGTCTTGAGCGAAGCCGTTCTGGGGCCGGATCAATGGTTTGCCACGGGTGACGGGTCTTCGATCTGGCCGAATGGTGCCTTTGGGGCGCCGCTGCTGAACTCCTTCGACCTGACCCTCGATTTGTCCGCCGGCAGCCTGACCGCAGGCGAGGGCTTTGCCCTTTCGAACGTGACCGCCGGCTTGAGGCTGACACCGGATCGGATGCGTCTTGACCGGATCAGCGGGACGTTCGAAACCGGAACGGCGTCGGGCGCATTGTCGATTGAGCGCTCGGGTCCGGAAGCGGCCGTGTCCGGACGCCTTCAGCTCCAGGATGCCGATTTCCGCCGTTTGTCCTGGCAGCGGGACGGCCGGGCCACCGGGACAGGGCTTCTGGATCTGTTTCTTGAATTCGAAGGCGCTGGGCGCTCAATCGCCGGGATCATCTCAACGCTCAATGGCGGTGGGACATTTTCCCTCTCCGATGGCACCTTGCGCGGCCTCAATCCGCAGGCCTTCGATCTGGTTGTCCGTGCTGTCGATGCCGGTCTGGAGCTTGAAGACAGCCAGATTGAAACGGCCTTTGTCAGTCACCTCGATGCGGGCCAGCTGACGTTTGACCGGCTCGAAGGTGCGGTCGGGCTGGTCGGCGGGCGTCTGACGGCAAGAAATGTGGCTGTGGATGCCGAAGCGGCCGAGGTTTTTGGATCCGCCGAAGTCGATCTGAACACCTTTGAACTCGACAGCGACTTCAGCGTGAGAGTGGATCCGGGCGAAAACGCCGTCACGGGCGCGGAGCCACAAGTCGGTCTTTTGTTTCAAGGTCCGGTCGACCGGCCGGACCGTCGGATCGATATCAGCCCCTTCACCGCCTACCTGACGCTTCGGGCCTTCGAGCAGGAGGTGGAGCGCGTTGAGCGGCTCCAGGCGGAAATCCTCGAACGGGACCGGCTTCTGCGGGAATTGCGCCGGTTGCGGGAAGAACGGGCCCGTGCGGAACGCGATGCCGAGGCCGCGGCGCGGGAAGGTGCCGATCAGAACGCGGGTGAAGACGGCGAGGCCGCCAACGGCGCGGAAAATGAAGAAGCCGCCACCGGGACCGACGCGGCCGAACCCGAAGCCAACGAGCGTGCATCCGCCGGCGATGCACGTGCTCCGGCAGCGCAAGTGCCCGCCCGGCCGCTGGAGCGCGAGCTTGAAGCGGAGCAAGCTCTGGACATCCCGGACAATGCAGCCTTCGCGCGCAGCATCCGCTCGATCCTTGAGACGGGCGCCGCCGGGACCGGCAGCCAGCCACTTCCGCCTTCGGCCTCCGGTTCACCGGCGGGAGGAAGCGATCTTCCGCCGCTGGATGCCCCGCGCACCATCGAGGATCTGATTGACAGCAGTGGGTCGCGGCCCATCATTACACCGGACTTCGGGGCAGAGCCAGCAACCCGTGCCGGGGGCGCAAACGAACGCCCGGCTGAAGCTCCGGTCTCTGGCCAAAGGGACCGCGCGCCCGAAAATCCGAGGTCTTCGGTGCCTCGTTACATCACCTTGCCGAGCGGGCTCGTGATGGAAAACCCGGATTGGCCGGGCTGACCTGGTTGACGCAAATGCCCCGCCAATTGCCTGCAAAGCTGAACGTCTTTCGGTTGCCGGCGCCTTTTGGAACCGATCCGCTTCCCGGAGAAAGCCGGCTCCCGTTCGAAACCCGCTGATTTAGCCTTCGCACTCCGCCTCGATTGCCTCACCTCAATCCGACCGGGTCTCCGCTGCCTTCTCCCGAAGGCTGTTCAAGGCCCAGACCCGCACCGAGGAGGAGAGGGGATTGTCCGGATCCCGGTCGCGGTCGATGCGCGCGATCAGGCGGGTCAGGGGCATGCCCGCCTCAAGCGCCAGGCCGTCAATCACCGCCCAGAACTCCGGCTCCAGCGCAAGGCTAGTGCGATGCCCGTGCAAGGTGAAGGACCGCTTGATGAGCGCCATGTGATCCGCCTGGTCAGTTTCCCGGATCATCGCCATCGGAAGGGGTCAGCTCACAAGAAGACAGCCTGTGCCCGTCCAGGGATCGGAGCCGCTTTTCCCCCTCGAACCTGGCCGCGGCCTTTTCAGCCTTGGTCTGGCCGAAGATGCGCCGGTTTTCTGCCGCCTGCCGGTCCTTGTCCTCGCGCTTCTTGCGCTTGCGGGCCTGCCGGAGATTGACAACCTCGCCGTTCATCGGCCGGTCCGATCAGGTCTTCTTCCGGAACGCGTCCAGAGACACGACTTCGCCGCCGGTGTCTTCCTCGGCGTTCTTAACAGGGAGCTTTTGGTCGGCGTTTGAGGCCGCGGCGGGCGTTTTCGCCACGTCCTGTCCGCCGTCCTTGGCCGTTTGCTTCATGGCCGATGGCAGGCCCGAGACCGTTTCCTGAGTGTCCCGTTCGGCCTGCGCCAATTCCTCGACGGCCTCCAGCAATTCTTCCGGCAGTTCCTCGGCTGTCTTGCCCGGGTCGAACTCCAGGGCGAACTGAACGGACGGATCGAAGAAGCCCTTGATCGCCGAATAGGGAACCAGAAGCTTTTCCGGAACGCCGCCAAACGACAATCCGACCTCGAATGCATGCTCGCCAATCGCCAGATCCCAGAACTGGTGCTGCAGGACAATTGTCATTTCCTGCGGATACCGGTCTTTCAGACGTTGCGAGATCCGCACGCCGGGCGCGGTCGTGTCGAAGGCGACATAAAAATGATGCTCGCCGGGCAATCCCGTCCGGGCGACCTCCGCGAGTATCTTTTTGACGGCGCCGCGCAAGGCGTCCTGGATCAGGATGTCATATCTAAGTAGGTCTTCGGCCATCGGCTCGTCGTTTATTAATCTCAGGTCATGGAGAACGAAGCGCCACATTGACCCCTGATCGAGGAAAAAGAAAGGCCTCAATAGGTTCAAGAGCGGGATAAACTCTACCGATACCCAGTTTAGTCCCGTTAGTCTGGAATGTCAGGTTGAAAGTGGAGGCTTCTGTTGCCAGGTGCCTCCGGACCCCGCCTGCCGGTGCTACCCAGCAGGGCTTTAAAGGACTACCGGCACCGCATTACGCAGCGACAGCGTTGTCCATAGCATAGTTGTCGTTTGCAACTATTAAGAGAGCCCGATAACGGTGGTACAATGCCGAGCAAAAGCACAGTCTTTACGCCCTCGTCGATCCTGTTTCGCCCCCGCCGAAATGCAGTTTCCAAACCGCAGCCGGGTCTGCACTTGGGTGGAGGCGCCGGGTACCGCCCCCGGGTCCGATAGGTTTATTGCACTGACCATTTATTGCCATAGCTGGTTGCCCAGCACCCATGCATATAGGCTTTTACGCCGGCGAATGAAAGGGGTGGGTTGCCCAATCGGTGGGGCCGCAAAGGTTCGACGGCCCTTTTTCTCCACAGCCGCATGGTGAAAACCCGCGCGGTGTCTGGAGCGGTCGGCAGAATCCGATTTCAATGCGGTCCCTGCCGGATTATGCGGATTGATCGATGCGGCGGCCAGCGATCGGGTTCGGTCCTTGGCGGATGCGGATGGAAAGGAACCAAGCGTGCAACAGTACCACGATCTCATGCAGAAAATCCTGGATGAGGGTGTCGACCGGGGCGACAGGACCGGAACCGGCACGCGGTCCATCTTTGGCCACCAGATGCGGTTTGATCTGTCGGACGGATTTCCCCTGGTGACGACGAAAAAGCTGCATGTCAAATCGATCATCCACGAACTGCTCTGGTTTCTCGCAGGCGAGACCAACATTGCCTATCTGAAGGCCAATGGCGTTCGGATCTGGGATGAGTGGGCCGATGAGAATGGCGATCTCGGGCCGGTTTACGGCTACCAGTGGCGGTCCTGGCCCGCGCCGGATGGCCGCAGCGTCGATCAGATTTCCAAGGTCCTGGAGATGATCAAATCCAGCCCGGAAAGCCGGCGTCTGATTGTCTCGGCCTGGAATCCGGCGCTGGTCGACGAGATGGCGCTGCCGCCCTGCCACGCGCTGTTCCAGTTCTATGTCGCGGACGGCAAGCTGTCCTGCCAACTGTACCAACGCTCTGCCGATGTATTCTTGGGCGTGCCCTTCAATATCGCGTCTTATGCGCTGCTCACCTTGATGGTGGCTCAGGTCTGTGACCTAAAGCCCGGAGATTTCGTGCATTCCTTTGGCGATGCGCATCTTTACCACAATCATTTCGATCAGGCTCGCGAGCAGCTGTCGCGATCGCCAAGGGCCCTGCCGGCCATGGCACTCAATCCACGGGTCACGGATTTGTTTGCCTTTACCTATGAAGATTTCGAACTGACCGGTTACGATCCGCATCCCCACATCAAGGCGGAGGTAGCGGTTTAGCACGCGATCTGGGAAACCAGCCGTTCCGAGAGACCTTGCAGCTTTCCGGGCTCCTTCTTCCTGTGCTACCGCAGCCTTCCAAGAAAGTTCGAATTCGGAGTGTCGCTTGGTTCACATCTTCCTCATAGCCGCTGTTGCCCGCAACGGGATCATCGGCGCGGACAACGACATGCCGTGGCAGCTTCCATCCGACCTCAAACACTTCAAGGCCTCGACGCTCGGCAAGCCCATGATCATGGGCCGGAAGACTTTCTTGTCCTTTGGCGGCAAGCCGCTTCCGGGCCGGCCGCATGTCGTCGTTTCGCGCGATCCCGACTATGCGCCGGGCGGCGTTGAGACGGCACAGTCACTCAGTGCGGCCCTGGAACGGGCAACTGCGCTTGCCAGCGATCTGGGCGTGAATGAGGTTGCTGTGATCGGCGGCGGGCAGATCTATGCGCAGGCGATGAATTTGGCCCATCGCCTGGAAATCACGGAAGTCGATGCCGAACCGTCGGGCGACACCCGCTTTCCCGATGTTTCCCCTGAAACCTGGTACGAGGCGTCCCGGATTGCTGGCCGGCGAACCGAAAAGGACAGTGCTGATTTTGAATTCGTCACTTATCTTCGCCGCACGTGAGCATTCCAACTTGAGTGGCGAGGTGGAGACTGGCACGGATGAATAGCCGCTTTTCCGGCCATTGGGCGACGTTTGACGCGCTGTCGGCCATGGACCTTTACAAACTGCTGAAGTTGCGCGTCGATGTGTTCGTGGTCGAGCAAAACTGCCCCTATCCGGAAATCGACGGACAGGATCCAAGGGCCTGGCATTTTCTGCTGAGGGAAACCGACACCGGCGAGCTTGCAGGCTGCATCCGTATATTTGAGCCCGAGGCCTCCTGTCCTTTGGCCCGCATCGGCCGGGTTGCCACGGATGGCCGATATCGGGGCCTCGGCCTCGGACGGCATCTGATGCGTGAAGGGATTGCGAAAGTGCAGGACCTGTGGCCGGCGGCCGGCATCGCCCTGTCGGCTCAAGCCTATTTGCTGACCTTTTATCGCGGCTTTGGTTTTGAACCGGTCTCCGGTGAGTATCTGGAAGACGGCATCCCCCATGTGGACATGGTGAGGGACAGCGCGCGCCGGCCGCCGGCCTGAAGGCGGATCCGAGCCGCGAACGCGGGCACGTGTGGCAATCCTGTCAGGCCGCGCAATTGTGCCGCATATCGCCCCGAAATTGCTTGAAAGTCCGTGGTTTTGAACCCATTTGTCGGACACGTGTGTCCAGCCATGATATGGCCAGCCGGCTGTGCCATTGCGTTGAAAGGGTAAGGGAAGCCCCCTATAACCTGCAGGACACGTGAGACAGACACGACGCATCGATGCCGGCATTTGCCGGCAAGCTCTAACGAAGGAAGTTTTGATGCCTTGGAGCAATCAGACGGGTGGAGGTGGTCCCTGGAAAGGGGGCGGCAACAATGGCGGCCCTTGGGGCGGCGGCGGAGGGAACTCCGGCGGTCCCTGGGGCGGCGGACCGAGCCGTGGCGGCGGTGGCGGCGGTGGCACGCCACCTGATCTTGAAGAGTTGCTGAAGCGAACCCAGGACCGGATGAAGAGTGTTTTGCCCGGCGGCGGGGGTGGTTTGGGCGCGCTCGGGATCGCGCTTGTCATCGGCGTTGTCGCCATTGTCTGGCTGGGCTCGGGATTTTATCGGGTGCAGGAAGGCGAGGTCGGGGTCGAGTTGGTGCTTGGTGAAGTGACCGACCAGACCGCGCCGGGCCTCAATTACAACTGGCCTTACCCCATCGGTGAAGTCTTTCTTCCCCAGGTCCAGCGTCAGCGAGAGCTGACCGTTGGCGTCGAGGAGTTTGTGACCGGGGGCGCGATCCGGACACGGGACGTTCCGCAGGAAAGCCTGATGCTGACGGGCGATGAGAACATCGTGGATGTCGGCTTCAAGGTTCAGTGGCGTATCAAGAACACCCGTGAGGGGATTTCGAACTACCTGTTCAATATTCAGAACCCGGAAGGAACCGTAAAGGCGGTTGCCGAAAGCGCCATGCGCGAGATCGTCGGTGGATCGAACATCGATTCGATTCTCACACAGAACCGGGTTGCCATTCAGAATGACGTCGGTGAGCTGATGCAAGCAACGCTGGATGCCTACCAAGCAGGCATCGAAATCACGGAAGTGCAAATGCAAAAGGTCGACCCGCCTCAGCAGGTCATCGATGCGTTCCGCGATGTCCAGGCGGCCCGCGCGGACCAGGAGCGGATCCAGAACGAAGCACAGGCTTATGCGAACCGTGTCGTCCCGGAAGCCCGCGGTGAGGCGGCCCGGGTGCTCGAAGCGGCCAGCGCATATCGGGACCAGACCATCGCGGAAGCGACCGGTCAGTCGCAGCGCTTCACGAAAATCTACGAGCAATACGTGAACGCCCCGGAAGTGACACGCGAGCGTCTCTATCTGGAAACTTTGGAAAAAGTCTTGGGCAACAACAACAAGATCATCATCGACAGCAGTGCAAGCGGCCAGTCCGGCGTGTTGCCATTCCTGCCGCTGAATGAACTCAACTCACGCGGGACGACACAGTCCGGCCGGACCGGAGGGAACCAGTGATGCGAAGCGGTATCCTTGCCGTCATTGTCGCCGTCATAGCGGTGATCGGCTACTCCTCTCTGTTTATCGTCAATCCAACCCAGCAAGCGCTCGTTTTGACTTTCGGTCAAATCGACAAGGTGGTCACGCAGCCTGGCTTGAACGTGAAATACCCGCTGATCCAGAACGTCGTGTATCTGGACAAGCGGATTCTTGATCTGAACATGTCGCCGCAGGAGGTTATTGCCTCCGACCAGAAGCGGCTTGTCGTCGATGCGTTCGCGCGCTACCGCATCAGTGATCCGGTGCTGTTCTATCAGCGTGTGAACAACATCCGTGAGGCGAACTTGCGCCTGTCGACGTTCCTTCAATCGTCCTTGCGGTCGGAACTTGCCAGGGCTTCGCTGATCGCGGTCGTTCGCGACGACCGTGCCGGTTTGATGGAAAACATCCGGCGGGATGTCAGCGCGAGTGCAGCCGATCTTGGTATCGAGGTGGTGGACGTGAAGATCCGCCGCGCCGATCTTCCGGAAGCCAACTCCCAGGCAATTTTCGCCCGGATGCAGACTGAACGTCAGCGCGAAGCGGCTGAAATCCGTGCGCAAGGTGAAGAACAGTCCCGCCGTATCCGTTCACGCGCCGATCGTGATGTTACGGTCATCGTGGCTGAAGCGAACCGCGATTCGGAAATCATCCGCGGTGACGGGGATGCCGAGCGGAACCGCATCTTCGCCGAAGCGTTCGGCCAGGATCCGGACTTCTTTGCGTTTTATCGGTCCATGCAAGCTTATGAAGCAGGATTGCGTGCAGGCGATACCAGCCTGGTTCTGTCCCCCGACTCGTCGTTTTTCCGGTACTTCAAGGATCCGATGGGAGTACGGGTGACGGAGGGCGCGGGACCCGGTGCAGCTCCGTCGGTCCAGCAGCCGGCGCCGACCGCGCAATCGGTCACGCCCAGCGATGAGGCGACACGCCAGGCGGCCAACGCGCCGCAATGAGCGATCTGATCGTTGCCGTCGGGTTGGTGCTGGCCCTCGAAGGGACCCTCTACGCACTCAGTCCCGGCGGCATGAAGGCAATGATGCGCAGTGCGCTGGATCTGCCGGACCATATCCTTCGATATGCCGGCCTTGGCGCACTCGCGATCGGTGTCTTGATCGTTTGGGCAATTCGCGGATAACGCAATTGTTAGGGCGGGAGAACGGGCCTTCTCCCGCCCTCTCTCTATTCTGAAATGGAGGCGGACCTGATAAGGTTCGGCCAAGATGTTCGATCCGAAATGGACGGAGGAGTGAGCCATATGGCACGAGATTTTATCCGGCGCAGCGCCAAGGCAATCGCCTTGACGGCCGCAACGGCGGTTTTCGGGGGCGTCCTTGTTGTGTCGCCTGTACCCCATGCCCAGGCCCAGGTTCAAATCCAGGGCCCGGCATCGGTTGCGGACCTCGCCGAAAGCCTCGCCGGTGCGGTCGTGAACATTTCAACCGCGCAAACCGTTGAAGGCCGGCGGTCGGTGCCCATGCCACAGGTTCCGGAGGGATCGCCCTTTCAGGAGTTCTTCGAGGAATTTTTCAATCGTCAGAACCCGGACAACAATGACCAGCCCCGCCGTGTGCAGTCGCTCGGTTCGGGTTTCGTCATCGACGGTGAAGAAGGCATCATCATCACGAACAACCACGTGATCGAAGGGGCCGACGAGGTCACCGTCAACTTCAACGACGGTACAAAGCTGGTTGCCGAAATCATCGGGACCGATGAAAAGACAGACATCGCCGTGTTGAAGGTGGAGCCAGCGTCTCCGCTTCAGGAAGTCAATTTCGGGGATAGCGCCGGGATCCGCGTCGGCGATTGGGTCATGGCCATCGGTAACCCGTTCGGCCTTGGCGGCACTGTGACCGTGGGGATTGTGTCGTCGCTCAACCGGGATATCAATTCCGGGCCATACGACAATTTCATCCAGACCGATGCCTCGATCAATCGGGGTAACTCGGGCGGCCCGTTGTTTGACATGTCCGGCAATGTGATCGGCATCAACACGGCGATCATTTCGCCCTCCGGCGGCTCGATCGGCATTGGATTTGCCATTCCGGCCGAGACGGCCATCCGGGTGATCGCCCAGTTGCGGGAGTTTGGCGAAACCCGGCGCGGCTGGCTCGGTGTGCGGATCCAGGAAGTGACCGATGAGATTGCCGAAAGCCTTGGTATGGATGAGGCGATCGGTGCCCTGGTGGCCGGGGTCGCGGATGATGGTCCGGCGGCTGCGGCCAAGATTGAGCCCGGTGACGTGATCGTCGAGTTCGATGGCCGTGAAGTGCCGGCCATGCGGGAACTGCCCCGCATGGTGGCCGAGACAGCCATTGGCAAGGAGGTCGAAGTGGTCGTCCTGCGCAAGGGCGAGCGTGTGGTCCTCGGCGTCACACTTGGCCGGCTGGAAGAAGCGTCCGTCGAAGATGGCGGCAACGCCGAGAGCCTGGACGACGCTCCGGAACCAGCTCAAGCCAGTGAGATCCTCGGCATGATGCTGGTGGAACTGGACGATGCCCTGCGCGAAGAATTCGGCATTGACGAGAGCGTGTCCGGCGTTCTGGTCAAGGAGGTGCTGCCCGGTACATCGGCGGAGGAAAAGCGCATTCAAGCCGGCGATGTGATCAAGGAAGTGGCTCAGGAGCCCGTCACGACGCCCGAAGATGTGATGTCGGAAGTGCAAAAGCTGGAAGAGGCGGGGCGTGCTTCCGCACTGCTCCTCCTGTCGAACCAGGCTGGCGAGCTGCGCTTCGTGCCGGTCCGGATCGAAGAGTGATCCCAAGACCGGCCCGGTGAACTCCGCAGGGGCCGGACTTTGGGGTGATATGGCGGCCGGTACCTCCCGGCCGCCGTTCCTATGAGGCGCTCCGGCGCCCTTTTTCATGCGGACACTTATGCGAAATTGCATGGCTGGCTTGCGTGTTGCGCATCTGTTCGCCCATTGCCGCCGTTTCAAACAAGGCGCATAGTCGAAGGGTTTCCAGCTCGGTTGCCATTCGTTACCCATGTGTGGATGCCGGTTTCAAGGCGGGTCTAGCCGCCAGGCAGTCACCCAGACGCGGCAGCACAATCGCACAAAGGACAATTCATGGCGCCACGCGCCGACCTCTTTCGTCCGCAAGGCGCACCCGCGCCCACGGGGATGACGCGGCCAGCGCCGCTTTTGGGAATTCTTCTCAAAGTTCTGTCCACCTTGGCGTTTTTCGCCATGATCACCCTTTTGAAGATTGCCGCCGAGACCGTTCCAATCGGTCAGATCGTGTTCGCGCGCAATTTCTTCGGCCTGTTTCCGGTGCTGGCAATGGTGGCTTTCCGGCGGGAGCTTGTTCTGGCTTTCAAACCCGTCAATAAGATGGGCCATCTGTGGCGGGCAATTGTCGGTTTGACCGCGATGATCTTCTCGTTCACCTCATTCGACCTTTTGCCGTTGCCCGATGCGACGGCCATCGGTTTTGCCTCGCCGCTCATGGTGGTCGTGTTCGCCTACTTCCTGTTGGGTGAACCGGTGCGGATCTACCGTTGGAGCGCGGTGCTGGTCGGTTTCGCCGGGATCCTCGTGATCTTGTCGCCGCATCTGGGCGACGAGGCTTTTGACCAGACATCGACGATCGGCGCCATTTCCGGAACCTTGGGAGCTGCCTTTGCCGCGCTGGCGATGATCTTCGTGCGCAAGCTGTGTGAGACAGAGCGCACCTCGACGATCGTGATCTGGTTTTCCGGTTGCGCCTCGGTCCTGTCGCTTTTGACGCTGCCGCTTGGATGGCTGATGCCGGGCCAGGCGTGGGTCCTGCCCGATGCGCATACCGCGATGCTTCTTGTCCTGATCGGTTTGTCCGGAGGGGTGGGGCAAATCCTGCTGACCCAAAGCTACCGGTTCGCTGATGCCTCCACGATTGCCCCGTTCGACTACGTGAACATGATCTGGGCCATCGCCGTTGGGTGGTTCCTGTTCACCGAAGTGCCGGAGCCGGCCGTCTTGATCGGCTCTGTCATCGTGATTGCGGCCGGTGTGTTCGTCATCTACCGCGAACACCGGCTTGGTCTCGACCGGACCAAGGTCCGCCGTGCCTCGACGCCCTCGAAGTCCTGAGCGGAACCGGTTAACGGGTCAAAATGCCTTGAAGGTGATGATTGTGCGTGTGTCCTGAATGCCCGGGATCGGGTGAACCTTTTCATTCACGAAATGGCCGATGTCGGAATCATTTTCGACATAAAATTTCACCAGAAGGTCCATGTCGCCGCTTGTCGAATAGATTTCCGATGCGATCTCCGCATCGGCAATGGCATTGGCGACCCGGTAGGTTTCGCCGAGCTTGCATTTGATCATCACGAAAAAGGGGATCATGCGGCATGTCCTGCGTTGCGATTGGCGGATGCCATGGACATGACGGATCCTGGCCTTGCAGTCAATTCCGCATCGTGGCGATCGGTCCGGGCAGCTCCCCCGCTTGCATTGACCGGTTAGCATTGTTACCTGTGTGCCATCTCATGGGGGTGCCCGGCGGCAAGCGACCGGGCTGAGAGGCAAGAGCCAACTCCTTGAACCTGATCCGGTTCGGACCGGCGGAGGGATTGAGATCTGGCCACCGAGCCCCGGCCGTGCAGGCGCGGCGAATCTCACTTCAATCCAAGGGTCCGGCGATGCAAGGAACGGACTTTAAATGGAACCGGCAATCGACGCCGATGTGATTTTCGATGCGCTGGAGCGCGTCCGGCGCACTGTCCCGCGTGTTCATGTCATCACCAATACGGTCGCCCAGACACTCACGGCAAATGTGCTTCTGGCTCTTGGCGCCGTCCCGTCCATGACGATCGCCCCGGCCGAAGTCGCTGCCTTTGCTGAGAGTGCGGACGCGCTTCTGATCAACCTCGGCACGCTGGATGAGGACCGCAGGCAAGCGATACCGCGGGCCGTTCATGCGGCATCGGCCGCCGGACGGCCTTGCGTGCTGGACCCCGTTTTCATCGACCGCTCGCCGCGGCGCGCGGCCTATGCCCGAAAGCTTTTGCACGAAAGCTGGAGCGCTATTCGCGTCAATGCCGCGGAACTTGACGCCTTGGGCGGGACCGGGTCCACACAGGCCGCTAACATCGGATTTTCTCCGGTCCTTGCTGTCACCGGATCCGTGGACCGGGTCCAGGACAGCACCGGCAGGGCCGCCTCACTTGCCAATGGTCATCCGCTGATGGGCCGGACGACCGCGACCGGCTGCGCTGGCGGGGCCGTGCTGGCCGCCTTTCTCAGTTGTTCGGACGATCCGTTCGCCTCGGTCTGCGCCGGACTGAGCGTGTTCAACGTCGCCGGTGAAATTGCGGCGGCACGCGCCCGGGGTCCGGGCAGCCTGGTGCCTGAGCTTCTGGATGCGCTCTACAGGCTGCAGCGAACCGATATTCAAGACCGTCTGGCCGCGACCCTCGACCCCACAGAATGAAGGAGATTGCATGACCGCTATTGCTGTAACCATCGCCGGATCGGATTCGGGGGGCGGGGCCGGAATCCAGGCGGATCTCAAGACCTTTTCCGCCCTCGGTGTCTACGGTGCCAGTGTGATCACCGCGCTGACCGCCCAAAACACCCTCGGTGTCAGCGCGATCCACAACCCGCCTGCCGATTTCGTCGCCGCGCAGATGGCGGCGGTCTATGGCGATCTGTCCGTCGATGCGACCAAGATTGGCATGTTGTCCGTGCCCGAAACCATTGACGCGGTCGCCGACGGGCTGAAGCGGTATCGGACCGGACCGGTCGTTCTCGATCCCGTGATGGTGGCGGCGTCGGGCGATCCCCTTCTGGCGGAAGCTGCGGTTGCCGATCTTGTCGAAAAGCTGCTGCCGCTTGCAACGGTCATCACGCCGAACCTGCATGAGGCAGCGCATATCCTGAGAACAGATATGGCCACGACAGAAGGCGAGATGGAACAGCAGGCCCGCAGACTGATGGACCTCGGCGCTCAGGCCGTGCTGCTGAAAGGCGGACATGGTGTAGGGACCCACAGCACCGACCTGTTCTTGACCGGGGCCGGCGCGACATGGCTGAGCGCGCCGCGCCATGCCACACAAAACACCCATGGGACGGGCTGCAGCCTGTCCTCCGCGATGGCCGCCGAGCTTGCCAAGGGACAAGCGCTGGCGGAGGCGGTCGACGCGGCCAAGGACTATATCACGCGCGCGATCCGCGCCGCCGACACATTGCGTATCGGGGCAGGCCATGGACCCGTGCACCACTTCCACGCGCTTTGGAGAGACGGATCATGACGGATACCCGAGCAGACCGCAAAACAGCCCCTTTGTCCCGCAGGCAAGCGCTCGCCCTGGGCGGCGCGGCCGGGGCAAGCCTTGCCGCTCCCGGCCTGGTCCGGGCGAACGAGGGGAATGTCCAATGGAGGCTTGTGACCTCCTGGCCGAAAAACCTGCCCGGGCCAGGGGTCACGGCTCAACGCATTTGTGATCGCGTCGCGCGCATGTCCGCTGGCCGTTTCACGATCAAGCTATACGCTTCCGGCGAGCTCATTCCCGCGCTCGGTGTGTTCGACGCCGTTTCGTCCGGGACGGCTCAGATGGGACATACGGCTTCCTTTTTCTGGCAAGGCAAGGCGCCGGCATCCGTGTTCTTCACCGCCGTGCCCTTTGGTCTGGTTCCGCAAGAACATATCACCTGGATTGAGCATGGCGGGGGGCAGGCGTTGTGGGATGATCTCTATGCGCCGTTCAACATCAAAGCCGTCATGGCCGGGAACACCGGGGTGCAGATGGGGGGATGGTTCAAACGCCAGATTGACAGTCTGCAGGATCTCAAGGGGCTGACCATCCGAATGCCGGGGCTCGGCGGAGAGGTGATGCGCCGGCTGGGGGCGACCCCGGTCAGCCTGCCGCCCTCGGAGATCTATCAATCCTTGCAGACAGGTTTGATCGATGCGGCGGAGTTCCTGGGGCCGTGGTCGGACCGTGCCATGGGCTTCCAGAAAGTCACCAAGACCTATTACGCGCCCGGATTCCATGAGCCCAACGGAACCGGCGAAGCCTTGTTCCACCGTCCGGCCCTTGACGCGCTGCCGGACGACCTGCGCGCGATCCTGATGGAGGCCTGCCGTGCGGAGAACGCAAGGGCGCTGTCCGAAAGCGAATGGGAGAACGCGACCAGCCTGAAGGCCCTGCAGGAGGAGGACGGTGTTGTCATCCGCTTCTATCCTGATGAGGTGCTGTCCACCTTGCAAAATACCGCGCAGGAGGTTCTGAGCGAATTTGCTGCAAAGGATGCCTTGAGCGCGCGTATCCTGGAAAGCTATCGGGAGGCGGAAGCCCGCCTGTCGCCCTGGAGCAACATCGCGCTGCGCCGCTATCTGGCCGCGCGCAGCGGATAGACGGCGGGAAAAGTCAACACTGGTAGCGTGTCGGCCGGCCGTGTGCCGGCCGGTCCCCTGTCCAAGCCTCCGTGGGCCCCCGCCATCTTGGTGACCCATGGGCAATGGCCCGATTCATCTTGCCAATCGAACCAAGAAAAAAATACTCGTATAGATTGCATTCGAGTCGAGGAGAGCTGTGCCCGGGGAGCTTGAAGAGGCTGCAACGCCCTTGTCGCGTGGCATTTTCGCAACGGTCCGGCTAAATATCTCTGCAACCTTCGGCAGATCAAAATTGCCTAAAAAAAAGGCAATATTCATATCTTGTGTCAGCGCAGTGACTCAAAGATCTCAATTTGAGGGGTAACCCTTACGTAATCCTGCTCCTCCGCACCCCGGCCGATGATTTTTTCAGGTTCATATTGCAGTGCCGCAGGGTTTCTACGTTCCGCGCCGTGGTTCCTTTGCCCGTTGATCTTCCGAAACACTTGGAAAAAGACTGCCCTCACAGACGAATACAAACGGACACAAATCATCGCGCTTTCCTAAGGGAAGGTCGGTCTAGGGGGAGAAAAAAATGGTATGGGCAGTACGAAAAAAAGCGCTTCTCTTCACCAGCTCAGCCGTCGCGCTTTCGCTCGCGGCGGGGTCGGCGTTTGCCGGGGGCTTCGCGCTGCGTGAACAAAGTTCCTACTACCAAGGGACGTCTTTCGCCGGAAATGCCACGTCGGGTCCATCAGTTTCATCCATGTTCTGGAACCCGGCTGCGATCACCGGAGTGGGGGAGGGCTTCACGTTCGAAGCGCATAATTCGTTTATCCTGCCGCAGGCGGAGTTGAACGGCACCAATACGGTGCTTGGAACCACTCTGCCCGTTTCGACCGGGGATATCGGATCGGATGCATGGGTTGGAGCGACCTATACGACCTATCGCGTCAACGACGATGTCGTTTTCGGTCTGGGTGTGAACGCACCTTTCGGCTTGTCCACGAAGGTGGAAAACCCGAACTGGGCGGGGGCCGGCTACAATCGCTCCTCAAAAGTGTTCTCGATCAATGTGAACCCTGTTGTTGCCTATCAGTTCAATGACATGATCTCGGTCGCGGCCGGGCTGCAGTTCCAATATGTGTCGGTGCGCCTGACAAATTCGGCGGCAGCGCCGGGGGTTTTCAACGCGTCGACCACCTTGCAAGGTGACGGACTGGGCTATGGCGTGACAGCCGGTCTGACGTTGAAGCCGTTCAAGGGAACCGAACTGGGTGTCGGCTACCGCTCCGCGGTTGGCGTTGACCTGGATGGCAATGCCTTCCTGCCGGCCGGCGTTCCAGGCCGTCTGGCGCCGGGCAGCTACGGCATTACAACCTCGCTTGTCACACCGGATATGATCACCGTTTCCGCCAAGCAGGATATCACCGAAGATGTCCGGCTCCTGGCGACATTCGAATGGGCGAATTGGAGCCGGTTGAAAACCCCGAAGATCGACGAAGACACTGTGGGTCAGATCTCCGAGCTTCCGTTCAACTATGATGACGGCTACTTCCTGGCGCTGGGCGCTGAGTATGACTGGAACGATAAATTGACCTTGCGGGCCGGCGGTGCCTACGAATGGTCGCCGATCAACGAGACCATCAGGTCTGCCCGCTTGCCGGACAATGACCGGATCTGGGCCAGTCTGGGTGCTTCATACAAGTTCAACAAGCATATGTCGTTCGATCTTGGCTACACCCACATCTTCGGGACCGATACGAACCTGAACGTGGGCCCCGGGCACCAGGACTATTCTGCAACGAAGGGCAGCCTTGTGGCCGACGTGGACTCTTCGGTCGACATCTTTTCCGCCTCCATGCGGATGAGCTTCTGATCCGGTTGGATCATCGCTGTTCAGTGATCGGCAGCCCGCGGCCCGCCTTTCGGCGGGCCGTTTTTGGTGCGTCAGAGCATTTTCCGACACCTTAATATAGAGCAAGCAGTTTCTACCGGTCAGATTGGAACGGTGCGCTTCGACCTGACGGGGACTGGCTTTAGAATGCGGAGGGGAATAACCCGCCATCCATCAAGATGTTCTGGCCGGTGATATAGCCCGCGTGCCGGGAGCAGAGGAACGCGCAGGTCTGGCCGAATTCTTCCGCCGTCCCGAACCGCTGGGCGGGGATCAGGGCAGCGGAAGTCTTGCGGACCTCCGCGAGGCTTTTTCCGGTTTGCGCCGCTTCACGCTCAAATCCGCCCGCCAGCCGGTCCGTGTCCATTTTGCCCGGCAGCAGATTGTTGATGGTGACGCCGGATCCTGCAACGTCACGGCACACGCCGGCCAGAAACGCCGTAAGGCCCGCCCGGGCGCCGCTCGACAGATCCAGCCCCGAAATTGGCATCCGCACGGACAATGATGTGATGTTCACGATCCGCCCGAAGCCCCGGTCCTGCATGCCGGGAACCACGGCCTGGATCAATTCGACCGGCGTGATCATGTTTTGGATGACCCCATCGATCATGGCGTTCCGGTCCAGCTCGGTGTAGTCCTTGCGCGGCGGTCCGCCATTGTTGTTTACGAGGATGTCCGGCGCCGGGCAGGCGCCGAGCAGGGCCTTTTGTCCCTCCGGTGTGGAAACATCGGCTGCGACCGGAACGACCGTCACCGGAAAGCGGTTCTGGAGTTCCTCGGCCGTACGGGTCAATTGCGCGGCGTCCCGGCCATTGATGACCAGATTGCATCCCGCTTCCGCCAGCGCGCTCGCGCAGCCGCGGCCAAGTCCCCGGCTGGAGGCGCATACGATGGCCCATTTGCCCGAGAGTCCCAGTTCCATGTTTTTGCTCCTGTTTTTCGGTACTGACTTGGACAGGACATTCCTGTGTTCGCGGCCCAAGTGCAAGCCATTGGTTGGTGTTTATCGGCTTTGCTGTGAGCCCGGCCGGTCAGGCCGTCTTCGGTTGCCGTAAGATTCGCCCGGTCTTCGGTGCCTCGATCCCAGCGGTTCCGCGGCATCCCGGTTCCTAAGCTGTCATAATAATGAAACTTGAATCGGGTCTAACGCGGCGTACGTCCAAGCAGGAGCGCTAGCATGTCCGTTGCCGAAACGTCGCGGCATTTCAGGTCTTTGTTCTTATCGGACATCCACTTGGGGACCCGTGGATGCCAGGCCGAACTATTGCTCGATTTCTTGCGCGATCACGATGCCGAAACGGTTTATCTCGTTGGCGATATCGTTGACGGGTGGCGCCTGAAACGGTCCTGGTACTGGCCTCAGGCTCACAACGACGTGGTTCAGAAGATCCTGCGCAAGGGGCGCAAGGGCGCGCGGATCGTCTATATTCCCGGCAATCACGACGAGTTTTTGCGTGACTTTCTCGGCACCCATTTTGGCGGCGTCGAGGTGGCCGACAGTATCGTTCACGAAAGCGCGGACGGCCGGCAATATCTCGTCATTCACGGCGACCAGTTCGATGTAGTCATTCGCCATGCCAAATGGCTGGCCTTTTTCGGGGACAAGGCCTACGTTTTCGCGCTCGGGGTGAATACTTGGGTAAACGCGGTGCGCCGCCGCCTTGGGCTCACCTATTGGTCCCTATCCGCCTGGGCCAAGCTCAAGGTCAAGAACGCGGTGAGCTTCATTGGACGGTTCGAGGATGCCTTGTCGGACGAGGCCCGGCGCCAAGGGGTCGATGGCGTGATTTGTGGCCACATCCACCATGCCGCGAGCCGGGACATGAACGGCATTCATTACATCAATACCGGAGACTGGGTGGAAAGCTGTACCGCCGTGGCCGAGCATCACGACGGGACGTTCGAGGTTATCCAATGGGCGAAGCCGGTGCAAACGGGGATCGTGCAGGAGCCGTCGGGCCGCCGTCCGGTTGCCGCATGACCTCGGTTCTGATCGTTTCGGATGCGTGGCATCCGCAAATCAATGGCGTCGTGCGGTCGCTCGAGCGGACGGCCGAAGAACTCGAGGCCGCGGGCGTTATCGTGAAGTTCCTCACGCCGCAAGCCTTTCGCACATTGCCCTGTCCCACCTACCCTGAAATCCGATTGTCGCTCACGGTCACGGGCAGGGTCCGCAAGATGATCCGCGACCTCGGGTGCGACCATCTGCATATCGCGACAGAAGGGCCGTTGGGCATCATGGCCGCCCGCGTGGCCCGCAAGGATGGGTTTCCGTTCACCACCAGCTACCACACCCGGTTTCCCGAGTATCTTTCGGCTCGTTTACCGGTTCCTTTGGCGTGGTCCTACGGGTGGTTGCGTCGCTTCCACAATTCCGGTGACGGATGCATGGTGGCGACACGTTCGCTGGAAACGGATTTGCGGGACCGGGGGTTCACCAATCTCATGCGCTGGTCCCGTGGGGTCGATGAAAAGCTCTTCCAGCCCTACGAGGGAACGGTGCTCCCGGCCGATCTGCCCCGACCGGTGTTCATGAATGTCGGGCGGGTGGCGGTGGAAAAGAACATCGAGGCGTTTCTCGATCTGGATTTGCCCGGTTCCAAGGTGGTTGTCGGCAGCGGGCCGCAACTCGACAGTCTCAAGCGCAAGCACCCGGACGTCCTGTTCACGGGACCCAAGGTCGGAGAGGATCTGGCCCGGCATTATGCGTCGGCCGATGTCTTCGTTTTCCCCTCCCTGACCGATACGTTTGGCAACGTCATGCTGGAAGCCCTTGCCTGTGGTGTACCGGTGGCCGCGTATCCGGTGATGGGTCCGATCGACGTGATCGCCGATACCGGCGCGGGTGTCCTTTCCGAGGATCTGCGAGAAGCGGCGATCGGAGCCCTTGATGTGCCTCGGGATCACTGCCGCAAAGTTGCCTTGGATTTCACCTGGGCGGCAAGCGCCCGGCAGTTCCTCGACAATGTCGAGGCGGCCCACGATGCGTTCTACGCCCGCCGGAAATCCGCGGCGGCCTGACGGCACCGGTTCAAATCTTTTCCAGCGCACAAGTCGCGCCCCCCTGACACGGCGGGTTCCCACTCCCGGTCCGCAGGGCTATTGTTTGACCGCCATCCCCGTCCCGGCTGGGGTGCTTACCTTCCGATCGAGACTTATCATGACTGTTTCCGCCCCTGAAGCTTGCCGTCTGCCCGCGCGCGCGGATATCGACCGTGCCCAACGCCGCCTTCTGGGGCACGCGGTTGCCACACCCCTTTTGAGATTTCCGGTCCTCGATGAGGCCGTCGGGGGTACGGTTCTGGTCAAGGCCGAGAACCTTCAGCGAACCGGTTCATTCAAGTTCCGCGGTGCGTTCAATGCGCTTTCCGAGATACCGCAAGACCGGCGCGGATATGGTGTTGTCGCATGTTCATCGGGCAATCATGCACAAGGGGTCGCGGAAAGTGCCCGCGTCCTTGGCATGCCCGCGACCATCGTCATGCCGGCGGACGCGCCGCAGATCAAGCTGGAGCGGACACGGTCCATGGGCGGCAAGGTCGTGACCTATGATCGCGCCAGTGAGGACCGGGAAGAAATTGCCTTCAGGATCCAGCAGGAGACCGGCGCTGCCTTTGTGCACCCCTTCAATGATCCGCACGTCATTGCCGGGCAGGGGACCGTGGGAGTGGAGATTGCCCAACAGGCCGCCCAAATGGGCCTGAGCCCTGAACTGGTGCTCGCGTGCACCGGCGGCGGCGGTTTGTCGAGCGGGATCGCGCTGGCGCTGGCGTCCGACCTGCCGGACGCGGTCTTCCATACCGTCGAACCGGAAGGTTTCGACGACTACCGCCGGTCCCTGCTTTCAGGCAGTCGGGAAGTGAACACCGCGCATGGCGGGTCTGTTTGCGATGCGCTGTTGAGCAATACACCGGGTGAACTCGGGTTTTCGGTTCTCAAGGACCGGGCGGGACCCGGTCTGGTGGTGAGCGATGAAGAGGCGCTTGCCGCCGTTGCCTTTGCCTTCCGGGAACTGAAACTCGTTGTCGAGCCGGGCGGTGCCGTTGCGCTCGCGGCAATTTTGAGTGGCAAGCTCAGCGCTGCAGGCAAAGTGGTCTGTGTCGTGCTCACCGGCGGGAATATCGACCCGCAGATGATGATCCGTGCCCTCGCCCTGTGAGGGGCCGGCGCCGTGCCCAAGGTGGCTGAGTTTTCAACAATGATTGCTGATATTCGTTATGCAACCTTTCGCTTATCCCGTGAGGCTTTGTTTTCGTTTCAATAACTTCTTCAGTCTATTCTGAGTCGATCTAACAGGGTTGAGGCGGAGTGAGATTATTTTTTTGCGATGCAGCAACGCATTCCTGTCGCATATTCTTCGGTATTGTTTCGCCGATGCTGTCTGACTCTGAATATCTTTGAAAAGATTTTCTCTATTGTGATTTTTCTCAAGCGTTTAAACGCAAAAAGAACGACCGGGCCGGATTGGCTCTAAAGACGTGAGGAAAAAATGGCACGGATCGATAACGAAACACGTCGGCGGTTTTATCGGATTGAGAAAGCTGATCTTGAGATGGCCCGGGCGGTTTGGCCGTTGATCGAGAAAAATCTGCCCGAGGTGCTTAAAGGATTTTACGCCCATGTGGAGTCGGTTCCGCATCTTGCGGACATGGTGGACGGTCAGGTGCCACGCCTCATCAAAGCTCAAACGCACCATTGGGAAGCGTTGTTTCGAGAGGGGCCGACGGAGACCTATTTCAGCAATGCCCGGCGCGTCGGTTTGGCTCATGTCCGGATTGGTCTGGCCCCGTCTTGGTATATTGGCGGGTATTCCTTCACCTTGAACGCCCTGGCGCGAGTGATTGCCAAGGCCTACCGGTTTGCGCCGGGCAAAGCGGCCCGCGCGCGCGAGGTGGTCAACAAACTGGTCATGCTTGATATGGATATGGCGATTTCGACCTATCACGACGAAACTTTGAGGATGGTGGAGGACCGCGAGGAGCAGATCCGCAGCGCCATCGCGGAATTCGATCAGTGCATGGACACAACCGTGCACGAGTTGACGGGAGCCTCGGGCGACCTGCAAACAAGTTCCGGGAAACTGTCGGCCGTTTCCGCCGAGATCTCCGAACGTGTTTCGCGGATGGACGAAGCATCGGTCAATACCGATCAGAGCATGCAATCGAGCGCGGCGGCCACGGAGCAAATGACCGGCTCGATCGAGGAAATCGGCCGTCAGGCGACCTTGTCGAGCGAGATCGCTCAAGAAGCTGTCGCGGGTGCCCAGGCCACCCACCAGTCGGTGCAGGCGCTCGCGCATGTCGCCGAGCAGGTCGGCTCGGTGATCGAACTTATCTCCGAAATTGCGGAGCAGACCAATCTCCTGGCGCTCAATGCCACGATCGAGGCGGCGCGGGCCGGAGAGATGGGCAGGGGCTTCGCCGTCGTTGCCTCGGAAGTGAAGGAACTTGCCGGCCAGACAACCAAGGCGACCGAGGAAATCACGCAGAAGATTGCCGGAATTCAAAGCGCGACCCGTCAATCCGTGGCCGAGATCGAGGGCATAACGACGACCATTTCCCGCGTCTCCGAGATCGCGACCAGCATCGCGTCGGCCGTTGAACAACAAACGGCCGCCACGGCTGAGATTTCCGAGAACGTCCAGATCGCCGCCCGTGGCACACGGGCGTTCGCTCAGGACATCGAGGCCGTCAGGGCCGTGTTGGCGGAAGCGGAGGCGACCGCCGGGCGCATCGGCGACCTGTCGGCGGTCCTGCGCGCCCAGGCAGGCCGTCTCGGCGAGGAAAGCCGGTCCTTCTTCCAGGAGGTTCAGGCGAACGAAAAGATCAACGCTGCCTGAGCCTCTCCTCACAAGATTGCATCGCTTCGCAATCCGCCGAACCAGGACCAGACGGTCCAACACTTGAACAGTGTGAGCAATTTTTCCCGCTCAGGTTGGAGCGGACCGGTTCGACGTGGCCGGGGATTTCTCTAACTTGACCGGGTACGCCGGCGTTTGACAGAACGGGTCCATGAAAAAAGCCGGCGCGTGCCGGCTTTCGTGTCTCCGAAGGTCGGAAGCGGGGGGATTAGTTGAACAGCGCCTGACGTTCGGCCTCGGACAAATCTGCCAGCGGATCGTTGTCTTCGGATGCGGCCTCGGCTTCGGCATGCTCCCAATCGGCGTCGGCTTCGGCTTCGGCTGTTTCCTCGATAGGTCCAGCGTCAGCGTCTTCCGCATCGATGGTCTGGACGGGGTCATTGTCGAACAACTTGTCGATCTCGTCCTTGTCCAGCATTTCGTCCGGCGTATGGCTGGCCTCGAATTCGGCCAAGCTGTTATCTTCACCGGCCATATCCTCTTCCGATCCGGTGGAAGAGAACATTTCATCGATCGCGGAGGCATCCATCGGTTCTTGCGGTGCGAAGGCCGTGTCCGCTTCGAAGCTATTCGGCTCGAAGTCATCCGCGGTCGCTGCCGGCGCCAGTGCTTCTCCCGATGTTTCGGCCAGAGCCGCGGAAAAGACCGCATCGTCCACCGACATCAGTTCGTCGACATTGGTCTGGCTGACGCCTTTGCCCTCCATTTGCGGGCCGTTCAGCAGATGGGCATCCGGACGCTCATCCTTCGGCCCGTCGAATTCTTTCTGGGTGATGTCGTCGTCATCGATGCCCCAGATGTTGATCATCAGGTTGATCCGGCTCTCCAGATAGCGAAGAACCTGCACCACCTTGTTGGTGCGTTGACCGGTGAGGTCCTGGAAGGAGCAGGCCATGAAGATTTCCGTGGCCATTTCGTCGATATTGTTGCAGATCTCGTCGCTTGCCCCGGCTTCGCGCAGGGTCCAGGCCTGTTCCTGGATCTTCTCCGCCGATTCGAGAATGACTTGGGTCGCGCCTTCGGTCTGCGAAACGATGGCATCCAGTTCATGGGAGGCGTCGATGAACCGGTTGGTTGTCTGGTCCTCGGCCTTGATGTTGGCGATTTCGTTCTTGGTGCGTTCGATCGCCTCGTGCATATCTGCAATATCGAGACGGATCCGGTCCAGATCGGGAACCTTGCGCTGGCGGGTCACAACCTTTTCAAGGCGTTGGATGGCGCCCAGGATCTCCAGCGATTCAGGAGTCTTGTTCCTTTTCACGAACTCGGCCAGAAATCTCCGGCCTCTATCGGATTCCATCAGCGTCTGCTCGAGCGTCGTGTACTCGGCTTCGCTGATCGGCTCTGCTTCTTCCTGGATAGCTACGGTCTGCATACGCACGCTTCTCAGCTTGATAATGGTGGTGCTGTGCCGTACTCGAACAGCTTCGATCCTGAGCTAAATCCAGAAACGTTAACATCTCCCTAGGCGCCCGCCAGACCGGACGGTTTCATGCTTTCACAAAAGACGGCCGTGTCCGCCGCGGTCGGCACACTCTTCGCCAGTCATTTTTTCGGCTTCGGCCTTTTCCTGCCGTTCTTCCCAATGGTGCTGGAAGCGGGCGGGCTGTCGGCGGAAAGCATTGGTCTCGTGCTCGGTATCGCCACGGGCGCGCGCATTGCGGCGGCTCCCGTTCTGACCAACCTGTCCGACCGGGCGGGCCAGCGCCGGAAGGCCATGTTGTTGTACTCCTTGGGCGGTTGCCTGTTTCTCGCGCTGTTCTGGATTGGGTCCGGTTTTTGGTCGGCGTTGGTGACAACCATCGGCCTGATGGCGTTCTGGGCTCCGATTGTCCCCTTGAGCGATGCCTATGCGCTGGATGTGGTCCGCCGGTTTGGGGCCGATTATGGGCGAATGCGGCTTTGGGGATCAGTGGCGTTCGTGCTGGCCAACCTGGCCGGTGGCGCATTGGCACAGACCGGGGCCGCCGCCTGGCTGGTTGCCCTTATGGGTCTTTCGATCCTGGCAACGGGCCTGGTTGCGATCGCCTTGCCTGCATCGGGTGTCGGCGGAAAGAAACCGGATGGCGCGCCGGCCCGGCTTGACGGGGTGTTCCGCCGGCCGTGGTTCTGGGTATTCCTTGGGGTTGCCGGGTTGCTTCAGGCAACCCATGCCGGGTTTTACGGGTTCGGCACCCTGTTCTGGATCGCCGCCGGGCTGGGAACCTTCGAGATCGGGATTCTCTGGTCGATTGGTGTTGCCGCTGAAATACTCTTGTTTTTCATGGCCGCGCGGTTCTCACCGGTCATCGGCCCGCTGGCGCTGCTCGGCATGTCCGCTATCGCCGCCGTGGTCCGCTGGAGCCTGTTTCCTTTCGCGCTCGATTTCTGGTCGATCGCCGCGTTGCAGCTTCTTCATGGCCTGTCGTTCGGAGCAGCGCATTTGGGGGCGGTTGCGTTTTTGGGCCGTGTCGTGCCGCCGGAATGGGGCGGCACGGGCCAAGGCTTGCTGACCACGTCCTCAGGCCTTCTCACGGCGGCGGGCATCGTGTTGTGCGGCTGGCTGTATGCGTTCAATCCGGCGCTGGCTTTCTATGCCATGGCGGCCGCCGGTGCGGTTGCCGGTTTGGGGCTTGTGCTGGCGCTGCCCGCGCTGCGGCGGCAGAACGCCGGCACGTCAACCCCATAAGGCGGGGTCCGGCGGAAACAGCGTGCTTCCCTCAAAGCGTAGGCCCGGGTCGCGGTCCTTGGACAGAAGCAGCGGGCCGTCGAGGTCAACATAATCGGCGCCTTGCGCGGCAAGCACAGCTGGGGCCATGGCCAGGGACGTGCCCAGCATACAACCGACCATGACCTTGAACTCCAGATCCCTTGCGCTGCGCACCATCTTGAGTGCTTCCGTCAGACCGCCCGCCTTGTCGAGTTTGATATTCACGGCATCGTACTTGGCGCGAAGGGCTTTGAGGTCCGCGCTGGTGTGAAGGCTTTCATCCGCGCAGATGACCGCCGGGCGTTCGATATCCGCCAATAGGTGATCGCGATCCGCGGGCAGGGGTTGTTCGATCAAGGCGACACCGGCGGCAGCGCAGGCCTTGGCGTTGACCTCGAAACAGGTTTCGTCCCACGCTTCGTTGGCATCCACGATCAGCGTGCTCTCCGGGGCTTTCTCGCGGACGGCGGCAATGCGTTCGTCATCGCCCGCGCCGCCCAGCTTGACTTTCAAAAACGGGCGGTGGGCCGCCTTTCCGGCGGCTGCCGCCATGGTGTCCGGATCGCCCACGCTGATCGTGAACGCGGTCGTCAGCGGTTTGAGCGCGGGAAGTCCGGCCATCTGGCCCGCCCCGCGCCCGGCCAGCTTCGCGTTCAGGTCCCAGAGCGCGCAATCGACAGCGTTGCGCGCGGCACCCGCCGGCATGGCGCTCTGCAACGCGTCCAGCGAAAGGCCATTTTCCAGTTGCCCGCGCAGCTCCTCTATTTGCGCGGTCACACTGTCGAGGCTTTCGCCATAACGCGCATAGGGGACGCATTCGCCCCGGCCCGTGACCGCCCCTTCGCTCAGGTGGACGACGAGGACATGCGCATGGGTCCGGCTGCCGCGTGCAATGGCGAAGCCTCCCGCGATTTCGAAGCTTTCCGCACTGATGTCGAGGCGGCGGCTCATGGCGCGCCATACTCCGCAACGATCTTGTCCACCATCGCTTCGATGCCGAACCGCACCGGATCGGTGGCGGGCAGCCCGAACTCCTCGCCGATCTTGGCCAGATACTTCCAGGCGTCGTCTTCGCTGAGCGCGGCCGTGTTCACGCTCACCCCGATACACTGGATATCCGGGTTGGTCAGCTGGCCGCATTGTATTGTCAGGTCGATCACCTGTTGTATCCCCGGCAGCGGGGTCTGGACGCCGCGCATCGTGGTGCGTGTGGGCTCATGGCAGACGATGAAGGCATCCGGCTGTGAGCCGTGCAGCAATCCCAGGGATACCCCGGCGAATGACGGGTGATAGAGTGAGCCTTGTCCTTCAATCACCTGCCAATGCGTGTCCTCCGTGGCCGGTGACAGCCATTCTGCGGCGCCGGCAATGAAGTCTGCGACGACCGCATCGAGTGCAAGGCCGCGGCCCGAAATGAAGACGCCGGTCTGGCCCGTCGCGCAGAACGAACTGGAGAAACCCCGCTCGTTCAGCGCCTTGTCCATCGCAAGGGCCGTGTACTTCTTGCCGACGGAACAGTCGGTTCCAACGGTGAGGATCCGCTTTCCGCTGCGTTTGGTTCCCTTTCCGGTCTCGAAGGTTTCCGAATTGTGACGCACGTCGTGAAGCGCGCGGCCGTTGCGTTCCGCAGCCTCGCGGATCGCCGGGATGCTGCCCAAGCGCACATGCAGTCCGCTGGCCACATTCATGCCCGCGTTCAGAGCGGCCACGATCGATTCGATCCAATGCTCCGGCAGGCGCCCGCCGGCATTGACCGCTCCCACGATCATCGTTCTCGCGCCGGCCGCGGCTCCCTCCGCGATGCCCATGTCGGGCAAACCGGTGTCTGCCGCGCACCCCTCGAGGCGCACTTGGCCCAAACACCAATCCTTGCGCCAATCCACAATGCCGATGGCGGTTTTTGCGGCGAGCGAATCGGGTACATCGCCAAGGAACAAGAGGTAGGGGTGTGCGATTTCCATGTTGAACGCTTTCCTTGAGAACGCGGGTCCCTGAGAGCGCCGGTCCTTGAGAACACTGGTGGGCGTCTAGACGACCGGCTGCGCAGTCAGGTATACGGGTGGTTGGTTTGAAGCGGCAAGAGGGCGGGCCATAGACTTGGCTTTTCTAGAGAAAAATACGCCTCCGGCATTCCGGATCGATGCCCGGTCGCCCGACCATCAGATTTTGTGTTTGAGCGGTGATTGGACGGTGAGCACTTTGGCGGCTGCCGAAAAGCTCGTCAACACAATCAAGCTGGACCGGAAATTGACCAGCGTGCAGGTCGACGACATCGGCATGCTCGACACCAGCGGTGCCTGGCTTGTCCACCGGTTGCGTGCCGCGCTTGAATTTGAAGGGCAAAGGGTAGACATCGTCGGCGCCGATGCCGAGCGGGAAAGCCTTTTCAGCCAGATCGAACAGCATCACCCGCCACGGTGGCGGCCGGAAACGACCTCGTTTTCGATCCTGGGGTTTCTGGAGCTCACCGGACGGCAGGTTGTCGAGGTCGGCAAAGACTCCCTTCGCATGCTGCATATCCTCGGCTCGCTTGGAGCCGTTCTTTCGACCGTTTTGCTCCATCCCAAAAGGTTGCGCGGCATCGCCATCGCGGTCCAATTCGACAAGACCTGCATCGGAGCCGTGCCGATCGTGGCCTTGATGAGCTTTCTGATCGGCGCGATCATTTCCCAGCAGGGCGGGTTCTATCTGCGCCAGTTCGGGGCGGATATCTTCGTGGTGGATCTCGCCGGCATCCTTGTTTTGCGTGAAATCGGGGTGATCCTGACCGCGATCATGGTGGCGGGACGATCGGGGTCGGCCTTTACCGCGGAACTTGGGGCCATGCGGATGCAGGAGGAGGTGGACGCGCTTCAGGTGATCGGTCTCAATGTCACCGAGGTTCTGGTGCTCCCGAGGATTGTGGCATTGATGATCGCGCTGCCGATCCTGACCTTTATCGCCAACCTTTCGGCGCTGTTCGGGGCGGGCCTGACAACATGGGCCTATCTCGACATTCCCCCCGCGGCCTATCTCAATCAGCTGCAGGCGGCCATCACGCTGGAAACCCTTTTGGTGGGTATCGTGAAGGCGCCGTTCATGGCGCTGATCATCGGCGTTATCGCTTGTGTCGAGGGGCTCAAGGTGGGCGGGTCGGCCGAATCCCTCGGCCATCACACGACGATGTCGGTTGTGAAAGCCATTTTTCTCGTTATCGTTGTCGATGGCTTGTTCGCTATCTTTTTCGCCGCAATCGGAATCTGATCCCGCCCATGCATGCTGCCGAAATTACAGATCCGCCTGCAGGGCCTCCCGAGGAGGCGGAGCCGGGTGACATCATCTTGTCCGCCAGGGGGATTACGGTCGGTTTCGGTTCGAAAATCATCCTGAAAGACCTCGACCTGGACATCCGGCAGGGTGAAATCCTTGGCTTCGTTGGGGGTTCCGGGACGGGTAAATCGGTGCTGATGCGGGCAATTCTGGGTCTGGTTCCGCGGCGGGCGGGCCGTATCAACGTGTTCGGCTACGATCTTGAAACCGCGACCGCCGCGCAACGGCAGTCGATCGAACGCCGATGGGGGGTGCTGTTTCAGCAGGGCGCCCTGTTCTCATCGCTCACCGTCAGGCAAAACATTCAGCTTCCGATGCGGGAACATTTGAAGCTGTCGCAAAAATTGATGGATGAACTCGCCTCTCTCAAGCTCGAGCTGGTCGGTCTTCCGCAGGACGCGGGGCACAAGTATCCCTCTGAATTATCAGGCGGTATGATCAAACGGGCCAGCTTGGCCCGGGCCCTTGCGCTCGATCCGGATTTGGTGTTTCTGGATGAGCCGACATCCGGGTTGGATCCGATTGGGGCTGCGGCATTCGACATGCTCACCGAGAGTTTGAGCCGCACCTTGGGTCTTACCGTCTATATGGTCACCCATGATCTGGACAGTCTGCATTCGATCTGTGACCGTATCGCGGTCCTCGGGCAAAAGAAGGTTCTCGCGATCGGCTCAATCGACGACATGATGAGCAACGACGATCCGTGGATCAAATCCTATTTCCGCGGCGAACGCGCCTTGCGGCGGACTTGAAGGCATTTTTAATGGAAACCCGGGCCAACTACATCGTGATCGGCGCCTTCGTGATGGCCACGCTCCTGGCCGCTTTCGGGTTTGTCTACTGGCTGGCCGTGACTGCGGAAAGCCGCGAAAATGTCTTCATGAAGATCGTTTTCCCCGCGCCCGTCACCGGTTTGCCCGTCGGTGGGCAGGTGCTGTTCAACGGGATCCGGATCGGCGATGTGAGTTCGCTCGACTTCGATCCTTCGGATCCGACCAAGGTCATCGCCACGGTTCGTGTCCGCCCTTCGGCACCGCTCCGTTCGGATACCAAAGCCACCTTGAATTTTACCGGCCTGACGGGTGTCGCCTATGTCGATTTGAATGGGGGAAGCCTCGATGCGCCGCTTCTCCTGGCGAACGCGAATGGGGAAACGCCGGTCATTTACGCAGAGCGGTCGTTGTTCGACGACTTGACCGACGGTACGCGCGATGTGCTGCAGAAGGCCGATGGAACGTTGACCCAACTGGAGGCCCTGCTGCAGGAAAACAGGCCGGTGGTTGCGCGCACGCTCGGCAATGTCGAAACCTTTTCCGAGGCGCTGGCCGCGAACACTGATGGTGTGTCCCAATTCATGGACAGCATTGCATCCGCGTCTGACGCCTTCACAAGCCTATCCGGGCGGATGGAGACCCTGGTCGAGCAGGGCGAGCGCCTGCTGGCTTCGGTTCCTGCCGATGAGGTAACGTCAATCGTGAACGACTTCGCCCGGTTCTCCGAGACTTTGGGAGATGCCAGCGGCGACATCGAACTGCTGCTGACCGATGCGCGCCAGGCCGCGCAAAATCTGGAAGGGTTTACCCAGAACCTCAATGCGGGTGTTGAAGATGCCCGCCGGATCATCAACGCGGTGAATCCTGACGACGTGCGCCGGGTTGCCGAGGGTGCCGGCGCGCTCGGGGATGTCCTGAAGGCGCGTTCAGGTGAACTGGACCGCCTCGTGTCGTCTTCTGCCCAGACTATGGAAAATGTCGCCGAAATCTCGGACAGTCTGGCCGGACAGCGCGAGACACTGGCTCAGGTGATCGAGCGCGGGCGGGATGTGATGGTCAAGGCTGATCAGGCCATGGATCGCGGATTGGAAATTGTCGCGTCCGTGCAGCCTGACCTGGTCTCCCGGATCATTGCCTCCACAAATACCTTTGCCGAAAACCTGAACACCTCCCTGGGGCAGGTGGATGCGATCATTGCCGGGGTCGACCCGGAGCGCGTGCGCCAAGCGGTGACCGATGCATCTGCGGTGCTGGACAACATCCGCAACCGTGAAGGCGAGATCAACGAGATCATTGCGTCAACGACCGCCTCGATGCAAAACATTGAAGTAATCACGGCAACCGTCCGCGACAAGGAAGACGAGGCGATTGAATTGGTCGCCGATTTGAGACGGGCCGCCACGCAATTCACCGAAACGCTGGCCAGCGCGAATTCGGTGATTTCGGCGATCGACCCAACTCAGGTGGCCAGCATCGTCGGATCGGTCGAGAGCGTCACCGGAGGGCTTGCCGGTCAGCGCCAGAGCATCGACGAGATCATTCTGTCCGCTCGGTCTGCCGCGCAAAACGTGGAGCGCATGACTGCCGATATCTCCAAACGCACACCCGATGTGGACCAGATCATCACGGATGCCCAGCAACTGACGGCGAACCTCAATGCGACGTCCGTCCGAATTCAGGGTATCGTCGACAATGTCGGAACGATGGTTGATGCGGACGGCGAAGGCTTCATCATGGAGGCGACGGCGGCGGCTGCTGCCATCCGGAAAGTGGCGGAGGCCTTCGAATCGCGGGCCGGCACCATCGCTGACGGCCTGGCGAAATTCTCCAATCAGGGGGCGTCTGACTTCTCGGCGGCGATGGCCCAGGTCAATCGGACACTTGTTGCAATCCAACGGGCCGTCGAGAGTTTCGACCGCAATCCGCAACGGGTCATTTTCGGCGGTGAGGAAGTTCCAACTTATACCGGCGGGCGACGCAGGTGAGACACGACAACAACGCGATCGGGCTGTCCCGCTGGGGGCGGCCGGAAAACGGCTCATGAGACGGGGCAGACGAACAATGACACGGCATTCCGGCGATACCGGCCGGCGGCACTTTCTCGCGCTGGTGGGCGGATCGCTCCTTCTCAGCGCTTGCAGCAGCTCCGGGCCGGTGGCGCTCTATGGTCTGTCAGCGGCGGCCGATCCGGGTGCGCCGGGGCGCCGCAGCAGCGCGCAGGTGCTTGTCACCCGCCCGCGGGCGCTCAAGGCCCTTGACACGGAATATATCGCGGTTGCCGAGCCCGGTCCGATCTACAGCTACTTTCCCAATGTGGCATGGGCAGATTCACTGCCGAGCGTCGTTCAGTCCAAGATCGTTGAAACGTTGCAAAACACCAACCGTCTTCGCGGAGTTGGCATGCCGGGTGACGGTCTGCTGATCGATTATCAACTGCAGACCGAGCTAAGGGCGTTTGAACTGCGCGTGGGGGGATCCAGCCGCGCCCTGGTCGAAATCGCGGCCAAACTGGTCAACGATCGCAATGGCCGGACCGTGGCAAGCCGCGTTTTCCGGGTCGAAAGTTCTGCGGGGACAACTGACCCTGACCGGGCGGTTGCCGCCTTGAACCGTTCGGCGGATCAGGTTTTCAGCCAGATCGCCGAATGGACCCTTCAGAGCATTTGACAGGGCAGAGGGATTGAAGACGCTGCAGGCCGGGTTTCCCCGGCCTTTCTTTTCACGGCGTCCTTCACAAGAGCATCAGCGATAGGCCCGGGACCGCGATCAAGATCCCCAGCCGGAGGATATCGGCTGCCCAGAAGGGGAAGATGCCGAGAAACATCGTCTTCAAGGGCACATCCGGAAGAACGGAGCGCAGAACGAAGACATTCAGGCCGATGGGCGGTGAAATTAGGCTGATTTCGGTCACCACCACCACGATGATCCCGAACCAGATCACGACCATTTCCGGGTCGGACAGGATCCCCGTGCCAAAATCCAGAGATGTGACTAACGGAAAGAAGATCGGGACTGTTAGCAGGATCATGGACAGGCTTTCCAGAACCGCCCCGAGCAGAATGTAGATCAACACAAGCATGAGCATCACCATGTAGGGGCTCAACTCCAGCGACGTTACCCACTCGAGGATCGCGTCGGGCAGGCCGGCGAAGCTCACGAAATTCGAGAACACCTCCGCGCCGATGATGATCGCGAAGATCATCGCGGTCGTGCGGGCGCAATTCACCGCGGCGGAGAAGAGACGGCCCCAGGTCAGGCCGCCCGAAAACAGGGCGATCAGAAATGCCGTCCCGGCGCCGATGCCCGCCGCCTCCGTCGGGGTGAAAAACCCGCCATAGATCCCGACCATAATGACCAGGAATAGCCCGAAGACCGCCAGAACGCCCCAAAAGTCCCTGCGGCTGAGCGTTGGGATCTCATTGCCCTCCGGCGCCAGCTCCGGCTTCAGGCGGACGGCGACGAAGACGGCCCCCATGTAGAACAGCACGCCGATCAGGCCGGGGATGATACCGGCGATGAAAAGCTTGCCGATATCGGCCTCGGTGATCAGTCCGTAGATGATCAGGATCACACTGGGCGGGATGAGGATGCCCAACGTTCCGCCGGCTGCGATGGATCCGGTGGCCAGACTGTCGGCGTATCCGGCCTTTCGCATGGAGGGCATCGCCACCTTGGACATGGTGGCCGCAGTTGCCAAAGAGGAGCCGCAAACAGCGCTGAAGCCCCCACAGGCAACGACAGTCGCCATGGCAAGGCCGCCGCGCAACCGGTAAAGCGCGGCATTGGCAGCCGAGAACAGGGATTGGCTGACACCTGAGATCGTGAGGAGGTTTCCCATGAAGATGAACATGGGGATCACGGACAGGGTGAAGGACAGGCCGGTGTCGAATGCCGTTCCGCCGAGCAGGTTTAACGCCGCGCTCCAATTGCGCAGCACAGCGAACCCGACGGTTCCAACGAGGATCATGGCAATGGCGACGGGAACCCTGACGAGCACCAGCGCGAAGAGGGCGGCAAAACCGAGAAGGGCTTCAATCACGGGAGCGGTCCAAAGCGTTTGGGATATGGCGGGGCAGATAGATCACGACCGCGCTCAAGAGACAGGAAGCTGCGCCGAGGAACCCGATCAGGTAGAGCGGGATTTCCAGCGAGTCGGTTACTTGACCGAAGCGTTGAAGCCGGAGCGCGTGATGCCAAATCTGATAGGCGATCACGGCAAAGACGATGCTGGTCACACCGACCGAGGCGAAAAGGGTCAAAAGCCGGAAACCCCGGTTTGCGATCCCGTCCAGCAATTCGACCTCGATGTGCTCGCGGGCCTGAGTGGTCAAGGGCAGCGCCATGAAGATCAGGGTCGCGAGCAGGAGTTCTGTCAGTTCATAAGCCCCGGACAGGGGGCTGTTGAACAGGTACCGGGCCACCACGTCCACGCAGATCATTCCGATCAATGCAAACAACACCACGAGGCAGGCCAGACCCAGCACTTTGCTCAGTCCGAGCCAGATCAGACCGATCCGGCTCGGACGTTTTGGTGAGGTGGACGCCATTTAGTAGGCAACGCCAGTCTTCGCGCGCATTTCAGCCAGTGCCGCGGCGCCGTCGAAACCGCTTTGGGCGACGGCCTCGGCCCATTCAGCTTCCTTTTTCGCTGCGATCGCCTTGATCGCCTCGGTCACGGCGGCCGGAGCCTGATACACTTCGATGTCCGTCTCGGCGATGAAGGCAGCGCCGGCTTCGTCCGATGCGTCCCAAGCCTTGCCCGCCATTTCGGCGAAGGCCGCCCCCGAAACCTTCTCGATCGCCGCCTTGTCCGCATCGGACAGGCCGTCCCAAACCCCTTCGTTCATCACGAGGAACCAGGAAGTGTTGTAGATACCGCCCGGGATTTCCATTGAGTACTTCAGGTGGTCGGTCAAATTGAAGGCCTTGAGCGCTTCCACCGGAAAGGTCACCCCGTCGATGACGCCGCGAGAGAGTTTTTCATAGACTTCCCCCGGTCCCATGAACTGCGTTGTGACGCCGAGTTCTTGCGCGAGGTCTGCGATATAGCCGCCCGGGGTCCGGATTTTCAGACCGGCGAAATCCTCCGGGGTCTCAATCTTGCGCAGATTGTTGTTGAACAGGCCAGGACCGTGAACGAACAGACCCAAAAGCTTGGTGCCTTGATGCTCGGCCTGCGCGTCCAGCGTGCCGCCATAGACTTCCCAGTAGGCCTTGGAGGCTTCGGTGGCCGTATCGCCGATGAAGGAGAATTGGCCGATGCGCGAACGCAGGAACCGGTCGTCCTTGGTGAAAGAGTGCAGACCGTATGTGATGTCGGCGATGCCATCGGCGGCCAGATCGTAGTGGGCGGGCGGCGGTCCGAGCGGCTTGGGCAGGATGCGAACCGTGACACGGCCATCGGTCGCCTCGGCGACCTGCTCGGCCCAGGGCTCCATCACATTTGTCACGATTGCGTGTTTGGGGGGCAGCCATGACGACAGAACAAGTTCGGTCGCAGAAGCTGCGCCAGCGGTCAGTGATGCTGCGGTGAAAGCGACAAGGCTTGCAAGTCCGCTCAGGCGGGTCTTGGACAACATGGTTGCGAATCCTCCCTCGATCCGTGATGCTTTGCGCGGGGCTGGGCCATCCAGGCTCTTGCAGCCCGCGTGACAGCACTTTAGTTTCAAATGAAACTAAGTCAACCGTAAACCGGATCGTACGGCCCATGACAGCAGATACACTTCCTCCAGGATCCCGGCCGCTTTCGGACGAAATCGCGGAGGGAACGCCGATCGATCAGGGGCAAGCGGATCAGCTGTTCAACCTTCAGTCGTTTTTCCCGTATCTGGTGCGGGTCTTTTATTCCGACGTGACCAGCGCGCTTGCGTCCATCTATACCCAGGATCATGGTTTGACCCCGTCAGAATGGCGCACCATGGCGATCCTGGGGGAACACGGGCGGATGCCGGCGACCGAAATTGTCGAGCGGTCCAGTATGGACAAGGTGTCCGTCAGCCGTTCGGTGAAGAAGATGCACGACCGGGGGCTCCTGGAGAAAGCCGATCATGCGCAAGACGGCCGCAGCTCCCTGTTGTTCCTGTCGGCGGCCGGACGGGCGGCTTATCGGGACATCGTTCCCAAGGTGCTCGCCGTTGAACAGAAAATGCTCACCGGCATATCCGAAGAGGAGTTCCGCATGTTTTTGAGTGTCATGCGGAAGGTGCGGGACAACCTGAAGGATTGACCCGGGTCCGGAGGCCTTTTCAAGCGGAAGGATCCGCTTCCTGGGGCCGGCGCGGATGGCCCATGTCCGGACCGTCGCCTCCCGCTGGAGCAAGCGGCTGGGGGCCGGCATCGAACCGGGGGGCGGTGGTCTTGAGTACAGGATTGCGGGCCGACACATTGAGGCGGCTTTCCCGCCAGACGACGAAAACGCCCGAGGCTATGATAACGGCGGAGCCGATGGCCACGAAGATATCGGGCTGTTCGGCGAAGAAGACCGCCCCAAAAAGGGTGGCCCAAAGGATCTGGCTGTATTGTGCGGGCGCGATCACCGCGGCGGGAGCGGATCGGTATCCGAAAATCATGCAGTATTGCGCCGCCACGGACAGGAAACCGACGGCTGCCATGACGGCCAGATCGGCCAGCGCGACGGGCTTGTAAACCACGGGAAGGGTAAACGCCATGGCGCCCATGGCAACCAGCAGCGGATAGAGGATCAGCACGGCGGACCGTTCCTGGCCACCGATCTTCCGAACGACGATTGAGGCAAGCGCACTGGCGCAGGCTGCGGTCAGGGCCGCCAGATGGCCCAATGTGATTTCCGTGAGCCCTGGCCTCAGAACGATCAAAACGCCGCAAAGACCGAAGATTACCGCCGCCCATCTTTGCCCCCGCACCACTTCCCCGAGAAAGGGAACGGAAAAGGCCGTGATCAGCAAGGGGGCGGAGAACAGCAGAGCATAGACTTCGGCAAGCGGCAGGGCGGTAAAGGCATAAAACGCGCTGGCCATGGCGATGATGCTCAAACCGGCCCGGGCCAGGACGAGCCGCGGATGGCGCGGCAACAGGTTCGCCTCGGCCCGATCGAACAGCATGATGGTAGCCATGGGAACGAAGGCAAACAGCATTGCGAAGAAGATGATCTGGAAGACCGAATAGCTCTCCCCCAGCGCCTTGATCATCGCGTCATGGGTTGCGTAGAGGGCAAAGCCGACAAGGGCGATTCCCAGGCCGCGCAAGGGGGAAGGGGCGGGATGGATCATGATCTGAAAACGCGAAAAGAGGTTGCGATTGCACTCGACCCACCATCGGCGCTCATCGGTATCCGGTCAAGGCGGCCTGGCAGGGGGCAACGGTGGTGCCGGGTGGTTTTCCCAAGCCGACAGTGACTTTTGAAAAGCACCAAGAAAAAAGGACGCCTTCCGGCGCCCTTCAATCATTGTGTCATGTGCCCCGGATCGTCAGTCCAGACGACCGCTCGCATGGGCCAGCATGGTGTAGACCTTGCCGGTATCCGACGTCAGGTAGGTCTGACCCAGCATGTTGTCCCGGTCGTTGCGGGAAACCTGGGACAAGAGTTGCTCGAAATCTGCAACGTAGCGTTCGACCGCCGACCGGAACTCCGGATCGCGGGCATATTTTTGACGAATGTCGTCAAAGGTCTGCTGCCCCTGTAGCGTGTAGAGGCGGCGGGTGAACACATGACGCTCTCCGCGGCGGTAACGCTCCCAAAGATCCACGAAGGTTTCATGGTCAATGGCGCGGGCGATATCGACGGACATGGAATTCAGGCTGTCCATGGACTGAAGCGGGCTGGCATCCTGGTTTCCGGTCCGGTCGTCGTCGCGGGACGCGCGGCGCAGGAGGTCGGAGACCCACCCCTTGCCGGAACTGCCCGGCTGCTGGTCGGCGGAAGGTGCCTGACGGCGCAGCGGTTCGGCCGGACGCGGCGCGGCTTGCGGACGCGCCCCGGTCGGAGCCGGACGTGGAGCGCTCTGCGGTGCCGTAGGGGCATAGTCCGCCGGGGCAGCCAAGCTTGCGGCGACAGGAGCGGGCGCCGAAGCCACGGCGGCGCGTTCCTGGGGCCGGGAGATATCCAGAGCGTTGGACTGCTTGGCAACGATATCCGAAAGTTCGGTCAGGGCGCGGATCTGTTCGTTGACAACCTTGCGCAGGGCCGAACTGGTTTCTTCGGCTTCCTCCGGCAGGTTCAAGACCCCCTGCTTGAGCTCGTTCCGGGTCGCTTCCAACTCCCTGTGGACGTCTCTGGCAACATCGCGCATGCGGGTGGCCGCATCGTTGAACCGCTCCGAGGCTTCGCTGACCGTGCGGGTCATTTCGGACATGATATCGTCCTGCGCCGATCGGATCGCTTCGCGGGCCTTCTGACCTTCCATGCCGGCGGTCAGACGCATGCTCTCGAACTGCTCGGTCACCTGCTTTGTCGCGGCTTCCGCAGCGGCGCTGAGCATGCTCGCCGCTTCGCGTGCCTTGTCGTCGGCTGTTTCCAGCGTTTCGGACAAGGTCGTCGTGAAGGACCGCATCAGCGTATCGACGGCTTCGGTCTTGGCCAGCAGGGTCTCGGCGACCTGTTCGATGGCCGTCTTGCGCTCGGCGACACGGCCCTCGACGCTTCTGTTGGTCTCTTCCAGATGCCGGGCGGCATTGGACAGTTCGACCGCGTTGTCCTGGAAGCGGTGCGTCAGGTCGCGCACATCGCTCAATGTTGTTTCGGTTACCGTCCGCAGTGCGTCGACCTGTTCGCTGATCGCCGTGGTTGTCTGGGTCGTGTCGGTCACGGCCCGGTCGACGGCGCTCCGGAACTCGCCGGCGCGGCGGCCGAGATTGACCTCCACTTCGGCCAGGTTGGTGCCCGCAGCGGTCACGATCTCCTGCAGATTGGCGTTCGAGGTCTCGAGCTTGTCGAGGATCGCGCTGATGTCTGCCTCCAGCCGCTGCTTTGTGTCGACCAGAAGCGTCGCGGCCCGCTCGCTGCGGTCCTCCAGGCTGGCCACCAGACGGGCGCTGGCGCTGTCCATGACCGACGCGGCCCGCTCGCTGCGTTCGTTGAGCGTCGCGGAGATCCGGTCGCCGGCTTCCACCAGCGAACGGGTTGCCTCCAGGCCGTTCTGCGCGAATTGCTCCGAAACTTCGCGGCCCTTGACGCTGATCGCGTCGAGAATGGCGGCGTGGACATCGCCGACACGGGTGGTCAGGTCGCTGGCGCGCTCCTCGATGGCCTTGATCAGCGCGTTGCCGTCTGTGCCCACGATCCGGGCCAATTCCCCCGAACGGGCCCCAAAGGCTTCGTTCAGGCTGTTCGCCCGCTCCAAAAGCTCATCGGCAACCGCCTTGCCACGGCCTGCCAGCGTCTCGGCGGCTTCCTTCACCGCGTTGTTGACACGTGCCTGAACGATGTCGGCCTCACCGGACATCTGACCGCGAATTTCCTGAAGCGTCTTGCCAAGCGTGGCGCGGGCCTGTTCGCTTTCCGCGGCCAGGCTTCCGGCGATCTCGGCAATGGTGCGGGACAGGTCGTCCCGGACCTTGGCGCTTTCCCCGGTGAGCGACCCCGAAAACTCGGCCAGTGTGCCGACATAAAGGGCCCGGGCCTTTTCGCTTTCGGCTGCCATGGTGCGGGCGGCATCGGTGATCGCGGACAGCACCAGCTCGCGGATCCGCTGGCTTTCGCTGGACATGCTGCCGGTGGCATCCGTCATTGCCGTCGTGACGGCCAGGGCCGCCTTCTGGCTCTCGCTGGTCAGTGCGCCGCGGGCCTCGCCCACCGTTCCCAGCACGATCTGGCGCATACGTTCGCTTTCGCCCGACAGCTTGTCGCTGGCTTCACCCAGGGCGCCAGAGACCATGTCAACGGACCTGACGCTCTCCGCGCTGAGTTTATCGACGGCTTCGGCAACCGCTCCAAGCACCATGTCGCGCATGCGCGTGCTTTCAGTGGACAAGGTGGTTCCGGCCTCGCCGATCACGCTTGTCAGCGTGTCGCGGGCCTTCTCGCTCTCGCTCGTCAGCTTGCCGGAAATGCTTTCCAGACGTTCGTTCAGAACGGTTTCAAGCTGGCTGGCGCGGGTGTCGAGCGTTTCCGCCACCTCAAAGACCTTCGCGCCGAGGGAGACGTTGATCTCGGCGATCCGTTCGGACAAGGACTCGGTCAGTTCCTCGCTTTGCTTGGCCAGCACGCTGCCGGCTTCCGCGAGGCGGTTGTCGAGGGCAGAGGTCATCTCGTCCTGACCGTCGACAAATGCCTTGGCGATTTCACGGGTCCGGGTGATCAGCGTTTCGCTGATCTGGCGGGCGCGCGCATCAAGGGTTTCGTCGATCCGGTCTGTGCCGCTGGTCATGGTCGCGGCCAGATGATCGGCCTTTTCCGCCATTGCCCCGGCGGCAATGTCCACCCGGTCGGACAGGTTCTTGCCGATCTCCTCGGCCCGTTCGGCGAGCGTGTTGCCGGCAGCCTCGACCCGCTGGCCTAGCTGAACGGTGATCGCATCCGAACGGTCTGCAAGGATATCGGTGATGTTGCGGGTCTTTTCCTCGAGCGCGTCGGAAATCCCGATGGTGCGCTGCTCGATCGCGTCGGACAGGATCTGCGTCCGGCTTTCAAGAGCCGCCTCGAAGTTGGCGGTGCGTTGATCGAGCGTGAGGTCCAGGGTGGTGATGTGGCTGCCGAGTGAGGAATCCATCGTGGCGATGCGCTCGCTCATGGTGAGATCCATGGCTTCCGTGCGCGCGGTCAGCGTGGTGTCGATCACATTGAGTTGCTCGCCCAGTTTGGCATCCAGCGACCCGATATGAATACCCAGAGCGCCGTCCAGATCCGAGATCCGATCGCTTAGCGTGGCATTGAGCAGTTCGGTGCGGTGGCCCAAAGAGGCATCCATGGATTCAATGCGCGCGGCAAAGCTCGTGTCCAGTGTGGTCAAGCGGCTGTCCAGCGACTCCGCCAACAGAAGTGTCTTGGTGTCGAAGGCCTGAAGCAGATTGCCGCCCTTGCCGGTGACGATTTCGTCCAGTTCGCTCAACCGGAGCGACAGACCGTCTTCCAGCGCCTTGCCACGAACGTCGAGAGTTTCGCTGATGCGGTCGCCCGCCGTATTGATCTCGCCAGCCAGACGTTCACCGCGGCTGCCGATGAGCGCGGCCAACTGGGTCCCCGTCTCCGCCAGCGTGTTCGTGAACTGGGTGGTGTGCGCATCCAGGTTTTCGGTGAGGGTGGTCGACACACCTTCGAGTGTTTCGCGGAATGTGACGTTCTGCTGTTCGAGCATCGCCGCCATTTCCTGGCCGCGTGTGGCCAGACGATCGTCCAGTTCGGCGCCGTTCACCGTGATGGCGGAATAGATACGTTCCGAAATCGTGTCGAATTTCTCGGCCAGTTCTCCGCCGCGAACCGTAATCGTTTCAGTCAGCGTGCCGGCGGTTTCGTCCAGCTTGGAGGCGATTTCTCCGCCGCGCAGCGAGAGATCGACCACGATCGATTCCCCGGTTCCGCGCAGGATTTCTGCCACTTCGGTCGTGCGATCGGAGAGTGTTTCGACAATTTCCGCGCCCTTGACGGAAATGGTGTTCGTCACCTCCTGGCCGCGTTCGGAAATGCTGTCCACCACCCGGTCTCCGGTGGCCGCCAAGGAGGCGTCCAGATTGGTCACGCGGGTCTCGACGGTGGCCACCAAGTCCTCGGTGCGGGTTGTGATCGTGTCGATCAGGCGTCCCGATGTCAGCGACAGGTTGGCGTTGATCTCTTCGCCGCGCAGCGTGATGGTCTCGCCGACGGAGCTGCCGGTTTGCTCGAGCGCCAGGCGGAATTCCTCGGTCTTCTGGTTGAGGGTGTCCACCACCTGACCGGTGCTGCTGGTGAGCGTCTCGTTGATGCTGTTGCCCCGTGTCGTGAGGGTTTCGACGAACCGGTCCGCCGTTTCGGCGAAGCGCTCGTTGACCTCGGTGCCGCGGCTGGACAGGGTTTCCCACATCTGCGTGCCGGTCTTGGCCAGATTGTCGACCAAATCGTTGCCGGTGCTCGTCAAGCGGCCGACATAGTCGTCGGCCCTGCTTGTCAGGGCGTCGACCAACTCGTTGCCGGAGGCTGTCAGCGAATTCGCGAGGACGTCGATGCGTTCATCAACGGTCGATGTCAGTTCGCTCACGCGGGCACTGACGGCATCGACCATGCGTTCTGTGGCGGAATCGACGGAATTGCCGATCTGAGCTGAAGTTTCTGTCAGTTCGGCAGCAAACCGTTCGTGGGCGCCCGAGATCGTCTCCCGAACCCGGTCCGCATTGTTGATGATCGCTTCCCGCTGGCTGACCAGTTCCTCGATCAGGGCCCGGATCTTGAGTTCGTTGTCGTTGTAGGAGCGTTCCAGAGACGACACCTCGTTGTGGACCAGAACCTCAAGTTCGCTCGCGCGCGCGATGGCCCGTTCGATCCCGTCGCCCATGGCCGCGACCTCCCGGCGGATCGCCTGGCCCACGCTGAGGATGGATTCCTTCGCCATGTCCTCCGGTTCGGCAAGGCGCAACGCCACTTCGGTCATGCCACGGGCGACAATGCGCATTTCCTGCGCGCGCCAGATCATCATGGCCATGACCCAGAAGAAAATGATCGGGACGATAATGCCGATCCCGGCCAGAATCAGTTCGGGCGACTGGGGCAAAGCCCCGGTTTCCATGACCGTCGTGACGCGGTCGCCGAACCAGGTCATGGTCATGCTGGCGCCGAGGCCGGCCCACAGAACGCTCAAGACCAGCGCACCCCAGAAGGGTGCGGCTGAAGGCCGGCGCTGGAGCGCGTAGATCAAGGCCCCGATGTTCCGCCGGTCGTCATTTGCCGCAGGCGGGCGTCCGCCGCGGCCCCGTTTCCGGCTTGGGCGTCCCTCGTCCTGACCCGGTGTGTCGGGGGAGGCGGAAATGTCCGGGCTGGCTACAGCCGCTTGCGTGCCGGCCGCGGCGGCCGTTGGGCTGATGCTGTCGGGGCCGCCGAAGTCAAGCTTCAGCGCTTCCTCGACCGCAGAAAGTGCTGCTTCCGCTGGATCTTTCACCTTCGGGGATTTTGCCATTTTTGGATCGCCTCACATCCATACTCATTACACGCCAGCCCACTCCAATATCGGAGCCTAGACCGGATGCGCCTGAATTCAGTGCCGTTTCGAACCAGGATATTTGCTGCCCTTGTCCTGTTCGCCCGGAATACCGTTCAAGTGTGGCGGGCTGCCGCCGCCGACTGACCCGTAACCCGTTGTCACGCAGTCGCCCCCACCATGCCGCATCGATTAACCTAATGGCACACTCTCTCCTAATGAACAAGAAACGCAAGCCATGCCGGGACCCTAGAGGGGACGGTTCGGGCGGTGATTTAAGACCACGCGGGCACCATCGGCGCGCTCGTGGAAGGCTGCCAAGGGGCTGCAAAAGGCCGGGCAAGCGGTCTGCTTTCGAGTGAAAAGCGGACGGATGGCGGGTGATTTCAACCGTCACCAGCGACCGCATTTTGCCACGAACGGACGGGCGCTTTTGGCCCGGGATGCGCTCGCCCCAATCGTAAGGGCATCGACAGAGCCTTGGTTTTCCAACCCTATTGAGCCTGGTTGGACCGGATGCAAACCTGTCAAACCGCGGGCGGCCGCCCGCCGTTCAAGTGAAAAAAACAAAGATCGTTAACGGCGGCTGGCGTGCCGCCGGGCTCGGGTGTGACTGCAAACCACGGTTCGGAAACAGCTTTCTCGAAAAGCGAGAATTTTAATGGTTATCTTCTGTTAACCATTTTTGAAAGTTTTTGGGGACATCGGCGCATTGCCGCGTCCTGCCGCGGTTTCAATAGCGGCCTTAACCTCGTGTTCGCGACTCCCGCGCAAGGATGGTGTTCTTGAGTGACTTTCCGGGGTGCCGGCAGATGTGCGGCCTCGTTGACAAGGACAATTACCATGGCCCAGGCAAAACGTGCTGTTTCCGTTGCCGCTAAGCAGGCCGCTCCGCCCGTTGATCTCGTGCAATTGGCGACGAGCACCATGGGCAACAGGGACCTCGAACTGCAAATCCTCCAGATGTTCCGCACCCAGTCGAGGGACATGCTCGCCAGGCTGTCCCGCGAAAGCGATCCGGGCGCGCGGAAGGATCTCGCCCATACTCTGAAAGGGTCGGCGCGGGCCCTGGGGGCGGCCGGTGTGGCCAGCGCCTGTCAGTCGATCGAGGATGCCTTGAACCGGGGAGAAGAGCCTCCGCTGGCCGCTTTGGCGCAGGCCGTTGATGAGGCAACAGTCTATATCGACAGTCTTGTTTCCTAGACTGCCTTGGGCCCGACCCCCTTCCCGGGAAAGCCGGTTCCCACTGATCGCGCATACATCTCCCGGGCCCACCCGTTTCCATGCCGGTTTGCGCTCTGGAACTACAGCCAGACCCGGCAGGGTTCTTGACCTTTCCGGCTGAGCCTTTATGTCGGGCGGGAACCTGCCTTTTTGTCTCTAGCTCTGGTCGGACGCGGATCATGCCAAAAATCATTTATCAAACCCACGATGGTGGTCGCACGGAAGTGGAGGCGGCCGAAGGGTCGACCGTCATGGAAAACGCCATCAAGAACATGGTTCCCGGCATCGAGGCCGAATGTGGTGGCGCCTGCGCTTGCGCGACATGCCATGTTTATGTCGACGACGCCTGGGCAGCGAAAACCGGCCAGCCGGAGGCGATGGAAGAGGACATGCTGGATTTCGCCTATGACGTGAAACCGACATCGCGCCTGTCCTGCCAGATCAAGGTCACGGCGGAACTGGATGGCCTCGTGGTCCACGTGCCGGAACGTCAGGCCTAATCCGGCCCGCCGCTAAGGAATGACATCGCGGTCTTGGGACCGGCGTCCGGTTTGGGCGCCGGCCTCTCTCGGGGATCGGCACGCAATTTGCGTATGCGGGCTCCGGTCAAACTCACTCGGCGGCCTGGGCGGCCGGGCGGCGGAACCAGAGATCCACTTCTTTGCCCTCGGCAGGATCGCTAGGGATCAAGGACGACAGAATCAGGCTGACCCCGGCCATGGCCGCACCCGCCAGAAACACGGCCGCCGGAGACACCAGCCAGACCGCTCCGAAAATCACCGGGATGAAGACGGCTGCAATGTGGTTGATGGTGAAGGCCACACCTGCGGTCGGCGCGATATCGGCCGGATCCGAGATCTTCTGGAAATAGGTCTTGATCGCGATGGCGATCGCGAAGAACGCATGGTCGATGACATATAGTGCCGCCGCCAGCGTGGCGTTGTCCACGAACGCGTAGCAGACGAAGACACCGATCAATCCGATATACTCGACGATCAGCGCCTTGCGTTCGCCGAACCGGACGATGAGACTGCCGATCTTCGGCGCAAGAAGCATGTTGAACGCGCCGTTTATGAAGAACAGCGCGGCCACTTCGTGGACGTCATACCCGAATTTTTCGACCATCAGAAATCCGGCGAAAACCGTGAATATCTGGCGCCGGGCACCTGCCATGAACGTGAGCGCATAGTAGAGCCAATAGCGCTTTCTCAAGATCAGCTTCTTGTGCTGAACCACGCCTTCGCTGAAGCGCGGATAGGTCATGATCAGGAAGGCCAGCACAATCAGCGTCATGCCGCCGGCGATGGCGAACACGGTCGTGAACGTCAGGTCGAACATCTTCCAGGCGATGAAGATCAACCCGTAGGCGATGAGCTGGGCAAACGCCCCGACCGCGATGATCTTGCCCATGCTGGCAGCCGCCGTTTGTTTCGGCAGCCACTGAAGGGAAAGGGATTGCGCCATCGTTTCGTAATAGTGGAAGCCGATCGACATGATCAGCGTCGTGACATAGAAGCCGAGGGCCGTGGGGAAATAGCCTGTCACCGCAACACCGATCCCCAAAAGAAGCAGCGAGAGATAGGCCAGGGTCTGCTCGCGCATCAGCAGCAGCAAATAGATCGCCAGAAAACTCAAAAAACCGGGAATTTCCCGAATAGACTGCTGAATGCCGATTTCCTGGCCTGTGAAACTTAGCTCCTGAACGGCGAAATTGTTCATCAGGTTCCACCAGGCCGCGAAGGAAAGCTGCATCGCGCCGGCCATGATCATCAGGAGCACTGCGGGAGACCGCCAGCCGGTCGCCTTGGTCGGGTCAATGCTTTGCGTGAAGTAGGTCATGGCGGTCCGTTCGCGTTCGTGACGGTATGAGCGACCAATACCGCCGTCTGATCCTTGCGTGTTAGCGTTGTTTTGTCATGTTATATCGCCAACTCGCCAAACCGGAGCGCTGCCATGGGTGTTCATCCTGATCTGTTTCATCCTCCGCCCGACATGTTGCCGGGAGATGTGGTTGGCTTCGCCAAGCGCCAGCAGAAAGGCACTTTCAACAAGATCCACGCCCACCTGTGCGGCCAGTTGTTTCATGTGATTGCCGGCACGGCCGCGGTGGAAACGGAATTCGGAACCTTTTTCGTGCCACCGGAAAGGGCCCTTTGGATTCCTGCCGGAGTTCAGCACCATGGGCGGTATCTGTCCGATACCGAAATCCGGTTTTTGTATATTGATCGATTGGCCGCGCCCTTTCTTCCCGACCGTCCCGTGGTCGTTCAGGTGACAGCCCTATTGCGCGAGTTGATCCTCGAGTTCATGACCTATGCGCGCTCACAGACCCAAGATGGTCCCGCGGCCCGGATCGCCGGGGTCATTCTGGATCAGTTGAAGCAGTTGCCCGCCGCCCCTCTTCAACTCCCCATGCCGAGGGAGAAGAAACTCCGGTCCATTTGCGATGCGATCGTGTCCTGTCCTGCTGACATGCCTTCGCTGGCCGAAGCCGCCAGCCGCTGCGCATTGTCGACGCGATCGTTCGAACGGCGGATCAAGGCGGAAACGGGAATGAGCTATCGGACCTGGACAACCCAGGTGAAGCTGTTTCGGGCGCTGGAACTTCTGGCGAGCGGCCGCTCGGTGTCCGAAGTCGCCTTTAAGCTGGGCTATGAAGGGCCGAGCGCCTTTGTGGCCACATTCAAGAAGTCTTTCGGGATCACGCCGGGGCGGTATTTCACCGATCGGCCGTCTGTTTGATCTGGCTCATGGTGAGGCGGGTCCGCAATTGGCAAGCCTTTCACCAGAGACCATTTCTTTGGGGAGTTTCAGATGTTTTCGAAAATCATGGTTCCGATTGACCCCGCCGAGCCCGCGTTTTCGCAGGAGGCCTTGTCCAAGGCGGCCCAGTTGGCCAGGGACTATGCGGGAAAGCTGCATCTGGTTGCGATATGCGCGGAAGTTCAGCGCTTCGTCGCGAGCCAGCTGCCGGAAGGGTTTCAGGACAAGGAAATCACGGAAACCCGGGGAATGCTCAACCGACTGGCCGAGAGTCTTGATCTTCCGGCCGGGGATGTGTCGACCGAAGTGCGGGTTGGGCCGGTGGACAATGAAGTCCTCGATGCCGCCAAGCAAAATGGCGCAGATCTTATCGTGATGGCCTCGCATAAGCCGGGCCTGTCGACCTATTTCGTCGGCTCCCACGGTGCTCATGTCGTCCGGCACGCGCCCTGTTCCGTGATGGTCTTGCGCGAGACCTAAGCGAAGTCTCTTGTCTTCGCCAGCAAGCGCTTGTTCGCTCGTCTCACGAGCGAACAAGCTGCTTCATGGCCGCCGTCAGTCCTTCCACCGTCATCGGGAACATGCGGCCCGACATCAGTTCCCGGATCATCTGGATGGAATGGGTATAGCCCCAGTGTTCCTCGCGCACCGGGTTCAGCCAAACGACATTGTCATATTGCAGGGTGATGCGTTGCAGCCAGGTGCTGCCAGGTTCGTCGTTCCAGTGTTCGACCGAGCCCCCCGCATAGGCGATCTCGTAGGGGCTCATGGAGGCGTCGCCGACGAAAATGATCTTGTAGTCGGCCGGGTATTTGTGGAGCACGTCAAAGGTATCCAGGCGCTGTGAATGCCGCCGCCGGTTCTCTTTCCACACGGTCTCATATAGGCAGTTGTGGAAGTAGAAGTGTTCCATCACCTTGAATTCCGTTCGGGCGGCTGAAAACAGCTCCTCGCAGACACGGATGTGATCATCCATGGATCCGCCGATGTCGAAAAACAACAGCACCTTCACCGCGTTGTGCCGTTCCGGCCGCATCTTGATGTCCAGCAGCCCCTTGTGAGCGGTGGCGCGGATCGTGTTGTCGAGATCAAGCTCGTCCGCGGCTCCCGTTCGGGCGAAATGGCGCAGCCTTTTGAGGGCAACCTGGATGTTGCGCGTTCCCAGCAGCTGCGTGTCATCGAGGTCCTTGAACTCGCGTTTGTCCCAGACCTTGACCGCCCGCCGGTGCCGGCTTTCCTTCTGGCCGATACGTACCCCTTCCGGGTTGTACCCGTAGGCGCCGAAAGGCGATGTGCCAGCGGTTCCGATCCACTTGTTCCCGCCCTGGTGCCGTTTTTCCTGTTCCTTGAGACGCTCTTTCAACGTCTCCATCAGTTTTTCGAACCCCCCGAGAGCCTCGATCTGGGCCTTCTCTTCCTCGGTCAGGTGTTTTTCGGCCAGTTTACGCAACCACTCTTCCGGGATCTCCGCCGCAGGCGCATCGCTGAGAAGATCGAGCCCCTTGAACACATGGCCGAACACCCGGTCGAATTTGTCCAGATTGCTTTCGTCCTTCACCAGCGTGACGCGGGACAGATAGTAGAAGTCTTCGACCCGCCGCCCGGCGAGGTCCTTTTCCAAGGCTTCCATGAGCGCCAGGTACTCCCGCAAGGAGACCGGAAGGCCGGCGTCTTTGAGCGCGGTGAAGAATGTTATGAACATGGCGGAAAGGTAGCGATCTGCCGGGTCCGTGTCGAGAGGCCGCGGCCGGCGGTGCTGGAAAAGCCGGTGTCTTGTCAACCGTCTGGAAAGGGCTTTCGGGCAGCCTCGTTTAGAGGCACACTTTTGTGCCTACCCCTGGAGCCGTGGCAGGGTTTGAAGACCCCGGAGCACGAGGGAGATGCCGGCGTTGATTGAAGACCTTTACCAGGCGCTGGCGGACCGGATCGCCCAGTTGGATCTCGGCGGCCTATGGTCCGGTTTTTTGCCGGATACGGGACCGGGCGCGGAGATGCTGCTGGCCGGGTATCTGATCGGATTGTTCCTGCTTGCGGTCCCGCCGGTCTTCGTCACCTTAAATATGGCCCGGTGGCGGTCGACCGGGCGCGCGGCCTTCCGCATGTTGCCGCTGGCGCTTGTCATGATGGTTGGGCTCGGGCTCGCGGCGGGATCGGAAATGTGGCGGCACGCGGTTACGCCGGAAACCTATCTGCACACCTATGCCGTCCGCGTAAAACTGGGACTGATCTTCGCGGCGGCAGGTGCGGCCGCACTGTCGTTCTGGCTTGGCAGCCTCAGGCTCACCGTCCGGTGGCCCAATCTGTCCCGGCTGGGGCATGCGTTGTCTTTGATTTGCTGGTTGAACGTGCTCTTTGCCGCCCGGTTGACCGGGCCTTTGGTGTAACCGCTAGATTAGCGGGCATTTAATCGGAACCGATTTCACGCCCAAAGCGGATCGCTTCCTGAGAGGCCGCGCATCTTTGGGCGTTTCAAACAAAACGCCCGATGCGCTAGGCTTTGTCGCGGTCCGGGGCTTCAACATCCGCAGATTTCATGACTTCGCTCATGAAGTCCTTCACCCGGGGGCCAGATGTGTCGACAAATGGCACCGGACGGCAGACAGCAATCGCGGCGATCCCGATGCGTGCCGTGAGCAGTCCGTTTATCACGCCTTCGCCGAGCCGGGCCGACAGACGGCTCGCAAGGCTGTGCCCAAGCACATCGTGGGTCAGGCTGTCGCCGGCCGCCATGCCTCCGGTAATGGCAAGATGCGCCACAACGTGTTTGGTCAGCCGCAAGAACCCAAGTGCGCCGGGCCTGCCGCCATAAAGCAGGGACAATTGGCGGATGATCCTGAGGTTTTCGAGCAGAACGACCAGAAGATCGATCAGCGCACGGGGGCTCACCGCTGTCACCAGGGACACCCGTTTCGCGCTGGTCAGAACGATCTTTCGGGCTTGGCGGTCCAGGGAGGCCAGCAAATCACGCTCCGCCAGAACGATCAGATCACGGCCATCAATCACTTCGCGCATGTGTCCGGAAAGGGCCCGGCGGCCTTGCGCGGTTTCAGGACGGTCCTTGTAGAGCGCGATCAGCTCTTCAAGCCCGTCGCGCGCGGTCTTGGTATCGTCGGTCTGGGCGGCTTCGCCGAGCCGGTCGCGCAGACTGTCGATCTTGCCAAGGCGCATCAGAGCCAGCCCTTCCCTGAGGACCAGGCCGACAAGCGCGGCGACGAGAAGGCCGGTCAAGCCGACTCCCAGCCAGCCGAGCCAGTCTGTGCGGGCGAAAAGGTCCCGGATCAGGCTTTCGATCGCCAAACCGAATGACAGGCTGACGAGCCCGCCGGCTGCGATGGCCAGCAATCGGCCCATTGAAATCCGGCGCCGCTTGACCGTGTGACGAGCCGGCGAAGGGATGTCCCGATCCGGCGTATCCTGCTCGGTCACCAGCACTTCGTTGGCCAGAGGCGTTGTCTCCGCCTCGGCGGAAAGCCGAACGTTGCTGTCGTCCAGCCGGAAGGCGGCGGGCTTGCGGGCCTGTTTGTCCGAAGCGGGGGAGGAGGGCTTGCCGGTCACGCCAATCGGTCTCCAATCAGGAATTCAAGAGCCCGGTCGAGCCGGATGTGAGGCAGCGACAAAGTCAGGCCTTCCGCCGTTCTGTCGAGCTTTGGCGGACGGAAGCGCAGGAATCGAAGCGCTGGGTCCGCCGCCGAACCGGAGCCGTGGTCCTGGATGCCCAACTCGCCCGCAGGCGAGAACAGAGTGTCCGGATCGTGCGGCAGGTCTCCGGGAAACACCGCGATCTCGCAGTTGCCGTCATAGTTTTCGCCGTTGATGGCCTCGCCCGGCAGCGGAGTGCCCAAGATGGCGGGCAGTTCCTCCCCCTTATGGCGGACACTGGCCTCCCTTGTGGCACGGACCGCGGCCATCGCGAGCACGCTGACATCGGCGCCCTTGAAGCGCGCATGCTCGATCCCGCGGGCCACGAGGCGCTCCAGGATCGCCTCGAGCCGGTCATGGTCGTCCCGGTGAAGATGATCGGCCTTCGTGGCCGCGAACAGGATCTTGTCGATGCGCCGTGTCAGGATAGAAGACAGCCAGTTTTGACGCCCCGGCCGGAACGCCGTCAGAACTTCACCGAGGGCTTCTTCGAGATCCGACATCGCATCCGGACCGGCATTGAGCGCATGCAGTACGTCCACAAGAACGATCTGGCGATCGAGCCGGGCGAAATGATCCCGGAAGAACGGACGGATCACGTGGGTTTTATAGGCCTCGAAGCGGCGCTCCATCATCGCGCGGAGAGTGCCCGTCCGGGACGGAGGGGCATCCGCCGGGATATCCAGCGGCGCGAAAGTGAGGGCGGGGGACCCGTCGAGATCGCCCGGCATCAAGAAGCGGCCTGGCGGCAGCATGGACAGGGCATGGGCGTCCGACCGGCAGGCAGCGAGATAGGACTTGAAGGCGGCCGACAGGTTTTGGGCGTCCTGCTCGCTTTCCGGACCGGACGGTTCGGTTCCCTCCAGCAACGACAGATAGCGGTCCGCCAACGCCTTTCGATTGGGGGCTCGCGCCCGTCGCAGCGCGCTTGCGCTAAACTCCGCATAAGTCTTCGACAAGAGCGGCAGATCCAGCAGCCATTCGCCGGGATAGTCGATCAGGTCCAGGTGGATTTTTCCACGGCCCAGCCGGCGGGCGAGGAACTGCGCGCTTTCGAATTCCAGTGTCAGGCGAAGTTCGGACACTTGCCGGGTGGAATCCGGCCAGATCCGGTCATTCACAAGCGCTGCGACATGGGCCTCGTAGTCGAAGCGGGGAACGGCATCATCGGGTTGCGGTTGGAGCCGCGCGCCGGTCAGCCGACCGCCGGCAGCGGCCTGGAACACGGGCAAGCGCCCGCCATGAATCAGATTGTGGACCAGCGCCGTGATGAACACAGTCTTCCCGGCCCGGGCCAAGCCCGTCACACCGAGCCTGACGGACGGAACGGCGAGATCCGTGACAGAGCCGGACAGATTGGCGAATGTCAGACGTGCTTCGTCGGCAAGGGATTGAAACGTGGGCAAGGCAACCTCCGGTGCGTGATGTAGGGGCTCCGGCGCCAGGGTGCAATTGCCAACTGATCCGTAAGTCAAGCAGGCAGTATCAGTGTCAGGGCATGAGGTCTCTCGGCTTGGCGAACGAAACGAGCTGGCCGGATTCAACCGTCAGATCCCGCCAGTCCGCGATGGCGAAATCCAGAACGGCGATTGCGCCTGTCGGAAACTTGGCTGACATATCCTGCCAGACCGGCCCTTCGCGGGTTTGAACGAGACTGTAGGCGGTCGCGTCCATCGCCGGGTTATGTCCGATGATCATCACGACGTCGGCGGGGGCCGCGTGGCGGCGCAGAATCGGCAGATAATCCAGACCATGATCGTCATAAAGGGCATCCAGAAGATGGATCTCCACTTCTCGGGTCAGATGGAGCAGAAGGGGAGCGAGCGTCTCGCGTGTGCGCAAGGAAGTGGAACACAGGATGCGGTCCGGATTGAGGTTCTGCTCACGCAGATAGGCCGCCATAACCGGCGCGGCTTGTCTGCCCCGCTCGTTCAAAGGCCGGTCCTTGTCCGCCAGGGCGGGATCGCCCCAGTCGGATTTGGCATGCCGGTAAAGGATCAGTCTTTTCATTGTGGCCTGCGTGCGAAGTGAAAGAGCCGAAGATGATGGTGTGCCTCCCCGGTGAACCGGGTGTTTGGGATTTCAGTTCTGCTGGGCCAGCATTTCCTCAAACGCGGCGACAGCCGGACCGACTTCTGCTTCCTGAGCCGGCAGACTATAGGCGATCCAAAGACTGAAATCCGCTTCGCGTCCGGCAAAGTGCCAAAGGGTTTCAATCTGCGTCCTTCCGCCCCAATCCTGGGTCTTGAAGGAAATCCCGCGCTCGGCAACACCACTCATGGAAACGAGTTCGAATCCGGCGGCGCGATAATTGTCCAGAAAGGCCGAAGCCGCCTGCCGCCCTGTTCCGGCCAGATGTTGCCGGACCACCGCCTGCATGCCATCGCGCCCGGTATAGAGGCAGCCGGCCATGCGGTCGGAGTCGGCCGCAAGGGTTTTCGTGCGGAAGAACGGCCCGACAATGTCTGGACACCGCATGCCCGAAAAATGCCGCATCCCGAAGACATCGCCGACCCAGCCCTCCTGTTCTTCATTCTGAGTGCGCTGCATCGTGCCCTGCGCGCCCGCATCTGATACAGCCGCGCCCAAAGCACAGAGCAATATCAGACCAGAAACGACCATCCCGGAAGGGCGCGGTGGCTGCCAGCGCGGCACGAAGCGTTCTCCCTCGATTGGATTAACTGCGTTCGCGCCGGGCCATGAAGGCGAGGCGCTCGAACAGGTGCACATCCTGCTCGTTTTTCAGCAAGGCTCCATGGAGCGGCGGGATGAGTTTGGACATGCTGCCCTGCCGGAGCGTCTCGGCATCGACATCCTCGTTGACCAGCAGCTTGATCCAGTCGATGAGCTCGGACGTCGACGGCTTCTTCTTCAAACCCGGGACATCGCGGACCTCGAAAAACAGCCGCAAGGCTTCGCTCAACAAGCGCGGTTTCAGGCCAGGGAAATGAACCTCGACGATTTCCGTCATGGTCTGCGCGTCGGGGAATTTGATGAAGTGGAAGAAGCACCGGCGCAGAAAGGCATCCGGCAGGTCTTTCTCGTTGTTCGAGGTGATGATGACGACCGGGCGCTGATTGGCCTTTACCGTCTCCCCGGTTTCGTAGACATGGAACTCCATCCGGTCGAGTTCCAAGAGGAGATCGTTCGGAAACTCGATATCCGCCTTGTCGATCTCGTCGATCAGCAGAACCGGTTTCACCGGCGACGAGAACGCTTCCCACAATTTGCCCTTTCGGATGTAGTTGTTGATGTCCTTGACGCGTTCGTCACCCAATTGACTGTCCCGCAGGCGGGAGACGGCGTCGTATTCATAAAGGCCCTGCTGGGCCTTTGTCGTGGATTTGACGTGCCATTCAATCAAAGGCGCTCCCAGAGCCAGCGCGACCTGTTGCGCCAGAACCGTTTTTCCCGTTCCTGGCTCGCCCTTCACCAATAGCGGGCGCTCCAGCGCGACCGCCGCATTCACAGCGACCCTCAAGTCTTCGGTCGCAATGTAACTGTCCGTGCCTTCAAACCGCATGAGCCATTCCATGTTCTATCTCTTGCCCGGACAGTAAGGTTGCCCGCACTGGAGCGCAAGCTGGCCCAGCGTGCCAGCTGGGTAAGTGGGCCGTGCCAATCCCGAAAAATGTGGCCTGCCTGCCTGGCAGTTTTTGCCGATTGGTCGGTTTCTGCCTGTCTGGCTGCTCCGAGCCTGTTGGATAACGGTGTTCAATCCTCTGAATTTTATAGGAATTTTGACGTTCCTCGATTTGGCACGCGGTTTGCCAGTAGAGGGCAGAACGGGGCTTTTGCCCGGAAAGACCAAGAGGACCGGTATGGGTATTTACGGGGCTATCAATGCGGCGATCTCGGGGCTGAACGCTCAATCGCGCGCGCTCGAAAACATTTCAGGCAATGTGGCCAACTCGCAGACGGTTGGCTTCAAGCGGCTGGACACCACTTTCTCGGATCTCGTGTCGGGAGGCGGTGCTATCCAGGCATCGCAAGTGTCGGGGACGACATTCGCCACCTCGCGTGCGACGAACACGATCCAGGGCGATATTACGCAAAGTGACGTGTCAACCTACCTGGCGATCAATGGGGAGGGGTATTTCGTTGTGACGGCCGCCGACGACATTGTCGATGGAGGGACAACGTTCCAGGATACTAATTACTACACCCGCGGCGGTGACTTCGAGCTCGACGAAGAAGGGTACATGGTCAACCAGTCGGGGTATTACCTCAAAGGCTTTCCTCTGGATCCAACTACTGGAAATGCGACGGGCGATGTTCCTGAGGTGCTTCAGGTGAGTCGCCAGCCTTTGGCAGCGCAGCAGTCGCGGACAATTACCTATCAAGCCAATTTGCCGCCAACGCCACAGACAAACCGTTTCGTTACATCAAGTGGCGCCGCGGGTACGGATACTCTTGAAACATTCGGTGGTCCTCCGGTTCTGGATGCTACCACAAATATTGACGAAACATATCGGGCGGCATTCGAAAACTCGTCTATTTCGGGTGGTGCCACGACCATTTATAATGACAATGGCACTGCGATTAGCGTGACCCTCCGTTGGGCTAAAGTACCGGCGCCAGCAGTGAATACTTGGAATCTTTACTATGCGAGCCCTGGCGATGCAGCCGGTGATGCCTACAAAAGAGTCGGTAGTGTCCAATTCGATGCAAGTGGTGCGGTGCAAACGCTTACTGCAGCCACTGGTGCCACAGCCTCTGGTACAGAGTCGTTCACTATCGCAAATATTACAGTAAATGGTGTTTCTACTGCGGGGCCAGGTGGGGCGGGGACAACAATTGCCTTCGGGACAAACTCTCTTACCCAATTTGCGACAAATGAAGGAACTGCGACGTCCGTAGAAGTGAATAGCGACGGCTATGCCGCCGGCGAGTTCCTGGGTATCGCGGTTGATGAGTCCGGCCGGGTGAATGCCAGCTACTCCAACAGCCAGACCCGCGCTCTCTATGAGATTCCCTTAGCAACGTTTGAGGCCGAGCAGAACCTTCAGCGGGTGGATGGGGCTGCCTTTGCCGCGACCTCCACATCCGGGGAGCCGGATCTGACGGGAGGTGGTTCGATCATCGCCAATGCCATCGAGCTCTCCAACGCGGATATCGCGACGGAGTTCTCGAAGCTGATCATCACCCAGCAGGCCTATTCCGCCAACACGCGGATCGTGACGTCCGCGGACGAAATGCTCGACAGCGCGTTGAACATGGTCCGGTAACAGTGAGTTAGGAGCCGGCGGTTCAGCCGCCGGCGCCGCGTAACCCAAAGAGGAAAGGCGCGGATATGGGACTAACATCGGCTCTCAATACGGCGCTTTTCGGGCTGACATACAACCAGCGTCAGCTCGATCTCACCGCCCAGAACATCGCCAACGCGGATACGGTCGGGTACACCCGCAAGGAAGTGTCGGCGAAGGTCTTCTTCGACGGCAACGGCAATGTCACGGGGCTGTTGTCGAACGAGGTCGTGCGGGCGGTCGATCTCAAGATCCAGTCGTCCTACTTCGAATCCCTTGCCGATGCCGAATACGCCAAACAGGTCCAGACCTACACCGACCGTCTGGACGATATCTTCGGAACGATTAATGACAAGTCGAGCGTTTCCGCCCTGGCCACGGAGCTGACGACCGCGTTGTCCGCGCTGGTCAACGATCCAGGCGGCTATGCGGCCCAACTCCAGGTCATTTCGGCGGCTGAAGCGCTCGCCAACGAAATCAATACCTCCTATGCGCAAATCCAGGAACTGCGCCAGCAGGCCGATTCCGTTCTGGCCCTTCAGACGGAGACCGTGAACGGCCTGCTCCAAAGCATAAAGGATGTCGATGCCGATATTCGCGATGCTAAGCAGGCGAATGTGTCGACGGCCGATATTCTCGATCAGCGCGACAGGTACCTCGAACAGCTCTCCGGCTATCTCGATGTCAACATCTCCAACAACGACAACGGCACCATCAACATCACCACACACAGCGCTGAGCTTTTGTACACGGACGGTCAGGTCTCGACGCTGTCGTTCACGGAAACACCGACCTTGCAGCCGGGACAATCCGGAAACAGCGTGATGGTCACGACTGTGGGCGGCGCGACCTTCGATCTGGTCGCGAGCTCGCGGTCTGGTTCCATCTTCGCGCTCGATGAGATGCGTGACGATGTTCTGGTCAAGGCGCAAGGGCAACTGGACGAAATCGCCGCTGAAATGTCGTTGGCGTTTTCCAATGTCACCATCGAGAGCAATGCTGTGACGGTCGGACTCGAGACGGGCTTCGATCTGGATATTTCCGCGCTTCGGGCCGGCAACACGATCGAGATATCCTATGTGGAGGGGGGGCAGAACCGGACGGTAACGCTGATTGGTGTTGAAGACCCGACCTTGCTGCCGCTTTCCGACACGGCGACCGCGCGCACCGACGACACCGTCTTCGGGATCGATATTTCATCAGGGATTGATGCCGCCACAATCTCACAAATAGCATCGGCGACAGGTCTGCAGGTTTCGAATATCGCACCGGATGATCTGCGGATCCTGGGGAACACGGGCGCTGGGGTTAGTGTCAATAGCGTGTCGGCCGATGTGACGGTGTCCGCGGCGACAAATCAGGGGCTCGGTCTGGCTGTGTTCACCGATACCCGAAATGGCGAGGTGGACTTCACCGACGCGCTGGAAAGCGGCGGGCAGCGCGTGGGATTTGGCATGGGCATATCCGTGAACTCCGCCTTGAAAGCGGATTCCGGACAGCTCGTGACCTATCAAACGACCCCTGCGGCGAACTCTCCAAACGATCCTGCCAGGGCTCAATATCTTCTGGATTCGCTAACGACCGAGGCGGTGTCCTTCCGTCCAGAGGCCGGAATCGGAACGCCAGGAACGCCCTATCGGGGGACCGTTCTGCAATACATCAATCAGTCTGTGGCTTATCAGGGCGACCAGGCGCAGGACGCAAAGACCTTTGCCGAATCCAAGATCGCCTTGACCACAAATCTCGCCATCCGCCATGAAGAAGCCTATTCCGTCAATATCGACGAGGAGATGGGGTTTCTGGTGGCCTTGCAAAACTCCTACAAAGCCAATGCGCGGGTGATGCAAGCCGTGAATGATCTCTTCGAGCGCTTGCTGCAGGTTACCTGAGGTGAATCATGACCATTGATACGATCACCACCTCCCGAAGCTATCTTACCCAGCAGCTGACCAAGTTGAACCGGACATTGTCCGAGAAGACGGCCCAACTCGCCACAGGCATGAAATCGCAAACCTATGGAGGTCTTGGCGACAACAGGCTGCTTTCGCTGGAACTGACCCAGAAGGTCAGCCGGATAGATGCCTATCAGGAAACGATCATCCGGACCAATTTGCACATCAATTCGCTGAACACGACGCTTGAGCGTCTGGAAGCCTTGCGGATCGATTCCAAATCTGCGCTTGATCAAAACGACTTCGAGCTTCAAAGCGACGGCCAGACCCAAACCCAGGCGACCGCAGAAGTGCTTCTCTACGAAGCTGTCAGTCTTTTGAACACGGAAGTCGCGGGTTATTATCTATACGGCGGGACCGACGCCTTCTCTAATCCGGTTGCCGGTGTCGCCGCCATCATGGACGGGGCCGATGGCCGGGCCGGGTTGAAGACCGTTGTCGACGAGTACGTGCAGGCCAATCTGGGCGCGGATGATCTTGGCCGGTTGACGGTCAGCGCCTTGACGACCAACGGGGCGCCGCCGACCGACTCCACGTTCACCATTGCCGAAGATGGAACGCATGACTTCGGCTTCGATATCGCCGGCGTGACCAATGCTCTGTCGAATGTGGCCGTGACCGGACCGGCGGGCACCGGGACCGATCCGGATACGTTCGACATTCAGTTCACCGGGCAACCGATAGCCGGTGAGGAAATCACCTTGCAGTTCACGCTGCCACCCGGCCATACCGAAAACCTGTCGATGACGTTCAAGGCGAGCACCGGCAACAACCCGCTCACTGGCGAATTCGCAATCGGCGCGGATTTGGCGGAAACCGCGGCCAATCTGCGCACGGCGATCCTGACAGAGATCGAGGAACAGGCCAAGACCAGCCTCAAGGCAGCCGCCACAACATGGGCGGCGGATGAGTTCTTCGATACGTTTGGTGGAAATGACACCCTGCGGGTGGACGGTCCTCCTTTCGACACGGCGACGGCCCAGGTCAGCGGAGCGGCGACCACGGTCGCGTGGTACACCGGTGAAAACACAGCCACATCCAATGCCCGTTTGGACAAGAATGCGCGCGTCGACGACAATCTGGAGGTCAGCTATGGCGCGCGCGCGAATGAGCAGGGCTTCGCCGATGTGATGAAGGGCCTCGCCGCGTTTGTGGCGGCCGATTTTTCGGCGCCGGCTCTTCCCACCAACCCGACCCAGGCGCAAATTGACGCAAATGCGGCGGAACAAGCCCAGCTCCAGCGCTTCTACAACGGTCTGACGGAAAGACTGCGCGCGGTTCTGGAGCCGAGCTCGGCCGATCAGTCGGGAATCGTTGATATCAGCACGGAAATTTCGATCGCCTATAGAACGGTGCAGTACACCGATGACCGGCATACGCAGGTCAAATCAAGCTACGAAACGACGATCGGTGAAATCGTGGGCGTAAATGATGAGCTTTTGGCAGCGGAAATCCTGCAGCTCCAGACCAATATCGAAGCGTCCTACCGCGCCTCGTCCATCGTCTTTGATCTCACTCTTGCCGATTACGTGTAAAGAACTTGAAATAAACAACCGTTAATATGGTATAGCCCGCGGAAGCGGGCCTTTTTTTGCCGGCGCATCTGGCGCTTTGTTTGAAACATCGGAAGGTTCACGGCCACTCAAGGGCGATCATCTGAGGGCGTGCAATCGGTCCCGATGAAACGCGCCCGCAGGTCTCGAGCATTTCTCGTGAAAGCTGAATCACTTGAATTGCTCTATGTTCCTGTTTTTACGCAATTTCACGAGCGTAAAAGTCTCCAGCTTTTACTGAAATTGCTCTAGGCGCCTGCAGATGCGGCGGCATCCTGGCGGGCCCGCAATCCTTCCGCGATGGATCGGTTGATACTGATCAGGACGTCGAGTTTGCCCGGCTCGGGGTCACTGGAAATGGCTATGGTCCGTTTGAAAACAAACACGCCCAAAGACCCGATGTTGTTCTTGATCTCTTGCGGAAGGGGGCTCTCGGCGCTGGTGGCCGAAGTGACCAATACCGTCCAGAGTTTCCGGTTGTAGGTCAGGGCTTCGTCCCGGTCCTCGAGGGTGGATTGATCCCACTCATCCTTGATCAGCTGAAGACGAGCTGCGGCTTTCATGAGGAGCGTTGCTTCCAGCTCTCTCGGAGTGACCGCCACCTGGCTCGTTTTCTGATAGGCTTGCGCCGCCTGCTTGTACATGACCGATCAGCGTCCTCTCATACTCGATAAGCTTTTTTGCTTCCTTCAGTGCTTTGTAAAAGGCGCCGGTTAGGATTGAATTACTGATACGCGTAATATACGGGATCGTACTTGGTGCTGCCTTCACAATGTCATTTACGAGTATAAAGTAGTTATCCTGTATTTTTTCTAGACTGTTCGACAAATACATCAGCTGCACAGCAAGATAAACACGCTTGGCCGGTGTATTGGCCGTTTCTGGCGTCAGAATATCTTTCTCTCGGAGGATAGGGGCTGTGCCTTCGATGAATAGACGGGTCCGTTGATTGTCGTTTGTGATTACGCTGTCACCAATGATAATGCGTTCGCCGGGTTTCAACTCAACCTTTAGCGCCATTTCATGACCTCCTCGACAAGTATGGTCACCATTATTAACCAAAAGGTTAATGCCCGGCTGGGATACTTTAACTATTTACACGTAGAGCGCTTAGAACAGGTTCAGAACGCTTTGCTCGGCCTGGTTTGCGAGAGACAGGGCTGTCGAGGAAAGCTGTTGCCTGGTTTGCAAGGCAAGCATATTCGCGCCTTCCTCGTTCATATCGGCGATGATCAGCGCCCCGGCGCCCACTTCCAGCGTGTTGATCAGTTCCTCCGTGAAATCGGTCCGGATCTGAACCGTCGAAAGGCTCGCGCCAAAACTGCTGGCGGCGGACCTCAATTCATCAAGGGCGGAATTGATGGCCTGAAGGGTTCGTTCGATATCGGTATCGGTCTTGAATTCCGAGCCTGTTGCCGTCAGCCCAACGGGCCCGCTCGTCATGGCGAAGCCGCCTATGTTGAAATCGGGGTTCGTGCTGGAGATCGAAAAACTGACTTCACCAACCAGGCTCACGCTGCCACCGGAGAATGTTGCCTGCAGCCCTTTGATGTTGTTGAGAAGGCTGACCAAATCGGAAACGGTGGTTTGATCGTCAATTTCCAGGGATGCCGGTTCGAACCCATTGCCATCGGTGATGGTAATCGTGTCGCCAACCCGGAACCCGCCAGAATTGATCAAGGTCGCGGCGGCCGTGAGCGCAGAGGTCGTCAGGGTTGTGTCAACCGTGGTGGCGGTCGAACCACCATTGGTTTCCGAGCCGCCGCCGGTCGCGTCCTTCGAGATACTCAACGTGGTGCCCGCGCTCAGACCCGACCCGATGACGATCTGATCCGTCGCTTCGTCGAATGTTGCCTGGAGGCCGCCGAGGTTGTTGATGGCGTTGACGTAGTCCTGAACGGTATTGATGGAGCCGCCAACGGTAAAGGAGTTTGTTGTTACGCCGTCGCTGACCGAAATAACATTGTTGTCGGCCCAGTTGGGAAGGCTGCTCAGATCCGATGAGGCCTGCAAACCGGGCAGGCTGATCCGTACGGTTCCGCCCTGAAGATTGAACGAACTTGTGGCTCCGGCCCCGGTCGCAAGATCGGCGAGGTTCAAGCCACCCGACAAGGACGTATCGGTATAGTCGACAGGGTCAACGGTCAGGTTGGAGGTGCTGTCCTCGTTGAAGATCACCTCAAGTTCGTTGCCGGGTCCGGCCAGAAGGTTTTTGCCCTTGTAGCCGGAATCGCGTGCCAGATCCTCAATTTGCTGGAGTACATCATTGTACTGTTGTGAATAGATCTTGCGCTGGTATTCGCTTTGCGTCTGGAGCGCCTGGTTCGCGATCGCCTTGGCCGATTCCACGAGCTTTGTGATGGACTCGATGCCATCGCCTGCAGCGCGGATCGTCTGGACGCTCTGCCCCATGTTGTCGAGCAGGTTCGACAGATCTCCGGCGCGGTCATTCAGGCTCGCGGCGGTGAAAAACGAATTCGGATTGTCGAGGGCCGAATTGACCTTCAGGCCAGTTGCCAGCCGTTCCTGGGTCCGGGACTGAAGATCGGCGGTCCTCTTCAAGGAAAGCAGGTTTTCCCGGACCGCACTTGTCAGGACGATATCGCTCATCAGGATTCACCGCATCAGTTGATCGTACTGTCTTGTCGCGCTGACTGAACACAACACCAGCACACGCTTCTCCGTCTAAATGTAAATGAAAAGTAAAGGCTGGATGCACCTGTTTATGAATTGGTAACGAAGGTTACCAAGAGATTTCTTTTAAATCATTGAAAATATTGACCTGCTTTCGACGTGGATTCGCCAGGCAGCTTTGACTGAACAAAAAAGCGGCGGGCCAGAAGGCCCGCCGCGCTGGTTGTCAGGTTGTGAGTCGTGCGTCTGTTCGATTCGCCCGGACTTAGAACAGGGACAGCACCGTCTGGTCCGCCTGAGAGGCGAAGGACAGGGATGTCGCGGCCAACTGCTGCCGCGTCTGCAGGGCCAGAAGGTTGGCGCCTTCCTCGTTGGTGTCGGCCAATGTCAGCAACCCGGCCCCCTCCTGGAGCGTGTTGATCAAAGATCGCGTGTAATCCTGCCGGATTTCGATGGTCGACAGGTTTGTACCAAACTCGGAGGCCTGTGATCTCAGATTTCCCAATGCCGTATTCAGCCGGTCGATAACCCGGTTGATTTGTCCGTCGGTGGCAAATCCGCTGTCGGTCAAAGCGGCGATGGTAACATCGTTGTTCGTGTTGGTTGCCGCGACCGTATTGTCGTTGAAGTCGTTGTTGTCGCTGGCCAGGGTCAGGTCCGTATCGCTGAGCAGAGAGATCCGGCCCGATGCTTCTTCGAAGCTTGCCGTGACACCATTGAAATCGTCGAGGAAGTTGATCAAATCCTCAATCGTCGTGTCCGCTTCGATTTCAATCGAACCGAGCTCGAAATTGTTGCCGTCGGTCAGCGTCAGGGTGTCTCCGACCTTGAAGGAGGCGGAATTTGTCAGCAAAGCGCCGGAGGAGTTCGCAGCGCTAGCCGTGATGGCCGCAAGGTCCGCGGTGTTGCCGGTGCTGCCCGATGAGCCGTCGTTCCGGATATCGATGGTCTGGTTGGAATTGATCACCAGTTGCCCGGTGGCGTCATCGAAGCTCGCGTTCACGCCAGCAAAGCCGTCGATATAGTTCACCAGATCCTGAACGGTCGTACCCGCACCAACGGTAAATCCGGTGCCGATGCTTGATGCTGTGGCAGGGCCGTCGAACAGGGCGAGGACGTCATCGACGTCGATGGCGTCGGAAGCGCTCAGCAGGGAGCTGGACTGGAGAGGCTGGCCGGTGCCGGCCTGAAGCGCGATGGTTTCCGATCCACCCCGAATGTCGAAGGAGGAAGCGCCGCCCTGGGCTTCCGCAATGTCGGACAGGTTCAAGCCCGTCGACAGGCTTGCATCGGTGTAGTCGACGGCCTGAATGGTGAGTTTCGAAGTCGCGTCTTCGTTGAAGATCGTTGTGAGATCGTTCGTGCCGCCGGCCAGAAGGTTCTTGCCCTTGTAGGACGAGTCCTTCGCCAGGTCTTCGATCTGCTCGAGGAGATCGTTGTATTGTTTGGCGAATTGGGCGCGTTCGAACTGGCTTTGGGTCTGCAAAGCCTGGTTGGCCTTTGCTTTTGCCGAATCCACGAGTTTGGTGATCGACTGAATACCCTTGTCGGCGGCCTTCAGGGTCTGCAGCGACTGGCCCATGTCGTCGAGAAGGTTGTTCAGATCGTTGGCCCGGCTGTTCAATCCGGACGCCGTGAAGAACGAGTTCGGATTGTCGAGGGCCGAATTGACCTTCAGGCCGGTCGCCAGTTTTCCCTGGACGTCGGACAAAAGATCAGCGGTGGTTTGAAGCGTGAGAAGGTTCTGCCGGACGGCAGCCGACAAGGTAATGTCAGACATGCGTGTTTCCCTTTCCTGGGTCCCATGTTCGACTGCTCTTCCTGAGCAGGTTGATCAGGATCATCTTCTGTTAACCCTAATCATCGGTTAATTCGTCGCAATTTGTGGTAAATGAAAGGTTAACGCCGCGCGGTATTCCGGGCTGACATCAAAAAATGTGCCGCCGGCCATCCTTCGAGACGGTCCTTGCGGACCTCCTCAGGATGAGGGGATCGAGTAGCTTTGCGCGAAAGGAATGGCGGATAGGCGTCGCTGGTCCGAGTGCTGCGGTGGGTGTGGCTTTTCCGGACCCTCATCTTGAGGTGCGCAGCGCAGCGGAGCCTCGAAAGATGAGGTGCGCAGCGCAGCGGCGCCTCGAAAGATCGGCGGACAAAGTGGAGTAGGGGCCACGAAGGGGGCCATGATCCTTCGAGACGGTCCTTCGGACCTCCTCAGGATGAGGGGATCAGGGGGTTGCGCGAAGGGAAGGGCGGATCGGTGTCGTTTGTCCTTGTGCTGCGGCGGGTGCGGCTCGTCCGGACCCTCATCTTGAGGTGCGCAGCGCAAGCGGAGCCTCGAAAGATCAGGTGCGCGGCGCAGCGGCGCCTCGAAAGATCGGCAGCAAAATCAGGTAGGGGCGAGGAAGGGGGCCTTGATCCTTCGAGACGGTCCTTGGGGACCTCCTCAGGATGAGGGGATCAGGGGGTTGCGCGGAGGGAACGGCGGATTGGCGTCGCTGGTCCGAGTGCTGCGGCGGGTGCGGCTCGTCCGGACCCTCATCTTGAGGTGCGCAGCGCAGCGGAGCCTCGAAAGATGAGGTGCGCAGCGCAGCGGCGCCTCGAAAGATCGGCGGCAAAATCGGGTAGGGGCCACGAAGGGGGCCATGAACCTTCGACACGGTCCTTGCGGACCTCCTCAGGATGAGGGGATCGGGAAGCTTTGCGCAAAAAAAAACCGGCGGACAGTGTCCGCCGGTCTTGTGGTGTCGTTTGCGCCCGGTAGGGGTTGTTTTAGAACAACCGCAGAACGTTCTGGTCGGCCTGGGCAGCCAGGGACAGCGAGGTGGACGCCAGCGACTGCTGGGTCTGAAGGGCCAGCAAGTTCGCGCCTTCCTCGTTGGTGTCTGCCAGGGTCAGGAGACCAGCCCCTTCCTCGAGCGTGTTGATCAACGCATTGGTGAAGTCCTGCCTGTTCTGCACGATCGACAGGTTCGTACCGAAGGTGGAGGCTTGCGAGCGGAGCGTATTCTGCGCCCGCGTCAAGTCAGACAGAACCGAGTTGATCGCTGTGTCTGAGGCGAACCCGTTCTCGGTCGCCGCATTGAACGACTGGTCCGACAGAGCGCCGGTCGAAGACAGGGTCACATTGATGCTGGAGGAGACGGAAATCCCGCCGCTTACCGAGGCCTCAATGTCACGGCTGGATCCGTTGATGAAGTTTGCAACGTCCTGCACGGTGGTCGTTGCAGAGATCTCCAACGAACCGTAGGTACCGCCAGTGCTGTCTGTCAGGGTCAGCACATCGCCTGCCGCGAAATCGTCATCCAGCGTGATCAACTGACCGCCGGTCAGGGCAGCCGGTGTCGTCAAGCTGTCGTTCGTAGCAGCGAGTGTGGATGCGGTTCCTGCCACCGCACTTGCCAGATCCGACAGGCGCAGGCCTGTTGACAGGCTGGTGTCGGTGTAGTCGACGGCGGAAATGTCCAGATCGGACGTTCCGTCTTCGTTGAAAGTCACTCTCAGATCGTTGCCGGAGCCGCCGAGCAGGTTCTTGCCCTTGTAACCCGAATCCTTGGCAATATCCTCAATCTGAGTCAGCAGTTCGTTGTATTCGGAAACGAATTGCTTGCGCTCGGACTGGCTGGATGTCTGAAGGGCTTGGTTGGCCTTCGCTTTTGCGGCGTCGACGAGGTCGGAGATCGCGCCGATCCCCTTGTCGGCCGCTTTCAGCGTTTGCACGCCTTGCCCCATGTCGTCCAGAAGGTTCGACAGATCGCCTGCGCGGTTCTGAAGTCCCTTTGCCGTGAAGAAGGAGTTCGGATTGTCAAGCGCGGAGTTCACCTTCTTGCCGGTGGCCAGTTTTTCCTGAACACCCGAGATGAGCTTGGAAGCAGATTGAAGCGCTTGGAGGTTCGAGCGCACGGCGCTCGAAATGGTAATGTCAGTCATTGTGTCTTCCTTCCTAGAAGTACGCAGTACAGAGCCTGTTCTTGGCCCGGGAGCGACAATGACACGACCAAAAGTAAACAAGCGTAAAGGAACATGGTTACGAAGTAAGTAACCTTAACAACCCGTGAAACAGGTGTTTCGACGACGCAGATTGGCCCTGGGGGCCATGCCGCGCCGTTGGACTGAAATGAGGCATAGAGGGGAGAGCCGCCTCCGGGGAAGGCGGAAGGTCGCCGAAACAAGGGGCTGTCCAAGGTGTTTGCGCTGATGAGGATGCGGAGCCGTGCCGAAGTCGAACCACAACACGGCTTTGCTCAAGGGGCACAGCCATCGGCGGCCGGAAACGGAACGCGTCACGCCCCAGGGGGCGCGGCCTCAGATTGTGCGGGCCCGTGTCTCTTCGCTGTCCTGCCGGGACGTCTGATTGGCGGACACTTCCTGATTGGCAATGGCATCGGCATAGGCGCGCAAACGTCGCAAGGTTTCGCTTGGCACTTGGCGGATGACTTCGCCGGTCTCGCTATCGGTGGCCATGTAGATCATGGAGTTGCTTTCGGGATCGATCACGTTCTTGCGCTCGATCTCCCGGCCGATCTGGACCGGCTCGCGGGTGGGCTCCCTCAAAGTCCGGTCATCCGCCGGACGCGACGATGCGTCTGTCTCACTTGCCGGTGCGACAGTCTGGTTGCGCGGCAGGTCCGTTTTCGCGGCACGTTCCGTCCGCTCTGGTGCCCGCTCGACAGGCGAAATCGCCGTGTAGGACGGCATCGGCGGACGGGCTAATCCTGTTTCCATCGTTCAGCCCTCCGGGGATACTCAATACACTTTTCCCCTTATAGACGTACCTTATCGGGTGGAAATGAATCAGCCGTTAAGAAAATGATTAGAATTTTCAGGACCGGCAAAAAAAGTGGCGTCATTTGCTGATTCGGTTGAGGCATGCTGCCGCAGCGGGATGTACTGGGATGTTTGGCCGATCCTGCGGAATACTATAGCGAGCGGTTGACGGCGATCCCGTGCGCCGCCGACGGGCCCGCTGGGCTTTGTCCCTTGGGACCATATGTGGTGGTGTGCTGTTTCGCATTCACCGCCTTTGCCACGGTCGACAGAATATCGTTGGTTACCTCGCGGGCCGTCGACAGCACTGCGAGGTTGATCCGCAAAACAGGCTGGAACTCTCCATGACTGCGGCGCAGCGCCTGCACCGCCGCCGGCGCAAGGTTTCCAAGCGCCACCGCGTTGTCCTTGGCGCACATCATCCCGCGGGTATACTCATGGATGAGCTTGGCCTTTTCGGGCTGCAACTCTCCGGATTTGGTAAGTTGCCCGTCCCGGACAAGCGCGGTCTCGCGCTCGATCACGTCAAGCAGCTGTTCCATCGTCCGCACCAGGGCAAAACAGAAAGCCTCTGCCTCAGACTTGCTCACCGGACGTTCAAGGGAGAAAGGCAGATCCAGCCCTTCGCTTTGGATGGTCATTGGGAGGCCTCCTGGAGAGCGATCAGCTCGCGTTCGATGGAATCGGCGAGTCCTATTCCGCCGCCTTTGGCGATGGATGTGGCATATTCGTTTATCAGGAGCCCGCGCCAGGCTTCCGCTCCCGGCCCGTCGCCCCATGTTCCACCCTCGTCGAGACCCGTGAACATGTGCTGCATCATGTTGTTGAGGAACACAGCTTCGAATTCTTCGGCGGTTTCCCGGATACGGGCTTTGTTGGCCCGGTCGACGCCCGCCAGCACATCCTGCGGGTTGCGGGCGGTATTGAGGCTATGGACGGCTTCCAGCATCACAGCACCTCGATTTCGGCTTGAAGGGCACCTGCCGCCTTGATGGCTTGAAGGATGGAAATCATGTCCCGCGGCCCAATTCCAAGTGCGTTCAGCCCGTCGACGAGTTCTTTCAAGGTGACAGCTTGCGGCACGATCGCCAACTTCGCATCCGGATCGTCGTTAATTGCGATCTCGGTCCGTGGAACGATCGCTGTTTGCCCGTTGGCAAAGGGAAGGGGCTGCACGACCTCGGGCGTCTCGGCGACGGTGACGGTAAGATTGCCCTGGGCAACGGCAACCATGGACACCTTTACGTCCTGCCCCATCACGATGATCCCGGAGTTTTCGTCGATCACGACGCGGGCCGCGAGGTCGGGTTGCACGATCAGCTGCTCGATATCGGTCAGCAGGTCGACAATGTTGCCGGTATAGTCCATCGGCAAATTGATCCGGACCGTGCCCGGGTCGACCGGCTCAGCCGTCGGCAGGCCGATCAATTCGTTGATCGAAAGGGCGACGCGGCGGGCAGTCGTCAGATCCGGGTTGCGCAGAGCCAGCCGAAGGCTTGTCATGGACGCGAGACGGAAATCGACCTCCCGCTCCACCAGGCCGCCATTTGCTATGCGTCCTGCGGTTGGAACGCCGCGGGTGATCGACGCGGCCTCGGCTTGAACCGCGAAGCCTCCAATCGCGACAGAGCCTTGAGCGATGGCGTAAACCTCACCATCTGCGCCAACAAGGGGCGTCACCAGAAGCGTGCCGCCTTGAAGAGAGTCCGAATTGCCCAGCGCACTGACATTGACGTCGATCCGGGTGCCCTGGGTGGCGAATGGCGGCAGGTTGGCCGTGACCATCACAGCGGCGACCGTGTTGGTGTTCAGGTCGACCCCGCGTGTGTTCACGCCAAGACGCTCGAGCATTGCCTGGAGCGATTGCTGGGTGAAGGGTGTATTGCGCAAGGTGTCGCCGGTGCCGTTGAGGCCGACCACCAGCCCGTAGCCGATGAGCTGGTTTTCCCGAATGCCTTCGAAATCGGCGATGTCCTTGATGCGCGAGGCCGCGTTCGCGGTCGCGGCCAATTGGATGGACAACACGGTGATCGCGGCGCTCAAGACCGCTACGCTTGTCAGGATCGTCTTGAATTGTCTGAAAAATTCCATGATGAACATCGAATACCGCTGATCTGACTGGCTGCTCCGCCGACGTGGCGGTATCGTTAATGCGAGTTCCATGCCAGTTTGAAGACGGGATCGCCGGGTCGAAAAAGTCCCGGTTTTCCGGGCAAGCAAGCGATGCCCCCCGCACGGCCGTGGCTTGGGTGATTGTCCATAGGGCGGCAGAACTTGCCGCCTGACCGGGAACTCCTTTACCCTTGACACACGGGGGCATAGTGATTCTTCAACCTGGAGCGCCAAAAGGCAGAATTGGGTCGAACCAGCATGCGAATTACAGGCAACAAGCCGCTGAGCGGAGTGCACAGCCGGGGCGGGAAAAAGAAGGTCGATGGCGAGGGTGTGGCGTTCCAGCCTGATCCGGGCGGTGACGGAGCTTCCGCCCCGGCGGTGTCCAGCAGTTCGGCGATCCAGGGGATGGATGCTCTGTTGGCCTTGCAGGAGATGCGTCTTGAAACGGACCAGCGGCAGGTGGCGACACAGCGGGGCCATACATTGCTCGACAACCTCGAGGCCCTGCGCGCGGAACTGTTGGGCGGGATCGTCTCCGAGGATCGCCTCGCGAGCCTGGCGAAGTCCGTGGAGGACCGCGTGGAAAGCGGCGACCCGCAGGTGGATGGTGTCATCCGCGAGATTGAATTGCGAGTGAAGGTTGAGCTGGCCAAGCTCGGTCGATTCTCCGATTGAGCGCCGTCCAGTGGCTGGTCTGCCACTTCGCGATGATCGGCGATTTTCTCATAACTAATTGAATAAAAATATCATTTTTCAGCTACAAATTAGATAATTGAACCGTTGCCGCTTCAGGTGCGCGGCTATATATTGCGCGCGGCTAAACGGTAAACCGGAGCTGTCGATGACGGTAGAGCTTGAGTCTGAATACCGCCCTACGGAAGATGAACCGTTCATGAATGACCGCCAGCGGGAATACTTTAAAAACAAGCTGCTGGCCTGGAAAGACGATATCCTGAAGGAAAGCAAGGAGACCTTGGCCGCGCTTCAGGAGGAAAGCCAAAACCATCCCGATCTGGCTGACCGTGCCTCCTCGGAAACGGACAGGTCGATCGAATTGCGTGCCCGCGACCGGCAGCGGAAACTGATCTCCAAGATCGATGCCGCGCTCGAGCGCATTTCCGAGGGCACCTATGGATATTGCGAGGAAACGGGTGAACCGATCGCGTTGCGCCGCCTCGAAGCCCGCCCGATCGCCACACTGTCGATCGAGGCCCAGGAAGCCCATGAGCGCCGGGAAAAGGTTTACCGGGACGACTGAGCCCGGCGGCCGAAAAACGCAAGCAAACAATCGGACCTCTCGCCTCCCGGTCATCCGGGAGGTTTTTTGTTGGCGCGCTCCAAATGGAAAAAGGCACGGCGCTCGGGGAGCGAGACACCGTGCCTTTCGGTCAGCCATCACGCACCGGCTTCTAGAACACCAGATACGCATGGCCGGGGGAGGGTGGAGCCGCTGGGAAGCGGCCCTCTGTTTCTGATCAGAACGGCAGAAGGATATCCATGACCTGGCTGCCGTAACGTGGTTGCTGGACTTCCGTGATCTGTCCGCGGCCACCATAGCCGATGCGCGCTTCCGCGATCTTGTCGCTGGCAATCGTGTTGTTGGAAGCGATGTCCTCCGGCCGGACGACGCCGGCCACCACCAGTTCGCGGACCTCGAAATTCACTCGAACCTCCTGACGCCCCTCGATCACCATATTGCCGTTTGGCAGGACCTGGGTCACGACAGCGGCCACGTTGGTGCGTATCGTTTCTTCGCGGTCGACTTCCCCTTCGCCTTCAAAGCTGCTTGAGCTGTTGATGCTTGCAAGATTTCCAGCGCTGGAGCTTGCCGGCAGGAGAACCGTATCAATCGCCGTTCCAAGCGCGCCCCCGGCACCAGAGGCGTTGGAATCCGTTCGGCTCTTGGAGGTCGAGTTGTCGATTTCCGCCCGGTCGGAAATGGTGACCGTGACAGTCAGAATGTCGCCCACCTGCTTCGCCCGCTGATCATCGAAAAAGGCCCGGTTCCCGGATCTCCAGAGCGAATTCGGACTGTAGTGGGCCTGTTGCGGCTCCGGCATGGGCATCTGAACCGGGCGATAGCCGGGCGTCGTCGTGGGGTCTTGGATCGCATTGAGAGCGGGCTGTTGTCCGACCTGGGACAATCTGTCCGCGGTGCCGCAGCCGGCGAGCAGGGACGCCAGGGCCAGACCGGTGGCAATGGCCCGGATTGTTGGAAAGGTCGTCATTGGGTTTGCTCCTGGAGCCGGGCGACACGCGCCGAAGCGGGTTGAGCCACGACCTGACCGCGCGAAACCACCATGGCTGGAACGAAACGCCTTGATTCCAGGTTCTTGATATCGATCAGGTCCCCGACGGCGCCGTCATCCATGGCCCTGCCGCGGGTGGTCAATTTCATGCCAGCAATTTCATAGGTGATTGTGACATTCTCTCCGCGCTCGATCAGGATCGGCTTGGCAAAGTCGGTGCGCGAGAGCGGCGTATTGGCGCGCAAGGGATTGCGCGCTGCAAGACCGACGACCTCTGCGGGGTCGGTCAGGGCACGGGAGGGAACCGCGTTGCGGGGCAGCCGGGTAAAGACGATGTCCTCCTCCTTCAAGATGCTGCCGCGCTGGAGGGGTTGGGCGAGGGTCGCCACTTCCATCAATTCCTGCGCCCGCCCGCTGAAGGAGATCGGGCGCCGGCCGCTTTCTGTCGCAACGGTACCGGTAATCGAGAAGCGCCCGGTTGTCCGGGACCACAGGACTTGGTCGAACCGGACAGGCTGCGCATCCGCCGGATTGGCCTCCAGGGTTTCAACCGGGCGATCAAAAGTCATTTCGATCAGGTCCGGCGTCAGGGACGCCTCCCTTTGTGCCAGTTCGCCGGTGATCAGATCGATCAACCGCTGACGGTCGAAGACTTCGGCCCGCCGGTGCACAACAACCTGGCGCAGTCCATCCGTGCCGGCCATGATCAGGCCAGCCTGGCGGGCCCGTTCGGCGACCATGGAAGCGGGAACATTGCCCGATGTGCCAAGGTCCGGAGAGCGGAACAGCGGTACCTCGGCGAATTCGCCGGCCCCGACATAAAAGTCCCCGACCGTGACGATTCCGGAGAGCGTGTGCACCTCCGAGCGAAGATGCGGACGCTGGTCCGCCATGGCGGCAAAAGGCAAAAGGGCCTGCACGATCAGCACATACAACAGGGTCAGAACGCTTTTCATCATTCCACTCCCTCCGTTAGCGGATGTTCGAGGCTGTGGCGTACATCTCGTCCGCGGCCTTGATCACCCGCGAGTTCATCTCGTAGGCCCGTTGTGCGGAAATGAGATCGGCGATTTCCGTCACCGCATCCACATTTGCCATTTCCAGAAAACGTTGCTGGAGATCACCGAAGCCGTTGGCGCCCGGGTTGTCGACTTCCGGCGCTCCACTGGCGGTGGTCTCCAGGAAAAGGTTGTCGCCCACCGCTTCCAGCCCGGCCCGGTTCACGAACCGCGCCAGCTGGATCTGGCCGAGATTGACCAGATTGCCGCCGGCGTCGATTGCCTGAACCGTGCCGTCGGCGGATATGGTGACGTCGCGCGAGCCTTCGGGAATGTCAATGCCCGGTTGAACGGCATATCCATCCACGGTCACAAGCGCGCCGTTTGGGTCTCTCTCGAAGGATCCGTCGCGTGTATAGGCCGTTGTGCCGTTCGGGAGTTCGATCTGGAAAAAGCCGTCGCCGCGAATGGCCAGGTCGAGATCCTTGCCGGTCTGCTCAAGCGAACCTTGGCTCATGATCCGCGAGGTGGCGGCAACCTTGACGCCCGAGCCGATCTGAACGCCCGTGGGAACGATGGTTCCAGCCGCGGAGGTCTCTGAACCCATCCTGCGGTCGTTCTGGTAAAGCAGGTCCTGGAAATCGACACGTTGGCGCTTGTAACCGGTGGTGCGCATGTTGGCGACGTTGTTCGAGATAACCTCGACATTGCGCTCCTGCGCCTTCATGCCGGTTGCCGCAATATGGAGAGATTTCATTTAAAACATCCTTCTTGCGGCATTAGCCTTCGAGGCTTCCAAGGGTCCGGATGCCCTGCTGGCGCAAGTCATCCATGTCTTTCATCAGCCGCGTGGCCGACGTGTAGGCGCGCGTGATCTCGATCAGGCGCGTGATCTCGACAACGCCCTGCACATTCGATTGCTCGAGCGCGCCCTGAACCACCCTTGGATTGAGGATCGGGTTCGGATTCTCACCGGCCAGTATCGTGTCGCGCACCTGGACCAGTTCTTGAGGGTTGTCGAAGTCAACGAGGCGGACTTGGCCGCGAATGCCTTGCTCGGTCGAAATCGTGCCATCCCGGGCGATTTCGATCTTGCCATCCTCAGGAGTGAAGGTGATGGGGCCGGCGGATGTCATGACCGGCCGGTCATCCGCGGTCACCAGCTGGCCGTTTTCGTCAAGGGTAAATGCCCCGTTTCGGGTGTAGGCTTCCGTGCCGTCTGCCATCTGGACAACGAAAAAGCCATCGCCTTCAATCGCAAGGTCAAGCTCGTTCTCGGTCATCCGGATCGCGCCTTGCATGAAATCGGTCCGTGTGCCGTAGTCCGCCACGTATGACAGGTCGTGGTCGGGCCGCTGGAACTCTGTCGCCTCGGCGATCGGCATCACATACTCTTCGAACATCATCCGCTGCGCCTTGAAGCCCGTGGTGTTGATGTTCGCCATGTTGTTGGCCACCACGTTGAGCTGATTCCTCAAAGCCGCCTGGCGTGACAGCGTGATAAGCTGAGCGTTCTCCATCTTAACTTTTCCCTTTGCTCCCCGATGAACCTTAAGCCTCCCCAGGCTGCGGGTCCGCTATCGCCAATGCAGGGTGCGTGCCAATTGGCAAACCGCTGGAAATCTTGGGCAAAAGACACGTTGACCGGGTGCGGTCGGCAAAGAATCCCGGCAGAAGTTAATCAGTTGGAAAGAATTGCCGGGTTAGGCTTGTTAACGATTTGGTAACCAATCGTTAACCATTAAGGCTTTTGATACTAGTCCGCGTGCGCGCGGCTCGGATCGGGGATCGACATGGCTGACGAGAATGCCGCTGCTGAAGACGAAGGAGAGGACGCTGCCGAAGCCAAAGGCGGCAAGAAGAAGCTCCTTCTGTTCGCCGGACTGGGTCTGGTACTGCTCTTGGCCGGCGGGGGTGCCGCCTATTACTTCCTGGTCATGAATCAGCAGGCGCCGGCCAGCGTGGCCGGGCCGGGCGAGCCTCAGCCGGAAGCGCAGCGGCCGGTGGTTTTCTACGATTTGCCCGAGATGACGGTGAACCTGACGACCGATGGGCGCGCGACCTATCTGAAGGTCCGGATTGCGCTTGAGGTGGAGAACCGCGCCACGATCGATCAGATCCAGCCGTATCTCCCGCGTATTCTGGATGCGTTCCAGATCTACCTGCGCGAGTTGCGGCCAGCCGATCTGGAGGGATCCGCCGGTCTGTTCCGGCTCAAGGAGCAACTGCTCAGGCGGATCAATCTTGCGGTTTATCCGGCGCGCGTCGATGGCGTCCTGTTCAAGGAAATCCTGGTTCAATGATGGTGCAACATGGCTGACGACGACGACGATCTGTCCGAAGAAGATATGGCCGATGCCTGGGGTGCCGCGCTCGCAGAACAAGGAGCCGGTGCCAGCGACGACGACGACCTAGCCGCCGCGTGGGGAGCCGCGCTGGAAGAGCAGGGGGCTGGAAGCTCGGACGACATGGCCGCGCAGTGGGCCGCCATGATCGACGACAGCGAGCCGGACCTCGAAAACGCAACGCGGGGTGCGGACCGGGTTCTCAACCAGGAAGAAATCGACAACCTCCTCGGGTTCAACATCGAGGATACGATCGCCGGCGACCAGAGCGGGATCCGGGCCCTGATCAACTCCGCGATGGTGTCCTACGAGCGTCTTCCGATGCTCGAGATCGTGTTCGACCGGCTGGTCCGTCTCACCACGACTTCCTTGCGCAATTTCACCTCGGACAACGTGGAAGTGTCGCTGGATTCCATCAGTTCGGTGCGTTTTGGCGACTATCTGAATTCCATCCCGCTGCCGGCCATTCTCGGGGTCTTCAAGGCAGAAGAATGGGACGGTTTCGGGCTGGTGACGGTTGAGTCCAGCCTGATCTACTCGATCATCGACGTCCTTCTGGGCGGGGGGCGCGGTCAATCGGCCGTTCGCGTTGAGGGGCGTCCCTACACCACGATTGAAACCAACCTCGTTCAGCAGATGATCGCCCTGATCCTGCAGGACGCCGAACATGCTTTCGCGCCCCTGTCGTCGGTTCGGTTCAATCTCGAGCGTCTGGAGACCAATCCGCGTTTCGCGGCGATTTCGCGGCCCGCAAATGCCGCTATTCTTGTCGAGCTTCGTATCGACATGGAAGACCGCGGCGGGTCTGTCGAAATCATGATGCCCTACGCCACGCTGGAGCCGATCCGCGATCTGCTTCTGCAAATGTTCATGGGTGAGAAGTTCGGCCGGGATCCGATCTGGGAAGGGCATTTGGCGACCGAGATCCATGCGGCCCAGATCGAGGTTGATGCCGTTCTTTACGAAACACACCTGCCGCTGGGCCGTGTGCTGGGTCTCGATGTTGGCCAGACACTGGTGTTCGATATAGAACCGAGCGACCCGGTTACCATCAAATGCGGCAATGTCACATTGACCGAAGGCACGCTTGGAAAGGTCGAGGACTCGATCGCGATCCGGGTCGGGCGCAATCTCAGAAAACCAAAAATGACGTTGGCCGCTTTTGAGCGCGCCATGCAGAGCGGAATGGAGCCAACATGAGTAACTTGCCTCTCGGACTGATTATCGAGCTCCTGGTTGCCGTTTTGCTCCTTGTTACGATTGGCTACTGCTGGATCTTGAACCGCCGCCTGCAACGCCTGCGGGCTGACGAACAAGTTCTCAGAGCAACGATTTCCGAGCTCATGACGGCTACGGAAATCGCGGAACGCGCGATTCTCGGTCTGAAGCAAACGGCTTCAAATGCCGACAAGACGCTGGGGAGCCGTCTTCTGGAGGCGGAAAAAATGTCCCAGGCACTGGCCGAACAGGTGACCGAGGGAGAGAAAATCTTTACCCGTATCTCCCAGATTGCAGATGCGACCCGCAATGCGGGGGCGCCAAGGGGCGAGCCGAGGCTGGATCCAGCGCAGCGCCGGATGGAGCCGGCGCAAGCTCCCGCGCAACCCCACGGTTACGGCGTTGCCCCGGCGGAACCGCGCCCGCGCAGCGGCGGGCGGGCCGATGACATCCGAACGGCGGCGGCGGAAGCCACTGCGCGTCTGGAACGGTTCCGCAACAGACCCGGAGGTGCGGCTGCATGAATGTTCGACTGCTTCCCTTATTGGTGATTTCGGCCACGGCGCTGTTGGTTCTGAAATTGCTCGGCCTGACGTTCGGAACGGAAACGGCGGTCTTGCAGATACGGGAGGCGGTCGCCCAGGAAGCGGGACAGGCCGTGCCTGAAGATGGTGCGGGGGGCGATCCGGCGGCCGCAGGCGAAGCTGCGGATGCTCAGGCCGATCCGGCGCCGCCGCCCGTGCCTGAATCTCTCGAAATCGGTGGATCGGCTGCAGAGCGGGCCGTTCTTGAAAGTCTTGGGGAGCGGCGGCGCAATCTGGAGCAACAGGAAGGTCAGCTCGATCTTCGGGAACGGCTGCTGCAAGCGACAGAGGAGCGGATCCAGAAGCGGGTCGACGAACTTAAGGCGCTGGAACAGCGGATCGAAGCGGCGGTTGAGGAAAAACGCGTCCAGGAAGAAAACGAAATCGCGGGGCTTGTGCAGATGTATGAAAACATGAAGCCCAAGGACGCGGCTCGTATTTTCAACAGTCTGGATCTCGATGTCCTTTTGAAGATCGTGCGTCAGATGAAGCCCCGGAAGATGGCCGATATCCTTGGGCGGATGTCGCCGGAAGCGGCCGAGCGTTTGACCGTCGCCATCGCGAGCAGCAACAACCAGCCTGCACGGGCCGATGCACCAGCCGCGCAGGACTTGCCGAAAATTCAGGCTAATTGAGAGATACCCTCGACTTTACACGATTGATGTAAGGGCGCGTTAAGTCACAAGCCCCAAGATGGTGAACGGAGCAATCCGGGGACAAACAAGGTGTCGGACAGGACAAAATTCCGTATGGACTGCGGGCAATCCGCTTGCCGCGGGGTGCAGGTGATGCGCCGCTGCGAGGTCCTGGTATTGTCCGTGGTCCTTGCCATCCTCACGCTCTGGACCTTCTCCAGCATTCCGGCCCGGGCTCAGTCTCTCGAACCTGTCAACCTCGAAGCGATGCCGCAGCAAGGTTATGGCCGGATCATCCTGACCTTCCAGGATCGAACGCTGCTGCCGACCTATGACGCGGTGATCACCGGCGGTGTTCTGAGAATTTCCTTTCAGGATCCGATCGATGTCCAGGTGGAGGACGTGCCGCTTGCCCTTGAGGATTACATCACGATTGCCCGCCGCGACCCGGACGGAAGCGCGATCCGTTTCGCCCTGAAAGGGCAGTTCCAGATCAATACCCTTGAGGCCGGGGAAAAGCTGTTTGTCGATATCCTGCCACTGAACTGGCAGGGCCTCCCGCCGGGGCTTCCCGACGATGTCGTTCAGGAACTTGCCAAGCGCGCGGAAGAGGCCATGCGCCGTGTGCGGGCTCTTGAGCAAGCCAGACTGAAAGCGAAGGAGGGGCCGGAGGTCACCCTGCGGATCGGGGAACATCCGACCTTCACACGTCTCGTTTTCGATTGGTCGATCCGGTTCGACACCGCGTTCGTGCGTGAAAACGACATCATCCGTGTGACCTTCAACCATCCGGCTCAGCTCGATGTGTCGAAGCTTCGCGCCCACCTGCCGAAGGGTGTTGTCGACGCAACGTCTTTTCTCGACAAGGGCAAGCTGAAGTTCCTCATGCGGATCGATCCGGAGGTGGACATCCGCGCCTTCCGGGAAGACCAGACCTATGTGATTGACATCACGCCGCCGCGCGAGACGCCGATCGACCCGGCCAACGCGCTCATCAATTCCGAGCTGTCGGCCGGCTCCGGCGAGAACAGGACCGACATGATCAATGCGCCCGGCGTCCGCCAGGGTGGCGGCGAAGCCGGGGAGGAGGCAAGTCCTCCGCGTGCGAACGATCAATCCTCCGCCGTGGCGCAAGAGGCCGGTCAAGTCGCCTCGATGGCCCCGGTTCCGGGATCAGACCCGGCCGGGACAGCCGGTCAAGTGGCGGCCGGAACAAGCGTCGGGCAGGAAGAAACCCCGGTCTCCCCCTCGGCGCCGGGCGTTGACCCGGGGCAAGATACTCAAGCGGCGGCGCGTCCCGATGTCCCGGCGCAGTCCGGGGGCGTGTCCGCCAATTCGGCCGACATCCGTCCGGTTGCTGCTGGTCCGGGCGACGCAGGATTTGGCCAGGCGCGCGCCGCAGAGATGGACGGAAACGTCGACGGGATGCCGGAAACGGAACCGGTGGACCCGCGGACGACCGCCGCGATCCCGGAACCGGCGCGCCGCGGCGTCGACTTGGCGCAAGCTCCACAAAGGGCCATGCCGCTTGTCGATCAGCCGCCGGCCAACGCGCCGGTCATCACGCCGCCGCCAAGGCCTGCAGCGCCATCCTCGTCTGACGATATCCCCGTACCGGCCGCGATGCCGGTCGAACCGCTTTTACAGGCACCCGCACCGCAACCTGCCGCCGGCCAGGGCAACGAGATTCCGCCGGCCCTCGTTCTGCCGCCGCGAGACGATTCCGGAGAGGCGTGGCGCGCGCGCGGCGGAGCGAATGAGCCGCTGGATGTTCCCTCGCCGGAGCAACCTCCCCAGAATTTCGCGGATGATGTCCGCAATTTCGTGGCCGCCGAGGCGCGGCGCATAGGTCAAACCGTGCGCATCGTCTTTCCCTTTTCCGAGCCGGTCTCGAGCGCGATTTTCCGCCGCAACGATAGCATATGGATGGTGTTCGACACCGATGCGACCATCGATACGCGTGGCATGGTTTCGGCGTTGGCGGATACGGCAGACACGATCGACGCTCAGCAGTTCGCGGACTACCAAATCCTCCGGATTGATCTGAATGATCCGGTTCTGGCAACGGTCGGGCTCGATGGCAACGCCTGGTCGCTGGTGATCGGCGACATGATCATCGAACCGTCGATCCCGCTCCGGCTTGAGCGGAATGTGCGGTCCGATGGCGGCTCGATCCTGCGTGTCCTTTACAAGGATCCGCAGAAGATCCGTGAAATCGAAGATCCTTTCATCGGCGACACGATCTCGCTCGTCACGGGCTTCGGCCCCCCGCGCGGATTGCTCAAGGCCCAGAGTTTCGTTGATCTCGACGCCTTGTCTTCCGCGCAGGGCGTGGCTGTCGCCCCCAAGTCGGACGGCGTCCAGGTGAAAATCCTCGGCGACGACGTCATCGTTGAAAAAGATGGCGGGCTCGCTGTCTCCAACCGGCATCTGCGCGGTGGAACAGGCGTCTTCAACACTTTGTCCAGTGCGAACGACACAAGCTATGTCGAGTTCGTGTCGCTATCGACGGAAGGTCCTGAAACCTATCGCGGACGGTTGACGGAGTTGCAGGACCGGCTCAGCCGCACGCCGGAAGGGCGTCGCAAGGATCCACTCATGGATCTGTCCCGCTTCTATTTGGCGCACCAGTTCGCACCCGAAGCGCTCGGCCTCATGAAACTGGCTCTCGAGGAAGATCCGGCCTTGGCCGAGGACGGCTCGTTCAATCTCATGATGGGAGCCGCGCAGGCGATGGCGGGCCGGCCCCATGAGGCCTATCCCTATCTGAACCGGCCGGACCTGAAAAACAGTCCGGATGCCGCGGTTTGGCAAACCATCGTGGATGTCGCGCTCGGAAACTGGACGCAGGCCCGCATTGCCATGCCCCGCGGCAGGGCCGTCGCCGGCAACTATCCGCCCTCCATCCGTGCCGATTTCAATCTGGCCGCCGCGCAGGCAATGGTCGAATCCAACGACTTTGGGCGCGCCAACAGTATTCTTGCCGAAATCGAACCGGCCGAGGTCTCGGCGGCGCAGGCAGCCCGCTACGACATCCTGCGCGGACGCGTGGCCGATGCCTCCGGCCGGTCGCAGGAGGCGCTCACCGTTTTCGATCTGGTGGCGAAATCGGATGACCGCCCGCGCGCGGCCGAGGCCGAATACCGGGCCTTGCGCATCCGCTATCGGGACGGCGAGCTGACCGCGGATGAAACCATCGATCAATTGGCCGGCCTGTCGATGTCGTGGCGCGGCGATGAAATCGAGCTGCGGACCTTGCGGTTTCTGGCCCAGCTTTATGCGGAACGCGGGCGCTACCGTGAAGCTTTCGAGGCTTTGAAATCCGCTGTCCAGGCTAATCCGGATTCCGACACCACACGGCTTCTGCAAGAGGAAATGAACGCCTTGTTCGTGGCTCTTTTCCTCGACGGGCAAGCTGATGAAATGCCACCGGTTCGCGCCTTGGCCCTTTATTATGATTTCCGTGAGATGACCCCGATTGGCCGGGAAGGGGACGAGATGGTCCGCCTCTTGGCCAAGCGTCTGGTCGAGGTCGACCTGCTGGACCAGGCCACCGAACTCTTGAGACACCAGGTGGACAACCGGCTCAAGGGCGCGGCCCGTGCCCAGATCGCGGCCGATCTCGCGGCGATCTACCTGATTGACCGCAAACCTGACGAGGCCCTGCGTGTTCTCAACCGCACCCGCCAGGCCCAGTTGCCGTCCACGCTCGAACGCCAGCGCAACATTGTCGAGGCCCGCGCGATGACGGCGAGTGGCCGGCCGGATCTTGCGCTTGAACTTGTCCGCAACATGCGCGGCGCGGATGTCGACCGGTTGCGGGCCGACACCTTCTGGGCGGCGCAGAGTTGGCGGGAGGCCGGCGAGCAGTTGGAGGCCATGCATGGCTCTCGCTGGTCGGACAACATTCCCCTGGACGATCTGGAACGGCAGGACATCCTACGCGCGGGCATCGCCTATTCCCTGGCCGGAGATCAGCTCAGCCTTAATCGCCTGCAGACAAAATACATGCCCAAGATGGCAAACAGCTCCGAAGCACTGGCGTTTGAGGTCGTGACCCGCCCGATCGAAGCACAGGGCGTTGAATTCCTCGAGGTTGCAAACCGTCTCGCTGACACCGATTCTCTCGAAACCTTCATGGAAGAGTATCGCCGCCAATACATGAACCCGAGCCAGCCGGCCGCCGATCAGGCCGCGGCTCAACCCGAGCAGGGACGCGGCTAGGATATGGAGCGTTTGACGCGCGCCTGATGGGGCATCGCCCGCTCAACCAGGTCTCGCCCGGTGTCAGAGATAGACGATCTGCCGTTTCGGCAGTTCAGAGCGGTATCTGTGCACAAGGCTTACGATGGATCGGGCGCTTCGGTGGTGGCCTGCCCAGCTTGCTTCCAGAAAAGCGCGATAGGTTCTCGCACTCACGCCGCTGTCCCGCATCAGTTTTATCACCGTCCCGTCCGCATTGGAGCTGAGCGTTCTTTCGACGGTCGCCGCGGGCAGGGCGAGCTGGCGTCCCATGAGCCAGCTTGCGGCCTCCCGCCTGCCCTGTCTGATCAGTGTCTGGAGCAAGCTGTCGAACAACAAATCGCCATTGGCCACTTCGATCGATGCCTCGTGGCGGGACAGGCGAACGCCTTCATGATCAATCGTGTCTTCCGGGCCGGTACCGGCACATTGCTCGGCCAACTGCTCGAGCGATCCTTGTTCGAGCGCATGGCCCAGCCGGGCCGGAAAAAGGGGGCAGCCGACTTCGAGAAGTTTTTTCAAGGCGGCCCGATATGGCGCGTCGAGGAGCGCACGTGCGGCCACGCCTGACAACACATGCCGGTTGGAGCCGGCATGGATCAGCAGGGCAATAACAGCTCCATTTGAAAAACGGGCGAATGGATTGGCCAGCAGGAGCAGGATCGTTTCCTGGCAGCTCCTGGCGATCAGCGCGTCACAAACCTTGGCTGAAAGCGCGGTTCTACGAGCGATGGCATTCCGGTGGGCGTCGCTGGCAAACCGTGCCGCATTGAGCAGCGCAGCATCGGTGACCACGGGAGAGTGTTGCAGGACCGGTTCGCTCTGTTCGAACTCCTCCAGCGTCAGGCGGTCGGCGAGCTCGCTGGTTATGTGGCTGGTCTTTGCGAGGCGAACGACCAGTTCGAACCGTGTCGCCTTGTCCAGGTCATCGAGGACTAACAACACAATCCTGGAAAAAAGCTCGCGCTCCAGCGGACTTGGGCCGGCATTCCGGTCCTTGGCGAACTCGGTCACGAGTTCGCGGACCAAACGTGAAGTGGCCGTCTTGTCGCGCAAGCGCGCCAGGGATTCCAGCCGGTGTCTCAGCGTGCTCACAGGTCCCCATCCCCCAACAGGAAAAGCTATCGAAACAGGACCATATTACTTCTAGCGCTGTTAATTTTTCCTATAGGTTGCGAAAAATCCCATGTGCACGCCGTTGCTTGACCCTTGGTCCGCTCATCCGCCGCCGAAACTCTGGACAAGCGAGCCCGCGACCAGATTCCAGCCATCCACGAGGACAAAGAAAATGAGCTTGAATGGCAAAGAGATGACGACCGGGGGGAGCATCATCATCCCCATGGACATCAGAACCGATGCGATCACCAGGTCGATGATGAGAAAGGGCAGATACAGCAGGAAGCCGATCTCGAACGCCCGCCTCAACTCACTGATCATGAAGGCCGGAACCAATGTGCTGAGGGCAAGATCTTCCGGTGTCTGCGGTGCTTCCTGACCGGAAAGTTCCTGAAACAGCATCAAGTCCTTTTCGCGCACCTGGGACAGCATGAAATCCCGGAACGGATCCACGGCCCGCTCGAAGGCTTGATCGAATTCGATCGTGCCCTCCATCAAAGGCTGAACACCCTCGTCATACGCGATCTGGAAGGTCGGTGCCATGATGAAGGCGGTCAGGAACAACGCGAGGCTGATCATCACCATGTTGGGCGGGGCCGTCTGCAACCCGATGGCGGACCGCAGAAGGGACAGGACGACCACGATCCTTGTGAAGCTTGTCACCATGATCAGGATCGATGGTGCGAGCGACAGAACCGTGATCAGGGCGACGAGCTGAACGGCGCGTTCGGTCAGCGTTGCGTCGTCGGCAAAGCCGAGTGTGATTTCCTGGGCCCAACCAGCTCCGGAAAACAGAAGGCTGAGGCCTGCGGTCAGTCCGGCCAGAAGCAGGAGACGGGCCGGCTTGCGGGAGACATGTTTGATCATGTTTTCCGGTTTCCGCCGATTTCGTCGAGAAGTTTCGCCATTTCTTCCTCGATCGGATTGCGTTCGATGGGGCTGTTTGCCGGATGCGCGGATGGCCGGTCATTTTCCATTTTGATTGCCGGGGCAGCGGCGGTTTCCTTGTTTCCGTGAATGGGTGTGACGGTCCGGTCCGGAACGGGCCTTGCGACGGCTGGCGCGACGTCCGGCGCGGTTTCCTGGGCTTGGGATGGATCGTCCTGCATCACCGTGGATAGCGCCGGAGCCGGCTCTGCTGTGTCATCGGACGGGTGCCGGGTCGCCGGACCGCCGGACGCATTCGGCTTCGCCGCCTCGGTTTCCGCAGTCGCCGGACTGCCGTCTGGCAGAGAGCTTTCAATGGAGCGCATAGCCGGTTCCTGCCCGGTCTTTGGGGGGATCGGCGCAGCATCAGGGCTCTCAAGCCCGCCTGCGGCAGGGTCCGTGGTTCCGGCGGCCGACGGGATCTGCGGCTCGGGGGATCTGCGTGTGCCGCCCATCAAACCCGGCTCGACCCTCGTGAGCGGCCTGGGTGTGTCCGCGTGTGCGGCAGGTGCGCCGTTCTTCGGCGGCTGGTGCGTGTCGCCCGCTTCCGGCGGTGTCGTTTGAGCCTTGGCGAGAGGGCTGAACAATGCCGTTCTTGCCTTTGCGGCCGGTCCCGAGGCTGGCGGCGTGATTGTGTGCCGCGCGGCGCTCTCCAGCGCTGAAGACGCTCTGGCAATGGGACGGGTCAGGGCATCCACGAGACCAGGTCGCGCACGGGCGGGGTCAGGTGTTTTTTGCGGCTCCACGGTTCTGCTGGTTGCTGGAGATGGGGCCGCCGGCCGATCGGACGGCGAAGGGATCTGACCAGGCGCACCTGCCGTTTGAGACGGGGGGGCGTCCGCCCTGTGCCCGCTCTCCTCTTGCCTTTCTTCCCCTTCGGCAAATTGATCCCCGGCAGGCGGGACAGCACGCAGATGCGACCTGGCTCTGCTGTTTTCCAAGGCAGCCTGCGGCTTGGCGGGCGGCTCCTGTGAAGACAGGGACGGCCGGTTCAGTTTGCCGAAGGAGCCGGCGGCCGACTTGATCAGGGAACTTGCAGCCCGTGCCGCTTTGCCGGTGTTCCAGGCCGGTTCGCTTTCGCGGGTGTCTGGTTGCGCTCGTCCGGCGTCTGGGAGTTGCGGCTGCGGTGCGGCGGAAACGTCCGGTTCCGGTCCGGGTCGAGCGGCTTGGGCCGTTTCCGGTGCAGGCACCCGTGGTGCCGGGGGGACGGATACCGGCTCATCCATCGCCGGCACCGCCGGCGGTAGCGCCGCTGCGGGAAAGGTCCGTTGCGGGGCCGCCGGTTGCGCGGTGGCGGCGAGGGGGGCTCCTCGCACGATGCCCTGTTCCACGACAATGTCCGAGGTCCCGCCGATCAGTATCAGGTGTTCGACATTGTCGCGCCGGACCAGCACCAACCTGCGGCGGGTGTCGATGGTGGCGGCGTCCATGATGGCGATGCGCGGTTGCCGGCCGCGCGGGCTTGCGATGGAGCCCCCGGTGAGCCGTTTGAGAATGAAAATGAACAGAGCGAACAGGACAAGGACGACAACCAGCGAAATTCCAAAGGCCAGGGCTCTGGCAATCTCGTCGGTGAAGCCGAAGGTGCTTTCGATCCAGTTGTACATGCCGTCCTCTTCCATACGAGCGCACTTTTGAGGTGAAATGCCTGGCGCGATTTTCTGCTACGCCGCTGCGGGCGAATCTGTTCTGATCCCAAAGTTAACAGAGGGAGGCAATTTCTGCCTGCCGAGCTCGGGGATATCCTCGCAAAATGCAAAGCAACAGGGCGACTTTCCCCGGAAATCTGTGGTCAAAGGTTTCGAGGCGTTAATCATCGTTAACCAATCGTTAACCTTTAGGGCGGCAATGTTTGCCTAACGCGTTAACCAGATGGAGGGTCCCGTGGCGATCTCCGACATCCCGCTGTTTCAGGCCTTGAAGTCGAAAATGCAGTGGCATCAGGTCCGGCAGGGTGTGCTTGCCGAAAATGTCGCCAACGCGGACTCACCGCGGTATCGCGCGAAGGAAGTCGAGCCCTACAGCTTCGAGGACCATATCGGCCGGCAGTCGTTCGGTTTGCAGACCGTCGTCACCAATCAGGGGCATGTGACCGGGATGATGCAGGCCGCCCCAGGGGCCGAGGTCGACAAAAAGGACATGTTCGAGGTGACGCCGAACGGAAACAACGTGGTGCTTGAAGAGCAGATGATGAAAGTCACGCAGAACCAGATGGATTTTCAGGCCGCCACGACCCTTTACTCGCGCGGCCTCGGCCTGATCCGGACCGCTTTGGGGCGGTCTGGCTAAACCGCCTAACTCATTCCGGCACTGGAGCCCTGACATGGACATGATCAAATCGCTTTTTATCTCCGCATCGGGCCTGAAGGCTCAAAACGGGCGGATGCGGGTGATTGCGGAAAACATCGCTAACGCCGATTCCACCGCGAAGGAGCCCGGCGGCGAGCCATACCGGCGCAAGATACCGACCTTCCAGTCCCATTTTGATCGGGAACTGGGCGCCGAGGTCGTCGAGCTTGGCCGCATTTCGGAAGATCGGTCCGCCTTTGAGGAGCGCTACATGCCCGGCCATCCGGCCGCCAATGCGCAAGGCTATGTGCTTGAGCCCAATGTCAACACGCTGATTGAGACCACCGACATGCGCGAGGCGCAGCGGTCCTATGAGGCGAACCTCAACGTCATCGAATCGACCCGCCGGATGCTGCAACGGACCATCGATATCCTGCGGGGCTGAAGCCCCCGGTTTTGAAAGCTAAAGGACCATAGCCATGGCCAGCCCATTGATTGCAAACAACGCCTACCAGTCGGCCGCGCAACTGGCGCGGCAGATCGGTCAAAACGAGCCGGCAAGTCCGGCGACTGAGGTTGATTTCGGCCAGATGGTGGCAGACGCCGTCGGTTCTGTCGTCGAATCCGGCCGCGTGGCGGACCAGAAGGCGATCGGAATGGTGGAAGGCAAGACCGATGTCGTGGATGTCGTGACCGCGATTGCCGAAACCGAGGTTGCGCTTGAAACCATGGTGTCCGTCCGGGACCGGGTGATCTCCGCCTATGAAGAAATCATGCGCATGCCGATCTGATTCGTCGCGAACGCATGGGGCGCGGGCAGTTGGCGCGCGCCAATACAAGGAGGCAGGTGATGACAGGTGGCGAAGTCCTCGATATCGCCCGTGAAGGTGTTTGGGTCATGATTCTGGTGTCAGCGCCGGCCATGCTGATCGGTCTGGCCGTTGGTCTGGTGATCGCCCTGATCCAGGCGCTGACCCAGGTTCAGGAAATGACCTTGGTCTTCGTGCCCAAGATCATTGCCATTTTCGTCACGCTTGTGGTCGCACTGCCCTTCATGAGCCAGCAGCTTGAGATGTTCATGGCGCGGGTCGCCGAGCTCATCCTGGCGACATCCTAGCGGGCTCTTGATGACGATCGAAGCCGATTTCCTTCCGCAAGTCGTGGCCATCTTCATGCTCATGTTCGCCCGTTTGGGCACATTGCTCATGTTGTTGCCCGCGCTTGGCGAGAGTACGATCCCAACCCGGTTTCGATTGACGATTGCCCTGGCATTGACCCTGGTTCTCTATCCCGTCGGCGCGCCGCTCTACCCGGACAATCTCACCGAAAATATGCCTCGTCTTCTGCTGTTCATGGGCAACGAAATCATCATCGGGCTTGCAGTCGGGCTTTGCGCCAGGCTCATCACGACGGCGCTGCAGACCGCGGGTGTCATCATGGCCAGCCAATCGGGTCTTGCCTTCGCGCTGGGCACGGATGTCAGCAATTTCGGACAGCAGGGCGCTCTGTTCGGCAACTACATGTCAATCGTCGGCATCACCTTGGTGTTCGTCACCGACACCCATTACCTGGTGATCGCGGCGCTTCACGACAGTTTTACGCTTTTTCCGCCTGGCCAAATCGTGCCGGTGGGGGACTTTGCGCAAATCGCCACCGAGACGGTGGCCAATGTTTTCTCGGTCGCAACGCGCATGAGCGCGCCCTTCATCGTGGTCGGCATCGTGTTTTATTTCGGTCTCGGGCTTTTGAACAAGCTGATGCCGCAAATGCAGATCTTCTTCATCGCGATGCCGGTGAACATCGTTCTCGGCTTCCTGCTGCTGATGCTCCTCATCGGCACGCTGATGACCTTCTACCTGGACCATTTCCAGCAATCGCTGGGACGGTTCATCGCCGGATAGGAGGGCGAAATGGCGGATGAAACCGACGAGTCGGAAAAAACGGAAGACCCCACTCAGAAGCGCCTCAGGGAGGCGCATGAAAAGGGGGACGTCGCCAAGTCGCAGGACGTCAGCACATGGTTCATACTGGCGGGCAGCACGATCCTGATTGCCCTGTTCGCGCCCGCGATGACCGCCGCTTTGGGGAGCCACCTGAAGGGCTTTATCATGCACGCGCATCAGATCCCGGTGGACGGGTTCGCGCTCAAGGCGCTTTGGCGTGACACCGGCCAATCCCTGGCCCTGATTATCGGACTTCCCCTCTTGACCCTGGTCGTTATGGCCGTGGCCGGCAACATGATGCAGCATCAACTGCTGTTCACGACGGAAACGATCAAGCCGAAACTCTCGAAGATTTCGCCCATTTCCGGCTTCAAGCGCTTGTTTTCCTCCGAAAGCCTGGTGAATTTCGCAAAGGGCGTTGTGAAGATCGGGCTGGTTTCGGCGCTCATGGTGGCGATCTTGCTGCCCCATCGCGATGAAGCGGACATCCTGATCTTTGCCGACCCCAGCATTCTGCTTGAAGAAGCCCGTATTCTGGTCCTGCAACTGATGGCAGCGGTGATGGCGTTCATGACCGTGGTGGCGGCTATCGATTTCGCCTACCAGAAGCACAAGTGGTTCAAGAAGCAGAAAATGTCGCTTCGGGAAGTCAAGGAAGAATTCAAGCAGACCGAAGGGGACCCGCTGATCAAGGGGAAAATCCGCCAGCTGCGCATGGAGCGTGCGCGCAAACGGATGATGTCCGCCGTGCCTTCGGCGACCGTGGTTGTCACCAACCCGACACACTATGCGGTGGCACTGAAATACGAGCAGGGAATGGCCGCTCCCCTTTGCGTGGCGAAGGGCCTGGACGCTGTTGCCCTGAAGATCCGGCAGGTGGCCAGGGAGCATGAGGTGCCGGTGGTGGAAAATCCGCCTCTGGCCCGCGCCCTTTATGCAAGCGTGGAACTCGATCAGGAAATCCCCGAAGACCATTACAAGGCCGTCGCCGAGGTGATCGGCTTCGTGTTCCGCATGCGAAACCGCGCGGCATGGCGCGCTGGGTAAGGTGGGCCAATGATCTTCCCGTGCAAAGAGGCACTGACCGGTGGTGTTGACGTTGTTTTTGTCCGATCGCGGCAGAATGCTGGTGAGGTGGCTGTCGAACGATTCGGGCCAGGGAGTGACATTCGATGAGTGATTATGACGGGACCTCGAGCGCGCCGCTCATCGACCGGCCCGAGCGGACCGGTAATCTGTGGCTTCTCATCGGCCTGGTGTTCGCTCTGCTCGGCGCGGCCGCATCGTTTGCCTTCATGGAAAAAGCGGAAGCCCAGCCCTTCGTGCTGGGTATGCTCGGCATTCTTGCCGTTGTCGGCGTGTTTTGCCTGTTTGCCGGCGCCATCGGCTTCCTGCGAGTGTCCGGGCGGGCAAGCGAAGCTAATCCGGTAGCCGCCTCCTTTCTGGCCGGCCTTGACGATGGGGTTCTGGTCACCGATCCGGAGGGGCGGCTTGTTTACGCCAATCAAGCTTATGCCGATATCACGGGTGCCGAGGACGCCGCCGATATCCGGGTCGTCGAACGCGTCTTTTCAAGCGACCCGGATGCCGCCGACGCCATCTACCGCCTGTCCCAGGCCATGCGGGAGGGCCGTCGGGCCCAGGAAGAAATCCGCATGCCGTTCCCGCTTGGCAAACAGGAGGGGGCCCCGAGATGGTATCGCGTCGCGATCCGTCCGCTGGTGATTGCGCCGGCCGGGCGTGAAAAGCAGCAGCACCGTCTGTCCGTCTGGCAGCTTGCCGATATCACCCGGGATCGCGCGGACCAGGAAAACTCGTTTCAGGAACTCCAGCGGGTCATCAATTTTCTTGACCATGCACCGGCGGGGTTCCTGTCCTGCGACGGCGACGGACAGCTTGTTTATCTGAACGCCACCCTGGCGGATTGGCTGGGCTATGACCTCGCCCAGTTCGAAGTTGGCGATCTTGCCTTGTTCGACATCGTGCGCGGCGACGGCTCGGAATTGATCTTGTCGGTGAAGGGACAGGCGGGAGAGGTCAAGAGCCACACGTTCGATCTGGATTTCGTTACCCGGTCGGGCCGCGGCTTGCCGGTGCGTTTGCTCCACCGGGTCCCGTTCGGTGAGAACGGTACCCCGGGCGACAGCCGCACTCTCGTGTTGAACCGTTCGCGCGGCGAGGAGGCCTCGGAAGCCTTGCGTGCGGCGGAGGTCCGGTTTGCCCGCTTCTTCAACAACACGCCCATCGCGATTGCCTCTCTCGATACTGAGGGCCGGGTGCTGCGCACCAATGCACCTTTCCTGAAGCTGTTCGGTGCCGTCGATACGAGCGACGAGGGATCCAAACTCCAGGATTATGTGGCCGATAGTGGCCGGGAAGACCTTTCGAAGGCTCTGTCGGCCGCATCCAACGGCATTACCGAGATTGCGCCGATCGATATCCCGCTCCACGAGGGCACCGAGCCCCGTTCGGCAACGTTTTACGTCTCGGCCGTCCAGGAAGGGGAAGGCGACGGGGAAGCGGCGATCGTCTATGCTCTGGAGACCACCCAGCAGCGGGCGCTTGAGGCGCAGTTCGCCCAAAGCCAGAAGATGCAGGCCATCGGCCAGCTGGCTGGAGGCGTCGCCCACGATTTCAACAATGTTCTGACCGCTATCATCGGATTTTCGGATCTCCTGCTTGCAAGCCACCGGCCGACCGACCCGTCCTTTCAGGACATCATGAACATCAAGCAGAACGCCAATCGCGCGGCGGGGCTGGTGCGCCAGCTGCTTGCCTTTTCCCGCCGGCAGACCTTGCGCCCCCAGAAAGTCTACCTGAACGACGTTCTGGCCGATCTGTCGATTCTGCTCGACCGGCTGCTGGGCGAAAAGGTGGAGTTGCAGGTCGTTCACGGCCGGGACCTTTGGCCGGTCATGGCCGATCTGAACCAGCTTGAGCAGGTGATCGTGAATCTGGCGGTCAACGCCGGCGACGCGATGAGTGATGGCGGGCGTCTGATCATCCGCACCACCAACGTGTCGGAGGACGCCTCCACCAAGTACGACAACACGCGCGGCATGCCGCCGGGCGAATATACCTTGATCGAGGTTGAAGATACGGGGCACGGGATTCCCGCCAATATCATGGAGAAGATTTTCGACCCGTTTTTCTCTACCAAGGAAGTGGGAAAGGGGACCGGGCTCGGGCTTTCCACGGTCTATGGCATTGTCAAGCAGACCGGCGGTTTCATTTTCTGCACCAGTGAAGTGGGGCAGGGGACGGTTTTCCGCATCTTCCTTCCGCGTCATATCCCCGACGTCGAAGAGGTCAAACCACCGGTTTCCGAGGCCGAGCGGGAAAAGGTCGCGGATCTGACCGGGTCGGCATCGATCCTGCTGGTGGAGGACGAGGAAGCGGTGCGCGCCTTCGCCGCCCGGGCTCTGGCCTCCCGTGGATACCAGGTCCACGAGGCGGGCTCGGGCACGGAAGCGCTGGAGGTGATGGAGGAGACCGGCGGCAATATCGATCTCGTTGTCTCCGATGTGGTCATGCCCGAAATGGATGGCCCCTCGCTGCTCGTGGAATTGCGCAAGACGCGGCCCGATCTCAAGATCATTTTCGTCTCGGGCTATGCGGAAGACGCGTTTGAGGAAAATCTGCCGGAGGACGAAAAATTCTTCTTCCTGCCCAAACCCTTCACCCTCAAGCAACTGGCGACGACGGTGAAGGAAGTGCTTGAAAGCTCATGATGTGCCAGGCCAATGGCGCGCCCGCGTGAAAGCATGGTGTCGGCAGCCTCCTGTCTCATGAGGGGTCAAACAAGCCAGACATGAGGACCGCGGTCGCGTGTTCGTAGGTTTCGCGGTCTTCTCCATTGGCGATCGCAAGGGCTGCCCGGTCAAAGGCTGCGGACAAGAGGTCTGACAAGGGGGCTATCGGGGCATCTGCGAGTAAACCGGCAGCTTGGGCGTGCCGTAGGGCTTCGGTAAGCGTGCCTCCTCCGGTTTTCAGGTCAATATCTCGCATGACCTCAACCCCAAGAACGGCGGGGCCTTCCAACAGGAGAAGCTGTGCCCGTCCGGGGGTCTGCATGGCTTTGAAGTAGGCTTTCGCGCCGGACAGAAATGCCTCCAGGGGGCTTCTTTCTGCGCCTGCGGTCTGCCGGATGTCCTCGGCAACGGTCTGTGCTTCTGCTTCCACCACCGCGCGCAGCAGCGCGGCCTTGTCCTCAAAGTGATGATAAAGAGCTCCACGCGTCACATTTGCGGCTTTGACGATGTCTGGCGTGCTGGTGTCCGCGTAGCCGTTTTCAGAGAAAAGCAATCTTGCCGCGGTCAGTAGGGCCGCGCGGGTATCCGCCCTTCGGTCGGCTTGGGATCGGCGTCGTGTTTCTTCTTGCATACATGCGGCCTGTATGTTTATGTTCTTTAACATACATACGGTATGTATTTTAAATGGATCCGGCAAGTGCAACCCCCCATGACCTTTCAAACCGTCACCCGAGGCTCGTGTGAAAGGTCAATGTTGGCATGGCGCAAAAGGCAGAAAGGTGTCGAAATGAAATGCTCACAGTACTATCCGGTTATCATGACCGACCGTGTCCCGCAGACCGCACGATTTTTCATCGATCACTTCCGATTTCAGAAAGCCTTTGAGGCAGACTGGTATGTCCATCTCCAGTCTGTGGAAGACGACAAGGTGAATTTGGCAATCCTCGACCGGGCGCATGAGACCATCCCTGTGCAAGGACGCGGTCAGGGGGCGGCGGGTCTGATCCTGAATTTCGAAGTGGAAGATGTCGATGTGATCTATGAAAAGCTCAAGGACGCCGGGCTTCCCATGCTTTTGGAACTGCGCGATGAGCCTTTCGGCCAGCGTCATTTCATCACCGAAGACCCGAATGGCGTGCTGATCGACGTGATCAAGCCGATCCCGCCTAGCCCGGAGTTCCTGGCCCAATACGCGCCCGAAGCTCTGCCATCATAGGGCAATTCCCGGTCGGGTCGATCGCGGTGTGTGCCAAACTTGTCAGCAGATGCGCCGGACCAGCGCATAAGCCCCCGACCCCGTGAAGGGGCCCGAGGATCTCAACCGGTCAGCATGGGGCAGCCGCTGGCGATCTCCGCCCTGCTCTTGAGGCCCTGCAGGCTTTCCATGGTGTTTGGATTGCCTGGAAGGACAAAGCTCTGTTCAAGAGCGGTCCTGGCGTTGTTGATAACAGCCAGATCCTGGACCGCCAGCGTGTTGCAGGCCACGCCCGTAAACCGGACCCTGATCCGAATGACCCGGTTGCCGTTGTCGGAAGGGCCGAATTCGGCGTCGAGCGCGGGGTTTGCTTCCGTGAGGGTGCGCTCCATCACAACCATATTCGGCTGATCCTGAACGACCGCCGTGCCTCGTTCCGTCGCGCTTTGAACCAGGGCGGCCCGGACTTGTTCCGGGCCGGCCGCGATCCGGACACTTTGGGCACCGGCGGGCACGGTCAGTTCCGGTTGCTTGGGACCGCTCGCTTGCCGCCCCGTATTCGATTGACAGGCCACAAGGGCGATAGCGGCGGCGATGACTAGAACAGGTCGCATCATGGGAAAGCGGGCGCTCCTTTGGCCTGGCTCATGGGGTGCGGCAGCAATACGGCACATGCAACACCGCTATCCTTAAAAATGTCCTACACCCGGCGCAACGGGGCGAAGAGAAAGCAGATTGGACGATCAAAACTTCCCACCCGTCTTGAAACCACCGCCGCCGAACCCGCCGCCCGTCCGGAAACCGCCGGATCGTCCGCCAAACCCGCCGCCCGTCCGCAAGCCGCCCGTCCTTGGACTGCCTGATGACCGGCCGCCAAGACCCTTGCCGCTAAAGCCGCCGCCCATGGAACTGGGCAGGCCGCTGCCTTGCGGAAATGCAATGCGCCCGCCTTTCGGCTTGCGCCTGCGGTGTGCCTTCTCCGCACGCCGCCAATAGTCGGCGCCCGTTATCGCGCCCTTGACCAGTTCGCCAAGCAGGACAGTGGTGAGGCTGTCGTCGGTGAAGGTGGTTTCCCACTGATCATACCCCTTTCCACGAAACTGAGAGATAACCTGGGTTAATTCCGCCCGGCGCGACGATATATTGCGCTGAAGCTCGCGATCCTGCCGGATCTCGCGGGAGATCTGTTCCATCCGCTCGCCGAGATCCTCGATATGGCGCACGATCCGCTCATCCTCGGGAGACGGAGTTGCCAAGGCTTCCGCCCACAAGTCCCTGAGGTCATCGCCTTCCAGCGATTTCGCCAGATGCGCCTCGGCTTCCCGATAGTCGGGATCGTCGCCCGTCGCGTAGTTCTGTAACGCGCCGGAAACGGTTTCGATCTGGCCGTTCAGCGCGTCCAGCTTCGCGTCGATCTCGGCAATCTGACCGCCTAGGGCCTCGATCTCGCCAACCAGGTCGTTGCCCGCCACCCGCTCGACCGCCTGCCGGCTGAGCTGCGAGAGCCGCGCCTCTTCCGCATCGGCTAAGTCCGCGCACCGCTCCGCATGGGTCGCGAGACGCTCTGGAAGGGATGTGAGCATGGCATAATTCGCGCGGGCATCGTGGAAGCCGATCAACCCGCCGACCCAACGGTCCAGGGACCGGACAAGCCCCCTCTTGTCGTAGGACGGCGTGCCAAATCCCCGTTCCCACAGATACATGAAAAGGGGATCGGCCTCGTAGGCCTTGCCCTTTTCCGCGCGGTCCAGAAGCGCCGTTTCGGCTTTTTCAGCGGCCGCCTCGGCCGTCGCCGCCGCCTTCAGGGCCCTTTCACGCTGGGCCAGAAACCCCGCATCGCCCTCAAGAATGGTATCGACGCTGTCCATCAGCTCGTCCATCCGTTCTTCCGCGGCCGTTTGCTGATTGGCCAGTTCCGTCCGTTGTCTTTGGATGTCTTCGCGTTCGGTTTCTTTGCGCCGCAGGTTTTCCGCCAGCGTTTTCCGGTCGGATGCGCGTTTCTCCAGAAGTTTTCGCGCCTCCAGGGCCGCCGAATCGAGCCGGATGTCGAGTTGTTCGATACTCTGGGTATCGAGGCGGAAACGCGCCAGTTCCTTATAGGCTTCGCCCTGACGGGTTTGAAAATCGGCAAAAGCCCTTGTCCCGCGTTCTATTCGCGTTCCGAGCTCCGCTTCTTCCCGGCGCAGGTCCGCAAGCGCGGCTTCAATCGCACTCAAGGTTTGGCGCCCTGTCAGCATGGTGCCCCCCGTTCAATCGCCAAGCCCCAGCCCCTTACCATTGGGTGATCGCTCCTTCTCCCACGCCCGGCTCCCAGTCGATCTCCAGAGAACCGCGCGCTTTCCTGCCAAGCAGGGAGGATTGCACAATGCCGTCCGCCATCTTGTCGTCGCGTATGCGCTCATAGAGCTCCTTGCTTACCCGTTGACCCCATATTTCGACGGTTCGGGCGGTGCCGTTTTCCTCGGAGGTGACCGACCGGCTGACCGGCGCTCCGTCGGGGCCGATTGCCTCCACAATCAGGTAGTAATTCGCCCCTTCCCGGTTCACATCGGGGATCCGTTCGACCCCGGTCGTGGTATCGGGGCGGGAGACGATCCGGACCTCAAAAACGGAATTGAGCTCCGAGGCAAGGGCTCGGAGATCCGCGACTGCACCGCGTGCGGCCTCGGCCTGTCCGTCCTGCGCCGCGATCCGCCCCGCCGCGGCAAGGCGTTCTGCCTCATCCAGCACGCCGGGTTCCCCTGTGAGGCCGTTAATCCTGTCTGAGAGTGCGGTGATCGCTTGGGGGATTTCAGTGCTCAGCTCGGCCTGAAGGGCAGCGGCGGCCCGTTCCTGAGGCCCGACCACAAGGAACTGCCAGGCGCCCACGGCCACCACCAGGGCGACAATCGCCCCGGCCGCCCATTTCGACCACGCCATCCGGGTGATGTAGATCTGCGCGAGAAAACGCGAAAAGCCGGTTTGAGGCGGTTTATAGACAAACCGGTCCTGCTTGAGGCCCTCGACCCCCTCCATGAGAATACGGTCAGGAACGTCGATCCCTTGTGCGGCGTAGATTTCCTTGAGACGGGCGATCATGTGCGCGTCCCTGTCGCCAGAAGCAATTTCCCGTTCGATGACGGCGTCTTGATGGCGCAACGTGTCGACCACATCCATCGCCATCATGAGATCGTCGAGAGGAGCCTGCGTCTTGTCTGACATTCGCTGTTTCCACGAAGCTTGGCGTTCGTCCTGTTTCCGATGGGCCGCTTGCCGGTACGATAGAACATAGGGCATTTCGAAAACGCCCGGCAGATGGTCCAAACTTCAAAAACCGCGCGGTCTTTGGGCGGCAGTTTTCCCGCCTATCGCCCGCTGATCCAGCCGGTCTGGATTGCGCGGGGCCGGCCGGCCCGCGCATCCAGTCTGTGCTTTGCGGTCAATGGGCCAGGGCATTGCCCTCGGCTGCCAGTTTGGCAAGCCGGCGTTTTCCGTCTTCGACCGCGGTGCGGATCTCTTCGGAGTTCTTGGTCGACATGTCCCGCATCTCGTTGATGATCTCGCGGGACTGGAGCTGGAAGTTGATCACCGAATCGACCAGCTTCTTGACCGATGCGGCCTGCACCGTCGGACCGTAACCCGCCTTCAGCGCTTCCTTCTGGACCGTGTCACCGATCTCCGCCAAGGTCTCAAGGCTTTTGTTCACACCCTCTTTCATGGCGTTGAGCGTTTCGGTCGATTCATGCAGGCCCTGAAGACCGGTGAAGGACGCGTTGAGGGCCGTCAGAACGGATTCATTTGTCGAGAAGAAACTGACCGACTGGGCGTAAACCCGCTCCTTGGCATTCGTGGTTTGCATCAAACGCGCCATGATGACTTCAGAGGTGTTGTAACCGATGGTCAGGTTGTCGGCGAGGTCCTTGGCAATCTGATAGCGCTTCTCCTCGTCCTGCATGGCGCGCAGCTTCTCGTCACGGGCCAATTCGAGCCGGGCTTTTTGCGCCGGATCTTCGCCGGTAAAGGCCGCGACCGCGTTGGAGGCCGCTTCCAGTTCCGTCTTGGCGCCGTCCAGATGCTGGTTCGCCTTGGTCAGCAGTTCAAGCGCGGTCACCTCGGCCTGTTTCAAGGCACCGCGGAAATCGCGATAGGCTTCCAGGATGGTTTGCTCACGCTGGATCTGATCCTTGGTCGCTCTCGCCACCTCTTTGTAGGTGTCGCGAATGTCATCGAAGCGGTCGGAAATCGTGCCGCGCCGGAAGTCGCGCCATTTGTTCGAAAGGTTTTCGGTGAAGGAGATCTTTCCGTCCGCGAGTTGATCCACCAGGGATTTCGCATCGTCGCGAATGGAGTTGAAAGCTTCGGTGATTTGTTCGTAGCGCTCGCCGATATCCATCTGCTGGACCTGGTTCCGGACCACTTCGTTGAAGTGGGATGCTTGTCCGAGCGTGCGCGTGATGATCAGCACCTTGTCCGGTGACAGGTCGGAGATCTGTTCCAGAAGCGCATTGATCGGTGCGTCCGCTTCGGTCTCGGGGTTGATCCCAAGATCGCGCAGCTTTGAAAGCGCCTTGTCCAGGTATTGAAGGGGGGTGAGCGACCCCGCCGGTGTTTCTGCCACGTCTGCCATCCAAACCTCCGTCTGGGCGCCTTCCGCGCCGCCCGTTTCCGGCTCCCCGGATCGCCGGTTAACGCTGGGGAGCGGGGAAACTAAGGACAGGCCTTCGCCGGGCTGTCAACGTTGCAAAGGAGCGTTGTGTACAAACGGGCCGCAGTGTTACCCAGGGGCGACAGACAGGCTTGGCTCAGCGCTTGGCCAGGCTGACTGCGATCCGGGCCGCCAGGCGCGCATTGCTGCGCACAAGGGCAATATTGGTCTCAAGGCTGCGTCCGCCAGTCAGCTCGAACATCCGCCCCAAAACGAACGGGGTCACGCTTTTCCCGCTTACGCCCCGATCCTTGGCTTGCCGAACAGCTGTCTCGATATGCCCGGAAATCTCGGTTTGCGGGATTTCAGCTTCCTCCGGCACCGGATTTGCCACCAGGACCCCGCCATGGTCGGAAAATGCGCCGCGCACCTTCAAGAAATCCGCGATTTCATCCGGACTATCCATCCGGTACGGCGCGGCGAGGCCGCTGTTGCGGGACCAGAAGGCTGGAAACTGGTCGGTTCCGTAACCGATCACCGGAACGCCCTTGGTTTCCAGAAGCTCCAGGGTCTTCGGCAGATCAAGCAGGGCCTTGGCGCCGGCGCAGACCACGGCGACAGGCGTCCGGCCGAGTTCTTCAAGATCGGCCGAGACATCGAATGTTGTCTCCGCGCCCTTGTGCACGCCGCCGATGCCGCCGGTCGCGAAAACCGGAATGCCCGCTGTATGGGCGGCCATCATGGTGGCGGCAACGGTGGTCGCACCCGGCTTGCCGGTGGCAAGGGCCAGGGTCATGTCGGCGCGGGACACCTTCATCACATCTTTGGCTTGGGCCAAGCGATCGAGTTCCGCCGGCTCAAGGCCGATCTTGAGACGACGATCCAGGACGGCGATGGTGGCGGGCACCGCCCCGTTCTCGCGAATGTCGGCTTCCACTTTCCGTGCCGTTTCAACATTTTTCGGAAACGGCATCCCATGGGTGATGATCGTCGATTCTAGCGCGACGACCGGCTTGCCGGCGTCCAGCGCGGACTTTACCTCGGTGCTGAAGGTCAGGAAGTCATCTCGGGTCATCGTGGTGCCTCATCCGGAAACATGTGTTGGCATTGAGCGGCGCTCTTAACCGAACCGCCGCCGCTTCGCCAGCCCGGTGTACCGATTGGATACTGGTGGTCGGAAGCTGGGCCGCGGTTCGGGCGGCCAGGCTGAAACAGCCCGGGTCCTGTCACTCTGCTTGGGAACTGATCACTTCCCAGGACAGGCCGGGGGCCACGGACCCTGTGTGTTCAAGCGTCAAGCGGGCGGCTTGCTGGCCAGCGCGAACGGCCATGTCCAGCGGCAGGGTTCTTGCGATGCCGGCAATCGTCCCCGCGATTAGGGCATCTCCGGCGCCCGTTGTGTCCACGACGTCGGCTTTCAACGCCGAAACCCGGGTGCGGTGTTCGTCCTGCGCCAGAAACAGCCCGCCGCCGCCAAGCGTAATGACGACCGAGCGTGGCCCGAGTTCCATGACGCCATCTGCCAAATCGCGAAGCGGGATGTCCGGCAGGCGGTCGCTGCGGGCATTCAGCGCATCCTCTACGAGCACCGTTGCCTCTGATCGGTTCAAAAACACGAGCTCTGCCTGTTGGAGAACAGGGCGCAACCGCCGGACTTTCGCGCGCGACACACCGTCCAGCACAAGGCTGCCCTGTGGCGCCATCTCGGCCACACGGGCCAGAAGTGCGGCGGGCATGTTTGCATCTGCAAACCAGAGCGCTGAATGCTGCCCGGCGGCTGCGGTCTGAAACAGATCGTCGAACAGATCGGCAGGCGCCGTCTCAAGAACTTCGTCGTCCACGCAGGCTGCTGCCAGCGTCCCGTCCGGGTCATGAAATGCGATATAACGCCCGGTTGCGTGGCCGGGCCGTTTGATCAGATGCGCCTGAACGCCGGACCGCCACAGCGCATCGGCCAGAGAATGGCCAGTGGCATCTTCGCCGCAGGCCCCGAACAGGTGGGATTGAACGCCAAGGGGAACCAGCGCGCGGGCCACATTTGACGCGACGCCCCCGGGCGTCGAGGTAAGGCGCGCCGGGGTCGACGTGTCCGGCCGGACCAATTCGCGCGCATGGGCGATCGTGTCCATGTGCACAGCCCCGAAACAATAGACCACTGGCGCCGCCGCGGCGCTAAAGGAAGGATTTTGTCGGGACACGCATGCACTCCTGACCCCTTGTTTCCCGGCTGCCTACCAGCTTGGGTCCGGCCTGACAACTGGCCCGCTGATTCTTCAGGTCACGCGGTCTGTGAGAAGAAAATGACCTAAGGTAATCTAGGTAGGGCCGGCCTGAGAATAAAGCCGGAACATCTGTCGATGACCCTAGCGTTTCCGTGGCAATGATAGGCATTGCGGGATGAGAACAAAAGAGGTACAAAAGAACGGGTTTGAATCGGCGGCCCGTCGTGGAATAAGGATGACAACGCATGTCGCAAAGCTCACTTCGTCTCGTGGAAAGTAGCCAAATGGACAAGACCAAGGCGCTCGATGCAGCGCTCAGCCATATCGAACGCGCCTTTGGCAAGGGATCCATCATGCGGATGGGGCAGGGACAGGCCGTTGAGGTTCAAGCGATCTCCACCGGGTCCCTCGGTCTCGATATCGCTCTTGGTATCGGCGGCCTTCCCCGCGGGCGGATCGTGGAGATCTACGGTCCAGAATCGTCCGGCAAGACAACGCTGGCCCTGCACGCTGTGGCCGAGGCCCAAAAGGGCGGCGGGATTTGCGCGTTCATCGATGCCGAGCATGCGCTCGACCCCCTTTATGCCCGCAAGCTGGGCGTTGATATCGATAACCTTCTGATTTCCCAGCCCGATGCAGGTGAACAGGCGCTTGAGATCGCCGACACGCTGGTGCGCTCCGGCGCGATCGATGTTCTGGTGATCGACTCGGTCGCGGCCCTGACGCCGAAGGCCGAACTGGAAGGCGAAATGGGCGACAGTCTGCCCGGCATGCAGGCCCGCCTGATGAGCCAGGCTCTGCGGAAGTTGACGGCATCGATCTCCAAATCGAACTGCATGTTGATTTTCATCAACCAGATCCGGATGAAAATCGGCGTCATGTTCGGCTCTCCCGAAACGACCACCGGCGGCAACGCCTTGAAGTTCTACGCCTCCGTGCGCCTTGATATCCGCCGCATCGGGTCGATCAAGGACCGGGACGAAGTGGTTGGCAATCAGACCCGGGTCAAGGTGGTCAAGAACAAGCTCGCCCCGCCATTCCGGCAGGTGGAGTTCGATATCGTCTACGGCGAAGGCGTGTCGAAAATGGGCGAGTTGATCGATCTTGGCGTGAAGGGCGGCATTGTTGAAAAGTCGGGTGCCTGGTTCTCCTACAACAGTCAGCGGCTGGGGCAAGGCCGGGAAAATGCCAAGCAATTCTTGCGTGAGAACCCCGAGATTGCCGAGGAGATCGAATTGGCCATCCGCCAGAACGCCGGGTTGATTGCCGAGGCGATCATCGATCCGGACGGTGGGACGGAAGAAGCGGAGGACTGATCCGCTCCGCGTGTCACCGCTCTTCACGTGCCGGGCCCTTCGCGTTCCGGAATCTTGCAAATATCCCCCGGCACCGCGTCCGGGGGATTTTTTGTTGGGTCCTGCCAGGGCGCCCGGATCATTTCCCCGCTGGGCGCAGTTGGTTCGGTCTTAGCCGAAGAACGCGGTGCCAAAGCGCCCGATTGCCCGCCGGATGCGATTTCCTGGCCTTCTGGCCGATGCGCTGTTCTGGACACTGTCCGTGGTGAAAGCTAAAAGGCTGTTCCTGCCATCCTGGCCCTCTGCCTGAATGGCCCGACATCGATTGACGCTGTGCCCCCGCAGCGAAACTGGACCGAGGCAATACCCGCTCATGACCGGCGTAAACGATATCAGATCGACGTTTCTCGACTACTTCGCCAAGAACGACCACGAGATTGTCTCCTCCGGTCCGCTTGTGCCCCGCAACGATCCGACGCTGATGTTCGCCAATGCGGGGATGAACCAGTTCAAGAACGTGTTCACCGGGCTGGAAAAGCGCGATTACAGCCGGGCTGTCACCGCTCAGAAGGTCGTGCGGGCAGGCGGCAAGCACAATGACCTGGACAATGTGGGCTATACCGCGCGCCACCACACCTTTTTCGAAATGCTCGGGAATTTCTCCTTTGGTGACTATTTCAAGGACCGGGCCATCGAACTGGCCTGGACCCTGATCACGAAGGAATACGGCCTGCCCAAGGACCGGCTTCTGGTCACCGTCTATTCCGAGGATACGGAAGCATTCGATCTTTGGAAAAAGATCGCCGGTCTTCCGGACGACAAGATCATCAAGATCCCGACTTCCGACAACTTCTGGACCATGGGTGAAACAGGTCCCTGCGGCCCCTGTTCCGAGATCTTCTACGATCATGGCGACCACATTTGGGGCGGGCCTCCCGGAACCCCGGAGGAAGACGGCGACCGGTTCGTGGAGATCTGGAACCTGGTCTTCATGCAGTACGAACAGACGCCCGAAGCCCGGCTCGATTTGCCGCGCCCCTCGATCGACACGGGCATGGGGATCGAGCGGATCGCCGCCGTCCTCCAGGGTGTGCATGACAATTACGATATCGATCTGTTCCGCGCGTTGATCGCCGCTTCCGAACACGAGACCGGGGTCGAGGCAAAGGGGCCGGCCCGAAACAGTCACCGGGTCATCGCCGATCACTTGCGCTCGACCAGCTTCCTGATCGCCGATGGTGTCCTGCCGTCAAACGAGGGGCGGGGATACGTCCTGCGCCGGATCATGCGGCGCGGCATGCGCCATGCCCACTTGCTGGGTGCGCGCGAACCGCTGATGCACCGGCTGGTTCCGGCCCTCGTCCGCGAGATGGCCCGCGCCTATCCCGAATTGAGCCGCGCGGAGGAACTGATCACCGAAACGCTGAAACTCGAGGAAACCCGGTTCCGCAAAACGCTCGAGCGTGGGCTTGGGCTTCTCGATGCGGCAACGCAGGATTTCTCTGAAGGGGCCCGGCTCGATGGGGAAACAGCCTTCAAACTCTACGATACGTTCGGTTTCCCGCTCGACCTGACCCAGGACGCCTTGCGCAGCCGGGGCATTGCCGTCGACACGGAAGGGTTCAATGCCGCCATGGAGCGGCAAAAGGCGGAAGCCCGTGCGGCCTGGTCAGGGTCCGGCGGGGCGGCGACGGAAGCGGTCTGGTTTGGGATCAAGGACCGGGCCGGCGCGACCGATTTTCTGGGCTATGAGACGGAGCAGGCGGAAGGGGTGGTTGCGGCCCTCGTCGCCGAGGGCGCAGAAGTTCAAACGCTCGCGGCCGGTCAGAGCGGTTCTGTCGTGTTGAACCAGACCCCCTTTTACGGCGAGTCCGGCGGCCAGGTCGGTGACACGGGGTCCATGCGCGCCGACGGCATCCGCGTCGCGGTGACGGATGTCCACAAAAAGGCCGACGGCCTGTTCGTTCACGCGGTGACGGTCGAGGAAGGCCAACTGACGGCCGGTACCGCGCTCGAACTGATCGTGGACCATAAGAGGCGCTCCGCCGTGCGGGCGAACCATTCGGCGACTCACCTGGTGCACGAAGCCCTGCGGGAAGTGCTCGGAACCCATGTCGCGCAGAAAGGGTCGCTGGTGGGGCCCGAGCGTTTGCGCTTCGACTTTTCCCATCCCAAGCCGATGAGCGCCGAAGAACTGGGCATCGTGGAAGCGTTCGCGAACGAGATCATCTTGCAGAATGCGCCGGTGGAAACCCGGTTGATGGCGGTCGACGATGCGATCGAGGCCGGGGCGATGGCCTTGTTCGGTGAAAAATACGGTGACGAGGTTCGGGTGGTGTCCATGGGAACCGCCCTGCATGGCCCTAAGCAAGGTAAGCCGTATTCCCTGGAACTGTGCGGCGGGACACATGTCCGGCGGACAGGCGATATCGGTTTGGTGACCCTGGTGTCGGAAGGGGCCGTTGCAGCCGGCGTGCGCCGGGTGGAAGCTCTGACCGGTGCGGAGGCGCGCGCCTATCTCGACGCCCAGGACAAGCGGGTGAAGGAGATCGCGGCCACGTTGAAGGTCAGCATGAGCGATGCACCGGCCCGGGTGGCCCAGCTGGTGGAGGAGCGGCGGAAACTGGAAAAGGAACTTGCCGATGTCCGCAAGAAGCTCGCCATGGGCGGGGCGGGCGGAGAAGCCGGTGCGCCGGTTCAGGACGCCGGATCCTTCAAGCTTATCGCCAGGATCGTCGAGGGGATCGCGCCGAAGGACCTGAAGGGCATGGCGGACGAGGCCAAGAAACAGCTCGGCTCCGGCATTGTTGTTCTCATTTCCAGGGCCGAGGATGACAAGGCCGCCATCGTGACCGCGGTGACCGCGGATTTGACCGAAAAGGTGAGCGCGGTCGATCTGGTGCGGCTCGGCTCGGAAGCCTTGGGCGGGCGCGGTGGCGGAGGCCGGCCCGATATGGCGCAGGCCGGAGGGCCGGACGGATCGAAGGCCGAAGAAGCCGTTGCCGCCATCAAGGATTACCTGGCCACCCTGTAAGGGCCCGCGTGAGCTGCCGCCCCTGTCCCGGACGGGCGGACCGCCGGTTCGCCTTTCGGTATTTTCGTTCCGGCTCGGTGATGCCGGTGCCCGGCTTCGGCGTGAGCGGTCGCGGGCCGGCCTCCCCGTGCGGGCGTGGGGCAGGCGATCGTGCCCGCAGCGCCGCTTTGGCGCGTGTGTTTGAGCCAAAGCCTTGCTAAGCTCCGGTCAAAACATGGGGCAATCCCATTCACTCATCGATCGTTTTCATGACCGACGGTTCCGTTCCCTTCAAGCGCAAGCTCTACGACCTGTTGGAAGATACGGGCCGGAACCGGATAGCAGCCCGGACGCTTCGCCAGTTCCTGCTGGGCCTTATTGTTGCAAACGTGGCGTTCGCGATTTTCGAAACGGTGCCGGCCATTCAGGCGGCCGATGGCGGCCTTCTGTCAAAGCTGCAGCTGGTGTCCGGGGTCATCTTTTTGCTGGAATATGTCTGCCGGCTCTACGTGGCGGACCTTCATCCGCCGCTGCGCCGGTACAGTCCGCTCAAGGCGCGGATCCGCTACGCCCTCCAGCCGGACGCCATCGTCGACTTGATCGCCGCCCTTCCGTTGATCCTGATCTTCATCCTGCCGAACAACGCGGTCACGGTGGTGGTTATCTTCCGGCTGCTCCGCTTCCTGAAACTGGCGCGCTATTCGCCGGCGCTTAGATCCTTGCTGTCGGCCATTGCATCGGAGCGGCACGCGCTGATGGGCTGCGCGGTGATCGTCTCTGGCGTGATCCTGATGTCGGCGACTTTGATGTATCTGGTGGAGGCCGACGATCAGCCGGACAAACTCGGTTCGATCCCGCATGCGATCTATTGGGCGGTGACAACGATCACGACCGTCGGATATGGAGACGTCGTTCCGGTCACCGAGACAGGCCGTGTCATCGCCGCCTTTGTCATGCTGCTGGGGTATGCGTTGATTGCGCTTCCCGTTGGCATCATCGCCTCCGCCTTCGCCCGCGAAATCCATAGCCGGGACTTTGTCGTGACCTGGTCCATGGTGGCACGGGTGCCTCTGTTCGAAGCATTGTCGGCAGCGGAAATCGCCGAGGTCTCCAAGCTTCTCGAAGCGCAGAAGGTGCGTGCCGGAACCGTTATCGCGGCGGCCGGGGATGTCGCCGACCGGATGTACTTCATCAGCGAAGGTCAAGCGGAGATCCGGCTGCAAGACCAGACAATCTACCTGGATGAGGGCGACTATTTTGGCGAGTTCGCGCTGATCCATCAGCAGCAGCGTTCGGTGTCCGTCCGTGCGCACAGCGATTGCGAGCTGCTCGTGCTGGCGGCGCACAGTTTGCAAGAGTTGATGGATCGCAATCCAAAGCTGACCCACAAGATCCTCAAGGAGGCGGAGGAGCGCACCGAGGCCAAATTGCGGGGCTTCGGCGATCTTGCGGTGGAAGAACTGGAGCAAGCCGACATTGTCTACGAGGAAAACACCGCACCGGAACCAGACCTTTTCCGGCCCGGCCAGAAAGACAGTTGACCTGATGAACCGGGCCTCTGCTTCGGGGCCTTGCGGAGAACTCAATGACCACAACCGCACTTGTTACCGGGGCTTCTTCGGGAATCGGGGCCGCCTTGGCCCGCTTGCACGCGGCCAAAGGGGGAAATCTCCTGCTGGTCGCCCGCAGGCAGGACCGGCTGGACCGCCTCAGGCGCGACCTTGAAACCGACCACGGGGTGTCGGTCCACACCATTGCGATGGACATCGGTGGTGTGGGGGCGGCCGCGCAGCTCCATCGCCAGGTCAAGGAGATGGGGCACTCGATCGGTATTTTGATAAACAATGCAGGGTTTGGCGGTCGGGGGCACCACATCGACCGGGACCTTACGGCCGAACAGGCGATGATCGAGTTGAACATCCTGTCCCTGATGACGCTGACCCGCCTCTTCGCCGCCGACATGGTGGCGGCCGGCGGCGGGCGGGTTTTGAACGTTGGGTCGACCGCCGGGTTCATGCCTGGACCGAAACAGGCCGTCTATTTCGCGACCAAGGCGTTTGTGAACTCGTACTCCCGGGCTCTGAACGAGGAACTGAGGCCGCGGGGCGTGTCGGTCACCGTTCTGGCACCGGGTTATGTCGAGACCGAATTCGCGCAGGTGGCCGATCTGCACGGCACGCATCTCACCCGGTCCGGGGCGACAGCCGAAAGCGTCGCGCGAATTGGCTATCAGGCGATGATGGAAGGAAAGCTTATCGCGATCAATGCGAGAGGCCTGAATGTTGCGCTCAACTGGGTGGTGCCGCTCGTGCCCCGCCGGTTGATGCTCAAACTCGTCGCGGCGCTCCAGTCGAAATCAAGCTAAAGCCTCTTTTCCAGATTCGATTGATCGCGAGGCGATATAATCTGGTTAGGGGAAGTTCCAGGATGGTGCAGGGCCGAGGCGGGCCCTGTTCAGGGCCTTGGCTCGATCTTCAACAGAGTTGCATATTGGTTTTACGGGTCTAAACCTAGAGATGCGGCGTTTGCCGGAAAAAAAGCAGTACCGGCTCTTGGCAAAGGATTGATACCTGCCGGACATGGTGCTCACATGTATCTCGACCGCAACTTGGCCCTTGGTCAAAAGGAGAAGACCCATGTTACTCGCGAAGAGACTTTCCAAAACAGTCATTTTCATGATGTGCCTTGCTTCACCCGCGAGCGCCGCAGAATTTCTGGTGTTTCATCCGAATTCAGGCACTTTGGATTCTCCAAACCCAAGCATGGTTGTTACACAGCACCAGACGGATGAACCGTCCGTGCTGGAGCGCGCGCTTGTTCTTTATTTCGATGGGCCGTCGGAAAATGAGGTTCAACTCGGTGCGATAAGGTCTTTCAAATGTGTCAAGGAAGACGCGTTTGAAAAATATACCTACACGGAGCTGGCGAGCGGAAGCGGCTTTTTCGATTGCGGTTCCAGGGATGTTTTTCAGTCGGTTTCCATTCACGATGGAACGGCCAGGATCAACCTGAAGGGGATGCCCGCCGCCGCGACGAGTGGGCAGTGGCAACAATTCTGGATTCCGCTAAAGCGCACAAGCGAACAGTTCGACACGGTATCGGCCGTTCAGTTACAGGTTGGCGGCGCGGATGTTCTGGGCGGCGAAGGCTGTCCAACCATGTGCTTCATCCTGCCGAAGACAGGCAGCGTGGATCAGGCCTTTGTTGACCGCTGGACACAATAACGCGCCTGAAATGCGCGCCTATTTGCGCCGGGCCGAACCGAACGAGATCGGCTTGGCGCCCGGCCGGGCCTGAACGGGGACAGTTCAACCGGCCTGCGGGCCGACGTGTGCGCCGGTCAGTATTTCGGAACAACGCCAGGTGGCTGGCGGTCATAAAGCGGGTCGCCGTACCAGAACACGTCCGTCGGGCCGATGGCGTAGTCAATGATGTTCCAACGGTCATACTGGAAGCGCAAGAGCGCGTAGGTCTCCGCGCCGTCCATGTAGTCGGCGCTGCCCGCGTATGTTGTGCCGCGCAGGTCGATGATGCCGCCACCCGGCCGCTGCGGGGAAACGTGCACGAACGCCCATCCTTCCGCGGTCTGCATGTAGTTCACGACAAACTCCACCGGCGGATTGAGACGGGCTTCGACCAGAGGCCGGATCGCATTCAAGATGTCCTGCCGCTCCTTTGAGCCGCGGGCCGGTTCGTATGCGGAGGCCGCAATGCCCGGGCTGCAAAGGCTCATCCATGTGAACGCGAAAACCAGGGCCAAAAGGGCCGGAAACCGGTGGGTCGAACGCATTGAAGCCTCCTGAATGGAAAATCACTCAACCATACCGTATTTCCCGCGAGGTGTTGTCGCGTGGCTGCAAGAAAAAAGGGCCCCCGGTGTGCGGACGCCCCCAAAACCGCCGACACCCCCTGTTTCCGTCATCCCGGATGCAGCGCAGCGGAAATCCGGGATCGGGTTTCAAAGAGATCATGCTTTTAACACTCCGCGTTGCAGTTCTCCGATCCCGGCTCGCACTTCGTTTGGCCGGGATGACACTGTATTCTGTGCGGGTTTGTCATTAAACTGAGGGCGCCCGGTGCGCGGACGCCCTCTTTCGGAAGGATGACGTGTCCGGAAACGGCGGGCCGCTATCCCATCGCCTTTTGCAGGTTCTCGTCGATCTTGTCGAGGAAGCCGGTTGTGGTCAGCCAGCTTTGATCCGGGCCGACAAGAAGCGCCAGATCCTTGGTCATGAAGCCGCTTTCGACGGTGTCGATGCAGACCTTTTCCAGCGTTGCCGCAAAGCGGGCGAGCTGGTCGTTGCCGTCAAGCTTTGCCCGGTGGGCCAGGCCGCGCGTCCAGGCAAAGATCGACGCGATCGGGTTGGTCGATGTGCTTTCGCCTTTCTGGTGCTGGCGGTAATGACGGGTGACGGTGCCATGCGCCGCCTCGGCCTCGACGGTCTTGCCGTCCGGGGTCATGAGGACCGACGTCATCAGGCCGAGAGAGCCGAAGCCTTGAGCCACCGTGTCGGACTGCACATCACCATCATAGTTCTTGCAAGCCCAGACATAGCCGCCCGACCATTTCAGCGCGGACGCCACCATGTCGTCGATCAGCCGGTGCTCGTACCAGATGCCCGCGTCCGCGAACCTGTCCTTGAACTCGGCCTCGTAGATCTCCTGGAACAGGTCCTTGAAGCGGCCGTCATAGGCTTTCAGGATGGTGTTCTTGGTGGACAGGTAGCAAGGCACTTTCCGTCCAAGGGCATAGTTCATCGAGGCGCGGGCGAAATCTCGAATGGAATCATCGAGATTGTACATGGCCATTGCCACGCCGGCGCCCGGCGCGTCGTAGACTTCGTGCTCGATGACCTCGCCGTCCTCACCGGTGAAGGTGATCGTGAGCTTGCCCTTGCCCGGAAAGCGGAAGTCCGTGGCCTTGTACTGGTCGCCGAAGGCGTGGCGTCCGACAATGATGGGCTGGGTCCAGCCGGGGACCAGACGCGGCACGTTGCGCATGATGATCGGTTCGCGGAAGATCACGCCGCCCAGGATGTTGCGGATCGTGCCATTCGGCGAGCGCCACATCTTTTTCAGTCCGAATTCCTCCACCCGGGCCTCGTCCGGGGTGATCGTGGCGCATTTGACGCCAACGCCGTGTTTCTTGATCGCATTCGCGGCATCAACGGTCACCTGATCGTCGGTGCGGTCGCGCTCTTCCATGCCTAGGTCGTAATAGTCGAGCGGAAGATCCAGATAGGGATGGATCAGCTTGTTCTTGATGAACGCCCAGATGATCCGGGTCATTTCGTCGCCGTCGAGTTCAACAACCGGGTTGTCTACCTTGATTTTTGTCATATGCCATGAACCTCGTCTTGGGCCGCGCGTCCCGGCTTACCGCGTTCGGTTTAAGGAACGATGTCAGGGCGATAAATCCGGCATAGTTTTGTTCTTCTCAACAAGACGGGCCGAATTTGTGCCTGATCCCGTGCATTTCGCCGTGAAACGTGCCGGCTGCAATTATTGTGCGCAATTGTATACAATACTTCTGTGCGAGGCAAGGAGCCATTTTTCCTGCGGGTACGAACTGGATGCGCTTGCGCAATAGGCATCACCGTTTACGATCTTGTCAGGCAAGCGATATTTGGCAGAGCCACCTCTGCCAGTGAGCACGGTGAGGGAGAGGGGAATGGACAAGAAGGTGATCGACAAGAGCAAACTGCCCAGCAGACACGTGGTCGTGGGGCCACAAAGGGCGCCACACCGTTCATTCTACTATGCAATGGGCCTGACACGCGATCAGATCAACCAGCCCTTTGTGGGTGTTGCCAGCTGCTGGAACGAAGCCGCGCCTTGCAACATCTCGCTCATGCGTCAGGCGCAAGCCGTGAAGAAGGGTGTCGCGGCTGCCAACGGCACGCCGCGTGAATTCTGCACTATCACGGTGACCGACGGCATCGCCATGGGCCACGAGGGCATGAAGGCATCGCTTGTCTCACGCGACGTGATCACCGATTCGGTCGAGTTGACCATGCGCGGCCACGGATATGATGCGTTGGTGGGCCTGGCGGGTTGCGACAAATCCCTGCCTGGAATGATGATGGCTATGTGCCGGCTCAATGTGCCCTCGGTGTTCATCTATGGCGGGTCCATCCTGCCGGGCCAGTTCCGGGGCCGTCCCGTGACGGTGCAGGACGTTTTCGAGGCGGTTGGCATGCACTCGGTCGGCAACATGTCGGACGAGGACCTGGAAGAGCTGGAGCAGGTTGCGTGCCCGTCTGCAGGCTCGTGCGGTGCGCAGTTCACCGCCAACACAATGGCGACCGTAGCCGAGGCCATCGGTTTGGCGCTGCCCTATTCTTGCGGCGCTCCGGCGGCCTATGAGTTCCGCGATCAGTTCTGCGCCATGTCGGGTGAAAAGGTGATGGAGCTCCTGGCCCGCAACATCCGGCCGCGGGATATCGTCACGCGGGAAGCCCTGGAAAACGCAGCGACTGTCGTTGCGGCGTCCGGCGGGTCGACCAATGCCGGGCTGCACTTGCCGGCCATCGCGCACGAATGCGGCATCAAGTTCGATCTGTTCGATGTGGCCGAGATCTTCAAAAAGACGCCATATATCGCCGACCTGAAGCCGGGCGGGAAATACGTTGCGAAAGATCTGTTCGAGGCCGGAGGCATCCCGCTTCTGATGAAAACGCTGCTGGATGAAGGCTTCCTGCATGGCGACTGCATGACCGTCACCGGCCGCACGATCGCCGAGAACATGGCCGGCGTGAAGTGGAACGAGCATCAGGACGTTGTGTACAAGGCAAGCACGCCGATCACGCCGACCGGCGGTGTCGTCGGTCTGAAGGGCAATCTTGCGCCGGACGGGGCGATCGTGAAGGTGGCAGGTCTCGCCAACCAGAAATTCAGCGGACCAGCGCGCTGTTTCGACAAGGAAGAGGCCTGTTTCGAGGCCGTGAGGAACAAGAACTACAAGGAAGGCGAGGTGCTGGTGATCCGCTACGAGGGGCCGAAAGGCGGGCCCGGAATGCGCGAGATGCTGGCAACGACCGCCGCACTTTACGGCCAGGGAATGGGCGACAAGGTGGCGCTGATCACCGATGGCCGGTTTTCCGGCGCGACGCGCGGGTTCTGCATCGGCCATGTCGGCCCGGAAGCGGCCGTCGGTGGGCCGATCGGACTTCTTCAAGATGGCGATATCATCGAAATCGATGCCGTCGAGGGGACCTTGAACGTCCAGCTTTCCGATGAGGAACTCGAAGCCCGCCGCGCGAAGTGGCAGCCGCGCGAGACCGACTATGGGTCCGGTGCGATCTGGAAATTCGCGCAAACCGCGGGGCCGGCTCGGAATGGCGCCGTGACCCATCCGGGAGCCTTCGGCGAAAAGGTTGCTTACGTCGATCTGTGACCGGAACGGGGCTTGGGCTTGATGCTCCGGGTCTTTACCTTGGTTGCCGCGTGTCGTCAGCACAAAACAATGAAGACACGTGGTGGCCGGAGAATTCGGCTCTTGGGCAGACAGCCGGGCGGGATTTTTGGCAGCCGGCCCTACAGGATCACGTATCCTCCCGCCCGTGCCGAAACCTGTGCCGCCGCCTATGATCTGGTCTGGGGCCGTGCCCGTTTCAATCCCGGCGTACGTGCCTGCTCAGGGACTGACCTGGAAACCCTCGTGCTCGGCACCGTGGAGCCGTCAGCTCACCGGCCTGGATGTTTGAAATTACGGAGATGATGTCATGGCGATTGCCGTTTGCACCACGACCGGAACGCGGGAAGAGGCCAGGGCGATTGCCCGGGCCTGTGTCGAGGCCCGGCTGGTTGCCTGCGCGCATCTTGATGAAATCGAAAGCTGCTTCTTCTGGGATGGGGCCATGCAGGAGGAGCGGGAGGTGCGGGTCATGCTCAAGACAATCGAAGAGTCCTATGACGCGGTTGTCGACATGATCCAAAAGCACCACTCCTATGAAGAACCGGCCATCTACGCCTTCAAGATCGACGTCGGCAGCGCGTCGTATCTGCAGTGGATCTTGGACAATTCTTGTGGTGCTTGAATGACCGGATGGCGTCAGTGTACCGGGCAATGAAGCGTCTCTTGGGCCGGATCGTTCAAAGCGATGCGGGCGGCGCCGGTTTGGCCTTTGGAGCCGCGGTCTGCCCGTTCCCGGCGTCCGGTGTCGAGACCGGTCCCCGATCGGCAAGAGCTGGTTTCGGGGCCGGGCGAGGCGGGGCCGGCCGGATATCGGTCTGCCAGGTTGTGATGACATGGCGGACGGGGGCGGACGGTTCGGTGAGATAACTTGCTTGCCCCGGCAATCCCCACGGATAGCGGGCTTCCTGCCGGGCCTCGTAGGGCGGCGTCTGGTTGCTGCAAAGCCGCAGGCGCATGTCTTCCGGCGCGATTTCGGGGCGGTTTGCTATCGTCTCGAGAGGCGGTCCCGCCGCTTGCAATTCACCGGCAAAAGCCTCGGTCATCAGTTTCGCGGCGCGTTCCTCGCGCTCCCGGCCGGTGGTCGCGCCAAGCACGACGGCCAGCATCTGCCGGCCGTCACGTTCGGCAATGGCCACGATGTTTCGTCCCGAGGAACACACGAAACCGGTTTTCAATCCAACCGTGCCGGGAAACCGGGTCAGCAGCGTGTTGAAAGACTGTGCGGTCTTGCCGCCCATGACGACTTCCGAGGTCCGGAACATGGCGTGATACGCTGGATAGCGCTGATAAAGATCGAGGCTTAGCAGGGCCAGATCCCGCGCAGTCGTTTGCTGGCTAGGGTGATGCAGGCCATTCACATTGGCAAACCGCGTGGCCGTCAGTCCAAGGCGCTGGGCTTCGCCGTTCATGCGCTCGACAAACGCCGCTTCGCTGCCCGCAACGGTCTCCGCCAGCGCAACCGCCACATCATTGGCGGACGCGACAAGAAGCGCATAAAGCGCGTCCTCCAAGGTCATTGTCGTCCCTGGTTCCAGCACAGAATTGGACGCCCCGAAACGCGCGGCCTGTTTCGAGATCACGACAGGCGTCTTGAGGGTGATATCCCCCTGTTCAACTGCCTGGAAGGTCACCAGAGCCGTCATGAGTTTCGCCGTTGAGGCAGGATACCAGGGGTGGCCGGCGTCTTCGGCGTGCAGAACCGTCCGGGTATCCATATCGACAACGAGGGATGGCGTTGCCGAAACGGGCGCCACGAAAAGAATCAGAACCGCTGCGGTTACCGCAATAGAACACCGCAAACTGGGCATATGGATGCGTCGAAACATAAGATGCCTGATGTTTGGCCAAACATGCACCCCTCCGGCTACAGCAAGATTATGGCAGCATGCTGGAGGCAGGCTGACACCCGCTCCGGCTCAGGTAGCCGGGCAGATCGGCGACGCTCTCCAATATGACATCCGCGAGCTGGGTCAGGTCAACCCGCGTGCCCGTCCCTGACAACACGCCCACCGCAAGGCCGGCGCCGGCCGCGCGCGCCATTTCCAGATCATGGGTGTTGTCGCCGACCATGGCGATTGACGGGACCGGCACCCGTAGGGCAGCCGCGAAAGCATGGATCATCCCGGGCTCTGGCTTTGGCCCGAAGCCGCTGTCGTAACCGGCGATAAAGCGCATATACCCGGTGAGCCCTGCACGCTCCAGAAACAGACGGATCGACGCTTCGCTATCGCTGCTGGCAACGCCCATGCGAAAACCGGCCTCGTCAAGCTGCCGCACCGCATCCTTCAAGCCCGGCAGGAGGACGGACGTCTTCATGCCGTTGGCAAAAATCTCGTCGAGTTTCGCTGTCAGGTTTGCCGCATCCTTGGCGGCGCCGCGCGCGATGAAGGCCCTGGCAATTTCCGCGGCATTGCCCGCAGCGAACAGGCTGCCGGACGCTGTTTTGCGCGTGGCCGGGTCCATACCACCGGTCACGAGCAGGTCTGCCGCCAGCCGATGATCACCATCCGCGGCCCAGGTTGCGGCCGCCTCTTGAGGGGTGGCCCAGGTGGCGTCGAAATCCAGCAAGGTGCCATCCTTGTCGAACAAAATGGCCTTGATTGTGTGTGGCATCTTGAGTTCCGCCCGTACGGGAACAAAAAAGGCGGCCTCGTGGACCGCCTTTTTGTGTCGTTTATCAGTCTTATCCGATGATGCCGTTCAAGGTCGCGCTCGGGCGCATGACGGCATCGACCTTGTCCTGCGGGGCGTGGTAGTAGCCTCCGGTGTCGGCCGGTGAGCCTTGCACGCCGTTCAGTTCGCCGACGATCTTCTCCTCGTTGGCGGCGAGCGCCTTGGCGACCGGTGTGAACTGCGCCTTCAGGTCCGCATCCTCATCCTGCGCTGCCAGAGCCTGTGCCCAGTAAAGCGCGATGTAGAAATGGCTGCCGCGATTGTCGAGGCCACCAACCTTTCGGGCAGGCGACTTGTCGTTGTCGAGCAGGCCTTCGATTGCCTTGTCGAGTGCGTCGGCCAGAACCTGGGCCTTGGCATTCCCTTTGACGTTGGCAAGGTGCTCCAACGACGCTCCGAGCGCGCAGAACTCGCCAAGGGAGTCCCAGCGCAGGTAGTTTTCTTCATGAAGCTGCTGGACGTGTTTCGGAGCGGAACCGCCGGCCCCTGTTTCGAACAGACCGCCGCCATTCATCAGCGGAACGATGGAGAGCATCTTCGCGGACGTGCCGACTTCGAGGATCGGATAAAGATCGGTCAGGTAGTCGCGCAGCACGTTGCCGGTGATGGAGATCGTGTCTTCGCCGCGGGCGATGCGCTCGGTTGAGTATCTCGCGGCCGCGGTCGGGGCCAGGATGCGGTAGTCCAGACCCGATGTGTCGTGATCCGGCAGGTAGGCCTCAACCTTCTTGATCAGTTCCGCATCGTGGGCGCGGGTTTTGTCGAGCCAGAAGACGCCCGGCATGCCGGACAGACGCATGCGGTTCACGCCAAGCTTGACCCAGTCGCGAATGGGCGCGTCCTTGGTCCGGCATGCGCGCCAGATGTCACCGCCCTCGACGGTATGTTCGATGAGCGTTTCGCCGTTCGCGCCGATCACCTTGATGGTGCCATCGGCGGGCGCCTTGAAGGTCTGCGGATGTGAACCGTATTCCTCGGCCTTTTGCGCCATCAGCCCGACATTCGGCACCGTGCCCATCTTGGCCGGGTCGAGCGCGCCGTTTTCCTTGCAGAAATCGATCACGGCGGAATAGACGCCCGCATAGGAACTGTCCGGGATCACGCATTTCGCATCGTGCTCCTTGCCATCCGGACCCCAGCCCTTGCCGCCGGCGCGGATGAGCGCGGGCATGGACGCGTCGATGATGACATCGGACGACACATGCAGATTGGTGATCCCCTTGTCGGAATTCACCATGTACATGGCCGGTCCGGCGTCGAGCGCGGCCTTGATGTCGGCCTGGATCTCGGCCGCCTTGCCGGCGGGCAGCGTGGCCACCTTGGCCTCAAGGTCGCCGATGCCGTAATCGGGATTGACCCCGAGATCCTTCAGCGTCGTCTCGTGTTTCTCAAAGACGTCCTTCAGGAAGGTTTGCACGCACACGCCGAAGATGATCGGGTCGGAGACCTTCATCATCGTGGCTTTCATGTGCAGCGAGAAGAGGACGCCCTGATCCTTGGCGTCCCGGATCTCCCTTTGCAGGAATTCGGCCAGCGCCCGGACGCTCATATAGGTGGCGTCGATGACGTCGCCCTCTTCCAGCGTCCAGTCCGCTTTCAGCACTGTTTCGCCGCCATCCCCTGCGGCGAAGACGATCTTCGCGGTTCCGGCCTGGGCGGCGGTGACGGTCAGGGATTTTTCGTTGGAGCGGAAATCATTCTCGCCCATGGTCGCCACATGGGTCTTGGAGGAGGAGACCCATTCGCCCATCCGGTGGGGGTTCTTCTTGGCGTATTCCTTGACCGCCTTCGGTGCGCGGCGGTCCGAATTGCCTTCGCGCAGCACCGGGTTCACCGCCGAGCCCTTGATGGCGTCATAGCGCGCCTTGATGTCCTTTTCCGCGTCGGTCGCCGGCTCATAAGGGTAGTCCGGCAGCGCGTAGCCCTGGCCTTGCAGTTCCTTGATCGCCGCGTTCAACTGCGGCTGGGAGGCGGAGATGTTCGGCAGCTTGATGACATTGGCATCCGGTTGCTTGACCATCTCGCCAAGCAGCGCGAGATCGTCGGCCTGTCTTTGGTCCTCGCTCAGAAAATCCGGAAATGCCGCGAGAATGCGGCCGGCCAAAGAGATATCCTTGGTGCCGATGGAAAGGCCTGCCGCCTTGGTGAAAGAGCGGATGATCGGAAGGAATGAAGCGGATGCCAGTTCCGGCGCTTCGTCGACCTTGGTGTAGATGATATCGGCCATGTTGCTCACATTTCCTCATGGTCTGGCAGGTGAAGGCGGGGCGACAAACCAGCCCCGGCTGAGATTTTCAGTGACGTATGCATTTGTACGCAATCTTTCGCCAGCCCTAGCGGAAGGCAATGCGGCAGACGGATGGGGAGTTCTAGCAAAGGCAGGGGAAAACGCAATCGAACCCGCCGGGATATCGATGGGGATCAGGCCCGGAATGCCGCGCCATGGCGTGACCTGCGCGCTCAGCCAAACCCGCACCGAGAGGGCGCCCAGGCCCGCGGACGGGCTTGTGGCGTGCGACCCTCCGGCGGGGATCAATGCTCAAGCGTGCCTTGAGGCCCGGGCCGCCAGCGCGATGGCGATGTAGCTCCAGCCGTTCATCAGCACCGAGATGCCTGCGATCAGTCCGAGGGCCCAGGCGGCAGAGCCCGGCAAGTCGAACCAGATCAGGCCACCGGCAACGAGCGAAATCGCGCCCGCGATCGCGACCCAGTGCCAGCCTTCATGCGGCTTGATCTTGAGGGCAAGCAGGATCTGGGTCACGCCCTGTGCCAGAAAGATGGCCGCAATGACAAGAGTAAGGGCTAGTGTGCCGACCAGCGGGTTCACATAAATCACGATGCCCCCGATGACCGCGACAATTCCCGTGACGAGGTTCCACAAGAACCCGGACCAGCCCTGGACCTTGAAGGCGTTATAAATCTGGAACAATCCGCCGACAAAAAACACGGCGGCGATCAAAAGGGTCACGGCGACAGACGTTGCCAGCGGCGCGGCAATCAGTATCAGGCCGCCAATCACAAGGGCGATCCCGAGAACCAGGAACCAGATCCAGTTCTCCTGGATTTTCCTCCGCATATCTTCGACGGTTTGTTCAGCGTGGGACATCGATCCGGCTCCAAGGCTGTGAAATTGACAAGGTCATCATAGGCATAGCGCCTCGTCTGCAAAAGCCTTGTGACGATCGGGGCGCAGTACTTGTGCGATTGAATTTTCTCATTTATGAGAATTTGACCTGCATATTGAGAAAGTCATGGTTGAAGATACGTTTCTGGCGCGCCATCTGGCGCGGCTCCGCCAAAGCCGCAGCCTGACACTGGAGGATCTTGCGGAGCGAAGCGGTGTGAGCCGCGCCACCCTGTCCCGCATCGAACGGGGACAAACCAGCCCCACTGCCGCGGTTTTGGGGCAACTGGCAGCCGTTTACAGGCTGCCGGTGGCGGCCCTGTTCGCCGATCAGGATCTGCCCGGGCCGGCATTGGTGCGCTGCCAGGATCAATCGGTCTGGACAGATCCGGACACCGGGTTTGTCCGGCGCGGTGTCTCGCCGTCCGTGTCCGGTTTCCGGGGCACCGTGATCGAGGGGGAGGTGCCTGGCGGGAAAACCGTCGCCTACCGGACCAGTCCGCTGCCGGATCTGGAACATCATCTCGTGGTTTTGTCCGGACGGCTCACTGTGACGCTGGCCGAGGGCTGCTTTGAGATGGAGCCGGGCGACTGCCTGCGGTTCCGGCTCAACGCTGCGAACAGTTATCACGCGCCCGGCCCGGAGTCGGCCCGCTATCTTTTGTGTGTCATCGGATGAGTGAAATGACAGATCGGAAAGCTGCCTTTGAGATCAGTGAGGTTTCCGCCCGCGAATTGGACGGGCTGGTTCCCCCGCTCGGCCGTCTTCTGCAAGCCTGTGTCGAGGACGGGGCGGGGATTGGTTTCGTTCTGCCGCTCAACTTGGAGACCGCTTCCCGGTTCTGGTCCGGCCAAAAGGCGGCCGTCGAGGCAGGCGGTGCCCATCTGATCGTTGCGCGTGACGGCGGCGATGTCATTGGAACCGTCATGCTTTTGCTGGCGCAGCAAAACAATGGCGGGCACCGGGCGGAAGTCGCCAAGTTGATGGTTCATCCGCAGGCGCGGCGGCGCGGCGTTGCGCGCCGTTTGCTGGCGGCGGTGGAACAAAAAGCGCAGGCGCTGGGCCGGACACTGCTCGTGCTCGACACCGTTACGGGCGATGCCGCGGAAGGCATGTATGCGCGTCTTGGATATCACCATGTCGGTGTCATCCCCGGCTACGCCGTTGCCGCGCGCGGCGGCCTCCAGGCGACAACGGTTTTCTACAAGCAGTTATAAACGCTGCGCCTTGCCAACGGTGCGGTACACCTCTGGTAGGATTTAAAGCGGCATGCTTCTTATTCGCGCATGTAAAACTTGCAACTGTGTATAGATTTTCGTTAGTTATTTAGGTCTGAGTAATTATTGAAACTTCTTTTCGTCAGTTTCTTGCGGGGGCGTTATGGCATTTCGGTTTCCAATTTTCGTGTCGATGGTGGCCGTTGGTTGTGCCTTCGGAGGATGGGCTTCACCCGCCGCGGCTACCCAGTGCCCGGGAAGCGGGTTCAGAGAACTCAATGGTCTGATGTTTCCCTGTGAGCCGGTCCTGTCCCCGATGTCTCCCGCTGACACACCGTCCCGCTCGCGGGCAAATCGCGAAGTTGCCGCAACGCTATCAACTTACCAACCGTTGGTCGTGGAAAAGCGAGACGCGGACGATACACCCGAATACTTTTATGTCGAAACCGAGTGTGTACGCGAAGAGGTCATAAACGAACTGACCCAGGTCCAGTATCGCAATCGCATGCAGCGCTTGTTTGGCGGAACAACTCATCGTTTCGCGTTTGCAGTAAAGCTGTCCGCTGATCTCAACGACCGAAATTATAAACCGGATGACAACGAGATCTTCGATCCGGTGTCGGGTGCTCTGCGCGGCTACCATCTGATAGCCAGCCGCGACAGTGTGGAATCGTCCGGCGACGGATTTGCCCAGATCACTCAGATTTTGAATGCCCAACCCATCCGCTGCGATGTGAAAAACACAACCCTGATTTTTCACCGGTCAGACGATGTGACATACACCTTCGCCGGGGCGACCCTGGAAACGGCGGTCGATGCGGAATTCGTAAAGATCCTGTTAGAAACAATGAGCGCGGGTGTGTCAGCTTTTCAGGACACAACACCGCAGATCTACAGCCAGTTGCCAGGGCTGTCTGTTGGTTTGTTCAGAGCCCTGAACAAAGCCGTTCTTGCATATGAAGGACGTACCCGGCCCGAGCCGGTTGGCCGGGCTTTTAGCGTTTCAACAAAAGCTAAGTCCTACACGATCGCACATGTCAGCGAATTCGGCCTTCAGGCCAATGTACATGGGTTGAACTCGCTTTACGGGCTGAATGCTGGTCGTTTCCAAGACGCCGGACTTCTCAATAATATAAAAAACTACATGTATATTGACGTCGCTGCAGCGCTCGATACTCATATCTTGAATGCGCAGGGAAATCTGAGTGATTTCAACGAGCCTGATACTTTTACCATTGTTGAGCGCGAGTGCAAAGAGGCTCGTAATTTCGTCGAATCCAGTTTCACAAAACTCTCCATATCGGACCGCTGGATTGCGCTGATGGAGTACACTAGAGAGAAGGGTCTTTCTGATCCCGGATTGCGCCGCCAGTGTGTTGGTGCGCAAAACTATGCACGCATCGACAACGAGCAGTTCCGCAGCGGGTTCCAGGCAGCGCTTGAGGATAGTGGGTTCGCTGATTCTGGAGATGTGAGTTCAGACGAGGAAAGCACAGAAACAGAAGAGGAGGTTGAAGTTGGTGCGGAGGATGAGCGTTGGCTGACGAACTCGCGAGCAATGTTGAATTATTTCGAGGATCGACTGCTTGGATCCTTTATTCGCTTGTCCAGCGGTATTGATGATTCCGCTTTGTCAGAAACTCGTCTGAAGTCTTTCGCTAGCGACTATGCGGAACAGCTTAAGGTTCGGGATCTCAGCGGAAGATTTCTGGACAATACGAGATCCTGGCAAAAAAAATCCGCAATCGAGTTTCTTGACCTCTTCGCAACGTCTGAATTTGAGATCGTAAGGATGGCATGTATTTCCAGCCGAAGGTCCGCTGACATCGGGCTCCAGTGGGAGTTGCTGGCCTTTGGCAGGGATGGAACGCCGGTCAACATGCAGATGTCTTTTGCAACCGGTCCAAGTGATCAACCGGTCATATCAGCCATAGCTTTTTTCAAGGCTACCGAGAATGTTCTCGCCCGCCTGGCAGCTGTCCATGGCGATGGCCGGTGCAGCGGCTCCCGGTTGAATCTTGAGGGTGTTCGGGATGGTGTAGCAGCTGTTGGCAGTGACTCTGCACGACGGGGATAACCTGTTGCGTGCCCGGGAAAGGCCCCGGCTTATCGGATAGACACCGAGACAGACGAGCGAAGCGTGTTGTCATGGGGCGGTGCCCATCTGATCGTTGCGCGTGACGGCGGCGATGTCATTGGAACCGTCATGCTGGTAGTGTCAAATATCTTTCGCACTTTCGTTTTCAGGCGACGGCTCCGTGTGCTTGGTTCTGCTCTTGGTAGAGCGGCGCCATGTTGATGTATTTTTGCGCTGACCATTTACCGGCCGCGATGTGCC
>NZ_VXDC01000021.1 GCF_008711285.1 Roseibium aquae
CATCGATCCGGATCACGTTGCTCATCTCTTTGCCGTCGTCGTCATCAGTCATGCCATGCTCCCTTCAATCAGAATAAAGGGAACCGTACCAACCTGAAAATGTGCGAAAAATTTTGTACGTTATCGATTTGTGAGCCGGGCCTATCGGGATCCAGCCGGTGTGATCACCATCGGGTACGGGTTCACCATGGGAAGCCGGATTTTCAGCGAGTGGTGGCGCGGCCGGCACCGCGCCCCGCTGCGCATGGGCGGGAAGATCCCGCGTTCGGCGGCGAACGGGCTATTGCGCACGCTGCTCGACCATGAATACGGCCCGCCGGTGGCCCGCGCCCTGCCGGGGCTCAGCCAGAGCCAGTTCGATGCCTGTGTGTCGGTCGTCTACAATCTCGGTCCCCGGGCGCTGGATTGGAAATGGGCCCGGGCCCTGAAGGGGGGTGAAATCGCGCGGGCGGCCGCGTTGCTGCAATCGACGGGCGTGACGGCGGGTGGCCGGCGCCTTTCGGGGCTGGTCAAGCGGCGGGCGGCGGAGGCCCGGCTTCTGGCCCATGGGGTTTATGGCGCGCCGCGCACAGCGGCGATGGTTGTCGATCCGGATGTCCGGGCCCTGCAGGAGACGCTGAAACGGCTGGGCCACGATCCCGGCCCGCTCGACGGCTTGTTTGGCCCGAAGACACGGGCGGCGGTCAAAGCGTTTCAGCGGACCATCCGAGGCTTGAAGGTCGATGGCGTGCCGGGGCCGGCCACGCGGGCGGCGCTTGCCCGCGCGCGCCAGGACCGGCTGACACAAGTCCTGACGGCGATTGCCGCCCTGTTGACGGCGGCAGGGACCGGCGGTGCGGGTTTCCCGCTCGGCGCGGTCTTGAGCGCATCTTGCGCCGTCTTCGCTCTCGGCTGGCTTTCCGCCATCGTCTGGGCCCATCGCGGCCGCCTGTTGTGCGGAAAAACACAGGGCGGGCGCGCCGGACCGAAATGGCCCGGCTGATCCGCTTCCTTCTCCCACCACACTCGAAAATGGAGCCAGTGCAATGACAGGATGGAAAACGGCCGCGGTGAATGGCGGCGTCGTGGTGACAATGGTTCTTGGCGAAATCCTGAGCCGGTTGTCGTCCGTGGACTGGCATCAGGTCCTGCCGGAAGGATCAGCCGGTTACATGGTCGCCGCGCTGGGCATCGCCAATCTGGTTTTGCGGCATGTGACCTCCGGTCCGGCCGGCTGGCGCAAACAGGCCTGGCGCTGAGGCCAGCAGGTGCGCGCGGCAGACGGGAAGGGGGCATGGCGGATCCCCCGCCAACGCTCCTGACACAAGGCTGGCAGGAGGCGTATCGTAGGCTGACCTTGTCGCATACCAGTCAAGGAGACCATCCATGCCCTTTCAACCCGAGCATTTTGCCGTTTGGTTCGAGCTTCCCGTAACCGACATGACCCGCGCCACCACCTTTTATGAAAAGGTTTTCCAGACCGAATTGAAGCTGGTGGAGGACATGGGCCCCAACCCGTTCGCCATGTTTCCGGTGAAGGCCGACAGCGGGGTCTCCGGCCACATCTATCCGGGCAAGCCGCCTGCCCGGGGAAGCGGGCCGACGATCCACCTGGCGTGTCCGGATGGATTGGAGGCTACGATGTACCGTTTCATCGAGGCGGGCGGGGAAATCGTCTCGGACCCGATCGGAATTCCGGCTGGGCGGTTCGTCTATGCGCTTGATCCCGACGGCAATTCCATCGGATTGTTCAGCGCCTGAGGCGCTGGACCCAACGAAAGATCGACTTTGGCCATGAGGCGTGCCGACCGTCTTTTCCAGATCATTCAATATATGCGCGGCGGGCGGCTTGTCCGGGCCCGTCAGCTGAGCGAGTGGCTGGAAGTGTCGGAGCGGACCATCTATCGGGACATCGCCGACCTTCAGGCCAGTGGGGTTCCGATCGATGGTGCGGCGGGCGTCGGGTACATCCTGCGCGGCGGCTACGACTTGCCGCCGCTGATGTTTTCCCGCGATGAGATCGTGGCCCTGGTGGCGGGCGCCCGGCTGATCCGGGCATGGGGCGGGGCGTCGATGGCCCTGGCCGCCGAGGAGGCTCTCGTCAAGATCAATGCGGTCCTGCCAGATGCGGTCAGAACCCGGACGGAAGATATCGAGATCCACGCGTTCGCGCCTGAAATGACACCCGACGTGCGGTCCCGGATCGATTTTTTCGAAAGCGCTGCAGCGGCCCGGAAATCCGTCTCGATCGCTTATGCCGATGCGGCCGGAAGCCCCACGACCCGGGTGGTGCGGCCGTTGGGCTTGTGGTTCTGGGGCAAGGTCTGGACGCTGGTCGGGTGGTGCGAATTGCGCCGCGACTTTCGCATGTTCCGCCTGGACAGGATGTCGGCGATCGCGGAGACGGGAGACATCTTCCGCGCCGAGCCCGGCAAGACCCTGACCGATTTCTACCGGCTGATGGAGGCCGAAGGGCATGGACGCCCATGACCGGACCCCCATGACCTCACGTGCGTGACCTGACGTGCGTGACCGCCCGCCCGTGATCTAAGGCTTGGCCGCCGCGAATTGATTGCCTCGGATTTCCCGCAGAAGTTTTCGTGTCATGGCCGTCTTGTAGTCGTCGAAATCCCGCGTGACCTCCATGAAGGCGGCGGGCCCGTGCAACACTTCGCGGGCATAGTAGTCGGTGGTGCCCTCAACCTCGCTGACCACGAGCGCGTTGACGGTGATGCCGGCAAAGTCGAAGGCGCTGTAGGCATTTTGCGGGCCGAAGCCTTCATTGTTGATGCCATCACCCGCGACGTCGATGACCCGGCGCCTGCACTGTTCGGGTGCCTGTTTGAGCACGACCGATGCATGGCCGAGTGCATAGCCGAGCGCGGTGGGAAACTCGGTCTCCGATCTTGAGGTTGCGGCCAGGGCAGTGGCAGCCGCCCGCGCGCTGCCCGCATCCGTGAGGAACGTCCAGTCAACCTGTGTCTTTTGCTTGTGCCGCCCGCTCCACTCAAAACTGTGAAACCAGATCCCGCCGACGCTTTCGATGGCTGAGATGACCTCGGGGTCGTTCAGTGCACCGGCCACACCGTCCAGCTGAAGCCGGTGCTCGCGGGCGTCGACGCTGGCGGACACGTCCATCGCCATGACCAGCGCAAGACTGCAGGCGGTTGCCGGAACCGCGCTCAAGCCGGCGCCCAGGGCGAAAACCATGATACCAAGCGCCCGCATGCCCTGTCTCCTCCACTGTGCCACCGCAGCAAAGATAGAGCTTTGACCGTGATCGGACAAATCCACGGGCCTGGCGCGGGCATCTGGTGGCCAAACGCCCTTGGCAAATCATCGCCGTTCAGGTCATGTTCAGGCAGGAACCGATAGAACGGGCCGACAACGTACCAGTCTCATCGGACCCGCAACCTTGGAAGTCATCACGTGACACGTCTGCTTGTTCTTTTCTGCTCGGCTTTTCTGATCTCGACCGCCGCCGGAGCGGCCTGCCTGTCCCAGGCGGAGGCGCGCGCGGCGGTGGCCAGTGGTCAAGCCAGGTCCCTTGCATCCGTTCAAGGCCAGGCTGGCGGGGAGATCGTGAAGGCGCAGCTGTGCCTCGAGGGCGGACGCTACGTCTACCGCCTGTCGGTTCTGGTGAATGGCAAGGTGACCACGAAGGTGATCAGTGCCAACTGAGCCCGCCACATCCTGAAGGAGGCCGAGCCGCCCATGCGCCTGCTTGTTGTCGAAGACGACGCCGACCTGAACCGCCAGCTGACAACCGCCCTCCAGGAGGCCGGATATGCGGTGGATACCGCCCTGGACGGCGAGGAAGGCCACTTTCTGGGCGATACCGAACCGTATGACGCCGTCGTGCTCGATATCGGCCTGCCGAAAATGGACGGACTTTCGGTCCTGGAAAGCTGGCGCCGGGAAGGCCGGTCGATGCCCGTTCTGATCCTGACGGCGCGCGACCGGTGGTCGGACAAGGTCGCCGGCATCGACGCGGGCGCGGACGATTATGTCGCCAAGCCCTTCCACATGGAGGAGGTGCTGGCGCGGGTCCGCGCGCTGGTGCGCCGCGCCGCCGGTCACGCCTCCAACGAGCTGACCTGCGGTCCCGTGCGGCTGGACTTGAGGGCCGGACGGGTGACCCTCGACGGTCATCCGGTGAAACTGACGTCTCATGAATACCGTCTGTTGTCCTACCTGCTGCACCATCAGGGAAAGGTCATTTCCCGGACGGAACTGACGGAACACCTGTACGAACAGGATTTCGACCGGGATTCGAACACGGTCGAGGTGTTCGTCGGACGGCTGCGCAAGAAGATCGGGCCGGACATGATCGAGACCATCCGCGGGCTGGGCTACCGGCTGGGGGCCGAACGTGACGGATAGCACCGGAGCCGCCCCGGGGGATGCCCCTCGCGGCAAGCCGGCGCGGCAACCGTCTCTGGCAACCCGTCTGGTCGCAGTCGCGGCCATCTGGTCCGCGCTGACGCTGATTGCCGCCGCCTTTGTCCTTGTCGAGCTCTACCGGACCGCGGGCGAGCGGGCCTTCGATGCCCAGCTCGATGTCTATGTGAAATCTCTGCTCTCCGATCTTGTCGCGGAAGGCGAGACGGCTGCCGCGCCCACCACCCTTGAGGCGCCGCGGATGCTGGGCGAACCCAGATTCTCGCTTCCCTTGTCCGGCTGGTACTGGACGATCCGTGATGCTGGAACGGACGCTGTGACTTTCGCCTCGCCCTCGCTGGTCGGGGATCCGCTGGTCCTGCCCGCGCCGGACGGGGAGGGGACCCAAAGCGGGTTCACGCCTGGTCCCACCGGCGATGAGGTCAGATTCATGCAGACGGTGATCGAGGTCGGCGGTGAGCCCAGAATCATTGCGGTCGCCATCGCGACCGAGGATTTCCGGGCGGAAGTCGCGGGCTTTGCCCGGCAGGTTGCCATCACGCTGTTTGTTATCGGCCTCGGCCTCGTGGGCGCGGTTTTCTTGCAGGTGCGGGTCGGTCTTCGGCCGCTGGGGCGGCTGCGGGAGTCGTTGTCCAGGGTGCGGCTTGGCGAAGCGGAGCGCATTGATCAGGACCTGCCGCTTGAGATCGCCCCCCTGGCCATTGAACTGAACGCCCTGATCACGTCGAACCGGGAGATCGTCGAGCGGGCGCGGACCCATGTGGGCAATCTGGCCCATGGCCTGAAGACCCCGCTCAGCGTGATCGCCAACGAAGCCCGTGCCCATCCCGGGCCGTTCGCGGACAAGGTCGGCGAGCAGGCCGGGATCATGCAGACCCAGATCCAGCATCATCTGGACCGGGCGCGCATGGCCGCCCAAAGGCGCGTGATCGGTGTTTCGTGTGTTGTTGATCCGGTGATGGAACGGCTCGTTCGCGCGATGTCGAAGATTTACCGCGATAAGGTCGAAACCCTGGAGTGGAGCGGTGCGCAAGCCCTGAAATTCCGCGGCGAGCAGCAGGATCTTGAGGAAATGGCCGGAAACCTTCTCGACAACGCCTGCAAGTGGTCCGCGGGAACGGTCCGGGTTTCCGCCCGGGCCCTGACCGACGAGGGCGGCCGCGACATGGCGGAGATCCGGGTCGAGGACGATGGTCCAGGATTGAGCGAAGAGGAGTGCCGCGAAGCGGTCAAACGGGGGCGGCGGCTGGACGAGACGGTGCCTGGAACCGGACTGGGGCTTGCGATCGTGGCCGATCTGGCCGCCCTTTATGGCGGGCGGCTGGATCTGGGCCGGTCGGAGCTTGGCGGCCTTGAAGCGCGTTTGCGCATCCCCGCGTTGTGACGGCGTTTCGCGGTTTCACTGTTTGAAGGCCTTCCCCGAAACTTTGTGAATAAAGCGGCTCAGTTCAGCCACAAATGCGGTTTACAAGCCATTATCGACGCAACGCGCTTTTGGAGATTCGCATGCCGGCCCGCACTGTCCAGGCCATTCTGCTCTTGGCAACGCTCACGGGGTGTTCCGCCCTTTCCGCGTCCGACCGCAGCGCCGCCGGCTATGGCACCTCGTTCGGCGCGCAAGGAATGACTGTGGCCGATGAAGAGGCAAGCACGGCGATTGCCGTGCTTCAGAACGGAGAGCTGGGAGCGGCGTTGACGGAAACCGACTGGCGCGCGGCGGCGCAAGCCCAGAAACAGGCGCTGCGCGCCGACGGCGTCGGGGCCGCGATTTCCTGGCGCAATGCGCGCACCGGGCGTAGCGGCGAAGTGCGGCCGGGACCTGTTTATGTGGTCAACGACACGACTTGCCGCGAATTCACGCATGAGATGCAGATCGACGGGCGGCAGATGCGCGCGCGCGGGACGGCCTGCCGGGGGGACAATGGGGTTTGGCAGACCCTGTCATGATTGCCGAGCTTCGGCGGTAGGCGACCGGGCAGCCGTCCATCCGCCTCAATACCCTAACGCCTTCCGCGCGTTTTGAAAATCGGGACCGGCCACACCTGCTGCAACCGAAACGTCAACACTTGATTAAGCAAGATTGCGGTATCGTCTGCAAGTTTTTTCAGCAGATCGAAAAATCGGCATGACGGCATCCGGAGTTATTGCGCACAAGATCCAGTCCTATTTGAGCGGGCTCAGCCCCCGGGCCGTGGCAAGTCTTGTTCGCAAACTTGAAAGTGCGCGTGCGGCGGGGTCCCAGGATCCTCATCTCGACCTCATTCTGGCGGCGTCCGCCAAGTTTTTGCGCGCAACGGAGGTCAAGGAAACGCTCTCTCACGACGGAACGCTGCGGCGCGACCAGGTCCAGCGGCTGTTTTTCGAGCCGATCGAGGAATTCCTGATCAACGAAAACCTGCCCAACCGCCAGGAAGGCCGGATCTACCGCCCGATCCTGCCGCGCATTTGGACCTGGCTGACCCGCGACCTTCTGCCCGGAGACGTGAAGACGGTGCTGGCGGCGGCCGAGAACAGCAGCGTGACCGACGATCGGCTGCACGCACTGGTGCAGGCGCTTCGGGCGAGGTCGGTCGATGCGATCGGGACGGCGCTGCATGGCCAGAACGCGAGCGACAAGGAGCGGCGGCGCATCGTGATGGAGATGGGCGGAGAGCGGGGCCTGTCCGAACTGCGCGACACGTTCAAGATCCTGGAGGCGGAAAAATGGCTGGTGCCATTCCTGAAGACCGTGCCCAAATCCTTGAACCACAATCGCTTCAAAGGCGACATGGACGTCCTGAAACTGGTGTCGTGCTGCGCGGAGCGGTATCCCGATCACCTTGCCCTGGTCGCTGCCGCGCTGCTTGAGCGCTCCGAGCAACCGGCGGCCCTGTGCCGGTTCGCGGGACGCCTGGCCCATACGGACGATCCGCGGGTGATCGCGGAGTCGAAATTCGCCCCGTTCGTGGATGTGGTCCTGTCCGAGGCCGAGCGGCTGAATGTCCTGGCCCTCAACCACCGGCAGAACAATCCGGACCCGGTGGCCTTTTCACAGGCCTTGACCGACTTCCACCAGCTTGTTCATCAGGTCGAACTCGATATCGATCTGACGCAAACCCTGGCATGGCGCAAACGGCTGTCCGGCAGCAAACGGGCGCTGTCGGATGTGGTCGCCCGCGAGCTCAGCGGCGCGCCGGGCGCCGTTCGTAGGGCCTTGCAGGTTCCCATGCTGGATCCTGACGGCAGCTTCCAGGAGGACCAAGACACCATCGACGATGCGGTCCGGGCCCTCCGAGTGGTGGTGATGGTCAAACAGGCACCCGATACGTTTGCCATGAACGAAATGGGCAAGCGCACCCGGCAGGCGGTCGAGCAGACTCTCGAGATCATGACGCGCTCGCTTCTCAACGACCTGCCTATGACATCCGGCGGGCAACGCGAGGCCCATGTATCGGCGGTCGACGCCGCGATCATGCTGTCCGAGATTTTCTACGGCAGTGACTTTGCCGCGCAGTTGCGCAGGCGCCGCCACAACGCGCTGCGCCAGGCCGACGATTTGCAGAGCGGCGCGATTCTGCCAGCCAAATCCGGACAGCCGGCCCGGCACCCGGCGTTTGCCGCGCGCCCCTAGAGTGGCGGTTCTGTTTAAAAAAGACCAACAGCGTCAACGGTCCTTGTAGATCCGGGCTTTTCCTTAGACCGGCTGTTTTCCGGGGCCGCGACCTGCCGTCACAGCCGGATTTTCTTGCCTTTCCCATCCGGTCAATGTCTATATTGCACTCATTATGATGCTTTGGATTTTGATCGCGGCGATGACGGCCGCTGCCGCCCTCTCGATCTTGCTCCCGCTGTCGCGGCGGCACGGGGCCGGGGAAGGTGTGCCGAAAGTGGCGGCTGACGAAGCCGTGTACCGGGAACAGCTTGATGAGGTCGAGCGCGATCTGGATCGCTGCCTGATCGATCCGCCGGCCGCCGAGGCCGCCCGCACCGAGATTGCCCGAAGACTGCTGGCGGCGAACGAGCGCAGAAAGTCCGGCAGCGGCAAACCGGGATCTCCGATAGGTGTGCGAGTCGGCAAGGTTATCGCCATTGTCGCGCTGCCGGTTTTCACACTTGGCCTGTATATGGTGTTGGGCTCGCCGGGCATGCCGGACCAGCCGCTCGCCGCCCGTCTTGCGGAACCGCCGGACGGTCAATCGGTCGAGGAACTCGTGGCGCGAGTGGAGCGCCATCTGGCGCAAAACCCGCAAGACGGCCAGGGATGGGCCGTGATCGCGCCAGTCCTGATGCGCATGGGAGATCCGCAAGGAGCCGCGCGGGCCTATGCCAATGCTGTTCGTCTTCTGGGTCCGACGCCCGAGCGGGTCACCGATATGGGCGAAGCCATGACCATGGCGAATGACGGAATTATCAGCGCCTCTGCGCGTGCCGCCTTTGAGCAGGCTGTCGAACTGGACCCCGCGGCGGTGAAACCGCGCTTCTTTCTCGCGCTTGCGCTCGGGCAGGAAGGGCGGACCGAGGACGCCATCGCGGCCTGGCAGTCCCTTTTGGACGGGGCGAACCCGGATGCCTTGTGGGTGCCGGCCGCGCTCGATGAACTGGCCAAGCTCGGCGGCGACATGCCCGAATTCGCCGACCAGCTTAGCGGGCCCACGCAGGAGCAGGTCGAGGCCGCCTCCAATATGGCGCCTGAGGATCAGGCAAGCATGATCGCCGGAATGGTGCAGGGGCTTGCGGACCGTCTGTCCAGCGAGGGGGGAAGTCCGGATGAATGGATCCGGCTCATGCGTGCCTACAGTGTGCTGGGCGACAGCTCCAAAGGACGGCAGGCTTACGAAAGCGCCGTCCTGGCCTACGGCGATCAGCCTGCGGATTTGGCAAAAATCAATGCGGCGGCGCGTGAGCTTGGCTTAGGTGAATCCTGACCGGGGCTCTGCCACGGACAGAACACGGGCGGAGAGGCCCGTTAGCGGACGGACGTGAGATAGGATGACACGGAAACAACGGCGTTTAACGATTATTGGCGGTGCAGGGGCCGTTCTAGCGGCCGCGCTGGCGCTGATCATGGTCGCGTTGAACGACCAGATCGTCTTCTTCCAGAGCCCGACTGACATCGCCCAGGAAGCTGTTCCCCATGGCCAGCGGATCAGGCTCGGTGGCCTCGTGGAGGCTGGAACGATCGAGCGGCATGAGAATGCGACCGTCTATTTCCGGGTCACGGACACCGAAAACACGGTCACGGTCACTTATACGGGCATTCTTCCGGACTTGTTTCGCGAGGGGCAGGGTGTGGTCACCGAGGGTGTGATCCGGCCCGATGGCGTGTTTGAAGCCGACACCGTGCTGGCCAAACATGACGAGAACTACATCCCCGTGGAGGTCGCGGAGGCCTTGAAGGACAAGGGCCATTGGCAAGGCGAAGCGCAATAATCGCCTGTCATCCGGAGGGAAACAACAGGAACGCGAGACATCATCATGATCGTTGAAATCGGCCACTATGCACTGGTCCTTACCTTTGCACTGACCCTTATCCAGTCTGTCGTTCCCGTCTACGGCGCGATCAAGGAGGACGAACGGCTCATGGCGATCGCCTCGCCCGTGTCCATGGCCATGTTCCTTTTGGTCCTGCTGTCCTTCATCGCGCTAACATATGCTTACCTTGCGTCCGATTTCTCGGTTCAGAACGTTTGGGAAAACTCCCATTCAGCCAAGCCGCTGATCTACAAGATCACCGGAGTGTGGGGCAATCACGAAGGGTCGCTGCTGCTCTGGGTGCTGATCCTGGTGTTTTTCGGGGCCCTGGTCGGCTTTTTCGGAGCCAACCTCCCGGCGCCCTTGCGGGCCGCGACGCTTGGTGTTCAGGGGTGGGTGACGGCCGGCTTCGTGCTGTTCATGCTGGCGACGTCCAACCCGTTCAACCGCATTCCGAATGCACCGATGGAGGGCAACGACCTCAATCCGTTGTTGCAGGATATCGGCCTCGCGATCCATCCGCCGCTCCTGTATATCGGCTATGTGGGCTTTTCCATTACCTTCTCCTTCGCGGTCGCGGCCTTGATTCTTGGCCGGATCGACGCGGCCTGGGCCCGCTGGGTGCGTCCGTGGACGCTGTTGGCCTGGTGCTTTCTGACGCTCGGCATCTCGATGGGGTCCTACTGGGCCTATTATGAGCTGGGCTGGGGGGGCTGGTGGTTCTGGGATCCGGTGGAGAACGCCAGCTTCATGCCGTGGCTCGCGGGTACCGCGATGCTGCACTCCGCCATCGTCATGGAAAAGCGGGACGCACTGAAGGTCTGGACCGTTCTGCTTGCCATCTTCACCTTTTCGCTCTCGCTGCTCGGCACGTTCCTGGTGCGTTCGGGCGTGTTGACCAGCGTTCATGCCTTCGCGGTCGATCCGGCGCGCGGCGTGTTCATCCTCGTGCTGCTCTGCCTGTTCATCGGCGGTTCGCTTTCCCTGTATGCCTGGCGCGCGCCGCTCTTGAAGCAGGGCGGCCTGTTCGCGCCGATGAGCCGCGAGGGCGCGCTTGTCTTCAACAATCTGTTCTTGACCGCGGCCACGGTTGCGGTTCTCGTGGGCACGCTTTACCCGCTGGCGCTCGATGCGGTCACCGGCGAGAAGATCTCTGTCGGTCCGCCCTTCTTCAACCTGACCTTCGGACCGTTGATGATCCCGCTTCTGATGGCCGTGCCCTATGGCCCGATTCTCGCCTGGAAGCGCGGGGACCTGCTCGCCGCGACCCAGCGTCTTTACGCAGCGTTCGGTCTGGCGATCCTGTTCACCCTCGTCACCTTCTGGATGTGGGGCATGGACCGGGTTCTGGCGCCGCTCGGTGTGGGCCTTGCCGTGTGGGTCATGGCCGGGTCGATCGCGGAAATCGTCACCCGGGTGAAAGTCGCCGAAATCGGGTTCGGCCGCGGTTTTGCACGGTTGAAAGGTCTTCCCGGATCGGCCTGGGGCACCGCGACCGCCCATTTCGGGATCGGCGTGACGGTGCTCGGTATCGTGACCTCCACCGCTTTTCAGGATGAGAAGGTTCTGACCATGGCCCCGGGCGACACGGTGGACGTGTCCGGATACGCCCTCACATTCGACGGTCTCGCTCCGAGCCGGGGCGCGAACTATGTCGAAGACGTCGGCCATTTCACGGTTCGCAAGGGCGGTGTGGTGATTGCCGAACTCGAGCCTTCCAAGCGGCTTTACACAGCCCGGCAGTTCCCGACGACGGAAGCGGGCATTCACACGCTGGTTTTGTCGCAGATCTATGTGTCCCTCGGCGAGCCGCGCGACAATGGATCGATTGATGTCCGGGCCTATTACAAGCCGCTCATTACCCTGATCTGGATCGGGACCTTGTTCATGGCTCTCGGCGCGGTCTTCTCCATGGCGGACCGGCGTTTGCGGGTGGGCGCGCCCAAACCGGCCGCAAGGCGGGACCGGACAGACGGCGCCGCGCCAGCGCCGGCGGAGTGACACCATGCTGCGATCGATCTTCGCCTTGCTCTTGTGTGCCGCCGTCGGGCTGGGGTCCGCGCTTGCCGTGACCCCGGACGAGGTGCTGGACGACCCGGTTCTTGAAGAGCGGGCGCGGGACCTGTCGCGCAACCTGCGTTGCATGGTGTGCCAGAACGAGTCGATCGACGAAAGCAATGCACCGCTGGCCAAAGACCTGCGCGTTCTCGTGCGCGAACGGCTGGTGGCTGGCGACAGCAATGACCAGGTGATCGACTTTCTGGTCGGCCGGTATGGGGAATATGTTCTGCTGAAGCCGCGTTTCGCAGCCCATACGCTTGTCTTGTGGGCCGCCGCGCCCGTGGCGCTACTGGCCGGCATTGGCGGGCTGATCATGGTCGTGCGCCGCCGCCGGGACAGGTTCAACCCTGTCTCAGCGCCGCCTTTGGATGCGGACGAACAGGCCCGGCTGGACGCGCTGCTCAAGACCAAGGACTGACGGCGCTCACACCGGCAACACCATCGTGTGAGTTGAAGGTCCGGCCTGGCCGGCCTACGTCAGGGGCGCTTCGAGACAAAGCCGGGAGAACCGCCATGGCGCATCGCCGCCCCCTGAAAGTCGAATTCGATGGCGCCCACGGCGCCAAACTCGCCGCGCGGCTCGACCTTCCCGCCGGGAGCATCCGTGCGTTTGCCCTTTTCGCGCATTGCTTTACCTGCTCCAAGGATATTGCCGCCGCGCGCCATATCGCAGAGGCATTGTCGGCCGAGGGCCTTGCGGTCCTCAGATTTGACTTTACCGGACTTGGCGGCAGCGGCGGGGATTTCTCCTCCACGGATTTTTCCTCGAATGTCGAGGACCTCAAACGGGCGGCCGATTATCTGCGCGGCAGCTTTGCCGCACCGCAATTGCTGATCGGACACTCTCTTGGCGGCGCGGCCGTGCTGGCGGCGGCCGGTGACATCCCCGAGGTGCGGGCAGTGGCGACCATCGGCGCGCCGTCGGATGCCGACCACGTTCTTCACAATTTCCACGGTCACATTGACGAAATCAGGGACAAGGGCATCGGCCAAGTGGATCTCGCCGGGCGGGTCTTCACCATTCGCAAGGAGCTTCTCGAAGACCTTGAGAAACAGAAGGTTCGCGAACGCGTGTCCCATCTCAAGAAGGCCTTGCTTGTCTTGCACGCCCCGCTCGACGAGACGGTCGGGATCGACAACGCAACCGAGATCTTTGTGGCTGCCAAACATCCCAAGAGTTTCGTGTCCCTGGACAAGGCCGATCATCTGCTCAGCCGGGAAGCGGATGCGGCCTATGCCGCCCGTGTGATCGCCAGTTGGGCGTCGGGATATCTGGATGAGGAAGCCGTGGCCACGCAGGATCCTGTCCTTGAGGGTGTCGAGGTGGTTGAAACCGGGCTTGGCAGGTTCCAGGCCATGGTGGCCACCGGCAGTCACAGGCTGATCGCCGACGAGCCGGAAAAGGTGGGCGGGTTCGACAGCGGACCGTCGCCCTACGATTATCTGTCCGCGGCGCTGGGCGCGTGCACGGTCATGACCTTGCGCATGTATGCCGAGCGAAAGCAACTGCCCGTCACGCGCATCGCCACCACGGTCAATCACGGCAAGGTGCATGCCGCCGATTGCGCGGACTGCGCGCAAACGCTCCGTGACAGGGGCGGGCGTATCGACCGGTTCGAACGGGTGATCACGCTGGAAGGGGACCTCGATGAGGAGACCCGCGCCCGGATGCTGGAGATCGCCGACAAATGCCCGGTTCATCGCACGCTTGAGGCCGGCGCCGCCGTGGTTACCCGGGAAAGGCGTCCGGACGAGACCTGACCCGGCTGCGGTCAGGCCGCTTCCTTCGGGCTTTCCTTGCGGGCATTGAGCTTGATCTTCATGAGCGACACCAGCCGCCGCGCGTCCGTCTGGTCGAGCATGTGATAGTTGGTCACCCATTTGGTTCCCGTGCTTTCGGGAAACCGCAGGTGCTTGCAGCGCGCCTTGCACACGGCGGCATATTCGGTGTCGTTGATGCCCACGGACCGGCATATGCTTGCGACCCCGGTCGCATCGTACCGGATCATGAGCTCGTGGACGTATTTCAGCTCCAGCCCTGAAAAGACGGACAGCAGGCGGACCACTTCGAGAAGGTTCTTTTCCTGGGCGAGGGCGGAGATCGCTTGGCCAAGCGTCGCCCGCTTCAGACGGATCCCCGCGAGCCATCCCTTGGCATCCATGCGGGTCGGTTTTTTCTGCAAGGGTTCGCCCGAGGCCGCCTGCTTGTCATCCCGGAACAGATCCTCGATCAGCTCCTGGTTCGATTTGCGCAGATGGCGGATCCGGTCGCCAAGCTGGGTGGGAAATTCCCTGACAATCCGTTCGAAATCCGTTTCGCCGATTTCCGCGCCGAGGTTGGAGGCGACCGCCTGGTGAACCTCCTTGTTGCCGCGACTCAACAGAACCTTGGTGACGTTCGCGCTCAAATATTCCCGCTTCGACAGGGCCAGAAGATGTTCCTGGCCCATTGTTTCGGCGATGTCGACCATCATCTCCTGGCTCAGGGACTGCGACTGTTCCAGAATCGCCCGGGCAATCGGCAACTCGTCCCGCGCCATTTTGCCAACAAGGCTGGCCGAAGTGGATTTGACGGTCGCCAGTCTGTCGGACACGAGCTGCCGGTCCGACGGCTTGAGCGAGTTGTAGATCCCGTCCAGAACGCCGTTGTAAACCTTGATCTCGTCCTGCCGCTCGGTTTCCGATCTTTGCTGATACAGCCGGGTCACGTGCTCGACCAGTTCACTGCGCTTTTCAGGCGATGTGTCCTTGGCAAGATTGATAAGGTGATCGAGCATGTGATGGTGCCGCCGTGTTGGGTCGCCTCACCTTACGCCAAAGCTCTAAAATGAAGGTAAAGCGCGCAGCGGTCAGGCGGCCTGGCTTTCCATCGACTTGAGCTGGAGCTTGATGATGGCCAGTGCCCGCCGCGCGTCGGCCTCCTTCAGGACGCGAAAATCGGCAAGCCATTTCTCACCGGCCGATTCCGGGAGTTTCATTTGCCGGCATCGCGCCCTGCACAACGCGCTGTAACCCAGGTCTCCAAGTCCGCAGGCCTTGGAGATGATCGCCAGTGCCTCGCCGTTCCTCCGGCTCATCCCGTTTTTGATGTAAGCCCGGTGGATCCCGGACATCTCGGACAGAAGATGGACGACATCCTCCAGCGCATTCGAGAGCGCCAGGCGCGTGATCACCTTGTCGAGCGAGCGCTGTCCACGGCGGATATCCTGCAGATAGGCTTTTGCCGCCACACTGCGTCCACGGGTCTTGACCTTGTGCTCAGCGATGATGGCACCGGCGCTGCGGAAAAGATCCTCGACGATCTGTGCGTTGGTGTCGAGCAGGCTGCGCAGCTTGCTGGCCGCCTCGTCGGACATCTGCTCGAAAAGGCCTTCGCGCTGTTTTTCATCAAAATCGGGGCGCACGCACAAGGTCTCGCGCAAGGTCGGATCGGATTCGGCGCGTTTGACCAGCATCCGTTCCCCCCATTTGGAGAAGGCCGCGCCCGGATTCGCCGCAAGCGACTGGTGAACCGGAAGATCGCCGCGCTCAATGAGAACATCGGACACTCTTGGCTGCACCTGATCCCGTTGGGAAATCGCGAGCAGGTGCCCTTGGCCTTTGGTCTTGGCGATTTTCAAAAGATCCGCGTCGGTCAGCGCTGTCGCGTGTCTCAGGATGTTTTCCGCTACCGTTTCCTGATCGCTGGCAAGGGCGAAGGCAAGGTCCCGGGAGATTTGATCGATCTTGGCGATCTTTTGCGACAGGCGGCATTTATCGCTGACGCACATGGTTTCCAGGAGCCCCTCCAGCACTTTGTTGAACAGATGGAGCTCGTCATCCTTGTAGATCTCCGCGCCTTCGACGAAGAGTTCGGACACGTGGTCCATGATTTTGCGGCGCTTCTCAGGGCTCTTGGATTGCGCGAGTGCTATAATGGATTCGATCATGGCGGTCCCGTTTGTCGTCCGGGCCATCCGATAATTTGAAAACCTTTCGTTCGAATGAAAATGATCGTCAGTTTCCGCAGTTGTTAAAATGAAAGCAGCGCCGCGCTTCCCGGATTCCGCTTGGTCAGATTTCTATCGGGAAACACCGGACATGTCGGGTCTTCTTCCGTTTATCGCCGGAAAAAAGCGAGAACGAGTTGAAGCAACAGATAGAAAAACACGGGTACGGAGACGAGAATGCCGCCCAGCATGAAGGGGATCCCGATGCTCTCCGGCAGCAGGCTCGGGATGAGGAACACCGTCGCACTGGCAAACACGGCAAAGATGGTGACCCGTTGCGACAGCGTCTTGATGATCTCTTGCCGGTCGTTGTTCATGTCCACGTCCTGTCAATCTCTCTGTCATCCATCCATTTAGGCACCCAACCACGAACCGCCATGCGGTCGAGGCTATTTCAGCGACGTGCGGCGGGTGAAAAGCCGGCGCCCGGTTCGCGCCGGCTTGGGGGTCTTGCGCCGCTCGGGTCGCTGGCCTAGGAAGCCTCGATATCCATTTCTGCCCGCCGATGGGAGCGGAAAAGCCGCGTGACCACCGCCAGCCTGCCGATCCTCTACAGTTTTCGACGGTGTCCGTATGCGATGCGCGCCCGGCTTGCCATCGGTGCGGCCGGGCTGCGGGTCGAGTTGCGCGAGATCGTTCTGCGGGACAAGGCGCCCGAATTTCTGGAGGTGTCGCCATCGGCCACGGTTCCCTGTCTTGTCGACGTGGATGGCACCGTGTTCGACGAAAGCCTCGATATCATGACCTGGGCGCTGGAACGGGACGACCCGGAACGGTGGCTGTCTCCGGAAGGCGGGGACCGGGACGCGATGATCCGGCTGATCGGGGACATCGACGGCCCTTTCAAGCGGCATCTGGACCGCTACAAATACGACACCCGTTACCCGGATGCCGATCGCGTCGGCGAGCGCAGCGCCGCTGCCGATATCCTGCGCAAGCTCGATGCAATGCTTGCCGGGCGCGATTGGCTCTTCGGCACCCGCGCCAGTCTTGCCGATTTCGCGATCCTGCCGTTCGTGCGCCAGTTCGCCAATGCGGACCGGGCCTGGTTCGACGGCGAGGACTGGGACAGTTTGAAACGCTGGCTCGTGGCCTTCGAAACATCGCCCCGGTTCGAGGCGATCATGCGCAAATCGGGCCGATGGTCGCCCGAAGATCCGCCCGTCATTTTCGGTGGTGACCTCTGACGCCGACCTTACCAATCCTTAATCCGCCCGACAGGCGGCGGTAAGATGACCCTTCCTATCTTGGATGGTGAAGCGAGGCCCGGCCCTCCCGCCGGGTTCGCCCCGACATCGCCACAAGAGGATAGCGATCGATGCAAGACCGTCCGTTTCAAACACAGACCCGCTCCTTTTTAAAAACCCGGCGGGGCCGCCTGCTGGCCGGCGCCATGGCGCTTGGCCTTGCGGGTGTTATGACCGCCCAGACTGTCGTCCCTTCCCAACTCGCGCAGGCCGCCCCGGTCCGGGTCGACCGCGCTGCGCCGGCCGATTTCTCCGACGTCGTGCAGGCTGTCCAGCCCGCGGTTGTGAGCGTACGTGTCAAGCAGACCGTCGAGCCGCGCATGATGAACTATCGCGGCGAAGGGTTCGAAGACTTTTTCGGCGACCTGCCGCGTGACCATCCTTTCCAGCGGTTTTTCCGCGAGTTCGGCGGGGGAGAGCCGGACGGACGTGATCGCCGCTCGCCGCGCCAATACGGCCTGTCACAAGGGTCCGGTTTCTTCATTTCCGGCGACGGCTACGTGGTGACCAACCATCACGTGATCGAAAAGGGCACGGAGTTCACCGTCATCACCCAGGAGGGCGAAGAGCTCAACGCCGAGCTGATCGGCGCCGATCCGCGCACCGATCTGGCGCTCTTGAAGGTTCAGCCGCAGGCGGAGGACTTCACCTATGTCCGCTTCGCCGACGATGCGCCGATGGTGGGCGAATGGGTGGTCGCGATCGGCAACCCGTTCGGCCTGGGCGGTTCGGTGACGGCCGGGATCGTCTCGGCCCGTGGCCGCGATATCGGCGCGGGTCCCTATGATGACTTCATCCAGATCGATGCACCGGTCAACCGCGGCAATTCCGGTGGCCCCGCCTTCAACATGAACGGCGAGGTGATCGGTGTGAATGCCGCAATCTTCTCACCCTCCGGTGGAAACGTGGGCATTGCCTTTGCGATTCCCGCCTCGACGGCGACCGATGTGATCATGGACCTGAAGGACGGTGGAACCGTCACGCGCGGTTGGCTGGGCGTGCAGATCCAGGGCGTGACCGACGACATCGCCGAAAGCGTCGGGCTCAGCGAAGCCCGGGGTGCCATCATCGCCGTTCCGCAGGAAGGCAGCCCGGCCGAGGCGGCGGGCTTGCGCGCGGGCGACATTGTTCTGGAAGTCGATGGCCGGGAAATCGAATCCCCGCGCGAACTGTCCCGGGTGATCGCCGCTTTCGAACCCGACACACGGGTCGACATCACCGTCTGGCGTGACGGGCGGGAGCGCGACGTGGAAGTCCGGCTCGGACGGCTGGAAGACAGCGCCGGCGAGGTTGCGGTCAGCCGGGCTCCGGCGGCCGATACCAGCCTTGAAGACCTTGGCCTGCGGCTGACTACCGCCGAACAGGCCGGGCTCGAAGGCGCGGGTGTGGTCATCGCCGATGTCGATCCCGGCAGCCCGGCTGCCGAGAAGCGCCTTCGCCGGGGTGACCGGATCGTCGAGGTCGCCGGGACGCAGGTTCGCACGCCGCAGGATGTGCTGGCGGCCATCGCCAAGGCGGAGGAAGAGGGCCGCAAGGCGGTGTTGTTCCGGATCGAAAGCAACGAAAACGTTCGGTTCGTGGCCCTGCCGACGAACGCGGCCTGACGCAAACCCCACTGCCAGCAGGGACGGGTCCCGACAAGCCCCCCGCACGCCTGTCCTTGTTGCGGCTGCTGGCGGTGACCGGTACAACGGTCGCCGCCAGTACATTTTCCGGGCGCACTTCAAACACCAAAAGACCCGCCGCCATGTTGAAGATCCTGATCATCGAAGACGACCTTGAAGCCGCCGCCTACATGGCGAAAGGACTGAACGAAGCCGGACACTCGGCAGACCGGGCCGCGGATGGCGAGACCGGTCTCGAACAGGCCCAGTCGGGCCGTTACGATGCCCTGATCGTGGACAGGATGCTGCCCAAGCGCGACGGGTTGTCGGTGATCGAGGCCTTGCGGTCATCCGGCAACTACACACCCGTCTTGATCCTGTCGGCTCTCGGCCAGGTGGATGACCGGGTGAAAGGCTTGAAGGCCGGGGGGGACGACTATCTGCCCAAGCCTTATGCCTTTACCGAACTGCTGGCCCGGATCGAGGCGCTGGCCCGCCGGCCCAAGGCCGGAGGCGACGTTGAGACAACCTACCGGGTGGGCGATCTGGTGCTCGACCGGCTGGCCCATTCGTGTTCCCGGGATGGCAAGGAAATCCCGCTGCAGCCGCGCGAATTCCGCCTGCTGGAATATCTCATGCAAAATGCCGGGCAGGTGGTCACGCGCACCATGCTGCTCGAGCATGTCTGGGAATACCACTTCGATCCGCAGACAAATGTCATCGATGTGCATATCTCGCGGCTGAGGGGCAAGATCGACAAGGGTTTCGACAAGGCGCTGCTGCATACGATCCGTGGTGCGGGGTACACGATCCGTGAACCGGCTGGCTAGACTTGCGCGGACCACCGCCTTCAAGCTGTCGATCCTGTATTTCGCGGTCTTCACGGGTTTGACCGGGTTCCTGCTGGTCTACATTTCCCAGAACACCAACCGGCTGATGCTGGCACAGGTCACCCAGACCTTGAACGCCGAAATCACGGGCCTTCCGGAGGAATACGCCCGCGGCGGGGTCCGGGCGCTTGTGGCCAGCATCGACAGCCGGGCCCGGCGGCCCGATGCCAGCCTCTATCTTCTGACCGATTTCGCGGGCAATCTGATCGCGGGCAACATCCGCCAGATGCCGCGGATCTTTCTGGATGAACAGGAGGGCGGCTTCCAGCGCGTCCATTACCTGCGGCTGACCGCCGATGGGGCCGAGGAGCAGCGCGAGGCTCTGGTCCGGATCTTTGACCTGCGTGGAGGCTACCGGCTTCTGGTCGGCCGCGACCTTGGGGAAACCCGGATCCTCGTCAACATCCTGTCCGAAGCGCGCATCCTGTGGATCGGCGTCGTCGTGATCATGGCCCTTGTCACCTGGGTGTTCGTCAACCGGCGCGTGATGCGCCGCATCGATGACATCGCCGACACCAGCCGGACAATCATGCAAGGGGACTTGTCCGGCCGCCTGCCGATGGCGGGCACGGATGACGAATTCGACCGCCTGGCAGGCAACCTCAACCGGATGCTGGAACGTATCGAGGTGCTGATGCAGGGCATGAAGGATGTCACCGACAACATCGCCCATGACCTGAAAACGCCGCTGACCCGGCTGCGCACCCGGGTCGAGACCGCCCTGCGGGACGCAAAGACGGATGCCGAATACCGCGAGGCCTTGGAGGCGACGCTGGACGAGTCCGACAATCTCATCCGCATCTTCAACAGCCTCCTGCACATCGCCCGGATCGAGGCGATGGCGTCGGGCGACGCGATGGAACCGGTCGATCTCAAGCCGTTGATCGAGGAACTGGCCGATCTGTATGCGCCGCTCGCCGAGGATTGTGGCGGGGCGTTGGAGATCCGGGTCGAGCCCGGCCTGGCCGCCCGGTGCAACGCTGGCCTGATCACGCAGGTTCTGGTCAACCTGATCGAGAACGCCTTGAAATATGCCGGCCGGGCCGGAACGCCCCTGAAGATCGAGGTGTCCGCGCAACGGCGGGCAGGACGCGCCTGGATCAGCGTGTCGGACAACGGACCTGGAATCCCCGCCGACATGCGCGGCTCTGTCACCGACCGGTTCGTGCGTCTGGACGAAAGCCGCAGCGAACCGGGACACGGTTTGGGATTGAGCCTTGTGCGGGCCGTTGCGCGCTTGCATGGCGGGGAGGTGGAGTTGCAAGATGCCGCTCCGGGCCTGACGGTGAGTTTCGATCTGGCCCTTGAGAATCTGGAAGAGGACAGGGCGAGGGATGAGCGAGACGGCCGCAACGGAGCTGGCAGGAGAGACCGGTAGGCCGGGTGACGAAAAGGAGGCCTTGAACGCCCGGATAAAGACACTGCCCGTCAATCCCGAACCGGAGCGCAGCAACCTTTTCTTGAAGGACCTGTGCGACCGGCCGTCGTCATCCGGGCGGGAAGCCCTCAGCGATGTCTTCTCGCGTGATCCCGGATGCGAAGCATTCGTGGGCGCGGTTCTGGCGAATTCGGCTTATTTGCGGGACCTGATGATGGCGGACGCCGACCGGTTGGCGGGCGTTTTGACCGAAGCGCCAGAAGCCCGTTTGACACGGTTGATCGAAGCGGCGCGCGACACCCAGGCCGGCACGGAAGCCGAGCTGATGGCCGCCTTGCGCAAGCTCAAGCAGGATCTGGCTCTGACCCTCGGACTGTCCGACATCGCCGGCGCGGTGGATCTTGACGTGGTGACCGGGGCGCTTGCCCGCTTTGCCGATGCGGCGCTGACGGCGGCGATCCGCTTTTGCCTCACCGATCTCGCGAACAAGAACAAATTCAAGCCGGCCGATCCCGACCGGCCCGAGATCGGCTCGGGTCTCATTGTTCTGGCCATGGGCAAGCACGGGGCCAATGAACTCAATTATTCTTCCGATATCGATCTGATCGTCCTGTACGACCCGCAAACGGCGCCGATGGCCGGATCCGCCGAAGCGCCGGTCGAATTCGTCCGCCTCACCCGGCGGCTGGTCAAGATTATGCAGGACCGGACCGCCGACGGCTATATCTTCCGGACCGACCTGCGCTTGCGCCCCGACCCTGGCGCCACGCCGCTGGCGATGTCGGTGCCAGCCGCGCTCTCCTACTATGAATCGCTGGGTCAGAACTGGGAACGGGCGGCGCTGATCAAGGCGCGCCCGTGCGCCGGTGACATTCCGGCGGGCGAGGCCTTTCTGCGCGAGATCGTCCCCTTTATCTGGCGCAAGTATCTGGACTTCGCCGCCATTGCCGATGTCCAGGCGATCAAGCGCCAGATCCATATGCACAAGGGCCACGGCGCGATTGCCGTGGCCGGTCACAACGTCAAGCTCGGGCGGGGCGGAATCCGGGAAGTAGAGTTCTTCGTCCAGACGCAGCAGCTCATCGCGGGAGGCCGCAATCCTGCGCTGAGGGGACGGCGCACGCTGGACATGCTGGACGGGCTTTTGGAGGCCGGCTGGATCAAGCAGGATGCGCGGGATGACCTGCGGGCGGCCTACACCTTCCTCCGTGCCGTGGAACACCGCATCCAGATGCTCAACGACGAGCAAACCCAGCTCCTGCCAAAGGACGCGGAGGGGTTGACACGGGTCGCCAACCTCATGGGCTTTTCCGATCTGTCCAGCTTCGAAACCGCCTTTGTCGGCCATTTGAAACGGGTCCAGGGGCACTATGCCGAGCTTTTCGAGGACGAACCGGCTCTGTCCTCCGAAATCGGCAATCTGGTCTTTACCGGTGACGACCACGATCCGGACACGCTGGAAACGCTGTCCCGGCTCGGGTTCAAACACCCGGCGGAGGCGGCGAACATCATCAAGGCCTGGCATTTCGGCCGCTATCCGGCCATGCGCTCGACCAAGGCCCGCGAACGGCTGACCGAACTGCATCCCGCCCTCATCGGAGCCCTGGCGGCGACAGACAACGCGGACGCGGCCTTGCGCGCGTTCGACGGGTTTCTGGCCAAGCTTCCGGCCGGCGTTCAGCTCTTCGCGCTCCTGCGCTCCAATCCGCATCTGTTGCATTTGCTGGCGACCGCCATGGGCGCGGCTCCCCGCCTTGCGGAGACCGTCTCGCGCCGGGTGCATGTGCTGGACAGTGTGCTCGATCCTGCGTTCTTCGGCGCCATGCCCAGCGTGGACGAGTTCCGGTCCGGTCTCGACCGCACGCTGGCCCAGGCCCGGTTTTACGAAGAGGCGTTGGACCGTGCCCGGATTTTCGCCCAGGAGCAGCAGTTCCTGATCGGGTTGCGTCTGATTTCGGACACGCTGACCGCCGACAAGGTGGGGTTCGCGCTCGCCCGGCTGGCCGAAGTGGTGGTCGACCGGATCTTGCACCGGGTCGTCGATCATGTCGGCGATTCCCATGGATTTGTCCCCGGGGGGGAGTATGCGGTGCTGGCGATGGGCAAGCTCGGCGGGCGGGAAATGACCGCCTCCTCCGATCTCGACCTGATCCTGCTGTACCACCCGCCCGATGGCGTCAAGCAATCCGACAGCAAGCGCCCGCTTGCCATCACCCAATACTACACGCGCCTCACACAGCGGTTGGTCACCGCGCTGTCTGCACCCACCGCGGAAGGAAGCCTCTACGAGGTGGATTTCCGTTTGCGCCCTTCGGGCAATGCCGGGCCGCTTGCCACCAATCTGGATGGGTTCATCGCCTATCAGAAATCCGAGGCCTGGACGTGGGAACACATGGCGCTCACCCGGGCCCGTGTGATCGCCGCGTCTTCGCCCCGGTTCGAGGCGCGGATCCGGTCGGTCTTGTGCGAAACGCTGGCGCAGCCCCGTGAAAGGCCTGCCCTCGCCGACAGCGTGCGCTCGATGCGGGCGCGGATCGAAAAGGAAAAGGGCAGCAAGGACATTTGGGATCTCAAACAAGTCGCGGGCGGACTTGTCGATATCGAGTTCATCGCCCAGTTCCTGCAACTGGCCCATTGCGCGGACCAGCCCGGGCTGCTTGAGCAGAGCACCGAAGGGGCGCTAACGAAACTGCGCGATGCCAGCGTCCTGGCGCCTGCGGATGCCGACAGCCTGTTGAATGCGCTGCGCCTTTACCACCGTCTCACGCAGGTGCTGCGGATGGTCCTGTCCGGCCGGTTCGTGCCCGCCGAAGCGCCGGGCGGGGTTCTCGATCTTCTGATCCGGGCGGCGGGCGCGCCGAACCTCCAACATCTGGAACTGGAGCTGGTGGAAACCCAGGCGGCTGTCCGCGATTGTTTCATCCGCCTCGTCGGGCCTGTGGAGGCGGTGGAGGGAAAGTAGGCGCGCAAGTTGGCGGCGGCCCTGTCTGGCCCGTTTCCCACGGATTGCCATCCTTCGCGACGCGGCGGTGCCGCTCCTCAGGATGAGGCTGGGTCGTGCGCCTTGGGGAGGCTCGCCGTGCACCCCCTCATCCTGAAAGGTTTTGTCCGGCCTTGCATGGTGCTCATCGTGAAAGTGTTGACCAGCCTCGCTTGCCCTCATCCTGAGAAGGGCCGGCAGGCCCGTCTCGAAGGATCGCGCTCCGCTCCAAACCTCATCCTGAGGAGGGCCGGCAGGCCCGTCTCGAAGGATGGCGGCACATGAGGTGCGGGCGCCATTGGCGGCGGACACGTTGCAAGCCCGGTGCTGTCCGTCTTCCGGGGCGGCACGTGAGGGGCGTGCGATTAAAGCAGATCCGGCTGAAGTTCGGCGTCCTCGCCTGCGGTCGGCAAGGTGAAACTGACCTTGGTGCCTTCGCCGAGTGTGGAGGTAATGTCCAGCTTGCCGCCATGCAGCTCGACCAGGGAGCGGGCGATGGCAAGGCCGAGACCGGAACCCTGGTGTGTCTTGGTGAACTGGTTTTCCACCTGCACGAAGGGCTGGGCAAGACGCTTGATATCCTTGGCCGAGATGCCGATGCCGGTGTCCGAAATGTCGAAGCGGATGCGGTTGTCGCTCGCCTGCGCCTTCAGGCGGACCGATCCGCTGTCCGGCGTAAATTTCACGGCGTTGGCAAGGAGGTTCAGCAGAATCTGCTTCAAGGCCCGCTTGTCGGCCCGCACGGCCAGACCGTCCTCGACCTCGCAATCCACCCGGATGTCCTTTTCCCGCGCGGCGGCCGACATGATGCGGGCGGCATCGCGGGCGGCTTCATCCGCCGACAGGATTTCCGTTTCGATCGCCATCCGGCCGGCCTCGATCTTCGACATGTCGAGAATGTCGTTGATCACGTTGAGCAAATAGGTGCCGGAATTGTGGATGTCCTTGCTGTAGTCGGCGTAGCGTTCCGTGCCCAGGGGGCCGAACATTTCCTTGGTCATGATGTCGGAAAAGCCGATGATGGCGTTCAGCGGCGTGCGCAGCTCGTGGGAAATGTTGGCGAGGAACTCGGATTTGGCCTTGTTGGCGTTCTCCGCCCGGGTCTTTTCCTCGGAGTATTTGTCGGCCAGCTCCTCCAGCTGCTTTGCCTGCAGTTCCAGCGTCCTGCGGGAGGCGGTGAGATCGGCGACGGTCGCCATCAGGCGCTTTTCGCTGTCCATGAGGTTTTCCTCATGGCGCTTGAGGGCGGTGATGTCGGTGCCGACGGACACGAACCCGCCATCCTTGGTGCGGCGCTCGGAAATCTGCAGCCAGCGGCCATCGTCGAGCTGGGCTTCATAGCTGCCTTCGGGCGCGTCGGTGCGCTGGCTGATCTTGACCGGCTGCGGCGAGACCTGGGTGTTCTCCGCCGCTGCCATGACGGCCTTGTAGGGCGTTCCGGGTTTCACTGCATGGGCCGGCAGGCCATGAAGCCGCTGATAATTGGAATTGCAGATCACCAGTTCATTGTTGGCATTCCACAGAACGAACGCTTCGGAGATCGTTTCAATGGCATCGCGCAGGCGCAGATCGGCGGTGCGGCTCATTTCCGCGAGCCGGTGCTGCTCGGTAACATCGATGCAGATACCGATCAGGTGAGGTTCCCCCCTTCCGGGCTCGGTCTGGATTTCCCCGCGCGTGCGCAGCCAAACCCAGTGGCCATCGGCATGGCGCATGCGGAACATCTGGTCCACGATCCCGCCACCGGCTTCCAGCAGGTCCTCGGCAAGTGCAAGGAGATCCACATCGTCCGGGTGGGTCATCGCCGATATTTCGGAAAAGCTCAGGACATCGTCCTTGGGCGTGCGCCCGAGCATCTCGTAGAGCGAGGACGACCAGAAAAACCGGCCGCGCGCCAGGTCCCAATCGAACAGGCCGCAGCGGCCCAGTGTCAGGGCGGTGTCGATCCGGCCGCGGCTGGCGGCATAGGTCTCGTCCGCCTGCTCGACCCGGTTCGCCTGGGTGTAAAAGGCATAGACCAGCATCAGCAGGATGGAGGCGGTCCCGACGAACAGGGTCACATTGACCGACAGGTCGCTGCGCCAGTCCTCAAATATCGCGGTTTTCGGCTGGAGGACGGCGATCATGCCGAGCCGGCCGTCGAGGTGGTGCACGGTCGCAAATGCCGCTTCGGGCGTATCGCTGCCATTCAGATCCGCTTTGACGGGCATGACGCCGGCCCTGGCGCCAAAAACAAGCAGGGGCTGGGTGGCGCCGAACACATCGCTGAGCGGCAAGCCGTTCAAGGATGTTTGAAGCGGCGCGCTGGCAATGATGAAGCCATCGGGATCGCTGACAAGCAGGGTTCTGCCGTTGCCCGTTGCCCTGGGGGGCATGCTTTCGGCCAGAATGCGCTGCACCACGGTTTCATGGCCCTGGTCGGGCAAGCCCGGCTCGCCGGCGTTGAGCTGGGTGGCGATGGTGGTGGCAATCAGCGCCAAATCCACCCGGCTTTCCTCTTCCGTGGCCTCATAGGCGCTATGCAGTTCGACGCTGCGAATGGTGGCCAGAACAGCGATGAAAATGAGGCACATGGCCGGCACGAGGTGGCGCAGGACCGTTTCGGACCGCGAGACCCGCCGGAAGGCGGCCGCCGCGTTCTCGCGCAGCGTGACCGGCAGCGAGAAGCCGCGCCCGTCGTTGTGTGTAGAGCGGCCAGCACGTCGCAGTGACGCACGGCCGGCAAACGCCCGCGCCATCGGATAATCCCGAAGTTTCTGGTGGTTCCGAAGGCGCGCCGCGCGCCCCGAATCACTTTCATTTGAATCGAGGCGCCTGCTTTTGTCCAGTCGTTCGCAGGAAAAAAATGGTTAACGCGCACAGCAAGAGGGCACTGTCCCGTTAACACTTGCAAGTAGTACCCGCTATTGCAGGCAACGCTCGACAATATCCGCGCTGTCGCGGGACAGATTTCCCGTTTCGAACACGCGTTTCAAGATGGATTCGGCGGCTTTTGCCCGGGCGGTTTCGAGCGATCTCCAGGAGCGGAAGCTGGTCAGGAGCATGGAGGCGACCTGCGGGTTGCGGCCATCGATCGCAAGCGCGCTGTCGGCGACAAATGCGAATCCAGCCCCGTCTTTGCGGGCAAATTGTGTCGGATTGCCCATGGCGAAGGATTGCACCAGCGCGCGGATCCGGTTCGGGTTCGACGCATCGTAGAGCGGATCCCGCGTCAGGGCCCTGAGACGGGCCAAGGTTGCGCCGGACGGGGCGGTTGCTTGCACCTGGAACCATTTGTCCATCGCGAGCGGGGAGCCTGCATGCCTCTTGCGGAATGCGTCCAGCGCCTTGGGGGCATCTGCCAGATCGTGATGGACCAGCAGCGTGAGCGCGGCGATGCGGTCGGTCATGTTGTCAGCCTGTTCGAACCGCCGGGCAATTAGGCGCGCTGTCTCCTCTCCTCCGGTCAAGGCCAGGTACCCCAATGCCTTGTTGACCAGGGCCCGTTGGCCGGCGGCCTTGGCGTCGGGGGAATAGGGACCCGGGACAGGGCTCGCCGCCGCCGTCTCAAACGCGGTGGAATGCGCTGTGGCGATTGCCTTCAAAAGCAACCGTTGCGCGGCGTGGATGGCATCGGGATCGACCGATTGCCCGAGTTCGCGCGCGATATCCAACTCGGTCGGCAGGGTCAGCGCAAGCGCGCGAAACGCCGGTTCAAGCGCATCATCACCCAGCACGCCGCCGAAGGCCTGCACCAGGTCCCGGTCCGGTTCCGCCGGTTCCCCGGCGCGGATATGTCCGGTCAGACGGATGAGTTCCCGCGTCGACAGGGTCTGAAGGGACTGCCAGCGGTTGAATGGGTCGGCGTCGTGGCTTGCCAGAAACAGGAAGTCCTGTGTGTTCTGATCGAGTTCGAGCTGAACGGGCGCTGAGAACCCGCGTCCGAGCGACGGCAGAACCGGGCGGTCGATGCCGTGGAAAGTGACGGTTTGCCGGGCGCGGTCAAGTGTCAGGACATCACCGCGAACCTCCGCGCCATCGATCCGGGCGGGGATGACCTCCTGCCCCCTCTCATCCAGAAGCGCAAAGCGCAGGGGAATGACCGCCGGCTGCGCCGAAGGTTGGCCCGGCAGGGGCGGGATCGTCTGGTTCAGGTGCAATGTCAGCGTCATTGCCTTCCGGTCGTAGGCGGACCGGACCGTGACCTTAGGGGTGCCGGCCTGTTCGTACCACCGGAAGAACTGGGTCAGGTCCTTGCCGGAAGCCTCCTGAAAGCACGCGATGAACGCCTCAATCGTCGTCGCCTCGCCGTCGTGCCGCCTGAAATAAAGGTTCATGCCGTCTCGAAACGCCCCGTCGCCTAGCCAGGTCTTCAGCATACGCACGATCTCAGCCCCTTTCTCATAGACCGTGGCGGTGTAAAAATTATTGATTTCCTTGTATTTTCGAGGCCGGACAGGATGCGCGAGGGGCCCCGCGTCCTCGGGAAACTGGTGGGTCTTCAAAAGCCGGACATCCGAAATCCGTTTGACCGCGCGCGACCGCATGTCGCCAGAGAACTCCTGATCCCGGAAGACGGTCAGGCCTTCCTTGAGGCACAGCTGAAACCAGTCCCGGCACGTGATCCGGTTGCCGGTCCAGTTGTGGAAGTACTCATGGGCGATCACCGCTTCAATATTGGCGTAATCCTGGTCGGTCGCGGTCTCCGGATCGGCAAGGATATACTTGTCGTTGAAGATGTTCAGTCCCTTGTTCTCCATCGCACCCATGTTGAAATCCGACACGGCGACGATGTTGAAGACCTCGAGGTCATATTCCCGGCCAAACACCGTCTCGTCCCAGCGCATGGATCGTTTCAGGGAATCCATGGCCCAGTCGCATAGCCCCTCGCGCCCGTGTTCCACATAGATGTTGAGTGCGACCGGACGACCCGACATGGTTGTGAAACTGTCCGTCACCCTGGCGAGGTCCCCCGCGACAAGGGCGAACAAGTAGGAGGGCTTCGGATGCGGGTCGTGCCAGACGGCGAAATGCCGGTCCGTTCCGGCGATCTTGCCGTGATCCAGCAGATTGCCATTGGACAGCAGGACCGGCGCTTCGCTGGCGCGGGCCTCGATCCGGGTGGTGTAGACGGAAAGCACATCCGGCCGGTCGAGGAAATAGGTGATGCGCCGGAAGCCCTCCGCTTCGCATTGGGTGCAATAGGTGCCCGAGGACCGGTAAAGCCCCATCAGGGCCGTGTTGTTCTCAGGGTCAAGCTGGGTCGTGATCTTGAGCGTGAAGGGTCCGGAGGGCGGGTCCTTGATGTCCAGGCGCGCGGGCGTGGCCATGAAGGCGTTTTGAAGCAGCGGCAGTCCGTTCAACTCCAGCCCGGTGAGGGTCAGTGCGTCGCCATCCAGGACCAGTGGCGTTCCGGCAGTGGTATGGTCCGCGGCCCGGACCCACAATTTGGCTTCCACGCTCGTCGCTGTGGGGGCGAGCTTCACGGTCAGATGGACGCGGTCGATCCGGTAGGGCGAGGGAGTATAGTCTTCGAGACGGATTGCGGGGGCCGCATCTGGACGCATGAAAAACTCCTTGCAGGGCCGCAAGGACGCGGCCGGGGAAACGCTGGTCGTGCCTATGGATTAAGGGGCGCTAACCCATTTCGGCAAGCCGGGCGGTCAGCCGGCTGCCCGGATCTTCGAACGGGTCAAGGATCGTGAAGTGGTTGGCGCCATCGACGATGTGCAGGGTGGAAGTCTGCGCGGCCGCGCCCCAAAGGCTGCTCAGCCTCTGGTTTTGCTCGAGGAACGGAGGCAGCTCGGCGCCGCCGACAACAACGGCCAGATCGTTCAACCGGGGCACGGGGCCGAGCAGGGGGGAGGCTGTCAAGACGGTCGCGGATGTGAGCTTGAGATCGGCATTCACGCTGATTTCAGCAAGCGGCCGCAAATCATAAAGCCCCGAGACAACCATGCCCGCCGCTGTGAGATCCGCTGGCAAATCGAGTGCGCTCCAGTCGGTGGTCAGCAGGTGGCTGACAAGATGCCCGCCGGCGGAGTGGCCAAAGGGCAGCAGCGGACGGTCAAAGGCCCGGGCCAAATGTTCGGCTGCGGCCCGCGCATCTGCCATGATGTCCGGGATCTCAACGCCGGGGCACAGCCGGTAGTTCATCAACGCAACGTCATAGCCATGGGCGTTCAGACCCGCTGCCATGTGGGAAAAGTAGCTCTTGTCGAGGGCGCGCCAGTAGCCGCCGTGAATGAACAGGGCCGTCCTGGGCCGGGGGGTGCCGTCCGGAGGAGCGTGAAAGATGTCGTAGGTGTGGCGGGGATCCGGGCCATAAGCGACGTCGAGGCGGGTTTCACCAAGCGCGGTTTTCCGTGCGCGGTAGTCCGCCGCCGCAGCCTGCCAGCGAAGGAATATATCCGCATAGTCCGGCACTGCGGCGCGGTTGTCATAGTCGGCTTCCCGATGCTGATCGATGCTCATGCCCAAGTCCCTGCGACTGCCGTTCCGGGGCGCACCATAAAGCCCCTTTGGCCCGGTTGCAAAAGCTTCGGCGGGAGGGGCAAGACCGGTTTTGACCTTCTCGCTGGCCCGGTCTATGCAGGGCCGATCGCCACCTGGACCCGGCCGAGACCCGGCGAACCGGTCCGGTGTGCCTGCCTTCCTCATCACAGCCTGCCCAAGCGAGGGACAGGCCGCCAGCAAGGAGCCCTGCCAATGTCCACACCGCTTGAAGGCGTCAAGGTTGTCGAATTTGCCCGTATCCTGGCGGGTCCGTGGATCGGCCAGACGCTTTCGGATCTCGGCGCCGATGTCATCAAGGTCGAAAGCCCCGTCGGCGACGACACGCGCGGCTGGGGGCCCCCGTTCGTCCAGGCGGAAGACGGCAGCGATCTCGACGCGGCCTATTTCCACTCGTGCAACCGGGGGAAACGGTCGATCACTGTGGATTTCCGCACGCCCGAGGGGCAGGAAACAGCCCGCAAGCTGGTCGCGCAGGCCGACATTCTGGTGGAGAACTTCAAGGTCGGCGGATTGGCGAAATATGGGCTCGATTACGACAGTCTCAAACAGGTCAACCCGCGGCTGATCTATTGCTCGGTCACCGGCTTCGGCCAGGACGGGCCTTATGCCCACCGGGCCGGATATGATTTCATGATTCAGGGCATGGGCGGCATCATGGACCTGACGGGCGACCCGAATGGCGAGCCCCAGAAGATCGGCGTGGCCTTCGCCGATATTTTCACCGGCCTTTACGGCGTGATCGGCATCCTTGCGGCGCTGCGGCGCCGGGATTGCACCGGGGAGGGAGAGCAGGTCGACATGGCGCTTCTGGATGCGCAGGTCGGCGTTCTGGCCAATCAGGCCCTGAACTACTTCGTCAGCGGAACATCGCCGCGCCGCCTGGGCAACGCCCATCCTAACATTGTGCCTTACCAGGTCTTCGCGGTCCGCGACGGACACTTGATCATCGCGGTTGGAAATGACGGTCAGTTCGCCAGACTGTGCGGCGTTCTGGGGCGGCCGGACCTTCCCGGACTTCCGGACTATGCGACCAACAAGGCGCGGGTGGCGAACCGGGACAAGCTGGTGGCGATCCTGTCCGAGGAGCTTTTGAGATTTGACCGGTCGGCCCTTCTTGAACTTCTGGAGGCGCAGGGTGTTCCGGCCGGTCCGATCAACAGCGTCGCGGACGTGTTCCATGATCCGCAGGTCTTGCACCGGAACCTCAAGGTGGACCTGCCGGCGACCGGTGCCGCCAGCGGCGGTGTTGCCTCCATCCGCACGCCGATCCGATTTTCAAGCAGCGAGCTCAAACTGACATCCGCCGCCCCGCGTCTTGGCGAGCATACCGAAGAAATCCTGGCCGAATTGGCCGCCATCCCGCCGGCGGAGAACGGGGGGGCGGACTGAACGGCCACCATGCCGCCGTGCCCGCGTGCCGCCGCCCCTGGCGCGGGCAACCCGGCACTGGGCACTGGGCATGCGCAAAACCGGTGAATTTGCAGGTGGCGGTCAATACGGGCATAATTTGGCCTCGGAATCCCGGCATGAGCCGCGGTCCCAGACGCCCGTGATCCGCATGGCGCCCGCGGCACGCGTGTCGTGCGCGGCCGCCCCGTACCAGAGAGCCACCAGCCTTGCTGTTCAATCGATCCGAACATCGCATGAACCTGCCTTTCACCCGGTTGATCGGGTTGGGATTCGGGGCCTTTGTGGCCTGCGCGCTGGCCTTGGTGCTCGGGCTGTCCGTGATGGCGAACTTTCGCAACACGTTCTCTCTTCTCAACGACAAGGCCATCCTAACCGCCCGGTCGATGGAGACCCAGATTCGGACCTATTTCGACGGGGTCGAGGAGTCGGTGATCAATCTGAAGCCGTATTTCGACACGGGCGATCTGGGCTTTGGCAGCGGCGGCGACACCTTGTCGAACATGACCTATGCGATGGCGTCCAACAGCGTGCTGACCGTCCTCGTGGCCACCGATCCGCTTGGACGTCAATTGGGCGTTTACCGCGATCCGGAGGGCAACCTGTTTCCGTTCACGGACAATGCGCCGGATGGCGCAGATCCCAGTTCCCTGCCCGAATTGACCCCGGAGAGCGGCGCGACGTGGGGGAAGCTGCTGCGCAATGAATTCGGTTTGTTCGCCAATGTTTCTGTCCCGCTCGTGCGCGAGGGACAGCTCTACGCCACCCTGACAGCCGCCGTCGCGCTTGAAGAGGTCGCGCTTTCGATTTCAAATCTGGATGAAGGCCCGGATATGACCACCTTCATTCTCGCGGACGGCGATCAGGTTATCATGCATTCCGATGCCACCTGGCTTCAAACGGGCGGGCGCCCGCTGGCTGCGCTGCCCAGTGACAGGCTGGCCTACGGAGATCCGGTGCTGAATGCGATCTACGAAGGTGAGCCGTTGTCCGAGTTCCACAAGGCGGCGGATCTTGGTGTCAAGCTTTCCATGATCGAAGCGGCTGACGATGAATTTCTGATGATGCAGGTGGTGATCCCTGGATACAGCGCCGAGCCCTGGATTCTCGGGCAGTACATCCGCAGCGTCACCTTCTCGAGGGAGGTGCGGCGTCTGGCGGGTTCGGCTTTTGTCGGGTTTATGGCGTTGGTAGTCGCGGTTCTTGCGGCGGTCTGGATTGGCCGGCGGGTGGCCCGTCCCTTGCGGGACCTCGCCAAACAGTCGGCGCGCGTGGGGACCTTGTCCCTGGACGAGGTCGAGCCTTTGCCGCGCAGCCGGGTCGCCGAACTGGATCAGGTGGCTCTCGCTTTCAACGCGATGGTCGAAGGTCTGAAGGCCATGAACATCTATGTGCCGCACTCGCTGTTCATCAAGCTGATGCGGCTGGGCGGCAGCAAGGCCGCCGAAGCGCGCGAAGCGGAACTGACCGTCCTGTTTACCGATATTGTCGGTTTCACGGCTCTGTCACAGAACATGAGCGCCCCGGAGACCGCGCGCGAACTGAACGATCATTTCGCCATCCTGGTCCGTGCCGTGGAAGAGGAGGGCGGGACGGTCGACAAGTTCATTGGCGATGGAATGCTCGCCTTTTGGGGTGCGCCGGATGCCCAGCCCGATCATGCGGCGGCCGCGATACGCGCGGCGCGCAAGATCGCCGAGGGCCTCAGGCAGCGGAACGCGCAGGCTGCAAGGACGGGAGAGCCTGTCATGCACATGCGCATCGGGATTCATACCGGCAGCGCGGTCGTGGGGAATGTCGGGGCCCTTGACCGCTGGAACTACACCGTGGTGGGCGACACGGTGAATGCCGCCGACCGTCTTCAGTCGCTCGGCCGCGAGGTGGAGGCCGATGCGGAAATTCTGATTCTCGCGAGTGCTCAAACGGTCGCCCGGCTGCCAGGCGAGGCCGGCGCCCATCCCGTGGGGGCCGTGGAACTGCGGGGCCGGGCCGGAAACATGGAAGTCTGGCGCATCGACCCGTGTCCGGCACAAGAAGCACTGCACCTCGCCCGGGAGCCCGCCGCCGAGTAGATACGGGAAATAAGCATTTGTTAGGTTTGCGCTCTTACGGTGTGATCCGGCCGAACCACAGCTCCCGGGAGGCGGTGCTTCGATGATAGTTCGCAGCCACTTTCAAGGCGGGTTGGCGGCCGTTGTGGTCTTGGCTGTGGTCCTGTTTTCGTGGCCAGGTCCCCGCGCTGCCGATGACCCTCCGCAGGCGGTCACAATTCTTGCCGTCGACTATCCGCCCTTCGAGATGGCCGACCCGATCGGCGGGCTGCACGGGTTCGATCACGAGGTCGTGGTCGCGGCCTTTGAACGCCGGGGAATAGAGGCCGGCATTCTCTACGTTCCATGGAAACGCGCCTTGTCCGACGTGGAAAAAGGGATGGCTCCGGGCTTGCTGAGTTGTGCGGAAACACCCGAAAGAAGGGCGGTGTTTCATTTCTCCGATCCGCTCAGCCACGACCGCTACGGCGTGGTGACCCGCAGGGAACACCCTGTCGGTGATATTCGGAGCCTGTCGGATCTCAGCGGAAAACTGGTGGCGGTGGTCGCTGGCTATTCGGCGCAGCAGGAACTCGAAACAGTCGGTGCGCGGGTTGTCATTGTGCCCGGTGAATTGAACGGGTTGCGCATGATCATGCGCAACCGGGTTGACTACCTGTATTCCGGGCTCGAAACCATGCAATTCATCGCCTTGCGAAACGATTATCGCCACGAGTTTACCTATATCGAATTGCAGCGGTACACCTACCACTTGTGCTTTTCCAAAGCCCACAAACACAGTCTGGCGCTGCTACGGGAATTCAACGCGGGACTGGTGGAGGTCCGGGCCGATGGCACTTACGACAAGATCCACGCCCGCTATCGCTAGGATCGTCGCCGGTGGCGCGCCCCCTGGTTGGAGCTGAACCTGTTTATCTCTTGCTATCCACCCTGCGCATTGCGGTTCGATGTATAAATATGTTTGTCTTCTCGTGCGATTACGGGATTAAGTATCGACAGTCGTGCGCAGGAAGGATGCCATCTTGAACGTTCTCTCCGTTGAGGAGCTTTCGGTCGACTTTCACACCGCGGAGGGACGGTCCCGGGCGGTGGACCGTGTGTCTTTCGCGGTTCCCGAAAACCGCACGGTCGCTTTGGTCGGCGAATCGGGGTCCGGGAAAACCGTCATTTCCCAGACGATCATGGGCCTTTTGCCGCCGGTTGCCGAAATCAGTTCGGGAAAGGTGGTCCTGTCCGATCCCTCGGGTGAAATCGAACCTGTCGATATCGCGACCTTGGACCGCAAGGGGGCGAAGATGCGCCACCTGCGCGGCAACCGGGTGGCGATCATCTTCCAGGAGCCGATGACATCGCTGTCGCCGCTGCATACGATCGGCGACCAGATCGGTGAGGCTGCCGAGCTTCACCGCGGGGTCGGGCGCGCGGAAGCCCGCGAACTCACCCGCGAGATGCTGCGGCTGGTTCGCTTCCCGGATCCGCAGCGCGGGCTCGATGCCTACCCGTTCGAATTGTCCGGCGGCTTGCGGCAGCGGGCCATGATCGCGATGGCCATGATCTGTCATCCGGCGCTGCTCATCGCCGATGAGCCCACGACCGCGCTCGATGTCACGATCCAGGCGGAAATCCTCAAACTCATCAAGGACGTGCAGTCCGAGTTGCGCATGTCCGTTTTGATGATCACCCACGATTTCGGGGTGGTTGCGAACATGGCCGACGAGGTGGTGGTGATCTATCACGGCCGGATCATGGAACGGGGGACGGCGGAACAGCTTTTCTCCAACCCGCAGCATGACTACCTCAAAGCGCTGTTGAATGCGGTGCCGAGCTTCGACATGGACCGGTCCGAACGTCTCGTGCCGATCCGGCCGATCACGGTAAAGGCCGAGGATCTGAAGAAAAGCCGTCCCGATTGCCGGGTTGCGCCCGGAGAACCGCTCGTTCAGGTCAAGGACGTCACCAAGCGTTTCACCTTGCGCAAGGGCGGCCTGCTGGGTGCGCGCACCGCGACCATGACGGCGCTCGATCAGGTCAACCTGACCATCCGGCGGGGGGAATGTCTTGGGGTTGTCGGGGAATCGGGGTCCGGAAAGACCACGGTGGCCAAGACGATCCTTCGGGCGCTAGACATCAATGAAGGGGAAATCCTCTACAACAAGGGCGAGGGCCTGTCGGATGTATCTCATCTGAGAGGGGACGCCTTGATGGACTACCGGCGCCGGGTCCAGCTCATCTTCCAGGACCCGTTCTCCTCTCTCAATCCGCGCATGACGGTGAACGACATCCTGACCGAGCCGCTGGAGATCCATGGCATCGGCACGGCGGAAGAACGGGCGGAGCGGGCGCGCAGCCTGATGAGCCTGGTCGGGCTCGATGCGCGCTATTTGCGGCGCTATCCGCATTCGTTTTCCGGCGGGCAGCGGCAGCGGATCGGGATCGCGCGGGCTCTGGCGCTCAATCCGGAATTCATCTTGTGCGACGAGCCGACCTCGGCGCTGGATGTGTCGGTTCAGGCCCAGATCCTCAACCTCCTTCAGGACCTGAAGCGCGACCTCGGCCTGACCTACCTGTTCGTGAGCCACAACCTTGCCGTCGTCGACTACATCGCCGACCGGATCGTTGTCATGTGCCGGGGCCGCGTCGTCGAGGTCGGCGAAACGCGCGAGGTGGTCTCCAACCCGCTTCATCCCTACACGAGGGCGCTGTTGTCGGCGGTGCCGGAGCCGGACCTCAACGAGAAACTGGATTTCGCGGCGCTCGACGCCGGACGGGCTTCCGAGCCCGGGGACTGGCCGGAGCCGTTCCGTTTGGGCGACGGCACGGTACCGCACCTCATCGAAATGAAACCGGATCACTTTGTCTGTGCGCCGGGCCTTTACGGGCGGCACGCACAAGAAGGGACTGCAGCATGAAACCGTTCAAATGGATGCGTCCGGCCCTATGCACGGCGGCGCTGACGTTGTTCGCATGGCCGGTAACGGCTCTGGAATTGAAGGAGACAAGCGGGATCGATCCCTCCCTGCCACCGGTCGCGGAGCGGGTGCCGAGCGAACCGCTCGTGGTCGATCTGGCGGAAAAGGGCCGGGTGACCGGGACGCAAGGCGGCGCGTTGAACACCTTGATCGGCCGGTCGAGAGATGTGCGGCTGATCAATGTGTGGGGCTATGCCCGCCTGGTCGGTTACACCGAGGATCTTGATCTGGTTCCCGACATCCTGAAGTCCGTTGAGGTCGAGGATGGCCGCATCTTTACCTTCGAGCTTCGCGAAGGCCACAAATGGTCTGACGGACATCCGTTCACCGCCGAGGATTTCCGCTATTTCTTCGAAGATATCGCGTCCAACGAAGAACTGATGCCGTCCGGAATTCCGAAGTTCCTGCTGGTCGACGGCCAGCCGCCCAAATTCGAGGTTCTTGACGAAACCACGGTCCGCTATTCGTGGGACAAGCCAAATCCGCTCTTTTTGCCAGAACTTGGGAAAGCCCGCCCGCCGTTCATCTACCGGCCGGCGCATTACCTGCGCCAGTTCCACGAGAAATACGGCGAGACGGCTTTCATCGAGGAGCAGGCCGGTGATGTGAAGGCCAGGGGCTGGGCCTCGCTGCACAACAAGAAGGACGACATGTACAATGCGCGTAACATTGACATGCCCAGCCTGCAGCCATGGATCCGCCTGAACGACGACAGTGACCGCCGGTTCAAGCTGGTGCGCAACCCCTATTATCATCGGGTCGACAGCACGGGGCAGCAGCTTCCCTATATCGATGAAGTCATCATGACGGTCGCCGATGGCAAGCTGATCCCGGCCAAGACCCAGGCAGGTGAGACCAATCTGCAAGCACGCAACCTGAGCTTCGCCGACATCACCGTTCTGAAGCAGGGCGAGCCGCAGCAAGGTTACTCGACCAATCTGTGGCTCAACACCAAGGGCTCGGAAATCTCGCTTCTGCCCAACCTGACGGTCAAGGATCCGGTGTGGCGGGAACTCAACCGGGACCGGCGGTTCCGCCAGGCCCTGTCGCTGGGCATCGACCGGGAGTTGATCAACAAGGTGCTGTTCTTCGGTCTCGGCCGGGCAGGCAACGACACGGTGTTGCAGGCAAGCCCGCTGTTCGAGCCCCACTATGTCACTCAGAATGCCCAATACGATCCGGACAAGGCCAATGCGCTTCTGGATGAGATCGGCCTGGTCGAGCGCCGCGGCGACGGCATCCGTCTGTTGCCGGACGGGCGTCCGCTGGAGATTATTGTCGAGACCGCGGGCGAGAGTGACACGGAGATCGATGCGCTGGAACTGATCGGGGAAACCTGGCGGGAAATCGGCGTCAAACTGTTCGCCAAGCCCAGCCAGCGCGACATCCTGCGCGAGCGGGCGATCACCGGCGATCTGGTGATGGCCGTTTGGAGCGGGTTTGAAAACGGGATCCCCACCTCCGAAATGCCGCCCGACGATTATGTCCCGGTGTGGAGCGACCGGCTCAACTGGCACGAGTGGGGCAACTATTTCGAGACCAGCGGCGCGCGCGGCGAAAAGCCGGATTGGGAACCGGCCGCGCGGCTGACCGAGCTGTATAATCAGTGGTTGTCTTCCCGGACGGCCGCGGAACGCTCGGAAATCTGGACCGAGATTCTCGAGATCCACGCACAGGAGACGATCCATATCGGCTTGGTATCGGCGGTGCGCCAGCCGGTCGTGGTTCATGGCGTCGGCAACGTGCCGTCCGAGGCTTTCTACGGCTGGGATCCCGGAGCGCATTTCGGCGTGCACCGGATGGATGAGTTCTTCTTGAAGGGCAAATGACATTGGCCATCACGGCGGTTTGGCGCAGGCCGGGCCGCCGTGATGGCCGGGCACCAGGGAGTTGCCGGGAAGGGCGACCGGGTGGTGCAGGAGCGATGCCAGGTCGAGGCTGTCACACTTTGGAAATACGAAACCCGTTATGCCGGGAAGGCCGACGACTCGGTCAGGGGTTTCATGCACACGTACCTGGGGGAGCTATAGGTGCTGTCTTACATCATCCGCCGTATCCTGCTGATGATCCCGACCATGCTGGCGATCAGCTTCTTGATCTTCTTCATCATCGAGCTGCCGGCGGGAGACTACATCACGAACCAGATCGCGGCCTTGCGCGCGTCCGGCGAAACGGCGTCCATCGCCAAGCTGGAATTCCTGCGCGCGGAGTTCGCGCTGGACCGGCCGTTTTTCGAGCGTTACCTGATCTGGCTGGGGTGCTGGCCCGGGCCGAACGGATTTGATGGCCTGATCCAGGGCAACTGGGGCTGGTCGTTCGAGTTCGACCGTCCGGTCTCGGAGGTGGTCGGACCGACCCTGCCGCTGACCATCGTGTTGAATTTCGCCACGATCCTGTTCGTCTATATCGTGTCGTTCCCCATCGGCATGTATTCGGCGACCCGCCAGTATTCGTGGGGCGACTATGGCTTCACCTTTCTCGGCTATATCGGGCTGGCCACACCCAATTTCCTTCTGGGTCTGATCCTGCTGTATCTGTTCAACCGGTGGTTCGGGCTGTCGGTGGGCGGCTTGATGGCCCCTGAATACATCGATCAGCCCTGGAGTGTCGACAAGGCGCTGTCGGTGCTTGCGCATCTCATCGTCCCGACCATCGTCATCGGCACGGCCGGAACAGCCGCGATGATCCGCCGGTTGCGAGCCAACCTGCTGGACGAATTGCACAAGCAATATGTCACCACGGGCCGGGCCAAGGGGCTTACCGAGGGCCGGCTCCTGTACAAGTATCCGCTGCGGATGGCGCTGAACCCCTTCATCGCGGACATCGGCAACCTGATCCCGTCGCTTGTCTCCGGCTCGGTGATCGTGTCGGTCGTCCTGAACCTGCCGACCGTGGGGCCCGTGCTGCTGTCGTCCCTGCAGAGCCAGGACCAGTTCCTGGCGGGTTTCATCCTTTTGTTCGTCGCGGTCCTGACGCTGATCGGCATGCTGGTTTCCGACCTGCTGCTGGCCGTCCTTGACCCGCGTATCCGTCTTGGCGGGAGGGCCACCCGATGACCGGCGAGCGTTCGGATTTGACCCATGCCCCCGCAGGCAAGCGGGAGGTGGAGCACTATGTCGATCCCCAGCCCTTCGATCCGGGCTCCGTTGAGGAACTGACGCCGGAGCAGGAGCGCTTCTATCAGGCCTCGCAATGGCAGATCATGTGGTGGAAGTTCAAGCGGCACAAACTGGCCGTCTGGTCGGGCGTGGTGCTCATCCTGTTCTATCTGTGTGTGCCGTTCGCGGAGGTGATCGCGCCCTATACGGCCAACACCCGCGACAGCAATCACCTCTACGCCCCGCCCCAACCGCTTCATCTGTTCCACGAAGGCCGGTTCGTCGGGCCGTTCGTTTACGGCATGAAGTCCGAACTGGACATGACCAACCTGAAATGGGTCTTTTCCGAGGACCGCACGGACGTTCAGCCGGTCCGCTTCTTCTGTTCCGGTGATCCCTATAAGTTCTGGGGACTGCTCGACGCGGATTTCCATCTGTTCTGCCCGGCGGAAGGGGGAACCTTGTTCCTTCTGGGCACGGACCGGCTCGGCCGCGACATGCTCTCCGGGCTGATCTACGGCGCCCGGATCTCGCTCACGGTCGGATTGGTCGGAGTGGCGATATCCATCGTTCTGGGGCTCTTTTTCGGCGGCATCGCCGGATATTTCGGGGGGATCGCGGACAACGTGATCCAGCGGATCATCGAGATCATGCGCTCGCTGCCGGAGCTTCCGCTCTGGATGGCGCTTTCCGCCGCCTTGCCGGTGACCTGGAACCCGGTCTGGATCTATTTCGGCCTGACCATCATTCTCGGTCTTCTGGACTGGCCGGGGCTGGCGCGGGCGGTGCGTTCGAAACTTCTGTCCCTGCGCGAGGAGGAATATGCGCAGGCGGCGGTCTTGATGGGCGCAAAGCCCAAGCGGGTGATCACCCGGCATCTGCTACCGGGGTTTTCGAGCCATGTCATCGCGTCCGCGAGCCTGTCGATCCCGAGCATGATCCTCGGCGAAACGGCGCTGTCCTTCCTCAATCTCGGCCTGCGGCGGCCCGCCGTTTCCTGGGGTGTGTTGCTCAACGAGGCGCAGAACATTTCTGTCGTGACGGTCTATCCATGGCTGATGGCACCCGTCATCCCGATTATCATCGTGGTCCTGGCCTTCAACTTCCTCGGCGATGGCCTGCGGGACGCGGCCGACCCGTACAAGTGAGTTAATCAGATATCCGGATCCTGTTTTGCCGGGATAAGGCGGGGCTATCAAGGATTACCAAGGTAATGGGCAAACGGCGCCATGATCCGGGCATGGTAGAAAACAGTGTCCAAAGGATCGCGCAGGGGGCTGTCACTGGTGCACGGAAGCCGTCTCCCACGCACTGAGCGGCGTTTGTTTGGTGAGCCAGGGGGTTGGTGCGATCCGATCCGCCCGGCGATAATTGGTCCGAGGGGGGCATCGTCCAGTTAAATGCCATCGAGATCCCCCTCGATGTCCTTATCGAAATCTAACTTCGAACTCTTGCCAGCACACCTGCTTATAAGATGGGCGGGAAATACCGCAGCACCGTCTATCTGTTCGCCGAAGCCGGTCGGGCGGCTGTTGAGTGCGCGCTCCACCGCTTGCAAGAGGGTTTCGCGCAACCCCTTGTGACCCAAGGGTAGTGTCAAATATCTTTCGCACTTTCGTTTTCAGGCGACGGCTCCGTGTGCTTGGTTCTGCTCTTGGTAGAGCGGCGCCATGTTGATGTATTTTTGCGCTGACCATTTACCGGCCGCGATGTGCC
>NZ_VXDC01000022.1 GCF_008711285.1 Roseibium aquae
CGGCTCCTTTTTGCTTCTTACCTCGCGCGCGGGCGTGAAAAAACTGTGTTAGCGTTTAATCGCTTCTCCCCGCGCCGTTCCCTAAACCTTTCATTCTAAAGAATTGACCACCCCCCCCAGGTCTGAACCTTTTTTCGGACGGTTTATGAAAGCACTGCTCCCCGCGCCGATCCTCCGGCTTTGCCGCCAGGGTTTACGTACCCCCTACCGGCCATTCAGGAGCGCGAAAGGAAGTGTCCCCACACCGGTCCCCCCGTGTAATAATATTGCGCGGCATTGGGACCATTTACTTGCCACCTACTTTGTGTGTGCTTTGCGCCTTGGGGCTTGGGGTCAAGTTGCGACGATACTGGCGCAAGTTGCGCCGGTTTAACCTCAGTCCACGCCCCTTGCGCCCTGGGCTTTTGTTTCAACTTGAAACGAAAGTCCCTTACCTCCCGTAAGTTCTCCTTCGGAACTTACAGCTCATGAAAAGGCGTTCCGGTCCGGAACAGCTTTTCAAGGTTCTCGTCCGGAACGTTGGCCACTTCGTTCCCCTTGCGACTTTTGGGTCAACTTGACCCGAAAGTCCCTTAGCCCCAGTCCACGCCCCTTGCGGCCCAGTGCATCGACTTTTGTCGCAACTTGCGACGATACTGTCGCAACTTGCGACAGTTTATCCCCAGCCACCTCGGCCCGCTCTTGCGCCCCAGTGCATCGACTTTTGGGTCAAGTTGACCCGAAAGTCCCTTCACTGTTCCCGTCTGGAACGATGCTTTGCGCCTTGGGGTTTTGGGTCAAGTTGCCCCGATACTGTTTCAAGCTGAAACAGTTTATCCCCAGCCACCTCGCTCCCCGCCACGGTTGGCGCGCGGTTTTAATATCGTTCCCGTTTGCAACGATTTTATCGCCCCTGCGCCTGCCAAAGTTACCGCTCGCCTCAAGGGGTGGTAACAACGGTAACAACGGTAACAAGTGGCCAATACCTCAAGTATATCAATGGCTTGAATTGTTACCGCTTGTTTTTGTTACCGGTAACAAGTGGGTTGTTACCGCTGTTTGTTACCGCTTGATTTTCTGCCGGTAACATTCGGCACAAAAAAAATGGCGGTTTCCCGCCATTCTCTAACGCGTTGTTACCGTTGTTACCGTTGTTACCGGGGGGTCTAGGTGTCGGTAACAACGTAATCCTTGTGAGCATACTGTCCGCGTCCGACCTTCTGGACCTGCCCGTCACTTGCCATCTTTATGAGAAGCCTCCGGATGCTGCCGCCCTTCATCCCCGTAAGGGCTTGAATGTCTGCGGGGCTCAGTGGCTCGTCGGCCTGCTCAAGCTCGGCCCTGATCCTCGCCCGCTCGTCAGACTGCCTGACCTCGCGTGCATCGCCTTGGAGCGTCCACAAACCACCGTCAAAGCGTAGCGCCGTCTCAAGCTCCTCAACATCCCGGCCTCTCACATAAAGGCTCATTCCGTTTGCATCCCTGTCCAGGACAAGCGTTGTGTCCGCACATGCCGACAGGCCATTAGATCCGCTAAGTGCTTCCAGTGGGTCGTCGGCCCCGCCCTTGCGCGTATGGTGAAGGCCGACCACCGCTATGCCGTGCTTGGTCGCCCATGCTTGCAGATCGCCAAAGGCCGCGTAATCGTTCTCGTAGCTGTTGCGGGAAACTTTGCCGGCGGGTTTAACCTTCTGCAGAACGTCTATGACGAGCATTCGCGGGTCGGGAACTGCGTTGCGCCAGTTCTCGGCCGCATCGATGAACCCTTGATCCAGCGGGATGATATCGGTAGCCCAGTCCAGCCGGGACAGGTCCGGCTCGCCATGGGGGAACAGGGTTCTAATCCGGCTTTGTATACGCCTTGGTCCATTTTCCATGTCGACATACAGAACGTTACCGGGGTCGACAGGAATGGAGCCCATAGCCATGCCGCCAGTGGCAACCGCCACCGCCCAGTCTATCGCCAGCCATGTCTTGCCAAGCTTCTGACGTCCGGCAAGAACGCTGAACCCTTCCGGCACGTAATCCGGCACAATCCACTTGGTCGGCTCAAATTCCTTGGCCATAAGGTCATTGGAACATGTGAAGTTGAACAGCCCCTTGCGCTGCCGGGCCTCGGCATTCGCTTTTTTTAAGTCTATAGCATTTTCATCCGTTATCGGGATCTCTTCAAAGCCAAATTGAGCAAGACGCTCTTCAGGTGAAATATAATCGTCCATTATGCGACCTCGTCCGCAAAGTCTGTTCCCAGGATGGACGGTTGCTTGACCACAACCTCACAGCCCGCATCACGCCAGCGCCGCGCACACTCATGCGCCGCCTTCTGGCCGGTTTCGTTTGGATCGTTGTCGGAGAAGATCGTCAGGTACTCGACGCCCGGCAGGACCGGCAAGGATTTGATGCCACCCGCCGACAGGCATGCCCACATCGGCCGGAACCCCATCGCAATCAGTGCGAGCCCGGTTTCGATGCCCTCGCAGATGTGAAGCCCGTGTGTCACGTCCTCATCCTGCGTTAGCTTCACGGCGCCGCCTTTCGCCGTGCCCAGCATCGCCTTGTCTTTTGGATGGAGCCTGGTTCGGTGCAGCCCTTGGAATTTGCCGGTCTTTGCGTTGACGATAGCCGCCAACATTGCCGGAACCCGCTCGCCCTTGAAGGGACAAGCCGGGTGGAAGCGCAGGCTTGAGGCCTCCGGCACGACCTCAAGCCCGCGCCCGGTCAGATACGCTTCAACCTGCGTGCCGTTCGCGGATCTCGCCTCGTTCCAGATACGTTGCGCAAAGTCCCGGTTGTCCTGACCGGTCGGTGTCGATGCCGGGGGCACGTAGACGGACCCGCCAAGAATCTGCCGCACATGGTCTTTGCACTCTCGCCAATCGTCGCCAGCGAAAGAATGGACGGTAAAATCATCGCCGTTAAAAGTGATAAACAAGCTCCGGTCAGAGCTTGAATGCCCCGGCCCAGGCATGACCACGCCGCGTCCCGCAACGTCGCCGCCTAGTTTGCGCGCAAGCGCCCTTAAATCGGACATGTCAGCCGATTTTTGATTGCAAGATCACGCTGCAGCGGCTACAAAGGTAGGGCTTAACCGCACCAAATTCGCCCCAATGATTTTGGTTTTGAAGGCCGGAGCTCTCCCCTCCGGCCTTTTCCGTTTCCTTATGCATCATGCGGCCCCGCTTTTCCGCGCGCGCTCGGCAAATCTCCGAGACCGCAGTGCATGGGTCCGGCCCTCAAGCATTTTCTTGAAAGCCGCAGTCGGTTCATTTGAAAGAAGCCGGTCCGCATCGTCCCAAGCGCTTTGATACAGCAGGATTTCGTGCTCTGGCGGTATAAAGTAATCGTTGTGCACGAGATCCCACCCGGCTTCGATCCGCTTAATATCGCCATGAATTTCGGTCGGTGTGCGAAGGCTCATTGCGCACCCCCTTGAGCTTTTGCCGCTTCCCACTTGACGATTTCGGAAAGCCTCCAACGGGTGCAGCCGTCAGACAAACGGACAGCGCGTGGAAGGTCTGTTCGCTCGCGATGCCAGCGCCACCAAGTATTACGGCTCACGCCATAGCGTGCAGCACAGTCTTTATCTTTCAGAAACGTATCAGGCATTGATTTGCTCCGGTTGTTACCAAAGCAAACAAGCCAGAGCACGTTGAAAACGTAAAAGGCAATAAAATGGCCGGGATTTTATTCCCGCAATTTGGCCCGCTGTCGGAATAGTCTTTCGAAGTAACGGGCGCGATTATCTGTTCCGGCCAGAGCCTCATTCTCTGCAGCGGCTCTCGCTGCTTGAGGGATTGATAGACCGTCTGCTACAGCCACACGCATTTCATCAAGCGCATCGACAACATTTCGCCAAGGGGGAGTGGCTCCCGGCCGGCCTTTTGGTTTGTGAGCGCTTTTAAGACAAGTCAGAATGTGTGAAATTTCCCGGTAGTGCTTATTTGCAAAGCCTCCCTTTTCGTAAAGCTGTTTAAACTGGCTCCTTTGCTGTGGGTCCGCACTACGTAAGCCCGCAAGAAAATTTTCAACCGGCTGCAACTCACCATTCTTAATCCGGCGAAACCTTTCTGTGATTTCAGGCGGATCGGGATCAATACATTTTGCAAGGCGAGATCGTTTTGCGTCGTATTCGCCGCACAACTTCAATCTTTCAATTTCGCGCAAAGCAGCACGATCTGCAGCCAACACACGGCGCGTCAAATCATCATCCAGCGCGTGCTGCTCTTGAGACCAAAGAATCTCTTCCAAGTCGATCTCATCCAGAGTGGCGATTCGATATTCCATCCAGGTTAGCGTGTCACTAAAGCGCAGAACATCCTTCATCGCGCGACCTCCAGCTTTACGACCTTTGCGGCCGTCTCACCCGTCAAGAAACGCGCCCAAGCGGCCATCATTTGCCGCCGCTTTTCAATCATGTCAGAGCGTCGATAGGCTCTTTCGACGGCGCTGCCAACCACGTGTGCAAGCGCTAACTCGGCCATGTCACGGTCAAACTCGGTGCGCTCCGCCGCCCAATCCCGGAAGCTTGACCGAAGTCCATGCGGCACGGCCAAACGGCCCGTTCGCGGGTCGGGGTATCCGCCTTCACGCGCCGCATGCATCCGCTTCATGCAAGCGCTCAAAGCCGCGTCAGACAGCATGCCACCTCTCGCAGCGGGAAAGACAAAATCAACGCCCTCAAAGCGGGGGAGGGCGCGCAGCAGGTCGATTGCGTCATTGGTCAAAGGAACCCGGTGCTCGCGTTGCGCCTTCATCCGCTCGGCAGGAATGATCCACAAGCCCGCGTCCAGGTCGATTTCTGCCCACGTTGCCCCGCGCACCTCGCCGGACCGCGCCGCAGTCATCGCAAGAAATTCCAGCGCGCGTGTTGCGATGCCGGTACGCGACCTAAGATCCGCAAACCATTCCGCAATATCGCCCAGAGCAATCGCCGGATTGTGAACAACCTTCGACACCTTGCCCGGTTTTGGCAAGACCGCGTCGAGATTGCCCTTCCACCTTGCCGGGTTGTCGCCGCTCCTGTGTCCGCCGACAGTCGCCCAAGAGAGAACCGCCTCGATCCGTCCGCGCAGTCGAGACGCGGTCTCGGTCTTTTCTGTCCAAATTGGCTGCAAGACGCGCAGAATGTCGGCGACCTCAATTTGTGATACGGCCATCCGGCCAATGACCGGCACAGCGTAATTGTCCAATGTGCTTCGCCACTGTGCCTTGTGTTTCGCGTTTCGAAACTCGGCGGTTCTGGCTTCAAGCGTCTTTTCCATCGCTTGCGCAAATGTCATGCGGCGCTTGTCTTCGAGAGGGTCGACACCATCCCAGATTTTTTGCTTGATGATCCGCGCCCGGTCCCGCGCCTGTGCAAGGGTAACGTCAGGGTAAGACCCGAGACCCATCTCGCAGCGTTTTCCATTCATTCGGACCCGCAAAAGCCAGGATCGCGCGCCATTAGGCGTCACTTGCATTTGCAGCCCACCTACCCCCCCAACCGGCACGCAAACATTGCGGCCCTTGCCTGGGTGTTCGATCCGCCGGACCTCTGCAGCGGACAATTCTCGCGCTTTTTTGGGCATTCGATTCCCAATTCTCCGCCTAACCGGTTTTGATTCCAAAAACTGGCTTTTTGGGCGGGTAGGAAGACAGTCAAAAAAGCGGTTTACCCGTCCACTTACCCGCCCAAAAGACATAGCATTGAACGGTATTGAATGAAACAGGGTGTTACAAAATTAGGTGTTAAGTTATTGAAAAGTAATATAGAAAAAATACTGGATGGTGCAGCCTGTTACCCCATTTAGGCGGCCTTCCTCTCCGCCACTCATAAGTTATTGATTTTATTGAAAATGACGTGTTTTCGGGCGGGTTTGTACCCACATTTGTACCCGGGAAGTCGTCAATGCGGTACCTCACCCAACGCTCAAGCGGCTTTCGCTTCCAGATCCGGATTCCCTGTGATCTTGAAAGCATTTATGGCAAAACACCCATCCGGATTTCACTCGGGCCGATTCCCGCTATCAAGGCTAGACGTCTTAGCAGGCTGTTGGCTGGGCGGGTTGAAGTCGCGTTTTTTAAATCTCGTTTGCGGGGAACTATGAGCCGTTCCGACAGTCCAGATACCGATCCGCGTGATCAAATCATTGAAGAGCTACAGGACATGCTCTTAGCGGCTATTTTGGACGGTGAGACTATTCAGGCGCAATTGGAAGAAAAGCACAGGCTTGAGGTCAAGACGCTTAAGCTAAGAATGCTGACCGACGAGTTAACTAACCAAAAGGCGATGACTGAGCGCATGAACCTTGTCGGTGAAAAGATAAGGTCGCTCGCGGAAACCGCAAAGGAAGTAGTCAAGTCTCAGAAGGATGGCACGACTACGGCTTCGGCGTCATCGTCAATAAAAGAGATGGCTCTACAGATCCAACAAATGCAATCATTGCTTGCCCAAACCCTAAGCGGAGGGCCGCCGAAGCCGCTGCTGTCCGAAGTTTTGGAAAGATGGAAAAAGGCGAAGCTAAAGCAAGATGTCGCTGCGAAGAACGTGAACGGGCAGATCAATCGAATACGGAATTTCATTGATTTTTGCGGTGATCGACCGTTGAACAAGTACAAATTCCTAGATTTTCAGGAATACGCCAACCTGCTGGTTCACGTTCCTGCGAACTGGAGTCGGCGTCCGGAGATGCGCGATGGAACTTTGCAAGAGGCCGCTGACCACAACAATGGACTTCCGCCCAAGCGAAGGCATGAAACATTTACCGAAACCACAATTTCCGAAAAGTACCTGAGCCCGCTCAAGAGCATATTCCGGGATATGGCAGGTCAGCATGACTTTCCAAATCCGTTTGTTGGTGTCGCAGTGCGCATTTCTACCGAAGCTCGAGAATCGGTCGAACGAAATTCGCTTTCAACCGACGAGTTGAACGTCTGGTTCCGGAGCGCCGCTCATGAAAAACGTCCGGACCTGAAATGGCTGCCACTGCTCGCAACACTGACAGGTGCTCGTCTCGCCGAACTGTTGTTTCTACAAGGCAAAGACATAATTGAAGTGACGCCCGGTCGTTGGGCGGCAGACTTGACGAAGCCCTTGGAAAATGAAGAGGGAGAGGAAGAGGAACGAAAAACAAAGAACCGGGGGAGCAAGCGTCTGTTTGCGCTTCATAGCGCGCTCATCGAAGCCGGGTTCATGCGATATGTCGCTAGCCGCGGCCAGGTTCAGGCATGATTGGCCATCCGGGAAGGCTCCCACGACCCGTGTCCTTCGCCTGATTTCCTTCATGATCCGTTCCAGCGGGTTGTTTGTCCTGATCTTGCGCCAATGGCTGTCCGGAAAGCCGTAATAGGTCAACGTCTCGCCGATGCTCTCTTCAATGAGATCGGCTGCTCGTGTCAGGCGTTGCGCCCGTAGATCCGCGATCACCGCTTCGGCCTTTTCCTGTGCAGCCTTTCGGTTCTCCTGGGAATGGATTGCCTTCAGCATGTGGGTCATCCGCCTCTCGAGGATCGAGACACGCGGCTTCATGGCGAAGCTCCGCGACGTCTTCAGGGGTTCGGAAGAAAAGCTTGATCGTCAGCTCACCGTGCGCTTCGCAGCGGCGAAGGCGATCGTCGACGGCCATCCACCGGAGCCCGAATGGCTCCTGGCGGCCCGGCACACGAAAGTCGAACTCCAACGCCGGTACAGCAAAGCCTGGATGAAAGCCTCGACCTCGTGGGAGGCCTTCAAATCCTTGAAGGAGCGGAAGCCGAATTGGGCGCTCCGGCCCGTTGCGTACCGTCGCTGGAAACGAGAGATGGATCGCCTACGGTCGATCGCCGTAAAAGCGTCCGATCGGAAAGCGTTCCTGAAGGAACGCCGTGACGTCTCACAATGGCAGCTTGAGAGTGCCGAGCGCCATTGGAAGGACCATCCCTCGAGGAAGAGGCTAGAGGAGCACTCCAAGGATTCGAAGTTCGAGGCAATGCGCGAATTGAAATTGATCGGTGAGATCCGCCGGATGACGAAGGATGATCCGATTAATCGGCGTCGGCCGATCGACCAACTTGCGGGCGAGGCGGCTGAGAATATCCAGAAGCGCGACTATGAGGAAAGATTTCAGTGTGAGATCGATCCGGAAACGACGACGTCGTTCAGGATGTAAGGTTTCGAAAAAGGGTGCTCTGGCTCACCAAAGATCAGAACTCCGGCCCATCCGTCGCTTCTTGACGTGGCACCCGGCTGGTTACATTACAAGGCTCGCTTCGCTTTCCACCTTCTAATGCACCCCTCCGGATGCCTTTCTGGTCAAGCGACGGCGGCTCCGAAGATCAGATCTTCTCTCAGGTGAAATCTTCGATGTCGGTTTGAACGGGTTCCGGGTTGTTCACTCGCTGTGCGGGCGGGATGAGATGACCGTATTGTGTCATGGGCATGTAGCCCTCGAACCGATCCTGAATCGTTGCGAGACGAAGAGCAGTGGACATGTCGGGTTCGGAATAGAGAACCTTAGCAACCGCCTTCAGGAAGTGCTCGACGCTCTGCTGTTGTAGCTTCCTGTTAAATCGATACTCCCAGGCGCGTCGCGCATCTGAACGTGCCGCCTTGCCGGAGCGCCCGGAAAGCGCGGTCGATGAAGGATGAACCGCGCCATGCCGATAGCTTCACCCGGCCATAGGAACCATCATAGCCGAGGCTCACCAGATCGGCGTGCAGTTGCTTCACCGTCCGTTTCTGCTTGCGCGATTTGTTCGACTCTGCCCGCAACCAGGCCGACAACTTATCGGCAAAGATATCGAGTTTGCTGGGCCGTTCGGGAAGCTTGAATGTGGGTTCAACCGTATCGGCGCGCAGATACTTGCGCACTGTGTTCCGGGACAATCCGGTGCGCCGGGAGATCTCCCGGATCGAAAGCTGATCACGAAAATGCCAGCGCCTGATAACGCTCAACAACGCCATGTCTATCACTCCGTCGTCCCCCGCCGAAATCACGCAGGGGTGGGTTTAAACATGGGTCAGTTCTCAGTGAAAAAATCGGGCCTTACCGGGTCAGTTCTCAGTGAAAATCAACATTTCCCGCACATCGTTGTTTCCTTTTGGACAAATCGTTCTGTTGTTAGAAAAGAAGGCGTAAGCCCCAGATATAGGCAAGTTCAATGTGGTTATGCTTCGTCGGAATACTCAAGAAAAGCTGAAGGTGGAGAGCATTCGACCTCAGTCCTACTACCACTGCCTCCATCATCGGGTTAGATACTGTATTTAGTGAGAGACTCAGTTTTGTTTCGCGGAGCATCTTCGTTTATAAAACTGTGATGTGGCGATGCGATTTTCGCTTTCATGCGGAGTAATGGATTTGTTCTCGGCACCGCTTTCATTGCCGTGGCCGGCATCGCTATCGTCTTTGGCATCCTGCGGAGCGGCGCGGCCGGCGAGATGGAACGCTACGGCGTTCGCGTCGCGGGCGTCGTTGTAGAGAAGCGGACGGCCCAGGTCCGGCGCACCTCCGGAGGCGTAGCAGGCTACGACACCGAGTGGCTTCTTCGCTATCGGTACGAGGTGGCGGGCGGAGCATCGGTCGAGGAAGAGAGGGCCGTCCCGCGGGCCTTTTGGGAAACCCTGGCCGTCGGGGAGTCGGTCGACCTCCGCTACCTTCCGCGAGACCCCCGGCGCCACGACCTGGTCGATGACGAGATCGCGAGCGAAGCCTTCGCCTTCTTCGCCGGCGGGGGCGCGTTCGGCGCAGCCGGGCTTGCCCTCATCGCAGCATCGGCCGTCGCGGCATCCCGGACAGCACGGGTCCTCGCGCGCGGGGTCGAGCGTGATGCGGAGGTGGTGGCGATCGAGCAGCTGGACTCGAAGTCCGCCTCGGCGGGCCGCTGGAGGGTCAGATACCGCTATACCGATGAAGCCGGCGTGACCCATGTCCGAGCCGCGTTTCCGACTGGGGGCCGGGCGAAACCGCCCGAGGTGCGCGCGCGCATCCGGATCCTCGTGGACCCGGCCCGCCCGTCGGACAGTCGTTGGGTGGGGGAGGTTTAGCCTTGCCACTACGCGACGGTTGGTGCCACTTGCAGGGGAGACTTGCCATTCGCGGGGCTGGTAACGCGGTCGCCTCATCGGAAGGTGCGCCACTCAGGGTCTATCCAATGTTGGAACCCGCATGGTGAACCGCGCGACTCTTCTTGTCCTCGGCGGCGCGACGCTCGGCTTTCCGGGGTACGGTGCCGCTGCCGTCGCGCGCGAAACTGCCGGTGCTCCCGATGCGGCCGGCATGTCGGGCCATGGACCGGCGCGGCAAGGGGCGGCGTCGGAAAACGCGCGGCCTGACATGGCTGGGCAGCTTTCCCAGGCCTCGCTCGCGGGCGAGAGGCTCGTCCACTGCCTGATCGATAACGGCGCCGAGCGATACGACGGCCCGTGCCTCTTCAGAAGCGGCGAGGGCAATTCGTTTTTTGTCCGACGCGCGGATGGCTGCCTTCGCTTCGGGGACGGGACCGACGTTTCGGTCGTCCTGACAGGCCGAGGCCAGGCCGAGGATCGCGGTCTGACGAGGAGCGGCATCAATGCGCGCATGGGTGCAGTCCTGTGCTCGGATGCGGACAGGGCCTGCAGGCTGCCGGAGGACGGCACGTTGTCTGCGACTATGGCTGAGGCAGCCGGAGAGGGTAGGGCATGCGCGGCCTTTTAGGCGGGAGGAAAGGAAGATCGGCGATGGGCCTGAAGCGGATAAACGTGTTGGCCGCGGCGGCGATCCTTTCCGCCTCGCAGATCTCCGCAGCGGTTGCCCAGGCCAACCTGGCAAGCTGCCCGGCCCTCGGCGCGTATCCGGCGGAGGAACTGGCGAGCTTTCGGGAGATGCGGGAGCCCTTCACGATACCGCCGCATTTCCGGAACGTGATGGCTTATGATGGCGATCATGTGGCCGTTTCGACGCTCGGGGGGGGCATGATCTGCGACGAGGCGGTCTGGATGTCGAACTTTGCGGAGCCCGAGTTCTTCAGGTCCGACAGGTTTCTTGGATATGCGTGGGTCGGGGCCGACGCCTATGGATACAGGGTGTTCGACCGCGCCGGATCGGGCGGGATGGTGGACACGGGCCTTCGGCCGGCCTTCTCCGACGGCGGTCGCCGGATGGCCGGCCTCAACGCGTCCGATGCCGGTGCGGGCGCGCTCGAGGGCTTCGCGATCTGGGACATCGGCGCGACGGGCCTTGCGGACATCCACTTCGCGGGGAGCCATGATGTCGGGTTCTCCGCGGTTCCGATCGTCGACCCGCGGGTCGAGCGGTTCATGGGCCAAGATTGCGTGCTGGTCACCGCGTTCTTGCAGTCCGAGATCGAGGCGGCAAATTTCGATCCCGACCGGGTCGAGCGCAGGTCCCTGATCGCGCGCGACGCCGAGAACTGGATCATCCGCGAGGGCCAGCCCGACGAGTGCAGAGGATGACCGCCAGAATGATGCCACTCGATCTTAAGCCGGGAGCGACCATGTCCGTGCCAATCCGCAAGGTCACGGGGATCTGCGGTCGGCCTGGCTGCGCTTGCCGGGAGACCGGCCGATGAAGCGCGTCGCGGGGATTGTCGGGGCTGTAATGCTGGGGTTTGTGGCACTGGTGGCGGTTCCGCTGGTGGTCGATCGGGCGAGCCCACTCGACGCCGAGGCCATGCGGACCGCGCGGATCGAGCCATTCGGATCGGTGGAGGTGCCGGCGCAAATGGATGGGCCGACCATTCCCTTTGCCGGTGCCCGGTCCTACGGCCCGCCCGAGGCGCGTGTCGAGGTCCTGGGTTACGTCGATGATGGAAATTCCGAGGGATGGACGAGCCTGAAGCCCGGCCCCTTCGTCGACTACTATTTCGAGCGCGAGGTCGGCCAGGTCTTCATGGGCGGCTTCCGGATCGCGCCCAGCATGCTGGTCGTGCGCCTGGGGCGCGGGGAGAGCGCACTCGAGCCCGAAGATCATGCCCGTGCCGCCGCGAGCCTCGGGAAGGACCCACAATGGCCGAACGCGGGCAGGCGCGAGACCGCCGGTCGCCCCGATTTCACGTCGGGCTGGCGCACGCGGCCCGATGGCGTCGAGGTCGCGCGGGTCGCCTACAAACGGGACGATGCACGCGATCCGACGGCGTGGGTGGCGCGCCAGGGGCCGCATGTGGTCGTCCTGCTCGACGCCATGGGCACGCCCGAGGACGTGGGCGCACGGATTGTGCTTGATGCGGTGTCCTCGATTGATCCGGGGGCGGGCCTCGAGGCCTATTTCGCCGAACTCGATCGCGCCGAGGCTGTATCGATGGAGCGAGTCGCGGGAATGCGCGCGGCCCTGCGCCAGGCGCTCGAGCGCCTTGGTGGCCCGGCCGCCGATGCGGCCTTGCCTGGCGTGAGCGGTCGGTGGGTTCTGCGCGAATGGACGAACGAAGGCGCGCCGGACATCCCGCTGATGTCGGTCGGCTACCGCGCGGGCACCGTTGTCCGGACCGCCGACGCGGAGGCCGATGCGGAGGCGTGGTTCGCCCTGCGGCAGATGTTGATCGACCGGTTCGACATCTACCCCGTCGGCATCCGCCGCGACGAGACCGGGATGCCGCGCGTTTACGAACTCGAGGCGCTTCCGCCGGACAATCTGGGTCCACCCGGCCTTTACGGCGCCGCCCCGGCGATCATCGATGCCGCGCCGCCGCCGCCGGGCCGCACGGATCTGTGGCTGTCGTGGACGACAAACTTGCGCTGGGATCGGGCTTACGACCCCGCGCGGATCCAACACGCGGCGGAGGCCCTGGCGCGCGAGGCTGCGCCGAGCGGTGTGTATGATGCTGCCGGCGAATGAACCTACTGACAAACTGGCGCAGGTCGTAGGCGACGCGTGCTAACAGCCGACATCGGACACTTTGGATCTCAACCGGGTCATATGAAAAATATAGATATCATTCGCAATGCCAAGCGTGAATGCCGTAGACGATGGAGAACCTTCCACCACGGTCCCGTCCGCGCTGCCACTTGCCCCCCGTCCGATCCGGAGACATAGTTATCGGTTTGTACCGGAGACATGGGTTGCAACCTCGTGCCGAACGGGTTGTTGATTGTCTGTAGTGTTCTCTGCTCCAGATTGATGTATCCCAGATCATTGGTCATGACGCTGATCAGCCAAATTCCCTCCTCCACTTCCTTGATCCCGAGTTTCTGACCGGCCAGAACGGTCGAGACGTTGATCTTCTTGCGATGCATGCAGATCCGTCCGCACGCGGTGACCAAAGCGTCCCGGTCATGGAAGGGATAGTCCAGCTCCGGCAGGCCCTGATACTGCCGCGTCGAGGGCCTGTAGACTTCAGCCGGTGTCTTCATTTCAAGCGCTTCATGAGGGCGCTCCTCATTGAATTCCTTTATAAACGCGTCGAACTTGGCCTGCTGTTGCAGGCTGTTCATGACCGGCGGCCGAATCACCGGTCCCGGCGGAGCTGCCAAATTGCTGGAGATGAAGCCGTCGACGCTCTATTCCCGTCTGCGCTGCCTTGGCCTGCACGACTGATCCGAAGACCCGCATTCGGATGATGGTAGTGACTTGAGGAGCGGACGATCGCTTCAAGAAACCGGACAGCAGTGTACATGGGCCGGGCTCCGCGCTGTTGCTGCGGATTGGCTCTGGAGCCGGGTGCCGATGGTCCCGGTTGAAGACCGGCGGCGACTGACTCTTGCTTGCCGCGCTTCTCCGGGCGAGACGAGACGGAGCCCAAAAGCAATGCCCGCGTGCTTCCCTCAGAGACACGCAGGCAGGACGGGTTCTCAGGCCGTCGCGGAGGGATTGGCACTGGCCAGAAAAGGAGTCGTGCCGCTGGCGAGCATCGCATTAATGAAAAAGGAAAACAGCTCTCCCTGAGAACTGATCCTTAGTTTGGTGTAGATGTTCCGGCGGTGAATCCGCACCGTTCCGGACGAAATCGACAACAGTTTTCCGGTGGCGTCTGCCGAGTGTCCCCTCAGTGTCAGTTCGACGATCTGACGCTCGCGGGCTGTCAGAACACCTTCGCCGATACTGCGAAAGGCGCTTTCGATCCGGTCTCCCATGCTGCTTGCCTGCGCACGGTCCGAAAACGTCAGATCCTTCCAGTGTTTCCGGCAGGCTGCATCGATGACGGGCCAGACCCGCCTCAGGGCACGCACCTCGGCGCTGGAAAACCTCTTCTCTTTGCGCATCAGAGACACGACGATAAGAAGATCCGCGTTGACCCGGATCAGGAAACCGATCTCCTCCGCCAGCCCGGTCTGGGCATAGTAGTTTCGGTAGTATTCACCCTGGTAAAACCGGTCTGGAGCGATCTCGCGCATGCGCCACAGCCCCGGCTCGGCCGGCTCTAGCGTGATCAGGAAAAACGGATCCAGCAGGTACGGACCTTCCTGATACTCCTCGACATGCAACCGGCGCCGGTCTGGCGGAAAATCATCGAATAGATCTATCGGCCGCTCCGACCCGACATAGCCAAAGATTACGGCGAAATCGTACGGTGCAACTTCGCGCAGGCCTTGCGCCAGAGCGTCACCAAAGCCGGGCGTCCCGATGTTCTCCACGATCCGTCCCGCCGGGTCCATCCAGTCCATCTATTAGCCCCTTGCGTATCATCTATGCGTAAACTCATATAATGAATTGAGTATTTACAGAAAACGCTAATTTCTCTCAACTATCCGTATTCCTGCGATATTCTACAGATTGGGTTTGATGACACATATTCCGATAGATCTGCAATATGCCACAAGCGAGCAGCCGGATGCCCGGCCGCCAATTGCAGCATTACGGAATGTTTTTAAGGTCTTTGGAGATGTGGTTGCGGCGGATCAGCTCAATCTCAGCATCGCCCCGGGAGAGTTCCTGTCATTTCTCGGTCCGTCGGGCTGCGGCAAGACGACAGCATTGCGCATGCTAGCAGGTTTCGAGGCCCCAACCAGTGGCGAAGTGCTGATCGACGGCCAGGTAGTCAACACAATCGAACCCTACGGGCGGCCGGTGAACATGGTGTTCCAGAGTTACGCCCTGTTTCCGCATATGAACGTTGCCGACAATATCGGCTACGGTTTGAGACAGCGGCGGCCGCGCCTGGCCCGGGCGGAGATCGCCCGCAAGGTCGGACGGGCCCTCGAGATCGTGCGCCTCACCGGCTTCGAAAAGCGCCGTGTCTGGGAGATGTCCGGCGGACAGCAGCAACGCGTGGCGCTTGCCCGGGCCATCGTCAATGAACCGAAACTGTTGCTTTTGGACGAACCACTCGCTGCTCTTGACCGCAAGCTGCGCAAGGAAATGCAGATTGAGTTGCAGGATTTGCAGCGGCAGATCGGGATCACCTTTGTCCTGGTCACCCATGACCAGGAAGAGGCGCTGTCCCTCAGCGACCGCATTTGCGTGATGCGCGAGGGACGGATCATTCAAACGGGAGACCCGCAAAATCTCTATGATCATCCCAAGTCTCGCTATGTCGCGGACTTTGTCGGGACCTCGAATTTCATCGATGGCCGGGTCGAGCATGTTGCGGACGGGGTTGCTACCCTAGCGACACCCTCCGGCCTGCGCCTTCAGGGCGCGGCCAACGCGGGACTGAAGGCAGGCGACGAAGCGTGCCTCAGCGTTCGTCCGGAACAGATCCACATGCATCGCGACGCGGCGCCCGGAAGTCTGCCGGGCACGGTCCACAACCGGATCTTTCTCGGAGAACACACCGAGTATCTCGTCCAGCAGCCGGCGCTTGGCAGCCTCAATGTGCTTGCGCCGCGCCAGGGACAACCTGACGACTTGTCGTTCCAGACCGGCGAACCGGTCCACATCAACTGGAACCCGGCGCGGGCACTAGTGCTCAGCCCGGACTGAGGCTTTTCAACCCAAGCAGCAGGGAGTACCGGCAGATGACGGATACTGGCTACATATCGAAGTGGAAGTTCATGGAAGAGTTGCGGCGCTACCGGAAAGGTTCGGTCAGCCGCCGCCATTTCCTTGGTGTCACCGGACTGGGCGCCGCAACAGCGGTTCTTGGCACGGCAATGCCCGCCTTGCGGCCACGAGCGGCACTGGCCTCGAGCGACATCGGCGACCGGGTGGTGCTGGCGACCTGGCCGAATTACCACGACACCGCCAATTTCGACATGTTCACCGACGCAACCGGTGCCTTTGTGCAGGTGAATGTGTTTGGCTCCAACGAGGAAATGCTAGCCAAACTCCAGGCCGGTGGCAGCGGTTGGGATGTGTTCGTCCCGACAAACTACACTATCACGACCTATGTATCCGAGGATCTGATCGAACCGCTCGATGTCTCGAAGCTTCCGAACTACGACGCGGATGCGTTCGATCCGCGGTTCTCGGACGCGGGTACCGTGGACGGCACCCTATACGCCGTCCCGAAGAACTGGGGCACCACGGGGTTTGCCGTGAACACTTCGCACGATGGTGGCACGTCTCTGACGAGTTGGAAGGACTTCTTCGACCGCACGAAAGATGATTTCTCGGGCCGGACGATGGTGCATGACTATCAACTCACGACCATCGGCAACGCGCTGAAATACTTCGGCTACTCCTTCAACTCTGTCGAAGAATCCGAGCTTGCCGATGCGGAGAGACTGCTGATCGAAGTGAAGCCGCATCTTTTCGCGATTTCTTCGGACTATCAGCCGGCCATGCGATCGGGCGATGCGTGGCTTACCATGTGCTGGACCGGCGACGGCAAGCAACTCAACGCCGACATGCCAGAGATCGCCTTTGTGCTCGGCCGCGAAGGCGGCGAGGTCTGGAGCGATTACTACGCTATTCCGAAGGGCGCACCGCATCGGGACGCCGCCTACGCCCTGATCAACTACATGCTCGATCCGCAGGTGAATGCGCGTGAGGTCGTGGCCCATGGCTACCCGGTCGCTGACGCGAACACCAACGCGCTGCTGCCCGAAGCCATCTTGAACGATCCGATCCTCTATCCGGCGCAGGATCTCCTGGATGCCCTGGAATTCGGCGCCGCGGCGACCCTGACCGATCCGAACCGTGCCGAGTTGCTCGCGCGGTTCAAGTCGGCCTGAGGACGGAGGGGCGGCACGACCATGACCCGTCGCGAACGCAACTGGCTGCTCGTCACGCCTGCCGCAGCTTGGTTCGTGGTGATGCTTGTGCTGCCCCTCAGCGTCATTTTCGTGTTCAGCTTTGGAGAGCGGGGGCCGGCCGGCGGCTATGTTCCCGCTTTCACCTTTGAGCAATACGCAAACCTCCCGGCGCGGTTCACTGCGTTCAAGAACACCATGATCCTCGCGCCGCTCGGCACCATCGCCGCTATGCTGATCGCCTATCCCTTGGCCTACCAGCTCGCAGTCCGAACCGATCCGAAGTGGAAGATCATCCTTCTGGTCCTTGTGATCGTGCCGTTCTGGACCTCGATCCTGATCCGTAGCTATGCGTGGATCTTCATCCTCGGCGGAAGCGGGCTTCCGGCTCTTCTCGAGATGGTCGGCATAGAGGGCGTGCGGCTGATCTACACCCCGTTCGCGGTGCTGATCGGCATTGTCTACGGCTATCTGCCGCTAATGGTGTTTCCGATCTATGTCAGCCTCGACCGGCTCGACAAGCGCCTTCTGGAAGCGTCAGCCGATCTTGGGGCAAGGCCATTTTCGACCTTTCTCCAGGTCACGCTGCCGCTGTCCATTCCGGGTGTAGCCACCGGATGCATGCTCGTATTCATCCTGCTGATGGGCGAGTTCCTGATCCCCGCGCTGCTCGGCGGCGGCAAGGTCTTCTTCGTCGGCAACGCGCTCGTCGACCTTTTCCTGCAGTCGCGTAACTGGGCCTTTGGCTCCGCGGTGGCCTTCACGCTGATTGTTATCATGCTGGTGACCGTCACGGTCTACATGCGCCTGATCGCCAGGCTGCACAGCGGCCGCCAAGACATATCGATCATGTGAGGCCGCGATGCGGATCTATGCTTTTTGCGTCTACCTGTTTCTCTACACGCCGATTGCGATCATCGCGCTGTTCAGCTTCAACGCCGGGCGACACGCCAGTCAGCTGCAGGGTTTTTCGGTCCAGTGGTACGTGCGCGCGTTCCGAAATCCCTTTGTCATGGATGCGCTGGAAACAAGTCTGATTGTCGCCTTTGTTTCCGCAACTCTCGCCAGCGTTCTGGGAACGCTTGCCGCGGTCGGCCTTCAGACCATGCGCGGACCCGCCCGGGCAGTCTTTGACGGGGTCATCTATGTCGCGATCATGATCCCCGGCATTGTCATCGGCATCGCCACGCTGATCGCGCTTGTTACGGTGTTTGACGTCCTCAATCCGCTGCTGGCGTCTCTTTGGTTCGAAGATCGCCAGCCGCCCAGGCTTTCCATGGGCATCGGGTCCCTGATCGCCGCCCATACCATGTTCACGATGGCGCTTGTCATCGTCATCGTCCGGGCGAGGCTCGCCAGCCTAGAACAGGTCCTCGGCGAAGCGTCGGCTGACCTTTACGCCACGCCGCTCGCAACGTTCATGCAGGTGACGCTGCCACTGATCGCCCCCGCGATCCTGGCCGGCTTTCTTTTGAGCTTCACGTTCAGCTTCGACGACTTCATCATCGCGTTCTTTGTGGCCGGGTCAGAGACGACGCTGCCGATTTATGTCTTTTCGTCGATCCGCCGTGGCGTCACACCCGAAATCAACGCAATCGGCACCATAGTCATGGTCGCCTCACTGCTTCTGTTGATCATCGCCCAGCTCATCCTCCGGCGCCGGCCGGAACGGTGACGCGAATTGGGGAAAAGGAGATACCCATGCAGCTTGAAAACCGGGTCGCCTTCGTCACGGGTGCCGGATCTGGGATTGGCGCCGCCGGAGCAAGAGCACTGGCGCGCGAAGGGGCGATCGTCGTCGTCACGGACAGGGACCGCGCGGCGGCTGGGGCGGTGGCGGACGCGATCAATAAGGAAGGCTTCAGGGCCGAGCCGCTTGAGCTGGACGCAACGCACGACGTGGCACTGCGTGCTGCCATCGCCGACACCGCCGAACGCCATGGACGGCTTGATATTCTGCATTCCCACGCTGGCATCCAGATCGAAGGCAAGCTGGAGGACGTCAAGGTCGAGGATATGGACGCCTCCTGGGCGCTGAACGTGCGCTCGCATTTCGTGGCCGCGCAGGCGGCTCTCGGTCCTATGCGGGCGCGGGGCGCTGGCAGCGTTATCATCACCTCATCGAATTCTGGCGTTCAATACGATCGCGAGATGATCGCCTATTGCACCACCAAACATGCCGTGCTGGCCATGACCCGGCAGATGGCGGCCGACTACGCGCCCGAGAACATCCGCTTCAACGCGCTGTGCCCTGGCTTCATCGATACCGCGTTCAACCGCGGGTTCGAAGTCCAGATGGGCGGACGTGACAAGCTTGAGGACTACATCGCCAACACGTTGCCGATGGGCCGGTTTGGAACCGTCGAAGAGATCGCCGACAGCATCGTGTTTCTGGCGTCCGACCGGTCGTCGTTCATGACCGGACACGCGCTGGTCATTGACGGCGGCGAGTGCATCTGACCTCATTTCGACCCAGCCCGGATCGCAACGGAGCGCACATGAGCGGATTACCAGCAAATGCAAATGTCGTCATCATCGGAGGCGGCGTTATCGGAACGTCGGTCGCCTATCACCTGGCACAGCAGGGGTGGACCGGCGTCGTGCTCTTGGAGCGCAAGCGCCTGACATCGGGCACGACCTGGCACGCCGCCGGTCTGATCGGACAGCTGCGATCCTCGCCCAGCATGACCCGGCTGGCGAAATACACGCAGGAGCTTTACAGTACCCTCGAAGAAGAAACCGGCATTGCGACCGGTTTCCGGCGGTGCGGCTCGATCACCGCCGCGCTGACCGCCGAACGGCGCGAAGAAGTCTTCCGCACCGCGGCGATGGCCCGCGCCTTCGGCGTTGAGGTGGAGGAACTTGGTCCCGGCGAGATCAAGGCGCGCTACGAGCATCTGAACATCGACGGTGTCACCGGTGGGGTCTGGCTGCCGAGCGATGGCCAGGGCGATCCAACAAACATCACGATGGCGCTGGCCAAAGGCGCGCGCAACAACGGCGCGCGGCTGGTCGAGAATGTCGAGGTCACGGGGATCACGCGCCGGGGACGCCGTGTCGTCGGGGTCGACTGGCGCGACGAAACCGGGGTGGAAGGCCATATCGCGTGCGAACATGTGGTGAATTGCGCGGGAATGTGGGGCCGGGAGGTGGGTCGCATGGCGGGCGTGAACATCCCGTTGCACGCCTGCGAGCATTTTTACATTGTGACCGAGCCGGTGCCCGGCCTCGGGGCCGTACCAGTCCTCCGGGTGCCCGACGAATGCACCTACTACAAGGAGGACGCCGGGAAAATGCTCGTCGGCGCGTTCGAACCGGTTGCCAAGCCCTGGGGCATGGACGGCATTCCGGACCACTTCGAGTTCGACCAGTTGCCGGAGGATTTCGACCATTTCGAACCGATCCTCGAAGCGGCCTGTAACCGGATGCCGTTGCTGGCCGAGGCCGGCATTCACACGTTCTTCAACGGACCCGAAAGCTTCACTCCCGACGACGCCTACCATCTGGGCCTTACGCCTGAAACGGACAATTTCTGGGTCGCGGCCGGGTTCAATTCCATCGGTATCCAGTCGGCGGGCGGGGCCGGCATGGCCCTTGCCAGGTGGATGGAGGACGGCGAGAAACCGTTCGATCTCGGAACGGTGGACATCGCGCGAATGCAACCGTTCCAGGGCAACGCGCGGTATTTGTATGAGCGGTCCAAGGAGACCCTCGGGCTGCTCTACGCCGATCATTTTCCGTTCCGCCAAAAGGCGACGGCGCGGGGCGTCCGGCGCAGCCCGTTCCACGATCACCTGATCGCGCAGGGCGCCGTCATGGGCGAAGTCTCCGGCTGGGAGCGGGCCAACTGGTTTGCCCGCGGCGGCGAGGAGCGCGCCTATCGGTATAGCTGGGGCCGTCAGAACTGGTTCGAAAACGCCGCCGAGGAACACCGGGCGATCCGGGAAAATGTCGGCATGTACGACATGTCATCCTTCGGAAAGCTCAAGGTCGAAGGACCGGAAGCGGAGGCCTTTCTCAACCGTGTCTGCGGCGCCAGCCTGTCGGTTCCGCTGGACAAGATCGTCTATACGCAGATGCTCAATTCCCGCGGCGGGATTGAGGCGGACGTGACGATCACCCGATTGTCGGAAACGGGTTATCTGGTGGTGACCCCGGCGGCGACACGCCTGGCGGACCAGACCTGGCTGTTGCGCCACGCGGACGGCTTCCGCGTGACGATCACCGACATGACGGCCGCCGAGGGGGTTCTGGCCGTCATGGGGCCGAAGTCCCGCGATCTGTTGAGCCGGGTCAGCCCGGACGATTTCTCCAATGCCGCAGCGCCTTTTGGCACGGCGCGGCCGATCGAAATCGGCATGGGGCTCGCCCGCGCCCACCGGGTCAGCTATGTTGGCGAGCTCGGCTGGGAAATCTATGTGCCGGCCGATATGGCGGGGCATGTCTTCGAAACGCTTCTGGAGGCGGGACAGGATGTGGGCCTGAAGCTGTGTGGCCTGCACATGATGGATAGCTGCCGGATCGAAAAGGCATTCCGCCACTTCGGTCACGACATCACCAGCGAGGATCACGTGATCGATGCCGGACTGGGCTTTGCGGTGGATACCAAAAAGGCCGACTTCATCGGCCGCGACGCAGTTCTGCGGCGCGAGGAGACCGGGCCGCGGATGCGCATGCTGCAGTTTCTCTTAAAGGACCATGAACCGCTGCTCTATCACTATGAACCGATCCTGAGGAACGGCGACATCGTTGGTCACCTGACATCGGGAAATTACGGCCACAGCCTGGGCGGCGCTGTAGGTCTTGGCTATGTCCCCTGCGCAGGTGAAAGCACGGACGACGTGCTTGCCTCAACCTTCGAGATCGACGTCATGGGCACGCGGATCGAGGCGGCCGCCTCTCTGCGTCCGCTTTACGATCCGAAGGGCCTGCGCATGAAAGCTTGAGTGGCTGCGCGGGAAGGCCCGACCGCCTGCGCCGCCAAACCAGTCTGGACCCGTGGTTGTTGGGCAAGGCGCTGCGAGAACCAGGCCGACGCACCGAAACCGAGACAGCGTTACGGGCTGACAACCGAGCGGTTGTAAGCCGTTTCTTGGCATCGACACGAATAGGGAACAAATGGCTGTGCATTTATTTTCTGGCGAGATGGTCTCTGCTTTTGTACGGAGAAAATCACGATATCAGATGCGGAAGGCCCCTTCCTCATCGTCAAAAAGGCACTTTTATCCAACAGGTTGAACGGTGTGATACATTTTTCTTGTTTTGGAAATGCAGGAAAAATGGGCATTCGGGCCCCCTGACACCCGTTGTTCAGCGAGATAAGCCGGTCGAGGTCGTGCCGTTGGGCGCAAAACGATTGTCGTTAGCCGGGACTGGATTGCCGTTATGTGGGATTGCCCGCCGTTTAACCGGTCGCAACAAGCCCGAACCCGGGATCGCTATGTCTTTGCGCAAACTGATTTTGGCGTTACTTGGTATTGTGTGATGGCATTTTGCGGTTACGCGATCTGTGTTTTGAGAGGCCTGTCGGGGACTTGTCTGAGTACGCGCGGGGGATGAGCACCCGCAAAATCCGGGGGCATAACGAAGACATCTATGGCGTCGAGGCCTCACCCAGTCTGATTTCAGCGATCACGAATGCCGTCGTGGACGAGGTCAGCGCTTGGCAAAAACGGCCGCTCGAACCCTGCTATCCGGCGGATTTCATGGACGCGAAGCGGCTTTCAGGCGACACCGAGCGGCAGACGACGTGTGGTAACGCCACGCGGTATCCGCACACTTGTTTCGTGTTCGTTTTTGGTCATCTTGAGTACATACCAAAAAGGGAGCGCGCTATGCGTCGCACCACCACCATGACAGTTCGCGTGAGCGGCGCGCTCAGCGAGTTCGTCGCAACCAATGTCGGCGAGGACGGAGCGTACAAGAATGTCAGCGAATACATCAGGGATCTGATCCGTCGCGACGAAGAGCGTGCGCAGCGCGAAGCGTTCGATCGATTGAAGGCCGAGTTGAACCGCGCCTTCGCGGCGCCCGAGGACAGCTACAAGCCGCTGAACGCTGCTGAGGTGATCGCCCGGAACCGGACCTGAGTCCATGGCGATCGGGGTCCATGAGACGGCCTCACTGCGTCTCGACGAAATCTACCGCTAAACCCGCGACCGGTAGGGTGAGGCGCAAGCCGAGATCTACATCACCGGTCTGTTCGCCGCTTTCGAGCAGATCGACACACGCGGAGTCACGTCGAGACCCGTGCCGGCCGAGTTCGGGGTCGAGGGATACTTCTTTCGCTACGAGAGCCATTTCGTATACTGGCGGCGATTGCCGAACGGGGACATCGGAATTTCCACCATCCTCCACGAGCGGATGCATCAGATGGACCGCTTCAAAAAAGAATTCTTGTAAGCAATTGTTGTAAATAGAAATCTGAACCAAGTCCGAACTGCAGCAAGTCCGACAGAATTGGAGAACGTTGGATCTGAGGCCCGTCCCCTCCGCCACTTGCCCTCGCGAAAGCGTTCTCTCGATCCGGCTGCGGCCGGATTTTTCCGTTGTTTTCGAGGGTTATGCGGGAGGGGCTGAGCACTGCCCCTGCTGCCAAGAGGCCCGGAAGCGGTCTCTGAGGGCCGATATTCTTCGGACCTGATGACTGCGCGGATTTGGTGAATAGCTTGTAAGGCGCTGAAATGATGTAATTTTGGGAGGTGTGCGGCTGAACTGTTGATTTTCACTGAGAACTGACCCGGTATTTCCACCGAGAATTGACCCGCCTTTTGTGTATGGAACGGCGGTTACGCCGTGGTCAAGATTTTGGCTTCCTCCCTTCGTTGTCGGCCTGATTTG
>NZ_VXDC01000023.1 GCF_008711285.1 Roseibium aquae
TCACCGCCGGTGCCTCGTTCCCGGCGGGAACAGTGCACCTGCCTTCATGGAGTGACAGCGAATGGCTGAAACAGCTGACGGCCGAACAACTGGTGACGGTGAAGGGCAAGCGTGGCTTCACGCGGCTTGAATGGGGACTGTCACGAATTCTGTGCTTCGGGTCATGATGATGGAAAAAGGAGTATCATCGCATGGCCATATCGAAACAGGTTTTGGATCAGTAGCTTGGCGACCGCGACCCTAACGAAGTTTTCAGCAAGGACGGGTTGCTTGACGATTTGAAGAAGGCGCTGGCGGAGCGCATCCTGAACAGCGAGCTCGACGAGAATCTGGAGAACGAGCAGGGCTCGGGCAAGGCGAACCGCCGCCGCGCGAATGGGTCGAGGCGAAAAACCAGTTCGCCATTCTCTTCGAAGAACGCTTCAGAGCGTATGAATGAAACCGGCCCGAGCACAAGATTCTGGATAGTCCCCTTGAATGTAGCTCTCGCATATTGCTCCATACCCATTTCTTTCAGCGAGAAGCAATCGCTGCCGATAACGTTACGCTAAAAAGCGTCCAAATCCTGCAGGTTTTCGGTAGCCGCCAGTAGAGACTTGCTGGAAGTAACCGAGCCGAAAATTCCTCCTTCTGTAGCAATTGTGCCGATGGCAGAAGTATGGTGTTCGGCCACAGTTGCAGCACAACAGTCCTCCAGCACCAGGCAATCGAATCCAAGGTCGATCGCTGCGCGCAGCGTCGAATGGACACAGACATCGGTGGTCACGCCACAGAGGACGAGACAACGCACACCATGGACCCTTAGGATCTGCTCAAGATCCGTCGCATGAAAGGCGCTGTATCCCGGCTTGTCGATGACGATGTCGTTGTTGCCCGGTGAGAGTTGAGGGATGATATCCCAGCCAGGCTCTCCCCTGACAAGGAAGCGTCCGAGTGGACCAGGTGCTCCGATTTCGGCACCGCCGCGGCGCGAACGTGCTGCCTTCTGAGGCGTCAGATCCGCCAGATCAGGTCGATGTCCCTCGCGGGTATAGATGATTTTTGCTCCGAAGCGTTCCATCCGGTGTCGCACCGCCGCGATGCGGGGTATAAGTGGGTCGACATGCTCCACTCCATAGCCCATCGATGCGATGTAGCCACCGGGCTCACAGAAGTCGCGCTGCATATCGATGATGAGAAGGGCCGCACTAAGCGGCCAGTCGGAAGGGTTCAATGGCCACGGCTCCGGGATCGCCTCAACAGCTGCACATTGCATTATGGAAACCTCCGAATCCCGTCTCTGCATGCAATCTGCGGCAGACTTTGCGAACGACCCACACTGAATTCTCAATGCCTATATCGAGATTGCAGATGCTTGCCGCGCAGCGGGCAACAGCTCCTGCAGCAGGCGCTGTACGCCAAGGTCCGCCCCTTGATCGTTCATCGGCTCAATAAGCACTATTTCGGAGGCGCGCATGTATTGGTCTCTCAAGATAATCCGCATCTCGCCACTGCGCACCCAGGCAGAGACATAATGCTCGGGAAGAAAGCCAATATGAGTGCCGGCCAAGACCAGGTAGGCCGCAGCCTCAACGCTGGTGACGGTGCCCGCGATTAATTCTTCGCGATTGCCGATGGGAAACAGATCAGAGTGGTTCAGGAAGGTGCGGATCACCTTAGGTGCTTCGCTGACAGCGACGCGGAGCTTATCCTCATCATGCACATGAAAGAGGGGGTGCGCTGCCCCACACACGAGTACATCCAGCTCGCGATAGAGTGGCGTGTAGCGCAGGGATGGGAGCCGCTTTTCGATAATCGACACGCCCAGATCGACTCGCCCAGCCGCCACGGCGAGCTCGATCTCTGCCGGCGACAGGATATCAATGGAGGTGCGCGGGCCGCGTTCGAATGTCGACAGTGATCGCAAAGCTGGCACAATCGGACAGCGGGGGTCGGTAATCAGATTGTCAATGAGAGCAAGCCGACAGCGGCCAGCGACGGCACCCTTGAGAATGAGTGCCTTGTCTTCAAACTCGGCGAAGGCATCAACCAGCTTGAGCGTCGAGACATGCAGGGCACGACCACGTTCTGTGACTTCGAACCCGGCCCGGCCACGTTTGCATATCTGATAACCCAGACGCCGCTCCAACTCAGCAATATGGGTGCTGATAGTCGACTGGCTGATCCCCAATAGGCTCTCTGCTGCGGAAAACCCGCCGCACTCTACTACAGCCAGAAAGACCCGCAATTGGCGGATATCGTAGTTAGAGAGCTTCACTCGCCCGGCCCAAAAACGACCAGAGGCTCGACCCGCAGCTTTCCCTCCGGGCCATAGGCAGCATCATGCTGGTGCTCCCGCGTTGCCGCAGCGACAGCAACCAGACTGGCTTCCATCGCCGAGACTGCTTCGGCTGAAAGCAAACCACGGCGTCGAAGAAGCGCCGTCAATGCCTCAACCCAGTGGGTGTAGTATTCCTCGTCGGTGCGGATGCACCCGAGCTTTTCATAAGCCCCAATCTTGTCGATGAGTTCCCCCTGAAAGTCCTTGAGCGTAAACAAGCCGCGTTCCGACAAGGCCAGGACTAGCGCGAATGCCCGTGCATTCCAGGGTTCGGCGAATGCGAGGTCTTTATCCTCGGGATCTATGGAGCTTTCTGCTGCAATCATGATGGCACCTCAGGTGCTGCAACCTTTGCGACACCGATCATGGCGTTGCGACGAACGAGCGCTGCCAGCTCGTCTTCGCTCATGTTCTCGGTGCCAGCTGGACGCTGCGGGAGCACCAGATAGCGAATTTCCGAGACGCTATCCCAGACCCGGATTTCTACCTGAGGCGCCAGCGACAGCCCCATTTCAGCAAGAACCGTGCGCGGCTCGCGAACCAACCGGCTGCGGTAGGCGCTGGACTTGTACCAGGCAGGCGGCAACCCCAGAACAGGCCAAGGGTAGCAGGAGCATAGGGTGCAGACGATCACGTTGTGGACATTGTCGGTATTCTCGACGACATGAAGCAGTTCCGTTTCCGGGCCGCCAATGCCCAGCTCAGCGCAGGCAGCTAGCCCGTCGGCAAGCAGCCTTTGTTTGAATGCCGGATCAGTCCAGGCCCGTGCAACCACCCTGGCACCCGTCTTGGGGCCAACTTTTTCCTCGTAGTGCTGGACGATTTCATCGACCCGGGCGGAATCGATAACACCCAGTTCATGCAGCAGCGCCTCCACGGCCTCGGCCCGCGTCGCCTGCCAGGGTTTGGTTGGTGCATGTGAATGCCCCGGGCGCTCGCTGTCCGCGTGCCTGTGGTGGTGCGCATGGTCATGGTCATGGTCATGATTGTCGGTATCGTGGTTCGTCATGGTCAAGTCTCGTCGTGCTCGAGGTAGGCTTCGCTAAGGTCAACATTGATCTTTGTGCCTGGCTCGGCGGCATCGCCCCAGAGCTCCTGGGCATCGAATGTCACATTGTAGACAGCCTGCGGGTTATCGCCGACGTTGTGGGCTCGGGTATCGGGATAGATCCAAGACTCCGCGTTGACTTTGCTCACGACGCCAGCCCGACCGCGGACATAGGCGGTGAGCCGTGTGTGGCCAGAATGGTGCAGGTTGCGTACCCGCACCCGGTCGCCGACGGCGAACGACGGGGTGATGGGCTCCTCCGGCCGCTGAGCGCCCCAGCGGATCTTCTGTTGGGCAGTAAGAGGCCACTGGCGTTGAGGCGTCAGGGTACTAAACTTCGGGATATTAGCCGCCTGCTCGTCAAGCCGCCGATCAACCTCCGTGCGGCGGAGGATTAGCTTACGATCAAGAATACGCTCCATGGCGAACAGCCATCGACCATAATAGCCGTCTCGAAGATAGTCTGCAGGGTGCATCAGTTCGATCTCGTGTCGATGCTCGTCTAAATTGTAGATGCCGGTTGTGTCGAGCACCTGGGTCATCGCAAATATCCGGCCCTCCCAGCGCGCATGAAATACCGGCTCATCAGTTTCTACTGGCACTTCTCCGAATCCGTGCAGCCCGCCCATGTCATGAATTCCATTCATAGATGCCTCACTCGATCAAATTCTCGATACGACGTTGTAGAGCCAGGAACGTAGTTCCATAGCGATCCTTAAACTCAGGGTCACTTGTGTCCTCATCCAGGATAATCCGAGCTGGCTGATACCCTAGAATGACAACACGGTGCCCCATGGTAATGGCCTCTTCGACGTTGTGGGTCACCATGACCATGGTCGTGCCAAGCGCGCTCCAGATCATGTTCGTCATTTCGCTCATCCGGCGGCGCAGTGTTACATCGAGAGCACTGAACGGCTCGTCGAGTAGCAATACACGAGGCTCGGTGACGAGCGCGCGGGCAATGGCGGCACGCTGGCGCATGCCACCCGAAAGCTGGTGCGGATAGCGATCAATGGCGTCTGCCAGGCCCACGGTCTCGATAATCGACGAGAGCCGGCTCTCCTTTTGCTCGCCAGTCCAGGGGCGATAGCGAAGGCCGAACCCCACATTGTCGCGCACGTTGAGCCAAGGAAATAGGTTGTTTTCCTGAAATATCATAACGATCTCAGGCGTCGGCGCCTGAAGGTAGCGACCCTTAAACAGCACGCCGCCGGTGGGTGCGCCGGTGATGAAGCCGCCCAGTGCTCGCAGCAGGGTGGTTTTGCCCGAGCCGGATGCCCCGAGAATGCAGGTGATCTTGCCGGTCTGGATGGCCAAAGAGAAATCTTGGAGGGGAGCGACAACCGTACCTCGCTGTCCGGGATAGGAGATGCTCAGGCGGCTGGCCTCAAGAATTGGCCGCACGCACGAACCTGCGGCAATATCCGGCGGCAAGCTGTCGACATCCATTGGCGGCGAGATCGTCATACTCTCCACCACACGATCCTGTTGCTGATAAAGTTGAGGACGCGATCCACCACGAAGCCGGACACTCCTATGATCACCATGCCAAAAAGGATCAAATCATTATTGAAAAGGTTGCGCCCCATCATAATGATGGCACCAAGTCCGTCGCGCAGACCCACCATCTCGGCCACCAGCACGGCCATCCAAGCGGCTGTAAAATTAGACCGCAGCAGAACGAAAACGCCTGGCAGGATTGCCGGCAGTGTCACGCGGTAGAAGCGTTCAAACGGCGAGGCCCCCAGATTCGCGGCCACAGTATGAAACTCCGGCGGAATACGACGGATTTCGGAGAGGGTCGCTATGGTGAGGACGAAGTAGACGCCCATGAAAACGATGAAGATTGCGGCGGTATTCGAAATGCCGAACACCACGATCGCAGTCGGGATCCAGGCGATGGGCGCAATCGGTGCCAACAGATAAAGCAATGGGCTGATGCACCAAGTCGCAACTCGAGAGAGACTGAGAAGTGCGCCGGTCAGGATCGCAGCCGCAAATGCGATCCCCATTCCGGTAAACACACGCAGGAAAGTAGAGACGAGGCTCTGTGAAATGGGTGAAGCCTGCGACCCCATGCCGATGCGGAACCCGCTTTCGGCTACCACCGCCATGAACTGGCTTGGCGGTGGTAGCACCGTAGAGACTGCCAGACCAGCCGCCGCTGACCACTCCCAAAGTCCAAGGACGGTGAGAAGGGAAAGCGTACCCAGGACGATGGGGGCGGCTTTACTGGCATTGGTCACGGCTGGAGGCTCTCGGCGACGACAAGGTCAAAGATGTCCTTGGCAGCGACGTCGCCCTTGATATAGCCGAGCGCCGCGAGCGAGCCGACGACCTTCTGGATGGAGTCGACGTCTGGAATGAACGAGACCGGCGCTGGGGCGGACTTGAAAGCTGCCAGGAGCACATCGCCGCTGACGCGGAAGTAGTTGCCGGTTGCTAGAAGCTCGACTGCCTTGTCCGGCGTCTCGTTAATGATCTTGGCTCCGCACATCAGTCCCTTGATATAAGCAGCAACCACATCGGGTCGCTCCTCGAGGGTCTTGCCAAGCACGCTGACCACGGTGTTCGGCGACATCGGACCCCAAATGGCTGCATTCGTCGTCAGCAGAAGGGCCCCCTTCTCGGCAATCATCTCACTGGTATAGGGCTTAATGTGACTGAGGATCTCTACCTGACCGGCCCTGAAGGCCTCAACCATCGCAAGAAGATCGTTGAAATAGACAAATTCGACCACAGCCGGATCGACATTTTGAGCTGCAAAGGCATCCGTGAGGATCAACTCCAAAGTGTCACCCTGAAGTGTCGCAATTTTTAGCTTGGGCTTGCCGGCCGCCGCGTAGGCAGTAATGTCGGCAATGCTGGCCAGGCCCGTTTCCTTTTGCGCGATGACTTCCATCACGCCCCAGCCGCCGGCGGCTGCAACCACCTTAATGTCGACGCCGCTGTTGGCCGCGAAAAACGGCAGGGTGAACGGATTGGTACTGAAGTCGATTGCGCCACCGGCGAGTGCCGCATTGTTGTCTCCAGGATTGGCGAAGAACACAGTCTCGACATCCAGCCCTTCGGAAGCGAAGCAGCCGCTCTCCTTGGCAACAAACAACGGCGCCATGTCGATTGCGACCAGGTGACCAGCCTTGACCTTTGTCAGGTCCTGAGCGTTGACGGTGGTAGCGCCAGACAATGCAACGACAGCCACAATGGCGGCAGAAGCCCGGAGAAGTCTCTTCAGTGTGTTTTCTTTCATCACTAGCTCCTTGTGCGGATCTGAGCACGGGTGGCGCTCATTTGAGCAGATTTCCACACTGCCTAACTGTTAACCAGAACGAGCTTTCAATACTTACATTGGCTTTTTCGATGCAAGAATCGTGCCGTATGGCTGCTCCGGGGAGTGCCCGCTTACGCTTTGCGGCTATTGGAGCGCCGAGCGACCCCGCTGCGCCCGAACCGCCCGGTTTTTAGGCGGCATGCCCTAAAATTTAGCGTCGGTGGAACTCGCGCGATTATCGAATGCGCTTGTTTGAGGGCGGCAGACGGGCGCGAACTGCTGCGCAATCAGTCCCGATCAGTGCCACAAAGTCTCTGCCACCATCTGCGGCAGGCTGATTTTTGGTAGAAACTGCCGCTGGCCACTGGCAGGTGGTTGCTGCCGTCGCTTCCAATCACTGCTTTGGGGTGAATTGCTGACAATCCCGGATTGGCGTTCGGACCAGTGCCAGCACCCGGCCATCGCCGTCATCAGGCAGTTGCGGTCGGCAGCGCACACCACCCCTGAACCCTCAGACAGGCAAAAGGATCAGTTTGTCATCCGGCAAGGGACGCTGCAGGGCCTTGGCTTCGCCGCCTCGCGTTTCGTCGAACAGATTGCCCTTTCCCTGTCAGACGAATACCGACCATTGGTCTGAACAGTTGCCTCGGGATCGGGAACGTTTGTGTCCCAGGAACGATCAACACATCATTAGATGGGCTATTTGCGATGGGGCCCCTTTTTCGGCCAGCACAAGATGCCAAGAGCGAACGATACTCTGTTGCCTCTTCATTGGGCGGAGAGCTTGCTACTTTGCCGCTTTTCCAGTCACCAACCTGTCTTAGACTCTGAAATAGCCGGGATTCCAGCTGCCGTTTACGGACTGGCACGACTCTTGTTATCTTGATTTCAGAGTTTGGCGGCTAGGGTTCCGGTGCGTTTTGCATGGCTGGTCCGAGAGCTGCCACCGGCAGGGGGAGACATCCCTTCCGGATGCACGGCGGGACAAAAGCCCGGGAGACCTCGTAAGCCAAGGGATTGGCGGCGCGATGGTCATGCCGATCCCTTCTCGAAAAGCCAGAAGGGGAACTGAACATGCAGACTTTTTCACGATTTCTATTCATCTCGCTCCTGACTGCGACGGTGGCATTGTCCGGGGTTGCGACAGCCCAGGCGCAGCAAAAGACCGATTTCAAGGTTGCCTGGTCGATTTATGTCGGCTGGATTCCATGGGGCTATGCGAATGACACCGGTATCGTGAAGAAGTGGGCCGACAAATACGGAATCACGATCGAGGTCACGCAGTTCAACGACTATGTGGAGTCGATCAACCAGTATACGGCGGGCGCCTATGACGCGGTGACGCTCACCAATATGGACGGGCTTTCAATTCCGGCCGCAGGCGGCGTGGACACGACCGCCATGATCGTCGGGGACTTCTCGAATGGCAATGATGCGCTGATCCTGAAGGACAAGACTTCCCTTGAAGAGGTCAAGGGACAGGCCATCAACCTGGTGGAGTTCTCCGTCTCGCATTATCTCCTGGCGCGAGCCCTCGAGAGTATCGGCCTCTCCGAACACGATGTGAAGGTGGTCAACACCTCGGATGCCGACATAGTTGCCGCTTACCAGACAGCTGACGTTACGGCGGTTGTCACCTGGAACCCGCTGGTCTCGACCATCCTGGAGGAGCCTTCTGCCAAAAAGGTCTTCGACAGCTCTGAGATCGCCGGGGAAATCATCGACTTGATGGTCGCCAATACGGATGTGCTGAAAGATAACCCCGATTTTGGCAAGGCACTTGCCGGCATCTGGTACGAGACGATGGCGATCATGACCGCCGATACGCCTGAAGGTACGGCAGCCCGCACCGCCATGGGCGCGGCTTCGGGGACCGACCTTGCCGGTTTTGAAGCACAGATGGCCGCGACCAAACTCTTCGACAAGGCAGAAGATGCTGTCGCCTTTACCGCCTCTCCCGATCTTCCAATAACAATGGATCTTGTCCGCAACTTTCTGTTCGAAAAGGGTCTGCTCGGAAGTGGTGCGCCTTCGGCTGACGTGATCGGCATTAAAATGCCGGATGGAACGGTGCTGGGTGACAGTGCCAATGTGAAGTTCCGCTTTACCACCACCTACATGGATATGGCTGCCAAGGGAGAACTCTGAGCAAGGACTTTCAGAGAGGACGGGGGCCGCATCGGTCGGCCCTCTCCCATTTTGCCCGTGAGGATCACCCCGAATGCGCTGGATCAATACCAAGCCCGGACAAGGCGCACGCCTCACACTGGCGTTGCTGCCCTTCCTGTTGCTGCTTGCCGCCTATATGATTGGGTCCGCCGAGAGGCTGGCAGACAATCCGAACGACAAGCTGTTGCCAGGACTTGATGCTCTTGGTGCTGCGATCCAGCGGATGGCATTTACGCCGGATGTGCGCACCGGCGACTATCTGCTGTGGACCGATACCGCCGCCAGCCTGACACGCCTTGCCGCAGGGCTTGGCATCTCGATCCTGATTGCCCTTGTTCTCGGCCTCGTCATAGGCACCCTGCCCTATGCACGGGCCATGCTCTCTCCCTTTGTCGATGCTATCTCTATGGTGCCGCCACTGGCTCTGCTTCCGATCCTCTTCATCGTCATGGGGCTGGGTGAGGCCTCGAAGATCGCGCTGATCGTTATCGGCGTCGCGCCGATCATGGTCAGAGATCTGGCCCTGACGGCACTTGCCCTGCCGCGCGAGATGATCGTCAAGGCCGAAACGCTCTCTGCCTCCTCCTGGCAGATTGCACTGCGGGTGGTGCTGCCGCAGATCCTGCCGCGCCTGATAACCACACTCCGCCTGCAGCTTGGCCCTGCTTGGCTCTTCCTCATCGCGGCCGAAGCGATTTCCTCCGACAGCGGCCTCGGATACCGGATCTTTCTCGTTCGTCGCTATCTCTCCATGGACGTCATCTTCCCCTATGTTCTCTGGATCACGCTGCTCGCGATCCTGACCGACATCCTGCTCGATCGCCTGCGCATTGCCGTCTTCCCCTGGTCCGAACTGGAGAAGGGCAAATGAGCGCGCTCTCCATCAAAAACCTCTGGAAGGAATATGGCGACCAGATCGTGCTGGAGAATGCCTCGATCGAGATCGAATCCAGAGCCTTCGTCGCACTGGTCGGCCCGTCCGGCTGCGGTAAGTCGACCTTCCTGCGCCTGCTGCTCGGCCAGGAGCAGCAGACCAAGGGTGAGATCCTGCTTGATGGCACCCCTCTGCCGAAGGAGCCAGGGCCGGACCGCGGCGTCGTCTTCCAGCGTTACTCTGTCTTCCCGCATCTGACCGTGCTCGGCAATGTCATGCTCGGCAAGGAGCTGAAAGCCTCGCGCTTCGCCGCTCGCCTGTTCGGTGCCGCCAAGCGCGAGGTTGAGGACGAAGCCCGCACGATGATCGCGGCGGTCGGCCTTGCCGGTTCTGAAGACAAGTATCCGGCCCAGCTCTCCGGCGGCATGCAGCAGCGACTGGCACTCGCCCAGGCGCTGATCATGCGGCCCAAGGTGTTGCTGCTCGACGAACCTTTCGGTGCTCTCGATCCGGGCATTCGCGCCGAGATCCATACGCTGATGAAGAAGCTCTGGCACGAAGCGCCGATGACCGTCGTCATGGTGACCCATGACATGCGCGAGGCCTTCACGCTCGCGACCCGTGTAGTGGCTTTCGATCGTCCCCGCGATCGTCCGGAGGAAAAGCTCCGCTACGGCGCGACGATCACCCGCGACATCGCCATCTGGCCCCCCCGCAAGGCGGGCGAGGCCTCCCTCTTTCGCCCCGACCGGGACGGCCCGGTCTCTTCAAAGGGTCAATAGCCGGGACGACCCGGCCAACGAAACCACTGGAGATCAGCATGCATATCCGACGTTCCGCGCAAGAGATCGCCGCCAACCGGGCGCGCTACGAGGAGCATCAGAAGAAGGGGCTGGAATTCGCACCGAAGGCGCTGCCCGTCAAGAGCGAAAAGCCCGCGCCCGCAATTGCTGCCGAGAAGATCGTGCATCAGGAAAAGCTGCCCGGCGGCTGGTATTGGTGGACCCGCGTCAAGGCCAGCGAGACCTTGCGCATCGAGCTCGACGAAGGTTTGTCAACCGTATCGGTCGTCGCCTGGAACGCCGAGGACCCGACCGAGCGCATGAACCTGCCGGACACCGTCAAGGTGCAGTGGACCACCGGGCTTGGAAAGGGGCGTGTCGTCTTCTCCGACATGGGCAAGGTGATGTTCTCGATCACCGAGGACAGCTCCGGCGCTCATGACGTGCTGATGGGGGGCTCGACAGCTTCCTCCAACGCGAAGAAATATGCCGGCCAGAACGGTCCGGCGCTGCGCAACACCCGCGACAACTTCGTGCTCATCGCCACCAAGGCCGGCCTCGACAAGCGCGACATTCCAGCGGCTCTCGCCCTTTTCGCACCCGTCCGGGTTGATGCCGATGGCAGGTTCGGGTGGAAAGCGGATCTCGTTTCCGATGGCGACTATGTCGATCTGCGCGCCGAGATGGACATGATCGTCGGCTTCTCGAATTGCCCGCATCCGCTCGATCCGAACCCGGTCTACGCCCCCAATCCCGTCAGCATCACCCGCATCGCGGCTACCGAGCCGGCAGCTGATGATCTCTACCGAACCGCCACCGCCGAAGCCGTCAGGGGCTTCGAAAACAACGCTTTTGCGGCGCTCTGAGAGGAGAGGCGATCATGACCAGTTTCATCCAGACCTCTCCCGTTCGCACTCTCTCCAACACCGCGCAGGATCACTACATCGCTGCCGAAGCACCCTTTTCGACCTTCATCAGACAAGGTCAGGTGGTGCGTATAGAGGACACTTATGGACAGCAGGCCGTCGATACGCTGTTTTACAACGCCCATGATTTCTCCGAACGCTATTCCAGCCAGGACACCATGCGCGAGCAGGGGGCGGCCTATATCTCGACCGGGACGAAGGTGATTTCCAACGAAGGCCGCGTGATGCTGACGGTCACCGCCGACAGCTGTGGTCGGCACGATACCTCCGCCGGCGCCTGCTCCTGCGAGAGCAACACGGTCCGCTTCGGCCACTACACGAAATACCTGCATGCCTGCCGCGACAACTTCGTCATCGAGGTTTCGAAGCATGGCATGAGCAAGCGCGACGTGGTGCCCAACATCAACTTCTTCATGAACGTGCCGATCGAACCCTCAGGCGAAATGACCATCGTCGACGGCATTTCCGCCCCCGGCGACTATGTCGAGCTGAAGGCGGAGATGGATGTGCTGCTCGTCATCTCCAATTGCCCGCAGATCAACAACCCCTGCAACGGCTTCGATCCCACGCCGATCCGGGTCCTCGTCTGGGACGACGAGGCGGCCTGATGTTCAGACGAGTTCTTATTGCCAATCGCGGCGAAATCGCCGTGCGCGTCATCAAGACGCTTCGACAAATGGGGATCGCAAGCATTGCGGTCTATTCCGATGCCGACCGGTTTTCGAAACCCGTGCTCATGGCCGACGAGGCGGTGCGCCTCGGAGCGGCGCCGGCCAGTGAAAGCTATCTGAACGTGGAGGCGGTCATCGCCGCCTGCCGTCAGACCGGTGCCGAAGCCGTGCATCCCGGCTATGGGTTTCTCTCGGAGAACATCGGCTTTGCCGAGCGGCTGAAGGCGGAAGGCATCACCTTCATCGGCCCGACGCCGGACAATATCTCCGCCTTCGGCCTGAAGCACACGGCGCGCGAACTGGCCAAGGCGAGCGGCGTGCCGCTCTTGCCCGGCTCCGGCCTGCTCGACAGCCGGGAAGAGGCGCTCTCCGCAGCTGAGCAGATCGGCTATCCGGTGATGCTGAAGTCGACAGCCGGTGGCGGCGGCATTGGCATGCAGCTTTGCGGCGGCGCCGAAGCCCTCTCCGCAGCCTTTGACACCGTCCAGCGTACGGCAAAATCCAGTTTCGGCGACGCCCGCGTCTATCTCGAACGCTTCGTCTCCAAGGCTCGCCATGTCGAGGTGCAGATCTTCGGCGACGGCAAGGGGAGGGTGATTGCACTCGGCGAACGCGACTGCTCTCTGCAGCGCCGGAACCAGAAGGTGATCGAGGAAACGCCGGCCCCGGGTCTATCCGATGCGGTGCGTCAGCGCTTGCATGCGGCCGCTGTGTTGCTCGGCCAGCAGGTGGCTTACGCATCCGCGGGGACGGTCGAATTCATCTATGATCCCGCCCACGAGGAATTCTACTTCCTTGAGGTGAACACCCGTCTGCAGGTCGAGCATCCGGTCACGGAAGCCGTTTTCGGTATGAATCTGGTCGAATGGATGATCCGCCAGGCTGCCGGCGAAGATGTGCTGACCGGCAACGAACACCTCGTGCCTAAGGGGGCTGCGATCGAAGCGCGCGTCTATGCCGAAATGCCCCATTCCAACTTCCGCCCTAGTTCCGGACTGCTGACTGAGGTGGTTTTCCCCGATGGCATCCGCGTTGACGGTTGGGTGGAGACGGGAACCGAGGTTACGCCCTTCTACGATCCCATGCTTGCCAAGGTCATCGTCTCGGGTGCCGATCGCGATACAGCTATTGCCGCGCTCTCATCCGCGCTGGAAAAAACCTCGCTGACCGGCATCGAGACCAATCTCGAATATCTGAAGGCTATCGCCGCCTCCAACCTGTTCCGCAGCGGCGATGTCGCGACCACGGCCTTGAGGGATTTCGCCTTCGTGCCGGATGTTGTCGAGGTGATCGCCCCGGGCGCGCAATCCAGTCTGCAGGAACTACCGGGCCGCCTTGGCCTCTGGCATGTCGGCGTGCCGCCCTCGGGACCGATGGACGAACGCTCCTTTCGGCATGCCAACCGGCTGGTCGAAAATCACGATCATACGGCGGCTCTGGAACTCACCGTCTCGGGGCCGGTGCTGAAATTCTTCTCCGATACCGTGATCGCGCTTGCCGGCGCGGTCATGCCGATGAAGCTCGACGGCGTCGAGGTGCCACACGACGAGGCAGTGCCAATTAAGGCCGGCCAGACGCTGGCCATCGGCAGCATCACCGGTGCCGGCCAGCGCGCCTATCTGGCGGTATCCGGCGGTTTCGATGCACCGTTGGTGATGGGCTCCCGCGCCACCTTCGGCCTCGGCCAGTTCGGCGGCAATGCCATCGGCACGCTGCGCGCCGGCCATGTGCTGCGCATAGCCCGTCGAAACCAGACGGATATCCTGCCGGCAACCGAGCCGGCGGAACTGACTCGCGAATGGTCCGTCGGCGTGCTCTACGGTCCGCATGGCGCGCCCGACTTCTTCCTGGAAGACGATATCGAGACGCTGTTCTCGACGCCTTACGAGGTGGATTTCAATTCGGCGCGCACGGGTGTGCGCCTAGTCGGCCCGGCACCCAAATGGGCGCGCACCGATGGTGGCGAGGCGGGGCTTCACCCCTCCAACCTGCATGACAATGCCTATGCGATTGGCGCGATCGATTTCACCGGCGACATGCCGATCATCCTCGGCCCCGACGGCCCAAGCCTCGGCGGCTTCGTCTGCCCGGCGGTGATTGCCCGCGACGAGCAGTGGAAGATGGGTCAGTTCAAGCCGGGGGACAGGATCCGGTTTCATCCGGTCTCGCGCAAAAGCGACCCGCTTGCCGGTCCCGTGATCAGGTGTATCCCGGAAGTAGCCGGCTCGGCGGTGGTTGGAACCGTCGAGGAGGTTGATGTGCCTGTGGTCTACCGCCGACAGGGTGATGACAACCTACTGGTCGAATACGGCCCGATGCAGCTCGATATCGGCATCCGCATGCGCGTCCATCTGCTGATTCAGGCGGTCAGGCAATCGAGGCTCGAGGGCCTGATCGACCTGACGCCCGGCATCCGCTCGCTGCAGATCCATTATGACAGCACCACGCTGTCCCGCTCGAAACTCTTGGGAGCACTCGCCGAGATCGAGAAAAGCCTCCCCCCGGTCTCCGCCGTGAAGGTGCCGAGCAGGACCGTCTGGCTGCCGCTCTCCTGGAATGATCCGGATGCGGAACTGGCCATGCGCAAGTATCAGGAACTCTTACGGCCCAACGCGCCTTGGTGCCCGTCGAACATCGAGTTCATACGGCGCATCAACGGGCTGCCCAACGAGCAGGCGGTGAAGGATACGATCTTCAACGCCTCCTATCTCGTGATGGGCCTCGGCGATGTCTATCTCGGCGCGCCGGTCGCCACCCCCATCGATCCCCGCCACCGGCTGGTAACGACGAAGTACAATCCTGCCCGCACCTGGACACCTGAAAACGCTGTCGGCATTGGCGGCGCCTATATGTGCATCTATGGCATGGAGGGGCCGGGGGGCTATCAGCTTTTCGGGCGCACGATCCAAGTCTGGAACACCTGGCACCAGACGGATGTCTTCGCCAAGGACAAACCCTGGCTGCTCGACTTCTTCGACCAGATCCGTTTCTTCCCCGTGAGCCACGAAGAACTGACGGAGGCCCGCGCCGCCTTTCCGCGTGGCGGTTATCCGATCCGGATCGAGGAGGGCACCTTCTCCTATGCCGACTACGAGGTCGAGATGGCCCACAATGCGGCAAGTATCGCGGGTTTCAAGCAGGGACAGCAGGCGGCCTTCGAGGCGGAGCGGAAGCGCTGGAAGCACGAGGGGCTCGACTCGTTCCAGGTGGATGACGGCGCAGGCGTTAGCCTCGACGGCGATATCCCCGAAGGCTGCTTCGGCGTTGTGAGTGCCGTGCCCGGTAATGTCTGGAAACTGCTGGTCGAAGAAGGCCAGTCCGTGCAGGCTGGGGATACGCTTGCTATCATCGAGTCAATGAAAATGGAAATTACCGTCACCGCCCATGCTGCCGGCCGCGTCCGGGATCTGCGGGCCGGGCCGGGTCGCAACGTCAAGGCCGGCGATGTCCTGGTCATCTTGGAGGATCAATAATGCTGCCCATTGTTCTCGATCTCGCCTCGCTGAAGGCCGCCTATGCCAGCGGGCTGACGCCGCTGGACCTCGTCGAGGAGGTCATTGCCCGCCGCGAGGACTCCGATGATCCTGCCGTTTTCATCACCGAAACACCAGCAGACGATCTGTAGACGGCGGCAAAATCCCTGATGGAGCGCGCGCCTGAGGTAAACAGCTTGGCCCTCTGGGGCGTGCCTTTTGCGGTGAAGGACAATATTGACGTGGCAGGCCTGCCAACCACCGCTGCCTGCCCGGCCTATGCATATTATCCCGAAAAGGATGCAACTGTCGTGGCCAGGGTCAAGGCCGCCGGCGCATTGGTGATTGGCAAGACCAACCTCGACCAGTTTGCCACGGGCCTCAATGGCACGCGCTCAGCCCATGGCGCCCCGCGCTCGGTATACAGGCCTATGTCTCCGACGGCTCCTCGTCCGGCTCGGCCGTCACGGTCGTGGCCGGGCTGGCGAGCTTGCACTCGGCACAGATACAGCAGGTTCGGGGTGTGTGCCGGCCGCCTTCAACAATCTGGTCGGGATCAAGCCAATGCCGGGCCTGGTGCCGAATGTCGGCTTCGAGGAGTTCGACGGATTAGCAAATAGTCCGAGGGACCATTTGCCCGGAGAACGGCTGCTGCTGGTCTACGACGGGTCCATCTGGGTCGGGACCACGCCAGACGCGCTGCAGAACCTCGCGCTCCTCGGGGTCGGCGCCACGGCGGATGCGTCGAACCCGTTCTCGGCCAAGCTGAACGCCGCGCTCTGGACGGCGAAGACCATGGCCGAGGGCGGTACCGGCGATCTCTTCTACACCATGAACAAGGAGGCTGCGGGCGACGATCTCGGGCTGACGCTACAGACCGGTTTCGTGACCAAGGCGCTGGTGGGACTGTTCGGCTCTGACCGGTTCCGTCTCGCGGTCTCGGCCGACGGCAGCACCTTCTTCGACGGGCTCAGCGTCGACAACGCCACCGGCATCGTCGACCAGCCGCGGCTGCCCCGGTTCAAGGCATACACGAACTACGACAACTATGTCGGCGTCGGGACCTGGACGAAGATCGGCCTGAACAACACCGACACCAACGACCAGGGCGCCTTCGACGCCGCGAACAACCACTTCGTCGCCCCCGTGGACGGCACCTACCTCTTCGGCGCGACGCTGCTCTACAAGGTCAACGCCAGTACGTCGGCGCGAATGAGCGGACGGCTCGTGCTGAACGGCACGAACGAGATCCGCGGCTCGTTCGGCGAGATCAGCGGCGCGCATGTCTCGGAGGCGACGGCGCTCTGGCTGCAGACGATGGTCCCGCTGACTGCCGGCAATACCGTCGAGCTGCAGGGATATTTCCGGGTCGCGGACGGCTACTTCGCCGCCGACCACACGTCCTTCTGGGGCTGCAAGGTCGGCTGAGCGGCGGAAGGAGGATCCGATGAACCCACCCCGATCCGAGGGCTTCGTGCGCATGCCCGACGCCGAGTTCGAGGCGATCCTGACGCGCGCCGCCGAGGAAGGCGCGAAGCGCGCGCTCGCCGATGTCGGCCTCGACGGCGACGAGGCCGCCCTCGACATCCGCGATCTGCGCTCCCTGGTGGACTGCATCCGGCTGGTCCGCCGCACCGCCATGCAGACGGCCGTCCGCATGATCACCACCGGCGTCATGCTGGCGCTGCTCGCTGGCATCGCGATCAAGCTCAAGATCTTCGGCGGCAGCCCGTAGCCGCGCCCCATCCACATTCATCAGCCCGCAATGACCCGCCCTCGAGGCGGGTTTTTCGTTTTGGAGGACCCCCATGACCACGACCTTCCACCGCCATTGGCGCGACGCCCCGGAGAGCACCTGGCGCTGGCCCAACTTCTCGCCCGCCGAGATTGCCTGCCGGGGCACCGGCAAGCTGCTCATCAACGCACCCGCGCTCGACAAGCTGCAGGCGCTACGCGACCGGCTGGGCAAGCCGCTGATCGTGCGTTCCGCCTATCGAAGCCCCGAGCACAACCGTGCCGTCGGGGGCGCCACCCGGTCGAAGCACCTCGACGGCGCCGCCTTCGACATCGCCATGGCGAACCACGACCCGGTGGCGTTCGAGGCAGCGGCGCGCGAGGTCGGGTTCCTCGGCTTCGGGTTCTACCCGCGCTCGGGGTTCATCCATGTCGACCTTGGCCCTGCGCGTCAGTGGGGCGAGCGGTTCCCAGTCCGGGCGACGGCATTTGCAGCCGAGACTCCGCCCGCGCGCGAAGTGCTGGCTGACAGCCGCACCATGAAGGGTGGCGGGGCGGCGGGTGTCGCGACGCTCGGCGCGGCCGGGGTGGAAGTGGCCCAGCAGGTGCTGGCGGAGACGCAAAGCGCCGTCCTGCCGCTGGTCCCGTATCTCGATACCCTGCGCTGGGTGTTCATCGTGGTCGCCTTGGGCGGCATCGCGGTCACAATCTACGCCCGCCTCGATGACTGGCGCCGGGGGCGGCGGTGATCGGCACCTTGCTCGGCGGGATCGCCACGAGCCCGTGGATGCGGGCGGCGCTGCGCTACGGCGCCATCGTCCTCGCCGTGCTCCTGTTTCTGCTTGCGCTTCGGCGCACTGGCGAACGAGCGGGACGCCTCGCTGAACGCCTCAAGACAACAGAGAAGGCCAATGATGTCCAACGCCAGATGCTGGAGGCGGCGGCTCGCCGCCCTCGCGATCGCGACGAGCTTGCTGAGCGGCTGCGCGACGGTTCGTTCTGAGGAAGGCTGGCTCGCGGCGTGCCCGCCCTTCGTCGAGTATGACAGGGAGTTCCAGGCGCGGGCGGCCGAGGAACTTGCCCGGTTGCCGGAGGGATCGGTGATCGCGGAAATGCTGGCCGACTACGCCGTGATGCGCGAGCAGGCGCGATCAGGTCCCAACTGTGCCTCCTGATCAGTATCTATCATGACTTCAGCCGGAGCCTCGCGCTCTTTCCCAGATCCGGGTCCAGGCCACCCGCTCGGCCGGACGGACGAGGCCGTCCCTTTCGAGCCGCGGCAGGAGGTGGAGAATGCCGCTGTTGCTCATGCCGAGTGCATCCCGCAATTCGGCTTGAGTGCGGGGCCTTTCAAGCGCAGTCAGGACAAAACGGCGGCGCTCCTCGGGACTGCTCCTTTGGCGACGGTAACGCCGCTCCTGTGCGCAATCCGGCATCACGCGGCGTCCTGGCGATCATCATTATCCGCGCTGGCCTGCGCGAGCGCGTCATCGACGGTGGATGCATAGTGCACGAGCGGCCTTTTCAGACCGTGGTTTACGAAAACCCTCTGGATGTCGCGGCTGGCACCCGTTCCAGCGCGTGCCGGTGATGGCGCGGGCGATGGCGGACAGCGACCTGTAGGGCCGCCCCTGCCATTCGAAGCCGTCGGCGGTGACGGTGACGATCTGCTCGACACCCTGCCACTCGCGCAGCAGCCGGGTGCCGGTGATCGGGCGGTCGCGATCGGCGCGGATGCCGCGCTTTCTCTTGTCCCCGCCGTCCAGTTCCTCGCCCAACCGTTCAAGCCGCCGGATCGTCTCGGGCTTCAGCCCGCCATAGGCGAGTTCCTGGATGCGATAGGCCAGGCGGGATTCAAGGTAGCGCCGGTTGAAGGGCGGCGGCTCGCTGTCGAACAGATCGCGCCACTGCTTTTTCAGGTCGGGCGTGGTCGTGGTCTTGAGCGCGGCCAGTCGCGCGGGGATGGGATCGGACTTGTTCATGCATTTCTCCGGTGAGTTGGAGTTGCATGACGGCATTGGTCGGGCGGATAGTGTAGGCAACGTTCTCCAGTATCGTCAGATACTTCGCCCGTCTCCCGTATCCGCAACCGAACCAATCCGAGCGCCAGGAGGCCACACAGTTCGGTGCGGCGCTCGCTGGGCGTCAGAAGCTTTGGCGACAAGGCGTTCGGGCGTTTCATGGGCATCTGCGGCGAGCATGCGCTGGCGCGCGTCGTTGAGCGGGCGGGCAGCGTGCTGGTGGCCCGCTGGCGCCTTTTACCTGCGGATGCGCGGCTGCGTCCGCTGCCATCGCCGGAAGAACGCGGCCGGGTCGGCCTTGCCGCCATCCTGCCGAGGCTCCTGGTGCGGGCACGCTTTCCAGCCTACAGGGACCTGAACGGATTCGACTTTACCAGCAGCGAAGTCAACGAGGCACTCGTGCGCCAGCTTCACCGCTGCGAGTTCATCGCGCAGGCTCACAATGCCGTCTTCCTC
>NZ_VXDC01000024.1 GCF_008711285.1 Roseibium aquae
CCTGGTCAGTCATTATCTCTTCGAAGCCGAGTTCTGTAATCCGGCTTCCGGATGGGAGAAGGGGCAGGTCGAGAAGAATGTACGGGATGCCCGGCACAGACTGTGGCAGCCGATGCCGCGCGTGGCCAGCCTCGAGGAATTGAACGACTGGCTGGAAAACCGCTGCAAAGATCTCTGGCAGACCATCCCACATGGAACGCAACCAGAGACGATCGCAGATATCTGGGCCGAAGAAGTCTCCAAGCTTATGCAGGTCGGCCGTCTCTTCGACGGCTTTGTCGAGTACCTGCGCGACGCCGGAGAGCGGATAGTACTGACGACGGACGCGCTCCGCCGCCGGGGCGACATCTTCATCGAGCACGAGGAAGCGGGCTGCCCGCCGGTCCTCGTCTACGACTACGAGCGGGTGATGGATGGGGCCGACCTTGCCTTCCCCGCAAATTACGAATTGCTGCGCATCCTGCCGCCCGCCGGCGTGACGATTGACGACGCCAAGCGCCCGTTCATGATCATTGATCCGCGCGCGGGTCACGGTCCGGGGATCGGCGGCTTCAAGTCCGACAGTCAGGTGGGGGTGGCGTTGAAGGCGGGCCACCCGGTCTACTTCGTTTCTTTCCGGCGGATGCCCGAGCCCGGGCAGTTTATTTCGCACGTCACCCGCGCCGAGGCGGCCTTTGTCCGAGAGGTGATGCGCCGTCATCCCGCGGCGCCTAAGCCCATCGTCACCGGCAACTGCCAGGGTGGCTGGGCGACGCTGTTGCTCGCCGCGACGAACCCCGACATCACTGGCCCGATCGTGATCAATGGCGCCCCGGTCGCGCCGTGGTCGGGCAAGGTTGGCGAGAACCCGATGCGTTACAACGCAGGCGTGTTCGGCGGCACATGGATCCCGATGATGATGGCCGACATGGGCGGCGGTCTCTTCGACGGCGCGCATCTGGTGCAGAACTTCGAACTCTTGAACCCCGCCCGCACGATGTTCCGCAAATACGTCGACCTGTACCGTGACGTGGACCATGGCGTGGACCGGTTCCTCGAGTTCGAGACCTGGTGGGGCGGGTTCTTCCTGCTGAACGAGCCCGAGATCCGCTGGATCGTCGAACAGCTTTTCGTCGGCAACCGACTGGTGAAGAACGAGGCACGGCTGGAACCGGGCCGCCCGGTGGACCTCAAGGCTATCCGATCGCCGATCATCGTCTTTGCCAGCCACGGCGATAACATTACGCCGCCGCAGCAGGCTCTGAACTGGATCACGGAGACCTATGCAGACGTCGACGAGGTCCGCATCCGCGGCCAGAGGATCGTCTACATGGTGCACGATCAGGTCGGTCACCTTGGCATTTTCGTGTCGGGATCGGTGGCCAAGCGCGAGCATTCCGAGATGACCTCGACGCTCGCCACGATCGAGGCGCTGGCACCGGGCCTTTACGAAATGGTGATCGAGGACATCCAGGGCGAAGGCCAATTGAAACGGTTCACCGTGAGCTTCGCGGAGCGGACCTTCGACGATATCCGGTCGCTAGACGACGACTTTCCCGACGAGCGTCCCTTCGCGGCCGTGGCCCGGGCCTCCGAAGTGCAGGCGCAGCTATACGACGCGCTGGTCCGCCCTGCGGTAAAGGCGATGGTGACGCCGACGTTCGCCGAGGCAAGCCGCGCGCTGCATCCTCATCGCACCAGCCGGGCGATCATGTGCTCGAAAAACCCGCTGATGTCGCAGGTGCCCGCGATGGCAGAGAAGGTTCGCGCCGACCGCCATCCTGCCGGCGGCAACAACCCCTTTACGCAGATAGAGACGCTCTGGGTCGAGGGGATGACCCAGGCCATCGACCTCTGGCGTGACCAGCGCGACATGATGGTCGAACTCGCTTTCTACACGATGTGGGCCACCCCTTGGGGCCGGGCCTTCGGCCATAGCCACGAGTTGCGCCGCACCCTGAAGCAACAGGACGAACTGCGCGCCCTGCCCGAAGTTCAGGCCGCGCTGGCAGGGATAGACGAGGGCGGCTTCGTCGAGGCGGTGATCCGGATGCTTGTACTGATGGCCGAAAATCGCAAAGGCGTGCGCCGCGACCGGCTTGAACGGTCGAGCCGCGTGCTAGACGAGGACGAGCCTTTCGCGTCGCTCGGGACCGAGCGTCGCGCGGCGATCATCTCGCGCCAGACGCTGATCGCGAGCTACGAGCCCGAACGCGCGATCGAGACGCTGCCGCTGCTGCTGAAAACCACCGAGGAGCGCAACCTCGCGATTCGCATCGCCTTCTACGTTCCGGGCGACGTTGACGAGATGGCGGAAGGGACGCTGGCTCTTCTGCATCGCTTTTGCGACATATTGGGTGTACCGCGCCGGGACGCCACGGTGAGCGAGGATCCGCTGCGCACGGCCGCCATTACGGCGCCAGCACCCCGGACACGGTCATCGGCCAAGTCCGGGTCTCCCGCACCGGAGGCTGCGGAATGAAGATCGAGAACCGCCCACTGACGGAACTGAAGGTCAGCTACACGGTCGAAATGGGGCCGCTCGTACCCGCCGATGACCTCTATGTCTTCGCCTCCGCCTCGGGGAACCACAACCCGATACATCTTACAAATCAGCACCACGACGGTAAAAGCCTCGCGAACGATCCTGTGGCGGCGCTGATTGCCTACCTATGTTCGGACACCGCCGCGCAGATCACCGGCTCGCCGCTGCCCATCGACGGCGGCTGGACCGCGCACTGACCCTAGGGGAGAACAACATGAAGATCGAGACCGTTGGCGTGATCGGCGCCGGAACCATGGGCAACGGCATCGCGCAGGTATTTGCCGCGGCGGGGTTTCCCGTAGTAATGCAGGACCTGAGCCAGGAGGCGCTCGATCGAGCCCGGGCGACGATGCAGGGCAGCCTTGCCCGCCAGGTGAAGAAGGGAGTTCTGACCGAAGCAGAGGCGGACTCCGCGCTGGCGCGGATCACGCAGGCGACGACGCTCGATCCGATGGCGGACTGCGACCTCGTGGTCGAGGCGATCGTTGAGCGTTTGGAGGTCAAGACCGGCGTGATCGGCCAGCTCGACGCGATCTGCCGCAAGGACACGGTGCTGGCCTCGAACACCTCATCGATCTCGCTGACCCAGCTTGCCGCCGCCTCGACCCATCCCGGCCGGGTGATCGGGATGCACTTCTTCAACCCGGTCCCGGTCATGCAACTGGTCGAGATCATCCGCGCGCTCCAGACGACTGACGAGGTCGCCGCCGCCGTCACCGAGGCCACCCTGGCCATCGGCAAGACGCCGCGTGTGTCGAAAGACAGCTATGGCTTCATCGTAAACCGCCTGCTCGCACCACTGATCAACGAGGCTATCAACTGTGTCTACGAAGGGCTGGCGACGCCCGAGGACATCGACAGCATGATGAAACTGGGGGCGAACCATCCGATGGGACCGCTGGCGCTTGGCGATCTCATTGGGCTCGACGTGGTGCTTAACATCATGGAAACGCTCTATTCCGGGTTCGACGACCCGAAATATCGACCCAGCCCGCTGCTCAAGCAGATGGTCCACGCCGGCTATCTGGGCCGCAAAAGCGGCCGCGGCTTTGCACACTACGCGACGTGACGTTGCTGCGAAGGCAAGCTCGGCGCCCGCCTCGAACCCGGCGTCGGGCATGCGCATGATCACCACCGGCGTCATGCTGGCGCTGCTGGCGGGTATCGCAATCGAGCTCAAGATCTCCGGGAGCAGCCCATAGCGGCGGCCGATCCCATCCTCTAGCCGCTTTGACGTGTCTGGTGCAAGCCATCATGTTGGCCGGTTCCGGCGCCGGGGTCTTCTGGATTACCAGGAGCAACACCAAACCCACGGAGCCGTCGCCTGAAAACGAAAGTGCGAAAGATATTTGACACTACCGATGGCCTTCTCGAAGCTCAAGGCTCTTCTGAGAAAAGCGGCAGCCAGAACCGTCGACAACCTCTCGACCGTCGTAGCCGACTCCCTTGCAGCGTTCGGAAGCACCTTGCGACGTTTCTCAACGCCTACAACTTCGCAAAACGAATGAAAGCGCTTAGAGGCCTCACCGTGTTTGAGTTCGTCATGCAAAAGTGGATTTCAGAGTCGGAAAGATTCAAACTTCATCCAGACCATCTTATCCCGGGACCAAACACGTCATGTTGACCGCCAATTTTAGCCTACTCCAGTGTGCGTCTTTCAAGATCGAATGGTTCCCACAATCCGTTCCCACACATTGTTGACAATCGGTGTCGTTGGATTGCTAAGCCGGGCGGCAATCAATGTCATCGGGACCGCGGGAAGGGTTGCTCTTAGGTCAACCAACCGCCCGTCCCTGATCTCATCCCTGGCAAGGGGTTCGGGAACCCATGCTACTGCAAAGCCCGTGCGCGCGAATTCGAGAGCTGCAAGTGTCAGCGCGGTTTCAAGCCGAGGACGCACCCGACCAACACGGACAAGCCGAGGAAAGATGAACTGTCTTTGAACCTGCCCCAGAAACACATCTGCTGGGTAAGCGATTACAGGCAACTCCCCATGGCTGTAGGCGTCATTTAAAAGCGCCAGCTTGTCGCCCGCAAAAACCGGGATCAAGGTTTCCCGCCCCATCGTTGTAATTTCCAGAAAATCTGAACCGGGGATTTCTTCGGCCCCAATCACATCATGAATAAAGGCAATGTCGGCACGTCGCGTCATGATTTGCGCGAGACAATCATCGCGGTTGGCAGAGCGCAGACGCGTATCAATATCCAAATCGGCGAAGCGGCCCATGATCTCTGGGGTCGATGTGGCCGCAATCGCGTGTTGCGAGGCAATGACAATGCGCCGCCGCCGGGTGCCGTCCTTGTCCTGCAACGCCGCAGTCAGATCCCGCAAACCGGCAGACAGTTCGCGCATGCGGTCAAGCTGGTCCTGAATATGCGGCGATAGATGCGCGGGGCGGGTGCTGCGGTCAAACAACGTGACCCCCAAAGTCAGTTCTATCTGGCGTATTCGGCGCGAAAAGGCAGGCTGTGAAACGTTGCGCTTTTCACAGGCCGTCTGGAAAGACCCATGCTCGGCCACAGCCAGAATATCCTCTATCCACTCCAAGCGCATTTTCGTTCTCTATATGCATCATATGCATGTTTAAGTCCGGTATTGGCATTTGAACAAGGGTAAATTCCGTGTTCCACATATTAATGTGAACAGGACAGGACGAAAACAATGCATCTTGCACGCTTTCCACGGTATCGGCTCGGTCATTTCCCGACCCCTCTCGAACGCTTGGACCGCTTGAGCGCCGAACTGGGCGGGCCGGAAATCTGGATCAAGCGCGATGATTGCACCGGACTGGCCTCTGGCGGTAACAAGACCCGCAAGCTGGAATTTCTGGTCGCCGACGCGCTCGCCCAACGGGCTGATACGCTGGTAACGCAAGGGGCCACGCAATCCAACCATGTGCGCCAGACCGCCGCTGCTGCCTGCCGCACGGGACTGGCCTGCCATGCACTTCTGGAGCGGCGCGTGACCAACCAGGGTGCGGACTACGAGGATGCGGGCAATGTGCTGCTGGACGTTATGATGGATTGCAGCTTCGATTTCCGCCCCGAAGGTCTGGACATGAATGCCGAAGCAGAAGCGCTGGCCGATACGCTGCGCAAACAGGGCCGCAAGCCCTATGTGATCCCTGGTGGCGGGTCGAACCCCGTGGGTGCCTTGGGCTATGCCGCCTGCGCCGAGGAACTGATCGCCCAAGCCGATGCCGCCGATTTGCGTATTGACCATATCGTGCACGCCACCGGCAGCGCGGGCACGCAAGCCGGGCTTCTGGCCGGGTTGTTCGCGATGAATGCCCCAATTCCCGTAACTGGCTATTCGGTGCGCGCGCCGCGGGAAAAGCAGATCGACAACGTGTACAATCTGGCGCAGCGAACGGCAGACCTGCTAGGCGCGCGGGGTGATCTGCCGCGCGAGATGGTCGTGGCCCATGATGATCAAGTCGGCCCCGGCTACGGCCAACCGACCGAAGCCATGGTCGATGCCATGCTTTTGCTGGCCCGTCTGGAAGGCATACTTCTGGACCCGGTTTATTCCGGCAAGGGCTTTGCCGGGCTGGTCGCCATGGTCCGCGCGGGCACTTTCAAGAAATCCGACCGCGTGGTGTTCCTACATACCGGGGGCTCTGCGGCGCTGTTTGCCTATGGCCATTTGTTCAATACCCAGAAGGCCGCCTGAGTGGCCCACCAAACCCCAAAAAGTTCAACAATGGAGATCAAACATGACGCAGTTCCCCAAATTAGTTGCCCTACTATCGCTGGGCGGCGCCGTTCTGGCCGGTGCCGCGCAAGCCGAAACGATCCGCTTGTCCACCTATGTCAATGAAACCGATATCCGCTATCAGGGATTCCTGAAATTTGCCGAACTGGTGGCTGAGAAGTCCGAGGGCCGCCTGACCGTCGAGATTTTCCCGTCCTCGACCTTGCATGGCTGGTCCGATGGTGTGGATGCCATTCAAGGTGGCGTGGCGGATATTTCATGGATCTCCGCTGACACCCGGCTACCTTGCTACCGCGTGACCTCGCTTTACCCAGCGGCAATTGACCTGACCGACCAGATCGGACTGGATTCCGCCTATGCCGAGTTGATTGCGCCCGAGGCCGCGAATGTGGGGCTGATACCGGTCATCAATTCGAACTATTCCTACGATCAGGAATGGTGGTTTCAGGGGCCGATCGACAGCCTGAGCAATCTGGACGGCAAGCTTGTGCGCTCTATTGGGCCGCTGGTCAGCATGATGATAGAAACCTGGGGCGGCCAGCCTGTGTTCATTGCGCCGGGCGAGGTGTTTCAATCAGCCGAGCGCGGCGTAGTCAATGGCATCAATATGGGTGTTGCAACCTATTCTTCGTGGCAACTATGGAATGTCATGCCTTATATGGTCAATGCCAACCTGTTCTATGGCAACATCCAGTACATGATGAATCTTGACCGCTTCAATAGCCTGTCCGAAGCCGATCAGGCCGCGCTGCTGGAAGCGGGCAAGGAGTCGGAGATCTGGTTGCAACCCCGCTACGAGGACTGGATCGACGGGCAAGTCGGCAATGCGGTGATGAAGGGCGGCGGCGCAGCCGTGTCGATTTCTGCAGAAAAGCGCAACACAATGATCGCGGATATTGCCGAGAAATGGACTCCTGAAGTGGATGGCGCTTGCGGGCCAGAGATGGCAGGGCAGATTCGCGACCTGTTCGCCGCGCATCAGAAATAACCGAAAGACGGGCTTGATGCCTGAACGGGGTGTCAGGCCCATTGCGCCCAGTCAGCCCAGCACAAGAGGATCAAATGCCCAACATGATCGACAGGGCTACGAAAGCCGTGGAATGGGTGGTTGTCGCGCTGGCCGTGCTTGGCTCCGCGATTATCGTGATCCAGATGGTCTGGATCAGCTATGGTGTGTTCATGCGCTATGTCATCGGGCAGCCTGATCGCATGGTGACAGAGGCTACGGCGCTGCTGCTGTTCCCGGTGGCTCTGGTCGGGCTGGCCTATGCAATGCGGGAAAACTCTTATCCGCGCGTCACGCTGCTGACCGACATGTTCAGCCCCGCCGCGCAGAAGTTTGTCGCGCTCATGAATGGCGCGATCATGGCGCTGATCGGGGTGTTCTTTTCCATCACCACCATCAACGCGACGATCCGCGCGTTCAATTCCGGGTCGTCGTCGGAAATCCTAAGTTGGCCGCGTTACCTGTTCTGGGGCATCGCGGCCTTTGCCCTGACTGTGTTCACTTTTTACGCCATATTGAGGCTGGTGCAGATCGCCCTGCGCCCCGCCCGGCCAAAGGACGCGCCCGATGGAATGGTATGAAGTCGCGCTTGGCCTGCTGGGCCTGTTGATTGTCCTGATCGGACTTGGCCTGCCCATCCCGTTTGCACTCGCGGCGGCATCCTTGCCGTTTTTGTGGCAAATTCAGACCTTCAACACATCGCTCGTGTCCGCACAATTGAAGCTTTGGGGCGTGTGGATCAATTACATCCTACTCGCGGTGCCGCTATTCGTATTCTTAGGTGAATTGATAAGCCGATCCAATATAGGGGCCAACCTCTACATGTTCCTGCATCGTGGCGTGCCGATCCGAGGTTCTGCGGCCTATGGGTCCATCGGTGCCTGTGCAGGCTTTGGCGCGGTGTCGGGGTCGTCCATGGTCGGATCGCTGACGATTGGCGGCGTGGCGCTGCCGGAAATGCTGCGTCTAGGCTATGACCGGCGCTTGGCCAGTGGGGTTTTGGCCGCTGGCGGCACGCTGAGCGTGCTGTTACCGCCAAGCTTGATCCTGCTGTTCTATGGCATCGTCACTGACCAATCCATCGGGCAACTCTTCATGGCAGGCATCATTCCAGGGCTTTTGCTGGCCAGTTTCTTCGTGATCGTGGTGCTGATCTGGGCGCGGCTGCACCCGGCCCATGTCCCTGACCGAGATACGGGCCCGCGCCTTGCACTGATCCAGATTGCCGTGTCTCTGGGGCCAATCATCGTCATCGGCGGGGTGATTACGGTATCCATTTATGGCGGCATCGCCACCCCGACCGAAGCCGCTGCCATTGCAGCGCTGGTAACGGTCGCACTGGCGGTGGGCGTGGGCGGGCTACGCTGGAAAGGCTTTGGCGAGGCGCTTATGGCAACCATGCGCACCATGGGCTATCTCGGCCTTCTTTTGTCGGCGGGCGTTCTGTTCGGCTTCGTGTTGAACTATTACCGCGTGCCCCAGCAGGTGACAGAATTGTTCCTCGCGTTCGAGTTGTCACCCTATATGGTGCTGGCATTGGTTATATTGTTCTACATCGCGCTCGGTATGTTTCTTGAGCCCGTCTCGATGACTTTCATCACCCTGCCCGTGATCATCCCCCTAATTCTGGCTGCGGGCTTCGACCTGATCTGGTTCGGGATCGTTTACACCATCACAATGGAAATCGCGGTTCTTACACCACCCGTAGGCCTAAACCTATACGTCATATCTGGCATTAGCAGGGGCAAGGTTTCAGTGCCCGATGTGATTGTGGGCAGCTTGCCCTTTATCGTTGCGCTAGTGGTTTTGGTAGGCGTGATGATCGCCTTTCCGCAAGCCGCGCTCTGGTTGCCGGAACAGGTGCGCTGATGGACCTGCCATACCGCCGCGCGGGGTGCGGCAAACCTCTGGTTCTGGTGCATGGCTATCTGGGTGGAAGCGCGCAATGGGAAGCGCAAATGAGCGCGCTTTCTGGAACGCATGACGTGATCGCGCCAGACCTGCCCGGCTTTGGACAAGCAGCGTATATGGCGGGACCAAGTTGCATTGCTGATTTTGCCGCGGCCGTAATGGGGTGCCTTGACCGGCTCGGCGTGGACAGCTTCACCCTCTTGGGCCACAGCATGGGCGGAATGATCGTCCAAGAGATCGCCGCCCGCCACCCGGGTCGGCTTGAAGCACTGGTGCTTTACGGCACCGGGCCGCTGGGGTTGATGCCTGACCGGTTCGAGCCGGTCGAAACCTCTCTCGCGCGGCTCGATGCAGATGGCGTGCAGGCCTCTGCCGACCGGATCAGCGCGATGTGGTTCCGTAATGGCACTTCCGCGCAAGGCTACGTTCCGATCCGAGATGTCGCCCGGCTGGCTAACCCCGATGCCGCCCGCAATGCTCTGATCGCAATGCGCGATTGGGATGGGCGCCCGGCTCTGCAAAACTTTTCAATGCCTTGCCGCATCATTTGGGGCGATCAGGACAGGTCCTATCGTTGGCCGCAGCCTGAGTCACTCTGGCGCGGCATCGCCGGGGCCGAGCTTTGCGTCATCCCTGCAGCAAGCCATGCGGTGCACATAGAAAAGCCTGACCTGTTCAACGCCGTGCTGCGGGATTTTCTTTAGAAATTCCCCACTCTTTTTCGGCGGCCCTTTTCGCGAAGCCCAAAGTCCACGTCGCGAGCACGTACGGTAATCATCCCATTTCTCGTCGGGTCGATAACTGGACTTCAGGCCGCTGTTTTCAGTTTCATTGTGGGCGTAATGCCGCCGATGGCCATGTTGGGCCGCTCATTGTTATATGTCCATAGCCAGCGTGTGGCGCGGTCCTGTGCCTCCTCTATCGTTCCAATATGTATTGTCCGAGCCATTCGTGGCGGACGGTTCGGTTGTAGCGTTCGACATAGGCATTCTGCTGCGGTTTGCCGGGCTGGATATACTCCAGGCCGATCCCTCGTCTTGAAGCCCATATTTGCAGGGCTGCACTGACATTTTCCGGGCCATTGCCCACCCGGATGTTCAACGGCTGTTCGCGCCATTCGATGATCCGTTCCAGGGTGCGGATAACCCGAAGGGCTGAGCGTCCATTCAGCCTTGGCGATGACCCGCCTTCCGCCGCTCAGCCGACCTTGCAGCCCCAGAAGGACGTGTGGTCCGCCGCGAAATAGCCGTCCGCGACCCGGAAGTTGCCCTGCAGCTCGACGGTATCGCCCGCGGTGAGCGAGATCATCGTCTGCAACCACAGCGCCGTCGCCTCGGAGACATGCGCGCCGCTGATCTCGCCGAACGAGCCGCGGATCTCGGTCGTGCCGTTCAGCACGAGCCGCCCGCTCATCCGGGCGGACGTGCTGGCTTTGACTTTGTACATGAGCGTCGCGCCGAAAAGGTAGGTGCCGTCCACCGGGGCCACGAAGCGGTTTTTCGGGGCGTCGAAGGCGCTCTGATCGTTATAGTCGGTGTTGTTGATGGCGATCTTCGTCCAGGTCCCGACGCCGACGTAGTTGTCGTAGTTGGTGTACGCCTTGAACCGCGGCAGCCGGGGCTGATCGACGATGCCGTTCGCGTTGTCGACGCTCAGCCCGTCGAAGAAGGTGCTGCCGTCGGCCGAGACCGCGAGGCGGAAGCGGTCGGAGCCGAAGAGCCCCACCAGCGCCTTGGTCACGAAGCCGGTCTGCAGGGTCAGCCCGAGATCGTCTCCGGCGGCCTCCTTGTTCAGCTGCAAGAACAGATCGCCGGTGCCACCCTCGGCGACGGTCTTCGCCGTCCAGAGTGCCGCGTTCAGCTTGGCTGAGAACGGGTTCGACGCGTCCGCCGTCGTCCCCAGCCCCAGCAGCGAGAGGTTCTGCAGCGCGACCGGCGTCGTCCCGACCCAGCCTACGCCGTCGTAGACCAGCAGCAGGTCCTCGTCCTCGACCCATGCCCGCCAGCCGGTCCGCGGCGGCAGGCGCAGCCAGGCGCCGTCGGTCCAGAGCGCGACGTTCAGGTCCCACCCCGCCCAGGGTCAGCACGGCGATGCCATCCGTGACGTCATGGCCCAAAACCTCGGTGCGCCGCCCCGCATTCGCGCCGCTCGTCCAGTCCAGCGTGCCGAAGGTGAACCAGCCTGAGGTGAAGCCGCTAAGCCCGGAGGCGGTGAAGGCGCGATCCCGCAGCAGATCGATCACCGCACCCGCGCCTTTGTAGGCCGGGTCCTCAAGATCGACGCCGCAGCGCGCATCCCCCAACGCGGCATCGCAGGTCGCCTGGAAGGTCCGCCCGATCGTCTGGCCCAGCACATGGGCGAGCGAGCGGACCTCGGCGACGAACGCCAGCCGCCCGCGCCGGATCTGGCCGATGGCGCCGCGCCGCATCAGAACCCGCTGACCCGTGTCGGCCCAGTTCACCCGCCAGACCTCGACTTGCGCCGCGTCCCAGCGGCCGTCGAGGATGTCGGTCTCGGTGATCCGGTCGGAGGTCAGCACGCCTTCCGCGTCCTGCGCATCGACGGACAGGTCCGAACCCGAGCGCACCTCGGACGCCGTCAGCCCGCTCTCGGGCTCGAAATCCGTGCCGTCGAAGTTGAGCGTCCGGTCGTGGTCGGTAAAGCCGAAGGTGACGCCGTCGGCGCGGGTGATCCGCCACACCCAAGCAAGCGTCGTCGTGCCCTCGTCGAGATGGGCCTGCAGGGCGGTCGAGAGGGATTTCATCGGCAGGTTCCCGTCATGCGGTCGTCAAGATCGGCTATCCAGTCCGCCCAGTCTGGCGGAACCTCCGCGACGGTCTCGGCATCCGGCCGCGCCAGCCGCGCCTCGGCATAGGAGGCACAGCCCGCATCACCAGCGCCCATCGTTGCGGCGCAGCCGGTCAGCAGGATCGCCAGCGCGGCGGCCGTCACGAACCGCATCCCGCCCGCGCTCGACGCGCTTGCTCTTGTCTTCCATGGCATCGCGTTCCGCCTCCCGTTTGCCTTTGTGCTTCCCATCGACGCGGCCCCAGAGCAGGCCGAGGACGACGCCCCCGACTGCGCCCAAAGCCGCGACCAGCCAGATCAGAAGGTCAGTCATCGCCGCGAAACCCGCGCTCGATCCGGTCGCGAAGGCCGATCAGGCCCAGACCGAGGAACATCAGCCCTGCGGGCGAGGCATCGCCCGATCCGGCGAGCAGCGCGATGAGCCGGGACAGTTCCCCGAGCGGCCCGGTTGCAGGCAGCGCGAGCGAACCGATGCCGGTGAGCATGGCGAGCAGACCCGCCCACCAGGTGAGCGAGTTGGGACGAACGTAGCGCATGGGATCAGGACCTCCGGAACAGAGTGGAGAAAAAGGCGGCCAGCCCGGCGAGCCAGCCGGTGGGCGCGTCGGGTTCAGGATCGCGGACCGGCGGCCGCGGTGTCGGCGACGGCCCGCGAGCCAAGGCCAGCGCCTCGTCCTCGGTCAGTTGACGGATCGGCCGGGAGAAGTCCACGCGGCCGTTGCGATCCACGGACCAGACTGGGATCGTGCCGCCGGGATAGCAACCATGGCGGAACAGATCGCGCTCGGCTTGCCGGCGGGGAATGATCGCCGCCGGGCGTCGCCAGTTCAGAAACGCGTCGGCGGCTGCAACGCGATTTCCGGCATTGAGGTGCCGGGTCAGCGTGGCCTTGGCGATGCCGCCGGTGTTGTAGTGGAAGCTGACCAGCGCATCGAACTCGTGCGGCGCCAGCGGCACCTTCACGGCGCGCAGGACGGCGGCCTCATAGGCAACCAGATCGTCCCGGAAAACCCGGAACGCCTCGCGGATCCCGGCGTCGAGATCGGCGGGCATGCCGCGCGGCATGGCAGCGGGATCCGGCGGCCCGGCCGCAGCCGTGTGGCCGATGCCGAAGGTCCAGACCTGTTTCAAATCCGTGTAGGGTCCGGGCACGATGCCTTCATGCCGGACAAGGGCCAGCAGGCCCCTATCAGACGTCTTCCGGGCGGTTGTTTGCATCAGATCACCGAAGCAGCGAGAGGAAAAGGATCAGAAGGGCAACGGCAACACCGACGCGCAGCCGGTGCGCAAACGCGGCAGAAGGGTCGCCGAAGCCGCCCGCGCCTGAGACGAGCCGGGTGAACTGGTAGACAAGCTCGCCCGCGCCGACGATCAGCGCGCCGATACCGGTGCGGATCAGCGCGCCGCGCAGAAGGACGAGCGCCGTGGCGAGACCGCGGACCGACAGCGCCGCAGCGGCCATGCCAGCCACCCAGCGGCCCGCCAGGAAGGCCGCAAAGGCCCCGGCGTACGTCGTAAGGCGGCCGATGTTGTCGAAGAGACCACTGATCGCGATGCCGAGCGGGCCGGTGCGGCTCGCGACCGCCGCCATGGCATCCGCGACGGCTTCCAGCGCAGGCGCCGCAGCGACGGCCAGCTGGTTCGAGAGCCCGCGCCAGATCAGCCCGAGCCGGGAGATGGCGTCGTTCGTCCGCTCGATCTGGTCGGCTTGCCTAGCCGAGACCACGACACCGAACGCCAGCACATCCGCCGTCGCCTGGCGCAGCGTCGCGGTGTCGATCCGCGACATGGCGATGGAGCCTTCCTCGCCGAAAAGCTGGCCCGCGACGGCCGCGCGTTCGGCGGCAGGCACGAAGTTCTCGACGGCGGCGTTGATCGCACCCACGCGCTGGTCCAGCGGCAGCGCGATCAGGTCGGTGACCGAAAGCCCCAGCCGGTCCAGTGCATCGGCGGCGGGGCCGGTCCCGGCGGCCGCCTGGCTGAGACGGCGCGTCAGATCCTTGGTGGCCTGCTCGATGCCGGACATCGAGACGCCCGCCAGTTCGCCCGCGCGCTCAAGCGTCTGGATCGAGGCGACCGTGGTGCCGAGCGACTGCGCGAGCTTGGCCTGCGCGTCGACCGTCTGCAGGCCTGAGCGGACCATGGCGACGCCCGCCGCGGTGGCGGCTGCGACCGCTGCCGCTGCCGCGACGCGCAACCGGCGCGAGAAGGCCGCGAGCCGGGCATTGACCGCCTCCATCTCGCGGCTCAGTCGTCCGAAGCCGCGCGATCCGGCTTCGCCTGCACCTTCCAACTCGGCGCGCACCTGCCGTCCGCCCACAGCCGCGAGGCGAACGCTAACTCGTTTCTCGGCCATCGGTCAGAGCCCTTGCTTTCGCCGCATGGGCGTCTTACGTTTATGCCATCGATCAAGTGAAGGTATGACCATGGCCGAGACCGCGACCCTGTCCTCGAAGTTCCAGATCTCGATTCCCAAGGCGATCCGCGCGGCGCAGCACTGGGAAGCCGGGCTGACCTTTGCCTTCATCCCGAAAGGCACGGGCGTCCTGCTGGTCCCGGTGCCCAAACGGGAGGCGCTGAAGGGGCTCGCGCGCGGCGCGTCCGCCACCGATTATCGCGACCGGACGGATCGGTTCTGATGATCCTCGTCGATACGTCGGCGTGGATCGAATGGCTCATCGGCTCGCCGACCGGCGAGACGCTGTCCGAACATCTGCCCGAACAGGCCGAGTGGCTGGTCCCGACCATGGTCCAACTCGAGCTGGCGAAATGGCTGACGCGCGAGGTCGGCGAGGACAAGGCGGATCAGGTCATCGCCTTCACGCAGGTTTGCCATGTGGTGCCGCTCGACACCGAGATCGCGCTGGCGGCGGCGGAGTCGTGCCGGGAGCACAAGCTCGCGACTGCCGACGCGATCATCTTCGCAACCGCCCGCGCACAGGGCGCGACGCTCCTGACCTGCGACGCGCATTTCGAGGGGCTGCCCGGCGTCTCGCTGATCGAGAAGATCAAGACCTGACACCGGAGCCACCATTCGCGGCCAGTTCCTCGTTCAGCTTCCGCACCATCACCGCTTCGATGACGGGCAACAGTTCAGCCGCAGCGGCGGGCGGCACGCCGAGGGCGTCACCGAGCGCCAGCGCCGTCGACATGTCCCAGCCGATCACCGCGCCAGGCAGCACGCGTAGTTGCCCACCGAGACGGCCGACCAGGTCCCAGACCTGCCAGCCCTCCAGCGCTTCCGGGCGGTTCAGCCGCGCCGGGCAGTCTTCGCACGTTTGCGCGCAGGCTTCGCAGTATCGCTCGCCCCCGCCGAAGGACCATTCGGCGAGGGCGCGGAGGCGTTTTTTTCCTGCTCCAGCAGCAAGCCCTTTGACACGTAGGTCAGTTGGAAGGCTTCGAAGATCGGCCAGATGTCGAGCAGCGCCTCGATGGCCTCGGGGCCCGGGTCGATGGGGTTGCCATCCGCGTCGCCGATGCCGTCCCAGGCGAGCAGAGCCCGCCGCGCCAGCGCCTTGGCGAAGGCGACCGCGCGATCTTCTTCGGAAGCCTCTTCTGGAACTGCTTCGACAGCCGGATCGCTTCGGGTCGCCACCATCAGCGCAGTGGTCAGCGGGCGCAACTGCACCCGGACGCCGGGGGCAAGGTCATGCCAGCGCGGGGCATTGGTCAGGTCGAGCGTTAGCATTCTCAGTACACCTCGATGTCGTTGATCAGGGTGGCGGTGCACATCCGGCCGACGACGCTGTCGCGCGCCGCCTGCCAGTCGAAGGTGGCCTGCACGCCCTGCGGCCCGGAGATCTCGATGCGCGGGCGCGGCAGGTAGACGGCGTGCACGGTCAGGCGCAAGCTCTCGCCCGAGGGCAGGACGTAGGCGAATTCCATCTCGCAGGGATCGCCATTGATCGCTTGGCTTACCAGCGTCTGGTCGGCGAAGCGCACCTCGATCCGGCCGGTGAGCGCGGCGATGGACGGGTCAGCGCCGTCGATGCGCCCGTCCGAGCGGATGGTCTCGATCCGGTCGAGGTTGTTGGCGTAGGTGATGTCGGCCGAGACCACGTTGCCGAAGCGTGGCAGGCGCGACTGGTCGACGATGCCGGTGGCGTTGTCGACGCTCAGCCCGTCGAAGAAGGTGCTGCCGTCGCCCGAGACCGCGAGGCGGAAGCGGTCGGAGCCGAAGACCCGCGCCACGCCGGAGGATCGCTGCGCGGTAAGTGCCTCCCGGCGGGCACGGAGGTCGGTGGGATCAGACATAACCACCCTCTTCAGTGCGCCATTGACTTATACGTCATCGACGCATAAATAAGGTCATGACCATCGTGACTGTCGCTGAGACACCAGAGTTCCAACGCCGTGCACGCGCCATCATGAGCGACGACGAGCGCATGGCTTTGATTGATTTCATCGCCCGCAATCCAACAGCAGGCATCTCGCTTGGCGGTGGCATCCGGAAAGTGCGCTTTGCACGCGTTGGCAGCGGCAAAAGCGGTGGCTACCGTGTCATCCATTTTTACGGCGGTAAGGATGACATGCCGATTTTTCTGATCACGGTTTTTGCCAAGAACGAAAAGGCAAATCTGACCAAGGCGGAGACGGAAACTGTCAAGTCCCTCGGCAAACTGCTGGCCGACAGCTATAGGAGCGCAAGATGAGCGATGCATTCAAAAGTATCGAACAGGGCCTCAAGGAGGCCATTGCACATGCCCGCGGAGGCGAAGCGGTCACGATCCACGAAATCGACATCCCGGACGCGGACGTTCAAGCGATCCGCGCCCGTACCGGCCTTTCGCAGGCCGAATTTGCCAGGAGCATTGGCGTGAAGAAGGCCACACTTCTGAACTGGGAACAACGGCGGCGCGCGCCAGACGGCCCCGCTCGGGTCCTGCTTGCACTGATCGACAAGGACCCGAGCATCGTTCAACGCACCCTGGCAGGCTGAAGCTCATCCCATATAGCGCGACCGCACCATCCGGCGGCCGCTACACTGGCGCCGCCCTGGTTTTGCACCGCGCTCTTCTTCAGGTCCCGCAAAGCCAACCGCTAATTGAGTTTCCAGATCGGCCCACCGCGCTTCGGGCCAGCGATCCGCGCCGAGGATCCACGCGGCCGCGCGGGCATAGACCCGGCAATCCAGCGCCTCGTTCCGCTCGCGGAGCTTCTGCCATTCGAGCCGCGTGAAGCCACGCTTGCCCTTCACCGTCACCAGTTGTTCGGCCGTCAGCTGTTTCAGCCATTCGCTGTCACTCCATGAAGGCAGGTGCACTGTTCCCGCCGGGAACGAGGCACCGGCGGTGA
>NZ_VXDC01000025.1 GCF_008711285.1 Roseibium aquae
GGCCGGTAAATGGTCAGCGCAAAAATACATCAACATGGCGCCGCTCTACCAAGAGCAGAACCAAGCACACGGAGCCGTCGCCTGAAAACGAAAGTGCGAAAGATATTTGACACTACCAGTTCGCGAGATAGGTCTTTGTGTAAACCAGTCCAAAACGCAACGCCGGTAGAGCTTTCCTTCCCATCATTGTAATACGGGTACATATCCTCAGCGAGGATACGAAAAGCTTGAACGAGAAGGCGGCTATCGCGTTGCTCGAAGCTGTCGCGAAGCGCCTTATGTTCATACCGGCGGGCAAAAATGTCGATGAGCATACTCGTATTGAATAGTGTTGAGTGTGGAATGCAAGCGGTGAAGGTCAACGTCCACTCCCCACCCTTCCAAGCCATTCGCCCAGCGTAGAGAAATCGGCTGCTTTGCCGGTCAGGCCGCAGGCCTTCGCCCCCAACTTACGGACACAAGGCAACCGTTCAACAGGACTCACCAAACACCCGCCGCACCCCGCGAAAAATCCACCCCGCCACATCCTTGCTCCAGCGCCGCCCATCGCCCTTCCGCCCTTTCCGGCCCCTCGCCTCTCGCCCTCAGCCGATCCGGGCCGGGGCAAAATCCGGCCGGTCCCCCTGGAATTTCGGGCCAAAAACCGGCTTATCCCAAGGGAAGGCAGTGCGGACCCAGCAATTTTTGCCGAATCGCTCTAACCTGAACGCCAGGTGAATGCCGGGTTCAGGGTCCGTCCAGTCACGATCCGCCATTCTCCGCCCATGACGAACGGGCCAAGACGGCCGTCAGACGGGGATTGGGGAAATGAAGACCATCGCTTTTGCAGCCATCGCACTCGGCGCGGCCGTGGCCGGGTTCGGACTGTTGGGTCCGCTCGACAAGCCCGGCAGCGACCTGCGGCGGGTGGAGTGCTCCAAGATCACGATTTTCGCGCCGCAAGGCGGAAAGTCCGACAAGGATCTGTGCAAGAGCTATGGCGGGCTGGCCGCAGCCCCGGGGCAAGAGACGGTGGAAGGCCTGGTCATTCTCGTGCGCAACCAGCCGATGGGCGGGTTCGACGGGCACGGGTCCGTCCGCTGACGGCGCAAGCCGCCGCACATGCCACAAGCCGCCTCAGATGCCGCAAGACGGCGCAAGCCGCCTGAAACGCCCGCGCCCTTCCGGACCTTATCCCGCTTACCGGGCCGCAAGCATCCTGGCGGTCAGGGCGAGGCTGGCCGCGCAGGGGTCTTCCGCTTCGCCGGAAGCACCCTCCGCATCGGCTTCCGGTCCGAGGGGGCGCAGATTGACAAAATCGTAAAGGCGCCGGTCGAGGAGATGCGAGGGGCGCGCATGGGTCATGGCCCGCGCCATGACGCTCAACCGGCCGGGGGTCTCCCTCTCCCAGCCTTGCAGCATCCGCTTCACCTCCTCGCGCTGCAGGCCGTCCTGCGAGCCGCACAGATTGCAGGGAATGATCGGGAAGCGCATGCCGGCGGCGAATTTCGCGATGTCCGCCTCGGCGCAATAGGCAAGGGGCCTGAGCACCAAAAGGTCGCCCTCGTCGTTGACGAGCTTGGGCGGCATGGAGGCGAGCCGGCCGCCGTGAAACAGGTTCATGAAGAAGGTTTCGAGAATGTCTTCCCGGTGATGCCCTAGCACCACCGCCTCGCAGCCCTGCTCCCGCGCCACCCGGTAGAGGATCCCCCGGCGCAGCCGCGAACACAGCGAACAATAGGTCCGGTGCTCGGGGATCTTGCCGGTGACGATCGAATAGGTGTCCTCGCGGACGATCAGATGCTCGATGCCGTTCGTCTCAAGAAACTCCGGCAGGACATGCTCGGGAAATCCGGGTTGCGCCTGATCGAGGTTGCAGGCCAGCAGATCCACCGGCAGAAGCCCGCGCCACCGCAATTCGATCAGAACGGCGAGCAGCGTATAGCTGTCCTTGCCCCCGGACAGGCAGACCAGCCATTTCGGCCGGGCTTGCGGGCCCGCTCCGTCCGGCACCATGCCGAAATCGGCGATCGCCTCGCGCGCCTGGCGCAGCAGCCGCTTGCGCAGCTTCTTGAACTCCACGCTGGACGGCGCGCCGCGCAACAGGACTGGAACATCGATGTCGGCGCTGGCCGCTGCAATATCGTTCATGGCATCGCCCTGGACTTTGGAGCTTGGGATTGCCGCTGACATAACGGATCTTGCGGGGACAGGAAAGTCACTTTGCCCCAGCTTCCGGGCGGGTGCCGCCCGTCAAGGGCACGCCGAGATAGGTCCCTTTGCGCAACAGCCACTCGAACGGGCCCAGGGCGAACCGCTTGCGCCAGACAGCGAGCAGAAGGACCAGCGCAAGCGTGACAAAGAGCGCGATTGCCACGGCCCCGGCCGCGCTCACCTCGTTCCACAACCCCAGGCCATACGCGCCGAAGATGGTCGACAGGACCATGGACTGGCCGAGATAGATGCTCAGGCTTGCCGCACCGGCCGACAGCAGCATCGAGCCCAGCGGGCCGGCGGGGCGCGCCATCGCCGCGATCACCCCCAGATAGCCGATGGTGGCCAGCGGCGCGGCGGCGATCAAGGCCGCTTCCCAGCGCCCATCGCCCGTTTGGAGCCAAAGATGGGCGATGAGCAGACTTGAAAGGACCCCTGGTCCAAGGCACCACCTGCGCGCCAGACGCCACAATCGGTGGTCCGGCCGGTCGATAAGGCCCGACTTCACCGCGGCCAGGCCCAGGCAGAACCAGCCCAGCGCCGCGATCCCCTGGAACAGCAGAAGATACGGCAGCACGTAGAAAAAGCTGATGGTCCGGAACAAGACAGCCTCGAGGAAACCGCCCTGCCCGATCAGCGCGCGCTCGATTGCCAGAACCTCGGGATCCGCCGGTTCCGGGGTCATCACCAGCGCCCCGGCGACCACAATCTGAATGACAAGAAGCGCGGAGCCGAGGCGCACAAGCCGCCGGGCCGTCCAGGCGCGCACCCAATAGAGACAGGTGCCGGTTATCGCGTAGATCACCAGAATATCGCCGGGAAAAAACAGACAGGCATGGGCAAGGCCAAGCAGCAACAGGCCAATCATGCGATTGCGGTAGAGGGTGCCGAAGGGAAGCGCCCGGTTGGCGGCCGACCGCATTTGATAGGCAAGCCCAACCCCGAACATGAACGAGAACAAACCGTAGGTTTTGACGAGAAACAGTCCGTTGACCAGCCACACCACGGCCCGGTTCGCGGGCTCTGCGGTCGACGCCGCCTCAAAACCGCCCAGGATCGGGAACGCCATATACTGCACATTCACCACGACAATGCCGAAAAGCGCGCACAATCGCAGATAATCCGGCATCAATGCCCGCGTCGTCATGGCTGTCCCCATTTCTGGCCGGGATCGCCCAGCCTGCCGAACAGCATGTGGACGATCAAAGGATCAAAAATCAATCGGGGATTGAACGGACGGCACAAAAAACCCCGCTGTCGCCAGCGGGGTTTTGAAAATGTGTTCCGTATTCGGCGCCAAGGTTAGCGCGAATAGAACTCGACCACCAGGTTCGGTTCCATCTGGACCGGATACGGCACGTCGGAGAAACCCGGAACGCGGGTATAGGACACGGTCATCTTGTTGTGATCGACATCGAGGTAGTCGGGCACATCGCGTTCCGCGGACTGGACGGCTTCGAGAACCAGAACCATCTGCTTGGATTTCTCGCGAACTTCGATGACATCGCCCGGACGCACGCGGTAGCTCGAGATGTTCACGCGCTTGCCGTTGACGTTGACGTGGCCGTGGTTGATGAACTGACGGGCCGCAAAAACGGTCGGCACGAACTTCGCCCGATAAACGACCGCATCGAGACGGCGCTCCAGGAGACCGATCAGGTTTTCCGAGGTATCGCCCTTCAGACGGGACGCTTCCTCATAGACTTTCCGGAACTGCTTTTCGGAGATGTTGCCGTAGTAGCCTTTCAGCTTCTGCTTGGCGCGCAGCTGCACGCCGAAGTCCGACAGCTTGCCCTTGCGGCGCTGACCGTGCTGGCCAGGGCCATATTCCCGCTTGTTGGCCGGGCTTTTCGGACGGCCCCAGATGTTTTCGCCCATCCGGCGGTCGATTTTGTATTTCACGCTATGGCGCTTAGACATCGCGGTTTCCTTTGTGTAACGCGTTGTTTTTCTTTAAGGAAACGCGCCCTCCTTTACCCCCGGAACCGGCGGACCGGTCACTTGGGTCGACAGAGCGTCAGCTAGACGGCGCCGGCTGACATCTCACGGGTGCGTAGAGCCGCACAAGCGCTCGGCCAGTGCGGACCGGCGGGTGGTAAGACAAGTCCTCCCCAAAGTCAAGCAAAGACGGGTGTGTCGATCCGCGACTTGCAGCGCCGACGGCAGCCCGGGAGCTGTATCCGCAGCGGGAGGCCAAGCAAGCCGGGAAACTCGATCCGGGACCGCGCGCCATTCAGAAAGCCGAAGGCAGGGCCGCCGACACGCAAGAAAGCCGCTGGCCCGCCCGAAAAAACAACCTAAGCGGGAATTTTAACGGTTCATTAGCAATAATGTATGCAGTATAGACAAATACATCAGTGATACTTATGACATTGCGCAGCGGAATGCTACCGCAAAGGTGCGCAACATGAATGCGGAGACACCGTCAATGACTGACGCCCTGTCTTACAGGACGGAGATTTCCCTTGTTCAAGAGGACGCTGCGAACGACACGGTCGGTGTTCCGCACGATTTTGAAGACACGGCATGCATGTTTCATCCCGTGATCGATATCACCACGGGTGTTGTGTACGGATACGAGGCTGCTTTTGCCGGGTCCGGACCGGATCAACGACAGACCTTGAAAGATCGTCTCGACGACGCTTGCTCGCGCGGAGACCTGCCCGAGGCCGAAATCGCCCTGTTGCGGAAAGCGTTGCGCCTGTTCCGGGACTTGCCCTGCGCAAAGGGAACGAAACTTTTCTTCAATCTGGACGGCCGGCACCTGGGCGCGGCTGACGATCCGCGGATTCGCCTGGCGGAACTGGCGAAGTCGGAAGGCCTTGCCGCGGGAAGCCTCGGTGTGGAACTGATCGAACGTGAACAGGATGTGTTCTGCGATCTTGCGGACCACGCCCTGATGACGCTGCGCCAATCAGGCGTTTTGCTGTCGCTGGACGATTTTGGACGGGGCTTTTCAGAACTGCGGCGGCTGCACGACATTTCCCCGGACTATGTCAAGATCGACCGGTTTTTTCTGAGCGGCATCGACAGCGACCCCCGGCGCAGACTGTTCGTCAAGACCGTGGCCAATCTGGCACATGTGCTCGGAGCCCGGGTCATCGCCAACGGTGTCGAAACCGAGCGGGAATTCAAGGCATCGCGGGATGCCGGATGCGATTTGGTGCAAGGTCCCTATGTGGCGGCACCGGTCAAATCCCCCAAGGATGCCCGATTGTTCTACGATCATATCCGAAGCGAAGTCTTGTCCGCGCCCGGGCGCAAGGGCGACCGGCGCATCCGGGGCGAGCTGATGAGCCCCGCGACCATTTCGGTCGACGCGACCATGAAGGACTTGCTTGACCTGTTTCTTTCCGATCAGGACATCAACGTGGTCCCCGTCCTCGATATCAACGGAGAACCTCGCGGCCTGATCCACGAGCGCGATCTCAAAGCTTACCTTTATGGCCACAACGCCGGCGAACAGGACTATGGGTCTGCGCTGGACCTGCCGCTGGGCCGCTTTGTCCGCGCCTGCCCGCTCGCCGATATCGACAGCGATGCGGACATGCTGCTCGTGACCTTCGCCTCCTCGCTGCAATCGGATGGCATCATCATCACGGAAAACTTCCGCTACGCGGGTTTCCTGTCTGCCACTTCCCTGCTGAAGCTGATTCATGAAAAGCGTCTGCAGGAAGCACAGGATCAAAACCCGTTGACCCGACTGCCCGGCAACAGCGCGGTCACGAACTTCATCATGAGAGCCGCGTCCGAACGCAGCGGCTGCCGGCACCTGTGCTACATCGATTTCGATCACTTCAAGCCGTTCAACGACACATTCGGCTACCGAAAGGGCGATCAGGCCATCATCCTGTTCGCGCAACTTCTCCAAAAACATGTCACGGAAGCAGGCACCTTCATCGGCCATTTGGGCGGAGACGATTTCTTCCTGGGCTTCAGCGACTGGCAGGATGACGACGTCAAGCAGCGCGTGCTCGCCGCTCAGCGCGCCTTCCAAACCAGCGTCGAAAGCTTTTACAAGCCCGAAGACCGCGAGCGGGGCTTCATCATCGCCCAGGACCGGTTCGGCAGCGTGCGACAGTTTCCCCTGCTCGACTGTTCGATTTCCATCCTGGCCATTCAAGAAGGCATCACACTGTGTCCGGACCGGCTGAACGCGGAAATCACGGACCTCAAATGCGCGGCCAAGAAGTCAGAGACGAGATTGGTTGTCAAAACACTGGCTGGATGACCCAAGCTCAAGCCCGAACCCGGCGAGAAGCCGTTCCATGCCGGGCTCGCGCCGGCCGGAGGTCAGCAAGGCAAGATCTCTTCGAATGGCCGGGCTTCCATCGGCCCGGTCTCCCAGAACACGAACCAGTTGCCGCGCGATCGCCCCGGCTGGATCCAGCCAATCCACGGGCCATGGTGCGATCCGCCGGAACCTGTTGGCCAGAAAGGGATAATGGGTGCATGCGAGAACGACAATATCGGTCCGCCGCCCGCCCTGGTCGAGAAAGCAGGCTTTGATCTCAGTCATCAAGGCCGCGTCGGACACCGGCTCGTTCCTCAGTTCCCGTTCGGCATGCTCTGCCAGCATGTCCGAGCCGACCAGTCGCACATGACACCGGGAGGCAAAGCTCTCGATCAGTTTTCGGGTATAGGCCCGCCGGACCGTTCCAGGCGTCGCAAGCACGGACACAAGGCCCGAGGCTGTGCGCTCCGCGGCCGGTTTGATCGCCGGAACCGTGCCGACGAAATCGTGACCTGGATGGGCCTGGCGGAGCGCGTCTCCGGCCAGGGTGAAGGCGGTGTTGCAGGCAATGACGGTTGCTTTTGGACGGTGGGTATCCAAAAGGCGGGAGAAAAGCTCGAGCAATCGCTGCGTGAGCGGCTCTTCCTCCCACGCCCCCAGCGGAAAAGCGGCATCGTCCGCAAGGTAGAGGATCGGTTCATACGGAAGCAGCAGCCGGATTTCCCGCAAGACCGAAAGCCCGCCGATCCCGGAATCGTAGATCAGGACAGGCCGGCCGTCGGACATGGTCGTCAATCCTCGCGGGCCGGTGCGGTGAACTCACCGTTTGTTTCACCCGGGCTGTCGCTTGCGGGTACGCCGCGCTGCCGCCGGGGGCGGGTTTCGCGCTTTTCGAGGGCCGCGACAACGCCGCGCAACGCCCGCACTTCCTGTTCGGTCAGCCCGGCCTTCTGGAAGATATTGCGCAAGGTCCGGACCATGTGAGGACGGCGCTCGACCGGGCGGAAGAACGTGGCCCGGTCCAACGCACCTTCAATATGCTCGAAGAAGCGCAAGACATCTTCCTTCGCCGCTGGCGGATGCTCCTCCTCGCTCAAGCGGAAGGGCAGCGCGCCACTGGTCGCGGTCTTGCGCCATTCATAGGCACAAACCAGCACTGCCTGGGCGATGTTCAAGGAGGCGAAATCCGGGTCGACCGGAAGGGTCACGATCTCGTCGGCCAGCGCCACTTCATCGTTGTTGAGACCCCAGCGTTCCCGGCCGAAAATGTAGCCGGTCATGAGACCCTTGACGCCGAGTTCCACGACTTTGCGCGCCGCCTCGTCGGGACCGCGCACGGGCTTGGGGACCTCGCGCGAGCGGGCCGTGGTGGCATAGACGAAGGTGAGGTCGGCAATCGCCGCTTCCAGGCTGTCGAACACCTGAACCTTGTCGATCACGTGATCGGCCCGGCTTGCGGCCGCCCTGGCCTTCTCGCTCGGCCAGCCATCGCGCGGGTTGACGATCCTGAGATCCACCAGCCCGAAATTCGCCATGGCGCGGGCCGCCGTACCGATATTCTCGCCCAGTTGCGGTTCGCACAAGATCACCGCCGGCGGCGTCGTGGACGGTGCACGGGCGGATTCGTCGATGTTCACATTTCTCACCATGAGCGGGGATTTAACCGAACCAAGGACCCGATGGAAGGTTTTTTGAGCCCCCCTGCTTTGCGCTCAGCCCCGATGGCACCGGTTTCCCACCCTTTTGCTGCTTTCCCATGGATGACGGTCTAGGATAAGGAGCCCTGACTGCAACTGTTGGTAATCGGAACATCATGACCCAGGCGAAAAACGACAACAGCCATGTTCAACGTTTCACGAGTTCACGCAAACTGACGTTTCTTTATCTTCTGCTCGGCCTCGCAATGACCGGACTCAGCCTTTGGGCGCTGGCGGCATCATATTCCGAGCGGCCGGTGGATTGGGTGCTGGTCGCGCTTGGCGCCTCGGGCACTTTGTTGTTCGGCGCGGCCACCCTGGAGTTCGCCAGGCGTTTCCGGACACCGAACCATGCGTTCATCGAGCTTCGCCCGGAAGGCATTTATGACCCGCGCGTCGCGGCCCGGACGATTCCGTGGGAGGCCGTCACCGGCGTCTCGATCTGGTCGGCACGCGGGCGTTCCTTCGTTGTTGTCAACATCGACAGCGCCATCGAAGAAACCCTTGATCTGACAAAAACGGCGCGCTTGAGCCGCGGCCCCAACCGTCTTCTCGGCATCGACGGCCTCATCCTCAATCCGGTGGGACTGCCGGTGAAGGCGCACACCCTGCAAGACTTGATCGTTGAACGCCTTGAGGAGTTCTACAAGGAGCCTTCCCGTCAAAGCGCCTTGTAGAAAACCGTCGTCGCCTGGAGGCCGCCCCGCGCGGCAACGGCGTAGCCGGGGATGACACCGACATGGTGATATCCAAGACGCGCATACATGCCTTCCGCGGCATCGCCCGTAACGGTGTCGAGCACGAGCAGTGTCCGGCCTAGCGCCTGCGCTTTTTGTTCCACCGCCGCCAGCAAACGGCGCGCAACGCCGCGCCGCCGCGCCTGCGGATGAACCATCAACTTGGCGACTTCCGCCCGGTGCCCGCCATTGTTTTGCTGCGCCAGCAAAAGCATGACGATAACGTACAAAATTTTTCGCACATTTTCAGGTTGGTACGGTTCCCTTTATTCTGATTGAAGGGAGCATGGCATGACTGATGACGACGACGGCAAAGAGATGAGCAACGTGATCCGG
>NZ_VXDC01000026.1 GCF_008711285.1 Roseibium aquae
GAACATCCGGGGGGACAATGGCCCGGAACATGTCAGTGCAGCCCTGCAAATATGGGATTCAAGACGTGGGATCGGCCTGGAGTATATCCAGCCGGGAAAACCGCAGCAGAACGCCTATGTCGAGCGCTACAACCGAACCGTCCGCCACGAATGGCTCGGACAATACATATTCGAAACGATAGAGGAGGCACAGGACCGCGCCACACGCTGGCTATGGACATGCAACAATGAGCGGCCCAACATGGCCATCGGCGGTATTACACCCGCAATGAAACTGAAAAAAGCGGCCTGAAGTACAGTTATCGACCCAACGAAAAATGGAAGGACTACCAGTCTCAGGTCACGGCACAAAAGACAAAACACCAATCAGTCAACTTGCACTCGAGGCGGATAACCTGTAGATGCTCCACAGTTAGTCGTAAAATGCTGCAGCCAGCCAGCTGACAGCGCGGCCTGATAAGCGGCCTCGATATCGTCTGCAATGCCTGTCTTCATGATGCCAAAATGGTCCGGATCGAATCTCGGCTCTTCTTCGGCGCCGTGGCCGGTCCGCACCAAGACCCCGAAGCCGATCCCGGCTGCCTCGCCGGACTTCAGGTCGGAGATCTTGTCGCCAATGATGAGGGACTTCTCCAGATCGACGCCCAGTTCGCTCTGCGCAGCTTGGATCATGCCGTCGCGCGGCTTGCGCCACGGATGATCATTCTTGTCGAAGGGGGGTTTGCCGTCGGAGTGGTAGGCACAGGCGAGGATCATATCCAACCGGGCGCACTCCCCTTCAAGGTGCTCGTCTATCCGGGTCTGCACGGCGGCGAAGCCCGCCCAGTCGTAATAGCCCCGGCCGATCCCGGCCTGGTTGGTCACGACGACGACCGGGATGCCTTCAAGGTTCGCCCGGCGAACGCAGCTGCCGGCCGTCGGGATCATGCTCACATCCTCAGCGCGGCCGAGGTAGTGCGTTTCCTCGACGATCACGCCGTCCCGATCTAGGAAAAGCGCCGGTTTTCCCAGAAACCCTGCCGCGCCACGACGGTCCAGCCAGAGACCGCAATTGTCTACCAAGTAGGATTTGATAGAATGCGACATCTAGCGGTACTCAATATCCAGGATGCGTCTCGTGCCGTCCGCTAACCTCACCTTTGGCTTCCAGCCTGACTCCTCAAGGAAGACGCGGGCATCCAGCGTCTTATAATCTGTTCCCTTGAACGTGTCAGGAGGGTAAACGATGTCGACCTGCCAGTCGAGGCCAGTACGGATTGCCTCGGCGCATGCGCCGATTGTCACCGGCGCGTTGCTCGAACAGTTTAGCATGCGGTTCTCGAAGGTCGCGTCGGCTTCCAGCATGGCGTCCAGCTGGTCGTCCACATAAAGAAGGTCGCGGACGACATTAGGAGATCCCCACACGCTGAAATGCGGCTTGCCCGCCGCCTTTTCCTTGACGGCCCGGTCGATCATGCCGGTCATGAAGTGCGTGCGGTCCGATTCCTTGTGATCAAAGGGTCCGTAGACCGTCGCCAGGATCAGATGGAGGTAGGTCAGCCCATACTGCTTGGCGAATGCGTCGCTGCCGACCGCCAGCATCTGCTTCGCCAACCCATAGCCAGCGACGCTGGTATGCATCGGGCCTGACTGGAAGTCGCTCTCAACAATCGGGCGATCCAGTTCGGGAAAGGCGCAGCTGGAGCCGGTCGAGATGAGTTTCGCCTGCGGTTGGAAAAGGCGCCAGGCCTCCAGCACGTTCAGATGGATCGATGCATTAACCTGCAGCAGCCGACCCTGAATGCCGTACTGGACCTGACCGGTGCGCTGTTGCGTGATCAGATGGAAGATGCGATCCACCTTCGGGGCACGGCTGAACACGCCCTCGACCACATCCCAAGTGCTGAAATCGCCTGCAGCACGCCCGACTTCGACCACGTCGACGCCGCGATCCTTGAGGGTGCAGGCCATATGCGACCCGAGGAACCCGTCGGTCCCGAGGACCATCGCTGTCTCAAAGGGCAAGGGCATCACGATACCATTCGATCGTCTTGGTCAGGCCCTCGGAGAGCGATGTGAATTCGATATTCATCGCGGACCGGATTTTATCGTTGGTGGATACGCGCTTGTTCGGACCGAATGCTCCCGGTGCACCGGACCTGATCGGCTTATCGTTGCCAGAAATCCTGAGTGCGGACTCTGCTAAGGTTTGCAGGGACGTAGTTGTGCCCGAACACAGGTTAAAAAAATCGTTCCGGTCCTTCCATTCGAACGTTTCACGGAACGCCCGGACGACGTCGCCGACATAGACAAAATCGCGTGTGACCTGCGGGTCGCCGCGGATCTCGAACTCCGGAGCTTCGTTGAGCGCCTTCATGACGAAGGCAGGCGCCACATGAGCTTTGGTCAAGGTGACGCTGTCGTGTGGTCCGTATGGGTTCGACAACCGGAACGCTACCGTGTTGATGCCATATTGCGCCTTGTATAGCTGGGATAGCTGCTCGGCCCATCGTTTGGACCAAGCGTAGAAGGTCTCACCGGCGAATGGCGGCCGATTCAGGTCGATCGCGACTTCGTCGTCGAGAACATCCAGCTCGGCCGGATAGACCGCGACCGAGCTGGCGATCCGCGCTTCCTTGATCTTCCGCTGCGCGCAAAAACCGAAGAAGCCGTTCGTCAGAGCGACATTGTTCGCCAGGATATCGTTCTGCACCATTTCCTGCCGCCCTGCATCATACCGGAAGGCTGCGACATTGACGGCAACCGTCCGCGCCGGCAGCACGGGAATATCGTTCAGCGATCCGACCGGAACGACGAGGTCGCATCCAGGAACGGCGTTGCCGGACGCTGTCACCCCGATGACAGTCGGAACCAGGTCGCAATAGGCTTCGACCATGTTGCGGCCGACGAACCCCGACGCCCCGAAAATGACCAATGCTTCCGGATTGCTGGCGCCCATCAGGTTTTGTCCCGGCCGATCACGCGCAGCTTGGGAACAGGAACGATGAACTCGCCGCCGGCCTCCAGATAGGCGGTCTCGCGTGCCACGAACTCATCGATGAAGTTCCATGCGAGCACCAGGAACGCGTCCGGTCGCTGGCCCTTCTCGTCGATGATCGGGATTCGGCTACCCGGCATAAGTCGTCCAACCTTGATCGGATTGCGTTCGGTCGCGAAGGCGACCAAGTCCGGACCGATGCCGAAGCTGTTCAAAAGCGTCGCGCCCTTGGCGGGCGCCCCGAACGCGTAAACGGATTTGCCGGCCTCATTGTACTTGCGCAGCAGGGCAAGCAGGTCGTCCCGCAGCTGCCATACATTGGCAGCGAATGCCTCGTAGGTTTCTAGCCGGCCATAGCCTTTCTTTGCTTCGGTATGCCGCATCATGACGACGCTGTCCTTGACTGGACGCTGCCCCTTTGGAGCGACATGAACCTCTATCGATCCGCCGTGGATGGGAACGAGCGAGGCATCGAATACTTCCAGGCCATGCCGAGCGAACAAGGATTCGATGGAATTCAGCGTGTAGTAGACCAGATGTTCGTGATATACTTGATCGAAGGCGATGTTGTCGACCATTCCGCCGAGATAGATCGCCTGTACGACAAAGACGCCGTCATCCTTCAGCAGAAGTTTCACGCCCTCGATGACGCTGTGGAGCTCCTCCAGGTGAAAGAAGACACCTGCCGCCGTCACAAGCGACGCGGGGCCGTATTTTTCCCTGACTTCCGCCGCAGTTTCCTTGTTGAAGAACTTGCAGGTGGTCGGCACGCCATCGCTGAGAGCGAGTTCGACAACGTTGGCCGCAGGCTCAACGCCATGAACCTTGATGCCCAGTGGCTGATACTGCTTCAGCCAAGTTCCGTCGTTACTGCCGATGTCGACCACGAGCGAATCTGCATTCAGTCCGTAGGTCTTTGCCAGGCGCTCGGCGGTTTCCTTGAAATGCGCGGTCAGCGTCTTAGTCGTTCCCGAAACGTAGGGATAGTTCGAAAACATATCCTCCTTCGGGATGGTATAGTCGATCTGCACCATGGTGCAGGTTTCGCAAAAGCCCACATGCAGCGGAAAATGTGGCTCGCGCTTGTCAGCCATTTCCGGCGGGATCAGACGATTGCAGTGAGGCTGGTCGCCCAGGTCAAGAAACTGCCGGACCTTCGTTTCGCCACATCCACGGCATTGCATGTTCAGATATGTCATTGGGTTTAAACTCTTAATTCTTGCTAAGCAAGATCTGGACGGATCTCAGGAGCCGTTCATTACCACGGATCCCTGCGCATCTAGCTTGATCGGAATGATGGTGTTGCCGGTGACCGAAGATAAAAACATTGCCCGGTTCTCCGGCGGAACAACCATCAAAAGGAAGCCGCCGCCGCCCGCGCCGCAGAGCTTGCCGCCGATGGCGCCTGACGCCCTGCAGTGATCATACAGCTCGTCGATGGCAGGCGAGGACACGCTGGCCGACAACTTACGCTTGGTCTCCCATCCCTCATGCATCATCTCACCAAACTGAGTGAGCATAGCACCCGGGTTGTCCGATTCCAGAAGCGAGACACACTCGTCGGTCAACTTGATGAGATGAGACAGCTCCGTGTCGACCTTCTTCTCTTTGGTCGCATCAAGTTGCTCTTTCAGCACCTTGGAGGCATAGCGGGTCACACCGGTATATACGAGGACGAGCGAGGACATCAGCGCTTCGCTAGACGCCGTGTGCATCTGGATCGGCGTGATGCGGGTTCGACCGTCGACAAAGTCGAATCGGTTCAGGCCGCCGAAAGACGTGTGCAGTTGATCCTGCACGCCGACCCGCTCCATCAGGAGGTCGCGCTCGACATGGATCGCTGCCTGGGCCAGGTCCAGACGGGTCAACGGCTTGGACCGGAGCGCCGACACTAGGTTGATCAGGCCGACAGTGAATGCTGAGGAACTGCCCAAACCGCTGCTGGCGGGCAGATCGGCCATCACATTGATATCGAGGGCATCGGAAATGCCGTAGTGGTCCAGGATGCAACGAACCACCGGATGCTCGATTTCCGAATGCTCGGACGCCAGCTCCAGCTTGGAATAGCTTAGCCGGTACTTGTAGTTTATGAAATTAAACAGTTTCAGCGCGCTGATATAGACATACTTGTTGATCGCCATTCCGACGACCGCGCCGGGATGACGCGAAAAGTACTCGGGATAATCTGTCCCCCCACCAAAAAAACTCACTCTTAGTGGGGTCCGTGAAGTATATAGCATCGCCTGCATTCTTGTCGGATTTGCCTGAAACTCCGGGCGTTGGAAGAAACTGCACCAGGCGGTTCGGCACATTGAAATCGTATGGCCGCCAGGTACCCGAACGAAACCGGCCGGGCACTCGACAGCCCAGACCCTAGACGTTGGAAAATTTCACGTTCCGTATCATCTGGTAGCCACGCACAAGTTCACGAATTCCGTCGTCGATCGAGTGATCCGGAGACCAGCCGGTAGCCTCGATCTTGTCGTTCGAAACGATGTAGTCCCGCTTGTCAGGGTCCTCACCAATTTCGGCGACGAGATAAATGAAATCCGGAATGACCTGCTTGATCTGTTCGCACAATTCGATCTTGGACAGATTGGCATCCGACAACCCCACATTGTAGGCGTTGTTGCGCATCCGGTCATAGTTGGCGATGGAATGCATGAAGGCCTTGGTCACGTCGCGTACATGGATGTAGTTCCGCTTGAAATGACCTTCGAAGATTACCACCGTCCGGTCGGTAACGGCCCGGTAAGTAAAGTCGTTAACCAGCAGATCCACCCGCATGCGCGGCGCCATGCCGAAAACGGTCGCAAGGCGGAGCGTTACACCCCCGCATTTCTCCAGTACAGCCTTTTCTGCGTCGCACTTGGTCACGCCGTAGAGCGAGATCGGATTGAGCGGGGTCTCCTCGGTACAAAACTTGCCCTGTTCGCCGATCCCGTATCCAGAGTTTGTCGTCGGATAGATGATGCGCTGATCGGAACTCAAGTTAGACGCCAGCAGGTCGACCGCGCCGAAATTGGTCGTCTTCGCGTTAATCGGATCAGCCTTGCACAGCGGGGCTCCGACAAGCGCGGCCAGTGGAATAATGATATCGGCGTCCCTGAGCAGCTGCTTCATGAGAGCTTCGTCCCGAGCGTCGCCCTTGACCGGCTGAAAATTCTTGTTGTCACAGACCGCCGCCAGTGCGGTATCGTTTCTGGCGAAGGTATCGACAGCCGTGACTTGATATCCGTTTTTCAGCAATTCAGGAACCAAGATGGAACCAAGATAGCCCGCGGCTCCGGTAATAAGAATTTTTTCCGTCATTTAAACCATCTTATCTCAAACTTTTTCTGTGGCGCTTAAAACATTTGCGGCGGGAAAAATCAACTACAAAGCAGAGTGCGCCCTCTGGGGTAATGTCCAGAATCTTTTGCACTTTCGTTTTCAGGCGACGGCTCCGTGGGTTTGGTGTTGCTCCTGGTAGAGCGGTGCCATGTTCATATATTTGCGGGCAGACCATTTGCCGGCCGCGATATGCCTGAGCTCGGCCGCGGCCAGGCTCAGGCATGATTGTTCATCCGGGAACGCCCCGACGACCCGTGTGCGGCGCCTGATATCTCGAATGACGATGCAGTCTACGAAAACGTAGGTGTGGTCCGCTTCTATCGGTCGATGGCGCCACTCGTCGATCTTGGCGTAGATCTTCTTGTTGAGGTTCGAGACCGTGCCAAGGCTCACGCGGGTGCCCCACAGCGCTTCGTTGATGTCCATGACCTTTGAACCGACACGCAGGCCAAGTACATCTCAATCAGTGCCTCCTCAACCGAGCTATCCCGCCGCTGTTAGCGTTCGATGATCGCCGGCTCGAAAGTGAGGACCTCTATCAACCCGTTTTTTGTGAAAGTGAGGACGGGTAATCCTCCCCGAAAACCACTGGGTTGAAAATTGGACTTCTCCGGCCTTTGATGCGCTTGGAGAACGACATGAAGAAATCGAGATTCACAGAAGGCCAGATCCTTGCGATTTTGAAGCAGGGTGAGAACGGTGTTACAGTTGCCGATCTTTGCCGGGAACACGGGATCAGCAACGCGACCTGCTACAACTGGCGGTCCAAGTATGGCGGCATGGATGCGTCCTTGATGGCGGAAATGAAGGCCATGGCCGAGGAGAACCGCCGCTTGAAGAAGATGTACGCCGAGATGGCGATGCAGAACGAGTTGCTGAAGGATGCGCTCGGAAAAAAGTCTTGAGGCCGTCTCAGCGTCGGGAGATGGCCATGAATGCAATCCATTTGCGCGGTGTGAGCATTGCGCTTGCCTGCCGGTCTTTCCAGATCAGCGAAAGCTGCTATCGCTATGAACGCAAACTGGGCGACGAGAATGCCGAGATTGCGGACTGGCTGGTCCGGCTGACGACAACGCACCGCACCTGGGGCTTCGGCTTGTGTTTCCTTTATCTGCGCAATGTCAAAGGCTTCGCATGGAACCACAAGCGGGTCCGGCGGATCTATCGGGCGCTGGAGTTGAACCTGCGCATCAAGCCGAAAAAGCGCCGGTAGTGTCAAATATCTTTCGCACTTTCGTTTTCAGGCGACGGCTCCGTGTGCTTGGTTCTGCTCTTGGTAGAGCGGCGCCATGTTGATGTATTTTTGCGCTGACCATTTACC
>NZ_VXDC01000027.1:0-2500 GCF_008711285.1 Roseibium aquae
GTTTTAAGTTGAAGAGTTTTTTTCTGTCTTTAGCGGGCCTGGCGGCGACCTACTCTCCCGCGTCTTGAGACGAAGTACCATTGGCGCTGGAGCGTTTCACGGCCGAGTTCGGGATGGGATCGGGTGGGGGCGCTCCGCTTGGGCCACCAGGCCGGCGAAGGACAGATTTTTTCGTGAAGTCCATTCCCCTCACGCCTGTCGCTGCTTTGGCAGCTGGCTCCGGGAGGGCGGCGAAGTGTCGCCGGCGCACGCTTGTGCGCTTGGAACCTTCGGTTCCGTTCCTTGTCCCTTGAGGGTCATGTCTGGTCTTATATTTTTAGCTTCCAGCTTTTTGAGGCTTGAGCATTTATTGCCGATTTTTTTCGATTGGATGTTCTGCACGTTTCCGGCACGCAGCGCCGAAGCCCACGAATGTGGGCCGCCAACTGTTTGGCGCCCCCGCGGAGCTTAGCGCCGCAGGCGCGCTCAAGCGTGAGCGCAAACCAACCAATCTTTTCAAAGCGCCAATGGCGCTTTTAAAAGATGAGTATTGAGTAATGAGAGTGATCAAGCCGAACGAGCTATTAGTAAAGCTAAGCTTCATGCATTGCTGCACTTCCACACGCTTCCTATCGACGTGGTGGTCTTCCACGGCTCTTCAGGGAGAACTTGTTTTGAGGTGGGTTTCCCGCTTAGATGCTTTCAGCGGTTATCCCTTCCGTACATAGCTACCCTGCAATGCGGCTGGCGCCACAACAGGTCCACCAGAGGTACGTCCATCCCGGTCCTCTCGTACTAGGGACAGATCCTCTCAATTCTCCTACACCCACGGCAGATAGGGACCGAACTGTCTCGCGACGTTCTGAACCCAACTCACGTACCACTTTAATTGGCGAACAGCCAAACCCTTGGGACCTGCTCCAGCCCCAGGATGTGATGAGTCGACATCGAGGTGCCAAACAATGCCGTCGATATGGACTCTTGGGCATCATCAGCCTGTTATCCCCGGCGTACCTTTTATCCGTTGAGCGATGGCCCTTCCACGAGGGACCACCGGATCACTATGGCCGACTTTCGTCTCTGCTCGACTTGTCAGTCTCGCAGTCAGGCAGGCTTATGCCATTGCACTCGACGAGCGATTTCCGACCGCTCTGAGCCCACCTTCGCGCGCCTCCGTTACCATTTGGGAGGCGACCGCCCCAGTCAAACTACCCGCCACACACGGTCCCGGACGTTGTTGCGCCGCGGTTAGATATCCATAAGGACAAGGGTGGTATTTCAAGGGTGACTCCACAAGAGCTGGCGCCCTTGCTTCGACGTCTACCACCTATCCTACACATGTCGTTACGAATACCAGTGTGAAGCTGTAGTAAAGGTGCACGGGGTCTTTCCGTCTGACCGCAGGAACCCCGCATCTTCACGGGGAATTCAATTTCACTGAGTCTATGCTGGAGACAGCGGGGAAGTCGTTACGCCATTCGTGCAGGTCGGAACTTACCCGACAAGGAATTTCGCTACCTTAGGACCGTTATAGTTACGGCCGCCGTTTACTGGGGCTTCAATTCGGTGCTTGCACACCTCCTCTTAACCTTCCAGCACCGGGCAGGCGTCAGACCCTATACGTCGCCTTGCGGCTTCGCAGAGCCCTGTGTTTTTGATAAACAGTCGCCACCCCCTGGTCTGTGCCACCCCTGACTGGTTGCCCAATCAGAGGTCTCCCTTCTCGCGAACTTACGGGAGCATTTTGCCGAGTTCCTTCAGCATAGTTCTCTCAAGCGCCTTGGTATGCTCTACCAGTCCACCTGTGTCGGTTTCGGGTACGGTCTATACGCGGGAGCTATTTCCTGGAACACCTTCGCCGCACCCCCAATCCAGTAAGGGGATACGACACACGGCATCCGTCACTACCCGCAGGCTGCAGAATATTAACTGCATTCCCATCGACTACGCCTTTCGGCCTCGCCTTAGGGGCCGGCTAACCCTGCGCCGATTAGCGTTGCGCAGGAACCCTTGGACTTTCGGCGAGGGAGTCTCTCACTCCCTTTATCGTTACTCATGTCAGCATTCGCACTTCTGATATCTCCAGGAGCCCTCACGGGTCTCCCTTCGCAGACTTACAGAACGCTCCGCTACCGCGTGCATATGCACACCCGCAGCTTCGGTGTATGGCTTGAGCCCCGGTACATTTTCGGCGCGGAGACCCTTATTTAGACCAGTGAGCTGTTACGCTTTCTTTAAATGATGGCTGCTTCTAAGCCAACATCCTGGTTGTTTTGGGATCTCTACATCCTTTCCCACTTAGCCATAACTTAGGGACCTTAACTGGCGGTCAGGGTTGTTTCCCTCTCCACAATGGACGTTAGCACCCACTGTGTGTCTGCCGGACAGTTCTTCCCGGTATTCGGAGTTTGGTTAGGATCAGTAAGGCGGTAAGCCCCCATAGCCCATCCAGTGCTCTACCCCCGGGAGAATACATCCGACGCTCTACCTAAATAGATTTCGCGGAGAACCAGCTATTTCC
>NZ_VXDC01000028.1 GCF_008711285.1 Roseibium aquae
TTACGCGATTTGGTCGACTCTGCCCGCAACCAGGCCGACAGCTTGTCGGCAAAGGCATCGAGTTTGCTGGGCCTCTCGGGAGCCTTGAACGCGGGTTCGACCGTATCGTCGCGCAGATAACCTCACGAAGCTGCTCGATAGTCTCGACGGAAGCTATCTCCGGTGCGACAAGCGCCTCGCGGATGCCGATCCCATGGATCTCATTTGGTTCAACGACGCCAAATACGATCGGGTGCAAGCCTATCTGAACTCCGGTGAAGGCAAGCAGTTCTCAAGCGTACTGGAATGGGCTTCGGCCACCATCGATGGCTTCGAGTCGCCTCTCGGCATGGAACTTCTGGCGACCGTCGACTGGATGATGCAGCACAATGATATCGAACCGACTGTTGAGGGAGTAATGGAAGGTCTCAAGGGCTGGGCTGGTGGGGAAGCCGCTGGACAGCGCAAGTTGAAGATCTTCGATCGTCGGTTGGTCGCCATCGCCTTGGAGCAACTTCAGACGTCGAACAGACTGCCTGCTTTATAATACGCGCAGTCGCCGGGCAATATTGGCTGTCAAGTCTTGCCGCATTCGCGAGACACTTTCCTGCGAGACATCGGGCGCCGAGACAAACCTCCGTTCTTAGGCTATCAAATAGGGCATACTCGGGAGAGGAGCGCGCAGGCAGAGGCCGCGGCACTGGCTTCCGGGGTCCAGCGAAGGGTCCGGCCGGGTCCGATGGGCTAACCCATTGAGTTTCGGGTTCCTTCCGGGCGACATTCGTATGCTGGCGGGCGAAGCGCGACGCTTTCCCAGTGACGCCCCCGAAAACAGCCGTTTCGTTTCGTTTTGCCGAATTCCTCAATGAAATCAGACCCGCACGGTCTGAACACACCCGCCTGAAACGAAACGGGGGGCAGGGGGCATTTCGCTTTCGCGGGCCGCCGTTTCGTTTTCCGCGCCGCCGTTTCACCTGGGCGCTCACATCAGGACCTTTCGATGGACGTGATCGACCTGCCGCTTGCGCAGATCATTCCCTATGCACGCAACCCGCGGCGGAACGAGAAGGCCATTGCCACGGTGGCGGCCTCGATTGCCGAGTTCGGCTGGCGCCAGCCGATCGTGGTCGATGAGCAGATGGTCGTGCTGGCCGGGCACACGCGGCTGGAGGCGGCACGTCAACTCGGCCTTGAAACTGCTCCGGTGCACGTTGCCAAGGGCTTGAGCGAAGCACAGGCGCGTGCCTACCGGTTGATGGACAACCGTTCGGGCGAGAACGCTGAATGGGAAGAGGCGTTGCTCGGCCTGGAACTCGGCGATCTAATGGAGGCTGAGTTCAATCTTGAACTGACCGGATTTTCGGATGGGGAACTGGACCGGTTGCTGGCCGAAGCGGATGTTGGCCTTGACGGTGACGCCGGGGGCTCCGTGCCGCCGGTGACCATCCCCGAACCGCCGCGCAACCCGGCGTCTCGGACAGGCGATCTCTGGATCCTTGGCGATCACCGGCTGCTGTGTGGCGACTCGACCTCGCATGACGATGTGCGCCGCCTGATGAATGGCGAGCGCGCGATCCTGTTCGCCACCGACCCGCCTTACCTCGTGGACTACGACGGCTCGAACCATCCGACCCGCAACAAGGACTGGTCGGCATCCTACGGCACAACCTGGGACGACAGTTCGCAGGGGGCCGAACTCTACGACGGGTTCATCGCCGCCGCAGTGGCCGAGGCGATCACCGACGATGCGGCCTGGTACTGCTGGCACGCCTCGCGCCGCCAGGCGATGCTGGAGGCCTGCTGGGAAAAGGCGGGCGCCTTCGTCCATCAGCAGATCATCTGGGTGAAGGACCGCGGCGTGCTGACCCGGTCCCACTACCTCTGGAAGCACGAACCCTGCTTCATGGGCTGGCGCCGCCCGAACCGCCCGCCGAAGGTGGCCGAGGAAACGCTGCCGTCGACATGGGCGCTGCCGAGTTTCGCCAAGGACGACCGGCCCGACCACCCGACGCCGAAACCGCTCGACGCCTTCGGGATCCCGATGCGCCAGCACGTCGCCCGCGGCGGCCTCTGCTACGAACCCTTCTCGGGCTCCGGCTCGCAGATCATGGCGGGCGAGGCCAACGGGCGGCGGGTCTGCGCGATGGAGATCAGTCCGGCCTACGTCGATGTCGCCGTGGCGCGCTGGCAGGCGGAGACGGGCAAGGCCGCGATCCTCGACGGCGACGGCCGAACCTTCGCGCAGGTGAGAACCGAGCGGTTGGGCGACGAAACCGACACGCCGGACACGGACGCCGCCCCCGAACCCGCGCGAAAGCGCAAGACCGCCGCGTGACATGCATGACCTGGCTCTACCTTCCTCCGGAGACACTTCCGGAGCCGGAGACGCATGCCTCCCCGGCCTCTCGCTCTGTTCCGGCGCAGGCGGGCTCGATCTCGGGCTCACCATCGCCATTCCCGGATATCGTGCTGTAGGCCATGTCGAACGGGAAACCTTCGCCGCAGCCACTCTCGTGGCGCGGATGGAAGATGCGTCCCTTGATCAGGCTGTTGTCTGGGACGACGTTGCCACCTTCGACGGCCGCCCTTGGCGCGGCGCGGTGGACATAGTCACTGCGGGCTATCCGTGCCAGCTGTTCTCGGTCGCGGGCAAACGCCGGGGCGCGGACGACCTGCGCCACCTCTGGCCGCATGTTGCCCGCATCATCGGCGAGGCCGATGGATGAGGCGATGGCATGAAGCAATCACGCCTTATGTCGCTGTTCGAAGCGATCACAAATGTCGTGGTGGCTTATGTTCTGGCCATCGCGACGCAGGTCGTGGTGTTCCCTTGGTTTGGGATCGAGACAGGGTTTACCGAGCATCTAACCATCGGGCTCGCATTCGTGGGTGTTTCGCTGGTGCGGGGCTACTTTCCGCGGCAGCTGTTCGAAGCAGTTCGATACCCTCGCGAATAGACGTAATCAGAATTTGAGCGAAGCTTGCCGTCAGGGCGTCCGGGAACACGGAAGTCTTTCCGTAATCTGGACGTCACATTCCTTGGTTAAGGAGTCTGTCAAATCTGACATGGAGACTGCCGATGCCCAGAACACGATTGCTGGTAGGTGCTGCCTGCCTCGCCTTGATGACGCAGATGACGCACGCTGAGTCGCTCGGGGGGCTCGCCTTTTCCGAAACCACCCCTCACACTGCTGCCATGACGGCCAAGGACGATTTCACGATCGTCGGCACCGAAGAGCTCATGGGCCTGGCCGCATTCAGCGGAGATGGCACTGTCCGCGCAATCGTCGAGATTCCAACCGGCACATCGGCCAAGTGGGAAGTCAGTAAAGACGATCCCAAAGCGGTGTATTGGGAGTATAAGAACGGCAAGCCACGCGTCGTGAATTATCTTGGCTATCCTGGCAACTACGGCTCTATCCCGGGTACCGCACTTCCGAAGGAACTGGGCGGCGACGGCGACCCTCTGGACGTGATCGTGCTGGGTCAGGCAGTACCACGCGGCGAGGTCGTCGATGTGCGCGTAATCGGGGTGCTGAAGATGCTCGACGGAGGGGAACAGGACGACAAGCTGATCGCTGTTCTGGCCGAGGACTCGCCCTTCTCGCACATCGAAAGTATGGCGCAGCTTGATGCCGAGTATCCGGGCGTCAGCCAGATCGTCGACCTGTGGTTTGCGAACTACAAGGGACCGGATGGCGGCATGGAAGGTAAGGGGTTCGAGGATGCCGAGGTGGCGCAGGCAGTTCTCGAAGCCGCTGCCGCAAACTTCCAAAGCACCCGCTAACTCGTTACGGCCACACAAGCAGTCGACCGGCCAGCTTCGTGGCCAACCAAGCAATGGCCGCCATCCAACCGGCTCGCAGATCATGGCGGGCGAGGCCAACGGGCGGCGGGTCTGCGCGATGGAGATCAGTCCGGCCTACGTCGATGTCGCCATGGCGCGCTGGCAGGCGGAGACCGGCAAGGACGCGATCCTCGACAGCGACGGCCGGACCTTCGCCGAGGTCAAGGCGGAACGGCAGGGCGACGATGCCGTACTCCCGGCCGATACGCCAGAAACGGACAACGCCCCCGAACCCGCGCGAAAGCGCAAGACCGCGGCATGAAGCATTCGCGCCTTGTGTCGCTGGTCGAGTTTATCGCTAACGTGGCTGTCGGCTAAGACGTCCCGGTCGTGACGCAGATCCTGATCTTTCCGATCTTCGGGCTGCACACGACGCTGGCGCAGAACCTGAAGATGGGGGCGGGCTTCACCATTTTATGTCGATCTCTGCATAAACCATTATGTCGATAGCGCGTTCCTTCGCCCTGCGGCGGGTCTTCGAGGCGATCAGGGTTGCCAGTCGTTCCGACGGCCATGCCGGACATGGAGAACCTGCACCTGGCCGTCGATAACAGCATAGTAAATTCGCCAACGCGTCGAACGGCCATATAGGGCGCGGCGGATTTCCAGGTCGAAAGCCTGTGTTTCCGGTGCGATCGGATGTGCTTGTGGGTTTACCCCGAGGCCCAAGATGGTCTCGCGGATGCCCGCCATCCATTCATCCGCAGCGCGCGGGTTCCGCTCGCGCAGCCAGACCCATGATGAAGTCAGATCTCGGGCCGCGTTGGGCGTAATGATCACCGGCAATGTGGAGGTCATTTGGTCCGGACTAGGCCGTCGAAAAACGTTCCCGCATCAGTGCCGTCACCTGCACGAGCCTGCGTCAAACCCTTGCGGATCCCGGCGACGGTCTCGGCATAGTCGAGCTGGTCCTGCATCTCCTGCCACGCTGCGGCATCCATCACGACTACAGATGGCTTGCCGTTTACGGTCAGAATCTGCGGTCGACCGGTCTCCTTGATCTGCGCGATCAGACGCGCCGAATCCCGCTTGAACTCGGTTAGCGGGCTGATGTCCTTGGTGATGTTCATGGCTGGCCTCCCGATGCGCATCGAATTAGATGCTAGTTTAGCGCTGTTTGCGATGCGCGTCGAGAGGATCTGCTCTCAGCGGATGGCGTAAACCCGTCCGCGCCCGTCGACCTTTTCGGAGGTGACCTCGAGTCCGAGTTTCTTCTTGAGCGCGCCGGACATGGCGCCTCTGACGGTGTTAGACTTATGCCGAAGTCGGCATAAGTCGCATTATGCCGATGCCCGGATTATGCCGATGTAGGTCTGTAAGTCTTTGTTTCCGGAGGGGACCGCTGTGTCGGGGTCGGCATAATCAGAGGGCTTCGAGGAAG
>NZ_VXDC01000029.1 GCF_008711285.1 Roseibium aquae
CGGATCACGTTGCTCATCTCTTTGCCGTCGTCGTCATCAGTCATGCCATGCTCCCTTCAATCAGAATAAAGGGAACCGTACCAACCTGAAAATGTGCGAAAAATTTTGTACGTTATCTGGACATGCAACAATGAGCGGCCCAACATGGCCATCGGCGGTATTACACCCGCAATGAAACTGAAAAAAGCGGCCTGAAGTACAGTTATCGACCCAACGAAAAATGGGAGGATTACCGTGGCCATCATGGACTGGTTTACCCGCAAAGTTCTGTCCTGGCGCATCTCCAACACGCTGGAGGTCGACTTCTGCATCGAAGCGCTGAGCGAGGCGGTCAATCGGTTTGGCCCGCCCGAGATTATGAATACGGATCAGGGTAGCCATTTCACGTCCTTTGCCTGGACCGACCGGCTGAAGCGGGTCGGGACCCGGATCTCGATGGACGGAAAGGGCCGCTGTATCGACAACATCTTCATCGAGCGCCTGTGGCGGTCCTTGAAGTATGAATGTGTCTATCGGCACGCTTGGGAGACCGGATCGCAGTCCAAAGCCGGCGTTGCAAAATGGATCTCCTTTTACAATCGTCAGCGACCTCACACCGCCCACGGCGGACAGCCGCCCGCCGTGGTCTACTTCACCCAAACCGAAACCGACCAACAGAGGCAGAGAGCAGCGTAATTTACGCCGGAAACTGTCCAACGGATGGGGAGTAGTTCAAATGGGCGCATGCGCGCGCCTATACCTCCTCGCGGCACCGCGCAGCCAACCTGCCCATTTGGACCCACAAGTACAATTGGCACCGCCCCCAAAGCAGCTTAAACTCCAAACTACCAATCAGTCGTTTTGGCCTGTCACGCGACAACATGTTGAGGCTCCAAATCTAGTCTTGATAAACACGCCTTGGCTGCTGATCCGACTCATACGTCAACACTGAACTGTGTAAACCCTTGAAAAAAATGACTAAAATCCTGAGTGCAAGTCTGAATACAGAATTTCTTGAATGGCGCCGGTTCAAAAAAATCATCTCAAGTTCAGAACTCTTTGATCCCGAATTCTATCTAGCCCAACTCAGTGGAGTCGAAGCCTATGGCATTCCCCAGCGGGGCCGGGCTACCGAGAACAGAACCGCTCTCTTGAAACATTATTTCAAACTCGGCTGGAAGCTCGGTTATGCGCCTTCCGCATCATTCAGCTCACTACGTTATCTAAGGAGCCATAGGGACGTTTTACTATCTGGCAGTGAACCACTTTCGCATTACCTACAGCACGGCCAAAAAGAACACCGTACGGTTTATCGTGCTGAGCCCCTGGCTCGAGACCTCGAAGTCGAAGCTCGTTGGTTGCGCGCCAGCGGGCTGTTCGACGAAAACGCCTATCTACTGCGCTATCCAATAGTTCAGTTCCACAACCTCGATCCAATTGAACACTACCTATCAGTAGGTTTTCGAGTGTTTCTCGATCCCACACCCAATCAAACTCTATATGATTTTGCGGATCATAATGAGGACTTGCTCTTCCAGCCGGAATTTCTTCTGCCTATTTACATAAAGACTGAACGCCCCGAATTCAACCTACCAAGCAGCGCTGAAGCGGCTCCAATCCTTGGAGCCTGTCCCGAACGACTTGACGCCTCAATGGCATATACCCCGAGTGATTTTTGTCGAGCCGTAGCCTCCAAGTATGCAGCATTCCATTCGGACACATTATCCATCCCGTCGGTGACCTCCGCATCTGCCGATTGTAAAATTGGGGGTGTCGCGAAAATCAATATTGAGAAGGATATAGCAGTAGTAGTCGATTTCGGGTCGGATCCCCAGGAGGCTCTGGCCTGCGTTAAACACTTGGCCCATATGCGCAACTCTGAGCGCTGTGCCTTCTATGGACGAACCCAAAGGGCCAACCAAAGAACGATCGACGTCTTGAGAGAGATCCCATGGCTAAAACTTAGTCTGACACCGCAAGCTAATCCGTGGTTCACGGATGACTACAATAACCTAGTAGACAAGAAATTCCGCTATCTTCTAACGCTTAGAAGCGAGATTCTTGTCCCAACGGCGCTGATAGACGACATCATAAAAGCTTTTAATGATCATGAGGACGTTGATATTATAGCTCCCAAAATTATCGACTTCAATGAGCGTATTGTCGACTTCGGGGCGCAGCAAGCTAAAAACGGGAAGCTGGAGTGGCTAGCGATCGGTGCAGATTTTCATCACCCCCGCTGGAGCTATGCGCAACCTGTCGACGCTGTTTCTGGCGCCTGTGTAGCAATGAAACGAGAAAGTTGGAGGGCTCTTCAGGATGACCCAACCGCCAATATTTCTATAACACTACTCGCCTCGACCGTTTGCTTTACAATCCGGCGCGACCTCCGACACCTTCAATCAGGAAGATATAAAACGCGTCTGGAAGCTGAGAATATACAGCCAAGCTCTGTACCTGCGGAAACCATTTTGATTGTAGATGAAAAAACACCAGATCCCCTACAAGATTCTGGCTCCTTTATAACTGATCGAATAATCAGGAGCTACCGGAATATGGGTTACAGGGTCATCTTCTATCCAACCGCATTTCAGAAGTATCAGCGCAAGCAGGTTACCGATCTTCAACGACTTGGAGTTTACTGCGGGTATTCGCCTTATACAGAATCGCTTGGTGAACTTGTGCGTCCAGGGGCAGCTCCTGATTATTTTTTCTTTTTCCGATATACAACTTTAGAGCCAAATCTGGGCGTTCTGAAGACATACGTGCCACAGGTGCCTGTCATCCTACACAATGTGGATCTTCATTATCTGCGTGAAAAGCGCGAACAAGAATTAAGTGCCAAACAGGGTTATTCCCATACATGGCAATCAACCAGAAAACTGGAACTTCAGACCTACCAAAATACTGATTGCTTGATAGTGCACACCCAAAAAGAACATGATACCATCAAATCAGTAATCAATGATCAAGAAATCATTGTTTTCCCATATATCGCAGAAGTGAACCCGGGAACCGCTCCATTTGCAAAGCGAACCAACATCATGTTTCTGGGCGGGTTCACACATTCACCCAACATCGACTCCGTCCACTACCTTGTCGATGAAATATGGCCGTTGGTGCGCCACCGGTTACCACCCAACTGCAGACTGGACATTGTTGGCTCGAACCCAACACCAGACGTTTTGGACCTCGCTAACGACCAGATCTCAGTCCACGCCAATGCACCGGCACTGGAACCGCATTTCAATAATGCCCGCGTCTTTGTAGCACCACTCCGGTTCGGTGCCGGAATAAAAGGCAAGCTGATCCAAAGCCTGAGTTTTGGTGTACCATCCGTCGGCACCTCAATAGCGGTCGAAGGCATGGCTCTCATCGAAGATCAAGATATTAGTGTTGCAGACACCCCTGAGATATTTGCGTCAAAAATCATAGACTTATATTTCAATGAAGAAAAATGGAGCCGACAACGCGAGAATGGTCTCAGCTTTGTGGAAAGGAACTATTCGCAAAAACAATGTGACACAATTTGTGCTAAAGTACTTTCAATAGCCAGTTCACACGCACATTCTCAATTGAACCGCGCCGGGTTTGCCGGAGGCTCCAACTTCTGAGAAAGTGGAGCCGATATGAGCAAAACAACAAACAAGTTTTCGGTTGAAGTCGTCCAGTACGTTCAAGGTTCTGAAGCTGCGCCCATCGGCCAACTGATCGGGGTAATCCTCCCATTTTTCGTTGGGTCGATAACTGTACTTCAGGCCGCTTTTTTCAGTTTCATTGCGGGTGTAATACCGCCGATGGCCATGTTGGGCCGCTCATTGTTGTATGTCCATAGCCAGCGTGTGGCTTGGTCCTGTGCCTCCTCTATCGTTTCGAATATGTATTGTCCGAGCCATTCGTGGCGGACGGTTCGGTTGTCGCGCTCGACATAGGCGTTCTGCTGCGGTTTTCCCGGCTGGATATACTCCAGGCCGATCCCACGTCTTGAATCCCATATTTGCAGGGCTGCACTGACATGTTCCGGGCCATTGTCCCCCCGGATGTTCAACGGCTGTCCGCGCCATTCGATGATCCGTTCCAGGGTGCGGATAACACGAAGGGCTGGTATCGAGATGTCCACTTCAATGCCCAAACCCTCCCGGTTGAAGTCGTCCAGAACGTTCAAGGTCCTGAAGCTGCGCCCGTCAGCCAACTGATCCGACATGAAGTCCATCGACCAGGTCACATTCGGGCCATCGGGAACAGCCAGCGGTTCCGGCTTTTCGCGCACCAGGCGCTTTGATAACGTACAAAATTTTTCGCACATTTTCAGGTTGGTACGGTTCCCTTTATTCTGATTGAAGGGAGCATGGCATGACTGATGACGACGACGGCAAAGAGATGAGCAACGTGATCCGGATCGATGAA
>NZ_VXDC01000030.1 GCF_008711285.1 Roseibium aquae
CGGCCAGCTCCGCAAAGCCGGTCCGCCTCCGCGTCCAGCATCGCGTTCAACGCCTCCTCGACAGTGCCACGCACCATCTCTCCCAGATGGTCCTTGATCCGGGCTTCATCGATCCGGATCACGTTGCGCATCGCCCAGCATGATCTTGTTCACCGCGCGGAAGTCCCGCGCCGTGGTCTGGCGGCCGAGGCGGCGGATGCCCGAGGGTGCGGCCTGATAGGCGTCGCGCAGCACCCGGCCCACCGTGTCCCCGAGGATGATGGGGAAGTCGGAGGTGGTGTGCAGAGCACGGGTCACGAGGCTCGCGGGCGACAGCGCCATGGTGGACTCGCCGCGCAGCGTCAGCAGCTCCTTCGCCATGTCTACCGGCGTGGAATAGGCGTAGCGCCGGGCCGGTCCGCTCAACTCGTGACGCGGATTGATCCGGGCGTAGAGCGCCTCGCCCATCTGGCGTGCGCGCAGGGCGGGGTCGTCCTGGCTCTCGCCCATCTCGACGCGGACTTGCTCGGTGCGGATCGCAGGCGCGCTGCGTTTCGCCAGCGCCTCGAAGGCCGCGCGGCGGGCGGTGTCTGGATCGGCGCCTCCGTCGATCTGCCCGTCGATCCAGGACTGATCGAGCCCGGCGATGCGGGCGATGGAGCGGATCTCGGCATTCGCTTCGGCGCGGGTCTCGGTGGTGGGCGCCTCGGTCGGGGCCGGGGTGGTGGTCGTGTCGGTCATCTCTGTCTCCATGCGAATGTGGGCGCCGGGATCGGCGGGCGTCGGCACCAGGGAAATCTCGTGAGGGGTCCAGCGCACGGCGGTCAGCACGCGCACGCCGTTCTCGGTCGTCTCGGCCCAGTCCTCGACCGAGTAGCCGACCGAGACATGGCGCAGGATCCCCGCCAGCACGTCCTGCCAGACCGGCTCCACCTCGGGCCGAGCCGAGAACTGGATGAGGGCGGTGCCACGCTTTCCGTCGACCGCGGCGCTGCGGACGGAGCCCAGCACATCGCGCACCGCGGTCTGGCGATGCGCGTCCAGGACGCTGGCCCCTTCGAGGCGCGACAGGTCCACTGCCTCGGGCGCGAGGCTGAGGCGTTCGATATACTGGCCCGCCATGTCGCGGCGGCGCACGGGCGCGCCGGTGGACCAGACCACCTCGACCGTGCGGCCTTCTGGATCGGCGGTCGCGGGCGCGAACCCCTCGGCCTGCGCCCAGTTCTGGAACCTGAGGTGCGCATCGCGGGTGGCGAGCATCGGGCCGCCGTTCACGATGGGCACGACCTTCACGCAGGCGTCGATCCAAGCCAGCACCGGGTCTTCGCCCAGCACCCAATCGATCAGCGCCTCGCGGCAGCTTTCAGGGATGGCGAAGTTGCGCTGGCGGATCAGTCGTGACGCCCCCTCGGCCGTCTTCGGAGATGCCAAGATGACCACCGCACTGCTCGACCGGCTCACGCACCACTGCCATATCCTTGAAACCGGAAACGAAAGCTTCCGCTTCAAAAACAGCACCGCAAATCAGGCCGACAACGAAGGGAGGAAGCCAAAATCTTGACCACGGCGTAACCGCCGTTCCATACACAAAAGGCGGGTCAATTCTCGGTGGAAATACCGGGTCAGTTCTCAGTGAAAATCAACAGTCTCTATCCATGAAGCGGCACAGACGTTCCTTTTGCCTCTTGCTGGCATATTTATTGGGCTCTCGTTTGCTTGGGTGGGAAACGCACAGGCGTTGCTCCAGGAAAGCGAGATTGAAAAAATCGCTGAACATCATCCGGATGGAATTCGGACCTACGTCTACACTTTTCAACTGGCAATTCTCGTTATTCTCGTGACGCTGGTTGCGTGGGGCTTCGCCGGTTTGAAGGTTTTTGATGCTGCGATTTTCTGTAACAAGTATGTCCAGGCTTCAATCGAGGCTTCGCTCTATTTCTTGGCGAGTATCACACTACGAGAATGCTGGCATGTAGTCATTGGAAGCCAGCTTATGATTCTTAGCCGCCACGAAGTGCGGAACGCTAACAAAAGTAAGAAGGAAGCCTATCACGAAGACAGCGACGGCTGATCCCGCCTCTCCGGTACGGTTTGAGTTTGATCATACGCGTGCTTGCTTGAGCACCTTGCTCTTTCGCTTCGGCTTTGTGTCTCCGCTTGAAAGTCCCGTCAGGCCGGAAAGAGTGACGGCAGGACGGTCGGGGAAGCGTGCGACGAGTTCCAGGCTGCCGCCCATGGCGCTCACATAGCTGCGCAGGGTGGAGAGCAGTAGGTCGGAACGCTGTTCAAGGCGCGAGATGCTGTCCTGGCCGATGTCCAGCATTTCAGCCATGCGCTCCTGTGTCAGGTCGCGTGCCTTCCGCAGATCACGGAGCGTCAGCTCTTCCGCAATCAGTTCTTCCGCACGAGCCTTAACCCGCTCCCGCCGCTCGGCCGGAAGTCGGTCCATCATCGTCTTGAGTGTGGTCGCCATCATCGACCTCCTTTTTGCTTCAGCCCCGCAAGGTGGCTGTCAAATCTCTCGTCCGCCTTGGCGATCAGTTGGCGGTAGAACCGCTTTTCCGACTGGCCGGACTTATCGCCGGCCACCAGCAGAATGCCTTTGCGTTCAGGGTCGAATGCAAAAGCGACCCGCCAGACGCCATCGTCCGCATCGAAGCGAAGCTCTTTCATGTTGGCGTGCTTAGACCCGTTCAGGGTATCCGCACGCGGGCGTTTCAGCTGTGGGCCGAACGTCGCCAACAGCGCCGCATGAGCAAGCAGCTCATCCTGTACGGCCTCCGGCAGTTCGGCGAACTCGCCGTCGAACGCCTCATGAAAGTTCACTTCCCATTCCATGCTTAAATATGGTTCTGAAGCAATATGGAGTCAAGGCCATATTATGATAGACGAAAGAAGCCCCACCGCGAGGGTGGGGCTTCGGTCGAGGTCGAAGGCCGTGTCAGGCCGCGTCGTTCAAAGCCTTCGGAGCCATACGCTGACCCTCCAGCCACTTGTTGAATTCGGCACGGTCGATATAGACCCGTCCACCGATCTTGATCAGCGCAGGTTTCAGTCCATTCGTTTCCGCATGGAATATCCACCAACGCAGCTTGGCTTCCGTGATGAACGGTGCTTCCACCGCTACCTGCTTCACGGTCGCCAGGTCCCGAAAATCAACCATGGTAAACCTCATGGTATAAGGGGCCTATAAAGAGCAGGAACCTTACCTATAGCCGAAAATTGCTTGCCGAACAATGAAGTGTAAGCGGGCTACAGCTCGGCGGGCAGCACTTTGTCGTTGACGCTCTGCACCAGCTCCTTGACGTGGCTTTCCGACAGGTGCGCGTACCGGCGCACCATCTGAAGCGTCCTGTGCCCCAGCACCTCGGCAATCTCCACGAGGCTTGCGCCGTTCATCGCCAGATAGCTGGCCGTCGAGTGGCGGATGTCGTGAAACCTGAAATCCACCAGTCCGGCTGCGTCCCGTGCGTTCTCCCAGGCCGTGCGGATGTCGATCGGCGCCATCCCGTCCCGCCTCGGGAACAGCCACTTGGCGGGCGGCGCGTGGTCGAGCTTCTCATAGAGCGCTTCGACCTGCTGTTGATTTTCACTGAGAACTGACCCGGTATTTCCACCGAGAATTGACCCGCCTTTTGTGTATGGAACGGCGGTTACGCCGTGGTCAAGATTTTGGCTTCCTCCCTTCGTTGTCGGCCTGATTTG
>NZ_VXDC01000002.1 GCF_008711285.1 Roseibium aquae
GGGTTATAGGCCCACCCAAACCAACGGTCAACACCTAATTTCAAAAAAAACAAATCCAAACCAAACCAAACAATCCAAACCCTGTGAACAACACGGGAAAACAAAAATAAATAAACAAATCATTTTCTTAAACAAATACCCCGGCTCCCCGACACCAAACCCGGCAAACAAAAAAGACGGCACGAATGCCGCCTTTCCTGCCAGATCCGGTTCCCTCAGCCCCGCGACAACAGCGCCCCAGGCAAGCCTCGATAAACGGTCTCGGCCACCACCGCGGTGACCGCCACCTTGATCAGGTCGCCGGGGATATAGATGGCGCTGCCCATCGCCGCCTGCAGGACGGGCAGGTCGGCGATCACCGCAAGCCCCGCGATACCGCAGGCATAGACAACGCCGATGCCTCCAACCACCCCGGCCACTGCCGCAGACACGAACACCTTCGTAAAGCTCAAGGACTGCATCACGAGGCCTGCCACGAACGCTCCGATCGGCCAGCCGATCAGGAAGCCGACGGTTGGCCCGAAAAACACGCCGAAGCCCCCGCGTCCACCTGCCAGAAGCGGCGCGCCAAGGGCGACCAGAAACAACAGGAGCAAGACGGCAAGTGCCCCGCGGACCGGGCCCAGCATCACGCCGGCAAGCATGACCCCGAGGCTTTGGGCCGTGATCGGAACCCCCGCCAGAAACGGAATGGAAAAGGGCGGAACGAGGCCAAGGGCGGCAATCAGCGCCGCGTAAAAGGCGATATGGACCAGGGATCGGTCTTGCTGGAGCATCTGTCTTCCTTTTTCACACCGCATCTCATGTGCGGATCATCGTCTCATTCTGGTGTCCGCCAAGCCGCTTGAGCCGCCGCGGGCGGCGAGACTCTCGGCCACATGATCGGAGATGGCAAGAGCCTGAAGCGCAAGGGGAGCAATGAGGCGCCAGCTGCGCCGCCGGCCGCTTCTGGCCTGATAGGATTCAGCCAGACCCTCATGGATCGACATAAGGACCGGGACAAACCGGAGAACGAGCGCGATCGCAAGTGCAGGGCGCTGGGGCGGCACCCCGAACAGCTTCAATGGCCGGAAGAGGGGCTCGACGGCGGCAATCATGTCGTCGAGGCGGGTCGTCAGCGACACCAGGTTCGCCATCAGGACAAGGGTCACAATCCGGATGAGGACCGCCAGGCCTTCGGTCCAGGTCCCAAGATAGATGTGGAACCCGAAGAGGAATGCCAGCATGAGAGCAATCGGCTTCAACCGCTTGAACTGCACAAAAGCGTCCCGGCCAAAAGGAGCGTAACATGCAGCCACCCCGATAAGGCCAATCGTCAACATCCAGAGATTGGTGAGCGGGAACACTACAATGCTCACCACGAGAAGCGCGATCAGTTTCAATCCGGCCGGGCACCGGTGGAGCCAGGAAGCGCCGGGAATGTAGGTGGCAATCACAGACTGCTCCCGGTCCAGCTTTCCGTGGCCGCCCGGCGTTCCAGATCGGCCGCATAGGCGGGCAGCACATCACCGGGCACCCCATCCATCCGCACTTGCCCCTCCTCCAACCACAGGATCCGGTCAAAGGCGGCCAGAGTGGTCAGGTCATGGCTGACCATGACGATTTTCTGCGGCAGGCCGGCGATCTTCTGCGAGAGGCGCAAGGCTGTCAGTCCGTCCAGGCTTGTGAACGGCTCATCGAGGATCAAGACTTGCGGTTCCATGACCAGAACCGCCAGAATGCAAATGAGCTGTTTCTGGCCCTCTGACAGGGTCGATATCGGACGCTCCACCAGACCGGCGCAGCCATGGCGGGCGAGAAACGCCCGCGCCTCTTCGCGGGCCGATTTCCTGTCCCGGCCGAGCTGCGTCAGGCCGAAAGCGATTTCTTCCTCGACCGTGGGGAAGATCGCCTGATGATCGGGATTTTGGAACACAAAGCCGACATGTTTGGGAAGATCGGCCGCGCAGTCCGGCGTCGGCTGGCCAAAGATGCGCACAACCCCCGATGTCGGCAGCCTCAAAGCGTTCAGCAGCCGCACGAAGCTGCTTTTTCCCGATCCGTTCAAGCCGACAAGACCAATCCGGCGTTCTTTCAAGCTGACCGTGATGTCCTTAAGAACAGGCTGGCCGTTCAGCTCGAGGCTTGCCCCTTCAAGCACCGCATAGGTGCTGCGGAAAGGGTCCAATCCGCATTCGCGGGCCGCCGCCCGTCCTTTTGTCCAAAGGGCCATCCTCATCCAACCGTCTAGCATTCGGCCCGCACGCCAGTTCCATCAGACCCGGGGCAAAGAGTGCAGCAGCTTATGTGTTGGAATCCGGCCGGTGTCAAAGGGACGGCGCCGCGGGCAGGCCTTCGCCATCTCCGCCCGGCGCCCCCGCGGGCGGGCCGCAAAGACACATTCAGGGTCCTTTGGGCAGGGTCCTGTGGGGCCCGCATCGGCGCCACCGCGACCGGGGCAGAGCTCTGGGCCGCCCTGTTACGGGGTAAACACGATCGTCTTGTTGCCGACGATCATCACCCGGTTTTCCAGATGATACTTCACCGCCCGGGCCAGAACCCGCGATTCGATATCCCGCCCCCGCGCGACGAAATCTTCCGCCGACAATGCGTGGCTGACCCGTTCAGCGTCTTGCTCGATGATCGGGCCCTCGTCGAGATCGGGCGTGACGTAGTGGCCGGTCGCCCCGATCATCTTCACACCGCGCTGGTGAGCCTGGTGGTAAGGCTTGGCGCCCTTGAAGCTCGGTAAAAACGAGTGATGGATGTTGATGACCTTGCCGAACAGGCGCTTGGACAAGCTGTCGGACAGGACCTGCATATAGCGGGCAAGAACGACAAGATCAGCGCCGGTTTCCTGAACCAGCCTGAGCAGCTTTTCCTCCTGCTCAGACTTCGTCTCCTTGGTCACCGGAAGATGATAAAACGGAATACCTTCAATTTCCGCTGTCCGCCGGCTGTCTTCATGATTGGACACGATCGCCGCGACCTCGGCATCCAGCCAGCCGACCCTGATCTGATACAGCAGATGCAGCATGGCATGGTCGAACTTTGAGACCATGATGATGATTTTGGGTCGGATGGCCTGGTCTTTCAGCGTAGTTTTCAAATCGAACCGGGCGATGGCCGGATCGATGGCGCGTTGCACCTGCTCGCGCGTCACGCCCTCCGGTGCCAAGATGGCGATGCGCATGAAGAACTTGTTGGTGACCTGATCCCAGAACTGGTCGCTTTCGGCAATGTTGGCCCCCAGATCTGCGAGCTCCGTTGTCACGGCCGCGACAATTCCGGGGCGGTCGTCGCAGGACAGGGTCAGAACAAAACGGTTGTTGGTCATGTCGGTCGGTCTTCCTTCAAGCGCATGCGGGCTTTCAGCACGTGCGGGCGATTTGGTGATGGCTTTGAGCGGCGGCGGTCAACCGAGGGTACCCGAGAGTGCGGACCTGAGATCGCGAACCCGGTCGGCATTGTCCCGCGCAAGTGCCCCGTCCCTGTTCCACAGACCGTTTTCAAACCCGATCCGGACCTTGCCCCCGCACGCAACGGCATAGGCAAGACAATCCGTCTCCCGTTTTCCGAATGCGCAAACGGCCCAGTCCGGACGCGTCGATCCCCGGCCCCTTTCCATCGCTTCGAGGAAAGGATCCAGATCCGCCGGGGCGCTCTGCTGACCTTCGGCGTAACGCCCCAGAACGAACAGAAGCTGAGGGGCCTTGCCGGGAATGACGCCTGCATGGTTGAGATCATGAAAACGCCGGACGTCTTCCGGTGCGTACAGTATGTGTTGCACGGCGATGCCTTGTTCCTGGGCCCAGGCGTAAAATGCGGACGCTTCCTCAATCTCCGAAACGTCCGGGATCATCTCCCGAACGGCAACGGAGACCGCCTTCGGCCGCACGTCACGCACAAGGGCGCGCTGCTCACTCGGACTGTATCTTCCAACAGCTTCCGTGGTGATTTGGACCAGCATTTGCGGCACTTCCGCATCCATTTGCGACAGAAGGTCACGATAAAGCCCGGCATCGAGAATGTGCTGGCCTGCCTGATCGCGCACATGCGCATGAAGGGCCCCCGCGCCGGCCGCATGACAGGCCTTCGCCGCGGCCACCGTTTCCCCGACGGTCACGGGCAATGCGGGATGGTCGGCCTTGGTTCGGCGCCCGCCGTTGGGCGCCACCATGATCAGGGGCAGCTCCGGAGTCACGGTCTGGGCCATGGGCTCACAACACCGTCTTGAACGCGCGGGCCAGCTTGCCGGTGACTTCGCCGATCTGATCCTCGCTCATGATGAAGGGAGGCGCGAGCAGGACATGATCTCCATGAACACCATCGATGGTCCCGCCCATGGGATAGCAGGCAAGCCCCTCGTCGAAGGCAGCCTTTTTCAAGGCCTTGTTGATCCCCCGTTTGGGATCGAACGGGGTCTTGGCCGCGCGGTCCTCAACAATCTCAATGGCCCGGAACAAGCCGCGCCCCCGAATGTCGCCGACATTCGGGTGCTGACCGAAAGCGTCCGTCAGCGCTGCGTGGAGCGCATCGCCGAGCGGATTGACCCGGTCCACAAGGCCGCCGGTGAGCTTTCTCAGGACAGCCAAAGCCGCCGCACAGGCGGTTGGGTGACCGATATAGGTATGGCCATGCTGGAAGAACCCCGACCCCTGCTCGACCGCTTCGTAGATGACCGCAGAACACAGCATCGCACCAATCGGCTGGTATCCGGCCCCCAGGCCCTTTGCAATACACAGGATGTCGGCCGTCACGCCGTCCTGCTCGCAGGCATACAATGTCCCCGTGCGGCCCATGCCACACATGACTTCATCCAGGATCAGCAGGATTCCATGGTTGTCGCAGATCTCCCGGATCCGCTTGAAATATCCCTCTACCGGCGGCACCGCCCCGGCGGTCGCCCCGACCACCGGCTCGGCGACGAAAGCCATGACGTTTTCGGATCCAAGCCGCTGGATTTCGGTTTCCAGTTCATCAGCCACCCGCTGGCCGTATTCGAACGCAGTCTCGCCAGCCAAGCGGCCGCGATACTCATAGCAGGGCGCGATGTGGGACGTTTCAATCATCAGCGGCGAGAACGGTTCGCGGCGCCACTGGTTGCCGCCTGTCGCAAGGGCGCCCAGCGTATTACCGTGATAGCTCTGCCGGCGGGCAATGACCCTATGCCGGCTGGTCTCGCCCTTTTCCAGAAAATACTGCCGGGCCAGCTTGAGGGCCGCCTCCATTGCCTCCGACCCACCGGAAACGAAATATACGCGGTCCAGACCCGGCGGGGCCCGTTCAATCAACAGGTCTGCCAGTTCCTCGGCCGGTTCGGAGGTAAAAAAACCGGTATGGGCGAACGCGATCTTTTCCACCTGGGCCTTGATGGCGGCGGTTACCTCGGGGTCGCTATGCCCCAAACAGGACACCGCCGCGCCGCCGGAACCGTCAAAATAGCGTTTCCCGTTGGTGTCGACGATATAACACCCGTCCCCATAAGCGGCGACCGGCGGATTGGCTTTTGTGTGGCGCGGAAAGACGTGGGTCATAGCTTTTCTTGATGGTTGTCATTTGCAGGGTCGGGACGCCCGAGGCCTAACGGAATGCTGTCCGTGCGGAAAGCAACTTCTGAAACAATCCGACCGCCAATCCATCACATTTGTTAACGCCCGTGACACAAAGGCCGCCGGACAGAATGAAGGATTAACCCTGTTTTTCATGACAATTTTAACGAAACCGGCGCAGGGTTGGGAAGGGGGACGACATTGCGGGCCGATTATCATGCGCAGCCGAACGCCAGTCATCATTGTTTTGCTTCTCACCATGCCGGCATTGGCAGGCTGTGGCACCGTGGCCGGTGTCACGGGACTTGGATGGGCGACCGGATCACACCAGGCCATCAGCTACAACGACACGGAATGGTGCGTGCCACGCAAGTTGAAGAAGGTCCTGAACCGGGTCGCCAAGCGGTATGGCAAGGTGACGGTGCACTCCACCAAACGCTGGTGGCTTGAGAACTGGTGGAAAGGCGGGGCCAGCAATTCCTACCACCTGAACTGTCAGGCGGTGGATTTTTCGGTCGGCGGCAATCCGGCGTCCGTCATTGCCTTCTTGAAGGCGCAGCCCGAGGTCGGAGGATACAAGTATTACAATTCAGGCTTCTATCACATCGACACCGGCCCGCGCCGCACCTGGTAGGCCAAACGGTCAGGCGAGTTCGCCCAGTTCCAGGGCCGCTTCCCAGGCAACCGGATCGAAGCCGATGAAATTTTTCGTTTTTCCCTCGACGATCGGACGCTTGATCATGGACGGATTGTCCTGGAGAACCACCAGGGCGCTCGCGGCGTCCGTGACGCTGTCCCTGGTCGCCTCGTCCAGCTTCCGCCAGGTCGTGCCCTTTTTGTTCAGCACCTGCTCCCAGCCGAATTCATCGAGGAACGCTTTCAATTTTGCGGTGTCGAGACCGTCCTTCTTGTAATCGTGAAAGGTGTAGCCGACGCCGGCTTCCTCGAGGAATTTTCTGGCCTTCTTGACACTATCGCAGTTTTTTATCCCAAAGACTTTCATGAAACTCCTTCCCTGCAGCACCGAATGATGGCCCGCACCATGCCGCCGGCAGTGTCGCGCTGGCAAGGCTCCGCCGCGGGCAAGATCTTTTTCACACCGGTTTTCCGGCATCATCCACTGTCCTGGATGCCGCGGCTGGGATAAGTCTGTCTGGAGGACGGCAAAATCGGGCTGGACGGGGCAAGACGACCATGAGCGATACCGGATCCGGACAGGCAAAGACCGCGCGCCGGCAGACCGGCAGGCGCGGGCCGGTCTCCTTCGGCGGGTGGCGCAACCGGCTGCGGCTTTGGAGCGGGTTGGTGATGCTCGCATTCTGCCTGTCCCATTTCTCCAATCACGTACTCGGGATCGTCTCGGTTGAGGCCATGGACAAGGCGTCTCACTGGCACTATGCGCTGTGGGGCAGCCCTTTCGCAGTCGGCCTTCTGGCACTCTCCGCTCTTGTTCACGTTGTCCTTGCCCTATGGAAGACATCCCGGCGGCGCACCTTGAAAATGCCGGCAGGGGAATTCGTGCAGCTCGTCTTGGGCCTTTACATCCCCTGGACGCTGACACCACACGTTATTGCGACGCTTGGTCTGAAAAACGCCTTTGGGGTCATCCCCACCTATCCACAGATGCTCACCCTGCTTTGGCCAGGCGGCGCCCTGACGCAATCTGTTCTGCTGGTCGTTGTCTGGGTGCATGCGATGATCGGTTTGCATTTCTGGCTGCGCACCTATCCGCTCTATCGCCGGCTTTTTCCCGGACTGGCCGCATTTGCCGTCGTTTTTCCTTTGCTCGCGCTTTGGGGATGGATTGAAGGTGCAAGGCGCCACGCGCTTGACACGACCTATCAGTTGAAGGTGACGCAGACCCATCTGGATTGGGTCTACACCCTGACCGACCAGATCCGCGCGATCATTTTCGCCTTTGTCATTCTCAGCATCGCGATTGTTCTATTTCGGATCCTGCTCCATGGGCTAAGTCCAAAGATCACCGTGACCTATCCCGGCAACCGGCAGGTCCGTGCGGCACCGGGGGCTTCCATTCTCGAAATCAGCAGAATGAACGGGGTACCGCATATGGCCGTCTGCGGCGGGCGCGCCCGATGCTCCACCTGCCGTATCCGTATCCTGTCCGCGCAAGAACACCTGCCCGAGATGGGAGCCGCCGAGACGACGGTCCTAACCCGGATTTCAGCCGACGAAGATGTCCGCCTGGCCTGCCAGCTTCGCCCGACATCGGACATCAGGATCGAGCCGCTCGTTCCCGCCGGCAACACCGTGTTTGCGTCCCGTCCGCCAACCGATGCCTATCACTGGGGTGTGGAACGACACGTGCTTGTCATGTTCGTCGATCTGCGGGATTTCACATCCCTTACCGAAAACCACCTCTCCTACGACATCGTGCATCTGTTGAACCGGTATCTTGACGCGGTCTCATCCGCGATCAGGGCCGAAGGTGGCCATGTCGACAAGTTTGTTGGTGACGGCGTGATGGCCATTTTCGGGATGGATACAGCCTTACCGGAAGCGGCACGTGCTGCGCTCGCAGCCTGCCGGCAAACGGGCGACGTGATCGCCGATCTCAACCGGGATCGCGGACCGCAGTTCTCCAATCCATTGCGGATCGGCATAGGCCTGCATGCCGGGCCTGCCATTCTGGGCCGGATCGGATCGGCAGGCGAGACCGGATCAACCAGCACACCGATCACCGCATTGGGCGATGTGGTGAACACTGCCAGCCGCCTGGAAGCGGAAAACAAACGACTGGGCACCGAATTGTGTGTCTCCGCGGCGGTCCTTGACCTCGCCGGCTGCGCCCTGGCAGGGGCCTGTTCGGATGAAATCGTCCTGCGCGGCAAATCCGAACCCTTGAAGGTCTTTGCCGTTCGCGACGTCAGAACACTGGCTGCGGTCATGGACGGCGCGCCCGTGAAATGACAGGTCTGTGGGGCAAAAGGACCCATCGTTTCCAAAATGATCTGCGCGCACGCGCGGCAATGGCCGGCAATGGCAAGGATCCAATCGGGCCGGGTCCGGATGTCGGCGCAACCAATACAGCCATGTCTCGATGCGTCATCGATTCGTGATATGCTCACCCAAGACCATTCGCGGAAAGAAGGTGTCCATGGGGTTTGGTGCAAGGGCGGTCGCCGCCATTGTCTTTCTGGCTTTGGCTGGATCGGCGGCCAGAGGAGAAACGTTGAAATTCGCCTATCAAGGCGGCCTTGGGGGCTTGGATCCCTACAGCCTGAACGAAACCTTCACCCTGACCATGCTCGGAAATGTCTACGAAGGCCTGACCCGTTTGGGCCCGGACATGGAGATCGAGCCTGCCCTGGCCCACAGGTGGGAAATCCTGGAACCGACACGATGGCGGTTTCACCTGAGGCAGGACGTCAAGTTTCACAATGGAAACAGCTTCACCGCCGATGATGTCGCCTTTTCCTTCCAGCGCGTGACGAGCGCCGGTTCCGATCTTCGTACCCGTATCCAGCCTGGCCTGAAGATCGAGATTGTCGACCGGCACACTGTCGACTTCGTTCTACCAACGCCGAATGCCATTCTGCACTATGGCTGGGACAGTTGGTACATCATGGACAAGGAGTGGACCGAGGCGCACGAGGCTGTGCCGGTCAACACGGCTGCCAACAGCAATCAGAATCACGCGGCGCACCATGCCAACGGAACCGGTCCGTTTCGGATCACGACCCATCAAACCGACCTGAAAACCGTTTTCGAACCTTTCGAGGGATGGTGGGATGAGGCCCGGCACAATCTGACGCGGGCCGAATTTACACCCGTCGCCTCCGATGCGACACGCGTGGCCGCCCTCCTGTCCGGTGCGCTCGATGTGGCTTATCCGATACCGGTCCAGGACATGCAGCGCGTGGAGGCGAATGCCCGCACGCGGATATTGACCGCGCCGTCTCTTCGGACGCTGTTTCTGGGAATGGACCAGAGGCGAGAGGAACTGCTGTATTCCAACGTCAGGGGCAAAAATCCATTCAAAGATGTCAGGGTTCGCAAGGCGTTCTACCAGGCAATCAACATTGAAGCGATCCGCGAGAAGATCATGCGCGGTCTTTCGACCCCGGCTTCCCTTCTGATTTCACCGTACCTCTATCCCGGCGCCGCCAGCTTTGAACGCTACCCATACGATCCAGAAGCCGCACGGGCCTTGCTGGCGGAGGCAGGATATGCGGACGGTTTATCCGTGACATTGGATTGCCCCAACGACCGGTACATCAATGATGAGGCGATCTGCCAGGCGGTTGCGGGTTTTCTTGCCCAGATCGGTGTCACCGTGAACCTGAACATACTGCCCAAAGCCCAGTTCTTCTCAAAAGTCATGCCGACAGGCGGATACGACACGTCCTTCTACCTGCTTGGCTGGATCCCGGCATCGCTGGAAAGCTGGAGCCTGCTCGACAACCTCTTCCGGTGCCGGAGCGACGATGGCTCGGGCGGCGTGTTCAACCTGGGCGGATATTGCAACCCGGTACTGGACGCGTTGATCGATCAGATCCTGGTTGCCACGGATCTGGTAGAACGGGAGCGCTTGATCAACCAGGCCTATACAATCGCGACCGCGGACATCGCCTATCTTCCGCTGCACCAGCAAAGCATTGCCTGGGGCGCGGCGGACAAGGTGGAAGTCAATGTGCGCCCGGACAATCAGTTCATGCTGCGCCTGGTGCGCAAGCGTCCAGACTGAGGAATGCCGGCGCCAGCCGCCGCGCCATCACTCGATCACCATGCAACCGGCCACCCCGATTACTCGGCGGCGTAACCCAACGGGTTCTTGCAAACGAAATTCCAGGTGTCCTTGCACATCTCTTCCAGCCCCCGCTCGGCTGTCCAGCCGAGGGCCGCCTTGGCATGCGATGTCTCGGCGTAGCACGCGGCCACATCGCCCGGCCGCCGCTCAACGACCTCAAATGGGATCTCGCGGTTCGAGCACCGCTCGAAGGCGCGAACCATTTGCAGGACACTATAGCCTTCACCGGTCCCCAGGTTGACGGTCAACGCCGCCCCGGCTTGGGAATGGCGGTCCAGGGCGTCGTGGGCCCGCAAATGGCCCTCCACCAGATCCAGAACGTGGATGTAGTCGCGCACGCCCGTTCCATCGTCAGTGTCATAATCGTTCCCGAACACCGAGAGCTTGTCACGCCGTCCGCTGGCGACCTGAGAGATAAACGGCATCAGGTTATTGGGAATTCCGAGCGGGTCCTCACCGATCAAGCCGCTGTGGTGAGCGCCAACCGGGTTGAAATACCGCAAGATGGCGATCCGCCAATCCGGATTGCTGCCGGCAAGGTCACGCAGCATGTCCTCCACCATGAGCTTCGTCCGTCCGTAAGGATTGACGGGTCCCGTGGGGTGGTCTTCCGTGAGGGGCAGAAACTGGGGATCTCCGTAAACGGTCGCTGATGACGAGAAAATCAGCTTCCGGACGTTGCAAGCCGCCATGGCCGACAGCAAACGGTGGGTGCCAACGACATTGTTGTCGTAATAGGCCAGCGGATTGGAGACGGATTCGCCAACAGCCTTCAGTCCGCCAAAATGGACGACGCTTGTGCACTCAAATTCCCGGAGCACCGCCTCCAGCGCCGCCTCGTCGCGCAGGTCGACCTCTCGAAACGCCACCTGTCGGCCGGTGATTGTTTCAATCCGGTCAATCGAAACGGGGCGAGAATTTGAGAAATTGTCGATAAGGACAATATCCAATCCGGCTTCAATGAACGAAACGGCGCAGTGGCTCCCGATATAGCCGGCGCCACCGGTGATCAAAACCGTCATGAACCCTCTCTCAGGATCGAAACTACCCGGTTTTGTCTAAGGGCCGCCGTCAGGAGTTGCAAGGCCCGCAGGTCTTGCGGAAAAGCCTTTGAAGCCGGGTGGCGCCACGCCACATATCGACCCTATAGTGCGGGCCGAAAAATCCCGATGGCCAAGACGTTCACGCTGTCCAAGAGAAAGCAAACCTCAATGACCGTTAAAAAAGGGTCCAGCCTCCGTTCCGCCGCCTGGTTCGACAACCCGGACGACCCCGGCATGACGGCGCTTTATATCGAACGCTATCTGAACTACGGACTGACCCGTGAGGAGCTGCAATCCGGCAAACCGATCATCGGGATCGCGCAGACCGGTTCGGATTTGTCCCCCTGCAACCGCCATCATCTTGAGCTTGCGAAGCGCGTCCGCGAGGGGATCCGGGAAGCGGGCGGGATTTGCTTCGAGTTTCCCGTTCATCCCATACAGGAGACCGGCAAGCGGCCGACCGCCGCGCTGGACCGGAACCTTGCCTATCTCGGGCTGGTCGAACTGCTCTATGGCTATCCGATCGATGGGGTCGTCTTGACGATCGGCTGCGACAAGACCACGCCGGCCTGTCTGATGGCCGCCGCGACAGTCAATATTCCGGCAATCGCCCTGTCGGTCGGCCCCATGCTGAATGGCTGGTACAAGGGTGAACGGACGGGTTCGGGCACCATTATCTGGAAGGCCCGCAAGATGCTGGCCGCCGGGGAGATCGACTACGAAGGCTTTATGGATCTCGTCGCCTCGTCCGCGCCATCGGTCGGGTATTGCAACACCATGGGCACGGCCACCACCATGAATTCTCTTGCCGAAGCCCTCGGCATGCAGCTTCCCGGTTCCGCCGCCATCCCTGCGCCCTATCGTGAACGCAGCCAGATTGCCTATGAAACCGGCCGGCGCATCGTTGGTCTGGTTCATGAGGATACCAAGCCTTCGGATATCATGACCCGGGAGGCTTTCGAAAACGCCATCGTGGTGAACTCCGCCATTGGCGGGTCCACGAATGCGCCGATTCACCTCAATGCCATTGCCCGGCACCTTGGCATCCCGCTCGACAACGACGATTGGCAACGGCTTGGGCTCGAGATACCTCTACTGGTGAATCTCCAACCGGCCGGGACCTATCTGGGGGAAGACTACTTCCATGCCGGCGGCGTCCCCGCCGTGATTGGCGAGCTGCTCCGCAACGGCAAGCTCCCTCATCCGGACGCCCGCACGGTCGCAGGAACAACGATCGGTGCGGCCTGTCAGGGCGTTGAGACCGCATTGCCGGATGTGATCAAGCCCTTCCATGCCCCCATGATGGCCAATGCCGGTTTTCTCAACCTGAAGGGCAATCTCTTCGATAGCGCGATCATGAAGACCAGCGTCATCTCGGACCAATTCCGGAATCGATACTTGTCCAATCCGAACGACCCGGACGCGTTCGAGGGCCGCGCCATCGTGTTCGAGGGACCGGAAGACTATCACGCCCGGATCGACGACCCGCAATTGGACATCGATGAAACCTGCATCCTGATCGTGCGGGGAGCCGGCCCTCTCGGCTATCCCGGCGGCGCGGAAGTGGTCAACATGCAACCGCCCAGCGCCCTGATCCAGAAAGGGATTACGGAGCTGCCATGCATCGGCGACGGCCGGCAATCCGGGACATCCGGCTCACCTTCCATCCTGAACGCCGCGCCCGAAGCGGCCGCCATGGGTGGGCTCGCGCTCGTTCGGACCGGGGACCGGATCCGGGTCGATCTTCGCAAATGCACGGCCAATATCCTGATTTCCGAGGCGGACCTTGCAGCCCGCCGGGAGGCGCTCGAGAAGCAGGGAGGGTTCGGCATTGCCGCCAGCCAGACCCCCTGGCAGGAAATCCAGCGTGCGATGGTCGATCAGTTCGATCAGGGAATGGTGCTGAAACCAGCAGCCTACTATCGCGACATCGCCCGCACCAAGGGCCTTCCCAGGCACAATCATTGATTCCTCAAAGACGGGCTGAAAGTTCTTGACGATTACGTAAAGGGCATGGTTCAACAACCTGGAAAGCGGCCCGGCCGCGCCAACAGGAGGAAACACGATGTCCCTTGCACAGCTTACAGATAGCGTCCGCGACAAGGTTGCGAGCGGCGGAATCGAAGAAAGCGTGAAATTCGACCTCGGGGATGCAGGCACAATCTTCCTTCAAGGCTCCGATGTGTCGAACGAGGACAAGGATGCGGACTGCACGATCAGCATCTCATCAGAGGATCTAGCGGAGCTCCTATCCGGTGACCTGAACCCGACAGCGGCCTTCATGGGCGGTAAAATGAAGGTCGACGGGGACATGAGCGTCGCCATGAAACTGGGCAGCATCGTCTGATCCGAACCTTTTGGACCCGGACAATGAGTGGCCTGCGCCCACCGGCGCAGGTCTTTCTTGTTTACGGCCCGTGGTTTTGGCAAATCGACGGCGTGTTCCGCACAAATACGGAGGATCCAGGTTTCGGGTCGGTTTTTTTCCATGCGGCTGATACCCTTGGCCGGACATGGCGCACCGGGCATTTTGTTTGAACCGCTCAAAGATGCGCAGCCACTCACGAAACGATCAGCGTAGGGCGTGATATCGGTTCCGATTGAACGCCCGCTGATCCAGTTGACCGGATTGGGAGATGTCTGATGGCAACCATAGAAGCACGGCGGGAACGGTTTCGAGAGCTTCATGGCAAGCGGGACGCTTTCGTAATGCCCAATCCCTACGACCGGGGAACGACCCGGATTCTGGAGGGATTGCGCTTCGAGGCTTTGGCGACCACCAGCGCGGGGCACGCCTTCACACTCGGCCTGAAGGACGCTGAGGGCCTCATCGACCGGAACATGGCTCTTGCCCATGCACAGGGCATCGTCGAGGCGACCACTTTGCCAGTGAACGGCGATTTCGAGAACGGCTATGGCGACACACCCGAAGATGTTGCCGAAACGATCAAGGGTGCCATAGAGATTGGTCTGGCCGGATGCTCGATCGAGGATTTCGGGCCGGGCTATCCCGGTTCCTACTATCCGCTCGATCTTGCCGTGGACCGGATCAAGTCCGCCGCCAGTCTCAAAAACCGGTTGGCTCCGAATTTTGTGCTGACCGCCCGAAGCGAGGCCCCGATTGACAGCGAGCCCGCACTGACCGCCACGATAGACCGGTTGAAGGCATTTGCGAATGCCGGCGCGGATTGCGTCTATGCACCCGACCTGACGCGGCCAGAACACATTACCGCCGTGCTGTCAGCGGTCGACAAACCCTTGAACATTCTGGCGGGGCGCAAATCCTTTCATCTTACCCGCAAGGAACTGCGTGAATTGGGCGTCAGCCGGATCTCGATCGGCTCGGGACTGGCCCGTGTGGCCTATGGCGCCTTTGTCGATGCGGCGGAGGACATTCTGGATTCCGGCACCTTCGGATGCTTCGACCGCTCCAAGGGTTTTTTGGAGTTCGACCCATTTCTTGAAGGCCGCAAACGGAGCCATGGCGACGGCTGATCATGGGCCGGAAACACAATAGAAGCAATTATTGCCAATCGGGTGTCTGGATCCGGCAGCGGCCCGTCACCTCGGCCGGTCACCCAGATAGGTTGCCCGGGGCCGGATGAGCTCGGAGTCCTGATACTGTTCAAGGGCATGGGCGATCCAGCCAACGGTCCGGCCCATGCAGAACACTGTTTTGGCCGCATGCTGAGGCAGACCGAGGGACCGTTCGGTGACGGCCAGGGCAAAATCTATGTTCGGCGCAAGGCCAAAGAGCGCTTCTGCAAGATCGAGAATATCCGGTATCCGCTGAACCAGACCGTCCTCGGGTACCGTTGCCCTCAGGATCTGCAGAAGGCAATCGGCGCGCGGGTCCCGGGCCGGATAAATCCGGTGCCCGAACCCCGGAAGATCCTCGCCTCGGGCCAACCGGCCCTCCAGCACGGTGCCAAGATCCGTTCCGGATTGGACCTGGCTCAACCACGCCGTCACGCGATCAGCTGCCGCACCGTGGCGCGGACCGGAAAAGGTACCCAAGCCGGCCAGAAGCGCGGCATGCAGGGGCGCGCGTGTTGACGCCGCGCACCGGACCGCAAACGCGCTCGTGTTCAACTCGTGGTCGGCCGTCAGGACAAGCGCCGCACGGATCACATCCGCTCCAGACGGGGGTATGTTCCACGCCTTCAACACCTGCGCATGGATCGGAGCATCCCCAGGCGCCGATCTCAGAAGCGCGGATACCATATACCGCAGCAACGCGGCCCCTTTCTCGCGCAAGAGTTTTGGCGACAGGGTGTAGGCCGCGCGATCCTGCAGCGGCCAAGCGGCGAGTGCCATTGTCAGGCTGTCCAGTGGGGACAGCCCGCTTGGCAGACCCTGCAAGGCGACCGGCGGCGGGCTGGCAAACGGGTCGTCTGCTTCGCCCCCCCACAGCAGGGTGGCAACGGTTTCGAGCGAGGAAGAGCGGGCCAGCTTCGCCGCTGAGCGGCCACGATAGAACGGGCCATCCGCCTCGGAGATAAAGGTGAGGTACGTAATCACACCCGGTGCGACGCCCGGCGTGCCGCTCTCCGGTCGGTCTTCCTCCTTGCGGGCCACAAGACGCCGGACATCGGACGCGTCATAGCGCCGCTGCTTGCCCGGCCCCGGAACGGACTTGATCAGGCCGCGGCTGACATACGCGTAGAGCGTCGCCGGCTGAACGCCAAGTTCGACGGCGGCTTCGCGCGCGGACAGATAGACAGGCTTATTCATTACTTGATTGTATTTATCAATATTGATTTTTCAAGAGCCGGATGCCGATGGTCCATCGTTCCACGCATTCAAGGAGACAATCCATGACCCATCACAGCCACGCTCTCAACACGGAGACGCCCGCATCGCCCGGCCTTGACGGCATCATCGTGGCCACGACCCGCCTCTCGGAGGTCCGGGGCAAGGAAGGACATCTCATTCTCGCAGGCCGCGCGATCGAGGATCTTGCCGGTTTCGTGTCCTTCGAGGAGGGCGTGCGCCATCTGTGGAAGGAAACCGCGCTTCCGGCGGGCCCCACGCTGTTTCGGGATCTGGCGGCCGCCCGGCAGGCCGCATGGACCGCCATTCCAGCGATGGCCGCTTTGCGGAGCCGCAGCCCCATCCTTTTGCTCCAGACCGGACTGGCTGGCATTCAAGTGCCGGACGTCCTCCATCCAGCCATTGCCATGACCGCGGCCTTTCCGGTTCTTGTCGCGGCCGCGGCGCGGCTTGCCGAGGGGCAACAGCCGATCCCGCCCGACCCGGGACTCGGATCGGCTCACGATTTCCTGCGCATGCTGGACGGTACGACCCCGCCAATGTGGAAAGTTGAGGCCCTGAACCGCTACCTGGTGACGATCATCGACCACGGTTTGAACGCGTCCACTTTTGCCGCCCGTGTCATTGCCTCGACGCAGGCCGGTTTTCAGGACGCGGTGATCGGGGGGCTTGCCGCCCTCAAGGGACCGCTTCACGGCGGAGCGCCCGGTCCTGTCCTGGACATGCTCGACGCGATCGGAACATCCGGCCACCCGAAGCAATGGATCGAGGCCGAGCTTGCGGCTGGCCACAGGCTGATGGGGTTCGGCCACCGGATCTACCGGGCACGGGATCCGCGCGCGGATGTTCTCAAGGAAGGAGTGCGCCGGTTGCCGAAAACCGAGCGGCTGGCGTTGGCGGAGGTTGTGGAAACGGCCGCGCTGGCGGCGCTCAGGAACCGGAAACCCGACCGGCCACTGGAGACAAATGTCGAGTTCTACACGGCGATTCTGCTGGACGGCATTGGGCTCGAGCGCACTCTTTTCACGCCGGTTTTCGCCATGGGGCGCGTTGCCGGCTGGTGCGCGCACGCGGCCGAGCAACAGGCCGAGGGCAAACTGATCCGGCCGAAGTCCCTCTATGCCGGCCCCAGCCCGTGCGGCAATGATCGGAACGGGACACGCGCCAGCGGCATGACTGGAAACGAAAGTATTTCCTGACCCGATTGGAGCGCACCGCTTCAACCTGACCAGGAATTGGTCACATCTAGTCGTTCGCGGCTATGGCCGCATCGATCAGATCAACGCCGATCATGGTTTCGTACTCGTCCCAGACCGGGGCCATGACGGAGCGCCATTGCCGGCGTTGATCTCCAGTAAGCTCCCGGACCGTTCCCCCGGCCTCGACGATGCGTTGCCGGCTGGCTTGATTGATGCCATCGGCACGCATGTTCGCGGCTTCGATCACCTCCCCGAGAATGGACAGAAATTGGAGCCGCACATCGCTGTCCAGACTGTCGAGCCATTCCTTCGATGTGACAACCAGATAGACCAGCAACTGGTGATTGGTCGCGGTCACTTCCTCTTGGAATTCATAAAAACCAGCTGTGTAAATGTTCGACCAAGTGTTTTCCTGCCCGTCAACGAGGCCCTTCTGGAGCGCAGCCCGCACCTCTTCGAAGGGCAGTTGCCGCGCCCTTGCCGCAAGTGCTTCAACCATGGAGGTCGCCACATCCGAAGCTTGAACACGAAACGTCAGTCCTTCGGCATCGCCGGGCACCAGCAACGGCCGGCTGGCCGAGAACTGCTTCAATCCATTGAAGAGGTATCCAAGGCCGGCAAAACCATAATCCGACATGGCGTCCAGAAGATCCTGCCCCATTGGTCCGCCGACGAATCGCTGCACGGCATCCATGTCGTCGAACAGGAACGGAAGGTCGAACACCCGATACTGGAACGTATAGTTCTCCAGTTTCGACACGGACGGGGCCGCGAGATGCACGTCGCCCAAGAGAATGGCTTCCATCACGTCGTTGTCGTCATAAAGCTCCGACATCGGGAAGACCAGCATACACGCTGTACCGTCCATCTCCCGGTTCACCCGGGCTGCGAGCGCCGTCGCCATCTCGCCCTTCGGGTGGCCTTCCGCCGCCACGACGTGACTGAACTTGATAACGGTCTCGCCCGGCTCGCATGTGGCCTGCGCAAAAGCTGGGGCACCAAAAAGGCCCAGCATCAGGACAGCAGGATAAAAGGTTTTCATGAACAAGGTCCGGATCGGCAGTTGCGCAGAAAGCTGAGCGGCAAGCTTATCGCCGCTTTCTTTCGGCCCCTTTAACGCCCAAGCTCTATGCTGCGGCCCGGCGCCTCCTGCGGTCTTCCCGGATCATGTCGGCGCCTTTTTCCGCGATCATGATGGTGGGCGCGTTCGTGTTGCCGGACGTGATGGCCGGCATGACCGAGGCGTCCACCACCCGGATGCCTTCAAATGCTCTCAGGCGCAACCGCCCGTCCACCACGGACGCATCGTCCACGCCCATGCGGCAGGTCCCGACGGGATGGAAGATCGTGGTTCCGATGTCACCGGCGGCGCGGGCCAGGTCTCCATCGGATGTCAGTTCAGAACCGGGCAGATACTCCTCCGGCGCATGCGTCTTGAGCGCTTCGGCCTCCATGATCCGGCGGGTCAGGCGGATCGAATCGGCCGCGACCTTCCGGTCGCCTTCGGTCGCAAGATAATTGGGCAGGATCGTCGGGTGATCGGTCGCGGCTGGCGACGTGATGTGGCAATGGCCGCGACTTTCCGGCCGCAGATTGCAAACGCTTGCGGTGATGGCGGGAAAATCGTGGAGCGGATCACCGAACTTGTCCAGCGACAGGGGCTGAACATGGTATTCCACATTGGCGGTCTCGAAAGACGGATCGGTCCGGGCAAACACCCCAAGCTGGCTGGGAGCCATCGACATGGGGCCGGACCGGGTAAGCATGTACCGCAAGCCAATTTTCGCCTTGCCGAACCAGGTACCGGCCATTTGATTGAGCGTCATTGCATTCCGCACTTTGAAGATGGTCCGGATCTGCAGATGGTCCTGAAGGTTTTCACCGATTTCAGGCACCGTGACTTGTGGTGTGACACCGGCCTTGCGCAAGACGTCCGGATTGCCGATCCCGGACAATTCCAGAAGCTGCGGCGACCCGATCGCCCCGGCGGCCAACACCAACTCGCCTTCGATTGAAGCCCGCGCCGGTTGCCCCTTGATGGTCAGCTCCAGGCCGCTCGCATGGCCGTTCTCGATCACGATGCGCTGGGCGTGGGCTTCGGTAACCACCTTGAGGTTCGGCCGCTTGAGCGCCGGTTTCAAGAACCCCTTGGCCGTGTTCCACCGGATGCCGGCACGCTGGTTCACCTGGAAATAAGATGAGCCGAAATTGTCACCGTCATTGAAGTCCCGGGTCTTCGGAATGCCCACTTCCGCGCAGGCCTCCCGGAAGGCGTCGAGTATTTCCCACGACAGCCGCTGCTCCTCCACGCGCAGGCCGCCGCCCTGGGCGTGGAGATCATCCGCCCAGGCATAGTGGTCCTCGGATTTCTTGAAGTAGGGAAGAACGTCGTCCCATCCCCAACCTGCCAATCCAAGCTGCCGCCAGCCGTCATAGTCTCGGGCCTGGCCGCGCATGTAGATCATGCCGTTGATCGATGAACAGCCGCCGAGCACCTTGCCGCGCGGATACATCAGCGACCGGCCGTTCAGGCCCGGGTCCGGCGCGGTCTTGAAGCCCCAATCCGTGCGGGGATTGCCCATGCAGTAGAGATACCCAACCGGGATGTGGATCCAGATGTAATTGTCATCCTTGCCCGCCTCTAACAGAAGCACCCTCACGCCGGGGTCTTCCGACAAGCGGTTCGCCAGAACGCACCCCGCCGAGCCCGCGCCGACAATGACATAGTCCCAAGACCCGAGATCCTGCATGGTTCCTCCCGTTGTTTTTGGGATGGAGGCATGCCGGACACGTCCGGTCAAGGCCATCTCACAGCGGGAATGCCAATACCGCTTTCACGCCCGGTCGATCCGGGCGGCATAACAGCCCGGTTTGGCGAAGTGCACATGGAGATAGGCGACGGTTTCGTTCTCCAGAACGGCTATGGCGCACTCGGCCAGAGCAGTGCCGGGCAGGACATCGGCCTCAACGATATTGCCCGCGGCATCAAAGGCGCGAATAGACAACAATCTCGTCTGAAGCATCAAAGGGATCGTGTTCCTGGCCGGTTTTGCCGTTTCCACACCCGCCCGGACGAACACGGCATGGCGTGAGCGATAGGGCGAATGAGCCGGCTGATGCTCATAATTGACGAGAAAGACCGTCTCACCTTCCGGTGCATCCTCCAGGCTAACCCGGCAAGGACAGGCCCCATCCGAAATGAGAGCATGAACCGCCTGCGCGGCGCGGTCTTCGTCCGAGAGGTAGCCGAGATATGCGAAATCGCCGGCCGGAAGGGCGGATACCTGGAAGGACATGCGGACCTCCTTGTGATTAGAGATCCACATCATCACTCTGTCCCGGCCGCGCCGACACCCGATTTGCGAGCGCTGTCGCTATCCCGCCATTTCGGCCTCGCGCACGGCCATCTCGATCTCGTTCACAAGATCGACATCCAGACCGAGCCGTGCCGCAAGCATCTGCAGATAGGCCTTTTCGGCCGGGTGGTCCGGATCAATCGCAAGGCGCGAGGCTGCATAGATTTCGGCAGCCGTCTCCGGGCAGGTCGCGCTGCCGACGATCTTGTCGAGATCAAGCGGCGACCGCAATTCATCCATCAAAAACGCCTTGGCCTCGGCACCCAGGCCGGCTTCGTCGATCTTGGCGAAAATGCGATCCTGTTCGTCCCGGTCGATATGCCCATCCGCCTTGGCGGCGGCGATCATGGCGGTGAGCAGCGTGACCGCGAACTGGTTTTCCCCGCCCGGCTGACGCGCCGGATCGAATGCGGTGCCGCGCGGGGCTTCAAGCGGGATCGGTTCGTCCTGCGGATAGCTGGGGCGCTGCGCGCCCTGCTGATTGGCCCGGTAGCCCTGATAAGCCTTGTAGGCGAGCCCGGCGACAAGCGCCATGCCGCCGTACTGCACGGCCTTTTTGCCCATCTTCCGGCCGGATTTGGAACCCAGCATCAAGCCTGCCAAGCCGCCAAGGGCAAGGCCACCGCCCTGGGATCCCAGAAAATCCTTGCCCTGGGACAGGAGGTCGTTGGCGCCACCGGAACGGGACTGTGTCCCGGGCTGACCCGGCATTTTACCGGACTGACTTCCAATGAACTGATCCAGCAGGGATTTTGCGTCAAACATGCGTTCCGGCTCCAACCTATCCGCCCATCACGGGCCCTTTACCGCTCTCATACATGGGATGGAGCGGGAAAAGTCGCAAGTTTTCTTAGCCAGGGCTCTGGATCAAAGCATAGGACCACGGCCTAGGCGGTTGACCGCAGCGGCAAACGGTTCTCGTCCTTCAGCGTTTCCATGGCGATGGAGGAACGGACATTCTGCACCGCCTCCTGCGGGAGAAGATCGTCATTGATCACGCGGCTGAGCGCCTGCAGATCCGGCACCACGATCTTGAGGATGTAATCGACATCCCCGGTCATTGTGTGAGCTTCCTGCACTTCCGGCATGGCGGTCACCATGGTGCGGAATCTGGCGGCGTTCTCGCGGCTGTGCGCGCCCAGGGTCACCCCGACATAAGCGGTCACCAAAAGGCCCAGGGCCTGCGGATTGAGATCCGCCCTGTAGCGCCGGATGACACCCTCCTGCTCCAGCTTCTGCCGGCGCCGGGAGATCTGACTTGCCGACAACCCGATCCGCTCGGATATCTCCTGGTTCGTCAGCGCCGCATTGTCCTGCAATATGCCGAGAATCTTGTAGTCAAAGCTATCCAACGCAATTTTCATGCACACACCCTCCAAATCTTGCGCGATTGACGCGTCAATATACGCATAAACCCACAGTATGCACACACCATGCGCCCATTTCCCGGCATGCTCCGTGGATGTGAGATCAAGAGGAGGCCACTGAATGGGACCGTTCCCGCATGATGCACCGCCGGCAACCATTACCGCGGAAAACCCCGCCGGGACGGACGGCTTCGAGTTCGTCGAATTCGCCCATCCTGAACCGGAAAAGCTCGACGCCTTGTTCCGCAAGATGGGATATGTGCCGATCGCAAAGCACAAGACCCGGAACATCACCCTCTACCGCCAGGGCGACATCACCTATGTCCTGAATGCCGAACCCGGATCGCACGGCATGCGTTTCGTGGATGCGCATGGTCCGTGCGCCCCATCGATGGCCTGGCGCGTGGTCGATGCCGAGCATGCGTTCAACCACGCCGTTTCCAAAGGTGCCACGCCCTACGAGGGCGATGACAAGGTGCTCGATGTACCGGCCATTGTCGGCATCGGTGGCTCGTTGCTGTATTTCGTCGAGACCTACGGAGCCAAGGGTTCGGCCTATGCTTCGGAGTTCGACTGGATTGATGCCCGTGACCCCCGTCCGGCCGGGGTCGGCTTCTACTATCTCGACCACCTGACCCACAATGTCTATCGGGGCAATATGGACAAGTGGTGGGATTTCTACCGCGACCTGTTCGGCTTCAAGCAGATCCATTTCTTCGACATTGACGGGCGGATCACCGGGCTTGTCAGCCGCGCGATCACGAGTCCTTGCGGCAAGATCCGGATACCGCTCAACGAATCCAAGGACGACACCAGCCAGATCGAGGAATACCTCAAGAAGTACAAGGGCGAAGGCATTCAGCACATCGCCGTAGGCTGCGATAACATCTACGACTGCACGGACCAGCTGGCCGAAAACGGGCTGAAGTTCATGCCCGGTCCGCCGGAAACCTATTACGAGCGCTCCCATGAGCGCGTGCAAGGGCATGACGAGCCAGTCGAGCGGATGAAAAAGCACGGCATTCTGATTGACGGCGAAGGCGTGGTGAATGGCGGCATGACGAAGATCCTGCTGCAAATCTTCTCAAAGACCGTCATCGGGCCGATCTTCTTCGAGTTCATCCAGCGCAAAGGCGACGAAGGCTTCGGTGAAGGAAACTTCCGCGCCCTGTTCGAATCGATCGAGGAAGACCAGATCCGCCGTGGGGTCATCAAGACCGAAGCGGCTGAATAAAGCCGGCCGCGCAAATATGCCCCGCGCCTCCCTCGCGCGGACGCAGGGCGCGCACCGCACGATCGCCTTTGTCCTGAGCCGATCAACCTTGAACCGCTGCCCTCCCCGGCAGCGGTTTTTTCTGGCCGGAAAGCGATGCCGTCAGCTCGCAGGCACCTTCGCTTCCAGCACATCCCACACCCTGGCCGCCACATCAGGGCCGCCGAGTTTGCGGATCGCCCGGATGCCGGTGGGCGCGGTGACATTAATTTCCGTCAGCATTCCGTCAATCACATCGATTCCGACCAGGATCAGGCCCTTTTCCCGCAAGGATGGACCAAGACGCGCGCAAATTTCGCGCTCGCGCTCCGTCAGGTCGCTGTCGGTCGGCGCGCCGCCGCGCACCATGTTGGAGCGCAGATCCCCTTTTGCCGGGACCCGGTTCACGGCGCCTGCAAACGCGCCATCGACCAGCAGAATACGCTTGTCGCCATGCTTCACGTTCGGCAGGAACTTCTGGATGACCCAGGGCTCGCGGAAGGTGGCGGCGAAAAAGTCATAAAGGGATCCGTAGTTCAAATCGTCATGGGTCATGCGGAACACGGCCGCTCCCCCATGACCAAACAGCGGCTTCATGACGATGTCGCCATGCTCCGCGCGGAACAGATCGATCTCCGCCCGGTCCCGCGTGATCAGCGTCGGCGGCATCAGGTCCGCGAACTCCATCACGAACAGCTTTTCCGGGGCATTGCGCACCTCGGCCGGGTCATTCACCACCAGCGTTTTCGGGTGGATCTTGTCCAGCATGTGCGTGGCCGCGATATAGGCCAGATCGAACGGAGGGTCCTGGCGCATGAGCACCACATCCATCTCCGCCATGTTGGTGCGCTGTTTTTCACCGAGACTGAAATGATTGCCGGGTTCATCGCGGACCTCAACCGGCTCGAGGGCGGCAAATACCTCGTTGCCCTTCATCGCCAGCCGGTCCGGCGTGTAGTGGAACAGCGCATGCCCTCGGGCCTGCGCTTCGAGCATCAGCGCGAATGCGCTGTCGCCGGCGATGTTGATGGATGAAATGTGGTCCATTTGGACCGCGACCTTGAGGGCCATGCGACAGTCTCCCGGCGGGCGCGCCGGTCATCGGCGCGGGTGGGATTTCAGAACGGTTGGTCCAGATATGCGGGTGCCGGTGCGGTTTGTCCAGTCGCGGACCCGAAGGTTCAGTCCATGGCCTGGAACGCATTGACGATGCGTTCCGGCCAGGACCAGGGGCGCACGACCACGACGTCGAAGCGCAGGGTGTAAAAGCCTGCCTTCGGGTGCTCGGCGATAAAGATTTTGGCCGCCCGGACGATCCGCGCCCGGCTGGCCGGGGTCACCGCCTCCAGCGCGGCCGTGCGGGTCTTGCGCGCCTTGACCTCGACGAAGGCGAGGGTCTTGCGCTTTTTCGCGATCAGATCGATTTCACCCGCTTTGGTTCTGTAGCGGCGCTTCAGGATCCGCCAGCCGGCAAGGCGGAGGGCCCAGGCTGCCCGGGTTTCAGCGGACAGGCCGAGACCATAGGCGCGCTTGCGGTCCTCTGTCCCCGTCTTGCTGCGCCCGCTTTTCATGTCAGCCGCCTTCGGCTTTCAACTCAAGAGCCCGCCGGTAGAGATCGCCGCGATCGAGCCCCGTGGCCTTGGCCACGGCCTTCGCAGCCGAGCTGACCGGCATGTCCGCCAGCGCCTCGCGCAGGAGGAGGTCCGCGTCGCGGCCGTCCACGGCCGCTTTGGCGACAGGCGGCCCCACGAGTATGACCACTTCGCCTTTGACGGCAGCGGCGGAAAACCGGTCAGCCAACTCGACCAAGGTGCCCCGTTCAAACGTTTCAAAGCGTTTGGTCAGTTCCCGTGCAACCACTGCCGCCCGGTCGTGCCCCAGCGTCTGTGCCATGAACTTGAGCGTCGCCCCGACCCGGTGCGGCGATTCGAAAAAGACAAGCGTGGAGACGACCGGTGCCAGTTCCTTAAGGCGCGAGGCCTTCGGGCCGCCTTTTTGAGGCAGGAAACCGGCAAAGAGGACCGTATCGCTCGGCAACCCGGATCCGACCAGCGCGGCCATGGGCGCCGAGGCTCCGGGAATCGGCACCACCCGGTGGCCAGCCTCCAACACGTCCCGCACGAGACGGTAGCCCGGATCCGAGACCAGCGGGGTGCCGGCGTCGCTGACAAGCGCCACCGGTTCCCCGCTTTCCAGCTTCTTGAGAATCTTGGGCCGTTGCCTGTCCGCATTGTGCTCGTGATAGGCAAGCAGCGGCGTCTTCAGCCCGAAACGCTGCGTCAACGTGGACGTGACCCGCGTGTCCTCACAGGCGATCACGGCGGCGCCGGCCAGGGTTTCCAGAGCACGCACCGTAATATCGCCCAGGTTGCCGATAGGTGTCGACACTATATAGAGCGCAGGCTCGAGGGGCGGCGCACCAAAGGCATGCGGACCCAGACTGTAACGCGACGTGCTGGGAGCGCCCCCGGCAACACACATGATCATCTCCTGTCAATTCCCAACCAAACCTGCGCACCAAAACAGCAGAACACAAGCCCGCAAAACGGGCTCCGGCATGGTCTGAACGGGCCGTTTGGCGCTTTCAAGCGTAAAACCGGCGCGAAACCGGCCCCAACGCCTTGAAGTCATCGGGAAAACTGGACACACAGTTTCGGAACCCGTAAGTGGTTGTTGGGATGATCATGGAGGGACGCGTGCAGGGCATTCTTGGTCGTGAAACGCTCAAAAAGCTGGCCCGCGGGGCTGTACTCGGACTGGGCGCGGCGGTGCTTGCCGCCTGCCAGGGGTCGTCCCTTGGATCGCTCCCTGGAACCCAAATCAACCCGACGGGCCAACCGGCGGTCTCCGGAGATGTAATCGGGACCGGGTCCGTTCGGGTCGGCCTCCTGTTGCCGTTGTCTGGCGGCGGCAGCGCAACGTCGATTGCGACGGTTTTCCGAAATTCCGCGGAACTGGCCCTGTCGAGCTTTCCCAATGCGGATGTTCAACTTCTGGTCAAGGACACGGGCGGCACCAGCCAGGGTGGCCGGGCCGCTGCGCAAAGTGCCATTGCGGAAGGCGCCGAGTTCCTGCTGGGACCAGTCTTTGCCCCCGCCGTGTCCGGCGCGGCCTCCAGCGCCCGCGCATCGGGCGTGCCGATGGTCGCCTTCTCGACGGACACGTCCGTGGCCGCGCGCGGCGTTTATTTGCTCAGCTTCCTGCCGGCGAGCGATGTGAAACGGATTGTGGGCTATGCATCCAGCCAGGGACGCAGGTCCTTTGCGGCGCTCCTGCCCGACAACACCTATGGATCGGTGGTTGAAGCCGCCTTCCGCCAGGAAGTGGGCCGCACCGGCGGACGCATCGTCTCGATCCAGCGCTACGCAGCCGAGGGCACCGATACCGCCGATCTGGTCTCCAAGACGCAAGCGATCGCCTCCGCCCTGGGTCAAGCAGACACCCTTTTCGTGCCCGCTGGTGGCGGCGTTCCCCCGCTCGTGTTGCAGACACTCATCAGCGCGGGCGCCCCGCTTGGCAATATCAAGATGATCGGCAGCGGCCAATGGGACACGCCGCAACTGAAAAACAACCAGGTGATGGCCGGAAGCTGGTTTCCCGGGCCGGAGGAAAACGGGTTCCAGACCTTTGCCCAGCGTTACCAAGCCACCTACGGATCGGCCCCGCCGCGCAATGCCACGCTCGCCTATGATGGCGTGACACTCGCCGCGGGCCTTGTACGCTCGGCCGGACAGCAGCGGTTCTCGATCCCGGTGCTCACCAACCAGGACGGCTTCATCGGCATCGATGGCCTGTTCCGGTTCTTGAGCAATGGCCAGAACGAACGCGGCCTCGCGGTCTACCAGATCACCGGTTCGGGCGCCCAGGCGGTGTCGCCGGCCCCACGCGACTTCCGGTCAGGCAGCTGACCGACCGACGGGGGAGAGAGCCTGCATGCTCGACGGCAAGCGCATCGTCCTTATCATCAGCGGCGGCATTGCGGCTTACAAGGCACTGGACCTCATCCGCCGTCTGAGGGAACGCGGCGCGCGCGTATTGCCCGTCATGACGAAGGGCGCGCAAAACTTCATCACGCCTCTGGCGGTGGGCGCCCTGGCTGCCGAAAAGGTTTTCACCGATCTGTTCGACCGGGAAGCCGAGCATGATGTCGGTCACATCCGGCTTGCCCGTGACAATGACCTGATCATTGTCGCGCCCGCCACCGCCGATCTCATGGCAAAGATGGCCCACGGGATCGCCGACGACCTGGCCACCGCCGTGCTGCTGGCCACAGACAAACCCGTTCTCGTCGCTCCGGCCATGAATCCGAAGATGTGGTCTCACCCGGCGACCCGAAGAAACCTGAAAACGCTCCAGAACGACGGTTTGCATTTTATCGGGCCGGATCAGGGGGAAATGGCGGAAAAGGGGGAGGCCGGCGTCGGCCGGATGTCCGAGCCTGCCGCGGTCGCGGAGGCTGCTTCTGCCCTTCTTTCCGGATCAAAGCCCGGCGGCGCGGGCGGCAAGCCTCTTGCCGGCCGGCACATCGTCATCACCTCCGGTCCGACGCATGAGCCGATCGACCCCGTGCGCTACATCGCGAACAGATCATCCGGGAAACAAGGGCATGCGATTGCCGCGGCCGCGGCCGCCGCCGGCGCGCGCGTCACCCTCGTGTCCGGCCCCGTGACAATCCCGGATCCGCCCGGAACGGAGGTCATTCATGTGGAATCCGCCCGGGAAATGCTCCAGGCCGTCAAGACGGCGCTACCCGCCGATGTTGCCATCATGGCGGCGGCCGTGGCCGACTGGCGGTCGGAAAACGATGCCAGCCAGAAAATCAAGAAGGACGGGTCCGGTGCCCCGCCAGCCCTCTGCCTCGTCGAGAACCCCGATATTTTGGCCACCATCGGGCATCACGATTCATTGCGCCCGATGTTGCTAATCGGGTTTGCGGCCGAAACCCAGAACCTGATTGAGAATGCACAGTCGAAGCTCCAGCGCAAGCGGGCTGACTGGATCGTCGCGAACGATGTCAGCCCGAACACAGGTGTTATGGGCGGCGACCGGAACACCGTCCGGATCGTTTCAAAGTCCGGAGTCGAGGATTGGCCCGAGCTCGACAAGGCCGAGGTGGCTCTGCGGCTGGTGAACCGGATCGCCGATTTTCTGAATGCCGACTAAGGCAACTTCCGGTGAGGTTGACGCTGTTCGCTCCAGTCTGACCGGGGATTTTGGCTTGCAAATTTAGTGTGTTAACACATCTTTTCGGAATTCGATGGAACGCCATGCGCTTTCGTCTTGTCTGGAGATGCTATCGGGGAAAAGACCTGTCCAGATGCCGGCGCTACGCCGCGAACCGGTAATAGGTCATGCTCAAGGTGCCGTATTCATAGCTGCGGTGAAGAATGTCGGGTTTCGCGCCCGCCCCTCCCGCCCCAAACGCAAAGAACAGCGGCAACAAGTGTTCTTCCGTGGGGTGGGCCATCCGAAAGCCCGGAGCCGCGGCCAGATCGGCGAAGTAGCCGATATCCCCTTGTTGCAAGCCGGTGTCGAGCCAGGAATCGAAGTCCGCGACCCAGTCCGCCACCGCCGATCCTTGCGGCAGGAGTTGGCGCAGGTTGTGGGTGGTGCTTCCAGATCCAATCAACAGAACGCCCTGATCCGCCAAAGGCGCGAGCGTCAGTCCAAGCTCATACATCGTTTCGGGGGTGCTGCCTGCGGGCAAGGACAATGCCACCACTGGACAGCCAGGATCCGGGAAAGCAAGCGACAGCGGGACCCAGGCGCCGTGATCAAGACCCCAATCCGGGTCCTCAGCCGCATCATAACCGGCAGCATTCAGCCGGGAGCGAACAGCATCCACCAAACCCGGATCCGCCGTGGCAGGATACTCGATCGCATACAGCTCTTTGGAAAAACCCCTGAAATCGTGGATCGTCCGGAGCGGTCCGGGCGCCGACATCCGCAGGGTCCCGGTCTCCCAATGCGGCGACAAGATCACCAGCCCATTGACCCGGCTCCGCATGGATCCCAGAGACCTCAGAAAACGGTGCGCCGGGGTGTCGTCAACCGCCAGGGAAGGTGCGCCATGAGCGAGAAACAGAGGGGGTAACGATCGGGCTGCATCCGTCATATTGGTCTCCCATCGAAAGCTGCTCGGCCGGGCATCGATCCGCGGGCATCTAGCCCGAACCGACTTCGCGCCCCAAGCTGATCGCTTCTTGAGCGGCCGCGCTTCTTTGGGTGTTTCACACAAAACACCCAATTCGCTGGGCCCGTGCCCCAGTTATGACAGGTCAAACCAGATCAGGAAGATCAGAAAACAAGAACTTATTGTTCAATTTATGTAAACAAACGCCCTTGAAACAGGCGTTATGGTTCCGATTGCTATCCAATAAAGGCGAAAAGAGCGGCCAAAGCCGCCCTTCCCAATCATAGATCCGGCCTCAAAACCCGACATTGATCAATTGGACCCGCCGGTTGATCTCACTATCCGGGTTGGCCGGGTCGCGCAGTTGCTCTTCGCCGAGACCAACGGCGGCCAGGCTTCCCACCGGAACGCCGAAGGTCGTCACGAGCGCGTTCCGCACGGCAGCCGCGCGTTTGATCGACAGCTCGAGATTATACTCCCGCTTTCCCTTTGCGTCGGTGTGCCCGACCACGAAGAAGGTCTGCCCCATGAGATAGGGCGTGTGAAGCGCGTCCGCGATCACACCGATCGTTTCATAGGATTCGGGACGAATGCGCGCGCTGTCAAAATCGAAGGTGATCTCGACATTGAACTGGCGCAGCTTTGCGAGCTGGGCCGCAAGTGGCAACGCCTCTGACGAGTTGTCGCCCGGGTACTTCTTGATGTGTTCAAAGGCCTGGCGCTGAAGCATGTCCGCGCTGATCTCGACCTCGGCTTGAGCACCCTGAAGGGAGTTGATGATTTCGTTCCGGGACAAGGACGTCTGTGCCATGGCCAGTGAGGCCGACATCACAACGGCCAGCCCAGCGATCAGAAGGGAAATAAGCTTGTTCATCAATGCAGTCTCCTGAATGCCCGGGATCAACGGTAACCGGCAAGGTCAATGGCAGTGTTGCACTTGTCGCCGACAACACGTTCGGCCTTCAAAAGGCACTTGAGCACATGTCCGGCTCCGGGTTTCACGCCCGGGCAATACTGCCGGGCAGGCCGCTCGCAAACCTGAAACACGGCGGCCTGAGCCGCGAAACGGGCTTCCAGAAGCGCGGCCACGCGCACCCGGTCCGTATTGCACTGCGCCGACACCTTGGACGCGTTTTCATTGAGACACTGACCGATGCCGTTGTTGGCAAGGGTCGCGCTCTTGCAATACTTGTCGATATCGGCACCACAGCTGGCGGCCAGGATCTTGATCGCATCGGCAAAGCCAACGGTCTGGGCCATGGCCGACCCTGCAAGACCCAGCCATAGCGCCGCAGTCGCGGCAATAAACAAACGAAGCATGTTGCTCTTCTCCCTTTTCCTGCAACACAGAAAGAACATGGAAAACTGTTTCATCTTGAAGACACGGCGGCAAGTTCTTTCACCGTGTGCAGCCTGGCCAGGATCGGACGGGCTTCGGGAAGGCTTGACAGACCCTGCCAAAACTCCCGAGTAAGGCGCACAAGAACCCCGACAATGAGGTATCCATGTCCGTCCGGCTCGAATTCAAACGGCTTCCCAACGCTGCGGATCTGGCTTTGCCGGCCTATCAGTCGGATCTGGCCGCGGGTCTGGATCTGCTTGCCGCCGTCCAGGATCCGATCATACTGGCGCCGGGCCGGCGCGTTCTCGTGCCCACCGGTCTTGCCATGGCGCTCCCAGCAGGCTTTGAAGCCCAGGTGCGCCCGCGATCCGGTCTCGCCGCAAAGCACGGCGTCACGGTCTTGAACACGCCCGGCACAATCGACGCGGACTATCGGGGAGAGGTGAACGTCATCCTGATTAATCTTGGCGAGGAGAGTTTCACCATCGAACGCGGCATGCGCATCGCCCAGATGGTCATTGCCCCTGTCGTTCAAGCCGAGATCGCCGAGGTCGCCGATCTGTCCGGAACAGAACGGGGGTCCGGCGGTTTTGGATCCACAGGCTCATTTGGCTGACATCTCGGGAAAAGGCTTCTAGTCATCCGATGTTTTTGAGAAATCCGCACCCTTACAAGGGATTGCAGGAAATCTTATTTTACCGGTTCAGAAATTTCACGGACGATTTGCGCAAGGGGAGACACACATGAACGAAACGAAGCCGGGCCGTGGCAGGATTTATTCCTCGATCCTGGACACCATTGGCGACACACCGATTGTGCGGCTGGACAAACTTGCCAAAGCCCACGGTGTCCGGGCCAACCTGCTGGGCAAACTCGAATTCTTCAACCCGATTGCCAGCGTCAAGGACCGGATCGGTGCCGCCATGATCGACGCCATGGAAGCTTCCGGCGACATCACGCCGGGAAAATCGGTCCTGATCGAACCGACATCCGGCAACACGGGTATCGCCCTGGCGTTCGTGGCCGCGGCCAAGAACTATCGCCTCATCCTGGTGATGCCGGAAACCATGTCCGTCGAGCGCCGGAAGATGTTCAAGATCCTGGGCGCGGAACTGGTCCTCACCGAGGGCGCCAAGGGCATGAAGGGCGCGATCGCCCGGGCGGAAGAGCTGGTTCAAGAAATTCCGAACGCGGTGATGCCGCAACAGTTCCAGAACCCGGCGAACCCGGAAGTCCATCGGCGGACAACCGCCGAAGAGATCTGGAATGACACGGACGGCAAGGTGGATGTCTTTGTCTCCGGTATCGGCACCGGCGGCACGATCACCGGGGTTGCCCAGGTTCTGAAAGCCCGGAATCCGGACCTTCACGTCGTGGCTGTTGAGCCGGAAGACAGCCCGGTTCTGTCGGGCGGCAATCCGGGTCCGCACAAGATTCAGGGGATCGGAGCCGGCTTTGTACCCGGAGTTCTGGATACGTCTGTCTTCGACGAGGTCCAGACGATTGCCAATGACGATGCCTTTGCCATGGCCCGCGAGGTGGCGAAGACAGAGGGCGTTCCAGTCGGGATTTCCTCCGGTGCGGCGCTTCAGGCTGCCATCCGTGTCGGACAACGGGAGGACATGGCCGGCAAGACCATAGTGGTCATTATTCCCTCCTTCGCCGAGCGTTACCTGTCGACAGCGCTGTTTGACGGGCTTTGAGCGAACCGCCTTTCCATGCGAAGGGCCGAGCAAAACCCAAAGAGGCCGGCGAAAATGCCGGTCTCTTCCGTGCTCACCCCCACAAAACCCCGCCGCTCGTAAAGTGCCTGTGCCCGCGGATTGGTGTCGATGACATCAAGCCGGACCCCGCTCTTGCCGCGCTTCCGGGCTTCCTCGACAATCGCGTCCAGCAATGCGGTCCCAACACCGCGGCCACGGGCATGATCGGCAACGAAAATTCCGTCCATGAGAAGCAGGTCCGGGTTCACATCGCGGTCCGTGACGCTGAGCAAAGCGCCGCGCCATAGGGCGCCGGTCCAACCATAGACACCTGCCAGATCGGCAAGGCTCCCGCCCGCGAGCGCGCCTTCGGAAGTCTTGAACCCGGCTAGCCCAAGCAAGTCGCCGCTCTCGTCAACCGCGCTGATTGCAAATGCCGGATCGAGGATCCGGCGGAGCCATTCAAGCGCCCTGTCGTGAGGTGCAAGGATCTTTCCAAGCTTGCCCGAGAAGGCCTGCCAGAACAGCACAGCGGTATCGTCCCGGTGGGCTTCCGAAAAGCCCCTTTGAATTGCAAAGCCTGGAGACAGCCCGCTCACTTGACAACAACGGCCGTTCCGGTGGCCGTAACCATCAGCATGGAGCCGTTCTGACCGACCGTTTCATAGTCAAGATCGACGCCAATCACCGCGTTTGCTCCCAAGGACTCCGCCTGGGCTTGCATTTCCTCAAGCGCGATGCGCCGCGCCTTGGCCAATTCCTGTTCATAGGCACCAGACCGGCCACCAACGATATCTCGGATCCCGGCAAACAGATCCTTGAAAAGGTTGGCCCCCAGAATGGCTTCTCCGGTCACCAGCCCCTTGTAGTCAATGATTTCCCGGTCTTGAAGCGAGCTGGTCGTGGTCACGATCATTTGGCAAGTCTCCGAAGTCATTTGTTCTGGCTGACAGGAGATAGGGATTCTCGGGGCCGTTGCAATGTTGGCAGACGGGACATCGCTCAACCGCGATGATACAGGACGCGGCCGATCGTGTTCATCAGGAGCTGTGCGGCGAGGACGCTGGTGGAGCCGGTGGGATCATAGTCCGGGGCCACTTCAACCAGATCGATGCCGACAATGGTTCCGCGTTTAGCCAGGCCGTCGATCAGTTCCAGAATCTCGTAGTAATAAAAACCGCCGTGGCTGGGCGTTCCAGTGCCCGGAGCGATGGATGGATCGAAGCCGTCAATGTCGATTGTCAGATAGTAGCGGGCCCCTTCCGGAATACGGGCCAGCATGCCGTCCACACCCAATTTGCGGAAATGGCGCACGGACTGGATATCCGAGCCCATGGCCCGCGCCGCCTCATAGCCCTCCTTGGCGGTGGAGGACACGTTGCGGATGCCGATCTGCGACAGGCCTGTCACATAAGGTTTTTCTGCCGCGCGCCGCATGGGATTGCCGTGGCCGTAGCGCACGCCATGCCGCTCGTCCACGAAGTCGAGATGGGCGTCGATCTGCACCACATGGATCGGGTCCTGCCCCGCAAACGCGTTGATGCAGGGGATATTGACCGAGTGATCTCCTCCCAAAACGACAGGGAGGGCGCCTGCCTCCAGGATCTTGCGAACCCCGAACTCGATGTTTGCGTGGCTTTTCAATGTGTCGGTGTGGACGATATCCGCATCGCCAATGTCCAGGATGCGCGTGGTTTCCGCGGGCAGATAGGTGATGTCATCTTCGAAATCATAAGCACCGCCATGGCCGAAGGAAAACAGCGTCGACGCCTCGCGGATGGCCCGTGGCCCCATGCGCGCACCGGCCCGCCACTGCGTCCCGAAATCAAACGGCGCGCCAAGAACCGCCACATCCGCATCGATCGCATCCCAATTGGGCTGAAAAGGCGCCTTGCCGAAAGTGCAAATTCCGACAAAGGGCAGATTGAGCCGCCCGCTTTCATACCCATGACCCGCCATCAAAAACTCCCCCGGCTGTGTCCAGCCGGAGGAGCGTAGGCCATCGGGACGCGTTTTGGCAGGGGCAACGGCCTTACCGGACGTCCAAAAACCCGATGATCTGGCGCACGTCTTTCAAAACCGGCTCCGCAATGGCCGCCGCCTTCTCAGCACCGTCCTTGAGAACGGCGTCGATTTCCGCCGGATAACCCATCAAACGCCGCATTTCCTGGGTCATCGGCGCCAGCTTTTCGACGGCGAGATCGGACAGCGCCGGTTTGAAGGCGGAAAACTGCTGCCCGCCATACGCGTTCAGGACCTCAGCCTTGGAGGAGCCTGCAAGGGCCGCGTAGATCCCGACAAGATTGTCCGCTTCCGGACGGCCCTCAAGCCCGTCAACCTCGCTTGGAAGGGCATCCGGATCGGTCTTGGCCTTCTTGATTTTTTTGGAAATCGTGTCTGCATCATCCTTGAGGTTGATGCGCGACAGATCGGACGCGTCGGATTTGGACATCTTCTTGGTGCCATCGCGCAAGGACATGATCCGTGTTGCCGGACCGGCGATCATCGGCTCGGTCATCGGGAAATACAGCATTTCAGGCAGCTCGGGTGAGGGCGTCGGGTTCGGAACGCCGAGGCCAAGCTCCTTGATCCGGTCGGCAAAATCGTTGTTGAACTTGGCCGCGATGTCACGGGTCAGCTCAAGATGCTGCTTTTGATCATCCCCCACCGGGACATGGGTTGCGCGGTAGGCCAGAATGTCGGCGGCCATCAGGTTCGGGTAGGCGAACAGGCCGACGGAGGCATTTTCCTTGTTCTTGCCCGCCTTTTCCTTGAACTGGGTCATGCGGTTGAGCCAGCCCATGCGCGCCACGCAATTGAACACCCAGGCCAGCTCCATGTGCTCGCGCACCTGGGACTGATTGAAGATGATCGAGCGCTTGGGATCGATCCCCGCCGCCATGTAGGCAGCGGTCACCTCCCGGGTGGCGTTCGTCAGTTCGGCGCGGCCCGGAAAACCGGCGGTGATCGCGTGGGCATCCACAACGCAGAAAATGGTCGGCATCTGGTCCTGCAGCGGGACCCAACGGGACACCGCACCAAGATAGTTGCCGAGATGGAGATTGCCGGTGGGCTGGACGCCCGAAAAGACACGGGGCTGGAACGCCGTCATGACCTGTCCCTTTGTTGTGAAAGCCGGTTGGAAGGGCCCGTCCTGGGTGATTTCAAGGTGCGCCGGTCTTAAGGGACCGGCGGGCGGGTTGGCAAGGAGAAGATTAGGTGTCGCCTTCGGCCGGCGGGACAGTGTTGCGGGTCTTCAACGCGCGCAAGTGACCCTTAAGGTCGCTCCCGCCGGTGACCTGAACGAAAACGGCGAAGGAAACCATGCCCAGCAGAACCAAAGCGCCCAGCGCCGCGATGCGCATGATCAGCCAGGCATCTGTCAAATAGGGCGACAGCGGAAGGGAGGCCACCTCCACCACGCCGCCCATCAGCAGGCTGGCCAGGAGGATCAATCCGCATTTTCGCAACAGCCGGAGATCGGGCGAGAAATGTCCCCGCCGCCAAAGGACAAAGACGAGGAGACCGGTGTTCACCCAGCCGGCAATGGTGGTGGCCAGTGCGATGCCAACATGGCCGAGAAAAGGAAAGAAGGCGAGGGAAAGCGCGACGTTGACCACCATACCCACGACCGCGAACACCATCGGGGTCTTGGTATCTTCGCGGGCGAAATAACCGGGCGAAAACACCTTGTTGAGCACAAAGGCCGGGAGACCGAAGGCAAAAGCCGCAAGGGCCGCCGCTGTCCCGATCACGGCCTTTTCGCCAAAAGCGCCGCGTTCGAACAGAACGGAAATGATCTCATTCGGCACCATCGCAAGCGCAACGGCCGAGGGCAGGGTCAAGACGAGGGAGAACTCAAGCGCGTTGTTCAAACTGCGCTGGTACTGATCGACTTGCCCGCTCCGCAGTTGGCGCGTCAGGCTCGGCAGAAGAACGACCCCGATCGCGATGCCAATCACGCCAAGCGGCAACTGATAAAGCCGGTCCGCGTAGTAGAGCATCGCGTTCGCGCCATCTTGAAACGAGGCGATGATGGTGCCCACGGCGACGTTGATTTGGGTGACGCCGCCCGCAATGACGCCGGGAATGCCCAGAGCCAACAGACGTTTGGCCGATTTTGTGTATTTCGGCCGAAAAACCGGGATCGAGAACCCCAGACGCCTGAGATCGATGACAACGACGCTGAGCTGCACAATGCCGCCTAACGTGACCCCCATCGTCAAAATTACGCCAAGGGTCAATGTGTCTTGCACATCGAGAAATAAAACGCCGCCCAGGACAATGGTCATGACGACATTCAGCATGACCGGCGCGAGGGCCGCGGCCGCAAAACGCTGGTAGGTGTTCAAGATCCCGCCCACAAAGGCGAGCAGGGACATGAATATCAGATAGGGAAAGGCGATCCGGGCCATCAACACGGTCAGATCGAACTTCTCCGGACTGTCGGAAAAACCCGGCGCAAGAGCCCACACGACGAAGGGCATGAAGATCTGAGCAAGGGCGCTCACAGCAAGCAGGCAGAACAAGAGTGCAGACGCGATCTCTCCGGCAAATTGCCGGGCGCCTTTCTCTCCCTCTTCCTCCAACGCGCGGCCGAACAGTGGCACGAAGGCAGAATTGAACGCGCCTTCGGCAAAAAGCCGGCGGAACAAATTGGGTAGGCGGAAGGCGACGGCGAACGCATCGGCGACCGGTCCGGTTCCCACCGCCGCGGCCAGCAAAAGATCGCGGACAAAGCCCAAGATCCGGCTGGCCAGGGTGGCCCCGCCGACCGTTGCGACATTCCTCAAGAGACTCATCGGCGCAAACCGTCCATTTCCGGGAGATGCCTAGCCCGCGTGAAGGGTGATCTTTCGGGCCACAGGCGCGGCCGCACTCAAATCGATCTCACCGTCGACGGCTGCTTCCAGCCGGTCCCGGATGATTTCCTGGCGGCCGATATTCGAAATCTTTTGGCCCGTGAGATCGGTGACGTAAAACACGTCGACGACTTTCTCCCCGAAAGTCGAAATATGGGCCGATCCGATGTTGAGATTGAGCGTGGAAATCGCCCGCGTAAGATCGAACAGGAGCCCGGGCCGGTCCAGGCCGGATACCTCCAGCACCGTATAATCATCCGACAGCGTGTTGTTGACGAGGACCTCGGCCGAGACCTTGAACGCTTTCATCCGGCCCTTGAGGGCGCCTTTCTTGGATGTGGTTTCCGGCAAACGCGCCTCACCGGTCAGGGCTTTTGCGATCAGGTCCGTGACCCGGTTTCCCCGGCGCAACTCATCATCATCATCCGGCAGCTCACGGCTGATGAAAATCGTATCCAGGGCAAATCCATCCGTGGTCGTGTCGATATGAGCGTCGACAATATTGGCTCCGGTAGCAAAGCATGCCCCGGCGATCACCGACAGAAGGCGGGGATGGTCCGGGGCCAACACCGTCAGTTCCGTGACCGCCTCGAAGGCATGCGGCCTGACCTCGAAGGCCAGGCGGTCGCTGGCGAGATCGGCCTTGCGGATCAACTCCGCGTGGGCGAGACGGCGGTCGGCGGATACGCGCAGCCAGTAATGCGGATAATGGCGCTCGGCATAGGTGGCCCGCGCCGCTTCCGGCCAGTGATCCAGCCGATCCATCAGTTCCGTTTTTGCCCGCTCGATCGCCTGCCGGTGCGAGAGTTTGGAGTGCCCGCCCGTAAGGTGTGGCTCGGTTTCATAGTAGAGCGTGCGCAAGAGCTGCCCCTTCCAGCCATTGAACACGCCCGGCCCGACAGCCCGGATATCCGCCACCGTCAGAATGAGCAGCAACTTCAGACGTTCGAGCGATTGAACGATCCCGGCGAAATCCGTTATGGTCCGTTCATCCGACAGATCCCGGCTCTGGGCAATGGTGCTCATGTCCAGGTGATGCTCGATCAACCAGGCGACGGTGTCTGTTTCGGCATCCGACAGTCCAAACCTTGGACAAAGCTTGCGGGCAATGCGGGCACCGGCCATGGAATGGTCTTCCGGCCGCCCCTTCGCAATGTCGTGAAGAAACATCGCGACGTAAAGGACCCGGCGGTTTTGAAGGGTCAGGATCAGATCCGTCGACAGGGGATGATCCTCGCCCGACTCGCCCCGTTCGATTTCAGCCAGCACGCCGATGGACCGGATGAGATGCTCGTCCACGGTGTAGTGGTGGTACATATTGAACTGCATCATTGCCACCACCTTGCCGAAATCCGGCACAAACCGGCCAAGAACGCCCGCCTCGTTCATCTTCCGGAGTGTTTTTTCGGGATTGTGGCGCGATGTCAGGATCGACAGAAAAAGCCGGTTCGCTTCCGCGTCAGACCGAAGTTTGGCATCGACCAGCTTGAGCGAGCGCCGGATCACCTTGGTCATCTGGGGATGCAGATAGTAGCCGTTCTTGTCGGCGATCTGAAACGCGCGGAGAAGATTGGCCGGGTCATCCTCGAACACCGTTTCGGATGCAATGTTGAGGCGATTGTTCTCAACCAGAAAACCGGGAGCGCCATCCACGGGTTTGGCCGGGCCAGGTGTCCTTCCGAACCGGAACCGGCGGACGAAACGTGTCAGCCCGTTGCCTTCCGGTTCCTTGACATGCTGATCCTCCAGGGCGGCACACAAGATACGGGTCAGATCGCCAATATCCTTGGCGACGAGAAAATAATGCTTCATGAAGCGTTCGACATCGCGCATTCCGGGATGCTGCGTGTAGCCCAGACGAATTGCGATTTCCCGCTGGACATCGAAAGACAAACGCTCTTCGGGCCGGCCGGTGAGGAAATGCAAATGACACCGCACTGCCCATAGAAAGTCCTCGGACTTGACCATCCGGTTGTATTCCGCGCGTGAAAGGACCCCGCGCTTGACCAGCTCCGACTGACTGCGTACCCGGTAGTGGTACTTTGCGATCCAGAACAGCGTGTTCAGATCACGCAGGCCGCCCTTGCCCTCCTTGATATTGGGCTCGACCAGGTAGCGCGACGTGCCCTGGCGCTTATGCCGCTGATCCCGTTCCTTGAGCTTTGCGGCGATGAACTCGGAGCTCGTATTCTTGACGACCTCTTCGTCGAAGCGTTCCACAAGCTCGGCCGCGAGCGCCTCGTCGCCCCAGATGTATCGCGCTTCCAGGACGGCGGTGCGGATCGTCATGTCCGACCGGCCCAGCCGGATGCATTCGTCGATTGTCCGGGTCGCATGACCAACCTTCAGACCCAGATCCCACAGCATGTAGAGGATGTATTCGACCACCTGCTCACCCCAGGCGGTCTGCTTGTAGGGAAGAACGAACAAGAGATCGACATCGGACCCGGGCGCGAGCGTGCCGCGGCCATAGCCGCCCACAGCGACGACGGACATGCGCTCTGCCGCGGAAGGATTCTCGATCCGATAAACGTGAAAATAGGCAAAATCGTAGATGATGCGGATGAGTTCATCCTGCAGGTGGGACAGCCGCTGAGCACACACCAGACCCCGTCCATCCTCCATGAGGCGGCGGCGCGTCTCATCACGCGCGGCGGTCATGGTCTTTTTCAGTTCGGCCAGCACCATGGTCCGGATCTTGAGATCGGACCCGTCACCGCCGGTGTTGCGCGTCAACGCTGTCAGGCGTTCGCGCACGTCGGCGGACTCAATTAGCCCGTTCAAGTCTTCATCCTGTGGTTTCATGGCGTGTGTCATGGGCAAGAGCCAATCGATGCGGTTTTGGTCAGGTGAATAGACATAGCCATCGGGTCATAATGGCCGGTAAAGAGCGGAAGCGGCAATGCGGTCAAGGACCCGGCATCGCGGTTTCGCGATCTACACGCCATCCTTTGCACAAACCACACGCAATTGATGCAGTAAATGCCCGAGCGAGTCCGGCGACAAACCGCCGATCTTCTGCGCCAGCTGGTTGGCAAGTTCCGTCGCCTTGGGATCCATTCCGGCCGTGTCGATGCTGACCTTGGGATCGGACAATTCTGCAAGCCGCTGGATTTCTTCGGCTTCGTCCCAAATGACATTGAAATAAGCGATGATGCGCTGAACGAGAAACCAGGTCGGCTTCCCGCGCTTTCCGTGTTCCAGCGCGGACAAGTAGGCACTGGACACCGACAAGGCATGCGCCATTTCCTTGAGTGAAACCCCTTGTTTCGCTCGCAATTCCCGTATTTTCGCTCCAAGCGGTGTCACGGCTTACCTTTTCCTGCGTATCCTGACATAGAGCGCGCCGGCCCCGCCGTGGCTGGCATGCGCCTGCTCGTAACCCACAACAACGTGTCGCATATCTGGCATGGCAAGCCATTGCGGCACAACCCGGCGCAACACGCCGCGTTCATCCATGAACCCGTCACCGCCCTTGCCGGTGATTACAAGCACCAGCTTGTGGCCACGCGCCTGGGAACGATACAAGAACGCGCGCAGATTTCCATGCGCCTGGTGTTGCGTGAGACCGTGGAGATCGATGCGCCCATCGATCGTTTTCGCGCCGCGCACCACTTTCCGCCGATAGCGGTGTTCCAACTGGTGAAGCGGCGGGAGAGGAGCGGCCTCCGCAGACTTGGGCGGCGGGCGCATGCTTGTCTCGGGCTTCGCTGTCTTCGCGGATTGGTCTTCCAGGGCCGGCTGGTCCGTCACATCATCGAGATCCTGCTCCAGCATCTTGTGCTCGGCATGCAAGGGCGTGAGTGTTTTGGTCACCCGGGTCCAAAGATCCCGATCCTCGGGCGAAAGGGTGCCGCGGTTTTTCCGCCCGCGTGTGCTCATCGTCCCGCTGACCCCAACCCGCCAAGACCGGCTGCCGCCGCGTTGGGGACAAGCAGGACCATATTCCCCGCATGGCGGATTTCGCCGGCTATCCGCCCGGCATCCATGCCCGAGCCGACGAAAAGGTCGCCGCGTCCGGCTCCGCGGATCGCAGATCCCGTGTCATCGGCGACCAGAAGGCGGGCGAATGTGCGGGCGGAGCCGTCCAACTCATCGAGGTCTTGTGACGTTACGAAAACCGGAAAACCATAAGGAATGTGGGCCGGGTCGATCGCAAGGCTTCGTCCCGCCTTCAACGGCAAACCGGCCGCCCCGATCGGACCGTCCCGCGCCTCGTCGATCTCTACTGTTCGGAAAAAGATGAAGGAGCGGTTTTCGCGGAACAGAGCGTCCCTTTGGCCAGGATTTTTCTCAAGCCACGCACGCAGACCGCTCATGGTCAGTTCCTCCGGCGTGCCCTCGCCCCGGCGCACCAGAACGCGGGCGATCGAGCTGTAGGGATGACCTGTCTTGCCCGCATAGCCCACCCTCAAAACCGAGCCGTCATCGAGACGCAGACGGGTCGATCCCTGGACATGAACGAAGAAGGCATCGACCGGGTCGCGCAGCCACACCAGTTCCAGGTTTTCCGCGTCCAGCGCTCCGGCCATGATGGCGCCGCGATCGGGAAGCGGAACGAGACCATCCGGCGTCAGCCGCCCATGGCTGAGCTCCGCTGACCAGCCCTTGGGGCGGTTGGCGGCCGTTACGGCGGTCAGACCGGCCGGCGGCGCCAGAAGCGGATATCGGTAAGGGCCGGCCTTGTGCCGGGAAGCGGGCAGTTCGGGTTCGAAATACCCGGTCAGAAAAGCGGACCGGGCCAGCCGATACGGCGTGAAATGGGCCTCGAAAAACCGGCGCGCCTCATCTTGTGACGCCGATATGCGGGCCGCACCTTCGCGGGCTGCCTCGCAAGTTGCCGCGGGCACATCGTTCTTGATGCCTGAACCTCGCGCGCCCGGTTGACAAAACCGGAAAAATGCATCGAAGGCGGCACGGTGATCATCCCGTGACCATCCGGGCAGGGCTGAGAAATCCGTTTTCAGCAGCCCTTGATTTTGCGTCACTCCGTCTTGAGCCATACCGGCAGCCCCTGTCGAGATGGCAGCGAACGGCCCGGCACCGGCGCAGAAAAAGGCAGCCGCAAGGGCTGCCTTGATTGAGAGCGGAGCCAGGCTGAACATCGATCCGCGCCGGCGGGCATGGCGCCTGACGTTCATTCGGCGGATTCGGTTGCCACCAGCTTCCAGTTCGGATCGCGCGAGCTTGTGTCACGGGCAAAGGTCCACACATCCACGACCTCGGCCACCTTGTTCGGGTCGCCATCGACCACGTTGCCATCCTTGTCGCGGGTCGCGGAAATCAGCTGGCTTTGAACCTTGACGGTGACCTGCGCGACATCGTTTTTCAGCGCCGCTTCAACGATTTCCGCCTTATCGATCCCGACAAATGTGGAATCGATGGTCTCGCCGCGCGCTTCGCGTTCCTCGATTGCCGCCACAAATCCGTCATAGACTTCCTTCGACAACAGCTGCTTCAGCGTCTTCCGGTCACCTTCCGCGAAACTCATTACGATCATTTCGTAAGCGGCCTTCGCCCCTTGAACGAACTCCTCCGGCTCGAACGTGCGGTCGGCGGACAAAATCTGTTTCAGCGCTTCGTTCAACGCCGTGCCGGCCGGAGCCATCTTGTCGATAACAACGCTGCCGCCTTCTCCATGATCGCCGGATATGTCATCCCGTCCCGCGCCTGGCAGGGAGACGACATTGTCGCCATTTCCAGCCTGATCACGGCCAGCCTGATCGCGCCGCTGTTCGGGCTTCGAATAGGGGTCAAACGGCGGACGTTCGTTACCGGTGCGCTTTCCCAGGACAGATCTCAACCGGAAGATAATGAACACTGCCAAGGCCAGGAAAATGATGTTGTATATGTCGAAGAGTTCGTTCATCTCGTTGTTACCGGCTCATTCGTCGTGGCGGTTTGGCGGATTTCAGCGTAAACAGAAAACAAATCCCGGCCCTGAACCGCGTGGTCCTGCTGCATATGTAGTGGCTCTTGAACCAGCATCCAGAGCCAAGAGCAAGCCGGTTTTTTTGATCGGTCCGCTTTCAAAAGGTCCCGAGGGTCGAAATCGGAACCCAACACCCTTACCTTGAAGCCAACACACTAACAGACGCCGGGGCCATTGTGGGACTTTATATTGTTGCCGCCATCATCCTTCTACCACTCATCGAGATCGCCGTCTTCATCGCGGTCGGAGATGCGATCGGCATATTGCCGACCGTTCTTCTGACCGTGCTCACCGCCGTGGCGGGCACGTTCATGCTGCGTCAGCAAGGTTTGTCCCTTGTCACGCGCATGCAAAGTGAACTCCAGGCAGGGCTTGTTCCGGAAACGGACATGCTGCACGGGGCCATGATCGTGCTCGCGAGCATCCTCTTGCTCATTCCCGGATTCGTGACCGATGCGATCGGGCTTCTGCTGTTCATTCCGCCGGTTCGGGGCGCCCTGGCGCGTTTCATCGTATCGCGCGTCAATGTTACGGTCGTGCAAACCGGACGGCGTGGCCAGCCCGGCGTGGTCGATCTGGACGAGGAAGACTGGGCGGAAAAAACGGCCTCCAATCCTGACGGCGGCCCCAAACGCATCAGTCCCTGGGCAGATGACGATACACCGGAGCGGCAAGGCTGACGCATGTGACGCCCGAACCCGCCTTGTCGGCAGCGCGCGCGGCGGATTGTGATCAAGCGCTTGTGAAAGCGGTCTTCGAAATCGTGACGACAGATGCCGGCGGCGTTAACGCCTCCTCAGTTTTGACGGTGTAAATTACCGGTAATCATCGGGAGAGCGGAATGACGGCAGCGCACAGCCGCATTGACTGGGTCGACACGGCGAAGGGGATATGCATCGTCTTCGTCGTTATGATGCATTGCGTGCTGGGCGTGGAGGAGGCGGCCGGACAAACGGGCTGGATGCACGCGATTGTCGCTTTCGCCGCCCCCTTTCGCATGCCGGACTTCTTTCTGATTTCCGGTCTCTTCCTGAGCCTGGTGATAGCCCGCGACTGGAAGCTTTATCTCGACCGGAAAGTCGTTCATTTCGCATACTTTTACGTGCTCTGGATGACCATCCAGTTCGCCGTGAAAGCCCCCGTCTTCGCGCAGGAGATGGGCTGGGGCGGCGCGCTGGAGTTCTATCTCCTCAGTTTCGTCCAGCCGTTCGGAACGCTGTGGTTCATCTACATGCTGCCGATCTTCTTCGTGGTCACCAAGCTTGCCCATGACCGGGGCGTGCCTTGGCAGCTGATGTTGGGGATTGCGGCGGCACTGCAGATCGCACCGATCCACACCGGCTATCTACTGATTGACGAGTTTGCCTCCCGCTTCGTCTATTTCTATGCCGGCTATATCTTCGCGCAGCGCATTTTCGTCCTGGCGGACTGGGCAAGGGCGCGCATTCCCTTAAGCCTTGGCCTTTTGGCCCTTTGGGCACTCGTCAATGGCGGGCTGGTGTTTGCCGGCTGGTCGCAATTGCCATTCGTCTCCCTTGCGTTGGGCGCAGCCGGAGCCGGGGCCATCGTGCTGACGAGCGCCTTGCTGGTCACCTGGGGGCGGCTGGATTTTCTCCGCCACTTCGGCGCGCACTCGATCGTCATCTATCTCGCCTTTTTCTTTCCCATGGCCGTTTCCCGCATTATCCTTTTCAAGCTCGGCGGTCTGGACATCGGCACGATCTCCCTGATCGTCACCATCATCGCGGTGGTCAGCCCGATGATCCTTTACTGGATGATCCAAAAAACCGGCTTTGGCTGGTTCCTGTTCAAGCGGCCGCACTGGGCCTATCTCGAAGGAACGTTTGGACGGAAAAAAGCGCCGCAAGCGGCGGAGTGAAACGGCTCCGATTTAGCCCTTTCCTCAGGCCGTCGGTGCGGGCAATATCCGCGCCATGTCGATACAAGATTCCTCCGCTCTCACCGCTGACGACCATCTGATCCTGGTTGACGGCTCCACATTCATCTTCCGCGCCTATCACGCGCTGCCGCCGCTGACGCGCAAGTCGGACGGGCTGCCGGTCGGCGCCGTGTCGGGCTTTTGCAACATGCTGTGGAAGCTATTGCAGGAGGGGCTTTCCCCGGAGCCGGGGGATGAGCCGACGCATTTCGCCGTGATTTTCGACCATTCGGCGCAAACGTTCCGGAACGAAATCTACCCGGACTACAAGGCCCAGCGCCCCGATCCGCCGGAGGATCTGGTGCCGCAATTCGGCCTGATCCGGCAGGCCACACGGGCCTTTTCCGTCCATTGCATCGAGCAGGAAGGCTTTGAGGCAGATGACCTCATCGCGACCTATGCGCGCCAGGCGGCGGCGCAGGGCGCGCGCGTGACCATCGTGTCCGGCGACAAGGATCTGATGCAGTTGATCGGCCCGAAAGTCGGCATGATCGACACGATGAAGAACAAGACCTTCGGCGAGGCCGAAGTCTTTGAGAAATTCGGCGTCGGGCCGGACAAGGTGATCGAGGTACAGGCGCTCGCCGGGGACAGTGTCGACAATGTGCCGGGCGTGCCGGGCATCGGCATCAAGACAGCCGCGCAGCTGATCGAGGAATTTGGCGATCTGGAAACGCTTCTGGAGAAGGCGGAGACGATCAAGCAGAAGAAACGCCGGGAAAACCTGATCGAATTCGCCGAACAAGCGCGCATTTCCAAGCAGCTAGTGACTCTGAAGGACGATGTGCCGGTCGAGGTGCCGGTTGGAAACCTGTTGGTGAGCGAGATCGATGGGCCGAAGGCGGTCGGCTTCCTTAAAGCGATGAGCTTCACCACCTTGACCAAACGCGTGGCGGAGACCACCGGCGCGGATCTGGTGAACATCGAGGCGGACGAATTCGACATACCCGGCTGGGACGTGCCCGACCACAAGGGCAGACTGGCTGAGCGCGCTGGCGGCGGGACAGGCGGTTCGGAGGCCGCGATGACGCCGGGGGCGGACACTCCGGCCCCTGACGGCATGATGACGCCCCAGTCGCTGGCCGATGCCCGGGCCGAATCCGCCCGCAACTCGACCATCGACACCAGCGCCTATGAAACCGTGATGTCCGCCGACCGGCTGAAAGAGTGGGTCGCGGACGCTTATGAAACCGGCTTTGTGGCCTTTGACACCGAAACCACCTCGCTGGACGCCATGCAGGCCGAGCTTGTGGGCCTGTCGCTGGCCACCGCGCCCGGCAAGGCCTGTTATGTGCCGCTGGCTCATGTGGACGGCGAAGGCGACCTTCTGGGCGGCGGGGCACTGGTCGAGGGCCAGATTTCGCTCAAGAACGCAATCGAGATCCTAAAGCCCATGCTGGAGGATCCGGCGGTTCTGAAGATCGCGCAGAACCTCAAGTATGACTGGCTCGTCATGACCCGCTACGGCGTCGATATCACGCCCTTCGACGACACGATGCTGCTCTCCTACACCGTTGATGCGGGCAAGGGCGGCAACGGGATGGACGAATTGTCCGAGCGGTGGCTCGGCCACAAGCCGATCCCCTTCAAGGACATCTGCGGCTCCGGCAAATCCATGATCACCTTCGACAAGGTAGCGATCGACAAGGCCACGGCTTACGCCGCAGAGGACGCCGACGTTACGCTGCGCCTGTGGCAGGTGCTCAAACCCCGGCTTGCCTCCGACCGCATGGCCACCGTTTATGAAACCCTGGAACGGCCAATGGTGCCGGTGCTGGCGCGCATGGAACAGCGCGGCATTTCCGTCGACCGGCAAATGCTCTCCCGGCTCTCTGGCGACTTCGCACAAGGCATGGCCGGGCTGGAAGCGGAAATCCACGAGCTGGCCGGCGAGAATTTCAACATCGGCTCACCCAAGCAGCTTGGCGACATTTTGTTCGGCAAGATGGGCCTGCCCGGCGGCAAGAAGACCAAGACCGGCGCCTGGTCCACCTCGGCCTCCGTGCTGGAAGACCTGGCCGCCGAAGGCCACGCGCTGCCGTCCAAAATCGTGGAGTGGCGCCAGCTCTCCAAGCTGAAGTCGACCTACAGCGATGCGCTTCCCGGCTTTATCAATCCGGAAACGAAGCGGGTGCACACGTCTTATTCTCTGGCGGCAACGACGACAGGGCGGCTGTCTTCGTCCGAGCCGAACCTGCAGAACATTCCGGTGCGCACGGCGGCCGGGCGCAAGATCCGAAAGGCCTTCGTGGCCGCCCCCGGCCACAAGCTGATCTCGGCCGACTACAGCCAGATCGAGCTGCGCGTGCTGGCCCATATGGCCGACATTCCGCAGCTGAAAAAGGCCTTCGAGGACGGGCTCGACATCCACGCCATGACGGCGTCGGAAATGTTCGGTACTCCGATCGAGGGCATGGACCCGATGGTCCGCCGTCAGGCGAAGGCGATCAATTTCGGCATCATCTACGGCATTTCCGCCTTTGGCCTTGCCAACCAGCTTGGCATTTCGCGCGGGGAAGCCGGCGATTATATCAAGACCTATTTCGAGCGCTTTCCGGGCATCAGGGACTATATGGAAGCGACCAAGAAACAGGTGCATGCCAACGGCTATGTCACCACGATCTTCGGCCGCAAGGCGCATTATCCGGATGTGAACACCAAGAACCCGAACATGCGCTCTTTCTATGAGCGCGCGGCGATCAACGCGCCGATCCAGGGCTCGGCCTCCGATATCCTGCGCCGGGCCATGGTGCGCATGGAGGACAGGCTGACGGCCTTAAGGCTCGACGCGCAAATGCTTCTTCAGGTGCATGACGAATTGATCTTCGAGGTGCCGGAGGCCCAGGTCGAGGACACGATCCCCTTGATCAGGCAAGTCATGGAAACCGCCTGCGACCCAGCCCTGAAACTCTCCGTCCCTCTCCAGGTCGACGCCCGCGCGGCAGATAATTGGGACGAGGCGCATTAGGGCCGATGCGCATTAGGGCCGATGCGTGGCACACGGGCTTTCGGTCCGGCCCACGTTATCCCATGGCCTGACCATGGGATCCATTTGCCCATGGGATCCATTTGCATTGGCTCGCCTCAAGCCTCGAGTTTCCTTGCCCAAGGATAAAAAGTGTGATGAAGTTCAAATACACTTAATGATTGAAGGTGCGTGCAATGGTCAGCCGGGTGACGACTCTGGCCTTTCAAGGCATTGAGGCCGTACCGGTTGATGTTCAGGTTCAAATCGGCCCCGGGATGGTGGCGTTTACGATTGTCGGCCTGCCTGACAAGGCGGTGGCCGAAAGCCGGGAGCGGGTGCGCGCCGCACTTCATGCATCCGGGCTCGCGCTTCCCGCCAAGCGGGTCACCGTCAATCTGGCTCCGGCCGATCTTCCCAAGGAAGGCTCCCACTACGACCTGCCGATTGCGCTGGGGATCATGGCAACGATCGGCGCGATACCTTCCGACCTTCTGTCGAACTACGCGGTGCTCGGGGAGCTCGGCCTGGACGGAACCGTCACCCAGGTGAGCGGCGTTCTGCCGGCTGCCGTTGGGGCGAACGCGCTGGGCAAGGGTCTGATCTGTCCGGCAGCTTCAGGCGGTGAAGCGGCCTGGGCCGACAGCGAGATGGATATCCTTGCCCCCCGCTCGCTGATCCAGCTCGCCAATCATTTTCAAGGAACACAGGTTCTCTCACGCCCGGCAGCCAAACTGCAGGCCCCGCCCGGCACCCTGCCGGATCTTGCCGATATCCGGGGTCAGGAAAGCGCGAAACGGGCCCTGGAGATCGCAGCCGCCGGGGGGCACAATCTGCTCATGATCGGGCCGCCCGGTGCCGGGAAAAGCATGCTCGCCAGCCGGCTGCCCTCCATTTTGCCGCCGCTGCTTCCAAAAGAGCTCCTTGAAGTCTCCATGATCGCCTCGCTGGCCGGCGAACTCGCCGACGGACGCCTCACCGACAGGCGCCCCTTTCGGGCGCCCCACCATTCCGCGTCCATGGCTGCCTTGATCGGGGGCGGCTTGCGCGCCCGGCCTGGCGAGGTATCGCTCGCTCACAATGGGGTGTTGTTCCTGGATGAATTGCCGGAGTTCAATCCGCAGGTGCTCGACAGCCTCCGCCAACCGCTGGAAACAGGCGAAGCCGTGATCGCACGCGCCAATCACCGTGTGGCGTACCCCGCGCGAATCCAATTCGTCTCGGCCATGAACCCGTGCCGGTGTGGCTATGCCGGAGAGCCAGGACACCAGTGCAAGCGCGGCAGACGCTGTGCCAGTGAATACCAGGCCCGGATTTCCGGACCCCTGCTCGACAGAATAGACCTCAGGATAGAGGTGCCGGCCGTCTCGGCCCGGGATCTGATCGCCCCATCCAGTGGTGAGACATCGCAGGCCGTGGCCGCGCGGGTTGCGGCCGCCCGGGCGATACAGACCGACCGGTTCCGGACCCTCGGTCTATCCGCGCGAACGAATGCAAGCGCGCCAGCCTCGGTCATCGACCAAATAGCGCAGCTGGACGTGAAGTCCCGAAACTTCATCCAGGACGCCGCGGAGACCTTGAACCTCAGCGCCCGCGGCTATCACAGGATCCTTAAGCTCGCGCGCACCCTCGCAGATCTGGATGGCCACGACAGTCTGACCAGGGTTCATCTGGCCGAAGCCCTGAGTTTTCGCGGCCAGGATTTGTTCCAGGCCGCTGCCTGAACGGATAGGAACGGACTGCTCGGGGGTTCAATCCGGCTGAAGACTTCCAACTGTTTCAACCGTGTTCTGGATCGGAAGACGGCCTGTACTGCTGGAACAAAACCCCACGAAATCATTGATAGTATTGCCAATGCAACGTTTTTTCAAAGTTTCCATGGAAGTGTAGGGTGAAAATTAGCTGGCGAGAGAGCACAGGTTTTGGCCAATACCAACGTGAACGAATCAGCAGCTTCGGTTGTCACCAATCAGCCGGATATGGGCTTTGAAGGGGATCGGTTCCGCCGGTCCGACGATGCCCGGCAGGAAAGACTGGCGCCTTTGGCAGACACATCGGCGGACAGCGATGGCGTTGCCCTGCCGGGAAGACGGGACACGGACAAGCCGGTTCCCGCGTCCGTGAAGGCGCTTCAGCATCTGGCCTTGGCCGGGATGTTGTTTGGCTGTGTGTTTGCCTTGTGGCTGGTCGGATCGGACACCAGCACCATCCGTTTCCTCTCTGTTTCCCTGGGGTTTTTTGCCGGTGGTCTGGCTGTGTGGTGGATGATGGCGGACGATCAGGTCCGTGCGACGCAGGCCCTGTCGACCAAGGATGACAAGATCCGCCGACTGTTGGCCCGCTGTGAGGAACTGGAGGACCGGTCCTGGGAGCTTCGGGAATCGGATGAACGGCAAAGCGATATCCTGGCAACGCTTGGCGATGTGATTATCCGCAGAGACACCGATGGCCGCGTGGTCTATGTCAATATCACCGCCGCCGACACGTTTGGCACCGATTGGGCGCCGCAACCGGGCGATGAATTCAGCCTGCCCGAGGCCGGAACCCGGGGCGGAGGTTTCGCCGGAAAGGACTTCCGGGAGCCCGCCATGGGCTTTGGCGATCTTTATCTGAAGACCGTTGACGGTCCGCGCTGGTTTTCGCGTCTCGATATTCCTGTTCGCGACCGGATCACCGATCAACCGCTGGTGCAAACCGTGTTGCGCGATGTCACCGAACGGCGCCTGATCGAAGAAGAACTGCTTGCCGCGCGCCACACGGCCGAAACCTCCAACGAAGCAAAATCCCGTTTTCTGGCCACCGTCAGCCATGAGATCCGCACGCCGCTCAACGGAATTTTGGGCATGGCCGCTCTTCTGCGCGATACGCGCCTGACCAAGGAACAGTCAGCCTATATCCAGGCCTTGGAAACCTCAGGCGAAACGCTTCTGTTTTTGATCGACGAGGTTCTAGACTTTTCGAAGGTTGAGGCCGGAAAGCTGGACATTGTCGCCACACCCACCAGGCTGTCTGCCTTGACGGACAGCGTGGTCGAACTGCTGGCGCCCAAGGCCCACGCCAAGAACCTTGAAATCGGTGTCCGCCTCGATCCAAACCTGCCGGAAAAAGTCACCCTCGATGCGACACGTGTCCGCCAGATCCTCTTCAATCTGGCCGGCAATGGGGTGAAGTTCACCGATGAGGGAGGGGTGGCAATCCTAATCGACGGGAAGCCGTCCAAAACCGGCGGCAGCATTGTCGAATTCCGGGTTCAGGACACGGGGATCGGGTTCGATGCCGCCGATGCCGAGCGGCTGTTCGAGGAATTCGAGCAAATCGATCACGGCCCAGCGCGGAAATTCGGCGGAACGGGACTGGGCCTGGCGATCGCACAAAAGCTCACGCACCTGATGAACGGCACCATTGAAGCCAGACCGGCGCTGGAAGGCGGCGCGCAATTCGTCGTCCGGCTCCCGGTTCCCGAGACACTGAGCGTGGCCGGAACAAAAGACGGCGGCGATTTGCGGGGTGCACGCATTCTGATCATTGGCTCGGGCCGCGTTGAAGTGCCTCTGTTGAAGGACAGGCTCGAGATGCAAAATGCGCTGGTGGACGTCCATGCGCCGGGCTCGGACGCCCTGGAAGAGGGACTTCACGGGGCCGACCTTCTGCTGGTTGACAATTCGGCGCTTGATGACGCCGGCGCCTGGCTGGTGGCCTCCCGCCTCGCCGGGTCCAAAGCGCCGGCGGCAGTCTTGATCGCGCCGGCCGAGCGCGACCGGCTGCCCCGATTGAAGGACGCAGGATATGACGCCTATCTGATCCGCCCAGTGCGAACGGACACGCTCATTCAGGTTGTCACGGGCCTTTTGAACAAGGATATGCCGTCCCCGCTTTGGGACGCCGGTTCGGACCATCAAACCGTAGCGGCGCCCTTCAACAAGGCGCGGTCTCCAGTGCGGCCTCTCCGGCTTCTGGTTGCCGAAGACAATGACATAAACCGCCTTCTCAGCGAGGCGCTGCTGCGCAAACTCGGCCATGAACCAACCGTGGTGGCCGATGGCGAAGCTGCCGTGGCCGCGGCCATGGATGACGATTTTGATGCGATCCTGATGGACTTGCACATGCCAGGTCTTGACGGTTTGGGCGCGATCGCCCGTATCCGGGAACAAGAACGGGACCAGGACCGCAGCCCCGTGCCGATCCTCGTGGTGACCGCCGACGTAATGGAAGAGGCAAGAACCAATGCGGAAAAGGCCGGCGCGTCCGGCTACGTCACGAAACCTTTGACCGAACAGGCCATCCGGCGCGCCTTGGCCGACGTCAGCAACAAGTGACCGGCCACCGACGGACCGACCTGAAGGACCGGGTTTGACGCAAGAATGAATTGCATACGGCCCATGACTCACCTCATTGTCATGGATTTGTCGGAAACTTATGTTCTACGGCAGATAAGCAGGTATTGTCGCGGCTATGTTTCGGCGCGCGGGTAGATCCCGACGCATTCGGTCCGTTCGGCAGTGACCTCAAAGACAAACAAATGGGAGCCGGACGTCCATGCTGCGGTCGGGCATGTTTTCGCCAAGGAACCTTGCAAAGAAATTTTCACCGGTAGCGCGCCCCAAACCGCCCGCAGCCGGCACGGATTGGCCCACGCCCCTCTACTCGGTATTCAACAGACCGAGACTGAGCCTTGGCCGGATCGGTCCCTTGGAAGTTCGCCTTGCCCGGAATTTCACCGAGGTCAGGAAGGCGCAACGTCTGCGGTACGAGGTTTTCTACGAGGAAATGTCGGCCATCGCAGATGCTCAGACCCTCGCATCCCGCCGGGACGCGGACCCTTTTGACGTTTTTTGCGATCACATGCTGGTCATCGACCACTCATCGCTCAAACGCAACAAGCTTGGCCGTCTCAAGCCCGAGATCGTGGGCACCTATCGGCTTCTCCGGCAAGACGTGGCCGACCGCCACGGCGGATTCTACACGGCGGCGGAATATGACATCCAACCGCTGATCGATGCCAATCCCGACAAGAGGTTCCTGGAGCTTGGGCGGTCTTGCGTCCTCAAGCCATACAGAACCAAAAAAACGGTCGAGCTGCTCTGGCATGGGATCTGGTCCTATGTCCTCCTGCACAAAATCGATGTGATGCTCGGCTGCGCCTCGATCGAAGGCACCGACCCGGATCGCATGGCCAGCACCCTGTCGTTCCTCCACCACAACGCCCGCGCACCGGAGGAGTGGCGCGCCTCAGCGCTTCCCGACCGCTACGTGGAAATGAACCGCATTCCCAAAGAGAATTTGGACAGCAAGGCCGCACTGAAAGCGCTGCCGCCGTTGATCAAGGGATATCTGCGGCTTGGCGCGTCGATCGGCGACGGGGCGGTGGTCGATCATCAGTTCAACACGACGGATGTGCTGATCATCATGCCGGTGTCGGAACTGAACACCCGCTACGTCAATTACTACGGCGCAGATGCGAGCCGCTATTCCAGCTAGATCAGCGGGCGGCGGTTCTGGAAGGGCGCTCGCCGCGCAGTCGGTTTGGCATCACAGGCTTGCATCCGGCTCGGCCGGGCTGGTCGCGCACCGCGATCAGTCGCCCGGTTGAACCCCCTCATAACCTTCGATGATGATCAGGTCACCTTGTGAGACCGGAAGCCGATGGGACATGGCAGCCTGGTACTCCGGCGATTCGTAGCAGGCCAACGCCTTTTCGTAGCTGTCGAACTCGATCACCACATTGCGGGAGCGGCTCGTTCCTTCCTTCAAGGTGAATTGCCCACCTCGAACCAGAAACCGTGCGCCATATTTTTTGAAGGCAACGGCATTGGCCTCGACATAAGCCTTATATCCCCCGGGATCGGATACATCCACCCGAGCCACCCAGTAACCTTTTGCCAAATTCTTCTCCTTTTCGCCGCACGGACAATGCCCGCCAGCCTTAACGGCCCCTTAAATCGCCGCAATGTACGGTCATGCCGGGGAAAACAGCAAGACACCGGTTCTGTTGGGACAGGGGTAGATCAGTACGCCCATGGCAGGCAAGTCCAAGCGCGGCCAGCGTATCGAGCCGACTTTGAAATCATCTCGTGCCGGAGACCTGAATGTCCGGCCAACCGCGCGGGATCGCGCGGCTGTCGGCTTGCCAGCAGGCAAGCAATCCAAGAAGCAGAGCGGACCGTCCGAGAAAAAGCCTTCCCGGACCGGAACAAAGCCGTCCAAGGGCCGGTCGGGCTCCGATCGCCGCAAGACCACGAAAAGGCGGCGCAGGGCCGGGGGCTCCGGCGGCTGGATCAGCACCCTTTTGAAGCGCACTGTCTATTGGGGCGCCGTGCTTGGCATCTGGGCCGGTATCGCGGTCATTGGTGTGATTGGCTATTACGCCGCGCATCTGCCTCCCACCTCAGAATGGGCGGTTCCAGCCCGGCCGCCGAATGTCAAGATTGTTTCGGTGACGGGTGAACTGATCGCAAACAGGGGCGATACAGGCGGAGAGGCCGTCCGGCTGGAGCAGTTGCCACCCTATCTGCCCAATGCCGTGATCGCGATCGAGGACAGGCGTTTCCGCTCCCATATCGGTGTCGATCCGATCGGATTGGCCCGGGCCGCCTTCGTCAATCTGATGGAGGGCCGGGTGGCGCAGGGCGGCTCGACGCTGACCCAACAGCTGGCCAAGAACCTCTTCCTGCAACCCGACCGGACAATGAAACGCAAGGTGCAGGAACTGGTTCTGGCGTTCTGGCTGGAGGCGGAATTCTCCAAGGACGAAATCCTGGAAATGTACCTGAACCGGGTCTATCTCGGCGCCGGTGCGTATGGTGTCGATGCCGCGGCCCGGCGCTATTTCGGCAAATCCGCGCGACTGTTGACCGTTGCCGAATCGGCGACGCTCGCCGGGCTCTTGAAGGCCCCATCCCGCTTCTCCCCGACCCGCAACCCGGATCTGGCGGAACAAAGGGCCCAAGTCGTTCTGATGGCTATGCATGAAGAGGGCTATATCACCTCCAATGAAGCCAAGATGGCCATCGCCAACCCGGCGGCCGTGGTCACGCGGTACACGACGGCATCCAAGAACTATGCGGCCGACTACGTAATGGATGTTCTGCCGCACTTTATCGGCGCGCTCGACAGCGACATCATCGTCGACACCACGATTGACCTGAAAACACAGGAGGACGCGGAGAAGGCCCTGCGCGACGCCCTTGCGGCAAACGGTGCCGAATACCGCGTCACACAGGGCGCGATCGTTACGCTCGACACGGCAGGCGCCATCCGGGCCATGGTCGGTGGCGCGAACTATGCCAAAAGCCAGTTCAACCGTGCGGCCTATGCGAAACGGCAACCCGGCTCCGCCTTCAAACCCTTTGTCTATCTGGCGGCTCTGGAGAGCGGGCTTACCGCGTCCACGATCCGGCAGGATCAGCCCGTTTCCTTCGGAGGCTGGGCCCCAAGAAACTATACAAAGGAACACTACGGACCGGTGTCCCTTACACGCGCCCTCAGCATGTCGCTCAACACGGTGGCGGCACAGCTTGCGCATGAGGTCGGTGTGAAAGTGGTCGTCAACACCTCGAAAAAAATGGGCATCACCTCCGATCTCAGCAACAACCTGTCGATCTCGCTTGGCACGTCGGAGGTTACGCCACTCGAAATCGCCAGTGCCTATGTGCCGTTTTCGAATGGCGGGTATGGGGTCCTGCCCCATGTGATCCGCCAGATCCGCACAGTCGATGGCGAGGTGCTTTACGCGCGCAGCGGCGAAGGGCGCGGGCGCGTGATCTCCCGGCAAACCGTTGGCGAAATGAACATGATGATGCGCGAGACATTGCTGACCGGAACCGGGCGGGCGGCACAGCTGGAAAGCGGGCGTCCCGCCGGGGGCAAGACCGGAACGACCCAGAATTTCCGCGATGCCTGGTTCATCGGCTATACTGGGAATCTGACAACTGCGGTCTGGATCGGAAACGACGACAACTCCCCAACCAAAAAGGCCACCGGCGGAAATCTGCCCGCCGAGATCTGGCGCGAAACCATGGACCGGGCGCATCAGGGCTTCCCGGTTGCCGAGCTGCCCGGCATTCCGGCCGCTCCCGTCATGGTCGCAAGACCAGCGGATTCAGGACCTTCCAGAACCAATGGCGAAGACGGCACTCTTGTGATGCCCGAAGCCACCGCGGGCCGCGGGCCGCTGGATCTGTTCAGAACCCTTTTCGGAGGCTGAGAGCGTCCCGGATCTGTTACCCATGCGCGTGGAGATGAGATCCATAGGTCTTCAGCCATCTGCGCGCATGCGGCGTTTGCGGCGCCAATTGCTCGCACAACCGCCAGAAGCGGGCCGAATGATTCATTTCCACGAGATGGGCCACCTCATGGGCCGCGACATAGTCGAGGATTTCGGGCGGGGCGAGGATCAAACGCCAGGAAAAGGATAAACGGCCGGTCGAGGTACAGGACCCCCACCGGCTTCTCGTGTCCCGCACGCTCAGACCGGTTATCGTCTTGCCTATGGTCCGGGCATGCTGATCGGCGATCCGCGTCAAATCGGACCTTGCCTCCTTCTTCAGGTAGGCGAGGACTTTCCGGGGGATGTGCGCGGTTTCACCGGGCACCAGCAACTGTGGCCCGGCATCGTCCGAATGGTTCGCAGACACGATCCCGCGCAGCCCACCAGTCGGCACGATCAAATGAGGCTTGCCGCGCACAGGAACCAGATTGCCCGCGACCAGGGGAACGGGCGCCGGCCGGTCGACCAGACGATCCCGCAGCCAACCAAGATGTTGCAGGAGAAACTTTTCGGCCCTTGTTCGTGAGCCATTTTCCGGAACCGTCAAAACCGGTCCAGAGTGGTCGGGCGGAACACGGAGAAGATAACGGCGAGCTCTTGAATCGCGGCGCAAACGAACCCGCATAGGCGGACCGTCTCCAGCGTCAATGTCAAGATGCTCGGGCAAGGGACGGGTAAAGAACCGGCTCATGGATCCTTGAAAAATTGCGAATCACCAAGTCCAGTGTGCCGGAATTGCCGGTCAGATGCCTCACGTTTTTAGTCCGAAAAGGACGAAGGCGGCGCATGAGCGCCGCCTTCGGTCAAGTCAACGCTCACCGGATCAACGCATGTCCGGCGAAGGTCCACGTCCACGATCTGACATGAACCGATCGAACTCTTCCTGGTCCCGCGCCCGGCGCAGATCTCTTAGAAACTCGTCGAATTCGGACCGCATCGCGTCGAGCTTCGCGCGTTCTTCCTCAAGACGCTTTAGTTCGCGCTCACGGTATTCGTCAAAGGCCACATTACCGGTCCGGCTCTGGAACCCGGTCTGACCCATCCGGTCCACGGCATCCTTCATTGGGCTCGTCCTCCACTGATCCTTGGCGTCGCGGGCCATTTCATGGAAGCGGTCGCCCCACAAGATGTAAGCCAGCATAGCAAGGCCCAGCGGCCAGAACACCACGAACCCAAGGACCATCAAAGCGATGGTGGCCGGGGTCCATGCCGGTCTAATCATAGATGTCGTTGCTGTCGTCATCGTCCTATCCAAGTCAAACCATCAACAATCAGGACATGGTGGCCGGAACACCGCCGTTCAAGCTTGTATGGCGCGATTTGGTTCCGCACCGGGGAGGATTGACGGCAAAAGGCCCCGCGGTGTCTCGCGGGGCCCAGATGCGTGGCCTGGCGCCAACAGGGCGACAACCCGGATGTCAGCCAACCGCCTCGGACAGTTTGCGCGCTTGTTCAATCCAACCGTCACGGGCCATCCGGCCACGAAAATCAAGCTTGGAATCAAGCGCTTCGATCTGTTCGTCCGTCAGCCCGGCAATCTGCCAATAGTGGAAAATGCCCGCCTCATTGAGCGCCGTTTCAAGTTTCGGCCCAACGCCGCTGATCGCTTTCAAATCGTCGGCCACACCCTGCGGACGGGCAAGGAGGATTTTTTCAAGAGAGGCACCGGCCGCAGCACGGTTCTGCACCTTTTCTGGTGCCGCCGGGATCGCCCTTGGGGCAGTCCCGCTCTTCCCGGTGGTCGGATGGGACCGGATGAAATCCATCACCCGCGGGCAGATCTCGGCACGCCAGCGCGATCCATTGAAGACCCCGTAATGGCCGACACTCGGCTGCTCGTAATGGGCTTTCATGTCGTCGGGAAGGTTCGTGCACAGATCGTGGGCCGCTTTGGTCTGACCCCGACCGGTGATGTCGTCCTTCTCTCCCTCGACTGTCAAAAGGGCGGTCCGGCGGATCTTCGTGCAATCGACCGGCGTGTCCCCATGCATCATCTTGCCCATCGGCAGGGAGTGTTCGATGAAAACGGTTTCAACCGTCTGCAGGTAGAATTCGGCCGTCAGATCCATGACAGCGAGATACTCATCATAGAATTCACGGTGCTTTTCCGCGCTATCCCCGTCCCCTTCGATAAGGTGCTGGAAGAATTCACGGTGCGCCGAGACATGCCGGTCCAGGTTCATGGACATGAAGCCGGACAGCTGGAGGAAACCAGGATAGACCTCCCGCATGAAGCCCGGGTGCGGGAAGGGAACCTGCATCACGACATTGCGCCGGAACCAGTCGATCCCTTTGCTCACCGCCAGATCATTCACCGCTGTCGGGGCGACCCGGGTGTCGATCGGTCCGCCCATCAACGTCATGGTCGCAGGCACATAGGGGTCGTCCAGGCCTTCCATGACCGCGACCGCAGCCAAGACCGGAACGGACGGCTGGCACACCCCAAGGATATGCGTATCCGGGCCCAGGAAATGCAGCATCGAGATCAAATAGTCGATGTAGTCGTCCAGATCGAATTTCCCGTCCTGCAGTGGGACCATGCGGGCATCGATCCAGTCTGTTATGTAGACATCGGCCTTGGGCAACAGAGCTTCGACCGTGCCGCGAAGAAGTGTCGCGTAATGCCCGGACATGGGCGCAACAATCAGGATTTTCGGATCCTTTCGGTACGACGAAGTGCCCCGCTCGAAATGGATCAGATCACAGAACGGCCGGCTCCACACCACGGTTTCCCGGACCGGAACCCGCACCCCGCTGACGGTCGTATCATTCAGTCCGAATTCCGGCTTTCCATAGCGCCGGGTAATGCGCTCAAGGACTTCGCATCCGGCCGCGATCGACCTGCCAAGATCCGTATGACTCCAGGGATTCAGAGGATTTTGGAAATACAAGCGGGTCATGTCTGCCGCTGCGCGAACAGGCCCCATGGCGGCATGGTTGATCTCGTAAAATTGGTAATACGGCAAGCACCCAACTCCTTAGTATCGGACAGATCTGCCGAGATCTTCACATGTGACAGACCAAAGACACTTCTTCTGCATTGCAGCATGATAGCGGCAAACAGGCATGGGCTGCAATACTGCTATGGTTCACCCCAAATCGAGCGGCGGGCCACGACTTCTCACCGGCGACGGATGTTATTGCAATGCAACAGATTTTTTGAAATGGTATTCAAAACAAAACCGTAAGGCTGGTGTCGATCGACGTCAAAACGCGGGTTCAGGCTGCAAGATCCGCAACCACCGCATCCAGCACCATCATTCCGTCCCGTGTGACCCGAACCCGGTTTTCCCCGAGTTTCTCGATCATGCCGTGCTCTATCAGAGCCGAAATGCGGCGCGGGTCGACTTTTCTGTGAGCCAGGCTTTCGAACCGGTTCAAGTCGATACCCTCCGACAATCGAAGGCCCATCAAGAGATATTCATCGCCTTGCTCTTCCTCCAGCAAGCCCTGGTCCTCAATCTTGCCGTGACCATGCCGTTCGACGTTCTCAAGCCAGTTCTCAGGGTTCGGCTCGATGGAGGTTGCCCGTTTGGTCGCCCCAACCGTGAGGCGCCCATGGGCTCCTGGCCCGACGCCGACATAGTCCCCATAGCGCCAATAGACCAGATTGTGCTGGCATTCCGCCCCGGGCAGCGCATGGTTCGACACCTCGTAGGCGCGCATGCCGCGCGCTTCGGTCACTTCCTGCGTCAGGGTGTAGAACTCAGCCCCTAGGTCCGGGTCCGGCACTGTCAGTTTGCCCGCCTTGTAGAGCGTGTAGAACGGCGTGCCTTCCTCGATGGTCAGCTGGTAAAGCGAGAGGTGATCGGCCGCCAGATCAAGAGCCTGGTCAAGCTCGCTGCGCCAAGCGTCCAGAGTCTGGTGCGGCCGCGCGTAAATCAGGTCGAATGACAGGCGCGGAAAAGTCGCCCGTGCGGTTTCAATTGCCTGCAGCGCTGCCTTTACGTCGTGCAACCGGCCCAGAAGGCGCAAGTCGCGGTCATCGAGCGATTGCACCCCGAGCGACACACGGTTGACGCCGGCTGCCCGGTAGCCCTTGAACCGCTCGGCCTCGACGCTGGAAGGGTTGGCCTCAAGTGAAATTTCCGCCGTCCCATCCACGCTCCAGAAACCGGAAATCGCCGTCAGGATGCGCTCGACGGTGCGAGGCTGCATCAATGACGGAGTGCCGCCACCCAGAAAGATCGAATTGACCGTCCGGCCTTTCGTCAAATCGGCGAAATGGGCGAGTTCGCGCTCAAAGGCGGCGGCATATCGATCCTGATCCACCGGCTGGTGGCGGACATGGGAATTGAAGTCGCAATAGGGACATTTGGCCGCGCAGAACGGCCAGTGAACATAGATCCCGAAACCACCTTCCGGATTGCCAGGAACCGGGTTCCCCATCATGCCTCCAGACAGGCTTTGACAAGTTTCTGGAACGCTCGGGCCCGATGGGACAATGCCGGTTTGGTGCTGGACCAACCGTGTTTTTCCTGGGAGCTCATCTGCCCGAAGGTGCGCGTATGTCCGTCCGGACGGAACATCGGATCATAGCCGAAGCCCTGCTCACCGAGAGGAGGCCAGACCAGATCGCCCTTCACCTCGCCGCGGAAAAACTCCGTATGCCCGTCCGGCCAGCACAGGCACAACACGGCCACGAAGGAGGCCCGTCGGCCAGCAGGGTCGGCCCCGGCCATTTGCTGCACTTTTTCTTCGACATTGCGCATCGCCATGGCGAAGTCCTTGTCCGGACCCGCCCAGCGCGCGGAATAAATGCCGGGATCGCCCGCCAGCGCGTCGACGCAAAACCCGCTGTCATCCGCCAGGGCCGGCAAACCGGATGCCCGCGCGGCAGCAACCGCCTTCAACTCGGCATTCGCCTCGAATGTGGTCCCCGTTTCCTCCGGTTCGGGAAGATCGAGCTCGCTTGCCGAGACGACGTCAAACCCGTAGGGCTCCAGGAGTTCCAGGATCTCCCGCACCTTCCCCGCGTTGTGACTGGCGACAACGAGGCGCCCCGGCTCAAGCTTGCGATGGCTCATCATGTGTCCCGGCAGATTAAAGGATGGACATTTTCTGAAGATCGACCAGTTTGGCGATGCCGGATTTTGCCAGCGCCATCATCTGGGAAAACTCTTCTTCAGAGAAGGGAACGCCTTCTGCGGTTCCTTGAATTTCCACGATTCCTCCCGCCCCCGTCAAAACGAAATTGGCGTCGGTCTCGGCAGTGCTGTCTTCGGCGTAGTCAAGATCGAGCACGGGCGTGCCCTCGACTATGCCGCAAGAGACGGCGGCAATATGATCCTTGAGAACAGGCTTGGTCACCATGTCACGCGCCCGCATCCATTCAATGCAGTCGCGCAGCGCAACCCAGGCACCGGTGATGGCCGCGGTTCGCGTTCCCCCATCGGCTTGAAGGACATCGCAGTCCACCGAGATCTGAACCTCGCCGAGGGCCTCCAGATCGACAACCGCCCGCAGCGATCGCCCGATCAAACGCTGGATTTCCTGTGTCCGGCCGGATTGCTTTCCAGCGCTCGCCTCGCGCCGCATGCGTTCTCCGGTTGCGCGCGGCAACATGCCGTATTCTGCGGTTACCCAGCCACGCTGCTGGCCACGAAGCCAGGGCGGGACACGCTCCTCAAGGCTGGCTGTACACATGACATGCGTATCCCCGAACTTGACGAGACAGGACCCTTCTGCGTGTTTGGACACGCTGCGTTCGAGGGTGACGGCACGAAGTTCGTTGGCGGCTCGTTTTGAAGGACGCATGTTGGCTTCCTGTTCATAGATCCAATCGCCACGGCAAGTGGAGGCGCGGCATTTCATGCGCCTTGTAGACCTGCAAAGCCCGCAAGGTAAAGCGCCGCTTGCGCTCCGTGGCGATTTTGTACCTATATCTTTTGAGCAGTTGTTGGTGACGCCTGTGCCAGGGAGTTCTACGCCGGTGAACCTCATTGATCTCGACAAAAGATCCCGGGAAATTTTTCGCTCAATTGTCGAAACCTATCTGGAGACCGGAGATCCGGTCGGCTCGCGCAATGTGTCGCGCAGCCTTGGAATGGCGCTTTCACCCGCCTCCGTCAGAAACGTAATGGCTGATCTGGAGCATATGGGACTGCTGGAGTCTCCGCATACCAGTGCCGGGCGGCTGCCGACCGAAACAGGCCTGCGGTTCTTCATCGACGCGCTGCTGGAAGTCGGTGACCTGACCCAGGACGAACGGCGGCAGATCGAGGTTCAGGTCCGCGCCTCCCGCAACGCCAATTCTGTCGAACAAGTTCTGACCGAGGCCAGCCAGATGCTGTCCGGCCTGTCGGCCGGTGCCGGTGTCGTCCTGACCCACAAGTCCGATATCCGGTTAAAGCATATCGAATTTGTCCGGATCGAACCGCTGAAGGCCCTGACCATCCTCGTCGGTGAGGACGGGTCGGTCGAAAACCGGATCATCAATCTTCCCCCCGGCCTGCCGTCTTCCGCCCTGGTCGAAGCCGGAAACTATCTCAACTCCCACATTCGCGGACGCACCCTGAGCGAAGTCCAGTCCGAGCTGGAGAAAGCCAAAGCCGCCAATGAAGCGGAACTCGACCAACTCAGCCGCAAGGTTGTGGATGCCGGCCTTGCCGTTTGGGGTGGCGATGCAAAGGACCCGGGCACACTCATCGTTCGCGGCCGCTCGAACCTGCTCGCCAACCTGGGTGCGGCCGAAGATCTGGAACGGATCCGGCTTCTTTTTGACGATCTTGAAAACAAGCGCGAACTGATCCAACTCCTAGGCCTTGCGGAAAGCGGGGACGGGGTGCGCATCTTCATCGGATCGGAAAACAATCTGTTTTCGCTGTCGGGCTCTTCGCTGGTTGTTTCCCCCTACCGGGACAAGGACCAGCGGATTGTCGGCGTTCTCGGCGTCATCGGACCGACACGCCTCAACTACGCGCGGGTGATCCCGATGGTCGATTACACGGCCCGGCTGGTCAGCAAAATCCTGGGCTGAACGGCCCTGTCATCGAAAACGAAAAAGAAGAGTTCATGCTTTCTACCGCCGAACTGGAACGTTATGCCCGCCATATTGTCCTGCCCGAAATTGGCGGTCCCGGACAGCAGAAGCTGAAGGCCTCGAAAGTTCTGGTGATCGGCGCGGGCGGCCTTGGCGCCCCGGTCCTGCAGTATCTCGCCGCCGCCGGGGTCGGCACGATCGGCATCGTGGACGATGACACGGTCTCGCTGTCCAACCTGCAGAGACAGGTCATCCACACCACGGATCAATTGGGCGAACCGAAAGTGGCAAGCGCTGCGGAGGCCATCGCCCGGCTCAATCCGAATGTACGGGTCGTGCCGCATCCCGTGCGGCTAAAGGGGCACAACGTGATGTCCCTGGTGTCGGACTATGATCTGGTCGCGGACGGATCCGACAATTTCTCCACCCGCTATCTGGTGTCAGATGCCTGTTTTTTTGCAAGAAAGCCGCTGGTGACAGCGGCGGTTGGCCGGTTCGATGGCTCGCTGACCACGCTTCGCCCGTTTGAAACGAATGCCGACGGCCAGCCCAATCCGACCTACCGGTGCCTGTTTCCGGAACGGCCAAGGGAGGGTGTTGTGCCGACATGCGCGGAAGCGGGCGTCTTGGGCGCGCTCACCGGCGTTGTCGGCGCCATGCAAGCCATGGAAGTCATCAAGGAGGTGGCGGGGTTTGGAGACGGTCTCGTCGGCAGGCTGGCGCTGTTCGATGCCAAGAGTTTCCGGATCGAAACCATTCGCTACAAACAGTCGGCGAATAACCCGCTCAACGGACATGTCCGGAAAAGCTGGGAAGAGATCCTGGAGATGAGCTGACGGGAAAGGCCGCCCGGCGTGGATCCGGGCGGCCTTTTTCTACATTGCCGCGAACCCGGTTCAGTTCGGCTTGTTTTCCGCGGCCTGGCGGGCGGCTGCCTGCTGGGCCATGTTCTGACGGTAAAGCTGCGCGAAATCGATCGGGTCGAGCAAGAGCGGCGGGAAGCCGCCATTGCGTGTGGCGTCCGCCAGAATGTTGCGCGCAAAGGGGAACAGCATCCGCGGACACTCGATCATGATGAACGGATGCATGTGCTCATCCGGAACACCGGAAACCTTGAAGAGACCGGCATAGACCAGTTCCACGTTGAACATCACCAGATCCGGCCGCTCGGCTTTCGCGGTCAAGGTGATCATGACCTCGAACTGCCCTTCACCCAGTTGGGACGCACCGACATTGACGTTGATATCGAGCTTCGGTTGCTCTCCTTGTTGCAGGGAGCGCGGTGCATTCGGGTTTTCGAACGACAGGTCCTTGATGTACTGGCCAAGGATCTGCATGCCCGGAGATGCTGCGGCGTTCTCCGTTTGCGGCTGTGCGCCGCTGTCATTCGTGTCGGTCATCGTTTCCTAATCCGTTTCGCGGCACTTGTCAGAAGCGGAAGGATCCCCCTGGACCCGGCCCTCCGGCTGGCGGCCCGCGGGCACCGCAACAGCTCTTGATGGGCTGGCTACCACCTGCAACCGGCCCATACAAGGGTCTAGGGAAATGACCCCAGATATGGCCGGCGCGCATCCGGGCGTATCTGCTTGGCCACGAACGATCCTGCCGGGGAAAACCCTTTGGTTTCTCTTGTGTTTCCAGCAAGCCAAGCAGGCAAATCCGCGCCACGGGACAGGAATGGCCAAAACCGCGCCGAACAGGGGCGGTCCCCTGTGTGCCGGGGAAGAGCACACATCAAAGCCGCCATACCCGGCCGCTTCTTGCCGCCTGGGCCGGACCTTTTGTCCATATCACTGGCGCGCGGCCCGGTCTTGCCAGCCTCTCGAAATCGCCCCACAAAGGACCCTATGCTCGGTACCGACACTCCCACCATGATCTTGCCGAACCGTCGGCTCAAACTGGACACCTTGGTACGGTTGCGATGGCTCGCCGTTGCCGGTCAGTCCGTGACCCTTCTGGTGGTTCACCTGGGGCTCGGGTACCCGTTCCCCGTCGGCCTTGCCTTCGCGTTGGTCGCGCTTTCAGCGTGGCTGAACATCTTCTTGAAAATCCATGCCCCTTCCACCTTGCGGATCTCGGAAAGCGCTGCGACCTGGCAGCTTTCCTACGACATCCTGCAAATGAGCGGACTTCTGTTTCTGACCGGCGGACTGGGCAATCCCTTTGCGTTTCTGCTCCTGGCCCCGGTGATGGTTTCGGCCACGGCACTTTCGGCGCGAAAGACTGCTGTTCTCGGGTTTCTGGCCTGTGTGTGCGCCAGCTTTCTGGCCATGTGGCACTTGCCGCTTCCCTGGCCAAGTGATCTCGATTTCAAGCTGCCCCCGGTCTACTCGGTCGGGGTTTGGATCGCGCTTGTCTCGTCGCTGGGTTTCATGGCGGCCTATGCCTTCCGGGTGGCCGAGGAAGCACGGCAGTTGGCCGATGCCCTTGCGGCAACCGAACTGGTGCTGGCGCGGGAACAGCATTTGAACGCGCTGGACGGTCTTGCGACCGCCGCCGCGCATGAATTGGGAACCCCGCTGGCCACCATTTATCTCGCGGCCAAGGAGCTTGGCGACGAGTTCCAACCGGACGATGCCCGTGCCGAGGACGTCGCCCTGATCCGCTCGCAGGCTGAGCGGTGCCGCCAGATCTTGAAACAACTGACCTCTCTGTCGAGCGATCAGGATCGCACCTACCAGCGCATGCCCATGACCCAACTGATCGAAGAGGTGATCGCCCCCCACAGGGGCTTCGGTGTCGAGATCTCGGTCAAGGCAGCTGGGCAGGGCCCGGAACCAATCGGATCCCGAAATGCAGCCATTCGCTATGGCCTTGGAAATCTCGTCGAAAACGCCATCGACTTTGCCAGGACGGCTGTCGAGGTCCAGGCTGTTTGGGACGACACGAGTGTCGCGCTGACCATTACGGACGACGGACCGGGATTTTCACCCGACGTCCTGGCCAAGATCGGCGATCCCTATGTCTCTGAACGCGGCGCCAAATCGGGCCGGAAAGACTCTGGCGGCGGCCTCGGTCTGGGCTTTTTCATAGCCAAGACCCTGCTCGAGCGTACCGGGGCCAAGATTTTCCTGCAGAATCAGTCGCCGCCGGCACGCGGCGCGCAGATTCGCGTCAGCTGGCCGCGTGATGTCATTGAAACCGCAAGCAAGATAGACGAACGCAGGGTTTCGGCCCATATAGACCATGTATAGCGGGACGCGCGGTGCATGCGCGATCTAAACCGGCAGGGCCCCCAGCCCGTATAAGAACGACATGAACGGACAAAGCCTGATGACCGATCCGAAGCCAATGCAGACTGAAGGCGAGGAAAAGCGCCTCCTCATCGTCGACGATGACAAACCGTTTCAGCAGCGGCTTGCAAGGTCGATGGAAAAGCGTGGCTTCACGGTGGAGACGGCCGACAGCGTTCGTGAAGCAACCGCAAAGCTGAATGTGGTGGCCCCTTCCTACGCAATCGTCGACATGCGCCTTGAAGACGGAAACGGGCTGGATGTGATTGAAAAAATCCGTCAGATCCAACCAAACTGCCGGGCCGTCGTCCTGACCGGCTATGGGAACATCGCGACAGCCGTGACGGCCGTGAAACTCGGCGCGATCGATTATCTGGCCAAACCGGCCGATCCAGACGACATCATCGCCGCGCTGGCGCGCGCGCCGGAAGACAAGGCACCGCCGCCGGAAAATCCCATGTCCGCTGATCGGGTCCGATGGGAACACATTCAGCGGGTCTACGAGCTTTGCGACCGCAACGTATCGGAGACCGCCAGACGGTTGAACATGCACCGGCGGACACTTCAGCGCATACTGGCCAAAAGGGCGCCGCGGTAAACGGCATCCGCCTCTTGCCCTTTTCCCGGCGATTTGCCTATTTAGCGCAAACGGAACGGAATGGCGGGATTGTCTTTCCGGCCCTCGGGAAAGATAATTTTGGAGGCACGGAATGGGGCGGAAAAGGAGTGGCCTTTTGGCGACCGGTCCAACCGGACGACAGGCATTGGCGCCCCTGCTGCTTGGAGGCCTTCTCGCGGCCACGCCGGGGCTCGCCCAGACACCGCCCGAAACTCTCAGGATCAATGTTGAACCGCCGTCTCCTGGCATCCGATCGATCCTGATCGACAAGCGCTTCCGCCCGATCATCAACCGGGATTCCGAAGGTGTCATCATCGATACCATCGGGAACAACGGGACCCTTCCCCCGTGCGAAGTCGAACTGGAGGTCACCCTGGAAAACAGCCGGGTCCTGCATCGCGGCGCCAATTTGTGTACCGGTGGAACTCTTGTTGTCGATGTCGAAACGGATGGCAAACCGGGCCGTGCGCGGGTCGTCGGGGGATCGACCGGAATCCAGCCGGGGCCTGTCGGCGGTCAGGCGGACCCGCCAACAAGCACGCGATCCCCAGCGGCAAGCGAGCCCGCGCAGGATGGGCTTGACCCGCTTTCTCCGGCTGGCGGGCTCGAACCACTTGACAGCGCCGAGATCCCGCAAACGTCCGTGGACGCGGGAGCACCGGAAACATCTGCGCCGCCGGAAAGGGATCTGAGCGCCATCGTTCAGGATTCGCTGGCCCGGCAGGGAGCACCAGCCGGCAATACAGGCGCCATCACCATTGGTCCATCGGACGACCGGGTCTGGAGCGCTGAAACGGGCAACGGGCCCGGAACGATCTCCACGCTGATCCATACGGTACCAGGGACCGAGGATGCCGACTTTCGCGCAAGCTGCAGCACGCAGGCCGGCCAGGCGGTGGTCCGGCTGGTCCAAACGCACCCGGGGATTCAAGAAGGCGTCGGCCACCCTGTGCGCCTGAGCGCCGGAGACTTCAATCAGACCTACACGGCCATGCCGTCATCCGCGAACAACCGGTTCGGTCTCTCCTTTCCCGAACTCACCCTTGATCTGGCAGATCCGCTCTGGCAGGCCCTGATCCGACACAATGAACTGACGGTCGCAATACAGGGGATGACGCCTTATGCGGTATCATTGAGCGGCAGCGCTTCACCGGTCCGGCTCTTTGTCGCCGGGTGTTCGGCGCCGCAACAGATCATTGGCGAAACAGATTTTTCGGACGGGGAATTCGGCGTCGCATCGATTGGAACCGGCGACGTCCCTTGCTCTGAAGCAGGACGGATCCGGTCCATGGACGGCGTCCGGCCAGGGCAAATTGTGTTCCGCAACTCAAGTCCGATGCCCATTGACGTCAACTGGATCGACTATAATGGCGGCGAGCGCGCCTATGCGCGTCTTCAGCCCGGACAGATCCTCGAGCAACAGACCTTCGTTTCCCACGCCTGGATGGTGCGCGGAACCAGCGGCCAGTGCCAGGGTATCTATGTCAGCAGCACACCCTACCGCGAAGTCGTGATAACCGGGATAACCGGTTCGCCGCAAGGCGGCGGGACCGGCCTCGGCCAGCCTTTGGAGCCGCTTGCACCATTTCCGTCGGGTCCCGTTCCGCCCGCCGATATCGGGACGGCAGCGCCAATCCTTCAGACCGGCCCGGGGAGCGGTCAGGTCGCCGACTATCTCTGCACGGCCGGTATTGACCTGAACGTGGTGTTTTCGGCCGACGGCCAGACAGCAACGGTGGCAGAAATGGGCTACCGGGCGATCCTGCTGAACCGTCAGCCCGCGGCCTCTGGCTTTCATTTCGAAGCGCAAGGACATGTTTTGCGGGGCCAGATCAACAATGCGACATGGGCCAGACCGGGTTTGAGAGACGTCTTTTGCTCAAGACGCTAGGTCATCTCCTGACAAGATTGAACAGCTTCGCGGTCAATCGAAGCAGTCCATGATGCTCCAACAGCACAAAAGTGCGAGCAATTCTTTCCGGCCAGATTGGAGCGTACCATTTCAATCCGACCGCAAATTGCCCTCGCTGCGGCGATCTGACACGCCATCGTCCCGACCGGGCGTTGATCGATCCTGGACACGGGAAGTTTAAAGATCCAACCTTGTCCTTTGTGACGGATCCCGACCTCTTTTGAAGGGCTTCCGTAGGAGACACTGATATCTGGCGAATTTAGACGAAAGGATTGATCTTTCAAGCCATGCAACCTCAGATATAAAAACATCTGCTCATTTCTTCGGTGAATTTGCTTCTTTTTTGCCAATACTGCGAAAGCCCGGTTCGTTTAACTCTTTTGTTAAACATTGGGCGCAAACAGTTCGCTGAAGTTACGACGAGGCTCAGTCATGTTCAGCTTTTCCAGATGGCCCCTAGCCTGGAAGATCAGTCTTCCGGTGCTCACCGTTCTCACGTTCACCGTCGCACTGTGCGTCCTCAGTCTGAATGCGCTTCACGAAGCAATGATGCACGAGCGCATTGCCAAGATCGAAGACATTTCCGACAGCGCGGTGAGCATCGCCGCATATTTTCACGAGCTCGAAAAGTCCGGCGAGTTGACGGCTGAAGAAGCCCAGGAAGGGGCGAAGGCTTCGATTGCCGCGATACGGTTCGAAGGCAACAACTACATCTATGTCTATGATGCCGAGGGCGTCGCCCTAGTGCATCCAAACCCGGCCCTCGTGGGGACCAGTCTCCGCAATTTCAGCGACGAGAACGGTGTCATGATCGTTCAAGAGCTTCTCCGGCACGCGCGTGGCGACGGCGGATCGGTTGCCTACGATTGGCCGAAGACGCCGGGGGCTGAGCCGGAACGGAAAATCGGTTGGGGTGCCGGGTTCTCACCCTGGGACTGGATGATTGGCACTGGCGTTTATGTCGACGATATTGAAACAGCCTATTGGCGAGAGGCCTTTTTGGTGCTGTCAGTTGCCATTGGCGGCGCAATTATGGCTCTCGGCGTTGCAGGTTTTGCCCTGCACAGCACCATAAGACCTCTACAGTCCTTGACCGCCAACATGAACAGCCTGGCCAAAGGGGAGAATGACATCATCATCGAAGGCGCCAACAGGGGCGACGAAATCGGCCAGATGGCGGCCGCGATGGAAGTGTTCCTGGACAACGAAAAAGCGCGTCAGGCTTTGGAACTGGAACAACAGCAAGCGCAGGAAGCCGCCGCGCAGCGGGGCTCGGAAATCCAGCGCCTCAGTGCCGACTTCGACGCTCAGATCATGGAGATGATGAGCATCATCGAAGGGTCCGTTCAAGACCTGCAAGCCGCGTCGGCCAGAATGACCGACGGTGCGGAACACACCAACGCCGAGGGCAGCAAGGTGGCGACGGCCTCATCGCAGGCCGCCAGCAACGTGGAAACCGTGGCCGCGGCAGCCGAAGAGCTTTCCGCCTCGGTCAACGAAATCCGCCGCCAGGTGCAATCCTCGAGTGAAATCGCCGCCAAGGCCGCCGCGGAAGCCAGCTCGACCAATGAACGGATGAATGGCCTGTCCGATGCGGCAAGCCGGATCGGCGAGGTGGTGACGCTCATCCAGGCCATTGCCGCACAAACCAACCTGCTGGCGCTCAATGCCACCATCGAAGCGGCCCGTGCCGGCGAAGCCGGAAAAGGCTTTGCCGTCGTCGCCGCGGAGGTGAAGGAACTGGCCACGCAGACATCCAAGGCCACGGAAGAAATTTCCAGTCAGATCTCGGCGATCCAGGGTGAGACGGAACTTGCGGTGACCGCGATCTCCTCCGTCACCGCGATCATCGACCAGATCAACGAGATCGCCGGATCGATCTCCAATTCCGTGGAAGAGCAGGGTGTGGCGACACAGGAGATTGCCACGAACGCCACGGATGCCTCCCGCAGCACGACTGAAGTCACGACCAGCATCAAGAATGTGTCCGAGGCGGCCGAAACGACCCGAGAAACAGCCCTGACCGTCGACGAGGCCGCCCGCAGGCTAGAGGCAAACGCCGGAACCTTACGTTCCCAAGTGGCCGGTTTCCTACAAAGTGTGCGGGACCGTTCGGCCGCCTGACACCGGCCATATCCTTGTCAAACACAAAAGAACGGCCGCCTGAACCGCGGCCGTTTCCGTATGCGTTGATCGGAAATCAGACCTTTCGCAGCGCGACCTTGGAAATGCGGTGGCTGGCATTTTTCGTCAGAATCAGATCGGCCCGCGGCCGGGTGGGGAGAATATTCTCCCGGAGATTTTCCAGATTGATATCCCGCCAGATCCGCAATGCCGTGTCCTGCGCCTCTGCATCCGTGATCCGGGAATACTTGTGAAAATAGGAACTGGGATCCCGGAACGCGGTTTCGCGCAAGCGCATGAAACGTTCAACATACCAGTCCTCAAGAAGGGCTTCGTCGGCATCGATATAGATCGAAAAATCGAAAAAATCGGAGACGAAGGGAACTGCCCGTCCATCCTTCGGTAGCTCGCGGGTCTGAAGAACATTCAGACCCTCAACAATCAAGATATCGGGCTTGTCGACGGTGACCGTGTGTCCGGGCATCACGTCATAATAGAAATGGGAATAGACGGGTGCGCGCACATGCCGGCGCCCGGCTTTGATGTCAGACAAGAATTTGAGAAGCCGGGGGCGGTCAAAACTCTCGGGAAACCCCTTTTTCTGCATCAAACCTTCCGCTTCAAGAACGGCATTCGGATACAGAAATCCATCGGTCGTGATCAAATCGACTTTGGGGCTGGCGGGCCACCGGGCGAGCAGCGCGCGCAGGACACGGGAGGTCGTCGACTTGCCGACGGACACGGACCCGGCCACCCCGATGATGAACGGGATCTTTCCGTCCCTGGTCCCGAGGAATTTCTGGGTCGCCACATGCAGACCGAAGGTCGATTCAGCATAGTAGGCCAGAAGCCGGGAGAGCGGCAGGTAGATCTTCTCGACCTGCTCGATCGACATGGGATCGTTCAGACCCTGAAGCTGGGCGACCTCCGAACCGGTCAGCGTCATGGGCGTGTCGGCGCGCAACCCTGCCCACTGCTTCTCGTCGAACACCAGATACGGGGAAAGATCCATATCAGTGTTGATGGTGACTTTCTGATCCATGTCCAGCGCCATTCCTGCCGCGCGATACAGAGTACAGCCTACTCAGAGGGGCGCGCGGCCTTTTCTTCAAGTCCGGTTTGCCCCGTACGTCGCTCAAGCTCGGCCATCACATCCGCCAGGGAAACGCCCGCTGTCTTGAGAACGACCAGCAGATGGTACAAGACGTCGGCAGCCTCGCCGGTGAGCTCTTCCCGGTCCCCTTGAACGGCGGCGATGGCCGCCTCGACCGCTTCTTCCCCCAATTTCTGGGCGCATTTGGCAACGCCCTTGCCCATCAGCTTGCGGGTGTAGGACTTTTCGTCGTTGCTTTCCGCCCGCGCGGCGATAATGGCGTCGAGATCGGCCAGTGTGAATTGCGTCATTGGTCTAACTGACCCCAGTTTGTCTTTTGGCACCCTTCAGACATCAAGCCGCATCGGAATACCCGCTGCCACCATATGCTCTTTGGCCTGATGAATGGTGTATTCGCCGAAGTGAAAGATGGAAGCCGCCAGAACGGCGGTCGCGTGGCCGTCACGAATTCCTTCCACCATATGATCCAGCGTGCCGACGCCGCCAGAGGCGATCACCGGCACCGGCACGGCGTCCGCGATGGCCCGGGTGAGGGCGATGTTGTAGCCTGCTTTGGTCCCATCTCGGTCCATGGAGGTCACCAGCAGTTCACCGGCGCCGAGCGCGACCACTTTGCGGGCGAAATCAACCGCATCAATCCCGGTTGGCGTCCGGCCGCCATGGGTAAAGATTTCAAATCTTTCCGGTTCACCCGGCCCGTTCACCTGTTTGGCGTCAATCGACACGACAATGCACTGCGCGCCAAACTTTTCCGAGGCCTCGCGAACGAAATCCGGGTTCTTGACGGCGGCTGTGTTGATCGAGACCTTGTCGGCCCCAGCCAGAAGCAGCTTGCGGATATCGTCCACACTGCGCACGCCGCCGCCGACGGTCACCGGCATGAAAGAGGCCTCGGCCGTGCGCCGGACAACATCATAGATCGTATCCCGGCCTTCATGGCTGGCGGTGATATCGAGGAAGCACAGTTCGTCCGCCCCGGCCGCATCATAGGCCTTGGCCGCTTCGACCGGGTCCCCGGCATCAACGAGGTCGACGAAATTGACGCCTTTGACGACACGGCCGTTCATGACGTCGAGGCAGGGAATGACACGGGCTTTCAGCGTCATGACGCCACCTGCCGGGCTGCATTGATCAAATCCATCGCCTCTTTCGGGTCGAGGCGGCCGTCATACAGCGCGCGGCCGGAAATGGCGCCCTCGAGGATCGCACAGTCGGGCTCCAGAAGCCGCTTGATGTCGTCGATAGAAGCAAGACCACCAGACGCAATCACCGGAATGGAAACGGCCCGCGCCAATTCCAGCGTTGAGGGAATGTTCAAACCCTTCAGAATGCCGTCCCGGTCAATGTCTGTGTAAATGATGGCCGAAACGCCGGCGTCCTCAAACCGTTTTGCAAGATCAATCGCGGTGAGCTCAGACGTTTCCGCCCAGCCTTCCACGGCGACCTTGCCGCCCTTGGCATCAATGCCCACGGCAATCTTGCCCGGGAACGCCTTGCAGGCTTGCTTGACCAACTCAGGATCCCGGACAGCCACAGTGCCCAAGATCACACGGGCAATCCCCTTGTCGATCCAGGTCTGGATGTGATCCAGCGTCCGGATGCCGCCGCCGAGCTGAACCGGGTTCCCCGTCGCATCCAGGATCGCCTCGACCGCGGACCCATTGACGCTTTCGCCGGCGAAGGCTCCGTTCAGATCAACCACATGCAACCATTCGAAGCCCTGGGTCTCAAAAGCCCTTGCCTGGGCGCCGGGATCGTCGTTGAACACGGTCGCCTGATCCATGTCGCCGAGCTTCAAACGCACGCATTGGCCGTCTTTCAGATCGATGGCGGGAAAAAGTATCATTTTCGTCTCGTTTCGGATTTACGGGGCCCAGTCGAGAAAATTGGCGATCAAACCAAGTCCAAGGCGCTGGCTCTTTTCCGGGTGGAACTGGGTCCCAATAATGTTGTCCCTTGCGACCATGGCCGTGAAGGCGCCGCCATAATCGAAGGTAGCGAGGCGGTCTTCCGGGCGGACACAAGCAAAGTGATAGGAATGCACGAAATAGGCGTGCAGCCCGTCCGGTCCGGTGTCGAGGTTCTTGACGACCGGGTGGGCCGTGTCTCGCACATCGATGGTGTTCCAACCCATATGGGGAATCTTCAGGCCCGGATCGGACGGGATCATGGCCGTGACATCGCCTTCGATCCAGCCAAACCCTTCGCAGGTCTCGTGCTCCAAACCGCGTTCGGCCAGAAGCTGCATCCCAACACAAATGCCCAGAAACGGTTTTGCCTTGTCCTGGACCGCTTCGGCCAGGGCTTCGGGCATCCCGTCAATGGCCCACAGACCCCGCCGGCAATCCGCAAAGGCGCCAACGCCCGGCAAAACGATCCGGTCCGCCCTCAGGACCCGGTCAGGGTCCGCCGTCACGACAATATCCGGTTCGGCAGCATGCTCGCGCGCGGCACGCTCGAAAGCCTTTGCCGCCGACCGCAGGTTTCCGGAGCCATAGTCGATGATTGCCACGCTCATCTTCGCGTTTCCCGTCCCAACGTCAGACCGATCACCTGTTCCGACCCGATCCGAGGCACCGGCCAGCCTGCAACCCGGGCGGGCGCGCTGCGGACAGGGCCGTCTTCCTCACCGCCGGATTGCGGTCCAGACCTGGCAGACAGCGTTCCATGAAAGAACCGTATTTCCGCTTCCTCCAGATCACCGGCGGCGACCAGGCCAACCTGGCGGTACCCTTTCCGCTCCAGCGACCATTTCCGCAGGCCTTGCGCTTCAAGACCAAAAGCAAAAGACACGGCCAACGCCGCAACACCCGCCGCGGCACCGACAGTCCAGAAAGCCACCAACTCGATTGCCAGGGTCAGCGCGAGATAGCCGAGCAGCACAAACCACATCCGATGCACCAGCATCCAGGGAACCGAAAAGGCGAAGGCGAGGATGCTGAACCTATCCGGCACAAAAACAAGACGTTCGGCTGTTTCGGCCGCAGTGATGTCCGGGTCGGCATCGGGCGGCGCCATCACGTAGAAAGTCGTGTTTGCCGTCATCCGCCCAGTTGCCCCTTTGTGGTGGGGATCCGGTCCGCTTGCCGCGGATCGATCTCGGTCGCCTTGCGCAGCGTTCGGGCGACCGCCTTGAAACAGGTTTCCGCGATATGATGGCTATTCGTTCCATAAAGGTTGGCAATATGAAGAGTGATGCCGGCATTCATGGCAAAGGCGCGGAAAAACTCCTCGAACAGTTCCGTGTCGAATTCGCCGATCTTGTCGCGCTCGAACGTGACATCCCAGACCAGAAAGGGACGGCCCGAGACGTCGAGGGCGCAACGGGTCAGGGCCTCGTCCATGGCAAGATGCGTGTCGGCGTAGCGGGTGATCCCGGCCATATCGCCCAACGCCTCGCGCACAGCCTGGCCCAGCGCGATCCCGACATCCTCGACGGTGTGGTGAAAATCGATATGGGTGTCGCCTTCGGCCCGGACCTTCATGTCGATCAGGGAGTGTCGAGCGAGTTGCTCCAGCATGTGGTCGAAAAACCCGACACCTGTCTGGATATCGTAGTTTCCAGACCCGTCCAGCATGATCTCGGCTGAAATCCGGGTTTCCTTGGTGTTGCGCGTAATGGAACTCTTGCGCATGCCTGATCCTCTTCTCGAGCCAGCTCGCGTTTTAGAACTGAAAGCCAGCAAAGCGGCGTTGTAGCAGCCTGCCAGAGGGTTGGGAATAGCTTGGGCCCGGTCAAATCGCTGGTGTGCGGACGGAGGCTTTGCTATGTCGGCGGAGCTTTGTTCGTCCTTCAAGGTCCTCCCATGCCCGCCAGCCGATTTACCCCCAAAACGCCCAATGACCGTCTCGTTCTGCCCCTCGACGTGCCGTCGGTGGATGAGGCGAGAGCCTTGGTGGCGGCGACGGACGGCCTTGTCGGTGTTTACAAGATCGGCATGGAGCTCCAGTTCGCGGGCGGTCTGGAACTCGCCAAGGAGCTGGCCGGGGACGGGCGCAAGATCTTTCTCGACGTCAAACTACACGACATCGACAACACCATCACGCAAGCGGTCAAGAATATCGCTCGCATGGGCATGACGTTCATGACCGTGCACGCCTACCCCAAAACCATGCGCGCGGCGGTCAAGGCGCTCGACGAGCTCAATCATCAAGACCTTTGCCTGTTGGGGGTGACCGTCTTGACGTCCATGAACGAAGCCGATCTGACCGATGCCGGTTATCGCGGGCCGATCGCAGACGTTGTCGAGGCAAGGGCGAGACACGCCAAAACGGCCCGCATGGGCGGAATCGTATGCGCCGCCACGGAAGCGTCCGCGCTGCGCCGGGCACTCGGCCCAGAGATGGTGATTGTCACACCGGGGATCCGGCCGGCCGGAAGCGAAACCGGCGATCAGCAGCGCGTCATGACACCAGCCGAAGCCATCAACGCCGGCAGCGACTATCTCGTGATTGGCCGGCCTATTTCCAAAGCGGAAGATCCCCGGGCCGCCGCGAGGGCCGTTTTGCGCGAAATCGAAACCGCTCTGTCCTGAGGCTGCTGGTCAATCAGGCCGCTTCGCCATTGCGTCCGGCTTCCGCCCGCAGAACCATGCCGAACAAATCGCGGGGATCGTCCGGATCGGCCAATAGATCGAGTTTCTCGAAATACCCCGTCTTCGGAAGCATGTCCCGGACATACCGCAAGGCCGAAAAATCCTCTATGGCGAAGCCGACACTGTCGAACAGGGTGATTTGGTGCTCCGATGTGCGCCCGGCAGCCTGCCCGGCATAAACCTGCCAGAGTTCGGTCACCGGATGGTCTCGCGGAAGCTGCTGGAATTCTCCCTCGATATGGGTCTGGTCCGGGAATTCGACGAAAATGTCGGACCGGAGAAGGATGTCCTTGTGGAGTTCCGTCTTGCCGGGACAGTCGCCGCCAACGGCGTTGATATGAACTCCGGGGCCCACCATGTTGTCGGTCAGGATGGTGGCGCACTTTTTGTCAGCAGTCACCGTCGTGATGATCTGCGCACCTTCGATAGCGTCCTCCGCCGTTTTGCAGATCGTGACGTTTAGACCGGATGTGGCCAGGTTCCGAGCAAGGCGGACAGAGGCATCCGGATCGATGTCATAGGCGCGGATCTCGGTGATTCCCAACATGGTCTTGAAGGCAAGGCATTGGAAATCCGACTGGGCGCCGTTTCCGATGATCGCCATGGTTTTCGAGCTCTTCGGCGCGAGGTATTTTGCCGCCAGTGCCGAATTCGCTGCCGTCCGCAACGCGGTCAGGATGGTCATTTCGGTGAACAGCAGCGGATAGCCCGTCGACAGATCCGACAGAACGCCGAAACCGGTCACGGTCTGGCGCCCGTCCTTGATGTTGTCCGGATGGCCATTGACATATTTGAAGCCGAAGGTCTTGCCATCGCTGGTCGGCATCAGTTCGATCACGCCTTGGGGCGCGTGGGCCGGGATCCGCGGTTTCTTGTCGAAGCTTTCCCAGCGCAGGAAGTCCTCTTCGATGTAATCGGCGATGCCCTTCATGACCGTCTCGACGCCAATGGCGCTGACGTTTTTCATCATGTTATCGACGCTCACGAAGGGCACATATGCCAACTCGGATGGGGCCAGGCTGGTCGGGTTCATTTTCAAAAACTCCGTGTGGGACGGTCGAAGACCTTGCGGCCAAACAGGCTGGCGGTGAGATCCACCATCAACCGCGCCGTCCTGCCACGGTCATCAAGGAAGGGGTTGAGTTCCACAATATCGAGAGACGTGACGAGGCCGCTGTCATGCAGCATCTCCATCACGAGATGCGCCTCGCGGAATGTCGTGCCGCCCGGTACCGTCGTGCCGACGGCGGGGGCGATGCCCGGGTCCAGGAAGTCGACATCCAGACTCACATGAAGCAAGCCATGAGCCTCGCGAACCCGATCGAGAAACGGGCGGAGCAGGGCGGGAATCCCGTGTTCATCGATGGTCCGCATGTCGTTGACCGTCACCCCGGCTTCCAGAAGAAAGGCCCGTTCGGCCGGGTCGATGGAGCGGACCCCCAGGATATCGACATGCCGGGGATCGACGGTATGGTCCAGCGGGGCGCCCAAGAGTGGCGCAAAACCGTCCAGACCGCAGGCAAACGCCAGCGGTGTGCCATGGAGATTGCCGCTGTCCGTGCTCGTCAGAGTGTGAAAATCGGAATGCGCGTCCAGCCAGAGAACGAACAACGGGCGTCCGGCCTTGTGCGCGGCGCAGGCGTGGCCTGCCACGGTGCCCAGCGCCAGCGCGTGATCACCGCCCATATAGACCGGCACGACACCCTCCCCGCCGAGCTTTTCGGCACAAGCGAACAGTGTCCTGGTCCAACCGGCAATGGCATTCAGGTTCTTGATGGATGGGTTGGGGACACTCAAGCCATGGACCGACTCCGGTGTCAGATTGCCGAGATCGGTGACGGAATGCCCCAGGGATTCCAGGTTTTCCCTCAATCCGGCGGTTCGAAGCGCATCGGGTCCCATCACGCAGCCGCGGCGGCCGGCGCCTTCTTCAACCGGTGCTCCAACCAGCCGGATTGTCTGGCCTGCCACTTTTCCTACTCCTGAACAGATGTCTCGACCTGAGAGTCAGGAATTTAAGTGGCGGAGTAAATCCCCAGACTTGATCATTTTTGATCTATGACTTATCATTTTGATATATATCATCTTACAAAGTGATAAATGGACGATCTCGACTATCAGCTCGTCGCGCTATTGAGATCCGATGGCAGGCGCACCGTATCCGACCTGGCATCGGACCTTGGCGTTTCGCGTGCCACTATCCGAAGCCGGATGGAACGGCTTATCGGAACCGGGGAAATTCTGGGCTTTACTGCCGTTCTGCGGGATGATTGGCGGGATTTGCCGATCCGGGCCGTAACCCTCGTCGAAATTGCGGGGCGCAACACCGATCCGGTCACCCGTAAACTTACAGCCATGACCGAAGTTCGGGCGATTCACTCGACCAACGGCAAGTGGGACCTGGTTTTGGACATCGCCACGCAGGACCTGAATGCCTTCGATGATGTGCTCAACCGGATTCGGCTCATCGAGGGAATTGCGAACACCGAAACGAATTTGCTGCTGACAACGCGCAAAGGCCCCGCTGTTGCCGAGGCGGACTATGCCAGAACAAAAACAAGTTGATTTGATCGCATATCGGGTGGGTGGAGCGCAGCTTGACCGTTAGTATGATACCATTCACCAACTGGACCGGACATTCGATGACCAAGCCCTTCCGCCTATCCGACCAGAATCTGGAGCCGCGCGCTGTCGGACCGGATGCGCAAGCCGACTACGAGGTCGTTCGCCAGACCCTGGAACGCATCACGCATAGCTGGCGCGAACAACCGAGCCTCGACGAGCTGGCAAGGGAGGTGAACCTTCAGCCGATCCAGCTTCAGCGGGTATTCTCGCGCTGGGCCGGGATCACACCCAAGCAGTTCCTTCAAGCGATAACGCTGGATTACGCGAAAGCGATGTTGCGCGACTCCGCCAGCATTCTCGACACGAGCTACGAAGTCGGGCTGTCTGGACCCGGCCGGTTGCACGATCTTTTCGTGACGCACGAAGCCATGACCCCGGGGGCCTATCGCAATCGCGGCGCCGGCCTTGCGATCCTTTACGGATTTCACCCCTCGCCCTTCGGCCAGGTTCTGGTATTGGCGACCGACAAGGGGCTCGCGGGGCTGGCCTTCGCCGATCGGGGAGAGGAAACAAACGCATTCGAGGACATGACATCCCGCTGGCCGGCTGCCTCATATGTCGAAGACCGGGCCGCGACCGCGCCTTACGCGGAGCGGGTGTTCGACCCCTCGAAATGGCAGGCCGACACCCCGCTCAACATTGTTCTGATCGGAACCGATTTCGAAATCCGGGTCTGGCAGACGCTTTTGAAGATTCCGATGGGACGTGCAACGACCTATTCCGACATAGCCGAGACTATTGGAAATCCGAAGGCGTCCCGCGCGGTGGGAACCGCCGTTGGACGGAATCCCGTTTCCTTCGTGGTGCCATGTCATAGGGTTCTCGGAAAAAACGGAACCTTGTGCGGATATCACTGGGGCCTGACCCGCAAGCGGGCGATCCTCGGATGGGAAGCCGGGCTCTCGGAACCGGTTCTGGAAACGCGCTGACCTACTTGACCGGTCCCTCGGGCATGGGCATGTTCGCTGTCACTTCCCAGCCGAAAGATGCAATCTGAACGGCTGCGGTGTCCGTGATATCGCCGGTCATGACAAAATCGACCCTGGTCGGCGGGAAGGGCTGACGCTCAAAGGCCTCGGCGATCGCGGTGAAAGCGGCGCTCGTTGTTTCGGTCCAGGACACCATGTCCAAAGGGGCGACCAGGGCAGCGGCTCCATCCAGACGCAAGGCGATGGGATAGCCCGCCACGATCTTGAACTGGCTGAGCGGTGCCGTCTCGCGGTGATAGGTTTCGGTGAGCACGATCCGGCGGAGATGGAAATAGGCCTCATCCCGTGTCCTGGCGTCCGCGGCGCGCTCAACGAGGAGGGAACGCTGGCCAACGCCGGTCATTTCATTCAACCGATAAGCGAAAATCACCTGTTCGGTCTGTGTGTAGTGCGGGTTCTGAAAGAATGCCTGCACGATGTCCGGACTCACACCGGCCTCGGCAAACGTTGCTGCCGTGCGATCTCGCAGCTCGGCGGGTGTGCTGTCGATAATCATCGTCCGGAAGCTTTCCGCGCTTCGCGCAAGACCGACAACCATACCGCCCGGAAGCAGGGCGGTGATGGCGCTCACGGTCCACTCACCGGCTGTGGTCACACTGGCGGTCTGATCCAGTTTTTCGGCAAGCGGCGCATAGGCCGTATAGGGGTCAACTCCGATTTGAACGGCCAGTTCGCGGCGCGCCCGGTCCTGGCCCGTGATGGCCTTGGCCAGATCCTCCGGCGATCCGCCATGACCCGTGACAACATTGGAAACACCGCGCGATACGCGGCCGAAAAGGCGCCCGACACCTGAAACCGTGCTGCGCGCGGTGCCAGCGGGATCCTCGATCGCGCTTTCGATGAATTCGCCCGGCTTTCTCGCCGCTTCCTTCAGCCCCTCCATAAAAGAAGCGTTTGCCTCGAGACCCTGCAAGGCCATCAATGCCCTGATGTCGTTGATGCGCAGGTGAAGGAGCCCGTCGCCGGAAATCCGCTCGATCCCGCGGTCAGTGCGAAGCTCGTAAAGGCGCAGAAAACCGTCGCTGCGAATTGGCGCAAGGACGCCATAACCGGGCCCGGATGCATTATCACCCAGCACAGCCTCTGGATCTTGGACCGGCGGCGTTTCAAAGCCTTCCGCAAAACCGGGCGCCGGGCCGCACAGGGCGACCAGAAGGCAAGAAACCGAAAGACCGAGGCAGATCCGAGACACCATGGACACGTCCTTCTTCCCGCGCCCCACCGTCTGTCAGTTCGGGGCCATACCGTTGATCGCCAGAATTTCGCCCACCAGATAAAGCGATCCGCAGATCAGAATTCGGGGCGGTTCGCCATCCTTGGCAGCACAATCCATCACATCTTTGAAGGCAGCTTGCAAATTCGGGAAGGGCGTTGCCTCCAGATCGGCCGCCCGGGCCAGATCAGCCAGATCGAAAGGATCGCGTGCATTGTTGGCCGAAGTGATGGGGACCGTTGCCACATGCCGGGCCAATCCCTTGAACGGACGGAAGAACCCGACCGGATCCTTCGTCGTCAGCATCCCGGCGATCAGGTACAGCGGGCGAGGGCTCTGCTCTTCCCGCTCTCCCATGAAAGCGGCGACCGAAACACCGGCGCCTGGATTGTGTCCACCATCCAGCCAGATCTCAGATCCTTCGGGCGCAAGATCGAAAAGCGGGCCCTGTACCAGAGCCTGAAGGCGCCCGGGCCAGTTGATGGCCTTCAAGCCCGCCGCCGCGGCTTCATCTCCGGGCCATAGACCGGCGGCCTTCAAGGCCGCTATCGCGACGGCGGCATTCAAGATCTGATGGCCGCCCCTGAGATTGGGCAGGGGAAGATCCGTAACGCCGGCCACATCCTGGAACGCCAGACGCCCCTGGTCTTCGCACGCCGTGTAATCCTCTCCGTACACAAGGGCTGGCGCCCCAACCCTTTGCGCGGCTTTCCGGATCACTTCGCCCGCTTCCTCCCGTTGCTGGGCAATCACCGCTGGACAGCCACGCTTCAGGATCCCGGCTTTCTCGGCGGCAATCGCCGCAAGGCTGTCGCCGAGAAATTTCTCGTGATCCATCGAGACCGGTGTGATGATGGTGGCCACTGGATCGTCGATCAGGTTGGTCGCATCCAGGCGACCGCCCAGCCCCACTTCCAGAAGCAGGACATCCGCCGGATGTTCGCGGAACAGCAGAAAAGCGGCGGCCGTCGTGATCTCAAAAAATGTGATCTCCGCTCCGTCATTGGCCTCTTCGCAGCGGTGAAGCGCGTCATACAACACCGGATCCGACACGAGTTGACCATCGGTCCCCAATCGGATGCGTTCGTTGAAAGAGACAAGATGCGGCGAGGTGTAGACGTGACACCGTTTGCCTCCGGCCTCCAGCATGGCCCGCATGGCCGCCGTCACCGAGCCTTTCCCGTTCGTACCGGCAATATGGATCACCGGCGGCAGGTGTTTTTCCGGTGAGCCCAGCGCCTTGAGCAACCGCTCCATGCGCCCCAGAGACAGATCGATCTCTTTCGGATGCAGGGCCAGAAGCCGATCCAAGATTGCCGTGATCTGATCCAAATCACCCTCCAGATGGTCTTTTTCCGCTCTTCCCGGTCTGTCCATCCGGACTGGATCAGCGACCGAGGACCCGGGCAGGTTGACACGGTACACGTCAATCTGACCTGGAAACCTGCCCGCCCTTGAAAGGGCGATAGGGCATCTTTTCCTGATCAGATTGTCCGCAAAGCGATTCAACCTTTGTCAGTGGATGCTCTAAGCAACCGTTCGCGGCCACGCAAGCCGGCAAGCCACCTGGTGTCGTATCTGGAACAGGAGACTGTCGAAAGCGCGACGGTTAGGACTTGGCTGGCTCGCCATCGGCGGTTTCTCCGACGGCATCAGCAGCCTCGGACGCGGCCTCCGTTTCGGGTTCCGGCGCGGCAGCCTGAAGCTCCTCGGAGACATCCGGCACCTGAACCTCACGCTTCATCAAAATCCCGCAGATCCGCGCGATGGTGTCCTTGAGCTGATGGCGCGTGACCACCATGTCCACCATTCCGTGTTCGAGCAGATATTCGGCGCTCTGAAATCCTTCGGGAAGCTTCTCGCGGATGGTTTGCTCGATCACGCGCCGCCCGGCAAAGCCGATCTGCGCGCCGGGTTCGGCGATATGGACATCCCCCAACATGGCATAGGATGCGGAAACGCCGCCCGTGGTCGGGTTGGTCAGAACGACGATATAGGGAAGGCCGGCTTCTCGCAGCATCTGGACGCCAACCGTCGTGCGCGGCATCTGCATGAGCGACAGGATGCCCTCCTGCATCCGCGCGCCTCCGGACGCTGCGAACAGAACAAACGGCGTCTTGTTGTCAACGGCCCTGGTCATTCCCGTCAAGATCGCTTCGCCCGCGGCCATGCCCAAGGAGCCGCCCATGAAGGCGAAATCCTGGACAGCGGCTGTCATGTCCGCGCCATTGACCCTTCCGGAGGCGACATAGACAGCGTCTTTTTCGTTTGTTTTCGAGCGGTTTTCCTTCAAGCGGTCCGTGTAGCGCTTGGTATCGCGGAACTTGAGCGGATCGGCCTGCACATCGGGGGTTTCAATGCGCTCGTAATGGCCGTCATCGAAAAAGATCTCCAGGCGCTTTTTCGCCGGAATGCGCATGTGGTGTCCGGAACTCGGGACCACCCAGAGATTGGCCTCCAGATCGCGGTGAAACACCATCTCGCCCGTCTCCGGGCATTTGATCCAGAGATTTTCCGGAACTTCCCGCTTTGTCAGAAGGTCACGGATTTTTGGCCGAACAATTGAGTTGATCCAGTTCACGAGACGCAGGTCCCTTCATGTCGTTAAAACTCGATGCGGCATGCCTTTACGGCATCTTGTCTCACGCGCCGCGCGCGCGGGCAACACCGCCAGCCAGATCGGCGACAAGATCCGTGACCGCGGCAACGGTCCGGTCGGTCGCCTGACCCGCTTCATCCAGACTGTCCTTGATCGCATTCACCAGAACGGATCCGACAACCACCCCATCGGCATCCTTGCCGATTTCAGCGGCGTGATCGGCGGTCTTTACACCAAAACCGACAGCCACGGGCAGTTTCGTATGCCCCTTGATCCGGTTCACCGCAGTCGCAACCCGGCCAGTGTCCGCGATCGCGGCGCCGGTGATCCCAGTCACAGACACGTAATAAACGAAGCCGGACGTGTTTTCGAGAACCGCAGGCAAGCGCGCATCATCGGTTGTCGGCGTTGCCAGGCGGATGAAATTCAGCCCCGCCTCGACGGCCGGAATGCAGAGTTCATCGTCGGCTTCCGGGGGAATGTCGACGACGATCAGACCGTCAACACCCGCAGCCTTGGCTTCGACGACAAACTTTTTCGGATCCCGGACATAGATTGGATTGTAGTAGCCCATGAGAACAATCGGCGTATCCGCATCCTTTTCCCGGAAATCACGGACCATCTGCAGTGTCTTGTCCATGGTTTGCCCGGCTTTCAGGGCGCGCTGGGTGGCCAACTGGATCGGAATGCCTTCCGCCATCGGATCGGAGAACGGCATGCCGAGCTCAATAACGTCCGCGCCGGCCGCCGGCAAAGCGTCCAAGACAGCCTGTGATGTCTTCAGATCGGGATCGCCCGCCGTGATGAAGGTCACAAGAGCCGGCCGGCCGGCCTCCGCACAGGCTTTGAAGCGCCGGTCAATACGCGTTTCCGTCATTCTATCCTTACCTTGCTGTCCTGAACCTTGATCAGGCGCAGCCGCGCGATGCGTCTGATGATCCACGTGCTGGAACTATGTTCGGCTGTCGATGTAGGGGTCCGCATTGCCCCCTGTCAATGTGCTCGGTGCGGGACAGAGCCGAATAGAGGCGGCAGAACAGGGTATTTGGCTGCCGGCACCAGCGCATTGTCGAGAAATGTTATGCGAATATCGCATGGCCGGTCCATCTGAAGACCAATTGAAGTGCACAGGTTGCGCCTGTATATCTATGCAAACGCACTCCGTGCACCAGAATAGACAGGAGGTCTCCATGGCGCGATCTCTCTTTGAGCCTGTGCCCCATACTGAACACCAAACCTTTTGGACCCGTCTGCGTGGTCAACCGGACCCGGATTCACGCCCGACGCTGACAACGATCGCCTATGACACTGCCGGACTAGCAGAACGGGCAGGGCGCCTGGATGCGCGCGGACGCCAATCATTGCTCGCCGCCGCTTTTGGAACGCAACTCGACCGGGACTGACCAGCAAAAAGCCCCGGCCAATTGACCGGGGCTTTTGTATGTCGTGCAGGCTGAGATTGTTACAGATCAAACCCGAGCATCTTGCCAACGGTGAAGACGTCCTTGTCGCCCCGGCCGCAGAGGTTCATGACGAGGATCTGATCCTTTTTCATTTTCGGGGCGATCTTCATGACATGAGCGAGCGCATGGGCCGGCTCGAGCGCCGGAATGATGCCCTCGACCTTTGTGAGAAGTTGGAAGGCTTCCATCGCTTCGTCATCCATGATCGGAACATACTGCACACGCCCGATATCCTTCAGCCAGGAATGTTCCGGCCCAATCCCCGGATAATCCAGACCTGCGGAAATCGAGTGGCCTTCCAAGATCTGGCCATCGTTGTCCTGCAGCAGAAATGTCCGGTTGCCGTGCAAAACGCCCGGTTTTCCGGCTGCCAGCGACGCGCAATGCTCCTCGCCATCAAGCCCCTTGCCGCCTGCTTCGACGCCGATGATCTCGACATCCTTGTCATCCAGAAAGGCGTGGAACATGCCGATGGCGTTTGAGCCGCCACCGACGGAAGCAACGATCGCATCCGGCAGCCGCCCCTCGGCTGCCATCATCTGCTCTTTCAGTTCCTTGCCGATGACCGATTGAAAGTCGCGGACCATTTCCGGATAGGGGTGCGGTCCAGCGGCGGTTCCGATCAGATAATAAGTATCGTCGACATTGGTCACCCAGTCACGCAGCGCTTCGTTCATCGCGTCCTTGAGCGTGCCCGCGCCAGCCGTGACCGGAACGATCTCGGCCCCAAGGAGCTTCATGCGGAAGACGTTCGGCTTCTGCCGCTCAACATCCGTCGCGCCCATGTAGACAACGCAGGGAAGACCAAACCGCGCGCAGACCGTTGCTGTTGCAACGCCGTGCTGCCCGGCGCCGGTTTCGGCAATGATCCGGGTCTTGCCCATGCGTTTGGCGAGCAGGATCTGCCCCAGGCAGTTGTTGATCTTGTGTGATCCGGTGTGGTTCAGCTCGTCGCGCTTGAAGTAGATCTTCGCACCGCCGAGATGCTCGGTCAGCCGCTCGGCAAAGTAAAGCGGCGACGGACGGCCGGTATAGTGGGTGTTGAGGTCATCAATTTCCGCCTGAAACGCCGGATCGGCCTTGGCGTCATTGTAATGCCGTTCAAGATCGAGGATCAGCGGCATCAGGGTCTCGGCGACATACCGTCCGCCAAAGATCCCGAAATGACCCCGCTCGTCCGGACCTGTCCGGATGCTGTTTGCCATCGTGGTCATCGCCACTTAACTCCCTATCGTTTCCGCGCTCCGGACAGCTGCCACGAAGTCGCGGATGAGACCGGCGTCCTTGACGCCTTTTTCTGTTTCAACGGCCGACGAGGCATCAATGCCCGTAAGCCCGCTCTCACGGATGGCGTCGGCCACATTGGACGCATTCAGTCCGCCAGCAAGCATGGCCGGCTTTTTCAGGTCAAGCCCCTTGAGCAGGCTCCAGTCGAACGTCACCCCGTTCCCACCTGGAATGTCAGACCCCTCCGGCGCCTTTGCGTCCAGAAGCAACCGATCGGCCACCTGCTCATAAAGGGAGATTTTCTCAAGGTCTTCCGGACCCGAAATCCCGAGCGCCTTCATGATTTTAGTGCCGTGCATCACCTTTGCAACGGCGAGCGCCTCTGGGGGCTCGGAGCCGTGAAACTGAAACCAGTCCGGGGCGACCAGCTCCTTGATCCGCGACAATCCGTCCAGATCCATGTTCACCGTCAAGGCCACGATTTCGGCTTTTCCGCGGGCCATGTCCGCCAAATGCGCCGCCGCAGACAGGCTCACATGGCGCGGACTTTTCGGAAAAAACACGAGCCCGACCATATCCACACCCGCCTCCAGCGCCGCTCTCATGGTTTCTTCGGTCGACAAACCGCAGATTTTCAAAGTGATGTGGGTCATAGGGAAGGTATCGCCGGACGGCGGAGGATTGTCAAAGACGGAAACGGCCGATTGCCAGCCTGCCACCTAACGTCATCCCGGCCATGAGCCGGGATGAACAATGCAAATTCCGTGGCTCTCCGGTCCCGGCTCGCGCTTCGCTTGGCCGGGATGACTACGGGTTTTTTCTTTTTTGTCATCCCGGACGCAGCGCAGCGGAGATCCGGGATCGGGATACCCCAATGCATGGGTTCTATGGAATGCGCCGACAAAATGATGATCAGATCAAACGTGTTATTTATTAAGGGTTGGATAAAGGTCGATCCAGTCAGGATTCAGTGCTTCGATCAACTCGAACTTCCATCTCCGACGCCACCTCTTGATTTGTTTTTCCCGCTGTATAGCCGCCGAGATTTCGGTATGATTTTCGTACCAGACTAGAAGTTTAGTGCCGTACTTTTCGGAAAAACCTTTGATCAGCCCTTCGCGATGCTCGTAAACCCGTCTAGCCAAGTCAGATGTGACGCCGGTGTAAAGCGTTTGATACGGGCGCGATGCCAATATGTAGACCCACGCAGGCAGCCGGACCGTCCTTTCTACCGCAGTTTCTCACTTCAAAATTGACACAAGATCCATTTCTCCACCGTCATCCCGGCCCTGAGCCGGGATCGGGTCGGCCTTCAGGGTCAACCGGAGCTGTCTCCGGGGTTCCCCGATCCCAGACCTCGGCTCGCCCCCCCTCGTCCCGGAAAGGTGCAGCGGAGAGCCACAAAGGGCAGCAGCCCTATGGGCTATTTCTAAGTCACATTATACGCGGCGATCGCAGCCATGTTGACGATCTCGGAATCCTTGGCGCCCATCGGCACAATCTGAACCGGCTTGTCGAGACCGACGAGAAGCGGGCCGATGACCGTCGAGCCGCCCAGTTCCTGCAGCATCTTGGTCGAGATCGAGGCCGAGTGAAACGCCGGCATGACAAGGATATTGGCCGGCCCCTTCAAACGGCAGAACGGGTACACTCCCATCTTGTCCATATTCAGCGCCACATCGGCGGCCATTTCGCCGTCATACTCAAAATCCACGCGGCGCCGGTCAAGAATACGCACGGCCTCTTGCACCTTTTCCGAGCGTTCGCCCTTGGGATGGCCGAAGGTGGAGTAGGCCAGCATGGCAACGCGCGGCTCGTAGCCAAGACGCCGCGCGACATGGGCCGCTTCCTCCGCGATATCGGCCAGTTCCTCTGCCGTCGGCATGTCGATCACGGCCGTGTCGGCAATCAGGACGGTGCGCCCGCGCGCCAGCGCCAGAGACACGCCAATCATGCGATGACCCGGCTTCACATCGAGGCATGACTGGACCGTATCGAGGGCAACCGAATAGTTCCGAGTCAGGCCCGTCACCATCGCGTCCGCATCGCCCCGGGCGACCATGATCGCACCCCAATAGTTCCGGTCGTTGTTGACCATGCGCTGACAGTCGCGCAGCAGGTAGCCCTTTCGTTGCAAGCGCGCATAAAGATAGGCGGCATAATCTGCATTTCGGTTGGAAACCCTGGCGTTCTGAATGCGGATGCCGGGCCGGTCGATCTCCACGCCCGCCTGCAGGGCCATCGATTTGATTTCGTCTTCCCGTCCGATCAGGATCGCCTCGCCCAGCCCCTGGTTGACGAAGCTGGCCGCTGCCCGGATCACCGGCTCCTCCTCGCCTTCGGCGAACACCACCCGCTTGGGCTGCTGGCGCACCTTGGAGAAGATCCGCTGCAGCGTTCCGGCCACGGGATCGCGGCGGGCGGACAGTTCGTGCTTGTAGGCCTCCATATCGACAATCGGCCGGCCCGCGACGCCACTGTCCATGGCCGCTTGTGCCACGGCAGGCGGGATGGCATGGATGAGCCTTGGATCAAAGGGCACGGGAATGATGTATTCCGGTCCGAATTTTGGCCGGGAGCCGCGATAGGCGGCGGCCACTTCATCGGGCACCTCTTCGCGGGCAAGCCGGGCAAGCGCCTCCGCGCAGGCCACCTTCATGGCATCATTGATAGTCGTTGCCCGCACATCCAATGCGCCACGGAAGATATAGGGGAAGCCGAGAACGTTGTTGACCTGGTTCGGATAGTCGGACCGGCCAGTCGCCACGATCGCATCGTCGCGGACCTCGTGAGCTTCCTCCGGCGTGATTTCCGGATCCGGATTGGCCATCGCGAAAATAATCGGGTTGGGCGCCATTGCCCGCAGCATGTCCTGGGTCAGCGCTCCCTTGACCGATACACCGAAGAAGACATCCGCGCCCTTCATGGCATCATAGAGCGTCCGGTTGCCGGTTTCGATCGCGTGGCCCGACTTCCACTGGTTCATGCCTTCTTCGCGGCCCTTGTAGATCACACCCTTGGTGTCGCAAAGCGTCACGTTTTCATGCGAAACACCCATGGCCTTGATCAGCTCGATACAGGCGATGCCCGCGGCCCCGGCCCCATTGCAAACCACCTTGGTCGTTTTCATGTCGCGGCCGGTCAGGTGAAGCGCATTGATCAGTCCCGCCGCCGCGATGATCGCTGTCCCGTGCTGATCGTCATGAAAGACAGGAATGTCCATCAGTTCGCGAAGGCGCTGTTCGATGATGAAGCAATCCGGCGCCTTGATATCCTCCAGATTGATACCGCCGAAGGATGGTCCCAGATACCTCACCGCATTGATGAATTCGTCCACATCTTGCGTATCGACTTCGAGATCGATGGAATCCACATCCGCAAACCGCTTGAACAGGACAGCCTTGCCCTCCATCACCGGCTTGGAGGCCAGCGCGCCCAGATTGCCAAGACCCAGAATGGCTGTTCCGTTTGAAATCACCGCCACGAGATTGCCGCGCGTGGTGTAATCGAACGCCCGGCTCGGGTCTTCGGCAATAGCCCGCACCGGAACCGCGACGCCAGGCGAATAGGCGAGCGACAGATCCCGTTGTGTTGCCATGGGCTTGGTCGGCGAGATCTCCAGTTTGCCGGGCCGGCCTTCCTGATGAAAGTTCAGGGCCTCCTGGTCGGTGAAGCTGATGGCGGTCTTGGGCGACTCTTTCCTGGACATGACTTGGGTGTTTCCTCGGTTGGGCTGTATCCGGCAGGCGGGTTTCAGACCTTATCCCCCGAAAACTGGCCGCTCAAGGCATGATCGCCTCCGGGAAATGTGAAAGCGGCAAAAGGGTTTGCTACTTTCGCACCATGTCACAGGCGAGCGTCAAAGAAGGTCCGTCGGCAGACGCGAAAGTCACGCCGATGATGGCCCAGTATATCGAGATCAAGACGGCCAATCCGGACAGTCTGTTGTTCTACCGGATGGGAGATTTTTACGAGCTGTTTTTCGAGGATGCGGAAGTCGCGTCCCGTGCGCTGGGCATTACCCTAACCAAGCGCGGCAAACATCAGGGCGAAGATATCCCGATGTGCGGTGTGCCGGTTCATGCCGCCGACGACTACCTGCAAAAACTGATCAGCCTGGGCTTTCGTGTCTCGGTCTGCGAGCAGACCGAAGATCCGGCGGAAGCGAAAAAGCGGGGCTCCAAATCGGTGGTTCGGCGGGATGTGGTGCGCCTCGTCACACCCGGCACCTTGACCGAGGAGCGGCTGCTGGATGCGGGCGCGAACAATTTTCTCGCCGCCCTGACGCGCATCAAGACCGGATCGTCGGAAGAGGATGCGATTTACGGGCTCGCCTGGGTCGATATGTCCACTGGCGGTTTTCATGTCGCGGAGACGGATCATGCCCGGCTCGCCGCCGATCTTGCCCAGATCGCCCCCCGCGAACTGATCCTTCCCGACCTGCTGTTGCAGGAACCGGTCATCCGCGGCATCGCCGAACAGGGGGGCGCTGCCCTTTCACCGGTCCCGCGTGCCTTTTTCGACAGTTCGACCGCCGCCGACCGGTTGGCGCATTACTTTGGCGTCAAGACCCTTGACGGATTTGGAACCTTCTCGCGCGCGGAACTGTCCGCCGCGGCCGGCATTCTTGACTATATCGAAAAAACCCAGCTCGGCGAACGCCCGCCGCTCGATCCGCCCAGCCGCGAGGCGGGGGCCGGGCGCATGCTCATCGATCCGGCCACCCGCGCCAATCTGGAGCTGGTCCGCACCCTGTCGGGCGAAAAACAGGGCAGTCTGCTGGCCACCATAGACCGAACGGTCACCGGAAGCGGGGCCCGGCTGCTCGCGAGCCGGCTTGCAGGACCGCTGGTAAACCCCGATGTGATCGCCCAGCGTCTGGATGCGGTCGCCTTCTTTGCCGACAACGACCTGATACGCGAGAACGTCCGTCAGACCTTGAAAAGCGCACCTGACATGGCGCGGGCGCTCTCGCGCATCGCGCTTCAACGCGGTGGCCCGCGCGATATTCTGGCGATCGCACAGGGGCTGGCCGCCGCGCAGACCGTCTTGATGCAGACAGGTGCCCAGGACGCCCATCCCGCCGAGATCGCCGCTGCCCGCTCTAGCCTCGCCCAAGCCCCGCACGAGCTTGCCAAGGAGCTGATCCGGGCCCTCAGGCAGGATCCGCCGCTACTCAAGCGCGACGGTGGCTTTGTCGCCGAAGGTTATGACCCCAACCTCGATGAATTGCGCGCGCTGCGCGACGAAAGCCGGAAGGTGATCGCCCGGCTGCAAGCCGACTATGCGGAAGAGCTGGGCCTTCGCTCGCTGAAGATCAAACACAACAACGTGCTCGGGTGGTTCATCGAAACGCCGACCGCCCAGGCGGACAAGCTGAAAGACAACCCCAACCGCTTCATTCATCGCCAGACCATGGCGGGGGCGATGCGCTTCACGACGACGGAGCTGGCGGATCTGGAATCAAAGATTGCCAGCGCCGGGGAACGGGCGATGGCCATCGAAATGGAGATATTCGACAAGCTGGCGGAGGCCATTGTGTCGAGCGGCGACCTGATCAAGGCGGCCGCCCGGGGCCTGAGCATCCTTGATGTCTCGTCCGCCCTCGCCAAGCTCGCCCAGGAGGAGGGATACATCCGGCCTGTCGTGGACATGAGCTGTGCCTTTGACATCAAAGGCGGCCGTCACCCCGTGGTCGAAAAGGCGCTGAAAACCGGGGGCGGTGAGAGCTTCGTCGCCAATGACGCCGACCTCGGACCAGAAGGAGAGGGGGACACCGGGCGCATCTGGCTGATCACCGGGCCGAACATGGCCGGCAAATCGACCTTTTTGCGCCAGAACGCGTTGTTCGCCGTCCTTGCCCAGATGGGCTCATTCGTGCCCGCCGCATCGGCTCATATCGGCGTGGTCGACCGGCTGTTCTCCCGGGTCGGAGCGGCGGACGACCTGGCAAGAGGCCGGTCCACCTTCATGGTCGAAATGGTGGAAACGGCCGCGATCCTCAATCAGGCGGGGGACCGCTCGCTGGTGATCCTGGATGAGATCGGACGGGGAACGGCCACTTTCGACGGACTGTCCATTGCCTGGGCAACCATCGAACACCTGCATGAGGTCAACCGGTCCCGCGCCCTGTTCGCCACGCATTACCATGAACTGACCGCGCTGAGCCAAAAGCTCGACCGCCTGTCGAATGCGACCGTCTCGGTCAAGGAATGGAACGGCGAGGTGATCTTCCTGCATGAGATCGTGCCGGGCGCGGCAGACCGGTCCTACGGCATCCAGGTGGCCAAGCTCGCCGGCTTGCCGGCCCGTGTGGTGGAGCGCTCCAAACAGGTGCTGAGCCAGCTGGAGGAGCAGGACCGGCAAAACCCGGCGCAAAGCCTGATCGACGAGCTGCCGCTTTTTGCCGCCCTCACACCTGCAAGCCCCGCCGCTTCAGGTCCTTCCGCAACCGATCCTCTCGTGGAGCATCTCGACGGCATCAACCCGGACGACATGACCCCCCGCGAAGCCCTTGAGGCCCTTTATGCGCTCAAGGCAGAGCGGGCCAAGCGGCTGTAGACTGCAAAAACCCCAACAACCGTTCGCCGCCTGAAGGGTGTGCGCCCTCTTTTGCGCGGCAATCAATGAACCAGACCTGGTCCCGGGTCTTCGCCCGGGATGACCTTGTTTTGAAAGTGGTTCTTTTGCTGAAAGGCACCGGGGCGGGCGCTTACCCTTCAAACGCATTTTCCCGATTAGGTTGCAGAATCAGAAAAAACATGCGTTTTGGCCCAAGCCGACGCAAGACGGAGTAACCATGCCCGCAACCAGCTTCTTCAAACGGCGCATCGTGCCTGTGTTGCTCTACCTGATTGTGTTCGGTGTTACCGCCTGGACTCTCTGGTCTTGGTTCGCACCGACCGCCCATGTGCGCTACCGGCTGGACGTGACGCTAGAGGTGGACGGTGCGCCGGTGACCGGCAGCGTCGTGCAGGAAATGACGATTAGCAGCACGCCGATCGATCTTCTGCCGGACGCGGGTCAGGTTTCCCGCAACGTCCGGGGCCAGGCGCTGGCGCTGGATCTGCCCGGGCGCGGCACGCTGTTCGTGGCCATGACCCGCTACTGCACCGGAACGACCGAGTGGGGACAGTGCAAGGGCGACTATGGCTATCTCGTGGACCAGGCCTGCGGCATCAAGCGGGAACAGCCGAATTTCGCGGTCTATGTACGGCGGTTCAAGCGGCTCGACGGCTCATGTCCGCTCACAGCGGACCAATTGCCTGTGATAGTCCGGTTTGACGATGAGAACGATCAGTCTTCGGTGCACGTTGTGCGGCCAGAGCATTTGGCGGCGGCCTTTGGGGCCGGTGTCCGCTTCATCAACGCCAGCGTCACGTTCACAGGCGCACCGCTGACAACCGGGCTCCGGACGCGTCTTCCCTGGCTCGCAAAAGACCCTCCTCCTTCTTATTCAGTGATGATCGAGGACGCGGACGGCTCGCAGCGTCCTTTTGTTCCGCAATTCTACTTTGAAAGGATTTGACGATGGCACTCAGGCCCGAAGATTTGGACTACGCCCTTCTTTCGATGGACGCCTATAACCGCGGCGACAGTCCTTCCATGGACGTTCCTAGTCAGCCGTATACCGTAGCCGACAGGAGCGATCCTTCGGATTCCCGAAATTACAGCTTCTCTGCCACCGCGTAGCGCATCGGGTGGTTTGGCAGACCCGCGTAACACGCGGCCACTCAAGAATCGATCAGTCTTTGGCGTGAAATCGGTTCAGATGAAACGCCCGCTGATCTTGGGCCCTTCAGCCGGTGTGCCGGTTTTTGACCTTCTGGACTTCCGCCATCATATCGGTGAAATCGTCGATTGCCTTGCGGTCGGCCGCGCTGAGTGTGTCCGAATCCAGTTTCCGGACCACAACCTCCAGCGCTTCGCTGATCCGGCCGATCTGCCGGCCGTAGCTGCCGACATCTTCCAAAATTGCCTGCTCGACCGCCGGATTGCGCGATTTTCCCAAGTTGATGTTGATCAGGCCGAACTGGCCGCCAAACATCTGGACCATGCTGGTCCAGGGATTGATGGTCTGGGCGACGTCTCCGGACAGGGGCAATTTGAACATGGGCATGGCTTGGACCTCGCGCTTGACAATGGAGCGCCATATTAAACCGCGTCTTCTTGTTGCGATGCAACCTCGCGCTGCTGTCAGACGGCAAGGCCGGTTCAAATGCCGCCCGACTTGGCGACGGACAAGGCGTTCGCCATGGCCCCGGCGAAGCTCGTGCGATCCTCCGGGTTCAGGAAAGCGCCGAGATCCACGCTCTGGCCGCGATTTGTCAGGGCGATCTTGGTCACGCCCTCGTCCTCGATCCGCTCGATCGACAACCGCACCCACATCGGATTGAAGCGGAACTCCTGGTGCCGTTTACCCGGACCCACTTTCCGGATGACAATCTCCGTGCGGGAAACGACAACTTCCTCATACGCTTTGGCGGAGCGGTAGTTCAGGCGGAACGCAAGATAGATCAGCAGCATATCGAGGCCGAAAAACCCGAAGACCGGCCACGCACCGATGCTGAGAAACAAAATCCCGGCCACGAAGGAAATCAGGCCGAGGCACACCATCAGAACGACAAACCCATTGGGACCCAACGACCGGTAGGGTGTCAGGACGGCTGAAAAAAAGGGGGCGTCGAGATCCTGTCGTCCAGACTGGCCGCGTTTCGGATTGTCCTCACTCATGCCCTGCGATTATAGAGAGGGCATGTCAGAAGCAAAGACCAAACCCCGCAGAAAACGGGCCGCCCCTTCTTCCAAGCCGGCAAAGCCGGCAAAGCGCGCGCCCTCGGTCGACAACCCAGGCAAGGTGCTGAAGCGTTCCAGGTACTCGCGTTCGGAGACCTACGACATCTTCCGCCGGTTCCATGCAGACAACCCGGAACCGGAAGGCGAACTCGACTACACCAATGCCTACACCCTGTTGGTGGCGGTCCTTCTGTCTGCTCAAGCGACGGATGTCGGGGTCAACCGCGCGACCAAAAACTTGTTTCGCATGGCCGACACACCGCAAAAAATGCTGGCGCTGGGAGAAGACAGGGTGCGGGAGGAGATCCGGACCATCGGCTTGTTCAAGACGAAAGCCAGAAACGTCATCTTGATGTCAGAGCAGCTCATTCGGGACCATGGCGGCGAGGTTCCGGAGGACCGCGAGGCACTGGAGAAACTTCCCGGTGTCGGCCGGAAAACCGCCAATGTCGTCCTGAATATCTTTTTCGGGCATCCGACGATAGCGGTCGATACCCATCTGTTCCGGCTCGCCAACCGCATCGGCATCGCGCCGGGAAAAACGCCGCTGGATGTCGAGAAGGCCCTGGAAAAAGCCGTTCCGCGGGAATTCGGGCAACATGCCCATCATTGGCTCATCCTGCATGGCCGGTACATCTGCAAAGCGCGCAAGCCGGAATGCAAGCGCTGCGTGATCTATGATCTGTGCCGCAGCCCTGAACGGGAAAAGCTGGACGCAATCCCCGACATTGCCCTGCGCACTGCCCAGCGCATTTCCGACGGCGAGGCGCTGTCTGCATCGTGAGCCGGCCTCAACAGGATCCATCACCGACCTCAAGGCTCCGGTTCCGAAGACCCGCGGCATCGGATGCCCCGTTCATCCTGCAACTGATGAATGAGCCGGGTTACCACCGGTTCATCGGCGATCGCGGAATTGGCTCGATCGCCGACGCGGAAGCCTTCATCCAGGACCGGATGCTGTCCACGTTCCGCCAAAACGGTTTCGGAATGTGGCTCATGAACCTAAAGCCGGAGGGGACGCCCGTCGGCATTTGCGGTTTGAACAAGCGGAACGGGCTTCTCGCGCCGGATCTGGGCTACGCCCTCGTATCCAGCTTTGAAGGACAGGGATTCGCACGGGAGGCGGTGGGCGCCATCGTCGACCACGGGTTCTCAACCCTTGGGCTTCCCCGCATCCTGGCGGTCACGCTGCCGGACAACAGTAAATCCGTTCGTCTTCTGACAAGCGCGGGTTTCAGCTTCAGGAAGATCATTCGCAAGTCACCGGACGGGCAACCTGTCGCGCTTTATGATGTGAGTCTGAAGCGGATCAACCGTCTCTTGAGCGAAAATACGGCCGGTTGAGGTCAGATCACGCCTTTGGACGGACCCGCACGATCACATCGACGCGAACGACTTCCATCCCCGCCGGCGCCTTGGGAACCGAACCGATGCCGACGCCTTCCCCGGGAATGTCGACCACCTTGTTCTCACCTTCGATAAAAAAGTGATGGTGATCCGAGGTGTTGGTATCGAAATAGGTTTTGGTCCCGTCAATCGCGACTTCGCGCAACAGGCCAGCCTGGGTAAATTGGTGAAGGGTATTGTAAACGGTCGCCAAAGAGACCGGAACCTTTGCGCCCACGGCCTCTTCATGCAGAAGCTCGGCAGAAATGTGCCGATCTCCCTTTGAAAACAGCAATTCAGCCAGGGAGACGCGCTGACGGGTTGGCCGCAGTCCGGCCTGCCGAAGCATGTCGGAGACATCAGTACATCTGTAATGTACCGCTGCATTTTCGGTCATATCTGGCCTTCTCCGTAATCTTCGCCTGGCAACTGAAAGCTACATCCGCAACACATATCCGGTGTTTTCGTCAGGAAATCCGGCATGGTTGACGCGTCCAGCGTTCCCATTACTGCCATTTCTTGGGGCTAAAATGCAAGTTTTTCATTGCACAAATCCAATGTGGCGCGATGTCACAATTCACCCGGCAAGGTACCGCCTCGAAATCGCGCAAGCCACTTCACCTTTGCGGAACCTTTCGAAGCGATTGCCTGTGTGTTAGGAAAGCGCCCTATTCGTCCTATACAAGAACTGGCCCAGAAGCGTGGACTCGACCGATTGGGCCAAAGACAAACGGATCATGAATGACCGAGCGGCGCTCCAGCTACGACTATGAAGACTTGCTCGCCTGCGGCCGCGGCGAGCTGTTTGGCCAAGGCAACGCGCAGTTGCCCCTCCCGCCAATGTTGATGTTCGACCGGATCACCGAGATCTCCGAAACCGGTGGCGAGTTCGACAAAGGCTTCATTCGAGCGGAATTCGATATCAAACCCGATCTCTGGTTCTTCCCCTGCCACTTTCAGGGAAACCCGATCATGCCGGGCTGTCTCGGGCTCGATGCCTTGTGGCAGCTGACCGGTTTTCACCTCGGCTGGCAAGGTCTGCCCGGCAAGGGGATGGCCCTGTCCACCGGCGAGGTGAAATTCAAGGGAATGGTCACACCAGCCACCAAGCTGGTTGAGTATGGCGTCGATTTCAAACGGATCATGAAGGGCCGCCTCGTGCTGGGCATCGCGGATGGCTGGCTGAAGGCGGACGGCGAACAAATATACAAGGCAACGGATCTGCGCGTCGGCCTCTCAACCGCCTGACGCGGCCAGCAAAACCGGACACCTCCGCCGGCGCTGCGCGTGAAGCCAGCACCGGCCGGTACGTTATTAAGGGCTTGGCGCTTTTGCCAAAAGCCGAGCCGTTGAAAAATTAGGAGACCGCAATGAGGCGGGTTGTCATCACAGGATTGGGGATTGTGTCCTCGATTGGCTCAAACGCTGAGGAAGTCCTCACGAGCCTGAAGGAAGGAAAGTCGGGGATCGAGTTCGCGCCGGACTATCAGGAACATGGGTTTCGCAGCCAGGTGCATGGCATGCCCCATGTCAACATCCCGGAGCTGATCGACAAGCGGCAACTCCGCTTCATGGGCGATGGCGCGGCCTATAATTTCATATCGATGCAACAGGCCATCGCTGACAGCGGTCTTGAAGACAGCGATGTGTCCAATCCCCGGACGGGCCTCATCATGGGGTCCGGCGGTCCATCGACCAAAAACCTTTTCCAGGCCCATCAAATCGTTCTGGAAAAAGGCTCGCCCAAGCGGATGGGACCATTCATGGTCACCCGCGGTATGAGCTCGACCAATTCGGCCTGCCTTGCCACCCCCTTCAAGATCAAGGGGATCAACTACTCGATCACCTCCGCCTGCTCGACCTCCGCGCATTGTATCGGAGCCGCTGCGGAGCAGATCCAGTGGGGCAAGCAGGATATCGTATTCGCCGGCGGCGGCGAGGAGCTGGATTGGACGTTGTCCTGCCTGTTCGACGCCATGGGCGCCATGTCCTCGAAGTATAACGACACACCGCAAACCGCCTCGCGCGCCTATGACGCCAACCGGGACGGGTTCGTCATCGCCGGCGGCGGCGGCGTGGTTGTTCTGGAAGAGCTCGAGCACGCCAAGGCGCGCGGCGCCAAGATCTACGCGGAAATAACCGGTTATGCCGCCAATTCGGATGGCTACGACATGGTGGCTCCGTCCGGCGAAGGCGGTGAACGCTGCATGCGGCTGGCGATCGAGAACCTGGGCGACCGGAAGGTGAACTATATCAACACCCACGGCACCTCGACCCCGGTCGGCGACGTCGGGGAGATCGAGGCGATCCGCCGGGTGTTCGGCGACGATCAGCCCGTGGCCTCGTCGACCAAATCGCTGACCGGTCACAGTCTGGGCGCGACGGGCGTTCAGGAAGCGATCTATTGCCTGCTGATGCTTCAGAACGACTTCGTGACCGCGTCGGCCAACATCCAAGAGCTCGATCCCGCTCTGCACAAAGACGAGATCGCCACAACCCGCATCGACAATGCCGGACTGGATACCGTTCTTTCCAACAGCTTCGGCTTTGGCGGCACGAATGCCTCCCTGGTCCTGTCGCGATACCTAGGCTGAGGAGATCTTCATGTCCGGTTTAATGAAAGGCAAGCGCGGTCTCGTCATGGGGGTCGCCAACGACCACTCGATTGCCTGGGGCATCGCCAAAACACTGGCAGACCACGGGGCGGACCTCGCCTTCACCTATCAGGGCGAAGCCTTCGGGCGGCGCACGAAGCCTCTGGCCGATTCGGTTGGATCCAAAATCCTGCTGCCTTGCGATGTCGAGGATATTTCCTCCGTCGATGCGGTGTTCGAGACACTGCAGGAGGAATGGGGAAGCATTGATTTTCTCGTGCATGCCATCGCCTTTTCCGACAAGTCAGAACTGCGCGGAAAATACGCTGACACGTCACGGGAAAACTTCATCCGCACGATGGTGATCTCGTGTTTCTCGTTCACCGAAATCGCAAAGCGGGCGGCCGAACTGATGACCAATGGCGGATCCATGGTCACCTTGACCTATGGCGGATCTACCCGCGTGATGCCGAACTACAACGTGATGGGTGTCGCCAAGGCCGCGCTGGAAAGCTCGGTCCGCTATCTCGCCGTCGACTACGGCCATCGCAACATCCGCGTGAACGCCCTTTCGGCAGGCCCGGTGAGAACACTTGCGGGGTCCGGTGTCTCGGACGCTCGCCTGATGTTCAATTATCAGAAGCGCAATGCCCCGCTTGGCCGGACGGTATCACTGGACGAAATCGGGGGAACCGGGCTTTACCTCCTATCGGATTTGTCCGGCGGTGTGACCGGTGAAGTTCATTTCGTCGATAGCGGCTACAACATCATTTCCATGCCGCATCTGGACGAATTGAAAGTGCAGGAACGCGCAAAAGCGGACTAAGGAAGTTTGAACAGGCGAGGCGCAAAAGCCCGGTTTCGGGCCGCCCCGCCGTTCAGCCCGGCGGTCCATAGGAAGCTTTTTTGCGGATGCGCAGAAGCCTTTGGAAACCAAAGGCCTGTTTTGACAGCCTGTGCGTCTTTTGTGGCTAATCGACCAATTCGTCCGGATACACTCCGAACAACCGGGTTTGATCCATCCAGCCATCGAAATTGTCGCCATTGACCCGGCACCAACCACCCGCGCATTCGCTCACGCTGACAAGAACGAAAGGCTCAAGTTCAGCAACGATTTGGGCATCGGATCGCGAGCGCGCCCGCAGCGGTGTCCGCACGCCTTCTTCCCAGGGTGTGACCAGCGCGGTGCGCCGGCCGGACAGCAACGAGTGGAAAACCCATCCCTCATTTCCTTCCCAGTCCCGAATCCGGCGCCAATTATCGAATTCCTGGATGATTTCCACCGGCAAGCCGGCCTTGACGAATGTCCAGACAATGTCGTGGGCGCGCTCCGGCCCGTTCCGGACGTTCACCCGATCAGATTTGAGGCTCACAAAGCGGGGAAGGGGCAATCCGCTGGGGCCCGTCTCTGAGGTCTGCGCATGCGGCACCGCTGGAAAGGCCAAAAAAGCGGCAAGACAAAGAATACCCCAAAACCGTTTCACCCTCGAAAAACTCCATCCTGGCATGTTAATCATGTGTCCAACTGTTCTTGCGGCGGTTTGTCTGGCATCACCCATATAGAGCCCTTTCATCAAGTGCCAGCATGCCCGTTGCGGCCCGGGATGACCAGAGACCGTTGATCGAGCGTCCACTTGTTTCTGCCGTCTCATCTGCTAAGGAAAAGACCTTGGGAAACGTTGCGCTTATCGGCTAGCGCCGTTTGGAGGAAGGGCTGACTCGTCAGCTTGCACAGGAAGCACAAGGCGTAAAGCATGGTCAAGAAAAAGCCTGTTGTCGTGGTGACCCGGAAACTGCCGGACGTGGTTGAAACACGCATGCGGGAGTTGTTCGAGACACGGCTTAATGAGTCCGACCGGCCTTTCAGCCAAGCCGAACTGGTGGAAGCTGTGAAGACCGCCGACGTGTTGGTTCCGACCGTCACCGACCGTGTGGACGCCTCGGTCCTGTCTCAAGCCGGTGAGCGCCTGAAACTCATCGCGAATTTCGGAAATGGCGTCGACAATATCGACGTGGTGACAGCAAACAACCGCGGCATCAACGTAACCAACACGCCGGGGGTTCTGACCGAAGACACCGCCGACATGACGATGGCGCTCATGCTTGGCGTTCCACGGCGCCTCGCCGCGGGCATCAAGGCCCTGGAACATGGCGAATGGGCGGGCTGGTCGCCAACCTGGATGCTCGGCCACAGGATCTGGGGCAAGCGGCTCGGAATTGTCGGCATGGGCCGGATTGGCCAGGCTGTAGCCCGCAGAGCTAAAGCCTTTGGCATGTCCATCCACTATCACAACCGGCGCCGGGTCGCCCCGGAAACGGAAGAGCAACTGGAAGCCACCTATTGGGAAAGCCTGGACCAGATGCTGGCCCGCATGGACGTCGTGTCCATCCACTGTCCGCACACGCCAGGCACGTTCCATCTTCTGTCCGCCCGCAGATTGAAGCTGATGAAGCCGGAAGCCTATGTGGTGAACACGGCCCGGGGCGAGGTGATCGACGAAAACGCCCTGATCCGCATGCTGGAAGCCGGAGAACTCGCCGGTGCCGGCCTGGATGTGTTCGAACACGAACCGGCCGTTAATCCGAAACTCGTCAAACTCGAGAACGTGGTCCTGCTGCCGCATATGGGATCCGCCACGATGGAGGGCCGGATCGAGATGGGCGAAAAAGTCATCATCAATATCAAGACATTCATGGACGGCCACCGGCCGCCGGACAGGGTTCTTCCTTCGATGCTCTGAACAAGAGTATCGATATCGTGCCCGGCGTCACGACAATGTTCGTTCCTGGGATCCGCCTTCAAATCGCCGGCGGTCCGGGCGGATCAGGCTAGAGGCCGTATTTTTTCCAGATCGCATCATCGCCCATTCCAGCGATGAAGGCGGCATGCGCCTTTGCCTCCGCCTCGCTGATGAGGCAGCGAAGCGGGGTGGGGCGGGATTTGGCATTGAACTTCAACAGGACACCTGGCTCAAGCTCGGCGCTGGACCCGGTTTCTCCAGCTTCCTCCGTCTCCATGACCAGACCGAGCGCTGTCTGACGGCCCCCGATCAGTTCAAGATAGACTTCCGCCAGGATTTCGGCATCGAGCAGGGCGCCGTGTTTCACCCGCCTGGAGTTGTCGATGTTGTAGCGCGAGCAGAGCGCGTCGAGCGAGTTAGGCCCGGTCGGATGTTTGCGCCGTGCCAAAGCGAGGGTGTCGATGACCTGACTGTCGGGAATGATCGGCCGGCCAGCCCGCTCCAGCTCCATGTTGATGAAGCCCATATCGAAAGCCGCATTGTGAATGACCAGCGTTCCATCACCAACGAATGCGAGAAACTCGTCCACGACTTCGGCGAATTTTGGCTTGTCGGAGAGAAACTCCTCGGACAAGCCATGCACGCGGAAGGCTTCTTCCGGCATATCCCGTTCCGGGTTAATGTAAAGATGGCAGATGTTTCCGGTCGGTATGTGATTGATCAGCTCCACGCCGCCGATTTCGACCAGGCGGTCTCCCCCACGCGGATTAAGACCCGTCGTTTCAGTATCGAAGGAAATCTCTCGCATTGTCCGACCCGTTCACAAAGATGAGGCCACTCTGCCCCATAGAGAGCCGGGTGCAAGGGATAGAACCCCTTTTCCCCGATCTTCGCGCAGCTCAAATCGAAGGCCAACAGTTGAGACGTGCTCCGTCGTCTTGTGACCCTTCGAAATGACAGGCATCATTCATCTCTATTTCGGGTGGAGATTTTGACGATGCGATCATTTTCGATGTTTGGTGTTTTTGCGGTTCTTGCCATCGTGAACGAGCCAGCTCCGGTCGCCGGAGCCGAAACACATGAGGGCACCTGCTCGCTGATTTCCGGGAACACACTCGTTGTGGAGCCATGCTCTATCAGGGTCTCCGCGAACGCGTTCTCCGCGACCTATGTTCTGGAATGGAAAAGCGGACACAAGACAATCATGAAGCTGCATAGTGATGGAAACACCGTCAACGGCGAACCGGCTTTGCAAGTTCGAGCTCCGGCGGATGTAATGGCGAAGTCCGAATGTTTCGAGCAAACCACCTACCGTGACATCTATTGTAGCTTCATTCCCGGGATCCAGTAGACCTCTTGTCAAGGCAGGGGAGCCAACGCCCGCAAGACCGCAACAACGGACCGGCGCGCAGCTTCGATGCCATGGCCCGTGTCGATCACGAAATGCGCACGGCGCCGTTTCTCCGCGTCCGGCATCTGACGCGCCCGGATGCTCTCAAACCGGTCTTCGTTCATACCGGGACGGGCCAATACGCGGGCTTTCTGGATGTCGGCCGCGGCGCTGACCACCACGACGACATCGACCCGCGCTTCACCGCCGGTTTCCAGCAAGAGGGGGATATCAAGAAGGACCGCACGGCGACGGCCAGCAGCCGCGCGCGCCAGAAAAGCGCGTTCCTCCTCGCGAACCATGGGATGAACAATGGCTTCAAGCCGTTTCAAAGCCTCGTGTTTGCCCAAAACATAAGGTGACAACTTGGAGCGATTAACGATCCCGTTCTCGACGGTACCGGGGAAGGCGGCCTCGATCAAAGGGGCCGCACGGCCGGCATAAAGACAATGGACGGTCGCGTCGGCATCGTGCGCAGGTACACCCTGGTCGGCAAACAGCTTGGCGGTGGTCGACTTGCCCATGCCGATCGAACCGGTCAGGCCGATCTTGATCACGGCGCATCCCCCAGATCCCGTAAAACCAGGGCGCGCAAGTCGCTGTCTACTTCAGGCCGCATGCCGAACCATTTCTCAAATCCAGGCGCGGCCTGATGGAGAAGCATACCCAGCCCATCGACCGTCGGGTTCCCGCGCGCTTTGGCCTGTTTCAGAAGATTGGTCTCCAGCGGGGCGTACACGATGTCGGTGACCAGTGCATGATTTGGCAACCGCCCCAGATCGATTTCAAGCGCCGGTTTTCCCTGCATTCCAAGCGCCGTCGTGTTCACCAGAAGATCGGCTTGTCCAAGAATTTCCCACAATCTGTCCCAGGGAACGGCTTTCGTACCGGAACCAAAATGCTCCGATATTAGCTGGGCCTTTTCAAAGGTCCGGTTGACGATATGCACATCTGTGAATTTCCGTTGCAAAAGCGCCCATACGATTGCACGGGCTGCGCCCCCAGCACCAAGAACCACAGCGGTTTTCCGGTTTTCATCCCAACCCGGCGACCATTGGTCCAGGTTTCCCAGAAAGCCGAGCCCATCGGTATTCGCACCGCACAGACGGCCGTTGTTATCCAGCCAAAGCGTGTTCGCCGCGCCCATCGCCTGAGCCGCCTGATCGAGTTCATCACAGGCCTTGGCCGCGATTTCCTTGTGCGGCACCGTTACATTGCAGCCGACAAGTCCGGAACTCCTGAACTGGGAATAAAACCGTTCCGCATCCTCGGGAGGTACGGCGCAAGGGATATAGGATCCCTCCAAACCATGCTTTTCCAGCCAGTATCCGTGAATGAGGGGAGACCGGGAGTGAGCGACGGGCCACCCGGTTACGGCTGCTTTCGGACCAGCAGTCATCGTTCCAACATTCCCTGATTTCGCAGTTCTTCAAGTAGAGGCAGAAGCGGCAGACCGAGAATGGTGAAATAGTCCCCGTCGATTTTCTCGAACAACTGAATGCCGAGGCCCTCCAGTTGGTAGGCACCAACACTGGAGAGCACCGCATCGCCTGCCGCCGCCAGATAATGACCCACGAATTGCGGGGAATAGGAACGCATGGTCAGCCGGGCAACGGAGACATGGCGCCAGATCGTTTCTCCATCCTTGGCAAGGACCACGGCGGACAGAAGTTCGTGGGACTTGCCCGAAAACTCGAGAAGCTGGCGGCGGGCGGCAGGCATATCGTCCGGTTTGGTCCGGCGGCCCCCTTCGAAGGCAAGGATCTGATCCGCTCCGATGACCAGATCATGCGGCCGGCGGGCACTGACATCCTGCGCTTTCGCTTCGGCGAGGATCGCTGCCAGATCTTCAGGCGGAAATCCCGCCTTCAGCAGTGGGTCTTCGATTGCCCGCTCATCGACCTGAGCAGGGTCGGTTTCAAATGCAAGACCGGCATTCGCGAGCAGTTCAGCGCGGATCCGGCTCCCGCTTGCAAGGACAAGTGACATCGGGGAGATTCCGATCGATTGGAGATTTAGGCTTGGCTTTCCATAGGGCTACGCGCTTTGAAGGCCTTGTACAAGGTCAGGATCTCTGCAGCCGTTTCCTCGACCGACCGCCGGGTGACGTCGATCAGTGGCCATCCGAACTCGGAGCACAGACGCCTTGTCATGGTGATTTCCGATGCAATTTCCTTCCGGTCCACATAGGTGTCCGTATACCCATCGGAATTCAGGGACAAAACCCGGTTCCGGCGGATCTGCTGAATGCGTTCGACAGATGCGATCAATCCGACAATCAAAGGCTTCTTCAGCGCCTTCACATGGGGCGACAATTCGATGCCGGGCACCAGTGGCACGTTGGCAGCCTTGATGCCGCGGTTCGCAAGATAAATGCAGGTCGGTGTCTTGGATGTCCGCGAAATTCCCACGAGGACAATATCGGCGGTCTCCAGGTCGTTCCAGTCCTGACCATCGTCGTGCATCATGGTGTAGTTCAGCGCTTCCATGCGTTTGAAATACTCAGCATCCAGTTCGTGCTGCCCTCCGACCCGGGGTGTTTGCGCGACATTGAGATACGACTGAAATACCGCGAACACGGGATCGAGGATATTGACCGCAGGGACCCCCACATTGCGGCATTTGGCCTCCAAGCGGCCTGCGACCTCCGGATCGACAAGGGTGTAAAGCACGATCCCGGGCGCCGCCTCGATTTCACTGATCACCCGGTCCAGCTGCTTTTGCGTGCGAACCAGCGGATAGACGTGTTCGATCGACTGAACGTTGTCGTATTGCACGGTGGCTGCGCGCGAAACGGTCATCAGTGTTTCGCCGGTTGAATCGGACACCAGATGGAGATGAAAATAGTGTTTCGAGTTTCGCACGGTGTCATCCCCAGGCCTGTTGATGATTTGGGTCTAACGATCTCACCGGCCCGTTGGAGGCGGAATTTATGCCCACTTGGCCAAATTTATGAACAGATCGTAAACGCGTGAACAGCTTCCCCGAAACGGTTCGGAACTGGTGTGGATTAACATAGCCGATGGAATTAATCGACAGGTTCTCCACTGAGGTCAAAATCGTTAACGGAAGGTTAACAACTCCATAAACTATTGCAGATAGGTGCTTTTGCGGGTTATCGACTCTTGGGGATGATAACTTGTCCAGAAAATAGGTAGAGTTTTCAGATCTGGAATTTGATCGTCGCCGTGTGTGGATAAGGAAGGATCCTTGTAATCCACGCACAATAAGAAAAAACAGATTCAAATATAGAATCTTGTTTTAAGAGGGATTGGTGAGAAAGGGATCGTCTGTATGAAATCTCAAGATCGGGCGGTGATGAGAGTGTTGGCCGGAGAAAAGATATGGCCACCCCCCATATGGATGATGCGTCAAGCTGGCAGGTATCTGCCGGAATACCGGGAAACCCGCAAAAAGGCCTCGAACTTCCTTGAGTTCTGCTATTCACCCGATCTGGCGACAGAGGTGACCCTCCAGCCGATCCGCCGGTATGGCTTTGACGCGAGTATCCTTTTTTCGGACATTTTCGTGGTGCCGGATGCCATCGGGTATCCGGTGTGGTTTGAAGAAGGACGAGGACCGGTTCTCAAACCGCTGACCAGGGATCTGGTGGCCGGGCTGGATCAGGATCGAGCAGAGAAACACCTTGAACCGGTGATCGAGACCGTTGGGCGCTTACGCCGGGAACTGCCGGATGAGACCACGTTGTTGGGGTTCTGTGGCGCTCCGTGGACTGTTGCGTGCTACTCGGTCGCCGGACATACGACCCAGGATCAGGTGGCCGCCCGCGTTGGCGCCTATCGCGATCCGGAGTTGATGCAGGCCTTTGTCGAAGCACTCGTGACAGCTTCGATCCGCTATCTGGTGCGGCAATTGGATGCCGGGGCGGACGCCGTCCAGATCTTTGATACCTGGGCAGGTGTGCTCGACGATGCCGGGTTCCGCAAATGGTCCATTCAACCCACAAGGGCGATTGTCGAAGGTGTCCGTGCCCAGCGACCGCAGGCCAAGATCATCGGGTTTCCAAAAGCGTCCTCGGCGCGGATGAAAGCCTATGTCGATGGCACGGGTGTGGATGCTGTCGGGTTCGATTGGACCGCTCCGGATGAACTGGCGCTGGAAATCCAGAAGAAGGTCCCGGTCCAGGGGAATCTGGATCCCATGCGGTTGGTTGCCGGCGGCCCGGCCCTTGACGAGGGGATCGACCATATCCTGTCGACTTTCAAGGAGGGTCCGTTCATATTCAATCTTGGACACGGCGTGACGCCGGACGCGGATCCCGAAAATGTCGCCCGGATGGTCGAACGGGTGAAAAGGGGGTAGCGGTTTGGATAATCTTTATCTCTGGATCAAAGCGATCCATGTGATTTCGATCATCGCCTGGATGGCCGCCATTCTCTATCTGCCGCGGTTGTTCGTTTATCATGTTGCCGCACCGGTTGGTTCGGATCAGTCGGAAACCTTCAAGGTGATGGAACGGCGCTTGCTAAAGGCCATCATGACTCCGGCGATGATCTCATCGTGGATTTTCGGGCTTTGGGCGGCATTTGAAATCGGAGCGTTCAGCCAGGGCTGGTTTCACGCCAAGCTTTTGCTGGTCGTTCTGATGTCTGCTGCTCACGGTTATCTGGCTGTATGCGTAAAAAAATTCGCCCGTGATGAAAATACAAAATCGGGCAAATTCTATCGGATCTTGAACGAAGTTCCGACGTTGTTCATGGTTCTGATCGTGATTCTTGTGATCGTTCAGCCGTTCTGACGAGACTTGGATTCCGATGATACAATGATGCCGCAGCCGGTGACCGGTTGCGGCGTTTTTTGGAATACATTGCAGACTTGCGGAATTCTTTAAAAGAGCTTATTGTCCGCTCGACTCCAACAACGTGGCCGTGGTTCCGAAAGTCATTTCGGTGTGCCCAGTCTAATCCAGACGATTTGGCAGTTCCCTCAGTTCCCTTCTGACGCGCGTATTCGGTTCGGCTCAGAAGCCCTCTCCTAGAACACAATCTGTAGAAATGATCCCAGTTTGATGCGGGAAATGAAACTTAAAGATCTCAAAGAGAAAACGCCGACAGAGCTCTTGCAGGTTGCTGAAGAGCTTGACGTCGAAAACGCCAGCACGATGCGCAAACAGGAACTCATGTTTGCCATTCTCAAAAATCTGGCCGCCCAGGACGTGGATATCATCGGCGAAGGTGTCGTCGAGGTGTTGCAGGACGGATTTGGCTTCCTGCGGTCGCCGGACGCCAACTACCTTCCGGGGCCGGACGATATCTATGTGTCCCCCTCCCAGATCCGGCGCTTTTCCTTGCGCACGGGGGATACGGTCGAAGGTCAGATCCGCAGTCCGAAAGACGGTGAGCGGTATTTTGCCCTTCTGAAGGTCAATACCATCAATTTCGAGGACCCGGACAAGGCGCGCCACAAGGTTCATTTCGACAACCTGACCCCGCTTTATCCAGATGAGCGTTTCCGGATGGAAATCGAAGATCCCACCCGCAAGGACCTGTCCTCGCGGGTGATCGATCTTGTGGCTCCCCTGGGGAAGGGACAGCGTGGATTGATCACCGCGCCACCCAGGACCGGCAAGACCGTGTTCCTTCAGAACATCGCGCAGTCGATCACCACAAATCATCCGGAATGCTACCTCATCGTTCTGTTGATCGATGAAAGGCCGGAAGAGGTCACCGACATGCAGCGGACGGTTGATGGCGAGGTGGTCTCCTCGACATTCGATGAACCGGCTGCCCGTCACGTTCAGGTGGCCGAAATGGTTATCGAAAAAGCCAAGCGGCTGGTCGAACATGGCCGTGATGTCGTGATCCTGCTGGATTCGATCACGCGTCTCGGCCGTGCCTACAACACGGTTGTCCCATCCTCGGGCAAGGTGTTGACCGGCGGTGTCGACGCCAATGCGTTGCAGCGGCCAAAGCGCTTCTTCGGCGCGGCGCGGAATATCGAGGAAGGCGGTTCCCTGACCATCATCGCAACCGCATTGATCGATACCGGGAGCCGTATGGACGAAGTTATCTTCGAGGAATTCAAGGGGACCGGTAACTCGGAAATCATTCTTGATCGGAAGATATCCGACAAGAGGGTCTACCCCGCGATCGATATCCAAAGGTCCGGGACCCGGAAGGAAGAGCTTCTTGTGCCGGCGGAACGTCTCAAAAAGACATTCGTCCTGCGCCGCATTCTCAATCCGATGGGGACAGTGGACGCTATCGAGTTCCTGCTCGACAAGTTGAAGCAGACCAAATCCAATGACGAGTTCTTCGATAGCATGAACACCTGATTGGATTCGGACCCGAATTGGTGTGACAAAGGCGCGGGCGCAACCCCGCGCCTTTTTGCATGAGATGGTTCACGTGAATCCAATTGAATCGGAGGCAAAACAAAATGGGCGGTCCCAGCTTTGAAACCGATCGATTGGTCATCCGCCCCTGGCGTGAAGACGATCTCGATCCGTTTTGCGAAATGTGTAGCGATCCTCAGGTGATGCGGTTCTTTCCCAATGTTCTGTCCCGCGATCAAACCAAAGCTCTTATTGATATGGCGCTTGTGAAGACGGATCGCGATGGGTTTTGTTTCTCGCCTATCGATACCAAGGAAGGTGGAGAGTTCCTGGGGTTCGTGGGTTTGAGCATCCCAGATTATGCCAACCGGTTGCATTTCGGTCCTTGTGTCGAAGTGGGGTGGCGCTTGAAACCGGCCGCATGGGGCAAGGGATATGCGACTGAGGCTGGCGGGGCCTGGATTCGATTCGGCTTCGATACGCTTGGACTGGACGAGATCGTATCGTTCACGGCGCGGCAGAACAAACCGTCGATCGCGGTGATGGAGCGGCTGGGGATGGTGCGGTCCAATGCTGATGATTTCCAGCATCCCTTGGTTCCTGAGACTCACGCGCTGTCCTGGCATGTGTTGTATAGAAGGGCGCGGAAAACACCGTCCGGATTCACGTGAAACAGGGGATAGAGGGAGGAACCCGATCCGATGCCCGTCCGATCAACGAGGGTGAATGACATCACTCTCCCCGGTCGACGCCTGGTCTATCAACATTCCATATCCCGTATCGGTCTCGTGGCCGATCATGTGAAACATCAAGTCAGCATCTGAACAACACATCATGACCGATACAATCTTCGCCTTATCGAGCGGTGCTGTCCCTTCGGGCGTGGCCGTGATCCGTCTGTCTGGTCCGCGAACGTTGACTGTCGTCAAGGAGATGTGCGGCGATGTGCCCCCGGCGCGGCGGGCCTGTCTGCGATTGTTAAAGGATCCCCAGAGCGGCACCATTCTCGACGAGGTTCTGGTTCTCGTGTTTGAGGGGCCCGCCAGTTTCACCGGCGAAGATGTTGCCGAGTTCCATTGTCACGGCGGCCGGGCCGTTGTCGCGGCCGTTCTTGAGACCCTGTCCGACCGGACCGGATGCCGTCCAGCCGAGCCCGGAGAGTTTACCAGGCGGGCCTTTGAAAAAGGCCGTCTCGATCTGACCGAAGTCGAAGGTCTTGCCGATCTGATTGCGGCGGAAACCGAACAGCAAAGACGACAGGCTCTGCGGCAGATGGGCGGAGCGTTGGGCATCCTCTATGAAGGCTGGAGAGCCCGGCTGATCCACATGCGGGCAATGATCGAAGCCGAGTTCGATTTTGCCGATGAAGAAGATGTCCCAGGAAGCGTTGCCGATCTCGTGTGGGGGGAGGCTGCAGAGCTTGCCGGTGAAATTGAATCGCATCTGAAACAATCCAAAAGCGGGGAGCGGCTCAGAAACGGTCTTCAGGTTGTTTTGATGGGGGCTCCCAATGCCGGGAAATCAAGTCTCCTGAACGCTCTTGCCGGGCGGGATGTGGCGATTGTAACGGAAGAGGCGGGGACCACCCGGGACGTGATTGAGGTTCATCTGGATTTGGGCGGATATCCCGTCACCCTTGCGGACACCGCCGGTTTACGGGAAACGGAAGGCCGCGTCGAACAGGAGGGGATCCGGCGCGCGCGGGCGCGCGGCCTGTCCGCCGATCTGATCCTCTGGGCCCGGGAGGCGGGTGGGCCCGAATGTTCCGATCCGGCGACTGGAGTGGGCGCTGAGATCCTGGATCGGGTTCCGGTCTGGACGATCGCCACCAAACAGGATCTGTCTCCAATCGACCGGCTGGACGCAAACGGGGCCAATCCTGGGTCTCGGGTTGTTCCGTGTTCGGTGGAGACCGAGGCCGGGATCCAGCCCCTTCTGGCCGCCTTGACCGAATTTGCCCAGGACAGGATTTCGGTGGGCGAAGCGCCGCTTGCCACGCGGGCCAGGCATCGGCACTACCTTCAAGAGGCAGTTGAGGCATTGAGCACGGCGTGCCTGCAGTCTCATTTGCCCATGGAATTGCGGGCGGAGGATCTGCGACAGGCAGCCGACGCTCTGGGGAGGATTACGGGACGGATCGATGTGGAGGATTTGCTGGATGTGATCTTCCGGGAGTTTTGCATCGGGAAATAGGCTGGCGAAACGGTGTGATGTTTCACGTGAATCAGCCTGAACAAAGCTTCGATTCAGGATCGAAACGTGTTTCACGTGAATCATTTCGGATAAGGATTGGTGCTTTCCAGCCGGGACGCGGGTCATGTGGGCGTGGATTGTTTTGACCAGAACACTGCTCCTTCGTATAAGGGGGCGAAGCGTCTGTGGGAAACCACGGCTGTGAGGCGAGGTCGGCTTGGCTATTGGGTCACCGGTCTCCACCCGTATCTTCGGTGACGACAAAAATCTTTTGTGACCAAGACGGCCTGATGGATCTGGTTTTGGGTCGGGTCGTAGAGGCTTCCTTTCTTCAGGTCTGATGGACGGCAAGATGAGCAACTTGGCTTATGATGTGGTGGTAATCGGTGGTGGGCATGCGGGCTGCGAGGCTGCGGCGGCAGCAGCGCGCATGGGCGCGGCGACTGCCCTTGTGACCCACAAGTTCGAAACGATCGGTGTGATGTCTTGCAATCCGGCAATCGGCGGACTGGGAAAGGGTCATCTGGTTCGAGAAATCGATGCTCTCGATGGTTTGATGGGGCGTGTGGCGGACAAGGCCGGGATCCAGTTCCGGCTGCTCAATCGCCGGAAGGGGCCCGCCGTTCGCGGTCCGCGAACGCAAGCGGACCGAAAGCTCTACCGGCTCGCGATGCAGGAGGAAATCGCTGCGATCGGGAACCTGACCGTCGTGGAAGGGGAGGCTCATGAATTCCTCCGGACCGGCGGTCGAATTACGGGTCTGCTGCTTGCAGATGGCCGGACGATCGATGCCGCCGCCGTTGTGTTGACGTCGGGAACGTTCTTGCGCGGCATGATCCATATTGGCGATCGCAAGATCCCTGCCGGGCGGCAGGGGGAGCAGCCGGCCGTCGGTTTGTCCGCGTCCCTGGAAGAAATCGGTTTCGCTCTTGGAAGACTGAAGACGGGTACACCGGCCCGCCTCGACGGGCGGACGATTGACTGGGCCCAGCTCGAAGCGCAGCCGGCGGATGAGGATCCCGTTCCTTTCTCGACCCTCACCGACAAGATCACGACGCCGCAGGTCGACTGCTACATCACGCGCACGACCCCTGAGACCCATGATATCATCCGGCAGAACCTGTCCCGCTCGGCGATGTATTCCGGGGAAATCAAGGGGCGCGGGCCAAGATACTGCCCGTCGATCGAAGACAAGGTGGTCCGGTTCGGTGATCGGGACGGGCATCAAATCTTTCTGGAACCGGAAGGGCTCGATGACCATACGGTCTACCCAAACGGTATTTCCACGTCCTTGCCCGAAGATGCGCAGCTCGCGTTCTTGAAGACCATTCCGGGTCTGGAAAATGTCACGGTCCTTCAGCCGGGTTATGCGATCGAATACGATCACGTCGATCCTCGGGAATTGACGGCTGGTTTGGAGGCGAAACGGTGCCCAGGGCTTTTCCTGGCCGGTCAGATCAACGGAACGACCGGCTACGAGGAGGCGGGGGCTCAGGGACTGCTTGCCGGCCTGAATGCGGCCCAGCATGCGACGGGCGGTGAGCCGATCGTCATTGACCGGTCTCAGGGCTATATCGGGGTGATGATTGACGATCTGGTAACCCGAGGGGTCACAGAACCGTACCGGATGTTTACCTCGCGCGCCGAATACCGTTTGTCTCTGCGGGCGGACAATGCCGATCAGCGGCTGACTCCCGTTGGTTTGGAGATCGGATGCATCGGCGAACGGCGTCGAGTCGCTTTCGAAATGAAAATGAAGGCGCTCGATCATGCGGCGGCGTTGCTCAAGGGCTTGACGATCACACCGGCCGAAGCCAAGCGGAAGGGTCTGCCGGTGAACCAGGACGGCATCCGTCGAAGCGCGTTCGATCTGTTATCCTACCCGGATATGACCGTTGATCGGTTGCGGGAGGTGTGGCCCGAGCTCGGCAACCTGGACGCCCAGATCGCGGATCAGGTGGCGACCGATGCGCTTTATGCGGTGTATCTGCATCGGCAGGCGGCGGATATTGCGGCGCTCAAGAAAGATGAGGCGCTGAGGATCCCGTCCGATTTCGACTATGCGTCTTTGACCGGGCTGTCCAATGAAGTGCGTCAGAAGTTTGAGACCGTTCGTCCGGGCACGCTTGCCCAGGCATCGCGCATTGACGGTGTCACGCCGGCGGCCCTGACCCTGCTTCTGTCTCATCTGAAACGGCGGATGGGTTCCGAGGCAGCCGCGTGATGGGCGCCGCGGCGGATGTGGACAAGCTTGAGCAGCATGTGAATAAGTACGGGGATGTTTCACGTGAAACGCTCCGGCGCCTGATGGTCTATGTCGATCTGCTTTTGAAATGGCAGAAGGCCCAGAACCTCATCGCTCCCTCGACCATTCCCGAGATCTGGACGCGGCATGTCATCGATAGTCTTCAAACCACCTGGGTGATGCCGGACGCGCGGGTTTGGGTCGATATCGGCAGCGGCGGCGGCTTCCCTGGAATAGTGTCCGCGATCGTTTTGGCCGACGTTGCTGGGGCCCATGTGCACCTGATTGAGAGCAGTCAGAAGAAGGCGGCCTTCTTGCGGGCGGCACTGCGGGAAACTGGGTCCAAGGGGACCGTTCATTGCGGCCGCATCGAGACCGTCGCGGACGGCTGGGATCTTGGCCGTGTGGATGGGGTATCGGCGCGTGCGCTCGCCTCTTTGCCGGAACTCTTGGCTCTTTCCCGGCCCTTCACGAGCGAAGGTGCGGTCAGCGTTTTCCACAAAGGTCAAGATTTCCAGCGGGAAGTTGACGAAGCGTCTCACGCCTGGAGCTTTGATCTGGTAGAAAAGAAAAGTGTCATCGACCCTATGAGCCGGATGCTGGTGCTCTCGAACGTTTCCGCCCGGCCCGAATAGGAAGGTTATCGCCAAAATGAGCTTGCTTCCAGAAAGCCCGCGCGTGCTTGCGCTTGCCAACCAAAAAGGTGGTGTAGGCAAGACCACGACAGCCATAAACCTTGGAACCGCGCTGGCGGCCATCGGAGAACGGGTCCTGGTGATTGATCTCGATCCGCAGGGAAACGCTTCGACCGGTCTTGGTATTGAACGCCGGGACAGGGGTTTGTCGACCTACGATGTGTTGAGCGGGGATTGCGCGCTTGCCGAGGCCGTCAAGGAAACCGCGGTGAACCGGCTCTGGGTTGCGCCTTCGACCATGGATCTGCTGGGGCTTGAGCTTGAAATCGCATCCAGTGGTGATCGGGCGTTTCGGTTGCGAAATGCCATTCAAAGCCTGACAACATCCCGGCTGTTTCAGGAGGTGGGCTTCACCTATGTGTTGGTCGATTGCCCACCATCGCTCAATCTGCTGACGATCAATGCGCTGTCTGCGTCGCACTCGATCCTTGTACCCCTGCAGTGTGAGTTCTTCGCTCTGGAAGGTCTCAGCCAGCTTTTGAGCACGGTGGAGCAAGTCCGGAATGCGCTGAACAACGAGCTTACGATCCATGGCATCGTGCTGACCATGTATGACAGCCGCAATAACCTTTCGAGCCAGGTCGTGGCGGATGTCCGCGAGACGATGGGGGATGCGGTTTATGAAACGATCATTCCGCGCAATGTCCGGATTTCGGAAGCGCCGTCATATGGCAAGCCCGCCCTGCTGTATGATCTGAAATGCGCGGGCAGTCAGGCTTACCTCCGGCTCGCATCGGAAATCATTCAGCGTGAACGGGATCTGCGACGGGTCGCCGCCTGATCAAACCGTGACGGGATTGGCTTGAACCGTTCCGGTTACCTTGGGAACCAGGTGGTTAAATGGTTCTTTTCCCGAATGGAATCTCAAAACCAAGAAGAACAACAAGACGAGGAAAGAGATGGCAGACGACGGTGTAAAACAGAAGCGTTTGGGTCGCGGTCTTGCGGCACTCATCGGCGATGCTTCGAACCAGAGCGAGCCAACGCCACCGCCGGAGCGCATCCAGAAGGATACCCGAAAGGTTCCCATCGAGCATCTCACCCCAAACCCGCGCAATCCCCGCAAGACGTTCCATGAAAAGGATCTGGCCGATCTGGTCGAATCAGTGCGCGCGAAGGGGATCGTCCAGCCGATCCTGGTCCGTCTTGCGGCTGGCCACTCGGACAAATATGAGATCATCGCGGGCGAGCGGCGCTGGCGGGCGGCGCAGAAGGCTGGTTTGCATGAGGCGCCGATCGTTGTTCGTGATGTCACAGATCAAGAAGCGCTCGAGCTTGCCATTATTGAAAACGTTCAGCGCGCGGATTTGAATCCCATCGAAGAAGCGATGGGATACGAGCAACTGACGGCGGAATTTTCCTACAGCCAGGGTGAACTTGCCAAGGTGATCGGCAAGAGCCGCAGTCATGTTGCGAACACCATGCGGCTCTTGAAGCTTCCGAATTCGGTGAAAGACTACTTGGCTGAAGGGCTCTTGACTGCCGGTCATGCGCGGGCCCTGATCACGGTTGAGGATCCCGCCGCGCTGGCTGAGCTCATCGTGGACAAGGGCTTGACCGTTCGCGATGCGGAGAAACTGGCTCAAAACCCGGATGCTCTTGCCAAGGCGATGGGCAAGGGCGGAGACCGGCCGCCAAAGGCCGAAAAGGATACGGACACCAAGTCCTTGGAAAAACGCCTGGGCGACACTTTGGGGCTGAAGGTCACATTGGGGCACAAGCCGGGCAAGGAAGCTGGCGATCTGAAAATCAAGTACAGCTCGCTGGAACAGTTGGAAGAACTCTGCCGCAAGCTCGGGGTCGAATTGCGCTGACCTTTCGATTCGCATCCGAAATGCCCCCGGCAATCTAACGGTCTTTGGCCTTTTTATCGAGAGCGGGTGCCACGCGCTTTTGCCGCGCGGGCGATGGTTAGCAAAGCTTCCGACAAGACCGGTATACTGATCCGGTCATTTAACCTTGAGGTTCGGGTGGCGTCTGACAAGATCAAAAAGGCCTTCTCCATGTCGGATGAGGTCCAGATCTGAAGTTGCCGCGTTATGGCAGGCCGGCGATTGAAAAAAATCGGCGGCCGCTGGTTGTCGACAACCTGGCCAGCCGTCCGGCCCCGGTCGACCTCGCCGCGCATGCGGTGCAGAAGTTGAAAATGCTTCAGCACCTGGTTGGCTATCACCGACGCGTTGGACCCGGATGCGGCGAGCCGTTCGAGCCCGTGATCCAGTGTTCCCAGATCGCCGAGGGCCGCAGCATCGATCAATTCGGATAATTCGAACGCTGACGCATCACCGATGATGGAAATGACGTCATCGGTTTCAATGCGCTCCTTGCCCATGGCATAGAGGCAGAGTTTCTTGAGCTCGCCCCGGCTTGCGATCCGGTCGCCGCCCAGAAGGCTGTGAAGCGCCGCGCGCGCCTCTCGGGATATTGCCAAGCCAGCTTCCCGGGTTTCCTCGTCGATCAGCTGATCGATGGCGCGTTCGCTATCGGCATAGCACGGAATTGCAATGGCCCGCTTGTGTGGCTCTATGAGTTTTCGCAGCCCGACACCTTTTTTCAGATCACCGGCCTCGATGACAATCAGGGATGGCCACGCCGCTTCTTTCAAAAGCGGAGTGACCGCAGGCGCAAGATTTTTCCCGGGGGTTTCCTTGATCCAGATAATCCGGCGGCCCCCGAAAAGGGGAATGGTGAGCGCCTCATCCATCAACCGGGCGGGATCCGCTGCCAGATCGGCCGCGTCTATCTTGGCGAGACTGAACGGGTCGCTTTCACCTTCTGAAGCCTTTGCCACAAGACGGCTCGCGCGCTCTGAAACGAGACCAGTATCCGGCCCATAGATCAAGATCACCCCGCCACCGGTGGGCGGATTGGCGATGAAGCGATCAGCTTCTGTGGCCTTGAGTGCGGTCACGGTATCGATGGGCCCGGGTTTGAAGGATCAGGAGGCCTGGCTCGCGAAATACCCGGCGATACGGGCCTGAATGTCTTCTGCCACCGATTTTGCCACCCGCTCCTCCGCATCGCGGCGGGCCCGGCTGTTTGCAAAACGCTGGTTCGAAAAGTCATAGCTGGCTGTTGCGAAGGACTTGCCGGTCAGGATCGTTCTGTCCTCCGTCAGGGATGACAAAACAAAGGTGGCATTGAGGGTCGTGGAGTAGGCCGCCGGAACGTCGGCCAACTGTTGGACACCCACTTCGGAGTTGACCACATTGATCAACACTTTCAACCTGTATCGCTTTGAAGGGCTTGTTGTGCCGCGTTCAAACCGGAAGGTCAGTTCATTGAACAGTTCCCGGGCGGCGGTGGACCGGCTGTAACCCGAAATCGGATCGATGGAAATCGCGGCCAGTTCATCCGCGACACCCGGTCCGGAGACCCCAGAACTTGTGTCCAGGGAGCCGTAGAGAGGCCGGACCTGGCATCCGGCCAAAAGCGGTGCGCCGACCGCAAGGCCCAGGAGGGCCACGAGGGCGCCCCTGCGGGAATGGGGTTTAGACAACGACATTCACAATCCTTTGCGGGACCACAATCACCTTTTTTGGGGTTTGCCCATCCAAGGTCTTCTTCACGAAATCGAGTTCGAGCGTAGCCGCTTCGATCGCATCTTTGGAAGCCTCCCGGCTGACAGAAATATCGCCGCGCTTCTTGCCGTTGATCTGAACCGGCATCAGGATCGTGTCATCCACGAGCAAGTCGGGGTCGGCCTCGGGCCATGCCGTTTCGCTGACCAATGTGCGGTGACCGAGCACCTTCCAGCTTTCTTCGGCAAGATGTGGCATGACCGGTGCGATCATCTGAACCAGGATCGTTCCGGCCTCGCGCAATCCGAATTCTCCGCCAGCGCCGCGCTCGCTCGCATTCGCCACCTTGCTGATCGCGTTGACAAACTCATAGATCCGGGCAATTGCCCGGTTGAAGCCGAGGGTCTCGATATCATTGGAGACCGCTTGCAGCGTCTTGTGGGTCGTCCGGCGCAGTTCCAGAACCTGGTCGTCGATATCGGCGGGCAGCGCGGCCTTGGGGTCCGTGGTGGCCGCGATTTCGCCGATCAGCCGCCAGACACGTTGAACAAACCGCCAGGCACCTTGAACGCCTTCTTCCGTCCAGATGACATCGCGGTCCGGCGGGGAATCGGAGAGCATGAACCACCGCGCCGTGTCGGCACCGTAGGAGTCTATGATGTCGGTGGGGTCGATGGTGTTCTTCTTCGACTTCGACATCTTTTCGATGGAGCCAATCGTGACAGGCTTGCCGGTTACCGCGTGAACGGCGCTGCGTGTCCCATCCGTTTCCGACAGGGTGATCTCCGCAGGGCTCAGCCAGGTTCCATCGTCGGACTTGTAGGTCTCATGGACAACCATGCCCTGGGTGAACAAGCCCTTGAACGGTTCCTTGAGATTAAGCGCACCGACTTTCTGCATGGCGCGGGTGAAGAAGCGGGAATAGAGAAGATGGAGGATCGCATGCTCGATCCCGCCGATATACTGGTCCACCGGCAGCCAGTCCGTGGCAGCGGCCGGATCCGTCGGCTGATCGGCCCTTGGTGATGTGAACCGCGCAAAATACCAAGAGGAATCGACGAAGGTGTCCATCGTGTCGGTTTCCCGCTTGGCCGGCTTGCCGCAGGCCGGGCAGGGCGTATCGCGCCACGTCGGGTGCCGGTCCAGTGGATTTCCCGGTTTTTCGAAATCGATATCCGACGGCAATTCGACCGGCAGGTTCTCATCCTTTTCCGGTACGACGCCGCAGCCGTCGCAATGAACGACCGGGATCGGACAGCCCCAGTAGCGCTGGCGGGAAATGCCCCAATCCCGGAGCCTGAAATTCACCTGGCGGCTGGCTTGGGGATGTCCGTCAAGCGTGCTGCTTTCCAGTTTGGCGGCCACGGCTTCCTTCGCTTCCGCGATGGACAGGCCGTTCAGGAAGCCCGAATTGAAGATGCTGCCGTCATCGGTGAAGGCCTCATCTCCAATGTCAAAGCTGGCCGGGTCCGCATCCTTTGGCAGGACCACCGGTTTCACCGGCAGACCATATTTGCGGGCAAAATCGAGGTCGCGCTGGTCATGGGCCGGACAGGCGAAAATCGCGCCAGTGCCGTAGTCCATCAGAATGAAGTTCGCGACATAAACCGGAAGCTCGATCCCGTCATCGAGGGGATGTTTGACCCGAAGTCCGGTATCAATGCCCTTCTTCTCGGCCTTCTCGATCGCTTCTTCCGATGTTCCAACCCGGCGGCATTCGTCGATGAACGCTTTCAGGGTCGGGTTAGTCTCCGCCAGTTTCACTGAAATCGGATGATCCGGTGACAGGCCCATGAAAGAGGCCCCGAACAGCGTATCCGGCCGGGTGGTGAAAATCTCCAGGGACGTGTCGCCGGTCGGAGCCGCCTCGGAAAAGGCAAACCTGACGCGCAGGCCCTCCGAGCGTCCGATCCAGTTCTTCTGCATCAACCGCACTTTTTCGGGCCAACGGTCGAGCGTTTCCAGTGCCTCGAGCAGATCTTCCGAATAGTCGGAGGTTTTGAAGAACCACTGGGTCAGGTCACGTTGCTCGACCAGGGCGCCAGACCGCCAGCCGCGTCCGTCGATCACCTGTTCGTTTGCCAGAACGGTCATGTCGACCGGATCCCAGTTCACCTTGGATTTCTTGCGGTAAACGAGCCCGCCTTCCAGGAACTTGAGAAACAGGCGCTGTTGCTGTGTGTAGTATTCCACATCGCAGGTGGCGAATTCCCGGCTCCAGTCCAGAGAGAGGCCCATGGACTTCAACTGACCGCGCATCGTCGCAATGTTTTCATAGGTCCAATCGCGTGGGTGGACCTTGTTCTGCATGGCGGCGTTTTCCGCGGGCATGCCGAATGCGTCCCATCCCATCGGGTGCAGGACGTTGAAGCCCTTGGCCCGCTTGTAGCGCGCCACGACATCGCCCATGGCGTAATTGCGCACGTGACCCATGTGGATCCGCCCCGAAGGATAGGGGAACATTTCAAGGACGTAGTACTTTTGCCTTGGGTCGTCGTTCTGCGTGACAAAGACGTCCTTGTCTTCCCAAACCTTTTGCCAGCGCGCTTCGACTTCACGCGCGTTGTAGCGTTCCGTTGTCATGAATTGCCGTGTCGTTTGTCCGCCCGCTTGCGCTGACGGCGTTATTGATCTTCAGTTCTGGGACAGTCACCAGAATTCGGGCCGCCGGTCAACATTCGGGAGCGAGTTTGACCCCAAAGCGGCGCAGATTGCTGAAAATCCCTGGCCGTTGGGTGTCCATCGGGTGCGGTGGCCCGTCTTGAAGATTGCCAAGCGGCGGCCTAAGACACCCGGGACGACCGACCTGGTTCAACCAATCTGCCGCATATCTGGAGCCGTTCATGACCGATACATCTGCAACGCGTCTGGCTGAGGTTAAGGCCCACATTTGTGGTGCTGAAACGGCCGCGGGCCGACCCACCGGCAGCGTTGTCCTGATCGCCGTCTCCAAAACCTACCATGCCGACGCCATCCGGCCCGTGATCCACGCTGGCCAGCGGGTGTTTGGAGAAAACCGTGTTCAGGAGGCGATGGCGAAATGGCCGGCCCTGAAAGAAGAATATCCCGACCTTCAGCTCCATCTGATCGGCCCCCTGCAATCGAACAAGGCGCGGGAGGCGGTGCAGACATTCGACGTCATCCATACGGTCGACCGGCTTAAAATCGCCAAGGCGCTGAAAACGGAAATGGAAAAGCAGGGCCGTGATCTTCCCTGTTACATCCAGGTCAACACCGGCGAAGAGCTGCAGAAGGCAGGGATCCCGCCACGTGAGGCCGACGCCTTCATCAAGCTGTGCCGCGACGAGATCGGCCTGACCCTTGCCGGGCTGATGTGTATTCCGCCGGTTGAAGAGGCACCCGGGCCGCATTTCGCGCTTCTGCAAAAAATCGCGGACCGAAACGGACTAACCGGCCTTTCGATGGGGATGTCATCGGACTATGAAGTGGCGATTGGCTTCGGTGCGACCCATGTCCGCGTTGGGTCGGCCATTTTCGGGGCCCGGGACTGAGCCGAATAAATCCCGCCCACCGTCCTTTTTTTTAGCCAGAAGCACGGAACCGTTCGCCGGATGGGACACCGATCTGGCGGCTGACCGTAAAATCGCCGCAAACTGTCAAAATTGACAGGGATTAGCCGATTTCTGGACGAAACCGGCTTGCTAGCCCAGAAAACTCCCAAACACTTTCAAAAATCGTCCTCTTTGAGACCCGAAACCGGCGGCAAGGTCACACCGTTCCGGTTCACAGGCTTGTGAGAAGCAAGTGAACGGACGGAACGCCAAAGACCAAGAGGAGGTCTCTCATGATACGAACCACGACTGCTGCGGCCCTGACCGCGGCCTACGTTCTTTCCGGAACGGCGATGGCCCAAGGCATGTCCTTCGAACAGGTGGATCGGGACCAGAACGGTGTTGTCAGCTTCGAGGAACTGTCCGTCGCAATCCCGAACATCACCCAGGAGGCTTTCGATGCGGCAGACGCAAACCGGGACTTGGTTCTGGATCCGCAGGAATTTGAGGCGCTTGACCTCTAGCAGTTTCCGGGTGCTCCACAGAGGCGCGTGTGACTGACACGATGTCCTCAGACCAAGACCATCGCCGGATCGTCACCGGCGGTGGTCTTGTTCTGTCCGGCAGTGGTTTGGTGGCCAGGAAACCGCTATAGGTCGCTCCTTGAAAAAGGAACCACCATGCGCGCGGCAAAAGGAACACCCATGTCATCTCCGGCGACCGACCTTCGGGCCCTTCTGAACCAGGACCGGCTGCATGTGATGCCGTGCTGTTTCGATGCCCTGTCCGCCAAGCTGATAGAGCAGGGGAAGTTTGGCGTGACGTTCATGTCGGGCTTTGCCACGTCCGCGGCGCGGATCGGTCAACCGGATCTCGGTTTGATGTCTTATGCGGAGGTGCTCGACCAGGTCCGCAACATCACCGATGCGGTGTCCATTCCGCTCATCGCCGATGGGGACACCGGATATGGCAACGCCATGAATGTCCGGCGCACGGTGCACGGATTTGCCAAGGCGGGTGCGGCCGCTGTCATGATCGAGGATCAGCTCGCACCGAAACGCTGTGGCCATACACCGGGCAAGGCGGTGGTGTCCCGGGCGGAGGCGTTCGACCGGATCCGGGCCGCAAATGACGCAAGGACTGAAGGGGCCGATATCCTGATCCTCGCGCGCACGGATGCCCGCCACGATCACGGGCTCGCCGAGGCAATCGACCGTGCGGCAAGGTTCAAGGAACTCGGGGCTGATATTCTCTTCGTGGAAGCGCCAAAGACCGTCGAGGAGATGCACACCATCTGCCGCGAATTGCCAGGCCCGAAGATGGCCAACATCGTGGAGGGCGGTGAAACGCCGGACCTGTCCCACCGGGAACTTCAGGACATAGGGTTTTCTCTGGCGGCCTATCCCCTGACATTGATGGCAAGCGCCATGAAGGCGATGGCGGCAACGCTTGAAAAACTGAAAGCCGATATGGACCGCACACCGGACTTGATGAGCTTTTCGGAATTGCGGGACCGGATAGGTTTCAATGACTATTATGAAACCTCGGCCAGGTACGAAACGTCCAAGCGGGAATGATTGTTTCGCGATCAACTCCGGCAATGACGGCTCGCTTGATGCGCGAGTTCCCCAATATCCCCGCCCTTCCTTGACTCATCGCACCCTTTCCGGCATAAGCCCGCGAACTCCATATGAGTGACTGACAATTCGAGCCGCCGACCGGGACCCGCGAAGGTCTAAAGAGTTCCCGGAGGTCAACATCCGACAGCGCGATGCGCTCTCGGGTGCCAAACTGCTTTGCGCAGATGGATCCGTTTGGATTCGATTGCCTGTTTGCCATATGGTTTCGGGAATTTCCCGAATACGAGACCCAAGGACGTTTTGATGTTTGAAAGCCTGTCCGATCGATTAAGCGGCATTTTCGACAAGCTCACCGGGCGTGGTGCGTTGTCGGAAAACGACGTCAACGAAGCAATGCGCGAGATTCGCCGTGCCTTGATCGAAGCGGACGTTGCACTGCCGGTTGTCCGGTCCTTCACTGACAAGGTCCGGAACCGGGCTGTGGGGGCCGAAGTCGTCAAATCGGTCACGCCGGGCCAGATGGTCGTCAAAATTGTCCATGACCAGCTTATCGAGATGCTGGGGTCCGACACCCGGACGCTGGATCTGAACGCGCCCGCGCCCGTGCCGATCATGATGGTCGGTCTGCAGGGCTCCGGTAAAACGACGACCACGGCCAAGATCGCCCGCCGCCTGACCCAACGCGAGAAGCGCAAGGTCCTGATGGCCTCGCTTGATACGCGCCGCCCGGCCGCGCAAGAGCAGTTGAAGGTTCTCGGCGAGCAGAATGGCATCGATACCCTTCCCATCGTCGAAGGCCAGGGACCGGTTGAGATCGCCAAGCGGGCGATGTCTGCGGCCAGGCTTGGCGGTTACGATGTCGTGCTTCTCGACACCGCGGGCCGAATCCACATCGACGAACCGTTGATGATCGAGATGGCGGAGGTTAAAGCGGCCGCCCAGCCGCACGAGATCCTGCTGGTGGCCGACTCGCTCACCGGTCAGGACGCTGTGAATCTGGCCAAGAACTTTGATGAGCGGGTCGGGATCACAGGGATCGCTCTGACGCGGATGGATGGTGACGGGCGCGGCGGCGCAGCGCTTTCCATGCAGGCCGTCACCGGCAAGCCGGTGAAGTTGATCGGGACAGGCGAAAAATCGGACGCCCTGGAAGACTTTCATCCGAAGCGGATCGCCGACCGCATTCTGGGCATGGGCGATATCGTCTCGCTGGTCGAAAAAGCGGCCGAGGCCATTGATGCGGAAAAGGCCGCAAAAATGGCCAAGCGGATGCAGAAAGGTCATTTTGACCTGGAAGACCTGTCCGAGCAGCTGCGCCAAATGGAAAAGCTTGGCGGGATGTCCGGCATGATGGGAATGATGCCCGGTGTCGGAAAAATGAAGAAGCAGATCGACGCCGCCGGCCTCGATGACAAGGTTTTCAGGCGGCAGATCGCGATCATCCAATCCATGACGCCGGACGAAAGGCGCAAGCCGGACCTTTTGAAGGCCAGCCGGAAGAAGCGCATCGCCGCCGGCTCGGGCGTTCAGGTTGCCGAGGTCAACAAGCTTTTGAAAATGCACCGCCAGATGGCGGACATGATGAAGAAGATGGGTAAGGGCAAAGGCTTGCTCGGGAAACTGATGGGCGGCATGGGCGGTGGCATGCCCGATGTCGATCCGAAACAGCTGGAAGAAATGGCCAAGTCTGGACAATTGCCGGGCGGCGGCGAATTGCCGAAGGGCCTGCCGGGCGGATTGCCGGGTGGACTTCCCGGCGGTCTGGGTGGCGCAGGCCTGCCGCCGGGCTTTCCGGGGCTTCCAGGTCTTGGAGGCCCGAAAATGCCGGGCGGTTTGCCCGGGATGGGCAAGGGCAAGAAGCGATGAGCAATGCGGAAACCGGCCTGACCAGTCAGGCCGCCCTGGAAGAGCTCAAGCGGCTGCGCGCTTCCATCGACAATATCGACGCCGCTCTGGTGCACATGTTGGCGGAACGCTTCAAGTGCACCCAGAAGGTTGGCCGTCTCAAGGCCGAACATGATTTGCCGCCGGCAGACCCGGCGCGCGAAAGGATCCAGATCGAGCGGTTGCGCCAGCTGGCGAGCGATGCCCATCTCGATCCTGATTTTGCCGAGAAATTCCTGAACTTCATCGTTCGGGAGGTGATCCGGCACCACGAAGCCATTGCCGCGAGAACCGGCATTGAAACAATTGGAGACAAGTAAAAATGGCTACTAAAATTCGCCTGGCACGTGGCGGTTCCAAAAAGCGCCCGTACTACCGCATCGTTGTCGCTGACATCCGCGCTCCGCGCGATGGCCGTTTCATCGAAAAGGTCGGTTCCTACAACCCGATGCTGCCGAAAGATTCCGAGAACCGGGTTGAGCTGAATGTCGAGCGCATTCAACACTGGCTTGGAACCGGTGCCCAGCCGACCGATCGTGTCGCACGGTTTCTCGATGCCGCCGGGTTGCTGAAGCGTGAACCGCGCAACAATCCGAAAAAGGCCCAGCTCGGCCGCAAGGCGCAAGAGCGTCTGGATGAGAAGAAGGCCGCCGAAGAAGAAGCCGCCGCGGCGGCAGCAGCTGCCGCTGAAGAGGCCGCGGCCGAGTAAGGCCTTCGGCCGCGCCGCGAAGCACGGGCCGCGAAGCCAACGCTTTGCGCCTGTGCCTCGATGCGCCCCCGGATGTCCTCGGCCTGAGGAAAAGAGCCTGCGGGGCGACGCATGCGCCGAGCCTGATCATGGGGCCCATTGACATGAACTCCCAAGAGACACAAAGGGTGTTGGTGGCGCGCATCGGCGCCGCCCATGGCATCCGTGGGGAGGTGCGGGTCAAATCCTTCACGGATGATCCGCTTTCCTTCGGGGACTACGGTCCGCTGATGACCGCGGACGGATCAAGGACATTCGAGGTTGTCCGGGCCCGGATGCAAAAGACGGTCGTAGTCACGAAATTCAGGGAAATCGACGACCGCAACACCGCCGAAGCGCTGAATGGCACGGACCTTTTCATCGAACGCGGGCGCTTGCCTGCTCCGGACGAAGATGAGTTCTACTATGAGGATCTGGCCGGCCTTGAGGTGCGGAGCACGTCGGGGGAGCAGCTGGGCAGGATCGTTTCGGTTCAGGACTTCGGCGCGGGCGATCTTCTGGAAGTCCGGCCGCCTCGCGGTCCGAGCTATTATGTTCCCTTCACCCGGGATTTCGTTCCCACTGTGGCTGTGACCGACGGGTATGTTGTGGTTGATCTCCCGGAAGACTACTTGTCCGAGGAGCGGTCCCGGCCCGGGGAACCTGGGTCCGAGTGAACGGGCTGCAAGCCCATCCGCTCCAGATCCAGTTTGATCGGTTCGCTGTTCAAGGCCTGTTTCACTTCCGAGCGCTTCAATGCGATAGCGGCCACGACCAACGCAATGCCGACCGCATTGGCGAAGGCATCTTGAAAAGAGCTTTCGTGATGAGGCAGCAAGCCCTGGACCGCCTCACCGGCCAGTCCCATTGTGAAGGAAAGCGCGGCGGATACCCGCAGACGGCATGAGAACAAGGTGTGAATCGACAGGGTCAGCAGGGCGAAAAACACCACATGAACGATCTTGTCGTATGGGTGCCCGACACCGGTATTGAACAACAGTCCGGCCAGGACCCCGAAACCGATCAGTCCCGCCATGGGAAGCAACCGGCTCGGTGACAGATTGACCTCTATCGGCCCGAGCACGCGCTGAACGGCAGTGGGCAAGGGAAGGCGGATCGTTTTGGCGCGGTGCGGAGACACTGGGCTTTCCTTTGATTTCGTGTCCTATCGTCCGCGTGTACCGTTAATGAAATCCAAATACCCGGATGGGCAGGTGCAGTTTTCGCGCAATTGGAGAAATTGGGTTAATGGTCTGGGGAAATCCAAGGGAACACGGACACAGGTCATGACCTTTAAAGCCACGGTTCTTACGCTTTATCCGGAGATGTTTCCCGGTCCGCTGGGCATGAGTTTGGCAGGACGCGGATTGCAGCGCGGCTTGTGGGCCCTCGATACCTGCCAGATCCGCGATCACACCACAGACAAGCACCGGTCGGTCGACGACACGCCGGCCGGGGGCGGTGCGGGCATGGTGTTGCGGGCGGATGTCCTGGCCCGCGCGATCGATGCTGCATCGAACAAGGACGATGGGCGCCCGCGCCTTCTCATGAGCCCGCGCGGGCGGCCATTCAACCAGGCGCGCGCCCACGATCTGGCAAAAGGTCCGGGGGCCGTCATCATCTGCGGCCGGTTCGAAGGGGTTGATCAGCGTGTGATCGAAGCCCGCGAACTCGAAGAGGTTTCGGTCGGCGACTACATTCTGTCCGGCGGCGAAATGGCGGCCATGACGGTCCTGGACGCGGTGGTTCGTCTCATTCCCGGTGTCATGGGAAACATGGCAAGCGCGGAAACGGAAAGTTTCGAGAAGGGCTTGCTCGAACACCCGCACTACACCCGCCCGGTGGAGTTTGAAGGCCGGACAATTCCCGAGGTTCTGGGCTCCGGCAACCACAAGAAAATCCATGAATGGCGCCTGGCCGAAGCCGAGCGCTTGACGCGCGCCCGGCGTCCCGATCTTTGGGGCGCTTACATGGCGGAAGATGACAGCGATTGATCGGCTTCCGCTGAGGCGGCAGACTTTTTTGGGACTTCTAAACGGCGGTTTGATCGACCGAACGGGTGCCCCGCATTTTTCGAAAATGAACGTTCTTGCGAGCTAAAACACATGACAAAGGCGTCGGCTTGCTGTATGAGCGCGCGTGGAATTGTCCACAAATGTGGGCTGTCGGCCGGAACTGTCCCGAAGGGACGCCCCCGGCAAAACATCTGCATGGCCCAAAGTCGATGAATTCGTTCCCGGCCCGATCGGGGAACGCTCTGATCGCTTTGTTAATTGAGAAGGGAAAAATGCCATGAACATCATCGAACAGCTCAATGCCGAAGAAATGGCGCGCATTGAACAAAAGCGGACGCTTCCCGAGTTTTCACCCGGCGACACGGTCCGAGTGAACGTGATTGTCACGGAAGGAAACCGCACCCGGACCCAGGCATATGAAGGCGTGTGCATCGCGCGGTCCGGCGGCGGCATCAATGAAAGCTTCACCGTTCGCAAGATTTCCTATGGTGAAGGCGTTGAGCGTGTCTTCCCGGTCTACTCCCCGATGCTGGAAGGGGTTGAAGTGATCCGCCGCGGTAAGGTCCGCCGCGCGAAGCTCTACTACCTGCGCGACCGCCGTGGCAAATCCGCCCGTATCGTCGAGGCAACCAATTCCCGCGCGAAGCGCCTCAATGAGCAAACCCGCGCCGAAGTTGCGGCCGCCAAGGCCGCCCTGGCCGCCGAAAAAGCTGCCGCCAAGGACGCAGCGGACGCAGCAGCGGAATAAACCGTCAGGTTTCACGATCCTTTTGAAGGCGGTCCTTGGGCCGCCTTTTTCTTTGCCCCTCAAGGACGCTTGACGAAAGCTCAACTGCTCCCGCTTGACCGGACGTGCTGCGGTGAGTCATGTCATAGAAGACAAAAACAGCCAAAATCGGCTGATCTTCCCGGATCCTGTCAGGTGGCCGCCCGCGGCCTGTCTTGCCGGTCAATCAGGGAAGCGGTTTCAGGAGAGAACCATGGCGCGCGCACGCACACTTTACGACAAGATCTGGGACGACCACGTCGTTGACATGCAGGAAGATGGCACTGGATTGCTCTATATCGACCGGCATCTGGTCCATGAGGTGACCAGCCCTCAGGCTTTCGAGGGATTGCGGCTGAACAAACGCCAGGTGCGTCAACCCAAGAAAACCCTCGCCGTTGTCGATCACAACGTCCCGACCACCGACCGCAGTGGCGGCATTGACGATCCTGAATCCGCGCTGCAGGTGGAAACACTGGCGAGAAATGCAGCGGAGTTCGGCATCGAATACTATTCTGAACTCGATATGCGGCAGGGCATTGTCCATATCGTGGGACCTGAACAGGGCTTCACGCTTCCGGGGATGACCATCGTGTGCGGCGACAGCCACACATCCACCCATGGCGCCTTCGGCGCGCTCGCGCACGGAATTGGCACATCGGAAGTGGAGCACGTTCTGGCGACGCAAACCCTCATCCAGTCAAAGGCGAAGAACATGCTGGTGCAGGTCGACGGCCAGTTGCCGGAGGGCGTGACCGCAAAAGACATCATTCTCGCGATCATCGGAGAGATCGGCACCGCGGGGGGAACCGGCCATGTGATCGAGTTCGCCGGCGAGGCGATCCGGTCCCTGTCGATGGAAGGCCGGATGACGGTGTGCAACATGACCATTGAGGGCGGGGCAAGGGCCGGCCTGATTGCGCCCGACGAAAAGACCTTCGACTACATCAAGGGCCGCCCCAAGGCGCCGTCGGGCGCGGCTTGGGATCATGCCTTGGCCTACTGGAAGACCCTGCATACCGACGAAGGCGCCGAATTCGACAAGGTCGTGAAGCTGGATGCGGCGAACCTGCCGCCGATCGTCAGCTGGGGATCGTCGCCGGAAGATGTCGTGTCGGTTCAGGGCGTCGTGCCAAATCCCGATGACATCGCCGATGAAAACCGCCGCAACTCGAAAAGACGCGCGCTGGAATATATGGGCCTGACACCCGGGACGAAGATTACGGATATTCCGATCGATCGTGTCTTCATCGGATCTTGCACCAATGGCCGGATCGAGGATCTGCGCGCCGCCGCCGCGGTGATTGGAAAGTCGCGGGTCAAGGAAGGTGTGAATGCCATGGTTGTGCCGGGCTCCGGCATTGTGAAGGAGCAGGCCGAGGCGGAAGGCTTGGACGTGGTGTTCAAGAATGCCGGTTTTGAGTGGCGCGAGCCAGGCTGCTCCATGTGCCTTGCCATGAACGCGGATAAACTGAAGCCGGGCGAACGGTGTGCGTCGACGTCCAACCGGAATTTCGAGGGCCGCCAGGGCTACAAGGGCCGCACGCATCTCGTGTCTCCGGCCATGGCTGCCGCAGCCGCCATCGCGGGCCACTTCGTCGATATCCGCGAGTGGACCGTAAACTGATTTCCATCTGATCAGGGAAAAGGCGCGAACGCTTTCAAGCGTTCGCGCCGGCCGGTTCGGCATATCTATTTCGTGTGAATGGATACGGGTGAACAAATGGGGCCGCACTGATTCGGCGCCGGACATCCAAAAGAGCCATTTCGAGCCCGTCTGAACAGCGGCAGTTGGTGTCGGTTTTCCGTTTCGCAGCTGACCGAAAAGAGTTTGGGAACAATTTCTTCCCGATGCTCTTCGCTTTTGATCCCGGCGCTGCGACCAAAAGCGGCATTCGACTTTATCAGGCTTCACAAGACTGTCATGTGCTGCCTACAATACTCCCGTCTCAAGAGGGCGGTCTTGTCCGATTGACCGGGCACCCGTCTTGCTGAACAGGACGTGAGGAGCGAAAGGTGACGATTGCCGTTTCGTCAGGTGCCCATCCCGCGCTGGTGCTGAATGCCGACTACCGGCCTCTGAGCTATTATCCGTTGTCTCTTTGGTCGTGGCAGGACACGGTCAAAGCCGTGTTTCTGGATCGGGTGAACATTGTTTCCGAATACGATACGGCGGTCCGAAGTCCGAGCTTCGAGTTCCGATTGCCGAGTGTTGTTTCGCTCAAGACATACGTCAAACCCAACCGATTTCCCGCCTTCACCCGTTTCAACGTCTTCCTTCGTGACAAGTTCCAGTGCCAGTATTGCGGCTCCCTCGAGGAACTGACTTTTGATCATCTTGTCCCGCGTTCCAAAGGCGGGCAGACCACCTGGGAAAACGTGATCACCGCATGCTCCCCTTGCAACCTTCGCAAGGCGAACAAGAGCTGCGCACAAATCAACATGTGGCCGATGCACATGCCCTTTCAGCCCACCATCCAGGATCTGCACAATAACGGTCGGGCCTTTCCGCCGAACTATCTCCACGACAGCTGGCTGGACTTTCTTTACTGGGATACCGAGCTCGAGCCTTGATCCGGTTCCTATCCGCCGCCTCCCCGGACCCGGCCTCCGGAGCCGGTGGAAACGGGAATGGCTGAATTATCCAGCGCCGTTTACCATTTATAAAGAATGTCTGATAAACATTGAGACATATACTGTAAAAATTACCAGTTTTCCTTATTGGTATTAACGTCTTCGACAAACACATCGTGTACTCTCCGCGTATTCTTCGGAGAGTTGGAATGATAGACTTTACGCAACGTGGTATCCGCGCTTTTGCCAGGCGCTTTTGCCGGGACAGCAGCGGCTCGATCCTGCCGATTTTCGGTGTTCTGGTCGTCCTTTTGGTGGTGATTGCCGGGACCGCGGTGGATTTCACGCAGGTCATAAGCAACCGTGAGAAAATGGCGCATGCCCTGGACGCGGCGGCTTTGAGCGTTGCCACCCAGCTATCCAGCTCCGTCATGACCGATAGTGAAATCGAAGCCGCGATCGAAGCTGCGTTTACGGCCAATGTCGAAAACATGGGCTTGAGCGCGGAAGCCATTGAAAAACTCGACTATTCCATCAACGCTGAACTGGGCACCGTGGATGTCTGGTCCTCGATCGCGGTCCCGACGCCCTTCATGAAACTGGGTGGCTTGGGATCAGAGAAAATGTCCGTCGACGTGGGGGCCCAGGTCAACTACTCCAAATTCGATGTCGAACTGGCGCTGATCGTGGACGTCACCGGCTCCATGGGCGGGGACATGAACACGCTGCGAACGGCGTCCGAGGGGATCGTCGACATTTTGATCCCTGCGGAAGTGGGCGCATCAGACAGCAAGGTGCGGATATCGCTCGTGCCCTACAGTGAAGGCGTCAATCTGCAGCCCTATGCGACTACAGTCACGGACGGAGCATCGTCCCGGTGCGTGACGGAACGGATGGGACCGCAGAAATTCACGGACGCCCGATACGATTGGGATCCCGAACGGGGGGAAGACACGTTCTTCGGCGGGGGGTCGACAGGCTGTTCGTCCTCGTCCCGCCTGATCCCGCTGACCTCGGACCGGGACGTGCTGATCCCGGCGATCCGCGCGTTGCAGGCGAGTGGCGGCACGGCCGGCCAGACCGGCGCTGCCTGGGGCTGGTATACGCTGTCGCCGAATTGGGTGAACCTGTGGCCATCGGACAGCGATCCGGAGCCCTACAACAATGCGGACGTCCTGAAGTTTGCGGTCATGATGACGGATGGCGACAACAACCGTGCTTATGATTATGGCTGCGGCTGGGTCCGGGTCGGCTGGACATGGCAGTGGCTTTGCGATCAATGGGTAATTACCGACGGGAACAGTGGATACAATAACCAGTCCTCGCAACGGCACCGGCAGATTTGCGAAAACATGAAAAATGAAGGCATCCGCGTGTTCGGTGTCTATTTCGGGTCGAACAACAGTTCGACCGGGGCGCGGAACATGCAGGCCTGCTCGTCGCCCAACAGCTATTACAGGGCGACCTCCAGCCAGGACCTCATTGACGCGTTCGGCAATATCGCCAGAACCATCCAGGCGATTTATCTCGCCCGGTAATTCATCTGATTTGACGAGAAAAAGCGCGGACAAGCCGCGCTTTTTTGTCTTCGGCGGCTCCCGTCACCTCATGCCCGGTTCTGCCGGTTGTCGATCAGATCGTCGACCACCGCCGGATCGGCCAGTGTCGACGTATCGCCAAGGCTGTCGAAGCTGTCCTCGGCGATTTTCCGCAGGATGCGGCGCATGATCTTGCCGGACCGGGTTTTGGGGAGCCCCGGCGCGAATTGGATGAGATCCGGTGAGGCGATTGGGCCAATTTCCGCCCGCACATGGGTCACCAGCTCTTTCTTGAGAGCATCGGTCGGTTCTTCCCCATCCATCAAAGTGACATAGGCATAGATGCCCTGCCCCTTGATGTCGTGCGGATATCCAACGACCGCGGCCTCGGAGACCTTGGGGTGGGACACGAGCGCGCTTTCGACCTCGGCCGTGCCCATCCGGTGGCCCGAAACGTTGATGACATCGTCGACGCGGCCGGTGATCCAGTAATAACCATCGGTGTCGCGCCGGCAGCCATCACCGGTGAAATACATCCCCTTGTAGGTGGAGAAATAGGTCTGAACGAAGCGTTCGTGGTCACCATAGACCGTGCGCATCTGGCCGGGCCAGCTGTCGAGCATGACCAGATTGCCTTCGGTCGCGCCGTCGAGCACCTTGCCTTCCGCATCGACGATCGCCGGCTGCACCCCGAAGAACGGCCGGGTCGCCGATCCTGGTTTCAGATCGGTCGCGCCCGGCAGAGGCGTTATCAGGATGCCGCCCGTTTCGGTTTGCCACCATGTGTCGACGATCGGGCACCGGCCCTGTCCGACGACGTTGTAATACCATGTCCAGGCTTCCGGGTTGATCGGCTCGCCGACCGATCCCAGCAGGCGCAGGGACTTGAGCGAGTGCTTCTTGACGTGATCGTCGCCGGCCCCCATCAGCGCGCGGATCGCGGTCGGAGCGGTGTAGAAGATCGTGACGTTATGCTTGTCGCACACTTCCCAGAACCGGTCGGGGCCCGGATATGTCGGGACACCTTCGAACATCAAGGTCGTCGCGCCATTGGCCAGCGGGCCGTACACGATATAACTGTGCCCAGTCACCCAGCCCACATCGGCCGTACACCAGTAGATATCGCCCTCCTGATAGTCGAAAACATACTGGTGCGTCATCGACGCATAGACGAGGTATCCGCCGGTGGTATGCACGACGCCTTTCGGCTGGCCCGTCGATCCGGACGTGTACAGAATGAACAGCGGATCTTCGGCGTTCATCTCGACCGGCTGGCAATGGTCGGATACCCGATCGGCTTCCTCGTGGTACCAGACATCCCGGCCGTCTTTCATGGTGATCTCGCCGCCAGTGCGTTTCACCACAATGACGCTGTTCACCGGTGCCTTCTCGGTGGCTTTGTCGACATTGGCCTTGAGGGGCACTTTCCGGCCGCCCCGCAATCCCTCATCGGCTGTAATCACACAGTTGCTCTGGCAGCTGTCGATGCGCTGGGCGAGGCTGTCGGGCGAAAAGCCCCCAAAGACGATCGAATGGATCGCGCCAATCCGCGCGCAGGCGAGCATCGCGTAGGCCGCTTCCGGGATCATCGGAAGATAGATCGTCACCCGGTCGCCCTTTTTCACGCCTTGCGCATGAAGGACATTGGCGAACACGTTCACTTCATGATGAAGCTGCTTGTAGGTGATCACCTTGTGTTCGGAGGGATCGTCACCCTCCCAGATGATCGCCGGCTGGTCGCCGCGGGTTTCCAGGTGCCGGTCCACGCAATTGGCGGAAACGTTCAGCGTGCCGTCCTCAAACCACTTGATGGACACATTATGGTGGTCATAGGAGGTGTTCTTGACCTTGGTGTAAGGTTTCATCCAATCGACGCGCTTGCCGTGCTCGCCCCAGAAACCATCCGGGTCATCGACCGACCGCTTGTACATCTCAAGGTATTTTGCGTTGTCCACGTGGGCACGGGACGCCAGGTCCGACGGGACCGGAAAAACGCTGTCCGACATTTCGATCATTCCTCCCAGACGACTTTTCAAAAGTCCGACCGGCCCGGAGCGGACGCAAGTCGGTTTTTGCCGGCGCCATTATGCGCGGGAGGTATCGCAGCGTCCACCAGTGGGAATTCGTACTTTCGTAGCCGTTCCCTGCAGGTGGGAAAGTTTTTTGTTTACGGGGATTTACGTAGTGCTGGGCCAGCTTCCGACCGCCCCGATGACCACACCCTGGATCATGAGGACGCCGAACCAGTGACCGCTGTCGATCAGGGTCAAGGACCATGGCCGGTTCTGGAACCGGTGGTTGACGATATGGGTGGTGAGAATGATGCCGGTCCACAGCAGGACGCCGGAAATCACGCCCGCCCGGATCGACGTTCCGTCCACGTGATAGATTACGCCGGCAAAAATGAAGGCCATCAGGAACTGGCAGACAAACGCCAGCATCAGCTTCGGGAACGTCAGGCGGGTCTGTTCCGGTGTCAGTCCCGCCGCAGCCCGCCATGCCTTGCCGAGCACGCCATACCAGGCCGCGCCAAAGGCAAAGGAGGCGATTGCGCCAAACAGCGCACCGAGCAGATTGATCCCGTCGAACATCATGGCTGTTCTCCCCACGCGATTTCGAGCATGGGTCTACAGGCTGAACGGCAGACCGTCATCTGTTTTCGGAAGCGATCTTGCCGGCTTCGCGCCGGGACAACCCGCCATTCTCGATCAGGAAATCCACGATCACCTGAATTTCAGCGCCCAGCTTGTTGTTGGTCAGAATGAACGGCTTGCCCTTCCGCATGCGGGCCGCGTCGCGTTCCATGACCGCAAGATCGGCGCCGACATGGGGCGCCAGATCCGTCTTGTTGATCACAAGCAGGTCCGATCGGGTGATCCCGGGTCCGCCCTTGCGCGGTATGTCCTCTCCGGCGGCGACGTCGATCACATAAATCGTCAAATCCGCGAGTTCCGGGGAAAAGGTGGCTGCCAGATTGTCGCCGCCGGATTCGATCAGGATCAGATCGAGATCCGGGAAGGCCTGGATCAGTTCGCCGACCGCGGCAAGGTTGATCGACGCATCTTCGCGGATCGCGGTGTGGGGGCAACCGCCCGTTTCCACGCCGCGGATGCGCTCGCTTGGAAGTGCCTGCAATCGGACCAGCGCTTCGGCATCCTCCCGCGTGTAGATATCGTTGGTGATGACGGCGAGCGAATACCGGTCGCGCATGGCCTTGCAAAGCCGGCCTGTCAACGTGGTTTTGCCGGCGCCGACCGGCCCACCGATACCGACGCGCAAAGGGCCATTCACGGATGTCATGAGCGGAACAACCTCGTGTATTGGGTTTCGTGGTTCATCGACGCGATGTCGGCCAGGAATGATGAACTGCCAAGATCGTCCAGGCTGGCCGCGAGCGTATCCCTGGCAACCGATTGACAGAGCGGCTGGAGCGTAGCGAGCACCTTCTGGCCCTGGGTTTGTCCAAGCGGCACGGTGCGGATCGCCGCGGACACCAGATTGGACACAAAAGCCTGCATGTAGGCGGTCACGGTTTCTTCGACGGGCAGATCGCTCGCGGAGGCGGCGGCTCCGATTGCAACGGGATAGGGCCAGGCGGTCTTCCCGTTCGTATCGACGGATCTCAACCACGCGCAGGCAGCCGTGTCCTGCTGGCTCGACCAGGCCGCAAGAAAGGTGACCATGAACGCCGTCCCTTGGGCGCTCGATTCCAGATACCGTTCCCTCGACGGCTGAAGCGCGAGGCCAAGGCCGATCAGATCGTCGAGCGCCGCCCGATCCCCGGCTTGCACCGCACGGAACGCGTGAACCAGCAATATCCCATCGGACCGGATCGCCCCATAGGCCACCACTTCCCCCAGCCATCGCTCCACATCGGACGCCGATTGCAGTGTTCCGTTTTCGACGGCCTGTTCCAGTCCGTGGCTGTAGGTGAAAGCGCCCACCGGGAAGGCCGGCGAGAAAAACGACAGAAGCTTGTAGAGCGCACCCGCGTGTGCAGTGTCAGTCATGATGGTGCCCGTGGCTGTGGCCGTGGCCGCGGGTTTGGCCATAACCGTAGGCGCCGCCTTCCGGATCGAACGCGGCTGTGACCTGCGTCACGCGCCCGCCAAGCTTGCGCACCATGTCCTCGATCACGTGGTCCCGCCGGATCCGCAGCCGGTCGGCGAACAGTTGGGTCGGCAAATGGCGGTTGCCCAGATGCCAGGCGATCTTCACCAGGTGAGCCATGTCGTCGGCCTCGATCTCGACAAGGTCCTCCGGCGCGGCCCGGACAACCATGATCTGCCCGCTGTCGAGCCGCAGCGCATCGCCATCGGCCAGGAAAACGGCCTTGGGTTCATCCAGCAGGGCGATGAGGCCGCCCTGCCCCGTCAGAACCGCCCGGCGCTTGTGCCTGGCCTCACGATCGAGCTGCACCGTGTCGCTGGCAGGACCCGACCACGTTCCGGCCGGCAAAATCTCGGTTACCCGGTTCATTCGGCCGCCATCACCTTGTCCATCATGGCCCGATAGGCGGGGCGCGCCCTCAGCCGTTTGAAATAGTCGTAGACCGGTCCATCCTTCGGCAGATCGAACTTGGCCGTCACCGCCCAACCGCCACAGTGACCCAGGATGATGTCGGGAAGCGTGAACGTTTCCCCCATCACGTAAGGCCCTTGCCCCAGCATGCGGCCAAGATGCTCAAGGCCGGCGGAAAACTCCGCTTTGCACAGCCGCTTGATCTCCGGGACCCGCAGGGTTTCCGGATGAACAAAACTGTTCTTCGCCGCGGTCCAAAGAGCGCCTTCGAGCACATCGACAGCGAATTGGGTGAACGCGTCCTGGCGCGCCCGCTCAAGCGTTCCGGCGGGAAATGTGAACTGCCCGTGCTTGTCGGCAAGATATGTGCAAATGGCGACAGATTCCGTCAGCACCGCGCCACCGTCGACCAGCGCCGGTACCTTGCCGCTCGGGTTGACGGCCGTGATCGCCTCCGAATGCGGCTTGGCGGGATCGATCTCATATGGCTGTTCGAGCTCTTCGAGCAGCCACATGACCCGCATCGCCCTTGAGCGCGGAAATCCGATGATCTTGTACATGTCGTCCCACCCTCCCCGGTGGTGTGCGTCGGTGGATCGAACCCCTTGGCAATTGTTCTAAAACAGGAAATAGCGCTGGGCCATCGGCAGGACTTCCGCTGGTTCACAGGTCAGCAGTTCGCCGTTGGCGCGCACCTCGTAGGTCTCCGGGTGAACTTCGATGTCCGGAGTGGCATCGTTCAAGATCATCGATTTCTTGGAGATGCCGCTGCGCACGTTCTTCACCGGCAGCACGAGACTGTCCAGACCGGCCTTGGCCTTGACCCCCATGTCATGGGCGGCCTGTGAGACGAACGTGACCCGGCTTTCGCGCATGGCTTTGCCGAACGCGCCGAACATCGGCCGGTAGTGAACGGGTTGTGGCGTTGGGATCGAGGCATTGGGATCGCCCATCGGCGCGGCCACGATTGTGCCGAGTTTCAGGACCATGTCCGGCTTCACGCCGAAAAAGGCTGGAGTCCACAAGCACAGATCGGCCAGTTTGCCCACTTCGACCGACCCGATATGCTCATCGAGCCCGTGGGCGATGGCCGGGTTGATGGTGAATTTGGCCATGTAACGCCTGACCCGCAAATTGTCGTTGTCCCCGGTCTCTTCGGCCAGGCGGCCGCGCTGGACCTTCATCTTGTGCGCCGTTTGAAGTGTGCGGATCACCACTTCGCCGACCCGGCCCATGGCCTGACTGTCGGACGCGATGATCGAAAACGCCCCCATGTCATGGAGAATATCCTCCGCCGCGATGGTCTCGCGCCTGATCCGGCTCTCGGCAAAGGCCACGTCCTCGGGAATGGACGGGTCAAGGTGATGGCACACCATCAGCATGTCGAGATGCTCATCGATGGTGTTCACCGTGTAGGGACGTGTGGGATTGGTCGATGACGGCAGGACGTTCATCTCGCCGCAGACCTTGATGATGTCCGGCGCGTGGCCGCCACCCGCCCCTTCCGTGTGAAAGGCATGGATCGTACGGCCCTTGAACGCGGCCTTGGTGTTTTCGACGAAGCCGGATTCGTTCAGCGTATCCGTGTGGATCATCACTTGAATGTCGTACTCGTCGGCGACGGACAGACAGGTGTCGATTGCGGCCGGCGTGGTGCCCCAGTCTTCGTGAAGCTTGAGCGCGCACGCCCCGGCGACGATCTGTTCTTCCAGAGCGGCGGGAAGCGAGGCGTTTCCCTTGCCCGCAAAGGCAAGGTTCATCGGAAAGCTGTCGGCCGCTTGCAGCATGCGCGTGATGTGCCAGGGTCCCGGCGTGCAGGTGGTCGCGTTGGTGCCGGTCGCCGGTCCCGTCCCCCCGCCCAGCATGGTGGTGACGCCGGACATCAGCGCATCGTCGATCTGTTGCGGGCAGATGAAATGGATGTGCACATCCAGGGCGCCCGCGGTCAGGATCTTGCCTTCGCCGGCGATGGCTTCCGTGCCGGGGCCGATGACGATGTCGACGCCGGGCTGGACATCCGGGTTGCCCGCCTTGCCGATGCCGGCGATACGGCCGTCCTTCAAGCCGACATCCGCCTTCACGATGCCCCAATGGTCGACGATCAGCACGTTGGTGATGACAGTATCGACAGCGCCTGCCGAGCGCGGAGCCTGGGACTGGCCCATCCCGTCCCGGATCACTTTGCCGCCGCCGAACTTGACCTCCTCGCCATAGGTCGTGAAGTCTTTCTCCACCTCGATGATGAGGTCCGTATCGGCCAGCCGGAGTTTGTCACCGGTTGTCGGTCCAAACATGTCCGCATAGGCGGCACGGGGCATCTTGAAAGCCATTTATCCCTCCACTCGGTGATTGATGCGCAGGCCCGTCATTGGCTGTAGTCCTCGATCATGGCCAGGAGATCCTCCCCGCGCTGGCGGGTCAGAAAGATCATGCAGGTCAGGCGGCTCATGTTGCCGCGGGTTCCAGCCCGGAACGGATAGCTGTAAGCGAGGCAGTCCTTGTCGCGATAATCGGTCCAGGCCTCCTGGGCCGCGCGCAGCGCGTCCGGCCCCCCCTTCAGGTGCTCTGGCAGCGGCTCGTCCAGTTCTTCCATCCGGGCGAGAGCCTTGCCGAAGGCGGCGGCCATTTCAGTTTCCGCCTCAAGAAGCGCCTGTTCGGCGCAAAAGGTCCGCTCGGCATTATTAAGCGGATAACCGCAATCGATGGCCGACTGGGCGGCGACGCTGCAGGGGAAAAACGCCACGCCAACAAGGGCAGCAAAAGCGAAGGAGCGGATCAATTGCCAAGCCCCTTGGCAAGCTCTTGCAACTGTTTTGTTCTTTGCCGGGTCAGGTCCGTTTTGCAGTTGGCCACGAGCATGGGCTCCATCGTGCCGCCCCGGGCCAGAAATCCGTAGGCTGCACAGGCCTTGTCGCGGAAGGGAATCCAGTCGCGCTGGGCAGCCCGAAGTGTGTCCGCCGCGCCTTTCAGAGCATCCGGAAGGGCGCTGTCGGTTTGCTGCATCTCGATCATGGCTGCCTTGTAGGCGGCATTCAGCTCGGCATCTGCGTCCTGCCAGTCCCGGCTGGCGCAGATTGTCATATCGAGCTGGGTTTGGGGGTCCTTGCAGTCCACGTCGCCCTGCCCCCGTGCGCCACCGACCGCGGCAAATACCGTGACGCCAAACACGATGATCCAACCCGCGGTCGATGCCTTACTCATATCAAAGTTGCCCCATGACTTTCTGATTGAAACCATAGACCGTTCGATCGCCGCGATAGGCGACGAGCGTGACGCTGCGTGTTTGCCCCGGTTCAAACCGGACAGCCGTCCCGGCCGGAATATCGAGCCGCATGCCGCGCGCCTTGTCCCGATCGAAGGACAAGCCCGGATTGGTCTCGGCGAAATGATAGTGGCTGCCGACCTGGATCGGCCGGTCGCCGGTGTTTGCGACATCCAGCGTGAGGGTCTCAAGACCGGCATTCAGCTCGATGTCACCGCCGGCCGGAAAAATCTGTCCGGGGATCATTTGTCCATCTCCTTGCGGCGGCGGCGATAGGCGAGAATTCCGCCAATGCTGAAGCCCGCGAGAACGAGCAGCAGGGTTTCCACCGTGAAATAGCTGGCGGCATCCGTATGTGGATGGGCGTGGTCCTGGACGCTGGGATGCGCCAGTGCATTCGCCGGAGCCAGCGCGGCCGCCACAAAACACAGGTAAAGTCTTTTCATCCCGCTCTCCTTCGGTCGCTATCGGATCGGTTCGTGAACGGTCACGAGCTTGGTGCCATCGGGAAAGGTGGCTTCGACCTGGATATCATGGATCATATCGGCGACCCCTTCCATGACTTGATCCCGCGTGAGCACCTTGGCACCGGACTCCATGAGTTCGGCAACAGAGTGTCCGTCGCGCGCGCCTTCCACCACGAAATCCGTGATCAGCGCGATGGCTTCCGGATGGTTGAGCTTGACGCCACGGTCCAGGCGCCGACGCGCGACCATCGCTGCCATGGAAATCAAAAGCTTGTCTTTTTCGCGAGGTGTCAGGTTCACGCAGCCCTCTCCTTGTTTTCGGTTCGCCTCATATTTGCCAGACCCGGGGAAGCTGGGCGTCCCGATAGTGTGTGAGAAACGCCGAGAGACCCTGTTTCAGGGTCCGTCCATCCGAAGCCACAAATCTTGCGGTCAGAACACCGTTCCACGCGCTGCACCCGCCGGCAAGGCCTGATGACCGGTGCGCGGCCTCCAGAGCCTCGCGGGCGCGCGACAAACGCTCTTCCGCGGCCGGATCGCAGTCGATCAGGGTGGCGAATGCCGTTCCTCCGTTCGCGGTCGCCGGCCCTTTGAAAACCTCCGACGGATTTCCATGGAGACGAATATCATCGGCATAAACCAGTTTTCCGTCGCGCCGGATGCGCCAGCGGTCCGAGAACTGCACGTGCTCGACAACTTCCCCCATGGCCGGCCGGCCGATCACAACGGCCTCAAGACACAGCAAACCGGCGGTGCCGGCCAGATCCGCGGTCAGGGACCGGGCCAGGGCGGAACGGTCGAAAAGGATGGTTTCCTGAGGCAGCCATTCGAGACGGCTTTCTGACGATACTGCGAGATCCGCCGAGACTGTGGCGGCGCCGCCGGAGCTGCGATAGGCGCGTTCGGCCGTTTGTGTTGTGACGATCGCATGGGCACCCATTTGCGTCGCGGCCCGGTAAATCATCCGGTCTCCGCCGGTCAGGCCACCGGCCGTGTTGATCAGAACCGCCGTTGGCGCCCCGGTGTAGATCCGCGGCAGGCGCATCTTGGCGGATCCGCTTTGAAACAGATCCTGGAGCCGGGTCCTGCCCTCCTTGCGCTTGAACGCGACACGGGCTTCTCCCCGGGCGCGCTGCAGGACCGGTGCGCTTCGGTCCTTGAATTCGGGTTCGTCAAATCGGTACATGAACACCCTGATTTGCGGCTTGCGGAGGGATGCGAATTGGCGAGCGGAGCCTTTGGCCTGATCGTGAACAGTTTGCCTGCGATTGGATGAAGAGCACAAGGCCGGCGACCGGGTCCTTGCGATCCATCAGAAAATACTGCCGGCAGGACAGCAAGGTCCGTGCCAGTGAGGAACCCCCGGCAAACTTGCCAAGCGTCGATTGTCACACATCTCTTGATCCGGCTGTTGAATGAGCAATTGCCTAGAATGGAGGCAATTCCATTTTTGGATAGCTTTGCTTTGATTTTGCCAAACCGCCCCATTTTCGCTATGGATGGGGGCACTGGCGTAAGGTCAACCGAAGCGACGACAGGCGAGGAACGCGGTGTTTTCAAGTCTTCTTCGACGTCCAAAAACGTGGATCGCTACCCTGGCGGCCGGTTTGGTGATCGGCTTTCTTCCGGTTTCCGCATATGCGGCCATTGGCGCGCATATTGTCATCGATGCGGAAACCGGGCGGGTTCTCGACCAGAAGGATGCCACGCGCAAATGGTATCCGGCCTCGTTGACCAAGATCATGTCCGCGTATGTCACCTACAAGGCGGTCCGCGAAGGCCGCATTTCCTTGAATTCGCCTGTCGTTCAGTCCGCGAACTCCCTGGCCGAGCCACCGAGCAAGATGGGTTTCAAGGTCGGCACGACCTTTACAGTGGAAGCTGCTCTGAAGATCATCATGATCAAATCGGCGAACGATATCTCGGTTGCGCTCGCCGAAGCCGTTGCCGGAAGCGAACAAGCCTTCATCGACATGATGAACGCGGAAGCCCGGCGCATGGGATTGTCCGACACCCGCTTCTACAATCCGCATGGCTTGCCCGACAACCGGCAGGTGTCCACGGCTCGGGATATGGCGATCCTCGCCCAGGCCTTCTGGCGCGATTTTCCCGAGGCGCGCGATCTTTACCAACAGCCCGGCTTGAAGTTCGGCAACAAGACGCTTCGGTCTGCCAACCGGGAATATCTTCTCCGCGTGCCCGGGGCCAATGGAATGAAGACCGGCTACATCTGCAATTCCGGCTTCAATGTCGCGGCAACCGCCACCCGTCGTGGACGTACGTTGATTGCGGTGGTTCTGGGAGCCGCGTCCGGGCTGGAGCGGATTGCCCATACGCGTGAGTTGATGGACAAGGGTTTCCGGATCCGGCAGGGGCCGCTGGTGACCAGTCTGCCCAGCAGCGGCACTCCGCCACCTGCCGACGGTTATTGCCGGCGCAACGCCAAACCGGGCGCCGAAGGCATCATGGCTCGCTATGACATGCAAAAGGCTTCGCCAAAAAGGGGACTTGCGAGCGCGCTGTCCTTTGCTGCACCCACCTCCGCCGGCGACCTCGTGCTGCCCGGAGCGCAGCCCAAGGCTCCGCAGAACGAGACCCCGGACAGCTGGACCCTGCCCAACGGCAAGACCGACTGGGGCTTGATTCTCGATCGGACGATCGGGCCGCGCCGCATCGCGTTTAACCCTATACCGCTCACCCTCGGAACACCTTCCGGCGTCGCAGCTCCCCGGCTCGAGCTGGCCGTGATCCCTGTTCCGAACGCAAAGCCCGGGTTCGGGCGGGTCGTACAGAATGCCAGCGAGACGGCGGCTGTTTCCCGCCCCGGAGCCGCGGTTGAGCTTCCAGCCGCCGTCATCACCCCCTCTCCCGGCGCGATCTTTCGGGGCAGTGTCGGCTTTGCCGTTCCTGTTCCCGCACCAAGCCCGCGGAAAAATTAGGCCTAGTCGAACCTTTTTTGGCTATTTCTTGATCGGTGATGATACCTGGCTCAGATTCCCAAGAACAGGTCATAAAGACCTGTGTTTAAAGATTTTTTAACCTTGATCATAAAAGTCTATGGAACCGGAATCCTCGCGCAGGGTTCATGGTGATCTCGAACGGCCTCAGTTGCGCGAAAAAGTGATCACGCCACCAATGGCTCGAAGCCAGTCTTGCAGCTAGAAGAGCTGACCGATGTATGAACCAAAGTCTTCTGCGACTATCATAGCCTTGGCTGATTTGGCCGAGCTTTCGGCCGACCAGCTCGAAAGCGGCCGCTCGGTCGAGGAGGTGATCGCGTTGTTGCGCCGCGCGGCGCTGGCGGTCCGGGAAACCGTTCCGGTGGCCAATGATGACGATCCGTTCGAACACGACATGCCTTGCGATCTGGACGATGCGTCCGGCGCGGATTCGGGGGAACCGGATCCGGATGGATTGCCGGTGCAAGACGAGGCGGTGGCGGATCAACCCGACGGCAATCCTGTCTCGATTGAAGACGAACTGACCCCCATTGATCTGACGGACCTCACCACGGCGGAAAGCGGGGATCCCAAGCCGATCAGCGCTTAAAGCGCGAACAAGCCCCTTGGGCAGCCCTCATCGTCTGATCGGACTGCCCGCTCCGAAGCCCGGCCGACCATGGTTTTCTTGTCATGGGTGCTTCTATCCGGCAGTGAGGTACATTAGGTCATGGGATATCGCTTTCCCGATCGTCCAGGACCTGTTCCATGTCTCAATCGCAATCCGCGCCTGTCTCTGCCAAGCCTCGCGGCCCGAAGCCACCGATCCCGCTTTCCGTGATCACAGGGTTTCTGGGATCGGGAAAGACCACCTTGCTCAATCGCATCCTCAAGGACCCGGCGATGGCCGACACGGCGGTCATCATCAATGAATTTGGCGAGATCGGGCTCGATCACCTGCTGGTGGATCAGGCAGGTGACGGTATCCTGGAGCTATCCTCCGGCTGTTTGTGCTGCACGATCCGCGGCGATCTGGTGACGACGCTGGAAAACCTTCTCCGGCGTGTCGACAATGGCCGGATGGACCGGCTCGCGAGGGTTGTGATCGAAACGACGGGTCTGGCCGACCCCGCGCCGATCCTCCACACGGTCATGCTCCACCCCTATCTTGTGCTGCGTTACCGGCTGGAAAGCGTGGTGACGCTGGTCGATGCCGTGAACGGCCTGGACACCTTGAAAGAACATGAAGAAGCACGGCGGCAGGCAGCCGTTGCCGACCGGATTGTTCTGACCAAGACCGATCTTCTTGAAAAGGATCCGGCCCGGGATCCCGGGCCCCTCCTGGCCCGCTTGACGAACCTCAATCCCGGCGCCCGGATCCTTGATACCCAAAAGGGTGAGGCAGTTCCCTCAAGACTTTTCGATGCGGGTCTATACAATCCCGAGACCAAAATTCCGGACGTGGCGAAATGGCTAAACGCGGAGGCCTTTGATGATGGCCATGGGCACAAGCACCATGACCATGACCACGGGCATGGCCACGGGCATGGCCACGGGCACCATCACGATCATGCCCACGATGTGAACCGGCATGATGACAAGATCCGGGCGTTCACGCTGGCCACGGACCGGCCGATCTCGGCGGCCTCGCTGGAGATGTTCCTCGACCTTTTGCGGTCCGCCCACGGACCGAAACTCCTGCGCATGAAGGGTGTGGTGAAGCTGGCCGAAGATCCGGGACGGCCGGTGGTAATCCACGGTGTCCAGCATGTCTTTCACCCGCCCGCGACCCTTGAGGCCTGGCCGGACGACGACCATCGCACGCGGATGGTGTTTATCACCTACGACTTGCCTGAAGGCTTTATCCGCAAGCTGTTTGAGGCTTTTTCCGGCGCGCTGCTGCCCGATACGCCCGACCCTCGGGCCATGACCGAAAACCCACTCGCGATCAGCGGGTTCACGGCGCGCTGACCGGGTTAGTTTTCCGGTTTCCGCCTCAGCCGTATCAGTCCTTCTTGCGCTGTCGAAGCGACCAGTTTTCCGTCCTGGGTGAAGAGCATGCCCCGGTTCAAACCCCTTGCGCCCCCGGACTGGGTGCTGTCGGTTGCATATAGAAGCCATTCATCGGCCCGGAAACGCTGGTGAAACCACATGGCATGGTCGAGGCTTGCCGCCTGGATCTTCGGGCTGAAGACAGAGGTTCCATGCGGAAACAGGGACGTGTCGAGCAGGGTCATGTCGGAGGCATAGGCGAGGACGCACTGATGGATGCGCTCATCGTCCGGCAGGACACCCGTCGCCCTGACCCAGACATACTGCCTGGGCGGCAGTTTCTCCTTGGAAAAATAATGGGTGAGGTCCACGGGACGAAGCTCGATCGGCCGCTCGCGTTCCCAGTACTTGCGGACATTTTCCGGCGCGATGGAGAGGAATTTTTCCTTCAGATCCTTGTCGCCTGGCAGGTCGTCCGGCTGGGGCACCTGCGGCATTTCGACCTGATGTTCCAGCCCCTCTTCTGCGATCTGGAACGAGGCGGACATGGAAAAGATCGCATGCCCATGCTGAATGGCGACCACACGGCGGGTGGTGAAGCTGCCGCCATCCCGGATCCGGTCGACCTCATAGATGATCGGGACTTCCGGGTCGCCCGGCCGCAGAAAATAACCGTGCAGCGAATGCACGTGGCGATCCTCGACAACGGTCCGCGACGCGGCGACCAGGGCCTGGCCGATCACCTGGCCGCCGAAGACGCGCTGCCAGCCGACTTGCGGGCTCCGGCCCCGGAAAAGGTTTTCCTCCAGCCGTTCCAGATCGAGGATGTCGAGGAGCGTATGAATGGCCGTGTTCATCGGCGCGATCCTTGCTAAATAGGACGGGAACAATGGCCCGGTCGGGACCGATCGGGCTGTGCTTTGAGCAGTCTTGGGCGTCACCTGACGTCAAAGTCAAGCTTCCCAAAGGTAAGGGCACCGCCCGGGAGAGAACACATGGCACAGTCGCAAGCCGCGGATCGGAACTATGATGTCGTCATCGCAGGTGGCGGGTATGTCGGCCTCTCGCTCGCGCTGGCACTCAAGACCGGCGATCCGGCCATCGCGGTTGCGGTCGTGGATCCCAAGCCCGGCGAGGCTTTGGCGCAGGATCCGCGCGCTTCCGCCATCGCGGCGGCTGCGGTCCGCATGCTGGACCAGCTCGGCGTCTGGGCGGACATTGCGCCCGAAACCCAGCCGATCAATGAAATGATCGTGACGGACAGCAAGTTGAGGGACACGGTTCGCCCGGTTTTCCTGACATTCGGGGGAGAAGTGACCGACGGCGAGCCATTCGCGCATATGACGCCCAACAGCGTGATGCTGCCGGCCATGCATCAAAAGGCGGCGGGACTGGGCGTGGATTTCATCACACCCGACAGTGTGACGGAATTCGCCACCCGTGGAGAGCGCGTGGCACTGTCACTTCAAACCGGAGGGGCGGTCACGGCCAGCCTGCTGGTGGCCGCCGATGGCGTGCGCTCCCGGCTCCGTGATCTGGCAGGCATCCGAACCGTCCACTGGGATTACGGGCAATCCGGAATCGTCACGACCGTCCGGCACGAACGGCCCCATAACGGCCGGGCCGAGGAACATTTTCTGCCGGCCGGGCCTTTCGCGATCCTGCCCTTGAAAGGAAACCGGTCGTCCCTTGTCTGGACGGAGCGGACGGCGGACGCGCGCCGTCTGGTGAACAGTGACGCGTTCACCTTCGAGCTGGAGCTGGAGCGCAGGTTCGGCCATCATCTTGGCCAGCTCGAACTGGATGGCAAACGCCAAGCCTACCCGCTTGGGCTCCGGCTGGCCCGCGATTTCGTGAAACCGCGGTTCGCCCTGATTGGCGATGCGGCCCATGGCATTCATCCGATCGCCGGTCAGGGACTGAACCTGGGGTTCAAGGATGTGGCGGCCCTGGCGGAGGTTCTCGTCAATGCCCGGCGCATCGGGCAGGATTTGGGCGGTCTCGACGTGCTTGATCGCTATCAACGCTGGCGGCGGTTCGACACCTACCAGATGGGTGTCGTCACGGATGTGCTGAACCGGCTGTTCTCCAATGACATGGATCCGATCCGGGCCGTGCGCGACTTCGGCCTCGCGCTCGTGGACCGGATGCCGTCGCTCAAGTCGCGCTTCATTTCCGAGGCCGCCGGTCTGGCCGGTCCGACCCCGAAGCTGCTCTTGGGCGAGGCAATCTGACCGGGCGATCGTGCCCGCGGTTTTGTTAATCTGATTGGATCCGTTTCGCATGCCCACCGACGCTATGACGAACAGCCCGGCTCGAACCGTTCTGATCACCGGGTGTTCTTCCGGCATAGGCGCGGAAGCGGCCCGGATCCTGCGCGGCCGGAATTGGAGGGTCTTCGCGACCGCGCGGAAACCGGAAGATGTGGACGCTCTTTTGAACTGCGGGTTTGAGGCGTTCCGGCTCGATTACCAGGATGCGGCCAGTATCGAAGCGGCAACCGAAGCGGTGCTCACGGCGTGCGACGGGGGGTTGGACGCCGTTTTCAACAATGGTGCCTACGCGGTTCCCGGCGCCTTGGAAGATATCCCGGTGGAGGCGCTTCGGGCCCTGTTCGAAGCGAATTTCATCGGCTGGCACGATTTGACCCGCCGGGTGATCCCGGCCATGCGTGTCCGGGGCCATGGAAGGATCGTCCAGTGCTCTTCGGTGCTGGGTTTTGTTGCGCTGAAGTATCGCGGCGCCTACACGGCCTCCAAGTTCGCTCTTGAGGCCTATTCGGACACGCTGCGGCAGGAATTGGCGGGGAGCGGCATCCATGTGTCGTTGATCCAGCCCGGTCCGATCGATACGAGGTTCACGCAAAACGCGCTTTCAGCCTTCGACCGATGGATCGGGCCGGATGGATTGCAGGCGTCGGTGCATCGGACCACCTATGAAAAGCGGCGGGCGCGAATGGAGGCCGGCGAGCCAGGTCCTTTCAAGCTGCCGCCGGCGGCGGTGGTGAAGCGGCTCATACATGCCCTGGAAGCCAAACGCCCGAAAGCGCGCTATCATGTGACCATTCCAACAACAGTCATGGCGGTTGCAAAACGGATCTTGCCAACGGGGCTCTTGGATCGTTTTTGCATCCGGGCCGCGGACGCAGAGGAATAATTCCGGGCTACGGCCTTGAACACACCGGCTTCGGCGACACTTCCTCTAGGCTGGTCAAACAACACACGTTAGGAAAAGATATGGCCGCAATCGTGAATGCGCTCGTGCCTGTGGGGATGGCCGCCGTTGCCCTGGTTCTGTTGATGGGCATATGGAACATGATGCGTGGGGGTTCCGCGAACCGTTCGCAGCAATTGATGCGGTGGCGCGTGGGGTTGCAGTTCCTTGTCATTGTGCTTGTGATGGGCGGGCTCTATTTCTTTGGTCCCGCGCGATAACAGGCCGGGATCCAGTCTTGAAAATGAATATGGACCTGTGGGGGCACTATGGTTGTCTTGAACAAGATTTACACGAAGACCGGTGACGATGGCACCACGGCGCTGGGCTCCGGCGAACGGCGGCCAAAGCACGATCTGCGCGTGGAAAGCTACGGCACCGTGGACGAGACCAACGCCGTCGTCGGGCTGGTCCGGTTGCACACCGGGCACGCCTATCCGGAAATTGATGCGGTTCTGAACCGTATTCAAAACGATCTTTTCGACCTCGGCGCGGATCTGGCGACGCCCGAAACCGGTCAGGACCTGGGATACGAGCCCCTGCGCATTGTCGACAGCCAGGTGGAGGCCATCGAAGCGGCCATCGACCGGCTGAATTCCGAATTGTCGCCCTTGCGCTCATTCGTGCTGCCGGGCGGCAGTCCGGCCGCCACCTATCTGCACCTGGCTCGGACCGTGGCCCGCCGGGCCGAACGGCTGATGACCGAGCTTGCCGGGCAGGAAACGATCAATCCGGCGGCGATCCGCTACATGAACCGGTTGTCGGATTTCTTCTTCGTCGCCTCCCGCTACTTGAACGGCAAGGGCGAAAGCGATGTGCTGTGGGTGCCTGGCAAAAACCGCTAGGGCATGTTCCATTCGGCCGGGATGCGAATAAGTCTGGAAACCACAGGCGCAGGGACTAAAGTGCGGGGATCGCTCTTTGGAATCCGCGCAGATGTTTCTTCCTCTTCATGACCACAACCGCCTGGTGCATGTCACTACGCCCGTCGTCAACCTGGCTCTGATTGCCCTGAACATCCTTGCCTTCACCGTTCTCCAGCGGGGCGGCGCGGAAGCCGCGCTTAACGCGTCGGCCTATTCCTATGGTCTGGTGCCGAGCGTTTTTCTCGATTTGAAAGGCCTTCCGCCCGAGCTGCAGGTGCTTCCGGACAGTTTCTCGATCGTCACCTATGCCTTCATGCACGGCAGCTGGTGGCATCTGATCGGCAACATGGTGTTCCTCTGGGTGTTCGGTGACAACATCGAGGACGCCCTGGGGCATGTGAAGTATCTGCTGTTTTATCTCCTGTGCGCGGCCGCCGGCGGGCTGGCCTACACATTCGCCAACTATGGGTCGGATATTCCGCTGGTTGGCGCGTCCGGAGCGGTTTCGGGCATCGTTGCCGCCTATCTCATGCTGCATCCCAGGGTGAAGGTCTGGGTGCTCGTGCTGGGGCGGATCCCGCTGCGGCTATCTGCCAAATGGGTCCTTGGCGCCTGGGTCGTATATCAAGTGGTGAATGCCGCTTTCGGGCCAGAAAGCAACGTCGCTTGGTCGGCACATATTGGGGGAATGGCGGCCGGGTGCGTGCTCGTTGTCTTTCTGCGCCGCCGGGGCGTGCCCTTGTTCGACCGAGGCTTGAAAGCGGGTTGAGGGAAGGTGGCCGGACGGGTCCCGGGCGGGCCCCGCTCTTTTGGCCAACCTTCCGTTAGGCCAGCGTTGACACGTGCTGTTTGGGTCAGTACCGTCCCGCACCGAGCGCCATGATTGGCTGAATTCCGCCATTTTGCCCGTTCGGGCATTGTGGCGGCTAAGCCGGAGGAGGCGGCCTGGCACCCCTGCCGGCCCAGCAAAAGGTTGAGAGGCAATGAAGATCCTTGTGCCCGTAAAACGGGTGATTGACTATAACGTAAAGGTCCGCGTGAAGCCGGATGGCTCGGGTGTCGATCTTGCCAATGTGAAAATGTCGATGAACCCGTTTGACGAGATCTCCGTCGAAGAGGCGCTGCGGTTGAAGGAAGCCGGCAAGGCGGACGAAGTGATCGTCGTATCGATCGGACCAAAGCAGGCGACCGAGACCCTGCGGACAGGTCTGGCGATGGGCGCCGACCGCGGCATCCTTGTGCAGACCGATGACTCGGTCGAGCCCCTGGCGGTGGCCAAGATTTTGAAGAAGGTCGTGGAGGAAGAAGAGCCAGGGCTTGTGATCGTCGGCAAGCAGGCCATCGATGACGACTGCAATCAGACCGGCCAGATGCTGGCGGCGTTGCTCGGCTGGAGCCAGGGGACTTTCGCCTCCAAGGTTGAGCTCGGCGAGGGCACCGTCGATGTGACCCGCGAAATCGATGGGGGTTTGCAGACCGTCAAACTCAAGATGCCAGCCATCGTGACCACCGATCTGCGCTTGAACGAACCGCGGTATGCGTCGCTCCCGAACATCATGAAGGCGAAGAAGAAGCCGATCGCCGAGAAGACACCGGCGGATTACGGGGTCGATCTCACGCCGCGCCTGACCGTTATCAAGACGGCCGAGCCTGAAGCACGCCAGGCCGGCGTGAAGGTCGCATCGGTTGGCGAGCTGATTGATAAACTCAAGAATGAGGCCGGTGTCCTTTAAGGGCCCGTCACAGGAGGACAAATCATGACTACACTTCTTGTGGCCGAAGTCTCCGGCGCCGGGTTGAACGACGCGACCGCCAAGGCCTTGACCGCGGCGGCAGCGCTCGGGTCCGATGTTCATGTTCTGGTTGCCGGGAAGGACGTGAGAGCCGCTGCCGAACAGGCCGCCAAGCTTGAAGGCGTGACCAAGGTTCTGGTTGCCGACAGCGATGCGCTGGGCCACATGCTCGCCGAGCCGGTGACCGATCTGATTGTTGCCATGGCCGGTGACTATGACGCGATCGTCGCCGCGGCGACGACAAACGGCAAAAACATCATGCCGCGTGTCGCGGCTCTGCTCGATGTGATGCAGGTTTCTGAAATCACTGCCGTTATCGACGCCGAAACCTTTGAGCGGCCGATCTACGCGGGCAATGCGATCCAGACCGTGAAGTCAACCGATCCGAAAAAGGTCATCACCGTGCGGACGGCAAGCTTCGCCGCGGCCGGGGACGGCGGAATGGCTTCGATCGAAGAGGCGACTGTGGGGAGCGGATCCGATCTGTCTCAGTTCGTCGGGGAAGAGCTTTCAAAATCGGATCGTCCGGAGCTGGCATCTGCAAAGATCATCATTTCCGGCGGCCGCGCGTTGGGATCGGAAGAGAAGTTCCAGGAAGTCATCATGCCGGTGGCCGATGCTCTTGGTGCTGCCGTTGGCGCTTCGCGGGCCGCGGTGGATGCCGGTTATGCCCCGAACGACTGGCAGGTTGGCCAGACCGGGAAGGTGGTCGCCCCGGATCTTTACATCGCCTGCGGTATTTCCGGTGCCATCCAGCACCTGGCCGGGATGAAGGATTCCAAGATCATCGTGGCGATCAACAAGGACGAGGAAGCGCCGATTTTTCAGGTGGCGGACTATGGGCTTGTCGCCGATCTGTTCGACGTTTTGCCGGAACTGAAGGCAGCCGTCGAATAGGCGGAACAACCTCATTCCCAAAATTCCCTCCGGCGAACGGACGATTTCGCCGGAGAGTTCTTGCCGTTGGGCCCGAGACTTGCCAAAACTAGCCCGGCAATAACGGTCACAGGGATCGTTTGAACAAACGGATTGCAGTATGGTGGTCGAGATCAAGAAAGTCGGTGTCATTGGCGCGGGTCAAATGGGCAGCGGCATTGCCCATGTTTGTGCGCTTGGTGGCTATGACGTGGCCCTCAGCGATATCTCCCTGGAGCGCATCGAATCGGGGCTCGCCTCGATCAATGGCAACCTGGCCCGCCAGGTTCAAAAGGAACTGATCACGGAAGATCAGCGCAAAGCGGCCCTCGACCGGATCAAGCCAGCCCCGGATCTCGATCTACTGAGCGACGCAGATCTCGTGATTGAATCGGCTGTCGAGAACGAGCAGGTCAAGCGGAAGATCTTTTCCCAGCTTTGCCCGCTTCTGAAGCCCGAAGCCATTTTGGCCACCAACACCTCTTCCATCTCGATCACCCGTCTGGCGGCCGCGACCGATCGACCAGAGCGGTTTATCGGCATCCACTTCATGAATCCGGTGCCGTTGATGGAGTTGGTTGAACTAGTGCGCGGGATCGCGACGGAAGACGAGACATTCGAGGCTTCCCAGGCGTTCTGCGACCGTTTAGGCAAGCAGACGGCGGTCGCCGAAGACTTCCCGGCCTTCATGGTCAACCGCATTCTTCTGCCGATGATCAACGAAGCAATCTACACGCTTTATGAGGGTGTCGGCTCGGTTGACTCGATCGACAAGGCGATGAAACTGGGCGCAAACCATCCCATGGGACCCTTGCAGCTCGCCGACTTCATCGGTCTGGATACCTGTCTGTCGATCATGCAGGTGCTTTACGAGGGGCTTGCCGACACGAAGTACCGGCCCTGCCCGCTTCTTGTAAAATACGTTGAGGCCGGCTGGCTCGGCCGCAAGGCTCAGCGCGGCTTTTACGATTACCGTGGCGACGTCCCGGTGCCAACCCGCTGATCCGCGGCGCATGAACCTCGCCCGATACTGCCTTGAAAACGCATCTCCGGATCCCGCCGATGTGGCTTTGGAGGTGATCGGACCCGAAGGCGAGGGTCTTGAAACCTGGACCTATGGGGTCCTGCGCGACACCATTCTGCGGATCGCAGGGGGGCTGCAATCCGCCGGACTGCGGCGCGGCGACCGGGTGTTGATCCGCCTGGGGCACAGCAGCGATTTTCCGCTGGTGTTTTTTGGCGCGATTGCCGGTGGGTTCGTTCCCGTCCCCACATCCGATCTTCTGACTTCCGTGGAGGCGGGCCAGATCCTGTCCGACAGCGGCGCGGCGCTCGTCGTCCATGACGGGAAAACCGCGCTTCCGGCCTCCAGCCTCCCTCTCCTGTCCCCCGAAGCCCTGAAAACCGGCGCGATACCGGGCTTTGAAGACACCGGTCCGGACGATCCGGCCTTTCTGATATACACTTCCGGGACCAGCGGGACACCCAAAGGGGTGTTGCACGGTCAGCGGGCAGCGGCAGCGCGCAGTCCCATGTATGCGGACTGGTACGGGCTGGAACGCACGGACCGTTTGCTTCATGCCGGCGCTTTCAATTGGACCTATACGCTCGGCGTGGGGCTTATGGACCCTTGGGCCAATGGCGCAACCAGTCTTGTTTATTCCGGGCCGCGTGATCCTGCGGTGTGGCCGCGTTTGCTGGAGGCATCGGGCGCGACCCTTTTCGCTGCCGTTCCGAGCCTCTATCGGCGGATATTGAAATATGCCGATGTCACGGCCGGATCGTTTCCAGCCCTCCGGCATGGATTGACCGCCGGGGAAGCTCTGGCAGCGGATCTTCATCTGGAATGGACAACACGAACCAGCCGTCCCCTGTATGAGGCGCTTGGGATGAGTGAAATCTCCACCTATATCTCATCCGGCCCGACCGTGCCTGTTCGCCCCGGATCGCCCGGCAAGCCGCAAGCGGGGCGGCGGGTCGCCATTCTCAGTGAGGCAAGCGAGACGCCCGAACAGGCGGGGGCCGATGCGGTGGGGCTGCTGAGCGTTCATCGGTCCGAACCGGGCTTGATGCTGCGCTATTGGAATCGCCCCGGTGAGACTGAATCCGCGTTTCGGGGCGATTGGTTCTTGACGGGAGACCGGGCCCGGCAGGATCGGGATGGCTACATCTGGTACGAAGGGCGTGCAGATGACGTGATGAATGCATTCGGATACCGCGTGGCGCCCGAGGAGGTTGAGCGGGCCTTGATGCGCCACGAGGAGGTGGCGGAAGTGGCGGTCACCTCGGTGGAGGCGAGACCCGGCGTTCATCTGATCACCGCTTTTGTCGTTCCCCGGGATCCCGGTTTTGAGGATGCCACCGTTCTTGCCGCCCATGCGGGCGGTTGCCTTGCCGAGTACAAGCGGCCGAAAGCCTATCGGTTTGTCAGCTCCTTGCCCCGGACGCCATCCGGCAAACTGCAGCGCAAGTCCCTGGTCTGATCCGGCAAACTTTTAACGTTGCGTTTACCGTTTCCCGACATGGTGCGGTGGTGGAAACCGGAGTTGACCGATGGATACTGTCAGCCTTGCCAATGCCTACGTAGCCAGCACCCAGGCTCAAACCGGCCAGGCACTGCAGGCCAAACTCTTGAAGATGTCCGCCGACCAGCAAGCTGGTGTCGTCGCTCTTCTCGAGGCCGGCGCCCAGGGTCTCGAATCGGCGCAGGCAGCCCCCCCTCAGGGCCTTGGCACCGCCATCGACGTCACGGCTTGATCGTCTTTGACTGAACGAAAACTCCTAGTGGTCGGTATCGTATTTTTTCGGCTCCGGTGAAGCCGGGGCGTGTTATGGCTTTTTGGATCGAAATCAAGCTGACCTTCTTTCAAAAAACCTTTGTTTTCATGCCGATGATCGGAATTATCTAAAATTTTATTAAATACCCTCCGATAAGGTAAGCGGCTTCTTTTCTCTATCCTGAAGCAGCTGCCTCCCTTTACTTTTCTTTCGGGTGCAAGTGGTGACATATAGGCGAGTATTATCCAAGAACTGGAGTACTCATGCCTGAGGGAATTGGATATTCGTCCGCCCAGGCGCTTAGTCAATCGACCGTCCTTCCGCAAAACGAGCGGATGGCCGAAAAGGCCGAGGCGGTCCGGACCCGCCAGGGTGAAGCGGTCGCGGAAATCGTTGGCCGCCAGGCGCAATTCAGCAGCAGCCGGGCCGAGACGCTCGCCCGGCAAGCTGAGCAACTCGAAAACCGGGTCGAGACACGAAATGACCAGAATGGCCTGGGGAACCGCGTCAATCTCGTCGTTTGACCGGACCGGGCGTGCCGCAAGGCGAACCATTGGAGTTTGGAATCATGGCAAGCATATCTGACAGCACCAGCTCTGCGGCTGCCTACAGCACGGCGAATGTCCGCAGCGAACTGGCGACGAACGCGATTCGGGATCAAAACGAGCAGGAACGCCAGGTGGCCGAACGTCTGGAAGAGGCTGACGCGACCGAGCAGCAGGAAGAACGTGAGAACCGGCAGATCCCCGGGCTTGGAAACGCCGTCGACATCACCGTCTGACGCCGGTCCGGATCAAGACTTCTTCGGTTCGTGAGTGACAGCGCCGGCCAAATCTAACCGGCGCCATGACCGTTAATCTTGGGGGCGTGCCATCGCCGCCCTGATGAGGGCCACAGCTTCGCTGTCGGCCCATTCCGCCGGACCATACATGGTACCGATTTCGCAGCCCTCTGGCCCGATCAGGATGGTTGTCGGCAGTCCGGTTGCGCGCGCCTTTGCCCGCAGGTCCTTGAACAGGCCGTTCGAGGCATCGTGGTAATAGGTAAGGCGGTTGACGCCGATTTCTTCCAGAAACGCTTTTGGTTTCTCCGGTCCCCCGCGATCCAGATTCACCGCCACGACCTTGAAATCCTCCCCTCCCAGATCCGCCTGGAGTTTGTCGAGTGCCGGCATTTCCTTCCGGCAGGGTGCGCACCATGTGGCCCAAAGGTTCATCAAGACGGTGCGCCCTTCGAAATCCGCTATACTGACTTCCTCGTCGTCAGGCCCGAGAAACACCAGATCGTCCAGTGGGAGCGGGTTCTGCGCGGGCAGAAACGCGGCGACTTCACCGGTCGCGAAAGGCTTTGTTTCCTGAGCCGCGGCCATGGAGACGGAACAGCTTTGGCCGCCGGCGATATTGCCAGCGGGGCTGGCGATCACGTATACCGCGACCGCGATGGCCGCGGCACCGCCAAGGCCGGCAGCAATCACACCAGGTTTCAAGCGGGGTCCGGTTTCCGTCGGATTCGTCATTTTTCTTCGTCCTCGCAAGGGGCATTTCAAAAGGGCCAGGGCATGAGCAATCGCATGTGGGGCGGTCGGTTCGCCGAAGGACCGGACGCGATCATGGAGGAGATCAACGCCTCTATCGACTACGATCGCAAGCTATATAGGCAGGACATCGAAGGCTCGAAAGCCCATGTGCGCATGCTGGCCGCCCGTCAAATTGTCACGCCGGACGATGCCAAGGCGATCGTTCAAGGTCTAGACACGATCCTGTCAGAGATCGAAAGCGGAACGTTCACGTTTTCCAGAGCGCTGGAAGACATCCATATGAATGTCGAGGCCCGATTGGCGGAACTGATCGGTCCGGCGGCCGGCCGTCTGCACACCGCCCGCTCGCGCAACGACCAGGTGGCCACGGACTTTAAGTTGTGGGTCCGCGACACGCTCGACACGCTCGACGACCAACTGTCGGAGTTGATGCAAGTCCTGGCGGAAAAGGCCGAGCTGCATGCCGGCGATGTGATGCCGGGCTTCACCCACCTTCAGTCGGCTCAACCTGTCACCTTCGGCCACCATCTGATGGCTTATGTCGAAATGTTCGCCCGCGACCGGTCCAGGGTTCGCGATGCCCGCAAACGGATGAATGAAAGTCCGCTTGGCTCGGCGGCGCTGGCCGGGACCTCGTTTCCCATTGACCGGAAGATGACGGCCGAGGCGCTTGGGTTTGACCGTCCGACCGCCAATTCGCTGGATGCCGTCTCGGACCGCGATTTCGTGATCGAGGCTCTGTCCTGCGCCTCGATCACAGCGATGCATTTGTCCCGGCTGGCGGAAGAGATCGTGATCTGGTGCTCGGCCCAATTCGGTTTCGTGAAACTGTCGGACAAATTCTCGACCGGCTCGTCGATCATGCCGCAAAAGAAAAATCCGGATGCGGCCGAACTGGTTCGCGCCAAGACCGGCCGAATCTACGGGTCGCTGCAGGGTCTGCTCACGATGATGAAGGGCCTGCCCCTGGCCTATTCCAAGGACATGCAGGAAGACAAGGAACAGGCGTTCGACGGTCTGGCCAGCATCTCCCTGGCGCTTGCGGCGATGACCGGCATGATGCGGGACCTTGAGCCCGTGATCAAAACCATGAAGAAAGCGGCCGGATCGGGATATGCCACGGCAACCGATCTGGCGGACTGGCTGGTCCGGGTTCTGGGGCTTCCGTTTCGCGATGCCCATCACGTGACCGGGAAGATGGTGGCGCTCGCCGTTGACAAGGGTGTCGAGTTGCACAAGGTGCCCCTTGAGGACATGAAAGCGGTTGAGCCGAGAATCACCCAGGAAGTGTTCTCGGTTCTGTCGGTTGATAAGTCCGTGCGCAGCCGGACAAGCTATGGCGGGACATCGCCAGTTAATGTGCGCAAGCAGGCGCGCCGCTGGCTGAAGGCGCTGGCCGCGGAGAAGGCCTGATCGCTCAAGACGCGGCGGCCCCTTGCCGTTCGGCGTTTTGCATGCGAGGAGAAGGCCGAGCAGCTTGAGGGCAACCGGGGAAAGAAGATGCGGATGAATTCTGCGGGCAGGGCATGTTTGCTGGTGGCGGTGAGTGGCGCGATCCTCCTTGGCGGATGCGGCCGGAAGGGTGGCCTGGAGGATCCCAGGAGTGCCCCGGACGCGATCAGTCAAGGTGTTGACCCGGCCACCGGAGCGGCGATCGAACCGCTTCCGAGCACCGAACCTCGAGGCTTTGTCCTGGATCCGCTGATCCGTTAATTGCCGCATCCTGACCGGGCAACGCGCCCGGATTTGCCCCAAATGGGAGCCTGTCTTGCACCATTTCGCTTACAAGAATGGCGTGTTGCACGCCGAAGATGTTCCGCTCCCGCGGATTGCCGCCGACGTTGGGACGCCGTTCTATGTCTATTCCACGGCGACCTTGACCCGGCATTACGAGGTCTTCACCTCAGCTTTCAGCGATATCCCCTCGCTGGTCTGCTACGCGATGAAGGCCAATTCCAACCAGGCGGTTCTCGCGACCCTGGCAAGGCTGGGCGCCGGCATGGACGTGGTGTCGGAAGGCGAGCTTCGCCGCGCGCGCGCGGCCGGCGTTCCGGCCAGCAAGATTTTGTTCTCCGGAGTTGGCAAAACCGAGGCGGAACAGGCTTGCGCACTGGCCGAGGACATTCTTTGTTTCAACGTGGAATCCGAGCCCGAGTTGCATCAGCTGTCGCGGGTCGCCATGGACATGGGAACCGTTGCCCGGGTTTCCCTGCGCATCAATCCCGATGTGGACGCCAGGACCCACGCGAAAATCTCCACGGGCAAGGCGGAAGACAAGTTCGGGATTTCATGGCAAAGGGCCCGGGAAGTCTACGCGACCGCCGCCCGCCTGCCGGGGATCAAGGTCACCGGCATCGACATGCATATCGGGTCCCAGATCACGGACTTGCAGCCATTCGATGATGCCTTTGCCCGGCTCGGCGGATTGATCCGGGATTTGCGCGCGGACGGCCATGTTATCGATCACATCGATCTCGGCGGCGGCCTTGGCATTCCCTACACGAGCGACAACGACCCGCCGCCGCATCCCGATGCCTATGCCGAAGTCGTGAAAAAGCATGTTCGTGAGCTGGATTGCACGATCATGTTCGAGCCGGGCCGCCTGATCGCAGGCAATGCCGGTCTGCTCGTTACCAAGGTCATTTACGTGAAGGATGGCGATGACAAGCACTTTGTCATCGTCGACGGGGCGATGAATGATCTGATCCGCCCGACGCTCTATGATGCGTACCATGAAGTGCGGCCTGTCCTGGAACCTGGCGGCGATGCATCGCGGCTGAAGGCCGATATTGTCGGGCCGGTGTGCGAAACCGGCGATTATCTCGCCAAGGGGCGCGATATTCCGCTTGTCGCCGCCGGAGATCTTCTGGCCGTTTTTTCGGCGGGCGCCTATGGCGCGGTTCAGGCCGGCACCTACAATTCCCGCCTTTTGATACCCGAGGTGCTTGTGAACAATGACGAGTTTGCCGTCGTCCGGCCCCGGCCAACCTATGACGATATGATCGGTCTGGACCGGATTCCGGAGTGGCTAACGGGTTCGTGACATAATTTCTGCCGTGTTTACCGGGTCAACTGCTTGCCGAGTCCGGTCCTTTGCCTCACCTTACATAAGGCGACGAGGGCCAAAGTCCGGGTGGGAACGCCAGGGCTGAGCCAGGACGCGTGACACGGAGGCGGACAATTGACCCGCAGCACCAATGACCCAGGCCATTCCCCCGAGCGGCCCGCTGATCCGGATCAGCTGACGCCCTCGGTTATTGCGCGGCGCCTTGACAAGGTCATTCGTCAAAGCCGCATGTCCCTCTTTGTGGAACGGGTGTGGCGCGCCGTCTTCCCGCCCCTCATCGTGGTCGCCTTGTTCGTGGGTTTGTCCTGGCTTGGGCTTTGGCTGGTGCTGCCGATTTGGCTGCGGGTTATCGTTCTGGTTGGTCTGGCGGCCGGGTTTTTGTGGTCCGCGCGCGGGCTTTTGGGTGTCCGGTGGCCGGGCCGCGAAGAGGCGCTGGCCCGGGTGGAGCGCGACAGCGGTGTCGACCATCGCCCTTTGACGGCCTTCGAGGACGAGCTTTCCCTGGGTGGAGATGACCCGGCCACCTTGGCTTTGTGGACCCTCCACAAACGCCGGATGAGCGCAGCGCTGTCCAAGATGAAGGCGAAGCGCCCCGATCCCCAGGCGTTCCGGCTGGACCCTTTTGCGTTCCGGGTCGTGGCGGTCATGGTTCTTGTCGTCGGGTTCATGTCTTCCGGTCAGGACAGATGGATGCGGCTTGGCGCGGCATTTGATGTGCCGCTGAGCAGCCAGGAGATCGCCAGCCGTCTGGATGCCTGGGTGACCCCGCCGGTCTACACCAACGAGCCGCCGATTTACCTTACGGGCGAAAGTGCGGGTCTGCGCGATCCGGGCGCCCTGATTTCCGTGCCTGAAGGGTCTGTTGTGACCATCCGGGCGCAAGGCCTCAGCAATCTGAGCGTGACCTTCGAAGGCTCGGACGGCGCCGACCCGGTTGCGGTCCTGCCCGCCGGCGAGGATGAGGCGCTCGGCGAAGACGTCCCGTTCGAGGTCAGCCATGAGCTCAACGACACCGGGGCAATCGTCCTGGCTCGTGGGCAAACGGAGATTTCCCGGTTCGGCTTTGACGTTCGTCCGGATGACAGTCCGGATATCCGCCTTCTGGATGATCCCGAACAGCAGTTGAGCGGCGCTTTGAAGTTCGAATACCTGGTGCAGGACGACTACGGCGTCGTTGCGGCGGAGGCCCGGATTGCCCCGGCGCCGGATACCTCGCCCAATCCCAAGCCCCGCCGTCCGCTGGTAGATGCACCGCAATTTCCCCTCTCGCTGCCGCCACGCTCCGCATCGTCGAGTACCGGCGAAACCATTCGCGATTTGACATCCCATCCCTGGGCGGGCTCCGACGTGGACCTTACACTCCTTGCGCGTGACGAAGCCGGTCAGGAGGGATATTCCCCGGCGTATCGGATTACCCTTCCGCAGCGGCGCTTCCGCAAGCCGCTGGCCCGCGCCATCGTCGAACAGCGCCGGGATCTGGCCCTGGATGCCAACAACCACGTCCGGGTGATTACCGCGCTGGATGGATTGATGCTCTCTCCCGAAACGTTCGATGTCGGAGCGCGCGTCTATCTGGGGATGGACTACGCTTATCGCCAGGTCGTGGCAGCCCGGACGGATGACGAACTGAAGTCCCTGCTTCCCTTGCTCTGGGATCTGGCGCTGACCATCGAGGATGGGGATTTGTCGATGGCCGAGCGGGCACTCCGCGACGCGCAGGAAGCGCTGCGTGACGCGCTTGAAAACGGCGCCAGCGACGAGGAGATCGAACGTCTGACCCAGGAGTTGCGGGAGGCGTTGAACGATTACATGCAGGCTTTGGCGGAACAGTTGCGCAGCAACCCCCAGGCCATGCAGCCGTTCAATTCGCAGCAGCAAAACCTGTCGCAGCAGGACCTTTCGCAGATGCTGGACCGGATCGAAGAACTGGCGCGCACCGGTTCCCGGGACGCCGCGCGCGAACTTCTCGCCCAGATGCAGCAAATGCTGGAAAATCTGCAAGCTGGCCGGCCGCAACAGATGCCGGACGGCATGACCAGCGAGATGATGGAGATGCTGAACGAACTCGGTGAAATGATCCAGCGCCAGCAGCAGTTGATGGATCAGACCCACCAGTTCAATCAAAACCAGCAGCAGGGTCAGCAGGGCCAGCAGCAGCAACGCGGACAGGGCCAGCAACAAATGACCGCAGAGCAATTGCAGCAAATGCTCGATCAGCTACAGCAGGGTCAAGGCGATCTGGCGCAGCAGCTCCAGCAGCTCATGGACCAGCTCGGTCAGAACGGCATGGGGGAAAACGAAGCTCTCGGCGAAGCCGGTGATTCGATGGGTCAGGCACAGGACTCCCTCGGCCAGGGTCAGGGGCAGCAGGCGCTGGGTCAGCAAGGCGATGCGCTGGATGCGCTCCGGCGCGGCGCGCAGGGCATGGCCCAGCAAATGATGGGCCAGGGCGAGGGACCGGGCATGGCGCAAGGCCGTTCTCCGATGGACGAGGACCCGCTGGGACGGCCCCGCCGGACAGAGGGCCCAGACTTCGGCAACCGCGTGCAGGTGCCGGATGAAATCGACGTTCAAAGGGCACGTCGCATCCTGGAAGAGCTGCGCCGCCGCTTCTCGGACCCGGACCGGCCGCAAATCGAGCTCGATTATCTTGAACGCCTGTTACGGCGGTACTAGCCCGGTGTCTGGGATGCTGCAAGCGGGGGTCATCCGCAAAACTGTCCCATCTGGTCCAAGGGCAGATTGAAAACCAAAACCCCGGTTCTTGGCCGGGGTTTTCATCTGTGCCGGGATAACGCCTGCCGGAAAAACCGGCCGGCCGGTCAGGCGATCCGCAAGGCGTGGTCGGGCAGGGACTTGGGAAGAGCCTGACGCACCGCGCGCCGGATGTCAGCCAGCGAAAAAGGCTTGGAAATGACATCCCTGACCAATTCGTCCAGACCATTCGCTCGCTCGCGCTGATCGGCGAAGCCGGTCATCAGCAAGATGGGCATGTCGGGAAAAGCGCGTGCGGTGTGCAAGGCCAGCGCGATCCCGTCCATGACCGGCATCTTGATGTCGGACAGGAGAAGGTCAAAGGCACCATTCTCGCGGGTCAAACGGTCCACGGCCTCGCCGCCGTCTTCGGCCGCCTCCACGGAATGCCCGTCGAGTTCCAAGGCGCGTTTTACAAATCCCCGCACCGCGTCGTCATCTTCGGTCAGAAGAATGCGGGCCATCCTAGTCTCCCTCGTTATCACGGGTCTCCGGATCGTTTTCCGGAACCACGTAACCGATGAACGGCAATTGCCGCCATGCGTGTCCCATATCCATGCCGTAGCCGACGACAAATTTGTCGGGACAGGCAAAACCAATATAATCGGCCGAAATGGAGATTTTCCTGCTCTGCGGCTTGTCGAGAAGCGCGGCGATCCTGACGGATTTTGCCCCGCGGTCCAGAAGCCTTTGGCAGGCAAAACTCAGTGTGCGGCCCGATTCGAGAATATCGTCCACCAAAATGATGTCCCGGCCGTTAACGTCACTTTCGACATCGCGCAAAATCCGGATATTTTCCGACCCGACGGTCCCTGCGCCGTAACTGGACAGGTGAATGAATTCCATCTCGGGCTCCAGGCCCGCGCGATGCATTGCCCTGACCAGATCCGCTGCGAATATGAAGCTTCCCTTCAAAACGGCGACTACAAGCAGGTTGTCAGGGTTGCTCCGGGCGATTTCCGCCGCCAGATCCTCGACGCGGGTCGAAATCGTGTCTTCATCGAACAGGGTGTTGATCGTAACGGCCATATTACTCGAGCACTATCTGTCGTTGGGTGCGGTCAATGAACCGGACCTGGATGTCGTTGGCCCCGTCAGGAGGATCGGACAGGATCGTCCGGAACCTGGTTTCATCGAGGGCGTTGAGCGATTTGGTTCGTGGTTCTACCGTCCAAGAATAAATGTCTTGCAAATCTGTTCCCCGAATAGTCAGGCGAACGGCGGGAACCGGGTTGGGGCCTTCAAGAACATTGCGGATTGTGCCCTCCACCACCAGCACTCGCTCGCCTTCATTGACGTCGGAAAAGGTCCGGAGATCCCTGAATTCGAGCCCGCGCAGGTTCACGTCTAGGCCAACAAGTCCATAAAGGCTAGCCAGATCCGGCGCTTGTTTGACGATCGCCGCCCGGTTCAGGACAAGCAGGGCCAGAACGCCGATCGACCCGACAAACAGCGCGATCCCTGAAATGCGACGGTAATTCCGGCGGGCCAGCCAGGTCAGGATGGCACCGATCCGGTCACGGCGGAATTTATAGGGATTGACCTTGATTTTCGGCCGGTTGGCAAAGGATTCGACATCGACCGGCTGCTTTCCCGCCTCGGGCGCGGCAGCTTCGGATTGGGGCGCGGCCTTCTGCTGAGCTGCTTTCCGCTCAGCGGCCCGCGGGGCAGGCTTTTCAGGCGCGCCAGTGTCCGCATCATCCCAGTCGTCCGCTTTTTGCTCACCCTCGCTCCACGAGGACGAGTCTTCCGCAGCATCGTCAGTCCAGTCCTTCATGTCGCCGCGATCTGTATCCCCGACTGGAGAGGGATCCTCTTCGGCGGCATTATCCTGTGGAGAAACGAACCAGCGATTTCCGCAGCGCGCACATTTCACGCTCCGGCCCTCTGTGCCCAGGATGGCCGGCTTGATGTCGTAGGTGGTGCTGCACTCCGGGCATTTGATCTTCATATGTCAGAAGACCCCTCGCCTTCCTTGAAGCCATAGCGGTCAGCCTGGCCGATATGTACCGCTTCCGGCACTGTCCAAAATACGTTACCCACACTATAGCTGGGCGGCGCGCGCGCGTTCCCACCCTTTTTCTCAAGATGGGCATCCATATGTTTAATGAAACGTTAACGCGGCGGGCGTTAACGTGCCTTGCGACCAAGGAGTAAACCGCGTGATCCGTTTCGAGAATGTCGGCTTGAGATACGGCATGGGGCCGGAGATTTTGCGCGATCTCTCGTTCGAGATTGCCCCGCAATCCTTCCAGTTCCTCACCGGACCATCGGGAGCGGGGAAAACAAGTCTTATCCGCCTGCTGTTCATGTCGCTCAAGCCCACCCGGGGGTTGATCCGGATCTTCAACCGCGACCTCAGCCAGATAGACAAGCAGGAAATCCCCTTGCTCCGCCGGAAAATCGGCGTGGTGTTTCAGGATTTCCGCCTCCTGGATCATCTGACAACCTATGAAAACATCGCGCTTCCCCTACGTGTTGTTGGCAAGGAGGAAGCCGAGTATCGCGCGGATGTGGTTGAATTGTTGAAGTGGGTGGGGCTGGGCGAGCGAATGCAGGCCATGCCGCCGGTTTTGTCAGGTGGCGAAAAGCAGCGCGCCGCCATTGCCCGGGCGCTAATCACCCGGCCGGACGTGCTTTTGGCGGATGAACCGACGGGCAATGTCGACCCGCCGCTGGCCCGCCGCCTTTTGCGTCTTTTCATTGAACTCAACAAGCTGGGGACATCCGTGGTGATTGCCACCCATGACATCGCGCTCCTCGAACAGGTTGAAGCCCGGCGGCTGGTGCTTGCCGATGGCCGCTTGTCTGTGTTCGATTAGGTGGGGAATGGCCAAGATCTCGAAACCCAGAGCGAACGCTTCACGCCAAGCACCAGGCAAGTCAGCCCCCAACCGGCCTCCCGCACCGGCCCGCGCCAAACCGGCACGGCGCAGGAGGCTGGCGCGGGAAGGGAATGCGCTCCGGCCCACGGCGCCTATCGTGCCGCCGCAATCCGTGGCCGGGCGCGCGCTAACCCTGGTCGTTGCCATCATGAGTTTTCTGGCGTGTCTGACGGTCGGGGCCGTTTCTGTCGTATGGGACGCCGCAGACGCCTGGCAAAACGATCTTGTTCGCGAAGTTACCATACAGATCCGGCCTGTGGACGGTATTGATATGGCGCGGGAAATCGACAGGGCGGTGGCTTTGGCGCAGGAGTTTCCGGGGATCGGGGTCGTCCGCGCCCTGTCGGATGCGGAGACAAGGCAGCTTCTGGAACCGTGGCTGGGAGGGGGGCTGGATCTCGACGCTTTGCCTGTCCCCCGGTTGATCCAAATAACCCTGGCGGATCCAGGGAGTGTTGATCTGGATCAGTTGCGCACCGCGATCACGGGATCGATCTCCGGTGCGAGCCTCGACGATCATTCGGTCTGGACCTCCCGCTTGTCGGCGATGGCCGGCACCGTGGTGCTGGCCGGCTTTGCGATCCTGGCCCTGGTCATGGCCTCCATGGTTCTCAGCGTCGTGTTCGCCACCCAGGCGGCCATGGCGGGGAACAAGGACGTCATCTCGGTCCTGCATTTTGTGGGCGCCGAAGACAGCTTCATCGCCCGGGAGTTCCAGCGTCACTTCCTGGTGCTCGGCTTGATTGGCGGCATCGCGGGAGGCGCCTGTGCGGTCGTGTGTTTTGTCGTGCTTGATGTTTTCAGCCGGGAAGCGGAAGGTTTGGCAAGCTCGGACCAGTTGTCGGCCTTGTTCGGATCTGTATCCGTTTCACTTCCCGGTTATCTCGGGGTTCTTGCGGTGGTGTTCCTTGTTGCGGTACTGACCGCTTTGACGTCTGGACTGGCCGTAAAAGCCCATCTTGCAAAAGGGGATTGACGCTGGCAGCGGGATTGAACCTGAATGTCCCAAAATCGGCCGAATCATCTATCATCGTCAGGGACATGACACGTGCTAGCCCGCCCGGCCGCGATTCGCTCCGGGCCGAACCCACCCCCTCCTGCTCGACCGGATCGCGTTCGGAAGCGATCCGCCGGGGCGGGATTTGGCCAAATGGCCCGCAGGCGGGGTGGTCTGTCCCGCTCCGGGGTCTCTTGGCGGGCGGTGTACTCGGCTTTGCCTTTATACTGATCGCCTTTGCCGGGTTGTTCGGCGTTTTTGCCCATAAGGTGTCGACTGCCAGCCTTCCCGCCGATCCGCAGGCGGATGCGATTGTCGTTCTCACCGGCGGGACGGAGCGCATCTCCCAGGCGTTGACCTTGTTGGATGAAGGCAGGGCCCGTCGCCTGCTGATTTCCGGGGTTCACCCGGGAACGACCCGGGACCAGATCGTCTCTGTCACGTCGGCCGACCGTCCTTTGTTCGATTGTTGCGTGGATCTGGACCGCATCGCCCTGAACACGGCCGGAAACGCGACGGAAACCGCACACTGGGTGAAGAAGCACGGTTTCAAGACACTTTTGGTCGTCACGAGCGCTTACCACCTTCCGCGGGCAAGTCTCGAACTGACCGATACGCTTCCGGATATCGACTTGGTGCCCTATCCGGTTTATGCGTCGGGTCTCGACCTGTCTTCCTGGTATTCTGATCGCAAGACCATGCAGCTTCTCATGCGGGAATATGTGAAGTATACCCTCGCGCGTCTACGCATCGGGGCCAGCCGGATTTTTGGCTAGGCTGGCACATGCTTTCTAGGCCGACGAAGAGCCTAGCCAGCGGACGAGAGGTTTTATGCTGTTTCTGCGCTCCACCTTGTTCCAGATCCTTTTTTACGGCGTTACGCTGGTCATGATGATCCTGTTGTCGCCGGTAATGTTGCTGCCGCGCCGATGGGGCTGGTGGGTCGTGCCCCTGTGGTCCCGAATGCTGCTGGCGCTCATGCGTTATGTCGCCGGTCTCAAGGTTGAACTCCGCGGACTTGAAAACATCCCGCAGGGCGGGTGCATGGTGGCGCTCAAGCACCAATCAGCCTGGGAAACGGTGACGCTGATCCCGCACTTCCCGGACCCGACCTTCATCTTGAAGCGGGAATTGCGCTGGATCCCGATTTTCGGCTGGTACACGGCAAAATTCCGGCAAATTCCGATCAATCGCGGCAAACGGTCTGAAGCGCTTGCGGCCATGGTGGAGTCCGCCAAGCAGGCGATCTGCGAAGGCCGGCAGATCATGATCTTCCCCGAAGGCACGCGCCGCCCGGCGGGGGCGGAACCGAAGTACAAGTTCGGAATTGCGCACCTTTACAAGGAGCTCCAGTGTCCGGTGCTGCCCGTGGCCCACAATGCGGGTCTCTATTGGCCACGATCGTCCTGGTTGGTTTATCCTGGAACGGTGATCGTTGAATTCCTGCCGATCCTCCCGCCGGGACTGGCGATGGATGAGTTCCATACGCAAATGGTGGAACGGATCGAAACCGCCAGCAACCGGCTGATCGACGAAGCCCGGCATGCGCCCCACCCTTCCCCGGTCCTTTCCCGGTTGCCGGAAAACAGCTCCCGCAGGGGCTCAGGCAGCGCCCAGGCAACCGTCACCTGACGCAGTCAAGCCTCAGCTTGTCCGCCAGCCAGGTCACCGTACGGTCCTTGATACCGAGCTCGGCAAGATGAGCCGCCGTGTTCAGGACATAATCCGGGTTCTGTCCCGATTGTCCTTGCGCGCCACGCACGATCTCGAGCTGTTTCTCCCGCGGCAGCGAGCCGGCATATTGCGGGTGGGTGCGGTCGACCATATAGGTCAGCGCGGGCACGGTGCGCCCGTCGCTCAGGCGGATGGTGCGCCACCGCTCCAGGTAAACCATGGTGACCTGCTCCCGCGCGCGCAAGTAGGCAATGGTTTCGTCGCGGTTGGTCTGATGCACATGATAGGCCATGCCACGGCAGGCGCCCCCCCGGTCCAGGCCAAATACCAGGCCGGGTCGTTCCTGTGTGCCCCGATGAACCCAGGAGTAGACGCAAAGCGAGCGGTGCGCGCCGTGCAGCACGCCCGGGAGGGCATGCATATGCTGAAAACCTGGATTCCACATCAAGGACCCGTAACCAAAGACCCAAAAATCGCTCATCATTGACCGCTTGCTTCAGACTGCCCGGCGGAGATAGCAATCTGTCATCCTGTGTGCAATGTTGCCGCGAATTTTGATCCGTAAGGATCGTGAAGCGTTCCTGGGACAGGATTTCGATGGCCGCAAATTCCTCCGAACCGAAAAAAAATCTGAAAATCCGGTACTTCGGGCTGATGGGGGCTGTTGTGTTGGGAATTGCCGGCTGGTCGGGCGCATGGGCGTATGGCCGAACGGTTCTGGCCGGCGAACTCGAAGCGCAGATCGGCCACCTGGCGGATGGCGGCTTGCATATCCAGTGCGCCGATCAGGCGATCTCGGGTTTTCCATTCCGCTATGAAGTGAGGTGTTCCCGGTTGAGCGCCGCCACCCCGCTGGGCGCGACCGCCGAGCTTGGCACGGTCCAGGCAGTCGCTTTGGTCTACAATCCCAGGCATATCATCTTCGAAAGCATGGGGCCGGCTGATCTCCGATCACCACTGACCGGTGAATCCCTCACGGGTCAATGGCAGCTTGCGCGCAGCAGCGTCAAATTTTCAGACAACAGCGTCGACCAGATCGACGCGATCATTGAGGGGCCTGAACTTGCGTTGGCCAGCCCGGCCCGCGAGCTTTCGGTCAAGGCGGAAAAACTGGGCCTCCACACCCGGATAGTCGAAACGAGTCCCGGTGACGCGGAAATCTTCCTGTCGGCGGATGCCGTGACATCGGGGGAAAGCCCCGAGGGTCTGCCGCCGGCAGGTTTCCGGCTGCACCTGCGGATCCCGGATGGTGCTGGATTGATGGCTGGCCAGCCCTTCGTGGACCTGCTGCGGAACGCGGACGGGGGCTTGCCGGTCGAGCTTGTCCTGGCCTCTCTGGATGCAGAGCCATCGCGGCTCGAGATCAGCGGCGCGCTGATTCTCCAGCCCGACGGGCATCTGTCGGGGACTTTGACTGTCAAGGTGCGGGAAATCGAAGCGCTTGCCCGGTATGCCGGATTGTTCCTGCCGCCGGACTCGGCCTTGCCCCGGACGCTGGACAGCATAGCCAGGTCCCTTGCCCAGGCCGCACGGGCGAGCGATCCGGATGTCGGAGAGGTCGAGTTGCCGGTCGTGATCAGCAATGGGTCGGTCCGGGCGGGATTCCTGCCGCTGGGCCAGATCCCGCCTGTTTTTCCGGCCGGTTATTGACCGGTCAATCTCCTGCGATCCGGTCGATCGGGATCACATAGCTTTTCCGGTGATCGGGCTCGGCGATTTTTTCATAAAGGGTGACAGCGGGCACGTTCTTGCCCGGCACCAGCCAACGCAAGTGGAGCCAGCCGCGTTTGTGGCCTTCGTCCACCAGCATCTCGATCATCCGCCGCGCAATGCCCTGTCGGCGATGCTCGGGATGAACGTAGATGTCGTCAAGCTGACCAAGCCGGAGGCCGGTGATCAGTTCGGGCAGATCGAAATACACGGCAAAACCGATCAGTGTTTCGCCGTGGAACGCGCCGAGCACTTCCGCTGCCGTGTCGCCGAGGATCCGCTCGGCGTAAAACTCATCCGGCCGGCGGGGCGCGCCTCTTTTCAGGGCTTGCGCGTTTTCAGCGATCAGCGGTGCAAGCTGGTGGGCGTCATCGAGGCCAAGGGCCCGGATCTCGGGTTTGTTCATGAGGTCTCCGAAACGGTCGGTCAGGTGTGAATGTGCAAGATGTCCCAAAACCCTTGCCCGGATCAAGGCAGTGTTTTGCCGGACGGTGCCGATCTCCCGGCCAAAGCCCGCCCACCTGTCCCGTTCCGCCCTTCGGATGATTTCGCCCGCCTGTCTCTTCCGATAGGCTATGGCGATCCATCCTAGAAACGGCTTCAGGACTTATCATGACCCTCACCCTGCGTCCCCGGCGCTCTGCCCTTTACATGCCCGGTTCCAATGCACGTGCGCTTGAAAAGGCAAAGTCCCTCGATGTCGATTGCCTGATCCTCGATCTTGAGGATGCGGTGGCTCCGGATGCAAAAGCGGAAGCGCGCAGCCAGGTCGTTGAAGCCGTGAAGGGCGGGGGCTATGGCCAGCGTGAACTTGTCATCCGGATCAACGGGCTCGATACCGACCATGCCGAGGAAGACTTGAAAGCGGCGGTCGAGGCCGGCCCGGACGCGATCCTCGTGCCCAAGGTGAACAGCCCGGCCGATCTGGAGCGGGTCGCAATCCGTTTGAAGGTGCTCAAGCCGGGCCAGCCGCCCAAGCTTTGGGCGATGATGGAAACGCCGCAAGCGATGCTGAATGCCGCGGCAATCGGCGCCTGCGGGCTCGATAGCGGCGTTGGTCTGACCTGCTTCGTCATGGGCACCAACGATCTTGCCAAGGAAACCCGCGCCCGGCTGGTGCCTGGACGCAGGGTCATGCTGCCCTGGCTCATGACCTGTGTCGCCGCGGCTCGGGCCGGGGACATTGATATTCTGGATGGGGTATTCAACGGCCTGGACGACATGGACGGGTTCGCCGCCGAATGCCGCCAGGGCGCGGATATGGGAATGGATGGCAAGACGCTCATTCATCCAAAACAGATCGAGGCCTGCCATGCCGCCTTTTCCCCTTCCGAAGACGAAGTCGGTTGGGCGCGCCGGATCAATGCGGCTTTCGATGATCCCGAAAACGCGGGAAAAGGTGTGATCCAGGTGGACGGAAAGATGGTCGAGCGCCTACATGCGGAGATGGGCCGGCGGGTGATCGCGATTTCCGATGCCATCGCCGCCCGCGGCTAATCCCACCCTTGCGAGAAGATTTTATGAAACTGTATCGTTTTATCACCGGTGTCGACGACAGCGAGTTCTGCCATCGGGTCACCCAGGCGCTCAACAATGGCTGGGAACTCCATGGATCGCCCTGCCTTTCCTTCGACGCGGTAAAAGGCCAGACGATGTGTGGCCAAGCCGTGGTGAAAATCAAGGACGGTGACTACACACGCGATCTCAAACTTGGAGAGCAGTAGGAACCGGCGGCTCACTCATCATCGAGCGGCAGTTCGGTTTCGTCGAACTTGGTGGAGCCTCGGCGGCTGAGACGGGCCACAGCCGTCCGGCGAAACTGCCAAGTCACCGAGGAATCGGTCTCCGTCGAGCCATACAAGACGATCTGGAAGGTCCGGCGATGGCCGTAGACGTCCGAAAGATAGATCGATTCTTCCAGGGCAATCGCACGGCCAAGCGCATCAAATTCCCATGCTTCGCCGTCCGGACAGACGAGCAGAACGGCGGTATCCCCGCGCAGGAGGCTGCTCTTGACTTGCGGATGGAGGTGAAACCTCAGCGCGTAGTCGCGAGAGCGCGCGGCACCGGTGGCCCTGAACGTATCCATCCCATCCAGCACGGTGCCGTCACCGGCGAGCCGCATGTCCCGTTCATGCACAATCCCAAAGCTCTGCAAATACCCGTCGTGGGAAGCGGTTACCCGCGTGCCGGTGTCATCATCGGAGCGGTTGACCGGGACATCAACCGGACCCGAGATGACCGGCGCTCCAAGCCATTTGCCAAAAGGCTTTTCGGCCAGGAAACGGCACGACGAGGTGTCGTCGAGCGTTGCCGTCGAGTGTGCGGCGGTCGACCGGCTCACCTGTCGCCAGGCGGCGTTGGACAGGCCGGAAACCCCGCAATTGACAATCAGCCGATGGGCTCCGGCCGACATCTCGAAAGACAACGTCCCCGCATGCGCTTCGAGCGAGACGCCTGCATCGGGCGGTGGGCCGGTTTCGATCAGGACAACCGTTTGGCCACAGACGAGACGCTGGTAGCCGGAATGCGGCGCGTTCACCGGGGCCGATCCGCGCGCGTCGTCATACGCCATGATGGTGGCGACCAAATCATTGGGCGTTGAGCCCATGCCGTTGAAGTGGGCGAATTTCCCGTCGCCGTGCCGGAAAAACCGCATCATGGGCATCATCCGGTCAACGGATTGGAGCATGGCTTGAGGCACCTCCAACCCTTGAGCGACAAAAGCCTGCCTGACTGGAAGCAGGTCCGCCAGAACATCGATCAGGGCGCGGGGATTGCGGGAGATATGGCCGCCATCAGCAAGGATTTGGCGGGACAGTTCCTGGTTGAGGCGCCGCAGGCTCTGCCGTGCAAACCGGCCCTGGCCGGCCATGGAAACGCATGCCGCGGCAATCGCGATAGCCGCCTGCAGCCGTTCGACCCCATCCTGGGTCTCGTTGATCGTGCGTCTGAGGAAGCGGACCTGCCGGGCAAGCGAGCGCAGGAACCGGCGGTAGAAGTCGTGGTCGCCCTCTTCGAGGACAAACGGGGAGTGCGACAACCACGCCATGACCCGGCGCGTCACAACCGGGGTTTCCCAGCCGACCGAATGCCGGTTTCCGCACAGCCTGATCCAGTCGTCGACCAGCGCGCGGGCATTTTGCTGGGCCACCCGGCTTTCGGAGGCCCGAAGGTCGCGCAACCAGCCAAAACTGTGGAGTTCTCTCAGCCAGTCCTTGTGGCCGGTCCGGACCTCGAACGGCGAGTTTCCCTGAGTTTCGACGAGGTGTCCTGAAAACAGGAAGCGGCCGCCATAGATGTCGGCGGCGTTCATGGCGTCGGCGGTTCGAAGGTCCTGCGGGGCAATCAACAAGCGGGCAGGCGTCGACGAGGCGGGACGCAGCCGGAACAACGGTCCGCCATGCACCCACCTCAGCGTGTGTTGCCAGAAATGATTCGCCAGCAGACGCCAGATGCGGCTCTGTTCAGACACCGCACTCATCGTCATGGCACCAAACCGGCACGGAATGACCCCAGTTCACTAATCGGTCGACCCTCTAACACTTCGTTAACCATGATCACGGTTAACGCCCTTACCTCGACTATGGTGCCATACACGGTTTACGGGGCGTTAAAGGCGACGCAAACGGGCCGCGAAAAATCCGTCCATGCCTTCCCAGGTCCCTTCATCTGGGCCGGCATGGCAGGGCAATGTCCGCAAAAAACCCTGCTCGGTGATGGAGTTGTCCAGACCGTTCAGTTCTCCCGGCAAAACGGGCTGCAGTTCGAACCCGGGATTGCGGTTCAAAAAGGCGCTCACTTGTTCCTCGCCTTCCGCCGGTTCGAGCGAACAGGTGCAATAAACGAGCTGCCCGCCGGGCCGCACCCAGTTCGCAACGCGGCCGAGCAGCTCTGCTTGAATTTCGGCAAGTTTTTCAATGTCACGCGGCCGTTTGATATAAGCAACGTCCGGATGACGGCGGATCGTGCCGGTCGCACTGCACGGGGCATCCAGCAGGATCGCGTCGAACGGGGCTTCCGGTTCGTAGTCCCTCAAGTCGGCGGCGACGGTTTCCACGGAGAATCCGAGGCGGGTCATGTTCTCCCGAAGCCGCTTCAAACGGCCGGCGGATATGTCGACGGCCGTAACATGCGCGCCTGCATTGGCGAGTTGCGCTGTCTTGCCCCCCGGAGCGGCGCACAGGTCGGCGATCCGCAGGCCGGCAACATCGCCGAGAAGGCGGGCCGGCAGTGAGGCCGCGAGATCCTGGACCCACCAAGCCCCCTCTTCATACCCCTCCAGCGCGGTGACGGTGGCCCGGTCCCGGAGCCGCACGGTCGGACCGGATAGGGCCAGACCATCGAGGCGCTCGGCCCATCCGTCCGGATCCTGCTTGACTGTGAGATCGAGTGGCGCGGCGTTTCTGTGGGCGGCGGAGATACGCCTTGCCGTTTCCTCGCCATAGGCAGCGGTCCAGTTCTCGAAAAGCCAGTTGGGCGTATTCAGGCGGTCGGCATCGAGATCATTCGTGATCGCATCCTTTTCCCGTCCAAGCCGGCGGAGCACGCCATTGACAAGCCCCTTGTAGGGCTTTGCGCGCCGGTCGATCGAGGCGTGGTCGACCGCCAGCGACACCGCGGCCCGGTCCGGAACGTCGAGATAAATCATCTGTGCGATGGCGACATGCAAAATGTCCTGCACCCGGCCGGTTTTTTCGGGAATATCCCGGTCAAGCAGACGGTTCAGGATTTCCGCAATCTCTCCGCGCCGGCGCAAGCACGCCCCAACGATCGCGCGAACCAGGGCGCGGTCTTGGTGCGGCAAGGCCCGAAACCCGGAATGTCCGGAGGCCAGGTCCAGTTCAGCGTCGAGTGCACGGTGCTTGTGGACAACGTTTCCAAGCAGGTCCGCGGCAATCTTGCGTGCGGCAAAGCCCGGCTTTTCCATCATCGGTGAGTGGCGCATGTCCGCGTCCGCCGGCGGCTGGCGTTTTGGGCCTGATTTTCTGTTGTCTGCCACGTTGGGGTCCGTTCGTGCTCGGGAAAGGGAAATGGCCGCGAGCGGGTCGCCCGCGCGCGGCCATGTTTCCGGTTGTGCCGCTCTTTACCCGCGAACGGGCGTGAAGGACAACCCGCGCTCAGCCCCAGGGCCCTTTCGGCCGGCTGGAGCCTGCTGGCGGAACCGAAGGTCCCCGGCCGCGCGGTTCGCGAACGCTGTTGCCGGAAACGCCGCCCCATGGCCCGCCGGCGGCCGGATCCTGATACCCGGCATTGCGTTCCGGCTGGGCCATTCCGAACCCGCCATTCGATCCGCTCGTGAGTTTCTTCAATTCCGCAATCCGGTTTTCGGTGTTGGGGTGGGTGGAGAAGAGGTTGTCCATCCGTTCGCCCGAAAGAGGGTTGATGATGAACATGTGCGCTGTGGCTGGGTTGTTCTCCGCGTCCTGATTGTGCACGCGCTTGACGCCGCCGGCAATCTTGGAGAGGGCGGAGGCCAGCCACATCGGCTCGCCGCAGATCTGCGCGCCCATCCGGTCGGCCGCATATTCCCGCGTGCGCGAAATAGCCATCTGCACGATGGAGGCTGCCAGCGGGGCAACGATCATCATGAGAATGACGCCGACAATGCCGAGCGGATTGTTCCGGTTGTTCCCAAAAAACAGCGCGAAATTCGCCAGCATGGAGATTGCACCGGCAATCGTGGCGGTGATCGTCATGATCAGTGTGTCATGGTTCTTGATATGCGCCAGTTCATGGGCCATCACGCCGGCCACCTCTTCCGGGCTGAGCATGTCCAGTAGTCCCGTGGTCGCGGCCACGGCCGCGTTTTGCGGATTGCGCCCGGTGGCGAAGGCGTTCGGCTGGGGGTTGTTGATGATGTAGACCTTGGGCATGGGCAGATCGGCGTTGTGCGCGAGCTGCCGCACCATTCTATGGAGATCCGGTGCGGTCCGCTCATCGACTTCCTGCGCATGGTGCATGCGCAAGACCATCTTGTCCGAATTCCAGTAGCTGAACACATTCATGGCGGCGGCCACGGCGAATGCGATCATCATGCCGCCCGTTCCGCCGAGCATGTAGCCCAGTCCCATGAACAAGGCCGTCATGGCAGCCAGAAGCATGCCTGTCCGAACGTAATTCATTGACGTATCCGTTTGTCCTGTGTTGTCCCGCACGCCACCGCTCTATATAGGGCGGACAAATGCAGAGATGGTGACAGCGCGTCGTGTCCGCAAGCTTGGCGGTTCCGCAGCGGCACCGGACAGGAGGTGAGAAGGTGGACGAAAAAGACTTTCCAGCGTCGGACACTCCAATGCCGGACGCCCCCTCTCTCGCCTCGGATGTCGCCGTCCAACCCAAAAAAGCCTTTAAGGACTTGCCGCCCGCGGCGCAGCGCGCCCTGCAGGAGGCGGCGGAGCGGCGTAAAGCGATCGATGCCAAGCACAACGCGATGCCCCGCGAGATCGACGGGCGTGGCGGTCTCGAACCAACCCGCTACGATGACTGGGAAATCAAGGGGCTGACCGTCGATTTCTAAAAGAATCCCGGGGTTGCCTGGTCCCTGTTCCGGCAAGAGCAGGATCCACCGGCCTATGTGTATTCTCTGCATTGGTCGCGGGGAGCGGTACCATCGGGTGCCGCGTTCCAAATCCACGAAATCTGTGTGAACCAGTCCTGCATGGTTAAAGGGGGTTTAACCAAAGGGTCGCTATTGTTGGGGCAAATCCCTGTCTGTATTGAGTAGCGATCGATCGATGGACCCAACTTTGACTGCCTACCGACGCGGTGTGGCCCTTCCCAGTTCCAACCCGTTTCAACGGCTTGCCGAGCTTCTTGATGATGACCGCCCCGGTCTGCCTCCGATCGCCCTGACAATCGGTGAACCACAACATGCCATGCCAGAATTTCTGGGGCCGGTGCTTGCCGAAAATCTTCCCGATTTCCGCCGGTATCCACCGATCAATGGAACGGGGGAGTTCCGGGCAGCAATCGCGGCATGGTTGGACAAGCGTTATGGCCTCGACGGCATGATCGACGCCGAACGCGGGGTCCTTCCGTTGAACGGCTCGAGGGAAGGCTTGTCTTTTGGGGCGATTGCCGCGCGGGATCAACTGGCCAAGGATTTCGATCATCCCGTGGTCATCCTGCCGAATCCGTTCTACCAGACCTATGCGGCCGCCGCTCATGTCGCCGATGCGCAGGCGGTGCTTCTGGATGCCCGGCCCGGCCGCAACTTTCTGCCTGATCTGGAAACCCTGGATCCGGAGGTGCTGGACCGGTGTGTCGCCTTTTACGTGGCTTCGCCGACCAATCCGGAAGGATCGGTCGCGTCCATCGGTTACTGGCAGCAATTGATCGCACTGGCCCGCAAGCACCGGTTCATGATCTTTGCTGATGAGTGTTATTCGGAGATTTACCGGTCTACGCCGCCGCCGGGGATTCTGGAGGCCGCGAAAACGATGGGCGGCGGCTTCGACAAGATCGTCGTGCTCAATTCCTTGTCCAAACGGTCCAATCTCGCCGGACTGCGGTGCGGATTCGCCGCCGGCGATCCGGAGTTCCTGAGCCGCTGGGCGAAATTCCGCGGCCTTGCCGCGCCCCAGGTGCCCATTCCGCATCAGGCCGTTGCCGTGCGCGCGTATCACGACGAGGCGCATGTCGAAGAAAACCGGCGTCTTTACAACGAAAAATTCGAGGCGGCCGAGCATTATCTCGGACCGATCCTGGGTCCAGTAACGCCGGAGGCCGGTTTTTTTCTCTGGTTGGACATTTCAAGATGGGGGCGGGCGACCGAGGTTACGCAAGCCCTGTGGAGAGATGTCGGGCTCAAGGTTCTGCCCGGAGACTATTTGGCGTCTGATCAGGCCGATGGCAGCAATCCCGGCCGGGCGTATATCCGTGTCGGCCTTGTGGCGCCGCTCGGCCATACCCAAACGGCTTTGGAACGTCTTTCAGACTGGCTGGGAGGTGAAAAATGAAACGCGCGGGTACCGTAAGAGCCGGCCGCAGGGGGAATGCCGACCTTCTCGATACTGAAAACCCTGTCAAACGGTTCCTGATGCGGAACCTCGTTGGCGCAGCGGGCCTGTCGGTCATTGCTCTGACTGCGGCTCTGGCGGCCGCGCTGGCCACTTGGTCTGTCAATGATCCGAGCCTCAATCATGCCACCAGTCAGCCGGTCCAGAACGCTTTGGGCACCCCCGGTGCGATTGTCGCCGACCTTCTCATGCAAACCATAGGCCTGGCGACCGCGGTCTTTCTGGTCCCGGTGGTGCTTTGGGGCTGGCGTCTTCTGTCGGGTCAGGCGCTGGGCATTGGGCGTAAACGTCTGATGGCCTGGTTTGCCGGCACCGTGCTTGGCGCCGGCGCCCTGGCGGCTTTGCCGATCCCCGCAGGCTGGCCATTGCCGACCGGACTGGGCGGGTTTTTTGGCGACGCGGTTCACTCGGTACCGGCGATGGTGACCTCCAATTTGACCGAGGGCGCCGCAACCATCATCGGGGTTCTGGGCCTAGGTTTGCCGGCCGGCCTCATGCTGGTCAGCGCGTCGGGTGTTTTGGGCCGTAGGTCCACGGTCCAGCCTTCCGGCGACCCGCGCCTGGAGCGTTCGCGGCACGCCGGGCGCGCTGAGGACGATTTCGAGTTCGACGGGGAAGACGACGAGAGCGAATCGCGTTTGTCCCTGTTTGCTCAATCAGCCATGGGCCATGCCAGCCATTGGGCCCTTTTGACTGTCGCGCTACTGCGCAGGTTGGTTGGCTGGTCTCCGCGCCGCCGTGCGCATGACGCGGAAGACGTCTACGAGAGCGAATACCTGGACGGCGACGATGATGATGACCAAGACGAGTATCATCTGGAGGAACAGGAACCGCATCGGCGTGTAGGCCGTTTTACGGCCCTGCGCCGCCGGCTTGCCGATCGCCTCATGCCCAAGGAAGAGGACGGCCTCGAGGGATTCTATGAAGCCCCCCGGCAAGGCCGCATGCCTGGCGAGCGGGACGATGGTTACCACGATGATCGGGATGGATTGGACGATATTTTCCAGGACGATGGGGAAACCTTCGCTCCCGATGATCTGCTGATCGAGAAAGGCCCCGTCCAGGGTGGACCTGCCGTGCCGGTAGGGATTGCCGGTCCTGGCCCGGCGACAAGCGCGGCGGCCGCACCCGTTCAGGGGCGGGTCATTCCCCCGGCGCCCCGGCCCAAACCGGGCAAACGGGTGGTTCAGGAAGCCCAGCCTTCGTTCCTGGGAGCGCCGGAAGAATACGAATTCCCTCCTCTGCGCCTGTTGAGCGAACCGCGAACCGGAGCAAAACAGCCCAGCTTGTCGGCGGATGCCCTTGAGCAGAATGCGCGCATTCTGGAGGGGGTTCTGGAGGATTTCGGCGTGCGCGGCGAAATCATCGAAGTTCGGCCGGGTCCTGTTGTCACGCTCTACGAACTTGAACCCGCGCCCGGAATCAAATCGTCCCGCGTCATCGGGCTCGCGGACGATATCGCCCGTTCCATGAGCGCGATTTCGGCCCGGGTTGCCGTGGTGCCCGGCAAGAACGCGATCGGCATCGAACTGCCCAATTCAAGACGCGAAACAGTTTATCTGCGCGAACTGCTGGCCGCCCAGGATTTCGAGAAATCGAAGGCGAAACTGCCGCTTGCGCTTGGCAAGACGATCAATGGGGAAGGCGTGGTCTCGGATCTTGCGCGCATGCCTCACCTGCTGGTTGCCGGAACGACCGGCTCGGGCAAGTCCGTGTCGATCAACACCATGATCTTGTCGCTGCTCTACCGGCTCGATCCGCAACAGTGCAAGATGATCATGATCGACCCCAAAATGCTGGAATTGTCGATCTATGACGGGATTCCGCATCTTCTGACCCCTGTCGTAACGGATCCGAAAAAGGCCGTTGTCGCCTTGAAGTGGACCGTCCGGGAGATGGAAGAGCGCTACAAGAAGATGTCCAAGATGGGCGTTCGGAACATTGATGGGTTCAACACGCGAATCGCCCAAGCGCTGGAAAAGGGCGAGAGCTTCACCCGGACCGTTCAGACGGGGTTTGACCGCCATACCGGCGAGCCGATCTACGAGGAGGAGGACCTGCCGCTCGACAAGTTGCCCTATATTGTCGTGATCGTCGATGAGATGGCCGATTTGATGATGGTGGCAGGAAAGGATATTGAAGGCGCGATCCAGCGTTTGGCCCAGATGGCGCGCGCCGCGGGCATTCACCTGATCATGGCCACCCAGCGCCCGTCGGTGGACGTGATCACCGGTACGATCAAGGCCAACTTCCCGACCCGGATTTCGTTCCAGGTGACGTCGAAGATCGACAGCCGCACCATTCTCGGGGAGATGGGAGCCGAGCAGCTGCTTGGCATGGGGGACATGTTGTTCATGGCCGGCGGCGGCCGCACCCAGCGCGTGCACGGTCCTTTCGTCTCGGACAATGAGGTGGAAGATATCGTCAATCACCTGAAGCTTCAGGGCACACCGCAGTATCTTGAGGCGGTCACCGATGAGGACGAGGTCGCAGACGACCCCTACGATGCGGGCGGTTCTGGCGGTGATGACGAAGGCAACGATCTGTATGACAAGGCTGTGGCCATCGTCTTGCGGGACAAAAAGGCGTCGACCTCCTATGTCCAGCGGCGTTTGTCCATCGGCTACAACCGGGCGGCCTCTCTGATCGAACGCATGGAGCAGGAGGGATTGATCAGCCGGGCCAATCATGCGGGCAAACGGGAAATCCTGGTGCAAAACGGCGTGGAAGAAGAGTTTTAGACTGCGCGCATGCCAAAGCTTTGCCACAACATGTGTGTATCGGCTCTTCCACGTATCAACGGACTTCACCAAGACGGAGACGAGGGCACACCATGCTGATCCGCAGCCTCGCCAGATCCAGACGTTTATTCGCCGCCGCCTGCGGGTTCCTTATCGCCATGCTGGTTCCGGCGGCGGCCTTGACCGTCGAGGAACAGGCCACGCTCCAGGACGTCAACGCCTATTTCAATTCCGTGAAGACCATGCATGGCGATTTCGTTCAGTTCGGTCCAGACGGGAGCCAGTTGGAAGGCAAGTTCTACCTCGCCCGGCCCGGGAAGGTGCGCTTCTATTACAATCCGCCTGCCCGCCTCGATATCATCGCCGACGGCAAATCGGTTTCGGTGAAGGACCGGAAACTCGCAACCCAGGACATCTGGCCTCTGAACCAGACGCCGCTGCGGTTTCTCCTGGCTGAAAACATCAATCTGCAAACCGAAGCCCAGGTGACCGATGTTCTGGTCGAGCCCGATCTGATCACAGTCGTTCTTACCGACCAGACCACATTCAACTCTGGCATTCTGACACTGATTTTCGATGCCAAGAGCTATGAACTGAAGCAATGGACGGTCACCGACGCCCAGGGCTACGATACGTCGGTCGCAGTGTACAATGTCACGTCAAACGGACCCACGAATCCCGATCTCTTCAAAATCGACTATCTGGCCAATGTCCGCGAGCGGACCGAAAACTGACCGGCATTCGGCGCGCGTGACCAGCCGGACAGAGGCACCACCGTGCGGGTCCCTCGTCTGGACATTGCTTTCGGACTATTGCGCGGCCCGTGGGTACGGCTTGCGGCAGCTGGATGAGTACGGGCACGGCGGGGTTGTTTTCCTGCCGGATGGCGATCGGCGGTTTTTTCGTGGAACGCACTTCGATCTCAATCCGCTTGGTGCCTCGGAAATCGCGGATGACAAGGGACAGTCCTTGGCTTTGCTCGCGGCCGAGGGCTTGCCGGTCCCTGCCGGTTGCCTTCTCCATGGCCCGTCGGACGAGCGCGTGCGGCAGGCCCAGGATTTCGCAAGAGACCAAGGCTATCCGCTTTTCCTGAAACCCAATGAGGGGCAAGAGGGCGAGGACGTTTTCCGGATCTGCGGACCTGATGCGCTTCAAGACCATGTCGCCCTTCTTGCCGCGAAGCACCGTCTTTTGCTTCTTCAGGAAGAAATTGCGGGGGAAGACTTCCGGCTCGTCGTGCTGGACGGCAGGGTTGTCCTTGCCGTCTTGCGCGAGCCGCCCGCGGTGAAGGGCGATGGACGAACCCAGCTTTCGGATCTGATCGCTCGAAAGGCGCAGGTATCCGCAGGAGATCCCCGTGTTGCGCAACATATCGGCCAACAGGGGGTGGACCTCGGGACAGTGCTTGAAGAGGGGCGGGCTCTTGCAGTGTTGCCCAACGCCAATCTGTCCGCGGGCGGCACTGGCAAGATCGTGACGGACGGGGTGTCCGGGGCTTTGAAAGACGCTGCAACGAAGGCCGCGCGGGCTTCCGGCCTGCGGTATGCTGGTGTCGATTTCATCGTCTGTTGCCCTGGAACGGACGCGGAAAGGTTCACGCTGCTGGAGATCAACGCAGCGCCCGGCCTGTCCTGTCTGGCGGCCCAGGGCGCTGCGGAACAAAGCGCTGTGGCAGCCGTCTACCGGGCCGTGTTTGACACTTTGGTGTCCGGTTAAAACAGATGTCGAGATTGTGGGAAGCTGACTTCAGAATCCTGCCGGTTCATGCTAGGGCGTGCGCCAACCTTCCCTTCAGTGAAACAAGGTAGCGCCAATGGCCATTTCCACAAAAGCGGTTCCCATTCCCGATCTCGTCCCCGTGAAACGCGCGCTGCTGTCGGTGTATGACAAAACCGGTCTGGTCGATTTTGCCGGGGCGCTGGCGAAGCGCGGCGTGGAACTGGTCTCAACCGGCGGGTCTTACAAGGCTTTGAAGGACGCCGGCCTGTCAGTGCTTGATATCTCCGAGGTCACGGGTTTTCCCGAAATCATGGACGGCCGGGTAAAAACGCTGCATCCGGCGGTTCACGGCGGGCTGCTCTCCATCCGGGACGATGCGGATCATCGGGCGGCGATGACCGAGCACGGTATTACAGGGATCGATCTGTTCTGCGGCAATCTTTATCCGTTTGAAGATGTGGTCGCCTCTGGGGCCGACTATGCGCTGGGCATTGAGAACATCGATATCGGCGGCCCGGCGATGACGCGTGCAGCGGCGAAGAACCATGCCTATGTCACTGTTGTCACGGATCCGGCTGATTATGATGCCGTGATCGGAGAACTTGACGTAAACAACGGTCAGGCGCCGCTCAGCTTGCGGAAGAAACTGGCTTTGAAGGCCTTTGCGCGAACGGCAGCCTATGACGCGGCCGTGTCCAACTGGCTGGCCGAGCAACTGCAAGAAGACAACCCGGCTCATCGCGCCATTGGCGGTCAGTTGGCGGAAGTGATGCGCTACGGCGAAAACCCCCACCAGACAGCCGGATTTTACAAGACCGGCGAAAGCCGGCCGGGCGTGGCGACGGCTCGGCAGGTCCAAGGCAAAACCCTTTCCTACAACAATATCAACGACACGGATGCCGCGTTCGAGCTGGTCTCCGAATTCGATCCGGGCCGCACATCCGCTGTGGCCATCATCAAACACGCCAACCCGTGCGGGGTTGCGGAAGCGGACAGTCTGACCGATGCCTACAAGCTGGCACTGCGCTGCGATCCGGTATCGGCTTTCGGCGGGATCGTGGCGCTGAACCGGACGCTGGATGCCGCCACGGCCGAGGAGATCGTCAAGGTCTTCACGGAAGTGATCATCGCGCCGGATGCCGACGAAGCCGCACAGGAGATCATTGCGGCGAAAAAGAACTTGCGCCTCCTGCTGACGGGAGGGCTGGCAGACCCGAGAGCGAAGGGCTTGTTTGTGAAATCGGTTGCCGGCGGTTTGCTGGTCCAATCCCGGGACAATGGCGTTGTCGACGATCTTGATCTCAAGGTGGTCACCAAACGCGCCCCCAGCGCCCGCGAGATGGCCGATCTAAAATTCGCTTTCCGCGTCGCCAAGCACGTGAAATCGAATGCGATTGTCTACGCCAGGGACGGCGCCACTGTTGGCGTCGGGGCGGGCCAGATGAGCCGGGTTGATTCCGCCAGGATTGCCGCAAGAAAGGCGTTGGATGCGACCGAGGCAGCCGGGATCTCCGAAGCCCTGACGAAGGGCTGCGTGGTGGCATCCGATGCGTTCTTTCCGTTCGCCGATGGTCTGTTATCCGCAGCTGAAGCCGGCGCAACGGCGGTCATTCAGCCCGGGGGATCAATGCGCGACGACGAAGTGATCGCCGCGGCAGATGATGCCGGGCTCGCGATGGTACTGACCGGAATGCGGCACTTCCGCCACTGACCGGGGGTCTGAAAAACAGAAACGGCTTTGGTTGGTGTCCGAAGCCGCCCGGTCAAAGCGGTGCGCATGCGGCAAGACGGGCCGGGTGACCGGCATGCGCCATGGTAACGAACGCAAGATTGATTGCCATGGCGCCAATGGCGGTGCGGAACCGGCTCCCGCGGACCGGCGCGTCAGATCACCGTTCGGATGAGAAGTGTTCCTTCAAATACCCAAGGATGACCGTACGCGCTTCCTCGCCATAGTCGGCCATGCCCTGCTCCTTGATCATCCAGTCCCACAGATATTCCCAACGTTCATCCGTCAGGCGCATTTGCGCGAAAGTCTGTGCGGAATGGCAGGCTGTGCAGGAATAATAGGTTTCTTCCATCCCGGCGGAAATCGGCAGATTCCCATGCTCGGGATCGCGTGCAACGCCGGTTTCCGGTTGCCCGGCCAGTCCTCCCAGAGGCTGCATGGGCGCCACACTCATGGGGCTCATGGGCATGCCGGGATTCGGCATCATCGGATTTGGCGTTTTCATCGGATTGAGGGTGGCGCTCTCGGCCAAAGCATTGTCGCTGCGAGCGAGAGCGGCAACTCCGATGGCAAAGACGCATGTCAGGATGAAGGAGGAATAGGACCGTTTCATCAAAACTCGATCTTTTCTGGTGGTCTGGCGGTTTTTGTTTCGGGATCTTGGCGCGATGCCGGATGCTGCGGCGCGGCGTGGATCGCGACCCGGATTGTTGGGGATCCGGGTCGCGACAAGGTACCCGTCCTAGCTTGCGATCACGGCGATGCGGTGCACCATGTTGTTGCCGTATCCACGCGGATTCCAGCCCGGGGTTGTCACCGGCTGCGTGTACCCGTTCGTGTCCGTCGCCCTGGCCCAAATCTCGTAGTAACCGGCCTGGGGGAGTTCGATGGTCGCATTGAAATGCTGCCAGCAATACTTGTTGCGCGGTTTCTCGAGATTTGCCTCCTGCCAGGTCTGGCCGAAATCGTGGGAGACATGCACAGAGGTGACATCGCCGTCCGCCCAGGCATGACCTCGAACGTCAAGGCTCCGCCCGACGGAGTTGGTGCCGGTCGCAGGGCTGGTGATCAGCGACTTCACCGGCATGGTGGTCATGATGACCATGTCCTCTTCCGGTACCTCTGTCCCAGGGGCGACTGGGTAAGCAGGCATCCGATAGGAATAACCGCCCATTTTCGGGCCATCATGGACGACATCGCGGACCCAAATCCGATTGAGCCATTTCTGAGCGGTGGATCCGGGATATCCCGGCACGATTGTGCGCAGGGGGAAACCGTGAATGGCCGGCAGATCTTCGCCGTTCATTGCCCAAACGATCAGCGAATCTTCTTCCAGTGCCTTTTCGATGGGAATCCCGCGTGAAATCGACACCTTGTCGGGATCGCCCGACAGGTGCGGGTCGTTTCCATAGTGGCCCGTATAAACGGCTGTCGGCTTGACCCCTGCGGCATTCAAAACGTCCCGCATCCGGACACCGGTCCATTCAGGGCAGCCCACCGCACCTGTCGTCCACTGGTTGCCGGATGCGCCGGGGACGAAGAATGCACGGCCATTGCCGCCGCATTCGAGAACAAGCTGCCGGGTGACAACCTCGAAGTCCGACTTGAGCTGGTCCAACGTGAGTTCGAGCGGGTTGTCGACTTCCCCGTCAACCGTGAGCGTCCAGCCGGTTGCGTCCATGGCCAAGGCATGATCGGGCACCATGCCATTGTTGCGGATGAACAGCCGGTTGGCTGGCGTGATCTTGTCATCCAACAGATGCGCGGCGGTTTCCGCGTTCACCGGTCGATCGTTGAGCAGAGTCAACTGGTCCTTGAATGCATAGGCATCCATATCTTGCGCCTGCGCGATGCCGACAGGGCTCAGGCCTTCGGGAAAGAACCGCGCAAAGGGGACGGCCAAAGCTGAACCGAGAGCGGCGATCCCCGTTGCCTTCAAGAATGTTCGGCGGCCCGCGTCTTCGACCTGCGCGCCATCTTCCTCCGACACGATCGACAAGCCGTCGATTTCGTTCGGTGCGGCCCCGGAAGGCTGATCTTCGTTGCGATAGTCCATGTTTTTCCTCCTCCACATGCGCTTTTGCGGCTTGCCTGTCTTATCCGGCGGCCACAGGTAAACTCCCTTACGCAATGTCACTTATTAAATCTAAGATATATGAATTTATCAATTCTTTTTCGGAACTGATTGGCCGGCGACTTTTGAAAATCCGCGTTGTTCAGGGTGTTAGACCGGCTTTGAAGAATGCCCGAACGGGCTTTGCGGACGGCAGACAGGCGTTTCCGACGTCCAAGTCAGGGGTGCCTTGGTCCTCTATGATCGGCGTGGCCCGATCCGCCCGCCCTGTGCCGCCCAAGCCGTCCCGCAGGCCCCCAATCAAGGGTCCGGCCGGGCAGATTGGCGGGGAGGAGGCCGGACATCGCAGTCAGTCAAAAGGCGGGTCATCCTCGTGCCGGGCGTGTGGTGGTTCGAAAGCCCGTTCGAGACCCGGGCGGTCTATGTCCCGGGCTCCCAGCCATCCGGGGCAATCTCGAAGCCTTCGAACTGAAAACCCGGCGCGACAGTGCACCCGACAAGGGTCCAGGCCCCGAGAGAACGGGCCTGTTGCCAGGCATCACGCGGCACAATTCCCTGCGGCCGCTGGCCGCTTGTGAGGTCGGTGCCGAGGATCAGAACCCGTTTTTCCCGTGTGTCCGTGGATATCGACAATTCCAGCGGGCTTCCGGCATAGAAGTGCCAGATCTCCGCCGCGTCCACCTTGTGCCAGCGGGACAAGACGCCCTCAGGCAAAAGAAAGTAGATCAGCGTCGATGCCGCGCGGCCTGTTGCATCGGTCTCAGGGTCCCGGAATGTCTCGGCGAAATATCCGCCCTCGGGATGCGGCCGCATCCGCAGCATTTCGATGATTTGGCTGGCGGTGAGCTGGTTTTGGCACGTCACGCCTTGTCCTTTCTGGCGCGGATTTCGGCGAACACGTCCGCATCGGCCTTGTCTACCATCCCAAGCGCGTCTTTTACGCTCGCCTCGCTTGCCCTGAGGAACGGATTGGTGGCCAATTCCTGCGCCATGGTCGTCGGCAAGGTGGACCGTCCTTCCGAGCGCAACAGATCGACGTCCTCGACCCGGGCCAGGAGCCGCGGATTGTCCGGCTCGATCGTCAATGCGAACCGTCCGTTGGCCTGAGTGTATTCGTGGCCGCAATAGATCGTCGTGTCAGCGGGCAAGAGCCGTTTGAGCTTGGCAAGCGAGGCCCACATCATCTCCATGTCGCCTTCGAAGACCCGGCCGCAACCGAGCGAAAACAGGGTGTCCCCGGTATGGGCGATCTTCAGGGAGGGGAAATACCAGGATATCTGATCAAGCGTGTGACCCGGCGTCCCGATTGCCTTGACCTCAATGGGTCCGCACAAGATGTCGTCGCCGTCTTCAACGCCATTGGTCATGCCTGGGATCTTTGACCGGGAGTGGTCGGGCCCTATCACCGTTGCATCGGTCTTGGTCTTCAGCTCGTCGAGACCTTGCGTATGGTCCCAGTGGTGATGGGTGATGAGGATATGTGTCAGCGTCCAACCCTCGATGTCCAGGACATCCAGATAGGCTCGGGCGTCCGGCACATCAATCGCGATGGTCGTGTTGCTCTCGCTGTCATGGATCAAAAGGCCGAGATTGTCTGAAAGGCATGGGATCTGGCGGATTTCGACGGTATCTGGCAAAGCCATGGGGACAAGTCTCCAATCGCGTGGCAGGGTGATGGGCCGAATGTGGCAAAGGCAGCGCGAATGAACAAGGGTGGCCTTGCCTCCGGCCAAGGATCAAGGTTCAATCGCTGCGATTGAAGACGGGTCTTTCATGTATCTTGACGTTGCCGATCTCCGCACCTTTTACGATTTGCCCATGGGCCATTTGTTGCGGGGCCTGATTGGCGGGCACATGCGCCGGTTCTGGCCCGATCTCAAGGCGAAAAGCCTGATCGGCATCGGCTATGCCGGGCCGTTCATGCGGCCCTATCTGGAAACAGCCGAACGCTGCGTGGCCGCGATGCCGGCCCAGCAGGGCGCGGTCCCATGGCCTAGTGAAGCGGAAACCGCTTCCAGTCTTGTTCTGGACAATTGTCTGCCGTTCCCCGATGCCACTTTCGACCGGGCGCTGGTCGTCCATGCGTTGGACCATTCAAGCGATCCAAGCGAGATTCTCCGCGAGGCCTGGCGGGTGCTGGCGCCGGGTGGCCGGCTGATCGCGATCGTGCCGAACCGGCGGGGTCTCTGGGCGCAGTCGGAACTTTCCCCCTTCGGCTATGGACGGCCCTATTCGCGCGGCCAGTTGAAGGAGTTGATGCGCAATTGCCAGTTTGAGGTCATGGGCGATGAAGAAGCCCTGTTCATGCCGCCGACAAGAGCGCAGTTCATTCTGCGCGCGGCCCGCAGTTGGGAAAAGATCGGCCGAAAGGTTTGGCCGGCTTTTGGCGGCGTGCTGATCATGGAAGGGGAAAAGCAGGTGTTCCGGACCATTCCCAACAATGGCAACAAAAGCGCCTTGCGGGTCCTGAAGCCGGTTTTTATCCCCGATGGGGCGCCGGCCGGTTTGAAGCCGGTCCGCTGTACCGACGCGTCGCATTTACGAAACGCACCGATCACGGGACTACCCGGGGCCTGACCGGTCCAGGCCCGCGGTCAGGTGCGGCGCAGCAGAAAAACAGCCTGTTCGGCGAGGAAGTTCCACGCTCCCAATGGGGCGGGGACCGGAATTCTCCGGCCCGTCGCGCTCAAGGCCACCGTCTTTTCAATGGCCGCGCCCAGATCCTTGGACATGGCCGCGAAGTCGGTCAGCGAGCAAAAATGGATGTTCGGGGTGTCGTACCACTCGTAGGGCAGATACTTCGTGACCGGCATCCTGCCCCGCACGAGCAACTGCACCCTGTTGCGCCAAAACGCGAAATTCGGGATGGAGACGATCACTTGATCGCCGATGCGCAAGAGCTCGCGCATGACGCCCTTGGGATCTCGGGTGGCTTGCAGGGTTTGCGACAGGATCACCACATCGAAGGCGCGGTCGGGATAATCAACAAGGTCAGTATCCGCGTCGCCCTGGATGACGGAAAGACCGTCGGCGACGCATCTGTTCACGCCGTCCTGAGACAGTTCGATCCCGCGGCCGTCGACGTCATGGATCCGTGTCAGGAGGCGGAGCAGCGCGCCGTCGGCCGAGCCAATGTCCAAAACCCGCGCCCCGTCCGGGACGAGGCTGGCAATTACTTTGTGGTCACCGCGAACCCCGTTCTCGTCCGCTTTGACAGGATATCCGTTCATGGTCAATCGCGCCCCCCTGGTGCGGGAATGCCTCTGGCCTTGGCAGCCCCGGTCACGAAGCCGCGGACGGTGCGGAACATCTCTGGCACATCAAGGAGAAACGCGTCATGCCCACGGTCGGAGTCCACTTCGACGAAGGAGACATTTGCAGCCGCTGCATTTAGCGCCTTCACGACGGCGCGGCTTTCGGCCGTCGGGAACAGCCAGTCCGAGGTGAAGGACATGATGCAGAACCGGGTCTTCGTGCCCTGAAAGGCCCGCGCAAGCTGACCGTCAAACTCGCCCGCAAGATCGAAATAGTCCATCGCCCTCGTGACATAAAGGTAGGAATTGGCGTCGAACCGATCAACGAAGGTCATGCCCTGGTGGCGCAGATAGCTCTCGATCTGAAAATCCGCATCGAAACCGAAAGTCAGGTCTTCCCGGTCCTGCAGGTTGCGGCCGAATTTCTGGTGCAGGGACTCATCCGACATATAGGTGATGTGGGCCGCCATGCGGGCAACCGCGAGGCCTTTGGTCGGACGAAGGTCTTTCGTCAGATACGCCCCGCCAGCCCAGTTGGGATCGGCCATGATCGCCTGACGGCCGACTTCGTGAAAGGCGATATTCTGCGAGGAGTGCCGTGCGCTGGTCGCGATCGGAATCGCGGAGAAAACGCGCTCTGGAAAACTCGCTGCCCATTGCAACACCTGCATCCCGCCCATGGATCCGCCGGCGACGGCGAAGAGTGTGTCGATACCCAGATGATCCACCAAACGCGCCTGAGCGCGCACCATGTCGCGAATGGTGATGACCGGCAGGGAGAGCCCGTAGGGCATGCCGGTCTCTGGATTGGTCGTGGCCGGCCCCGTGGTGCCAAGGCAGCCGCCCAGCACATTGGCGCATATGACGAAATAGACGTCTGTGTCGATGGGCCGCCCGGGCCCGACCATCTTGCTCCACCATCCGGGCTTGCCGGTCAGCGGATTGGTGGAGGCGACATATTGGTCCCCGGTCAGCGCGTGGCAAACCAGAACGGCGTTGGTCTTTCCGGCATTCAGTGTGCCATAGGTCTCATAGGCGATCTGCCAGGGGCCGAGGGTTGCACCGGAATCCAGGGTGAGCGGGGCTCGGGCGTCGAACTTCGCCAGCTTGCTGCTGGGTGCGTCCGTTTCCCGGCGGGCGGCGTCTGCAATGGTGGTGGATTGGCTGTCGCCGGACATCGGCAGGATGCTCTCACACGTTGGCGGACAAGGTACGACAGGGTTTGTCGGCGGGAAAAGCAACGCCTTTCGTTCGCCGGAGGCCTTTCGACGTAGGTGCGCCTATGGAAGGTGTCAACGTTTTCTTTTGCGTTCGGCACGCGGCATGCCTATGACTATCGCCCGCTAAAAGTGTTCCGAAGGTATGATCCCATGACTCAGTTCCCCGAAGGAGGCGCCTCTCTGGCGGCCCTGCGCCAGCGGATCGATGCGCTCGATGCCGAGCTCCATACGCTGTTGATGGAACGCGCGCGGGTGATCGAAGGGATCGTCGCGGCGAAACGGGCGAGCGGCGCGGCGGGCCCTGTCTTCCGCCCCGACCGTGAGGCGGACATGATGCGCCAGCTGGTCGAGCGCCATGACAGCGACCTGCCCATCCTGACGATTGAACACCTGTGGCGCGAAATCATCACGAGCTGCACCGGACTTCAGGCGCCCTTCACCGTCCATCTGGACGGGAGTGCCGATCTGCTGGGCCTTCTGGATGTCGCGCGGTTTTATTTCGGCTTCTCAACCGGTCTGGAGGTGGCCGGCGACCAGGCGGATGTGGTCGGCATCGTCGCTGCATCGCCTAATGATCTGGGCTTGATCGCCCTGACTGACCGTGCCGACTTGCCGTGGTGGCGCGGCTTGACCGAAACAGGCGCGCGGATTATCGCGCGCGTGCCCTATCTCATGATGGAGGACCGGCCCGCCGATTTGCCGGCGCTTGTGATCGGCCGGCCTGTTCCAGTCGAGACAGTGCTGGAGACCCATGTCTATGATGCCCGCTGGGCTGGCGCCCTGCCGGGCCGGCTGATGGACCAGGGTATCGAGGTATTGAGCTTTCATCGCTCCCATCAGGGTGTTGATGCGCTGCTCGCCGTCTCCGCCGAACTGCCTGATACGGCCGTGTTCGAACTATGCGAACTGGCCGGAGCGGAACCAGATGTATTGCGGCGCGTGGGCGGCTATGCTGCGCCGATTGATGTAGAGGGAGAGGCCGACGAGGAGTTCGATGAGACTGCTCAAACGGCATCCGAAGGATTGTGACCATGAGCGAAACGATGACGCCTCTTGAAACCACCCCCATGCGTCCGGTGCCAAGGCCCGGCGTGCTTGGGATCGCGCCCTATGTTCCGGGAAAATCGAAAGCGGCCAACGGCCGCACGCTCTTCAAGCTGTCGTCCAACGAGACGCCGCTGGGGGCAAGCCCGGCCGCCCGTGCCGCGCTTGAAGATGTTTCGGCGCATCTGGAATTGTATCCGGATGGCAGCGCGGCGGAGTTGCGTGCCGCGATCGGCGAGGTTTATGGCATCAATCCGGACCGGATCGTGTGCGGGGCCGGGTCCGATGAGATCCTCAGCCTTCTTGCCTATGCCTATCTCGGCCCCGGAGATGAGGCGATCTACAGCGAGCATGGGTTTCTGGTGTATGACATCGCCATTCGCGCGGCCGGCGCAACGCCCGTGGTTGCGCCCGAGCAGGACTTGACGGCGGATGTCGACGCGATCCTTGCGCGGATCACCGACCGGACAAGAATGGTGTTCCTCGCCAATCCGAACAACCCGACGGGAACCTATCTGCCCTTTTCGGACATCCGGCGCCTGCATGCCGGGTTGCCGGCCAATGTGCTTCTTGTGCTGGACGCGGCTTATGCCGAGTATGTCCGCCGAAATGACTACGAGAGTGGGATCGAACTGGCCGCAACCTCCGAGAATGTTGTCATGACCCGCACGTTCTCCAAGATCTACGGGCTCGCAAACCTCCGCCTGGGGTGGGGCTTCGGTCCGGTCCATGTGATCGATGCGCTCAACCGGATCCGAGGACCGTTCAATGTCTCCGGTGCCGCCATCGCCGCCGGCATCGCGGCGGTCCGCGACCGCGCCTTCATCGAAACGGCCGTTGAACACAATGATGTCTGGATGCCATGGGTGAGCGAGGAACTGCGCAAGATCGGGCTTGATGTCACGCCGAGCGTAGGCAACTTCGTTCTGATCCACTTCCCCGACCGGGAAGGCAAGCGGGCCGTCGACGCGGACGCCTATCTGTCGGCACGAGGATGCGTGTTGCGCCTTGTCGGCAATTACGGCCTGCCGAACAGTTTGCGGATGTCGATCGGTTCGGAAGCGGCCAACCGGATGGTTGTCGCAGCCGTTGCTGAGTTCATGCAGAGTTAAAAAACAAGAAGAACCCCCAAGAGATCCATGACCTCTCCAATGTTTGACCGGATCGCCCTGATCGGCATCGGTCTGATCGGTTCATCGCTGGCCCAGGTTATCCGTCAGGAAGGCCTGGCCGGTCACATTTCCGTCTCCACCCGTTCGGAAGCCACCCTTGCCCGGGCAGAAGAACTCGGCCTTGGCGACAGCTATGCGCTGGATGCCGCGGAGGCGGTGGATGGGGCCGATCTGGTCATACTGTGCGTGCCGGTCGGCGCCTATGAATCGGTTGCAAAATGGATTCAGCCCGTTCTCAAGCCGGGGGCCATCCTGACCGACGCCGGGTCCACGAAGGGATCGGTTGTCGAGGCGGTGATGCCCCATGTCCCGAAGGGGGTGCATTTCATCCCGGGTCATCCGATTGCCGGAACGGAGCAATCCGGCCCCGATGCCGGATTCCCGGCCTTGTTTCAAAACCGCTGGTGCATCCTGACGCCGGTCGAGGGGACTGATCCTCTGGCGCTTGAAAAGCTGTCCGCCTTCTGGCGGGCATGCGGGTCCGATGTGGACACGATGGAGCCGGACCACCATGACCGGGTTCTGGCGATCGTGTCCCATCTGCCTCATATCATCGCCTACAACATCGTCGGAACGGCCGATGATCTGGAGACGGTCACAAAGTCCGAAGTCATCAAGTATTCCGCTTCCGGGTTCCGTGACTTTACCCGCCTTGCGGCATCGGATCCGACCATGTGGCGGGACGTCTGCCTCAACAACAAGGAAGCGATCCTGGAAATGCTATCGCGTTTTTCGGAAGATCTGGCGTCCTTGCAACGGGCCATCCGTTGGGGTGATGGCGACAAGCTGTTCGACTTGTTCACCCGCACACGCGGTGTCCGGAGATCGATTATCGAGGCCGGTCAGGAAACGGACGCACCGGACTTCGGGCGGATCAAGACGGAACCCCAGTCGAGATCCTAGCGATCTGGCGTTTTCAAAATTCTTGAGACCGCGCCGTCAATTCTTACGCTGGACGATGAAGCGGGCGAGTGCGATCAGGATCCCGGCCCGCTCGGCATAGGGTACGAGCAGGTCATTGGCTTCCGACAAAAGCCGGTCAAGCTCCTGTCGTGTGTTTTCCGCCCCCATAAGTCCGACGAGGGTCGCCTTTCCAGCAGCTGCATCCTTGCCTGTCGCTTTGCCCATGGCCGCCGGGTCCGCTTCGACGTCCAGGAGATCGTCGGCCAGCTGAAAGGCAAGACCGATGACTTCGCCAAAACGGGTCAAGCGGTCCACATCAGCGTCCGGAGCATCGCCCAGAACGGCTCCTGCCCTGCAGGCGTAGCGCAAAAGCGCTCCCGTTTTCATGGCCTGCAGGGTCCGGATCTCCGGTTCGGACCGTGTGCGGTGTTCCGATTCCAGATCCAGCATCTGGCCGCCCGCCATGCCGCCAATACCCGAGGCTCTCGACAGCTCGCGGGACAGCGCGAGCCGCTTGCCGGCATCCCGGTGCACCCGCTCATCGCCGATCACATCAAAAGCCAGGGTCAGCAGGGCGTCGCCGGCCAGGATCGCGGTGGCTTCGTCGAACGCCTTGTGAACGGTGGGCTGCCCGCGCCGCAGATCGTCGTCGTCCATGGCCGGCAAATCGTCATGCACCAGCGAATAGCAATGAATGCATTCCAGGGCCGCTCCGGCAACAACCACGCCGTCATCTGTCCGGCCGAAAAGAGCGGCCGTTTCCATCATGAGAACCGGTCTGAGACGCTTTCCTCCCCCGAGGACCGCATGGCGCATGGCTTTGAGAAGACGCTGCGGCCGTTCGATTTCACCTTCCGTCCTGTTTTCATCAAGCAGGTGGTCTAGGACCGTTTCGACGCGGGTGGCCTGGGCAGACAAATGGGAAGAGAGTTCGAATGGCATATCGGCTCCGGCTCCGGGCCGTGCGCGGTCCGGAAATTTTGACAACACCGGTTTCCCTCTCCCGATTTGTCTGTATCGTCAAGAGCTGCGGACGGCCTGGTCCTTGTCGGGAGTGCAGTGGCCCAGGCCTTTCCACTCCGAAAGAGCGCGGGGGAGTAAAGAATGCGGCTGCTTTCACATCTTCTCAAAACATTTGTCCAGAAGGGCGAAATGACTGTCATTGATCCGCGTGGGAATTCCCATCACTTCGGAACCGGGGTGAACGGGCCGAGCGTAACAATCCGCCTGCATGAAAAAGGTCTGGAGCGGCGGTTGTTCTTCAATCCGGAGCTCGTCGCTGCCGAGGCTTACATGGACGGAACGCTGACCATGGAAGACGGCTCGACCGCCCATGATCTGCTGATGCTGTTTTCGGTCAATCGGGAGCCGTTCGGGGCGCATCCGGTGCAGAGCCTTCAAAAGCGCATCTGGAGATTCTTGAAGCGCCGGCAACAGCGCAATGACGTGACACGGGCCAAACGCCAGGCCCGTCATCACTATGATCTGTCGACCGATCTCTACCGGCTCTTTCTCGATGAGGGCCTGAACTACAGTTGCGCCTATTATCGCACGCCGGACGACAGCCTTGAAGACGCCCAGAACGCGAAACTGACCCATCTTGTCGCCAAGCTCGATCTGGAGCCGGACATGGAGGTGCTGGAAATTGGCGGCGGCTGGGGGTCGCTAGCGATCCGCATGGCTGAGGCCGGTGCCCGTGTCACGTCTTTGAATGTGTCGCCCGAACAGATGAAGATTGCCGAAAAAAGGGTGAAGGACGCCGGGGTGGAAGACCGGGTCACATTCGTCCTGAAGGACTATCGTGAATTTCAGGGGCGGTTCGACCGGGTCGTTTCGGTCGGCATGATGGAGCATGTTGGCATCGGGAATCTGGGAACCTATTTCGGCAAGGTTCGCGCGTGTCTGAAGGACCGGGGCTTTGCCCTCGTGCATTCGATCGGGAGAATGACCCCGCCCGGTACCACGGGGCCCTTCATTCAGAAGTACATCTTTCCCGGCGGCTACGTTCCCGCTCTTTCAGAGGTTTTTGAGCCGATCGAAAGGCATGGCCTATGGGTCTGTGATATGGAGGTCTTGCGGCTGCACTACTATTACACCATTCGGGACTGGCGCCGGCGTTTTGCCGCAAACAGGGACAAGGCGGCCGAGCTCTATGACGAGCGCTTCTGCCGGATGTGGGAATTCTATCTGAGTGCCGTGGAGCTCGGCTTTCTTCACGGATCCAATATGGTGTTTCAGCTGCTTCTGTCGACCGAGCGCGACGCGGTGCCGATCCTGAGAGATTTCATGTTTGACAATGAGCGCGCCCTGAATGCCGGAAACTAGCGTGCAGGAGGCTCAGGTGCGGTCCCGCCGGAAGGCAGTCGCGCGGATGACGTATCGGCGCAGGGTCACTCGATGGCTGATCCGCCTGCTCGTTCTAGCCGCGGCGCTGCCTGTTGTCTTGACTGTCCTGTATTCTGTTGTGCCGCCGGTCAGCACCTTGATGCTTGCCCGGTATGCGCAAGGGCTCTGGGTCGATCGGCAATGGCAGCCGCTGGATCAGATCTCGCCTCATCTCGTGCGCTCCGTCATTACCTCAGAGGACAGCACGTTTTGCTCCAACGACGGTATCGACTGGGCGGCCCTGGAGCAGCAGATCGCGATCCTGCAGGAGGGAGAGACCCCGCGCGGCGCAAGCACCTTGACCATGCAGACGGCCAAGAATCTCTTCCTCTGGGGCGACCGGTCCTATGTCCGGAAAGGTTTGGAACTGCCGCTGGCGCTGATGCTCGACGCGATCTTGACCAAGAAGCGTGTTCTTGAAATCTATCTGAATATTGCTGAGTGGGGAGAAGGCATATTCGGCGCGGAGGCGGCGGCCCAGGCGTGGTTCGGAAAACCGGCTTCGCAGCTGACCCGTGTCGAGGCGGCCCGGCTTGCGACCGCTCTGCCCAATCCCCGCGCGCGGAACCCGGCCAGTCCTTCGGCGGGTCACAGCCGCCTGGCTGCCACAAACCTTCAGCGTGTCGCGGCCGCGGGTCCGCTCTTCGGCTGCGTTCTTCCGTCGGGATAACGGGTTTTGGCCGGTGCGACAGGGGGTCAAGAAAATTTCGCCGACGGGGTGGCAAAACCATTGCATTGCCTGTATAACCCCGCGCATTCCAACACGCTGCGTGAACCCACGCCCCGGGCTAACCCGGTCCGGGCCGCGCGATTATGGACCACGGAGAAGAACAACATGGCCGTTCCGAAGAGAAAAACGTCGCGCTCGAAGCGCGGTTTTCGCCGTTCTGCGGACGCCCTGAAACAGCCGACTTACGTCGAGGACAAGGATTCGGGCGAACTTCGCCGTCCGCATCACGTTGATCTGAAGACCGGCATGTACCGGGGCCGTCAGATCCTGACCCCGAAAGACGACGTCTAAGGGTTCGGATCGCCGAAAGGCGGTACTGATCGATCAAGGCCGGCCCGCAAGGACCGGCCTTTTTCGTTTTCGTGCCACATATTCGCTTTACCGTCTGGTATGGCGTAGGAAAAACCCGATACCGGGTCCGATGGGCTCACCCGCCTCCTGCCAGCGTTCCGGAGACCTGCCAAATGAGATTTCTTACCTCCCTGCCGCTCACCGTTCTGCCGTTGCTCGCCTATAATCTGATTGTGTTTTCCGGTGGTGCGACCAACGACCCGTTTCAGGCGCAGATCCTGTCGGTCTCCATGGTTTCCGGCGCGCGCTTTACCATGGTTCTGGGCGACCTTTTGATCACCGGTGCGCTGCTGGTGCTGTTTGTCGAGGTGTTGAAGGCAACGCGCACGGGGACGGTGGCGCTCACCGATCACATCCTTTCCATGCTGGTCTTTGTCGTTTATCTCGTCGAGTTTCTGGTGGTGGGCGCCGCCGCGACCTCGGTGTTCTTCATTCTGACGGTCGTGACATTGATTGATGTGATCGCGGGCTTTTCAATCACCATTTCCGGCGCCCGCAGGGATTTTTCCGTTGGGCCGGGCGAAGGGCATTAGTCCGGTCAGCCGGAGGGCTGGAGGCAGAACGTGAGGCCGCTCACACCGGAGGGTTTGACCAAGCTGCTTGGCGTGCCTCAGCGAGCCGCGGCAAGCTTCACAGTCGAAACGGACCGGGCGGAAGATGGCGTTCGCATCCGGGATCTTCGCCTCGGGCCGCTGGGTATTCCGGCACTATGCTTGTCCCCGGAAGGGGCGGAGCATACGCCGAACGCGATCCTTTACGGCCATGCGCATGGCAACAGGTACGACATCGGCCGGCTGGAAGCTGTCGCTGGACGTCCGGCGCTGCGGGATCCGCCGCTCGCGATCGAATTCGTCCGGCTCGGTGCCACGGTCATCTGTCCTGATCTTGCGGGATTTGGAGGCCGTCAGAAGGAAGGCACGGAATCGGCGCTTGCCAAAGCAGCCCTCTGGCGGGGTGGATCCTTGATGGGGCAGATGGCGAGCGATCTGCTTCTTGCGCTGGAGGTGCTGCAATGCCTTGCAAGGCCGCGTCACACGACATCGATCGGGATTTCCATGGGCGGCACGCTGGCCTACTTGACGGCAGCCTTGAGCGACCGCATCGCCGCGTGCGCGCACCTTTGCGTCTTTTCCGATATCGCGCCGCTCATCAAGGCCGGCGGTCACGATCTCCATGGGATGTACATGACCATTCCAGGTCTTCTGCCCGGCCATGACATGAGCGATATTGCCGCCATAGCCGCACCCCGGCCGCAGTTCGTGTTCACTGGAGGCCAAGATCCACTGACGCCGGACGATGCCTATCTGCCGGCTGTCCGGCGTCTGGAACACGCCTACTCGTCTTCCCCTGACACTCTCACCGCCTTGCGGGACGCAAGCGCCGGACACCATGAAACGCCGGAATCCCGTCAGGCTTTGATGGACTGGTATCGCCGGGTTTCGTCTCAGTGAGCGTCGTTCTCGCTCTCAAGCGCATGCTTCTGGATCAGGGGCAGCTGGGCGAGGGTGAAGACCAGAGTGATTGGCATGACGCCGAAAACCTTGAAGCTGACCCAGAAGTCGGTCGAGAAGGTTCGCCAGATGACCTCGTTGAGAGCGGCGAGAAAGAAGAAAAACAGGCCCCAACGCCAGGTCAGAACCCGCCAGCCTTCGTCCGTGAGCTTGAAGGCGCTGTCGAAGACGTAGCCGAGCAGGGATTTGCCGAACGCAAGGCCGCCCAGCAGCACCGCGCCGAAGAGGCAGTTCACGATGGTGGGCTTCAATTTGATGAACAGCTCGTCGTTGAGCCAAAGGGTCAGGGCACCGAACACGAGCACCACGACGCCGGACACGAGGGGCATGATCGGCAGCCGCCGGGTCAGGGCAAGCGACACCGAAAGCGAAATCGAAATCGCCACCATGAAGGCCGCCGTTGCGAGGAAGATCGGCTCGCCAACGGCTTGCAGCACCGGAAATGCCGCTGCGATTTGCTCGCCCCGGGAGTTGAACAGAAAGAAGATCCCCAAGGGCCCCAGTTCCAGCGCCAGCTTCAAAAGCGGTGGCAATTCCTTGCGGGTCGGATCGTTCGGGGCGTGTTCGAGTTCCATGGGGCTCTTTCGGTTTGCGTTGGGCATATCGCACACAGATAGGGACCGGAGCCCGCAAGGGTCAAGGAAAAGCGGATCTGTTTCGGCTTTCATGCGCTGCCGACATTGAAAAGGCGCCCGCTTGGGCGCCTTGGCTTGATAAGGAAGTTTGCTTTCATGATCCCGGATGCAGCGCACCAGAGATCCGGGATCGCACAGGGTCCGGCCGGGAGGGCCAAGCGGAAGTCCGGCGGATCAGCCGTTGGCGATATACTGACCGCCATTGATCGTCATGACGGCACCGGTCATGAAGCCCGCGGCGTCGGAAGCAAGATAAACCACGGTTTGGGCGATTTCTTCCGGATGGCCCAGGCGCCCGACAGGGATGCCGGCGACGATCGATTCCAGCACCTTTTCAGGCATGGCGGCGACCATATCGGTGTTGATGTAGCCGGGGCAGACCGCGTTGACCGTGATCCCCTTGAACGCGTTTTCCTGTGCCAGCGCCTTGGTGAAACCGATCACGCCCGCTTTTGCGGCCGAATAGTTCGTCTGGCCCATCTGGCCCTTCTGGCCGTTGATGGAGGAGATGTTGATGATGCGGCCCGAGCCGCGGCTGCGCATGCCATTGATCACCGGATGGGTCATCGTGAACATGGAATCAAGGTTCGTCGACATCACTTCGCGCCATTGCTCGAAGGTCATCTTGTGGAACATGCCGTCCCGGGTGATGCCGGCGTTGTTCACGAGCACTTCGACCGGACCCAGTTCCGCTTCAACCTTGGCGATGCCGTCGGCGCAGGCTTGAGCGTCGGACACATCCCATTTGTAGACGTGAATGCCGGTTTCCGCCTTGAAGGCTTCGGCCTTTTCGGTGTTGCCGGCATAGGTGGCGGCAACTGTATATCCGGCCGCTTTCAAACCCCGTGAAATTGCCTCGCCAATGCCGCGCGTGCCGCCCGTGACCAATGCAACCTTGCTCATTCCGTCCCCTCCTCCTGGGTGATCATGATCCGCTTGTTTACCAGCGCATTCGGTTTTCAAATCCTGTCAATGCAAAATCTGTCATGGCAGCGACCGGATGTCACTGCCATGACAAAGATCAAAAATTTTGAGGAGCTTAACGCTCCAGGCACATGGCAACGCCCATGCCACCGCCGATGCAGAGCGTGGCAAGGCCCTTCTTTGCGTCGCGGCGGTTCATTTCGTGCAGGAGCGTGCAGAGAATGCGTGCCCCGGATGCGCCGATCGGATGGCCGATGGCGATAGCCCCGCCATTGACGTTCACGATGTCGGGGTTCCAGCCCATGTCCTTGTTCACGGCGCAAGCCTGGGCGGCAAACGCCTCGTTGGCTTCGACCAGGTCCAGGTCGTCCACGGACCAGCCGGCTTTTTCAAGCGCTTTGCGGGAGGCCGGAATCGGGCCGGTGCCCATAATGGTCGGGTCGACGCCCGCCGTTGCCCAGGAGGTGATGCGCGCCAGTGGCGTCAGGCCCCGCCTTTCGGCTTCCGCCGCGCTCATCACCAGAAGGGCGGCGGCACCGTCATTGATGCCCGACGCGTTGGCGGCTGTCACCGTTCCATCTTTGGTGAAGGCGGGGCGCAGCTTGGCAACGCTTTCCAGGGTTGCCCCGTGGCGGATGTACTCGTCGTCTTCGACGACCGTATCGCCCTTGCGGCCCTTCACCGTGAACGGGGTGATCTCGTCCTTGAACTTGCCGGCCTTCTGGGCCGCTTCAGCCTTGTTCTGGGATGCGACGGCGAATTCGTCCTGCTGTTCACGCGTGATCTGCCACTTTTCGGCGACGTTCTCAGCGGTTTGGCCCATATGATAGCCATTGAAGGCGTCCCACAGGCCGTCCTTGATCATGGTGTCGATCATCTTGTAATCGCCCATCTTGTAACCGGCGCGCATGGGCGCGCAGTGTGGCGACAAGGTCATGTTCTCTTGACCGCCAGCGATCATGATCGTCGCATCGCCCGTCTGGATCTGCTGAGCGGCAATGGCCACCGTGCGCAGGCCGGAGCCGCAGACCTGATTGAGGGCCCAGGCGGTGGAACTGGCCGGAAGGCCCGCCGCGATGGCGGCCTGGCGGGCCGTATTCTGGCCGGAGCCCGCGGTCAACACCTGGCCGAAGACGACTTCATCCACATCCGCGCCATCGACACCGGCCTTCTCAAGGGCGGCTTTGATGGCATGGGCGCCCAGTTCGTGGGCCGGGGTGGTCGCAAAAGACCCGCTGAAGGAACCAACCGGTGTCCGGGTGGCGCTTACGATCACGACATCTGTGGAAGAGCTCATGCATGTGTCTCCGGTAAAAGGACCTGGGCGAACCGGGGTGGGCCGGGCGATCGCCCGATCGGGGATCCGGACCGGTTCTGATGAACGGGACTAGAGACCGGTTGCCGCATGCGAGTCAACAGCAATGCCACGTAGACCGGTCCAGTTTTCGCGGGGATTCCGCCTGCATTTTCGCCATTATGATAAAATGCTGGTCACATCTTGTCCGATTGGCTTAGTGTGCAGAAAGGAGGAGACGGTACGGCCCAGGAACGCCTTGTCGTCAAACGGAAAGTTTCCGATCTGATACACTCATGCGGAAGAGCAGATGGCGAAGACCAGCAAGCCAACAATCATCAAGAAATATGCGAACCGGCGCCTGTACAATACGGGTACCAGTACTTACGTGACGCTGGAAGACCTTGCGGTGATGGTGAAGGGAGAGGAAGACTTCATCGTTTACGACGCAAAGACTGGGGACGACATTACGCGTTCTGTGCTGACACAGATCATTTTTGAACAGGAAGGCAAGGGACAGAACCTGTTGCCTGTGACGTTCCTGCGCCAGTTAATCCGGTTCTACGGCGATAGCATGCAGGGTCTTGTGCCCAGCTATCTGGAATATTCGATGACTTCGCTGACACGCGAGCAGGAAAAGATCCGCGCCCAGATGAGCGAAGCCTTCGGGGCAACGGCGCTGGAGGCCATCGAGGACCAGGTGAAGCGAAACACCGAAATGTTCGAGCGGGCCATGAAGATGTTCATGCCGTTCTCGACCGGAGAAATGCCGGCCGCGGACAAGCCGGACACCGGCTCCCGGAATGAAGGCGCCGATCTCAACGAGATGAAAAAACAGCTCGCCGAGATGCAGCAGAAAATCAATCAGCTCACGGACAAGACCTGACGTCTGTCCCTTCGGGCAGGTCCGCTGGCGGGTTGTCCACGCAACTCCGGTGCCATGAAGTCTTCATGACACCGGTCACGCCGCCCTTGTGCCGCGGGTTCGACGGTCAGCCGCAATCGGCCACGAGGCCAACTGCCTCGATCCCGGCCACGGCGGCCGCTTCGTCGTTGTCGGAGGTGTCGCCCGTGATCCCGACGGCGCCGAGAATTTCACCGTCTTCGGTTTTCGCCAGAACGCCGCCCGGGACAGGAACAATCGCCCCTCCCGATACGCCATTCAACGCCTGGACGAAATGCGGCCGGGTTTCTGCGTTGGCATTGAGCCACCGGCTTCCCACACCGACAGCCAACGCACCGACGGCCTTTCCGGTCGCGATTTGAGGGCGCATGATCGATGCGCCATCCTGGCGGGCCAGAGCGATGGTGTGTCCGCCCGCGTCCAGTACGGCGACGGTCAACGGTTTCAACTGCAAGCTTTCCGCTTTTTCGAATGCGGCAGAAATGATGGTCTGTGCGGTTACAAGTGTGAGTTTGCGCATCGGGGGTGTTCTCCGCTAGGGTCTGGCGCTTGAATCTTTCGAAGGGCTATCAAACCAGTTCCCTTAGAGCCAGCAACCGAAGTGGAGTAGCATTTGCTCCGCGCGGGAAAAAGCACGGCCACAAGGTGCGCCTTTCGAGTGTCTGGAGGAAGAGTTTGACACGCGATTTTCAATTACCCGGACGGTCCCCCGTGCATGCCCGGGAAGCCGCAGTTGCCACATCGCATCCGTTGGCCACAAGCGCCGCGCTCGAAATCCTTCTCGAAGGTGGCAATGCCGTCGATGCCGCGATCGCGGCGGTCGCGGTCCAAGGTGTTGTCGAGCCGCACATGACGGGGATTGGCGGGGATTGCTTCGTCATTGTCACGGAACCGGACGGTCGGATGATCGGATTCAACGGATCCGGCGGCGCGCCCAAAGCGGCCATGCCGGAAACGTTCGCGGATCTCGGCGTGTCCCGGTTCGAACCAACATCTGCGCATACTGTGACGGTACCCGGCGCCGTCCGCGCCTGGGAAACGCTGTTGAAGGCGCATGGAACACGCGGTTTCGACCGGCTGTTGAAGCGGGCGATCGGCTATGCCCGCGATGGATTTACAGTTGCGCCGCGCGTGGCCCACGACTGGGCGAACAATGTCGAAAAACTGTCGGTTCATGACCATACCCGCGCGTGTTACCTTTTGAACGGAGCCCCACCCGCTGCCGGCACGGTGTTGAAATATCCGCTCCTGGCGGACACGCTCAGCGCAATTGCGGAAGGGGGAGCCGACGCGTTTTACTCAGGGCCGATTGGCGAAGAGATTGCAAGCACGCTTGCAAAGCTCGGCGGGCTCATGACAGCCGATGATCTGGCGGCCTGCCACACGACCGCCGTTTCGCCAATTCTGCGGGATTACAAGGGGCATACAATCGCGGAGTTGCCACCGAACGGACAAGGCGTCATCGCGCTTCTGATCCTGGGTATTCTGGAGCGTTTCGAGCTTGAAACGCTCGATCCCCTGGGACCTGAACGGTTTCACCTGGAAATGGAGGCCGCCCGCATCGCCTACACCGTCCGGGATCAATTCGTAACCGATCCCGGGTTCATGGACATTTGCCATACGTCCCTGGTTACGGACGCGTATATCGACCGGCTGGCGGGCATGATTGCCATCGACCGCAGGCTCGCCGACATTCCAGGCAGCAGTTTGCCGCCGCAAACCGATACGGTGTATCTGACCGTGGTGGACAAGGACGGGCTTTCGGTTTCGTTCATCAACTCGCTGTTCAACGAATTCGGCAGTGGGATCACGACGCCCAAGTCCGGGATCCTGCTCCACAATCGCGGATATGTCTTCACGCCCGAACCCGGAAAGGCGCAGTCGATTTCCGGCGGCAAGCGCCCGCTGCACACGATTATCCCGGCCATGGCCCTAAAGGATGGGGCGCCGTGGCTCTCGTTTGGGGTCATGGGCGGCCACTATCAGGCGTGCGGTCATGCGCATCTTCTGACCAACATCATCGATTATGGGATGGACGTTCAAGCTGCGATCGATGCGCCACGCATGTTCTTCGATGTTGAAACGCATGCCCTGAATATCGAGAGCACCGTTCCGGCGCGAACCGTCGACAGTCTGAGGTATCGGGGTCACGAGGCATCCATCGCCACCACGGCGATTGGCGGAGCGCAGGCGATCATGATCGATCGGGAGCGGGGGGTTCTGACGGCTGGATCGGATCCGCGCAAGGACGGGCATGCGGCCGGTCTTTGACCCGGCCGGGCCGACCAGCGGTCCCGCGCGCAAATCATCGGACGGTCGACACAAGCCGTCCGCACTCCCGCCGCCGCGGCAGGGCCGAGGTGGTCCGATAGGCCCTTGTGCCGACATCCGGCGTTTCCCGGCGATAGGTCCGGGTTTGCGGGAAGTCTTCCTTCATCGCGATCAGATGCGCGAGGAAAACAGCGTTGGGTCGATACCTGGCAGGCAGCGGTGGATGGTCGCCGGGATCCTGCACGGCCACAATGGCGGGAACCCGGCGGTCGATCTCGGCGTGCCGGTCGTGGTCCCGGCCTTCATGGTTGTTGCCATGGCCGAGGTTCATTGTGAAACGCCCGAGGGCGGAAATCCGTTCTATTCGCACGGCGATTGCCTTCACCTGTCCCAGAACGGCACGTCTGGCGCGTGCCTGCCATGTCCTTCGCAAAGCTCATGCCAATGTTAACCTTTTGTTAACCTTTTGTCTGCGGAACGCACCGGATTGTGAAGTGTTGGTTAACCCGGGGACGCCGTTGGGGGCAGATTGCGGGCATTGCGGGGACAAATAGGTCTTGGATCGCTTTGCGAAGCCGGATTGGACCGCGTAGGCTGTGCGCCGTGGTGATTCAGGCAAACCGGAAAAGAGGTGTGGGATGCCGTCGACTGGGCTTTCCGGGCTTTTCCGCTCCTTTGATGTCTATTATCGGGACGCGGGCCGCCGCAGTGCGATGGAAGCGCTCTATGCCCGGTTTCTCCGTCCGGGCGATCTGGCCTTCGACATCGGATCTCATGTCGGAGATCGGGTGTCGGCCATGAGGTTACTGGGAGCGCAGGTGGTGGCGGTCGAGCCCCAACCGATGCCCTATCGGGCGCTGCGCCTGATCCATGGCCGAGACCGGAAGGTGCGCCTGGTGCAGGCCGCCTGCGGCGAAGCGTATGGCGAGGTGGAACTCTTTGTGAACTCCGCCAACCCGACCGTCTCGACCGCGTCGCCGGCCTTCACGCAAGCCGCGAGCGGCGCCGCCGGTTGGGAAGGCCAGACCTGGGACCGGTCCGTGACGGTCCCATTGGTCTGCCTGGATAGCCTGATTGAACGCTTTGGATCTCCCGCGTTCATCAAAATCGACGTGGAAGGATATGAACCGAAGGTTCTGGCTGGGTTGTCGCGACCTGTTCCGGCCCTCTCCTTCGAGTTCACCTTGATCCAGATCGATCTTGTGCCATCCTGCCTCGAAAGACTGACGGCCCTGGGTTTTGACCGGTTCAACTATGCGCTCGGTGAAAGTCACCGTCTCGCGTTCGAGCGGGCCGTTTCCAGCGCGGTGCTTCTGGATGCTGTGATGTCCCTGCCGGCAAGCGCCAATTCCGGCGATGTTTATGCCTGGGCGCCGGCTGCGGCGTGAGCGGTTGCGACAAGTCCGGGTTCCTGGAGCATCGCATTCCCAGGTTGGATCGTGCCGCTCCAACCTGACCGGGAAGGTCTTCAGCTTCCGGTTTGCTTCAGGGTGGCCGTTGTGGCGTTCAACTTGCCGTTCTTCCAGGCCTCAAGCAATTCGCTCTGGCTCATGGGCCGGGCGAAGTGGTGGCCTTGTAACTCCGCACAATTGGTTTCCTTCAACAAGCCGGCATGGACCGCTGTCTCCACGCCGACAGCAACGATGTCCGCCTTGTATGAGGTCGCGATATCGATCAATGACTTGACCAGTTTGCGTGCAGCCTCCGAATGCGGCATGGGCCGGATGATCTTGGGATCGAGCTTGATCTTGTCGGGCCGGATGGTCAGCAGACTTGTGATCGATCCGTTGACACCGCCGAAGCCGTCGAGAGCGATCTTTGCCCCCTTGTCGCGCAATGCAGTCACCAGCCAGAGCGCCTCATCGGCCTTCTGCCCGGACAGATTGGCATCCGAGAGTTCATAGACAATCTTTTGGCTGCCCTGGCATTTTTCCATGAACCAATCCAGGTCCTCCAGGCCGGGTTGGCTGATGTTGAAGGAAAGCTCAGGAATCGTAAGGCCGGCCGTAGCCAGTTCATGGGCGGCAAGTAAGCCCTTCTCCACCATTTCACGGTCAAGGCGATCAAGAACTCTCAGTTCGCGTGCCGTCGACAAAAAGAAATGCGGGCCGATCGCTCCTTTTTCCGGATGTTTCCAACGGGCCAGGACTTCGATGCTTGAAAGGATTCCGGTCCTGGCGTTGAAAGCGGGCTGGAAATAAGGAAGGAACTCGCCCTCTTCCAAAGCGTTCAGAACCTCCTCACCCCGCAAACTGTTTTGTTGAAACTCTTGATGAAACTGGCTCGAATAGGCCCGGGCGCAATTCCGGCCCATCTGTTTGGCCTGATAAGTGGCAAGGTCCGCATTGACGATGAGAGTGTCGGCGAGACCGGCGGTCGTGGCCGCATATCCAAGGCTGGCCGACAACCGGCATTTGCGCCCTTCCACATCGATCGGCGCGGCGATTTTCGAGACGAGGGTCCTGGCCAGGTCTTCCAGCCCGGACGTTCCGGAAATGTTGTCGCGCAGCACAACAAATTCATCCCCGCCGATCCGCGCGACGAGATCGCCGTCCTGGCTGCAGCTTCGCAATATGTCCGCGACCCGGCGCAGCACCATGTCTCCTGTCCGGTGCCCATAAGTGTCGTTGATCGGCTTGAACCGGTCCAGATCGACATGGATCAGGCCGACGGAACGTTCCAGATCCGCATCCCGGATCAACTGCGCGATTATCCGATCTAGAAATCGCCGGTTGGGCAAACCGGTCAAAGGATCGTGCAAGGCCAGTTGTTCGGTTTCGATGTGGGAAGTCTGCAAAGCCTTGGCCAGGGTCAGAGCCCGCGTGATGAGCCGCCGTGCCCGGGTGACCGCGAGGACCGCGATTGTCGAAACAAACAGAAACACCAAAAGCTTGGCGGCTTCGCCACCGGGAGACACCCCGGTGGCGCGGAAAGCAGCCAGGAGATCGCCGGGTGTCGTGCCGGAAAACGGGGGGAGGTGATCCCAAAGCGTCAGGGTCAAGACAGCCCCCCAACCGACGGCAACGCTGCCCGAGACGACAAGGACCGGTGGCAGGGTGAAGCGCATGACACGCAGGGCAATCAGGGCCATCAGAACGGCAAACGGGAAGGGCCCAAGAATGCCGGAGATCGCGCCTCCCATCTGCAGCGCGTGGAGGCCCAGGATCGCGAATACCAACCCAACATCCAGGATGGACAAGGCGCAGAAACGTCTGGTTCCCGCGACGGCTTGTCCGGCCCAAAAAAACCGGACAGCGCCGCTTGTAAACAGGGCGAGAAGAAGACCGCCGATCACAAGCCGATGGTCTTGGGCCGGCTCCCCGGGGGGGGCCTGAACGTACACAAACAGCGCTGCGGCAATCGCAAGGGTTGCTCCGCTGATATACCTTTCGCCCCGCTTGTCACACCTGTCGGTGTCCAATTGCGTTTCGAATTGGTCAGTCAGGGGTGTTCCGCCCATTCCAAAACCCTGTTGCTCGCGGTTTGGGTGCGTAGGTGGCCTCAATCATTGGTGCAACCCGTTTAAGATCCAATAACCGCAATCTGAAAAATTGCGGATATTCGGACCCATGAGAAATGGGACCTTCGCGGCGCGGTCAATCAAGGGAAATGCCGACCAGAATATAACCAACTCTTGCCTCGCCGGTTTTGGCAAGAGGTAGGAATACCTCGTCCGACCGGGAGTGACCGCCGATGCTCGAGACATATGGCAGGGTGACGAGACGCGGTAGCCCCGATGTGGCGGTGGCTTCGTATGCCGACCAGATCTGCGAGCCGGGGCCTTTTCCCGGCAGGCTGGACAGGTGCTCGCCCACATATACCTGAGGCATCCGTTCGGCGATGAAGCTGCCGATGAGCCGGAAAACAAAATCCTGCACGGAGTCATCTTCGCCGTGCACCACCTCTGTGAGCACGGAATGTGCCATGGCCTGCTTGAGCGCCCTGGCAGAAAAATCGCCGATTTCAGGTAACTGTCCGTTTCGGATCAGACCGGTCCAGTGATCATAAATCGGCAGGATCCGGTCGGGCAGGTTTCCCCGATCGATCACCTCCTTCAACACTGGCGGGTCTCCTGTGGGTTCAGCGCGGGACCAATCCGAACGCCAATTTGTGCATACACCAGAAACCGGAAGCGTCGAACCCCTAAATAAAAGGGGCGCCACCTTGCGGATGACGCCCCAATTCGTAAGTCGTGTCTTCGAAAAGGCTTAGGCCAGGGCGCCTTGCGCCTTGTCGACCAACGCCTTGAAAGCGTCGGGTTGATGGATCGCGAGGTCGGAAAGAACCTTGCGGTCCACGTCCACACCTGCCTTGTTCAGGCCGTCGATGAACCGGCCATAGGTCAGGCCATGTTCGCGTGTGGCGGCATTGATGCGCTGGATCCAGAGCGAGCGGAAATTCCGCTTCTTGGCTTTCCGGTCGCGATAAGCGTACTGGCCGGCCTTTTCAACGGCCTGCTTGGCGACGCGGATGGTGTTCTTGCGGCGGCCATAGTAGCCCTTGGCAGCCTTCAAAACTTTTTTGTGACGGGCGTGGGCGGTAACGCCCCGTTTTACGCGTGACATTCAGATGATCTCCTTGAGGCTGCGGATTAAGCGTAGGGCAAGTACTGCTTCACGATCCGTGCATCCTGTTCGCTCAGCGTGGTTGTTCCACGTGCTTTGCGGATGAACTTGTTCGTGCGCTTGATCATGCCGTGGCGCTTGCCGGCCTGCGCGGTTTTCACCTTGCCGGTCGCGGTGACCTTGAATCGCTTCTTGGCACCCGATTTTGTCTTCAGCTTGGGCATTTTGCATCCTTTCTTTGGTGTATCCGGAACACCGGATACGCTTTTGTTGGTGCATTCAGAGCCGACACGGCATGCCCTTGGTTTCCGGGAGGGGACGATTCGCGAGAACGCAAAAGTCCTGTCCACGGAGAGCCGGACGACTCTGGACCGGGGGCTTATAGAAGAGGTTTGCGGGTGACGCAACAGGAATCCGGGACGGACAAGCGATCCGTTGTCACGCGTTCACGTCGACCACCACCCGTCCCTTGACCTGACCTTTCAGGATATCGGCTCCCAGCGACGGCAGATCCGCCAGCGTCGCGAGGTGAACCATCGCATTGAGTTTGTCCATTGGAAGATCCCTGGCAATGCGCTCCCACGCTCTGATCCTGTCGTCATAGGGACGCATGACACTGTCGATGCCGAGCAGATTGACGCCGCGAAGGATAAACGGAATGACGCTGGCCGGAAGGTTTGCTCCACCGGCAAGGCCGATCGTGGCAACCGAGCATCCATATTTCATCTGACCCAGGATCCGCGCCAGCATCGGGCCCCCAACCGCATCGATGCAGCCGGCCCAGGTTTCGGTTTCCAGCGGCCGCTTCACGGTTTCGGCGACGTCGTCGCGCGGAACGATCCGGCTGGCCCCCAGCGCCTTGAGATAGTCCCACGTGCTTTCCCTGCCGGTCACAGCGGCGACTTCGTAGCCGAGATGGGCGAGGATCGCGACCGCGACCGAGCCAACGCCGCCCGCGGCACCGGTCACGAGAACCGGGCCCTTGTCCGGTGTCAGGCCGTGATCTTCAAGCGCCATGACCGCAAGCATCGCGGTGAACCCGGCGGTTCCGACCGCCATGGCATCCCGAGTGGTCAACCCATCGGGAAGCGGCACCAGCCACTCGCCTTTCACGCAAGCCTTCTGGGCATAGCCGCCCCACCAGACCTCACCCACGCGCCAGCCCGTGAGAACAACCTTGTCGCCCGGCTTGTACCAATCGTCCGAGGATTCATCGACCGTGCCGGCGAAATCGATGCCGGGCACATGAGGATACGTCTTGACCAGGCCACCGCCCGGACCGAGGCACAGACCATCCTTGTAGTTCAAGGTCGAATACTCGACCGACACGGTCACGTTACCGTCCGGCAGCCGGTCTTCTCCAATTTCCTCGACACTGGCATGGGTCGTGCCGTCTTCTGTTTTGTCGACCAGCAGAGCCTTGAATGTCATGTGGTGTTCCCCCTCGCAACCTGTTGTCAGCAGCCGTTCGTCCAATGTCTGGTCGGGAAAGATACCGCTCCCCGCAGCAGCGAACCGAACATGCGGTTGCCCCGAAGCTGGTCGAAATCGCGATTTCAGTCAAATATTTAAAATTCCAACCGGGCGCCGATGAAATCCGGGGCCGCGTGAAGAAAACGGTCCGGTAATCCTCCGGGATGCGATGCGCGTAGACGTCTCAACAAGGAGCGCGGCCGTGATTACAGTATTTTACGATGGGAAATGCGGGCTATGCACCCGCGAGATCGAGTTCTTCAAGCGCCGCACACCGCGCCACAGCGTGTTGTTCCGCGATATCGCCCGCGACCCGGCCGCCCTAGAGGGCCGGAACATCACCCAGGCCGAAGCCTTGATGCTCATGCATGTGGAAGACAATACCGGGAGGATCCACCTCGGTGTGGAGGCCTTCGTGCTCCTGTGGAGCCAGTATCGCGGCTGGAGCCTGCTTGCGAAATTCGTGTCCTTGCCGGTCATCGCTCCGGTCAGCCGCCGACTGTACCGGTATTTCGCCCGGCGGCGCTTCGAAGGACATGCTCATTGCCGTGTGGCGGCGGAAGCGGAGGGCAAGGCGGCAGAAGAACTCCTGGCGCCGCTAAGATCCCAATTAAGCGGTCACGCCACGGGAGTGATCTTGAGCACATCTTCAAAAAGCTCGGGCGACAAGTAATTCACGGTTCGCACAGCGCCGGTGAAATCGTGATCCCACGCGTTCTCGCCCGGAAAGGCAATGGCCGCGACCCCGGCGCGCAGTGCCGCCGTCAGGCTCTCGGCCGTGTTCTCGATCGCGATCGCGTCGGCTGCGGCGAAGCCGGTCTCGTCCAGCGCGTCCATATAGATATCTGGCGCCGGTTTGGTCCGTGCAGCCCGGCTCGCGTCGCCAACATAGATGAACTGATCGCGTGAAATGGTCGTTCGCATGGCGTTGAGAAGCGCATCGATATTGGCGCGGCTGGTGGTTGACGCCAGGCCGATTTTGATGCCGTGCTTGCTTGCCCAGTCAAGAACAGGAAGCACACCGGCACGGGGCTGGAGCGCGCGCGTGGCCAGCATGTCATGGAAGTTCTGCGTCTTGAGCGCATGGATCTGGGCCGCATCGACGCTTTGCCCAAGACTTCTGCCATAGTGGGCGATCCTGTTCTGCCCGCCCGGTGTCCTGAGCAGCGCGCGATAGGTGGTCAGATCCCAGGCCCACTCCAGGCCGGCTTGTCCAAAGGCGCGGTTAAAGGCCTCACGCTGCCATTCCGAGGTTTCAGCGAGGGTCCCGATGGAACCGAACAGGATCACTTTTGTTTTTGTCATCGAGGCACCGCTTCGGGTTGGGTGTGGCGTGTACGCTTGCCAACCATCCACGGATTGCCCTCCAGCCTGGTATGTGGGCTATCCCGCTGTCAGGTTTCTACAATGAGCTGGATACGGTCTGCCGCCATTCTCGCCTGTGTGAATTGAACGGGTTGCCCCTTCTTGTCGATATTGACGCTTTCAACCACCAGAACCGGTTGGCCAATGGGCACATTGAGATGCCGGGCGTCTTGCGGATCGACAAGTTCAGCGGTGATTTGATTGCCTTTTCGCTGATAGTCGGTGATGCCCGCCGCTGTCAGGGCAGCGGTAATGGAACCGGTTTCCGCATAATCAGTGACGAGGTTCGGCATCCGCGCCTGTTCGAACCAGCTCGTGGCGACAATGATCGGGATACCATCGGCCACCCGGAGGGCCTCGAGCCGGATCAGAAGCGTCCCGACCGGAACGTCCAGTTTGGCGGCGAGAAAGGCGTTGGCCGCCTCGGTCCGCGAGCCGATCAGCCGGCCGCTTGGCGCCTTTGCCTGACCCGAGACGATCTCGGAAAAACGGGTGCGGGGGCCGATCGGATAGGACAGCGGGGCGGCCGCGACATAGGTCCCGCGGCCCTGGTCGGCCCTTACGATTCCCTCGGATGCGAGTGCGGCAATGGCCCGGCGAACCGTGTGCCGGTTGACCCCGAATTGAGCTGCAATGTCGGATTCTGTCGGCAGGCGCGTGCCCTGTTTGAAGGTGCCGCTGGCGATTTCGCCTTTTAGCCATTCGCCGATCTGCCGCCAGACGGCAATCCCCGCGCCGCGGTCTATGGAAATGCGTGTCGTCATGCGTGTGTCATCGGAGCTCGGTATGACTGTGTCAAACATAATATTTGTATAGACAAATATACAAATATCGGTTATCTCCCCGGTTCTGAAAGGGTGATCCACCCAGATGCCAAAAAGCCATGCGGAAAGGCGACTCCCATGACAAGCCCGGCGGCTTCCGAATCCCGGTCTTCCACCGACATGGACCGAAAGGCGGCGATGGCCGTTCTTGCGCAGACGAGGCCGGAAGATCTCGCAAAAGCCTATTCCAGCCTGCCTGTTGCACCGGACTATGACTTTGTCCGTCCGCCTGAAACCGGCCTGGTCATGGTTCGGGGCCGGACTGGCGGGTCGGGTCAGCCGTTCAATCTTGGCGAGGCAACTGTCACCCGCTGCGTTGTCCGGCTGGCCGGCGGACAGACCGGCCACGCTTACGTTTTGGGCCGTCACAAGACAAAGGCGGTTCATGCCGCGGTCTGCGACGCACTCTGGCAATGCGAGACCTCCCGTCCACTGGTGATGGCGAGTGTGCTTCAGCCGCTCAAGACCCGGCAGGAGGCAGAAGCCGCAAGGCTGGCTGCGGAAACCGCCGCAACGAAGGTCGATTTTTTCACGATGGTTCGGGGAGACGATTGATGCCCGATCAAAAGCCGCTTTCAGCCCCGGTCCTGGCACCCGGATTTGCCGATCCGGTGCATGATGCCCAGAGATGCTTTCGCGCTGTCATGATGGCCATGGCCCAGCCCGGAACTCTGAAATCCTTTGATCCGGGCAGTCTCGCGCCCCCGCAGCCGTTGTCGCCGATGGGCGCGGCCTTGGCGCTGACACTGTTCGACTATGACACGCCGGTCTGGCTGGACGGATCCTTGCGGAAGTCGCCTGATGTTTCCGCGTTTCTGACCTTTCATACAGGCGCGCGCATCGTCAGTGAGCCGGTCGACGCGCAATTCGCGCTGATCAACGATCCGCGCGGCCTCATGCCGCTCTGCAGTTTTGATCAGGGCTCGCTCGAATATCCTGACCGCGCCGCGACATTGATCTTGTGCCGCACCGTTTTTGGTCAGGGCGATGCTGCACTTCTGGCGGGGCCCGGCCTGAAAGAACCCAAACGCTTTTCGGCAGGCCTGCTGCCCCCGGCATTCTGGCGGCAGGCAGCCGACAACAACACCCAGTTCCCGCGCGGTGTGGATGTCATTTTCGCCGGAGCCACTGAAGTCGCCGCTTTGCCCCGGTCCACGACCATTACCCCAATGGAGGCCTGATTCATGTATGTGGCTGTCAAGGGCGGTGAAAAGGCAATCCGCAATGCGCACAAACTGCTCGCGAACCGCCGGCGGGGCGATAGATCGGTTCCCTCGCTCACACTCGACCAGATTGCCGAACAACTGGCGTTGTCGGTCGCGCGGGTTATGGGAGAAGGCTCGCTTTATGACGAAGGTCTGGCAGCGCTTGCAATCAAGCAAGCCCGTGGGGACCTGATCGAAGCCACATTTCTCCTGCGGGCCTATCGCACCACCCTGCCGAGGTTTGGTTACAGCACGCCCGTCGATACCGGCGCGATGCGGGTCGAACGCCGGATCTCGGCAACCTACAAGGATTTGCCAGGCGGGCAGGTGCTCGGACCAACCTTCGACTACAGCCACCGGCTTCTGGATTTTGCCCTTGCCGCGGAAGAAGAAGGTGATCTGCCGGAGCCGGATCGGGCGTGTCACACGGATGCGCCCATGCCCCGGGTCACCGATCTGCTGGGTACGGAAGGTTTGATCGAACCGGACCCCGCCGGAGATCCGGGTGCTGCGGTGGGCGATTTGACCCGTGAGCCTCTGGCGTTTCCGGCCGACCGCGACCTGCGCTTGCAAAATCTTGCACGTGGAGACGAGGGCTTTCTCTTGGCGCTCGCCTATTCCTCCCAGCGCGGTTATGCGCGAACCCATCCTTTTACCGGCGAGATCCGATACGGCGCGGTCGAAGTTGAATTCTATGCGGAAGAGTTGGGCTTCGAAGTGCCACTGGGAACCATCAAGGTCACCGAATGCCAGATGGTCAACCAGTTCTCCGGGTCGGCCAAGGCCCCACCCGCCTTCACCCGCGGCTACGGGCTTGTTTTCGGGCAGGTGGAACGCAAGGCCATGGCCATGGCGATGGTTGACCGGGCTCTGCGCTGGCAGGAACTGGGCGAAGAACAGACCGCCCCTGTCCAGGATGAGGAATTCGTCCTCTCCCATTCCGACAACATTCAGGCAACCGGTTTCGTCGAACACCTGAAGCTGCCGCACTATGTGGATTTTCAGGCCGAACTCGATCTCGTGCGCAAACTCCGGGCGGAATGGTTCGCCGCCCGGGATGGCGCGAAAACCGGAACGCAGGAGGCCGCGGAATGAGCGTCGAGACCACCTCAAACCTCGAGCAGGAATACAATTTCGCCTATCTGGACGAACAGACCAAACGGATGATCCGCCGCGCCATTTTGAAGGCGATCGCCATTCCCGGTTATCAGGTGCCATTCGCCTCACGGGAAATGCCGATGCCCTACGGCTGGGGCACGGGCGGTGTTCAGGTCACGGCAGCCATTCTGGGCAAGGCCGATTGCCTGAAGATGATCGACCAAGGCTCCGACGACACCACCAACGCGGTGTCCTTGCGCGGGTTCTTTGAAAAGACTGCCGGTGTGGCGACGACCTTCAAGACCCAGGAGGCGAGCATCATCCAGACCCGGCACCGCATTCCCGAGACGCCGCTTCGCGAAGACCAGATCATCGTTTTTCAGGTGCCGATCCCGGAGCCGCTCAGGTTCCTTGAACCCCGCGAGACCGAGACCCGCAAGATGCATGCGCTCGAGGATTACGGACTCATGCATGTGAAACTCTATGAGGACATCGCGAAGAACGGACGGATCGCGACCACCTATGCCTATCCGGTCAAGGTGGCCGGACGGTATCTGATGGATCCCTCGCCGACGCCCAAATTCGACAATCCAAAAATTGACCGGATGGCCGCGCTTCAGCTTTATGGCGCGGGACGGGAAAAGCGCATTTACGCGGTCCCGCCCTACACCGGCGTCAGAAGCCTCGACTTCGAGGATCACCCGTTCGAAATCCAGAGCTTCGACAAGCCTTGCGGCCTCTGCGGTGCTGAAGGTGTTTATCTCGATGAAGTCATCCTCGATGACGAGGGCGGCCGGCTGTTCGTCTGTTCCGACACCGATCACTGCGAGGAGCGGCGGGCGGCCGGCCATACCGGGCCGATGGCCGCCGACCCGGCGGCGAGCCAGCTTTCAAAAGGATCATCGGATGCAGAGGACACCGTTCAATGAGCGTGACACTCAATGACGAGCCGCTTTTGAACGTGAGCGGACTCACGAAATATTATGGCGGCCGCATCGGCTGCCAGGATGTCGTGTTTCAGTTGTGGCCGGGCGAAGTCCTGGCCATTGTCGGGGAAAGCGGATCGGGCAAGACAACCTTGCTCAATTGCCTGTCGACCCGCTTGCCGCCCAGTACAGGTGTCATCGAGTACCGCATGCGGGACGGGTCGATGCGCAATCTGTATCAGTTGAGCGAAGCCGAACGCCGCTTCCTGATGCGGACCGACTGGGGCTTTGTACACCAGCATGCCGCCGACGGCCTGCGCATGACCGTGTCCGCGGGCGCCAATGTCGGAGAACGGCTGATGGCAGTCGGGGACAGGCACTACGGCAAGATCCGCGCGACGGCGGCAGATTGGCTCGGACGGGTGGAAATCTCCGAAGACCGGATCGATGACGATCCGCGGTCCTTTTCCGGCGGCATGCGCCAACGCCTGCAGATTGCCCGCAATCTGGTGACCAAGCCGCGGCTGGTTTTCATGGACGAGCCGACCGGGGGGCTGGATGTTTCGGTTCAGGCGCGTCTTTTGGATCTTCTGCGCCAGCTTGTGGCCGACATGGGTCTGGCCGTCATCATCGTTACCCACGATCTCGCGGTTGCCCGGCTCCTGTCGCACCGGATCATGGTGATGAAGGACGGGCTCGTCATCGAAAGCGGCCTGACGGATCAGGTCCTCGACGATCCGCGCGAACCCTATACCCAGCTTCTTGTTTCTTCCATCTTGCAAGTTTGATGAGGCCGCCCATGACCGTACGCCTATATCTAAATGGGGTCGCCAAGACGTTCACCATGCACCTGCAAAACGGGATCAGGATCCCCGTGGTATCGAATGTCGATTTTTCAGTCGCCGCGGGGGAATGCGCGGTTCTTGGCGGGCCTTCCGGCGCGGGCAAAAGTTCGATCCTGAAGATGGTCTACGGCAACTATCGCTGCGAGGAAGGTCAGATTCTCGTGACGGTGGGGGACAGGATCATCAACATTGCGGGGGCGGAGCCGAGGCGAATTCTGTCTCTCCGCCGCGATACTATTGGCTATGTCAGCCAGTTTCTGAGGGTCATCCCGCGGGTGAGCGCCGTGGACGTGGTCGCTGAACCGTTGATCGCGCAAGGCGCGGATGCGGCGCAGGCGGCCGGCAAGGCGAAGGACCTGCTGGCCCGACTGAACGTGCCGGAGCGTCTTTGGTCCTTGCCGCCGGCGACCTTTTCGGGCGGCGAGCAGCAACGGGTCAATATCGCTCGTGGCTTCATCGCGGACTACGCGCTTCTGCTCCTGGACGAACCGACTGCTTCGCTCGATGCCGCCAACCGGGCGGTCGTGGTCTCGCTGGTGGATGAAAAGAAAAAACAGGGCGTTGCGATGCTCGGAATACTGCACGATCTCGATGTCCGCGAGCGCATTGCCGATCGGATCATCGACGTGACGGACTTTCAGGTCACAGCTGCCTAAAGCCGGCAGATCCGGCAGGACCGTCACAGGATCGACACGGTGGACACGTAGGTGCATGAGATCTTTCGCCGGAACCCCGGCGGCCTTCTTTGAATAGAGAAGAGAAATACGCTGATGCGGTATGCAATCTATTTTGCGGCGCCCGCCAACGATCCGCTGATGGAGCTTGGATCCTTGTGGCTGGGCCGGGACCCCTTTACCGGGCTGCCGGTGATCCAGCCCCATGTACCGGGTGTCAGCGCCCAGCGGTTGGCCGAATTGACCGCCGATCCGCGCCGCTACGGATTTCACGGCACGCTGAAGGCGCCCTTTTCGTTGAAACAGGGCGTTTTGGAGGACGATCTCCTGGCTGAATGCGCGCGGTTCGGGTCGCACGTCGCCCCCTTCGGCATCCCGGGTCTTGAGGTCACCCGCCTAGGGCGATTTCTGGCCCTGACGCCAAGCGAGGAGGCGCCGGAGTTGCCGGCCCTTGCGGCGCTGTGCGTGAAGACTTTCGAACCCTTCCGGGCGCCGCTGCCGGAAAGCGATCTGGCGCGCCGCCGCGCCGCGGGGCTGACCCGGGTTCAGGACAACAATTTGGTGCACTGGGGATACCCGTATGTGTTCGGGGATTTCCGCTTCCACATGACGCTCACCAACAAGCTGGTGGATGACAACGAAGCCCTTTATCTGGAGCGGGCCGCACAATCCCATTTTCAGGAAATGACCGGCCGGCCGATAACGTGCACGGCTTTCGGCCTTTATGTCGAGCCCGAGCGCGGCGCGCCATTCGAGGTCCATTCCATGTTCGATTTGACCGGAGAGACGCGCCCAAGTGAAGCGGCGGCCCGGCTGAAGGAGGTTCAATGAGCAGTATTTCTCCCGCTTTCAAGAATGCCCATCTCGTCTTAAGCGGTGAAGTTCGTGAAGGGAGCCTGAGTGTCGGGGCGGATGGCCGCATCGCGGACATCGGCGGCCAAAGCACAGCATCCGGGCATGACTGCGAAGGCGACTACCTGTTGCCCGGACTTGTCGAACTGCACACCGATCATCTGGAAGTGCACTATGCTCCCCGGCCAAAAGTGCATTGGAACCCGGTTTCGGCGGTTCAGGCGCATGACGCCCAGATCGCCTGCGCCGGTATCACCACCGTTTTCGACGCGCTCCGTGTCGGCATGGATGAAGATGCGGACCTGCGCTATTCAGACATGCGGGCGCTGGCCGATGCGATCGAGACCGGACAGGCGGAAGACCGTTTGCGCGCAGACCACTTCATCCACCTGCGCTGCGAAGTCTCCGCGCCGGACGTCATGGAGGCGTTTTCCGTTTTCGAGAATGACCCGAGGGTCCGGTTGATCTCGCTGATGGATCATACTCCCGGCCAGCGCCAATTCGTCTCCTTGCACTCCTTCCGCGCCTACTACATGGGAAAAAAGGGGTTCAACGACGCCCAGATGGATGCATTTATCGAAGAGCGGAAGGCCCGGGCCGACAAGAATGCGCCGCAGAACCGCCAGATGATCTCCGCGTTTGCCGGAGCGCGCGGGATCGCGATTGCCAGTCATGATGATGCCACGATCGACCATGTCGAGGAGGCCATCTCCTTGAACACCAGAATCGCAGAATTCCCGACGACCACCGAAGCGGCAAAGGCGTCGCAGGATGCCGGGATGGCCGTTTTGATGGGCGCGCCGAATGTGGTGCGCGGCGGGTCCCATTCGGGAAATGTGTCTGCAAGGGAATTGGCGGAGAACGGCTGGCTGGACGTTTTGTCCTCGGATTACGTGCCTGTTTCCCTGCTTCAGGCGGCGTTTCAACTTGCGGAAGAGGTCGACGCGATCACGCTGCCCGATGCGGTTGCGATGGTGACAGCCAAACCTGCCGATGCGATTGGCCTGTCTGATCGCGGGCGTCTGGAACCGGGCCGCCGGGCCGATCTGGTTCAGGTTCGTCTTGTGGGCCAGATCCCGATCGTTCGGGGGGTCTGGCGCGAAGGCCGCCGGGTCGCTTGATGGAGGCTGCGAAAGGGTCTGGCAGGCCCGCGCCCGTTCGAGATCCCGATCTGCCCGTGCCAGCCGGCAAGGTTGGTCCGGGCAAGATGGTTCTCGTGGTCGGCCCGAGCGGAAGCGGCAAGGACACGTTGATTTCGGCCCTGAAAGAGCGATGCATGGGGCGGGATGACCTGGTCTTTGCCCGGCGCCTCATCACCCGTAGCCCGGACGCGGCGAGCGAAGATCACGACACGCTGACGATGGCCGAGTTTGACCATCTGGCCGCCTCTGGCGAATTGGCCTTGAGCTGGCGGGCCCATGGGCTGGGATATTGTTTGCCCAAGGCCTGCGACACCGCGATTGAACAGGGCCGGACTGTTATCGCGAATGGAGCCCGCCGGATATTGGGGGAAGCCAATGCGAAATACGCGCGGTTTCAGGTGATCCTGGTCACCGCCCCGGTGGATGTTCTGGCGGCCCGTCTCGCCGCCCGCGGGCGGGAGGGGGAAACCGAGATCCGCGCCCGCCTTGCCCAGGCGGATCTCGATGTCCACGATGTTCCCAATGTCACCCGTATTGAAAACACCGGGACAATCGAAGCTGCCGTCGGGCAGATTATTGATGCGCTGGGCACAGTTTGAGCCCGGTTTGCCGTCACTGGTTGGGCTGCGGCTGCGGGTTGTTGTTGCCGCTGTTTCCCAGAAATGGTGCGCCGAATGAGCCCAGAAGTCCGGGTGGAAGGCCGAACCCCTCCTCGACGGCTTTCAACACGTCTTCATCGTTCACATCGCCGTCGATCACTTTCTGCACGTCGATCTGGGTGTTGCCCCCGGTTACGCGGCGGATGACCTCGTTGGCTTGATCTGCAAGAACCTCGGCCGGGGCGTCCTGAATGGATTTGAACAGCTCGCCGCCCATGGATTGCAATTGCCGATAGGCAGCTTCCGGGTTTTCCAGGATGCCCGAGATGTCCGGATAGATCTGCGGCTGGTCCCAGGACCCGCGGACGATGACGGGAACGCCCAGGCCTGCAAGTGTCTTGTCGGCCCCTTTCGGTCTCGGCGCCGGGGCCTGGCCCTCCAGGGACGGTACGATGCGTGGCTCAATGCGCCAGTCCAACTGCTGCTGCGGCATGTCGGTACGCCCGGTGCCATTGACGCGCACGAGGGGGCCGATCATCGCCAGATCCGAAGAGGACGCGATGCCGTTCGCAATCGAGAAGTTTGCACCCAAGGAGTTAAAGTCGGTCTTTTCGGCCGGATTTTCCTGCCATCCAAGCAAGGTTTCGACCGACAGTCCGCGGACCATGCGCGGGATGTTCAGGCCGCGGATCGCGCCGTCAAGGAAAGTGAAGGCGGCTGTTCCGTTCAGGCCTTGGACAAGTTCGCGCTGCGATCCGCCCTGGGCCGAGATCTCGAGGGAAAGTTCAGCCCGGCCTTCGATCCATTCGAAATCGGCGGCATCGCGCAACGCCGGATAAGCATTGAGGTTTTTCAATGCGAAAGCGGCCTGAACCTGAGGCAACCCGGCCGCGCCATTGAGTACGACCTGTCCGGTGCCGTTGCCTTCATAGAGCTGCATCTCGGCAAGGTTTGCCGTCAGCACACCGTTCTGGATGTTGGCGGTCAGGCGGCTTCTGCCGACGGTAATCGCCTCCCACCGGATGGCATTGGTCGAGATGGAAAAGGCCGCATTGGCAGCATTGAGGCCCGAGAAATCGATCGCATCGGTGCTCCAGCCGCGCGCTGCCTGCCGCGCGCCACCTTGTCCGCTTGGGGGCGGTGCGCCAGCGCCGCTGTCCGCTCCCGCCTGGGACAAATAAGGGTCGAGTACGATCTCGTTCAGCACCAGGTCGGCGGTGATGTTCGGCTTGCCGGCGGTCTGGATCCGGCCGCTTGCTTTGCCGGACGTTTCGTCCAGAACGAATTGCGTTTCGTCGAATGCGATAGCATTTTCTTCAATGGAAAACAGACCTGAGGCCTTGAACTGCCGAAGGCCCGCCCCGGCGCCAATCGGTTGCCCGGCCCAGGCAAGCAGCTCGCGCAGGTTTGCCGTTTCCACACTGACCGCCCCATTGAGCGCACCGGATGCAGCGGCCTCACCTTTGAAACCCGCCGACAGGCGTTGCCCCTTCACGTTGACCTCAACGGGAGCAGCCAGCCCGGCGAGCAACGGGGCTATGCCCGCCGTGCCGGTGAGGGTAAAGCGTTCGTCCCGCCATCCGAGGGCCCCGGACAGGGTGATCGGCTGGGTCACGCCCGCGATTTGAACCATCAGATCGATATCGCGGATACTGTTGGCGGTTTCATCGCCATCAAAGGCCGGAGCAAGGTCAAGGCCCCCAACTTCGCCGTTTTCCACGGCGACGGAGCCGCTCAGGGACAAGGAGGCGAGCAGGGCCGGCATGTTGGCTCCGCCGGTTTCGAAACTGACATCGACACCGACGGTGCCGCCAGCGGGCCGGTTCTGCCCGGCCAAAGCCACGATGTCGGCCAAAGGCGCATCGTTCGCCATCAGCCGGCCGGTCAAGCGAGGCGCGCTTCCGGTCAGATCGGCGTCGAGCGAGCCGCTGACCTCAACGGCGGCAAGTGCGGCAGACAGGTTCGCGACGGAAATTTGCCGATCGTCGCCCGAAACACTGGCTTCGATCGAAAAGCGGCCCGGATCGGTTGCGAGTTGCAATCCGGCCAATTCCGCGGCTGATCGAAGCGAGGGGCCGCCGGCTGAAATGGCAAGGTCCATGGCGAGCGGCGAGGCTCCGGCTGAACCGGTGATGAGAAGCTCCGTTTCGCCGCTTGCAAGCGACAGGTTCACCGGTTGCATTTTCCCTTCGGCGAAGGCGATCGGATTGTCCATGGAGCCGGATATGTCGAACGGGGCGCCCTGAAAGGTAAAACTGCTGTCCAGATCGACCGTTCCGGTGAGGCTCGGCGCTGTCAGAACCAGATCGAGCCCGGCGATTTCCAGGCGCTGTTGGGTGCGCAGATCGGCGTAGCGAAGCCGGCCATCGGATATCGAGAGCCGATCAATCCCGACCCTTTGCAAAATGGCCGGAAGGGTTCCATCTGCGGTCCCCGCTCCATTCGTGTTTTCGGAAGCGCCCGTGCCAGCCAAGGCGCCGTCGGCTTGATCGCCGGTCAATCCGGCCGCGTCCAGATCGCGGCGCGGTGCCCAGCTTGTCAGGCCGACGGGACCGATTTCCAGAAGAATATCCGGGCTCTCCAGATCAAGGCCTGTGACGCGAATATCGCCGGTGATCAGACCGCCCCAGGCGAGCTGAACATCGATCCGTTCGGCCCGTGCGAACTCGATGCCGTCGGCCCCTGCCTCGCCCGATAGCCCCACATCCCGTGCATTCAGTGCAAATCCGGGAAACAGAGACAAGCTCACCGGCCCGTCAAGCCGCAGCCGCCATCCGTATTGCCGGTCGATCTCTGCGATCACCTTTGAGCGGATTGCATCCTTGGGCAGGAAGAACGGGATCACCAGAATCGCCGTGGCCAGCATGAAAGCCAGACTGAACAGCCCGATCAGAAGACGTCGCATGATAAGTGTCCCAATCCCGAATCACCGCGCAAATGTTACCGCCGCGCTTTCATGATGGCCAATTGTGCCGCCAGAAGGTGTCCAGAAAATGAGCTGTGCGACCGGGAGCGCCTACAATGCGAAAAGATGATTGTCCCAGGCCACGCCGGGCGGTCGGGAGAGCACCAGCGGTTGGCTGTCCGGTGCGTCCAGATAGGTCAGGCCGCCGAGGCCATCGGAAACCAGAAAGCCGTCCCGGTCGATGGGCGCGATGCCGCAGCCGTCCGGAACCGTCTGATCCGGTATGAAGTTTCCGGTTTCCGCGTTCCAAAAGAGAATGCGGTTGCCGCGCGGCGCCGAGGTGGCGATCACATCGCCGGTTCGGTTTGCGGTGACCGAGCCGATATAATTGTCGAGCAGGCCGGTAAAACGGTCCGGCAAAGGACATAGCGTCAATTCCCGGTCGGGTGAGACAAATCCAACCAGTGGCGGTGAAGCTGTCTTGTCCTGATGCTGGCCGCCGACCCAGACCCGTCCCGCGCCGTCGAGCGCCATGTGTCTGAGCGAAAGCTGGTGGAGGTCGGCCGTCAGTTCATGCTTGGCGCGTAGATCACCCGTGGCCGCGTCCAGAAACACGATCGACGGCCGCATGGTGCCGAGATTGAGTTTTTCCCGCGGCCGGTCCGGATGGGTTTGAATGCCGCCGTTGGCGACAACCAGCGTTTTCCCGTCCGGCAAAGCCAAGATGTCATGAGGTCCGGTGCCAAACGTGTCCAATTCGCCAAGGCGTCTCGGGCTTTCGTCCGTCATGTCATAGACACCGAGAACCCCACGGGCGTTTTCGTAGTCGTTTTCCACCGTATAGAGAAACCGCCCGCCGCCGGAAAAACAGCCGTGACCGTAAAAATGCCGGCCTTGGATGGACGAGATAAGCCGGGGTGAGGCATTTGTGAAAGGCCGTATGGCCAGGGCAAAGGTTCCGGGCCGCCGCGCGAAGGCGACCATGACCTGGCGATCAGGGGAGAGGGCCAGGCCGTGCCCGCGGTCCGGCAGTGGCACGCGTGCCAGTTCCCTCCCGCTGTCGTCGAAAACCGCTATGGCAAAGCTGCCATCGGGCTGCTTGCGGGCGCTGGCAAAGAGCGGGGCATCCGCCCGATCCATCCATGCCAGATGCTCAGCGAATGCCTGCGTTGAGCTCGCCGGGTTGGCCAGCAGGGACGCACCTCCCAATGCGGCCAGAAAAGCCCGGCGGCTGATCCGAAGGCGTTCAGTCGCCGTCAAGGGCATTGAAGCCTCCGGCCAGGGACAGCGCGGGGGCGAGTTGTCCGGCGAGGATGTTTTGCATCGAATTCAAAGTGAAGACGAACACGGATAGATCCTGATAGCCGCCAGTTTCCTCGAAGCGCGTGCGGACCGGGGTTTCGATCCGGTCGAGAACGGACAAACCATTGCGGGTTTCAAAGGAGATGCCGCCCGGCAAACGCTTGTCCGGACCGGACAGCAGGGGCACCAGATCCATGGCGTGGATCATATCGTCGATGGCCGCGATACTGCTGGCAAGGTAGGTGATGCCATGGCCCGATCGCGAGAAGGGCAGCGCGGCGGGTTTGGCCTTCTCCGGCCCCCCGCCCGTCACGGGCAACACATGCTGGTCCTTCAGGATGACAATGGCGACTGGCAGTGCGTTGAACACCGTTTCCATGACTTCCGCGGATGTTCGGAAGGTCGGGTGATCAGGGCCTGGGTCCAGAAGGTCTGCGCTATATCCCTTCGGATCATGCCAGGCGTCCGACAATTCCTCGCCGATTTCCGCAATGTTTTCAGCGATTGCCATCGCATAGGCGCAGTCCGCCCGGCCTTCTGGCGTATCGGTGCCCAGTGTGACATTGGCGGAGGTGTCATAGGCGATCAGTTCCATGGCCGTGATGCCCTGAAGCGCGACACTCTTCTGCTGAAGGTCTTCACGGGTCAGGGACAGCAGGTCGCTATCGGACCGAAGCTTGCGGATCTGGCGCTGGGCAACACCGCGCGGATCGGGCAGAAAGGCGAGACGATTGAGGCGGTTGTCTTCGACAAGCGGCCCGAAGCGCAGGAAACTGATTTCGGCGAACCGATCAATGATCCGGTCAAATTCGGCATCAAAAGCCGCGCGGCTATTGGCCGACGGGTGGTCGCAGACAGAGGCGACCGCTTGCGGAAAGTCCAGGGCCTCCTCGGCGAACCCGTCGACCGCCGGACGGATGTAGCCTTCGATCGCATTTTCAATCCGGGTCGAATAATCGATATCCTGCGCGATGCCCGGAAGCGGCACGGCAAGGGGGAGAAAAAGTGACAGGGCGGTCAGAAGGCGCATCAAAGAGACTCCAGAAAGGCGATTAGGGCGGCGCGGTCTTCCGGTTCCATGGCAACGACCTGATCGCGAGCGGCTTGAGCTTCGCCGCCATGCCACAACACGGCCTCCAGCAGGTTCCGGGCGCGCCCGTCATGCAGGAACCGGGTATGATTGTTGACGGTTTCCGTCAACCCGATTCCCCATAGCGGGGCTGTTCGCCATTCCCGGCCCGACGCACCGCCAACCGGGCGCCCATCCGCCAGTCCGTCGCCCATGTCATGCAGCAAAAGGTCGGTATAAGGCCAGATGAGCTGGAATTGGTGGGCCGGATTTTGCGCGTTCCGGCTTGTGACGAAGGCGGGCCGGTGGCAATCCGCGCAACCTGTCTGGTGAAACAGTTCCTTGCCCCGCAGAACGATGGGATCCTCAACATTCCGCCGTGCCGGAACGGCAAGGTTTTCGGAATAAAACGTTACCAGATCCAGAACCGGATCCGGCGCCTCGGTGTCGCCGAGTGCGGCCTGTTCGCCGTGGGGCATGTCGCGGCAGGCCTGCTGGTTCTCTGTGCAATCCCCCCAGGGCGCGGGCTGGTCCGGAGAGCCGATGCCGATATCCCCTGCGAAAGCGCTGGCCGTTTGCGCCCGGATGGTCGGGTTGGACGCTTTCCAGCCGAACCGGCCAATCGTGATGTTGCCGGTCTTCGGATCGCGGACATAACTGACTCGTCCGGAAATACCGTTGCCGTCGGCGTCCTCCGGATCGGCCTGGGCGAGGATGTCCCCGGGGTGGATGGCCTGCAGCAGGCCCATGCCGATCATCGGCGGGGCCACGCGCGGAGAGATGAGCGTATCCGGGTGCATCGCCCCATAGCCGAGATCCCGGATTGTGTAGACCGGTTTCTGCAGAATGGCCGGTTCCTCGCCGTTCAACGGGACTTCGATCTCCTCCAGGGTAATGTCGAACCGCCCTTCGCCCGGCAGGCCCGGAACGGCGAAGGTCTGGAACTGGCCGCCATAGGTGGGTTCGGGTATCCGCAGAAGTGCCTTGGAGGCCAGGGCTTGACGATGTTCTTCCGTCTGAGGCGGGATCGAGAGGCGCAGGAACAGGGACACAGCGTCATCGCCGGGCCGGGGCGGACGTCCCCGGCCATCTTTCAAATGGCAGCCCTGACACGAGCGGGCATTGTAGAGCGGGCCAAGGCCGTCGGATGCGAGTGTCGAAGAAGGGGACGATGCCCACATTTTCTTGAACAGCCCGTTTCCAACCTTGAACTCCTGCTCTTCCTCGAATGTCAGATTGGCATTGGCATGGGAGTACGCATCCCGGTTGATCCGTTTGCGGGAGGTGCCGGCACCCCCCTGCATGAGTTCGAACGGGTTCGGTCTGGTGAAGTCGGTGGGAGGCGCGAGGACCTTGGAGACGCGGGCGCGATCCTCGGCTGTCAGGTCGTCCCGATGGGGGAGCGGACCGTCCGCGGCCCCTGCAGACGAGACAGCGAGCGTGGCGGCAAGAGCCCATGCGCCCAGACCAGATATCTTCATTGTCACAAACCGTTTGTTCGCATCCTGGTCCGCCGCGGCCCCCTCGTGCCGGAAACGGACGAAAAGACCGGCGGCCGCCGCGCCGCCGGTCAACTGCCTTACTGGAAGACGGCCGTCGGGTTGTCGAGGCTGTCTGACCCTTCGAACGCGATGTCCTGCAGGCCCAGCGTTTTGACAACCCGTTCGATGGTGGCTGTCTGATCGACCAGAGCGTCGATCGCCGCCTGAACAACCGCGTTGCCCTCGGTGTTGCCTTCGCCGATCATCTGGTCATAGGCCTCAATGGTTTGCGCGCGGGTTTTCATGGCTTCGAATGCAGCCAGGGTTGCGTCGAGCTTGGCGGTCATTTCACCGGCCAGGGCCGCATCCCGCTCTGCAACCATTTCAGCAAGCGACGGACCTGAGACATCGTTCCCAAGCGGGCTGTCATACATTCCGAACCAGACATTCCGGATACCGACGACGTCGTTGTAATGGGACATGTGGGTGTTGTCGGAGAAGCAGTCGTGCTCTTCTTCCGGATCATGCAGCATGAGGCCCAGTTTCATCCGCTCACCCGCCAGTTCTCCGTAGGACAAGGATCCCATGCCAGTCAGGATGGTGGCCAGACCCCCGTCACTTCCCTTGTCCGCCAATTCCTTGCGGGCCTCCCCTCCGGGCGCCCAGGCGGCAGCCATTTCCTCTAGATCCGAGATCAGAAGGTCGGTGGCGGCTTTCAGATAACCGGTCCGGCGTTCGCAATTTCCGTTGGTGCAGTTCGCAGTGTCAAAGTCGGTGGCGGGCCGGGTCCCGGCACCCGGTCCGGTGCCGTTCAGATCCTGCCCCCAAAGCAGGAACTCGATGGCGTGGTAGCCGGTCGTCACATTGGCTTCGACTTCCCCGGCTTCCTGCAGGCTTTCCAGCAGACTGGCATTGATCACCGCTGCGTCGATGGTCTCACCTGCGACCTTAAGCGTCGGGTTGGCGATGATATTGGCTGTGTAAAAGACGTTTGTCTCGGAATCCGATCCGTATGACGCATCAACGTAGTCGATCAGACCTTCATCGAGCGGCCAGGCATTCACCTTGCCTTCCCAGCCGTCGACGATCGCGTTGCCGAAGCGGTAGACTTCCGTCTGCTGGTAAGGATCGCGGGCCGCGATCCAGGCTTGTCGCGCCGCGGTCAGGTTCTCTTCGGTCGGCTCGGCAATCAGCGTGTCGATGGCAAGCTTCAAGGTCTTCGCCGTTGCAAGCGAGTCCGCATAACCGGCCTGGGCGATATCGCCGTAAGTCTTCAGGACGTCATCGGCTGAATGGGAAAGCGCAGGTGTCGCGATCATCGCGGCTGCGGTCAACAGGGTGAGTTTCAAGGATGCCATTGGCTTCCGTCCTTTGGTTGAGCGGAAAGGAATGTTGTTTCCTTCCGCAGGTCAATGACGCGGACCAAGGCCTGCCCGCCGCAACGGGCACGCCTCGATCCGCAGGCTGGTGAAGTCGATCGGTGACAGGTGCAAGGCGCAATCGCTCAAGGCGTTGGCGAAGGATGATGCGGCGTAGAGGGTTGCGCTTTGCCCCTCGGACGTAACAAGCGCTTCGGCGATTTTCCGGGAAATGGAACTGTTGCCCGATTGCTCCGCGGCAATGAGTGCTGCCACCAGGCACTCGTCCTGACACAGCCGCGGGCATTCATAGGGAAAAAGGCAAAAGGACCGGTTTCCATAAAGGGCCAGGGCCCTCGCATAGAAACACAGATCGGAGAGCGTTCGCCGCGCATCACGCGGCCCCAACTCCGCTTCGTAAAGCTTCAGGGCAAGATCGAAACAGGCATAATCGCCCGTTGCATGCGCGGCCATGGACCGGCGTATGCCTTCCACGACCAGCCGCTCGGCTTTGCGGGATACATCGATTGTGGGAGCGGCGTTCTGCATCGCGACCAGTGAAAAACATGAGTTTCAGACACAACAATCATTTTCGGAGTGTGAGAGTCAAGAAAAAATACAAATATTTTCAGTAGTTTAGAATTAGTCAAATCTGAAATTTGGTCAGGCTTTATACGTAGCATCCGCAACGGAACCGGCGACCGGGGATGTCTAAGTTCATGCTTGTTCTGGCGGATTGCCCCGGAGCTGCAGGATCCCTGTTGCGATGCAGCGCCCGGCGGCTTACCGTAGATGCCAACCTCACACGGGATCCGGCCTCATGTTCACAGCGCTCAAACATTTTCTTCAAGAGCTGACCTTTGGCGAAAGTGAAAAGGTCAAATTCGCCGAGGACGACAAGCGTCTGGCTGCGGCGGCACTGCTTTTTCATCTCGTCGATATCGATGGCGTGGTTGACGAAAACGAGAGCCGAAAGCTTCGTGACATCCTGAAAGCGCATTTTAGCCTGACGGACGCGGAGACGAACGAACTGATCAAGACAGCCAAACAGAAGGACAGCGAGGCTGTCGATCTTTATGGCTTCACATCGGTTCTCAAACGCACGGCGGACGAACAGGAGCGGCTGGCGATCGTCGAGATGATGTGGGAAATCGTCTATGCCGATGGTCATGTGCATGAATTTGAGGACAACACGATCTGGCGTGTCGCCGAACTGCTCGGGATCTCGACGCGGGATCGGATGTTGTTGCGCCAGAAAGTTGCTCGCGAACAGCCGGAAGAACCGGATAATCCCTGATTGAAGGAATGCCAGTAGGGCAGGGGGTCGATTAATTGCGTAGTTTCCCGCATAGTGGCGGCATGCTTCAGAAATCGCCGTCTCCCCCCGCACGTCCGCGCGTTCTCATCGTGTTGCACCAGGAAACATCCACGCCCGGCCGGGTCGGGCAGGAACTGGCGCGCAGAGGCTTCTGCCTCGACATCCGAAAGCCGCGCTTTGGCGACAGTTTGCCGGCGACGATGGAAGACCATGCCGGAGCCGTGATCTTTGGCGGTCCGATGAGCGCGAATGATCCGGATGCGTTCGTCAAGAAGGAAACCGACTGGATCCGCGTTCCCTTGGCTGAAAACAAGCCGTTTCTTGGCATTTGTCTCGGAGCCCAGATGATGGTCAAGCATCTGGGGGGCACCGTGTCAGGCCATAAGGACGGTCTGGTCGAAATCGGCTACTACCCCTTGAATGCGACCACGGCCGGTGAAGACCTGATGGCTTGGCCTGACAAGGTGTACCAATGGCACCGGGAAGGGTTCAGTCTGCCGTCGGGCTGCGAGCTCCTGGCCAAGGGGACGCATGTCTATCCGAACCAGGCGATCCGCTATGGACCTTCGGCCTACGGGATACAGTTCCATCCGGAATTGACCTACCAGATGATGGTGCGCTGGACGACCAAGGCCGCGGAGCGCATGCTCCTTCCCGGTGCCAAGCAGCGCCGCGACCATTTTGCTGGCCGTTTTGTCTATGACCGGGCTGTCAAGAGCTGGTTGGACGGGTTTCTCGACCGCTGGATCGGGACGGCTGAAACTCCGGTTCAAGCTCAGCCCATGAAGGCGGCAGAATAGGTTGGGGGCAGGTCGGCGGTGATATCCCGCTGTCCGGCATTTTACATCACTTGAGGTGTTGGCATGATGCTTCCAAAGCGTATGAGCGGCCACGCTGAGGGGCTGCCTGCCGGAAAAGGGGTTCCAGCATGTCAACTCGCGACCGAACGTTAGGTGGGCGCATTCTCGCGTTACCGGGACAGTTTCTTCTGGCACTGATCAATGCCAGCGCGATCCTCGTGATCGTCGCTTGCGTGCTTGTGCTGATGACGCTGGGCCGGATCGAAACGGCTGGAGCTTCGCTCGCCGATGCGGCGGCCGGTGCGGCCCTGGCACGGCTCGACATGACATCGGAGACCTTTCAGGCCCGGCTTGACCGGATCGAGGCACGTTTGAGCGCGATTTCGACAAAGCTTCAAGACCCGGAACAGCAAAATGCGGCAGATCTGCGCCGTGAGCTTTCCGAGTTGACGGCCATGCTTCAGCAGGTTGCCGACACCGCCCGGGCACTTGCAGTTGTCCAGCCCGAGGTGACTCAGGCGGCCATACGCCAAGCCGGGCAAACCGTGACGGACAGCCTTCTCGGGTTGGCCGGGTGTGAGCAGGCGTCCCCTGCCGGAGCGGCGCCCGGTTCCTGAGTTTTCGCCGGTTTCTGACCGCCCGTCAGGCTTTGGGTGCGGCGGTCAAATCCTTGGCTTCGATGGACACCAGAACATCTCCCGGCTTGATCTTTTGCCGGCTTTGTTCCTTGGTCGGATTGCCGCTGAACAAACCGTCAGCGTGGTGCCGCGGCAGCCTTTGCGCGCACATGCATCACAATAACGGCGTGCAGCAGGAGAGCGGCGGCAAGACCGGTAAGGTGAGCGGTGACGGGACTGTTTGAAACGGCGGTGAAGACGCCAAGGCTCCACACACCGACAGGCAGGAACAAAACAACGGCGGTGATCAGACCCGGATTATAACACCGCAGGGCAACGGCAACCGCGATATGTGTGATCGCGTTGACGATTAGCAGATAACTGCCGATCAGCCCCAGATCCGGATCGACCCAGGCCGCGAGATAAAGCACGGCCAGCAACAGCATCCAGACGCCGACGACGTTGATGACCATCGTCGCGAAGGGCGTCAGCACCTGCCTGCCCTTGCCAATCCGGTTGTTGACGAAGCTGCGGAAACGGTCGCCGGCGTGTTCCTCGAGCTGATGCACCATGTAGACCGGCAGCATCAGATAGACCGTCCATACAGCAGCACTGACGGCGCCCCAAAAGAACGGCGCCAGAAGCAGCAGAAAGACCAATGTGATCGTTCCCCCGGAGAGCCAATCATTCACGAGACGATCGAACATGCGGTCCTCCTATCCCTCGAACACCACCAGCAGATCCTTGGCGTCAATTTGCGCCCCCGGTGTGACCAGAACCTCCTTTATGGTCCCGTCCTTGTCGGAATGAAGTGCGGTTTCCATCTTCATGGCTTCGATGGATACCAGAACATCTCCCGGCTTGACCTGTTGCCCGCCTTGAACAGCGACCGTCGAGATCACACCGGGCATGGGCGCGCCAACGTGCAAGGGATTGCCGTCTTCGGCCTTGCGCAAGGTGACAGCGCTTGCCGCGCCGTGGATCCGGTCCGGCACCTTGATGATCCGTGGCTGGCCGTTCAGCTCGAAGAAGACCTTTTTTTCTCCCTTCTCATCGGTCTCGCCCATGGTCTGGCAACGAATGACCAGCGTCTTGCCGGGCTCAAGATCGACAAGCACCTCTTCGCCTTCGCCCAGGCCGTAGAAATAGACCGGGGTGGGCAACACGGAAGTCGGGCCGTATTTCTGATGGGCCTTGTCGAAATCGGTGAAGACCTTCGGGTACATCAGGTAGGCGGCCAGGTCCGTGTCGTTGATGTCCCTGCCCGTGGCATCGGTTGCCCTTGTTCGCTCGGCCTCAAGGTCCGCCGGTTCCAAGAGCGATCCAGGGCGCACCGTGATCGGTTCCGATGATTTCAGGACCTTCTCTTGCAGTGCCTTGGGCCAGCCGCCGGGCGATTGGCCCAAATCGCCGCGAAGCATGCTCACCACACTTTCGGGGAAAGCCACATCCTTTCCGGGGTCTTGAACATCCTCCACCGAGAGGCCCTGGCTAACCATCATCAGCGCCATGTCACCCACCACCTTGGACGAGGGGGTCACCTTCACGATATCGCCGAACATCATGTTGGCATCGGCATAGGCCTGCGCGACTTCGTGCCAGCGTGTCTCCAGGCCGAGGGAGCGCGCCTGCTCCTTCAGGTTCGTGAACTGGCCGCCCGGCATTTCATGCAGATAGACTTCGGAGGCGCCTGACCGCAGATCGCTTTCGAATGCGCGGTATTGCATCCGGACCGCTTCCCAATAAAACGAGATCTCGCGGATTTTTCCGGCATCGAGGCCCGTGTCCCTCTCGCTGCCCCGCAGGGCCTCAACAATGGACCCGAGGCATGGCTGCGAGGTCAGGCCGGACAGAGCATCCATTGCCGCGTCCACCGCATCGGCCCCGGCTTCGACCGCGGCAAGCACGGTGGCTGCCGCAATGCCGGACGTGTCGTGGGTATGGAAGTGGATCGGAAGGCTGATCTCGTCTTTCAGCGCTCTGACCAGGATGCGGGCGGCCTCCGGCTTCAACAGCCCGGCCATGTCCTTGATGCCCAGGATATGAGCGCCGGCTGCTTCCAGCTCTTTGGCCAGGTTGACGTAATACTTGAGATCATATTTCGGCCGGGCGCTGTCCAGCATATCGCCGGTGTAGCAGAAGACGGCCTCGCACAGTTTGCCGGATGCTTGCACGGCATCGATCGACACCCGCATGTTCTCCACCCAGTTCAGGCAGTCGAAGACCCGGAACAGATCGATGCCGTTCGCGGCGGCTTGGGCAACGAAGAATTCGACCACATTGTCCGGGTAATTGGTGTAGCCGACACCATTCGAGCCGCGCAGGAGCATCTGAAGCAGAATGTTAGGCGCTTTCTCGCGAATGAGATGCAAGCGTTCCCAGGGGCTTTCTGTCAAAAAGCGCATCGAGACGTCGAAGGTCGCGCCGCCCCAGCACTCGAGCGAGAGCAACTGCGGGAGTCCAGCCGCGTAGGCATCGGCGATGCCCGTAATATCATGGGTCCGCATGCGGGTGGCGAGCAGGGATTGGTGGCCGTCCCGCATGGTCGTGTCGGTGACCAGAACGCGCTTCTGGCTTTTCATCCAGGCTGCAAAGCCCTTTGGACCCAACTCGTCGAGCAGTTGCCGGGTACCGGCCAGCTTTACGTCGCCGAAATCCGGGACGGCAGGACGCGGCGCGTCAGCCGCCGGGCGTGCCCGGTCCCGGGTTTCCGGGTGCCCGTTCACTGAAACATCCGCGATATAGGTCAGGAGCTTGGTGGCCCGGTCCTGGCGCTTGGTCTGCGCGAATAGCGCGGGCGTCTCGTCAATGAACCGGGTTGTGTAGCTGTTTGCCCGGAAATCCGGATGCCCAATGATGTTCTCCAGAAACACGAGATTTGTCGCCACGCCGCGTATCCGGAATTCCCGGAGCGCCCGGTCCATCCGCTTGCGGGCGTCTTCGGCTGTCGGCGCCCATGCTGTCACTTTCTCAAGCAGCGGATCGTAGAAGCGGGTAATCACAGCCCCGGAATAGGCGGTACCGCCATCCAGCCGGATGCCAAAGCCTGTTGCCCCGCGATAGGCGGTGATGCGGCCGTAATCGGGGATGAAATTCTGCTCGGGGTCTTCGGTTGTGATCCTGCATTGCAACGCATGGCCGTTCAGCCGGATCTGATCCTGATCGGGAACGCCGCTGTCCGAGGTTCCGATCCGATGACCGTCCGCGATGTGGATCTGTGCCTGAACGATATCGATACCCGTGACCTCTTCGGTCACGGTGTGCTCCACCTGAACGCGGGGATTGACCTCGATGAAATAGATGGCGCCGGTATCGGCATCCATCAGGAACTCGACGGTCCCTGCGCCGCGATAGTTCACGGCGCGGCCGATTTTCAGGCCGTACTCGCACAGCTCAGCCCGCTTGGCCTCGTCAAGATACGGAGCTGGCGCGCGTTCCACGACCTTCTGGTGCCGGCGCTGAATTGAGCAGTCGCGCTCAAACAGATGCACGACGGTCTCGCCGTCGCCGAGGATCTGAACCTCGACATGGCGCGCGCGCTGGACCAGCTTTTCCAAGTAGATTTCGTCTTTGCCGAATGCCGCCTTGGCTTCCCGCTTGGCCGCCAGGACTTCCTTCTGAAGCGTCGCCTCGTCAGGAATGACGCGCATGCCGCGGCCACCGCCTCCCCAGGACGCTTTCAACATGACGGGGTAGCCGATCTCCGCTGCTTGCCGTTTGATTTCCTCAAGGTCTTCGGGCAGCGGATCGGTCGCCGGCATCACGGGAACGCCGGCTTCGATCGCCAGATTTCGGGCTGCCACCTTGTTGCCGAGACGGCGCATGGTTTCGGCGCGCGGACCAATGAAGGTAATGCCCGCCGCATCGCAGGCCTCGACGAATTCCGGGCTTTCGGACAGAAGTCCGTAGCCCGGGTGGATTGCATCGGCCCCGCACGATTTGGCAACCCGCAAGATTTCGTCAATCGCAAGGTAGGCCTCGATCGGACCGAGGCCCTTGCCGACCTGATAGGCTTCGTCGGCCTTGAAACGGTGCAGGGCCAGCTTGTCCTGCTCCGCGAAAATCGCAACGGTTTTCAGACCCAATTCGTTTGCAGCCCGGAACACCCGGATGGCGATTTCAGAGCGGTTTGCGACGAGAATCTTCCGTATTGCCAAATGTATGCCCCCCAAGGCTTGTGTGCGCGGCACAAACGATCGCGGAAGTCTTACGTGCGCAAGTTGCGGAAGAAAAGAACAAAAATCCGGCGATTTTTGTTACAAGCGCAACCACCGGAGGCTCAAGGTGCCGTCGCTAGGAGATGACACCCTGTTGATAGGCAAGCGCAACCGCATGGGTGCGGTTCAGGGCTCCGAGTTTTCGCGTCGCCTCTTTCAGATACCAGTCCGCCGTATGCCGGGAGATCCCAAGCTTGTCCGCAATATCGCTGCTTGTTTGCCCGGCTGCCGACCATTTCAAGCATTCTCTTTCCCGCCGGGTGAGATTTGTGCCGGCTCCCGGTGTCTCGTCGCTGGTGGCGGTCAGGCGGATGGCCTGCCCGTAGGCATAGATGCTGGTCAAATGGAGGGCCTTGAGATCATGCGGGCCAAGCGTTTCGGTCAGGCCGGCGAATGTCACAGTTCCCTCAAATCCGGTCGGCCCGTAGATTGGAACGAACACACCATCCGCCATATTGAAGGTTTCGGCCTCATGCAGAATGCGAAGCCCCTCGGCGGTGACCCCGGGTTGAGCCAGGCATTCCGACCACAAAAACGGGCGGCGGGTCGTCGCTCCAAAGGCCACAACCGGATCATTCAAGATGTAACTCTTGGACAGGTACCGGGCCTTCCATTCCTCGTTCCAGGTGGTTGTCATGATATGCGGATTGGTGGGTGAGCCGTTGCCCCGGAAGGAGGCAAGCACAAAGGCCGCGAACCCGAAGGAGGAAGCAAGAGCGGACAGGCTGTCGCCAAGGGCGTCAAGGTCCGTCTCCGCCGTGATCGAGTCTGTCATTTCGAACGCGCTCAAGATGCGGTTTTGTGACATCATATCACCCTGGTTGGATATGGCTGCTGATGCCAAGTCCTGAATGCGAAACGATTTAGTGGCTCAATTTGAAACACAGGTTTTGACCGCTTGCCGGAATGCGGATCTTGCCAAAGCCAATATCTTGTGAGGGGGCCACGGATTCTCACAAAATATTGTTGGAACAGATCGAAAACACCTCAATACAACCGATTCGTGCAGGCTCTGTTCACTTTCCGTGCATTCGTTACTGGCGCTATGAAAAAATCAACCCCTCAAGATTAAGGGAATTTTAAGCTTGACAGCCGTTGCCAGGCTTTGCGGCAGGAAGTCTTGCGTACCGGCTAAGCGACTCAATTGATTCAGGATTTGGTGTGCCGGAAAGGACGGGTGCGGATATCTGGTGGTGAACGAAACCGGAATCTCTTTGAGTCATCGATTCGCCCCACATTTGTTCGAGAGTCGTTCTTTTGGCGTCGTCGTTTGCCCGATCGCGGGCGTGCGCGGCGCAAATCAGTGGGGGACACAGCGTTCAAGTCTGTGCTAGACAGCGCCGCGTACGATCTGAACGCGCACACCTGACGATAACCTCCGCCGAACCAGCGCATGTCCCTTTCCCCTACTCTGCCTTTGCCAAGAGCGGCCCGATCGCGCACCGTAACCGCGGTCCTCGGGCCCACGAATACCGGGAAGACCCATCTGGCTATCGAGCGCATGCTGGGCCATGAATCCGGGTTGATCGGCTTGCCGCTCCGGTTGCTGGCGCGCGAGGTATATGGCCGGCTAGTCGAGCGTGCGGGCGCGGCGAAGGTCGCGCTGATCACGGGCGAAGAAAAGATCATTCCCGACGCGCCCCGTTATTGGGTGTCCACCGTCGAGGCGATGCCGCTCGATCTGAAGACAGATTTCGTCGCCATCGACGAGGTCCAGCTGGCCGGCAATCTCGATCGGGGACACGTTTTCACCGACCGCCTGCTCAATTTGCGCGGCCAATCAGAGACCCTTCTCCTCGGTGCGGCAACCGTCCGGCCGCTTCTCGAAAAGCTCATACCCGGCCTCAATGTGATCACCCGGCCGCGGATGTCGATCCTGACCTATGCCGGGTCGAAAAAGGTGTCGCGCCTGCCGCCCCGCTCGGCGATCGTCGCGTTTTCTTCCGATGAGGTGTATGGCATCGCCGAACTGATACGCCGCCAGCGGGGCGGTGCGGCTGTCGTGCTCGGATCTCTCAGCCCGCGCACCCGCAACGCCCAGGTCGAGTTGTTTCAAAACGGCGATGTCGATCACATGGTCGCTACCGATGCCATTGGAATGGGGCTCAATCTCGATGTCGATCACATCGCGTTTGCCGGAACGCGCAAGTATGACGGCTATCAGTACCGCCAATTGACCGCGGCGGAGATGGGCCAGATCGCTGGGCGTGCCGGCCGGCATATGCGCGACGGTACATTCGGGGTGACAAGCCGTGTCGATCCCCTGGATGACGAGATTATCGAGCGGATCGAAAATCATCATTTCGTTAATCTCAAGGTGCTGCAATGGCGCAACAGTGTGCTTGATTTTTCCTCGATCGCCGCCCTCAAGAGGACGCTCGAGGTCGCGCCGCGTGAGGACGGGCTGGCCCGCGCGCCGACCGGTGAGGATATGACCGCGCTCGAGCTGCTGACCCGGGATCCTGCCATTTCCGATCTTGTGCGCACACGCAAGGATGTTCAGCTTCTTTGGGATGTGTGCCAGGTGCCCGATTATCGGAAAATCGCTCCGGCGAACCATGCGGAAATCCTGAATTCGATCTATACCCACCTGATCCGCGACGGCCACATCGAAGAAGACTGGTTCTTGCGTCAATTGGCCTTCGCAGATCGGACGGATGGTGATATCGACACATTGGCAAACCGGATTGCCCATATCCGGACCTGGACGTTTGTCGCAAACCGCCCGGACTGGCTGGCTGATCCCGGTCATTGGCAAGAGGTGACGCGCGGCATAGAAGACAAGCTGTCCGATGCCCTCCATGATCGTCTGACCCAGCGGTTTGTGGATCGGCGAACAAGTGTTTTGATGCGACGTTTGAGAGAGAACGCAATGCTGGAAGCGGAAATTACATCGAGCGGTGATGTGCTCGTGGAAGGTCAGCACATCGGAAACCTGCTTGGCTTCCGGTTTGCGCCCGATGCCGGCGCGGAAGGGCCGGACGGCAAGGCCGTGCGGGCCGCCGCCCAGAAGGTGCTTGCCACCGAGATCGAAAACCGCGCCGAAAAGCTGTCCCGCTCCGAAAATGGCGATTTCATTCTCACGTCCGATGCCACGATCCGCTGGCGCGGTGAAGCGGTCGCCAAACTTGTTCCGGGCGAGCAAGTCCTGAACCCGTCGGTTTTGCTTCTCGCGGATGAGCATCTTTCCGGACCCATCCGCGACAAGGTCCAGGGTCGTATTGACCTTTGGGTCAAGGCCCATCTCGAAACACTCCTGAAGCCGCTGTTTGATCTGCAGGCGGCGGCCGACCTCGAAGGGCTCGCGCGGGGCGTCGCTTTCCGGATTGTCGAAGGACAAGGTATCCTGGAGCGGCAGGCGGCTGCCGACGAAATCCGCCAGCTCGATCAGGATATGCGGGCTTCTCTGCGCAAGCACGGCGTGCGGTTTGGAGCCTATACGATTTTTGTCCCGGCGCTGTTGAAGCCGGCGCCGAGCCAGCTTCTGGCGCAGCTCTGGGCATTGAAGCACGGTTCGCTTGATATGGCGGGCCTGGCCGAATTGCCGCAACTGTCCGCGTCCGGCCGGACTTCCATTCCGGTCGATGAAACCATTTCCAAACCCTTGTATAAAGTTGTTGGCTTCCGGGTTTGCGGACCGAGGGCGGTGCGGGTCGACATTCTGGAGCGTTTGGCGGATTTGATCCGGCCGCTGATTTCCTGGAAGCCATTGGACAAGGACGTGGACCCGCCGGAGGGCGCAATTCGCGAAGGTGGCGGCTTCACGGTGACGGTTGCAATGACCTCGCTCCTGGGATGCGCCGGGGACGATTTCACCGAAGTCCTGAAGTCACTGGGCTACCGGTTCGAGGTTCGCGATGTGCAGCGGCCGGTCGCACGCAAGCCGGAACCCGATGCCGGTCATTCGTCTCAGCGTGACGAAGGCGCAGGAACCGAGGCTGCTGTCCAGGACGCGCTGACAACTGATAAAACCGATGAGCAGGCACCAGAAATTCCGGCACCCGCCGAGGTCAAGCCCGAGGGTGGTGGCGATGATGCCGCTTCACAGGCCGCCATTGAGCTTGAAGGTGTGACGACCCTGTCTGAGGTGCCGGGTGATGCTGGCGGCGATGTTTCCGTCGCCTCATCCGACAACGGGGAAGGAATCCCGGTTGCGGAACCGGACGCGGCCGTTGGCGCTGTTGCGGAAGCTGGTCTGGAAACCGGCGGCGACAACCCGGACGGAGCTCTGGAGCTGGAGACCGTGAGCATTCTGGTCTGGCGTCCGGGCCGTCCGGATCGCCGCCCAAGGCAGAAGCCCGGACACGACAACCGGCGCGGCGATGCGCGCAAAGGCGGTGAGGCCCGCGACGATAAACGTCCGGGCCGTGACAAGCCGGCCAAAGGCGGCAAGCAGCACAGAGGCAAGGCCTCTGCCGGTGGCGGCCAGTCGGGCCGTGACAAGCCGGCCCAGCGGGAAAAGCCGATTGATCCCAATTCCCCCTTCGCGGCCCTTTTGGCGTTGAAGGAAAACATGACAACGAAGGACAAGAGCTGAGCGAAAGCGAAGAAAAACGCGGTGCAACCGGCCAGTTGCCCGGCCTGCGCGTTGACAAGTGGCTCTGGTACGCCCGGGTCACGAAATCGCGTTCGCTTGCTCAAAAACTTACCACGGGTGGGCATGTCAGGCTGAACAAGGAAAAGATATCGTCGGCCAGCAAGACTGTGCGCGTCGGTGATGTTTTGACGATTGCGTTGGAGCGCAAAGTGCTGGTGCTCGAGGTGCAACAGCTTGGAACCCGCCGCGGGCCCTTCACCGAAGCGTGCCAGCTTTATGAGGATCTCAGTTCGCCAGAGCCGCCGAAGTCCGATCCCACCCAGTCCGATGTTGCCAAACGGGCGCGGGGCAGTGGACGGCCAACCAAGCGTGAGAGGCGGAAGATTGACAGTTTGCGGGAACCGGACTGAAACAGTTTGCTCTCTTTTGACCAAAAGGGAGGCTTGTTTTTCAGCAGTGTCCGATGCGCGGCTTTGGCAACGCTTGCACGGATTTAGCAAACGGGCTACCCAACCATTTGAAAATGATCTGCGGGCGGAGCGCCTTGGTCCGGATGGGTCTCGGTCGATGGATCGCAGTCTAGTCAACACGCCTGTCGAGGAAGCCGATGACCTACGTCGTCACCGATAACTGCATCAAGTGTAAGTACACCGACTGTGTGGAAGTGTGTCCTGTGGATTGCTTCTACGAGGGTGAGAACATGCTCGTCATCCATCCGGATGAGTGCATCGACTGCGGTGTGTGCGAACCCGAATGCCCGGCCGAGGCTATCCTGCCCGATACGGAACCCGGGCTTGAAAAGTGGATCGAGTTGAACGCTGAATACTCGGTCAAATGGCCGAACATCACGGAAAAGAAAGACCCGTTGCCTGAAGCCGAGGCGTTCGACGGCAAGGAGAACAAGTTGGAGGAGTTCTTTTCGCCCAATGGGCCAGCTTGACCCTGGATGGCGTCATAAGTGCCGCGAACTGCGGATCCGATCGGTCCCGTTTGATGCCTGCTGCGACGCCAAACCCATATTTTATTGAGGTTGCGGACAAACGAATGTCGTGTTGCACCGCACGGTGCTTTAATTTTTTTCAAAGCTGTGTTATTGGTAGAAGATAGCTGTCCACCCGAACGCCCTCTTTCCTGGAGCGGAGGTTGAAACCAAAGCGTGCCTGACCTGTCTGGCAGACATGGACGAAGTGTCAATTTTTCACCTTGCTCCGAGTTTTAAAGTGGATCACGACGGCTGACTACCCAAACACGCCCGATATCAACAGGCGTTCCGCCTCAGGGATCGCAAGTCGACCGCGTGTGCTGAACCATAAACTTGAACCGCATCGCGGTTTCGTCGGCCATCGGTGGCCGACCACTGCGCAGGAGAAGTGACGAGAATGGCAAGCAATACGAAAAAGACCGCGCAGCGTCAGGGATTTAAAACAGGCGAGTTCATCGTCTATCCGGCACATGGCGTTGGTCAGATCACTGCCATCGAAGAACAAAGCGTTGCCGGACATACTCTAGAGCTTCTGGTCATCCTTTTTGAAAAAGACAAGATGACCCTTCGCGTACCGGTCGCAAAGATCGCATCTGTTGGAATGCGAAAGCTTGGCGATGCAGCGGCCGTCAAAAAGGCGCTGGAAACCCTGCGGGGCCGTCCGCGGGTGAAGCGTACGATGTGGAGCCGCCGGGCTCAGGAATACGAAGCGAAAATCAATTCAGGGGATCTGCAGGCCATTTCCGAAGTTGTGCGCGATCTGTATCGCTCGGAAAATCAGCCGGAACAGTCCTATTCCGAACGCCAACTCTATGAAGCGGCCCTGGATCGCCTGGCGCGCGAAATCGCCGCAGTGAACAAATGTTCCGACACCGAAGCCGTCAGGCTGATCGAGCAGAACCTTGCGAAGGCGCCCTCCCGGTTGAAGGCGGCGGCGGAAGCTGCGGCAGCCGAGGAAGACGATCAGGAAGAAGCGGCCTGATATCCCAGAAAATGGCAGAGTGCGTAAAAGGCCCGATCTTCGGGCCTTTTTTCGTTTGGACCGGATGGAACAACAGCTCGAGAAGGGGTTTGCCAGAACGCGAGCCTTTGCTCTTTGGGTTGATCATCTTCCGGACGTTCTCAAAATTCCGGATCGGTCACCGATTGAACGTCCCTGTGTTCACAATTATGTGCACGGCTCGGGCGGCAGCGCGCCCGGACATTCATGATCTGACCCAGAGTCAAAGACGTAAGCTTTTCAACAAATGAGGAGCTGTGCTGATGTCTAACTCGATGGGTGAGCGGCGGCAGTTGATGCGTACCGCGATGAAAGCGCCGTACTTGACGCGTGAAGAGGAACACGCGCTCGCGGTCCGTTGGCGGGACAACAAGGACGAGAAAGCCCTCGAAAAACTGTCACTCTCCCACATGCGCCTCGTGATCGCGGTCGCTTCGCGTTTTCGAAACTTCGGTCTTCCGCTGGGAGATCTGATCCAGGAGGGCCATGTTGGCCTGCTTGAAGCCGCTGCCCGGTTCGAGCCCGACCGTGAGGTGCGGTTTTCAACCTACGCCACCTGGTGGATCAGAGCCTCGATCCAAGACTACATCCTCCGGAATTGGTCTATTGTGCGGGGGGGAACATCCTCCTCCCAAAAGGCGTTGTTCTTCAATCTGCGCCGACTGCGGGCGAAGTTGTCCGGGCAGCAGCAGTCGTTGACCGACTCCGAGCTTCACCAGAAAATTGCCGATGCGATCGGTGTGAAGCCGAAGGATGTGGCGACCATGAATGCTCGCCTGTCCGGTCCGGATACGTCATTGAACGCACCCATGACCGACTCTGAGGGTTCAAGTGCGGACAGACAGGATTTTCTGGTTTCGGATTCGCCCCAACCGGATGAAATCGTTTCGGAAAACATTGACATGGAACGGCGCCGCCGTTGGCTCGCTTCCGCTCTGGACGTGCTCACCGACCGGGAGTTGCGCATTGTGAAAGAGCGGCGCCTGTCCGAAGACGGCGCGACCCTGGAATCGCTGGGAGAGCAACTCGGCATCTCCAAGGAGCGGGTGCGCCAGATCGAGAGCCGGGCGATGGAGAAGCTCAAGACCGCGCTTCTTGACCGCCAGCCAGATGCCAGCGCCTATTCCATGTAGCTTTAGATTATCGAGGGGTTGGGCGTAAAAGCTACCGGGCGGCCACCGATCACGGACGGTACAGGACCGTATCCCTTTCTGTTTTGAGCGTACTTCGCGGAGAGCCAGCGTCGAAACCCCACCATCGAAATCCGTTTCCGGTTCACCCCGAACCGGAAACGTCCATGCCCCAACCACCTTGCCCGGCGCATCCGTCTTGGATCGCCGGGCATTTTTTTGGCTGTTGCCACTTCAGATCAGCGGGTCGTCTATCCGTTCCGGTTCGGCACCCAAAGCTGGGCGTTTCTTGAGGTGCCGGGCATGGGGCGTTTCTTATCAAATGTCCCATCCTCCCTGCCACGCTAAAGCCGGTGTCAATCCACCACCAGTTTCACCGGCTTTCCTGCCGGGATCGGTTTATTCATGTCCAGGCCGTTCAAAACGGCAAAGAATTCCAGCCGCCGGCTCGCCTCCACGCCGGTCATGCCCCGGGCAAGCGTTTGTGGCGTGTCGCCGGCCTGGGCCGTGACCACTTTAAGCCGGAGCGATTGGAGACGGGCCCTTTCCGTTGGTGTCAGTTGCTTGAAACTGGCAACAGTTTCCCTGAACTGGGTTTCATAGGCGTCTGATGGATCGCGGTCTGCGAAAATAAACCGGTAGCCGGTCCGCCCCAGCCGGATCACAGCGATCCTAAACGACCAGCCCTGGGTCACGGCGGACCCGGTGACCGCGGGAAGTCCGTTGATCGTGGTTTCGCGGACGCTTTGCGGCAAGAGACCGTTGATCCAGCCGGATGACATATATTCGGTCAGACTGTTGTAGCCGGATAGGTCGGCGCCGTCGAAGCGCATGGCCGTGCCCGCGCCATTGCTGGCCAGCACCGCTTCGGGCGAGTTTTCCAGGGTGTATCCGCGCGGTACGGTAAAGCCGATGCCGAGCGCCTTGTGGAGGAATGAGCGCCCGCGCACAAATCCCTCAAGCGGATCGTCACCGAACAGCATACCGTCGATCTGGCTCAGGTAGCGATCCCGATCCCGTTCCCCAACGCCTGGCGCGCCAACTTGGCGGGCGGCAAGAACGGCGATCGACAGGCGTTCGGGCGTTGAAGGATGCGAGGACAAAAAGTCGGGCGCGCTTGGCGTTTCCTTTTGAGCCGATTGGTAGGCCTGATAGCGGGCCATGGATTCCAGGAAACGTGCGGCGGCGAACGGGTCGAACCCGGCCTTGGCGAGAGTCTTGACGCCAATCGCGTCTGCTTCCAGTTCCTGGACCTGCGAGAAGCGCGCAAAGGATAGCTGGGAGGAAATGATGGCTTGCCGGGCGGCTTCCGAATCCTGAACCACATTTGTCAGGATCCGGTCGGCCAGGGCCCGCGCCTCGGCTCTTTGTTGGCGTTCGATGGCATGGTTGGCCGTGACATGGGCCATCTCGTGGGCCAGAACGGCGGCCAATTCGGACGTGTCGTTGGCAAGGGCCAGAAGCCCCCGGGTCACATACAAATAACCGCCGGGCAGAGCAAACGCGTTGATCGCCGGCGAATTCAAGATGGTGATGCGGTAGGTTTGCGACGGATTGTCGGAGGCCTCGACAAGGCGGCCAACCACGCTGGCCACGGCCCGTTCGGCACCCGGATCCTTGTAGACACCGCCATAGGTCGCGACCACGCGCGGGTGCTCTCTTGCGCCGATATCGGCCGCGAGATTGGGGCGCAAGGTGCCGGGCGCAAGCGTTCCGACCGTTGCGCCGTCGCCCAGCAGCTGGCACCCGGCCAGCGTAAGGGCAAGCACCAGCGCGGCGGTCTTGCGCCATAGTCCGGCCCGGTTCCGCCGCCCGGGTCCCGCGCCGGTCTGCCGCCTGTCCTGTCCTGCCGCCAAGCCGTTCAAGGGTCTGCCGTTTCCTTTGTCAGTACCCGGATCTGAGCCGGGTGCGTCAAATTGATCGATGGGCCCCGGTCAAGTGTCACAAAACCGCGGACTTCCAGACGTTGGCCGTCGAGGCTGTCCCAATTGGCCCCCTGCCGGGCGAGCCAGGCCTCGAAGCGTCCGGCGTCCTTTGAGGATATGGTTGCCGTGAGGTCGCTGGACCAGTCCCTCCCAAAATTGAGATAGCGGGTTCGCTCGGTCTTTCCAAGGGAGACCAGGCGTCCACGCGCGATAACATAGCCGCCGGCATGCGCCGCGAGCAGGTCCGGCCTGGATGCCGGCAACGGGCTTGCCGGGGCGGTGCCGTCTTGCGAGGTCCCGGCTTTGGCCCGGGCGCCATGGAGCCGGTCGGCGCATTCCATGCTGGCGGTTTCGGGCGCGAAGACAGCTTCTGCCGCCTTGATCAGGTCTTCCTGCCACAGCGTGCGCGTGCCGTCGGCCGTTTTCGCCTCGATCCAGGCAGGCACTGTGCCCCATCGGTCCGCGGGTCCGGCCGGGCGGGCGAAATAGCGCCGGCCTGGTGTTGCGGGCACAGCGTGTTGACCGGCAATGTCCGTTGCGCGGTACCGGGCGCCATCGGCACCGGCGAACTCCATGCCCGGCCCGCCGGCGGGCGTCAGCGCCACGGCCGGCCCCGCAGCGGCTGCCAGGCAGGGGTGAGGGATATGGCCATCGGCGGCAAGGCTATGGTCCGCGAGGAATGGCCAGACGAGGCCGGTCAGCACGGCGGCTTGGGACAGGCGCCTGAACGCCCGGCCGGTCCATGGGGCGGCGCTCGTGGGACAGCGGCCCCTCAGGAGACAGCGGCCCCCCGGGTGGTCTGCTCTGGTCCCGCGGAGCCGGCTTGGAGACCGCCCGGTATCAGCCGAAAAGGCGCCGAAATGATCGGTTCCGCGCTGCCGCAAGCCTCGCGGCGGGCGGTGTTTGGCCGGAAATCCGGGACGTCCCACGGGTCTTCCCAGATTGTCGTGGCCAAGCTGCAAATCAATTGTGTCCGGGATTGACGCCTCACTAGGCTGATCAAAGTGTGGAAATGCGGCAAGGGCAAGACGAAACCCACCATCGATGCAACCTCCCTGTCCCCTGGCGTTTGCGGTCAAAGGGCTCGAAAGCCCGCGCGAACCGTGATAAGAGCTTCGGCGATGGCCCCGTAGCTCAGCAGGATAGAGCATCAGATTCCTAATCTGAGGGTCACGCGTTCGAATCGCGTCGGGGTCACCAATCCTTTCAAAGGTCAGGAATTGTCAGGGTGAGACGTCCGGCCGACGGTTGCACTCTTGAATGCGGGTTTGGCCGGATGCGGGCAAAAACCGCTTCTCCGGCTCTCATCTTCGTCCCTGTCCCTTGGAAAATTGAAGACCTGTCCCGGACCCCGCCCGCAAGGACCAAGCCGTGCGGATGAACGCCGGACAAGGGAAAAGACCATTCCACTGCCGGACCGTCATCCCGGACAAGCACCGCGCAGATCCGGGATCCACACCGTTCCGCGTCCAAGCGATCAGTGTCGACTGAGGAGCGATTGGGCAATGGATCTCCCCAGAGGGCCGAGGTCAGGCCAAGGGAGGGTTGTGGAGCGCCAGAACCCAAACCCCAAAGCGGCCCTTGGGCCGCTCCGGGTTGCACATTCCTGAATCAGCCCGTCACGAGGTTGCGCAGCACATAGTGCAGGATGCCGCCGGCCTTGATGTATTCCAGTTCGTCCTCGGTATCGACGCGGCACAGGCATTCGATGGTCTTGGTGGAGCCGTCCTCGAACGTGACCTCAACATCCATCATCTGGCGCGGCTGGATATCCGCGATGCCCTTGATGGTCACCCGTTCCGTGCCGGTGATGCCATGCGATTGCCAGCTCTCCCCCTCCTTGAAGGTGAGCGGAATGACGCCCATGCCGACGAGGTTCGACCGGTGAATGCGCTCGAAGGATTCTGCGATCACGGCGCGCACCCCCAGGAGCTTGGTGCCCTTTGCCGCCCAATCCCGAGAGGATCCGGTGCCATATTCCTTGCCCGCAAAGACCACGAGCGGTGTGCCGGCCTCCTGATATTCCATACAGGCATCGTAGATCCACTTCTGGGTCCCATCCTTCATGGTGAGGCCGCCTTCCACGCCCGGCACCATCTGGTTCTTGATGCGGATGTTGGCGAAGGTGCCGCGCATCATGACCTCGTGGTTGCCGCGCCGCGAGCCGTAGGAGTTGAAGTCCTTGCGGGCCACCTGATGCTCGGCGAGATACTGCCCGGCCGGGCTGTTTTCCTTGATGCTGCCTGCCGGCGAAATGTGGTCTGTGGTGATTGAATCGAGAAACAGACCCATCACGGCGGCGTCCTCGATGTCCTCGAGCGGGGCCGGTTCCATGGTCATACCCTCGAAATAGGGCGGGTTCTGGACATAGGTGGAGCCGGCCGGCCAGGAGTAGGTCATGCCGCCTTCCACCTTGATCGCGCGCCAGTGCTCATCGCCCTTGAAGACGTCGGAATAGCGGCTGCGGAACATCTCCTCGGTGATGGACGAGCGGATCAGGGCGGTGATTTCTTCCGTCGCCGGCCACAGGTCCTTCAGATAGACCGGGTTGCCGTTGCGGTCCTCGCCCAGCGGATCCTCCGCGACATTGATGTGCATGGACCCGGCAAGCGCATAGGCGACCACCAGCGGCGGTGAGGCGAGATAATTGGCGCGCACATCCGGATTGACCCGGCCCTCGAAGTTGCGGTTGCCCGACAGGACCGAACAGGCGACCAGATCATTGTCGTTGATGGTCTTGGAAATCGCGGGATCGAGCGGACCGGAATTGCCGATGCAGGTGGTGCAGCCATAGCCTGTGAGGTTGAAGCCCAGGGCGTCGAGGTCCTTCTGGACGTCGGCCTTTTCGAGGTAATCGGTGACAACTTGCGAACCGGGCGCGAGCGATGTCTTGACCCAGGGCTTGACCTTGAGGCCCTTCTCCAGCGCCTTTCGGGCGACAAGGCCCGCAGCGATCAGGACAGACGGGTTGGACGTGTTGGTGCAGGAGGTGATCGCGGCGATCACCACGTCGCCATCGGCCAGACCATGGTCGCGGCCATCAACCGCGTAGCGCTGGTGCACCTGGTCGAGAACGCCGGTCGCGCCCTCATCGACAAACCGGGATTCCTGCACCGTCTCCGGCACGGCCCCCGCCCCGGCCGTGCCCTTGATCTCTCTCAAGGCCTTGGCGAATTCCGGCGCCGCATCGGATAGGGTGACCCGGTCCTGGGGGCGTTTGGGACCGGCCAGCGAGGGCACGACGGTCGAAATGTCGAGCTCCAAGGTATCGGTGAAGGCCGGTTCCTCATCGCCTTCGCGGAACATGCCCTGCGCCTTGGCATAGGCTTCCACCAGCGCGACGCGGTGCTTGTCGCGCCCTGTGGCCAAAAGATATTTCAAGGTGTCATTGTCGACGGGGAAGAAGCCGCAGGTCGCACCATATTCCGGAGCCATGTTGGCGATGGTCGCCGCGTCCTCGAGCGAAAGATTGTTGAGACCGGGGCCGTAGAATTCCACGAACTTGCCGACCACGCCCTTCTGGCGCAGCATCTGCACGACGGTCAGGACCAGGTCGGTCGCGGTGATGCCCTCGTTCAGCTTGCCGGTCAGCTTGAAGCCGATGACTTCCGGGATCAACATGGAGATCGGCTGGCCGAGCATGGCCGCTTCCGCCTCGATGCCGCCAACACCCCAACCGAGAACCGCAAGGCCATTGACCATTGTGGTGTGGCTGTCCGTGCCGACCAGCGTGTCGGGATAGGCGACGGTCTCGCCGTCCTCGTCCTTCGTCCAGACGGTTTGGGCAAGATATTCGAGGTTCACCTGATGGCAGATGCCGGTGCCTGGCGGCACGGCGCGGAAATTGTCGAAGGCCGACTGGCCCCAGCGCAGGAACTCATAGCGCTCGCCATTGCGTTCATATTCCAGTTCGACGTTTTTCTTGAACGCATCGCCGGTACCGAAATAGTCGACCATGACCGAATGGTCGATGACCAGGTCGACCGGGACCTGCGGATTGACCTTCTTTGGGTCGCCGCCCAGTTTCACCGCCGCATCGCGCATGGCTGCGAGATCGACAACCGCCGGAACACCGGTGAAGTCCTGCATGAGGACGCGGGCCGGGCGATAGGAGATTTCCTGGGTGGATTTCCGGTCCTTCAACCATTCGGCGCAGGCCAGAATATCCTCTTTGGTCACCGTGCGCCCGTCTTCAAAGCGCAACAGGTTTTCCAGAACCACCTTTAGCGAAAATGGCAGTTTGGCGACGCCTTCAAGACCGTTCTTTTCGGCCTGGGGAATGGAGAAGTAGGTGTAGGTCTTGTCACCAACCTGGAGCGTTGTCTTACAGTTGAAGCTGTCGAGGGACTGGGTCACGGCGTGCGGTCTCCTTATCCTTGTCCAGGCGATCCGGCCGCGTCCGGGCCGGCCGCCAGTCTACACTCTTCCAGGCTTTCGCGCGGCCAGGCCCGCAATCACCTGATGAGGCGGCGATGGTGGACGCAAACAGAGCCTCTCCCTCAGTTCCGCCCTCCTGAAACCGGTTCATCCTATACAGAACAATCCCTCTTATCTCCCGAGAGACCGTCTTGCGGTGCCGGCTCCCCGCATATGGGGATCATCGACACGTTGTACACCTGCGCTGGGAGCATCGGCTGACGCGCGGCATAGGCTCAGAGGGCGCCGCCGGAAGGTGCCGTTGCGGCAGACATGTCTTGCAAAAAAGATTGCATACCATTGTATACTGAACTATCAAGGTTGCAGCGAGCTTCCCCGGCAAGCCAAGTCCTGTGCGGTCCGGCGCGGAAGCTCTTTCTATCATGAAAGATGCCGAGGGTCCCATGAGCCTTTACACAGACTACCTCAAAGAAATCGAATCCCGCAAAGATCAGGGGCTCCACCCCAAGCCGATCGAAGATGGCGCGCTGGTGGCCGAGCTGATCGCGCAGATCAGGGACACCGGCAACGCACACCGTGCCGACTCGCTCAAGTTCTTCATCTACAACACTCTTCCGGGGACGACGAGCGCGGCGGGGGAAAAAGCGAAATTCCTGAAGGAGATCATTCTGGGCGAAGCAGAGGTTCCAGAAATCACGCCGGCCTTTGCCTTTGAGCTGCTGTCTCACATGAAAGGCGGGCCGTCCATCGAAGTGCTGCTGGACCTGGCGCTTGGCGATGACAAGTCGATCGCCAAACAAGCCGCCGACGTTCTGAAGACCCAGGTGTTCCTCTATGAAGCCGACACGGACCGGCTGAAGGCCGCCTATGAGGCAGGCAACGAGATCGTCAGGGACATTCTGGAAAGCTACGTTCAGGCCGAGTTCTTCACCAAGCTTCCGGACATCGAAGAGGAAATAAAGGTCGTCAGCTATGTTGCCGCCGAGGGTGACATTTCCACCGACCTTCTATCGCCGGGCAATCAGGCGCACTCCCGCTCCGACCGTGAACTTCACGGCAAGTGCATGATTTCCGAACAAGCCCAGAGGGAAATTGAGGCGCTGAAGCTGCAGCACCCGGACAAGCGCGTGATGCTGGTGGCCGAAAAAGGCACCATGGGCGTGGGCTCGTCCCGTATGTCGGGCGTCAACAACGTGGCGCTTTGGACCGGCAAACCGGCCAGCCCTTATGTGCCCTTCGTCAACTACGCGCCCGTTGTTGCCGGCACCAACGGCATCTCGCCGATCTTTTTGACCACCGTCGGCGTCACTGGCGGCATCGGTATCGACCTCAAGAATTGGGTCAAGAAGCTCGGGCCGGACGGCAAGCCGATCCTCAACAACGACGACAGCCCGGTTCTGGAGCAGAAATACTCGGTCGAGACGGGCACGGTGTTCAAGATCAACACCAAGACGAAAAAACTCTTGAGCGAAGATGGCAGCGAAGAGCATGCGGACCTGTCCTCCGCGTTCACACCGCAAAAAGTCGAGTTCATGAAGGCGGGCAGCTCCTATGCCATCGTTTTCGGCAAGAAGCTGCAGACATTCGCGGCCGAGACCCTTGGGGTCGAAGCCCCGCAGGTGTTTGCCCCGTCCAAGGAAGTGTCCCACGAAGGCCAGGGCCTGACCGCCGTTGAGAAAATCTTCAACCGGAACGCCGTCGGCTCCACACCGGGCAAGACGCTGCATGCCGGATCGGATGTGCGGGTGAAGGTGAACATCGTCGGGTCGCAGGACACGACCGGCCTGATGACCGCGCAGGAACTGGAAGCGATGGCGGCCACCGTCATTTCGCCGACCGTGGACGGCGCTTACCAGTCGGGCTGTCACACAGCCTCCGTCTGGGATCTGAAAGCCCAGGCCAACATTCCGAAACTCATGAAGTTCATGAACAATTTCGGTCTGATCACCGCCCGCGACCCGAAGGGCGAATACCACGCTATGACCGACGTGATCCACAAGGTGCTGAACGATCTGACCGTCGACGATTGGGACATCATCATCGGAGGCGACAGCCACACCCGCATGTCCAAGGGCGTGGCCTTCGGCGCGGATAGCGGCACCGTGGCGCTGGCGCTTGCGACCGGTGAAGCCACCATGCCGATCCCCGAAAGCGTGAAAGTCACTTTCAAGGGCACCATGGCCGATCACATGGACTTCCGCGATGTGGTGCACGCGACACAGGCGCAAATGCTGAAACAGCATGGCGACAACGTCTTCCAGGGCCGCATCATCGAGGTGCATATCGGCACGCTGCTGGCCGACCAGGCGTTTACCTTCACCGACTGGACTGCGGAAATGAAGGCCAAAGCCTCGATCTGCATCTCGAACGACGAGACGCTGATCGGGTCTCTGGAGCTGGCGAAGTCTCGCATCCAGACCATGATCGACAAGGGCATGGACAACGGGAATAAGGTTCTGCAGGGCCTGATCGACAAGGCGGACAAGCGCATTGCCCAAATCAAGTCGGGTGAGAAACCCGCCCTCACTCCGGATCCGGATGCCAAGTACTTTGCTGAGGTCGTCGTCGATCTGGATGAAATCAATGAGCCGATGATCGCCGATCCGGACGTCAACAATGAAGATGTCTCCCGGCGTTACACTCACGATACCATTCGCCCGGTCTCCTATTACCGCGGCGAGAAGAAGGTGGATCTGGGCTTCGTCGGCTCCTGCATGGTCCACAAGGGCGACATGAAGATCGTCGCGGGCATGCTCAAGAATCTCGAAAAGGCGCAAGGCAAGGTCGAGTTCAAGGCCCCGCTTGTGGTCGCCGCGCCGACCTACAACATCATCGATGAGCTGAAGGAAGAGGGCGACTGGGACGTCTTGCAGAAATACTCCGGCTTCGAGTTCGACGATGCGGCGCCGAAGTCAACCGCGCGGACCGAATACGAGAACATTCTCTATCTGGAGCGTCCGGGCTGCAACCTGTGCATGGGCAATCAGGAAAAGGCCGCAAAGGGCGACACGGTTCTGGCCACCTCCACGCGCCTCTTTAAGGGCCGGGTCGTGGAAGATTCGGATGAGAAGAAGGGTGAATCGCTGCTGGCGTCGACCCCGGTGGTCGTCCTGTCGGCGATCCTTGGCCGGACGCCGAGCATCGACGAGTACAAGGAGGCGGTGAAAGGCATCGATCTGACCAAATTCGCCCCGCCGCGGCAAAAGCCGCTCGATGCGAAGTCGGTTCATTTTTAAGATCCGGCCGGGAATTCGACTTGCGGCCGCGCCGCCATTGTCTGGAACGGAGGACATCCGGTCGGGGCGATGGTGGCGCGGCCGTTGTTGTTTGGTGCCGGGCTTTGCAAGCAAACCGGTTTTGATGACGTTTTCGACCCAAAAGGACCCACTTGGGCTCTTCGGTAAACCATTCGGAAAGACTGTTCCCGCAAACCATTGGTCGTGGAATTTCACCCGGTCACCGGTGGTTCGACCGTTAGCGGAGTTAATTGCGGTGTTGAAGAACATTTCGATCGTCAAGAAGATGCTTGGCGTCATCACCTTTTTGAGCATTGCGGCCGCCGGTACGACCTGGTTCGCCTATACTCAGCTCGACGCGGTGACCACGGCCTTCAACCAGGTTGGCCAATCAGAGGAAGCCGCTCGAGAGGCGATGGACCTCCGGATCGACATTGTCGCGATCAGCCGGATGACCTATCAATTGGCGCTGGATACCGGCAACGCTTCCGAATACCGCGCCCAGAACAAACGCCGCAGTGAAGAGATGCTCGGCCGCCTGCCGAAACTCGAAGCTGCCGCCGACAACGAGCAGAAGAGGCAGTTGACAGCGATCGAAGCCGCTTTGACGGCTTATTTCTCGGATATCGAGAAAATGATCCAGATTGCCGAGCAAGCGCCGGATGATGCCGCCGCGATTGCCAAAGCCCTCGATGTTGCCCTCGCCGGTCAGAAGAATGTTACCGATACCGTCAAGGTTTACAGCCAGTATTCGGCGCAGACCATGGCGGACGAGCGCGCGCGCGCCAGCGCGGCGGCGCAGTCCGCAGCGATGGATCTGGTCTTGACGGCGGCGTTCGCAATCGCGATTTGCACCATTCTGGGCGTCTGGATCTCGCGCTATGGGATTTCCAAACCCATCTCGAAGATCGTTCACACCTTTCAGGAAATGGCGACAGGTAATCTTGATGTCGCCATTGAAGGGACCGATCGCGCGGATGAAATTGGCGATCTGGCCAAAACCGCGGATTTCTTCAAGGAACAGTCTGAAAAAAGCGCCCGTTTGACGGCGGAAGCCGAGCAGCAACAGGCCCGTGCGGAAGCAGAAAGGTCGCGTCAGCTGGCCGAGATTGCCAGCCAGTTCGAAGACGCCGTTGGCGCCATTGTTCAGTCCGTTTCGGCGGCGGCCAGCCAACTGGAAGGGTTCTCCCGCGAGATGGCAGACACGGCAAGCCTGACGTCGGACCGGTCGGTGACCGTGGCAACGACGTCCGAAGAAGCGTCGCACAATGTCGAGACTGTCGCGTCGGCAACGGAAGAACTGACCGCCTCGGTTCAGGAAATTTCCGGCCAGGTCGAACGCTCGAACCAGATCTCCGAGGAGGCGGCCCGCGATGCGGATTCTGCTGCCGTCAAGGTTCAGGGGCTGTCGAGTGCCGCGCAGAAAATCGGCGATATCGTCGAACTGATCTCTGGCATTGCCGAACAGACCAACCTGCTTGCGCTGAACGCGACCATCGAGGCGGCCCGCGCCGGAGAGGCGGGCAAGGGCTTCGCGGTCGTGGCCGCCGAGGTCAAGGAACTGGCAACCCAAACCGCCAAGGCAACGGAAGAGATTTCCGCGCAGATTGCCGGCATTCAGTCCTCGACGAATGAATCGGCTACCGCGATCAATGGCGTTGCCGAAACAATCAGCCGGGTCAAGGAAATCAGCACCGCGGTCGCGGCGTCCGTCGAGCAACAGGCAGCGGCAACCCAGGAAATCGCGTCCAACATTCAGCAGGCTGCCGCGGGCACAACAGAAGTGTCGCGGTCAATCGCGACCGTGACCGAGGCCGCGGAACAGTCCAGCGCGACGGCCAATCAGGTTCTGAAGGCCTCCGGTGATCTTGCCGCGCAAGCCGAGTTCCTGCGTTCGGAACTGGATAAGTTTCTCTCCACAGTCCGGGCAGCTTAACCTTGCGCGCAACATGGGCTCGAACACCCCGGCATCGACACCGGGGTGTTTTCGTTTGGGGCTTTTTTCAGGCTTGCATTTTCGCGTCCATGCCCCCTAACAAGACAACTGGTCAAACAACCCGGAGTCTTTTCCCTGAAACTTCTAGCTGACAATCTGGCCGTGGACCGGGGCGGGCGGCGCGTCTTTGCCGGACTGACCTTCTCGGTTTCCGCCGGAACGGCGCTGATTGTCACGGGTCCGAATGGCGTTGGCAAATCCTCGCTCCTGCGCACCCTGGCCGGTCTTGTCGCGCCCGCGGAAGGGGATTTGAACCTGGAAGGCGCAAGCCAGCCCGACATGGCCGTGCATGAACACGCCCATTATTTCGGTCATCAGGACGCGCTGAAGCCGGCTTTGACCGCCTTGGAAAATCTCACGTTCTGGCAATCCTTTTCCGCGCCGGCCCCCTCGCCGGGCTTCAAATCTGCCGTGATGAAGCCGGTTCAGGCCTTGGAGTTCTTGGGCATCGGTCACACGGCGCGTCTGCCCGCGGCCTATCTGTCTGCCGGTCAACGCCGCAGGCTCTCGCTGGCCCGTTTGCTCATCACACCCCGGCCGCTCTGGTTGATGGATGAGCCGACATCGGCGCTTGATACCGCGTCGGAGGCCCGGCTACTCGATCTGATGAACAATCACCTCTCGGGCGGCGGCATCATCATCGCCGCGACCCATAGCCCCTTGAACCTGTCCACCATCGTCCGGCTGCACCTTGAGACGGCACCGGAACCCATGGCCCCCCTCTCGCAGGAGCGTGACGCATGACTGGCTGGGTGGGATCCCTGTTTGCCCGCGAACTGCGGATCGCTGTGCGGGTCGGCGGCAGCGGCATGATCGGTGTTCTGTTCTTTCTGGCCGTGGTGTCGGTGATTCCCTTTGGCGTTGGGCCGGATCTCAACCTGCTGGCCAGGATCGGACCCGCCTTTTTGTGGATCGGAGCTCTGCTCGCCACGCTTTTGGGGTTGGACCGGTTGTTTCAGGCCGACCGGGATGACGGGGCACTGGATCTACTCTTGATGGCTGGACGGCCGCTCGAATTGGTGGTGCTGGTCAAATGCCTGGCCCACTGGATGGCGACGGGACTGCCGTTGGTGGTTGCCGCGCCGGTGCTCGCGATCTTTTTGAACCTGTCGCCCACCGCGATTGGCGCCGTTACGCTGACCTTGCTCGTCGGCACACCAGCCCTGACCCTGATCGGCGCGATTGGTGCATCGCTGACCGTCACTTTGCGCCGGGGTGGCCTGCTGATGGCCGTTCTGGTCATCCCGCTCACCATTCCAATCCTGATTTTTGGCGTGAGCGCGGCGGATGCGGCGGTGACCGATCCTGTGCCGTTCCTGACGCCATTCCTGATCCTGTGCGCGCTGACGTTGATTTCAGCGGTGGTGGGCCCGATCGCCTCCGCCATGGCGCTCCGGTTCTCGTCGGATTGAAACTCCGTCCCCTGACATGGTTTTGATCCGGCGCAATGCGGGTGCGGCACCGATTGTCATTGAATGGGGCTCACCTTCGAATTAGAACAATTCCATGGCCATCTGGGACTACGCAAATCCAACCCGTTTCCTGCGCCTTGTGGAGATCATTCTTCCCTGGCTCATCGCTGCGTGCGCGGCTGCTTTCGCGGTTGGGCTGTACAAGAGCTTCTTCATGGCGCCCGAGGATTATCAGCAGGGCGACACGGTCAGGATCATGTTCATTCATGTGCCGGCCGCATGGCTCGCGATGATGTGCTACTCGATCATGGCGATTTCCTCGCTTGGAACGCTGGTCTGGAAACATCCGCTTGCCGATGTGTCCGCCAAGGCCGCGGCGCCGATCGGCGCGGCCCTGACGTTCACCTGTCTGGTCACCGGCGCCCTGTGGGGCAAGCCGATGTGGGGGACCTATTGGGTTTGGGACGCCCGCCTGACCTCGGTTCTGGTGCTGTTCATCATGTATCTGGGTCTCATGGCCCTCTGGCGCACGATGGAAGACCCGATCAAGGCCGGAAAAGCCGCGGCCATCCTTACCCTTGTTGGTGCGCTCAACTTGCCGATCATCAAGTTTTCGGTGGATTGGTGGAATACCTTGCACCAGCCGGCAAGCGTGATCCGATTGGACGGACCGACCATTCATCCGGATATGCTGGTGCCGCTTCTGGTGATGGCGCTGGCATTCACGCTCCTGTTTTTTGTTCTGCATCTCATGGCGATGCGCAATGAAGTGCTGCGCAGGCGGGTCCGGGCCATGCGCATGCGGGCGGCTTCGGTGGCAGCCCCGGCCACCGCCCGGGCAACAGCGCAACCTGCGGAGTAAACCATGGATCCTTTTGATCTGGGGCCCCATGCAGGCTTCATTGTCGCATCCTACATCGTGACCTTCGGCACGATGGCCGCTTTGATTGTATGGGTGCTGGTCGACCGCGCCAGGCAACTGGCGGCCTTGAAGGAATTGGAAGAGCAAGGCATTGCGCGGGCCTCCGCGCGGCGGGACAAATCATGACGGGCAACACAACACAGGACGACGGTGCCGAGCGGAACGCCGAAACCGGCAAGCGCCGCGTTCCGGTTCTGGTGCTTCTGCCGCTGGTCGTCTTCCTGGCGCTTGCAGGTCTTTTCCTGTTTCAGCTCACCATGGGCAACGATCCAAGCGAAATCCCTTCGGCCCTGATCAACGAACCGGTGCCTGAAACCCAATTGCCGCCCGTCGAGGGACTGGTGAAGGCTGGCGCACCTGTCCCAGGTTTTTCCCGTGAGGATCTGCTCGGGCAGGTCACAGTTGTCAATGTGTTCGCTTCCTGGTGCGCGCCGTGCCGGCAGGAGCACCCGCTTCTGGAGGACCTGGCAACCCGCGACGGCTTCCAGATGATCGGCATCAACTACAAGGACAAACCTGAAAACGCCCGCCGTTTTCTCGGCAGTTTGGGAAATCCCTATGACCTGGTTGGGGCGGACGATCGCGGCCGGGCCGCGATCGACTGGGGCGTTTACGGTGTGCCGGAGACGTTCATTGTCGATGCCTCGGGGATTATCCGCTACAAATTCATCGGGCCGCTCGATCCGGAACGTTACAGGGGTGTTTTTCTTCCGGAACTCGACAAGGTGCTTGCCACCCCGAATGGCCCCACCAGCTGAGCGGCGGCTGGGTCAGACTTATGTGTTCGCCGGCTGTCACCCGCTCGTGATTCGCCGGTTATGCCGGATTGGCCTAGGTAGAGATGGAACCGTAAGAGGAAAACCCTGTCCTATGGATATCCGACGCGCTCGGGACCGCGGAGCGGCCCTTGGTCTACTCATGTTGCTCCTGTCCCTGCCGTTTCCTGCCAGCGGGGCATTCGCGCAGTCTCCGCAGGCGGTTGCCGAACTGTTTTCCAGTCAAGGATGCTCTTCCTGTCCTCCAGCAGATGCCCTGCTCAGAGACCTGAGCGAGGATGGCCGGGTGCTGGCCCTGACCCTGAATGTCGACTACTGGGATTACCTTGGCTGGCCGGATACGCTGGCCAAGACCGAATACTCCGAACGCCAGCGGGCCTATGCCGCCCGCCGGGGCGACCGGTCGGTCTACACTCCTCAAATGGTAATAAACGGTGAAGAGCACGTTATCGGTAGTCATGAACAGGAAGTCCGGGCTGCGATCAATCGCGCCGAACCGTTCTCGGCATCCGTGTCTCTCAAGGTGACCGGGATGGTTGTTGAGGCCAGCGTAGATGGGCAGCTTCCCGAAGGCGCGGACATGGCCAAGGTTTTGTTCGTGAGGATCAGCGAAAGCGAGCAGGTCGAAATTTCGCGTGGCGAAAACGCCGGGAAAACCATGACCTACAGCAACGTTGTCCGCGCGATGCATCCGATTGGAATGTGGATGGGCGGTCCCGCCAAATTCCACATGCCGAAGTCCGAACTTGCAAAATCGGGCGATGACTACTGCGCCGTTCTCATTCAGCTTGAGGACGAGAACGGTTCAGGTGCGATCATTGGCGCCGATGTCTTGAACTGGACCAAGTGACCGCGGGCTTGCATTGACCGGCCCTACCCGCCAGTGCCGCAGTTTCGATCATATATCCATGACTTTTCGAGAACAGGACCTTGCCTCGGCAGGCGAAGCTGCTACGGCTTTGCGGTCGCCGCTTTCGCGGCGCCGAGCTAACGCCGACTGACGGAGATCGGGGCCATGACCCTTCGCCTGCGAATCGCCCTTGGCAGCATCGGTATCGGTGTTGTCGTTTTGGGGCTGAAGGTCGCGGCCTACTGGCTCACCGGATCGGCCGCGCTGCTGTCCGACGCGCTTGAAACGATCGTGAATGTCGCGTCAGCGCTGGCAACCGTGATCGCGGTCTGGTTCGCCTCCAAACCCGCTGATTCCAATCACCCCTACGGGCATGACAAAGCCGAATACTTCGCGGCCGTTCTTGTCGGTGTCATGATTGTTCTTGCCGCGATATCCATCTTCTATGCGGCCTGGGAGGGACTAACCGACGACCGCCCGCTGACCTATTCCCTGACCGGTCTTGGCATCAACGCCCTTGCAGCCCTGATCAACCTGGCCTGGGCGCGGCATCTCATCCGATTTGGCCGGCGCAATTCCTCTCCCGCTCTCACAGCGGACGGGAAGCATCTGATGACCGATGTTGGCACATCACTGGGGGTCCTCGGGGGCGTCGGGCTGGTGTTCATAACGGGGTGGGAGCCGCTCGATTCGATTCTGGCGGCCCTTGTCGGGATCCTGGTGCTCTGGTCCGGCTGGCATGTGATGAAGGAGTCTGTCAGCGGGTTGATGGATGAATCCGCTTCCGAAGATACGTTGACCAAGATCCGGGCCATGATCTCCGATCATGGGGAAGGCGCGCTGGAAGCCCATGATTTGCGGACGCGGCAAGCCGGGTCTGCGACCTTCATTGAATTTCATCTTGTAGTGCCGGGGAAAATGACAGTCGAAACCGCCCATGACATCTGCGACCGGATCGAGGAGGCGATTGCCGACGGTATGCCTGGCGCGCGTGTCACGATTCACGTCGAGCCCGATCACAAAGCGAAGCATTCGGGGATAGTGGTTCTGTGAAGACATGCTGAACAATCGCCGTCTAGGCTCGCGGATTTTCGACCACGCAATTCTGGTCCTAGGGACTCTGGCGATGTGCCTGCCGGTTTACGGGCTGTTTGCCGCAACGACCCATCCAGCCGGGTCAGGCATCAGGATGCGGCTTGATCCCGGTGGCAGCGGATTTGAAAACTATGGGAACTTTATCGTTGGCAGCGCCGGTTTTTCCGGAGATATAACCGCCGTCACCATGCTGTGGAATTCGTTTGTTCTGGGGGCGGGCTTTGCCGGCTTGAAAGTGGTGCTGGCCCTCCTGGCCGCCTACTGTCTTGTCTACTTTCGAGTTCGTTTCGCCAGCCTGATCTTCTGGATTCTGATCTTCACCTTGATGCTGCCCCTGGAATCGCGGTTCCTGGCAACCTTCACCGTTGTCGCCCAATTGGGGCTCGTCAACACGCATGGCGGGCTCATCCTGCCACTGGTAGCGTCCGGATTGGGAACCCTGTTCTTTCGCCAGTTCCTTCTGACTGTTCCGGATGCCCTGCTGGAATCGGCAAAGCTGGATGCGGCGGGCCCGTTCCGCTTTTTGAAGGATATTCTGGTTCCTCTCTCGGGCCCAACGGCTGCGGCCCTGTTTCTGGTGTTGTTCGTCAATGGGTGGAACCAATACCTGTGGCCGGTCATGGTGACATCCGACGAAGCCGGCTTCACCGTTGTCAGAGGGCTTCAGTTCTTCGGGAGCGCAAGTCTCACGGGCGCGATGCTCGCCGTGGCCGCTCTTCTGCCGCCGGCGCTGCTTGTCATCTTGTTTCAACGCCACGTGGTTAAGGGTCTGTTTGACGGCTCCCATTGAAAGAAGCTTTGCGATGGATTTTGAAGCGATCCTGTTCGATTGCGATGGCGTTCTGGTCGATTCCGAAAGGATCTATGTCGATGTCGAGCGGGACCACCTGTCGCGGATTGGACTGAATTTTGAGCTCGATGATTATATGGCCCGCTTTCAGGGGCTTGGGGCCAATGATTTCCATTCAGCGCTTGATGCGGATTATCGGGCCTTGGGGAAGGGTCCGCTCCCGGAAAGTTTCTGGCCAGACCTTGATGCGGCGACCAAGCTCCGGATGGATGCGGAACTGGTCGACATCCGCGGGATCAAGCCCCTGCTTGAAGCCCATACCGGTCCTCGGGCGGTCGCGTCCTCGTCCAGCTTGCCCGCGTTGATCCGCAAACTCGGTCATACGGGCCTTTCCCGCTACTTCGAGCCCCACATCTATTCGGGGGAACAGGTCGAAAACGGCAAACCGGCTCCGGATCTCTTCTTGTTTGCCGCCGGCAAGCTCGGCATTGCTCCGGAGAGATGCCTTGTGATCGAGGACAGTTCCAATGGCGTCATAGCCGGTCTGGCAGCGGGCATGACCGTTTGGGGGTTCACCGGTGGAGGACATTGCCAGGCTGGCCACGGGCGGAAATTGCGCGCTGCCGGGGCCGATTTGGTCATCGCCGACCACGGCGAATTGGCCGCTCGCTTGAATGGGGGCTGATCAGCGGGCGGTTAACCGGAACAGACTCCTAAGCTGATCGCGTCTTCCGTCGCCGCGCATCTTTGGGTGTTACAAACAAAACGCCCGATGCGCTAAGCCAGCCCGGCAGAAAAAAAGCCCCGGCGGAACCGGGGCTTCAAGTTTGGCGGTCCGAGCCAACGAGACCGCTTTGGGAGACTTTGTCAGGTGCGGATTACATCCGCTGTGAACCCATTCCGAATTCCGGATAGGCCTCGACGCCGATCTCGACTTTGTCGAGCCCCAGCGCTTCTTCTTCTTCCGAGACCCGGAGACCGATGGTCGACTTGAGCGCGAACCACACGATTGCGGATGCAACCACCGTAAAGACGCCGTAGGCGACAATACCGGTGATTTGGACGCCATAGGAGGCACCGTCATTTGAGAGCGGCACAATCAGGGTTCCCCAGATGCCGGCGATCAGGTGGACCGGGATCGCACCAACCACGTCGTCGATCTTGAGTTTGTCGAGCAGCGGCACAGTGAACACCACGATCGCGCCACCGACCGCACCGATAAACACGGTCTGCCAGACGCTCGGAGCCAGCGGCTCGGCTGTGATGGACACGAGGCCCGCTAGAGCGCCGTTGAGCGCCATGGTCACATCGACCTTCTTGTACATGATCTGGGTCAGGACAACGGCGGCAACCACACCGGACGCAGCCGCCATGTTCGTGTTGGCGAAAATCCGGGAAATGTCGCTGACGTCTCCGATCGAGCCCATGGCAAGCTGGGAGGCGCCGTTGAAGCCGAACCAGCCGAGCCACAGGATGAAGGTGCCGAGGGTTGCCAGCGGCATGGAGGAGCCGGGAAGCGGATGCACGCTGCCGTCCGCGCCATACTTGCCTTTACGCGCGCCCAGGATGATCGCACCGGTCAAGGCCGCCCAGCCACCGACGGAGTGAACCAGAGTGGAGCCGGCGAAGTCGGAGAAGCCCATCTCGGACAGCCAGCCAGCACCCCACTGCCAGGAGCCTGCGATCGGGTAGATGAAGCCGCTCAGAACCACAACGAACAACAGGAAGGGCCACAGCTTGATGCGCTCCGCCACCGTGCCGGAAACGATTGACGCGGCGGTTGCGACGAACACCATCTGGAAGAACCAGTCAGAGGCGGTCGAATAGCCTGTGTCGAGGGCGTCTCCGCCAACAGGATCGAAGGCATAAGGACCGAAGGACCCGATGAACCCACCGTCAACGCCGGTGTACATCAGGTTGTAACCAGTGATCCAGTACATCAGTCCGGCGATGGAATAGAGCGAAATGTTCTTCAGGCACTGCATCGACACGTTCTTTGAACGAACGAGACCGGCTTCGAGCATCGCGAATCCAGCCGCCATCCACATGACGAGGAAGCCACCGATCAGGAACAGAAGCGTGTTGAAGATGTAGGCGACTTCGGGGGTCACAGCCGGGGCCGCTTCACCGTCCTGAGCCAGAACTGGCAGGGCCGAGAGGCTCAGCAGAGCCACCGTCATCCCGCCCTTCACGAGGAGTTTCTTCATGTTACAAGTCCTTACCTAAATTCAGAGTGCTTCGGCGTCGGTTTCGCCGGTGCGGATGCGAACGACCTGATCGATGGCGTAGACGAAGATTTTTCCGTCTCCGATCTGGCCTGTTTTGGCCGCGCCGGAGATGACCTCGACGACCTTGTCCACGGAGGCGCCATCGACGGCGACTTCGATCTTCAGTTTCGGCAGAAAGCTGACGGCATACTCGGTGCCCCGGTAGATTTCGGTATGGCCCTTCTGCCGGCCATACCCTTTGACTTCGGTCACCGTCAGGCCCTGGATGCCGATGCCGGTCAAGGCATCCCGCACTTCGTCGAGCTTGAACGGCTTGATGATGGCCATCACTATCTTCATTGCTCGTTCCATTCCCTTTCCTTGCCGCCTCTTCCCGCTGAAGAGGCTCGGTCGACCGCCCCGACCGGTTCCCCCCATTGGAACCCCTGCAGACCTGCAGCACTTCAAGCGCCCGCATACGCATGACACCGGGCCGGTATCGCGGCTTTCTTTTCAAGGACCATGCCAACCTGTGGAGAAATGATCGTTCCTGTTGGAATCGCGGGAATTTTGCCCGCCGTCTTGGCCATGGAGGAGATGAACTGGCGCAAAAAGCAGGATCCATCAGCTGATAGACGTGATTAAAAATCATGCAAAATTTCAAATATGCATAAAAAATATACAATTCTGAGGGGTTGCTTGGTCGCAGCCTAACAAACAGGCACTGCGACCTGGTAGGTGGGTCCGGAAAGGCCCACCATTCCCTGAAAACGCGGGTCTGGCCGCAGATGCCGGCCGCAGTCGATCGGCTTTATGCTGAGAAGCCGTTATCCGCCAGATACGCTTCCTCGGCTGGGGTTGGCGTGCGGCCCAGCACCTTGTTGCGATGCGGAAACCGGCCAAACCGCCGGATGACATCCATATGGACCAGCGCGAAGTGGTAATATTGAGTGTGATCGAGGGCACGGCACAGATCCACGGCCCGCTCCTGCGCAGCCATGTCCTCGGCGTGTTCGAAGGGGAGGTAGAAAAACACCCGGACATCAGGCGGGAACGCGCGATCATATCCGGCCGCAATCGCCTGATCGGCAATCTTGAGGGCCAGTGCGTCCCCGGCGAAGGCGTCCGGCGTGCCCCTATGGATATTGCGCGTCAGCTGATCGAGCAGGAGAATGAGCGCCAGTGCACCGCTTGGGCTTTGCGTCCAATGATCGAGTTTTCCCTCCAGGGCGGCGTCAACCGCCGGACCGAACCTCTCACGGCACAGGTCATCGAACGCATCGTCTTGTTGAAACCATTTTGCAGAACCTGCGCGCCACCAAAAATCGAGTACATCGATATCCGAGGGGAGAGACGTCATGAACACCTGCCTTTTGATCGAGGGTCTTGGCAACAGAGCACAGGCCCGCTCGACAGTAACCCGCCCGCAATGGTCGTCCACAGATGAACGGTTCAAGATGCCGGTTGAATGATCTGTCACGCAATCCTAAGACACCCGTGAAGCTTGGGCTTGTTCCGGGCGCGCGACTTCAAAGGAGACGCTTCAGCCGTGACCGACACCATTCTCGACCTCAAGGGGCTCAAGTGCCCGCTTCCGGTTCTGAAAACACGAAAGGCCATGAAAACCCTGGCTCCGGGGGCGCGGATCACGGTGCTTACGACCGATCCAATGGCGTCGATTGATATTCCGCATTTCTGCAATGAGGCCGGCCACACGCTTGTCGAAGCCAACCGCGAAGGGGACAACGGACGGTTTGTGATCGAGAAAGCGGCGAGCTGATCCAGGGAAAGGCCTGGTGCTGCTCAAACCCCGGCGATGCGGTCCATCTGCGCTGCAAGTTTTAGGTCCAGCATGCTCAGGCCACCCGCATCATGGGTCGACAGCGTCACTTCCACGGTCTTGTAAACGTTAAACCATTCCGGGTGATGGTCCATTTTTTCGGCAATCAGGGCAACGCGCGTCATGAACCCGAACGCCTCATTGAAGTCGGAAAACTGATAGGTTTTGGCGATGGCGTCGCGGCCTTCGACGGATTTCCATCCTGAAAGGGCCTTTAGCCCGGCGCTGCGTTCTTCCGCGGTGAGTTTAGATGCCATGTCACATCTCCGATGTTTCACTTGATACTAGCTCTGGAAACATAGCGAATGTTCCGGCAAGGTCGACCCAAGCGCTGCCAATTTCGCGAGTTCGCATGCCGTCCGTTTTGTTCGTGTGTCTTGGCAACATCTGCCGTTCGCCCCTGGCCGAAGGTCTTTTCCGGCATGCGGTCGAGACCGCCGGACTGGCCGCGTGTTTCGAGATCGCTTCCGCCGGCACCGGAGATTGGCATATCGGCGATCCACCCGATCCGCGCTCGGTTGACATTGCCCGCAAATACGGGCTCGACATTGGCGGTCAGCGGGCCCGGCAGGTGCAAACCGAGGATTTTCACCGGTTCGATCTGATTTGTGCCATGGACCGGACAAACCTGACGACCTTGCAGGATCGTGCGCCGGTTTCCGCAACGGCTGAATTGCGGCTGTTCTTGCGAGATCCGCTTCAGGATGTCCCCGATCCCTATTTCGGAGGCCCTGACGGCTTCGAACACGTCTACCGAATGGTCGCGGCCGGCGCGTTCAAGCTGCTTGACGGGCTCCATCCGTTTCGGACGTAAAGATTAGACATTCACACGAACGTCTTCCTATCCGGCTATAGACCGCAACAGTTGACAGTGGCGTTGGTGCATGAAGTTTTTTTGGTTGATCCTGGCATCCATTCTGCTAGTGCTTGGTTTCGCGACAGTCTGGCTTCCCATTCCAACCGGAGTGCCCCTGATGGCGGCCGGGCTCATCCTGATTGTCGCGACCAACCGGGCAGCGGCGCGGCATTTGCGTAAGCGCCGCCAGAAAGGCTCTCGGCTGAACCGCGCTTTTCTATGGATTGAAGACCGCGCACCCAGGCGCTTTTCCCGGATCCTCCGGCGTACCCGGCCGCGCAAGGGAGTGGAGCAGGTTGTTGCCCCTGCCGAGGACCAGACCACGCTTCCCAATTGATCTCCAGACCAATTGCTGTTCGTCAGGCCGGATCGGAAAACATTTTCCAGAACCGTCCGGCCGCGCGCCTGCCAGACGTCAGAGCCCGGACAACGGGCTTTCGAACGGCGAGGCCGGCTGCGCTCAAAGCGCGATCGAGTGCTTCATCCGTCGGTTGGAACCGGCTCGTGTAAAGTAACTTGTAGACGCCGACGATCACCATCAAGGTCAATCCCCACGAAATCATCGTATCGGAAAGGAAGTGTCCCCCAAACGCGACGCGATTAACCGACAGAACGAGGCAGAGTGGTAGAACGAATGCGAGCACGCCGATCCGCCACGCTGCCGGTACGATGAAGGCAAGGGCCGTCAGCCAAATGCCGGCAGAGGCTTCGCCAGAGACGAAAGAGCAGTTGCTTTCGCAATAATCGGTTGGGATCCAAACGAGCTGATGCGGAAGATCCCCGCCGAAATCCTCCACAGAGCGTGGCCGCGGCCGTCCCCAATTGTCCTTCAGGATCGCGTTGACCAGGATTCCGGGACCGAGGATGAGGGTGCTGGTCAAGAAGACCGGAATCCGAAGGGGCAAAACCGGGGGGCGGTCCGGCAGTATGAGTTTCAGCAAAACAACGGCGACCATCGTTACCGCAACCCACATCACCAGATGTGGTCCCAAATGCCGCACCTGACTGAGAAACGGTTCGTGCTGGGCCCAAAACCCGGCCCGCTCGTTGTAGAACATGCCACTTGCCCAAAGGTCCAGCGACGGAAAGATTAGAAAAACAAGCGAAACTGCGGCCACATACAGGGCAAGAAGGACGAGGGGACGCCGGGCGCAGAGGGCCATGGCACGCCGAAAGGCCGTTGTGTTCCCGTGGGGCGGGTGAGTGCTCTTGGTCATGAGCGGCTCTTTACCCCATCACGGACGCCGGGCCAACGGAAACCGGAGCCGGCCGGTTTTCAGGACCGGGCTTGGCGCGCTCTGCACAGGGCTTCGGACAGGGTGCCGTAAAGCGCCGCCGGCGAAATCGGTTTGGCGATGACGGTATCGATGCCGGTTTCCCGCAGCGTCTCTGGATCGGCTGACTCGTGCGCGGCCGTGACCGCAATCACGGCGGGCCGGCTTCCGTTTGCCGTTTCGTTCAGGTGCCGCGCAACGTCGATGCCGCTCATGCCCGGCATGTGAAGATCCAGCAAAATGGCGTCGAAGCTGTTGTTTGCCGCGGCATCCAGAGCTTCGCGGCCATTGCCGGCTTCCTGAAGGCTTGCGCCGAACGATTCGAGCAAAGCCGCGAGCAGACGCCGGTTTGTGCCATTGTCATCGACGACCAGAAAATGGCCATTCAAAGGACCATCGAAGGTCGGCTTGGCCGGCATTTCTGCGAAGGCCGCAGCATGCGCCGCTTCCCCTGCCGTCACGGGAAACGAAATGACGAACTGGCATCCGCCCTGCTCCGGCGACGATACCTCCATGGTGCCGCCGACTTCCTTCAGCAATTCCGAGGCGCCCCAAAGGCCGAGCCCGGCGCCGCCGCCGGCCGCATGCCTCGCCGCGGTCCCGCGCACATAGGGTTTGAACACGCTGTCGATGTCCGCTTCCTTGAGGCCGGGCCCGGTATCCGTGACGGTCACCTCGAGCACGATCCCGCCGCTGGAAGCCGGATCCCGGATCCGGCAACAGGCGGACAGGTGCACCATTCCGTTTCCGGTATACTTGATCGCATTGTCGAGCAGCGTCGCCACTGTTCGGGTCAGATGACCGGGATACAGGGTTACGCTGCCCTCCAACGTGGGGTCGAAGTTTGTTGTCAGCACCAGACCGTTGGCATTGGCCGCCAGACGAAAAAGGTTGGCGGTGTCTTCAAGCAGATTGTGAACTCCGGCCGGTTCGGCCTGGGGCGGGCCACCGGAGGCGCCTGCGTAGACAAGGCTCGAGGTCATTCCCGTCAGATTGTCGATAGCCCGAACCAGGATTTCGAGCCGGGTTCGTTGAGTATCGCTCAACGGTTCCTTGGCGATCAATTCGGCCGTCAGGCGCATGGCTGCAAGCGGTGTCCGCATATCGTGCGCCAAAAGCGCGAGACGATTGCCAGTGTCAGATGGATCAGGCATGAAGAGCTGTCCTCTGTTCGATGCGCTGGCGGTCATTCCCTGGATTCACGTCGGTCCCCAAACTGATCGGACTGGCAATAGCGAATAGACCAGCTCACAACCCCACTCTTGGCGTATCAGCGCATAGCCAAGTAAATAAAACAATGACGCCCGCGCTTTTCCTTATTCGGATCGGGTCCAGGTCCGCACAATCCACGTCTACAAGGCTGTTTCCGTCGCATGCTGACCAACGTTTTCGCAATTGTCCTGCCTGTTTTTCTGTTGATCGCCATTGGCTACGGGACCGCGCGCGCCAGACTTTTGCCCGAAACCGCCGGCGATGCCTTGGGGCAATTCGTCTATGTGATTGCCATCCCGGTCCTGATCTTCAAGACACTCGCTGAAGTTGATCTTGGCGGGCAGACGCCCTGGGGTCTATGGGCCGCCTACTTTACCGGCATTGCGTGCGCCTGGACGCTCGGGACGCTGATCATCCGCAAGGGCTTCGGGCGGGAGGCCCGGGCCGGCGTGATCGGCGGTATCTCTGCCGGTTTCGCCAACACGGTGATGGTGGGGCTGCCCTTGGTCGATCAGGTCTACGGCGAACGCGGTCTCGTCGCGCTCATGGTGATCATCTCGATCCATCTTCCGGTCATGACGATGGTGACCGCGGTGCTCATGGAACGCGCGGCAACGCTCGATGGGATCAGTGGCCCTGTCCAATTGTCCACATTGCTTGCGAAAGTGGGGCGCAGCCTGTTGACCAACCCGCTTGCCATCGCGATCGCCAGTTCCGTGGCCTGGCGGATGACCGGAATCCCGATCACCGGGATCTTCGAAGACATCCTCGATCGGATTGCGGGAACCGCTTTGCCCGTTGCGCTTCTGTCGTTGGGCATGAGCATGGTGATGTACGGTGTGCGCGGCAACCTTCTGCCCGGTCTGTGCCTCAGCCTGGTCAAGGTCCTTGTCATGCCCCTGGTCGTTTTCATTATGAGCGCCTATGTCGTTCAGCTCCCACCGCTTTGGGTCTGCGCGGCGACCTTGACCGCGGCCTGTCCGACCGGGGTGAATGCCTACATTTTCGCCAACCGTTACGGAACCGGCCATGCCATGTCGACCAACGCGATCACCGTTACAACCATGGCCGCCGTTTTCACCTGTGCCGCGTGGGTGTATTTTCTCGATTTGTGGCGTGCAGGTGTATGAGTTTGCCGGGTCAGGCCAGGCCAATCCGGCGCATGAGGCCGGACAAGTTCATGCCGGCAGCGCGAAGCGCCCGAAGGCTGGTGTCCCCGGCCGACTTGGACAGCTTGGTGCCGTCAGGCCCTAGGATCAGACGGTGATGGCAGTAGACCGGTGCCGGATAACCAAGCAAGTCCTGCAGCAGCCGGTGAACGGAGGTTGCGGCGTACAAGTCGCGGCCCCGCACCACATCGGTGATCTGCTGGGCCGCGTCATCGACCACCACGGATAGATGATAGCTGGTGGGCGTGTCCTTGCGCGCCAGCACGACATCGCCCCAGATCGACGGGTCTGCGGCGATCGGAGCAGGCCGCGTGTTGGCGAGATCGGCGCCTTCCGCACTAGCTTCCATCCAGACCAGAGGCCCAGAAATCTGGTCAAGCGCCGCCTTCATGTCGAGCCGCAGCGCAAAAGGTGCGGCATTGGTCCAGCGCGAGTTGATTTCATCTGGTGGAAGAACCGAGGCGTCTCCGGGATAATGCGGCGCGCCGTCCGGGTCCCGTGGCCAGGCTCGACCCGTTTCGGATTCAAGCCGCGCCACATGCGCTTTTATCTCGGCGCGGGTCAGATATCCGCGATACACCAGCCCTATGGATTGCAGGCGATCAAGTGCGGTTCCATAGGCCGCGAAACGTTCGGACTGGCGCCAGACCGGCCCGTCAAACGTGATCCCAAGCCAGGAAAGGTCCTCCAGCATCTCGCGTTCGAGGTCGGGCGTGCACCGGGTTTGATCGATATCTTCAAGGCGCAACAAAAGCCGCCCTCCAAACCGATCGGCCGCCTGGCGGTTCAGCAGGGCGGACAGGGCGTGCCCGAGATGCAAGTGTCCGTTGGGCGACGGTGCGAACCGGAAAATGCGTTCTGACATGGTGAGCCTTCCGATACGCGCTTGCGCGTTTGCCTGCAATGGCCGAGTTTCGGGCTGCGCCCTTGCCGTCCACAGACCGATCGCCGAACCCGTGACACCCGTCGATAGCCTTGCAGTGCTCCAAGCCGGTTTGACAGACCTTTGCCGGATCGATCCGCGCCTTTGCTCGATCGGGGAAGTGGCTGGCGACATTCCCTTGCGGCGGCGTGAAGCCGATTTCGCTGGACTGGCCCAGATCATCACGGGGCAGCAGGTTTCAACGGCAAGCGCGGCCGCCATTTTCGCCCGGCTGAGCGGCATGGTCGTTCCGCTCGATCCTTCCACGCTTTGGGCTACGCCCGACGAAACCCTGAAGTCGGCTGGTTTGTCCCGGCCGAAAATTCGGGCTCTTCGCGCCGCCTCCCGGGCCTGCCTGGATGGGCTGGATCTCGCGCATCTGGCGACCCGCTCTCCCGGGGAGGCGCACGCAACCCTTTGCGCCATCAAGGGCATCGGTCCGTGGACGGCGGATATCTTCCTGTTGTTCTGCGCCGGTCACCCGGATGTGTTTCCAAGCGGCGATCTTGCCTTGCAGATCGCCGTGGAAAAAGCGCTTGAACTCGAAGCAAGGCCAACAGCCAGGCAACTCGATCAGATTGCGCTCGATTGGTCGCCATGGCGCAGTGTTGCGGCCCGCCTTTTCTGGGCTTGGTATCGGGCTTACAGGAACGGGCAGGAGTCCCTGCCGCTTTAAGAAGCCCTCAGCCTGTCGATGGCCTTCAGCAAAAGGTCGATGTCCTGCGGGCGAGACAGCCGGTGGTCACCGTCGGGAACAAGAGTGAAAACAACATCGTCCTGCGGCAAGGCCGCGACAAGGCGCTGGGCATGCTGCCATGGCACATCCGGATCCTGAATCCCTTGCAGGATGGTGACCGGACAGCCGGTGTGCAAGGACGTGCCCAGCAGAAGGTGGTTTCGGCCATCCTCGATCAGTTTTTTGGTGATGACATAGGGCTCGCCAGAATAGGCGGAGGGCTGCTCGAAACGGCCATCCCGCAGGACTATCTCCCTGATTCCCGGGGTAAAGCGCTGTTTCCACATGAGCTCCTCGGTGAAGTCCAATGCCGGGGCGATCAGGACGAGCCCATCAATCCGCCCCGTTTCTTTTCGGGCAAGGGCGAGGAGCATCGCCAGCCACCCGCCCATGGAAGAGCCCACGACAAGGGTTGGCTGGGTGCAAAACAGGTCGAACACAGCAAGTGTTTCCTCGAGCCAGTCGGACAGGCAGGCCTGCTCGAAGTCGCCGCCGGAGCGGCCATGACCGGAATAGTCAAACCGCGTGACCCTCTGCCCTTGGTCCCTTGCGTGGCGTGCCACTTCCTCCGCCTTGCTGCCGGACATGTCTGATTTGAAGCCGGAAAGCCAGAGAACGCCAGGACTTGACCCGGCCTCATGGCGTACCGCAATCGAACGCGCGGATGGGCCGGACCCGACATCCAAGAATTGCAGTTCCGATTGGCTCATATTATGCCTCTCATCTGATTTCCGTTTGTTTGGTCCTTCGCACACCGCGCTTTCAAAAAGAAGACCGCTCTTGACCCGCGACCCTGCCGCAACCGCGTTTCCCCATACTGTCCTGCAAGTGATTCCGGACCTGGAAACAGGAGGGGCGGAACGAACAACGATCGATGTGGCCGATGCCGTGGTGGTCGCCGGAGGAACCGCGCTCGTTGCCAGCCAGGGCGGGAAAATGGTGCGCGAACTCGACAATGCGGGTGCACGGCACATCGTGCTGCCGCTCAAGTCCAAGAACCCGGTTACGATTTGGCGCAATGCCGCCCGTTTGCAGAGTGTCATCCGCAATCACAAGGTCGCGCTGATCCATGCCCGCAGCCGCGCGCCCGCATGGTCCGCGCTGATCGCGGCGCGGCGCGAGGGGATTCCGTTCGTGACCACCTATCACGGGATTTACAGCCAAAAATCGACACTGAAAGCACTGTATAACTCGGTCATGGCACGCGGTGATGCGGTGATCGCCAATTCCCGCTACACCGCGCGGTTGATCGCGGAACGTCACCCCTTTGCCGAGGCCCATATAAAGACGATTTACCGGGGGTCGGATCTGACCGGCCTTGCACCGGGCGCCGTTGACGCGGAGCGCGCATCGGCCCTTTCGCGCAGTTGGAACTTGCCCCCCAACCGACCGGTGATCCTTAATCTTGCCCGGTTGACGGCCTGGAAGGGGCAGCGGGTCCTGATCGAGGCCATGGCTGTGCTCAAGGCAGCCGGCCGCACTGCTCCGGTTGCGGTCCTGGCTGGGGACGCCCAGGGGCGGGACGGCTATCTGAGCAGCCTCAGGCGACTCGTTTCGGACCATGGTCTGGACGACCAGGTCAGAATAGTGGGCCATTGCGCAGATGTTCCAGCGGCCTTGGCTCTGTCGGACCTTGCGGTTGTTGCCTCCATCGAGCCGGAGGCTTTCGGGCGGGCGGCGGTGGAGGCTCAGGCGGCCGGGGTTCCGGTTGTGGTGACGGATCTCGGCGCGGTGCCGGAAACCGTGCTCGCGCCGCCGGAGGTCGACGACGGTGCGCGGACCGGATGGCGGGTGGCGCCAAACGATGCTCAGGCACTCGCCGGGGCCATCTCCATGGCTTTGGACATGGACCCGGCCGCGCGGGCAGGTGTCACGCAATGCGCCCGTGCCCACGTTACCCGGCACTTTTCTGTGGACGCCATGACCCAGGCGACGCTTGCCGTCTACCGCGACTGCATTGCGAGGGTCAGGCGGCGGTAAGAATCAGGCTGCCCGGATCTGTGCGAGGAAGCGTTCCACCTCGTTTTTCATCAAGCCCGATTGTTGGGCGAGATCCTCTGCCGAGGCCATCACTTGCGCCGATGCCGCGCGGGCTTCCTCCGAGGCGGAGCGCACCACGGCAATGCTGTCAGACACATCCCGAGTACCGGTCGCGGCGTCCGACACATTCCGGGCCACGCTTTGCGTGGTCACGCCTTGCTCTTCCATGGCGGCGGCAATGGCGCCAGAGGTGTTTTCCAGATCCCGGATCACCTGGCCGATCTGATCGATTGAGCCAACAGCGGTCTTGGTTTCCGCCTGGATCTTGGAAATCAGGTCGGAGATGCTTTCGGTCGCCTTCGCCGTTTCGTTGGCAAGCGCCTTCACTTCGCCGGCCACAACGGCAAAGCCCTTGCCGGCCTCGCCCACGCGGGCCGATTCGATCGTCGCATTCAGCGCGAGCAGATTTGTTTGCTCGGCGATTTCGGAAATCATGGAGACCACTTCGCCGATCTTGTCGACCATGGCAGCAAGATTGTTCATTTGCCGGGCCGTGACCTCCACATCGCTGGCGGCCTTTTGCGACGATGTCGAGGCGCGGATCACCTGTTGATTGATTTCGTTGATCGAAGCGGTCATTTCTTCGGCAGCCGATGCCACCATTTGCACGTTTTCGCTGGTGGTCTGGGAGGCCGAGGAGGCTGCCTCGGCCCGCCCGCTCGTGTCTTCAGAGACACTCGACATGGTTCGGGCCGTTTCGCTCAAATTCGTCACCGCGTTCGATACGCGCGCGACGATTCCGCCGATTGCACTGTCAAACTGGTCGGCGAGATTGTCCATCATGGCGCGCTTGTCGAGTTCGGCTTGTTCGGCCTGCTGTTTTTGCTCCTCTTCCAACTCGCGGGTGCGCAAGGCGTTGCGTTGGAAAACCTCCACGGCCCGCGCCATGTCGCCGATCTCGCTGCCTGTTTCGGCGAACGGCACGGAAACATCGATATTGCCCTCGGCAAGGTTCTTCATCGTACCGGTCAAAGCCTGGACAGGCCGGGTGATGCTGCGTCCGATCAGAAACGCAAGAACAATGGCGATCGCCAAAGCGCCTCCGGCTGCGGAGTAGAAAACGGTCTGCGCTGAAGCTTGTGTCGCTTCCAGCGCTTTTTGAGCCGCGACCTTACCCTGATAGGCTGCTTCGGACAGGGCGTCAAAATCCGGAACCATCGCCGCGTAGGTCTGATCCAGGGCAGCAATGTCTTCCTCGATCTCCTTTGCCATCACTGCATAGGCCTTGAAACCGGCCTGATACCGGTCCATCGAGGTCATGATTTCAGCCTTGTCGGCATCGGACAATGCCGTTTCGGCAAGCAGCGGGTCAAATTCTGACCGGCGGGCGTCGATGCGCTCGATGTATTTTTCCCCGCCCCGCAACATGAAATCCTTCTCATGGCGGCGCATCATCAGCATCTTGACCGTCAATGCATCCAGATTAGCCTCATTCAGCTTCTCTTCCACCGCGTGAACGGCTGCGCGGAGTTCTCCCCGCAACCCGTCATTCTCGGTCAGGCCCATGGCTTGATAGTCGCTGGTGAGAAGATCGAACTTTGCCCGGTGGTCTGTGACACCTGCTTTCAACCGGTCGAGATTATCCGCGATCGACGCGCTATATGCCGCATTTGACAGTTCGCCGAATTGCGTTTCCGCCGATTCAAACGCCTTCACATAGGGCTCGAGAAGGGCCGGATCGTTCGACAAGGAAAACTCGCGGGCCAGCTGACGCATTTCCAAAGCATGCGCCTTTACCTGGCTTTGCCGCCAATCCATGTTGGAATAAAGCGCAAGGTTCTGGTTCTCCCGGTCAATCGCCTGGGAGCTGAGGAAAAAGGTCGTGCCCAAGATCGCGATTGCGATCATGGAGAGTCCCGAGAGGGCGCCGATCCGGGTGGTGATCGACAGGCTGAGGAAAAAATTCATCACGGCTGATATTCGCTCTTTAAAATGACCGGCGCGTATTTCGCCAATTTTCAAAGAAAAAATATCAATCAAGGCTTTCAAGTTGCTTAATTTCCCCAGCGGGAAACAGCGATCTTGAAGCCTCTTTCTCCTTGCTGTGTCGTGTGATAGCCGGTTCTCGACTATAGATTGCGTAAATTCAAGCGCGCAATTTCTGACCGCCCTACTCTCATGTCATGCCGAACCAGAATGTCCCGGTCACGCCGCCAGGGGATAGGCCTCTTCAACCAGATAAGGCCCCCCGCCCACACTGGCCTTGGCGGAAAAGAGAACGAAACGTCCGGCAATAAAGGAAGGCGCCTGGAAGTCGCCCCTTTCGGCCAGCCATTTCGCGACATCGTCGTTTGTGGAGGTCCGGCATCGCGCGAGCGTGACGTGAGGGGTGTATTTGCGCCGCTCCGGCGCCAGCTGCAAACGCTGAAAAAGGCGTTCTTGTTCGGCCTGAAGGTCATTCAGATCCCGGCTCGGTTCGACACGTGCCCAGACCGCATGGGGCTTGCCATTGCTGAACTGGCCAAGACCCTTTAACCGAATCTCGATGGGGCTGCGGCGGATCTTGTCCAGCGCATTGGCCACTTCGTCGGCTGTCCGGTCGTCAATGTCGCCAATGAACCTGAGGGTGATGTGATAGTTTTCCGGATCGATCCACCTGGCGCCGCGCAGGCCGCCCCGCAGCATCGAAAGCATGAGACCGGTCTGCGCCGGGATCTCCAGACCTGTAAACAATCGCGGCATGGGGTGTCCCTCCGCTGTCGCTGACCGTCTCATGAGGAATCAAGGAGGATGAAAGCGCAAGCGAAAACCGTAAACATCTAATATATATGAAATATTCAAGTCTTTGATCGGGCAGGCCTGACCGGCCAGACAGTCAGGCTGACCCAATTGACACTCCTACTGATTCTCTCCCGGCAAAGGATCAAACCAATCGACTGCACGAAGCCTCGCCGGTCACGCGGAGCTGTGCATCCGACCCTTCATATTCAGCTCATGGCCGTCCAGTCCAACGGAGTGGCTAGCCAGGGAGCGGGTCAGGGCGACGGATTGCCGTGCAATTGGTGGATGGCATCGATCCGATCGATCAATTCCGGATGCAGGGCCAGGTTTTCCGCATCCAGATTTGTCGTCAGCTGTTCCAGCGTCGTCGCGCCGATGATGACGGAAGTCATGAAACTGCGCGACAGTGCAAAGGCGATGGCCATTTGCGACGGATCAAGTCCATGCTCGTGCGCCAGATCAAGATAGGCATTGATCGCATTTTCGGCCCCCGGCTTTTCGTAGCGCTGAAGACGATCGAAAAGGGTTCTCCTGGCGCCTTTCGGCGTGGCTCCGCCCCGGTACTTTCCGGTCAGATAGCCCTGCGCGAGCGCGGAATAGGCGAGCAAGCCGACATTTTCCCGATGCGCGACTTCCGCAAGGTTCACTTCGAAAGTCCGGTTCACCAGCGAGTATGCATTTTGGATCGAGGCGACCCGCGGATATCCGAACCGTTCAGATGCGGTCACATACCGCATCGTGCCCCATGCGCTTTCATTGGACAGACCGATTTGGCGGATCTTGCCCGCTTTCACAAGATCGTTCAGGACTTCAAGCGTGCTTTCGATGCTGTTTTCGTCCGGCGCCGGGTCGGGTGCGGCCCATCGTGTTGGATTGGATCCGAACCCTGTGACATTCCGGTCGGGCCAGTGGATCTGATAAAGATCGATATAGTCTGTCTGAAGGTTCTTCAGGCTGCGGTCGATGGCAAACTCGATCTGCTGCCGTGTCAAGGCGCCCAGTTCGCCGTTTTCCCGGAACCAGTTCATCTGGGTGCGCCCGACGACCTTGGTCGCCAGCACGATCTTGTCCCGGTTTCCTCGCGCCTTGAACCAGGAGCCGATGATCCGCTCGGTCCGTCCTTGCGTCTCCCGATTGGGCGGGATCGGGTAGAGCTCGGCCGTGTCGAAAAAGTTCACGCCGCGGTCGACCGCCAGATCCATCTGGGTGTGGCCTTCCTTTTCCGTGTTTTGTTCACCCCAGGTCATGGTGCCCAGGCAAATGGCGCTAACATCAATGTCGGTGCGTCCGAGGCGACGGAAGTCCATCGGCTTGTCCTTCGATTTCGGGTTGGGGTCCGGTGGAATGGCCGGATTCAAGAACCGGCGCGGGCCAGCAACTCTTCGACGCTCGGTAACACATTCCCGACGATGACGGAAACGCCCCTCGCATTGGGATGCATTCCGTCATCCAGGTTGAGGTCCGGGTCCAGCGCCACGCCTTCGAGAAAAAAAGGATAGAGCAAGGCGCCGTATTTTTCGGCGACATACTGGAAGATAGGATTGAAGTCCTCGGCATATTCCGGCCCCAGATTGGGCGGTGCCAGCATGCCTGCAACCAATACGGGGACGCCCCGCTCGCTTAGCCTGCGGACCATCTCGTCAATATTCTGGCGGGTGTTTGCCGGGGGAATTCCGCGCAGCGCGTCGTTGGCGCCCAGTTCCAGGAGAACCGCATCTGCGTCCGGTCCGATAGACCAATCCAGACGTGACAGACCGGCGGACGAAGTGTCGCCGGAAACCCCCGCGTTGATCACTTTCACATTATGGCCGCGCGCTTGCAGCGCCTGCTCCAGTTGCGCCGGAAACGCCTCATCGGGGGCGAGCTGGTATCCGGCTACCAGGCTGTCGCCGAACACGACGAGGGTCAACGGGTCGGTGGATTTGGCCGGCAAAACCGGCATCAGTGCAAGCAGAGACAAGACTGCGGCGACAAAATGGAGCTTGCGAAAACTCATGAGATGACTGGAATGCCTTTTCTTCAACACCATATGATCGTCGGACATGGCGGTTTTTCTGCCGATCCTTTTCCCCGGCGAAAGCGTACATCCATCCGATTGACAACATATATAGGTTCAAACATGGCGAACGGACCAGCAATTGTCCTGAAAGACGTTCAATTGAGTCTCGGTGAGGGCGCCGGCCGGGTTCATATTCTCAAGGGCATCGATCTGGAAATCGAATCCGGCACGTCCGTTGGCCTTGTGGGACCATCCGGGTCGGGCAAATCGACCCTCTTGATGGTTATGGCCGGTCTGGAGCGATCCGACAGCGGTCAGGTGAAAGTCGCGGGGTCGGAACTCGGACCGCTCTCTGAAGACGACCTCGCCCGGTTCCGCGGACGCAATGTCGGAATCATTTTCCAGTCCTTTCACCTTGTGCCCAACATGACGGCTTTGGAGAATGTCGCTGTCCCCCTCGAGTTGTCCGGCGATAGCGCGGCTTTTCAAAAGGCGGAGGCTGAGCTTGAGGCCGTGGGCCTGGGGCACCGATTGCACCACTATCCCGCCCAGATGTCAGGTGGCGAACAGCAGCGGGTGGCCGTCGCGCGGGCCCTCGTGGTGGAGCCTGAAATCCTGATTGCCGACGAACCGACCGGAAACCTGGACGAAAGGACGGGCGCCCAGATCGTCGATCTGATGTTCTCAGCCCAGAAAAAGCGCAAGACGACGCTTGTGCTTGTCACCCACGATCCTTCGCTTGCCGATCTTTGTGACCGAACCATCCGACTGCGGTCCGGCGAAATCGAAGCCGAGACCAGCCGCCCGTCGGCCCAGCCGGAAGGGCTGCGGGCATGAGCGGATTTGTGCCATCGGCCAGCGGGCCGGGATTGGCGCTTGCGATGCGATTTGCCCTTCGTGAATTGCGCAGCGGCCTGAGGGGCTTTTACATCTTCATCGCCTGCATTGCCCTCGGCGTTGCCGCCATTTCCGGCGTGTCTTCTCTGTCACGCGCTCTGACGGAAGGCATTTCAAAGGAAGGACAGTCGATCCTCGGCGGCGATATTTCCTTTTCGCTCATCCATCGTCAGGCCAGCGACCCCGAAGCCGCTTTTCTCGATGGTCTGGGCGCGGTGTCTGAAATCGCGACCCTCCGTGCGATGGGCCGCTTGCCCGATGGGACGGATCAGGCCCTGGTGGAGCTCAAGGCGGTCGACGCGCCTTATCCGCTCTACGGAAGCGTTGACTTGCGCAGCGGCCAGACCCTGACGGACGCGCTGGCCGGGCCGGGCGCGCCCTGGAGCGCGGTCGCCGATCCCCAGCTGATGGCCCGCCTTGATCTGACGGTAGGCGATGTGCTGACGGTTGGCCGCACGTCGGTGCGTATCACGGATGTGATTGAGAACGAGCCGGACCGTCTCGCCGCGGGTGTGGAGTTTGGACCCCGCCTGATGATCGCTCAAGACGCGCTTGGCGCCACGGGGCTCGTGCAGCCTGGCAGCCTCATCCGCTGGCACTATCGCGTGCGTCTTCCAGGCGGCGCATCGGAAGCTGCTCTTGCCGGAGTTCTTGAGAAAGCCGAAGAAACGCAGGCGGATGCGGGATGGCGGATTCGGTCGCGCGCAAATGCGGCGCCGGGTCTGCAACGCAGCATAGTGCAATTCTCGCAATTCCTGACGCTTGTTGGCCTGACGGCACTGGTGGTCGGGGGCGTCGGCGTTGCCAATGCCATCCGATCCTATCTCGAAACCAAGCGTGAAGTGATCGCCAGCTTCAAGTGCCTCGGCGCGACGGGGGGATTTGCTTTCCAGATCTACCTTCTGCAAATGCTGATGCTGGCGGCGATCGGGATTGCGATCGGCCTTCTTTTGGGAGCGGCCATTCCCTTTGGGGCAGGCGCCGCTCTGTCTTCGGTCCTGCCGGTTCAACTCGCTCCCGATATTTATCCGGGCGAACTCGGCCTGGGTCTTCTTTATGGTCTTCTGACGGCGCTTGCGTTCGCAATCTGGCCGCTTGGCCGGGCGCATGATGTTCCGCCAACAGCCCTTTTCCGGGATATTGTCGCGGGCGGTACCCGCATTCCGCGGGCGCGCTATGTTCTCGCCACATCGGGCATGGTGGTCATTTTGGCCGGCATTGCCATCCTCCTGTCCCGCGACAAGGAACTTGCCGCCATTTACATCGGAGCGTCGGCGGCGGCCTTCCTGCTGCTTGCGCTGGTCGCCCGGGGCGTGATGTGGCTGGCGAAACGCGCGCCGCAATTGCGTTCCACCGAATTGCGTCTGGCGGTGTCCAACATTCATCGTCCGGGCGCGCTGACGCCCTCAGTCGTGCTGTCGCTCGGACTGGGGCTGACGCTGCTCGTCGCTCTTGCTCTCATCGACGGAAACCTCAGGCGTGAACTGACTTCCAACATCGCCGAAGAGGCGCCGAGCTTTTTCTTTGTCGACATCCAGAGCCACGAACTTGAGGCGTTCAATGGTCTTCTCGAAGAGGAGACCAGCGGAGCGACCATTGAAACGGTTCCCATGCTTCGGGGGCGGATCGTCTCCTTGCGCGGCATTCCGGCCAATGAATACGATACCTCCGGCGGATCCGGTTGGATCTTGCGCGGGGATCGCGGCATCACCTATTCCGATGTCATTCCGGACAATGCGCAGATCGTTCAGGGCGAATGGTGGCCCGAGGATTATGCGGGCAAGCCTCTTGTTTCCTTCGAAGAAGAGGCGGTGCAGGAGCTGGGCCTGCAGCTGGGCGATGAAGTCACCGTGAACGTGCTTGGCCGTGAGATAACCGCGGAGATCGCCAATACCCGCGACATCCAATGGCAATCTTTGGCCATCAACTTCGTGATGATCTTCTCTCCGAACACATTCGCAGGCGCGCCGCACGCCCATCTCAGCACGCTTGGCTGGGATGAACCGGTTGGCCCGGAAGAGGAATTGGGTCTGCTGCGAACGGTGTCGACGGCCTTTCCCACTGTCACCACGGTTCGGGTCAAAGACGCCATCGAACAGGTGGACAGCCTGGTGGCGCAGCTGTCCTGGGCCATCCGGGGCGCGTCGTCGGTCACGCTGATCGCCAGCGTCCTTGTTCTGGCCGGCGCCCTGGCCGCAGGGCACCGCAACAGGATCTACGATGCGGTAATCCTCAAAACGCTGGGCGCGACCCGCGGACGGTTGATCCTCGCCTACGGGCTGGAATATGCCATGCTCGGTTTGGCGACCGCTTTGTTCGCTCTCGCGGCGGGCGGGCTGGCTGCATGGTTCGTCATCACCCGGATCATGGGAGGTGAGTTTGTTCTGCTTCCGGCGACCGCCGTCGGATCCGCCCTGATCGCCCTCATGTTGACCGTTGGCTTCGGCCTGATTGGAACCTGGCGCGTGCTGGGGGAGAAGCCTGCTCCTGTGCTGCGAAATCTCTGACCGAGCCCGGTGCCAGGCTCTCAGCCTTGCGCTTTGACCCCTTGTTAGGTATCGGGGATAGGTACGCCAACTGGGGGGAAGGATTATGCGGTCACGCGGTTTGAAACACTTGGCAGCCGGCGCGCTTGCCATTGCGACAACACTTGCCGGTCTCGCCGGCGCCCAAGCTGAGAGTCCATTCCATACCGGGGTATGGCAACTCGACACCGCCGAAGGGCCTCGTGGTCTTGTGGTCAGCGACTGGCTGGTGTTCGAAGAGGGTTTGCCGAAGCGGTGGCTTTACCGCCGTGCGGGCACCAACGACGAAAACCAGTTCGACTTTTTCACCCGTACGATTGGCGACAACAGGTACACCCCCGTCGGGATCCGGGTTTACCGGACCGGCGAGCACACGATGAAATACACCCTGGCTGAAAAGGGCAAGGACCCCATCGAGGTGTCCGGCCAGCGGCTCTCCATTCCCAATTACAAAAACTCCTGCCTCTCAGTTGAAAATAAGGGGGACAGATTGTTCGGCGCATGGGTCGGCACCGAGGCATCCTCGGTGAAAGGCCTGCGCCTGACGGCCTCCTCTCTGACGGTTGACGGCGTGAAGACCGATGTCACCGCCGAACAGGTTCGCGTGGGCCGCGCCGGAATCGCCCAAAATGGTAAACCGATCGCATTTCTGACGGATGCCGGTGGAGACTATGCGGTCCTGCAGTGGTTCAATGATGGGGTGACCCTGGACCAAATGCGCGATACGAAACGGGAAATCCTGGATTTCAAGGCGGAAGAGATCTTGCGCTGGCCGCAGGGTACCTGTGACCGGCAGATCGCCTCGCGCCTCAAGGCCATGAAGTAGGGCGGGCGGACGTCCTGTTTCGAACCTGATTCTCGCTAACATTACATATTTTTCAGGTTCTGCAGCTTGTGCCGATGCTCAGGCTTTCCCATATTGAAAGCAACGTGTGGCGGACGGATTATTTTTGGCCACACCGAACCGAAACTGAGAGGGACACAGAAAACCAATGTCGACCTTTGATCGCAATCAACAGGCAGCTTACTCGCTTGCCGGCACACGTGCCGAGGCCGGCATCGATGAGGGCCTGCGCGCCTATATGCTGGGCGTTTACAACTACATGACTTACGGCCTCGCGCTGACCGGCCTGTTCGCGCTTGGCACATTCATGATGGCGACTACCCAGGATCCGTCTGCGGCCGCCGCGCAGTTCGGCAACGGCATGATGTTGACCAGCCTGGGTGCGGCTCTTTACGGCAGCCCGCTGAAGTGGGTGGTCATGCTGGCTCCGCTCGGCATGGTCTTGTGGCTGTCCTTCCGGATCCAATCCATGAGCGCGTCGACCGCGCAGGTCATGTTCCTCGTGTATGCGGCCGTGATGGGCGTGTCCTTGTCCTCGATCTTCCTGGTTTATACCGGCGGATCGATCGCCCGGGTCTTCTTCATCACCGCTGCGGCTTTCGGTGCGCTGAGCCTCTTCGGTTACACCACCAAGAAGGATCTGTCCGGCTGGGCATCGTTCCTCTTCATGGGTCTGATCGGCATCGTGATCGCGTCGATCGTCAACATTTTCATCGGTTCGTCCGCACTGCAGTTCGCAGTATCCGTGATCGGTGTTCTGGTGTTCGCTGGTCTGACGGCCTACGATACCCAGCAGATCAAGGAAATGTACTACGAAGGTGACGGCCATGAAGTTGCGACCAAGAAGTCGATCATGGGCGCCCTGCGGCTTTACCTCGACTTCATCAACCTGTTCCTGATGCTGCTGCAACTGTTCGGCAACCGCGAATAACCGGCGCATCATGAAACACCCCGAAAGCCCGGCCTCGAGCCGGGCTTTTTGTATGGGTTGGACGAAAACAGTTGGATTGATCGGTCCTAGCCGCCGACGACCCGCAAGTGCCGCTTCTTTTCGAGCACTTTGATCACCTGGGTCAGGTCATGGCCGCGCTTGAGCACCACACCGCCGGCCGCCACCACGGAATAAGCCCCCTGCCGGCGGGTGAACTTCGGATTCTTTTCGATCCGGTAGAGCGGCATTTCCGAGGCCCGGCGGAAAACGGAAAACACCGCCCGGTCCTTCATGTGGTCAATGGCATAATCGCGCCATTCACCGTCAGCGACCATGCGCCCGTAGAGCCGCAAAATGACGTCCAGTTCGCGTCTATGAAAGGTAACAACCGAAGGAGAAGCGATCCTGGATGCCGATCCGCTGGCGGCTTGTCCACCAGCCCATGTCGGCGGCGCCGATATTTCATCGGTATCGCTCATCCTGCCCCCTTCATGGCCCGGTTCTTAGCTGTGTCATCTTTCTCATCATGGGCCGTTGCGGCCCTTGGTGACAAGGGGGTGGCAAAAAAATCTCGGATTTGCCGGATGCTTCGGCGGATCTTGGCAGCTTGAAGAGGAAACCCGGCTGCCGCGGGCCCGTTGGGCCGGATTTCCAACGCGGACAGCGAGACGGTCCCAACAAGCGGCGTCCAGCGAGGCGGGTCAAAAAGGTCCTGTGTCAGACCGAACCAGTCGTCTTTTCCGGTCCGCGTGCGCGAGCGATACCTTCATTTGGACCGGTTGGAGGCAACCTGTTGATGCACCTCGATCACATTGCCTTCGGGGTCGTGAAAAAACACCTGATGCCATTCCTTGGCAAAGGCTGTTCCGTAATCCGAATAGGGAATACCGCGCTCCTCCAGGACTTTCAAAAAGGCGGGGAGGTCGTCGGTCCGGAAGGCGATGTGGCCGCGGGCAACCGGATTGATCACCTGTCCGTTTTTGAAGGCGACGTCCAGCGCGCGCTCGGCCAGATGCATCTGCATGCCGCCATCGGTGGCAAAGCGGATCTTGCCGCCATAGCCCTGGTTTCCGGTTGCCTCCGTGCGGGGAAAATTGGCTTGCGGGATGTCATCGAGGCCGAGCACTTGGGTGTAGAATTCATGCAGGCGGTCAACGTTTTCAGACACGAAATTGATATGGTGAAATTCAAGCTTCATCGCGCGCTGCGCTCCCTGGTCTCGAAAATGTGACATCATGGCCAGGCCGGAGCGGCCCCGTCGGTCCCGTTGGCTTTGGCGGGCCGACCGTTGAGCCGTTGAAGCCGGTTCCCCGCAAGGACCACCACGCGCTTGGTCTTTCGCGCCGCACGGCCCAGGGCGGCTCAATCGTCGAGCGGGCGGGCTTCTTCGGGCAGCATGATGGGAATCCCGTTGCGGATGGGATAGGCGAGCTTTGCCGCTCGGGACACCAATTCCTGCGCTTCGGAATTGTACTCGAGCGTTGTTTTGGTGACCGGGCAGACCAAGAGTTCCAGAAGTTTCCGGTCCACCTTGCGTTCCGTCGTTCCGGCAGGCGCCTGTTCAGGGGCTTCCGGCGATGTCTGATCCGTGGTCATTGCAGGATGGTTCCCCCGTCCCCGTTCTGGCTGCGGGCAATATCCATCTCGGTGATGGCGATCAAGGTTTCGGCCCGGGTTTTCAGGCTTTGCGCTTCCAGAAGCGCCTGTTTTTCCTGAGCGCCGTAGGGGCACATCATGCAAAGCGCGTTCACCAGCACCTCGGTGTCGGCTTCCGAAACGCTTTTCCAGTCGGCCTCCAGATTATTGACGTCAAGGTAGTTCCGCAAGGTTCGCAGCAGACCGTCGCGGTCGACGTCTTCCTCGCCATCGCCGCATTTCAGATCGGCAGAAAACGGCGCGAAGTCACATTCGACCTGACGGAACGCGGTTATCGTGTCCAGCTCGCGCTGAATGGCGAAGCGTGTCACGCCCTGAAGCGTGATCAGGTAACGGCCATCGCCGGTTTCCTGAAAGCTCGTCAGCCGTCCCGCGCAGCCCACATGGGCGAGCACAGGCTTGTCGGCATCGCCCTGTGCGATATCCGGGGACGGTTGCACCATGCCGATAAGGCGGTTGCCGGACAGGGCCGAGTCGATCATGTCGATATAACGCGGCTCGAAGATGTTGAGCGGAAGCTGGGTCCGCGGCAAAAGCAGCGCACCCGACAAGGGGAAGACCGGCAAGACCGGAGGCAAATCCGCGATGGTCTCGTAGATGGCATTGCCTGCCTGCATGTCTTTCTGTCCTTCGTGCTCTCGGTCCCGTCCCGCTATCCGGATTATGTGTGGCGTGGCCGGCGGTAGGTCAAGAAAACAGAACCGCGGAAAGCCTGCGACGTCCATAGGCGCTGGCCGGATCCTTGAAACCCCAGGCTTCGAAGAACTGAAGCAACTGCTTGCGGGCCCCGTCCTCGTTCCATTCGCGGTCCCGGCGCACAATTTCGATCAGCTGGTCGACGGCCCCTTCCTTGTCGCCCCGCCCGTTCAGGCCGAGGGCGAGATCAAACCGGGCCTGCAGGTCCAGCGGATCCCGGTCGATCCGATCCTGAAGGTCGGTGAGGTCCCCAAGGTCTTCCGCTTGTTCGGCAAGACCGAGCGCCGCCTTGGCGGCGGTATACGATGGGTCCGTCCGTTTGTCTTCGGGCACCAGATCCAGCGCCTGCGCCGCCCGTTCCTTCTCGCCGCTGCCGAGATAACACTGGGCAAGGCCGGAAATCGCGCGCACATTGTCCGGTTCAGCCTGCATCACCGCCCCGAACAGCTGCGCCGCGCCGCCAAAGTCCTTTTCGGCGAGCAGGGTGTCGGCCTGGTCCAGATACTCATCGGCCGGATTGGCCGGTGCCGCGCCGCCCACGCGCTCGATGAAACTCTTAATCTGGCTTTCTGGCTGAACGCCCATGAAGCCGTCGATCGGCTGGCCGTCCTTGAACGCAATCACCGCGGGAATGGACTGAATGCCCAGTTGTCCGGCGATTTCGGGATGATCGTCAATGTTCATCTTGGCCAGTTTGACCGCCCCGCGTGCCGCGGCGACGGCCGCCTCCAAAACAGGTGTCAGCTGCTTGCACGGACCACACCAGGGCGCCCAGAAGTCGACCAGGATTGTTTGCTGGCGCGACGCTTCCATCACGTCCTGCATGAAGGACTGGGTCGTGACGTCGAAGATCAGGCCGTTTGCTCCGCTCGCGCCTGCCGCCCCGCCATTGCCTCCATAGCTGCCATTTCCGCCAAAGCCGCCGCTGACGGATCCACCCATTGAATAACTGCTTGTGCTCATCGATTGCCCCGTTCGTTAAGGCGCCAATTGAATGCACCGGGCCTCACGCCGGAAGGCCCGTCTGTGCGTTTTTCCTAACATGGACCCGCTCTGGCGGTTTTACAAACCCGGGTCCGTCGCCTGCGCCTCCTCGCTGACCCGGATGATCCGGGCATCGTGGCCGCAGGCCCTGGCAAAGGCCATAAGGTCCTCAGCGGCGACGGATGTCGTCGCATCGTTTGAAAGGGGATGAAAGTTCAAAACGGCGTGGTCCATGAGCGCCGCGTCGAAGATGGGCGTGATCCGCCGAGCGTCCCGGTCATTGATCAGGGCGAAGGGCGTCACGGAGCCTGGCATCACGCCCAGAACCTCCATCAACAGGTCCGCGTTTCCAAATGAAACGCGCCCTTGGGCTCCGATTACCTGATGGATCTTTTTCAGATCGATGGTCGCATCATGCAGGGCGACAACCAGGAAAAGGCGCCCCTTCTTGTCCTTCAAGAACAGGTTCTTGGTGTGCCCGCCGGAAATTCGCTCGTGCAGATCGCCAGACTCCGCAACGGTGAAGACCGGGGCATGGTCGACTGTCGTTGTCCGGATCCCCAAACCGTCCAGAAAGGCCATCAGATCGTCGCGCGTTGCCGGCATATCCATCCCTTTTCCCCAAATTCAGCTGGTCGGTCTGTAGCGTGAAAAGTCAGCTTACCTCAAGGAAATTCTTATGGTTTTACGTGCGGAAGAGCGCTGTCGGGCGAATGGTTTTCCACATCCGTTGCCGTTCTCCGGAAGCGTGACATTATCTGAATTTTGCCTGTTGCATTCTTCGGCGGCTTAGTCCATATACTGCGCCACCGCCGACAGCGGGGCCGTAAGGCGCCGGGGCGGGATACATATGCGGGTGTAGCTCAGGGGTAGAGCACAACCTTGCCAAGGTTGGGGTCGTGGGTTCGAATCCCATCGCCCGCTCCATTTAGATCCGTATGGATCCAAATAAACCGGAGGTCTTGCGGCCGCCGGTTTTTCGTTTGTCCGCACAGCGCTCCCTTCGCCGGCCACGGGGCCGGCGCAGTTGGTCCCTATTGTGGTCAATATCCGGCCGTCAGGGCCCCGTCGTGGCGGGGGTCGGACGATCCAGTCAGCTGGCCGCCGATTTTCAGGATCGACTGCGTCGACCCCATGACGTTTTTCAGCGTGACCGTGTGGCCAAGTTCTTCCAGAAGCCGGATCGTATCGGGAGAAAGACCTTCCTCGATCCTCAATTCATCCGGATACCATTGATGGTGAACTCGCGGGGCCGCCGTGGCTTCCGCAATGTTCATGCCGTGATCGATCACGTTCAAGATGATCTGCAGAGTCGTGGTGATGATCCGGCTGCCGCCCGGCGAGCCGGTCGCCAAGAGAACCGCACCATTTTCCAGGACCAGCGTCGGTGTCATGGACGACAGGGGGCGCTTGCCGGGCTCGACCGCGTTGGCGTCCCCGCCGATCAGGCCATAGGCGTTGGGAACGCCCGGCTTTGCGGAAAAGTCGTCCAGTTCGTTGTTGAGCAGGACACCCGTTCCATCGGCAACCATCCCGACCCCGTAGGAGAAGTTGAGCGTATAGGTGTTGGAGACCGCGTTGCCATGCTTGTCCATCACCGAGAAATGGGTGGTCTCATTGCTTTCATAAGGAAGCGGATCGGCGGGTCCGATCTCAGTGGACGGCGTGGCCCGTTCCAGGGAGATGCTGTCCAGCAAGCTGGCCGCATAGGTCTTGTCCGTCAGACCCGTGACCGGAACGTCAACGAAATCCGGATCGCCCAGATACTTGGACCGGTCAGCATAGGCCCGGCGCATCGCTTCGGCCATGATGTGGATCGTGGCGGCCGAATTCGGCCCCATCCCGCGCAGGTCATAGGCTTCCAGCATGTTGAGGATCTGGACGATGTGGGTGCCGCCGGAAGAGGGGGGCGGCATGGAGGCGATTTCATAGCCGCGATAGGTGCCGCGCACGGGCTCCCGCCAGACCGCGCTGTAACCGGCCAGGTCCGCGGCTGTCATGCTGCCGCCCGCGGCCTGCACCTTCGCGGCGATCCGCTCGGCGACATCGCCAGTGTAAAAACCGGCCGGACCCTCCTGGGCGATCTTGCGCAAGGTTCCGGCAAGATCCGTTTGCTTCAGCACCTCGCCGGGCAGATAGGGTACCGGGCCAGGCTTGTAGAAGATGTCCGCCGCCGCCGGATCGCTGGCCAGGCGTGACATCCGCGCCAGAAGGGAGGAGGACAGATCCGGGGTGACGACGACACCCTCCTCGGCCAATGCAATCGCCGGGGCGACCAATTCGGCCCAGGTGAGCGCTCCGCTGCCATGACGCTGGTAAGCTTCGGCGAAACCGGCCACCGTCCCCGGCACTCCAATCGCCAGTCCCGAATAACGGGACTTGTCGCTGTCCGCGTTTCCCTCCTCATCCAGGAACATGTCCCGGTCCGCTCCAGCCGGAGCCTCTTCCCGGTAGTCCAGCGCTTTCGTGACCCCTTTGTCAGCCATATGAATCATCATGAAGCCACCTCCGCCGAGGTTTCCGGCGCGCGGCAGCGTCACCGCGAGGGCAAAGCCCGTCGCAATGGCGGCGTCGACCGCGTTGCCGCCCCTTTCTAGGATCGAAACGCCAACGCCCGTTGCCACCGCCTCCTGGCTTGCCACCATCCCGTTCTGGGCGACAACCGGATGGAACCGGTCTGTCCCGGAAAGGATCGGCGCCATCTGGGCACTGGCGGGCAGGCCGGATGTCAGGCCGATCATGACCCCACAGAAAACCGGTGTAATGAGTCTCTTCAGGTCGAAATGAAGCATGATGGTCTCCCTGTCGCCGATCGCGGGCCGTCCTTGGGTCGACCTTCGCGCGAAAGGCATGTCCTGACAACTACGCACGCGCCGCTTTTGGCTTGGTTCGGGGCCTGTCCTTGGCTTAGGTTCTATGGCGGGGCCGGTCGCGCGGCCCGGTCCGAAGGGGGAGGACATCAGACCCGTGTTGACACGTGCAAGTCAATGGCCGGCCATATGCCTGACAGCCATAGCCATGCTGGTTCCCGTACAGCCGCTTCGGGCAGCCGACGCGGACAATGGCAAGCAGTTGTCATTGCAATGGTGCGCGAGCTGCCATCTGGTGTCCAATGATCAGCAGGTCGGCACGAGCGACAGCCAGCCGACATTTTATGATCTCGCCGCCGACCGCAGTTGGGATGAGGCTTCGCTGAAGACGTTTCTCGCGGATCCTCACCCGAAAATGCCGGACATGGCGCTTACCCCCCGGGAAACGGCCGACATCGCCCGCTATATCGACAGTCTCCAACCTTAAGGCCAGCATCCGGTGAGAAGACCGGATCGCTTCGCGATCAACCTGACCGGGGATTGCTCCTGGGTGCAAAGTCGAACTCGGCCTCGACAGCGGCATGAAATGAGCCGGTTTCGGCAATGCTTCCGGCATCGCGCACTTCATCGGCCAGGCCTGCATTGAAAATCCGGATGGACCGGACATGCGCCTCCAGTGCGCGGCTTGCCAGAATATGATCCAGCGTTTGACCCCGGCCGTCGTGAATGACGGTTTGGCGTTCCTGCCTGGGAATGCGGGCATCAAGCTGGAGAAGCTCCCGGGAAGCCAACTCCGGGTTTCCCGTATCTTCCACGGGTGCCCGCACCAGGCGCAGGGCATTTGTCTCACCGCCCGCGTTGAAATCACCGGCGGCAAGGATCAGGGCCTGTGGGTCTTCGGAAAAGATCGTGTCGATCGCCAGCCGCAGGTCCAGCGACTGCGCCGTATGCTTCAACGACGCCAGAAAGTAGCCCTCGGCCCAGGCTTCAGCCGATCTCCAGACGAACGCGGAGACCTTGCCTCCGGGGATCGGAGCTGCGATTGGCGCGCGCAGGTGCACGCAAAAGACATGCAGTGGCTTGGCGAGGCCCGCGTCCAGTTTGGCGTAGAGCAAAGGCCTGTCGAACAGGACCGGTTGGACGGTCTCCGGAGCCGGATGCCCATGCCGCATTTGCCAGTGCGGTGGATGCACATGGGTGCTGTGGAGCACGCGGCGCTCCAGGATCGGATAGCGTGACAGAATGATCAGGTTGTGCCGGTCCGCCGGGATGCTCTCACCGGGCCGGGTCGAGTGGGCGCGGTGAAACGACGCGTAGGGTGTCTGCTCGAGCAGCGCGTCGAGAGCCGCGAAGCATCGCACGCGTTGACCGGGTTTCTTTTGGGCGTTGACCTCCTGCAGGCAGAGGATGTCGGCGTTCAAGTCCAGGAGATGCGGCCGGAACACCGCGATCCGCGGTGCCAGCCGATCCCGGTCGAAACGGTTGTCGCCGAAGGATTCCAGATTGAACGTGGCAATACGCAAGTCAGGCCTCATTTGTGCGCCAGGGCCATCGAAGCCTAGATGTAATTTTTCAACAGCTTGCCCATTCAGGGCTTTGCGAGGAGACTGGAGTTGCCCCGCTTCAACCCTTCCCGGAACATCCGAATGAACTTCCATAACAATGCCCGATTGACGCCTTCTGGTCGAGAACGTCTTGTGAGACCGATGGCGAGCCGGGTGCGGTCCTTAGTGGAGAGCGATCGTGGTTGAAAATCCTTGCCCCTGCCAGTCCGCAAACTCCTTCGACCGGTGTTGCGGGCCGCTCGTGGCCGGCGAGTGCTTGCCGCCCACGGCCGAGGCCCTGATGCGCTCACGCTATACGGCCTATGTTCTTGGCGACATCGCCTATCTGAAGGATACGCTTTGGCCCAAGTTCCAACCGGGTTTCGATGCCGAAGGCACCGCCCGCTGGGCGAGGGAAAACCATTGGACCGGATTGACGGTGGTGTCGGCCGATAAAGGCGGTTCCGGGGACCGCGAAGGCACGGTTCTTTTCCTGGCGCGCTACCTTGCGGGCGGGCGCTTACATACCCACCGGGAGCTCAGCCTGTTCCGGAAGAAGGGCGGGCGCTGGTACTATGTCGAGGCGATCCGGGAAACCTGACCGGCCCACAGGGCGCGGCGGGCATTGAGGGAAGCCTGACAGTTTTGGAGGCCGGGACCCGCTGGAGGTCTTGGTCTGTGCCGGGTCTTGCATGTTCCGGTGGTGAAATGGGTCGGGTCTCCTGGGATGTCAGTGAAAATTCCGGCCAGATGGCAGGGCTTTGAGTTTTTCCGGCTTGAGGTCTGCCACATCCTGGCGCAATTCCGGCACGTCGCGCACGAGTTGGGCCAGTCGGCTGGCCGGCCTCACCTTCTCTGAGAGTTCGATCACCGGCCGTTTGACTTCATCGGCGCGTGCGAGCGCGGCCGTGTTCAGGCCCATCGCGGACAAACCGGCCAGCATTGGGGTCGCATCCTCCAGATGCTCCGCGACGACATGGATCACACCCGTCTCCATCTGGAGGCGTCCGCGCACTTTCAGAAAACGCGGCCCCAAGACCAAAGACCGGTATTTCTCGAATACTGTTGGCCAGACAATCACATTGGCGGTTCCACCCTCATCCTCAAGTGTCATGAAAATCACGCCCTTGGCCGAGCCGGGCCGCTGGCGAACCAGAACGAGCCCCGCCACGGTCACGGTCCGGCCATTGCGGATCCCGTCCAGATGCGCGCAGGGCACGACCTGCTGCGTCTGCAGTCTCTCACGCACGAAGGCGACCGGATGGGCTTTGAGGGACAGGCTCAATGTTTGATAGTCGGCCATCACATGCGCTCCTGGCAGCATGGGCGGCAGACCGGCGTCCGGTTCGGGGCGCAGATCGCCATGAGCCGCGGTATCGAACAGCGGCAGCCGGTCCTTCACACCGGCGCGCTCCAACCCCTGCGCGGCCCAGACGGCCGCCCGCCGGTCGAGCCCCAAAGAGCGGAAAGCGTCGGCCTCCGCAAGCCGCAGAATGACGGATCGGCTCAGGCCTGTGCGCAGCCAGAGATCGCGGACAGAATCATAACCGTCGCCGCGCGAGGCGATGAGGCGCTCCATGTCCTCCTGGCGCAGGCCCTTGATCATGCGAAACCCCAGACGAACCGCCCGTTCGGCGCGGATGACACTGGCCATTTCCTGATGTTTGCCGTGCAGGCGCCGGCCGGCCGCCACCCCGGGTTCAAGCGTGTTATGCCAGGCGGAGAGGTTGATGTCCGCCTCCCGAACCTCCACGCCATGTTCGCGGGCATCGCGGACCAACTGGGCAGGCGCATAAAAGCCCATGGGCTGGGCATTCAAAAGCGCGGCGCAAAACACGTCCGGATAACGCGCCTTGATCCACGAGGAGGCATAGACCAGCAGTGCGAAACTGGCGGCATGGCTCTCGGGAAAACCATACTCGCCAAATCCTTCGATCTGCTTGAAGCAGCGTTCGGCAAAAGCGGCGTCGTAGCCGTTCCGGGCCATGCCCTCGATCATCTTTTTCTGGAACGTGCCGATGGTGCCCACGCGCCGGAACGTGGCCATGGCCCGGCGCAGCTTGTCGGCTTCCGCCGGGGTGAAGCCGGCCGCGACAATGGCGATCTTCATCGCCTGTTCCTGAAAGAGCGGAACGCCCATGGTCTTGCCAAGCACGGCCTCAAGCTCCTTGCTGGGATAGGTGACTTCTTCCAGCCCCTGGCGCCGCCGCAGATATGGGTGCACCATGTCTCCTTGGATCGGCCCGGGGCGCACGATCGCGACTTCGATCACAAGATCATAAAAGGCGCGCGGGCGCAGGCGGGGCAGCATCGTCATTTGCGCCCGGCTTTCCACCTGAAAGACGCCGACGCTGTCGGCCCGGCAAAGCATGTCATAGACCTCCGGCTCTTCCGCCGGGATGGTCGAAAGGCTGTAATCGATGTCATATTCATCGCGCAGCATGTCCAGTGCCTTGTGGATGGCCGACAGCATGCCAAGGGCGAGAATGTCGATCTTCAGGATGCCTAGGGAATCCAGGTCGTCCTTGTCCCATTCGATCACGGTGCGCCCCTCCATCGCCGCATTCTGGATCGGGACAACCTCATCCAGCCGGCCTCGGGTGATGACGAAACCGCCGACATGCTGGGACAGGTGACGGGGAAAGCCGATCAGCGTTTGCACCAGATCCATCATCTGTGTCAGCATCGGGTCGGCGGGGTCCAGTCCCGCCTCATCGATCCGCGTATTTTGCGGCCGGGATGAGGAGTGCCCCCAAATGGTGCCGTTGAGAGCCCCGATCACATCTTCCGAAAGGCCAAACACCTTGCCGACATCGCGCAGCGCGGAGCGTGTGCGATAGGTGATGACGGTGGCCGCGAGCCCGGCCCGTTCGCGGCCGTATTTCCCGTAGATATACTGGATGACTTCTTCGCGCCGTTCATGCTCGAAATCGACATCGATATCCGGTGGTTCGCGCCGTTCGGGAGAGATGAAACGTTCGAACAGGAGATCGGACCGTGCCGGATCCACCTCGGTAATGCCAAGGCAGAAGCAAACGGCCGAATTGGCCGCCGAGCCGCGCCCCTGGCACAAGATGCCCCGGTCCCTGGCAAACCGGACCACGTCGTGGACGGTCAGGAAGTAGGGGGCATAGTCGAGATGCGCGATCAGCGGCAACTCGTGCTCAAGCGCTGCCTTCACCTTGTCCGGAACTCCGCCGGGATAGCGGCTCTGGGCCCCGTCCCGCACAAGACGCTCCAGCTCTTGCTGCGGCGTAGCGCTCTGCCCATACGGCTCATTGGGATACTCATAGGCCAGGTCGTCGAGGGAAAAGGACACCTCCTCCACGACCCTCAGGCTTTCGCGCAAGGCTTCCGGGACGGGGGCGAACAAGGCCGCCATTGCTGCCGCGTCCTTGAGATGGCGTTCCGCATTTTTTTGCAGTTTCCGGCCCGCTGTCTCCAGTTTTTCGTGTAGATGGATGCAAGTCAGGACATCTTGCAAGGGCCGGCGGCCGGGGACGTGATACAGCACGTCATTGGTGGCCAGGAGCGGGATGTCCGCATAGGTGCCCAGCCGATAGGCAAGGTCGAGCCGCCGCCGGTCGGCAGCCCCTTTGTGCAAGGACACCGCCAGGCGGACGCGTCGGCCGAACCTTTTTTTCAAATCACCCAGAACCGGGATGATCGGCGCTGCATCCGGCAAGCCGTCGGGCAGCACCAGCGCAACCGCATGATCGGGACCCAGATGCTCCAGATCGGCTATCACAAGATGGCATTGCCCCTTGCCGGCGCGGCGGTTGCCGACCGTCAGGAGGCGGGTCAAGCGGCCATAGGCGGCCCTGTCCCTCGGCCACACGAGCAGATCCGGTGTTCCATCCAGAAAGACAAGCCGGCAGCCTGGCACGAACCGCAAACCGGTTTCCCTGGCGGCCATGTGCGCGCGCACGGCGCCGGCCATGGAGTTGCGATCGCAAACCGACAGGGCGGACAGGCCGAGTGCCGCAGCGGTCATGGCCAGTTCTTCCGGATGCGATGCAGCCTGGAGAAAGGAAAAATTGCTGGCCGCGCACAGTTCGGCAAAGGCAGGCTCCGATGCCCCGCCCAGTCTTTCGGATCCGGATCTCATGCAAAAATGCCTTGCAAGAACCAGCGCGGTGTCGCGGTCTCGCGCTCATAAAGCCCCTCGCGGTAGAGCCAGAAGCGGCGGCCCTCCTCGTCTTCGATCCGGAAATAATCACGGGTGACCGCGCGGCGTTCCGGCTGGGCGTCCGGGGCGCCGGCCCACCAGGGCGGCGCGATCCGCTCCGGACCTTCGGAGCGCATGACCCGGTAAAGCACCCGCCGCCAGCGGAATCGAAGAGGAGGACCTTCCGGCACCATGGCCACGGCCTCGACCGGCTCTGCCGGATCGATCAGACGCACGGGGCGGTCCAATGGTGTGTGATCCGGGATTTCCAGCGGCAACTCCTGCCAATATGCCCCGGCCGCACAGGTGCCGCCGGCTTCTTCCGGGAACGGGGTGTCCCGCCGGTCCGCCGGACAAGCCGGCCCGCTGCCCAGGCCGAGATCCGCGCAGCCGAAGCCGGCCCAGGAGAGGCTTTGCTCCTTGACGTGGGCGGCAGGCACAAACCCGGTCTGGCGTTCGGGCAAGTGGCGGTCGACGGGCAGAAGGCGGGTGATGCGGTCGATCCCGAGGCGCGCGCCGAGGCGGTCAAGGAGGGCGTCCAGCTCCGCCGGGTCTCCGGGGCCGGCTTCCCGGGTGAGCGTCAATTGGTCCGGTGCTGCCGGCTCGGCTTCCAGAACGGCGATGCGGATCAGGTCATAGCCGTAGCCCGCATCGAGCACAGCCTCGTCGGTTTTCAGCTTTTCAGAAAACAGCGCCAGAATCCGGCGGGCTGCGCGCAGCGGACGGCTTGCGCCGACGACCACCCGTTGAACCGCGCCATCGACCCGGAAAAGCGCAAGCTCGAAAGCCCTTCCCCCTTCGACCCGCCGTTCCAGGGCTTCGCAGATCTGTCGGGCAAGGGAGAGAATGACGGTTTCCACATCCTCCTGGCGTCCGATCGGCTCGAAGAACCGGCGCTCGGCGAGCACGAGTGGTGCGGCAAACCGGGGCGAAATGACTTCCCTGGAGCGGCCCAATGCCTGGTCCAGACGCTGGATCAGCCCGGGGCCGAAGCGGTTGACCAGCGGTGCGCGGGGGCGGTCGTACAGCGCGCCGATGGTGGTCAGGCCAACGCGCTCCAGTCCTTCCACGATGCCGGGGCCGATGCGCAGGGCGGCGACCGGCAAATCGGTGAGAGCCTGATGCTCCTGGCCGGAAGCCACGCAGCCGCAGGCTCCATACCGGGCCGCTGCCCAGGCGGCGCCCGGTGTGTCAGCCACGGCCGCTTTAAGGGCAAAGCCCTGACGGTCCAGCCGCGCCAGCACGTCGGCGCGCATCGCCTCCTCTCCACCGAACAGGTGCGCGCAGCCTGTGATGTCGAGCATCAGGCCATCAGTGCCATCGATGGCGACCAGGGGCGTGTAGCGGTCGCACCAGTCGGCCAGCCGCTCCAAAAGAGCGGCGTCCTTGTCCGGGGCGGCCTCTTCGATGAGAAGATGCGGCACGCGGGCCCGGGCATCGGCGAGACGTTCACCTTTCGCCAGGCCCATGCTCCGGGCGGTGGCGTTCAGCGATATCAGGCGCTGGGTATTGCCTGTTTTGGCGACAACGGCAAAGGGCGGCTCAACGTCCCGTTCCCTGCGGCCATGCATGCGCGGGCCGGCGGCGTTCAGCCGCCGCAGGATCCGGTCCGCCGGCAGGTCTGGAAACCAGAGCGATAGAACGCGCTGGCGCAACAAATTGTCCCGTCGCATGATCCCACTCCACGTCTGCCTGTCCCGGACGTCCGTCCCGGTTTCGCGTTACATCCACCTGCCAGCCCGCCCGTCCCAAACCGTCATGGGGCCCGTGGGCCAGAAGGCCCGGAGGGAGAGACGGTTTCGGCGCGATGCAAAACCGTGTCAGGGCGGCTGTCGGCTCATCCACCGTTCCATGGCGCGCCAGAAGCACCGGCACGCCGCTTGCCTGCGCGCGCAAGAGCAGTCGGCGGGTCGCCGTGAGGTCGAGTGCCCGGTGCCGGCCCTGGATATCGCCCCAGACCGCCGCCAATGCCGGACAGCTTGCCCCCTCCTCAAGCACCCAAAGCGCCTCTTCCAGGCGGTGCGGAAAAACTGCCATGACCCTTTGTGCATCCAGACCGAAGCGGACCAGCCCCGGTCCGTGGACAACTCCTGCCTCGCGGGTTGCGTCCGGAGCCGCGACCCACAACACCGGGCCAGGCCGCAAATTCGCAATCCGCTTCAAGAGCGCCATGACAAATCCACTGACGGCTCCCGAATCCCGGCTTTGCATCCCCACGACTTCATGCAGGCTGGCAAGCCTCAGGCTCCCATCGGCGAACAATCGGTCAAGCTCCGGCACGCCGAAGGCCAACCTTTGTATTCGTTCTTCTTTTGTTCTTAGTTTTTGCCGCCCGGCGCCGTCAGTCCCTTCTTCGTTTGGTGTTTGCACCGCTGGAGAACCGGCCGGCCCCAGCTTCCTGGCGGGGAAAGCAGGGGCCGGACCAAACTGCGTGCTGGAGGGGAGGCGACCTTCCAGCTCCGCCACACGGCGGCGCAGTTCGGCAAGACTGTTTCGGGACCGGGTCTGCCCGTCAGAGCCGAGATCCCGGTCACTCGTCCGGATTGTTCGTCCGGGCGGTTTTGGGGCAGCAGCGCGGTCCACGGTCGCTCCAATTCATTGGGTCTGCAGTTTGTTCTTTATTTGTTCTTATAGATTCCGGAGCCAGGCCTGAGAGTCAAGCGGTTTCCTGGAGGACATTGTCCGCGCCAATGTCAAATTGAAGCGCGGCGACAGAATCTTAAGGCGTGCGTGTCATAAGTACCGAGAAGACCCACGGATTTCACGCCAAAGACCCTGAAAACCGGATCCGAAGAATTTGCGTTTCACCAACAGCTTCTGGACTGAACGTTTGCATCGGGTGCTGGCCATTCCCGCGCTCGAGCGTTTTGCCGCCCGGATTGGGGCGGGCCCGGGACAAAAGGGCGCAGTCTCTTCCGGAGCCGGGCGCATTGCCGTGTCCACTTTTTCCATTCGGGTCGCCGGTGCTGCGCTTGCCTATCTTTCACAGATTATCCTGGCCCGCTGGATGGGGGCTTTCGACTACGGGATCTATTCGGTTGTCTGGACCTTGATCATCGTACTTGGGGCCATGGCGTGTGCCGGGTTTTCAAGCTCTCCCGGCCGGTTCATCCCCGAGTATCGCCATCGCGGATCCCTTCAAAAGCTGCGCGGATTTCTTGTCGCAAGCCGAATGATCGTTTTTGCCTTCGCGTTGACGGTTGCGGTTCTGGCCGGTCTGCTCCTCTCCGCCTTCAAGGGTCTGATCGAGCCGCATTATGTCGGCCCGCTTGCCCTCAGTCTGGTTGCCCTGCCCTTTCTGGCGCTCAGTGGCGTGCAGGATGGGATAGCCCGAAGCCATGACTGGCCTGTTCTGGCCGTATTGCCGACATTCATCTGGCGCCCCTTGGCCGTCCTGATCCTGCTCGGGGGCCTCGTTCTGGCCGGTCAGCCCGCCACAGCTCAGACGGCCGTCATGGCTGCCCTGGCCGCGACCCTGGCAATTCTTGTCTATCAAAGCCTGCACTTGCATGCCCGTTTGCGCAAAACCATCCCCGCAGGTCCGCGCGAAACGGAAATGAAGACGTGGCTGGCCGTATCCCTGCCAATGCTGATGGTCGACGGCTTCATGCAACTGCTCACGAGCGCGGATGTCCTGATGGTCAGCCTGTGGCATTCGCCGGAGGACGTCGCGGTCTATTTCGCGGCCTCCAAGACCCTGGCCCTGGTTCATTTTGTCTTCTTTGCCGTGCGATCCGCTTCGGCGCACAGGTTTTCGGCCCTTGTTCAGGCCAAAGACCCCGAAGCCCTGGCCGCCTATGCCCGCATGGCGACCTGGTGGACCTTCTGGCCCTCCCTCGTGGCGGGTCTCGGGCTGCTCGCACTGGCCCCCTTGCTTCTGCGCCTGTTCGGGGCTGATTTCACGGACGGTTATCCGTTGATCGCCATTTTGATGATCGGCGTTCTGGCGCGGGCTTCCGTCGGGCCGGCCGATGCGCTGCTGAGCATGAGTGGTCATCAACGTCTGTCAGCCCTGGTCTATGGCGCGACGTTTCTGGTCAATATCGGCTTGAACGTGGTTTTGATTCCCTGGCTCGGGCTCCCAGGTGCCGCGCTCGCCACAAGCCTCGCAATCATTTTTGAAGCTGCGTGTCTGGCGATTCTCGCCCATCGCCGTCTTAATGTGCAACTATTCGTGGTTCCGATCCGCAGGCTGAAAAAGGAGCGTTCATGAACCGGGTTGTACCGGCACTCGCCCCGCCGCTCGAAGCGGCCATTGTCTCGCCGTTGTCTGCGGCGGGAGACGTGCCGGCATGGCGAGCCTTGACAACAAACAGCACGGATCCCAACCCGTTTTTCGGGCCAGACTTCCTGATGCCATTCCTGGAAAACATGCGGCAGCCTCCGGTGAGGCTGGCCGTCGTGCGCAATGCATCAACCGGCACTTGGCTTGCCGCTGCGCCCGTTGGCCGCCGCCGTCTCGGCTTGGCGGTTCCGGCTGCGACAAGCTGGGCGACGGAATACTCGCCGCTCGGCTCGCCCCTGATTCACCGGGATACCAACAACCAGGTGGTTGGCCTGCTGCTCGACACAATGAGCGAAGCTGCGGGTAGTCCTCTGGTCGCCTTTCCCTATCTACCGCTCGACAGTTCAACCGCTGCCCGCCTGCTGACCACGGACCTCACCTGGCGCTGGAGCTTGGCTCACGAAGCCAGCCGGGCCGCGCATTCGGCCGGAGCGCACGGGGAAGCCCAGTTCGCGGAGGCTTTCAGCGGCAAGAAGCGCAAGGAATTGATGCGCCAGATGCGCCGTCTTGCCGACTTGGGCGAAATCGAACTGTCCAGCACGCAAGGCAAGGCGGGCGTGCCCGCGTTCGAATGTTTTCTGGAGTTGGAAGCGCGGGGCTGGAAAGGCCGGTCCGGCACGGCCCTCAAGATGAGACGGGAAACCGAAGATTTCGCCCGCCAGATGATCGCGACCCGCGCGGCCCACGGCGGCATCCGGATCGATCAGTTGCTGCTCGACGGGCGCCCGATTGCCATGCTGGTGCTGCTGCGCGAAGGTTCCCGGATATTTTCCTGGAAGATCGCTTATGACGAGGCTTTTTCCAAATATTCGCCTGGAACGCAGATCGCGCTCTATGCGATGGAGAAGAACCTGCGGGACGATGAACTGACAGGCGCCGATTCTCTTGCTGTGCCCGGGCACCACATGATCGAACCGCTCTGGCGGGGCCGGTTGCCCACGGCGACCCTTCTGTTGTCGAAGTCCCGCAGCGGGCATTTCCTGATGAAGGCCGGCCAGATGGACGTCGACCTGGAAAAATCGGCGCGGGCTGCCGCACGCAGATGGCTCAAGCGGAAGGACTGAATTCCACTTCCGCGCGCGCCTTTTCCCTCAAGGTCCGGCGGATCACCTTGCCTGAGGTCGTCATCGGCAACTCCGTCACGAACTCGATCTCCCGCGGGTACTCATGGGCCGAAAGGCGGGCCCGCACAAAATCCTGGATATCCAGCTTCAGGTTGTCTCCGGCGGCCTGGCCGTCCTTCAGCACAATATAGGCCTTCACCACCTCGGTCCGCACAGGGTCGGGCTTGCCGATCGCCGCAGACAGGGCGACAGCCGGATGCATCAACAGGCAGTCCTCGATCTCACCCGGGCCGATCCGGTAGCTGGCAGAGGTGATGATATCGTCGTCCCGCCCGACGAAATGAACGTAGCCCTCATCATCCATGACGCCCTGGTCTCCGGTGATCATCCAGTCGCCGGCGAATTTCTCCAAAGTGGCCTCCGGTTTGTTCCAATAACGCAGAAACATGACGGGATCCGGGCAGCGGACAGCAATCTGCCCGGGCTCCTCGGGTGGCAGAACCGCCCCCGATGGATCCAGGATGGCAACTTCGTGTCCTGGAATGGCCTTCCCGATCGCCCCGGATTTGGAAACGCCGGCGGCCGCACAGGACCCCAGGATCGCGTTGCACTCCGTTTGCCCATAAAACTCGTTGACCGGAAACCCGAACTCGCACGCGAACCAGTCATAGGCCTCCCGCCCGAGGCTCTCGCCGGCCGATCCGACCGAACGCAGGTCCAGCGCGTATCTTTCCACCGGCCGCTCGACCATGCGCAGCATCTTGAGCGCAGTCGGTGGAATGAAGGCGTTGCGCACCTGTTCGCGCGCCATCAGAGCGAAGGCCTGTTCCGGGTCGAATTTCTTGAAGGCGAAAGAAACCACCGGCACGCCGAGATGCAGGGCCGGGAAGAGCGCATTCAAAAGTCCCCCCGCCCACGCCCAGTCGGCCGGGGTCCAAAGCCTGTCTCCCGGCTGGCCCAGAAAATTTTGCGACATTTCGATGCCCGGAAGATGGCCCGGCAGGACCCGATGGCCGTGGAGCACGCCCTTTGGCTGGCCGGTGGTTCCGGATGTGTAGATCATCAGGGCCGGATCACCCGGCGCGGTCGGTTTTGTTTCGAAACTGTCCGAGGCGCGCTCAAGCAGGTCCGCAAAGCCCTCGACATCCGTTTCCCCGCCGTCCACCGACACAACCAGATTGAGCGCTGGAACGGCCTGCCGGATCTCTCCGAGCTTGGCCAGACCCGATGTGTCCGTGACGAGGGCGCAAGCACCCGAATCCACCAGGCGATATTTCAAGGCTTCCAGCCCGAACAGGCTTGCCAGCGGCACGGCAACGGCACCGCATTTGTAAATCCCCAGATGGGCAATGGCGACAGCCGGTCCTTGCGGCAGAAGAATCGCAACCCGCTCACCCGCGCAAACGCCTTTCGCGGCGAGGGCGTTTGCAAACCGGTTGGCGGCCTGGTTCAAACACCGGTGTGTCCAATTCTCACTCGTTCCGTCCCCATAAACATGGCGGATGGCAAGCCGGCCGGGGTCGGTTCGCGCCCAGCGGTCGCTGGTGCTCGCGGCAATGTTGTACCGGGCAGGCAGGTTCCAAGAAAACCGATGGACAAGCGTGTCGAGATCGCCGGCGGGCTGCAGCATATTTGAGCTTTCGCGATGAAGTTTTGAGCAGGCTAAGGTAACGCCGTCTTTTTTGCAGTGCAATAGAACCTTGGCGGCGGTCTTTCCTTTCGGTCAAAACCTGTTAAAAGCCCGCCATCCGCAAGGTGCGGATCACCGGTCGCAGCCTACCCGGTGCCAATCAAAACAAGGGTCCCATTGTGAAAACACTTGTCATCTGTTCCGGCGGAATGGATTCCGTCACTCTTGCGCACAAGATCGCGCGGGAACATGAGCTGATCGGGCTCATCTCCTTCGACTACGGCCAGCGTCACAAGAAAGAGCTTGGCTTTGCGAAAAGCTGCGCCGGCACTCTCGGCGTCGAACATATCCTGATCGATATCACCAACATTGGCCGTCAGCTGACCGGCTCCGCATTGACCGACACGATCGACGTGCCGGATGGGCACTACGCCGAAGACACCATGAAGATCACCGTGGTGCCGAACCGCAATGCCATCATGCTGACAATCGCCTACGGCATCGCGGCCGCCCGTGGCGCAGAGGCGGTGGCAACCGCGGTCCATGGCGGCGATCACTTCATCTATCCCGACTGCCGTCCCGCGTTCACCGACAGTTTCGAAACCATGCAGCGCCATGCCCTCGATGGCATCGGCGAGATCAAGCTGCTGACACCCTATGTCCACGGGACCAAGGCGGATATCGCCGCCGAAGGCGTGGCACTGGGGGTCGATCACACCCAGACATGGTCTTGTTACAAGGGCGGCGAAATCCACTGCGGACGCTGCGGCACCTGCGTGGAGCGGCGGGAGGCCTTTCATCTGGCGAAAGTCGATGATCCGACGGTCTATGCCGATCCGGCTTTCTGGCAGGAGGCCTGCCTTGTTTAGGATCACCAAGGAATTCCATTTTTCCGCTTCCCATCAGATTCACGGCCTGCCTGAGGATCACCCTTGCGCGCGGTTGCATGGCCACAACTACGTGGTCGAGGTCGAACTGATGTCGGACACGCTCGACAGTGTCGGGTTCGTTCGGGATTACCGGGAGCTGTCGGCTTTCAAGACCTATGTCGATGACCGGCTGGACCATCGCCATCTGAATGACGTGCTTGGAGATGAGTGCGTGACCGCCGAGACCATGGCGCGGCATTTCTACAATTGGTGCAAGCAACGCTGGCCGGAAACCTCGGCCGTGCGGGTCAAGGAAACGCCGAAAACCTGCGCCGAATACCGGCCGGCCGGGTTCGCGGGCGTACACGCCGCATGAGCGGCCGGACGATCCGGGTCAGTGAGATCTTCGGGCCGACCATCCAGGGGGAAGGCGCCATGATCGGACAGCCGACGGTGTTCGTGCGCACCGGCGGCTGCGATTACCGCTGCGCCTGGTGCGATACGCTGCACGCGGTCGACACGACATTCCGGTCCGAGTGGGCGCCGATGACCCCGGAAGCCATCCTGAAGCAAGTCGACCGGCTGTCGGGTACCCGGCCGCTGACCATCTCGCTGTCCGGCGGCAATCCGGCAATCCAGCCCCTTGGGCCGTTGATCGATCTCGGACAACGCGCCGGTTACCGATTTGCGCTTGAAACGCAGGGCAGTCTCGCCAAGGACTGGTTTGCCGATCTCGATATCCTGACCCTCAGTCCCAAGCCGCCTTCAAGCGGCATGGAAACCGACTGGCAAAAACTCGCCGAGTGTGTGGATGCGGCCGGTTCCGGACCGCAAACCGTGCTGAAGGTCGTGGTCTTCGATAACGCTGACTATGGCTACGCCAGGGACGTGGCGGATCGTTATCCGTCGCTTCCAATCTATCTCCAGCCCGGCAACCACACGCCGCCGCCCCCGGATGGGGACGACACGGCCATTGACATGGAGGGCATCATGGACCGGATGCGCTGGCTGATCGGCAAGGTGGCGGAAGACCGCTGGTATGAGGCCACGGTCCTGCCCCAGCTACACACCCTGATCTGGGGCAATCTCAAAGGAGTTTGAGCAAGATGAGTGACACATCGATCTACCACAACCTCACCCAGCTCGGCGCCGCGACGGAACTGCCAAAGTCCCCCGAGGAGGCTGTGCTCGAAAAGGTCCAGAATCCGCAAGCGGGAACACCCTACATGGTCCGGTTCGTGGCGCCCGAATTCACCTCGCTCTGCCCGTTGACCGGTGCGCCCGATTTCGCCCATCTGGTGATCGACTATGTCCCGGACGGGTTTCTGGTGGAATCCAAGTCCCTGAAACTGTTTCTGGGCTCGTTCCGCAATCACGGGGCCTTTCACGAGGATTGTACAGTGTCGATCGGCAAGCGCCTGGTGGATCTTCTTGAGCCGCAATGGCTGCGAATCGGCGGCTACTGGTATCCGCGCGGCGGCATTCCCATCGACGTGTTCTACCAGACCGGCCCGGCCCCGGACGGGGTATGGATTCCAGAGCAGGGCGTTCAGTCTTACCGCGGGCGGGGATAGAGGCAACAGAGACGGATTCCCGGTCAGGTTGAAGCGGTCCAGTGCAGTCGAACCGGGAAAATCGCTCGCTGTCTTAAAGTGCTGGAGGATCTTTTCCTGATTTGATTGATCCCGAACCGGTTCAATCTGGTCAGGAGATACCTAACCCAGAACGACCACCTTGGCCCCAAGTTCGACGCGGTCATAGAGGTCGATGATGTCCTGCTGCCACATCCGGATGCAGCCACTCGAGGCGTTGGTGCCGATGCTTTGCGGCTGGTTGGTGCCGTGGATGCGGTAGAGCGTGTCCACATTGCCTTGCCACAGATACAGGCCACGCGCGCCGATCGGGTTGTTCAGGCCGCCTTCCTGTCCGTCGCGGTATTTCTCCAGATGCGGTTCGCGTTCGATCATTTCGTCGGGCGGGAACCATTTCGGCCATTCCCGCTTGAACCGGATCACGGCTTCGCCGTTCCAGGCAAAACCGGCCCGGCCGACACCGATGCCATACCGCACCGCGCGGCCGCCCTCGAGAACGAAATAGAGAAACTTGTTGCTGGGATCGACGACGATGGTGCCAGGCTCGTGACGGGTCGGATATCGCACAGTCTGCCGCCAGTATTGCGGATCGGTTGCCAGATAATCGATGGCTGGCAGGTTGAAGCCGCCGTCACGGCGGGCGGCGTAGGCGAGCGCGTAGTCCGGAGTGCCATCCGGATCCAGCGTCAGGCCCGCATCAAGGGCGGCCTGTTTCTGGCTCCGGCTTTGGCACGCGGCGAGGAACGCAGCCATCCCGAACACGAATAAGCGGCGGCTGTAAGCCATGGTGGTGTCCTTGCGTGCGGGCAAGAAACGGCCAAAGGCGGCCGCATCTGCCCAATTCGGATACCCTAAGCAACAAGATTATGGTTAACGCAAGGTAAATTGCCTGCGGCGATCCGCCGGGGCCTGGACCGGCCGTTGCCCCGACGATCCCGCGATCGCTTAAAACACGTTCGGATAAACATACCGGATAATGATGTTCTGCAGCAGGAAGATCCCGAGCAACAACACGATCGGGGAAAGATCGATCCCGCCGATATAGGGCATTCTGTTGCGGATTGGCCGCAAGACTGGTTCGGTCAGATTGTAGAGCACCTGGGCAATCGAATTGATGATCTGATTACCCGAATTGACGATGTTGAAGGCAAACAGCCAGGACAGGATGGCGCTCGCGATGATGACATAAACGTAAAGATTGAGGACCAGCAAAAGGACGTCGAGTATAGCGCGCATAGTTCACCATCCAGGATACATGTGAGTTTGCCTTCCATGTAGCGGCCATGAAGCCCTGCCGCAAGGCGCGCTTGATCTCCAGGCCGCCCGCATCGTCTGGACGGCGGTGCGGTGCGAAAATGCAACAGGGCTGGACAATCGGCGGCAGGTGACCACCTGACAACCAAGACATGGTACTGTCACCCCAATTTCAGCGTCTGTTCCGGGTTCATCATGAGAAATTCGATCTGCTTCGCGTTGGCAACGGTTTCCGCCCTCGCAATTTCCGCGCCGTCGTTCGCCCAGGACGCCGGCCTTCAAACGGTTGCCGAGCCCCAACGGCAATACGACATCGATATCGGTCTCGGGGCGGTGATGCAGCCGCGATATGCCGCATCCGACTCCTACATCCTCACCCCGTTCCCGATCATCAATGTGGGCCGTTTTTTCGTGCCCGGACTGGGTCAGGTGGCAGATGGGCGCAAGCGTCAGGGTGTCTTTTTCTTCCCGTCCTTCGGCTTCGTGGGTGAACGCTCGGCATCTGACGATCGCGATCTGACCGGTACAAGGGACGTCGACTGGGCGCTGGAACTTGGCCTGGGTGCCGGGTACCGAACCGAAAACTGGCGGGTGTTCGGCGAGCTGCGCCAAGGCATCAACGGGCACACAGGCCAGGTGGGACAACTCGGGTTCGATGCCATCTTCTATCCCACCGACCGGATCGAGTTCAGCGCGGGCCCGCGGGCCGGCTTTGCCTTCGGCGACTACATGGATACCTATTTTGGGGTAACGGCGGCCGAGGCGGCTGCTTCCGGTGGAAGATTGGCTCAATACGATCCGGACTCCGGCTTCACGAGCCTCGGTCTTTCGGCGCGTGCCAGTTACGACCTGACTGACCGGGCTAGATTCCATCTGCAAGGTGGGTATGACCGCCTCATTGGCGACGCCGCGGATAGCCCGATCGCGAAGGTGGGGGACGAAAACCAGTTCTTTATCGGCGCTGGCGTGAGTTACCGGTTCTCGTTCGATCTTTTCCGGTAACGTCTGAATTGCAGGGCGATGCCCCATCTTCAAGACGCCTTCTGACAAGGCGACGATTGAAAAAGCGCGGCCTGTCCGCGCTTTTTTGTGAGCTTACTGCCCGCATGTTTCCAATGTGATTCCCGCAGGCAGCTTGGTGTCCGCGTCCCGGCAGGCGCCCATGATCCGTTTCGGATCCAACCCTTTTGCATCCGTCAGGTCGGCGCCGGCAAGCCGCGTGTACCGGAGCAAGGCCCCGTCAAGATTTGCGTTGCGCAAGTTGGCGCCGGTCAGATCTGCACTGGACAGGCGAACGCCGCTCAAATCCGCGCTTTCGAAGTTTGAACCGCGGGCAAACACTCGGTCCAGATCGGAGTTGGGCAGCCGGGCACCGCTGAAATCGGCTCCGCTAAGGTCAACACGCTCAAGATCCACATTGTCCATCTTGGCGTCCTTGAAGATTGCGTTCGGTGCGATTGCCCGGATGAACGAGGCATGCCGAAGGTCAGCGCGGGTAAAATCGGCGCCGGACAATTCGGTTTCATTGAGGTCAGCGTCGCGCAGATCCGCGCCGGTGAAATTGGCGCCGGTCAGCACGGCCTTTTCCATGTCGACGCCGCGCATCGAGGCCCGGGAAAAATCGCCATAGTGGAGTTTGGCGCGTTCGAGCTCCGCCCGCCGCAAATCCGCGTTCCGGAAGTTCCCTTCGATCAGATTGGCTTCCTTGAGGTCTGCTTCGCGCAGGATTGTCCGTTCAAAATTCGGTGCCTGAATCGTCAGCTCACGCAGTTCTTGCAGCCTGAGATCGCAGTTTGGACAGCCCTTGTTGTCGATCAGGTCCTGCGGACCCGCGGCAAGGGCAGGCAGGGGCACAAGACCGATCAAGGCGGCGCAAAGAGCGGCGAGAGAGCGGGTGCGGCGTTTTCTTGAAGGCAACATGTCGTTCTCGGCTCGTAAGAGGGACCATGACTACTAGCTAGGTAAGCCTACCCCCACCATAAAGGGAAAAGCTCACCGAAATACCACTTCTGGCAACAGCTTGCAGCGATCTGGAATTTGCCGGAAAAGGGCGGAAGGGAGAAACAGGCGGGGTCGCGGGTGCCTGTTTCTCCCGTCCACTGTTGCTGACGACGCACAACCTGACAATCAGCATGCCACAGGCATCGCAAGGGCCTTGCCAGTTTTGATTTTGAGGCGCCGCGTCCAGATGTTGTGCCAATCCCTGGCCGGTCTACCGCATCTGGAATAGGTTAAGCGTCTGTTCACGACGTCTGCGACGCAAATTGCAACGCGGGCCGCGACAGGAGGTTAACGTTTGCTTGCCGGGGCGGTCAGGCGAATTCCGTGCGCAGGTCGATCGTCGAGCGCTGACCGAGCGCATCGAAATTCTGGTCGATCCAAGCCGCCGCGGCCTCCCGCCCCACTTTTTTCAGTTCGCTCAGGAAGGCCCATTCCGCATTCAGTTTCGAAGACGCCTGTAGCGACATCAGGCCATCGGCCGTTATCCGGTGCATGTTGATCTTCATGTAATTCTGCCGCGAGAGTTTGCCGTCTTCGATCAGGCGGGTCACGAAGTCGACTGCTCTCAGTTCGCGCAGGAGCGTCGAATTGAATGTGATTTCATTGAGCCGATTGAGGATTTCCCGGGCTGTTCTCGGTGTCTGCCGGCGCTCGACCGGGTTGATCTGGACCAGCACGATATCCGGCGTTTGAGTGTCGTAGAACAGCGGATAGAGCGGGGGATTTCCCATAAATCCCCCGTCCCAATAGGGCTCGCCGTCAATTTCCACCGCCTGAAACAAATGCGGCAGACACGCGGAGGCCATTACGGCATCCAGCGTAACTTCTTCGGCATTGAAGACCCGTATCTTGCCGGTGAAGACATTGGTTGCCGCGATGTAGAGCTTGATGCCCTGGCACTGGTGAACCCGCTCGAAATCCACCACATCCGCCACCACATCCCGAAGCGGGTTGAAGTTGAGCGGATTGAATTCATAAGGAGATGAAAACCGCGAGATGACATCAAAGGCCAGATAGCTGGGCGAGAAATCGAGGCTCCATTGGCCCATGGCCACTTCTATCGGAGAGCGCTTGATCGGATTGAGAAAGGCCATTTCGCTGACCTTCCGCCAAAATGTGTCGAGGCTTTCGCGCGCGCCATCCTCACCGCCGGACTGGAAACCACTGGCCAGGGCAACGGCGTTCATGGCGCCCGCCGAGGTGCCAGTGATCCCGTCGATCTGAAAGCGGCTGTCTTCCAGCAGCCAATCGAGAACGCCCCATGTAAACGCACCGTGGGCCCCGCCCCCCTGCAGGGCAAGGTTGATCCGTTTCTTGTTGGTCATTATGTGCTCGCCCTGGTTTCGCCCGATCCTCAGTGCGCGGTCCAGCCGCCATCCATTGGCAGGATCGATCCTGTCATTGAGGAAGCATGGTCGGAACAGAGGAAAACGGCGAGCCCGGCCACCTGATCAACGGTGACAAACTCTTTGGTCGGCTGGGCGGCCAGCAGCACGTCACGCTTGACCTGCTCTTCGGTCATGTTGCGCGCTTTCATCGTATCGGGGATTTGAGCCTCCACCAGCGGCGTCCAAACATAACCCGGACAAATGGCGTTCACGGTGATGCCGCTTTCGGCGACCTCCAGGGCAACCGTCTTTGTCAGCCCTGCAATGCCGTGTTTGGCGGCCACATAGGCGGACTTGAAGGGAGAGGCGACAAGCGCATGGGCCGAGGCCGTGTTGATGATCCGTCCCCAGCCGCGCTTCTTCATGCCGGGCACAACCGCGCGGATGCCGTGAAACGCGGAAGACAGATTGATGGCCAGGATCGCGTCCCATTTCTCGGGCGGGAAGTCCTCCACCGGCGCGACATGCTGAATGCCTGCGTTGTTGACGAGAATGTCGACCGAGCCGAATTCCTTTTCCGCTGTGCCGATCATGTCGGTGATCTCGTCCGGGTTCAGCATGTTCGCGGCAGAGTAGACCGCCTTGACACCGAAATCGCTCTCGATCGCCTTGCGGGTTGCCTCGATCTCATCGGCATCGCCCAGACCGTTGATCACAACGTTGGCCCCTTGTTGTGCAAATGCGCGCGCGCAGCCCAGCCCTATGCCCGAGGTTGAACCAGTGACCACTGCGGTTTTATTGGCAAGCATGAATGTCTCCTTGACGTCGAAATTCGGGAAGACTGTTGACCGTTTTCATTCGCACTGCAACACGCGAATTTTGAAGACTTTGCGACGCCATGGGGCAATCGCGTTCAGCGCTTCATCCGATTGACATTGTCCAATGCGCGTTGGGCCTTGTTCCGTGCGGCTTCGCGGTGGGCTTCGACATCTTCCATCAGTTCCCGGTCCAGACCAAGCCGTTCGGCATAGCGCTCGCGGATAAGGCCGTAGAAGGTTGCATGCAGGCTGGCAAAAACCCACACGCTGATCAGCATTGTGCCCATGGGAAACGCCGCTGAGCGCATCTGCTGCCAGATCGGGTCGGCCGGCAGAAGCCCGCCCACGCCCCACAGCATCAGTGCCCAAATGCCGACCAGACACCCGGCCAGCAAGCTCATGATGAAAGCCGCGAACGCCATGGCCCAGCCGAGCCCGCTGGTCAGATGCCAACTCTCCTTCAAGGTCAAGGCGTCATCGACGGCAGCGGCCGGCAGGACAACGGAAAACCGCTGTACCACCATCAAGGCGATGAACGGAGCGGCCAGCATCAGCAGCGCGCCGAGCCCGCCCGTCACGGCGGCCAGGATTGCGGACACAATAATGAGCGGAATGAGGGACGCGATGCCGATGAGCGACAACAGCAGTTGATTGACAATGACCCTGACCGTCCGCGCGCCGAAGATGATCGGAAAATCTCGCGCATCGATAAGAATCCGCCGCACATAGGCGATGGCGATCGAGAAACCTATCAAGATGTTCGCAAGGGCGGCCAGCGCCCTCACGCCGCCCTGGTCCACGCTGGCTACCGGTTCCGTCATATAGGATACGGTGGTAAACCCGCCGACCGGCGTCAGCGTCGATCCGATGGCGAAGTTCAGCGCCAAAAGCAAAAGGATGTAGGCCCAGCCCGTGCTGAACAGGGTGCCGATATGATGCTGGCCAAGAATGACGGCGCGGCTCAAAACAGTGGTGAACAAATCAGGCTCCCGGGTCGCGGATCATGCGCGGCCGGATCATAGCCCGGCTTTGCTGCCGGGTCAGCCCGCAGCTGCATTGTTCCGATCCCGTTAGTCTCCTCATGGGTGACATTTTGCAAAGACGGAAAACCGGATTTGGCCACAACCAGCAAAACAGTGCCGAAAGCGTCAGGTCCCGGGTATCGATGCCGATGGAGGGTGCGAATGGCTGCCAACGCGGGACCGGAATGGACGCGGGCCTCGCGTTCTTTGGCCTGTCCCGCGAGCAGGGAAGGTCATGCGACAAGCGGTTTACAGGCTTTCAACTGACCCCTGCCATTGCCCTTTGGCTTCTGGCACACTAATCAAGGCTCAACAAGACGATGGCGGCGATCCGCCACCAAGACCTTCAAGCGACGGTGCTGATCCGATGATCGACAATTTCGCAACCCAGAAGCCACGCCGCAAATCCGTGCCTGTCAAAGTCGGCAAGGTCACGGTGGGCGGGGACGCCCCGATTGTGGTCCAGTCAATGACCAATACGGACACCGCCGACGCCGATGCCACCGTCAAGCAGGTGGCTGACCTCGCCCGGGCGGGATCGGAGGTTGTACGCATCACCGTGGACCGTCCGGAAGCGGCCGCTCAAGTGGCGCGCATCCGCGACCGTCTGGAGCGCATCGGGGTGGACGTTCCGCTGGTCGGCGATTTTCATTATATCGGTCACAAGCTTCTGGCGGACTATCCGGATTGCGCGGAAGCGCTCGCCAAATACCGGATCAATCCGGGCAATGTCGGCTTCAAGGCGAAGCGCGATACCCAGTTTTCCGAAATCATCGATATCGCTCAAAAATACGACAAGCCCGTGCGGATCGGGGTCAACTGGGGGTCTCTCGATCAGGAGCTCCTGACAAGGCTCATGGACGAAAACGCGGTCAGTGCTACCCCGGTTTCAGCGGCGGCTGTCATGCGGGAGGCGATCATCCAGTCCGCGCTTTTGTCTGCCGAACGGGCTGAAGAGCTCGGCATGGCCCGTAACAAGATCCTGTTGTCCGCCAAGGTGAGCCAGGTTCAGGACTTGATTGCCGTTTACGCGGATCTGGCTCAGCGGTGCGATTACGCGCTTCATCTGGGGCTGACGGAAGCGGGCATGGGGACCAAGGGCATCGTGTCTTCGGCCGCCTCGATGGGCATTTTGCTCCAGCAGGGCATTGGCGATACGATCCGCGTCTCCCTGACACCGGAACCGGGCGGCGACAGGACACGCGAAGTTCAGGTGGCGCAAGAACTTCTGCAAGTCATGGGCTTCCGCTCTTTTGTTCCAATCGTCGCCGCATGTCCGGGCTGCGGACGCACGACCTCCACGGTTTTTCAGGAACTGGCCAAGGACATTCAGGACCATATCCGGGAGTCCATGCCCGGCTGGCGGGAACAATATCCGGGCGTTGAAACCCTCAATATCGCGGTAATGGGCTGCATCGTGAATGGGCCCGGCGAATCCAAGCACGCCGATATTGGGATCTCCCTTCCCGGAACGGGCGAAACGCCGTCGGCTCCGGTTTTCGTCGATGGTGAAAAGGTCGCGACCTTGCGCGGCGAAGGCATTGCCGACGATTTCAAGAAGATGGTTCTGGATTACATCGAAAAGCGGTACGGAGGGGGCGCTTCATCCTCGACGGATGCGGCCTAAAGAAAGACCCGGTATCCATGGTCACTTTACCTGACGGCTCGCAGCCCGACAAAGCCCCTCTTCTCGTCATTACATCCCAGGTCGTGCGCGGGGGCATCAGCGGGCGCGGTCTGGTGTTTGCCCTTCAGCGCCTCGGCCATCCGGTCTGGTTCGTGCCCACGATCCTTTTGCCCTGGCACCCCGGCCATGGTCTTGCGACCCGGATCGTTCCGCCGGAGGACCAATTCGCGGCCTTGATCGCCGATCTGGCCGGATCTGCTCAGCTCGCCGAGATCGGCGGGATCATCACCGGTTATCTGGGGGCCGCTCACCAGGCAGGCCCGATCGCAGAACTTGTATCGGCCGTTCGTGCGAGAAATCCGGCGGCGCCCTATCTGTGCGACCCGGTGATCGGGGACCATGGCGGGCTCTATGTGCCCGAAGCGACGGCCGAGGCGATCCGCGACCAATTGCTGCCGCTTGCGGATATTGTCACACCAAACCGTTTCGAACTGTCTTGGTTGTCCGGGTTTTCCGTCGAGAGCGAACTGGAGGCACTGGCCGCGGCGCGCTCCCTTGGACGGGACCGCGTGCTGGTCACCTCCGCCCCGGCTCTGCGCCGAAACGCGATCTCCAATCTTCTGGTCGGCCCGACCTCAACCCTGGCGGCCGAACACGCCGCCGTCCCGAACCCGCCGCATGGGACCGGGGACATTCTCGCCGGGCTGTTTCTGTCGCGCTGGCTTACGGGTTTTTCCGATGAGGAAGCGCTTGTTCGGGCCGCCGCCTCAACGTTTGAACTGATCGCGCGGACGGTGAGAAAGGGGGAGGACGAACTGCTCATTGCTGAGGAGCAGCAAAGCCTGCTCCGGCCCATGGCCCTGGTTTCTCAACGCCGGGTGATTGAAAGCGTCGCGCGTGCCTGATCCGGACGGGAGATGGGTTGCCGGCGTTGACGGCTGCAAGTCCGGCTGGATTGCCGCGCTGTTTCCACTTGGCCGCAAAACGGATCTGACAGTCAAAATCGTTGAACGGTTCACGGATCTGCTGGCGCTCGCACCGGCCCTCTCCGTTCTGGCCGTCGACATGCCGATTGGCCTGCCAGACCGCCTTGAAGGCAGCGGGCGCGGCCCGGAGCAGGCGGCCCGGCAGAAATTGGGGCAGCGCCAATCATCGGTTTTCACGGTTCCCGCGCGCGCCGCCGTCTACCAGGACGACTATCAGGCGGCCTGCCTGACCGCCCTTCAGACTTCCGATCCGCCGCGCAAGGTGTCCAAGCAATGCTTCTATCTTTTCCCGAAAATCCGGGAAATCGATCGTTTGATGACCCCGGCGCTGGAGCAGCGTGTTTATGAGGTTCATCCCGAACTCGCCTTCTGGCGGCTCAATGGCGAATGCGAAATGAGCCTGCCGAAAAAGATCAAGAGCCGGGCAAATCCGGACGGCCTCGATCAGCGGCGCGACCTGCTGGTTCAACACGGTTTGCCCAAGGCCGTTCTCGACATGGCTCCCCCGCGTGGCGCCGGGCGGGATGATCTGCTGGATGCTGCAGCAAACGCCTTGATCGCCGAACGGATCGTGCAGGGTTTGGCCGTGCCGTTTCCACGGGAGTTTCAGCGCGATGCAAAAGGCCTGAGGGCGGCGATCTGGGCGTGACTCATGATCGTTTGGCCAGCGGGTGCGCCCTTTCAACCAGCGCGGTCAACCGCTCATCGAGGACATGCGTGTATATCTGGGTCGTGGAAATGTCGGCGTGTCCAAGGAGCTGTTGCACAACTCGCAGGTCCGCCCCGTTCTGCAGAAGATGCGAGGCAAAGGCATGACGCAGCACATGCGGGGACACCTTGGCTGGATCCAGCCCGATCGACACGGCAAGATCCTTAAGGTCCCGCGCGAAAGCCTGGCGTGTCACGTGACCGCTGGCGCCATGGGAGGGAAAAAGCCAGGGGCTGTTCGCAAACGCCCCGCTTTTCTTGCGCAAGGAAACATAATCCCGCATCGCGCGTTGGGCTGTCGGTGACAGCGGCACCAGCCGTTCCTTGCCGCCCTTGCCGGCAATCTCGATCAGGCGCTGATCCCGCAAGGCCGCTGACACCGGGAGCGCGACCAGCTCGGAAACCCGAAGACCGGTCGCGTAGAGCACCTCAAGCAGCGTGTAGATCCGGTGGGCGCGGAGCGCGGCGGCCGGGCTTTTGTGTTCGGCCGCGGCCTCGTCCTGCGCTGCGCCAATCAACCGGTCCACCTCGTCATGGCTGAGGACCTTCGGCAGGCTCTGGCGTTTTTTGGGTGCTGTCAGCGTGCGTGTTGGATCGTCCGGCCGGATATTGTCGCCGTAAAGGAACTTGAAAAATTGTTTGAGGGCCGACAGGCGCCGGGCTTGCGAGGTTTCGGCGAAGCCGCGCACGGCCAGCCCCCGCAGATAGGCCGAGATTTGTTCCTTCTCGGCGGCGCCTGCCTTGGCGGGAGCAACAAATGCGGCGAAATCCTCAAGATCCCGGCGATAGCTGTCGAGCGTATTCTGTGCCGCGCCGCGTTCGGCCGCCAGCATTTCCAGAAAGGCTTCAATTTGGAAGTCGGATGTCATCGGATATCTGCCGGGCCTATCTGCCGAATCCGTCCTTTTCCACCCTGATCGTGATTTCCCGTTCGCGGGGTTCGACGAAATTGGCGAGAGCAAACAGCGCGCCATAGCCAAGGCCGCCAATTGTAAGCAGAACGAGGATCAGCCGTGTGAGGGTGGGCAAGGCGAACCGGTCTCCAAGGAGGGAATCGTTTGTGGGAGTCTGTCCCAGTCGAGCGAACAGGTGCAACCGGGAAAACGGGAAGCAGCGGACGTGTTTTATGTCAGGTGGCGCTGCCTTTTTGAACGAATATGGTAAAACCGCCTCATGAAACACATTCGTGACCATATCGATGAGCCGCACAACCGCTCCCGCGCGGCACTGGAGACTGCCATCGTCGATGCGCTGGGCGGCCGTTCGATCGTGCTCGTCGGTATCATGGGCTGCGGCAAGTCGACCGTCGGGCGGCGCCTGGCCCAACGGCTTCATCTCGATTTTGTCGATGCTGATTCGGAGATCGAACGCGCGGCCAACATGACGGTTGCCGAGATATTCGCCGAACATGGCGAATCCTATTTCCGAAGCGGCGAGGAACGGGTCATCGCCCGGCTCCTGAAAGAAGGGCCTCAGGTCCTTGCGACCGGCGGCGGGGCTTTCATGTCGGAAGCCACCCGGTCGGAAATCGCGCAGGAAGGCCTGTCTATCTGGCTCAAGGCGGATCTGGATGTGGTGATGTCCCGTGTGCGCAGGCGTGCGACGCGGCCTCTTTTGCAGAACAGCGATCCAGAAGGGACCATGCGGGCGCTGATGGACAAGCGTGAACCGGTTTATGCTCTGGCTGACCTCACCGTCCACTCCCGCGATGTGCCGCACGATTCCGTGGTCGACGAGATCATCGAAACCTTGCGCCTGCATCTGCTGGGCGGCGCCGGCTCTGTCTGAGCTCCAATCCCCTCAAATCCGAGTATCCGCGATGAGTGAAAGTGCTGCTTTGCCCTTGCCTCCCAAGGAGGCGACAACCGTGAAGGTTCAACTGGGCGCCAGGAGTTACGACATTTTGATTGGCCGCGGTGTGATGCATGGCGCCGGTAGAACCATCTCCGCGCGTCTGCCCAAGGCACGGCTGGCTATCATTACCGATGAGACGGTGGCCCGGCTTCATCTGGAGCGGTTCCGCGATGGTCTTGATGCCGCTGGAATCGGCCATGTGTGTCTCCCGGTTCCGGCGGGGGAACGCTCCAAGAGCTTTCCGGTTTTTCAAAGCCTGTGCGAACAGGTTCTGGATGCCCGTTTGGAGCGTGGGGACGCCATTCTGGCCTTCGGTGGTGGTGTTGTCGGCGATCTCGCGGGCTTTGTGGCAGCCTCCGTCCGAAGGGGCATGAGTTTCATCCAAGTGCCAACCACCTTGCTCGCCCAGGTGGACAGTTCCGTTGGCGGCAAGACGGGCATCAACGCGCCGCAGGGAAAGAATCTGATCGGCGCGTTCCATCAACCGGCACTGGTCCTTGCGGATACCGCCCTCCTCGACACCTTGCCAGACCGGGATTTCCGTGCGGGTTATGCCGAGGTCGTCAAGTATGGGCTGCTGGGAGATGCGGCGTTCTTCGAGTGGCTGGAAGTGAACCGTCAGGGCGTCTTCCGGGGCGGGGCCGAGCGGGACGAGGCCGTGGCCCGCTCTTGCCAGGCCAAGGCCGATGTCGTGGCCGCAGATGAATTGGAGGGCGGCCGCCGGGCGCTGCTCAATCTCGGGCATACGTTTGGCCATGCCCTCGAGGCCGCCGTCGATTACCATACGGAAAGGCTGGTCCATGGCGAGGGTGTAGCGATCGGAATAATGCTCGCGTTCGAGTTTTCGGCACGGCTTGGCCTTCTGCCGGATCTGGACGTCGGACGCGTGAAACACCATTTGACCGGGGCGGGTCTGCCGACCCGGCTTTCGGATATTCCGGGGCAATTGCCGCCGGTTGACGTCTTAATGGACAGTATCGCCCAGGACAAAAAGGTCTCGCGCGGCGAACTGACCTTTATTCTTGTGCGGGGAATCGGACAAGCTTTTGTCGAGCGCGGGGTCGATCCGGCGGCCGTTCGCGCCTTTCTTGAAGAGAAGCTGACACAATGACAGAGACAACCCTTTGGCTGGCCGGTAGCGCCGTAATTTTTCTGCTGTTTCTTTCGGGGTTCTTTTCCGGCTCGGAGACCGCACTGACGGCAGCATCCAAGGCGCGGATTCATCAGGTCGAAAAAACCGGGGACCGGCGCGCCGCGATCGTCAGCCGGTTGATTGCCTCGCGCGAGCGGCTGATTGGCGCGCTGCTGCTTGGCAACAATCTCGTCAACATTCTGGCGTCGGCCTTGGCGACCACCGTTTTCCTGACCCTGTTTGGCGAAGCCGGGGTTGCGCTGGCAACCCTGGTCATGACCGCGCTCGTCCTGGTGTTCGCTGAAGTTCTTCCGAAAACCTGGGCCATATCCAACCCCGAACGCTTTGCTCTTGCCGTCTCGCCGCTCGTGCGCATCGTGGTTGGCGTGTTCGGCCCCGTCGTTGTCGGGGTGGAGGCGATCGTGCGGGTCCTGCTGCGCCTTGTTGGCGTCAATGTGGGGGCCGATACATCGATCCTGTCCGCTTACGACGAACTGCGCGGCGCGGTCGATCTTCAGCACATCGAAGGAGGGCTCGAGAAAGGGGAACGTGACCGGCTTGGAGGTTTGCTGGATCTTGCCGAACTCGAAGTGTCCGACGTGATGGTTCACCGGACCAATATGGTCGCGCTCAACGCGGACGAGGATTTGCACAAACTGGTCGAACAGGCGCTGTCATCGCCGCATACCAGGCTGCCTTTGTGGCGCGGGGAAACCGACAATTTTGTCGGCGTGCTTCATGCGAAGGATCTTCTGCGCGCGCTGCACGCCGCCGGAGGGGACACGGACAAGATCGATATCCTGAACATAGCGACGCCGCCATGGTTTGTGCCGGATACCACGTCCCTTCAGGATCAGCTCAATGCCTTCCTCAAACACAAAGTCCACTTCGCGCTCGTCGTTGACGAATATGGTGAAGTCATGGGCCTGGTCACGCTGGAAGACATTCTGGAAGAAATCGTTGGCGAGATCGCGGACGAACACGATGTGGAACTGGAAGGGGTGCGGCCGCAGGCGGACGGCTCGGTGATTGTGGACGGCTCCGTGCCGATCCGGGACCTCAACCGCGCCTCCGACTGGCATTTGCCCGATGATGAGGCAACAACCATCGCAGGCCTCGTCATTCATGAGGCGCGGATGATCCCCGAAGAACGGCAGATCTTCACGTTCCACGGCTTCAGGTTCACCGTGCTGCGCCGGGAAAAGAACCGTATCACCCGCCTGCGGATCATGCCGCTCACTCAAACAGCTGGGCTGAAAACCAACATCCCAGGTGCCACGCCAACGGTCCCCAAAAACGCTGCGGGGTGAGTGTCCTGGCTGGCGGTCAGGCCGCCCCTCGCGCCGCCCTCGGGTCCGGCTCACTGGGGGCGCGGGCTTCGATGGCCAAGGCGTGGACCGTCCCAGCCAGTTCTTCCGCGAGCAGTTCGTTGATGGCGCGGTGGCGTTGAACACGGCTCTGCCCTGTGAACGCCTCCGATACGATGCGAACCCGGAAATGGGTTTCTCCGCCCTCCCGGTATCCCATGTGCCCCTTGTGGTGGTCGGACTCATCGATCACCTCAAGGTGAGAGGGAGCCAGGGCGGCCGACAGCTTTTCGGTAATCTTTGATTTCATGGTCATGGGCCAATTTGTTGCCGCCGGGACGGCTTTGGGTCAAGAGGCCGCGGCAGACGCTACCGTCTTTTTCTGATAAGCTGTTTCAGATTGGTGAGCGTCCGCGGCCCGCTGGCCTGGACACCGCAGATCAAACCGGCTTCGGTTGGCAAGCCATTCCTGTATCTTCTCAACCCGTGAATTGACATGCCGAATGGCTTGTTCAAGCATGGCGATCTCCCCATAATCAGCCGAATGAAACTGGATTCAAAAATCTTCGACAGTATCCGGGTCAAACCGGACAAGGAGCGGCTGGAAGAGGACCGCCATCCGGTCTGTGAGCATCCCGGATGCCAACGTCCGGGGACCCATCGTGCTCCGAAGGGGCGCGACCGGGAGGGCGAGTATTTCCAGTTCTGTGTCGACCACGTGCGGGAATACAACAAGTCCTACAATTACTTCGCCGGCATGCCGGATGATGACGTGCGGCATTACCAGAAAGACAGTCTGACCGGACACCGGCCGACATGGAAAATGGGGGTCAACAAGCAGGCGGCCCATGGCCCGGACGGATACGACCCTCGCGCACAGGCCCGGGACTATGCCCACCGCCGCGCCAGTCAGACCCGCCGCTCGCGGGAACGAAAAATTCTCGCCCTTGAAAAGCGTTCCCTGGATGTGCTCAATCTTCCGCACAACGCAAGTGGCGATCAGATCAAGGCGCGCTATAAAGAGCTTGTGAAATTGAACCATCCGGATGCCAATGGCGGGGATCGCTCCTCGGAGGACCGCTTGCGGGAAATCATTCAGGCCTATCAGGTTTTGAAAAAGGCCGGATTCTGCTAGAGCCGCAGTCCTTGCGACTCATGACCCCATTCAACCCGACCCGGGCCCGCACCCGGTTAGCGGAGGACCGATGACTGAGACGACGACCGCGGCCATCAGCATGCCCGATACCGAAATATCTGTTGAGGACGTTTTTGGGTTCAAATCACATCTGAAGGTGCCGGCGTTCTCGGCACCCTCAGAGCATGTGCCCGAAGCCGATCCCGATTACCTTTTCGACCGGGCAACCACTCTGGCGATCCTTGCCGGCTTTGCGCACAACCGCAGGGTCATGGTGACGGGATACCATGGCACCGGTAAATCGACCCATATCGAGCAAGTCGCCTCGCGCCTCAACTGGCCATGCATCCGGGTGAATCTCGACAGCCACATTTCGCGGATCGACCTGGTCGGCAAGGACGCGATCGTGATCAGGGAGGGGCAGCAGGTCACCGAATTCAAGGACGGTATCCTGCCTTGGGCCTACCAGCACAATGTGGCGCTCGTCTTCGATGAGTATGATGCCGGCCGTCCGGATGTGATGTTCGTGATCCAGCGCATTCTTGAATCCTCCGGCCGCCTGACGCTTCTGGACCAGAGCCGCGTCATCCGCCCGCATCCCGCTTTCCGTTTGTTCGCTACGGCAAATACGGTCGGCCTCGGGGACACATCCGGTCTCTATCATGGCACGCAGCAGATCAATCAGGCGCAGATGGACCGGTGGTCGATCGTGACCACGCTGAACTACCTGCCGCATGACAACGAGGTGGACATCGTCCTGTCCAAGGCGAAGCATTTCCAGACCGATGAGGGCCGGGCAACCGTTTCCAAGATGGTCCGGCTGGCGGACATGACCCGCAACGCCTTCATCAATGGTGATCTGTCGACGGTGATGAGCCCGCGGACCGTGATCACATGGGCGGAAAATGCCGATATCTTCGAAGATGTGGGGTTCGCGTTCCGGCTGACGTTCCTCAACAAATGCGATGATATGGAACAGTCGCTCGTTGCTGAATTCTATCAACGCTGCTTCGGTGTTGAACTGCCGGAATCAGCGGTCAATGTTGTGATGAGCTGAGGGAACCATGGCGCCACGGCCGGGCAGCAATTCGATACCGGGCAACAAGCCCGCCCCGAGCACGGAACCGCTGAAACAGTCGGTGGCCGGGTGCATGCGGGCGATCTCCGGCGAGCCGGAGCTGGAGGTTGTCTATAGCGGCGACCGACCGGGCCTGTCCGGTTTGAGCGCCCGACTGCCGGACCCATCCCGCAAGGTGTCGGCAAGGGAAATCGCCATCACCCGCGGCCTGTCGGATTCCATGGCGCTGCGCCTTGCTTGCCACGACGCTAAGGTCCACGCCAAGCACGTGCCGGTCGGATCCGACGCGCGCGCGATTTTCGAGGCCATCGAACAGGCCCGGTGCGATGCCGTCGGTGCCCGGCGGATGCAGGGCGTGGCGGACAATATCTCGGTGATGCTGGACGAACGGTATCGCAAGGCGATCGCTCCGGATATCAACAGCCGCGAGGAGGCGCCGCTTCAGGATGCCTTGGCCTTGATGGTGCGCGAGCGACTGACCGGGGCGCCGCCGCCGGACAGTGCGGTCAAGCTCGTCGACATGTGGCGCGATTGGATCGAGGAGAAAGCGGGCAGCGACCTCGACAAGCTCGTGGCGACGGTCGAAGATCAAGTCACCTTTGCTGCGGGGACCCGCGACATCCTCAGATCGCTCGATATGGCCGACGAACTCGGCGAGCAGGATCAGCAAGACGACCCGGATCAGACCGAGGATGAGGGCCAGAACGAGGAGTCCGAAACTGGCGCGGAGGATCAGCCGGACACCGGCGAACAGGAAGCCGCCCCGCAGGACATGGAAATGTCGGGCGACGAACAGGAGGCCGGGGAAACCGAAGCGGCGGAGGCGGATTTTGACGACCTGGCCGACCAGGATATGGCTGACGATGCGGAAGAGCCCGGAGAGAGCGACCGGCAGGATCACCCGTTTTCAAATAAGCCGCCGGTGTCCGATTATCGCGTGTTCTCGACCCAGTTCGACGAGACGATCCACGCGGAGGATCTGTGCGATTCGGCAGAGCTCGACCGTTTGCGCGGGTTTCTTGACAAGCAGCTTACGCACCTTCAAGGGGCGGTTGCCCGGCTTGCGAACCGCTTGCAGCGCAAGCTGATGGCTCAGCAAAGCCGCGCTTGGGACTTTGACCTGGAAGAAGGCTTGCTCGACACCGCGCGGCTCACACGCGCGGTGACCGATCCCATGAGCCCGCTCGCGTTCAAGCAGGAGCGGGACACGAATTTCCGCGACACGGTCGTCACCCTGCTTCTGGACAATTCCGGCTCCATGCGGGGGCGGCCGATCACGGTTGCCGCCACCTGCGCCGATATCCTGGCCCGGACGCTTGAACGGTGCGGGGTCAAGGTCGAGATCCTTGGCTTCACCACCAAGGCCTGGAAGGGCGGGCAGTCCCGCGAATCTTGGATTGGGGCCGGAAAACCGCCCGCTCCGGGACGGCTGAATGATTTGCGGCACATCATCTACAAGTCCGCAGACGCCCCCTGGAGACGGGCGCGCCGGAATCTCGGTCTGATGATGCGCGAGGGCCTTTTGAAGGAAAACATCGACGGGGAAGCGCTGCTGTGGGCGCACAACCGTCTGCTTGGGCGTCCCGAGCAGCGGCGGATCCTGATGATGATCTCCGATGGCGCGCCGGTCGACGATTGCACCTTGTCGGTCAACCCGGGCAACTACCTGGAACGCCATTTGCGCGAAGTGATCGAAGAGATCGAAACCCGCTCGGCGGTCGAGCTGATCGCCATTGGCATTGGCCATGATGTCACCCGTTACTACCGGCGCGCGGTTACGATCGTCGACGCGGAAGAGCTTGCGGGCGCCATGACGAACCAGCTCGCCAACCTTTTCGACGATGAGGCCGACCAGGCCCTGGCCCACCGCGGCCGCAGACGGGCCGGCCGGGGACGGTGAGGCTCATTGCTGCGCGGGCCATCCGGGGCGCTTGCCGGGTGCTGTTTCTGGTTCCGCTTCTGCTCGCGTGCACCTTGCCGGTGCCGTCGACGGCCCTGGATCTCCTTCGCGAAGGAAAGCCGGCGGCCGTTCGGACGAAGCCCATCGAGACATTCGAGATCGGCCGGGAAACCAGCCGGTTTGGGATGCTGACCTTTCTCGGGGGACTGGAGATCCTGTCATCCGATCGCGATATTGGCGGTCTGTCCGCCCTCCTGTCATTGGATCGGGGAAACACCTTGTTCGCCCTGACCGACAATGGCCGGTGGGTCACCGCCGAGCTTGATCAGGCACCCGATGGCACACCGCTCGGGATTACCAGTCTCCGGCATGCCGAGATCCTCGGTCTGGACGGAAAGGGTCTGCGTGCCGATTGGCGGCACGATACCGAAGCCATGACGCTTGACGGACGGGGCGCGCTTTACGTCAGCGCCGAGCGCGCCAACGCCATCTACCGTTTTGCTTGGCCGCTTGTTACCGGCAAGGAGCGAATGCTGGACGAAGTCGAGGTGCCCCCAGAGATCCACCAGTTGCGTGCCTCCAAGGGGCTGGAGGCACTGGCAATGGGGCCACCGGACACGCCGCTAGCTGGAACCCTGGTTGCTATTGCCGAGCGGGGGATGAGCGACTCGCACGATTTGCCGGCGTTCTTGATTTCAGGTTCCAGCGCGCGGACCTTCACGATTGCGCGGTCAGGCCGATACGACGCCACAGATGCTGTCTTTCTGCCCAACGGCGACCTGTTGTTGTTGGAACGCCGCTTCAACCTGCGCGATCTCGTGGGGATGCGGCTCAGGCAATTTTCCTCCGCCGAGATTGTTCCGGGCGCGCGGCTGGAGGGAACGGTCTTGCTCGAAGCGGGATACACTTTCCAGATTGACAACATGGAGGCGATAGCGGTTCATCAGACTGCCGCGGGAGATACGATCCTGACGCTCCTATCGGACAACAATCGCTCGCTGCTTCAAAGAACGATTTTCTTGCGATTCAAACTGGACGCGGGATCGGAACCCTAGAAAACCGCCTGACCTGGAAATCCGGCTGACAAGGTTAAACCGGCTCGCGATGAAATCAGCCAGGAAAAGGTGCTCTAACACTTCAGAAGTGCGAGCAATTTCTATCGGACAGATTGGAGCGGACCGCGTCAACCTGATCGGGGATTGGGCCGGGCGGGGAGAAGGTGTGCATGGATGCTTGAGACAATCAATCTGCCCCTGATCATGGCAGCGGCGCTGCTTGCCATTGCAAGTCCAGGCCCCGCCACGCTCGCCATCGCGAAAACCTCCATGACAGCTGGCCGGAAAAACGGTTTCGCCCTTGCCATGGGGGTGTCCTCCGGATCGCTCGTCTGGTCTGTGTCGGCAGCGATGGGTCTGGGCGCAATCATGGTGGCGAACGCATGGATGCTGGAGGTAATCAAGTATCAGGGCGCGATGTACCTTCTCTACCTTGCCTACAAGTCGGCGCGGGCTGCGATCCGGCCACCCGATCTCGCGGCAGCGGCGGTGCCGGTGAAGGGGGATATGGCCAGGGCTTTCCGGAGCGGGTTCGTGCTGCATATGACCAACCCGAAGGCGATCTTCTTCTTCGGCTCTCTCTATTCGATCGGGGTTCCGCCGCACACACCGGTCCGCGAACTGGTGATCCTGATCATCGCGCTTTGGATGCAAAGTCTTGCGGTGAACATCTTGTATTCGGTGCTGTTCTCCTATCCGGCGATGGTTCGGGGGTACCGGCGGATGTACCGGCTTTTCAGCGCTGGCTTCTCAGCCGCTTTCGGAGCGGCGAGCATCAAAATTCTGACAACGCGGCTGGGTTAGCGCCCCGGGCGCTTTGTTTGAAACACCCAAAGATAGGCGGGCATTTGAGAAGCGGTCAGCTTTGGGCGTGCAACCGGTGCCGATGAAGCGCTCGCGGATCAAACAAAAAAGGCACCCGCCTGCTGCCGCGGATGCCTTGCGCCATGAAGCCTGGGAAACCCAGCCTCAGGCGGCGGGTTCGCCGGGTGCCGGACGGAATAGTCCGAGGATCATACGGTAGGGAGCCAGCATGGCTATGGCGACCAACACTTTGACGACAAAATCGCCTGCCGCAAGAGAGACCCAAAGCGGAACCTGTGCGCCTACGCTCAGGAACGGCACCGGGAACGCCAGAGAGCTGTCCTCGAGACCAAAGAGGCTGTCGATGAACGCAAATTGCGCTGCAAAAGCAATGCTGAAGAACAGCATGGTGTCGATGACGGAGCCGATCATGGATGAGACGAAAGGCGCTTTCCACCAGCTTGCACGCCGGAGCCGAACGAAAATCGTCACGTCCAGAAGCTGAGCAACCAAAAAGGCTGTTCCCGACGCAATCGCGATCCGTGGCGTCGCCAGCCAGACCGAAAGTCCGACAGCGAGCGCGAAACCCACCAGAACAACGTTTCGCGCGGCTTTGGGGCCGAACCGCCGGTTCGTCAGATCCGTCACGAGAAAGGCGGCAGGGTAGGTGAATGCGCCCCAGGTCAGAAGGTCAGCCAGATTCAGGCCGCCCAAAGAAGCCTGGACCGGGAACTGCACCAGAAAATTCGAGGCCACAACGACAATCGCCATCGCGGTGATCGCGATGGCGAGGTCGGCTACGGAAAATTTCCGCGAAACGGTCATGTTATCATCCCAAGGGAAGTCAGGCGGCAGCGGCCTCGGCCTGCTTGCGCTTGATGGCAACCTTCAGCTGGCGTGCCTTGTCGGACAGGCCTTCGTCAGATGCTTTCATCAGGTAATTGTCCAGACCACCGCGATGCTCGACCGAGCGAAGCGCATGCGCGCTGATGCGGAGTTTGATCGACTCGCCAAGCGTGTCGCTGATCAAGGACACGTTCACCAGGTTCGGCAGGAACCGGCGGCGGGTCTTGTTGTTGGCGTGAGAGACATTGTTGCCTGACATCACGTCTTTGCCGGAAAGTTCGCAACGGCGTGCCATGTTATCACCTTTTGTCTTCGTGGCCGGCCCGTTACGAGGGACCCGGCAGTATCAACCGGAATAGCAAGGACCTTCCAGTCCTCTAACATCATTCCCGGCATGTCTCGGAAAAAGTTGCCCCGCTATATATGCCTTGGCTGGGAGCGTCAAGAGATCTGTGCATTTTCGCGGTCAATTCATCGCCGTCACCATCCGGTCATGGTTTATTAACCCTAAGGTTACCACTCACGGCCAACAATCCAGCCTCGGTTCGGCCCGAGTGTGGTAGACTGTCCGGCGCAGGCGCAGGGCATATTGCGCGTTTAACCGGCGATATCTTGAGCGGACCGAGAGCCGGCCCCGAATATCTGGAGGACGAGAGTGTCTGGTTTGAAATCGATCGGCTCAATTCTGGCCGCGTCTCTGGTTGCCGGAGCCGTTCTGGCCGGACCAGCCCATGCATCGAAAAGCAGCGTCGGCGGGCGCTATGCGATTTCCGTCGCCGGTTTCAAGATCGGGGAAGGAACCTTGTCGTTGGTCATGCAGGGTGAGGCTTATTCCGCGAAGGTAGGGCTGCGGCCGGCTGGGATCGGCAACCTGTTCTCGACGGGAAAAGGCGGGGCGGAGGCTTCGGGCTGGCTGGTCGGGTCGAAGGTGGTGCCGGCCAAATACCAGATGGCATCGCGGGCCGCCGACCGGGACTTCTATGTAGCCTTGAAGCAGGGATCCGGGAACATCCGCGAGGCCGAGGCCATGCCGCAATTCAGGCCGAACGAGGAGCGCATCCAGGTGACGCGCAAGCATCACCGCAACGCCATCGATCCGTTGAGCGCTGCCCTGATGCCTGTTCGGCAGGCTGGGGATGCAATGGGCCCCACAGCCTGCAAACGGAAGCTGCCGATTTTCGATGGATGGACCCGCTTCGACATTCAATTAAGCTACCGGGAAATCAAGGAAGTCTCCGGCAAGGGATATGACGGACCGGTTGTGGTGTGCAATGCGCGCTGGATCCCGGTTGCCGGTCATCGGCCTTCCAAGGAGTCCGTCAAGTACATGGAGAAAGCCGCCATGGAGGTTTGGCTGGCTCCGACCGGGCGGGACAACGTCTTGATTCCCTATCGTCTGCAACTCGACACGAAATCCGGCCGTCTTGTGGTCGAGGCATCGAAACTCGATATAGAGGGCGGTGAGACCGACCGGGCGCAGCGCTGAATCCACCCTGTTCAAAATTCGATCAGGCGATGCTTCCATGGCAGCTGCGCCGAGCACCCCTTGCAAGCGGTTTGCTTGGTTGCTAAAGCCCACTGGGGTGTCCGGTTGCCTTGGCCGGTCTCAAGAAGTATGGGCCGTCACGGTTGCGGTGGCCGCAGTGAATGGTGTTCGAGTACATGCACAGCTACCTGGAATTTGAAAAGCCGGTCGCCGACATCGAGGGCAAGATCCAGGAGCTTCGCGCTCTTGCCGCCGATGGAGAAGCGGTGAATGTCGATGACGAAATCGAACGCCTCCGGTCCAAGTCGGCAAGCACACTGAAAGACATCTACGGGAAACTGACGCCCTGGCAAAAAACGCTGGTGGCCCGGCACCCGGACCGGCCCCACGCGATGGATTACATCGGCGGTCTGATTGACGACTTCACGCCTCTGGCCGGTGACAGGTTCTTTGCCGAAGATCATGCGCTGATCGCGGGGCTCGGCCGGTTCCGGGGGGACGCCGTCGCCGTTTTGGCCCAGGAAAAGGGTTCGGACACCCAGGCGCGGCTAAAGCACAATTTCGGTATGGCCCGGCCGGAGGGGTATCGCAAGGCCGTGCGGATCATGGACATGGCCGAGCGGTTCTCCCTTCCGGTTCTGTCCTTTGTGGACACCGCGGGCGCTTATCCGGGGATTGGCGCGGAAGAGCGCGGGCAAGCCGAGGCGATCGCCCGTTCCACAGACCGCTGCTTGCGTTTGGGCGTGCCAACCATCGCGCTGGTAATCGGCGAGGGTGGTTCCGGCGGCGCGATCGCGATCGCGACCGCGAGCAAGGTGCTCATGCTGGAGCACGCCATCTATTCCGTGATATCGCCCGAGGGCGCCGCCTCCATCCTTTGGCGCGACAGCGCAAGGGCGCAGGACGCGGCCACAGCGATGAAAATCACGGCGCAGGACCTGCTTCAATTCGGCATCATTGATGGCATCGTTGATGAACCGGTCGGGGGAGCCCATCGCGGGCGTGAGACTGTCATCAATCAGGCGGGCGATATGATCGAAACGCACCTGAAAGCCATGGCCGGCCTGAGCGTGGAAGAGATCCGCCATCAAAGGCGAGAGAAGTTTCTGGCGATTGGCCGGACCCTTTCTTGAGGGACCGGCCAGCGGCAGGCACAGGGACGCATCCTCATGTCCCGGCCATGCTGCAAACGCCTGGATCGAGCGCCTGCCGCCATTTGGCCAAATTCCGGTTCCATGACAACCGGGGACAGCTCGCACATTTGTCAGACTTGGTGTCTTCACCGCGACTTGAGATTCGCGGTAACCTCCTGTCAACCATGGGTGCGTAACCCTTGCTGTCAGAGTGCAAGACGGCGTTTGTAACGAGTGTCTGCTAAAACAGGATCGGTGAACCACTGGTCCGGCTGGAGTGGAATGTGTCGATGGCCTCTATTCGGTTTCCGGGTTTGGAGCGTTTCACGGCAATGGGTGCCGCCGTCAGGCAGATTTTGCGGCGCGGGGTCCGGCCAGTGGCCGTAGCGCTGCTGGCGGCGGGTGTCCTTGCCGGGTGTCAGGCGGACGAGCTGGGCTATGGGCCAAAGCACAAGCGGCCGGTCAGTTCGGAGATCAAACACAAAATGGCCGAGCTCAACATGAGCCCCGGTTCGCCCATCATGATCCGGATCTTCAAACAGGAAAACGAACTGGAAGTCTGGAAACGGGCCCGTACGGGGCGTTTCGAGCTGCTTGAAAGTTTCGAGATCTGCAAGTGGTCCGGAGAACTGGGACCGAAGTTCAAGGAAGGCGACCGCCAGGCGCCGGAGGGATTTTACGAAATCACGCCGGGTCTCATGAACCCGAATTCCAGTTACCATCTGGCCTTCAATCTCGGATTTCCGAACAAGTTCGATCAGGCACACGGGCGCACCGGATCTCATCTGATGGTGCACGGCGCGTGCTCGTCGCGCGGCTGTTACGCCATGACAGATGCCCAGGTTCAGGATATCTTCGCCCTGGCAAGGGACAGTTTCGCCGGCGGGCAGAGGTCGTTTCAGGTGCAGGCGTTCCCGTTCCGCATGACACCGGAAAACATGGTCAAGCACCGGGATAGCGAGCATTTCGAATACTGGCAGATGCTCAAGGAAGGCTATGATCACTTCGAGGTCACCCGGACACCGCCGAATGTCGAAGTGTGCGACCGCCGTTACGTGTTTGATCCCGTTCCGCTTGTCGAAGGCGTGCCATTCCGCGCGACGGCGCAGTGTCCGGCATTCAAGAAGCCCGAGCGGGTCGAACAGCTTGTCGCCGCCAAACAGCGCCGCGATCAGGAGGAATTCCAGCAGATCGTGGCACGGATTGAAGCGCGGGAGGAACGCGAGCAGCGCTGGGAGGAGCGCCAGAAGGCCATCGCAGGTCTGCTGACCATAGGCGGAGGCGCCGAGCAGGAGACGGCAGGTCCGGATACGCCCGCACAGGCTCCGGCCGGTGCATCGGTCGCGGTGGCCGAGGCGCTGGAACCGGCTCAACCGCAACAGCGGCCCGGTTCTGCCGTAGAGACCGCCTTCGCGGCGCCGTCGCAATCGGTCGGCAGCCGGACCACCTCTTTCTTCTCCCGGCTTATTCCGTTTGGCGGCAGCGATGACACAGCGGCCGCGGCCGCTGTAGCCGGCGATGCGGTCGGCGTGGTTCCCGCTCCAAAACCGCTGAATTGAGTTCGGCGGGCCGACACCCGGGACTGGCTATTGGCGACAAACCGATCGATCCTTCGTCGGTTGAATCCGGGCGAGGTCCTTCAAACACCCCCGTCTCCGGGACAAAAACGCCGCCGGTTGACGGATCGGGCGCCGCCAAAACGCCCTTTCGGCTATCCGTCAGGACCGGTTCCGCAAAAGCGGGACTTTCCGGTACTGGCGGGTTTTGGCAGGCCTTGCCAAGCCTTTCAAGACCTTGCCAAAGCTTGCCGGTTTGACAACAAAGCTCAGCGGGGCATCAAGGCCCAATAATCGAAATCCAAAACGACATCACCGGTGTAGCTGCCATCAGGCATCTTGTGGGGGTGGTCGGTGCAGGGCTGGTTGCGGCTGGCGATGAGGCGCAGCCGAACCGCGCCAACATCGCTTCGTCCCTCGATCTGCGCCATGTCCAGCACCTCGCTCCAGGCATAAATCGTGTCGCCAGCAAAGACCGGGGCGACATGCCGGCCGCCATTGATCCCGGCGATATGAAACGCGTTGCCCAATCCGTTGAAGGAAAGCGCGCGCGCCAAGCTGATGATGTGGCCGCCATAGACCAGGCGCTTGCCGAACCGGCCATGGGCTTCCGTGTGTTGATTGAAATGGACCTTGGCCGTGTTCTGGTAGAGCCGGGTCGCGATCTGATGCTCGGCTTCCTCAATGGTCATGCCGTCGACATGGTCGATCCGTTCACCGACATGATAGTCGGCAAACCGGAACGGCGAGCCTGACAGATCATTGTCCCATTTGGCGCTATCGAGCAGGGGGACGGCATTGCCAAGTGCCTGGGGATCGATCACCGCGGGCAGATCCGGGACCACCGGGGCGGGCGCCGGGCTTCCCGGATCGCGTTTGCGCACCATGACCCAGCGGACATAGTCGAGAACCTCGGTGCCATCGGACGTGTATCCGGTCGAGCGGACATAAACGACCCCGGTTTTTCCGTTAGAGTTTTCCTTCAGTCCAATCACTTCCGAGACGGCCGACAGTGTGTCTCCGGGATAGACCGGGGCAAGAAAACGGCCGCCCGCATAGCCGAGATTGGCCACCGCGTTCAGGGAAATATCGGGGACGGTTTTGCCGAAGACAATGTGGAAGGTCAGGAGATCGTCCACCGGTGCCCGGTCATAGCCCAGCATTTTGGCGAAAGCATCGGAGGATTGAACAGCGAAACGCGGGCCGTAGAGAGCAGTGTAGAGTGCGGCATCGCCCTCCGTTACCGTGCGCGGTGTGGCATGGCGGATTACCTGCCCCACTTGAAAATCCTCGAAATAGTTGCCCGGATTGGTTTTGGACACGGCTGATCCCCGTTTGTCGTCGTATGAGAAAGAGATGAAGGTCCCGCCGCCGCTTTTTGGAAGGCGGGATCGCCCCGGTGTCCGTTGCCGTCAAGCCGCCTGTTGAGACCCGGTCCCTGCGATTTTCACGATGTCGGCCATGATCTCGGTCAGTTGGAAGTTTTTCGGTGTGTAGACCGCCGCAACGCCCATGGCCTTCAGGCTGGCCGCGTCCTCATCGGGAATGATGCCGCCCACGATAACTGGAATGTCGTCGGCACCAGCTACGCGCAGGCGCTCCATCACATCCCGCACAAGAGCGAGATGCGACCCCGAAAGGATCGACAGGCCAATGACATGGACATCTTCTTCAATCGCCGCATTCACGATCTGGGCCGGGGTGAGGCGAATACCTTCGTAGACCACTTCCATGCCGCAATCGCGGGCCCGTACGGCAATCTGTTCCGCGCCATTGGAATGACCGTCGAGCCCCGGCTTCCCGACCAGGAACTTGAGCCGCCGCCCCAGGGTCTTGGAGACCGCATCAACATCCTTGCGGACCGCCTCGAGATCGCCCGAATCGTCGCGGACCGATTGCCCGACCCCGGTCGGTGCCCGGTACTCTCCAAAGATGTCGCGCAGTGTCCGGCCCCATTCGCCCGTGGTCACGCCGGCTTTGGCGGCGGCGATCGAAGGTTCCATGATGTTGCGCCCTTCGCTTGCCGCGGATTTGAGTTCGGCAAGAGCTTGATCAACAGCTGCCTGACTACGCGCGTCCCGCCAGGCCTTGATCTTTTCGATTGCCTCAGCTTCGACGTGTTCAGGAACCGTGAGGATCCCGCCGTCTTCGCCAGTGGCGAGGGGCGAGGGCTCGGTTTCGATGTATTTGTTCACACCGACGACGATCTGGTTGCCCGTTTCGATCCCGGACAATCGCGCGGTGTTGGCTTCGACAAGCTTGCGCTTCATGTAGCTGGATTCAACCGCCGCCACCGCGCCGCCCATGTCGTCGATGCGCGCCAATTCTTCGCGGGCTTCGTCCTTCAGGGCTTCCACCTTGCGGGTGATCTCGCTGGAGCCATCGAAGATGTCGCCGTATTCAAGCAGGTCGGTCTCGAAGGCAACGATCTGCTGCATGCGCAAGGACCATTGCTGATCGAACGGGCGGGGCAGGCCGAGAGCTTCGTTCCAGGCGGGCAGCTGGACCGCCCGGGCGCGGGCATTCTTGGACAGAACCACGGCCAGCATCTCGATCAGGATGCGGTAGACGTTGTTCTCCGGCTGCTGTTCGGTCAGGCCGAGTGAGTTCACCTGAACGCCATAGCGGAACCGCCGGTAGCGCTCGTCCTCGATGCCGTAGCGTTCGCGGCAGATTTCATCCCACAGCTCCGTGAACGCGCGCATCTTGCACAGCTCGGTGACGAAACGCATGCCGGCATTGACGAAAAAGGAGATCCGTCCGACGGCCTTGGGGAAATCCTTTTCAGGGATGGAGCCGCCGGCTTTCAAATTGTCGAGAATGGCGATCGCAGTCGCGAGCGCATAGGACAGTTCCTGAACCGGTGTCGCCCCTGCTTCCTGCAAATGGTAGGAGCAGACATTCATCGGGTTCCATTTTGGCATGTTGGAGTAGGTCCAGGCGATCACGTCCGTGGTCAGGCGCAGAGACGGCGCGGGCGGAAAGACATAAGTCCCGCGCGAGAGATACTCCTTGATGATGTCATTTTGGGTCGTCCCGGACAAAAGCGAACGGTCCGCGCCTTGTTCATCGGCCGCGGCGATATAAAGAGACAGCAGCCAGGGCGCGGTCGCGTTGATCGTCATCGATGTGTTCATGCGCTCCAAGGGAATGTCCTGGAACAAGGTGCGCATGTCACCCAGATGCGCGACAGGCACGCCGACTTTCCCGACCTCGCCGCGGGCCAACAAATCATCTGGGTCGTAACCGGTCTGTGTCGGAAGGTCGAACGCCACCGACAGGCCCGTCTGCCCCTTGGCGAGATTGGTCCGGTACAGCTTGTTGCTTTCCGCTGCCGTCGAATGGCCGGCATAGGTTCGGAAAATCCAGGGGCGGTCGCGCTCGGGGACATCCGGCAGGGTCATCGGTCTCTCCTTCGAAAGGGCCTCTTCGGTGGCATCGCCTCCGGCGCCCCTGTGTCTCGCATGCGGCAAGCAGCGGCTTCCGTTCACGTAAATTTTGCCGGTTTCCGTTCCCGGCTGCAAAGCCTTTTTCCTTGCAATGCAAAAATGCGTGCCGTCTCAAACGCAAGTTAAGCAATAGTCGTATGGAAAGGGGCTCGGTTTTGAACAATAGTTGCGCATCTTTGCGGATTGCTTCGCCGGGTGCTGTGCGTGTGCGAAGTAAGGTCTCAAGATAAGGTTTTGGGCCTGGAGGACAGTTTCATGACGGCGACAGCCGAGGCGAACGACAACCGAACCAAGGAGGACACTCCGGTGAAGGACCTTTACGAGATCGGAGAAATCCCGCCGCTCGGGCACGTGCCGAAGAACATGTATGCTTGGGTGGTCCGCCGCGAACGTCACGGTCCGCCGGAACAGGCGATGCAACTGGAGGTCCTGCCGACCTGGGAGCCGGACAGTCACGAGGTTCTGGTTCTCGTGATGGCGGCCGGGGTCAATTACAACGGCATCTGGGCCTGCCTTGGCCAGCCGGTGTCGGTTTTCGACGGCCACAAGGCGCCCTACGCGGTGTTCGGTTCGGATGCTGCTGGCATCGTCTGGAAGGTCGGAGAGAAGGTGAAAAACTGGAAGGTGGGCGACGAGGTCGTCATTCACTGCAACCAGGACGACGGTGATGACGAGGAATGCAATGGCGGCGATCCCATGTTTTCGCCGAGCCAGCGGATCTGGGGCTATGAGACGCCGGAAGGCTCGTTTGCCCAGTTCACCCGCGTTCAGGCCCAACAGCTCATGCCGCGCCCCAAGCACCTGACCTGGGAGGAAAGCGCCTGCTACACGCTGACGCTGGCGACGGCCTATCGGATGCTGTTCGGCCACCATCCCCATGAATTGAAACCCGGCCAGAACGTTCTTGTCTGGGGGGCGTCCGGCGGACTGGGATCCTACGCGATCCAGCTGATCAACACAGCCGGCGCCAATGCCATCGGCATCATTTCCGATGAGGACAAGCGCCAGTTTGTTCTCGATCTGGGTGCCAAGGGCGTGATCAACCGCAAGGAGTTCAACTGCTGGGGCGAACTGCCGGCGGTCGGGTCGCCGGAATATGGCGAGTGGTTCAAGGAAGCACGCCGCTTCGGAAAGGCCATTTGGGACATCACCGGCAAGGGCAACAACGTCGATATCGTGTTCGAGCACCCAGGCGCGGCCACGTTCCCTGTCTCGACATTCGTGTGCAAGAAGGGCGGCATGGTCGTCATTTGCGCCGGGACAAGCGGTTTCAACTGCACCTTTGATGTGCGCTACATGTGGATGCATCAAAAGCGGCTTCAGGGGTCGCATTTCGCTCATCTGAAGCAGGCATCGGCGGCCAACAGACTGATGATCGAGCGCCGGATCGATCCTTACATGTCCGAAGTCTTCTCTTGGGATCAGATCCCGAAGGCGCACACCAAGATGTGGAAAAACGAGCATGCTCCCGGCAACATGGCGGTTCTTGTCAGCGCGCCGACGACAGGCCTTCGAACCCTTGAAGATGCAATGGACGCGGCGACCCGCTGATCGATCTCCCGCCTTGATCTCCCCGCTCACCCTGGTGAGCAGCCCTGCCTGCGGCCCGCTTTTTGCGGGCCGCTTTTTTAGGTCATGGCGAACACCCTGACCTGCTTGGAAAAATGCGAATGCCGCAGGCCAAATACGTGGTGAAGGATGGAATCGACATCTGCTGGGTAAAAGGGCTTGCGCAGAAAGGCGCGGGCACCGACACGCTCGGCCGCTTTGTCTAGCGTTTCGTTCATTTCCGTGGACATGAGGATCACATCCGTTCCCCGGGTATAGGCGGCAAGCTTTTCCGCCAGTTCGATCCCGTTCATGTTCGGCATGTTGAAATCGGTGAAAATGATCCTGTAGGGCTTGTCCCGCACCATTTTCACGGCGGTTTCGCCATCCTCGGCTTCCTCAATCTTCAAGTCGAAGATGCTCTTGTCCAGAACCTTGCGGACGATCCGGCGGACCGTTGCCGAATCATCGACGACAAGAACCTGATATTCCAGCTGAATCGCCTCGTAGGTCTCGATAACCTGGCGCACTTGTCCGTTGTTGAAAGGCTTCGACAGGAAATCATAAGCCCCGAAGGATTTGAGTTTTTCCTCAGCCGATTCCGACAGACGATCCGACATGGATATCGCGAAGGTTTTCGCGCCCATCACATGAATGGCCGCCATGACCTCGACACCGCTCAACTGAGGCATGTTGATGTCGAGAAAGGCGATGTCATAGGCAGACTTGGTGAGGTGCTGCACCGTATCCTGACCGTTATGGGTCAAGGTGATATCGAATTTCCGGCCGGTTGCCTCAAGGGCCCGCGCCACGAACTTGCAAACCGTCACGGAGTCATCTGCGATGATGACCTTGATGTTCTTATCGTTCGGCCAATCCATACTTTCGGATCGCTTGTCCAGCCTCAGCCGGTTGGTTTGTCACCTCTACCCAACGACTGGGACTTCCTGAACCTTACAGTAACATGGAGGTTCTTTACCAATTGTTAGAATACAGTACCGTCATACACCAGAGTCTATGACCTGCTTGTGATTGTTGCCCATTCAGGGCATAGGAGAAATCTGGTGGGCGCCCCCTTATATTTGCTACGCTCGCATTTCGAAAAGGGATCCTTGCCGATCATGCCGTCCTTCCGTTTCCCTAGGCTCGTCTGGTTGCTGGCCTGTGTGCTTGCCGTGGCTTCGTGTGCGGCGGACCAAGATATCACGCCGCCCTTTTATCAATCCATGGCACGTGTCGATGCCGAAGTTGACGCGGCGACGGCAGCCCAGATGATTTCGCACTACCGGTCGAACAACGGCCTGCCGCCGGTCACGGCGGACCCGGTGCTGTCACGTCTTGCGCGGGAGCAAGCGGTTGCCATGGCCCGAGCTGGCACGGTCCGCACATCTTTGGCAAGTGAAAGGCAATTGAACCGCCGGATGGCGGAGATCGGGCAGGCGAATGTGCCCGCCGTTGAGAATGTCAGCGCTGGCTATCATACGATTGCGGAGGCCTTTTCGGGGTGGCGGGAGTCCCCGCAGCATAACAAAGTCATGTTGAATGCCGAGGCGACGCGGCTCGGCATTGCCACGGCCTATGCGCCAGGTTCGAAGCACCGAGTATTCTGGGCCCTGATCATGGCCGGCCCCGCCGCGCCGGTGCAGTAGTTCTCCGGCAAACGGCGCGCGGGCCCTACCAGCGCGGCGCGGGGTAGATCGGGCCTGGCCTTACCACCACTGGCGGCTGGCGGTAGACCGGATAGTTCCGATGGTAGCGGCGCACGCCAATATACCCGCCGGCATTCGGAATCGGGCTACCGTAATACGGACCTTCCGCGGCATAGGAGAGGTACCGGCCGGAGACCCATCCCCTTGCGGTCGTGAATGCGGCATCGCACCATCCGTAGTCTGCTGTGCAGCCGAAAATCGTGACCCCCGCGCCGCGCGGCAATGTCGTCAACACAGGGTAGTTTGTGCCCGGACCGGCACGCATGTTGAGGTCCGCGGTCGTGTAGGCGATGGCCGGACGCGTTTGCGCCAAGGCAGGCACCGCGAACAGGGTCAAAACAACACAAGCAAATGCAAGACGCATGACGGCCATGGTCGGCTCCAGGGTTCAATGGCAGATGCCCGGATCATCGCGAGTGATCGTGGCGAAACAATAACGCTGCCCTGAAAGACGTGGGAAACCGCACGCCGCCGGCCGATAGCGGCCGGGCGGTGTCGAAAGCTACCGCTGCAACTCGCCGTTCAGCCACTTGCGGAACTGCGAGCGCGTTCCGTAAAACGCATTCCGGTCCACATTCCCCTTGACGCCGTCGACGCGGCCCTCCGCCGTATATTGCCAGAAGAACCAGTCATCACGCCCTTCATAGATCCGGTTCGGGAAGGCCGCGACGGATCTGATCCAGAACTGCTCGTCCTTGAATGCTCCGACGAGCCGGTCACGGTGGAAGTCGACGGTCGCATAAATGACCGGCCGTTTGCCGTAGTGCCGTTCCATCTCATCGAGGAAGTAGATCATGTCCCGCAGGATTTCATCCCGTGGCGGGCGGATCTGGCAGGATCTTGAATGCCCGTTCCATTCCATATCGAGAACGAGTGGCAGGGCCGTCGGGTCCACCGGTACGATCTGCTTGACCCAGTCGACCTGTTCCTCAACCGGACGGCAGAAATAGTAGAAATGATAGGCCCCGCGCGGAACCCCGGCTTCGCGCGCGCCGGTCCAGTTGTCGAGAAACCGCCGGTCGGCGTGGTCTCCGCCTTCGGTGGACTTGATCCAGGCGAATTCCGTCCCGGCGCGCTTGACGGCGTGCCAGTCGATTTCGCCCTGCCAATGGGAGACGTCAATTCCGTGAACCGGATAGTCCTCCGGCGTCGGGTCGGGGAAATCGTAGGCCGAACAGGCGGCGAGCAGGAAAGCGCCGGCCAGGGCGTAAATCGTCTTGATCATGAAGCGCACAGCGATCCGTCCGGTTAATGCTTGGTGAATCTAACCGGTAAAATGCTGCCGTTTTCCTAATAAGCTTCGGAATTGGTGCGCTTGTGCCGGGAATTTGCCGACCCAACGGCTTTTTGCGTCTGATCAAGGCCGAACCGGAAAATCGCTGCAATCCTTCTTCCCATGGATCATGCGATCACGCTCATCAGTTTGGGACTGTTGCTTCTTGTTGGAATGCTGGCCGATGAAATCGGTCATCGCACCCGATTGCCACGTGTCACATTGCTGATTTTATGCGGACTTGTCGCGGGCCCGGCCGGGTTTGACGCCCTGCCGGGCAACCTCACCGATCTTTACGATCTTCTCGCGGTCATCGCCCTGTCCATGGTTGCGTTTCTCTTGGGCGGCAAATTGTCGCGCATCAACCTGCGAAACAGTGGCCGATCTATCGTCATCGTGTCCCTGACAGCGGTTTTGATCACCGCAGTGGTTGTGGCAGGCGGGCTGGCTCTGGCGGGCATGCCACTCGAGATCGCGCTTGTGCTGGGCGCGATGGCAACCGCGACGGCGCCGGCCGCGACCCAGGATGTCATCCGGCAAGCAAACGCAAGAGGGCATTTTACCGACGTGCTGTTCGGTGTTGTCGCGCTCGATGATGCATGGGGCCTTGTGGTGTTCGCACTTTGCCTCGTTTGGGCGCAGTTGACGGCGTCCATGGCGGATACTGGCGTCTGGTTTCATGCGGCCTGGGAGATTTTCGGAGCGATCGGGCTAGGGTGCGCAATCGGTGTCCCGGCCGCCTATCTAACCGGTCGAATCCGGTCTGGAGACCCAACTCTCGCCGAAGCGCTCGGCGTGGTGTTCCTGATCGCAGGCTTGGCGATCTGGTTGAACGTTTCGTTTCTCCTGGCCGGGATCGTGTGTGGTGGGGTTGTGGTCAACTTCGCCAGGCATCACCATCGTCCGTTTCACGAGATCGAACACATCGAGTGGCCGTTCATGATTTTGTTCTTCTTTCTGGCCGGAGCGTTGCTGGAAGTGGATGCCCTCTTGGACCTGGGCCTGATTGGAGCGGTTTATGTGGCGCTGCGCTTGGCTGCGCGGGTGCTGGGCGGGTTGGCCGGGGGCCGGTTGGCCGGATTACCGCCGAAAGAGCGGTTCTGGATGGGATTCACGCTCGTGCCCCAGGCCGGTGTCGCGCTGGGCATGGCGCTGGTCGGATCGGAGGTCTTGCCCCAGTACCGCAACGAGATCCTGACGATCGCCATCGGTTCCACCGTGATATTCGAGCTGCTCGGCCCGCCTCTCACCCAATTGGCCCTGCGCCGGGTCGGCGATGCGCGGTCCTGATTTTGTTTGCGCTTTCGGCTGGCAGCGTATTGATGAACTGCGTATGACTGGGCCTCGTTTTCTGTCCGCCTCAAAGGAATATCATGGCCGACCGTTTGACCATCGTGACCTGGAACATCAATTCCGTCCGCTTGCGGATGCCGATTGTTGAAAAACTGCTCGCCGAACTGCAGCCGGACGTCTTGTGCCTGCAGGAGACAAAATGTCCGGATGCGAATTTCCCCGAAAAAGCCTTTCGGGCCGCGGGATATGAACACATGGCGATCCATGGGCAGAAAGGATATCACGGTGTCGCAACCGTTTCCCGGCGGCCGCTTGGCGAAATCGAAAAACGCGAATTTTGCGCCATGGGCGACGCGCGCCACGTGGCGGTGAATGTTCCGTTCAACGGTGCGGTCTTGCGGCTGCATAATTTCTATGTGCCGGCCGGCGGTGACGAGCCGGACCGGGAGGTGAATCCCAAATTCGGCCACAAGCTGGATTTCATGAGCGAAATGCAGGACTGGCTCAACGGCTCGGAAACCAGCCGCCCGGCCGTTCTTGTCGGCGATCTGAATGTAGCCCCCTATGAACATGACGTGTGGTCGCACAAGCAGCTTTTGAAGGTGGTTTCGCACACCCAGGTTGAAACTGAGCTTTTTGAGAAGGTTCGCGAACGCGGCGGCTGGCTGGATGCCATGCGCCATTTCACGCCAATGGAGGAAAAACTCTACACATGGTGGAGTTACCGGGCCAAGGACTGGTCGAAGGCGGACAAGGGCCGCCGCCTCGATCATATCTGGGTGTCCCAGCCTCTGGCCGGTGCGGTGCGGTCGGCCCAAGTCCTGCGCGAAGCGCGCGGCTGGGAGAAGCCGTCGGATCATGCGCCGGTTGTCGCCGTTTTCGAGTGTTGAGGCCGATTCTCGCCATCGCTAGGGAGTGATGATCACCTTGCCGAGCACCTTGCGGGCCGCGATGTCCTCCAGGGCCTGCGGGATGCCGTCCAGCGGGTAGGTGGCATGGATATGCGGCTTGAGCCGCCCGGCCGCAACCCAGTCCAGAAGCTGAACCATATTCTCGCCGTGGCCTTGCGGATCGCGGACAAGAGACTCGCCCCAAAACACGCCGCGGATATCGCATCCCTTAAGGAGCAGGAGATTCAAAGGAATTTTCGGAATCTCGCCCGCCGCGAAGCCGATCACCAGAAATCGCCCTTCCCAACCGGTCGCTCTGAGGGCCTGCTCCGAGAGGTTGCCGCCGACGGGATCGTAGACCACATCGACACCGCGCCCATCCGTCAGTTCCTTCAAGCGCTCCTTGAGCGGTTCGGTGGAATAGTCGAGCAAATGGTCCGCGCCGAGGCTTTTGGCGAAGGCCAGCTTTTCCGCAGAGGATGCGCAGGCGATAACTGTCGCCCCCATGAGCTTGGCGATTTCCACCGCGGCCTGGCCGACGCCACCGGACGCGCCGAGAACAGCGACGGTTTCTCCGGCCTTCAGATCGCCCCGGTCGCGGAACGCATGAAGGGTCGTCCCGTAGGTGACGGACAAGCCGGCGGTGGCTTCAAACGAAATCGCATCGGGCAAAGGCACGAGCATGTCTGGCGAGACAACCACCTTTTCTCGCGCCGCGCCCCATTTCATGTAGCCCATGACCCGCTCGCCGGGCGAAAACCCTGAAACGCCGGGCCCCATTGCATCGACCGTGCCCGCGAATTCCGCGCTCGGGGAAAAAGGCATGCCGGGCTTGTACTGGTATTTGCCCTGAATAATCAGCGTGTCGAAGAAGTTCAGCGCGCAGGCTTTGACCGACACGACGACTTGTCCCGGCCCCGGTTCGGGCTCCGGCAGATCTTCCACCACCAGGCTGGACGGCGGCCCATATGCCTTGCACAAACACGCTTTCACGCCGGTCGCCTCCCCTGTCCGGTCCCGTCCTAAGTTTGCCTAGCATGTGCCATGCCTGGTGGGAAACCCGCTCTTCGACGGGTATGCCGCCTGCCTGGCGCCGCTTCTTTCCGTTTTTCGGCGTTTCGGCCTATAAGGCCGCTCGACACGACAAGAAAAGGACATGCAATGCGCGGATATTTCGCCATCGGTGCGGAGGGCCTGTCGAAACGGATGAATCTGGGCACGCTGATGCGCTCGGCACATGCGTTCGGAGCCAGTTTCTTTTTCACAGTGGATGCGGCCGAAAAGATCCGCAAGGCGCCGCCGACCGACACATCAAAAAGCCCCGGCCATCTGCCACTTTTTTCCTGGGACAGCGTGGAGACGATGGATCTTCCGCGCGGCTGCCAGGTGGTCGGTGTCGAATTGACGGACGAAGCGATCGATCTCCCCAGTTTCGGCCATCCCCTGCAAGCGGCCTATGTTCTTGGCCCGGAGCGGGGATCGCTATCGGAAAAAATGCTGGCCCGGTGCGACCATGTGGTGAAAATCCCGACGAAGTTCTGCATCAATGTGGCCATGGCCGGGGCGGTGGTCATGTATGACCGGCACCGGGCGATGGGCCGGTACGCGGACAGGTCTTTGACCGCCGGCGGACCGCAGTCGGACAGACCCGGCCATGTGCATGGCGGCCCCATCATGCGGCGCGGCCGGATCGTTCCTGGCACTCAAAACTCCGGGGCCTAGCGCATCGCGCGTTTTGCTTGAAACGCCTTAAGGATGCGCGGCCACTCAAGACGCGATCCGCTTCGGGCGTGCAATCGCTTCCGACCAGACGCCCGTTGATCTAATCGACATCCACGGCGTCATCGGCCTCGATCGTCTGCCGCAATCGGCCGAAGGCGAGCCGAATACGGGATTTGACAGTGCCCAGCGGCAGCCCGGTCTGCTCCGCGATCTCGCTGTGCGACAGCCCGACAAAAAAGGCCTGGCGCACAACTTCTCTTTGCTCCTCCGGGAGCGATTCGAGCGCACGCCGGACCCGCTCGTCCCGGAGCCTTGCGTCCATTTCGTTTGCCACGTCGACCGGTGGAGCCGGTTGCAACGAGGGATCCTCCGGGTCGAGCGTTGCCGTTTTTTGCCGGCGCAACCTGTCGATCCGGCGATTCCGGGCGATCCGGAACAACCAGGTGCTTGCCGAAGACTTTGCTGGGTCGAAAAGATCGGCTTTCCGCCAAAGCGTCACCATGACGTCCTGGGCTATTTCCTCGGCGACATTCGCATCGGAGCCCTGTTGCATCAGGTAGCCTTTCAACCGTGGCCCGAAGTGATCGAACAATTCGGCGAACGCGGCCCGGTCCCGGTCATTTGCGACCTTGATGATAAGGTCGGAATAGTACTGTAGTTGACCCAACGGACACCTTACTCCCTGCCAAGCCCGGCTTTTGTATCAGGTTCTGCCTGTTTCAAAAGGGCTGATGTGACAGTGTCATACTGTCGCCCGATTTATCCCAACAGCGTGGACTTGAAAACAAGCAGTCGGATCAGCGACACGACGTCGCGATTTGGAGCATGCTCTGCTCTCAACCCTTTCGTAACCTGCTTTAAGTTATCATTAAAGCAAGGTTTATATGACACTAGGCATTTGAATAGAATGTGATCGACCTATCGCAAGCAACGGTGTGGAGATGATGAAAGCAAAATCGCTGGGTTTGGCCATTGCCGGCCTCGTCATGAGTGCAGCCGCCGCTTTCGCACAGAGCCCGACATTGCTCAAGCAGCACAATGATTGGGCCGCCTATGCGCTGACCGGCGGCAGTGGAAAAGTATGTTACGCGTTGACGAAGCCGACGGAAATGTTGCCCGGGGACCGGAATCACGGCGACGTTTTCTTCTTCGTCACGACCCGTCCGGCGGAGGGCGTCCAAGGTGAGCCTAGCCTGCTTGTCGGCTACCCCTTCCGGGACAATTCTTCCGTTACGGCGACTGTAGATGGAACGAATTTCACCATGTTTACCAACAATGACGGGGCGTGGGTCGACAATGCGGCCACGGAAGCACAACTTGTGGCGGCCATGAAGGCCGGTCGCGAAATGCGCGTCAACGGTGAATCCAGCCGGGGCACGAAGACGACCTACCGGTTCTCGTTGTCCGGCGTGACCGCCGCCATCAACACAGCGCAACAAGCCTGCAATTGATCCCGGATTGACCGGAACCTTTGCTTTTCCGTCGGTTTGTGGTATCCATTGTTGAATGAATTGCCCGGCCTTGCCGGGCAATTTTGCTTGTGAACGGTCGAGGCCGCCTTCTCATTGGGCGAAGGCTACGTGCGCTCCCGGTCGCAGGTATCTTCGTACCGGCCCCGCGGGGCCAATAGGTGATGGATCAGGACATGGCGACCACGCTGGACATCGCGCGGGGCAATCCCAACGCGGCAACCCTTCCCGGAACCCAGGGCTTGCGTCCCGCTCCCGTGGCAGAGTCGGTAGCAGAGCCGGAAAAACCGACCCTGATCGGGCTGACAAGGGAAGACATGGCGGCTGCGCTGTCAGGCATCGGTGTTCCGCAAAAACAGCTGCGCATGCGCGTCGCGCAGCTTTGGCATTGGCTTTATGTGCGCGGTGTCTCGGATTTCGCCGCCATGACGAACATTGCGAAGGATCTTCGCGGGCTTTTGGCCGAGCATTTCCTGATCGCTCGTCCGCAGATCATCTCCGAGCAGGTGTCCGTCGACGGCACCCGGAAGTGGCTGTTCCAGTTTCCCCCGCGCGGCGCCGGCCGCCCGGTCGAGGTTGAAACCGTCTACATTCCTGAGGAAGGCCGTGGCACGTTGTGTGTCTCGTCTCAGGTCGGCTGCACGTTGACCTGCACGTTCTGCCATACGGGCACCCAGAAGCTTGTCCGGAACCTCACGTCGGAAGAGATTCTTTCCCAGATTCTGATGGCAAGGGACAGGCTGGGTGACTTTCCCGATGCGGAAACGCCGCAGGGCGCCGCCGTGCCCTCCGAAGGCCGGCTGGTCTCGAACATCGTCATGATGGGCATGGGCGAGCCGCTCTATAATTTCGAGAACGTCAAGACGGCCTTGTTGATCGCGTCCGACGGCGACGGCCTGTCGCTTTCCAAGCGCCGGATCACGCTGTCGACCTCCGGGGTTGTTCCGGAAATCGCGCGCACCGGCGACGAGATCGGCTGCATGCTGGCCATATCGCTCCATGCCGTGCGCGACGACCTGCGCGACATTCTGGTGCCGATCAACAAGAAGTGGAACATCAAGGCCTTGCTCGATGCTTGCCGGGCCTATCCGGGCTTGTCCAACGCCAAGCGGATCACTTTCGAATATGTGATGCTGAAGGGCGTGAATGACAGCGATGCCGACGCGCGCGAGCTTGTGCGGCTGCTCAGGGGCATCCCCGCCAAGATCAACCTCATCCCGTTCAATCCCTGGCCCGGATCCGAGTATGAATGCTCGGATTGGGAGCGGATCGAGGAATTCGCCGATATCGTGAACAGGGCGGGCTATGCCTCACCGATCCGCACGCCGCGCGGCCGTGACATTTTCGCCGCCTGCGGGCAGCTGAAATCCGCCTCGGAGCGGATGCGCAAGAAGGATCGGGACGCGGCCGCGCAGGTCGCCGCTGGGTAAAGTCGAGCTTCGATATCAGCTCACGTTTCTGGGCTCAAACCATCCTCGTGATAACCGGTCTGATCGCCGATTCGCTCGGCAAGCGTCTGTTCTCCCGCCCTGTCTCGCGGATGTTTCCGGTTCAGCTCCCCTGCCCTTGGCTGGAGCCATGTTCGGGCGTGCGCCTTTGGCTGTCTGCCATTTATGAAATGGCAGGTCTGCCCGCTGGGACCTGGACCTTTGCCGTGAGGAAGGCGATCGCCCCGATCACGGAACGCTTGGCTTGTTCTGGGGCTGCAAACTGGCATTGTCTGGCCTTCAATAAGAAAAAAGGCCGCGCCAAGCCTGGCGCGGCCTTTTTTCTTTTGATGTCTATCAGACCAGGCCGTGACGGGTCATCGGCAGAACCGTGATCCACTCCTTGCGGGCGGCGGCTATGGCATTCGCCACAGCCGGGCCAATCGGCGGCGTGCCCGGTTCACCGATCCCCATCGGCGCCTCGGTCGACGGCACGATGTGGATATCGATCTCCGGCATGTCCGACATGCGCAGGGGCGCGTAGGTATCGAAGTTCTGCTGGTCGACGATGCCGTCGGTCAAGGTGATCTCGTTGCGCAGAACCGCCCCGAGACCATAGCCGATTCCCCCCTCGATCTGGGCCTTGATGTTGTCCGGATTGATCGGGATGCCGCAATCGACCGCGCAAGTGACCTTCTCGACCTTGATCGTGCCGTCATCGCGCATGGAGATTTCGGCGATTTCCGCAACGTACGAACCGAACGACTTGTGAACGGCGACACCTCGATGCCGGCCTTCGGCCACGGGCTGATCCCACCCGGCCTTTTCGGCCGCAAGCTTCAGAACATTGGCCTTGCGCGGATCGTCCTTGAGGAGCTCGAGCCGATAGGCAACGGGGTCCTTGCCGGTTTCCCTGGCAATCCGGTCCACCATGGTTTCCACCACATAGGCCGAATGTGTGTGACCGACTGAGCGCCACCACAAGACCGGAACCGGGGTTTCGGCGAAATGCTGGTCCATCTCGAAGACCGGGAAGGCATAGGTCGTGTCATGCGCGCCCTCGGTCATGTTGTGGTCGACGCCGTCTTTCATGAGGAACGCCTCGAACGGCGTGCCCTTGACGATTGACTTGGCCGCCATGCGATGGGACCAGGCGGTGACGTTTCCGTCTGCGTCCAGACCGACCCGGACCTTGTGGGCCGACATCGGTCGGTAGTAACCACCGGCCGTATCGTGCTCCCGGGTCCAGACCACCTTGACCGGCACGCCGGATTGACCTTTTTCGTGCAGGGCTTTGGTGATCAGCGCCGCTTCGGCGACCGGGTGCGCGTCACCCTGCGCCCGGCGGCCGAAGGACCCGCCGGCCCAAAGCGTGTTGATCGACACGTTCTCGAACGGAATGCCAAGGGTGGCAGAGGCCACGTTGTGGTCGATGGTCTGGATCTGGGAGGCTGTCCAGATTTCCGCTTTTTCGCCATCGAAGGTCATGACGATGTCGAGCGGTTCCATTGCGCCATGGGCCAGGAACGGGAATTCGTAATCGACCTCGATGACCCGGTCCGCAGATGCCAGGGCTGCCTCAGGATCACCATCGCGGCGGACATTGACGCCCGACTTGGTGACCATGTCCTGCATTTCGGCCATGATTTCGGTCGTCGACCGCATTTCCGCAGTGCTGTCGTCCCATTCGACGCTCAAAGTCTGGGCCCCCTGGATGGCCGGCCAGGTTGAAGTGGCCAGAACGGCGACCCCGGTCGGCACCTGGATCACATCGACAACGCCCGCAACCTGGCGTGTGGCCGTGTCGTCAAAAGACACCGGCTTTCCGCCAAAGCGCGGCGGGCGTGCAAGGACAGCCACCAGCATGCCGTCCTTGTGGACATCCATGGTGTAAGTGTTCGGTGCCCCGGTGGACTTGTTTTTGGTGTCGACGCGCGGGAAGGACTTGCCGATATAGACCCACTGGTCCGGGGTTTTCAGAACCGGCTCGGACGGAATGTCCTGCTGCGCGGCAAGTCCGGCCAACTCCCCGAGGGTCGCCGAATGGCCCGCATTGTCGGACACGATGCCCTGGCTTACCGAAATGCTATCCGCGGCCACGCCCCATTGCTGCGCGGCAGCGGCCACAAGCATGGCCTTTGCGGCAGCTCCCGCCTGACGGTATTGCATGAAAGAGTTTGGAATGGCGGTCGAGCCCCCCGTGCCTTGAACCCCGAACAAGGTGTTGGCATAGACTTGCGGATTGGAGGGGGCGAATTCGGTCGTGACTTGATCCCAGGAGGCATCCAGCTCATCGGCAACGAGTGTTGCAAGGCCGGTATTGACACCTTGCCCCTTGTCGAGGTGCTTCGACAGGACAACGACTGTGTTGTCTGGGCGGATGTGAACGAACGGCTGGATGAAGTCTCCATCCTGGGCTGCGGCTTGCGCGGTATTCGGCAGTTTCGCCGCGATGATCAGGCCGCCGACGGTCCCGGCCGACATCTTGAGAAAGGTTCGGCGGGACGGCTGGGCCGCTTTGAGCGCATTTTGAAGAAGGTGCAACATGGGTCAGGCCTCCATCTTCTCGGCGGCCAGGTGAATGGCCTTGCGGATGCGGGCGTAGGTGGCGCAGCGGCACACATTGCCATCCATGGCGGCGTCGATGTCGTCGTCGGTTGGTTTGGGCGTTTCGGCGAGCAGAGCTGTCGCGGCAAGAACCTGGCCGGATTGGCAGTAGCCGCATTGCGGCACATCGAGCTCGACCCAGGCGGCCTGAACGGCTTCCGCCGCCTTTCCGTTGACGCCTTCGATTGTGGTCAAGTTGGCGCCTTCCAGATCTGCCAGATACGTCTGGCAAGAGCGGATGGGCATTCCGTCCCAATGAACGGTGCAGGCGCCGCAAGAGGCGATTCCGCAGCCGAATTTCGTTCCGGTCATCTTGAGTTCGTCGCGCAGAACCCAGAGAAGCGGCGTGTCGGGATCAGCGTCGATCGTGCGCGGTTCCCCGTTGATTGTAAGGGTGACAGACATGCTTTGGAAAGCCTCCCTGGCTGGTCAAACTGGCTAGAGAAATGTAAACTATACAGTGTAGTTTAGTCTGTGTTTCGGTGTCTGTAAACGGCCTAGTTTACATATGGTGGAAAATTTGGGATGACAGGCCCCAGCGGCAGAGCGAAGCAAGACATGTCTGTGACAGACCAGAAAAAGAAACAAATCATCGAAGCGGCCATCGCGGAATTTCAGGAAAAAGGCTTCGCCGGCGCGAGCATGGACCGTATTTCGGAGCGGGCTAGCGTCTCCAAGCGCACGGTGTACAATCACTTTGAAAGCAAGGATGTCTTGTTCCGCGACATCACCCAGTGCCTCATCGATCAGCTTAACGCCGCTTTGGAAATTCCGTACGATCCGGACCAGCCGATCGCCGATGCGTTGATCCGCCTGGGCTGGGCTGAGGGAGAGCTGCTGGTCAATCCGTGCTTTATGAGTTTGGCCCGCATGATCATGGGCGAGACCATCCGCGATCCGGAAATGGCAGCGGATCTGGAAGCCCGGATGACCAAGCTCAGCGTCTTCGAGCAATACATGGCCCGCGCCATCGACGAAGGAAAGCTGGCGGGCGGCGATCCAGACCTCATGGCGCAGCAGTTTCTCGGCCTTATCAAGTCCCGAGCCTTCTTTCCGAACATGTATGCCGCCCGGGTGCCGGACCGTGCCGAAGTGGATAGGATCATCAAAGACAGCGTCGACATGATCCTTGCGCGATACGGCTCAGGCAGCCAATCGGGCCATTGATGCGCGGATCAGGGGCCGCCGGGAACCGGCCGCCCCAAATCCCTCAGCTCCAATGATCCGAGGGCCTTGCGCTCGGCGCGGTACCGGCTAAATTGCGCGGAACTCCCGGCCGCTCTGGCCGCCTCATCCTCTAAACTGGACTGACTTTTTAAATGGCGCATGGTGACATCAAGAAAGTCGTGCTCGCTTATTCCGGCGGCCTCGACACCTCCATCATCCTGAAATGGCTGCAGACCGAGTATGGCTGCGAAGTGGTGACCTTCACGGCGGATCTGGGCCAGGGCGAGGAGCTGGAGCCGGCGCGCCGCAAGGCCGAGATGCTGGGCATCAAGGAAATTCACATCGACGACCTGCGCGAGGAGTTCATTCGGGACTTCGTCTTCCCGATGTTCCGTGCCAATGCGGTCTATGAGGGCGTTTATCTGCTCGGAACCTCCATCGCACGCCCGCTGATCTCCAAGCGGCTGATCGAGATCGCCGAGGAAACCGGCGCGGATGCCGTGGCCCATGGTGCAACCGGCAAGGGCAACGACCAAGTCCGGTTCGAACTGTCCTGCTACGCACTCAATCCCGATATCAAGGTGATCGCCCCGTGGCGCGATTGGGCATTCAAATCCCGGACGGATCTGATCGAATTTGCCGAACAGCACCAGATCCCGGTGCCCAAGGACAAGCGCGGCGAAGCTCCGTTCTCGGTTGACGCCAACATGCTACACTCCTCGTCCGAGGGCAAAGTGCTGGAAGACCCGAACGAGGAAGCGCCGCATTATGTCTACCAGCGGACCGTCGATCCAACGGAAGCGCCGGACACGGTGACCGAAATCGAAATCGGCTTCGAGAAAGGCGATCCGGTCTCGATCAACGGCGAACGGATGTCGCCGGCAACCCTTTTCGCGAAGCTCAACGACTATGGCCGGGACAATGGCATCGGCCGCCTCGACATGGTCGAGAACCGTTTTGTCGGCATGAAAAGCCGGGGGATTTATGAAACGCCGGGCGGAACGATCCTGTTGACCGCACACCGCGCGATGGAATCCCTCACGCTGGACCGTGGGGCAGGGCATTTGAAGGACGAGCTGATGCCGCGTTATGCGTCACTCATCTATAACGGTTTCTGGTTCTCGCCCGAGCGTGAGATGCTTCAGGCCCTGATCGACAAGAGTCAGGAGCATGTCTCCGGAACCGTGCGTCTCAAGCTCTACAAGGGCAACGTGATGGTCGTCGGCCGGGCTTCGCCATTCTCGCTTTATGCCGAGGAACTGGTGACTTTTGAAGATGATGAGGGCGCTTACGATCAAAAGGATGCAGCCGGCTTCATCAAGCTGAATGCGCTTCGTTTGCGCACGCTCGCCAAGCGCAACCAGCTCGATCGCTCATGACCTGCGCGGCGGCGCCATCTGTATTCGATCAGTTGAGCGCGGCCGGATTTGTTGGGATTGGCGGGTTTCACGCCAATCCCGAAGACGCTGTGCCGGGCCTGCCATCCGCAGGCGGGCCCGCGAAAACCGTTTTGATGATCGGCAGCGCCGGACCATCGTTCTGGCAAGTCTTTCAAGCTTCGCCAGAGGCCGCGGACGGGCATCCTGATCCCATGGATCGGTTTACACGCCGTAACCTCGGTCGGATTGCAGCCGACCACGGTTTGGCCGCCATCTATCCGTTCGAAGGCCCGCCCTATCATCCGTTCCAGCGCTGGGCCCAGCGTTGCGGCGGGTTTTCACCAAGCCCGATCGGCTTGCTGACCCATCATGTTTACGGTCCCTGGCTCGGGCTTCGCGGGGCCTTTGTCTCAGGCGAAAGACTTGATCTGCCAGATGACCGGAGCGCGGATGGTCCGTGCCCGGCCTGCGCCGGAAAACCGTGTGTGGTCAGATGCCCGGCCGGTGCCCTCAGCGTGGAGACCGGCTATAACGTGCAGCGGTGCCGCGATCACCTGGCTGGCCGTCCCCAGGATTCCTGCCGGGCTGGATGCGCTGCCCGCCGCGCCTGCCCGGTCGGTGCGAGCTTTGCTCACGATCCCGGCCAGGGCCGATTTCACATGAACGGTTTCTTCGGCCTTTGACACGGGCAGCCAAAAGTTTAAGGAGACGATATGGGCCGCTGGTTCAGCTTGTTTGTTTTTCTCTTCGCCGTCACCGGCCTCGGCCTCTTGATCGGGGCGAGCACGATCCCGGGTCCGTGGTACGCGGAGCTTGCCAAGCCGCCGCTCAATCCGCCGGATTGGTTGTTCGGACCCGTCTGGGCGGCTCTTTATGTCCTGATCGCGATTGCCGGCTGGCGGGTGTGGGAACGCGAGGGCCTGTCAGCGCTGTTTTCGCTCTGGGTCTTGCAACTGGGCCTGAACTTCGCGTGGAGCCCGGTTGTTTTTGTCATCAACAATCTTGGACTGGGCCTTGTCATTCTTTTCGCGATGCTGACGACCATTCTGATCTTCGTGTTCGCCGCGCGGCGGCGGGATCCCTTGGCAGCGGCCTGTTTCGTTCCCTATGCCGCATGGGTAGCCTTCGCCGGCTATCTGAATGCTGGTCTTTATCTGCTGAACTAGACCAGCGGGTGCTTGATCGAAAACGCGGCAAAATCCAAAGCTGCTCTCTAAGCGCGGGGCTTTAGTTTCACCACCTGGCTGACATCGGGGCAGGTCTTGAGTGCCTCCGTGGCCGTTTGAGTGGGGGAAACGGGGGCGGCGGGCCAGATTTCCGCCAAAGGCACCAGCACAAAGGCCCGTTCGGCCATGCGGGGATGGGGGACCTGGAGTCCGTCCTCCTGGATTTGGTCTGGACCAAAGATAAGGATGTCGATGTCGATCAGACGCGGTCCCCAGCGTATGTCGCGGGTCCGGCCCATTCTCGCCTCGATACCCAGGCAGGTGTCAAGAAGCGCGCGGGCACCGAGCGTGGTGTCTACGGTCAGGCAGATATTGCGGTAGTCATCCTGCGGGACGGGTCCCCAAGGCGGCGTGCGGTAGTCGGAGGAGCGGGCAACCAGCGTGATGCCGTCGACCGCCGACAAAAGCGCCACCGCCCGATCCAGGTTTTCGCGCGTGTCTCCGACATTCGAGCCGAGACCGAGTGCCGCGCGCACACGGGCGTTCGTGACCATCAGGTCGCTCCCGGGAGATGAGGGGCTGCTCGCTCCCGCCGCGTGGCGGCAAAAAGCCGCACGGCGTCGGCGTGAGGGTGGACATCATGAACACGGATGATCGACGCCCCTTTTTGCAGGGCAATCATGTGGACCGCCAGCGAGCCGAACAGACGGTCGTCCGATTCCACGTTCAAAACCGCGCCGATCATCCGTTTGCGCGACGCGCCGGCCAGCACCGGCAGCCCGTGTTTCAGCAGGCTCTCGAAACGGTTCAGGATCTGGAAGTTCTGGTCGACGGTCTTGCCGAATCCAAAGCCGGGATCGAGGATTTGCTTGTTCCTTGGAATTCCGGCCCTGTCGGCCAGTTCCATCGATCGTTCGAACCAGCGGTCTATATCGTCCAGTATGTCGATCGCAGGATCCGCCTTGGGCCGGTTATGCATCATGATCACATGGGCCTTGGCCGCCGCGGCTGTTTCCGGCATCGCCGGATCTTTCTGCAAACCCCACACATCATTGATGATCACGGCGCCGGCGTCACACGCCTTTGCCGCGATGCTCGCCTTGTAGGTATCGATGGACACGGGCGCGCCAAGATCGCAAACGGCGGAAAGCACCGGTTCAAGCCGGCCCCATTCGTCCTCCGCGCTTATCGCCGCCGCCCCCGGACGCGTGCTTTCCGCCCCGATATCCAGAATATCGGCCCCTTGGGCGATCATGGCTTGGGCGTGTTCGAGCGCGGCGCCGGCCGCATTGAACCTGCCGCCGTCAGAAAAGGAGTCGGGCGTAATGTTCAAAATGCCCATGACATGGGGGAGGCAACCTGCCCCAAGGTCCGGCAAAGTGTAGGATGGCGCGTCGCGCATGCTGTGTCCCGGGTTCGTCCGGCGCGTGTTTGGCCCCTCCTCAAGGCGGGGTCAAGGGGTGCTTAGGGCAATGTCGCTATTCGGCCGGTTGCGCTTCGGTTTTTTTGGCACCACGGGTCAGGAGCAGATAGGCGGCAACACCGGCAACCGGCATGCCGGCAATCACGGTGGCCATGCCCAGAAGCGGATCGCCGAGCGCTGCGACGATCAAACTGCCGACAATGCCGCCGCCAAACTGCAGGAACCCCATGACCGAAGAGGCTGCGCCGGCAATCTGGGGAAAGCCTTGCATGGCCTGCGTGAAGCTGGCGGGCAGGACGAAAGCCAGTGAGAAGGCGAACATCATCACCGGCACCATTACGCTCAGCAGGGTCGGGGACAGGAGCACCATGGACCCGACCATCGCGGACGAAGCCGCGACCAGGCCCGCCATGCCATAGGGCAGAAGGTGGATCGCATCGGTGCGTTTCAGCACTCTGCCAGTGACGATCGTACCGCAGATGAACGACCCGGACTGAAGCATCATGGTCAGGCCGAATTGTGATGGACTGAGGCCGACCTCGTAAATCAGGATGAAGGGCAAAACCGTGGTGAGCGCATACAGGTTGCCGAGGCTGAAGCCGACGAGCAGGCTGGGCGCGAGAAACCGCCTATCCCTCAAAAGCGTGGCGTAATTGATGCCAAGCTGGCGGGGATTGAGATGGTGCCGGCCCTTGAAGGCGTTGGATTCGCGCTGGTACAGCGCAACAGCGGCCATCAGCACCACGCCGTAGACGATCATGCACCAGAACACTTCCCGCCATCCGAAGAACTCCAGTACGAAGCCGCCAATGGTCGGCGAAATGGCCGGTCCCAGGGCAAGCATCATGGCGATGGTGTTCATGATCCGGGCGGAGTTCTGGCCGGTGAACTGATCCCGCACGATCGCGCGCGAAACCGCGATGCCAACTGCGGCGCCAACGCCCTGAAGTGTCCGGGCAATCAGCATCCAGGTGATATCCGGCGCGAAGGTCGCCATGACCGAGGAGAGAAGGTACAGCGACAGGAAGGCCAGTGTCACCGGTTTGCGGCCAAAGGCATCGGTCAGCGGTCCGCAGATCAGCTGCGTCACGGCGAAGCCGACAAAATAGGCTGTGAGCGTCAGCTTGATAACCGAGTCGGTGGTGCCGAAGGCTTCCGCTAAGGCAGGCATGGCCGGGGTGTAGAGAGCCATGGACACTGGCCCGATGGCAACCAATCCTGCGCCGAGAAGCGACGTGCGCCGGGCGCTCATGACTGGATGATCGGCGTTCATACCCGGGTCTCCGGTTCTTTTTTGTCTTTCTCGCACAGGGAGGTTTTGATGGTGGCGAGCAGTCTTTCCAAGGTCGCGTGTTCGCACTCGCTCAAGTTTCCAAGGGCGTCCGAACGCACCCTGTCCATGACGGTTTCGATCCGTTCGAGGATCGGATCCGCCTTGCGGGTCAAGCGTACCAGCTTGGCTCTGCGGTCCGTCGGGTCGCTTTCCCGGCGGACCAGTGCCGCTTTTTCCAGCGCGTCGAGATAGCCGACCAGTGTCATGGGTTCGACGCCCATTCTCTCGGCAAGTGTGGCCTGTCTCAATCCCGGGTTGCGCCAAACAAAGGCGAGGGCCCGCGCTTCGGCAACGGTGAGGCCGGTTTCAACGTCGGCCAGGGCTGTCTCAAAGCGGCGGCGGAGCAACCGTGCGATATCCACGATCATCCAGTTTGCCCCGCCGCTCGGGGCTGAGGGGCTCATTGCTGCAGACTCTATTGATAAGGTTACCTTAGTAATGAGGCGCATGCGATGCTGAGTCAAGCCTGTGAGCTTTGCCGCGTTGCACAAGGAGGCGCTTGCAGCTATACAAGGCCCGAATTCGCCGGAAGCGGCGGAAATCCTGACATTTACAGGCAAGACCGGCGGCTGTTGCGGCAATGCGGACCAGGGCCGGCCCGTTTTGCGGAGCTCTACCCTTATGAATATGCGCAATATCGCCATCATCGCGCACGTCGATCATGGCAAGACCACGCTCATCGATGTGTTGCTGAAACAGTCCGGGGTGTTCCGGGACAACCAGCGCACCGAAGAGCGGATGATGGATTCCAACGATATCGAGCGTGAGCGCGGGATCACGATCCTGGCCAAGGTCACCTCGCTGGTGTGGAAGGACGCGCGGATCAATATCGTCGATACCCCGGGTCACGCCGATTTCGGCGGCGAGGTCGAGCGTATCCTGCATATGGTTGACGGCGTCATCCTGCTGGTGGACGCCGCAGAAGGTCCCATGCCGCAGACCAAGTTCGTGCTCGGCAAAGCCTTGAAACTCGGCCTCAAGCCGATCGTTGCGATCAACAAGATCGACAAGCCGGAGCAGCGCGCCGAGGAAGTGCTGGACGAAGTGTTCGATCTGTTTGCCTCCCTCGACGCAAACGAGGAGCAGCTCGATTTTCCGGTGCTCTACGGGTCCGCCAAGCAGGAATGGATGGCTCTGGAGCCCTCTGGTCCGCAGGAAGGCATGGGGCCCTTGTTCGACATGGTGCTCGAAAAAGTCGCCCCTCCCGCATCGGAGGCCGGATCGTTCAAGATGCTGGCGACAACGATCGAATCCGATCCGTTCCTGGGCCGGATCTTGACCGGGCGGATTGTCTCGGGAACCGCGCTCCCCAACATGCCGATCAAGGCATTGGCCCGGGATGGGTCGGTGGTCGAGACAGGCCGGATTTCCAAGATCCTCGCTTTCCGCGGTCTCGAACGCCAGCCCATCGACCAGGGGGAAGCCGGGGATATCGTTGCGATAGCCGGTCTGACCAAGGCAACCGTCGCCGACACGCTTTGCGCGCCCGATATCGCCGAGCCGTTGCAGGCCCAGCCGATCGATCCGCCGACGCTGTCCATGACCTTCCGTGTCAATGACAGCCCGCTGGCCGGGACCGAGGGCTCCAAGGTCCAGTCGCGGGTCATCCGTGAGCGGTTGATGAAAGAGGCCGAGGGAAATGTCGCGCTGAAGGTGGAAGACACGGACGAGCCCGATGCCTTTATCGTGTCCGGACGGGGCGAATTGCTTCTGGCGATTCTGATCGAAAACATGCGCCGCGAAGGCTTCGAGCTGGGCGTGGGGCGTCCGCGCGTTGTCTATCAGCAGGACGAAAAGGGCGGGCGCCTCGAACCCATTGAAGAAGTCATCATCGACGTTGACGAGGAGTATTCCGGCGCGGTTGTGCAAAAGCTGCAGGAGCGCAAGGCCGATCTTCTGGAAATGAAACCATCGGGCGGTGGCCGGACAAGGCTGGTCTTCAATGCGCCGACCCGGGGCCTGATCGGTTATCAAGCTGAGCTGATGTCCGACACACGCGGTTCGGCAATCTTTAACCGCTTGTTCCATAGCTACCAACCCTACAAGGGGCCGATCCAGGGACGTCATACGGGCGTGCTTTTGTCGAATGGCATGGGCGAGGCTGTGGCCTACGCCTTGTTCAACCTGGAAGACCGGGGCCCGATGATGATCGATCCGGGTACGAAGGTGTATCCCGGGATGATCATCGGTGAACACACCCGTGGCAACGACCTGGAGGTGAACGTTCTGAAGGGCAAGCAACTGACCAACGTTCGGGCCTCCGGCAAGGACGATGCCGTCAAGCTGACGACCCCGATCCGCCTGACGCTGGAAGCCGCTCTTTCCTACATCGCCGACGACGAGCTGGTGGAAGTCACTCCGAAATCGATCCGCCTGCGCAAAGCGGAACTGGATCCGCATGAGCGCAAGCGCAAGGAGCGCGCCCTCAAGAAAGAAAGCGCCTGACGCAGAGGGTGTTTTCGCCGGAGAGTGAGACAAACCCGGGTCGAAGGATCCGGGTTTCTTGTGTCCGCCCCATCCATGCCGCTGTTGCCCAGAACTGGGTCCTATTTCGATGTTGAAGGCCCGAAACCGCGCGCTATTTCAGATTTCAGGCCTGCCCTGCCGCCCGATCAAAAAAGGGTTAGGATCAATTCCGGCGCGGCCGCGTGTTTGAAACGGAACGGAGTGCGGAGAATGAAGGGCTTCTTTTTCGTCCTGTTGATGGCTGTTGTGTCGGTGCCAATGCCCGCACAGGCCAACACCCTAACGGCGCGGGAAATCCAGGCCGAGATGCTGAACAAAACCATCGTCACACACCGGTTTGGGATGCGGGTGACCATGCGCTATCTGCCCGGTGGTGTCGTTACCGCCCGGGCTTTGATCGGGTCGATGGACGGCACTTGGCGGGCCCGAGGGAACGAGATCTGCTCAACCTTTCCCAGTGGCCCGGCCAAGGGGACAAGTTGCGTCAGTTTCAAACGTCTGGGCGATGATCGCTTTATCAGCTCCGAAGGGGTTCGTTTCCGCGTCGTCGATTGATTGATGCGCGGGAAGACAACAGAGGCCGTCCATCCGGCAAACGGGCGCAAGCCCCTTTTCCCAGATAAAATCCCTCCGGGCGGCAACACGAGCGCGCCGGACGGTGTTTTTGCTCGATTTTGGCCAGCGGCCGCAAGGCCAATGGGCAGTCGGCCGGCTTGGCGCGAGGCTCATGATCCGAGAAAAAAAATCACTATTTCGCCGCAATCCAGCCCTTCGCAGGTCAAAAACGCATCTCATATTCAATTCATACCCTGATGGGTCGACTTAACGATTGCAGCGGAACGCATTAGCCCCCCAGCCCCCCGCTGTAGCGTTTTGGAAGACCGACGCGTATATGTCAGACATCAGGGCAACTGAAGGGCCGGCGCAAAGCCGGCCCTTTTCGGTTTCGTACCCAACGACCCAATTATAAAGCCGGCTGCCCTTGGGGCGGCCTGCTTTGTTTTTCCGCTTCTTTCGCGGCAAAGCTATTGTATCCTCCGGCTCATGACTGCGAACCTCATCGATCTGCGCGTCGCCCAGCGGACGGACTGCGAAGCGTTGGCCAGCATACATAGCGAAGCCTGGCTTGGGGCCTACCGTGGTTTGCTGGACGGGGTCGAGCTGCAAAGAATGGTCACCCGGCGGAATGCAGGCTGGTGGCGTGGGGCGCTGGCCCGCGGCGTCGATATCCGGCTTTTGAACGTTGCTGATGAGCCTGTCGGTTACGCGACCTTCGGCAGTTGTCGTTTGAAATCCGTTCGGGCACAGGGTGAAATCTACGAGCTGTATCTCAGGCCCGAGTATCAGGGACTCGGTTTTGGCCGGAGGCTCTTTGAGGATGTGCGGGCCGAACTGGACGGGCGCGGGCTTGAGGGTCTCGCTGTGCAAGTGTTGAGCGACAATGCGCCGGCGAGAGCCTTTTACCGGGCGCTGGGCGGCCAGCTCGCAGCCAAGACTTTCTATCAGAGCGCCGAAAAACGCCTCGAGCTCGTCATCTACGTGTGGTCCGTGCTCGAGAGCAACGGGCATCGAAGCCAGCCCGGTTGAACGTCCAAAGTCAATCGCTTTTGGGATGCCAGAGTCTGGGGCGATTCTTCGGCAACCGAAGTTTGGTCACCCCAAGCGACCAGCCTTCCCAATGACCCTGGCACCGCGTTCGCACATGTGGGCACCTGCCAACTCGTCGGCTGCCTGCCGCGCGAGGATGTTTGCATTCGGGTTTGCAGTCGCATTGACGTAGGCCACGTGACAGACCGATCCGGCTTTCAGTTGTGTCACGACGAGCACCTGGACCTTTCCTGTCCCGTCGGGCGTGTCCATGGACCACCGCAGGATCGTTGCGAAAGGCCGGTCGTTCCGGATGCGCCATTCGAGGGTGTCGTTGATCGTATTGAAACCGCCAAGTGTTTGCGAAGCTGCGGATTCCCGCGCCGCGTTCTCCCCGAACGACACGAACATGCGTAAATCGCCCTCGGCGACAAAGACGGGTATGCCGCGATATCCTTGGCAGGACCATGACCCGCCAAACACGCCCTCAGAGGAGGCAGGCTCTACGATCGTGCACTTGGAAAGATCGATTTTTGTGTACTGGCTGACTGGCTCCGCCACCGCGGGCCGGAGCAACGCTGCCAAGCTGAGGACTGCCAAAAATCCCGTAGTGATGCCGAACCGGATCATGCGAACGTCTCCCCGGCGCGCTGGCGCCGATCACGTGCAAAACGGATTGGACGATAGGTCGCTCGGTCTTTCGTTGCAAGACACCCCTTAGGGCTTGCACTTGAACCGCTGGACTGCAATAGACGCGTCAACATCCACCAAGGAGAAATCATACCCATGCGTATCGACGCTGTGCCGATCGGCAAGAACCCGCCGGAAGACATCAATGTCATTATCGAGGTTTCGGTGGGCGGGGAGCCCATCAAATACGAGATGGATAAAGAAGCCGGTGCGATGTATGTCGACCGCTTCCTCTACACACCGATGCGCTATCCGGGGAACTACGGTTTCGTGCCGCACACGCTTTGCGGCGATGGCGATCCGATCGATGTGGTGGTCGTCAACCAGCGCCCCATCGTTCCGGGTGCGATCATGAGCTGCCGGCCCATCGGTGTGCTGATCATGGAAGATGAATCGGGTGTCGACGAGAAAATCCTGGCCGTTCCGACTCGCAAGCTGACCAAGCGGTATGACAACGTGAACGATGTTTCGGATCTGCCGGAAATCACCGTGGCTCAGGTCAAGCACTTCTTCGAGCACTATAAGGACCTGGAACCCGGGAAATGGGTGAAAGTGACCGGTGTGGAGGGTGTTGAAACCGCGAAGAAACTCATCGTGGAGTCGATTGAGCGCGCAAAGGCGGCAGCCAAGTAAACCGATGACGGCGGCCTTGGCCGCCGTTTTTCTCTATACACGCTGGATGAGCCAGCCGGCGCCAGGTTCATGCGTCGGCCGCCGCCTCCACGGCTTCCATGTCCGCATCGGAGAGGCCGAAATGATGGCCGATTTCGTGGATCAGGACATGCGCCACGACATCGCCCAATGTCTCGTCGTAGCAGGCCCAGTAATCCAGTATCGGTCGGCGGAACAGCCAGATCCGGTTGGGCATCTGGCCGGTGAACGCCTCTCCGCCGCCTTCGGCCAGGCCATTGCCTTCGAACAGGCCCAGCAGTTCGTAGGGATCGTCAATCTCAAGCGCCCGCAACATGTCGTCGGTCGGCAGGTCTGACACGCTGATCTGAAGATTGCCGCAAAGCGCGAGGAAGTCAGCTGGCAAGCTGGCAAGCGCTTCTGTCGCGATGGCCTCGAATGCGTCCAGACCGGGCGCTTTCCGTTCCGTCCAATCGCTGCGTTTCGGGGGGTATTGGGAGGCCAAATCGTTCGTCCTAAGCCATTGTCCTTACAGATAGGTCGCCGCCAGATAGATGATGAGGCCGATGAAGAAAACGAGGGCCGCCGAACGGCCGATGCGCGTCCCCAGGACTTCGATGGGGTCGTTGGCGTCCTTGTCGGCAGCCGACATGTGTTTCTGCGCCCGGTCGGCCATCCGCGTGAAAGTCGACCCAAGCACCGTTTCGCTCTCAGCCTGGACCCGTTTGATGTCGTCCAGCGCCTGCCGGGTTTTTTCCTTGTGCGGATCAATGGGTTTCCCGCTCATGAAGCCTCCGCTGTTTTGGAGTTCCTGATCCGGAACACGCAGATTGCGGCAATGACCGCCAAAATGCACAGCGCTGCCGAGGCGACCGCGTTCCATCCGGCAAAGGACAGGCCAAGCATGCGCCAGCTTGCTTCGGTGCAACTCACGATCCGTGTCGATTGCAAGACGCTCAGCATATCCGCCGCGCTGTTTGGCCCAGCGGCGCCACCCCCGCAATCGGTCGGTCCCGGCCAGAAGGCCCATTCCGCGCCAGCCTGATAGATCCCCAATCCTGCCCCGTAGGCGAAGGTCAGGGCAACACCTGACAGGATGACAAGGCTCAACACCGCCCTGCCTTTCCAGAGCAACGCCAGGGCCGCCAAAGTCAGGGGAAGGCCGATGTAGTACGGTACGCGTTGTTCCAGGCACAAGGCGCAGGGCACATATCCGCCGATCAGCTCAAAACCCCAGGCGGTGGCCAAAACGGCGGTCCCACTGATCAGCAGCAGACCAAGGGCGATTTGGGCAAGGCGCACATCGGCAGGCATGGAATATCCTTCTTCGCTTTCGCGGCAGTAATCATATGAACCGTAAAGCGGCAAAGCCGCCCACCAGCAAGATCACGAACAAAGTGAACATAAGGCCGAGGCGCTTTTCGATAAAGTCGCGGATCGGAGGGCCGAAAAAATAAAGAAGCGCCGCGACCACGAAGAAGCGCAGCCCGCGCGACACGAGGCTGGCGGCAATGAAGATCGGCAGGCTCAGTCCGGCCACCCCGGATGCAATCGTGATCACCTTGTAGGGAAACGGCGTCAGACCGGCGATGAAAACGAACCACCAGCCCCATTCGTTGAAGACCACGCTGAACTCACTCAGCCAGTGCATCTTTCCGTAGAAGCTAAGAACCGGTTGGGCGACCTGCTCGAACAAGAACATGCCAAGAAAATACCCCAGAACGCCCCCGGCGACCGAGGTGAGCGTACAGAGGGTCGCAAACCACCAGGCTTTCTCCCGTTTTGCGATCACCATGGGGATCAACAACAAGTCGGGCGGAATCGGAAAAACGGAGCTTTCCACAAAGGACACTGTGCCGAGAGCGGCCGGGGCGCGCGGCCCGGCGGCAAGGGAGAGGGTCCAGTCATAAAGGCGTCTGATCATGCGCGCTGCTTAGCCCGCGGACCGGTAAAAGTCATCAGAAATCGGCCTGCGGGGAGCATGTTGCGCATGTCCTGTCCTGTCGCCAGAGCGAACGGGAACGCGATCCGCGGCCCGGACTAAGCGCATTGAGTAAGAACTGGAGCTTCGCCAAGAGCGAGACAGGAAATCGTCCCACCGTCTCTGCAATTTTCCCGGATCACTGTCCCGGCGATTTTACCCGGCCATAGAGGCGTTATTCGACTACGATATGGCTACCACTCATGAGATCGCGTGGCAGCGGTTCGCACAAGTTTATCGGCCAGATCGCGGAATGACTTTGGCAATCCGGACAAGACTGGGTCGTCGAAACTCAGGCGAAGATATTTGGTTGCGATCTCGGCGACTATGCGAGCCTGTTGCTCATCACGGACGCGTTTCGCCGGATCCCGGGTGGCATCATTTTCTACGATCCACTGCTTTTGCAGAGCATAGGCCCTTGGATCAATGGTCACGATCCTTACAGGCAGCCCACGCTCGTCAAAAGCCGTCGCCGTGAACTTGGGCGCATTCAGGAGCCATTTGCTGCTGTGTGTTGTTGTGGCAATCAGGTCTTCTGGATGATCGGATAGGCGTCTATGCCCCTCCCTCATGATCCTGTCATGGTCCTGAGGTTCCAGGAGATCGACCATGTAGCCTTCTTTGTTGGCGGCTGTGTATGTCTTGCTCTTCGCACGCTCAAACGACCGGTCAACCGTTTGGAGAGCGCCGATCAAGCCCTTCTCACTCACCTCACCAGTCATGACCAACCGCCGTCTGGCATCAAACAGGATATCTACATCTCCTGTGGCGACCATGCTTGCGTCGATCCGGACCGCTGCCTGTGCCTCAAACGCATAAAGAGCATTCGTCCCTAAAACGATCAGCGACGTTCCGAGCCAACCCAAGTCATCCAGCTTTCGTATAACCCTCGCTGTCAGCAAAGGCACCCGGCCCAATCCCCTGGCTCTGAGAACCGGAGCACGGTCCTCGAGCTGTTTCCTCAGCCCGGCAACCCGCTCCTCAACACGTGCCTTGCCTGCCACGAAATGCTCAAGTGTTTGCTCTGTCTCAGGGCTGCGCCGACCGTAGGACTTCCGGGTTGAACTACCATGCGGCCTTCGAATGAGGTATTCTGCGTCACCTCTGGATTCGAATTTCATTGATCCGCCATAGCTATGCCGTCCGTCAGCCTGTGCTGAGCGCAGCAAATCATAGCGATCCCGAGCATCGATAGCATCACGGATGCTATCTCCATCCAACTGACTGATTTCAAACATTTTTGCCAACTCAATAGAATTTTTTGCATTTTATTGGCAAAAGTATTTTTAGTCAAAATCTTAGCCCGAGAAGCGCTTTCTATTTTCACGTGGGAATCATGAGTTATCCAAAACAAATCAACAACTTCGCGGCACACATGCAAAAGCTAATAACTTGCACCAAATGTGGGATGAAGCCGGGCTGACTGGCCTTTCGGTCCATGGGCTTCGCAAGACCGCTGCGGCTACCTTGCTTTCTCGGAACTCAAACTATTGAGGTGCTAGCTTAATAATGATCGATCACCCTACCTTCTTGAAACGTCCTCCGAGGCAGGACTGTGAAGACAGGTAAGTTATTGAAATTAATTAACTAAAAAATAAAAATGGTGCCCCCCGCCGGAATCGAACCGGCACTCCCGAAGGAACGGGATTTTGAATCCCGCGCGTCTACCAGTTCCGCCAGAGGGGCAACTGACACCGGATCGGGTGCTTATCATGGTCTTCTTGAAAGGCGCAAGCCGGAAGAGCGCCCCAAACCCAAAAAAGATCGCGGGAGCCCGCGCCGTCAACGGGTTGTCTCCTGTCGTCTTGCCTGTCTTTGCACAATCGCAATCTTTCGCGTGTATCGGCAGCAGTCATGAGGAGCGACGTGATGTTTCCGCATCAAGACAGCAGGGGGATGCATGACCGGGGCACAGGGTAGATTTCCAGCAGAACCGGCAGTCGCGGACACGGAAAAGGCGACGGGCTTGCCGGCATCGGGCGTTTTTCCTGCCCACATGCTCGACCCGAGCCAGCTCGAACCCGCTCCCATCCGGCCGCACTGGATCCTGGAGGGGGCGCCGGAGGCCCGTTGCAAGAACCTGTCGGTCGGTACCCGGGGCTGGGCAACCACCGATCATTGGTCCTGCACGGCCGGCAGGTTCCGCTGGCACTATGGCTGGGATGAAAGCGTCCTGTTCCTGGAGGGCGAGGTGTTCATCACGGATGAACGGGGCGAGACCTATCACGGGGTGCCCGGTGTGGCGCTGTTCTTTCCGGCGGGCACAAGCGCAACCTGGCATGTCCCGCACTATATCCGCAAACTTGCCTTCAACGACCGGCCGATCCCCAAACCGGCCCATTATGCGGTCCGGCTTGTCGACAAGGCGCTTGCCGTGTTCCAACGGCGCTCCGCCAAGGGGGGCTTGTCCTGACGTGTCCCGAGTGACGAACCAGTAGGGTGCAACGAGTGCACTTTTTCTGGACACAAATCCGCGAAATGGCTAGATGTAGGCCATGTCAAAAACTGCAAGAGAAATCGAGCTGAAGCTCGAAGTGCCCGAAGAGGCCCAGGCGCATCTGAGGCGGACCGGGGCCGTGGAAGGTTTCAGTTCCAGCCGCACGACCACCCGGACCCTGCATTCGGTCTATGTCGACACACCCGACCAGGCCTTGCGCAAGGCGAAGATCTCCTTGCGGGTGCGAAAAGTGGGCCGGAGCTGGGTGCAAACGGTCAAGATCGGAACGGGTGTGGCCGCCGGCGTTTCGTCGGCCATCGAAGTCGAGACCCGCGTCAGCGGCGGTTCGGTTGATCTCGCTGCAATCGGCGACGACAAGATTGTCGCCATCCTGCACGAAACAATCGCGGGCCAGGCGCTCGCGCCGTGCTTCGAGACCGTGATGAAGCGAACCACCCGCATCCTGACCGCCGACCAGGACGGCAGCGAGATTGAAGTGGCGTTCGACACCGGCCAAGTCACGTCAGGCGGACGGACCGAGCCTTTGTCCGAGGTGGAATTCGAACTCAAGTCGGGAAGCGCCGAGGCCCTGTTCAAGGCCGCCCGGGGCGTGATCGGGGCGACGCCGTTCCGGTTCTCGCCCTGCTCAAAGGCGGAGCGGGGTTACCGGCTGGCGGAGGGGCGGGACAACGGCCTTGCGGCGCCAAAACTCGCCGAACGCGTTGTCCTCGACCCGGAAGAAACCGCCGAGCGCGCCTTTCGCGAGATCCTGCGCTCCTGCCTCGATCAGATCACGCATAACCGGCTTGTTGTGCTTCAAAGCGATGCGCCCGAAGGTCCGCATCAATTGCGGGTCGGCCTGCGGCGGCTGCGCAGCGCATTCCGGCTGTTCAAGCCGGTCATCCACCCAGCGAGTTTCGTGCCGCTCGACGTGGCAGCGAGAACGCTGGCCGGAGAGGCCGGAGAGGTCCGCGATCTGGATGTCCTGACCGATGAGATCGTCCGGCCGTTGAAGGAAAATGCGCCCGCGGGCGTGAATGTGGAAACACTCGTTACCTATCTGGAAGCGCGGCGGGAAGCCGCCCGCGTGAAGCTCAAGACCCATTTGGGCCAGGAAGACATCAATCACTTCATTCTCGACCTTGCGACCTACACGGAAGGACGGGGGTGGCTGGATCCGGACAATTTCGATCAGACGACGAAACTGGCCGGCACAATCAGTGACTTTGCGCGGGCCGCGCTCGACCGGCAGTGGCGAAAGGTCTCAAAGTTTGGCGCGCGGATCGACGATCTCTCGATCGAGGAACGGCATGACATGCGCAAGGCTTTGAAAAAGCTGCGTTATGGCATCGAGTTTTTCGACAGTCTTTATCCAGGCGATACCGTCAAACCCTTCCTGAAGCGCATGAAACGTCTGCAGGACATTTTCGGTTATCTCAACGATGTTGCCATGGCCGAGAAGCTGGCGCTGATCAACGATAGGGAAGGCGAAGGCGCCGTCGACCGCGCTCAGGCTGTCGGGTTCGCCATCGGCTGGCATGAGGCGCAATCGGCGGCCACTTGGCCGCATGCGAAGGGCTATTGGCGCGAGACCAAGAAGTCGCCGAAGTTCTGGAATTAGGGCTTTCGCGCGATCCGCCGCCGCCTAAGGCGCGACCGGTTCGCCGCCGAGCCAGATGCCTGTCAGGTTGAGGGCACTGTCCAAAGCCAGAATGTCGGCCCGCGCGCCGGGGGCGAATCGGCCCCTGTCGGTCAGCCCGAGCATCCTGGCCGGGTTTCGCGATGCCATTTGCAATGCGCGCTCGAGCGGCTGGCCACAATGGTGGACAGTGAAACGTACCGCCGACATCATGTCCAGATCCGAGCCGGCCAGTGTGCCGCCGGCGACCGTCAACCGGCCGTTCGCCCGTGTCACGGTCCGGCCATTCAGACTGAACGTATCGGCGGATACCCCGACCGTGGACATGGCGTCCGTCACGAGGGTCATCCGGTCAACCGGCCCTGCGGCCATCAGCATTTTCAAGACGGCGGCATGCACATGGTGGCCGTCCGCGATCAGGCCGCACCAGATGTCGGCCCGTTCCATCGCCGCACCGATCAGTCCGGGTTTCCGGTGGTGCAGTGACGCCATCGCGTTGAACACATGGGTGACAGCGCTGGCTCCGGCCCTGAAAGCGGCGTGTGCCGTTTCGTAATCCGCATTCGTATGCCCGAGGCTCACAATCACATCGTGAGCCGCGAGCGTTTCGATATCCGCGTGGGAGGCGTTTTCCGGGGCCAGCGTGACCACCACTTTACCCAGATCCCGGCGCGTGTAGCGGCGCATATCGGCGGGGCACAGCGGCCGGAAAAGACCGGGATCGTGAACCCCGCATTTTTCCACCGACAGATGCGGTCCCTCGAAATGGATCCCAACGATCCCGGGATGGCCCGTTCGAAGCGCGTTTGAAATCGCCTCGGCCGCTGCCTCGGTCACCGCCTCGTGGTCGGTAATGATCGTCGGCAGCAGCGCTGTTGTGCCGAAAGCCAGATGCGCGCGCGCCATTGCCGCCGCACCATCTGCCGTCGGCGTTTCGTTGAACAAAACGCCCCCGCCGCCGTTGACTTGCCAGTCCACGAACCCGGGACACAGAACGGCTGCTCCCGTATGCGTGACGGACGCACCGCTTGGCAGGTCACCAAGTGCCGTGAGCGCAACAATGCGGCCTTCCGCCAAGACCAGGGCCGTCTCTTCGTGAAACATGTCGCCGTCGAAGATGCGGTCAGCTGTCAGGATCGTGCAGGCTGTCATGAGATGGTTCCGATGCTGCGGCGAGTGACGGACCCTGTCCGGATATCCATCCTGACCGCCAGAGGCAAACCCCGGTGAGAGCCGCCGCGAGGAAAATGACCGACAAAAGGGGCCGCCTTGTCTTTCCAACGGCATACCCGCATGAAAAGGTGAGAACAAGTGGTTGCCAAGTGGATCCATGTCGACAAAACATGCGGTCGAGACTGATGGATTTTAAAAATCTGACGGAGGTGAGGTCGAATGTCCGTGCGATTGTTTCTGCTGGGAGCTTCGGTTGCCACGGCCGGATTGATGCTGGTGCCGGGCGTTGCCGCCGCGGTGGCCAGAGCGGGACGTCCGGCGATGCGCTCCGCCATGAAATCCGGCGCTTCCGCCTACCATGAGGTCCGCCGGGCCGGTGCGGAGGCTTATGAGCATTTCGAGGACATGGCCGCGGAAGTCCGGGCGGAAATGACCCCCGGTGCCCCGCCGCCTCATGACGATGAACCGTCCCATGACAGTGAAACCGGAGAAAGGCGGGATGACTGAGACCGAGGGCGATCCAGCTTCCAAGCCGATAAAGGTCCATCTGGTCCATTCGACCGATGGCCGCGCCCGCCTGAGACTTGTGCGTCCCGTCACGCGCGCCCGGCTCGAAGATGTGTGTGAAGCCCTGGCGCGCATGCCCGGCGTGACCCGCAGCCTGGCCAGGCCCAACACGGGCAGTTTGATCGTTGAAGCCGATCTGAAGAAAAACGCGCTGGCCGATTTGCTGGCGGCATGTTCCGCGATCAAGATCGTGCCCAAGATGCCGTCCCCGCCGCTTGGGGCGTCCCTCCAGTTCGGCCTGCTCCGCGCCGATCAAGCCATCACCCAGCGAAGCGGCGGGCAGCTCAATCTGCACACGGCGCTTGGTGCCCTTCTTTTGGTCTTGTCGATTGTCCAGCTCGCCCGCGGACGCATCGTCGGCCCCGCGGCAACGCTTCTGGTCAATGCCCTGTCACTGCTGGAGAACGGCGGCCCGAACCGGCGCTAGTATCCTACGCTTCCACTAAGCGGGATCGGTTGATCCCAGGGCAGATCCATATCGGTCCGGCCGAAGTGGCTGCGGCGCGCCAGGGGCGCATAAAACTGGCCGCCACGGGCTCGCGGCAAGGCCCAAAGGTTCAGCCGCTCGATGATCCCGCCAATGCTGAAGTCGATGCGCTGCCGGAGCGTTTCCGATATCTCGCTTTCGGGAAGGAGCGCGGTTTCGAAGCAGTCGACCTCCAGACTGGCCGCCTCACTATCCCCGGGAACATAGGACAACTGCACTTCGCATTCCCGTGCCAAACCGGCTGCGACAACGCTCACGGCGGCCTGACGGGCGGCATAGGCGGCCACCCGGTCGATGCGGGCCGGATGTTTCCCGCTAAAGGCGGAGCTTGTTTCCCTGCAAAAGCCGCCATAGCCGTCTGCGGAACTCTTGCGGCCGGTCAAACCGGCATGAACCGAGGGGCCGCCGGGAGAATCGACACTGGTCACGCTGATCCGGGTGGCGGTCGTGATCGGGCATTCAGATCCGGCAAGGGCCGGCTTGATCGCCTCGGCCCGGATCATCTCTTCCAGAGCATCCGGCTTTGAGTGTCCGGGTGCGAACACGCCCACTGCAATCCCGGTGACGTCCACTGGTCTGCGTCCTGCAAACCGAACGGCGATCTGGGCCTGGGCGTCCCGCGCTATTCCCATGAGCCTGCGGTCCCGGATAGCGTCTTCAATCGCCATGCAGACACGGTGCGCGTCCCGAATGGGAAGCGGCATGCGTTCCGGCGTATGGTCGCAGGCATAACCAAACGCCGTGGTCATGCGATCGGCCAGGCTGATCACCCGCTCCGGCAGGCCAACCAGTTCCGGCATTTCGGTGAGATCCAGCATCACCGTCGGTTGGCTGCCCCCGGTTTCCCCGCCATAACCTTCCTTGGCGATCACTTGGCGGGCGAGCGCTGCGGGATCGAAACTTAAAGGCCCGCCGTAGCGCAGCGACAAAAACACAATGCCGCTTGCCAGCGCGCATTCTGCGACACAGGCCGCCGGCGCCGGGGCGGTTAAAAAGGCGTCGACCATCGCGTCGCAGACCTGGTCCGACATCTTGTCGGGATGCGCCGAGGTGACCGCCTGCGAACTCAATACGAAATCACGCATTTCCGACCTCTTTCACGATAACGCCTGGAAACAGTTCGATCTTGAGGCTTCGCCGCACAAGCACGCTGGCAAGCGGCACCGCGGCTGCCGACAATGCAACGGCGACATCGCCTTTCGCGAGCGGGGCAATGCCCAGAAGACGGCGCAAACCCGGTGAGAAGAACGGCAACGCTCCAAGCGCGGACGACACCAGAAGCGCCAGATCAAGCGTCCGGTTTTCCAAAAGGGCACCGGGTTTCAGCTTGCGTGGATCCGTGCGCTGGCAGACCAGTGTGTAGAGAAGTTGTGCCTGGGACAGGGCCAGAAAGGTCATGCCGCGCGTTTCGGGGCCCGGGCCGTAGCGGGCGAGGCCCACGAGATGGGCCGCCATGGCGGACGCCGCTATGACGCCGCTGTCGGTGGCCATGCGCTTGAAGTCCCGGGCCGGTATGATGTTTTCGCCCGCCTCCCGCGGCGGTTGTTCCATGATGTCGGGATCCGGTTCGGCAAGCGCCAGTCCCAGCCCGGGCAACACATCCGTCACCAGATTGATCCACAGCAGCTCCATCGGCGTTTCCAACTCGCCCGGACCGTGCAGGGCCTCCAGGATCGAGACGGCAATCTCCGACATGTTGGTGGTGACAAGATACTCCAGCGACCGGCGGATATTGCGGTGGATGGCCCGCCCCTCGGCAATCGCCTCGACAAGCGTTGCCAGATTGTCGTCGCGGATCACGACGTTGGCGACATCGCGCGCCAGCTCCGTTCCGCTTTCGCCCATCGCAATCCCCACATCGGCCGCCGCCAGGGCCGGTGCGTCGTTGACACCGTCTCCGGTCATGGCAACAACCCGCCCGGATGCCTGGAGCGCCTTGACGATGGCCAATTTCTGATGGCTTGCGACCCGCGCGAAGACATGCGTTTCGCGCGCAAGCCCGGCGAGAAGTTCGGGCGGCAGATGCGCAAATTCGGTCGAATCGATCACCCGGACAGGCCCGCCGCCGGTCAAGCCGACCTCCCGCGCCACCGCAGCCGCCGTTGGCGCCTGATCGCCGGTGATCAGAACCGGTTGAATGCCCGCTTGCCTGATCCGGGCGATCAGCGTGGCGGCGCTGGGGCGAACCGGATCGACCATGGCCAAAAGACCGGTGAAGGTCATATTGCCTGGGTCGCCGCTGAGGTCTCCGGTCTCGGCCCGCGCGAATGCCAGCACCCGGGAGGGCCGGCCGGCCAGGTCGTCGTTCAATGCCATGACCCGGTTCCGGTCCTCTTCGGTGAGCGGGCGTGTCTGCCCGTCGTCGAGAACATGGCTACAGCGGCGAAGTACGGCCTCCGGCGACCCCTTGAGTGTCCAAAATGAGCCGGTTTTGCTCTGGTGACAGGTCCCCATGAAGGGTTGGCCGGCTTTTCGGTCCAGCGTTTTGAGCCGGCTGTGGCGCGCCCGCAGATCCTCGGGATCTATCCCCTGCGACAAGACGAAATCGAGCAGAGCCTGCTCGGTTTGAGAAGACCCGGCCGGCCGGCCATTCTCCAGTTGGCTGTCATTGTTCAGGGCGGCCACCTCGGCCAGTACCGTGAAGGCTGCGGTGCGCTCCAGCGGCACATGAGACAGGCCGGCGACGGCCTCAACCACCGCCATTCGGTTCTGGGTCAATGTCCCGGTCTTGTCGAGGCACAGCACCTGCAGGGCACCCATGCTTTCCACCGCGCTGAGCTGGCGGATCAAAATGCCTTTTCGCTCCATCTTGCGCAGGCCGACCGACAAGGTGGAGGTGGCGACCATCGGCAGTCCCTCGGGAACGGCTGCGACGGCCAGCGCCAGCGCGTCCTTCAACATCACCGCCAGCGAATAGCCCCGCAGAATGCCGACGCCGGCGAAAACACCGCAGGCGGCAAGGCTGGCCATTGCCAGTCGCGAGCCGAGCCGGTCGAGTTCCGCCTCAACCGGAGCCTTGGGACGCTCGGCGGTATCCGATAAATATTGAAGTTTCGCCGCTTCCGTCCGTCTGCCCGTGGCCACCACGACAGCCTGCCCCGTGCCTTCGGCAATGATGGTTCCGGCATAGACCATGGTCTTGCGTTCGACGATGGGTGTTTCCGCCGAGAGTTTCACCGCATCGGATTTGGCAACCGGCATGCTTTCGCCCGTCAGGGCGGATTCATCGACCATCAAATCTTCGGCCGCAAGAAGGCGCCCGTCGGCCGGAACTCGGACACCGGCCTTGAGGGTCAGAATGTCGCCGAACACCAGTTGGCTTGCGGGAATGCTGACCGTCCGCCCGCCGCGCAGGACATGAACCTGCTGGTCGCTCTGGTCCGTCAATGCATGGATGGTCCGTTCGGCCTGTCCTTCCGTCACAAAACCCAGGACGCCGTTCGCAGCCACGACCGAGAGGGTGGCCACCGCATCCGCGATCCCGCCGGTCGCCAAGGAGACAACGGACGAACCCACCAGCATCATCACCGGCAGACCCTGGAATTGCTTGAGCAGCAATTCCAGGTTTGTCGGACTGGATTCGTGCGGCAGTACATTGGGCCCATGCGACCGCAGCCTGCGGTCTGCCTCTTCGCGCGTCAGGCCATGAGCTGCCTGTGTTTCTGTCCCTGCGATGGCTTCGTCCACACTCAGTGCGTGCCAGACCGGACCGTCTGGAGCCAGCCGGCCGTTGTTGTCCCGCGGATCCGATCGCCGGGCTTGGGCATATCGGGGTTTCCCGGCAGCGCCGGAGTTGTGGCTTTTCTGGTCTGAAACCGCCCTGGCCACCGCTGATCGCAACGTGTCGATGTCCATCACCGGGTCGGCATCTAGAATGATGCTGCCGGTCACGCTGCGCGCCTTTATCCGGCGGATTCCCGGAGCAGCGGACAGTACGTGTTCCAGCGCCGCTGCATGCTCCGGCCGGTCGATGATTTCCGGGACCATCAGCCTCAAGCGTCCAGGCACGGCACTATGCCGAATCTGGGGAAGGGAGATGGCACCGCTCGTCATGCTTACAGGACTCCACAACTGGGAAACCGCGCGGCTGGACCAACCGATGAGACGGAGCGGTTCATGGCCACGCCTCGTTGCCTGTCCGGGCGCCATCCGTCAGACGAAGCAGAACGATAAACGCCAATGCGAAAGCAACCCAAGTCGGAAAAAACGCGTAGACCGCAGCGGTTGCCACGGACCCGTGTCAGAGAGCCTCTCCTGACAAGAATGGATCGTGTCGCGATCAATCTGGCCGTGCACCATTCCATGGTCGACCTGGGATCAAGACGCTGGCATTTGGTCTTTTATTCGGATCGGCAACATGATGCAGGCGCGATCAATTCCATGAAGCTGCCGGTCCTCCTTGCAAGGTGCAACCGCGCAGGTCCGGCCTTGGGATGCGGTTCACGCGATGTCCTGCCTTCCAACACCCTCCCGGCTGCGGTGCGGTCCGTAGAGGCAGGCCAGACCCAGGATGACGCCAGAGACGGCCGCGATCATTCCGGCGGCACTAACCGCGTTCTGGCCGCCGAACCACAAAGGGCCATAGCCGGCCAGGACGTAGCCAAGAACTGCGGAAAGCGTGGCGAGAAACACCGACCACCAGATCTGGTGTTCTAGCCGGTTGGTCATCAGGCGGGCGGCTGCCGGTGGGCAAACGAACATCGCTATGACAATGATCGAACCGACCGCGTCGAAGGCTGCGACAGCGGCCACGGCCGCGGTCACGACAAGCCCGAAGCCGAGTGCTGCTGCGGGAATGCCAAGCGCCTGGGCAAAGCCTTCGTCGAAGGTCGCGATCTTGAGCCAGCGCCAGAAAACCAGCGTCAGACCTGCGATGAACGCGCAGACAACCGCGATGCGGATCAGTTCATCCGGCAGTTTCGCGAGCGCAACAGGATCGACGAGCGAGTGCCAACCTTCGGCTTGGAACCAGATTAGGCTCTCGAGATTGCCCATCAGGGCGTGTTCAACATCCAGATGGACCCGGCTCGTGTCGGTTTGTTCCAGGATCAGAACACCGAGGGCGAACATGGCGGTGAAAACCACGCCCATCGCGGCCCCGGGCTCGATGTTGCCGAGGCGTTTGATTGCCTCGATCAGGATGACAGCAACAATCGCGGCTCCGGCCGCACCAAGCAACATCGGGATCGCGGCGGTCACCCCGGTGATCAGAAAGGCCACGATTATTCCGGGCAAAACCACATGGCTGATCGCGTCTCCAATCAGAGCCTGGCGCCGGAGGATGAGAAAGTTTCCAGGAAGCGCGCAGGCGATGGCGGAAAAGATGCCGATCAGGATCGGCGTAAGCGAGAACTGGACGAATTCGGCTCCCATCACGCACCTCTCACACTGACGGGTGAACCAAGCCGGAGGTCGAATTCCGCGATTTCGTCGGCAGTGAAAACGTCCTCAATGGGGGTGAGCCCGTCGTAGCGGCCGGTGAGACCGGCATCCTGATGGATTTCGCGGGCGATGTCCCAGCGGCGTTCGTCCCGGGCGATCTTGGCTGCCTGCGCCCGCCCGGCATCCGTCGGAACGCCGTCGGGACGCACCAGCCCTTCCTGTGCCAGAAGGCGGAGGGTGTAGGGCTCGCGGATGGGATGCTGTGCGGCAAGGGCCAGCAGACCCTGCCGGCGGTGGACGCGCACCTGGAAGCGGCGGTGGCGGATCACGGACGACAGCACGCCGCGCACCGGGGCGAAGAAGAGTGAAAAAACGAAAAATCCAGCTGCCATCAGGACAATGATCGGGCCCGTGGGCAGGCCGGGGGCTGAGGCCGACAGGACGGCCCCCAGATAGCCAGAGGCGGCGCCGATCCCGCCGGCGATCCAAATGACATGTTGCGCCCGCTCGGTCCAGAAACGCGCGGTGACCGCGGGAATGATCAACATGGCAACGATCAGGATGAGGCCCACCAGCTTCAGCCCGATCACCGTCACAGCCAGAACCAGGCCCATCATCAAGAGATCGATCCGCCGGACATTGTAGCCCATGGCCGCCGCGTACGTGCTGTCGAAGGCGACCAGGGTCATCGGCCGGCGCATCAGCCATGTGCAGAACACCGCAAGAGATCCGCCAATGCTGATGATTACCGCATCTTGAAACAGCATGCCCGCAGTGGAGCCGAGAAGAAAGCTTTCCAGACCGGCCTGCCGTCCCGCGCTCATGGTTTGGACGACGGTCAACAGCACGACGCCAATGCCGAAAGAAACACCCAGTACCGCTCCGATGGCCGCGTCCTCGGCCAGCCGGGTTCGGCGCGGGATCCACTCTATAATCAAGAGGCCTGCCCAGGCAGTGAGTGCCGAGCCCGCGAGCAGGCCGGCCAAGTTTCGTCCATCCCCGCCGAACGCCACCATCACCATGAAAGCGATGGCGATGCCCGGAAGGGTCGCATGCGCCACCGCATCCGAGACGAGGGCGCGTTTGCGCAGAAACAGGAATGTTCCGGACGACCCCGCCGCGAATCCCAGGAGCGCCGCGCCAATCGCGACCAGCGCCGCGTTGTAGCCTGCCTGCAGAAACAGCGCTTCCAGGAATTGCTGCATTATCGGCCTTCGACCATCGCCAGTTCGTCGAGATGGGTCGCTGCCAAACGTCCGCCATATGCCGCCTGCAGGTTCGCGGTCGTGAAGGCGCTCGAAACCGGCCCCTCAGCGATGGGCCGGACATTAATCAGGAACACATGGTCGAAATAGTCCCGCACGGTGGAAAGGTCGTGATGCACGGCGACTACGGCCTTGCCTTCCGATTTCAATAGCTTCAGAACATCGATGATGGCCCGCTCGGTCGCAGCGTCCACGCCCGCGAAGGGTTCATCCAACAGGTAAAGATCCGCATCCTGGGCCAGGGCCCGCGCGAGGAACACCCGTTGTTGCTGGCCGCCGGACAATTGCCCGATCTGGCGATGCGCAAAGTCGGCCATCCCGACACGGCCGAGACAGTCCAGCGCCCGGATTGTCATTTGGCCGGAAAGGCGTCCGAGCAATCCGACCTTGCGATAAAGCCCCATTTGCACGACGTCGATCACAGTGGTCGGGAAGTCCCAGTCGACGCTGGCGCGCTGAGGCACGTAGGCGATCCGGTTGCGCGCTTTGGTGATGGGTTGACCGAAAATGAAGACCTCGCCCGAAAGACGCGGGATCACGCCAAGCGACGCCTTGAGCAACGTCGATTTGCCAGCGCCGTTCGGCCCGATGATGGCCGACATAGCCCTGGCTGGGAAGGTCGCATCGACCGAAAATACGGCGGGCTTCTCGCCATACGAAACGGTGAGGCCGCGCACGGCAAGAGGCGCTTCCGCGGGAACGGCGGCCGGGCGCGTGGCCCGGCCGTCTTCCGCAGCCATTGCCGGCTGCTGGAGCTTCGTCATTCGGGGAGGTCTCAATTGAGCATACCTTGCATTCCGCTTTCGGGTGCCTGTCCGCCAAGCGCGGAGGTGATGGTCGTGGCATTGTGATCAATCATACCGATATAGGTGCCTTCATAGGTGCCTGGATCTCCCATCGCGTCCGAAAAAAGCTCACCGCCGATGATAACGTCGTGGCCCCGCGCCGCGGCGCCCTCGATCAGCGCCTGGATATTACGGTCCGACACGGAGGTCTCGACGAAAACCGCACCGATATTGCGTGCAACGAGCATGTCCACCAGCTCGCCGATCCGCTGAAGACCGGCTTCCGACTCGGTCGAAATACCTTGAATGCCGACCACCTCGAACCCGTAAGCGTTCCCGAAATAATTGAAGGCGTCATGAGAGGACAAAACGACGCGGCTTTCAACCGGGACCGTCGACAGGACTTCGTTTGTATACCGGGCCAGATCGTTCAACTGGGTAAGGTAAGTCTCCGCATTGGCCCTGAAGGTTTCCTCTCCCTCCGGGTGCACCCCAATGAGCGCGTCGCGGATATTGACGACAACCCGCGCCCACAGGTTCGGGTTCATCCAAAGGTGCGGGTCGAACCGGCCTTCGTAGTCTTCGGAGCCGAGCAGCAGGTTCCCCGGCACGGCTTCGGCCACGGCGACCACATTGCCGCTTTCGGCCAGGCTGAGCAGGAACTCTTCCATCTGCGCCTCGAGGTAGAGACCGTTCCATAGGACCAGATCGGCATTCGCCATGGCAACGATGTCGCTGCGGGTTTGGCGGTAGGCATGGGGATCCACACCGGCACCCATCAGCGCTTTCACCTCAACAATGTCACCGCCCACATTCGTCACCGCGTCTGCGATCATGCCGGTCGTTGCAACCACACTAAGCCGGTCCTGCGCCGTGGCCCAGCCCGCGGGCAACGCCAGGGCGATCGCGGTTGCGGCTGCGAGGAAGGTTCTTTTCGTCAGGTTCATGCTTTGGCTCCCGAAAACTTTTGCCGCGCTGGAGCGGCGGCTCAATTCATATTGCGAAGCAATCGCAAAGTCAATGCAATTGCGAGCGATTTGCAAGAGGGGATTGCCGGGCCACTTCAGATGAGGTCTGACACCGGATTATGGCGCCATGCCGCGGTGCCAAAGGAACCGGTTGCCGAAGCGGTTGTTCGCGCTTCCCAGACCTTGCCAAGTCCCCCAAGGCGGTCTTTGCTTGGACGAAAACCATTGTTCGGTTGTCCTAGCGATGGCGGGCTTCTCTTTCCGGAAGTAGACAGAATTCTGGCGATAAACACCCTCCGCCCATCGAAAGGATCACAAGCCGCACCCAAGCATTCTGTCGGAGCCGAAACAGTTTGCAAATTCAAAGCACAATCGGGCCGGAAATGGGGCAACCGGCAACGGGTTGTTAAAGCATCAAAGTTAGTTTTCTTGCGGTAGACGGCTTGTAACATACCCGGAAACACAATGGCGGGGGCTTATCAGTGTTCAATAGCGCGAAGGTTACGACGAAACTGATCGGAGTAAGCGTCTCGACGCTTGCACTCGCGTTGGCTGTCGGTATCGGGTTCATTGGCTGGCAGGCTTCAACCACAACGCAAAAGCGGGCTATCGCCGAAGCAGAGGCAGAAGCGCGCGAACAAGCCGAATTTGTCCGCCGTACGATGGAAAATGGCCTGACAGCCGCCGAAACACTCGCCTTTGCGCTGAACGGGCTACACAAAAGCGACACTCGGGATCGAGCGCAGTGGTTCAACGTGGTTGAAACGGTGACACAGGAAAACTCCGAGCTTTCCGGAACATGGGGCGCGGTGGTCGACGACCAGCTTGACGGGCGGGACACGGAGTTTGCGGGAGCCGACCAGCATGATGAGAGTGGCATCTGGCGACCATATTACTTCCGGCTGCCTGATGGAAAATTGGGCTACCGCACGCTTGGCGATTTAGCCGTTGGTGAACCGGGCGAGAGCCTGTGGTTCAATATCCCCTTCGCATCCGGTAAACCCCATGTTACAGAGCCCTACAGTTGGGATGTTGATGGACAAACCGTGTCGGGCGTGTCGTTTGGCGTGCCGATCAAAGATGGCGCGGAAACGATCGGTGTTGTGGGCGCCGACATCATGCTCACTCCGCTTTCCAATGCCTTGGCACAACAACAGCCGCTCGGCACGGGGTCCGTTCACCTCCTGTCTCGAGAAGGCAAGTGGGTCGCGCACCCGGATAGCGCGTTGCTTGGCAAGGAGTGGGCCGAAGGCCGGTCCGAAGCGGATTTGGCGCATCAGGACGCTTTGCTTGCGGCTGTACGGACCGGCCAACCGTACTCCTATGATGGATATTCGCACACTCTTGGCACGGACGTGAAACGGATCGTCGTGCCGGTGAAGATCGCTGACACCGATGCGAGCATGTCGGTGATCGTCAATGTTCCCAGCAGCACCTTGACTGCCGCATCCCGCCAAATCCTGATCCTTGTGATTGGAGTTGGCGCCGCGCTGCTTATGGTCATGGCTGGAACACTTTATTTCTTCGGCACCTCCCTGGTACGCCGTCCGCTAGAGCGGTCCGTTTCGGTGATCCAAGCCCTGATCGACCGCAGGTATGACATCACCATTCCCGATACCCAGCGGTCCGATGAAATCGGAGAAATCAACAAGGCATTGGTGGTATTCCGCGATAAGGCGGCGGAAGCCGACAAACTGTCGGACGATCAGCTTGAGCAGCAGCGTCTGCAGCTTGCCCGGGCAGAGCGGCTTCGCGAGCTATCACAAGACTTCGATGCAAAGATTTCTGCCCTCACAAATACGGTCATGTCCCAAGCAGAGGATTTGAACCGGGCTGCATCCGTTCTGACCGCCGGTGCCGACGATACGAGCGACAAGAGTACAGCCGTGGCTGCTGCATCGGAGGAAGCTTCGTCCAACGTCGAAACGGTGGCATCCGCGGCGGAGGAACTGATGGCGTCCGTGGAAGAAATCCGCCGACAAATGTCTTTGTCGGCCGAAATCGCAAGCCACGCTGTCGAGCAGGCACAGTCAACCAACGTGAAGATCGAAGGCCTTGCGGATGCGACAAACCGTATCAGCGAAGTTGTTAAACTCATCACCGCTGTTGCCGAACAGACCAACTTGTTGGCGCTGAATGCGACGATTGAGGCCGCCCGCGCTGGTGAAGCCGGAAAAGGCTTTGCCGTGGTCGCAGCCGAGGTCAAGGAACTGGCCAACCAGACCGCCAAGGCGACAGAGGAAATCGCCACGCAGATCCAGTCGGTTCAGCATGAAACCGCTGGTGCGGTCGACGCCATCAGGGGTATTTCGGCGACCATCGAAAAGATGAACGACATTGCATCCAGCATCCAAAATTCAGTCGAGCAGCAAGGTCTGGCGACTGAAGAGATCGCTCGAAACATTCAAGAAGCGTCCAACGGCACGCAGGAAGTTGCCCAAAACATTGTCAAGGTGGCATCCTCAGCAGATGAAACAGGTCGGACCGCGCGTCAGGTAAACAGCTCGGCGGAGGTTCTCCAGAGTGAAGCCGATCGACTGAAAGGGGAGGTCGACAACTTCCTCACGAATGTCCGTGAAGTCGCATAGCCTTCGTGGCCTTTGTCAGAAACGCCCGAAGATGCTTGGCAAGCTAGTATTTCGCTAGATCTGGGGTTGCCGGACGCGGGTCAGCAGCACAGCGCCAACAATGAAAAAAGCCAGGATGGCGGACATGCCCGCCGCCTGGCTGTTTGTCAGTGCGGTGACCAAACCCACGGTCAGCGGAGCGAGAAAGCTTGTAACCTTGCCCGAAAGAGCCAGAAGGCCGAAAAACTGCGTCATTCGCTCCTTTGGCGCGAGGCGCACAAGTAGACTCCGGGAGGCGGATTGAAGCGGTCCGGCTGCGACCCCGATCAAACCGCCCAAAACCAGAAACATTTGCTCGGGCAGGGAAGAAAACATCCCTCCTTCGGAGGGGGGCACGGCCAGAACGAAAAGGATTGTATCCCGGTCGACGGACACCAGTCCGATCCCGCAGATGATCAAGAGACTGAGAGCGGCAAGCAGGACGAGCTTCGGCCCGAACCGGTCATCCATCCAGCCGCCAAGGATGGCGCCCGCCGTGCCTGTGATGGTAAGAAGTATGCCGAAGGTCCCGATCTGGACGGAACCCCAGCCCAGTTGGCCGGCCGCATAAATCCCGCCGAACGCGAACAGCGCTACCAAACCGTCTTTATAGGCCATGTTCGCCAGCAGAAAGACAAACACCTGCCGGTTCCTTCGGGCGTGCCGGAGGTTATCCGCCAGGCTCCGAATGCCTTGGCGGGTGGCTGGGCCAAGACGCGCCTTTTTCGGCGCATCTGGCACCAATAGAAACAGTGGCAAAACGAATAGCAGGTACCAAAGCGCGGAAAACGGGCCAGCGGCCCTGTCGCCTTCCCGCATGCTCGGATCAAGGCCGAAAAGCGGTTCGAACCCAAGAAGGGTGCGCCCGGTCTCCGGGTCGGCGGCCATGAACCCCAACGCGAGGACCAGGCTCACCAGACCGCCCGCATAGCCAACCGCCCAACCCGCGCCGGACAACCGGCCAATCCGCGCCGGTGGCACGAGATCCGGCATCATGGCGTTGTTGAAAACGGTCGCGAACTCGATGGCAAGCGTGCCGACCGCAAAGGCGACCAGGGCGATCAGGATGCCATTCGGTGCGTCCGGTGCGGCATACCAAAGACCCCAACAGGCGAGCACGAATGGAATGGAGAAGCCGAAAATCCAGGGTTTGCGGTGACCTGTCGCATCCGCAATGGAGCCCAGTACCGGGGCCAGAAAGGCGATGGTCAGGCCGGCCGCTGCGGTTGCATATCCCCATAGGGCCTGCCCTTCTGCCGGTGTTGCCGCAAGCGCCGACGCGAAATAGGGCGCGAACACAAAGGTAGTGACCAGTGTGAAAAAGGGTTGCGCGGCCCAATCGAAAAGTGCCCAGGCCGCGAGCGCGGGCCGCCCGGCGGCACGAGAGTCAGTGGTTGATGAAGTGGTCATGAAGGTCCCGGACATAGGATTGAGCGAGGTCGCCCAAAACTCTAGACCGCTTGCTGAGCCGGGCCAAGCAGCATGGGCAGGTCCGTGTCAGGACGGTGCCCGCCCCGCAGTGCCATGACCCGGTGTGTGGAGCCGGGTGTTCCGGGCCCGGTGCTCGGGCCCGGCGTCCTGTCCGTTTCAGCGGGTCGCTTCGGCCAGCAGGCTTGCGGCAACCGAAAATTTCGAGACGCTGAGATCTCCGTCGAGGATTTCCTTCACGGTTCGGGTGGTGCGCTCAACTGTCCGCTCATGGGCCGCCAGCCAGCGCTCGAAACCGCCCGCTTTGATCGCCTGCGAACAGACATCCCGGTGAGCCGCGACAAGGGTTGCCTTGGCCCGGTCAAGCGCCAATCCGTCATAGTAGTCCCGGATCTCGAAGCGCTCGGCGAGTTGATGCATGGAATCAATGCTGAAAAACGCCGCGACTTCGAAAAAGGCCTGCGCGGTCTTCAGAAGGTCGGCTTGGGTTTCCTCGGCAACCATGATGATGTCCGGGATCGCGGTCTCCGCCGGCAGCCACGCCAGCCGGTGCGCCAAGGCTTCTGGGACACCGGCCTCGACATACCGGTCGCGCACCTGAACAAGTTCTCCGGTTTGGTCAGGGTTCATGGCATCGGACAGGTGATCCCGCAAATTGATGATCCCGCCCCGGAATCGATCGACGACGGACGCAATCCCCTGTTCGAAAGAGACATTTCGCTTGAACCAGACCACGCGCTGCAACAACAGGTCCTGAACCCGGCAATAGAGCTCGAGCTGAAGTGCTCCGTCGATCTTCGTATCCAGAAGGTCGATCTCGCCATTCAGGTCGGTCAGGTCGAAGCTGTTGCGCACGGCGACGAAACACTGGGCGATGTCCGTTGTCGTTGCTCCGGTCTGATCCAACAGACGCGTGAGGAAGGTTGGTCCGCCGCGGTTAATCATGGAATTGGCCAGCATCGTCGCGATGATTTCCCTGCGCAGACGGTGCCCTTCGATTTCGTCGCGATAGGTTTCCGCCATCTGGTCCGGGAAATACCGGAACAGTTCGCGGCCGAGATAGGTATCATCCGGAACCGTGCTCGCCAGGAGGGCGTCGTAGAGCGTGATCTTGGCATAGGCAAGCAGAACGCCGAGTTCCGCACGGCTCAGCAACTGTCCCGCCTTGCGCATGTCCGTCAGGGCCGCTTCGGAGGGAAGCTGCTCGACCTTGCGGTCCAGGAGACCGGCTGCCTCCAGCTGGCGCATCATTCGGACCTGGAAGCCAAAATCCTCCATCCCGCAGCGTTCTGTCATCGAAAGAGCCAAGGTTTGCAGGTAGTTGTTGCGCAGCACGAGATCGGCGACCTCGTCGGTCATTTCGGCCAGCAAGGCATTGCGGGCGTCAAGATCCAGCTTACCGGACTTGGTCGCCGCGCCGAGCGCGATCTTGATGTTCACTTCCATGTCGGAGGAGTTCACGCCCGCGGAATTGTCGATCGCATCGGAATTGCAGCGCCCGCCGTGCCTGTGGAACTCGATCCGGGCAAGTTGCGTGAGCCCCAGGTTGGCGCCTTCGCCGATCACCTTGGCGCCGACTTCCGGAGCCGTGATGCGGATCGGGTCGTTGGCGCGGTCGCCCGCTTCCGCATCCGTTTCACTGGTGGCCCGGATATAGGTGCCGATTCCGCCGAACCAGAGCAGGTCCACCTTCATGCGAAGGATCGCCATCATCAGTTCCTGCGGGGTCGCGCTTTTCCTGGTGAGCCCGAGCAGCGCCTGCATTTGCGGCGATACGGGGATGGACTTCGCGGCCCTGGAGAAAACCCCGCCGCCTTCTGAAATCAGGCTGGCGTCGTAGTCCTTCCAGGACGAGCGGCCCATCTCGAACAGGCGCTTGCGTTCCACCCAGGATTTCGCCGGATCGGGATCCGGATCAATGAAAATGTCCCGGTGATCGAACGCGGCAACGAGTTTTGTGGCCTTGGACAAAAGCATGCCGTTGCCGAAGACATCGCCGGACATATCGCCGACACCGGCTGCCGTGAACGGTTGCGTTTGAATGTCCCGGTTCATTTCCCTGAAATGGCGTTTTACCGCCTCCCAGCCACCGCGCGCGGTGATCCCCATCTTCTTGTGGTCGTACCCGGCTGATCCGCCCGAGGCGAAGGCATCGCCCAGCCAGAAGCCGCGACCCTCGGAAATGCCGTTCGCCGTGTCGGAAAAGGTGGCCGTTCCCTTGTCGGCGGCGACCACAAGATACGGATCGTCGCCGTCGTAGCGCTGAACGGCAGGTGGCGGGACGACAGTGTCTTCTTCCAGGTTGTCGGTCACATCCAGCAGAGCGTTGATGAACACCTTGTAGCTTTCCGTGCCTTCCTGGAACCAGGCTTCGCGATTGCTGATATCCGGCAGGCGTTTGGGCACGAAACCACCCTTCGCCCCGACCGGAACGATCACCGCGTTTTTCACTTGCTGGGCTTTGACCAGTCCCAGAACCTCCGTCCGGAAGTCCTGGGGCCTGTCTGACCACCGCAACCCGCCCCGCGCGACCATGCCGAAGCGCAAGTGAACGCCTTCCACGCGCGGGCTGTAGACAAAGATTTCCCGGAAAGGTTTGGGGTCCGGGAGATCCTCGATTTTGCGGGATTCGATCTTGAAGGCGAATGTCGGTTTGGGGTGACCCGTCCCGTCGAGTTGGAAGAAGTTGGTCCTTAGTATGCAATCGATGGTGTTCTGAAACCGGCGCAGGATCCGGTCATCGTCGAGGCTTGCCACCTCTTCCAGCGCGCTCTGCAACTCATTTTCCAGACGCGCGGTCCCGAGGTCCCGATCAGCTTGGGACATGGACGGATCGAACCGCAAATGGAACAGCTCCGCCAGTTTTGCGGTGATCTGCGGGTAGTTGCCGAGCGTCGACCACATGTAATCCTCGGAAAAGCGGATCCCGGCCTGACGCAGATATTTGGAGAGCGCGCGGATCGCTGCGATGTCGCGCCACGCCAGGCCTGCCGTCATCACCAGGCCGTTGTAGCCGTCATTTTCCGCATGGCCGAGCCAAACGGCCATGAACAAGCCCTCCAGACGCTCCTTCACCGCGTCATCGAAATCGATCACGTTCCCGTTCCGGTCTTCCAACGTCATTTCGTGGAGGTAGCTCAACGGAAAGTCGGTGGGCGTGATGCGGTAGGTCCGTTCGTTTATGACCCGGAATCCCATGTTTTCCAGGAGCGGCACCCGCGCAGACAAGGGAATCGGCGCGCCGCGGTTGTACACCTTGAGTGACAGGCGCGTATCCTTGGCGCCCGGCGCGCGGAAGAACGTGATCGCCGTTTGCCGCTGTTCCGACAGGGTCTCGATCTTCATGACGTCCGAAAGCGCCGTCTCGGCCGTGTACACCTCCTTGTAGCCGCCATGAAAGGACAGTGCATACCTGTCGGCCAGTTCCCGTGCGGCGACCGGATCGAACCGGTCCTTCAACGCATCGCGCAAGCTGTCCGGCCAGGTCCGAACCATATCCGAAACCGCGCGCTCGAGTTCGTCCTGATCCGCGACCGGCGTCTTGCCCTTGTCCCGGCCGACGATGTAGTGCACTCGGGCCAGCGGCCCCTCGAGATAGGTGACATACCAGGCCGAAAGCCGTCCATCGAACACATTTGCCAGATAGGTTCCGATGTTCAGGCGTACCTCGGTGGTGTAGCGGTCGCGGGGCACGAAACACAGGATCGAGACATAGCGATCGAACTTGTCGGCCCGGTGCAGGACCCGGATCCGCGGGCGCTCGTCCAGTTGAAGGATGGTGATCGCGAAGGAATACAAGGTGTCACGGTCGATCTGGAACAGCTCATCGCGGGGAAAGGCTTCCATGACGTTCGCAAGCGCCCGCCCCGAATGGCTTTCCGTATCGTAGCCGGAACGGGCCATGACACTGGCGACCTTGCGGCGCAGGAACGGGATCTTGCTGGTTGGCTCGGTGTAGGCGGTCGAGGCGAACAGGCCGACGATCCGCAATTCACCGACCATGCGCCCGTCGTCGTCGAAAATCTTGGCGCCGATGTAATCCATGTGAACACGGCGGTGAACGCGGCTTTTCACATTGGCTTTGGCAATGATCAAGGGTTCCGGCTTTTTCAGGAATTCACGGACTTCCGGTGTGATCTGCACGAACTCGTTGCCCCGGCGCAGGACCCGGACGCTCGGGTCGCTCAACAGACCCAGCCCGGTGCCTTCATGCGGCTCCAACTCACCGTCCTCAACATCCCCCTCGAACTTGTACTCGCGCATGCCGAGGAAGATGAAATTGTCATTTTCCATCCACTCCAGAAAATGAATGGCTTCCCAAAGCTCATCATTGCCGTGGTCGATTTCCGCGGTCTTGTAGGCATCGATCGCTTCTGCCATGCGTTCGCGCATCGGTTTGAAGTCCTCGACGGCTGCCCGCACATCCTTCAAGACCGTATCGAGACTGTCGCGCAACGCGGCCCGATCCTTTTCCGCGTCCAAGCATCCGACGTGGATATGAATGAGACTTTCCTGCTGGTCGGTGCGCTTGACGGTTTTTTTACGCTTTACGGCGGACAGCAGCGTTCCGTTCGCGTCGCGCTCGACGACAAAAATGGGGTGGAGCACAAGGTGGACGTCCAGTTTCCGCACTTGGAGTTCATCCATGACCGAATCAACCAGGAACGGCATGTTGTCGTTCACGATTTCGATAACCGTGAGATTGCCGCCTTTGCCGCCCTTGGCTTTCAGCTGCGGATTGAAAACACGAATGCGGTGGATGCCGGGCGTGCGGGACTGAAAATCCTCGAAGGCAAGGTCCGCAAGTTCGGCCAGCTCTTCCGCGCTGTAGGTGACGAGGTCTTCGGCCGCGCCGCGTTCATAGAGCGTTTCGGCAAAATCCCGGACCGCAGTCTTGCTGGTGTCGAACATCGAAATCACATCCGCAATCAGCTTGTGCTTTTGTGGTGCGTGCTTGTCCGGCATTTCCGTCCCCTTTTTGCCTTGTTTGGCCTTTGAATGCGGCTGAAGTCTGTATGCGGTGTGAGAGTACGCGCGAGACTGATAATATCACCTGAAAAACACGATTTTTCATGACGGAAGGACCGGGGATGAGCAAACAACCAACAGCACTGAACCTTGAGCGGCGCCAACCGCTCAGCGACAAGGCCGAGGCCTATTTCGCGCTGTGTGAGGAAAAACTCGGTTTGGTGCCAAATGTGCTCATGGCCTACGCCTTCGATGAAACGAAACTGCGCGCTTTCACTGACATGTACAATGACCTGATGCTTTCGGAAACTGGTCTGAGTAAACTTGAACGCGAAATGATCGCCGTTGCCGTTTCTGCCGTGAATCGTTGCTTTTATTGCTTGACGGCCCACGGCGCCGCCGTGCGTGAGCTGTCCGGCGATCCGCAACTGGGCGAAATGCTGGTCATGAACTATCGGGTCGCGGACCTGCCGCCCCGCCAGCGCGCGATGCTGGACTTTGCGGTCAAGCTCACCGAGGACCCGCAAGCCATGGAAGAAGCCGACCGCGCGGCACTGCGCGTTCAAGGCTTTACGGACCGGGATATTTGGGACATCGCGTCGGTTGCGGCCTTTTTCAACATGACCAACCGGGTGGCCAGTGCCGTCGACATGCGCCCCAATGATGAGTATCACTCAATGGCCCGTTGAGCTTAAGGCGCGGCAGGAAACGATGACAGTCCGCCCGTTTGGGTGTAAATCCAGCGCCTGAACATGTCTGAGGCCGACAAGCGGAGAGGGAGCGGGCCATGGTCGCGCGCGTATTTATCGACGGCGAAGCTGGAACGACGGGTTTGCAGATCCGTGACCGCCTTGCCAGCCGTTCCGATATTGAGCTTCTCTCCATTGCGGAAGACAGGCGAAAGGATCTGAAGGCGCGCGCGGATCTATTGAATGCGGCTGATGTCGCGATCCTTTGCTTGCCGGATGAGGCGGCCCGGGAGAGCGTCTCGCTCATCGAAAACGCGACCACGCGGGTGATCGACGCGTCATCGGCCTATCGGGTCGCCGAGGGCTGGGCCTACGGATTTGCCGAAATGGACGGTTCTCAGGCCGCGACAATTGCCGAAGCCAAGCGCGTGTCCAATCCGGGCTGCTGGCCGCAAGGGGTGATTGCGTGCTTGCGCCCGCTGATTTCCGGTGGCCTGCTGCCGGCGGACTTTCCCGTGACGGTGAACGGCGTTTCCGGCTATTCCGGCGGCGGCAAGGGAATGATCGCGGACTATGAAAGCCAAGGGCCTGCCGCGAATATGTTCGCGCCCTACGCGCTCGGGTTCAATCACAAGCACTTGCCGGAGATGACGGCCTATACCGGGCTCGCTGCAGCGCCCTTGTTCGCGCCGGCGGTCGGAAATTACTACAAGGGCATGCTGACGGCCGTGCCGCTCCGCCTCGACCGCCTGACGGAGGTTCCCACCGGCGCCCAATTGCATGCCGCGATCGCGGACCACTTCGCCGGACAGCGCAACGGGTTTGTCGAGGTCGCGCCGCTTGGTGCAATCGAGCGCAGCGACGACTTGAACCCGCAGGCCTTGAACGGCACCAACCGCTTGCGGTTGCATGTGTTTGCCAATGACGCCCGCGCTCAGGCCCTGTTGATCGCCATTTACGACAATCTGGGAAAGGGCGCCTCCGGAGCGGCCGTTCAAAATCTCAATCTGATGCTGGGCGTCGATCAGACCAAAAGCCTGGCCGCCTGACGCACACAACAACAAGAACGAGGATCACCAATCGCCATGGAAAAATTCACGACGCTCACCGGGGTCGCAGCTCCGATGCCGATCATCAACATCGACACGGACATGATCATCCCCAAGCAGTTTTTGAAAACCATCAAGCGGACTGGGCTTGGGGCTTCGCTGTTTTTCGAGATGCGCTTCAATGACGACGGGTCCGAGAATTCCGAGTTCGTTTTGAACAAACCCGCCTACCGGAACGCCAACATCCTGGTGGCCGGTGACAATTTCGGCTGTGGATCCTCGCGCGAACATGCACCTTGGGCCTTGCTGGACTATGGGATCCGGTGCGTCATCTCCACGAGTTTCGCCGATATTTTCTACAATAACTGTTTCAAGAACGGGATTTTGCCGATCAAGGTCAGCGAGGAGGAACTTGAGAAACTGATGGAGGACGCCGAGCGCGGCTCGAACGCCACGTTGACGGTTGACCTCGAGAGCCAGGTGATCAAGGGACCGGATGGCGGCGAGATCAGGTTCGACATCGATCCGTTCCGCAAGCATTGCCTGCTGAACGGTCTCGACGACATCGGCCTGACCTTGCACAAAGCAGACCAGATCGACGGGTTTGAGGCCAAGCTTGCGAACGAGCGCCCCTGGTCCTGAGGCTCCGCCTCAGTTGTCCTGCGATCCTCGGAGCCCCTTCAGGGTCGCGATCTTTTCCAGTTCGGCCATTTTCCGGCCAATGGGTTCCAGCGCGCGAACGGTCGTCTGATAGCGCTGGGCCTGAACATCGAACAGGCGTCGGGCCAGATCGGGATATTCCTGGATCATTCGCTTGAAGAGCGCGCGCCGGATCCGAATGATCCGCACATCCGTTTGCGCGATAGCGCGGCAGGGGCGCCGGGTGTCCACGAGCATCGCGGTTTCGCCGAGCAGTGTCCCTGGCGCCGCGATATCGACTTCTTCGAAGCCGCCGCCGGTGCGCTTTTGCAAGGATACGGTGCCTTCGGCGACGACCAAGCCGCCGTCGGCACGCTCGCCTTCGTCAAACAGCGTCTGCCCACCGGTGTAGTCCAGGCTTTCCGCGCTGAACGCAAGAAGGCGAAGCTGGTCGTCCTGGAAGTCGGCCAGCATGGGGATGTTCTTGAGAATCGCGATATCCTGGACAAGGCTCATGTCCAAGATGTCGCCTATTTGGGCTTACGGCACAAGCTTGTATCCACCGGCTTCTGTGACAAGAAGCTCCGCGTTCGAGGGATCGCGTTCGATTTTTTGCCGGAGGCGATAGATGTGGGTTTCCAGCGTGTGGGTCGTCACTCCGGAGTTGTAACCCCAAACCTCGTGCAGGAGGATATCCCGTGTGACGGGCCTCTCGCCTGCGCGATACAGGAACTTCAGAATTGACGTTTCCTTTTCCGTCAAGCGGATCTTGCCGCCCTTGTCGTCCTGCATCACCTTGGCGGCCGGGCGGAATGAGTAGCGGCCAATGGCAAAGGTCGCGTCTTCGCTTTGCTCGTGCTGTCGCAGATGTGCCCGGATCCGGGCCAGCAGCACGGCGAATTTGAACGGCTTTGTCACATAGTCGTTCGCGCCCGCTTCAAGGCCAAGAATGGTGTCGCTGTCGCCGTCATGGCCGGTCAGCATGATGATCGGGGCCTTGAAACCGTTCTTGCGCAACAGTTTCACGGCCTCGCGCCCGTCAATGTCTGGAAGGCCGACATCCATGAGCAGCACATCGACATGTTCGTCCTTGGCCATGCTGATGCCATTGGCCGCCGAATCCGCCTGCATGGTCTCGAATTCATCGTAGAGCGAAAGCTGTTCAACCAGCGCTTCGCGCAGTTCATTGTCATCATCAACAATCAGGATGGTGCGGGCGGTCATGCCAGGTGTCCTCGCCAAATCACTTCTTGCAACAGCCGCCGGAGCGGACTGAATACACATGGGGCCTATCACGTCTGTGTGCGAGGGAAATTTTCGCCATACAAGCGGCACAACGTCAATTCTGCTTCACGCGGGAGTTAGCGGCGGTTTATCAATGGGTTCCGTGGCCCGTCATATAGGTGGCTCACGGCAAACGCAGGTAAAGCAAAGATGACTGATTTGATAGAGGTTCGCGCTCTTTCCGGGCGCCGAACCCGGGGGGTCGTAGGCGTGGGGCCGATCACGTTCCCGTGTGCGCTGGGCCGGTCCGGTATCACCCGGTTCAAGCGCGAGGGCGACGGCGCGACGCCGGCCGGGAGTTTTCCGCTCCTGTCCGTTTTTTACCGCGCCGACCGCGGGCCTCATCCTCGGACCCGCCTGCCCATCGATCCGATCCAGTCCGACGACGGCTGGTGCGACGATCCTGGCCATCCGCGTTACAATCGTCTGGTCCGACTTCCCTTCCCGGCGAGTCACGAGGTCATGTGGCGGGAAGATCGTCTCTACGACATCGTGGTGGTGCTCGGCTGCAATTATGCGCCCGCTGTCAAAGGACGCGGCAGCGCCATCTTCTTTCACATCGCGCGCGAAGGTTATCAGCCGACGGAGGGCTGCGTGGCCGTTGCGCCCGCCCACATGCGGCTTGTCCTGGAAGCTGTCCGGCCGGGCGCGGTCATGCGAATAGGCGCGTCTTGACGTGGGCGCATGGCTGTTCTGAAGGAGCGCTCTGGCACCGTACTCTGGTATTTTGGCGAGGTTTCCGCCATATAGGGCCGGTCGGGCGCCCTTCCCGCCGTGGAGCGGTGACGAAGACCACGATCGCACATCGCTGTCGGCGTGCGCCTCAGAACCTCAAAACCTATTGATATAACGACATGAGCACCGCGCGCAGACCCTTTTTGAAGATGAATGGCCTTGGCAACGATTTCGTCGTGTGGGATGCGCGGGACGTGCCGCTGACCTTGCCTGTCGAGCAGATCGCGTCTTTGGGCGACCGGAATACCGGTATCGGTTTCGATCAGATGATCACCGTCGAACGCTCCGGTGTTGGCGCAGATGCCTTCATGCGCATTCACAATCGCGACGGCAGCCAGGTGGATGCGTGCGGCAATGCCACGCGCTGCGTCGGCCGTTTGCTCATGGAAGAAAACGGCCTCGAAGCGGCAACCATCGAGACGCGGGCCGGCCTCTTGCATGCCTTCCGGACCGGCGCGCCCCAGACGATCACCGTGGACATGGGCAAGCCTCGGCTTGCCTGGGACCAGATCCCGTTGGCGGAAGAATTTCATGACACCCGCGCCATCGAGTTGCAGATCGGCCCGATTGACGCGCCTTGCCTGCATACGCCGGCGGCCGTCTCCATGGGCAATCCGCATGCGATCTTCTGGGTGAAGGATGTCGAGGCCTATGATCTGGGCACGATCGGGCCGCTTCTGGAGCATCATCCCGTGTTTCCCGAAGGCGCCAACATTTCTCTGGCTCATGTCTTCGCGCCGAACGAAATCCGGGTGAAGGTCTGGGAGCGCGGCGCCGGTGTGACGCGGGCCTGCGGCACCGCAGCCTGCGCCGTCGCGGTCGCGGCGGCCCGTGACAGAAAGGCCGGGCGGACGTCCACCATCCATCTTCCGGGCGGGGCGTTGACCATCGAATGGCGGGAAAAGGACGATCACGTTCTGATGACGGGCCTTACGGAAATCGAGTTCGAAGGCGAGGTCGATCTGGACACGTTGACCTGGGAAAAGACGCAGGCAGGCGACGCGTCAATCGCGGGAGCTGCCGAATGAGCATTGAAGTTATCACTTTCGGCTGCCGGCTCAATGCCTATGAGTCGGAAGTCATGAAGCGGGAAGCGGAGGCCGGTGGCCTGAAGGATGCGATCCTGATCAACACCTGCGCTGTCACCAATGAGGCCGTCCGTCAGGCGCGCCAGGCCGTGCGCAAGGCCAAGCGTGACAACCCGAACGCCAAGGTGATCGTGACTGGCTGCGCAGCCCAGACGGAGGCCGAGACCTTTTCCACCATGGACGAAGTGGATCTGGTTCTTGGCAACACGGAAAAGCTTCAGCGCAAGGCTTATCAGGAGGTGGCGGCCTTCGGCATAGACGAGACCGAAAAGGTCCGCGTCAACGACATCATGAGTGTGACCGAGACCGCCGGCCATCTGATCGATGGCCTTGAGGGCCGGGCACGGGCTTTCGTTCAGGTGCAAAACGGCTGCGATCACCGCTGCACCTTCTGCATCATTCCTTATGGCCGGGGAAACTCCAGGTCCGTGCCCATGGGCGTCGTGATCGACCAGATCACCCGGCTGGTCGCAAACGGCTACAATGAAATCGTGCTGACCGGCGTCGATATCACCTCGTATGGTGCCGATCTGCCCGGTACGCCCCGGCTTGGCACGCTGACCGCAAAGATCCTTAAGCTCGTGCCCGATCTCAAGCGCCTGCGTCTGTCCTCCATCGATTCCATCGAAGCGGACGGGGATCTGATGCGGGTCATCGCCGAGGACGAGCGGTTGATGCCGCATTTCCACCTGTCGCTGCAGGCTGGGGACGACATGATCCTCAAGCGGATGAAACGCCGTCACCTGCGCGCGGACACCATTCAGTTTTGCGAGGATGTCCGCCGCTTGCGGCCCGATGTGGTGTTCGGCGCCGACATTATCGCCGGGTTTCCGACCGAAACGGAGGAGATGTTCCTGAACTCATTGAACATCGTCGATGAGTGCGGCCTGACGCATCTTCATGTGTTTCCCTTCTCACCGCGCCCGGGCACTCCGGCGGCGCGCATGCCCCTGCTCGACCGGGCCCTTGTCAAGGAACGGGGTGCGAGGCTTCGGGCCAAGGGCGAGGAAGTGCTCGTCAAACACCTTCAGGGCGAGATCGGTCATACGCGCGCGGTCCTCATCGAGAAGGAAGGCCTCGGCCGGACCGAGCAGTTCACGCAGGTTGAAGTGTCCGGCGGGGTGGCCGGCCAGATTGCGGAAACGCGTATTTCCGGGCATACCGGGCGCCATCTGATGGGCGACATTCTTTCCAAGGCGGCGTAAGGTCGCCCCAAGACCACCGGCAGAATCAGGGCAGGTTCATGAGCGAAAAAAAGCGCGGGTTTTTCGGGCGTCTCTTCGGCGGAAAGGAGAGCGGACCGGAGGAAGAGGACGCGCGCGCGGACGAAACGCTCACCCGGCCGGATGAAGAGCTTCAGCGGGAAGACAAAGCTGATACGCTTGAACCACGCCCTAACGGTGAGGCTGATCCTGCCCGTGTTGCTGATGATGTTGCCGCCGCTGAAGCCGTTGGAGCCGAAGTAACCGAGCCCGAAAACCGGCGCTTTGACAACGAGCCTGCCGACGCAGACGCAGCGCCTGCGCCCGTGCTTCAGGATTCGGCCGGAGCCGAGACCTTTGAACCGGTTGCAGAACCGGAAGACCCCGCACCGGCGGACCTGGCGCCTGCCTCAATCCCATCCCCATCTCTATCTCCATCTCCAGCCGCTGCCGCTGCCGAAGATCCGGTGGGTGAAAAGGTCTCCTGGTTCCAGAAGCTGAAGCGGGGCCTGTCTCGCTCGTCCTCCGCGCTGACCGACGGCATTACGTCGATCTTCACCAAGCGAAAGTTGGACGCCTCAATGCTCGAAGAGCTGGAGGATATACTGATCCAGGCCGACCTGGGCGTCGACACGGCCATGGCGATCACGGACCGCCTGTCCGACGGGCGCTACAACAAGGAAATTTCGCCGGAAGAAGTCCGGGCCGTTTTGTCCGAGGAAGTCGAGAAGGTTCTAACGCCCGTCGCGGAGCCGCTCAATCTGGATCGGGGCAAGAAGCCCCACGTGGTTCTGATGGTCGGCGTGAATGGCACGGGCAAGACGACGACCATCGGCAAGCTCAGCCAGAAACTGAGCGCGGAGGGCAAGACCGTCATGCTGGCGGCGGGCGACACGTTCCGCGCGGCCGCGGTGGAGCAGCTGAGGATCTGGGGCGAGCGCACAGGCGCGGAGGTGATTGCCCGGGACACTGGGGCCGATGCCGCCGGCCTTGCCTTCGATGCCATGAAGGAAGCCACAGAGAAGGGCGTCGATGTCCTGTTGATCGACACAGCGGGCCGTCTTCAGAACAAGGCGGAGTTGATGGAGGAGCTGAAAAAGGTCATTCGCGTCATCAAAAAGCATGATCCGGACGCACCCCATGACGTGCTCCTCACGCTCGACGCCACCACAGGCCAGAATGCGCTGAATCAGGTCGAGATCTTCGGCAATGTGGCGGGGGTGACAGGCCTTGTGATGACCAAGCTCGATGGTACGGCTCGCGGCGGTATTCTGGTGGCCATTGCCGCGAAATACGGACTTCCCGTGCATTTCATTGGCGTCGGCGAGGGGGTCGGCGACCTGGAACCTTTCTCCGCCAAGGATTTTGCCAATGCAATCGCCGGCCTGGCTTGACGGTTCCACCTCTGAGCCGGGCCACTTGGCGACACTATCCGGCACGTGACTGCGGGATTGCCGCATGAGCGTATGTCTTAACCGCCATGCCGCCGTCAAACACCCGTCAATCGAATGATGCGCGATCAATCTCGATCACTGCGCCCCCGTGACCATTGTCATGTCATAGCGGGACGGGAATTAACCTTACGTAAAGCTTTGTTAACTTTTCCTCGCAAACCTGTTTCGATAGGCTGCCAGAAGGCGGCTTTGGACACCAAGGCCAGGAGGGCCAAATGTCATCCACTATTGAACGGCCACCCGCGGCCAGTTTGGTGGCGCACGCGACAGAGTATCCGGCGGATCGCGAAAACCGTGAACGGGACGATCATCGGCGGCAAAACAGCGAATCCGAGACATCATCGCGGCCGGAGGCCGGCGATCCGCAGGAACAGGATCCCGCGGTCGTCGTCGACACCCATCATTACGAATCTCACGTTCTGGATGGGGTAAGCGCCTACCAGGCAGCCGCGCATCATGCATTGGACAAGGCAGCCCATGCGAGCGCTGACGCCCATCCTGTCCCGGTACACCGGGCAGTCTATGGTCCGGGTCTGTTGGACCCGGGGCCCCAAGGCCGCGGGCGCATTGTGCCAGAAACGATCCGCCATGCTTATGAAGATCACGAGCCGGAGCCGCCGCACCAAGTGAATATGGCCACCTGACGCCTCAGCCATGAACCGGCTTGGCACTTGACGGGCGGCGAATATGGGCCGAAACACGAACGGAACTGAATGCCGGTTGGGCTCTGGCCCTTGCAATGTTGCCCCGGCCAGGGGAAGGGGTCTGTTCCGTGCTCGAGACCATTCTTGGCCTTGCGGCCGACAATTTGCTGTCGCCGATCATCCTGTTTTTCGTGCTCGGCCTTGCCGCGGCCATGTTGCGGTCGGACCTGAGTGTGCCGGAAGCCATCGCCAAGGGCCTGTCGATCTATCTGTTGTTTGCAATCGGCTACAAGGGTGGTGTCGCCGTGAGCGATCACGGGATCGACGCAACCTTGCTCATGACCTTGACCGCCGGGATCGTGCTGTCCTTCGTCCTTCCCCTCATTGCCTTCGCGCTTTTGGGCGTGATGACCCGCTTGAACAGGACGGATGCCGCCGCGGTTGCGGGCCACTACGGGTCGATTTCCATCGTTACCTTTGTCGCCGCGACCTCAATCCTGAAGAGTCAGGGGATCTTGAGCGAGGGGTACATGGTGGCCGTTGCCGCCGCAATGGAAGCGCCGGCGATCTTGTCCGCGCTCTGGCTCGCCTCCCGCGGCGGGGGAAATGTCGCCGACAGCTCCGAGCGGGAGGGGCTGTTGCGTGAAATCCTGCTCAACGGTTCCATTGTTCTTTTGGTCGGTTCCTTTCTGATCGGTCTGGTGACCGGCAAGGAGGGGCTCGCCGAAATCGAGAGCTTCATTGTCGCGCCCTTCAAGGGTGTTCTTTGCCTGTTCCTGCTGGATATGGGACTGGTGGCCGGTCGGGGGTTGCGGAATAGCCGGGGCACGTTGACGGCGGGTCTCATCTCGTTCGGCATCGTGATGCCTGTCCTCAGCAGCTTGCTTGGCCTTGCTGCCGGCCTGCTGGTCGGGCTTTCCACCGGCGGTGTCATGCTATTGATGACCCTTTCGGCCTCCGCCTCCTACATTGCCGTTCCCGCGGCCATGCGGGTCGCCTTGCCGCAGGCCAACCCTTCCGTTTATCTCACCATGTCGCTGGGCGTGACCTTTCCCTTCAACCTCACGCTCGGCATACCGCTCTATTTGAGCCTGGCCTCGTTTTTTGGGAATTGATGCCATGGAAACCAACACGGCCAAACGGGTTGAAATTATCATCGAGGCGCCGATGGAAGAGCGCCTGACCAGCGCGCTGGAAAGGGCCGGTGTCAAGGGTTTCACAGTCCTGCCGGTCCTGGGAGGAACCGGGCGCTCGGGCCGTTGGAGCCGGGAAGGGCAGGTCTCGCGGGCGGGAGGCATGGTCGCCGTTATCTGCATCATTCGCGAGGAACGGCTTCACGACTTGTTGGAAGCGGCGTTCAAGGTGGTGAAAAACCATATCGGGGTCGTCAGCGTCACCGACTGTCAAGTTCTCAGAGCTGAGCGGTTTTAATCCGGCGCAGGCTTGGAGCTGTTTTTGCCGGTGAGGCTGGAGGCTACCGTTTCAACCTGACCGGAACTTGCTCTGGACGCTCGTTCCGCGAGGTTTCCGAACCCCTGTCGTGCGCGCGTCAGGGCCGGTTCTGTTTCGCCGCGGTTCTGGCGCTGCAATGAATCGTGTCGAGAATTCTCAGACGGCGAACAGCAAGGCACTGCCAACAAGAACAAGCCCGGCACCGACCCAGGCGCCAGGGGCCGGCATCTCCTTCGTGCGCCACCAGATGAGTGGCAGCAAAATGGCGGGCGTAGTCGCTGAAAGCGTGGCGACAACACCAACTTCGCCTCCGGACAAGGCGAACAACAAGAGCGTCATGCCCACGCCCATGCCCAAAAAACCGGACAGGCCCACGATACCGGCAAGCTTGAGCGTTACGGGACCCGCAGGTTTGAACTGCCTGTGCGGCACCAGAAACAAGAGCCAGAGGCAGAGGGCGGCTGTACCAACCCGAATTGCGGAGGCGGCGATCGGGTCGGTTCCCGTTTCCATGACCGGGCGGGCAATCAGCGAACCGGCCGACTGGGACAGGGCCGCGATCAGACCGATGGCAATTCCGATCCATAGCGGTCCTTTGACGTTCTCCCACTGGTGCAACTGGGATTTGCGCTTGCCGAACCGGATGGCGAGGATCACTCCCGCAAAGGTGACAAGAATACCCGCGATCTGGAGGGGGGTTAGGGTTTCCCGCAGAAACACGAAACCGAGAATGGCGGATATCGGTGCGTTCAGTGAAAACACCATAGCTGTTCGGCGGGGGCCGAGCCGGTTCAGCGTCAGAAACAACGCCGTATCGCCCAGGAAAATTCCAATCAGCCCGGACAGGGCAAGGGGCAGGGCGATGTCCCGTGGAAGCGCATCCAAACCGGTGACCGTTGCGACGTAGAGCGCAAGCACAATGAACACGAGGCTCATGCGCAGGCGGTTGAAGGCCAGCGCGCCGAGCGCGGCGGAGGGTCCGGCCGAAATCAGTCCGGTGAGTGCCCAGCATGTTGCGGCGCCCAGCGCTGCGGCTTCATAAAGCATCATGGTGCATCCCGGCGGTCACCGGACAGGAGGAGAAGGGGGGACGCGCGTGTCGGCGCGCATCTCCTGGCAAGCTTTTTCGGGCGCTTCCGACCACTTGGAGCCGGCAAATGTGTTCCAACGGCCATGGGCTTACGGCGCAAGCCGTTGCCGGCTTGCCGCCCGCTGATCCCGACCGTCAGGCAGCCTGTTTCTTCGGCTGGATCAGGCCCCGGTTCACCAAAACCTCGGCGATCTGAACCGTGTTGAGCGCCGCGCCCTTGCGCAAGTTGTCGGAGACCACCCACATGTTAAGACCGTTTTCAACGGTTGCGTCTTCGCGGATGCGGGAGATGTAGGTCGCATCCTCACCGGCGCTTTCATAGGGTGTGATGTAGCCGCCATCTTCATGCTTGTCGATCACCAGGCACCCCGGTGCTTCGCGCAGAATGTCCCGGGCCTGGTCCGCCGTGATCGGCTTTTCGAACTCGATGTTCACGCTCTCCGAATGGCCGATGAACACGGGGACGCGGACAGCCGTGCAGGTGACCTTGATCTTGGGATCGAGTATCTTCTTGGTTTCGGCTAGGACTTTCCACTCTTCCTTGGTGTAGCCGTCTTCCATAAAACTGTCGATGTGCGGGATCAGGTTGAAAGCGATCCGCTTGGTGAATTTGCTCGGTTCGATGGGGTCGTTCACGAATACGGCACGGGTCTGGTTGAACAGCTCTTCCATGGCTTCCTTGCCGCCGCCGGACACGGACTGATAGGTCGAAACGACCACACGCTTGATCCTGGCCACATCATGCAGAGGCTTCAGGGCAACAACCAGTTGGGCTGTGGAGCAGTTCGGGTTGGCAATGATGTTCTTCTTTGAAAAGCCCTTGATGGCGTCGGCGTTCACTTCCGGCACTATCAGCGGGACGTCCGCGTCGTAACGCCAGGCGGACGAATTGTCGATCACGACACAGCCTTTTGCGGCGATCCTTGGAGACCAATCCTTCGACACGGTGCCGCCTGCGGACATCAGGCAAATATCGGTATCGGAAAAATCATAGTTTTCCATCGCCTGCACTTTCAGGGTCTTGTCTCCAAAAGAGACGTCGGTGCCCTGCGAGCGGCGCGAGGCAAGTGCCACGACTTCGTCAGCGGGAAAACCGCGTTCCGCAAGAATATCCAGCATTTCGCGGCCGACGTTTCCAGTCGCCCCTGCAACAGCGATCTTATAACCCATGTGTCCTGATCCTTATCCCTCTCCCCGCTGAGCTCCTGGCTGCGAAACCTTTGCAGCCGGGCCTTTGGCACCCCCCGTCCCCGGGGAGTTCGGGACGAGCGGCACCGTTAAGCGGTGGTCTTGGTGGTGGTCGTGCGTTTGCGTGTTGCCGGCAACTGGACGCGCATGCCCGTTACCGCCGTGGCGGTTGAGATGGCCGTTTTTTCAACGGCAGACAGGGCAGCAGCAAGGCAGGACATTTCACACGCGGATTTGCATTGAAACTGGGCGCCACCTTTTGCCCCAAAGACCGGCAGAGTCAAGCGCCTGTCGTTCTCTCCTCATTGCAATTTCATTTACTTGGATGCGCGGCGCTGGGTTGGACTGGAGATCCGCTGTTGAATGTATCAATAAATCATGATATCAAAAATTATGGATGTAAAAGATGCATTGTTGGCGTTTGCCGCTCTTAGTCAACGCACCCGTCTCGACGTTGTGCGCCTGCTTATCAAGGCCGGGCCCGATGGCATGAGTGCCGGTCAGATCGGCGAAGCTCTGGGTGTCCGGCAGAACACAATGTCCGCGAACCTGGCCGTTCTTTTGAACGCCGGGTTGGTGAAGAACGAACGCGACGGCCGCTCTATCCGCTACTTCGCGGATTTGTCCGGCGTGAGTGGTCTTTTGTCATTCCTGATGTCCGACTGCTGTGGTGGAAAGCCCGAACTCTGCCGCCAGGTTATTTCCCAGATCACCTGTCACCCTGAATATCACCGGAGAGAACTCCATGTCTGACAATGCATACAATGTTCTGTTCTTGTGCACCGGAAACTCCGCCCGGTCGATCATGGCCGAGGCCATCTTGAATCGGCTGGGAAACGGACGTTTCAAGGCCTATTCAGCTGGGTCCGCGCCGGCTGGAGCCGTCAATCCACACGCCCTTCGAGTGTTGGAAACGGGAAACTTCAAGACCGAGTTTGCGCGTTCCAAGAGTTGGGACGAGTTTGCCGAACCCGGCGCGCCCGTGATGGATTTCGTCTTCACCGTCTGTGATCAGGCCGCTCAGGAAAGCTGCCCGGTCTGGCCGGGGCAGCCCATGACCGCGCATTGGGGTGTGGCTGATCCTGTTCGGGCCGAAGGCAATGAAACCGAAAAGCAGCTGGCGTTCGCCGAAGCCTTCAGAATGCTGAACAACCGGATTTCGATCTTCGTCAGCCTGCCACTTTCATCTCTTGATAAACTGTCCTTACAGAAAAAGCTCGACGACATCGGCCGGGACGTCGCGGACGCACCGAAGGGTGAGCCCGCCGGCGCTTGAGAAGTGAGTAAAGGGCGTACATCGCGGCCTCTGCGGGCCTACGGGCTGTTGCCGCAGACGGAGGCCGCGATCGCGCCTTTGAGCCGGCAAACCTTCATCAAATATTCAATCAACTGTCACCCAACCTCCACAGGCCGCCCCTAGCGTTTCGCCGCGTAATCGCGAATTTTGGCGAGATGAACAGGGAAACAGCATTAACAGCTTGCGCAAACAATTTTTGGCGGGCGTAAGCCTGGCCGTTGCGCTCGGTATGGGTGGGGCGGCCGCACAGGCGTCCTCATTTTTCGAGCGGATCAATTCCTATCCGGTCTACAAGACGCTGCCGTCTGGAGCCGACCGTTCGACCGAAACCGTAGCGGAGATCATCGCCGCCTCTAAGGATGGCCGAACACTCGCATTCACCGACAGTCCCGGCGATGCCATCGTGTTTGTCAATGCGGCGAACCCGATCAATCTTCAGCCGATCGGCCGCGCGGGTCTCGGCGGGGAGCCGACCTCCGTTGCCTTCGGCGCGCGTGCTGCCTATGCCGGTGTAAACACCAGCGAGGATTTCATCAACGCATCCGGTCATCTGGCCGTCATCGATCCTGAAACACTTCAGGTCTCCGCAACCTGCGACACGCAGGGACAACCCGATGCCGTTGCCATTTCCAACGACGGCCGGTTTGTTGCCGTTGCTATTGAAAACGAGCGGGACGAAGACCTGAACGACGGTGTCATTCCGCAAATGCCAGCCGGTCATCTTGCCGTGTTTGATCTGGACGGAGAAGGGCAAGTCACCAATTGCGACAGCGTTCGCATTGTTGACCTGACGGGGCTTGCAGAGGTTGCCGGCTCGGACCCGGAGCCCGAATTCGTCTCGATCAACAGTGCCAACGAAGCTGTCGTCACGATGCAGGAAAACAACCACCTGGCCATCGTTGATCTGGCGACCGGTGCAGTTACCGCGCATTTCTCCGCAGGTGCCGTCAGCGTCGAAAACATTCCTGTCATCGAAGCCGATTCAAGTGACGCATCCGGATCTATTGCCGATGTCCCCCGGGAACCCGATGCGGTGGCCTGGATCGACAATGACCGGTTCGTGACGGCCAACGAAGGCGACTACGAGGGCGGGTCGCGCGGGTTCACCATCTGGAGCAAAGCCGGCGAAGTTCTCTTCGACAGCGGCGCGCAGATGGAACATATCGGCATGTCCCACGGCCACTACCCGGCCAAGCGCGCCGACAACAAGGGCACAGAGCCGGAAGGCGTTGCCATTGGCGACTTCGGCGGGGAAACGCTGATTTTCGTGAATTCCGAGCGCGGCAATTTCGTCGCCGTCTATCGCGACACCGGTGGTGAGCCCGAGTTCGTTTAGGTCCTGCCAACCCATGTCGGGCCCGAAGGCCTGCTGACAATCCCGCAGCGCGATCTGTTCGTCGTCGCCAATGAAGTCGACGAAGATGGCGTGCGGGCGCATGTCAGCCTTTATCAGTTTGGCGCCGACGCTCCTGCTTATCCGTCCATCGTCTCGGCCATGGACCCGGAAAAGAGCGCGCCGATCGGTTGGGGCGCCCTGTCCGGGCTGGCCGCCGATCCCAACGATGCCAACACGATCTATGCGGTGAGCGACAGCTTCTATCAGGATGCCCGTATCTTCACGATCGACATCTCGACCGCTCCGGCCACCATCACTTCCTTTGTCAACGTGACGGGCGCGAGCCAGGAACGTCTTGACCTGGAGGGGATCGCGATTGCGTCTGATGGCGGTTTCTGGCTGGCCTCCGAAGGCCATCCGGACAATGGCCGTGGCCATTTGCTCTTGAAGGTTGGGACCAATGGCGTGGTGGAGCGGGAAATCGCGTTGCCCGATGATCTGATCGCCCAGGGAGAACGGTTCTCCTTTGAAGGGGTCACCGAGTACGAGATGAACGGCCAGGCGATGGTCGCTGTTGCCGTTCAGCGCGAATGGAAAGACGATCCGAAAGGCTTCGTGAAGCTGGCCCTGTTCAACCCCGCAGACGACAGCTGGGGTTTCGTCCACTATCCGCTCGATGCGCCTGCCAGCCCGGCCGGTGGCTGGGTCGGATTGTCCGAGATCGTCTCTCTGGGCGAGGGCCGGGTTGCCCTCCTTGAGAGAGACAACAGGGGCGGCGAAGACGCGGCCATCAAGCAGATCACGGTTGTTTCCCTGAATGGTGTGACCCCGGCTGCGTATGGCGAAGCGCTGCCCGTCCTTCAGAAACGCATGGCGATGGACATCCTGCCGCATCTGTCTGCTGCCAAAGGCTGGATCCTCGACAAGCCGGAAGGTTTGACGATCACCGCCGATGGTCGCCTGATTCTTGTCACCGACAACGATGGCGTGGACGACGCACCGGGCGAAACCCTGCTGCTCGACCTAGGGCCGGCGGCACGCCTGAACTAAGGTCGGCGACGTCTTCAAAAAAACAGAACCCGGCGGGCCACCTGCCGGGTTTTTCATGTGCGTCCCGTCAGTTGCTCCGGCGGTAGACGCTGACATTGGTGTAGCTGGCGACATCCACCAGATGAACGGTCTGCGTGACGACGAGCTCGGTTCCGTCTTCGGAGAGTTCCCGTTCCGCCTTCATGAGGGTAAGTGGGCCACGGCGGGCTTCGGACACCAGTTTCCGGTCGCCTTCGAACACAAGCCGCATGGCGTCGACCAATCCGCTTTTGCCGAGCTTCACCTCCGGGCCGTCCGGGATCGCCTCGAAGCTGTCATTGGTCACCTCCCCCGTTTCGCTCACCTGGTTCATGGTGAAACGGGCCATGCCGAAGTGATCCTCGATTCTCAGTGTCGCGCTTCGGGGGGGCTCGCCTTGCTCGAATTCGCTTTCGTCCGCGTCGAGGATCCAGGTCCCGAGAAATGGGGCAATCTTGTCTTCGCTCATCGCAGGCCCCTTTTAGTGAAATCGAGGTGGGATCAGGCGGCCTTGAACACGGGGGCGCCGCCGCTGTCAACCGCTGCGGCTTTGGTTCTCCGTCGGCAGGACGCAAAATGGCGGGGTCAAACCCCGCCTCAGCCTGGTAACATGAACTGTTGACCCCCTCACCCTGAGGACAGTTTCGACGAATCATCGGCGGCCTTTTGTTTGAGCCGCCGATCTTCCGAGGCTCCGCGGCACTCCGCACCCCGGGATGAGGTTTTGGGTAAGCCGGAGCTTTTTCAGCCGTGGGAGGTCGGGTTCAGCCGAACCTCCGAGAGCCGGGTGCGCAAACGATTACCCGGCGAGCGCGCCGAGTTCTGCGACGATCGCATCGCCGATCTCAACGGTTGTAACCGTTGCCCCGCCTTGCGCCGCGATGTCCTTCGTCCGCAGGCCCTTGTCCAAGGTATTGGCAATCGCCTTGTCGAGGAGGTCGGCGGCTTCGACCAGTTCGAAGGAATAACGGAGCGCCATCCCGAAAGAGGCGATCATCGCGATCGGGTTGGCCGCGCCCGTGCCGGCAATGTCCGGGGCGGAGCCATGGACAGGCTCGTAGAGGGCCTTGCGCTTGCCGGTTTTGGCGTCCGGCGCACCGAGCGATGCGGACGGCAGCATGCCAAGCGAGCCGGTCAGCATGGCCGCCACGTCGGACAGCATGTCGCCGAACAGGTTGTCCGTAACGATCACGTCGAATTGCTTCGGCCAGCGCACCAGTTGCATGCCGCCCGCGTCGGCCAGCATATGCTCGAGGGTGACATCCTCATAGCCGTTCTTGTGGGTCTGGGTGACGACTTCGTTCCACAGCACACCGGATTTCATCACGTTCCGTTTTTCCATGGACGTGACCTTGTTGTTCCGGGTCCGGGCCAGTTCGAAGGCGACTTTCGAAATCCGTTCGATTTCATAGGTGTCGTACACCTGGGTGTCGATGCCCCGCTTCTGCCCGTTGCCGAGATCGACTATTTCCTTCGGCTCGCCGAAATATACCCCGCCGGTGAGTTCCCGAACGATCAGGATGTCCAGGCCTTCGATCACGTCCTTTTTAAGGGAGGAGGCATCGGCGAGGGCGGGGTAGCAGATCGCCGGACGCAGGTTGGCAAACAGCTCCATATCCTTGCGCAGGCGCAAGAGTCCCGCCTCCGGCCGCACCTCGTAGGGCACGGTGTCCCATTTCGGCCCGCCAACAGCGCCGAAGATGACCGCATCGGCTGCCATTGCCTTGCTCATGTCGTCTTCGGAAATCGACTGCCCATGCGCGTCATAGGCGGAGCCGCCGACGAGACCGTCCTCGGTTGAGAAGTCGGTGCCCCCATGGGCGTTGAACCAGGCGATGACCTTTTTCACCTCTTCCATGATTTCCGGACCGATGCCGTCGCCAGGGAGAAGCAGAAGATTTTGAGAAGCCATTGACGTTCCGTCCCATGCTGTTCTTGAAAAAGCAGGAACATGGGTTAGCGCCTTGGACGGCGGCTGACAAGGACAGGAGACTTGCGAAGAGTTCAATGAAAACTGAGGAAACGATCAGTTGGCCTTGGAATTGGCCATTTGGCCGAATGTTGCCTCGGCGATGCCAATGGCGGCGTTTTTGGCCTCGCTCTTCAAGATCGCGATCTGCCGGCCAATGATGTCTTTCCGGTCCACACTCATGCCTGCGGGCAAGTGCAGGATCGCCGCCGAACATCTCAGAAGCGGGAATATGCGCTCCACTCCAAACCGGTCTTGAGCCTGGATATAGCCGTTCAACCGGTCATTAGAATCATACAGGCTTTCGGCTTGATGCCGGAACTGCTCTTGCAGTTCCAAGATCAGCTCTCTCGTTCCTTTAAGTGTACGGCCCCTAGCGCCTATGAAAAAATCATCCCCTCCGATATGTCCGGCGAACAGGTCATCTCTTGCAGAAAAACGCTTCACGATTTCGGAGAACAACAGCAGGGCCCTGTCGCCTGTGGCGAATCCGTAGACGTCGTTGAAGGGTTTGAAATTGTCCAGATCGAGATAGCAAAAGCAGCGTTCGAAGTCTGGGGTCGAGGCATGCAACTGGACATACTGGATAATCGAAGCGTTGCCGGGCAGTTTTGTTAAGGGATTCTGGTTCTCCGCGGCGCGAATTCGAGCCTCATTCGAAATCTTCAACAGCGCCGTCGTCGTGAGGAATCCGTAATACCGTCCCTTGTTGGTGATGATGATGCCGCCGGCTTCATCCTCTTCATCTGCAATCATTCCGACGAGTTGGTCGAGGGGTGTGCCGATGCCAGCAATGGGACAGCGGTGGATGAACCGGCCGATGCTGCCGCTCATCACAGGGTTCAGCAACAGGTCCCGGCCAAAGGGCATGTAGACGAAGGTTTTGATATCCTTCTCGCGAATGATGCCGCGCGGTTCGCCGCTAGCGTTGACGACCGGGATGAAAGCATTTACCCGTCCCGCGCCCAGGAAAGTCAGCACCTCTTGCATTCTTGCATTGTCACGCAATGGAACCAGCTGCTTGACCTCCTTGGCGACCATTTCACGGTCTGTCATGCTAACGAGATCGGGGTTCTTCGGAGCAGGTATCTCTAGTTTGTAATGTGTGTGAAGATCCTGAGTATCCATCACCCCTGGCGATATCAGAAAGCCTTGGATGAGATCGCAGCCAACCTCGCGGCAGATTGAAAACTCCTGCAGTGTTTCGACACCTTCGGCCACAACGCGCATTCCAAGAATGTGCGCCATGTCCACCACCGTCTTGACCAAATGACGCTTGCGCGCGTTGTTCTGGATATCCCGGATGAAGAACTGGTCGATCTTCAAGATGTCGGGCTCCAGTTCATACAGAGACTGTAACTGAGAGTAACCGCGGCCATAGTCGTCCATCGCAAGCCCGAAACCGAGCTTCCGACTCGCTCTTGCAAAGTGTTTAAGTTTTTCGCTGTCACGGACATTGTCAGCTTCACTGTTTTCCAGCACGATCTGAGATGATTTCAGGCCGCGTACGGTCAACAAACGTAAGGTCTCATCCAACAGATAGCCGTCGACCGATAGGAGGCGGGTGTCGACATTCAAGAAGAGTTTCGTGTTGCCGCGATCACGTAACGCTGCGTATTTGACGATCGCTTTTTTCCGAAGCAGCAGTTCGAACTGGCGCAAGCACCCGGTTTTTGCTGCAAAGTCAAATATATCAGCCGGGGTTTCAAACCCCATTTGGCCGACATTTCGCAGCAGAGCCTCGAAGCCGTAGGTATCCCCGGAATCCGCGTCCACAATTGGCTGGAATGCATAGTCGAGCAGACCCTCGGAGCGCTCCAGAAACGATTTCCCATCGGGAAACCCAGAAATGTGTGATTCAGCCAAAGGTTGAGCCGTCATGTGATCCGGATTTTGATAAAAGTCGTCTTCGACTAACCACCCTATTTGGCTTATAATTAGAGACAGTGTATTTTAGATGACTAACAAAACTTGTTGGTTACCAAAAGGTTGCTGCTCCCCAAAACGATCGGAAACGCGCCGCGTTTTCATTGTTAAAAACAACAGTAAACTTGAATGGGGCCTGCAAATGCGTAGCGGAATTCTCCCTGGTACAGCCTGGTTGGTAACCTTCTCAGCCAGCTCGTGATCGACAGGTGGCCGGTTCGGCCTTTTGGTCACCCAAAGATGCGGCGGTTCCACGCAATTTTGGGTTGCTGCCGTCCATCCGTTGGGTAAATCGCCGCGCAAGGTGTGGATCTTCGGTTAAGTGCTGCAAGAGCCTGGCCGTCAATTCCGCAGCCTTTGTGCCCCAAGATCAACAGGCGACCACAGGAAAGTTTCTTCCTATCGGCAATTGATCCAACCGATGACAAAAGTCTGTTGCCAGCTGCTGAAGAAATTCCCGGCCAGACTGAAACGGTGCGATCCAATCTTGTCAGACGATGCTCCAAACCGCCGAACGCCCTAATCCGCGACAGGCAAACCCTTTTCGATCAGTCGGACCCAGTACGAGGATCCCACCGGAATGAGGTCGTCGTTGAAGTCATACTCGGGATGATGCAGACCGGCGCTTTGCCCGTTACCGGCAAAGATGAAGGCGCCCGGCCGTTCCTCCAGCATGTAGGAAAAATCCTCGCCGCCCATCATCGGGTTGATATCCGTTCTGACCCGCTCTTGTCCCGCGATCTCCTCGGCGATGGAGCGGGCGAAGTCCGTTTGGGCGTCATGGTTGACGGTGACAGGATATCCGCGATTGAACTGAATGTCGGCCACCGCTCCAAAGCCTTCGGCAATCGAGGTGACCAGCGCTTTCAGCCGCTTTTCGGCAAGCGCGCGAATGCCTGCGTCCAGGGTCCGGATCGTGCCACGCAGTGTCGCGGTTTGCGGGATGACGTTGAAGGCGCTGCCGGCCTCGAAGACGGTAACAGATACGACCACTGACTGGAGCGGGTCCGTGTTGCGGCTGGCGATCGTTTGAAGCGCACTGACGATCTGGCTCCCGGTCGCGATCGGATCAATTGTGTCATGCGGTTTGGCGGCATGGCCGCCCCGGCCCGAGATTGTGATTTCAAACGTGTCGGTCGCGGCCATCATGGGGCCCTTGCGGATGGCGAATTCGCCGACGGGCAGTCCTGGGAAGTTATGCAGGCCGTAGACTTCGTCGATTGGCCAGCGGGTCATTAACCCGTCGTCGATCATGGCCTTGGCCCCGGCCCCGCCTTCTTCGGCCGGCTGAAAAATCACGACCACGGTGCCATCGAAATTCCGTGTCTCGGCAAGATACTTCGCCGCGCCCAGAAGCATCGCTGTGTGCCCGTCATGGCCGCAGGCGTGCATCTTGCCCGGGATCTTGGATGCGTAGGGTTTGCCCGTTGCCTCCTTGATCGGCAGGGCGTCCATGTCCGCGCGCAAACCGATGCATTTGCCACTGTCCGTCCGTCGTCCCCGGATCACCCCGACGACGCCGGTTTTGCCAAGACCCGTGGCGACCTCGTCCACGCCGAACGATGTCAGCAGACCGGCGACTTTCTCCGACGTGCGGACCGTGTCGTAGAGAAGTTCCGGGTTCTCATGAAAATCCCGGCGCCAGGCCGTTATTTCGTCCGACAGATCGGCAAGGCGGTTTATCACGGGCATTGGAAACTCCTTTGTCGGACTGACGGGTTCCGCTTTTCTGCATGTCTCATCATATGCGGATGGACGCGCTTCGATCGGCGGCGACTGACTTGCATTTTGACGCGGCTGGCCAGCCGGCATGTTTTCAGATGGGCTTGAACCTGAAGACCGAACTCTTTTTGACCTCCAGATCCTCAAGCGCCCCGACACCCGGCACTTCAAATGTCGCCAGGCGGTCGAGCCGCTCGACCGGAAGATAGGATCGGCCGGGATCGCCGACAAGAATTGGGACACCCTTTCGCAGGTACCTGTCAAGCAGGCCAAGGGTCCGCTCGGCCATGTTCTTGTCATAAAACACGTCGCCGCAAAACACGAGCTCGGCATCGGGCGCGCCGCAAGATGTAATGTCGCGGCAATGGAGCATCAGCTCCACACCGTTCAGTTCGCTGTTCAATCGTGCCGCTTCTATGGCGAACGGATCGATATCAACCGCGTCACAGCGGGAAGCACCCGCTTTCATGGCGGCAATGCCGATCAATCCGGACCCGCAGGCGAAATCGAGCACCCGCTTGCCGCGCACCAGACCCGGCGTGTCCAGAATGTAGCGGGCCAAAGCTTGGCCACCGGCCCAGGCAAAGGCCCAGAACGGGGGCTCGAGACCCAATTCGCCGAGTTCTTCTTCCGTCTTGAGCCAAAGCTCGACGGCCTCGTCGGCCAGATGGAGCTCTATTTCCGGAGCATGAGCAACTGGGCGGACCCGCGTCTGGTCCTTGATAAATTGTGACCGGTCCTGGATGGGGCTGTCGCTCACCGGCTTATGCGGGCTCCGCCAATCCGCCCATCCTGCACACGAGTTGCCATTCGTCCGCGCGGACCGGTTGGACCGACAGGCGCATGGAGGTGACGAGAGACATGTTCGCCAGCCTGGGTTCGGCCTTCACATCGGCCAGAGTGACCGGTTTGGGCATATCCCGGATGGCTTTGAAATCCACACATTCCCAGCGGGGGTCGTCCGTCGTGGTGTCTGGGTGAATTTCGCTGCACACTTCAACGATGCCGACGATCTCCTTACCGATATTGGAGTGGTAGAAGAACGCCTTGTCGCCAATGTTCATGGCGCGCATGTTGTTGCGGGCCTGGTAGTTGCGGATGCCGTCCCACTGCTCGCCTTGATCGCCCTTGCCTTTTTGCTGCTCCCACGACCATTTGTCAGGTTCGGACTTGATCAGCCAGTACTGCACTTAGCTCGCCTCCGGGTTCTTCAGTGCCCAGTTCCAGGGCCGGATTTCAACGGTTTCGAAAAGACCGGCTCTTGCATAGGGGTCTTCTTTTGAAATCGCCAGTGCTTCCTCCCGGTTCGCCGCCTCTATCAGCAGCATCGAACCGGTCATGTTGCCGTGATCGTCCAGAAACGGCCCGGCCCCCTTGAGCGCATCGCCCAGACTGTTGAGGAACTCCAGATGGGCCGGGCGGTTGTCGAGCCGGGTCTGGAGAGAGCCGGGCTTGTCTGTGCAGATGAATGCGTAGAGCATTTGTGGATCTCCGGACATGCGGGTCACTGTTGGTTTTCGATTTCCGCTTTGAGCGGTCTGGCCATGAGGTTCAGCAGCGCGTCTTCGATGGACAAGTCCTGATCTATCATCGCCGCCACGGTTTGACTGATCGGCAGCTCTACACAGAGCTTTGTCCCCAGCTCAACCGCGATCCGGGCGGAATGAGCACCTTCGGCCAGCGTGCCGCCGGCGTGAATGAGGTCTGAAGCTGCAAGCCCTTCACCCAGTTTCATCCCAAAAGAGAAATTCCGGGATTGGGGGCTGGAACAGGTCAGCACGAGATCGCCCAGACCCGACAGCCCGGTCAGCGTTTCGGCCTGCGCGCCCATGGCCGTCCCCAATCGCGTCAGTTCGGCGAACCCGCGTGCAGTAAGGGCCGCCTGGGCGCTGGCCCCAAGCTTTCGTCCCGCCACGGCACCACAGGCAATCGCCAGAACGTTCTTGAGCGCTCCGCCGATCTGCACGCCGATCAGGTCCTTTGAGGCATAGGGGCGAAACGCCGGCGCAGCGAGGGCACGCGCCAAATCGTCTGCAAGGGCCAGTGTGTCCGAGGCGATCGTGACTGCCGTCGGTAGCCCTTTCGCAACGTCCTCCGCAAAACTCGGTCCCGACAATACGGCGACCTTGGCCTGCGGAAGAACCTCCTTGACGACCTGTGAGACCAACTGTCCCGTGCTGCGTTCGATGCCTTTCGAACAGAGCACGATGGGCTTTTCGCCGGGGTCAATTTCGGCCAGAGCCTCGCACAGGGCGCGGGTCGTTTGCGCCGGGGTGACGAGCAGCAAAACGTCGCTTGCGGCGACGGCCGGCAAGCTGGTGGTTGCCGCGAACTCCTCGTCGAACGTGATTCCCCGCAGGTACCGGCTGTTCTGGTTCCGCGCCCGGATCTCTGAAATGGTATTGGCGTCGCGTCCCCACAGGGTAACGTTCCGCCCGGCCCGGGCTGCCGTCAGCGCCAGGGCGGTTCCCCATGCCCCGGCACCGATAACGCCAATCGATTGCATGCGGATCATCCGAGCTCCTGTGCAAGCCTGGACCGGAGTGCTGCGAGGGGCGCCCCGAACCCGGCATAGAAATTTCCGGGATCCATTGCACGCGGCGCCGACAGATCCAACCAGAACAATCGAAACCGGATCGGGTCACCGCCGAAACTCGGTGTCATTTCGAAGTGTTCCCATTCCTCGGCTGGAACGCGGGGCAGGCGCGCATGATACATGCGCCGCCGATGACTGCCACGGACGGGGCGTTCGGGTTCGCCTGATCCGGCCAGGTTCGGTGACTTTGGGCCGACAACGAAATCCTCGTCGAAAAACGGGGTGAGTGCGCAGTGAAGGCGTAGGCCTGTTTCTTCGGTGAACTCCCGGTGGGCCGCGATCAGATAACTTTCGCCCGGGTCCACGGTCCCGCCCGGAACCTGAAGGCCTATGGCCGGGTTGTCAGGCTCTTCGAAGACCAGCAGCCTGCTTCCGCAGGTCAGATAGACGTAGGCTTTGTGAAAAACGCGCAAGGTTTCGCCCCTGGATGAATCACCAACATCTTTTTCCTAACAGCCCGGCTTGCCCCCTCCAAGCGGCATTGCCAACCGGTCTGTCCTGCTTTCAAAGGCAGAGGCTTCCTTATTTGAAAAAATTATTGTATTACAATAAATATTATTTGCAAAATATGTATCTACAATCTATCTGTTCCGTGCGTGCGCAGCCCCTTTCTCACTCATCTCAAGGAGACAAATGCGTGCAAGTGTATGGAAAACTTCTGGGTCCCATCGGGATCCTTTGTCTTGCCGCCAGCCTCGCAGCATGCGGGCAGACCGGTTCCAACTACCAGCCGATCGTCGACGGCCCTCTGGGCTATACTTTTAATTCGGATCTGTCGCAGTGTCGGCAGCTTGCCGAAACGCATGCGCTCATGAACGATGACGCGCAAATGGCCGCACTCGGAGGTGCGGCGATCGGTGGTTTCATTGGGGCACTGGAAGCGGACGGCGATGATGTTGCCGGTTCGGCGGCCATTGGGGCCCTCGTCGGCGGTGCTATGGGCGCGGGCGAGGGCGCGATGGAGGCTCAGAGCAAGCGCAAGCAGATTGTCATGAACTGCATGGCGGGCAGGGGCCATCGGGTAGTCGGCTAAACCTTCGCGCCTTTCTTCCCGGATCCCAGTACGGAGCCGCTTGTCTCATCGAGGGGCCAGCGTGGCCGCGGCGGCATGTCCATGTGATCAACGGGACCCATGGCCAGCCGTTCAATCCCGGCCCAAGCGATCATGGCGGCATTGTCGGTGCACAGTTTCATGGGCGGGGCCACGAACCTGGCGCCGGCCGCCTCACAGGCTTGCAACAGCGATTTTCGGATCTCGCCATTGGCTGCAACGCCGCCGGCGACAACGAGCGTTTTCGGTTGATCCGGGAACCGGTCTGCGAACATGTCAAGGGCCCGGCTTGTCCTGGCGGCCAGCACGTTGGCGACGGCCGATTGGAAACCGGCACAAAGATCGCAAACCGTTTGCTCGTCGATCGGTTCGAGTTTCTTGGCCTGCGTCCGCAAAGCGGTTTTGAGGCCGGCGAAGGACATGTCTAGCCCTGGACGATCAAGGAGCGGACGGGGAAGCGCGAAGCGGCCGGCGTCGCCCCGCCCGGCCATTTGTTCGACCGCCGGCCCCCCCGGGTACGGCAGGCCGAGGAGTTTCGCGGTCTTGTCGAAGGCTTCGCCGACGGCATCATCGATTGTGGTGCCCAGGCGTTCGTAGTCGCCGACGCCGCGAACCAAAAGAAACTGGCTGTGCCCGCCCGATACAAGGAGCAGCAGGAAAGGGAAATCGAGATCGTCCGTTAGGCGTGCGGTCAAAGCGTGACCTTCGAGATGGTTGACAGCCACCAGCGGTTTTCCGGCCGCCATTGCGATCGCCTTTGCGGTCATGAAACCCACGATCACGCCGCCGATCAGTCCCGGACCCGCCGTGGCTGCAATGGCGTCGATGTCCTCCCAGTCACACTCTGCATCCCGCAGGGCCTGACTGATGATATCGTCCAAAACCTCAATATGCGCCCGCGCCGCGATTTCCGGGACGACCCCGCCAAACGCAAGATGGGCCTCGATCTGGGACCGGATGATGTTTGACCGTATTGTTTTGCCGTCCGGGCCGCTGACAACCGCCGCGGCGGTCTCGTCGCAACTGGTCTCGATACCCAGAACCGTCAGGCGTTTTTTCTCGTTTGTATTGACGAAAGTCATGGGTCTTGCTGCATTGGGGGTCTTGAGTTGAGTTCGGGCCGGCGACCGGCCCCATTTTGATATCCGCCGGAGGCGGGCTAACATCGGGATCAGATACCTTGCAATCAAGTCTTTTGCGAATCGGAACGCGCGGCAGCGCCCTTGCTCTCGCCCAGGCACATGAAACACGATCCCGGTTGATGGCCGCGCACGATCTGCCAGAAAGCGCTTTCGAAATCGTTGTCATCAAGACCTCAGGGGACCAGATCCAGGATCGTCCGCTATCTGAAGTGGGCGGTAAAGGGCTGTTTACCAAGGAAATTGAGGACGCTCTGCTCGATGGCCGGATCGATCTTGCCGTCCATTCGTCAAAAGACATGCCAACTGTGCTGCCCGGCGGTTTGGCGATTACCGCGTTTTTGCCACGCGAGGATGTGCGCGATGCCTTCCTGTCACCCAAGGCCAAGACGCTCATGGACCTTCCGCACGGCGCGGTCGTGGGCTCCAGTTCCTTGCGGCGGCAAGCCATGATCAAGAGATTGCGGCCGGATATCGACGTCGTCATGTACCGGGGCAATCTGCAAACCCGCCTGCGCAAGCTGGAAGAGGGGCACGTCGATGCCACGCTTCTCGCCCACGCCGGGCTTCGCCGTCTCGAGTTGACACATGTGGTGACCAGTCTGCTCGAGCCGGAGGAGTTTCTCCCGGCCGTTGGGCAAGGGGCCATCTGTATCGAGAGCCGGATCGACGATCAGGCCACCCTCGATTTGCTCGCGCCGATCGATCATCTGGAAACGAAAATCCGGTTGACGGCCGAACGGGCGTTCCTTGCGGTGTTGGATGGGTCGTGCCGGACGCCGATCGGCGGGCTGGCCACGCTTAATGGAAGCCAACTGACCTTGAAGGGCATCATTGTGAAACCGGATGGGACAGAGGCTCATGAGGTCGAACGATCCGGTGAAGCGACCGGGGCGGAGGCGATCGGGAAGGCTGCGGGTGAGACTTTGAAAGCCCTGTCGGGTCCCGGTTTTCTGGCGGTCTGATCGGCTGTGCGGTTTCTCGTTACCCGCCCTCAGCCCGAGTGTGGGCGTACGGCCCGGAAAATACGGGCTCTCGGGCACGAGGCCGATGAAATGCCGTTGCTGGAACAGACCGTCACGATTCCTGATCGCCTTGACTTGCAGGCCATCTCAGCGCTCGCAGTCACCAGCGCACGGATCGCGCCGATCCTTGCCGGGCACAATCAGTTCCCGGCGTTGCGAACACTTTCGGTCTACGCAGTGGGAGACCGCACGGCCAACGCGCTCCGGCAAGCGGGCTGGCCCCATGTGATCTCGGCCGCAGGGGCGGTCGATGATCTTGTGGATCTGATTGCGGGCCGGCACCGCGACGGTTCTATCCTCTATGTCGCGGCCGGCGATCGCGCTGGGGATCTGGAAAAAGCGCTCTCCGATCGCGATATAGAGTGCCATGTCTGCGAAGCTTACCGAATGATCAAGCTAACCCGACTGGACGATGCGATCGAAAAGCGGCTTCAGATGGGCGCATACGCCGGCATCCTTGTTTTTTCGCGGCGCACCGCAGAGGCGTTCGCGGATATCGTCAGGTCATTCAAATGGCGGACACGGGCTTCGAATTTGCCGGTTTACGCCATTTCGTCGCAGGCTGGCGAGCCGCTCAGGGGCATGGCGAACCTTGAGGTGGCGGACGAACCGACCGAAGATGCCGTCCTGCGCGCGGCATTAAGCATCCCTTAACCGCGACCGGCGAGTCCTGTCTTCGCACCGCGGAAAAGACTTCGGCGCAACCGCTATCGCGACAGGGCCGCGTGTGTATAGTAGACAACAGGAAAGCGGGGGCAGGAGGACAGCATATGGCATCGGACAAGGACCCCAAGGATCCAAAGGGACAGGAACCGGCCTCATCGGCGTCACGCTCCAAATCTTCGCCCGACAAGGACAAGCCAGCGGCGGACAACCGGGTCAAGGCTTCTGGCCAGACAAGTGTGTCCAGCACTTCAAAGCGCCCCGTTACCATTGATTTGAAACCCGAAAAAGTCGAGGCCAAGGCGCCTGAAAAGAGCGCGGCGGCAGCAAGTGACAAGACGCCGGATAAAGAAGGGTCCAAGGCCGGATCCGACAGCGGCAAGCCCGCTTGGGGCGGTGCGTCCGCGAAGACGGATGAGGCAAAACCGGCTGCGGCGTCACCGTCGGCCGGGACCGGTTCGGCCGGCGCCGGGTCCGCCTCGGCGGATCCCAAGGCCGGTGCAACCTCGTCCATGCCGGCACCCTCCCCGGCATCGGCAGCCACGTCCGCAGCTGGCTCGGCATCCGCAAAGCCGTCAGATCCCAAATCAGCGGATACGGCGGCAAAGGCTGCTACCGCAGGCTCCGGCAAGCCGTCGCAATCCGGTGAAAAACCGGGTGGTCCGGCTGGTGCGGCCAAATCTCAGGCCGGCAGTTTCTCCGGTAAACCCGAGCCCAGTGCCGCTGGCGCCGGTTTCGGAGGTTTGCTGGCGGCCGCCATTGTTGGCGGAGCGCTGGTACTGGGCGGCGGTTATGCGCTCCAGTCGTCCGGGGTCATCAATCTGGGCGGCGGATTGGATGATGAAGCCCGGCAAGCAATGGTGGCGGCGCAATCCCGTATCGCGGATCTGGAAACGCAACTGTCCGCCCTCGGCCAATCCGCGGACTCGACGGATGTGGAAGGTCTGGTCAGCGAACTCGGCGACCGTTTGAGCGCCCTGGAAAACGCGGGAACCGATGCGCAGAGCGCGGCGGCTGGCGGGTTGGCGGAGTTGCGCCAGCAGGTCGCCGCCCTTGAAGACCGGCTGACATCTGCCGCATCCGGGACAACTGACCCCGGCGGTGGACCGGCGGCCCCACCGGCCGATCTGCAGCCGCTTCAAGACAGCATCGCAGCGTTGCAGGGCCAGGTGGAAACCCTTCAGTCGGCCGCAGCGGACGCAACGAGCCTCCAGGCGGAGGTAGGGTCGGTGTCCGGATCCATGGAGACCGTTCAAGCGTCGATTGCGGACATCCGCTCGGCCCTTGCTACGGTTGAAACGCGGTTAGATAACACAGAGACGACCGCGAAAGCGGCGCAAACGGCGGTTTCGACCTCCGACACCTCGCTCAAGACCCTGGCGGACGCACAAGCGCGTGCCAATGAGACGCTGGCGAGCCTGTCGGCAGAAATACAGTCTCTCGGCGACGTCAACAAGGCCGCCGTCGAGAGCATCCGGACCGAGATCCAGACCTTGTCCGAACGGGTGGCGGCGGTGGAGGCCACAATGGGCGACGCGACTGCCCGTGAAGTCGCCGCCCGTGCGCTTTCTGTTTCGGCCCTCAAATCGGCAGTTGATTCCGGCAGGCCATTCGAGACGGAACTGGCTGCGGTCAAGGCCGGGTTGCCGGAGGGAACCGATGTGAGCGCGCTGGAGACTTATGCCCGGGAGGGCGTGCAGCCCGTTTCCGTTCTGATCGCCGAGTTTCCAGCGGTGGCGCGTTCGATCCATGCAACCTTCACCAAGGCCGATCCATCGGAAGACGTGCTGGACAGCTTGTGGGCCAGTGCGCGCTCCATCGTGTCCGTTCGCGGGCCGGGCGACGCGGATGGAACGGGCGCGTCAGCAACCCTGCGCCGGATGGAAAACGCCGTGTCGAGCGGAAATCTTGACGCTGCTCTGGAAGCCTATGGTGATCTGCCTGCGCAGGCCCAAAGCGCGGCCGAGGACTGGGTCGCGCGGGCGAGGGCGCGTGTGGCCGTAGATGACCTGACGGACAAGGCCTCCTCGGAGGTGCTGTCGGCACTCGCGAACCGCGATAGCTGACAGGCCGCATGGGCGGGAGGCTCCGCCGGTGTGACCGCAATGATGTGACAGGCCGACTGGCCGAGGGACTATTGGGAGCGTTATGGCATGATCCGCGTCCTCTTGTTTTTTGCCCTGCTGTTCGTGGTGGCATTGGGCTTTGCCTGGATGGCCGATCTGCCCGGTGTTATCTCGGTGAGCTGGCAGGGCTATGTCTGGGAGCAGCCACCGGCTGTGGCCGTTGTGGTCCTCTCGGTTCTGCTGGGCATCTTTTTGGCGATCGTCTGGGCCATCCGCGTGGTGATGAATTCGCCGAAGATCGCCTCGCGGTTTTTCAAGCGCCGCCGCAAGGACAAAGGGTATGAGGCCCTGTCCCATGGCCTCATCGCTCTGGGCACGGGCAATGCGAAACTGGCCCGCCGCTACGCGCTCGATGCCGAGAAGCTGTTGCCGAAAGAGCCAGCGGCCCGACTGCTTCTGGCTCAGACGGCCCAGCTTGCTGGCAAGGATGAGGAGGCGCGCGGCCGGTTCGAGGCCATGCTCGACGATCCGCAAACGCGGGCACTTGGATTGCACGGCCTTTTCGTCGAGGCGGAACGCCAGGGAGAACCGGTCGCCGCGCGGCACTATGCCGAGGAAGCCGTGCGTGAAGTGCCTGGGCTCGAGTGGGCGGGCAAGGCGGTTCTGGGCTACCAGGCGGTCGCGGGGGATTGGGAGACGGCCCTCAAATCCCTGGAGCGCAATTACACGTCCAAACTCATCGACAAAAAATCCTATCGCCGGCAACGGGCGGTGCTGTTGACGGCGTCGGCGGCGGTTCTGGAGGACCAGGACCCAGAACGGGCCTTTGTCCAGGCCAAGGAAGCCCATGGACTTGCGCCGTCTCTCGTCCCCGCCGCAGTGCTCGCGTCGCGCCTTGCCACCCGGCGCGGCGATATCCGTAAGGCTTCAAAGGTCATCGAGGCGACCTGGAAGCTGTCCCCGCATCCGGATCTGGCGCAAACCTACGCCCATGTGCGGACCGGGGATTCAGCCGTCGACCGGTTGAAGAGGGTCAAGGTTCTGGCCGGCCTGCGCAGCAACACCTCGATCGGGGCCTTGGTGATCGCACGGGCCGCGATGGAGGCAAGGGAATTCGATGAAGCGCGGGAGCAGTTGAAAAAGGTTCTGCGCGCGGAGCCAACCCGGTCCGCTTTCGTGATGATGGCCGAGTTGGAGGAACTCGAACACGGGGATCGCGGGCGCATGCGCGATTGGCTGGCCCGGGCCGTTCACGCGCCCTCGGACATGGCTTGGGTTGCGGATGGCATCGTGTCCAACGAATGGCACGCCGTGTCTCCCGTGACAGGCCGATTGGACGCGTTCGAATGGACAACGCCGCCAAGTGCGCCGGACAAGGGCCCCGCCTTGACCCTGGAGGACGGTTTGTTCGAACCGCCGCTTCCGGTCGTGCCTGCGCCGCTGACCGGCAGCCCCGCCGCATTTGCCGAAGCCGAAGAGCTTCAGCCTGGTGCTGATCCGCAGTCGCATCAGCAGAGCGCTGGTGCAGCGCCCTTGGACGAAGTCGGGCCTCAAAAAGCCGCCGCTGGCGAAAATTCGCCGGCTGAGCTGCCCAAGTCGCCGGCCAAGACCCCGGCCAAGTCGCCGGCCAAGTCGCCGGCCAAAACCCCGGCCAGCGATCAGATCGCGGCGGCCAGCACACCGGTCTCGCCGTCTCAATCCGATCCGGACGAGCCACCGGCCCGTCCGTCTTCCATCGCGCCCAGCCCCGCGCCACTGTCCAGGACCGGGGTCGAGGGAACGGTGGATGATTACAAGTCGGCGCCGGCCATCACCGCCTTGCCGGACTATCCGGACAACCCGTCTGCCGCCCCACCTGCCGCCCCGGCCGGACCCGGTCGCGTGCCGTCCGGCGAGGGGCACTCCGCAGATCGGGGGCCGGGCACTGGTGACCGGTCGAACGGTTTTCATGCCGCTTCGCCGGCGACCGGCCGGTCTCATGAGGCGCCGCCCCGGGGCGCGGCTACCCAGGACGCCGCAAGCGCCGAGGCGCCGGAAAACGGACCCTCTGGAAGGGACGACACCAAACAGCTTCCCTATGTCCTTGGGCGGATGCCGGACGATCCCGGACCCGAGGACGAAACAGCTGGGGCACCCAAAGCCCGGACGGGTTTCTTCAACTGATCCGGCGGAAAATGCGCGGGCCCGCGCGGCGGGCCGTTCATGAGAAAGTCGGAGCAAGGGGAAAACCCCCTTGCACTTTTGAAGCCGCTCCGCTAATTAGCGCGGCGTTCGGACATGAGGCTGGCGCCTGCATCTCCGGAGGAAATTGGCCCGCTTTGCCTGCCCGGTGAAAAACGTCATTGGGAATTGGCGGGCGCGTCAGCGAATGACGTTCGAAGCCAGAAGCCTGGCGAGGACATGAAGAACATAGTACGGCGATAGTAGATCGCTCTTCGTTTGGTAGGCCGCTTTAGCTCAGTTGGTAGAGCACATCATTCGTAATGATGGGGTCACGTGTTCGAGTCACGTAAGCGGCACCAGCCAACCCTCTGAATTTCAATCTACAATCAGAACGACAGGCAGTTTCGAGTCTGCCGACTTGGTGTCCGATTAGACCCTACTCATCCGGTATGGAGTCGAGCGCGGCAAGAAGGCGGTCGAAAAGCTCTGTTGGATTCTCACCTATCGCCTTTGCCAACGCCACGAATTCGACGACATCCAATCGCCGCTCCCCGCCTTCGACTTTGGCGACGTAGGATTGCGGCTTTCCGAGCCGGTCAGCCACGTCCTGCTGCGTCAAGCCGCTTCGCTTCCGCGCGTTGATCAGGGTCCGGCGAGTGTTTTGCGAAGTCTTCCTGGGCCTTTGCGGTTTCGTGTATGATCATGGCTGTTGTGGCATTGGGCGGATTCCATTTTTGGGGGCTGCCTTTTGCGTTTTGGGTGAGGGCTTGGTTGATTTTGTTTATTTATTTTTGTTTTCCCGTGTTGTTCACAGGGTTTGGATTGTTTGGTTTGGTTTGGATTTGTTTTTTTTGAAATTAGGTGTTGACCGTTGGTTTGGGTGGGCCTATAACCC